>NZ_WIXJ01000010.1 GCF_009617575.1 Rhodocyclus gracilis
AAAAAAGCCCGTTTATCAACCACCCAACCGGAGGCCGTTCTCCAGGAATAAGTGGTCCGAAGAAGTCAGGCAGGTCAGTGGCATCCGCCATGGAACAGGTACGATTGTGGCGAGCGAAAAACCTGTGCAGTCGTGACTACATCGACGCTTGGGAATCCCTGCTCGCGCAGCCCGAGAAGGCTGCGGAGATGCTCGAAGACCCATCACCGTACGCGGCGCAGCTTCGGCAGAATTCTCCGTTCGTGTCCATCCTGGTCGGTGCTATGGGCGAAAGCGCGTCGCGAAAAACGAGCCACACCTGATCCAGAGCAGCCTAGTAGGCTTCGTTTTCGAGATCTGAAGCACCTCGAGAGCAGAGATGTCCATGGGTTGCAGGGACAATCGGACGGATCATCCCGTTCTATCGCGACAACCTAGCGCGTCACCCATCACTACGTTTGGTGGGTAGAGAGCCAATCACGACTGCCTCATAGCCTTCCGAGCGCTTGTTCAAACGAGCCTCGAACAACCTCTCTTTTGTACATGGACAAACCCGTTTCCATGTAGCCGTATTCCTCAAGCTTTAGCCAGAGATTCAACGCCGCTTTCAGCCCAAACTTGTCGCTTTCGGGATCAATCCCGGACAAATAGACCTCGGGCTCCAACGCCATATCTTCTGGATACCAAAGCTTCACACCTTTTGAGATAGAGCCTCCGTTCTCCGCACAGAGCAGCGCTTCCCCTTCAGCGATCCGCTCTATCTCCTTCGATGGCAGGAATGAACCACGAACATGAACCCCGTGCTTCCATGCAATGGCGACAAATGCCGTCAGGTACGCCCGTGATTTCCAGTATTCGAATAGCCAGTTACCGCACAGGTGGTATCGATAGATCGGCTTCTCACCGACGCTTCCTATCGCCTCCCTGAGAACAACCAGAGCGACCCCTTCTTTTTCGGCTGGGGCCACCAATACGCCATCAAGGCTACCCTCAGGATTCTTCTCAGCCAACGCCGTCAGAAAGGGCGCGACCTCTTCTGGATGCTTGTAAAAATCGTGGCAGGGATAAACTTGAGACTCCGCGCCCTCCAACCATTCGCGGCGCACTCCAAAAAGACTACACGCCGCATCAAGCAGCGGCTCGTCGAGCTTACCAAGAAGCGTCGCCTCGTCTTGAACATCCTTGACCGTAAGGCCATGGCCGAAGAATCGCGGTATCTGATTCCGGTGAACGTCATGGCTCTCGAACAACTCAATGAATCGGCTACTCACGGTGTCCGCGGGATCTTTCCGCGTCTTCCGAACCCAGACGAAGAACCGGCCAGCTTTCTCGACGATATTCAGAGCACTTAGGATCTCACCAATCATCCTTACGACACCTTCAATTAACTATCCGCGAGTGTAGCGTAACGCGAAGAATACTTCACCTTAACAGATTGAATAGTTTTCTTATTTTCGGAGAACCGCTCTTAACGAGGTCGAGCAATGATGAGGCTGAATCAGACGAATTACTACGGCGAATAATCCTCAAAGCACCAACCGAACATATTTTGGCCATTACCGTCATTGGAACGATTGAAGCGGCGCGGCGAGTATGCGGCGCATTGCCGCCGTCCACCGTGTTAAATCTATATACGACTACCCCTATGTCAGGAGATCACCTTAGCGGCCTGAAACTGATGCTGTTCTTGCTTTCAGTCGTAGCATTCCGAAGACATGCTGCAATGTTTACAGCTTGATATCTCGTTGTCCGAAGACATGTGTTAGGCTCACCTTACCCTGGTACGTCACGTCGAGCCCGTGCTGGCAATTAAATTGTTGAGAGAGGCGACCGATTTGCAGCGATGAAGCGCAAGTCGGCTACGCCGAAGACTTGGTTGGATCACTATGGCGACAATGATTCCTGCCTTCGGGCCGTTAGAGACTGAAAGCTATGGCGAAAAGGTCCTATTCAAACTAATAAAAGACCAGCTGTCCGACGACTTTACCGTCGTGCACAGCTTGCCGTGGCTGTGCGCTGCCGTCAAAGAGATTTCGGAGTCGTTTGCCCCAACGGGCGAAATTGACTTCCTGATTATTCACCGGGAGCTTGGTGTCCTCGTGCTTGAGGTCAAGAGCGGCAGGTACCGAGTCGACGGCCTCGAATTCATCCACCTCAAGTCGGGTAAGTGCATCACCCCAGTGCACCAGGCGAGACGCAATATGCACGGGCTCGCGCAGTGGCTTGGAACCGACAAAAGCCTTAGGCTTCTTATGGGATACGGGCTCATCTTTCCAGATAGCGAGTTCGGCGATGAGATTATCAGCACAGCCCTTGTTGACGTCTCAGTTAACCCATCACAGTCCATCGTCGTCGACAAGGGACAAATATCGCAGTTGGGCGCTCGAATTATCGAGATGATGCAGTATTGGAAGGCGACGCTGAAGACAGCAGAGCTCACCGAGGCTGTTTTTGACAAACTGATCCAGACATTGTGTCCGAAGTTCGATGGTTCACCAACCTGGGGTACGCGGGTAATTTATGACTCGCACATCTGGCTGCCACTTACCACGGAGCAGCAAAGCGTAGTCGTTACCGCGTTGCGGCAGTCTCGTATGGTGATTACGGGCTGGCCAGGCACCGGGAAGACTCTGATTGGCATTGCTCTCGCCAGAGAGTTGGTCCGTCAGGGGAAACGCGTTTTAGTGCTGACCTTCAACAGCCTCTTGACTGACTACCTAGCGAGACAATTGCACCTCTCACCTGCCGAAGGTCTGGTATCGACGTGGCATGGCATCTGTATGCAAGCTCGGAAGCGCCGTGGTTTGCCAGGGGCCTTTGGCAATGCGGAATGGTACAAAACCGAGTGTTCAAGTGACCTCGGCGCGGCGCTGAAGGATATGTTGCTTGAGTCCTACGACGCCCTCATTCTCGATGAGGCTCAGGCGCTTCGGCCTGAGTGGTATGCCGTTCTGCTTGAATGGTTCCGCGACAGTAAAGTTCTGGCCTTCTGTGATGAGACGCAGGTCTTTCCATTTGAAACGGGAACGTCGTTGAAGGACCTCTGTCGGCTCATCAGCGTTGACGCGCCATTCCTTCTGACCATTGCCCTGCGAATGCCAAAAGCTGTAACAGGACGGCTATTGGAGGTGAAGCCGGTTTCGTACCAGCTCCAGTGTCCTCGGCCAGAAGAAGCGGACACGATTCGAGAACTGGTTGTCGAAGACGATTGGAAGGCGATGGTTGATCTCGTCCAGAAATTTAAGGCGGATGGCGTCGATGGCGACGATATCGTTGTGTTGAGCAAGTTTGGCCTAACCGAAGAGGGTGAAGCGACGCTAAGTGATCTCGGCGTAAGTCATGAAGTGGTTGCCCGTTACCGAGGACTGGAGGCACCGGTCGTTATTGTCTTGGGAGCCGAGAAGATGGACGAGGGGCAGTTGTTTTGCGCCTACTCGCGTGCGACTACGGCGTTCGTTGCTCTGTATGTTGCCGAGATCCTTGGAGGGCAGAAAACGAGAGGACGCTTTCAGGAACTCGTTTTGGAAAACGACGATAATCGAGCCCGAGCCGAGAGCGCTTGGGGTGCATCCCTTGCCTGCAACATGATTCGAGGAGCAGTCGACATTGAGTGGCTGTCGCTTAGTACGATTGCACTGGGTTGGTGTCCCTCATGGAGTGCTTGGGTTGCAGAATTCGTCGATTCTGGGCCCGATGAGCTTTGGTTGGACTTTCTCACAACTCATTACGATTGGCCGGTTTTCTATTGGAACACAGAGGCGCGAGACATCTTTAGGCACCTGAGGCCTGTGGAGAACTTGTCTCAAGACCTATCGGGGGTGAGCGGTGTGATGCTGCGTACGTGCGAATGCTGCGGTTTCTCCCCGCACTATGACAGTGCCCGACCGAAATGCTTATTCTGTTTAGGGACAGAGCCTGAATGCAGCGACCGACCTGGTCCAGAGATATTGGCGCGATTGCGGAACCTGGATGAAGTGGTTAATGCGAGCAGTAAAGCAAAAGCCTCTCCTACCCAGCTTGGCTCACTACCAATCTCACTGGCCGCGTACCGAGCGCGGCGATACGTGGCTGAAAACGGGGCCCGTCAGTTACCCAACCAAGAGCTGCCTTGGGGCCGGATCATCTACCGTGCTGCGCTCGCTCTGGTTCAGTCGCAGATTGCACTAGTGCCGATTGGAACACGAATTAGAACGGCGAATCTCGCAAAAGTATGGTACGACAGATACGGCGAGATCAAAGACACTATGACGGAGGCGGCTTGGAAGAGCGTCGTCTCAAACGCCGTTTCGACCTGCTATCAGAAGAAGCTTCTTTCGCGTGTCAGTAAAGGCGTATTTGATACCGTCTAACAATCAACTTCTCCTACACGTCAGCAATCTGCGACAAAACACACGGGGTGCAGGAATCGTTTGAATGACCGCAATGGCCGAGGACCGGAAGTCGGCCAAAGCGGCCCGTCGACGTCACGAGGATATGCTCGCGAATGTCAGCTAACGTGAGCCAATGCGCCCATCAGCTCCCGACCAAGAGCTGGCATTCGCAAAGGGCGGCTTTCAGGCTACCTACATGCTGATAGGCATTGCATCTAAACTGCGACGCTCAATCCGGATATCATTTTGCTAGCTATTATTGTTTCCCTGAGCACCCAGTGCGCGGCGGCATGAGGCTCGCCGTCACAGGCCATCCGCGTTGAGATAGCGATTGTTAGTCACGCCGGTGCGAGGGCATTCTATAGTTGAAGGATTTATCGCATGACACGGTTCGCCGAATGGTGCACGGAGGTCGTCGTTGGGTGCAGTGCGCCGCATAGCCACACGATGCTGACCGCAGATGCATCTAAGTTTGATACAGCGGTCGCCATCGTGGCAGATGTGGTGCCCGAGCATTTTTTGCCACAGAGCCGACTGGCAGATATGTTCGCTCGCCTACAGCGGCACGAAGTTGCTGAGTTGATTCAGAACCGGCTACCGGAAAGCGCGCAGCTCAAGTCAGGCGATCTCGGCGAGGTGTTGTGCACCACTTTCGTCCGCGAGAAGACGCCATTCACGCTGGGCATCAAACGTCTTCAGTTCAAAGACCACCGAAACATGTCGATGCGGGGTGACGACATGTTGGGATTTAACTTGAACCTCGTGACCGGCAAACTAACTGTACTCAAGGCGGAGTCCAAGAGCGGTGCAACCATGCCTGCTGCCACCGTCTCGAAGGCTCGAGAGGCGCTGTCTGGTTATGGCGAGTTGCCGTCGCCTCATTCAATGGGATTTGTTGCCGACCGGCTGCTTGACCCTGCTGACAAGCCCCTGCGTGACGCAATCGACGATGCACAATTGAATAAGTCGTTAAAGCCGAAGGACGTTGCGCACATGTTGTTCGCCTTTAGCGGCAACGACACCACCACGCTGTTGCAAACCAGCTTGAGCGGCTACACCGGGGCAGCGACCCAGTACTATGTCGGGCTGCGGGTTCCTGAACATCAGAAGTTCATCAAAGCCGTTTTCGCGGCCGTGGGAGCCTGATGGCAACCACACTAGAGGAGCTTCGCTCCAACATCAGTCAAGCGGTTGAAGCGGGTTACCGTCAACAGCTGCTTGCAAGGGGGCAGGCGCGCGGAATGATTTGGCGCGCGGGCGAGCTGCCAATCGATGCGCCGAATTTCAGTCCGCTCCTGTCGGAGGACCTGCTTTCGTTCGGCTACTCGCTGCTGCTCCATGGCTTGCGGTATCTTGATCTGGGCGGCGACTTCACGACTGCGCGGCAAGCGTTCGAGGTTGCGGCGGAGTCCATCGAAGCAGTCGTTGCCCGAGGGGCGCGGGATGAGCTGCGGGACTTTCACCGCCTGGTAGCGGGCTGCGCGTACCACCTGGGGCGGTTCTCCGCGCGCGCCTACTCACTTCTAAGATCGGATTTCGAGCAAGCCAACCTGTCTGTCGTTGAGGGATGCCTCGCACAGCTGGTGCTGCGGGATCTTGCCGGGGTGAACCGTGCGGTCGCTGGCTGGTTCGAATCCGGTGTCGGCTCTGATGCCAAAATCATGGCTGCTTTGGATCCCCTTTTCGAAGTCGACGGTCAGGGAGCCCCCCTTGAGGACGGCGAAGGTGTGACTGAGGCCCTCTTGCTTGGCTTAGAGGGCAACTTCATGTCGGCGATGTCCCAGACGCTGCTCGCTTTAGAGCGGGGCGAACAGCATCTCATTGGCGAAGCACAAGCACGTCTCAGGCAGGGCTTGTCCGTTGCGGGGGACATGAACTTCGTCGGCCAGTGGTGGGTGCATCGCTTGGCGCTATACATCGTCGACGGCCTCTGGTCCAGCAGCTTTCACGCGATCCTGCCCTTGTCCGGTCCCGATGGTGCAGCAATCGGCGATTGGGCACCGTTGCGCAAGCTGTTCATCACCTCGCTTCTATGCCGAGGTCGGTCGGAGATTGAGCTATGGCCGTCCCAAATTGAAGCGGCGAAGCGTGTGCTAGAGTACGACGCGAACCTTGTGCTGTCACTGCCTACAAGCGCTGGAAAGACGCGCATCGCAGAGCTGTGCATCCTCGCGTGCCTGGCGGCTGGCAAGCGAGTCGTTTTCGTCACGCCCTTGCGTGCCTTGTCTGCGCAAACAGAGGTCTCGCTGCGCCGCACGTTTAGCGTGCTCGGCAAAAGCGTCTCAAGCCTCTATGGCAGCATCGGTGCCAGCAGTAGCGATGTCAACACGCTCAAGTCGCGGGACATCGTGGTGTCGACACCCGAAAAGCTCGATTTCGCCCTTCGGAGCGACCCGACGCTCTTGGACGATGTGGGGTTGGTGGTCCTTGACGAAGGCCACATGATCGGACTCGGCGAGCGAGAGGTGCGCTACGAAGCACAGATTCAGCGGCTGCTTCGGAGGCCTGACGCAGCTTCCCGGCGCATCGTCTGCCTTTCCGCCATCCTGCCTGATGGTGACCAACTCGCTGACTTCACCGCTTGGCTCACCGCCGACCGGCCGGATGGACTCATCAAGAACGGTTGGCGTCCAACGCGGCTTCGATTTGGTGAGGTTGACTGGAACCCAGAGTCCAAGGTCGCGCAGCTGAACGTGGTGGTTGGGGACGAGCATCCGTTCATTCCCAACTTTGTTGTCGGCAAGAGGACATCCAATCGCGCAAACGCGGCGATAGTGCCCGGATCGCAGACCGACCTGTGCATTTTCACGGCGTGGCGTCTGATTGAAGATGGTCAGTCGGTGCTGGTCTTTTGTCCGATCCGCGTGTCGGTCATGCCATTCGCTAAGCGCATCATCAAGCTCAGCACCGGGGGGCTGCTCCCGCCGATCATTACGCCTCCGGCCTCCGCTATCGCGTCCGCTTTGTCCGTCGGGGCTGAGTGGTTCGGCCCGGATCACGACATTTTGAAGTGCCTTCGCATGGGCGTGGCGGTCCACCATGGCGAGTTGCCCACCCAGTTCCGCAAGGAAGTGGAGCACTTGCTCAGAGAAGGCATTTTGAAGCTCACGGTGTCGTCACCGACCCTCGCGCAGGGACTCAACCTGGCGGCCACCAGCCTCATCTTTCACGGGCATTCCAGACAAGGTGAGGCGATCGATGAGTCCGAGTTCCGAAATGTTGTCGGTCGGGCAGGCCGCGCATATGTCGACATCGAAGGGTTGGTGCTCTACCCGATGTTCGACGAACACGAGAAGCGGCGAGACGCCTGGAAGCGTCTGATCCGCGGCGACAAACAACGTGAGATGGAGAGCGGCATCTTCCGACTTCTTTACTGGCTACTGGATCGCATGGCCAAGAAGCTTGGGACAAGGAATGTCGATGCATTGCTCGCGTATGTGGCAGGTCAGGGTGCATGGAGCTTTGCAGCGGTGCCTGGGGAGCGAGCGAGGTTGGCAGCGGCCGCGGTTGAAGACTGGCCCCGACATCTCACGAGCCTAGACACTGCCATCTTCAGCTTGCTTGGGGATGCGCAAGTTGCTGATGAAGAGCTTGAGTCAAAGATCGATGAGGTGCTGACGTCATCGCTGCTGATGCACCGGCTCGCACGAAAGAGTGAAAGTGTTCAAAGGGCGCTTCTCTCCGGTTTGAAGGCCCGCGCCAAGCTGATCTGGAGCAGCTCCACAGTGGCGCAACGGCGCGGCTATTTTCTCGCCGGAGTTGGCCTTGAGACAGGGCGGAAACTAGATGAAAAGGCCGACGAGCTTGAGTCCTTGCTGCTCAGGGCGTCTACCTCAGTAGACGGCGGACAGACCGACGAAGCTGTGCAGGCGATTGTTACCTTCGCCGAGATTGCCTTCGAGATTGCCCCGTTTAAGCCGAAATCGTTGCCCCTCGATTGGCGAAAAATCTTGGAAAAGTGGCTGAAGGGAGCGCCAGTTACCGAGCTCGGGAACGACGATGCTGACGAAGTGATGTCCCTCATCGAGCATGCATTCGTCTACAACTTGCCGTGGGCAATGGAAGCCGTGCGGGTTCGCGCACAGGCCCACGCGCCTGTTTTGGATCCGCTCGACGTAGACATCGACCAGCTGCCGAACTTGGGCAGCGGCAGCGCCGTTGCTGCGGTCGAAACGGGAACGTTGTCCGTCCCGGCTGCGGTTCTGATCAAGGCCGGCTTCGCGTCGAGGCTTGGCGCCATCAACGCGGTAGTCTCGACAAATGCAGATTTCGACGACGCTAGGGGGCTGCGTGCTTGGCTTGCCTCAGACACCGTACTGGCTTTGAGCGTCATGCCCACTTGGCCGACTGAAAACTCGCACGAATTGTGGAAAGAGTTCACTGCTCCGCACGGAGCGGGTTACGTAGCACCGTGGACTACCACGGCATACACGGGACCGGTTCAGTGGAACGGTGGCGTGCCGATGCCACCTGGGATGCCCCTGCGCATCGTCGGTTCTGGACCGAAAGCAGGCGTAATCTACAGCAGCGACTACCGAGAATTGGGCAGGGTTTGTTACCCCTTCAGCCAGACGGCCCTCGGCCTCACGGTGGCAACGTCGAACGGTTCGGCAGACCGGATCTCGTTCGAGTACACCGGACCGAATGACCTGATTAAGTCCTGATGTACCTGCGCTAGTTCTGACGCTGGTGGTCGCATTCATCGATGAGTTGCGAGTTGCTGATCCTCCATGGCGTCGTATGCCACGGCTTCACTTGTATTGCTTTTGCCGGGCAGGCTAGACCTAGAACGTGAATGCGAGCGCTGAGGGCGTAATGCATAAAGCCACGGCTGTTAGGGGCACAACCGACTGCTTCCAGGGGGCAAACTCGTAAACCTAGCCGGCCGCAGTGAGTGAATTCCTCGCGACCATGGGATTTCAAAGCCGCCGTTCACGTGCTCACGGCGCGCGATCACTTGAATGACAGCTTCGGCCGATCAGCACCCCGTCAAACTTGACGCCTAAAAACAAAAAAGGCCACTCTATGCGAGCGGCCTTTTTTATCGAACAAATCTCACGAAATCTAGACTTTTGAGACAAATCTAGAAGTCAATGAGATCCTACAAGATCAAACGTCGATATTCCGTGCAGCCAGCGCGTTCGATTCGATGAACTGACGGCGCGGTTCAACCAGTTCTCCCATCAGCATCGTGAAAATCTCGTCCGCCGCGATGGCGTCTTCGATCTGCACGCGCAGGAGACGGCGAACGGTCGGATCCATCGTCGTCTCCCACAACTGCTCGGGGTTCATTTCGCCCAGACCTTTGTAGCGCTGCTTGCTGATGCCGCGCTCCACTTCCGTGAGCAGCCAACGCATGGTCTCGGCGAAGCTGGCAACCGACTGCCGCTTCTCGCCCCGTGCGATGAGTGCGCCCGGACCGTAGAGATCGGCAAGAAGTTCGCCGGTCTTGCGCAGCTGTGCGTAGTCGCCGCTGAGCAGCAGCGAGGCGTCGATGATGCCGACCTTGAGATTGCCGTGCAGAATCTTCTCAAGACGCAGCTGCCAACGTTCCTGCGCTTCGTCGTAGTGAGCAACGATGTTGACGGCCAGTTCGTGGCCAACCGCCGCCATCAACGCCGCCGCACTGGCTTCGGCGTTCGCCTGATCGTCAAGATTCAGCGCGAGGTTGCGATCCACCAGGGCGTGAAGCACTTCCGGGTTGATCAGATGCGACAGGCGGTTGATCACCGCCTCGGCCAGCAGGTACTCGCGCGCCAGCGCTTCGAGCGCGCTACCGGTGATCGGCGCCGCACCGATCTTCGGCGTCAGCGATGCGTCTTCAAGGGCGAGACGCAGGAGGAACTGGTTCAGTTCGTAGTCGTCCTTGATGTAGCGCTCGGTCTTGCCATGCTTGACCTTGTAGAGCGGCGGCTGGGCGATGTAGATGTGGCCGCGCTCGACCAGCTCCGGCATCTGCCGGTAGAAGAAGGTCAGCAAGAGCGTACGGATGTGCGCGCCGTCGACGTCCGCGTCGGTCATGATGATGATGCGGTGGTAGCGCAGCTTCTCAGGCTTGTACTCTTCCTTGCCGATGCCGGTGCCGAGCGCCGTGATCAGCGTGGCGATTTCCTGCGACGAGATCAGCTTGTCGAAGCGTGCCTTCTCGACGTTGAGAATCTTGCCCTTGAGCGGCAGGATCGCCTGGAACTTGCGGTCGCGCCCCTGCTTGGCCGAGCCACCGGCGGAGTCACCTTCGACGAGGTACAGTTCGCACAGCGCCGGATCCTTCTCCTGGCAGTCGGCGAGCTTGCCCGGCAGGCCAACGCCGTCGAGCACCCCCTTGCGTCGCGTCATCTCACGCGCCTTGCGCGCAGCCTCACGGGCTCGCGCCGCTTCGACGATCTTGCCGGTAATCACCTTGGCGTCCGCCGGGCGCTCCTGCAAAAACTCGGTCAGACGGGCTGCGACGACTTCTTCAACCGCCGGACGCGCCTCCGACGACACCAGCTTCATCTTCGTCTGCGAAGCGAACTTCGGATCGGGCATCTTCACCGACAACACACACGCCAAACCTTCGCGCATGTCGTCGCCGGTAATATCGACCTTCGCCTTTTTCGCGATATCGTGCTCTTCGATGTATTTATTAATGATCCGCGTCATCGCCGTACGCAAACCGGTCAAGTGCGTACCGCCGTCCGACTGCGGAATGTTATTGGTAAAGCACAATACCTGCTCGGCGTACGAATCATTCCACTGCATCGCCACTTCGACGCTGATCACACCACCGCCGGGCAAAACCGAATCGCCGCTGGAGTGGAAGATATTCGGATGCAACACCGCCTTGCTGCGGTTGACGTATTCGACGAAACCTTTAACGCCACCTGCAAAGGCAAAATCCTCGATCTTGTTATTGCGCTGATCGACGAGGCGGATTTTCACGCCGTTATTCAGGAACGACAGCTCGCGTAAACGTTTGGCGAGAATTTCGTAATGAAATTCGATCTTGCCGAAGATTTCCTCATCGGCCAGGAAGTGCACTTCCGTACCGCGCTTGGCGGTGTTACCGACGACGCGCAGCGGCGAAACCTCGACGCCGTTTTGCACTTCCACCAGACGATCCACTACCGCGCCGCGATTGAATTCGAGCAGGTACTTCTTGCCCTCGCGCGAAATGCTCAGGCGCAGCCACTTTGACAGCGCGTTGACGCACGAGACGCCAACGCCGTGCAGCCCCCCCGAAACCTTGTACGAGTTCTGATTGAACTTGCCACCCGCGTGCAGCACGCACATGACGATTTCCGCCGCCGAACGCTTCGGTTCGTGCTTGTCGTCGAACTTCACCCCGGTCGGAATACCGCGACCGTTATCCGACACCGAAATCGAGTTATCCGCGTGAATGGTAATGACGATATCGTCGCAATACCCGGCGAGCGCTTCGTCAATCGCGTTATCGACCACCTCGAAAACCATGTGGTGAAGACCCGTACCATCCGAGGTATCACCGATATACATCCCCGGCCGCTTGCGCACCGCCTCCAGTCCTTCGAGTTGCTGGATGCTCGATTCGTCGTAAGCAGGCTGGGCTATTTTATCAGTCATGCGAATTCCCGTATTCCAATCAAAACCTAAAGGTTCTACCGCGAAAAAGCAAAGGCCGGCACCTGTGCGGCGCCGGCCAGCACCTTAGTTACGTCTAGATGCGCATCGGCATGACGACATATTTGAATCGGTCATCCCCCGGAAGGGTAATCAGCGAACTCGAATTAGCGTCATTGAATCCCAGTTGCACGGTATCAACGATGGAATTATTCAATACGTCCAGCAAATACCCGACGTTGAAACCGACATCGAGCGCGTCGCCGGAATAATCAACCTCGATTTCCTCCAAGGCTTCTTCCTGCTCGGCATTGGCGGCAATGATCTTCAGCGATCCGGCCGAGAGCAACAGCCGAACACCGCGGAATTTCTCATTGGTGAGAATCGCCGCACGCACCATCGACTGCAGCAGCGCAGCGCGGTTGAGCGTCACGGTGTTGCGCAGGGAGGCGGGGATGACGCGCTGAAAATCGGGGAACTTCCCGTCGATCAGCTTGGAGACCAGTACCGTCGAGCCGAAGGTGAAGCGAATCTGGTTGGCCGTCATCGCCAGTTCGAGCGGCTCGTCGCTGTCGGCCAGCTGGCGATTCAACTCCAGCACCGTCTTGCGTGGCAGGATGAGTTCCTGGCGCGGCGTATCGCCGGGCAGGGCTCCATCGAGCGACATGCTGGCAAACGCCAGCCGGTGCCCGTCGGTCGCCACCGCGCGCAACTCGGCGCCATCGACGATCAGCAGCAAGCCGTTGAGATAGTAACGCACATCCTGCGCTGCCATCGAATATTGCGTCTGCGCCAGCAGACGGCGGAACTGCTTTTGCGTCACGGTGAAACTCTTCGCCTGACCGTCAGCGAGCGCCATGCGCGGAAAATCTTCCGCCGGCAGCGTCTGCAAACTGAAACGGCTGCGTCCGGCACGCACTTGCAGGCGACGGTCTTCGAGAATGAGGCTGACCTCGGCGCTATCAGGCAGCGAACGCAGGATGTCCTGCAGCTTGCGTGCGCCGACGGTCACCGAGCCTTCACCGTCGCCTGCACCGGTTGCCGTTGTCGTGATCTGAATTTCGATGTCCGTTGCCAGCAAGGTCAGCGCATCGCCCCGTTTTTCCAGCAGCACGTTGGAGAGAATCGGCAGCGTGTGCTTGCGCTCGACGATGCCCGAAACGGATTGCAAAGGAGCCAGCAGTGCGTCGCGTTGTGTTTTAACAAGTAACATAAATCAAAATCCTATAAAGACAATAGGCGGAACAACTCTGTGGACTGATTTGACTAGCTTCTTTAATTCAGCAACTTAGCACAATTTTTTGCGACGGGAAAAAGCCTGTATCCAGCTGTGGGGTAATCTGCATAACTTATCCACAACCCGTTTTCCACAGCTTTATCCACACTTCTCCCACAGCTTTCGCCATGAGTTATACACGGCACTGCTATCCCTTCAGCACCTGCTGCAAGACGTGCAGGTCGTGGTTGAGTTCGTTGTCCTTGGCACGCAGGCTTTCGATGGTACGCACCGCATGCAGGACGGTCGTATGGTCACGCCCGCCAAACGCATCGCCAATCGCCGGGTAGCTTTGCGAGGTGAGATCCTTCGCCAGCCACATCGCCACCTGGCGCGGCCGGGCGATGACGCGCGTGCGCTTTTTCGAAAACAGGTCGGCGACCTTGATCTTGTAATAGTCGGCGACGGTCTTCTGGATGTTCTCGACGGTGATCTGCCGATTGAAGGCGCCGATCATGTCTTTCAGCGCTTCTTTCGCCAGCTCCAGCTCGATGCTGCGGCAGTGGAACGAGGCGTAGGCGAGCACTTTCTTCAGTGCGCCTTCGAGTTCGCGCACGTTCGAGCGCAGGTGCTTGGCGATGAAGAAGGCGACTTCATCGTCGAGCGCAACGCCTTCGCTTTCCGCCTTCTTTTTCAGGATGGCGACGCGCATCTCGGTTTCCGGCGGCTCGATCTGTACCGTCAGCCCCCAGTCGAAGCGCGTGATCAGGCGATCTTCGAGACCCGAAATATCTTTTGGGTACGTGTCGCAACTGATGACGATCTGCTTCCTGGCTTCGATCAGCGCGTTGAAAACATAGAAAAATTCTTCCTGCGTGCGATTCTTGTTGTTGAAGAACTGCACGTCGTCGAGCAGCAGCACGTCGAGCGAACGGTAGTAGCGCTTGAAGACATCGAAAGACTTCTGCTGATAGGCGCGCACGACGTCGGAGTAGTAATCCTCGGCGTGAACGTAGCGCACCACCTTGTCAGGGAAGTTATCGCTGATCTGGTTACCGATGGCGTGAATCAAGTGGGTCTTACCGAGGCCAGCACCACCGTAGATGAAGAGCGGGTTGTACTGCGCGCCGCCCGGATCGGTCGCCACACGCGTTGCCGCCGCGCGCGCCAGATCGTTGGCTTTACCGACGATCAGGTTGTCGAAGGTAAAGCCGGGAATCAGCCGCGACTTGTCGTAGGCCGACGCCGCCCGCGGACTCTCCACACGCGCCGGTGCGGCCTTGCGCGGCTCGGCCGAGGCCTCGTCGCGGCGGGTAGGGGCCGGCGATGAGGTGACAGGGGCAGCATTGCTGGCCGTCTTGACGGGGGAGGGGGCGTTCTGCCGGGCGCCGACGACGACTTCGATGGCGACCGCGTTGCCGAAAAAGGCAACCGCCATTTCGGCGATGCGCAAACCGTAACGGTCGCGCACCCACTTCTGGATGAAACCATTAGGGGCAACCAAGCGCAGCCCGCCGGCGAGGTCTTCCTCACCCTCAAGGCGCAGCGGTTTGATCCATGTGTTGAACTGTTGCGTGGGCAACTCGTTTTCAAACTGGGTCGTGCAGAAATTCCAGAAACTACTCATTCAGTATCAATCGACGTGAGCCGTGCACTTGGTGGCAGCGGCAGGTAAAGGAGCCGGCGCGAGCTTTTCTCTTTGATTTAACTCGCTTTTGCCGGCGCGCTGACGCCGCCGGGAGAGGCCAATTCTAACAAAGTTATCCACAGGCGGACAGAAATAGCACTACCACCGGCCTCGACCACCTGTGTGCCACGGCGCAGCGCAAGGCAACGCTTTCGGTCGCCCACCAACGCGGCTTCGCCGTCCGCAAACCGACGCCGGCCATGTCCGGACACCCCGCGTCATTCCGTCCGCGAATTCGCGGCTGCGCCACGCTCGCGACTTATCTATCGGAATTTTCGCGGAAATTCTCGTCAATCGCTTGACAGCAGGCGGGTCGCGCGGGTCTAATTGCGCGTTTGTTTCCGACCGCAAGGGTTCCATCATGAAACGCACCTATCAGCCTTCCGTTATCCGTCGCAAGCGTACGCACGGTTTCCTCGTTCGCATGCGCACCCGTGGTGGCCGCGCCGTCATCCGCGCCCGCCGCGCCAAGGGTCGTCACCGTCTGGCCGTCTAAGGCAGATTCAGCCGTCGCTGGATCGGCCGCGTTTCGCGCCGTGACTGCAGCAAACACTGTCGCGCCAGCTGCTTTTCCCAAGCGCTACCGACTCACCAAAACGGATGAATTTTCATCCGTTTTTGGTTTTCGGAGGGCCGTGAAAAGCCGCAACTTCCTGCTTCACTACCGCCCGCATGGGGAAGAAGAAGCCGGTGGCGCGCGCTTGGGGCTCGTTGTTGGCAAGCGCTTTTTGCGCCGCTCCGTCGACCGCAACCTGCTACGCCGGCTGGCACGCGAAAAATTCCGTCACCTGCGTACGCAATTGCCGGCGCGTGATTTTGTCCTGCGCCTGGCCAGCAAGCCGCTGCCGCTTGACCGGCAGGCGCTGGCTCAGGAGATCGACGGTTTGTTGCGCAAGTTTGCCTCTCCCGCACGATGAAAACGCTGCTCGTGGCCTTGATCCGCATCTACCAGTACGCGATCAGCCCGCTTCTCGGGCAGCGTTGCCGTTTTTTCCCGAGTTGCTCGGAATACACGGTCGAAGCCGTTCAACGACACGGGGCACTCAAGGGCGGTTACCTCGGCATGCGCCGACTGGCCCGCTGCCACCCCTGGAGTCCTGGCGGCTACGACCCGGTTCCGTGAGCGTCGCGATGCCTGCATCAATGCCGCGTCTCTCCCCACTGAGCGCTCCGACGCTTCAACTCCCACTCTCCGACCACTTTTGCATGGGCCGTTCATGGACAACCGTCGACTGATCCTGCTCTTTGTTTTCTTCTTCTCGCTGGTCATGCTGTGGGATGCGTGGGGCAAGTATCAGCACCCGCAGCCGGCGGCTACGACTGCGGCGGCAAGCGATTCCGCTGCCAGCGCCGCGCCGCAACCGACGGCGAGCCTGCAACACGTGGTGGCCGACACCGCGAAAGCGCCCGCCGTGGCAGAAGGCGCCGATGCTCGTCCGGCTGAGACGATCAGCATCAAGACCGACCTCTACACGGCTGAGATCTCGACGCGCGGCGGTGACATCACCCGCCTCGATCTCAACCGCTACAAAGCGGTGGAAGACAAGACGCAGACCTTCTCGCTGTTTGGCGCCAAGCACCACTACCTCGCGCAGAGCGGCCTGATCGGCGACGGACTGCCGACGCACAAGACGCTCTACACCGCCGTCCCCGGCAGCCGCGAGCTGGCCGCGGGCGAATCGACCCTGCAACTGCGTCTCGACGCGCCGGATGTCGACGGCGTCAAAGTGACGCGCGTCTTCACCTTCCATCGCGACAGCTACCTGATCGACGTTGCTTTTGAAATCGACAACGGCAGCGGCAAAACACTCGCGCCGCACGCCTACTATCAGCTGCAACGCGACGGCAAGCTGCCGGAAGGCGAAAGCTCGATGGTGTCGACCTTCACCGGCCCGGCCGTCTACACGACGCAGGACAAGTTCCAGAAAGTCAGCTTCAGCGATCTCGACAAGGGCAAAGCCAAGTTCGTCGCCAATGCCGACAACGGCTGGCTGGCAATGGTGCAACACTACTTCGTTGCCGCCTGGGCACCGACGACCGGCGTGGCGCGTGAGTACTTCATGCGCAAGGCCGAAAACGGCGCCGACTCCACCTACACGGCGGGCGTCATCCTGCCGGTGGCCGCCGCCGCGCCGGGTGCTCGCACGCAGATCGTCACGCCGCTGTACGCCGGCCCGCAGATCCAGAAGACGCTCGAACAACTCGCCCAGCCCGTCGACGCGGGTGGTGTCGGCGCCGAGGGCCTGCCGCTGGTCGTCGACTATGGCTGGCTGACGATCCTCGCCGCGCCGATTTTCTGGTGTCTGCAAGCGATCCACGGTCTGCTGGGCAACTGGGGCTGGGCGATCGTGCTCCTGACCATCGGCATCAAGGCGCTGTTCTACCCGCTGTCGGCGGCCAGCTACAAGTCGATGGCGAAGATGCGTGCCGTCGGCCCGCGCCTGCAAGCGATCAAGGAACGCTGCGGCGACGACAAGCAGCGCCTCAACCGCGAAATGATGGAGCTGTACAAGCGCGAGAAGATCAACCCGCTCGGCGGCTGCCTGCCGGTGCTGGTGCAGATTCCCGTCTTCATCGCTCTCTACTGGGCGCTGCTGGGCGCCGTGGAAATGCGCGACGCGCCGTGGATCCTCTGGATCAACGATCTGTCGTCGGTCGATCCGTTCTACGTGCTGCCGGTGATCATGGTCGTCACCATGCTGATCCAGACCAAGCTCAACCCGACGCCGCCCGATCCGATGCAGGCGAAGGTGATGATGGTCATGCCGTTCATCTTCGGTGGCATGTTCTTCTTCTTCCCGTCGGGGCTGGTGCTCTACTGGGTGGTGAATAACGTTTTGTCGATCGCGCAGCAGTGGAAGATCACGCGCGACATCGAGGCCGGCGGTAAAGCGGCCAACGACGCCAAAGCCTGATAACCCACGGCGCGTGCCCGTCACGCGCCGTCTTGCCGCCGGAGGCGCCGGTGAATCTGCCGACTGACACCATCGCCGCCATCGCCACCGCTCCCGGACGTGGCGGCGTCGGTGTCGTGCGCGTCTCGGGGCGCGCACTGGCCGATCTCATCGCCGCCATCGCCGGCCGCACGCTGTTACCGCGACAGGCTACCCGCGTCGACTTTCTCGACGCCGCCGGCCATGCCATCGACAGCGGTCTGGCGCTCTACTTCCCTGGGCCGAATTCCTACACCGGCGAAGACGTCGTCGAATGGCAGGGGCACGGTGGACCGGTCATCCTGCAACTGCTGCTGGCGCGTTGCCTCGATCTCGGTGCGCGGCTCGCCGAACCGGGAGAATTCACCCGCCGCGCCTTTGAAAACGGCAAGCTCGATCTGGCGCAAGCCGAAGCCGTCGCCGACCTCATCGACGCCGCGACGGCGACCGCCGCACGCAGCGCCGTGCGTTCGCTGCAAGGCGAGTTTTCTGGCGAAATCCACCGCCTGATTGGCGAACTCACCGAGTTGCGCGCGCTGACCGAAGCGACGCTCGACTTCCCTGATGAAGAGATCGACTTCCTGCAATCCGCCGACGCCTTCGGTCGCCTCGACCGCCTGCGGCAGCGGCTGGAGGCGGTCTTTGCCCGCGCCCAGCAGGGCAAGCTGCTGCAAAGCGGCGCCTCGGTCGTTCTCGTCGGTCAGCCAAACGTCGGCAAATCGAGCCTCCTCAACCGCCTCGCCGGCGACGAGCTGGCCATCGTCACGCCGATTGCCGGCACGACGCGCGACGCCGTGCGCAGCCACCTGCAACTCGACGGCGTGCCGATCAACATCATCGACACCGCCGGCCTGCGCGAGACCGACGACGAAGTCGAGCAGATCGGCATCGAACGCAGCTGGCGTGAAATCGAGCGCGCCGATCTGGCGCTCCTGCTGGCCGACGCGCAACACGGTCTCGGTGCCGCCGAGCAGGCGATACTCGACCGCCTGCCGCCTGAATTGCCGCGTCTGCTGATCATCAACAAAATCGACCTCGCCGGCCTGCCGGCTGGCCGCCGCGACGCCACCGAGCCTCCCGGCACGACCGCCCAAGATGGTGGAGATTCCAGACGCGCCGATCTGCCATTCCACGCCGGCGCGCGTCTTTTCCTCTCGGCGAAAACCGGGGAGGGCATCGACGCCCTGCGCCGGGAAATCCTCGCCATCATTGGCTGGAACGCCAGCGAAGATATCTTCATCGCCCGCGAGCGTCACCTGCGCGCGCTACACGACGCTGCCTCCCACATCGACCTCGCACACGCCCAACTGCCGCGCCTTGAGCTCTTCGCCGAAGAACTGCGCCTCGCTCAGCAGCGACTGGGCAGCATCACCGGCGAAGTCAGCGCCGACGACCTGCTGGGCGAGATATTCGGGCGTTTCTGCATCGGCAAGTAGCCGCACGGCTGGCGAAGATCAAGGTAAAATTAAGCTGTCCGGCGACAGGCGAAAACTAACCCGCTCGCCCAGCAAACAGCATTTCGTCTTGTATGGATTTCCGACAGACGCCAGAGGTTAAAAAACTGGGGAAGTGCCTTCGCCTGTTGTGCCGACTCCGCATGACGGAATGCGGGCAGGCGCACCAACATCTCCTCACAACTCGATACTCGATGTTGCGCGCTCGCTGTCTGGCGACGTGTCGGCAGCCGCGTTAATCGGGCAGGCGCGTCGCCGGCCGAGCAACGCCCGGCACGCCGATTGATGGAGGAGTTGCCATGTTCCAGTCACACGCTTCCCGCCTCAGCCGCCCATGGCTGGTAGCGGCAATGCTCGCCGCCAGCACGCTGCTCGGCGCCTGCACCGTCGTCCCGCCACGCTACGGCAGCACCACAGTCACCTACGTCTCGCCAGCACCGCGGGTCTATTACGGCAGCAGCTGGGATTTCCCCGGATACTACGGGCCGCCGCGACACTATTTCTACGACTGGGGCTACAGCCCGCGGCCGCATTGGGGTCGGCCGGGCTGGTAAGAATAAGGCCGCCTACTGGCTGACCTTGAAGCGTTGCATGAGCCCCTGCAACATGCCGACCGAGACGCCGGTCACCTCGGCGCCACGATTGGCGTCGGCAATCGCCTGTTCGACCAGTTCCGCCGATTGACCCATGGCCTCGACGCGTACGCCTTCGCTCTGCGCGGCGCTGGCCAAGGCGTCGATCCGGCTGAACAGGCGTGACTGAATCGTCTCGATCTCGGCGCGCTCGGAGGTGGCCGTTGCCGCCAGACGCAAGCCTTCTTCAAGGCCGCCCATGCTGCTCTCGACCGAACTGACCGCTGTCTCGGCGTGCGTCTGCAAGGCGCTGATGACGGCACCGATCTCACTGGTTGAGCGCGCCGTACGGTCGGCGAGCTTGCGCACCTCGTCGGCGACCACCGCGAAACCACGCCCCGCCTCGCCAGCCCGTGCCGCCTCGATGGCGGCGTTGAGCGCCAGCAGATTGGTTTGCGAAGCGATTTCCTCGATCACCGTGACGATGCGACCGATATCGGCGGCGCGCGTGTTGAGTTCGCGGATCGTGTGCGCGGCGACGCCGACCGACTCGCGGATCGTATCGCTGCGTGCCTGCACATCGGCGAACTGGCGACGGGCATCTTCTGCCGCAGCCTTAACTGCCTGACGCAAGGCGTCGGCATCGCCACCGGCCGCGTCGATGGCCTCGATCTGCGCGCGGATCGATACCAGCGTCTCCGCCAGTGCGTCGTGCATCTGCGCGGAGGCCTGACTGGTGTGGCGGCACTTCTCCTGCAAGCCGGCGTTATCAACGCTGATGCCGCGACTCGTCGTCATCACCTCACGGATGATCTGCTCCAGGTTATCGATCAGGCTATTGAGCCATTGCGACAACACCGTCACCTCGTCGCCGGCACCGGAACTACGCGGCAGACGCATCGATAGATCGCCACCGCCTTCGGCCACCGTACGCAACACCCCGGAGGTACTGCGCAGACGCTGCACGAGCGGCGCCACCCCCCAGCGATGCAGGACGACGCCACCGACGGCGAGCAGCGCGAGTTGCAATAGCGTCACGTACAACGCGGAGAGCGGAGTGGCGTAAGCAACGCCCACGCTGATCGCGCCCGCCACACCGACGACGCCCGCGTACAGCCGTGTCAGGCGAAAGCCGATGCTGCGCAGCCGATAAACTTCCTCCAGATCGGCCTCGCACATCATTCCCCAGGTATCGGGCGAGCCGGGCATACGGAAGGTGACGCCCTTGCCGATCACCGGGATATGCCGGTAATCGGGATAACCCGGATAGGTGACGAACAGGTTCTCGCCTTTGCGGATCGTCTCGCGCACGCCGGGGTGCAGCTCCTTCGTCGCCGGGTCGGTAAAGACAAGTTCGAATTCCGTGTGCTGCGCCACCCGCACCACGCCAAACGCCGTGCGCACGCCTTGCTTGAGATTGTCGCCGTGGGTGAACGCCGCATCCTCGAAGCGCGAGCGCGACAAAGCCGTTCCCGGCCGGATCGACGGATCGAAGCTCGACTTCACCATGAACAGGTAGTTGTCACCCGACTCATGAAAGATATGGCCGGCTTCGCGCTGGATGAGGTCGCCCATGACGTCGTTGGGAACGCGTGCGCAGACCGCACCAGTCGCTCCGCCGCCGAGACTGAGGGGCCGGTAGAACATCAGCGTCACTTCATCGTGAAAGCGCGAGGTCGACGGCGGTAGCGACGCCGTCACCGGATCGATATACGGCCCATGCAGAAAGCGTTCGCGCACGCCGATAGCCAACGCGCGGGGATCTCGATCCTGACTGCCGACACGCGCCGGGATGCTTGAGGCGACGGTCCGCCCCTGTTCATCGATAACGAAAAGCTCGGAAGCGTCGGGCAGCAACGAGCGTCGCGCCGCCAGCATGTCGTTGGCCACCGCCGGAAAGGAGGATTCGACATCTGCCGCCAGCACGTCGAGCAACTGCCAGTAACGCTCGGCCCAGCTTTGCAGCAAGCGCATGCGGGTCGCCGCGAAGCCTTCAAAAGCATGCTCCATCGCCGCTTCACGCGAACGATTCAGCGCGCAACTCCAGCGCATCGCCAGCTTTCCGGTTGGGCCAAACCATGGCAGCCAGGAAAGCTCAGCGGCGGAGAGATTCATCGACTTACTTTTCAGCATGGACATTCCAGAACACGGTTTCACTGCAAGATTGCGAAAGACGCCGCTCCAGCCACTGCAAAAACCGTTCCACATAGAAAAGAGCGATTTACGCGATACCTCGGCCCAGAACGATCCCCCGACGAGCCAATGTCGCACGGCAGTCAACGACTTTATGCACCATTCATGTGCCCGCGCACCACAGTAGTGCAAGCCTGAACCTTCAAGTGGCATGACCGCGCTCACGCCAACGGCTGCGCAAATAACGCCCACTCACTCAGCGATACCGCTTAGGTGGTATCCGCGCACTAATCACGCATAATGCTGTCCGGGCAACCTCACTTACGCCGTTCATGCCAACACCACGCTCTGCGTCGCTAAACGTGCCAACCGGCGATCCGGAACTCGCCAGGGAGCAGGTCATTCCGGAGTCAGCCACGCCAGACTCCGGGCATGAACGCAGCATGCTGGCCGCCTTGAGCCAGACAATCCCCGACCTCATCTGGCTGAAAGACGCGACGGGTCGGTATCTCGCCTGCAACGCCGCGTTCGAGCGTTTTGTCGGGAGCTCTGCCGGCGAAGTCATCGGCCAGCGCGATGAAGCACTGGTCCCCGCCGACATGGCCGCCCACTTCCGCGACAGCGATCAGCACGTCATCGCCACCGGCCAGCCCCTGCTGTTCGAGGAATGGCAGGAATTCGCGGACAAAGGTCCGCGCGCACTGAACACGCAGAAATCTCCCGTCTACCACCCCGATGGCCGCCTCCTCGGCGTCCTCGGCATCGCCCGCGACGTCACCGAGCGCCATACCGATCAACTCCTGCTCGGTATGCGCGACATCCTCGCCCGCGCTGTCGCCAAAAAGCCACGCCTCGACGGACTCCTGCAACGCATGCTCGACGCCGCTGTCGTCTTGCCGTGCTTCACCGGAGGTGAAGCCTGGCGACTGCGCGCCGATGGCAGCATCCGGCGCGTCGCCAGTACCGGCGGACGCGAGAAGACGAACGCCGCTCTGCGCGAGGCCAACAACATCCTACCGAAAAGCTCGCGTCTGGCGCAGCAGATACGGGGCATCCGCCCTTCCTGCATGTGCGCCGGCCGCAACGATGGGCCACCGGCGTGGTTGCGCTTTGCCGAAACACACGGCACAAGCACCTACACTCCCGGCGACAAGCGCCAGCTGGTCTTGCCGGTCTGCGTCGAGGGCGTGCCGGTCGCTGCCCTGCTGCTCGATTGCTCGGGCGGGCAATGCCTGCCCGGCAAGATGCCGCACCTCGCCGATACCCTCTGCTCAATGCTCAGCGATGCCGCCGAGCGTCGCCAATCGCTGATTCACGCCGATCAGCAACAGCAAAACCTGGCCGGCGTCTTTGCCGCCCTCGCCGACCTCGTTTTCGTCGTCGGTTACGACGGCACGATCATGCATCACAACGCCGCCGTCACCGAGCTACTCGGATTGCGGCCCGCCGGACTGATCGGGCGGCCGCTGACGGCGGCTTATCCGATGCCGCTCAAGGATGAGGTGGAGCGAGCAATCAACGACGTGCTGACCGGCCAGATCAGCGTCTACACGCTACCTTTGTTGCGCGCTGACGGCACCTGGCTCGACGCCGAAACCCGCACGGCACGCGGGCGCTGGAACGGCCGCCCGGCCATCATCGGCGTGACGCGCGACATCAGCGAGCGCGTCCGCACTGAAACCGCCTTGCGCGAGAGCGAGCAGCGCTTCCGGCAGGTTTTCCAGATGTCGCCCATTGCCGCTTCCTTGTCGCGACTGGAGGACGGCCGCTACCTCGAAGTCAACGAAGCCTATTCACATCTTTTCGGCTGGTCGCGTTCGGAGTTGCTGCAGTCCAATGCCCTGACGCTCGGCATCTGGGGCAGCGAACGCTCGCGCAATGCCTGGATTGCCCGCCTGCACGAGAACAGCCGGCTCGACAGCTACGAAGCCGTCTTCTTCGACCGTCTCGGCAATCCGTGCCAGGTTCTCGTCTCGGCAACGCTGGTCGTCATCGACGCCGAAGTGTGCTCGCTGACGATGATCTACGACCTCTCCGAGCGCCGCCGCGCGGAAGCGGAGGCCGAGGCCGCGCGCGATCTCGTGCGCGATGTCACCGATGCCTTGCCCTTGGCCGTTTTCCGCTACCGCTTCGACGACGACGGGCGCTTCCATCTCCTGTTCGCCAGTCAATCGCTGCTCGAGCAGTGCGGCGTCGGCAGCAGCGAAGCCATGGCTCATCCGCGGCGGATGCTGGCGCGCATCGCGGTGGAAGAGCAGGGCGCATTCATCGCCGCCGTGCGACGCGCCTGGCTGCATCAGGAGGCGCTCGACCATGAATTGCGCGTGGCCGCACCCGATGGCGGCGAACGCTGGCTCTATCTGCACTCCGAACCAACCTGCCTTGCCGACGGTACGTGCGTGCACAACGGCTACTCGCAGGACATCACCGCGCGCCGTCAGGCCGAAGCAGCGAGCCGTCTGGCGGCAGGGGTCTTCGAGCACGCGCACGAAGGCATTGTCATCTGCAACGCCGATGCCACCATCGTCGACGTCAATCGCAACTTTTGCGAGCTATCCGGCTATTCGCGCGAGGATGTGCTGGGGCGCAACGCCATCGCCTTGCAAGCCGGCGACCTTGCCGAGAACGTGCTTGAGTCGCTCTACCGGACACTCAAGAAAGAAGGCCACTGGCGAGGCGAGGTCTGGAGCCGGCGCAAGGACGGCAGCCGCTACGCCGAACGCGTCACGGTGTCGTCGATCCGCACACCGGAAGGCGAGATCAGCCACTACGTGGCGATCTTCTCCGACATCACGCTAATCAAGCAGCATCAGCGTGAACTCGAACGCATGGCGCACTACGACGCGCTGACGCAGTTGCCCAACCGCGTTCTCCTCGCCGACCGCCTGCGCCAGTCGCTGGCGCACGCGAAGCGCTGCGGCCGCATGCTCGGGCTGGCTTACCTCGACCTCGACGGCTTCAAGCCGATCAACGATCACTTCGGCCACGACGCCGGCGACCGCCTGCTGGTCGAAGTCGCCCGCCGCCTGCGCAACGCATTGCGCGGCGACGATACGGTCGCACGGCTGGGCGGCGACGAATTCGTCCTCCTGCTCTCCGAGCTGGGTTCGATTGAAGAGTGCAAGAAGAGCCTAGACCGCATCCTCGACATCGTCGCCTTGCCCTTCCACCAGGAGGAAGCGCAGTTTTGCGTCACCGCCAGCATCGGCGCCAGCCTCTTTCCACAGGACGACGCCGATCCCGACACCTTGCTGCGCCACGCCGACCAGGCGATGTACCTCGCCAAACAGGCGGGGCGCAACTGCTATCACATCTACGACTCGGAGCAGGATCGCCGCGCCCGCGCCCAGCACGACAGCGTGTCACGTATTCACGACGCCTTGCAGCGCAACGAGTTCGTCCTCTATTACCAGCCCAAGGTCGACATGCGTCGCGGCCTTGTTTATGGGGCGGAAGCACTGATTCGCTGGCAGCACCCCGAAAAGGGTTTGCTCGCTCCCAGCGAATTCCTGCCCGACATCGAAAACAGCGACTTCGCCATCACGCTTGGCGAGTGGGTCATGGAAACGGCCATCGACCAGCTGGCGCACTGGCGGCAGACGGGTTTAGATATATCGGTGAGCATCAACGTCGCCGCACGCGAAATCGCCGATTCCGGCTTCGTCGATCGCCTGAAGGCGTCGTTTGCCCGCCATCCCGAGCTCGACCCGTCGGCGCTGGAACTGGAGGTTCTCGAAACAGCGGCCCTGGGCGACGTCGGTCAGGCAACGCGCGTCATCGAAGGCTGTCACGCGCTCGGCGTACGTATCGCGCTCGACGACTTCGGCACCGGCTATTCGTCGCTGACCTATTTCCGCCGCCTGCCGGTCGATACCCTCAAGATCGACCGTTCCTTCGTGCGCGACATGCTCTGCGACGAAGAGGATTTCGCCATTGTCGAAGCGGTGATTGCGCTGACCCGCGCCTTCCACCGCCAGGTCGTCGCCGAGGGCGTCGAGAGTTCGGAACATGGCCTTGCGCTGCTGCATCTTGGCTGCGATCAAGCGCAAGGCTACGGCATCGCCCGACCCATGCCAGCGGCGGAGTTGCCCGCCTGGGTCGCCGCCTTTACGCCCGATCGCGTCTGGTCGAGGGAAGATCTCTCACTGAACACACTGTTTTCAGTGACCTGACCGCCGCCGCATGGATCTCGATCCGCTTGTCCTTGCCGCACTCGGCGCGACGGCCTTTTGCGCTGGTTTTATCGATTCCGTCGTCGGCGGTGGCGGTTTGCTTCAGATTCCGGCGCTCTTCTCGGCGCTGCCGCGTGAGTTGCCGGCGACTCTCTTTGGCACGAACAAGATCGCCAGCATCGTCGGCACCGCCAATGCGGCCTGGCGCTACGCCCGCCACGTAAAGATGCCCTGGCGGACGACACTGCCGGCGGCCAGCGCGGCGCTCGTCTGCTCCTACCTTGGCGCCATGGCGGTGACGTATCTGCCGCGCGAACTGCTGCGCCCGCTGATCCTGTTGCTCCTCATCGGAGCCGCGATCTACACTTTTCGGCGCAAGGAATTTGGCGCGACACACCAGCCACGCCATAGCGGCCAGCGCGAGATACTGCTGGCGCTGCTCCTTGGCGGCAGCATCGGCTTTTACGACGGATTTTTCGGACCGGGAACGGGCAGCTTCCTGATATTTCTCTTCGTCCGCGTTTTCGGCTTTGACTTTCTGCACGCGTCCGCTGCGGCAAAGATCGTCAACGTCGCAACCAACCTCGCTGCAACAGCCTACTTCGTACCGCATGGCTACTACCTGCTGCTCGTCGGCAGCCTGATGGCGGTCGCCAACGTCGGCGGCTCCTTCGTCGGCACACGTCTGGCGCTGAAAAACGGCAGCGCTTTCGTACGCACGATCTTTCTTTTTGTCGTCAGCGCGTTGATCGTCAAATTTGCTTGGGATACCGTTCGCCACGGTTTGGCCGCATAAAAGAGGGCGAATCAGCCTGTGGATAAACCCGCGTGAACACTGTGGATGTGAACTGGACAAGCCGTGAAGCCCCCTCCTGTGGATAACTTATCCAAAACTGCCCACAGCGGGATACAGACTTTTTGCAGTCCACTTTTTTAGCGATAACTGACTGCTTTTAGGGTTTTTTATGAACTTATCCACAGACTTGTTACGCATATTGTGTTTACTGTTTTTAGAATTCAAACCCTTATAAAACAACGAAAGCGCGCACGCCGAGCCACGCGGATTGCTGACAAAGCAGCGCAACCGTCGCTCAAGCGTCGTGTGCCGAACATCGGGAGAGCATCATGAAGGGTCGTTTCATCGTTGCCGGCATTGCCGCGTGTCTTTGTGCCTCGCTGGCGACTGCCGACATCAACGTCGGCGTCACGGTGTCTGCCACCGGGCCGGCCGCATCGCTCGGGATTCCGGAGAAAAACACCATTGCCCTGCTGCCGCCAACGATTGCCGGGCAGAAGGTCAATTACATCGTTCTCGATGACGCCTCGGACACGACGACGGCCGTCAAGAACGCGCGCAAGCTCATCGCCGAGAACAAGGTCGATCTGCTGATCGGCTCGACGACGACGCCCAATTCGCTGGCCATGATCGACGTTGCCGCCGAGAGCGAAACACCGATGATCTCGATGGCCGCTGCGGCGCGGATCGTCGAACCGATGGACGAAAAACGCGCCTGGGTTTTCAAGGTCGCCCAGAATGACGCACAGATGGTCCTGGCGATCATCGAAAACATGACGAACGCCAACGTGCGCAGCGTTGCCTTCATGGGCTTCGCCGATGCTTACGGCGAAGGCTGGTGGAACGAGTTCGCCAGGATCGCCGAGGCCCGGAAGATCCGCATCATCGGCAACGAGCGCTATCAGCGCAACGACACCAGCGTGACCGGGCAAGTGCTGAAACTGCTCGCCGCCAAGCCGGACGCCATCCTCATCGGCGCCGCCGGCACGCCTGCGGCACTGCCGCAGAAAACCTTGCGCGAGCGTGGCTTTAAAGGATTGATTTATCAGAGTTCGGGTGTTGCCAACAGCGATTTTTTGCGCGTTTGCGGCAAGGACTGCGAAGCCGCGCTTCTCCCCGCCGGGCCGGTGCTGGTTGCCGCACAGCTCCCGGATAGCGCGCCGAACAAGAAAATCGCCCTCGACTACGTCGGGCGCTACGAAGCGGCATACGGAAAAGGCAGTGTCTCGACTTTTGGCGCGCACGCCTGGGATGCCGGCCTGCTCCTTGCCGCGACGGCACCGCAGGCACTGAAAAAAGCGGCACCCGGAACGCGCGAG
Source organism: Rhodocyclus gracilis (assembly GCF_009617575.1). GTDB lineage: Bacteria > Pseudomonadota > Gammaproteobacteria > Burkholderiales > Rhodocyclaceae > Rhodocyclus > Rhodocyclus gracilis. The sequence continues at coordinate 28,210 of NZ_WIXJ01000010.1, forward strand.
TTTCGCAAGGCGCTGCGGGACGCGCTGGAAGGCGTCAAAAATCTGACCGTCTCGCATGGCGTTATCAACATGAGCGCACAGGATCACCTTGGCTTCGATCAGCGCGCCCGCGTCATGGTGCGGGTGGAAAACGCCGGCTGGAAGCTCGCTCGCTAGACATTACGAAGTCATTTCGTAGCGACTTTAGAGCCATTTACGCCGACGGAAGGGCGGCGCTACCGGGACGCAGCGCACGTATCGGGCGGGCAAGGGCGGCGGGTTTTGGGTATCATGGCGCGTTTTAGCAGCCGTCCGATCGACCGTTTTACGGAGCGAACGCCCATGTCCAGTCCTTCTTTCGCCAGCACGCGTCTTGCCGTTTTGTCCTTGGCACTCGTCAGCCTGTCGGCTTTCGCCGACATCAACGTCGGCGTCAGCGTATCGGCGACCGGCCCGGCAGCCTCGCTCGGCATTCCGGAAAAGAACACCATCGCCTTGCTGCCGAAGACGATAGGCGGACAAAAAGTGAATTACATCGTTCTCGACGATGCCACCGACACGACCTCGGCGGTGAAGAACATGCGCAAGCTTGTCGCCGAGGACAAGGTCGATGTCGTGATCGGCTCGACCACGGCGCCGAACTCGCTGGCGATGACGGACATCGCCGCCGAATCGGAAACGCCGCTCATTTCGCTGGCCGGTTCCGCGATCATCGTCGAGCCCGTCGACGCGAAGCGACACTGGGTCTTCAAGACCGCGCAAAACGACGCGCACATGGCAACGGCCATCGTCGAGCACATGCTCAACAACAAGGTGCAGACCGTCGCCTTCATCGGTTTTGCCGACGCCTACGGCGAGGGCTGGTTCAAGGAATTCGCCAAGATCGCTGAAGCCCGCAAGATCCGCATCGTGGCGAGCGAGCGCTTTCAGCGTAACGACACCTCGGTCACCGGTCAGGCGCTGAAAATCATCGCTGCCAAGCCGGATGCGGTCCTGATTGGCGCTGCCGGTACACCGGCCGTGCTGCCGCAGAAGACCCTGAAGGAAAAGGGGTTCAAGGGGTTCGTCTATCAGACGCACGGCGTCGCCAACAGCGAGTTCCTGCGCATTGGCGGCAAGGACGTCGAAGGCGCCTTGCTGCCGGTCGGGCCGCTGGTCGTCGCCGCGCAGTTGCCGGATTCCGCGCCGTCAAAGAAGGTGGCGCTCGATTTCATCACCCGCTATGAAACGGCTTACGGCAAAGGCACGGTCAGTGCCTTCGGTGGCCACGCCTGGGATGCCGGCCTGCTGCTCGGCGCGGCCATTCCGCAGGCACTGAAGAAGGCGCAACCGGGTACGCGGGAATTCCGCTCGGCCCTGCGCGATGCCCTTGAGGGCGTGAAGAACCTGCCGGCGGCGCACGGCGTGTTCAATCTGAACGCACAGGATCATCAAGGCTTTGACCAGCGCGCCCGCGTCATGGCCCGTATCGAAGGTGGCACCTGGAAACTCGTCAAGTAAGCCGGTCGCATTGGCGCGCACTTCGCCTTAGGGCGGCGCACGTCGCGTTCGCCGCGCGCATTCGCTGATGGACCTGCAGATCGCATTGCTGCTGGGGCAGGATGGCATCACCAACGGTGCCATCTATGCCCTGTTGTCGCTCGCCCTGGTGCTGGTGTTTACCGTCACACGCGTGATTTTCATTCCGCAGGGCGAATTCGTCGCTTTTGGCGCTCTGACGTTGGCCAGCCTGCAGACGGGCGTGCTGCCCGGAACGCTCTGGCTGCTGATCGGGCTCGGCGCCGTGGCGGGCCTCATCGATACCGTGTTTGCCCTGCGTGACCGGCAGTTGCAGCGGATTCCGCGCATTCTCGGCATCAACCTGGCGCTACCGCTGGCACTGGCGGGTTTGCTGGCGAACATTCCGCTGTCGAGTCTCGGTTTGCCGATTCAGGTGTTGCTGACGCTGGCCGTGGTCGTGCCGCTCGGCCCGCTGATTTACCGCCTGGTTTTTCAACCGATTGCTGAAGCCTCGGTGCTCGTGCTGCTGATCGTCGCCGTCTCGGTGCACGTGACGCTGACCGGGCTGGGCCTCTTTTTCTTCGGCGCCGAGGGATCGCGGACGCCGAGTTTTACCGATGCGAGCTTCGAGATCGGTGACGCCATGATTCAGGGACAGACCCTGCTCGTCGTCGCTGCCAGCCTGACGCTCATCGTCGCGCTCTACCTGTTTTTCGAGCGCACTTTGTGGGGCAAGGCTTTGCGCGCTACCGCCATGAATCGCACCGGCGCCCGCCTGATGGGCATTTCCGCAACGATGGCGGGCAAGCTGTCGTTTTCGGTGGCGGCACTGATCGGCGCTTTCTCCGGCATTCTCATTTCGCCGATCACGACGATTTACTACGACTCCGGTTTTCTCATCGGCCTGAAGGGTTTTGTCGGCGCCATCGTCGGGGGGCTCGGCAGCTATCCGCTGGCGGCGGCTGGCGCCGTGATGGTCGGTCTGCTCGAATCGTATTCGTCGTTCTGGGCGAGCGCTTTCAAGGAAGTGATCGTGTTTACGCTGATCATTCCCGTGTTGGTCTGGCGTTCGCTGACGACGCGCCACACCGAGGAGGAAGAATGAGCGCCTCCCCGCGTCTGCAACTGTCGCCAGCGTGGGTGAAGGCGCTGCCGCTCATCGGCATCGCCCTGCTTGCCGTCGCGCCGCTGTTGTTGCCTGAATTCACCGTCACCCTGCTCAACTACATCGGCCTTTACGCCATCGTTGCCATGGGACTGGTACTGCTGACTGGCGTCGGCGGGCTGACTTCCTTCGGTCAGGCGGCTTTCGTCGGCCTCGGTGCTTACACGACGGCCACCCTGACGACCACCTATGGCGTGTCCCCCTGGCTGACGCTGCTCGTCGGCCTCGCCTTGACGGCGCTGGTGGCGCTGGCGCTCGGCTTCATCACCCTGCGCCTGTCGGGGCACTATCTGCCTCTGGGAACGATTGCCTGGGGTATCAGCCTGTACTACCTCTTCGGCAACGTGGAATTCCTTGGCGGTCATACCGGCATATCGGGCATTCCGACCCTCGGCGTTTTTGGCTTCGAGCTGCACAGCGGGCGCGAGTTTTTCTACCTGATCTGGTTGGCCGTGCTGGGCGTCGTCGTGCTGACGCGCAATCTCCTCGATTCGCGCAGCGGCCGCGCCATTCGCGCGCTGAAAGGCGGTTCGCTGATGGCCGAAGCGATGGGCGTGAATACGCCGCGCGCCAAGATCGTCATCTTCACCGTGGCTGCCCTCTATGCCTGCCTCTCCGGCTGGCTGTACGCGCACCTGCAACGCTTCGTCAATCCGACGCCATTCTCGCTGACGCAGGGCATCGAATACCTGTTCATGGCGGTGATCGGCGGCGTCGCGCACGTCTGGGGCGCGCTGCTCGGCGCCGGCCTCATCACCATCCTGAAGCAATGGCTGCAGGACTGGCTGCCGCAGCTGCTGGGGCAGAGCGGCAATTTCGAGATCATTTTCTTCGGCCTGATGATGATCTTCATCCTGCACCGTTCGCGCGACGGTCTGTGGCCGATCCTCCTGCGCTTCGTACCGCAAGCGCCCGCCGCGCAGCGCGTGACGACCGTCGGCCAGCCGCTGGCGCGCCGGCCGGTCGTCGAACGCGGACAAGAGCTGCTCAGCGTGCGCGAGGCGACCAAGCGCTTCGGCGGTTTGGTGGCCAACAACCAGATGAGTCTCGACGTGCGCGCCGGGGAAGTCGTCGCTCTGATCGGGCCCAACGGCGCGGGCAAAAGCACGCTGTTCAACGGCATCTCGGGCGTCGACCCGCTGACCTCGGGCGAAATCACCTTCCGTGGCGAACGCGTCGAACGTCTGCCGTCGCGCGAAATCGCCCGGCGCGGCATGAGCCGTACGTTCCAGCACGTCCGCCTGCTGTCGGGCATGAGCGTCCTCGACAACGTCGCGATCGGCGCTCACCTGCGCGGCGACAGGGGCTACCTGCCCGCCGCCTTGCATCTCGAACGCGACGAGGAGGCGCGCCTGCTCACCGAAGCTGCCTATCAGATCGAGCGCTGCGGCCTTGCCGAACACCTCAACGATGCCGCCGGCAGTCTGCCGCTCGGCAAGCAGCGCATCGTCGAGATCGCCCGCGCGCTGGCCGCCGATCCGTGCCTCCTGCTCCTCGACGAGCCGGCCGCCGGTCTGCGCTACTTCGAGAAGCAGGCGCTCGCCGAGTTGCTGCGCCGACTGCGCGACGAGGGCATCGGCGTGCTGCTGGTCGAACACGACATGGATTTCGTCATGGGCCTCGCCGATCGCGTGGTGGTCATGGAATTCGGCGAGAAGCTGGCCGAGGGGCTGCCGGAAGATGTGCAGCGCAACCCGGCGGTGCTCGAAGCGTATCTCGGCGGCGTCGAGTAGGGCGGGGCAGTAATGAGCGAATACAGCAACGATACGACGGCGGAAAAGCCGCTGATCCTCGACGTCAGGGATCTTTCCGTCAGCTACGGCAAGGTCGAAGCTCTGCACGGGCTGGCGTTGAAGATTCGTGCCGGCGAGATCGTCACCGTCATCGGCCCCAATGGCGCGGGCAAGACGACCTTGCTGTCGGCTCTGATGGGGCTCCTGCCGGCGCGCGGCGAGATCGTCTATCTCGGCCAGCGCCAGGGCAGCGACCGGCAGGTCGAGCAACTGGTGCGGCAGGGAATGACGCTGGTGCCGGAGAAGCGCGAGCTGTTCGGCGAGATGAGCGTCGAAGACAATCTGCTGCTCGGCGCCTTTGACCGTTACCGCTCCGGGAAGCGCGATCACGCCGACACCATGGCGGAGGTTTTCGACATCTTCCCGCGTCTGCGGGAGCGCCGCCGCCAGTTGGCCGGTACGCTCTCCGGCGGCGAGCGGCAGATGCTGGCGATGGGGCGTGCCCTGATGGCGCGACCGAAGCTGTTGATGCTCGACGAGCCAAGCCTCGGCCTGGCGCCGCTGATCATCCGCGAGATTTTCCGCATCGTCGGCGAACTGAAGAAAACCGGCGTATCGATCCTGCTGGTCGAGCAGAACGCCCGCGCCGCCTTGCAGATTGCCGACTACGGCTATGTGCTGGAAACCGGCGAAGTCTCGCTCGAAGGGCCGAGCGAGGCCTTGAGCAGCGATCCGCGCGTTATCGAAAGCTATCTCGGGCTCGGCGGCCGCCACTGAGTGCCCGGCGCCGCGCCCGGATGCGGCGATTCACGCGTGCCGTCGTTCACTCGGCCTCACTGTCCGTTCCCTTTTTCCACTTCGCGGCGGATTCGAGTTGCACGCCGTATTTTTTGGCGACGCGCTGGCATAGTTCGCGTGCCGAGACGACACGCGGGCTGGCGGCGTCCTTGGCTTGCGCCCGGCGCACGTAGCCCTGCGCACGTTCGGCCAGCGCCTCGTCCCAGCCGTCGCGATTCATTTTGGTAAAGATCGCCTTCGCGGCGTTGACCAGAAACTGTACGTTGGCGACGCGCTCGGCGGCCTGACTCAACATGCTGATCGCTGCATCGAGGTCGCCACTGCGGGCGGCCAGAACGCCCTTGTTGTTGAGATCGACGATTTCGTCGCTCACCTGCGTCAGCATGGCTTCGCCGAGGTGCTCCTTGCCGGCGCGGGCAAATACGCCGCGTATGCGATCGATCATGCCTTCGTCGTCGTGGTGTTCGGCCGCCGCACGTCGCAGCAGGGCCTGAGCGCGGGCTTCTTCGCCCTGGGCGAGACAGGCGTGGGCGAGATCGACGGCGAGATGCTGCGAAACCGCCGTGCTGCGGCGATTGGCCAGGCTGTCGTGCCGCGCCAGAGCCGCGTTCAGCGCGTTCTTGGCCGCCTCGGCATCGCCCGTTCGCCCGGCGGCCAGGCTGTCGACGACGAGTGCGGCGAGTTCGGCGACGTCGGCCGATTCCGCCGCTTCGCTGCCTTTGCCGCCGCGAAACTCGCGCCGCAGATCGGCGGCCACGCTGCGCGCACCGGCGATGTCGCCTTTGTCGATGCGCACGCGCGCAAGATTGGTGTAGTCGTCGAGCTGCCGCAAGGAGCTGCCGCGCAGCCGGTCGAGCGCTTTGCCAAATGCCTTTTCGGCGACGGCAAGATCCTTGTTGCGTACGGCGAGGTGGCCAACCTGACGCTGCCGCGTCGCGTTATCCGGCGAACGGCCGCTGGCGGCCAGCAGGGTTTCTTGCGCGGCGGTGAGGTCGCCGGTGCGTTCGTGCAGATCGGCGGTGAGATCGTAGGCCGCGAGGTATTCGGGGAAGTCCTCGGTCAGCGCCTGTGCCTCGACGAGGGCTTCGGCGAGTTCACCTCGGCCGCGCAGGGCCAGCGCCAGGCCCATGCGCGCCCAGGGGGCGACGCGCGCGGCGAGAACCTCTCGGTAGACCTCGCTCGCTTCGTCGTAGCGGCCGAGGGCATTGAGGATTTCGCCTTTGAGACGTAGCCCGTCGAGCGCGAATTCGCTGGAGCGCGCCAGCAGCGACTCAAGGGCGGCGAGCGCGTCGACGAAGGCGTCGTCTTCGAGGTGGCCGTAAATCTCGGCAAAGTGTTTTTTCTTGTACATCGCCCGCAACAGGCGGCTTTGCAGCTGGTCGGCGGTGAATGGCTTGATCAGGTAGTCGTCCGGCGCCAGTTCGGCGACCGAGACTACGCGCCGGTAGGCGCGCTCGCCGGTGACGATCATGAATACGGAGGCGAGCGGAATCAGCTGCTGCTGGCGCAGTTCTTCAAACAACTGCTGGCCGTCGCGGCCGTGATCGAGCAGGTAGTCGGCGAGAATGACGTCAAAGCGTGCGTTGCGCGCCTGCCGCAGTGCTTCGTGCGCCGTGCCGGCATTGCGCACCGAGGTGATGCCGACGGCCGACAGCGTCATGCGCAGGAAATTGCGCGCCTCCGGGTGGCGATCAACCAGCAGCACCCGGCTCTGTGCCAGTTCCTTGCGCAGCTTGTTGTGGATATCAGCGTCATTCACGGCGGCGGGTGTCATCAAGGGGAGAATGTGCGAGGATTTTGCCGCAATCTTCCGCCGCTCGTCGCGCAATCCGGTGCTACGGAGCGGCGAAGGGCTCGCCAACGGGGCGTTCGGCCCCCTTCACCCGGCATGAATCCTGTTATTTTTCAGCCCGCTGGCGTAGAATCGCTGTCCCTTTCGCCGCCCTTCTGACGCTTTTTCCCGATGCAGTTTCCCGAACGTTTTGACGTGATTGTCGTCGGTGGCGGACACGCCGGCACCGAGGCGGCGCTCGCCAGCGCCCGCATTGGCGCGCGTACCCTGCTGCTGACGCACACGCTGGAAACGCTCGGCGCGATGAGCTGCAATCCGTCGATCGGCGGCATCGGCAAGGGGCATCTGGTGCGCGAGGTCGATGCGCTCGGCGGCGCCATGGCCGCGGCCACCGACGAGGCCGGCATCCAGTTCCGCACGCTCAATTCGAGCAAGGGGCCGGCGGTACGCGCAACCCGAGCGCAGGCCGACCGCGTGCTCTACCGGCAGGCAATTCGCCGCCGGCTCGAAAACCAGCCGAATCTCACGCTGTTCGCCGACGCTGCCGACGATCTGATCGTCGAAGGCGACCGCGTGGCGGGGGTCGTGACGCGCTTTGGCCTGCGCTTTGTCGCCGCCAGCGTCGTCCTCACGGCCGGCACCTTCCTCAACGGCTTGATGCACGTCGGCCTGAAGAGCAGTGGCGGCGGCCGCATGGGTGATCCGCCGGCTAACGCGCTCGGCGCCCGCTTGCGCGAGCTGGCGCTGCCGGCCGGTCGCCTGAAAACGGGGACGCCACCGCGCCTCGACGGCAAGACCATCGATTTCTCCGTAATGGTCGAGCAGCATTCGGATGATCCGCCGCCGGTCTTTTCCTTCCTCGGCGACGTCAGCCAGCACCCGCGCCAGCTGCCCTGCTGGGTGACGGCGACCAACACGCAGACGCACGACATCATCCGCGCCAACCTCGACCGTTCGCCGCTCTACGCCGGCATCATCGAAGGCATCGGCCCGCGCTACTGCCCGTCGATCGAAGACAAGATTCATCGCTTTGCCGGCAAGGACAGCCACAACATCTTCCTTGAGCCGGAAGGCCTCGATACGCACGAGATTTATCCAAACGGGATTTCGACCAGTCTGCCGTTCGACGTGCAGCTGGCGGTCGTGCGCTCGATCCGTGGCCTCGAGAACTGCCACATCCTGCGCCCCGGCTACGCCATCGAATACGATTTTTTCGATCCGCGCGGCTTGCGCGACACCCTCGAAACGCGAGCCCTGGGCGGGCTTTTCTTCGCCGGTCAGATCAATGGCACCACCGGCTACGAGGAAGCGGCGGCGCAGGGACTGCTGGCCGGCGCCAACGCCGCCTTGCGCGCCCTTGGCCGCGAGGGCTGGTCGCCGCGCCGCGAGGAGGCTTATCTGGGGGTCCTTGTCGACGACCTGATCAGCCGTGGCGTCTCCGAGCCGTATCGCATGTTCACCAGCCGCGCCGAATACCGCCTCTCGCTACGCGAAGACAATGCCGACCTGCGCCTGACCGAAACCGGTCGCCGTCTCGGTCTCGTTGACGACGTGCGCTGGGCGGCCTTCTGCGCCAAGCGCGAAGCCATCGAGCGCGAGGCAGCGCGCCTGAAGGCGACCTGGGTGCAGCCGGCGCGGGTCGATGCCGCCGCCGCCGAGGCGCTGTTCGGCAAGACCCTCGAGCGCGAATACAGCCTCTACGATCTCTTGCGCCGTCCCGAAGTGACCTACGACGCACTGATGCGCCTGCCGGTCGACGGCGTGGCGGTCGATGCCGGTCTGCGCAATGCGCAGGTGATCGAGCAGCTCGATATCCAGGCGAAGTACCAAGGCTATATCGAGCGCCAGCATGACGAAGTGGCAGCGCGCGCCCAGCAGGAATCGCTGCGCCTGCCCGAGGATCTCGATTTTGGAGAGGTCGCCGGCTTGTCGCATGAAGTCTGCCAGCGTCTGGCGGCGGCTCGGCCGCGCACGCTCGGCGAGGCGGCGCGTCTGCAAGGCATCACGCCGGCGGCAGTGAGCATGCTGCTCGTCCATCTGAAGCGCCAGGCTTCACCTCTTGTCCGTGCCTGAGCCGATGAATCCCGCCGAGCAACTGGCGAGCGGCCTGCGTGTGCTCGGACTTGATATCGACGCGCCAGCGCAGGCGCGTCTGCTGGCGTATGCCGCACTGCTCGACAAGTGGAACCGCACCTTCAACCTGACGGCGCTGCGCGCGCCCGACAAGGCTGTCAGCCACCACCTGCTCGACTCGCTGGCGATCCTGCCGTATCTCGGAGAGGGCGTCCTGCTCGATGTCGGCAGCGGCGGCGGTCTGCCCGGCATTCCGCTGGCGATTACCCGGCCCGATCTGGCGGTGCATCTGCTCGACAGCAACTCGAAGAAAACGGCCTTCCTGCAGCAGGCGGTCATCGAGCTGGAACTGCGCAACGTCACCGTGCATTGCCGGCGCATCGAAGAATTTCAACCGGCGCAGCCCTTTGCCACCATCGTCTCGCGCGCCTTCGCTGAACTCGCCGATTTCGTCCGCCCGACCCGCTCCCTGCTCGCCGCGGACGGTTGCTGGCTGGCGATGAAGGGGCTCTTGCCGCACGAGGAAATTGCCCGTTTGCCGGCCGGTATCGTCGTCGACCGGGCGTTGCCGATACGCGTGCCGGGCGTCGACGGCGAGCGCCATGTGCTGATTCTGAAGGATGCCGGCGCCGTGCGCCGTGAGGAGGTGTGACGTGGCAACGACCACAGTGAAGCCGACGCGAATCCTGGCCGTGACCAATCAGAAGGGCGGTGTCGGCAAGACGACGACCGCCGTCAATCTGTCAGCCTGCCTCGCCGCACTCGACCAGCGCGTGCTGATGATCGACCTCGATCCGCAGGGCAATGCGACCACCGGCTGCGGCGTCTTCAAGCGCGAAGCCTTGCCGACGGTCTATCAGATCCTCATCGGCCGCTCGACGCTGGCGCAGTCACGCATCCGCACCGATTTCGGCTTCGACATCCTGCCCGCCAACCGCGAGCTGGCCGGCGCCGAAGTGGAGCTGATCGAAATGGAGCGCCGCGAGTACCGGCTGCGCGATGCGCTGGCGAGCGCTGCCGGCGAATACGATTTCGTGCTCATGGACTGCCCGCCGGCGCTCAATCTCCTCACCGTGAACGGACTGGCGGCCGCGCAGGCGGTGATGATTCCGATGCAGTGCGAGTACTACGCGCTGGAAGGGCTGACCGATCTCGTCGCCACACTCAAGCGCGTGCGCGCCAATCTCAATCCGCGCCTGGAAATCGAGGGCTTGCTGCGCACCATGTACGATCCGCGCTCGACGCTGACGCAGCAGGTGTCTTCCGAGCTGGAGAGCCACTTCGGCGAGAAGGTCTATCGCAGCATCATCCCGCGCAATGTGCGGCTGGCAGAAGCCCCTTCCTACGGCAAGCCCGTCTACGCGTTCGACCGCAATTCACGCGGCGCGCAGGCCTATCTCGCGCTGGCGCAGGAGATGCTCGAACGCAGCGCTGCCGCCAACGCTACCACTCAGGGAACACCATCATGAAGCTCAAGGGACTCGGACGCGGTCTCGACGCCCTGCTGGCGGGCGACGCCAGCGAGCGGCGCGAAGAACAGCGCCGTCTGCCGGTGGCGCGCCTGTCGCCGGGCCGCTACCAGCCGCGCACGCGCATGGACCCGGCCTCGCTCGACGAACTGGCCGCGTCGATCCGCGCACAGGGCTTGATGCAGCCGATCCTCGTTCGCCCCTTGCTTGGTGAACCCGGTGAAGAGCGCTTCGAAATCATCGCCGGCGAACGACGCTGGCGGGCGGCGCAGATGGCCGGCCTCGAAGAAGTGCCGACGCTGGTGCGCGACATCCCCGACGAAGCGGCGATGGCGATGGCGCTGATCGAGAACATCCAGCGCGAAGATCTCAATCCGCTCGAAGAAGCGCAAGGCCTGCAACGGCTGGTCGACGAATTCGGCATGACGCACCAGCAGGCCGCCGATGCGGTTGGCCGTTCGCGGCCGGCGGCGTCGAATTTGCTGCGTCTGCTGCAACTGGCGCCGCCGGTGCAGGACATGCTAATGGATGGCGCCATCGACATGGGGCACGCGCGAGCGCTGCTGCCGTTGGCGGGTGTTCTGCAGGTACAGCTTGCCCAGCGGACGGCGGCGAAGGGGCTGTCGGTGCGCGAAGTGGAGCGTCTGGCACAACGTGCATTGAAGCCGCCGAAAGAGGCGGTCGAAAACAAGCCGGATCGCGACGTGCTGCGCTTGCAGGAAGAACTGGCGGATATTCTTGGCGCGTCGGTCGAGATTCGCACCAATCGCAAGGGCGCCGGGCGCGTCAGTATCGATTTTGGCGACCTCGACCAACTCGACGGCATTCTTGAGCGTCTGCGCCGTTGACGGCCCCGAAACGCTGCGCTGGCGGGCGTCATAGCGTCTGCCGGTGGTTTGACTCTTATATAAGAGTCTGTTACCGTGCCGGCACTTTGCAGTCAGCCGGTCGGGCAGTTTTTCCCGCACGTTGATTCTTCCTGGTGAGTAAATTACAATGCTGCGGATTTTTTGCGGCTGCCAACACGGTTTTCGATGACGCGAACCGGCCGCATTCTAAGTGGGCAGCTTCTAGTTCTCGCGCTCTGTGCTTACGGATTCTGGGCGGTGTCGGGCGAAGAGGCGGCGCGGGCAGCGGTCTATGGTTGCATCACGGCGATAGCCAATGCGGCATTACTGCTTGTCAGGATGCGTAGCGATTGGCGGCGGCAAGGGGCAGATGCGCAGCGGCACCTCCGCTTTTTTTTCCGCTCATCGATCGAGCGGTTTGCTGTGGTGGTGTCCCTGCTCATCATCGGTCTGGCAGGTCTGGGTTTGTCCCCCCTTCATGTGATCGCAGGTTTCGTGGCGGGTCAGGTTGTGTTCCTGGCTGCGTCGATCAGTATTCAAGAGCGCGAGTAAGTCAATGTCCAGCGAAGCGATTTCCTCCACGGAATACATCAAGCACCACCTGCAAAACCTGACCTACGGGCGCTTGTCCGATGGCACTCTGGGTTTTGCGCACACGCCGCAGGAAGCCAAGGAAATGGGCTTCTGGGCGCTCAACGTCGATAGCTTCCTGGTGGCTCTGGTGTTGGGCTGTCTGTTCGCATTCGTCTTTGCGCGCGTCGCCGCCAACGCCAAGTCGGGCGTGCCGAGCGGCCTGCAGAACTTTGTCGAGTGGATTCTCGAATTCGTCGATACCAGCGTGCGCGGTTCGTTCTCCGCACGTAATCCTGTGGTCGCACCGCTGGCGCTGACCTTGTTCGTCTGGATCTTCCTGATGAACCTGATGGATCTGTTCCCGATCGACTTCATTCCGATGATCGCCCAGTCGATGGGTGTGCACTACTTCAAGGTGGTGCCGACGACCGACCCGAATGTCACTTTCGGCATGTCGATCGTTGTCTTCATGCTGATTCTCTACTACAGCCTGAAGATCAAGGGGCCGGGTGGCTTCTTTGCCGAGCTGGCGTTCCAGCCGCTGCCGAAGTGGGCAATGCCGTTCAACCTGATTCTCGAAGGCGTCAATCTCATCGCCAAGCCGGTTTCTCTGGCCCTGCGGTTGTTCGGCAACATGTACGCCGGCGAAATGATCTTCATCCTGATCGCGCTGATGGGAGCCACGTGGGCGGCTGCCAGTGTTGGCAGTGCGACGATGTTCGGCTCGCAGATCCTTCTCTCGCTGGGCTGGGGCATCTTCCACATCCTGATCATCACGCTGCAGGCGTTCATCTTCATGACGCTGACGGTGGTGTATCTCGATATGGCCCACCAAGAGCATCACTAACCGTTTCCGATTCACCTTTTACCCCGTTTTTACTGGAGATTTTCGATGGAACTCGTCAAACCCCTGATGTTCATTGCGGCTGCTCTGATGATGGGTCTGGGCGCGCTGGGCGCGTCGGTTGGTATCGGTATCCTGGGTGGTCGCTTCCTGGAAGGCGCCGCACGTCAGCCGGAAATGATCCCGATGCTGCGTACGCAGTTCTTCATCGTCATGGGTCTCGTCGACGCGGTGCCGATGATCGCCGTCGGTCTCGCCCTGTACGTTCTCTTCGCTGTCGCTGGTTAAGCGTTCGGGTGCGAAACAGGTTTTAGACGAAAGGTTGGTCCATGAACATCAATGCAACCCTGATTGCCCAGGCCATCATGTTTGGCCTGTTCGTCTGGTTCTGCATGCGCTTTGTCTGGCCGCCGATCATGACGGCTCTCGCCACGCGCCAACAGCAGATCGCCGATGGCCTCGCCTCCGGCGAACGCGGTCGGCACGAGCTGGAGCTGGCGACCAAGCGTTCCAGCGAAGTGCTGCATGAAGCCAAGCAGCGTGCCGCCGAGATCGTTGCCCAAGCTGAAAAGCGCGGTCTGGCCGTGATCGAGGAAGCCAAGCAACAAGCCAAGGTCGAAAGCGATCGGATCAAAGCCGGTGCGCAGGCCGAAATCGAGCAGGACACCGCGCGCGCCAAGGAAGAACTGCGCGAACAGGTCGCTCAACTGGCCGTTGCCGGCGCCGAGCAGATCCTGCGTCGCGAAGTCGATGCCAAGGCTCACGCCGATATCCTCGCCTCGCTCAAGGGCGGTCTCTAAACCATGGCAGAACTCGTCACCATCGCGCGCCCCTACGCCGAGGCGGTTTTCCGCCTGGCGCTGGAAAAAAAGGCGCTGGACGCCTGGTCTGAGCAGCTGTCCCTGCTCGCGGCAATCTCCGTCGACGAGCACGTGCGCAGCCGGTTGAACGATCCCGAGCTGACCGCGGCACAAAAGGCCGAGCTCGTTCTGGCGCTGCTCGGCAACGAGGTCGGTAGCGACGAGTCGAGTCTGGTTCGCGTGCTCGCGGACAATGGGCGTCTCGCGCTGCTGCCGGAAATCGCCAGCCTCTTCGCGGCCCTCAAGGGGGCCGAAGAAGGCGTCAAGGACGCCGTCATTCACAGCGCTTTCCCGCTGGATGACGCGCAGCTCGCCACCTTGCTGGGCGACCTTGAAAAACGTTTCGGAAGCCGGCTGAAGGCCGAAGTGGTCGTCGATCAGTCTCTGGTCGGCGGCGTCAAGATCGTGGTGGGTGACCAGGTGCTCGATGCTTCCGTTCGCGGCAAGCTCGAAGCCCTCGGTGCGGCGCTCAAGAATTAGGAGAACTCCATGCAGCAGTTGAATCCTTCCGAAATCAGCGAACTGATCAAGGCGAAGATCGCGAATCTTCCCGCAGGCGCTGATCTGCGCACGCAAGGTACCGTGGTCTCGGTGACCGACGGTATCTGCCGTGTGCATGGCCTGAACGACGTCATGCAAGGTGAAATGCTCGAGTTTCCGGGCAACACCTTTGGTATGGCGCTGAATCTCGAGCGCGACTCCGTCGGCGCCGTGATTCTCGGTGAATACGAACACATTTCTGAAGGCGACGTCGTCAAGACGACGGGCCGCATCCTCGAAGTGCCGGTCGGCCCCGAGCTGATCGGCCGCGTCGTGAACTCGCTCGGCCAGCCGATCGATGGCAAAGGCCCGCTCGGCAACAAGCTGACCGACAAGATCGAAAAGGTCGCGCCGGGCGTTATCTGGCGTGAATCGGTGACGCAGCCGGTGCAGACGGGTTTGAAGTCGATCGACTCGATGGTTCCGGTTGGCCGTGGCCAGCGCGAACTGATCATCGGTGACCGTCAGACCGGCAAGACTGCGGTGGCGATTGACACGATCATCAACCAGAAGGGTCAGAACATGACCTGTATCTACGTTGCCGTCGGTCAGAAAGCTTCGACCATCGCCAACGTGGTGCGCAAGCTCGAAGAGCACGGCGCGATGGAATACACGATCATCGTCGCCGCTTCGGCCTCCGAATCCGCCGCGCTGCAATACATCGCGCCGTACTCCGGCTGCACGATGGGCGAATACTTCCGCGACCGCGGTCAAGACGCGCTGATCATTTATGACGATCTGACCAAGCAAGCCTGGGCCTATCGTCAAGTCTCCCTGCTGCTGCGCCGCCCGCCGGGCCGCGAAGCCTATCCGGGCGACGTTTTCTATCTCCACTCCCGTCTGCTCGAACGCGCTGCGCGCGTCTCCGAAGCGTGGGTTGAGCGCTTCACCAACGGCGAAGTCACGGGCAAGACCGGCTCGCTGACGGCCCTGCCGATCATCGAAACGCAAGCGGGCGACGTTTCCGCCTTCGTTCCGACGAACGTCATCTCGATTACCGACGGTCAGATCTTCCTGGAAACCGACCTTTTCAACGCCGGTATCCGCCCCGCCATCAACGCCGGTATCTCGGTGTCGCGCGTCGGTGGCGCTGCGCAGACCAAGGTCATCAAGAAGCTCGGCGGTGGTATCCGTCTGGCACTGGCGCAGTACCGCGAACTCGCGGCCTTCGCCCAGTTTGCCTCCGACCTCGATGAAGCGACGCGCAAGCAGCTCGAACGTGGCCGCATGGTGACCGAGCTGATGAAGCAGGCGCAGTACGCTCCGCTGTCGGTCGCCGAAATGACGATCACCCTGCTGGCGGTCAACAAAGGCTACTTCGATGATGTCGAGGTCAAGAAGGCGCTCGAAACCGAACGCCAACTGCAAGCCACCATCAAGCAGAAGCATGCCGACCTGATCAACAAGATCGAGACGACCAAGAATCTTGACGCCGACGCAGAGCAGGAGCTCACCAAGGCGATCGAGGAGTTCAAGGCCACTCTGGCCTGACCGATCGGGAGAGTGCCATGCCTAGCGGCAAGGAAGTCCGTAACAAGATCAAGAGCGTCGAAAACACGCGCAAGATCACCAAGGCCATGGAGATGGTGGCCGCATCCAAAATGCGCAAGGCGCAGGACCGGATGCGGGCCGCTCGTCCCTATGGCGAAAAGATCCGGCGCGTCGCCGGCCATTTGTCGCACGCCCTGTCCGAATACCATCACCCTTTCCTCGCTTCGCGCGAGAAGGTGAAGAACGTCGGCCTGATCTGCGTGACCTCCGACAAGGGCCTGTGCGGCGGTCTGAACAGCAACATCCTGCGTCTCGCCCTGCAGCACATGAAGGAATGGGAAGGCGAAGGCAAAGGCCTGCATGTCACGGCCATCGGCAACAAGGGTTTCGGCTTCATGCAGCGTGCCGGCGCCCGCGTTGTGTCCAGCGTCATCGGCCTGGGCGACCGGCCGCAGCTGGAAAAGCTGATCGGCGCGGTGAAGGTGCAGCTTGATGCCTACATCAATGGCGACATCGATGTCCTGTACATCGGCTACACCCGCTTCATCAACACGATGCGGCAGGAGCCGGTTGTCGAACAGTTGCTGCCGCTGACGGGCGATCTGGTCGGCGAAAGCACCAACAAGTGGGATTACATCTACGAGCCGGACGCCAAGTCGGTGATCGATGACCTGCTGTTGCGGTATGTCGAAGCGCTGATTTATCAGGCGGTTGCCGAGAACATGGCATCCGAGCAAAGCGCGCGGATGGTGGCGATGAAGTCGGCCTCGGACAATGCCAAGAATGTCATCGGCGAATTGAAGCTGGTGTACAACAAGGCACGCCAGGCAGCGATCACCAAGGAACTCTCGGAAATTGTCGGCGGCGCTGCGGCGGTTTGACCGCGCAGACACAAGTTTATTGATTGGGGAAACGACGATGAGTCAAGGAAGAATTGTTCAGTGCATCGGCGCCGTGGTGGACATCCAGTTCCCGCGCGACGCGATGCCCAAGGTTTATGACGCACTGACGCTCGATCTGAGCGAAGAGTCCGACATGTGTGAACGCGGCTTGACCTTCGAGGTCCAGCAGCAACTCGGTGATGGCGTGGTGCGTACCATTGCCATGGGTTCCTCGGATGGTCTGCGCCGTGGCATGAAGGTCAACAACACCGGTGCCGCGATTTCCGTGCCGGTCGGCCACGCCACGCTGGGCCGCATCATGGACGTCCTCGGCCGCCCGATCGACGAAGTTGGTCCGATCGCCACCGAAGAGCGTCGTGAGATTCACCAGAAGGCGCCGCGTTTCGACGAACTGTCGCCGTCGGTTGACCTGCTCGAAACCGGCATCAAGGTTATCGACCTTGTGTGCCCGTTCGCCAAGGGCGGTAAGGTCGGCCTGTTCGGCGGCGCCGGCGTCGGCAAGACCGTGAACATGCTTGAGCTGATCAACAACATCGCCAAGGAACACTCGGGTCTGTCCGTGTTCGCCGGTGTCGGTGAGCGGACGCGCGAAGGCAACGACTTCTATCACGAAATGTCGGACGCTGGCGTCATCAAGCTCGACAACCTGCCCGAATCGAAGGTCGCCATGGTCTTCGGTCAGATGAACGAGCCCCCGGGCAACCGTCTGCGCGTCGCGCTGACCGGTCTGACGATGGCCGAGCGCTTCCGTGACGAAGGCCGCGACATTCTGTTCTTCGTCGATAACATCTACCGCTATACGCTGGCCGGTACGGAAGTCTCGGCGCTGCTCGGCCGGATGCCGTCCGCCGTGGGCTATCAGCCGACGCTGGCCGAAGAAATGGGCCGCCTGCAAGAACGTATTACCTCGACCAAGGTGGGCTCGATCACCTCGATCCAGGCCGTCTACGTTCCTGCCGATGACTTGACCGACCCGTCGCCGGCAACGACCTTCCTGCACTTGGACTCGACCGTCGTTCTCTCGCGCGACATCGCCGCACTGGGTATCTACCCGGCCGTCGATCCGCTCGATTCGACCTCGCGTCAGCTCGACCCGCAGATCGTCGGCGAAGAGCACTACAACTGCGCGCGTGCCGTTCAGGCGACGCTGCAGCGCTACAAGGAACTGCGCGACATCATCGCCATTCTGGGCATGGACGAACTGTCGCCGGAAGACAAGCTGGCCGTTGCCCGTGCGCGGAAAATCCAGCGCTTCCTGTCGCAGCCGTTCCACGTTGCCGAAGTGTTCACCGGCGCACCGGGCAAGTACGTTTCGCTGAAGGACACGATCAAGGGCTTCCAGATGATCGTTGCCGGCGAATGCGACGCGCTGCCGGAACAAGCCTTCTACATGGTTGGCAGCATCGAAGAAGCGTTCGAGAAGGCCAAGACGCTCCAGTAACGTTTCACGCAACAGAGCCGAAATCGCTATCGCGCCGTTTTGCAGCGGCCGATAGCGGTGGCAAAGGAAAACCATGTCACTCAGAGTTCATGTTGACGTTGTCAGCGCCGAAGAGCTTATCTTTTCGGGTGAGACCGAATTCGCCGTCTTTCCGGGCGAAGCGGGGGAACTGGGCATCTATCCGCGTCACTCGCAGCTGATCACCCGCCTCAAACCGGGTACGGTTCGTCTGAAAGTGCCGGGTCGCGACGAATTCGAAATGGTCTACGTTTCGGGTGGTCTGCTCGAAGTGCAACCGGCGATGATCACGGTGCTGGCCGATACGGCGATCCGTGCGGCTGACCTCGACGAAGCGAAAGCCGTTGAAGCCAAGGCCCGTGCTGAGGAAGCGCTGAAGAATCGCAGCGCCGAGATCAACTACGCGGCGGCCGAGGCGGAACTGGCGGAGGCGATTGCCCAGATCCAGGCGATCAAGAAACTGCGTAATCAGCATTGATAGTCGGGCGCCCGCAGGGCGTTCGCTGACGGTTCGGCGCCTTGTGCGCGGGGCCGAAAAAAAGGCCGGCGATTTTCGCTGGCCTTTTTCTTTGGGGGGCTGGTGCGTCGGCAGCCGTTGGCTTTTCTTCCGACCGGCTTTGCTGGCGCTTTTGCTTCGCTGCCGCTAGTCTTCGCGAGTGCCGCGCGGTGTTCTGGTGGGGGCTGGCGATGACGTCGATCGCGTAGAGGGTGTCTCGAGGCGCGAGAGCTTCTTCTCGACACGGGCAAGATCGTCACGCAGTTCATCAACGGCGTTGCAGAAGGCGTCGATCTCGTGGTGCGGGACGAGCGTCGGTTGCTCGAAGGTGAGGTACTCGGCGATGCCCTGCGCCGCTCGCTGCGCCGCGTCACGTTGCCACGCGGCGAAACGCTTGCCGCCCGAGACGAGGCGATGCGCGGCGATATCGCCGACGATGCGCGAGAGGTCGTCTTCCGCGTCCCAGCGCAGATTGCGCGCCACGAAGGCGATGGCCTCCGCGAAATCGGCAGAGCCCTCGATGCGCGTGGCGCCAGCGATGCTGGCGCGGTCGGAGAGAGCCCGCGATGCGGCGTCTTCCGGCAGGTGCAAGGTAACGAGGGCGACGGCATCGGCGTCGACGGCCGGTGCCAGCAGGCCATCTCTGCCGACTTCAACGGCGAATGACCACTGCCGGTAGCGGACGCGTGCCACCCTGCCGCTGAACGGCGCCAGGCGCTGCCGCGCCCAGCGTTCGCCGTTGAGCAGGTGATTGACGAAGCGCAGGGCGCCAGCGAGCAGCATGCGCGACTCAGGCGATTTGTTGCAGTCCGGCGACGGTCCAGCCGCGATCGCCCGCGACCGGCTTCGTCAGATGCCACACTTCGTTGAACGGCTCGGCATTCGCGTCGGCTTCCTCTCGCACCATGCCGGTGAAGCGCACGCTGGCGATGTGGCGGTCGCCTTCGGTGACGACTTCGAGCAGCGCGGCTTCCAGCGTGACGATGTCGGTCTGCTGGCTGACGGCGCCGCGCTCGTCGATCTGCAATTTGATCTCGGCAAATACCTCGGGGCTGAGGAATTCGCGCAGGTCGGCGACATTGCCGGAGTCGTTGGCCGCTTGCAGGCGGACGAAGTTGAGCTTGGCGACGCGCAGGAAGCCCTCGACGTCGAAGTCGGCAGGAATGTTGGGCGCCACGTGTGCCGGTGCTTCGTTCGCTGGCGGGGTGGCACCGAGCGCGCTACCGATTACCGGAGCCTGAGTTTCGCGTTGGGCGACCGGTGGCGGAACGTTATTGGCGGCGCCGGCTCCCGCGTACTGCAGCGGTGAGGCGGCCGCGGGCGCGTCTTTGCGGCGGGTGAAGAAGCGGAACAGTGCGAAGGCGGCAAAGACCAGCAAGGCGATCATCAGCGCATTGGCGAGTTCTTCGCCGAAACCGAAATGCGAAGCCAGTGCGGCGAGGCCGAGACCGGCGGCAAGACCGGCAATCGGGCCAAGCCAGTTACGCTTCGGCGCGGCTGCTGCGGCGCCTACGGGCGTCGGCGCAGGCGTCGGCGCGACGGCGTTGCGCGTCGGCTCCGGCGTCGGGGCGCGCTGCGTCACCGCTTCGCGCTGCATGCCGACCGATTTACCACCGCCCAGCCGCTTCGCTTCGGCTTCGCCGACCGTCAGGGCAAGGCTCATTACCGCGAGGAAAAGCGCGAACAGGGTTTTGCGCATGGCAAGTCTCCTAGAGCTTAAAGCCGCGATGCAGGGCGACGACGCCGAGCATCAGGTTGAAGTACTGAACACGTTCCAGGCCAACGCCTTCCATCATCGACTTCAGGGTTTCCTGGTCAGGGTGGACCCGAATCGATTCGGCGAGGTAGCGGTAGCTGGCTTCATCCTGCGTCACCAGCTGGCCAATGCGCGGGATGATCTTGAACGAGTAGAAATCGTAGAAGGGCGCCAGCGGCTTCCAGACCTGCGAAAACTCGAGCACCAGCAGACGTCCGCCCGGACGCAGCACGCGCCGCATTTCGGCGAGCGCCTTGTCCTTGTGCGTCATGTTGCGCAGACCAAAGGCGACGGTGACACAGTCGAAGTAATCGTCTGGGAAGGGTAGGTGTTCGGCGTCGCACTGCGCCACCGGCGTCATGATGCCCTTGTCGAGCAGGCGGTCGCGGCCGTGCGTCAGCATCGCGTTGTTGATGTCGGTCAGCCACACCTGACCGTTCGGACCGACGCGGCGCGCGAAAGCGAGCGACAGATCGCCGGTGCCGCCCGCGACGTCGAGGACGCGGGAACCGGCCGTGACGCCGCTTTGCGCGATGGTGAAAGACTTCCACAGGCGGTGCATGCCGCCGGACATGAGGTCGTTCATCAGATCGTAGCGGCTGGCGACGGAGTCGAAGACATCCGCCACGCGGCGGGCTTTTTCGGCTTCGGCAACTTGCTGGTAGCCAAAGTGAGTCGTTTTGTTGTCGTTCATCGTACGGGTCTTAAAGTGGCGAAGAATGGGCGGCGGCACGGCAGGCCGCGTCGGTTCGGAGAAGCTGTGGTTCAGGTGGCGTCGCGGCTGGCGCCGGCGGCCGTCAATTGCGCCAGGTAGGTCTGCCAGAGTTCGTCGTGATGTTTGCCGAGCTTGTAGAGCAGATCCCACGAGTAGATTCCGCTCGCGTGACCGTCAGAAAAAACCGGGCGGATGGCGTAGTGTCCGACGGGCTCGATGCGCAAGACCGTCACTGCCCGCTTGCCCGTCTGCAAGGTCTCCTGCCCCGGACCGTGACCGCGCGCTTCGGCGGACGGCGTCCACACGCGCAGGAATTCGAAAGGCAGCGAAAAGCACTCGCCATTATCGAAGGTGATTTCCAAGCGGTGCGATTGTTGGTGCAGCGTTATTTCGGTCGGCGTGGCTTCTGCCGATGCCCGATCCAGACCGGCCATGCGCCCTCCGGGGTGAAAGCGAACGCGCTATCATAACAGAGAAGAATGCCGGGGCGTCCGCACCGGCGGCGCTCCTCTCCGGCGCGCGGCGGGCGAGGTTTCGCGAGGTCGGAGCCGGGGGCGTCTCCGCGGCGATGAGGCGAGGCTTCCGTGGGAAATTCTCTGTCTGTGTGCGCCGATTCGTCATGAATCTGTAACTGCGGCTTCATAAAATGGGCACCGTCCTCCATTAAGAGACTTCAGCCATGCCCGCCAATATCCTCGTCGTTGAAGACGAACCGGCGATTCAGGAACTGATTGCCGTCAATCTGCACCACGCCGGTCACCACGTGCTGCGTGCCAGCGACGTCGACGAGGCGTCGCTGATTGTGCGCGAGACGCTGCCCGACCTCGTGCTGCTCGACTGGATGCTGCCTGGAACGCCCGGCATACAGCTGGCGCGGCGCTTGCGGGCCGACGAACGGACGCGCGAGTTGCCGATCATCATGCTCACCGCCCGCGGCGAGGAGCACGACAAGATTGCCGGACTCGACGCCGGTGCCGACGACTATCTGACCAAGCCCTTTTCGCCGCGCGAACTGCTGGCGCGCATCAACGCCGTCTTGCGCCGCCGCGCACCGCAGATGACGGAGGACGCCGTCGAGACCGAGGGCTTGCGTCTCGATCCGGCCACGCACCGCGTCTTTGCCTCGGGCAAGCCGGTGGAACTGGGGCCGACCGAATTTCGTCTGCTGCACTTCTTCATGACCCACTCCGAGCGCGTGCACAGCCGCGCCCAGTTGCTCGATCAGGTGTGGGGCGACCACGTTTTTGTCGAAGAGCGGACGGTCGACGTCCATATCCGCCGCCTGCGCAGTGCGCTCGAGGCGAGCGGCCATGATCGCCTGATCCAGACGGTGCGGGGCGCCGGCTATCGCTTCTCGGCGCTGGCCGAATGATCGTTTCGCGAGTGTCGATGTGAGACTGGCCTGGTCAACGTTCGCCTGGCAGCTGATCGCGGTATTTTTCTTCGTCTGCGTGCCGGCGTGGACGCTCGGCGGGCGTGATGCGGTGCCCTCGGCGGCCGCGCTGGGGCTCCTGGCTCTGCTGGCCTGGCATCTCTTCCAGTTGGGGCGTCTCATTCGCTGGCTGGGCGGCCCGCTCGATGCGCCCCTGCCGGTGGGCGGCGGCGTCTGGGAGATCGCGTTTTCGGGCCTGCATCGGCGTGCCCGCATCCGTTCGGGGCAGCAGCAGGCCCTGGCCGACGCGCTCGAGCGCTTTACCCGCGCTGCGCAAGCTTTGCCGGACGGCATCATCGTCTATAACCGGCACTGTCGTATCGACTGGCTCAATGCGCGCGCGGAAGCCCACTTTTCGCTCTCCGGCGGCGATCGCGGGCAGGCGCTGACCAACCTGATTCGCCACCCGGACTTCGTCACCTACCTGCAGCACGGCGACTACCACGAGCCCTTGCTTCTGCGCGGTGGTCGCGGCGACGCGCAGACGCTGCTCCTGCAGATCATTCCGTATGGCGACGACCAGACCTTGCTGCTGTCGCGCGACGTGACGCAGATCGAGCGTCTCGAGCGCATGCGCAGCGACTTCATCGCCAACGTCTCGCACGAACTGAAAACGCCGCTGACCGTGGTCTCCGGCTTTGCCGAAATGCTGGCCGACGATCCTGCCGGCTATTCGGCCGACGAATTGCGGCGCTACCTCAAGCTGATCAACGAACAGTCGGTGCGCATGCGCTGCCTGATCGACGATCTGCTGACCCTGTCGGCACTGGAAACCGGCAGCGAGGCGCCGGTCGAGGAGCGGGTCGAGATGCGCCCCCTGCTCGAAGCGATTTATGCGGAAACGCAAGCCCTTTCCGGCGGGCGCCACCGCCTCTCACTGACCTTCGACGGCCCGGTCGCCGTGCGGGGCTGTGCCGGTGAATTACGCAGCGCGCTCGGCAACCTCGCTTCGAACGCCGTGCGCTACACCCCGGAGGGCGGCAGCATCGATCTCCTGTGGCACGGGATCGACAGCGGTGCCGCCGAATTCCTCGTCAGCGATACGGGCATTGGCGTGGCCCCGCAGCACATCCCGCGCCTGACCGAGCGTTTTTACCGCGTTGACCGCAGTCGTTCGCGCGAAACCGGCGGAACCGGGCTGGGGCTCGCTATCGTCAAACACGTGCTGACGCGCCATCAGGGAACGCTGGAAATCGACAGCGAACTCGGTCGTGGCAGCCGCTTCGCCGCCCGTTTTCCCGTGCATCGCCTCGTCTCGTAGCGGAGCGAAGCGGACGAGCGGGCGGACGGATCGCCTGGCCGGAATATCCGGCGGGCGCAAATCGAGCATCAACGCGCCGCGCGGATCGCGATGGCCTGGTCGCCATGTGCTCGGGCCGCCGCGCCGCAGCGCGGGGCTCGGCGCCTCAGTCGGCTGTCAGTTCAATCGCGAGCAGGGAGCGCAAGGCTGCTGCCGCCGGTACCCGGCGCGTTCGCAACTCGCCGCTACGGCGCGGTGCGGCCCAGATCGAATCGGGGAAATGCCGGTCGTCGCGCCAGCGCGGAATGATGTGCCAATGCAGGTGCGGCACCTGATTGCCAAAGCTCGCCAGATTGATCTTGTCCGCGTCGCTATGCCGCCGCAGCACGCTTTCGACGGCGAAGACGACGCGCATCAGGCGCGTTTGCTCTTCCGGCGCGAGATCGCTCATTTCGCGCACATGGCGCCACAGGATGACACGACAAAAGCCGGGGTAATCGGCATCGTCGACGCCGATGACGCGGCAAAAATCGTCAGCCCACAGCACCGTCTCGCCCTGCGCGGCGCAGAGCGGGCAGGCGTTGCCCGTCGCGTCATTCAGGGCCGGGGCGTTGTGCGGTGTGGTCATCAGGGGCGGCATTGCGACGTTCGCTTACAGCAGGACGCGTTCGACGCCGCCAGCGTTGGCGCGGCTGACGTAATCGCTCATCCAGTGTTCGCCCAGGAGGCGGCGCGCCATTTCGACGACGATGTAGTCGGTTTCGATGGCGGCGTCGCCGGTGTAGCGCGAGACGCCCTGCAGACACGAGGGGCAGGAGGTGAGGAGCTTGACCTGACCGGCAAAGGCGTTGCCATCGGCCGTTTCGGCCTCACGCAGACGGTCGACGCCACGCACGATTTCTTCCTGCTTGCGGAAGCGTACCTGCGTCGAAATGTCTGGGCGTGTCACGGCGAGCGTACCCGATTCGCCGCAGCAGCGTTCGGAGAGGTCAACGCGCTGGCCGAGCAACTGCGTCGCTGCCTTGACGCCGGAGATGGTCTTCATCGGCGTGTGGCAAGGCTCGTGGTACATGTAGCGCGTGCCTTCGACGCCTTCGAGATGCACGCCTTTTTCCAGCAGGTATTCGTGGATGTCGAGCAGGCGGCAGCCGGGGAAGATCTTGGCAAACTCGTACTTCATCAACTGATCCATGCACGTGCCGCAGGAGACGATGACGGTGCGGATGTCGAGGTAGTTGAGCGTCGTCGACAGACGGTGGAAGAGGACGCGGTTGTCGGTGACGATCTGCCGTGCCACTTCGGCCTCACCGGCGGCGTTTTGCGGATAGCCGCAGCAGAGATAGCCCGGCGGCAGCACCGTCGTCGCGCCGACATGGTAGAGCATCGCCTGCGTTGCCAGTCCGACTTGCGAGAAGAGCCGCTCCGAGCCGCAGCCGGGGAAGTAAAACACGGCTTCGCTGTCGTCGCTGCTCTTGCCCGGATTGCGGATGATCGGCACGACCGTATCGTCCTCGATATCGAGCAGGGCGCGGGCGGTGCGTTTGGGCAGGCCGCCCGGCATGGGCTTGTTGATGAAATGGATGACTTGCGCTTTCAGCGGCGGCGCGCCGAGCGTCGCCGGCGGCCGGCGAGTCTGCTCCTGAATCAGGCCGAAGGTCTTGGCCAGTCCGTGCGCGAAGCGTTGCGCGCGGTAGCCCCATTCGATCATCCCTGTGCGCACCAGCTTGATGGTGGCCGGGTCCTTCATCGTCAGGAAAGCCATGGCCGCTGCCGAGACGGGGCGGAAGGTCTTCTTGCCCTGTTCGCGCAGGAAGTTGCGCATGGCGACCGAAACGTCGCCGAAGTCGATGTCCACCGGGCACGGCGAGACGCACTTGTGGCAGACCGTGCAATGGTCGGCGACATCGTTGAATTCGTCGAAGTGCTTGAGCGAAATGCCGCGGCGCGTCTGCTCTTCGTAGAGGAAGGCTTCGATCAATAGCGAGGTGGCGAGAATCTTGTTGCGCGGGCTGTACAGCAGGTTGGCGCGCGGCACGTGCGTCGAGCACACCGGCTTGCACTTGCCGCAGCGCAGGCAGTCCTTGATCGACGCCGAGATGTGGCCGATCTCCGACTGCTCCATGATCAGGCTCTCGGCGCCGAGCAGCGAGAACGACGGCGTATACGCATTCGACAGATCGCCGCCCGGCATCAGCTTGCCGGCGTTGAAGCGGTCGTGCGGGTCGACCTTTGCCTTGTAGGCGCGGAACGGCTGCATTTCCTCGTCGGAGAGGAATTCCAGCTTGGTGATGCCGATGCCGTGTTCGCCGGAAATGACGCCGCCGAGCGAGCGCGCCAGCGTCATGATGCGTGCCACGGCACGGTTCGCCGTTTGCAGCATCTCGTAGTTGTCGGAATTGACCGGAATGTTGGTGTGCACATTACCGTCGCCTGCGTGCATGTGCAGCGCGACGAAGACGCGGCCGCGCAGCGTGCTGCGTTGCAGGGCTTCGATGCGTTCCAGCACCGGGCGATAGACGTTGCCGTCGAAGATCGTTTCCAGCCCCGGCTTCAGCTCGCTTTTCCACGACGTGCGCAGCGAGTAGTCCTGCAGGCGGTGGAAGAGGCACGGCGCGGGAGCGCGGTTCGACAGCGGGCCGACGACGATGCCAAGATCGGCGAAACGCGGTTCGGCTTCTGCCAGCGGCAGATCGAGATGATCGAGCAGCCATTGCCAGCGTTCGCGCACGCTGGCGACGAGGTCGAGCGCGTGCTGGCGGCGGTCGCCGATCAGCACCTCGGCGTCGAGCGCGGCGTCGCCCCGGTTGAGCGGCAGATCGCCTTGCAGGAAGGTCGTCAGCGCGTCGCAGAGGGCGAGCTTGTTGCTGATCGACAGTTCGATGTTGATGCGCTCGATACCGTCGCAGTAGTCGCCCATGCGCGGCAGCGGGATGACGACGTCTTCATTGACCTTGAAGGCGTTGGTGTGGCGCGAGATCGCCGCAGTGCGGGCGCGGTCGAGCCAGAATTTCTTGCGCGTCTCTGGGGCGACGGCGATGAAGCCTTCGGCGCTGCGCAGATTGCACATGCGCACGACGGCCGAGGCAGCGGCGGCGACCGCGTCTTCGTCGTGGCCGACGATGTCGCCGACCAGCACCATCTTCGGCCGGCCGTGGCGCTTGGCCTTGGTCGCGTAGCCGACGGCCTTGACGTAGCGTTCGTCGAGGTGTTCGAGGCCGGCGAGCAGCACGCCGGCGGCGTGGCCGTCGCCACCCGGCTTGAAGTAGTCGGTGATTTCGACGATCGCCGGCACCGCTTCGCGCACCTGGCCGAAGAATTCGAGGCAGACGGTGCGCGTGTGCGGCGGCATCTTGTGCAGCACCCAGCGCGCGGCGACGATCAGGCCGTCGCAGCCTTCCTTCTGCACGCCGGGAACGCCGGCGAGGAACTTGTCGGTGACGTCCTTGCCGAGGCCTTCCTTGCGGAAGCGGGCGCCCGGAATATCGAGCCGTTCTTCGCCAAGGAGCGAGCGCCCGCTCGCGTCATAGCGGCGCAGCAGGAAGGAAACCGTCTCCTGGTCGTGAATCTTGCCGAGGTTGTGGTTGAGACGTTCGACTTCGAGCCAGTCGCCGTCGGGCGTCACCATCTTCCACCAGGCGAGGTTGTCGAGCGCCGTACCCCAGAGCACGGCCTTCTTGCCGCCGGCGTTCATGGCGACGTTGCCGCCGACGCACGAGGCGTCGGCCGAGGTCGGATCGACGGCAAAGACCAGCCCGTGCGCTTCCGCCGCTTCGGCAACGCGCCGCGTGACGACGCCGGCGCCGGTGCGGATGGTGGCGACGCGCTTATTGACGCCGGGCAACGCGATTTCTTCGACGGGGCTGGTGTCGAGCAGCTTTTCGGTGTTGATCACCGCCGACATGGCGGTCAGCGGCACGGCGCCGCCGGTATAGCCGGTGCCGCCGCCGCGCGGAATGATGGTCAGGCCGAGTTCGATGCAGCCTTTGACCAAGGGCGCGACTTCTTCCTCGGTATCGGGCGTGAGTACGACGAAGGGATACTCGACGCGCCAGTCGGTGGCATCGGTAACATGCGAAACGCGTGCCAGACCGTCGAATGCGATGTTGTCACGGTGCGTGTGGCGCGACAGCAGCTTCATGGCGCGCCGCCGCAGACGTTCGGTGTTTTCGAAGCGGCGGGCGAAATTGTCGATGGCGACGTTCGCCGCCTCGATCAGCGGCAGGACGCGTTCGTTGCCCTGCCGGCGTTTGTCGACCTCGCTGATGCGGTGGCGCAGGGCGCCGATCAGCGCCTCGCGTCGCGGCGGCGAAGCCAGCAGGTCGTCTTCGAGGTATGGGTTGCGCAGGACAACCCAGATATCACCAAGCACCTCGTAGAGCATCCGCGCCGAACGGCCGGTGACGCGTTCGCCACGCAGTTCGTCGAGGATGGCCCAATCCTCCGCGCCGAGAAGCCGGATGACGATTTCTCGGTCGGAAAACGAGGTGTAGTTGTAGGGGATTTCGCGCAGGCGAGCGGTCATGAGCGATCCGGGGCGCAGCAAAGGCGAGATTCTATCGTAGAAAGGGCGGCGGGCGCCCGGGCTTGTCCGATGCGCAGCCTCGCGCCGGTGTGGAAGGCTCCGACTCCCGGCGGGAGTTGCCGGTTCCACAAGGCGCTGACTCAGCGTTCAGACCAGCGCCGCCTGGGCGACCACGCCATAGCGCAATGCCTTGCCCAGAGCGATCCACAGCAGACATTGCCGCCACTCAAGCCGCAGCCAACCGGCCGCCACGCAGAGCGCGTCGCCGATCAGGGGCGCCCAGGCGAGCAGCAAGACGGGCGAACCCCAGCGGCGCACGCGTTCGAGTTGCGGCAACGTTTCCAGACGTTGCCATTTCGGTAGCCAGCGACCGCAGGCCCAGGAGGTCATGCCACCGAGCGTATTGCCGAGCGTCGCCAGCAGGAGCGCGCTCCAGAACTGTTCGGGATAGTGGCGCAGCACGGCGAACAAGACGGCTTCGGACCCCCCTGGCAGCAGCGTTGCGCCCAGGAAGCTGGCGGCAAAAAGGCCGCCCAGACTGGCGTCAGCGGAAAGGTCGAACCAGTCCAAAGTGCTAGAATTCCCTTCTGTTTTCTCGAAGAAGCGTCCAATGCACCCGGATTATCTGAAAAAAATCCTCAACGCGCAGGTTTACGACGTCGCCATCGAAACGCCGCTGGACCAGGCAAGCAACCTTTCCGCGCGTGTCGGCAACCGCATCCTGCTCAAGCGCGAGGACATGCAGCCGGTGTTCTCCTTCAAGCTGCGCGGTGCCTATAACAAGATTGCCCAACTTTCTGCCGAAAAGCTCAAGCGTGGTGTGATCTGCGCCTCGGCGGGCAACCACGCGCAAGGCGTCGCGCTGTCGGCGGCGAAGATCGGTTGTCGCGCGGTGATCGTCATGCCGACGACGACGCCAGCGATCAAGGTCGATGCCGTGCGCAGCCGCGGCGGTGAAGTCGTTCTCGCCGGCGAGTCCTTCGACGAGGCCTACGCCCACGCGGTGGAGCTGGAGAAGAAAGAACACCTCACCTTCGTTCACCCTTTCGACGACCCCGACGTGATTGCCGGGCAGGGCACCATCGGCATGGAAATCCTGCGCCAGCATGCCAAGCCGATTCACGCCGTCTTCGTCGCCATCGGTGGCGGCGGACTGGCTGCCGGCGTGGGGGCGTACATCAAGCAGGTGCGCCCTGACGTGCGCGTCATCGGCGTCGAAACTTTCGATGCCGACGCCATGGCGCAGTCGCTTGCTGCCGGCAAGCGCGTACGTCTCGATCAGGTCGGCCTCTTCGCTGACGGCACGGCGGTCAAGCTCGTCGGCGAGGAAACCTTCCGCGTCTGCCGCGAGGTGATCGACGAAGTCGTCTTGGTCGACACCGATGCCATCTGCGCGGCAATCAAGGATGTATTCGAAGACACGCGCTCGATTCTCGAACCCTCGGGGGCGCTCGCTGTCGCCGGCGCCAAGGAATATGCCAAGCAGCACAAGCTGAAGGACAAGACGCTGGTGGCCGTGACCTCCGGCGCCAACACCAATTTCGACCGCCTGCGCTTCGTCGCCGAGCGCGCCGAAATCGGCGAGCAGCGCGAGGCCGTGCTGGCCGTGACGCTGCCCGAGAAGCCCGGCAGCTACAAGAAATTCCTTTCCCTGATTGGCGCCCGCAACATCACCGAATTCAACTACCGCTACAACGAGTCGCACGAGGCGCACGTCTACGTTGGCGTGCAGGTTGCCTCGCGGGCCGAGTCGCTCAAGCTCGTCGAACAGTTGAAGAAGCACGGCTACGCGACGCTCGACCTCACCGACGATGAAATGGCCAAGCTGCACATCCGCCACCTTGTCGGCGGCCATGCGCCGCAGATCGACAACGAACTCGTCTACCGCTTCGAATTCCCCGAGCGCCCCGGTGCGCTGATGAACTTCCTCAACACCATGAGTGCCGGCTGGAACATCAGCCTCTTCCACTATCGCAACCACGGCGCCGACTATGGTCGCGTGCTCGTCGGCATGCAGGTGCCGCCGGCCGAAATGGGCGAATTCCAGCGCTTCCTGAAGACGCTCGGCTACGCGCACTGGGACGAGACGCAAAGCCCGGCGTACCGTCTCTTCCTTGGTTAAGGCACGCACACGATGAACGATTCTTGCCGTAGCGGCGATACGGCGCCCTGCACGCCGGGCGCTTTCGATTTTGATCAGGTGATCGAACGCCGGGGCGGCGATTCGATGAAGTGGAATCGCTACGCCGGGCGCGATGTGCTGCCGCTGTGGGTCGCCGACATGGACTTCGCGGCGCCGCCGGCGGTACTGGCAGCCGTGCGCGCGCGCCTCGAGCACGGCATCCTTGGCTACAGCGATCCGATGCCGGGCCTCGTGGATGCCGTGCGTGGCTACTTGCAGCGGCACTTCGACTGGACGATCGAGGCGGACTGGCTGGTCTGGCTGCCCGGACTCGTTACCGGGCTCAACGTTGCCTGCCGCGCCGTCGACGGCGATGTCCTGACGGCGACGCCGGTCTATCCGCCATTCCTCTCGGCGCCGGTGCTGTCGCAGCGGTCGCTGGTGAAAGTGCCGCTGGTGCTCGATCACGGTCGCTGGCGTTGGGATTTCCCGGCGCTGGAAGCCGCGTGCACGCCGCAGACGCGCCTGCTGCTGCTCTGCCATCCGCACAACCCGGTCGGTCGCGGCTGGGAAGCGGCCGAGTTGCAGCAGCTCGCCGATTTCTGCCGGCAGCGCGACCTGATCGTCTGCTCCGACGAAATCCACTGCGGGCTGGTCCTCGAACCCGGCCAACGCCACCAGCCCTTTGCTCGCCTCAACGCCGATGCCGCCGCGCGCAGCATCACGCTGATGGCGCCGTCGAAAACCTACAATACGCCGGGCCTTGGCTGTGCCTGGGCGGTGATTCCCGATGCCGCCCTGCGCCGCCGCTTCCTCGTGGTGATGAACGGCATCGTGCCGCACGTGAACGTGCTCGGTTACGCAGCCTGCGAAGCGGCCTGCCGCGATTCCGACGACTGGCATGCGGCTCTGCTCGACTACCTGCGCGGCAACCGCGACCTTCTGGAAGCGGCCGTCGCGGCGATGCCGGGGTTATCGATGACGCACATCGAGGCGGGCTATCTCGCCTGGATCGATGCACGCGGCCTCGGCGTGGCCAACCCGGCGGCGTTTTTCGAAGAAGCGGGGGTGGGGCTGTCGAACGGCGCCGATTTCGGTCTGGCGGGCTGGGTCCGTCTCAATTTCGGCTGCCCCCGTGCCACGCTCGACGCCGCACTGGCGCGCATGGCGGCCGCCTGCCGGCAGACGCCGCGCCAGTCGTCGCTGCCGTTCCTGTAACGAAGGCTTACCGGGCAGGGACGGGCGGCTTGGTATACTCGGCCTCTCCTGTCTTTGGCCCGCGCCGCCCGAAGCGCTCCGGGCCCTGCCCGTTCCGGAAAGCCCCCTGATCATGTCTATCCTCCGTTCCCTGCGTGGATGCGCCGCCGGCCTCGTGCTGCTCGCCGGCATTCCGCTCTTTGCTTCTGCCCAACAGCTACCGCCGTCGCCGGCGCTGGCCGCCAAATCCTGGCTGCTGATCGAGTTCGGCTCCGGCCAGACGCTCGCTTCGCAAGCCGCCGACGAGCGTCTGGAGCCGGCGTCGCTGACCAAGCTGATGAGCGCCTACCTCACCTTCTCGGCGCTCAAGCAGGGTGTGCTCAAGCGCGATCAGGCCGTGCAGGTGTCGGAAAAAGCCTGGCGGGCGCCCGGCTCGCGCATGTTCCTGCCGCTCGGCAAGCCGGTGGCGGTGGAAGACCTGATCAAGGGCATGATCGTGCAGTCGGGCAACGACGCGACGACGGCGCTGGCGGAGGCGATCGGCGGCAGCGAGGAAGCCTTCGCCAAGATGATGAACCGCGAGGCGCAGCGACTGGGGATGAAGTCGTCGAGCTTCCGCAACGCCACCGGCCTGCCCGATCCGCAGCATTTCACGACGGCACGCGATCTGGCGACGCTGGCGATGGCGCTGATCCGCGACTTCCCCGACGACTACGCGCGTTACTACTCGATCAAGGAATTCCGCTACAACAACATCTCGCAGCCCAATCGCAACCGTTTGCTGTGGATGGACCCCTCGGTTGACGGCATGAAGACCGGCCATACCGACGCGGCGGGTTACTGCCTGATCGCCTCGGCCAAGCGCGGCCCGCGTCGCCTGCTGTCGGTGGTGCTGGGCACCGAGTCCGACACCGTGCGGGCACAGGAATCGCTCAAGCTGCTCAACTTCGGCTTCCAGAATTTCGACGCGGTCAGGCTTTACGCCAAGAATCAGCCGGTATCGCAGGTGCGCGTGTGGAAGGGCGCTGATTCCACCGTTGCGGCGGGCTTTGCGAACGATTTCATCCTCGCCGTGCCGAAAGGATTGGCAGGCCGCGTCAAGGCAGAAATGGTGTCGCAGCAGCCGCTGCTGGCGCCGGTGGCCGCCGGCCAGCCGGTCGGCATCGTGCGGGCGACGGTCGATGGCAAGCCTTGGGGCGACTATCCGGTGCTGGCGCTCACCGCCGTGCCGACGGGGGGCTTCTTCGGTCGCCTCATCGATACGGTTCGCCTCTGGTTCAACTAAGCCGGCGCCGGGCCGAGCGGTGGCCGGCACTGCCGGCCTTTTCCCCGGTGCGGAGGGTGCATACGCGATGACGGTCTATCTGAACGGGCGTTTTCTGCCGCTGGCGGAGGCGCGGATTTCGCCGCTTGACCGGGGCTTCCTCTTCGGCGACGGCGTCTACGAGGTGATCCCGGTCTACTCGCGCCGGCCGTTTCGCCTCGACGAGCACCTGTCCCGTCTGCAAACCAGCCTTGATGGCATTCATCTGCCCAATCCGCTGAGTCTGGAAGGCTGGCGGACCATGATCGGGCAGTTGGTCGCCAGTGCCGATTTCGTCGATCAGTCGGTGCTGCTGCAAGTGACGCGCGGCGCCGACGACAAGCGCGACCACGCTTTTCCGCAGGGCGTCGCGCCGACCGTGTTTGCCTTCACCGCGCCGCTGGTGACTCCCAGCGACGCGACGCGAGCCGCCGGCATCGCCGCCATCACTGCGCCCGACACGCGCTGGCAGCGCTGCGATCTGAAGACGATCTCGCTGCTGGCGAATGTGCTGGCGCGGCAGCAGGCGGTGGACGCCGGCGCCGTCGAAACCCTGCTGCTGCGGGATGGCCTGCTCACCGAAGGGGCGGCATCGAGCATTTTTGTCGTCAGCGAGGGGGTGCTGCTGGCGCCGCCCAAGGATCACCGCGTGTTGCCCGGCATTACCTATGATCTGGTGCTGGAGCTGGCGGCGCGGCACGGCGTCTCCTACGCCGTACGCGACATCAGCGAGCGCGAACTGCGCGCAGCGGACGAGCTCTGGATGACCTCGTCGACCAAGGAAATCCTGCCGATTGTCCGCCTCGACGGGCAGCCGGTCGGCCACGGACGCCCCGGCCCGCTGGCGCAGCAGATGTACGCGTGGTACCGCGCTTTTCGTGACGATGTAATGAGGAACGCCGATGTCTGATGTGAGTCCGGCTGCCCCTGCGGCAGCTGCCCTGTTTGAATTTCCCTGCGCCTTTCCGCTCAAGATCATGGGGCGCGCCGACGCGGCGCTGGCGCAAGCCGTGCTCGATGTCGTGCTGCGCTACGACGCCGCGTTCGACGGCGCGACGATGGAGATGCGCGCCTCCAGCGGCGGTAAGTACGTCAGCCTGACGTGCACCATCACCGCCACCAGCCGCCCGCAGCTCGATGCGCTGTACCGTGAATTGACAGCGCATCCGCTCGTCAAGGTGGTGCTGTGAGCCTTGCCCGGCGCGATCGCGCCACCGGGGCAGGGCGCTCGCGCGCCTGATCGTTCCATGGCGCCCATCCCGCCCCTGTTGCCTCTGGCTGATCTCGCGCCGCCGCGTCTGCGCGAGCTGGGGCAGGTGGACTACCGTGCCACCTGGCAGGCGATGATCGACTTCACCGCCGCCCGCACCGCCGAGACGCCGGATGAACTCTGGCTGTGCGAGCACCCGCCGGTGTTCACGCTCGGCCAGGCGGGGCGCCCCGAACACCTGCTCGCCGATATCGGCGTACCGCTCGTCAACATCGACCGTGGCGGCCAGATTACCTATCATGGCCCCGGTCAGGCGGTGGTGTACGTGCTCGTCGACCTCACCCGGCGTCGGCTGAAAGTGCGCGAACTCGTCTCGCGCATCGAGCAGGCGGCCATCGACCTGCTCGCCGATTACGGCGTCGCCGCCGGCCGCATCGACGGCGCCCCCGGCGTCTATGTCGGCGAACGCTCCGCCGGTACGGCTGGTACCGATGCCGCCCATCCGGCAAAAATCGCCGCACTGGGCCTGCGCATCCGCAACGGACGCAGCTACCACGGCGTTTCGCTCAACGTCGACATGGACCTGTCCCCCTTTGCCGCCATCAACCCTTGCGGCTACGCCGGTCTGGCCGTCACGCAAACGCGCGATCAGGGCGTCGACCTGACGTCCCACGCCGCCGGCCTCGCGCTGGCGCAGCGACTGGCGACCCTGCTGGCCGTTCCGGGCGGTGCGCCCAACAGCGCGGCGCATTCTGAAAACTCTGCGGGCTCTGGCAACGTTCAGAACTCCGGGCGCGCTGAGAACCTCGAGGTAACCGACTGATGTCCGACCCCCTGCACGATCACGCCCCTGTCGCCACGCCGCCGCGCGAACGCCTCGTTGCCGGAGAAAAGCAGAAGGGCGAGGCGAAAACCGCACGCATTCCGATCAAGGTCGTCGCCAGCGAGCCGCTGCGCAAGCCGTCGTGGATTCGCGTCAAGGTCGGCGGTTCCGATGCCGGCCGCTTTGCCGAGATCAAGCGCCTGCTACGCGATCAGCAGCTGCACACGGTCTGCGAGGAGGCTTCGTGTCCGAACATCGGCGAATGCTTTGGTCGCGGCACGGCGACTTTCATGATCCTCGGTGATCTGTGTACGCGCCGCTGCCCCTTCTGCGACGTCGGCCACGGCAAGCCGCTACCGCCCGACGCCGCCGAGCCGGCGAAGATCGCCGCCAGCGTCGCCGCGCTGAAGCTGCGCTACGTCGTCATCACCAGCGTCGACCGCGACGATCTGCGTGACGGCGGTGCTGCGCACTTCGTCGAGGTCATCCGCGCCATTCGCGCCGCCTCGCCGAGCACGCGCATCGAGGCGCTGGTCCCGGATTTTCGCGGCCGTCTCGACGTTGCCCTCGACATCCTCTGCGCCGATCCGCCCGACGTCCTCAATCACAATCTGGAAACCGTGCCGCGCCTCTACAAGCAAGCGCGCCCCGGCGCCGACTACGCGCACTCGCTGTTGCTCCTCAAGGAATTCAAGGCGCGCCGCCCGGACGTGGCGACCAAATCGGGCCTCATGGTCGGGCTGGGCGAGCGCGACGAGGAAATCATCGACGTGCTCGCCGACCTGCGCCGGCACGATACCGAGATGCTCACCATCGGCCAGTACCTCGCGCCCTCGGCGCACCACCTGCCGGTGACGCGCTACGTCCTGCCGGAGGTTTTCGTCGACTACCAGCGTCAGGCGCTACAACTCGGTTTCACCGCCGCCGCCTGCGGGCCGATGATCCGGTCCAGCTACTGGGCAGACAGGCAGGCAGAAAATGTGGACATCGGTGTGAATTCCATCGATAAGTTGGAATAAACATCGCTCTGATGGAAAGTACATCGATGTTCTGGAAGCGGCTGATTTGACGCCCCTGCTGGGATGACAAGGCTGTACGCGCGGCATACTATTCTTGCCGTCAGCATAGGTTGGAATCAGGTAGATGCCAACGTCGGTCCTGTCGTCAACGTTTGCCAGTTTTCCCCCTTCAACGGGAATGTCCGGAACCGGCATCGACGAGATGCCGACCTTCCCATCGCTGACGCCCGACGATCGTATCTGGCGCATCGACTGGTTCGGCGATTGCGCCTACCCTGCCGCAGTCCGTCGCTATTCGCAGCCGAGCATCAAGGTGGTGCTCTCGCCCCTGCGTGGCGATGTCGTCGATCGCGAGGCCTTACTCCGTCCCGAGGGTACTGACCTCCTGCAGTCGCGGGAGATTTGGGCGCCTATCTCGGCATTGCCGATACTCTCCATTGGCGATCTCTGGCAACACGGACGCCGAATCGATTCGCCCGACTACCAGGTCGAGACCTTTAAGCAGCTTTCGATCACCCCGGCCACGGCCTCTTTTGTGAAGGCAGGCCTTGCGATCGAGGAGCAGTTTCTCCTGCCGCTTGCCGCGCATCCGTGGCATCGGCAGCACACACAGTCCTACTGCGTGGCGATCACGCTCGACGAGCGCCGCCGCTTGCTCATTCCCTGCATCGAGCTCATCCGCTTTTACTTCGGATCCTCAAGTAACCTTTTGCAGCGCCTCTTTACTGCGCCCTTGCGTGACGAGGCGCTTTGGTCGAGTAAACACTTCAACCCGGACACGCGGCATCTCCACCTGGTACTGGCGCATCGCCTCTCGGGGCTGTCAGCATCCGATATCGGTCGCATCGCCGCGAGCGCCTATGCGTGGCGAGCGGCAGCCGGCATTCACTCTTCCTGTCAGAAGGCCGCAGCTGACCGTCGGCCCGTATATCCCTATACCGGCTTCCCGTTTGAGGGCTGCACTGAACTCGTCGCGAGCGGTATCTGGTTGCCAGTCGGTGATCTCGACAACGCAACCTTCGTCGCTTGGCGTCTCCGCTCGTGCTCGCATCCCTTTCCGTTCAGGTCACTATCGTATGAGGCTGGTGACAGGAGGGCGCGGTACCCAGCCCGTGGCGCCGACTCGCCTGGAGAGAAATGCTTTCCCTCCGCGGGTCGGTCGAACGCGCGGAAAGTGGAGGCGAAGGATGGTGATCCGGACGCCACAAGGCCGCAGCGCGTCGCTTCCTTCGTCCGTCAGGTCCGGTTCCCGGATCTCGTCAGAAAGCAGGTTTGGCGCGAGAAGATTGAAGCGATGCCCCAAGCTAACGTTCTTCTGCGATTGGCAGATGGTTCACTGCAGCAAGTGGCCTGCGGCGAGTCTGATCGCGCCACTGACGCTCGCGGACTTGATCTACGCGATGGATCCGGCGACGAGTCAGAGGCCCGTCGAAGCGACGTCTTGCCCTGGTTCGTTCAGACAGGCCTGAAGATGATTGCATCGGATGCTTCCCTCGCCCCGCCGGGAGCAACGGTCAAGGTTGTGTGCCCAGAAGGACGAACGGAGGCGGTTTTCAGCTTTCCGGTGGTCATCAATGAAGACGGTGAGATCGACAGCGATCTATTCTTCACCGGTGTTGATGGTCGCGTCCGTCAGCGTAGAGGCTGCTTTGTCGAGGTTAGGCTTCAGGGGGCTAATCCTCGCATTCTTTTGATATTTGAAGGGCGGACGAGAGAGGAGAGGCCGCAGGTCGTCTAGGAAGGGGGGCGGCGATATCTGCGGCTTGATCGACGGATGTCTATCTTGAGCAAAGCGGCAGCGGGACCGGTCGTGTTGCGGCGATGCGCAGCCTACGGATTCCATCGCTACGCGCGACCTCTTCACCCAGTGAATTCGCCGTAGTACTTGTAGAACGTGGGGCGACTGAATCCTAGAGAACGACACGCGGCCTTGACCTCGATGTCTGGGGACGTCGGAGCCAATCAGATCGAATCAATCCCATCGCCTTTTAATGTGGGGTTCGACGTCAGGGTAGTAGCCGATGAAGTGGGCTAGTGCGTACGCCATTCGGCGGAGTACGCCGCGAGGAGGCTTCGCTGCAGAGGACCGCTGCCTCGGGCCACCATTGATGACCAGGCGTGAGGTGTGTTCGCGTACAGATTCGGTTGCCTGTGTCACTACCCATGTGCTTTGGCGCTGTTCGGAGGGGGAGCAGGGGCACCGAGTGTTCTCCGCGGTGCTAGGGGTGCATAGTCGCGCGGTTTTGCCTGCTCAATCGAGCATCGCACATCTGGCATACTGGACGAAATTCTGCAGCTGCCTCCGTGGATCGGGAGTGAGCCGAGGCTGGCGATTGAGATCGAAGCTAAGGGCGTATGCGGCAGCCGAAAAAATAGCACTTGGCGGTGGAAAATGACCCAAACCATAATTCCTGACAGCACAGCACAGCACAGCACAGCACAGCACAGCACAGCACAGCACAGCACAGCACAGCACAGCACCCCTCAACTCTATTCTTCTCTACCCTCCTCTCCACCCCACCTCACATCACAGCTCAGCACAGCACAGCACAGCACAGCACAGCACAGCACAGCACAGCACAGCAGACCGCATACGCCCACATCGCTGCCAGACGTAGGCGTCCGTGGTGTGGCGAAGAGGAAGTTCGGGTAGCGTGGGTATCGGCACTGGAGTTGGTGCTGAACGTCCACTTCGACGCCGAGCGCGCCAAGAAAGATAGCAGTTACAACAACGTCATCATCGAATTCAAGGCGCCCGGCTTTTTCAAGGGGGCCAAAAGCAGCGCCAAGTTCAAGGAAGCTACCGAGAAGCGGTTGTTGCCTTACATCCGGCGTGAAGCGATCAAGGCGGGCATCCCCGCCGAAGACTTTATTGGGATCGCCATCGATGGCGATCACGTTTGCTTCGCTCAGGTGCTCGATGGCGCGATCCACACGCAGCATCTGATCCCTTTCTCCGAGTATGCCGTCGGCTTGGTTATTCAGGCCGTCAGGGCGGATACCCGGAGAGCGATCACGATCGAGAACCTGTTAGCAGATTTTGGTCACGGGTCAAATAACGCATACGCCATGATGCAGGCCATGGCCGATGCGCTTGCGCAAGAATTGGCGACTGCCGGTAATTGCAAGATCAAGATGCTCTTTGAGGAGTGGCGCACCCTCTACGGCCAAGTCTCCGACATGTCGGATTTTCAAGCCGAAGCTATCAATCTCGAAATTAGCTTCTCGTGGCAAGGCCACCCACATCAGGAGATGTCTGGGCGCCTCTTCGTTATCCACTCCTACAACTCTCTGCTGATTAAGCTACTTGCCGCTGAGATCGTCTCTGCCCATGGTCTGACTACCACCCAGCAACCAGCACAGGCGATGGCCGCGCTGCTCGATGATGGTGTTTTGCTCGACACCTTGTCGCAGGACATTGAACGGGCCGGAATCTTCGCGCAGGCCGGTATCAACGGTTTTGTTGAAGAGGCAATCTTTAGTTGGTATCTGGATGTCGCCCGGAAAAATACCTACGGTGCGACCCTCGTGTCTGCCTTGCGCGGCATCTTGGCTGCGCTATCGCTGTATCGCACGGACTCTCTGAGCCACACACGCGACGTGCTGCGCGATCTCTACCAGGGCTTGGTGCCGGGAAAACTGCGTCAAAGTCTGGGGGAGTTCTACACCCCCGACTGGCTGGTGGATTTCACCGTCGGGCAGGCCACGCGCGGCGACTGGCTATGTCAGCGGGTGCTTGACCCAACCTGCGGCTCCGGCTCGTTCTTGTTGGCGATCATGCGCCGTATGCGCGATGAAGCCATTCTTGCCGGATGGGACTCAGAGGAGATCGTCAACCACCTGTGCACATCGGTGTGGGGCTTCGACCTGAACCCGCTCGCCGTGCAAACCGCACGGGTCAATTTTCTGATGGAGATCGCCAGTTTGCTTCGGGACTCACCCGGACAGACCTTAGAGATTCCCGTCCTGCTGGCTGATGCGATCTACTCCCCTGCGCCAAACCCGATCGCAGGTCAGGATGTCGTGAGGTACCAGATTGGTAGCCAAGTCGCGGGGCTGGATATTGCCCTGCCGTCAGCACTTGCCTTTGATCGCGCACGCCTTGATCAGGTCTTCGCGCAGATGGGCGAAGAAGTCGAAACCGGCGCGGAGTATTTAGAGGCTGAAACGCGCCTCCTGGAGGCCGGTTTGATGACTCCCCTCGAGGCCGATGAGTGGCGAATGCCATTGCGGTACACCTACGACCAAATTCTGGCGTTGCATCGGCAGCAGTGGAACGGGATCTGGTTCAGGGTCGTCCGTAACTTCTTTTGGTCCGCAACGGCGGGGCATTTCGACTGCATTATCGGCAATCCTCCTTGGGTGCGCTGGTCGAAGCTCCCAGAGGCATATCGCGAACGCGTCAAACCGACCTGCGAACGCTATGGCATCTTCTCGAAGAATAAACGTCACGGTGGCAATGAGCTCGATATCTCCGCCATGATCACTTACACCACAGCGGACAAGTGGCTGAAGGCTCGCGGAAGGCTGGCCTTCGTGATCACGGGAACGATCTTCAAGAACCCATCCTCAGTCGGCTTCCGAAACTTTCGACTTCATCCTGCCGATCCCAAAACACAGCACTTGGCGCCTATTGGCGTGGATGACATGAAGGCGCTGAAGCCGTTCGACGACGCCAGCAACCATACCGTCGTTGCCGTTTTCAACAAGACGGCCTCGCCGGGAACTTACCCTGTGCCTTATAGGCTCTGGAATAGCGCACCCGGAAGTACGAAAACTATCCCCGCGGACCTAGACCTCACAACGGTGATGGGGCGAGTGGTGATTACTGCCAAGGAAGCTGTGCCCGTTGACGGTGCAGGTTCCCCTTGGGCTGTTCTAGACACAGGACGTTACGACGAATTGAGCGCTCTTTCTGGCACGTGCGACTGGGCAGTCGGACGCAAAGGAATCACTACGGATCTGAATGGCGTGTTCTTCGTCCCTGTCGTCAAGAGTAACGGCCAGCTGGTGCAAGTGCGCAGCCGCCCGGAGGCCGGGAAAAAGGACATCGGAGTGGCCAGGACCGCTTGGGTTGAAGCCACCCAGCTATATCCCCTCGTCAAAGGGGCTGGCGATTTCGAGCCCTGCTACCTGAAGTTGAACGACCCGCTCCTGGAAGACGAAGTCCTCTATACCTTCGTGCCCAACACAGGCATCAGTAGCGCGGCCTATGATGCTTGCGAGGTGGAAATGAATAGCCCGTGGCTCGCCAAGACCAAGGCGTGGTTCTCCGGCTACAAGGCACTGTTGAATGCGCGTTCAACCTTCCGGCGGCAGATGAAGGGGGCTCCGTTCTATGCCGTGTACAACGTGGGCGACTACACTTTCCAGCCATGGAAAGTCGTTTGGCCTGAAATGTCCAATCGCTTCTACGCCGCGGTGGCCGGTAGTGCTGTGGTTCCTCTGGTCGGTAGGCGTCCGTACATCCCTGACCACAAGGTATATTTTGCGGGGTTCGACGCAAAGGAACCCGCTTATTTTCTCTGTGGCCTGCTGAACACACCGATAGTGCGTGAATGGGTAGAAAGCCATAACGTATCTATCCAGGTAGGGGATGTGTTCAAGCATATGCGACTGCCCGAATACGATGACGCCGACGAGCATCATGCGAGGCTGGCGGCGCTAGTGGAAAAAGCCCATGGTGAGCACGATGTGACTGCGCGCGCGGCGATGGTGCACAAAATCGAAACAGAAGGCGAAGCCATTCTGCGATCGTGGATGCTGCGTCGAAAAGGGAGCGCCAGGGCTGCATGATGTTTTGCGCGTTTCCCTCATTATTTCCGACTGTTCTTCGCTCACCAGATCTCGACAGGGTTGGGCATGCTCATTTTCTTCGACACCGAATTTACCGAACTGGGCATCGATCCCAAGCTCATTTCCATCGGCCTGATCTCCGAAGATGGTGAGCGCACGTTCTACGCTGAGTTGTCCGACACTTATCGATTGGCGGATGTGGGCGACTTTGCCCGACAGGAAGTATTGCCGCAGCTTGAAGGCGGAAGCGCCCTCATGACGATGTCCGACCTGGCTCTTGGTTTGGGCAGTTGGTTGGAGAGCTTCGAACAGCCGGTGCAGCTGGCGACCGACTCGTTGGCTTGGGATTGGCCGTGGATTCAGGAGATATTCTCCGGCGCGCGGACGTGGCCAGAGAACCTTGATGGAAGGCCGCTGCTGCTGACCACGAATTGCCTCAATGACTACGACCGCTTCGTCGAGGCTGTAGAAGAGGCGTTCCGCAGTTTGCGCCGGCACCACTCGCTCGATGACGCGAAAGCGAACCGGCTGGGCTGGATCGCGGTGGGCGGCGACATCGACCAAGCGACAAGGTTGGCGATATGAGATTTGCACTCTATTCCGACCAGCACCTCGAAACAAAGGACTGGGAGCCGCCTGTGCTCGACGTGGACGCCGTGATCCTGGCTGGCGACATCGATAGTCACACGCGCGACACGCTGAAGTTGCACAAGACTGCTCCAAAATCGACGGCAGATCGTTCCAATCGCGTTTGAACACAGATTCGAGCGTTTCCGATGCACAAAAAGAAACAGCCGCCCGAAGGCGGCTGCTTGGGAAGTCACCCCTGACCGACTTCTCTGTCAGGTGCGGCCGGAGGCCTCGTCAATCGCACGCTCAGCAATGGCTACAAGCGTAGGATTGCCGCTGAACGGGACGATCAGCGGATGATTCGGTTGCACTTCTCTAAGCGCATTCTTCAACGTATCGCGAACCGCCTTTGTGCCGACCAATCGCCGCTGCAGATCCTGAATCTGCTCCTTGAGCGTCGCGTTCTCTTCCTTCAGCCGAAAATTCTCCAGCGCCGTTCCGCCGCCGAGATACTTGTCGACGGGATCCGATGGCCGCGATGTTTCGGCACGCCCACGTGCGTAAGCCGCCTGCTCGCGAAACGAACCATCATAGTCATACGCCATCTCGCTACCCCTTTCGACACTCGTCCCAATTCTCGGAACACTGCCCCGCGCCGTCAAGACGGAAGCCATTGCTTTTATGTAATGCCTATGATGCGGAAGGGATGATAGCTGATATCTCGGCGCGATCTAACCCGCGTTATCCTGATCCTTGTCCGTGTCATCGAACCGTGAAATGCCGCTGCTAAACCGTCCTCGGTCAGCTTGGGCAACCTTCGTTCGTTAGCGGGATGCGGAGCTAGCCGAGCCCTTCGCCGGGAAGGACTTGGTGGTAACGCCTTTTCCGCCCCATCGGGGCAGCGTCGTGGACGAACACGAAGGCCGCGATTTTCGGATCGCGGTCTGATGTCATGGCCGTGGTAACCTGCCGCCTTTGTATCGGCTAAGTGAGGTCAAGTCGGCGCAAAAATCTCAGCTAGGCGGTTGATGGTGGCACGGACTTGGATGCGGGCGCCGCTAGAAACTGAAGGAGCGTTGCGAGGGCAAGCGCAACACATGGTCGGGTTTGAGCTTGACGCGTGCCTTGGAGGCGTCGCCGGTATTATCTGTAACCATGATCTCGCCGCTCTGATGTAGTTCGAGCAGTGTCGCCTCCACCATGCTACGCGTTGCTGGCGTCGTGTTGATCAATCTGAGGAAAAACTGCTCGAAGGTTATGCCTTCGGCGCCTTCGAAGAGCATGGTCGGGATCTGCTCCATCATCGTTTCCTTGCTGACCGTCGCCGCCACTTCGCTGAAATCGAATCCCATTTGTAGTCGGTTTTCGTCGTCGATCTTGCCGATGTAGCCCGTGCTGAACATATGGAAACCCGCCTTGCCGTAGTGTGCAAAGTGATTATGGTGTTTCCAGTGAGTAGTCGCCATTACGTCGCGCGCCTTCCAGTGCTGCGAGAGGTGAAGCAGCCAGAAGTCACCATGTCCGCGCTCGGGCCGGATGAAGAACGGTGTGTAGAACTGTGCCGAGCATTGGCTGGTCAAGCTCTGGTAAAGGGAAGACTGCAACTTGACCCGCCATCGCGGCGACTGCTTGGTCTCATCCAAGTCGGCCGCACGCACCGACGAGCGGATGCCCGTCGTCAACTCGAAGTCTGCGAGGTTCTTCTCGTTGAGGTAGCTGATCAGGCTGTCGATATAGAACGTGAGGATCACCTCCGCGTGCTTTAACTTGGCGAAGATGTCGTGCAAGCAGGCCATCGGCACGGCGGAGTAGCCATACTGGTCGAGTACGAACAGCACACGTCCCGAACGCGGGCTGCGATCTTGGCCCCGCTGAATCGCAGCCCTGCAGTGGTCGGCAAACTTGCCTTTAACCAGCTTGATGGTCCCTGTGGCCACGGCTCCACCATATCCCCTGCCATCGAGAACATGACTCAGGTAGTTCAGCGCGTGGAGGCAGTCATCGATGCAAATTAATTCCACATCGATCTGAATTGGCTTGCGGCGCTCCTGCCGTAAGTTGACCAAGACCTCGGCCTCTCGAATTGCCTCAAGAATTACCAACGGGGAGCCTGGCACCTCCTGGCCGGACTCGTTCCGGTAGAGCCCCCCTCCGCAGAAGCCATCTACAATGGTCAGCTGGATTTTGTCCTGCTGCGGCATTGACACCAGCGTCAGGAAGTAGTCGACCAGATAGTTGCGCAGAAGCGCGTGTTTAACTTCACTGTGCCGCTTCAGCAGCGGGGGCGGTTCTCCCCAAATCCAGTCGTAATGTGGCATTGAATGGCACGCTGAGCGCGCTCTGATGGTCCCTGTACAGCAATGTGCCTGCGGAGCTTCCTAGGGTCAAGCGCCTGTCATGCAGATCGGACGGCGTCGCCGCGATAAATGGGCGTCGCCGGCATTTCGTCCCATGTCCGGCCGTTCAACTCACGACCGTTGGCCGCTTTCGCGCGTTTCTTGCCATCTGCTCCCCAGCCGCCCCATTGTTTGAAAAAGAAGGCTACGTCCTGCTCCTGACACTGTTCGCGTAC
Source organism: Rhodocyclus gracilis (assembly GCF_009617575.1). Classification (GTDB taxonomy): domain Bacteria; phylum Pseudomonadota; class Gammaproteobacteria; order Burkholderiales; family Rhodocyclaceae; genus Rhodocyclus; species Rhodocyclus gracilis. Next base: position 73,009 of record NZ_WIXJ01000010.1, read on the forward strand.
AGCCTCGACCCACTCCATCTTCATTGGTCGCGCCTTTGGTCCGGACTCGCCGCCGACGATGACCCAATGGATGTCCTGCAGGTTTAGCTCGCCCACATTGGACAGCAGTGGCTCTATCGACAGGAAGCGGATGGTGGCCGGCACTCGACGGAGATAGTCGATGCGCGGTACACCAAAACTACGGTCTTCGACGGAGACTCCCAGCCAGGCGTTGGTCGGCACCGAGCGCGTCCGGAAATACCGAGCCATGCGTGCGGCGCGTTTGGTGAGGATCTGGTACGTATGGTGAGGGGTCTGCGCAATGACCTCAAACACCTTGTCGATGTAGTGATCCGGCACCCGATCGTGGAACAGGTCCGACATCGAGTTAACGAAATACACCGTGGGCTTCTTCCGCTTAATGGGGTCGTTGAGCCGCTCTGGCAGCAGGGTCAGTGCAAATCCGTTCTCATAGCCAGGTGTGCCCATGGCTTTCAAGCGCTTGGACATGGTCTCTGCATAGCAGTGCTTGCACCCCGGAGATATCTTGGCGCATCCCACGGTAGGGTTCCAAGTCTGCTCCGTCCACTCGATCTTGCTGCTTGTCGTCATCGCAATGCTCCCTGCTTTTCTAGCTTAGCTTGCCCCGTCTGCGACGGCTTGTAACTCCGGACGATTCCCCTGACAACCCCGATGATGTTCAGCGTCTCTTTAGCGCTCAGGCTGTGCCTGTCCCCGCTGTGTGCGGTTAGGTGCGGTTTGCCAAGGTCGGTTCTGTATTCCTTAATGGTATGGCTACCATCGATCTCGGCTACCACCACATCTCCGTGGACCGCCTGCATGCTCGTCTCCACTACGGCCACATCGCCGCTGAGGATGCCGGCGCCGACCATCGAGTCGCCGCGCACCTTCAGGAACATGGTTTTCGACGGCCTGGCTATAAGCAACTGATCCAGCGCTTGTGCATGGAAAAGGCTGGTGGCATTGCCTTCGCAGCCGAATCCTGCTCTCACCTCGCCATCACTGACATCGACTGTGAAGAACCCGGGGCCGGGCACGAGCCGCCCGCCTAAAGATTTTTCCAGATGACCTGACGCGATTAAGCGCTGGGCCAGCTTGAAGGCCGCGTTCTTGGCCTTGAACCCCAGCGCCCTGGACATTTCGCTGTACGACGGCATGCAACCCGCGCGGGCGTACAGGTCGCGCAGGCGGCACAAGTGCTGGGCGTCATTGTTGGTTCGAGCCATATCATGACTTTAGTGTACATACGTCCACTAATCAAGGAATAGATTAATCCAGGACGCCGTGGCATCCTGGCGATTGCAGGCGCGATTAGTTAGAGAACAGGTCTAAATTGCCGCTGCGGGCGATGTCGTTCCAGATGCGGTCCGGCAACGGGTGGCGCGAAAAGAAGACGAGGCGGTAAATCGAACGCCCCTTGCCGTCGGTGATCAGTGGCATCTGCCCGCTGATCTTGAAGCCCAAGGCTCCAACCGCCTTGCACCACGCGTCGAAGAACCAGTAGGGCAGTCTCGACTTGGACAGATCATCGGTCGGGGCGGCAAGACGCCAACCCGGCAGAGCATCATCAAAACGGTCCCGCTTGGGGTCCAGCTCCATGTCGATATTTCGCGTCAGGTCCATCAGGCTGAAGTGGACTGCAAAGTCTACGTACTGCAGTTTGGCTAGTCGCTCGATGATCGAGAGGGACAGGAACTCTAGGTTGTAAGGATCGATGTAGGCAAGCGCTAGCGCTCCGAAAGGGACGGTTTTGGCCATTTCGTCAACGGTCTGCTTGGCCGGTCCGACGAAGCTTTGTACGTCTGCGCCCGCTGCCTTGAGCCTCAGTTCATTGGCGTGGACACGGTCGGCTTCGATGTCGCCCACGAGCAGCTTTGTGAATGGCGCGCCGGAGAGTACGGACTGGCGGTAAGCCGCGACCGACCCGCCATCCCGTGTGAAGCTCTCCCCCTCGACCTGGACGCGACCCGGACCGCAGAAGGGGTCGATCAGAACCCGGTGCTTGAATTTCTTTTGCGCTTCGCGCGTGGCGTCGAGGTAGCGCGCCAAGTAGCGGTGTTTCTCATCCACTACCCAGCGCCCGACACCGCGACCGTGAGGTCCTCGTTCTACCGGTAGTTCGGGATAGGGGTCGGGCGATACATTGTCGGGCATCTCTGTTTTCAAGCTCTCTCTCCAAGCACAACGTGGCCGAATATGGCGATAAGCCGATTGCACGTTCAGAATGTAATACGTGCCCCAGCCTTGTTGCAGGACTTTGATTGTGAGGCTACACCGAAATTTCGTACCAATTTGAGCTGGAATTTTCGGCACAATTTTCGTGATGTTGAAAGGAGATTG
>NZ_WIXJ01000011.1 GCF_009617575.1 Rhodocyclus gracilis
TCTTTTTGCTCCCGAACTCGCGTCCGGTCACCTCGACAAGCACCCACACCTATCAATTGTCTCGTTTTTAAAGAACTTTGAATTCAAGCACTTGCTTCGAATTCGTTCGCTGCGTCAGCAGCGAAGGAGCGAATTATACAGACACTCTGACTGGCGTCAACACCTTTTTTGAAAATACTCAAAAGCGGCAATTCCACGCCTCCGACCGAGCGATATTCGCCCGCCTCTTACTCTAGGCCGAAGGATGGCGCACCACCCAGCGAGCAGTGCACTCCACACAGCAGCGCGCCCCACACGCAAGAACGGCTTCCATTTTTGGAAGCCGTTCAAATTCTGGTGGCCAGTCGCGGAATCGAACCACGGACACGCGGATTTTCAATCCGCTGCTCTACCAACTGAGCTAACTGGCCAAGAGGGCTCGATTATAACGAGCACTTTTCCGTCCGTCAAAAGAAGTCGTAAAAAAGACGCAACTTTTCGCCATTGCAGGCGGCTCGCCGCCGTTTAGGCGAGGGGCGGACCGCCTTCGGCGGGGGATTGCGGGGCCGAAGGCGCTGGCGATGCCGCCGCTGGCGGATCGACGCGCCAGGTCGGAAACACAACACGCGCGATTGCGCCGGGCGCTGGCGCGGCCCGCCCCGCACGCGGCGCATTGGGGCGCAAGCTGGCGGCGGCACGGTGCAATTCGGCAATCTCGCGGACGATGGCGAGCCCCAAGCCGCTTCCCTCGACGCCGGTGCCATCGACGCGATAGAAGCGATCAAAGACACGGACGGCGTCTTCCTCAGTCAAGCCGATACCGCTGTCTTCCACTTCGAGCACTGCGAAATCGCCCTGGGCGACGATGCGGCATGTCACACAACCGCCTTCGGGCGTGTAGCGCAAGGCGTTATCAATCAGGTTATTAATCAACTCGCGCAATAACAGGGCATTGCCGAGAATGAGCACCTCGTCGTTGGCCGCCTCGTAGCCGAGATCGATGTGCCGGCTCATCGCGCGCGCCACCCAGTCACCGACGACATCGCGCAGCAGCCCATCCGGATCGAGCGGCACCAGCGTCTGCAGAGCGTTCTCGCTCGCCTCGGCTCGCGCCAGCGCCAACAGTTGATCAACAAGATGGGAGGCGCGATCAACACCACTGGCGATCTGCTGCAAAGCGTGCCGCAGATCGTCCGGATCGCGCTCACGCATCGCCAGCTGCGCCTGCATCTTCAGCCCCGTCAGCGGCGTGCGCATCTGATGCGCCGCGTCGGCGACGAAGCGCCGCTGCACATCCATATTGTGTTGCAAGCGGGCGATCATGGCATTGAACGCGTCGGTGAGCGGCTGCAGTTCCTCAGGTACACGGCGCGCGGAAATCGGCGACAGATCGCCCTCGGCCCGCGATTCGATCCGTTCGCGCAGGCGAGTGAGCGGCCGTAGCCCCTGCGAGAGGCCGAACCACACGAGGATGACGGCCAGCGGGATGATGACGAATTGCGGCAGGATGACGCTGGCGATGATCTTGTTGGCGAGCTGCGAGCGCTTGTCCATCGTCTCGCCCACTTCGACCCGCAACCATTTCTCGCGCGGCGCACTGGCCTCGGCGAGATGCAGATAGGCCACACGCAGGTCGCGGCCGTCGGCTTCTGCATCGCGGAAATACACCTCCCCCGCCTCCTCATTCAGCGGCACGGCCAACTCACGCGGCGGCGGCAATTCGCGATCCCCGGCGAGCAAGCGGCCATCCGGATCGAGGACGTGGAAGTAGACACTGTCGATCTCGTCCGCGCGCAGTAGAGCTCGCGCCGGCCCGGGGAAAACCACCCTGGGCCGACCGTTGACGAACTGCACCTGCCGCGCAACGGTGTTGACCTGCTCGCGCAGGGCTTGGTCGTAAGGAAAGCTGGCGACGCTGTAAGCGAAGTAGTGCGTTACGGCGATGCTGATCGGCCAGACGAAGAGCAGTGGCGCCAGCATCCAATCCAGAATCTCGCCAAAGAGCGAGCGCTGCCCTTCAGGGCTTGCGGTCTTCGGCGGGTTTTTCAAGGCAATACCCGAGTCCGCGGACCGTCGCGATACGCACCCCCCCCGACTCCAGCTTCTTGCGCAGGCGGTGTACGTACACCTCAATCGCGTTGTGGCTGACCTCCTCGCCCCAGCCACATAACTGCTCAACGAGCTGGTCCTTGCTGACAAGACGCCCTGCCCGCGCCACCAGCACCTCGAGCAGCCCGATCTCGCGAGCGGAAAGCTCCAGCGGCACGCCGGCCAACTGCGCCGTCCGTCCGGTCTGGTCGAAGCTCAAGGCGCCGCACTGAACCACCGGCGTGGTACCGGAAGAGCGCCGCGTCAACGCCCGCACTCGCGCCTCGAGTTCAACAAGCTCGAACGGCTTGGCCATGTAATCGTCGGCGCCCAGATCGAGTCCGCGCACGCGGTCACTGGTGCCATCAAGCGCCGTCAGGATCAGCACCGGCGTATTGCTGCCACGTGCACGCAAGCGGCGCAACACCTCCAGACCCGACATACGGCCGAGACCGAGGTCGAGGATCACCAGATCGTAGGTATGCGTGAGGAGTGCCGTATCGGCGTCGATACCGTTCAGCGCACAATCAACGGCATAACCCGACTGGCGCAGCGAGCGGCCAAGGCCGTCGGAAATGATCGGATCGTCTTCGGCAAACAGAATCCGCATGGCATCGAGAGAAAGTAGAAGGATCGGCACGCAGCCAAGGACGGCCAAACCTCACTGAGTGAGGAGCCAGCGAGCGCAAACAGCCGACGCAGTGTAACAAAGAGCGCTGCGCCGCGGCCAATGCAAGAACGCAATCCGTCTGGCATGACAGAGGAGCGGCGACCGACCAAAAAAAGACCCCGCTCGGAAGCGGGGTCTTTCGGGATACTGCGCAACGTCAGGCGATGCTTACATGCCCATGTCGCCCATGCCACCCATACCACCCATGCCCGGCATGCCGCCAGCCGGCTTTTCTTCGGCCAGCTCAGCAACCATGGCGTCGGTCGTCAGGATCAGGCCGGCAACCGAAGCGGCGTTTTGCAGCGCCGAACGGGTCACCTTGGCCGGGTCGAGAACGCCCAGCTCAACGAGGTCACCGTAGGTGCCGTTAGCGGCGTTGTAGCCGTAGTTACCCGTGCCTTCGAGCACCTTGTTGATGACCACGGAAGGCTCGTCGCCGGCGTTGGCGACGATCTGGCGCAGCGGCTCTTCGATCGAGCGCAGCACGATCTTGATACCGGCGTCCTGATCGGCGTTGTCGCCCTTCAGATCCTTGATGGCCGAACGAGCACGCAGCAGGGCCACGCCACCGCCCGCAACGATGCCTTCTTCAACGGCAGCGCGCGTGGCGTGCAGCGCGTCTTCGACACGCGCCTTCTTTTCCTTCATCTCGACTTCGGTGGCCGCGCCAACCTTGATCACGGCAACACCGCCGGCCAGCTTGGCGACGCGTTCTTGCAGCTTTTCACGGTCGTAGTCGGAGGTCGCTTCTTCGATCTGCACGCGGATTTGCTTGACGCGTGCTTCGATGGTGGCGGTTTGACCGGCACCGTCGATGATCGTCGTGTTTTCCTTGCCCACTTCGATACGCGCAGCCTGGCCGAGGTCTTGCAGCGTTGCCTTTTCGAGCGTCAGGCCGACTTCCTCGGCGATCACTTGGCCACCGGTCAGGATGGCGATGTCTTCGAGCATGGCCTTGCGACGGTCGCCAAAGCCCGGCGCCTTGACAGCAACGGTCTTCAGGATGCCGCGAATGTTGTTGACGACCAGGGTCGCCAGCGCTTCGCCTTCGACGTCTTCAGCGATGATCAGCAGCGGACGACCAGCCTTGGCGACTTGTTCCAGTACCGGCAGCAGATCGCGGATGTTGGAAATCTTCTTGTCGAAAAGCAGGACGAAAGGCTGATCGAGAACGGCGATCTGCTTTTCCTGATTGTTGATGAAGTAGGGCGACAGGTAGCCGCGGTCGAACTGCATACCTTCGACGACTTCGAGTTCGTTGTTCAGCGACTTGCCGTCTTCAACGGTGATGACGCCTTCCTTGCCGACCTTTTCCATGGCGTTGGCGATGATTTCGCCGATCGCCGAGTCGGAGTTGGCGGAGATCGAGCCGACTTGCGCGATTTCCTTGGAGGTCGTCGTCGGACGGGAGATGTTCTTCACTTCTTCGACGATGGCGCCAACGGCCTTGTCGATGCCGCGCTTCAGGTCGGCCGGGTTGAAACCGGCCGCGACGTACTTGAAGCCTTCACGAACGATGGCCTGCGCCAGCACGGTCGCGGTCGTGGTGCCGTCACCGGCGTTGTCGGAAGTCTTGGAAGCCACTTCCTTGACCAGTTGCGCGCCCATGTTTTCGAACTTGTCCTTCAGTTCGATTTCCTTGGCGACGGAAACGCCGTCCTTGGTCACGGTCGGGGCGCCGAAGGAGCGCTCGAGCACGACATTGCGGCCCTTCGGACCGAGGGTGACCTTGACCGCGTTGGCCAGAATGTTCACGCCGTTGACGATCTTGGCGCGTGCGTCGTCAGCGAAAAGTACTTGTTTTGCAGCCATTCGATATCTCCTGAAACGTTATTCGGTGCGGAAGGAAGCCTTAGGCCTCGATCACGCCCACGATGTCTTCTTCACGCATGACCAGCAGTTCCTGACCGTCAACCTTGACGGTTTGGCCGGCGTACTTGCCGAACAGGACGCGATCACCCACCTTGACGGCCATTTCGCGAACCTTGCCGTCTTCGAGGAGCTTGCCATTACCCACGGCGAGCACTTCGCCTTGATCGGGCTTTTCAGCGGCGGTGTCAGGAATGACGATGCCGGAAGCGGTCTTGCGCTCGTCTTCGAGACGCTTGACGATCACGCGGTCATGCAACGGACGGATTTTCATGCGGTATCTCCTTGGTTTTTTTGGCCTGAGACAGGCTCAAGTCACTACGAATCTCACGGCGCCCGACCCTCGGGTCCGGGCAGCGACGTATTAGCACTCGCGGCTAACGAGTGCTAATAATAGGGTCGCCCTCCACCTATTTCAAGGGCGTGCACAAAAAAAAACGGCCCGGAAGGTTCCGGGCCGCGCCACGTTACCGCCCCTCGCGGGCGGTCTGTGGGTTGAGACTTAGTGCGAGGCCGACGTCACGGCACCGATGCCGGTTTCGGAACGCACCTGCTGCGCCGGGAAGGCCGCGCGTTCTTTTTCCGCCTGCTTGCTGCGGTCGAGCACCGATACCAGCCAGATGGTGAAGAAAGCAGCGGACATCGAGAACAGTGCCGGCGACGAGTACGGGAACAGCGCCGTACCCTTGTCGTGATGCAGCACCGCCTCCCACACCGACGGCGAGACTATCGTCAGCGCGACGGAGAGGAAGAGCCCGACCGAACCGCCAGCGACCGCGCCACGCGTCGTGCAGTTCTTCCACAGCACCGACATGAACAGCACCGGGAAGTTGGCCGAACAAGCGATGGCGAAGGCCAGCATCACCATGTAGGCAACGTTTTCCTTCTCGAAGGCGATACCGAGGAAAACGGCGAGGATGCCGAGGCACACCGTCGTGATCTTCGACACACGCAGCTCCGACGCGGAATCGGCCTGCCCCTTCTTGAACACCGTCGCATAGAGGTCGTGCGAAACGGCGGTCGCCCCGGAGAGCGTCAGCCCGGCCACGACGGCGAGGATGGTCGCGAAGGCCACGGCCGAGATGAAGCCGAGGAAGGCGTTGCCACCGATGGCGTTGGCCAGATGCACCGCCGCCATGTTGCCGCCGCCCTTCAAGCCCTTGGCGATGTCGCCATCGACGTAGTAGGCCCCCGGATCCTGCGTAAGCAGCACGATCGCGCCGAAGCCGATGATGAAGGTCAGGATATAGAAGTAGCCGATCCAGGTCGTCGCCCACCCCACCGACTTGCGTGCTTCCTTGGCGCTCGGCACGGTGAAGAAGCGCATCAGGATGTGCGGCAGCCCCGCCGTACCGAACATCAGTGCCAGACCGACCGAGATGGCCGAAATCGGATCCTTGATCAGCCCGCCCGGCGCCATGATCAGGTCGTGCTTGGCGTGCACCTCGACGGCCTTGGCGAAGAGCTTCTCCGGATTGAAATCGAACTGCCAGAGCACGGCGATGGCCATGAAGGACGCGCCGGTGAGAAGCATACAGGCCTTGATGATCTGCACCCAGGTGGTAGCCGTCATGCCACCGAACAGCACGTAGAGCATCATCAGCACGCCGACGATGATCACCGCGTACTGATACTCCAGACCGAACAGCACCTTGATCAACTGACCGGCACCGACCATCTGCGCGATCATGTAGAAGGCGACGACGACCAGTGAACCGGTAGCCGCGAAGGTACGGATCGGCGTCTGGGCAAAGCGGTAGGCAGCGACGTCGGCGAAGGTAAACTTGCCGAGATTGCGCAGACGCTCCGCCATCAGGAAGGTCAGCACGGGCCAGCCGACCAGCCAGCCGATCGAGAAGATCAGGCCGTCGAAGCCGTTGGCGAAGACCAGTCCCGAAATCCCGAGGAAGGACGCCGCCGACATGAAGTCGCCGGCAATCGCCAGGCCGTTCTGGAAGCCGGTGATGCCACCACCCGCCGTATAAAAATCCGCCGCCGACTTGGTCTTGCCCGCCGCCCACTTGGTAATCCAGAGCGTCAGGGCGACAAAGGCGGTGAACATGCCGATGGCGACCCAGTTGGTCGCCTGCTTGGTGGTCTGGCCGAGATCCGCCCCGGCACCGAAGGCGACGCCCACGGCTAGCAGGCCGGTAAGCAGAACGAGCATTTGCCGCAGAAGAGGGTGGCTCATTTGTTGGCCTCCTCGCGGACGATGGCGTCATTCAGCGCGTCGAACTCGGTATTGGCACGGCGCACGTAGATGTTGGTGAGGATCACCGTCAGCACGATCACGCCGACGCCCATCGGAATCCCGATCGACGTCACCATCCCCTCGCCCAGCTTCTGCGCCAGCAATTCCTTGTCGAAGGCGATCAGCAGGATGTAGCCGTAGTAAATCACCATCACCAGCAATGCCATGATGATGCTGAACGACGCGCGAGTACTTTTGAGTTGTTGATACTTTGGATTGGCGACTATGCGCGCCACGATATCGTCTTTCATGTCTCCCTCCTCACGAGTGAACTACCGGACCGCCAGATGGACCGATTGCCAGAAAGAGAATAGAAGCCGCGCCTTACTTCCCGCTTACGATTTACGCGTGGCGAAAAACTTTTTTCAATGCATAACTTCCCTGCCAAACCTCTATGTCGCAGAAGGGGCGCCTGCGCGCCCCTTGCCAGATCATCACCACGCCCAGCTGGCGATGGCTGACGAAACGCCGGACCGGCAGCGATACCCCGGCCCGGCGCAACTCATCAACAGCGGAAGCGGTTGATCTGCGCGTGCAACTCACCGGCAATACGATCCAGCTCGGCGGCGGTATCCGCCGTCGACTGCGTCGCCGCGCTGGTTTCCTCGACCATCTGGGCGATTTCTTCCACGCGCTGGGCGATGCTGGTGCTGGCGATGCTCTGCTCGCGCGTCGCGCCGGCCACATCACGAATATGGCCCAGCGACTTGTCGGCACCATCGCGAATCTTGCGCAGTGCGTCGGCGGCGCCTTCCACGGACTGCACGCCTTCTGCCACTTCTGGCAGAGCCGCATCCATGACCTGCGCCGCGCTCCCGGTTTCCGACTGTACGGCGGCAATCATCGTTTCGATTTCGATCGTTGCCGCCGAAGTGCGTTCCGCCAGCTTCCTCACCTCGTCGGCAACGACGGCGAAGCCACGGCCCTGCTCGCCCGCCCGCGCCGCCTCAATGGCCGCGTTGAGCGCCAGCAGGTTGGTCTGCCCGGCGATGCCCTTGATGACCGCCGCAATCGAAGAAATTTCACCCGCGTGCGCTTCAAGGCTGCGAATCCGCGCCGACGCGTCAGTGACCGTGGCGGCGATGCGATTGATCTGCGCCGTCGCCGCCTGTGCCCGTTCGCCTCCTTCGTCGGCCAGACGCAAGGACTCGGTGGCGTCGAGCTCGGTATCGGCCGCGCTATCGGAAATATGCGTCACGCTGACGGTCATCTGCTCGATGGCCGCCGCCATCGACGAGGTCGCGTCGGTCTGGTGCTGCGACGCCACCGCCACCTCGCGTGCCGCCGTGACGATACGCTCGGCGTTTTTCGTCACCTGCGTCGCGCCGTTGCCAATCTCCAGCAACATCGAGCGCATCGCCGACAGCATCTCGCCAAACGAGCCGAGCATGCTGCCCTTCGGTGCGCCGGCGACGGACACCGTCAGATCGCCGGACGCGGCTCGTGCCATCAAGGCAATCGCCTCGTTAGGCTCGCCGCCCACCTGACGCAAAACACCGCGCGCAATAACGAAACCGATCAGCGCCACGAGCGCCAGCAGCACGCCGGCCACGCCCAGATCACGCACCAGACGCTGCATGAACTGCGCAGCAATATCATCCACATAGACGCCGGAGCCGATGGCCCACTTCCACGGCGTAAACGCCTTGGTGAACTGGATCTTGTCGACCGGCTCGGTCTGCCCCGGGCGCGGGAAAGCGCTGTCGACATAGCTGCCGCCTGCGTCGCCCGTCTGCGCGGCGGCGATGATGTCGCGCAAGGTGTAGCGACCCTTGCCGTCCTTTACCTCCTCGGTCACGTTACGGCCGAGGAACTTGGGATTGACGTGCGCAACCGTCGTCCCGTCAAAGGAGAAGATATAGACGTAATCGGTCTTGCCTTCGGGACCGCCGTACCGACTATCGCCGATGGTCGCTGCGGCGGCCTTTTGCGCTTCTTCGCGGGTCATCCGACCAGCGGTTTCTTCGGCGTAATAGTGCGCTGCGACATTCGTCGCTGCTTCGACGACGGCACGAATCTCCAAACGTCTCGCGTCTTCGAGGTCCTTCCGCGTTTCAATCGCAGACAGGGCGATAATGGCCGCCATTCCAGAAAGCGCCGCCAATATCAGCAGCACGATCTTCGCCTTCAGCGACATTCTTTCGAGCATTGCAGACCTCCGTCGTTTTAGTTATCGCATCCATGAATCGCAGTGCTCATCGCTGACCTCCCAAGGCAGCGAAGCGATTTCCCCAGCATCCTACCAATATTTTGCACAGATCAAGATTCGGCGAAAAAATTGATTGCAGGAAACCTTCCTATGATTGCCGTCATGAAACTGCTACTCCCCTTCTTCGCGCTCCTGTTGGCCACTTTTCCCGTACTGGCGGAAGAGCTGCCGACGGCGATGCGTGCGGCGCTGCGCGATGCCGGCATCCCCCTGCAAAGCGTCTCCGTCGTGGTTCAGGCCGTCGATGCGCCGCAGCCTGTGCTGGCACTAAACCCGTCACTCGCCATGAACCCGGCGTCGACGATGAAGCTGGTCACCACCTACGCCGGCCTTGAATTGCTCGGCCCCGCATTTACATGGACCACCGAAGCCCTCACGGATATCCCCATACGTAACGGCCGCCTCGCGGGAAATCTTTATCTGCGCGGCAGCGGCGATCCGAAACTCTCGCTGGAAGCCTTCTGGCTGCTGCTGCGGCAACTGCGCGCCCGTGGCCTCACGGAGATCGCCGGCGACCTCATTGTCGACCGCAGCGCCTTCGCTCTCCCCGCGCACGACCCGGCGGCGTTCGATAACGAACCCCTGCGCCCGTACAACGCCGGCCCGGACGCCCTTCTCCTCAACCTCAACAGCATTCATCTGACGCTGCAAGCCAATAGCGAGGCACGCCGGGTCACGCTCATCAACGAAACGCCGGGCGACGGCGTGCGTCTCATCAATCGTCTGCGCCTGAGCGAGGAAGCCTGCGGCGACTGGCGCGAAAAGCTGGCAATCGCCGTGAGTGGCGACACCCTCACGCTGACGGGCGTATTCCCGGCGGGTTGCGGCGAGAAGGCGCTGAACCTCTCGCCGTGGGCGCCCGACGTACAGGTGGAGCGGCTTTTCCGCACGCTCTGGCAGGAGATGGGAGGCACCTGGCGCGGCCGCCTGCGGACGGGCCTGACGCCCGCCGGCGCGCAACGCCTCGCCACAGAGGAATCGCCACCGCTCGCCGACGTCGTGCGCGACGTCAACAAGTACAGCAACAACGTCATGGCGCGGCAGATATTCCTGACACTCGCCAGCGAACGCCCGGCGACTCCCGCGGCGGCCCGCCAGCGAGTCGGCAACTGGCTCGCCGACAAGGGCGTCGATACGTCGGGGCTCATCCTCGACAACGGCTCGGGACTCTCCCGCAGCGAACGGGTAAGCGCCACGACGCTCGCCCAGCTATTGCAGGCGGCCTGGCAAAGCCCGGTGATGCCGGAGTTGATGGCCTCGCTACCGCTGGCGGGCGTCGACGGCACGCTTAAACGCCGTCTCGGCGACAGCCCGGCGACGGGGCGCGCGCATCTGAAAACCGGCTATCTCGACGGCGTTCGCGCCATCGCCGGCTACGTCCTCGACCGTTCCGGGCGGCGCTGGATCACGGTCTGCCTGATCAACGATCCGCAGGCGCGGCAAGGCAAACCGGCAATCGACGCACTATTGGGCTGGGTCGCCGCGCAGTAAGGCCGGTGTGGGTCGAGACCGTCCGGGATCAAGCGCGGAGAGCCGCCTGGAGACGCACCGTGGAGGTCTGGGCGACAGGGCGGCCCCCACGTCCGCCGCCCCAGCCTCAGGCAGTAGCGGCGACTACAGCCCCAAGTCCTGCCACATGGCGTCGACGCGCGCCTTGACGGCTGCGTCCATGACAATCGGCGTTCCCCATTCCCGCTGCGTCTCGCCCGGCCACTTGTTGGTCGCGTCGAGTCCCATCTTGCTGCCCAGACCGGCAACAGGGCTGGCGAAATCGAGATAATCGATCGGCGTGTTTTCGGCGATCAGCGTGTCGCGCGCGGCGTCGACGCGCGTCGTCATCGCCCAGATAACTTCTTTCCAGTCGCGGATGTTCACATCGTCATCGACGACGATGATGAACTTGGTGTACATGAACTGGCGCAGGAAACTCCAGATGCCGAACATCACGCGCTTGGCGTGACCGGGGTACTGCTTGCGGATGCTGACGACCGCCAGACGATACGAGCAGCCTTCGGGCGGCAGATAGAAGTCGACGATCTCGGTGAACTGCTTCTGCAAGAGCGGCACGAAGACTTCATTCAGCGCCACGCCAAGCATCGCCGGCTCGTCGGGCGGCTTGCCGGTATAGGTGCTGTGATAGATCGGCTGGCGGCGTTGGGTAATGCGGTCGATGGTGAACACCGGGAACGACGCCTGCTCGTTGTAGTAGCCGGTGTGATCGCCATACGGCCCTTCAATTGCCGTTTCCGCAGGATCGATATGGCCTTCGAGTACGATCTCGGCCGAGGCTGGCACCTGCAGGTCGGAGCCGATGCACTTCACCAGCTCGGTCTTGGCGCCACGCAAAAGGCCGGCGAACTGGTATTCGGAGAGGGAATCGGGCACCGGCGTGACGGCACCGAGAATCGTCGCCGGATCGGCGCCCAGCGCCACCGCCACCGGGAAAGGCTTGCCGGGGAATTTTTCGCAGTGATCGCGAAAGTCGAGCGCACCGCCGCGATGTGCCAGCCAGCGCATGATGAGCTTGTTCGGGCCGATCACCTGCTGACGGTAGATGCCAAGGTTCTGCCGCGTCTTGTGCGGCCCGCGCGTCACCGTCAGCCCCCAGGTGATCAGCGGCGCCACATCGCCCGGCCAGCAGTGCTGAATCGGCAGACGCGACAGATCGACGTCGGCCCCCTCGCGCACGACTTCCTGACAGGGCGCCGACGAAACGATTTTCGGCGACATGGTGAGTACCTGCTTCAGCACCGGCAGCTTTTCCCAAGCGTCCTTCAAGCCCTTGGGCGGCTCGGGTTCCTTGAGGTAGGCGAGCAGTTTGCCGACCTCCCGCAGCGCGGCGACCGAATCCTCGCCCATGCCCAGCGCAACGCGTCGCGGCGTGCCGAACAGATTCGCCAGCACCGGGATATCCACGGCCACACCGCCGGTCGTCGGCCGCTCAAAAAGGATCGCCGGCCCGCCCGCCCGCAGCACGCGGTCGCAGATCTCGGTCATTTCCAGCCGGGTGTCGACGGCGGCACTGACACGCTTCAGCTCGCCGATTTTCTCCAGCTGCGCCATGAAATCGCGCAGATCGTGATAGTTCACTCAGAAACCTCGGTCGGAAAAAAACAGGTCGAGCGCGATGCCCGCGAATATCGCCGCACCGAGCCAGTTGTTGTGCATGAACGCCTTGAAACAGGGCGGGCCCGCACGGTCACGAATCAGGGTCCAGTGATAAACCGCCATGCCGGCGGCGACGGCGAGCCCCGCATAAAAGAACGCGCCGAGGTGCTCGCCATAGCCCACCCAGCCAATCAACCCGAAAGTGACGGCGTAGCAGAACATGACGGCGGCGACATCGTAGCGGCCGAAGGTGATGGCCGAAGTCTTGATGCCGATTTTCAGATCGTCGGGGCGGTCGACCATCGCGTATTCAGTATCGTAAGCGACCGCCCAGAAAATATTGGCGAGCAAGAGCCACCAGGCTTCGGCCGGCACGCTGTTGATCTGCGCGGCGTAGGCCATGGGGATGCCAAAGCCGAAGGCAATGCCGAGATACGCCTGCGGGATGGCGAAAAAGCGCTTGGTAAACGGATAGCTCGCGGCAAGAAAGAGCGCCGCGAAGGAGAGCTCGATCACCAGCCAATTCTGCAACGGCAGGATCAGCACGAAGGAGACGATCACCAGCGCGACAAACAGCGCCAGCGTTTCTTTCGTCGTCACCTTACCGGCAGCCAGCGGACGCTGGCGGGTGCGGGCGACGTGCGGATCGAAGTCACGGTCGGCGAAGTCGTTGATCACACAGCCGGCGGAGCGCATGAGGAAGGTGCCGAGCGAAAAAATTCCGACAACCAGCCAGTCGGGATGGCCATGCGAGGACAACCAGAGCGCCCAGAACGTCGGCCACAACAGCAGCAAAGTGCCGATGGGCTTATCGAGCCGCATCAGCTTGCTGTAGTGGTCCGCGCGCTCGCGCAGACTTGGCGGCGGCGGCGAGCCGGGAAGGGGGTTGGAGAGAGGCGTCATGGCCGGCATTTTAGCCGCCCGCGCGCGCTTTGCGTCGGCAGCCGTCAGCCCGGCGCACAGGCGGACAGACGCCTCCCTCCGGCAGCGACGGACGCGGGCGGATCACCGACGCGCCCAACAGTCGCGCACACGGCGAAGGTATTCCGGCGCACGGACGAAGAAGCCCAGTGCCGCCAGCGCATTCGCCAGCGCGGCCAGGGCAAAGAGCTGCGGCAGCCCAACGCCCGCCGCGAGCAGTGCGGCAGCGCCGAGGGCGCCGGCAACCATGAACAGCGCGTTGAAAATGTTATTGGCGGCGACGATGCGCGCACGGTGCGCCGGGTCGCTCGCCACTTGCATGACGACGTACAAGGGCACGATGAAAAGCCCGCCAAACACGCCGAGCGCCAAGAGATCGAACATCGTCCGGCCAATGCCCGTGTGCGTCAGCCCCGCGGGAGACAGCAATTCGCCGACCGACACGGGCGCTGCGGCAATCGGGTTTGGCGTCGGCGCCGCCATCGGCGCGGCGAACTGAAAGCCGGGAAGCGACAGCGCCAGATCGAGGCCGAAGAGCGTGAGACCGAGCGCGCCCAGCGGCACCAGCGCCAGCTCAAGCTGGCGCCGCGAATAGCGTTCGCAAAGGAAGGAGCCGGTGCCGATACCGGCGGTGAAGATCGCCAACAGCAGCGTGACGACACCCTCGTCGCCACCCAGCACGTTTTTCGCCAGCGCCGGCATCTGCGCGAGGAACAGGGCGCCGTAGAGCCAGAACCAGGAAATACCAAGGATGGCGAGAAACACCCGCCGCTCCTGCCGGGCAAAACCAATGTTGCGCCAGGTCTCGCTGAAGGGATTAGGGTTGAAGCGCAGACTGGGCGCTGGCGCCGGCGCGGCGGGAATGCCCCGGCTGCACAGATAGCCGAGCGCCGCAATCGCCCCGCCCGCGACAGCGATCCAGAGCGGCGCGACATCGGCTGCGGCGATCAGCCCGCCCGCCAGCGTTCCGAGCAGGATGGCGACGAAGGTTCCCGCCTCGACGAGGGCGTTGCCGACGACCAACTCGTCGGCGGCGAGGTGTTGCGGCATGAGCGCGTATTTCACCGGCCCGAACAGCGTCGAATGCAGGCCGAGCAGAAACAGCGCCGCAAACAGCACCGGCAAGCTGTGCCAAAAGAAACCGACGCCGGCGACCAGCATGATCGCCATCTCCAGCCCTTTAACCGCGCGCGCGAGCATCGCCTTGTCGAACTTGTCGGCCAGCTGGCCAGCGCTGGCAGAAAAGAGGAAGAACGGCAGGATGAAAACGCCGCCTGCCAGATTGGCAAGGATGCCGGCATCGAGCGTCGTCCACTGCGCGGCGCGGAAGGTGAGCACGACCACCAGCGCATTCTTGAAGACGTTGTCGTTGAAGGCACCGAGAAACTGCGTCGCAAAGAAGGGAGCAAAGCGACGCGTCGACAGCAGTGAAAGGACGCTCATGCGCGCGCCCTCACCGCAGCATTCGTGGCGCCGTGCGTCGCACCATGGATAGCGCGCGCGGCAAAACCTTTCAGGCAGGTTGCAGGCGTCATCGTCTCAGGCTTTCAGCAGTTCTTCGCGCCAACCGATCCAGCGCGCCAGATGGCGCTCCGCTGCCGCCCGTCCCGCCTCGGACGATAGCAGGCGCGTCGCCGCGTCGCGGGCGAGTTCGATCAGCTCAGTGTCGGTTTCGAGATCGGCATAGCGCAGCAGCGGTGTTCCCGACTGACGGCTGCCGACAAATTCGCCGGGGCCGCGCAAGTGCAGATCCTGACGGGCAATCTCGAAGCCATCGGTGCATTCGTGCATGACCCGCAGACGCTCGCGCGCCGTCGGCGACAGCGGCCCCTGATAGAGAAGGACGCACGCCGACTCCGCTGCGCCACGTCCGACGCGGCCGCGTAGCTGGTGCAGTTGCGACAGGCCGAAGCGTTCGGCGTGTTCGATCACCATCAAACTGGCATTCGGCACGTCGACGCCAACCTCGATCACCGTCGTCGCCACCAACACGTGGATATCGCCGGCGGCAAAAGCCGCCATCGTCGCCGCCTTCTCGGCGGCTTTCATGCGCCCGTGCACCAGACCGACCGTCAGCCCGCCCAACTCCGCGACGAGCGTCGCGTGCGTGTCGATGGCGGTCTGCAACTGGAGCTTTTCCGACTCCTCGATCAGCGGACAGACCCAGTACGCCTGCCGCCCGCCCGCCACGGCACCGCGCAGGCGCGCGATCACCTCGTCGCGCCGCGCATCGCTCACGAGGCGGGTCTTGATCGGCGTGCGCCCCGGCGGCAGCTCGTCGAGCGTCGACACGTCCAGATCGGCGTAATAGCTCATCGCCAGCGTGCGCGGAATCGGCGTCGCCGACATCATCAGCTGGTGCGGCGTGCCGCCCTTGCGCCGCAGTTCGAGGCGCTGGGCGACACCGAAGCGGTGCTGCTCGTCAACGATGGCAAGGCCAAGCCGCACGAAATCGACATCCTCCTGAATCAGGGCATGCGTACCGATCACCAGTTGTGCGCCCGCCGCTGCCTGCGCCTGCATGGCGCGCTTCTGCGATTTTTTCAGGCTGCCGGTGAGCCAGACGACGGAGACGCCAAGCGGCGAGAGCCAGGCCGTGAGCTTGAGATAGTGCTGCTCGGCGAGAATTTCCGTCGGCGCCATGAAGGCCGTCTGATAGCCCGCCTCGATGGCCTGACACGCCGCCAGCGCCGCGACAATGGTTTTGCCGCTGCCGACATCGCCCTGCAACAGGCGCTGCATCGGCCAGGGCTGCGCCAGATCGGCACGAATTTCCTCCACCACCCGGCGCTGCGCGCCGGTCAGCGGGAATGGCAGACTCGCCAGCAAGGCCTGCGCCAGCGCACCGGCCGGCGCCAGCACCGGCGCCCCCTGACGGCGCCGGGCACGGCTCGCCCGCTGCAAGGAAAGCTGCTGCGCCAGCAATTCGTCGAACTTGATGCGCTGCCATGCCGGATGATCGCGCGAGTGCAAGGCCGCCTCCGGCGCAGCGGGCGGCGGCGCATGCAGGTAGCGCACGGCATCGGCGAAAGTCCAAAGGGCTGGCATGGGCGCGCCCGCCCCGGTCACCTCTGTTCGCCCGGCCACGCTTCCCCCACCTTCGGCGACCAGCGCACCGGGCGCAAACAGCTCGTCGAGCGACACCTGCTTCAATGCCCCCGACACCAGACGCCGCAAGACGGCTTGCGAAACACCCGCCGTGGCCGGATAGACCGGCGTCAGCGCGGCGGGTAGCGGCGCGTCGGCGTCGACGGCGACGCAGCGCGGATGCACCATTTCCGCCCCAAGAAAGCCGTGCCGCAACTCGCCGAAGACACGCAGGCGACGACCCGCGTCGCGGACGTTTTCCAGACTGCGCGTCTGGCTGCCGTAAAAGTTCAGGAAGCGCAGCGTCAGCGTGCCCGTCGCATCGGCGGTGCGTGCCAGCAACTGCCGGCGCGGACGATACTGCACGCTGACGTCGAGCACCTCGACCTCAAGCTGGACGCTAACGCCGGGAGCCGCCTCGGCAATCGTCGATAGCGACGTCTCGTCTTCGTAGCGCAAGGGCAGGTGCAGCACGAGATCATCCTGCCGGCGCAAGCCCAGACTGAGCAATCGGCCGCGCAGCGCCGGCGACACCGCCAGCATCTCGGCGTCGGGGGGAATCGCTACCGTCGACGCCTTTTGGGCGGAAGAAGCGCTTTTCTCCCTGGCGCCAGCGCGCGACGCTGCGGCACGTGGGCTGGCGCGAGGCACATCCGACAGCGCCGTGCGTGCTGCCGGCGCGGCCTCCTTCGTCGTGCGCGAAGCGGTGCTCGCGCGGCGCGGCGAAGGTTTTACCGCTGACGACATCAGCCGCCGAGCACCATCACGCCATCGGCTTCGACGCGGGCACCGCGCGGCAGCGCCGCCACGCCCACCGCCGCCCGCGCCGGGAACGGCGCGCTGAAATGACGCGCCATCGCTTCATTCACCTTGCCGAAATCGTTGAGGTCGACGAGGTAGACGTTGAGTTTGACGATATCCGCCAAGCTGCCGCCGGCCGCCAGAGCGACGGCTTTGAGGTTGGCAAACACGCGCTCGATCTGCGTCTCGACATCATCCGCAAGGATCATCGTCTGCGGGTCGAAGCCGATCTGGCCGGAAAGATAGACGGTATCGCCGACACGGATCGCCTGCGAATAGGTGCCGATGGCGGCGGGAGCGTCAGGCGTGGAAATGATCGTTTTAGCCATGATGTTCATCCTCGAAAAAAGGCGGTAGCCGGAAGAGGTTGGAGGTTAGCCTTCGGACGGTTTGAAGAACGCAAAAAGCGCGCGCTCTCGGGGGGGCCGCTCCTGCCACCGTACCGGCACGCAGTGGCGGGTGGCGATGCGGCGGAGGTTTCGCCGCGCCGCCGCTTCGGTAGTGCGCTCAGTGACGCGAAGAGGCTTTCGGCGGCGACAGCAGCACCGAGTCGATACCCAGCGCCTCGAGTTTCGCGCGCGCCGCCTTCGCCTCGGCACGCGAGCGGAAGGGCCCGGCCTGCACCCGCGCCTCGATGGTCGATGGAATGCCGTTCAGGGTCAGCATGGCATGCATTTCTTCCGCCCGCCGCACATCGGAGAAAACCCCGGTCTGCAAGGCAAAGCCACTCAGCAAACGCGGTGTCGTGTTCGGCAGCGCCGGCGCGGCAGCGGGAGCCGCCGGGGGGGCCGCTGCCGCGGCAGAGGCCGGCGCTGGCGCAGCAGCGGGGCGCGCCGCCGGCGGATTGGCGGCAGCGGGCGCTGGCGCCGTGCTGACGACGGGCGGCGATGCCTTGGGGCTTTTGTCCGCCGATGCATTGTGTGCGGGAGCCGCGGCACGCGACGGCGATGGCTGGGCGGCAACTTCCGGGCGCGCCGGAGCTTCTGCCGCAGTGGCGGCCGGCGTCGCCGGACGCGTCGGCGCGGCGCTGGATTCGGCGACCGGCGCCTTGTCGATCGGCTTGGTCGGCGTTTCGGCACTTGGCGCGCCGCTGGCCGCCTGCGTCACCGGCTGCGTGGCTGTCTGGGCAGGCGCCGGCGTCGGCTTTGCCGTGGGCACCGGCGCGGTGAAGCGCGGCGACTCTTCTTCGTCGTCCGGCGTATTCAGGCGGTCGAACATGGCGAGCACGGCAAGCAGGACGACAATCATGAGTCCGGCGACGCCCATTCGCCAGGCGAGCTTGCGCTTGAGTTCGGGGGCTTCGACCTTGGCGGGGCTGGCAGCGGCTTTTTCAGCCATGCACGACTCCTTGGTGGTGTTTGTTCATGTCGTCCTCCCGACCGTTCACGGGGCTTCGTCGTGGTTGCGCGTCAAGGCGACAACCAACTCGGCCTCGGCGCGGGCGATACCGCAACGCCGCGCGATATCGAGCGCGTCGGCACCTTGCAGCGCCATTTGCATCGCTTCTCCGTAGAGCGGCGAAACATGCTGCGTCACACTCGCCTGCTCCATTTCGCGGCGCAATTCGTCGCGCAGGGCGGTAATGTCGTCTTGCAGGGTAATCCGCACGCGCGAGAGTTCGGCGTCGAGCAGACCGACCCGCTCCCGCAAGGCGGCGGTTTCGTTGCGCAGGCGCGCGGCTTCGCGCTCCAGCGCCTCGACGTCGCGGCGATCCGCCGGCTCCAGCGGCGGCGGCTCGTTCCAGGCGAAATCGGCAACACGTGTCGGCGCTGCGGGGGCTGGCTCTTCCTTCGCGGGCGGCGCCGGAGTGGCGAGGGATGGCTCCTCGGCAACAGCGGCGTAGGCGGCGAGCGCCGTGCCAGCCGCCGCGGGCGTCACGGGCGACGTCGCTGGCGCACGCTGCAATGCGCGCATGCGCAGAAAGACGAAGCCGACATAGACGGCCAGCAGCACGACCAGACCGACCAGTGCGTCGCGCCAAGACAGGGAAGCGAATACTTCCGGGTTCATCGTTCTTCCGCAGGGATGGTTGCGCCCTATTATCCTTGATCCGTCGCCGGACGGGGATGCCAGAAGAGCATGCCAGAAGCGAATTTCGCGCGTTTAGCGGGGCATTGGCGGGTTTTCGCCGGACGGCGGATGGCGCCGACCGATGTAGACCGTTTTGTCGATGCCCGCGTGCACGACGCCTTCAGCATCGCAGAAGTCGACATGGAAATGCCGGTCGCAGCGCCCCTCACGCGCGACGGTTTCGCGGACGACACGCAGGTCTTCGGGCGAAATGCGAAAGTCGGCGAACAAGGTGGTGCGGCCAGGGCGGCGGTAGCGGATCGACGCCGCCTTGTCCCAGACCACGTAGTCAGGCCCCAGATTGACGGCGAGGAGCAAGGCGAACAGAGGATCGGTCGCCGCGTACAGGCTCCCGCCGAAGGTCGTGCCGGCGCCGTTGCAGGTCCGCCAACCGAGAGGCAGGCGCACGCGCGCGCCCAACATATCCGGCGCCACGGCGACGACGCGCCCGCCCGTCGCCCGGTAGGCAGGGAAAAAGTTCAGCCCGAAACGAAAGAGTGCCGGCCGCCAGCGTGGCGGAATGCGGTTCCAGAAAGAGGGGATCATCAACGCGTCCGCCGGCTGGGGCAGGACACCCCGGCCGGCGGAATGGGCATCAGCGAATGGCTTCGAAGATGCCGGCGGCGCCCATGCCGGTACCGATGCACATGGTCACCATGCCGTAGCGCAGCTTTTCACGTTGCAGCGCATGCACCGTCGTCGCCGTGCGGATGGCGCCGGTGGCGCCGAGCGGGTGACCGAGCGCGATGGCGCCGCCGAGCGGGTTCACCTTCGCCGGATCGAGGCCGACCGTCCGGATGACCGCCAGCGCCTGCGCCGCGAAGGCCTCGTTGAGCTCGATCCAGTCGATGTCGGCGAGCGCGACACCGGCCTGCTTGAGCGCACGCGGAATCGCCTCGATCGGGCCGATGCCCATGATCTCGGGCGGCACGCCGGCGACCGAATAGCCGGCAAAGCGCGCCAGCGGCTTCAGGTTGAACTGCTTGAGGATCTTTTCGGAAACGACCAGAACGGCGCCCGATCCGTCGGACATCTGCGAGCTGTTGCCGGCCGTCACCGAACCGCGCGCGGCGAACACCGGCTTGAGCTTGGCAAGTTTTTCCAGGCTCGAATCCGGGCGCGGCCCTTCGTCGGTGTCGGCGACGAACTCGCTGACGCGCACCTGCCCGGTCTTCAGGTCGGGCAGATGGCTGACGACGGTGTAGGGCGAGATTTCGTCGCGGAACTTGCCGGCAGCGATGGCGGCGACCGCCTTCTGGTGCGAAGCGACGGCGAAGGCGTCCTGGTCTTCGCGCGACACCTGCCAGCGCTGCGCCACCTTCTCGGCGGTGATGCCCATGCCGAAGGCGATGGCGGTGTTTTCGTCCTTCTCGAAGATGGCCGGATTGATGGCGATCTTGTTGCCCATCATCTGGCTCATCAGGCTCATCGTTTCGGTGCCGGCGGCGATGATCGCGTCGGCTTCGCCGAGGCGGATGCGCGCCGCCGCGTCGGCGACGGCCTGCAGGCCGGACGAACAGAAGCGGTTGATAGTGATGCCGGGCACCGTGTTCGGCAGGCCGGCGAGCAGCACGCCGATGCGCGCGACGTTCATTCCCTGCTCGGCTTCCGGCATGGCGCAGCCGACGATGACGTCGTCGAGCAGCGCCGGATCGAAGCCCGGCGCCTGCGCGACGACCGACTTCAGCGCGTGCGCCAGCATGTCGTCGGGGCGGACGTTACCGAACATTCCCTTGCGCTTGCCGACCGGCAGACGCGTCGCGGCAACGATGTAGGCATCCTGAATCTGTTTGCTCATGGGGTTTTTCTCCTTGGCTATCCGTTCGGGTCAGCCTTAGTTGCGCAGGGGCTTGCCGGTTTCCAGCATGTGCACGATGCGCTGCTGGGTCTTCTCGTTCTTCAGCAGCGCGACGAACTGCTGGCGCTCGACGGTGAGCAACCACTGCTCGTCGACCAGGCTGCCACCCTCGACGTCGCCGCCGCACAGCGCCGTCGCTGCCGCCTTGGCGACGACGTAGTCGTGCGCCGAAACCATGCCGCCTTCCTTCATGTTGGCGAGCATCATCTCCAGCGTGGCGATTCCCGGCCGGCCGGCGACGCGCACCTTGCGCGGCGACAGTTTCGGCGCGTAACCGGCTTTGGCCAGCGCCCGCGCTTCGCGCAGCGCGACGTAGAGCAGTTCGTCGGCGTTGAACAGCAGCGTGTCGGTATCGAGAACGAAGCCGAGCTCGCGCGCCTGCGCCCCGCTCTTCGACACCTTGGCCATGGCGATGGTCTGGAACACCGGCGCGATGAAGTCGAAGGGATCGGCATTGGCCGTCTTCGGCGCCGCCGCCGCGGCGCGCAGCGCGAACTCCTTGCTGCCACCACCGGCCGGGATCAGGCCGACGCCGGCCTCGACCAGACCGATGTACGACTCGAGCGCAACGACACGGCGCGCGCAGTGCATCAGGAACTCGCAACCACCGCCGAGCGCCATTCCCTGCACCGCGGCGACGACCGGCACCTTGGCGTACTTGAGCGACATCGACGCATCCTGGAAGGCCGCAACGTAGGTCTCGAGCAGATCGAACTGACCGGCAGCGACGCTCTCGGCGACTTCCTTGAGATTGGCGCCGACGGCAAACGGCGCGTCGTGCCACAGCACCAGCCCCTTGAGGTTGGCTTCGGCGTAGGCGACCGCCTGCTGCAGACCTTCGATCACGTCGCGGCCGAGCGCGTGCATCTTGCTGCGGAAGGAGACGATGCCGATCTCAGCGTCGACCGACGGCAGGCGCCACAGGCGCAGGCCGGCATTCTCGAACAACGTTTCGCCGGCGTGCGTGAACGGCAGCGCCGGTTCGCCAAAGACGCGCTCGGGGAAGAGCTGGCGCTGGTAGACCGGCAAGGTCGAACGCGGACGCAGCGTGTTGGCCGAGGCGGAGTATGAACCCTCGGCGGCATGCACGCCGGGTTTGTCACCACTCCGGCCGGCCACCCAGGCCGGCAGCGGCGCTGCCGTCAAGGCGCGACCGGCAGCGATGTCTTCGGCGACGGCATCGGCGATCGCCTGCCAGCCGGCGGCCTGCCAGGTTTCGAACGGACCCTGCGCCCAGCCGAAGCCCCAGCGCATGGCGAAGTCGACATCGCGCGCGTTGTCGGCGATGTCGGCGAGGTGGAAGGCACAGTAGTGGAAGACGTCGCGGAAGATCGCCCACAGGAACTGCGCCTGCGGATGTTCGCAGGCACGCAGCGCGGCAAACTTCTCGGCCGGGTTCTTGATCTTGAGGATGGCGAACACTTCCGGCG
The DNA here is from genome assembly GCF_009617575.1 of Rhodocyclus gracilis. Lineage (GTDB taxonomy): Bacteria > Pseudomonadota > Gammaproteobacteria > Burkholderiales > Rhodocyclaceae > Rhodocyclus > Rhodocyclus gracilis. The sequence goes on from NZ_WIXJ01000011.1 coordinate 22,342, forward strand.
CCACTGCCTTGTCGGCGGGCAGCGCGTCGCGGTAATCCTGCGCGGCAAGGTCGAGCACCTTGATTGCCTTGCCGTCCTTGCGGAAGATGCCGCAGCGCGTCTTCTGGCCGAGCGCCCCCTTGCCGATCAGCGCCGTCAGCCACACCGGCGGCGCGTAGTAAGCGGCCCACGGATCGTTCGGCAGCGTGTCCTGCATCGTCTTGATGACGTGCGCCATGGTGTCGAGACCGACCACGTCGGCGGTACGGTAAGTGGCGCTCTTCGGCCGGCCGATCAGCGGACCGGTCAGCGCGTCGACCTCGTCGAAACCGAGGCCCAGGCGCTGCGTGTGGTGCATCGCCGCCAGCATGGAGAAGACGCCGACACGGTTGGCGACGAAATTTGGCGTGTCGAGCGCGCGCACCACGCCCTTGCCGAGACGCGACACCAACCAGGATTCGAGGTCGTCAAGCAGCGACGGCGCGGTGTCGCGCGTGGCGATCAGCTCGACCAGCCGCATGTAGCGTGGCGGGTTGAAGAAGTGGATGCCGCAGAAGCGCGGGCGCAGCGACTCGGGCAGCGCTTCGGCGAGACGGTTGATCGACAAGCCCGAGGTGTTCGAGGCGATGATCGCGTCGGGCGCGACGAAGGGCGCGATCTTGCGGTAGAGATCGTCCTTCCACTCCATCTTCTCGGCGATGGCCTCGATGATCAGGTCACAGCCGCGCAGTTGTTCGAGGTGCTGGTCGTAGTTGGCGGCGTCGATGTAGAGGACGCGATCCGAGGTCGCCAATGGCGACGGCTCGAGCTTCTTCAGACCGTCGATGGCTTTCTTGACGATGCCGTTGAGGTCGCCTTCCTTGGCCGCCAAATCGAAAAGCACGACCGGCGTTTCGGCATTGGCCAGATGCGCCGCAATCTGCGCGCCCATGACACCGGCGCCCAGCACTGCGGCCTTGCGTACGATGAAATTGCTCAAGCTGTCCTCCTGATGGTCGATTTCACGCCACGCACCGACTGGGCTCTTTCCAAAGCACGCCCGCGCCAATTAAGGCGGCGCTACGCGACAAGGCACGCACACGGAAAGGTCGGGACGGTGGAACGTTTAGGCCGGGAACGACCCGGAACGGGGATACAAACGGGGATACAGAAACAAGGGGCAAAACAGTTAAACGAACGTTTGAATTCTAGTGCGAACTGTCAGCACGTCAAGCGATAAAACAGGAACGGCGGCGAAAAAAACGCCCCGGCAATGCGGGGCGTTTTCTCTGGAAAGGCGAGCGAATAATCAGAACGCCAGCGAGTACTGCGCACCAACGATCCAGCAGCTGTCCGCATACGTTCCGTCGACCAGACCACGGTAGGGAGAAGCCAACGTACCTTGATTATTGCTGATCTTCGCGTCCTTGACGTAAAGATAGGCCAAGCCGGCATCAAGGGCGGAAGCCTTATCCAGTTTCCACTGCACACCGGTCGAGAACCAGAGCCGATTATTGTCAGGCAAGGATACGAGTCGCGTCGACGCGCCCTTCACCGGCGACTGATCGTAGGCAATGCCGAACTTGAACTTCAGCGCGTCCGTGTATTTGTAATTCGCGCCGAGCGCGACACGCCAGGTGTTCCGGAACTCGGTATCGAGGGTCTGGATCGGCGTTGCAGAACCCGTCGAAGAGTTCATGATGTCGATCTTCGGAATCTTGGCCCATCCGGTCCAGCTCACATCGCCCAGCATGTCCCAACGATCACTGAGGTTTTGCGCGACGCTGAGAATGAAGGTGTCGGGCAGCTTTACTTCTGTTTTGGCATTGCTCGAACGTGCAGCATTGAAAGTCGCGCTCGGACCATCAACGGAAACAGTACCTTCTGCCGTGTATTTGATGGCCGAACGATAGGAAACCCCAACTTTTGTCGCAGGGGAGAGGGTGAACAACGCCCCGACATTCCAGCCCCACGCATCATCCTTGAGTTTGAGCGTAACGTTCGAGCTTGACAGCGGAACACCGACTTGGGCGGTGGTGTAAATACCTGCCAAACGCTTGTACTCAACATCCAGCTTCTGCCAGTTCAGCCCCCCGCCGATGGATACCGTTTCATTGACGCGAAAAGCCACGGACGGGTTGATGTTCATCGTCTTGACATCGAACTTGGTCGATTGCGCCGCCCCCTGCCAAGGGGACTTATATTCGGTCATCAGGCCAAACGGTGCGCCGATACCCAAACCAAGGTAGAGGTCCTTGTTCAGCGCCCACGACAAATAACCATTCGGCAGAGCGGCCCAACTTCCCGCATCGCCCCCGTTACCTGTGTTTTGGAAAGCACCAACGTTAGACGAGCCGCTGTCGGTGAAGGTAAAACTCGGCTTTACCATGGCGATACCGCCAGACACCTCGCGATCCTGCAACTGCGTCATGCCCGCCGGGTTGTAAAAGATCGTCGACGCGTTTTCCGCCACCGCCGCCGAACCGGCAAACGCATTACCGATTCCACTCGCGTTCTGCTCGATCAGCTGAAAGCCCGACGCCGACGCGTAGCCGGAACACAGGGCGAGGACAGCGACCGAAATCGCTTTCATGGGGGTTCCTCTCTTCATCACATCTCTCTCCTTTTGCGTGCGCTGTTTTAGTGGTTTTGACTACGGGGGGAACTGCGGAGTGTTGCGGGATATTGCCTAGTGTTGCCGTTTGTTGCAATTTCGCTACGGCGATTTTATCGGCAGCCGGCGGCCGCGCAAGCGTTTTTATTCTTCCGGCGGCAACAGGCGCTTAGCCCCCTGTTGGTCCAGCGCAACATAGGTCAGCGTCGCCTCGGTCACCTTCACCGTCAGGGGATTCGCAGGATGCCGCTCGGCGTAAACCTCGACGTTAACGGTGACCGAACTGCGGCCGCTGGCGACCACTTCGGCATAGAAGCTGACGATATCGCCCATCGATACCGGCTGTTTGAAGAGAAAGGAATTCACCGCCACGGTCGCCACGCGACCGCGGGCGCGCTTGGCGGCGATGGCGGCGCCGGCGACGTCCACCTGCGCCATGATCCAGCCGCCGAAGACATCGCCATGGTGGTTAAGATCGGCTGGCAGCGGCATGACGCGCAACGCCGGTTGACGGTCAGGAAGGGCTACGGGGATTTCAGGCATGCGAATTTTTCCGGTAGTTGAGCGGCCCGCCGGTGAACGGAGCAAAGCCGGTACCGAAGATCACTCCGGCATCGGCCAGCTCGGCATCGGCGACGATGCCGGAATCTACCAGTTCTTGCGCGCGCACGAGGAGAGGCTCGACCAGACGCTGCGCCAAACCTTGCGGAACGGCCCCCGGCGTCGCCTTCACCGCCTTGCCGTCACGCCAGGTGTAGAAGCCACTGCCGCTCTTGCGACCGAGACGGCCGCCAGCAACGCGTTCGGCGAGGCACGCCGGCGGTTCGGCGACGTCGCTGACGAGGCTGCGTCCGGCGGCGAGCGCGATGTCGAGACCGACGGTGTCGGCCAGTTCGATCGGCCCCATTGGCATGCCGAAGGCGAGCATCGCCTCGTCGAGGGTTTCCGGCGACAAGCCCTCGTCGACGCAGCGCATCGCCGCCTGCAAATAGGGAGCGAGAACGGCGTTGACCAGGAAACCCGGCGCGCTCTTCACCGGCAGCGGCAGGCGATCGATCTGGCGCACGAAGGCGGCGGCACGCGCCAACATCGCCGGATCGGCGCCCTCGGCGGCCACCACCTCGACCAGCGGCATCTTCGCCACCGGGTTGAAGAAGTGGATGCCGACCAGCCGCTCGGGGCGTGCCAGCACGTCGCGCAGGTCTTCGAGGCGCAGGCTCGAGGTGTTGGTGGCGAGCACCGCGTCGGGGCGCATCTGCGCATCGAGGCGACGGAACAGCTCGCGCTTGACCTCGACGTTCTCGACGATGGCTTCGATGACGACGTCGGCGCGCGCCGCGCCGCAACCGTCGACGTCGGGAATCAGTCGATCGGCGGCGGCGCGCTGCAGCAGCGGGTCGCGCAGGCGGCGCTTGAACAGCGTGTGCGCGCGCTGGATCGCCGGAGCGATGCGTGCAATGTCCTGGTCGGCGAGCGTCACCGTCAGCCCGCGCAGCGCGCACCAGGCGGCGATGTCGCCCCCCATGACACCGGCGCCGATGACATGCACGTGTTTCGCCGCGGCGACGCCGTCGACCTTGCCGAAACTCTTCAGCCGCTCCTGCAGGTGATAGACGCGAACGAGGTTGCGCGCCGTCGGTGAGCGCACGATACCGTCGATCAGCTCCGGCGCAGCGAGCGCATCGCCGTCGTGGCGCGCCCACAGGTCGATGATCGCGTACGGCGCCGGGTAGTGCTCGGGACGCGCGCGCGCGGCGACCTTCTTCTTCGCCTGAGAAGCAACGACGCTGCGCAGCGGCCCCGACAGCAGGCGGGTGACGAAAGGCAGCGGCTTGCGCGGCTGGCCGGAAACGACCAGCTGGCGCGCCGCCTCGGCCATCACGCGCGGCGGCACGCAGGCGTCGGCCAGCCCGATCTTGTAGGCGCGGCGCGCGTCGACAGTCTTGCCGGCGAGCATCAGGTCGAGCGCCACCGGCCCGCCGACGCGCTGCGGCAGGCGGCGCATGCCGCCCCAGCCGGGGAAGATGCCGAGCATCACCTCGGGCAGGCCGAGGCGAGTGCCGGGTTCGTCAACGACGAGCAGGTAGCGGCAGGCGAGCGCCAGTTCGAGGCCGCCGCCGAGGCAGTGACCGCGCACCAGCGCCAGCGTCGGGTAGCGCACCGCCGCCAGCCGGTTGAACAGCTGCCAGCCGCGCGCGACCAGCGCCTGCGCGTCCTCGGCGCTGGCCAGCGCGCCGAACTCGTCTATGTCGGCACCGGCGATGAAACCCGCGTCCTTGCCGGAGCGAATGATCAGCCCTTTCGGCGGCGCCGCGTCGAGCGTATCGAGCACTTGCGCCAGTTCGCCGAGCACGGCGGCCGACAGCGCGTTGGCCGAGGCGCCGGCACGGTCGAGCGTGGCGGTGGCGAGACCGTCGGCCGTGCGTTCGAGACGCCAGTGGGTGAAGGCCGCGGCGGCGTCCACCGGTGCGAGGGAATGAGGAGTCAGGTTCATGCGCAGGTCTCCACCAGCATGGCGCCGCCTTGCCCGCCGCCGATGCAGATGCTGGCAATGCCGCGGCCGCCGCCTTGGGCCTTAAGCGCGTGCACGAGATGCAGGACGATGCGCGCGCCCGAGGCGCCGACCGGGTGGCCGAGCGCGATGGCGCCGCCATCGACATTGAGGCGCGAGTCGTCGAGCCGGCCGAGCGCGCCGGGCAAGCCCAGCTGCTCGCGGCAATAGTCGTCGGATTCCCACGCCGCCAGACAGGCGAGCACCTGCGCGGCGAAGGCTTCATTGATTTCCCAGCGGTCGATATCGGCCAGCGACAGGCCGTGCCGCTGCAGGATCGGCGTCGCCGCATGAACAGGCCCGAGGCCCATCTGCGCCGGGTCGAGGCCCGCCCACTGACTGTCGGTGATCTTGGCCAGCGGCTTGAGATTCCAGCGCGCCACTGCTTCGGCCGAGGCCAGCACCAGCCACGCCGCACCGTCGGTGATCTGCGAGCTGTTGCCGGCGGTGATGCGGCCGTACTTGCGGTCGAAGAAGGGCTTCAGCGTGCCGAGCTTGTCGGCGTTGGAGTCGGCGCGCACGCCGTCGTCGTCGGCGTAGACCTTCCCCGCAGCGTCGATCAGCGGCACGATTTCCTTGAGCCGGCCAGACTGCTGCGCGGCGATGGTGCGCTGGTGACTGCGCACCGAAAACTCGTCCATCTGCCGGCGCGACAGGTCGAACTTCCACGCCAGGTTTTCCGCCGTCTGCCCCATCATCAGGCCGACCACCGGATCGGTCAGGCCCTTCACGATGCCGATGATCGGCGCGAACATCGCCTTCAGCGGCAGCTTCGCAAACATCTGCGCGCGCGCTGCGGGCGTCTTGGCCGTCGACAGCGCACCGAACCAGCGCACCATCGCTGGCGGGTAGAGCAAGGGCGCGTGCGACAGGGCATCGACGCCGCCGGCCAGCACCAGTTGCGAACGGCCGCACTGCAGGTTGGCGATGGCCGAGTCGATCGCCTGCATGCCCGAGGCGCAGTTGCGCATCACCGTCCAGCCGGGAACGCGCTGGCCGCAGCCCATGCGCAGGGCAACGACGCGGCCGATGTTCACCTCGTCCGGCGAGGGGCTGGCGCAGCCGAGGATGACCTCGTCGAGGTCTGTCGGCGCGAACGGCTGGCGCAGCAGCAGGGCACGGCCGGCCTGCACCGCGAGGTCGCTGGCGGCGAACGGCCCCGGCGCATTGCGCGCCTTGAGGAAAGGCGTACGCGCGCCGTCGACGATGTAGATGGGTTCACGAGCCACGGATCACGATCCTCCGCGGGTTCAGGCCGCCGCGCGCCGCAGCGGCGCAGGCGCGGGGGAGGTTTGACGGGCGTGACCGAAGGCCATGTCGAAATCGTCCACATGAACGACGACATCGCGCAGCGCGTCGCGCCGGCGCAGGAGGGCGTGCTCGGCCGGCGTCACCAGCCCGGCGGCGAAGGCGGCTTCGGCCAGATCGCGCACGTTGGCCTGCGGATTGTCGTGCAGCGCACCGTTCTTCATCGCCGTGCGGATCTTGGCGTCGATCGGTTCGGCGTCGATGGTGGCGATCAGCGCCGCTTCGAGCGTGCCGACCGGCTCGTGCTCGTTCTGCGGGAGGTGCACCAGTGCCGTCAGGCGGTCACGCGTTGCCGAAGGCTCGATCATCGCCTTGGCGATGTCGCGGCCGAGGCGGTCCGCCGGCGCCGCGCAGGCCGCGCCGAACGGGAAGAGGACGCGACGCAGCAGATTCGGCAGTGCCCGGCCAGGGAAGTTGGCGAGAACACCGTCGAAGGCCTGCTGCGCGCGAAACAGGGAATCCTGAACCGCCCAGTGCATGAACGCCGCATCGCTTGCCGGTCGGCCCTCGTCCTCGTAGCGCTTCAACGCCGCCGAGGCGAGGTAGAGCATGGCGAGGATGTCGCCAAGACGGGCAGACAGCTTCTCGCGGCGCTTCAGCGCGCCGCCGAGCGTGAGCATCGAGACGTCGGCGAGGAAGGCGAAGGCGGCCGAGAAGCGCGACAACTGCTGGTAGTAGCGGCGGGTTTCCGGTGCTGCGCCGGCGGGGGCGGCGAGCGTGCGCGCGCCGCTCAGCCCGGCGACGAAGGCGCGCACGCCGTTGCGTACGACGAAGGCGACGTGCGCCGAGATGGCGCGGTCGAAATCGACGAGGCCGCGCGCGACATCCGGGTTCTTCGCCGCCTGCATTTCGTGCAGCACGAACGGATGGCAGCGGATCGCGCCCTGACCGAAGAGGATCAGGCTGCGCGTGAGGATGTTGGCGCCCTCGACGGTGATGCCGATCGGCACCTGCTGGTAGGCGCGGCCGAGGAAGTTGGACGGGCCGAGGCAGATGCCCTTGCCGCCGATGACGTCCATGCCGTCATTGACGACCTGACGTGCGCGCTCGGTGACGTGGTACTTGGCGATCGCCGACACCACCGACGGCTTCTCGCCGAGGTCGATGGCACCTGCGGTCATGCGGCGCACGGCGTCGTTGAGCCAGGTGTTGCCGCCGATGCGGCCGAGCGCTTCCTCGACGCCTTCGAAGCGGCCGATCGCCATCTTGAACTGGCTGCGCACGCGGGCGTAGGCGCCGACGGTGCGCGCCGTCACCTGCGCCATGCCGGTGTTCGACGACGGCAGCGAGATCGAGCGGCCGGCGGCGAGGCACTCCATCAGCATACGCCAGCCATGGCCGGCCATCGCCTGGCCGCCGATGATGAAGTCGAGCGGCATGAAGACGTCGCGGCCGCGCGTCGGGCCGTTCATGAACATCGCGTTCAAGGGGAACAGGCGGCGGCGTGTCTCGACGCCCGGCGTGTCCCACGGCACCAGCGCGCAGGTGATGCCGATGTGCTTCTTGTCGCCGAGCAGGCCGTCCGGATCATAGAGATGGAAAGCCAGTCCAAGGATGGTGCACACCGGGCCGAGCGTGATGTAGCGCTTGTCCCAGGTAACGCGCATGCCGACCACTTCCTTGCCTTGCCACATGCCCTTGCAGACAATGCCAACGTCGGGAATCGACGCCGCATCGGAGCCGGCCCACGGGCTGGTCAGCGCGAACGCCGGGATTTCAATACCTTTGGCCAGGCGCGGCAGGTAGTGGTTCTTCTGTTCCTCGGTACCGTAGTGCAGCAGTAGTTCGGCCGGGCCGAGCGAGTTCGGCACCATCACCGACACCGCCAGCGCCGAACTGCGCGTCGACAGGCGCGTCACCACCTGCGAGTGGGCGAAGGCCGAAAACTCGAGGCCACCGTAGCGCTTGGGGATGATCATGCCAAGGAAGCCCTTGTCCTTGATGTACTGCCAGGCTTCCTGCGTCATGTCGTAATCCTCGTGCGAGACCTTCCAGTCGTCGACGAGGCGACAGGCTTCGTTGCACTCGTTGTCGAGGAAAGACTGCTCCTCGGGCGTCAGCTTCGGCGCCGGATAGGCGTGCAGCTTCGACCAGTCGGGCTTGCCGCGGAACAGCTCACCTTCCCACCAGACGGTGCCGGCCTCGAGCGCTTCGCGCTCGGTGTCGGACATGGTCGGCAGCACCTTGCGGTAAATGCGGAAGACGCGGCCGGTGATCAGCGCGCGCCGCACGCCGGGCGTGGCGAGGACGAGTACAGCGAGGGCGACGAGCGCCAAAACGAAGGTGAGGATCGCAGACATGGCGGTTCTCCGAACTGGGTTCAGGCGTGTGAAGGGGTGACGCGGGATGACGCGCCCGACGGCGCGTCGCAGGAGTCGCCGGAGGCAGCCGACGACGAAGACAGGGAAGCCAGCGGCGCCGGCAATGGCGCACGCAGGCCGGCAAGCAGAAACGGCATGACCCGCGCCGACAGACGACGGGCGGCGGCGGGATCGGTCGCCATGGCGTCACCGGGCTCGTAGCCGGTGACGATCTCGAGCACGTCGGTTCCGGCGAGCGCGTACGACATCGAGCCGAGCATGAAATGAAAGCGCCAGAGGATTTCCTCCTGCGGCACATCCGGCAGGGCGCGAAACAGCGCGTGCTTGTAACGCTCAACGACTTCCGCGTATTCCCCGGCGAAAAAGGTGCGAATGAAATCGGCCGGCTCGGTCAGCGTCCGCCCGAGCAGGCGCAGGAAGACCATGCCGCCGAGCGCCGGATCTTCACCCATGCGCAGCAGCGTGCCGAAAAACGCTTCCAGCACTTGCGACGGCTTCAGCGGCGCGCCTGCCGCCGCCGCTTCAAGGGCGTCGAGCAGGACGATGCGCTCGCGGTTCAGCCACAGCAGACGGCGGCGGAAGACCTCGCGCATCAGGGCTTCCTTGGAACCGAAGTGGTAATTGACCGCCGCCAGATTGACCTCGGCCTCGCTGGTGATCATGCGCATCGACGTTCCCTCGTAGCCGTTGGCCATGAAGAGGCGCTCGGCGACGTCGAGAATGCGATCATGAGTATCGGGGCAGTGTTTCTGGTCGGGCATGGCGAGCAATCGGCAAAAACGGGGACGGCGAAAACAGTGGAGGAACTGGAGCGGCGCATTCGTGGAGTCGCGTATTCGCGTATGCACGGACTCGCCGATTCGCGGGAGCTAGGGCGTGCGCGGCGAAACCACGATGTTGCGTGGCTGCGCACGCGCAAATCAAACGTTCGTTTGAATCCTAAGGACTCGTCTGTCGAATGGCAAGCGTTTTTTCGCAACCTGCCGTCGCCTCGCTTCTACCCCCTGCTTCTAACGCCTCGCTTCTCACACCGGCGTCACCTCCCGCTTCGCCAATCCGCAACAGCCGCGTATGGTGGCCCGGCCGGCAAATACCGACACGCGCCGAGCTTGAGCTTTTAGCGAGCCCGCCCGCATACTCGGAAATTCAGTCCTGATCGCCTCCGCCCGCGCCATGCGCCACTCGTCTTCGCCCCGTCCACCTCGCCCGCCCGGCGCGCCACAGCCACCGACCCAGATGTGGCAAACGCTGCGCGCCCTCGGGCCGTATCTCTGGACGTACAAGGGGCGCGTGCTGCTCGCCCTCGCCTGTCTGGTCGCCGCCAAGCTCGCCAACGTGGCGGTACCGCTCGTCTTCAAGGAGATGATCGACGGCCTCTCAGCGGCACCGCAGGCGCTGGTCCTGCCGGCACTGCTACTTGCGCTCTACGGCAGCCTGCGTTTTTCGACCTCGCTGTTTACCGAACTGCGCGAAATCCTCTTCGCCCGCGTCACGCAGCGCGCGGTGCGGCGCATTGCGCTGGAGGTATTCCGGCATTTGCACTCGCTCTCCCTGCGCTTCCATCTGGAGCGGCAGACCGGCGGCGTATCGCGCGACATTGAGCGCGGCACGCGCGCCATCGCCAGCCTGATCAGCTACACGCTGTATTCGATCCTGCCGACGCTGGTCGAAATCGGTCTGGTGCTGAGCATTCTTTTCGTCAAATACGATGTCGATTTCGTCATCATCACGGTGATCTCGCTAGCGGCGTATATCGTCTTCACGGTGCAGGTCAGCAACTGGCGCATGGATATCCGGCGACGCGTCAACGACACCGACTCGGAAGCCAACACGCGCGCCGTCGACAGCCTGCTCAACTACGAGACGGTGAAGTATTTCAACAACGAAGACTTCGAAGCCCGCCGCTACGACGCGCAACTGCAACGCTGGGAAGAAGCGGCGACGAAAAGCCAGGTGTCGCTCTCCTGGCTCAATATCGGCCAGCAACTGATCATCGCCGCCGGGGTGACGGCGATGATGTGGCGCGCCGCCAGCGGTGTGGTCGACGGACGCATGTCGATCGGCGATCTGGTGCTGGTCAACGCCTTCCTCATCCAGCTCTACGTGCCGCTTAATTTCCTCGGCGTCGTCTACCGCGAAATCCGGCAGGCGCTGGCCGACATTGAGCGCATGTTCAAGCTGCTCGCCGTCCACCGCGAAATTGCCAACCGCGCCGACGCGGTCGACGTGCCGGGCGGCCCGGTCGAGCTGCGTTTCGAGGGGGTGAATTTCGACTACGAACCGCGCCGGCGCATTCTCGCAGACGTCAGCTTCGTCGTCCCGGCGGGACGCACCCTCGCCGTCGTCGGCCACTCCGGCGCAGGCAAATCGACGCTGGCGCGGCTGCTCTTCCGCTTCTACGACGTCACCGACGGCGCCATCCGGCTCAATGGCATCGACCTGCGCCAACTGCGCCAGGAAAGCCTGCGCGCGGCGGTGGGTATCGTGCCGCAAGACACCGTGCTGTTTAACGACAGCATCTTCTACAACATTCAGTATGGCCGCCCGGAGGCCTCGCGTGAGCAAGTACTCGCGGCGGCCGACGCCGCCCAACTGACAGCTTTCATCGCCAGCCTGCCGGACGGCTTCGACACCCGCGTCGGCGAACGCGGCCTCAAGCTCTCCGGCGGCGAGAAGCAACGCGTCGCCATCGCCCGCGCCTTGCTCAAGAATCCACCGGTACTTGTCTTCGACGAAGCCACCTCGGCCCTCGACTCGCGCACCGAAAAAGCCATTCAGGCCAGTCTCGACGACGCCGCGCGGGGCCGCACGACGCTGATCATCGCGCACCGCCTGTCGACGATCATGAACGCCGACGAGATCCTCGTCCTCGACGCCGGTCGCATTGTCGAACGCGGCACACACAGCGAGCTGCTCGACGCCAACGGCCGCTACGCCAGCATGTGGGCCTTGCAACAGGAGGAAGCACGCAGCGAAGACGCGCTGCCCGCGGCGGACATCTAGCCCGCCACGCCGTCACGCAGCGCGGGAATCTTTGTCATTTGTCATACTCACAGCAGACAACGCCGACGAACGCCCGTCGGTGCGCCCGCCCCGGAGTTGTCTATGCCCAAGCCACTACTTATCGTCGCCCGCGAGCAGAACGCTCCCGACAGCCTGACGGGCGCTCTGGGCATCGGCGACTATCAGTTGACCCGCGAGGCCGATCCCGAGCAGGCATGGCGGAGCATCACGGCAGCCGATGCGGACTTCGCCGCCGTCATCATCGACCTGACGCTCCCCGACACCGGCGGACTGGCGCTCTTGCGCCGCATCAAGCACCTGCCGCGCCTCGCGGAACTGCCCGTCATCATGCAGATGCCTCCCGTCGACAGCCAGGAACTCGCGTCCTTGCTGCGCGCGGGCCTCAAAACCGGCGCCTACTTCTTCATCAGCTCGCCGTGCGAACCATCGACCGTGCTGGAAACCTTGAACGCGGCGATGGAAGACGCCCAAGTCAAGCATGCGCTGGCACGCCGCCAACGCGAAAGCGGCGGTTACATGCGCCTCTTGCGCGAAGCGAGCTTCGTCGTGCGCACCCTCGACGAAGCCGAGCAACTCGCATCCTTCGTGGCGCTGGCCGCACCGCAGCCCGAGCGCGCACTGCTTGGCCTCACGGAACTGTTGATCAACAGCATCGAACACGGCAACCTCGGCATCAGCTATGAGGAGAAACGCATGCTGAAGGAAGTCGACCGCTGGCGCGACGAAGTCGACCGCCGTGCCGCCCTGCCGGAAAACCTCGACAAGCGGGTGCGGGTGCGGCTGCACCGCGACAGCAACCGATTGCTCATACGCGTCAGCGACGACGGACCGGGTTTTGACTGGCGCCACTATCTCGACTTCGACCCCCGGCGCGCCTTCGACCCGAACGGGCGCGGCATCGCCATGGCCCGGCTGGCAAGCTTCGACGGACTTGAGTATGAAGGCGACGGTCGCGTCGCCATCGCCACCATTCTGGAAACCGGGCCTGCCGGAGCACACGCGCATGGGCAGTGAAGGCGCCATCATCGCCGAGCCGGCGGGCATGCGGATTCTCATCCTCGACGAAGACCCCTTCGACCGGCGCATCCTCGAAGACTCCCTGCGCCGCCTCGGCCATACGGCGATCATCGCGCGCAATGCCAGCGAAGCCCTCGAAGCCTTCGCGCGTGATCGCCCGGACCTGATCATTCTCGACATCGTCAGCTCCGACCTCGACGGTTACGAACTCGCCCGCCGCATCCGCGCTGAGCGGCGCGAGCGCTGGACGCCGATCATCTTCCTCTCGGCGCTTGATCGCGAGGAAGACATCATTGCCGGTTTCGAAGCCGGCGGTGACGACTTCATCGGCAAGCCATTCAACATCGCCCTGCTCGACGCCAAGCTGCGCTCGCTGCAACACGCGCTGAATCTGCAACGGCAAGCCTACGTCGCGCTCAAGCGCGTGCGCGCGCTTTCCGACAACGTCCTCGACGCCATCGTCACCATCGACGCCAAGGAAACCATCGTTGCCGCCAACTCTTCCTGCGAGCGAATCTTCGGCTGGAAGCCGAGCGAACTGATCGGCCGCAACCTGCGCGTCCTCATGCCCGAGCCGTTCCGCAGCCAGCACGCCGGACACGTTGCGCATTACGTGCACGGCGGCGCTGCCCGCATCATCGGCATCGGCCGCGAATCGCTGGCGCAGCATAAGGACGGCACCATCTTTCCGATCGACCTCGGCGTCAGCGAGGTGCGCGTCGACGACGAGCGCCTCTTCATCGGCATCATGCGCGACATCCGCGAGCGCAAGGAAGCCGAGCGCAAGCTGCTGGAGAATGCCGAACTCCTCCAGCGCTATCACGACGAAGCCGAGGCCGAAGGCGAACTGGCGCGCAGCCTGATCGACCGCCAGCTGCGGCGGCCGGGGCTCGACGACCCGCAACTGCGCTACTGGCTGATGCCCGCCCGCAATTTCAGCGGCGACGTCGTCGCGGCGGCGCGTTCGGCCGAAGGTCGGCGCTATGCGCTGCTCGCCGACGCCACCGGTCACGGACTCACCGCCGCCATCAGCACGCTGCCGGTGCTCTCGCTCTTTTACAGCATGGCGCCGACGAATGCCTCACTCGGCGAGATCGTCGGCGAGATCAACGCGCAGCTTTGCCAGTCGATGCCTGCCGGACGCTTTGTCGCCGCCGTGCTGGTCTGCATCGACGAAGCCTCGGGCGAAGGAGAGATCTGGAATGGCGGCCTGCCCGAAGCGCTGCTGCTCGATAGCGGCGGACGGGTGCAGTTTCGCTTTACCTCGCAACGCACGCCGCTCGGCATCATCGATAGTGACGAGTGGGTCTGCAAAACGCAGCGTTTTGCCTGGGCGGGCGATGCACAGCTGCTGCTGTGCTCGGACGGGCTACTCGAAGCCACCGACGCGAGTGGCGATCCGTTCGGGCAGGGGCGGCTCCTCTCCGCACTGCTCGGCATTCCGCCCGAGCAGCGCGCCAACAGCGTGCGCGCTGCGCTGGCCCGGCATCTGGGGGATCATCCGGCGCACGACGACGTATCGCTTTTTGTCCTCGACTGCCCACGTCATAACTGATGCCCACGCCATTTTTCTCGCTAAGTTGCTAAGCCGGCAGCGAAAGTCGCGATTGCATCCACCTCGCGCAGACTCCATAATTCGCCGGTCCGCCCGTCGATATGCTGTCCTGCAGCGTCCGGGCGCTCGTCATCCCTTCCCCTGCAACCCTCTCGCGCGAGGTAATGATGAAGACCCTGACCACGGCGGCAGCCGCACTGCTGGCTGCCTCTTTGCTGACGACGCCTGCGTTTTCGGCCGAATTGACCGGCACGCTGAAGAAAATCAAGGACACCGGCACGATCACGCTCGCTCACCGCGAATCGTCGATCCCCTTCTCCTACTATGACGATCAGCAGCAGGTCATTGGCTACTCGCAAGAGATGATGCTCAAGGCCGTCGCCGCCATCAAGAACGACCTCAAGCTGGCGAAGCTCGACGTCAAGATGATGCCGGTGACCTCGGCCAACCGGATTCCGCTGGTGCAAAACGGCACGGTCGACATCGAATGCGGCTCGACCACCAACAACCTCGAACGGCAAAAGCAGGTCAGCTTCTCGACCAGCATCTTCATCATCGGCACCCGCCTGATGACGCGTAAGGATTCCGGCATCAAGGACTTCGCCGATCTCGCCAGCAAGAACGTCGTCACCACCGCCGGTACGACGTCCGAGCGTCTCCTGCGCAAGATGAACGAAGACAAGAAAATGGGCATGAATATCATCAGCGCCAAGGATCACGGTGAATCCTTCCTGACGCTGGAAACCGGCCGCGCCGTCGCGTTCATGATGGACGACGCGCTGCTCTACGGTGAGATGGCGAAGGCCCGCCGCCCGGGAGACTGGGTCGTCACCGGCACGCCGCAATCCTTCGAAGCCTACGGCTGTATGCTGCGCAAGGACGATGCCGCCTTCAAGAAGGTGGTCGACGATGCGCTGACCAAGGCCATGACCTCTGGCGAAGCCGAAAAGATCTACACCAAGTGGTTCCTGCAACCGATCCCGCCGAAGGGGCTCAACCTCGCGTTCCCGCTGTCCGAGTCGATGAAGGCGCTCTACAAGGCACCGAACGACAAGGCATTCGAATAGTCCGCGACCACGGCCTCTCTGAAGTGGCGGAAGGTTTTGCCTTCCGCCACTTTTCTTGAACGGACACACTGCTCGACACTGACCAATGGCTTACAACTGGAACTGGGCGATTTTCCTCAGCGAGACGCCCTCGGGAGAGTCGACGTACCTGGGCTGGCTGCTGACCGGTTTGCAATGGACCGTCACCCTGTCCCTCTCCGCCTGGATCATCGCACTGACGGTCGGATCGCTGTTTGGCGTTCTGCGTACCGTCCCGAATCGCTGGTTGTCGATGCTGGCGGCGGCCTACGTCGAAACCTTCCGCAACGTGCCGCTGCTGGTGCAACTGTTTCTCTGGTACTTCGTTCTGCCCGAACTCCTGCCGCGCGGCATGGGCGACGCCTTCAAACAACTCAATCCGCTGATGCAGCAATACATTGCCGCGACACTCTGCCTGGGGCTCTTCACCGGCGCGCGGGTGAGTGAGCAGGTTCGCTCGGGCATCGGCGCGCTGCCGCGCGGGCAGCGCAACGCGGCGCTGGCGCTTGGCCTGACACTGCCGCAGGCGTATCGGCACGTCATGCTGCCGATGGCCTTCCGCCTCGTCATCCCGCCGCTCACCTCCGAGTTTCTCAATATCTTCAAGAACTCCGCTGTAGCGACGACCATCGGTCTGATCGAACTCTCGCGTCAGGCACAACAGCTGGTGGACTACACCGCCCAGCCCTACGAAGCTTTCATTGCCGTGACGCTGATGTACGTCATGATCAACGTCACCGTCATGTTCTTCATGCGCCGACTGGAGCAGAAAGTGCGCGTCCCGGGCTATCTTGGAGGTAACCCGTCATGAACGACGCCTACGACGGCTACGGCTTCGACTGGAGCTCGATTCCCGGCGCACTGCCCCTTCTCGCCAAGGGGCTGTCGATCACCTTCGAGGTGACGGTGACGGCCATCGTGGTCGGCATCATCTGGGGCACGCTGCTGGCGGTCGCCCGATTGTCGAAGTCGAAGCTGCTGTCCACCGCAGCCGCCGGCTACGTCAATCTGTTCCGCTCGGTGCCGCTGGTGATGGTGATCCTGTGGTTCTACCTCATCGTGCCGCAGCTGCTCAAATCGGTGTTCGGCGAAGGCATTGCTGACATCCGCCTGGCCTCGGCCTTGTGCGCTTTCGCCCTCTTTGAGGCGGCGTACTACTCGGAAATCATCCGTGCCGGCATTCAGTCTGTGTCGCGCGGGCAGGCCTCCGCCGCACTGGCGCTCGGACTGACCCCGGGGCAGACGATGCGTCTGGTGATCCTGCCGCAGGCTTTCCGCAACATGCTGCCCTTGTTGCTGACGCAGGCCATCATCCTCTTTCAGGATACCTCGCTGGTCTACGTCATCGGCCTGTCGGATTTCTTCGGCACCGCCTACAAAGTGGGGGACCGCGACGGCCGCTTGGTGGAATTGCTCCTCTTCGCAGGGGCCGTCTATTTCGTCTTCTGTTTCAGTGCTTCGCAGATCGTTCGCCATCTGCAGCGGAGGTTCGTAAAGTGATTTCGATTCGTCAGGTTTCCAAGTCCTATGGCAGTTTCCAGGTTCTCAGCGACTGCTCCACCGAGATCAAGAAGGGCGAAGTGATCGTCGTCTGCGGCCCGTCGGGCTCGGGCAAGTCGACCCTGATCAAATGCGTCAATGGGCTGGAGCCTTTCCAGTCCGGCGAAATCATCGTTGACGGCATTTCGGTCGGCGACCCGCGCACCAAGCTATCGACGCTACGCGCCCGTGTTGGGATGGTCTTCCAACACTTCGAGCTCTTTCCGCACATGACCATCGTCGACAATCTGACACTGGCCCAGGTCAAGGTCTTGGGCCGCTCGCGCGACGAGGCGGCCGAGAAGGGACTGAAGCTGCTCGAACGCGTTGGCCTGAAGGCCCACGCCAACAAGCACCCCGGCGCACTCTCCGGCGGACAGCAACAGCGCGTCGCCATCGCCCGCGCGCTGTCGATGGACCCGATCGCCATGCTCTTCGACGAACCGACGTCGGCACTCGACCCGGAGATGATCAACGAAGTTCTCGACGTCATGGTCGAACTGGCCAACGAAGGCATGACCATGATGTGCGTAACCCACGAAATGGGCTTCGCGCGCAAGGTCGCGCACCGCGTCATCTTCATGGACCAGGGACGCATCGTCGAAGACGCGCCGAAGGATGACTTCTTCGGCCAGCCGCGTTCGGAGCGCGCCCAGCAGTTCCTGTCGAAGATTCTGCACCACTAGAGATCGCTCACACTGGCCGGTCTCGTTCGACACGGCAGACGCACGAGCCCCTCCTGAGGACTGGCGGGGCTTTTTTTCCACTCGCCCCCCTAAACCCAGTCGGCCGCTGGCGCTCACGGACTACCCGGCACTCGCTCACCGCTAGCGCGCCGCATGCGCAGCTCCGGATCCCCGCACTCGCGAAATGTCGCACCCGGGCGGTGAACAAAAAAAAGCCAGGCAAACGCCTGGCTTTTTTTCAGCGGGAGAAGGGCTTACGCCGCTTCGACGGCTTCCGCTTCTTCGGTCACTTCCGGCTGATCGAGCAGTTGCACATACGCCATCGGTGCGTTGTCGCCTTGACGGAAACCGCACTTCAGGATGCGCAGGTAACCACCGTTACGCGACGCAAAACGCGGGCCGAGAACGTCGAACAGCTTGACGACGATTTCGCGGTCGCGCAGGCGGTCGAACGCCAAACGGCGATTAGCGAGGCTCGGCTTCTTGCCCAGCGTGATCAGCGGCTCCACGACACGACGCAGTTCCTTTGCCTTCGGCAAAGTCGTCTTGATCGTTTCGTGACGCAGCAGGGAGACCGACATGTTGCGCAGCATCGCCAAGCGGTGCGCGCTGGTACGGTTAAGTTTACGGAGACCCAGACGGTGACGCATTTATTGTTCCTCTCTTAGGCTAGCCAGGGTGGCATTACTTCTCGAGGCCAGCCGGAGGCCAGTTTTCCAGCTTCATCCCCAGCGTGAGACCGCGCGCGGCCAGCACTTCCTTGATTTCGTTGAGCGACTTGCGACCGAGATTGGGCGTCTTCAGAAGCTCATTCTCGGTGCGTTGGATCAGATCGCCGATGTAGTAGATGTTTTCCGCCTTGAGGCAGTTGGCAGAACGCACGGTCAGCTCGAGATCATCCACCGGACGCAGCAGTACCGGATCGACCTGAACCGCCTTGTGGTGCTCCACCGGAGCGGCCGTCCCTTCAAGAGCGGCGAAGACTTCCAACTGCTCCATCAGGATGCGCGCGCTCGTACGGATCGCTTCCTCGGGCTCGATTACGCCGTTGGTTTCGATGTCCATCACCAGCTTGTCGAGGTCGGTACGTTGTTCGACGCGGGCGCTCTCGACGGTGTAGGCAACGCGGGTCACCGGGCTGAACGACGCGTCCAGCACCAGATTGCCGATGCTCTTGCCGGCATCGCCGAGGTTACGCACGTTGCCCGACACGTAGCCGCGGCCCTTCTCAACCTTCAGCTCCATCGCCAGCTTGCCGCCCGGCGACAGGTGAGCAATGACGTGCTCCGGATTGATGATCTCGACGTCGTGCGAGATCTCGATATCCGACGCGCGAACAATGCCTTCGCCGTCTTTCTTCAGGTGCAGGACCACCTCATCGCGGTCATGCAGTTTGAAGACGATGCCTTTCAGGTTGAGCAGGATGTCGACGACGTCTTCTTGCACACCGTCGATCGTCGAGTATTCGTGCAACACGCCTTCGATGCTCACTTCCGTCGGCGCGTAGCCGGGCATCGACGACAGCAGAATGCGACGCAGCGCGTTGCCCAGCGTGTGACCGTAGCCGCGTTCGAACGGCTCCATCACGACGCGGGCCTGCACCGGCGACACGCTCTGCACATCGATGATGCGCGGTTTTAAAAGTCCACTGCTTTGCATGTGTTGTCCTTTGCCTGATTCGGTCAAGCGCAGCCGCGATTACTTCGAATACAGTTCGATCACGAGGCTCTCGTTGATCGTCGGCGGCAATTCGCTGCGTTGCGGACGAGCCTTGAACGTACCCTTGCCGGCCTTGGCGTCGACTTCCACCCACTCAGCGAAGCCACGCGACTCGGCAGCGGCGAGCGCGGCTTTGACGCGAAGTTGTCCCTTGGCCTTTTCGGCGAGTTCAACGACGTCACCCGGGCTGACCTGGAACGACGGGATGTTCACACGACGGCCGTTGACGAGGATGCCGTTATGGCGAACCAGCTGACGCGATTCGGCACGCGAGGCAGCGAAGCCCATGCGATGCGCAACCGTATCAAGACGCGATTCGAGCAGTTGCAGCAGGATTTCGCCCGTCACGCCACGGCGACGGTCGGCTTCCTTGTAAACACGACGGAACTGGCCTTCAAGAACGCCGTAGATACGACGAATCTTCTGCTTTTCACGCAGGTGAACGCCATAGTCAGACAGACGCTGACCGGACTTTTGACCGTGTTGCCCCGGTGCATACGAACGACGCTCGATGGAGCACTTGTCCGTGAAGCACTTTTCACCCTTGAGGAAGAGCTTCTCTCCCTCACGGCGGCACTGACGGCATTTCGGATCGAGATTGCGAGCCACTGTTCTTTCTCCTTAAATGCGGCGCTTCTTGGGCGGCCGGCAACCGTTGTGCGGGATCGGCGTCACATCGGTGATGGCCGTAATCTTCATACCGAGCGCGTTCAGGGCGCGAACCGACGATTCGCGGCCAGGGCCGGGGCCCTTGATGCGAACTTCGAGGTTCTTGACGCCGCATTCCTGCGCCGCCTTGCCAGCCGCTTCAGCCGCGACCTGAGCAGCAAACGGCGTGCTCTTACGCGAACCCTTGAAGCCAGCGCCACCGGAGGTCGCCCACGACAGCGCGTTGCCCTGACGGTCGGTGATGGTGATGATGGTGTTGTTAAAAGACGCGTGGATGTGGGCGATACCCTCAGCAACGTTCTTTTTTACTTTTTTGCGCACTTTCGTGGCGGTCTTAGCCATGATCTAGTCCTCTTACTTCTTGCCGGCGATGGGCTTACGCGGTCCCTTGCGGGTGCGCGCGTTGGTACGGGTACGCTGACCACGAACCGGCAAGCCCTTGCGATGCCGGAGCCCACGGTAGCAACCGAGGTCCATCAGGCGCTTGATGCTCATGGTGACTTCACGACGCAAGTCACCTTCGACGGTGTACTTGCCGACCTGGTCGCGCAGACGGTCCATCTCTGCGTCGGTCAGATCCTTCATCTTCGTGGAACGGTTAACCCCAGCCGCATCACAGATTTTCTGCGAACGCGTGCGGCCGATACCGTAGATCGCGGTAAGCGCGATTTCGGCGTGCTGGTGGTTGGGAATATTTACCCCTGCGATGCGGGCCATCGATTCACCCCAAATAAGCGAAACTGGTATTTATGTGTTCAATCAGACGAACGAAAACGACTCGTTCCTGATCAGCCCTGACGCTGCTTGTGGCGCGGATCGGTACAGATCACACGCACTACACCGTGGCGTCGAATGATTTTGCAGTTGCGGCAGATGCGCTTTACGGATGCCAGCACTTTCATGATCAACTCCTGTTTGCTCGACTTTGGGGCGCAGCCAGCCTTCTGTCGAATTGCCTATCTTGCGTAGAGATTCGTTATTTGGCGCGGAAAACAATTCGCGCCCGTGAAAGATCGTAGGGCGTCAGTTGAACCGTCACCTTGTCCCCCGGAAGTATGCGAATGTAGTGCATGCGCATTTTTCCGGAGATAAAACCGAGAACCATGTGTCCGTTTTCGAGCTTGACGCGGAACGTCGCGTTCGGGAGGTTTTCAACAACCTCACCCTGCATTTCGATCAGATCTTCCTTGGCCATCCTATTTCGCCGTAAATCCGGGGCCCTTGAAGTTTGCTTTCTTCAACAACCCCTCGTACTGGTGAGACATGACGTAAGCCTGCACCTGCGCCATGAAGTCCATCGTCACGACCACGATGATCAAGAGTGAAGTTCCCCCGAAGTAGAACGGTACGTTCCACTTCAAAATCAGGAACTCCGGAAGCAGACACACAAGCGTGATGTAGGCAGCACCCACCAGCGTCAAGCGCATGAGTATCTTGTCGATGTAACGCGCGGTCTGTTCGCCCGGACGGATACCCGGTACGAACGCGCCACTCTTCTTCAGGTTCTCGGCGGTTTCCTTCGCGTTGAAAACAAGCGCCGTGTAGAAGAAGCAAAAGAACACGATGGCTGCCGCATACATCATCACGTAGATCGGCTGACCTGGCGACAAGGTACCGGCGAAATCCTTAAGCCAGTGCATCGACTCGCTCGATCCAAACCAGCCAGCGATCGTCGCCGGAAAGAGAATGATCGACGAAGCGAAGATCGGCGGGATGACGCCCGACATATTCAACTTCAGCGGCAGATGCGAGCTCTGTCCACCGTAAACCTTGTTACCCACCTGACGCTTGGCGTAATTCACCAGAATCTTGCGCTGGCCACGTTCGACGAACACAACGAATGCCGTCACCAGACCAACCAGTAGGGTGACCACGATCGCCGTCAGCGGGTGCATCGCACCGGTCCGCACCAACTCGAGCAGGCCGCCGATTGCATTCGGCAGACCCGCGGCGATACCGGCGAAGATGATTATCGAGATGCCGTTACCAATACCGCGCTCGGTGATCTGCTCGCCGAGCCACATGAGGAACATAGTCCCGGTAAGCAGCGTCGTCACCGCGATCAGGCGGAACATCAAGCCCGGCTCAATCACTAGACCCGGCTGCGATTCCAGCGCGATGGCGATGCCGATACCCTGGAACAACGCAAGAAACACTGTGCCGTAGCGGGTGTACTGCGTAATCTTGCGGCGACCGGCCTCGCCCTCTTTCTTCAATGCCTCAAGCGTCGGGCTCGCCACCGTCATCAACTGCATGATGATGGAGGCGGAGATGTAAGGCATGATCCCCAGCGCGAAAATCGTAAAGCGGGACAAAGCGCCACCCGAGAACATGTTGAACATGCCCAGGATGCCGCCCTGTTGCCGACTGAACAGCTCGCTCAGCGCCTGCGGATCAATGCCAGGCACCGGAATGTGCGCACCGATCCGATAGACGATCAGCGCCCCCAGCAGAAACCACAGTCGGCGCTTCAGATCGCCAAACTTTCCGCTTTTGTTCACCGCGCCGGAGTTAGTTGCCAAAACCCTTCACCCTGCCCGCTTACTCAGCGACGGAGCCGCCAGCGGCTTCAATCGCCGCGCGCGCACCCTTCGTCGCGCCAACGCCCTTGAGCGTGACCTTGCGAGAAATCTCACCCGACAGCACGACCTTGGCCGACAGCGCATGCTGAGCGACGAGGTTGGCTTGCTTCAACGCCAGCAGATCGACTTCGTCGAACGGCAGATCGTTGATTTCGGACAGACGCACTTCAACGTTGCGAGCGTTCGTCAGCGAAACAAAGCCGCGCTTCGGCAGACGACGTTGCAGCGGCATTTGACCGCCTTCGAAGCCGACCTTGTGGAAGCCGCCAGCGCGGGACTTTTGACCCTTGTGACCGCGTCCGCAGGTCTTGCCCAAGCCGGAGCCGATGCCGCGACCAACGCGGCGACGTTCCTTCTTCGACCCTTCGGCCGGCTGAATCGTGTTCAGTTTCATCTTAACCCTCGCACTTCAGCAGGTAGGAGACCTTGTTGATCATGCCACGAACCGCCGGCGTGTCCTGCAACTCCGAAGAACTGTTAAGACGACGCAGGCCGAGGCCGCGCACGGTGGCGCGATGCGACTGCTTGGTACCGATCAGGCTCTTCACGAGCGTGACCTTGATTTTCTTCTCGGACATGATTTACCCCGTGATCTCGGCAACCGTCTTACCACGCTTGGCGGCGATTTCCGACGGCGTGCTCATCGACTTCAGGCCATTGATCGTGGCGCGAACGATGTTGTAAGGATTGGTGGAGCCGTGCGCCTTCGCGACGACGTTGGTCACGCCAACCACATCGAACACAGCGCGCATTGCGCCGCCGGCGATCACGCCCGTACCATCCGGTGCCGGCTGGATCATCACGGTCGACGCGCCATGGCGCCCAAACACCGTGTGATGCAAGGTGCCGTTCTTCAGGCTGATCTTCACCAGCTTGCGACGTGCCTCTTCCATAGCCTTTTGCACGGCAACCGGCACTTCGCGCGACTTGCCCTTGCCCATGCCGACGCCACCATCACCATCACCAACGACGGTCAGTGCAGCGAAGCCCAGGATACGACCGCCCTTGACCACTTTCGTGACGCGGTTGATCGACACCATCTTTTCGCGCATGCCATCATCACGCTCGTCGGCCTGCTGCGGTTTCCTGCTTTGCGGTTTAGCCATTGCTTACTCCGTTCCTTATTCCGGGCCGCTTAGAACTTGAGGCCGGCTTCACGCGCGGCTTCCGCCAGCGCCTTGACGCGTCCGTGGTACTGAAAGCCGGCACGATCGAAGGCCACGGCGGAAATGCCGGCCTTGATAGCACGCTCAGCGATCAACTTACCGACCACGACAGCCGCACTCACATTGCCGCCGTTGGGCAGATCCTTGCGAATTTCCGGCTCGAGCGACGATGCAGACGCCAGCGTCTTGCTGCCGCAGGACGAAATCACTTGTGCGTAGATATGGCCGTTGGTGCGATGCACCGACAAGCGCACTGACTTCAGCTCGGCGATTTTTGCCCGGGTTTTGCGGGCACGGCGCAACCTTGCCTGTTTCTTGTCAATCATTTAAGCACCCTTACTTCTTTTTCGTTTCCTTGAGGATGATCACTTCGTCGGCATAACGCACGCCCTTGCCCTTATAGGGCTCCGGCTTGCGATAGGCGCGGATTTCAGCCGCCACCTGACCAACGAGCTGCTTATCGACGCCCTTGACGATGATTTCCGTCTGCGTCGGCGTCTCAACCTTGATACCGGCCGGCATCTTGTGCGCGACGGGATGGGAGAAGCCGAGCGTCAAATTGAGCGTTTCGCCCTGGGCTTGCGCACGGTAACCGACGCCAACCAGCGTCAGCTTGCGCGAGAAGCCTTGGCTTACGCCCGTCACCATGTTGGCGACGATGGCGCGCACCGTACCGGAGAGCGCGTCCGCATTCGCCGCACCTTCAACCGGGCGGCACAGCAGATGACCATCTTCGAGCACCACGTTGACCGCGGAATTAGCGGCAAAATCGAGCGCACCGAGTGGACCGGCAACGGAAATCTTCTCCGCGGAAATCTTGGCCGTAACGCCTTGCGGCAGGGCGATGGGGTTCTTAGCAACGCGAGACATGTTCCCCCCCTTACGCCACGATGCAGAGGACTTCGCCGCCAACGCGACTAGCGCGGGCCTTGCGATCAGTCATGACACCTTGGGGCGTCGACACAATCGCCACACCAAGACCATTCATCACACGCGGAATATCGTCAGCGCCGCGGTAAACACGCAGACCAGGACGCGAGACGCGCTCGATGCGTTCGATAACCGGACGGCCAGCATAGTACTTCAGGCCAATTTCCAGCTGCGGCTTGCCGTCGTTCTCACGAACCGTGAATTCGTCGATGTAGCCTTCGTCCTGCAGCACCTTCGCAATCGCCTTCTTGATTTTGGAAGCGGGCATAGCAACCGTCGCCTTTTCCGCCATCTGGGCATTACGGATGCGGGTCAGCATATCGCTGATCGGATCACTCATACTCATGTCTTATCTCCTGCTTACCAGCTGGCCTTGGTCACGCCGGGCACTTGGCCGAGCATGACAAACTCACGCAGCTTGCTGCGTCCCAGACCGAACTTGCGGTAAACGCCACGCGGACGACCCGTAAGCTGGCAACGATTACGCAGACGAACCGGGCTGGCGTCACGCGGGAATGCCTGAATTTCCAAGCGGGCCGCGAAGCGCTCTTCTTCCGAACGCGACTGGTCATTAATGATCGCCGTCAATTCAGCACGCTTTTTGGCATATTTTTCGACCATCTTGCGCCGCTTGAGATCGCGGTTGATCAATGCAAGTTTCGCCATGTTCGCCTCAGTTCTTGAACGGGAATTTGAAGGCGCCCAGCAGTGCACGCGCTTCTTCGTCGGTCTTGGCGGTCGTGGTAACACTGATGTTCATACCACGCAGCGCGTCGATCTTGTCGTATTCGATTTCCGGAAAAATGATCTGCTCTTTGACGCCCATGTTGTAATTGCCTTGGCCATCAAAACCCTTACCGGAAACCCCACGGAAATCTCGCACCCGCGGCAATGCGATCGTCACCAGACGATCCAGGAATTCGTACATCCGCGGGCCGCGCAACGTCACCATGCAGCCGATGGGATAGCCCTCGCGAATCTTGAAACCGGCGATCGACTTGCGCGACTTCGTGACCACGGGCTTTTGCCCAGCGATCTTCGTCATGTCGCCAACGGCGTTCTCGAGCACCTTCTTGTCAGCCACAGCCTCACCGACGCCCATATTCAGGGTGATCTTGGTGATGCGCGGGACTTCCATCACGGACTTGTAACCGAACTTCTCGGTCAAGCTCGGCGCAACGGTCGATTTATAGTAATCCTGCAAACGCGCCATGATCGCCTCAGCCCCCTACCACTTCGCCAGTCGACTTGAAGACACGAACCTTCGCGCCATCTTCAAGCACCTTGAACCCAACGCGGTCAGCCTTGCCCGTCGCCGGGTTGAACACTGCCACGTTGGAAACATGGATCGGCATGTTCTTATCGACGATGCCACCCTGCACACCCTTCACCGGGTTCGGCTTGACGTGCTTTTTGGCGCGATTGATGCCATCAACCACGAGCGACTCTTCGCCACTCCAGGCCAATACTGAACCACGCTTGCCCTTGTCTTTGCCGGCGATGACGATGACTTCGTCGCCTTTACGAATCTTGTTCATAGCCACACCCTCACAGCACTTCGGGCGCGAGCGACACAATCTTCATGAAGCGCTCGGTACGCAACTCACGCGTAACCGGCCCGAAGATACGCGTGCCGATCGGCTCCAGCTTGGAATTCAGGAGCACCGCCGCATTGTTGTCGAACTTGACCAGGGAACCATCGGGACGACGAACGCCCTTGGCGGTACGAACCACCACGGCGCTATAAACATCGCCCTTTTTAACGCGAGCACGAGGGGCTGCGTCCTTGATGCTGACCTTGATGATGTCACCAATGGCCGCGTAACGGCGCTTGGAACCGCCAAGCACCTTAATACACATGACCGAACGCGCGCCGGTGTTGTCGGCGACGTCCAGTACCGTCTGCATCTGAATCATTTTTTACTCCAACTTATCCCGCCGATTCGCGGTCAGTCTTGGAACCCGTGCGGGAGATACGCTCGGCCAAGGGCGGCCGAGCGACGAAGAGGCGAGAGTATACCCGCCCCAAGGAGAATTGCAAAGCGTTAAATTACGGACGCTTTTTCCAGCAGACGCGAAACCTTCCACGCCTTGGTCTTCGAGAGAGGACGGGTTTCCTCGATCTGCACCAGATCGCCCGTCTTCGCTTCGTTGTTCTCGTTGTGCGCGTGGTACTTGCTCGCACGAACGATGATCTTGTCGTACATCGGATGCTGAACGCGGCGTTCAATCAGGACGGTGACGGTCTTATCCATCTTGTCGCTGACCACACGCCCAACCAGCGTACGCTTGATAGGAGTCGTTTCGCTCATTGCTGCACCGCCTTTTCACGGAGAATGGTACGCACACGTGCGATGTCGCGACGAACCTTGCCAAGCTGGCTGGTGTTGGAAATCTGCTGAGTCGCAACCTGGACGCGCAGGCCGAACTGCGCCTTCAGCAGACCAAGCAACTCCGCATTCAGCTCGTCCACACTTTTCGTTTTGAGTTCACTGGCTTTCATTTTCATCCCACCATGCGCGTGACGAAGGTCGTCGAGATCGGCAGCTTGGCGGCTGCCAAGGCAAACGCCTCGCGGGCCAGCGCCTCGTCAACACCGTCCATCTCATAAAGCACCTTGCCGGGCTGGATTTCGGCAACGTAGTACTCGGGGTTACCTTTACCGTTACCCATCCGGACTTCCGCCGGCTTCTTCGAAATGGGTTTATCCGGGAACACACGGATCCAGATACGCCCACCCCGCTTGATGTGACGCGTCATCGCGCGGCGCGCCGCTTCGATCTGACGCGCCGTCAGGCGCCCACGCCCGGTGGCCTTGAGCCCGAACTCGCCGAAGCTCACCTTGGCGCCGCGAGTCGCGAGGCCGGTGTTACGGCCCTTCTGCTCCTTGCGGTACTTCCTTCTAGCTGGCTGCAGCATCTTTCGTTCCTGCCTTTCTCACTCGTTTCGCGGGAGCCTTGGCTTCGCCATCGGCACCTTCAGTCTTGACCGCCTCAGGGGCGCCATCGGCACGCGGCTTCACCGCACGCGTACGCGGACGATCCGCAGCCTCGCCATCACGGCCAGCCGGACGCACACCACGGCGCGCCTTGCGAGCAGCATCGTCGCTCTCCGGAGCAGCAGCCAGAGCGTCGGCGCGATTCAGAATCTCGCCCTTGAACACCCAGACCTTGATACCGATAATGCCGTAGGTCGTTTCGGCTTCGGACGTCGCGTAATCGATGTCCGCACGCAGCGTGTGCAGCGGCACGCGGCCTTCGCGGTACCACTCGCGACGAGCGATTTCGGCGCCATTGAGACGACCGGAGCTCATGATTTTGATACCCTGGGCGCCCAGACGCATTGCGTTTTGCATGGCACGCTTCATCGCACGGCGGAACATGATCCGCTTTTCCAGCTGCTGTGCGATCGAGTCGGCAATCAGTTGGGCGTCGAGTTCCGGCTTGCGGATTTCTTCGATCGTCACGTGAACCGGAACGCCGAGGATGCGCTGCAGATCCGTACGCAACTGATCGATGTCCTCGCCCTTCTTGCCGATGACGACGCCCGGACGAGCCGAGAAAACCGTCACACGCGCGTTCTTGGCCGGACGCTCGATCAGCACACGGCCGACGGACGCGTGCTTCAGCTTCTTCTTGAGGTATTCACGTACCTTGATATCTTCATTGAGCATGCCCGCGAAATTCTGGCTATTGGCATACCAACGCGACGACCAATCCCGGCTAACTGCCAGGCGGAAACCGGTCGGATGAATCTTCTGTCCCATTTGTCTTCCTCAGTTCCCGACGGTCAGATAGATGTGGCACGTGGGCTTGACGATGCGATTGCCACGACCCTTGGCGCGGGCGGTGAAACGCTTGAGCACCGCCCCCTTTTCCACGTAGATGGTCTTGACCTTAAGCTCATCAATGTCAGCACCGTCGTTGTGTTCGGCATTTGCGATCGCCGATTCCAACACCTTCTTGATGATCCCGGCACCCTTTTTCGGGCTGAACGCCAGAATGTTGAGGGCCTTATCCACCGGCAGACCGCGAATCTGATCGGCGACGAGGCGCCCTTTCTGGTCAGACAAACGAACGCCGCGCAACACAGCACGAGTTTCCATATCCATCCCCTTACCTCTTCGCCTTCTTGCCGGCGGTATGTCCCTTGAAGGTACGCGTCAAGGAAAACTCACCCAGCTTGTGGCCGACCATATTTTCGGTGACATACACCGGAATGTGCTGCTTGCCGTTATGGACAGCGATCGTCAGCCCAACAAAGTCAGGCAGAACAGTCGAACGACGCGACCAGGTCTTGATCGGACGCTTGTCTTTAGTCAGACGCACGGCATCAATTTTCTTGAGCAGGTGCGCATCGACAAACGGGCCTTTTTTAACTGAACGTCCCATGGTTCCCTACCCCTTAGCGTTTGTGACGGCGCTGCACGATCATCGAGTTCGTGCGCTTGTTGCGGCGAGTACGATAGCCCTTAGTCTTGACGCCCCAAGGACTGACCGGATTCATACCGGCAGCCGTACGACCTTCACCACCGCCGTGGGGGTGATCCACCGGGTTCATGGCAACGCCGCGAACGGTCGGACGGATGCCACGCCAGCGGTTCGCACCGGCCTTACCGATGGAACGCAGGCTGTGTTCTTCGTTACCCACTTCGCCAACCGTCGCGCGGCACTCGACGTGCACACGGCGGATTTCACCGGAACGCAGGCGCAGCTGAGCGTAAACCCCTTCGCGCGCCAGCAACTGAACCGAGGCACCGGCGGCACGAGCCAACTGCGCGCCCTTGCCCGGAATCATCTCAATGCAGTGGATAGTGGTACCGACCGGGATGTTGCGGATCGGCAGCGTATTACCGGCCTTGATCGGCGCCTCGGAGCCGCTCAGCAGTTGCTGACCGACCACCAAGCCCTTCGGAGCGATGATGTAACGACGCTCACCATCGGCGTAGCACAGGAGGGCGATATTCGCACTGCGGTTAGGATCGTATTCGATCCGTTCAACCGTTGCCGGAATACCGTCCTTGGTGCGACGAAAATCCACGACACGATAGTGTTGCTTGTGGCCACCGCCCTGGTGACGCGTCGTGATACGACCGTTGTTGTTACGACCGGCCTTCTTCGACTGCGCCTCGACGAGCGCGGCGTGCGGGCGACCCTTGTGCAGGTCGGGATTAACGACCTTGACAACGGCACGACGCCCGGGAGAGGTCGGCTTGACTTTGACGAGAGCCATTTACGCTGCCCCCCCTTCCACAAAATTGATCTCTTGACCCGGCTTCAGGCAAACGAAAGCCTTCTTCCAGCCCTTGCGACGACCGTTGAAACGGCCGAAACGCTTTTGCTTACCCTTGACGTTGGCGATCTGCACAGCCTCGACTTCGACCTTGAAGAGCAACTCAACGGCAGCCTTGACTTCCGGCTTGGTCGCATCGGTGGCCACGCGGAAAATCACTTGCTCGCGCTTCTCGGCCACCCACGTCGCTTTCTCCGAAATCTGGGGTGCCAGCAGCACCTGCAACAGACGTTCTTGGTTCATCCCAGAATCTCCTCAAACTTGGCAACAGCAGCCTTAGTCATCAGCACCTTCGGGAAACGGACGAGCGACACGGGATCAGCCTCATTGACTTCGATCACGAGCACGTTCGGCAGATTGCGCGAAGCAAGGAACACGTTCTCATCGAGCGTGTCGGTGATGACGAGCACCGAGTCGTAACCCATGCCCTTGATCTTTTGTGCGAAGAGCTTTGTCTTCGGCGCTTCGACGGCGATGCCATCGACCACAGCCAGACGATCATCACGCGCCAGCTGCGAAAGGATCGACGCCATACCGGCTCGATACATCTTCTTGTTCAGCTTCTGCGTGAAGTTTTCTTCGGGAGAATTCGGGAAGGTACGACCGCCCCCACGCCACAGCGGCGAGGACGACATACCGGAACGGGCACGACCCGTACCCTTTTGACCCCAAGGCTTATGCGTGGTGTGGCTAACCTGCTCGCGATCCTTCTGCGCGCGGTTACCACTGCGGGCATTCGCTTGATACGCAACGACGACCTGGTGAATCAGCGCCTCGTTGTACTCGCGGCCAAACAGAACGTCGGACGCGGCGAGACGGCTCGCCTCTTGGCCCTGCTCGTTAATGACTTTCAGTTCCATTATGCCCCCGCCTTCACTGCCGGACGAACGACCACGTCCGAACCCTTAGAGCCAGGGACAGCGCCCTTGACCAACAGCAATTGACGCTCGACATCGACACGCACGACCTCGAGGTTTTGCTGCGTCCGCTTCGCATCACCGAGGTGGCCGGCCATGCGCTTACCCGGGAAAACGCGACCCGGATCTTGCGCCATACCGATCGAGCCCGGCGCATTGTGCGAAACCGAGTTACCGTGCGAAGCACGTTGCGAGCTGAAGTGGTGGCGCTTGATGCCACCCGCAAAGCCCTTACCGATCGTCTGACCCGACACGTCAACCTTTTGGCCGACAGCAAAGATGGTCACGCTGATCGTGTCGCCCGCCTTAAGCGTAGCCAGATCAGCAAGTGCAACCGGGAATTCTTTGAGAACGCTACCCGCTTCGACACCCGCCTTGGCGAAATGTCCAGCGGCCGCCTTCACAACACGCGACGCGCGACGCGCGCCGAAAGCCACTTGGACGGCAGCATAGCCGTCCACTTCAGGCGTCTTCACTTGGGTCACGCGATTGTTCGACACGTCGAGCACGGTTACCGGGACGGAAGCACCGTCATCGGTAAAAATGCGCGTCATGCCGACCTTGCGCCCAACAAGGCCTAGACTCATATTTATTCTCCTCGCGCCGGCTACGATTGGCCGGCAACGATGCAAGTCAAAAATCGGGCAGCACTTGCAGTGCCACCCGGCGAAAACCGCCGATTATATCGACGTTAGCTTCCCACTTCAAGCAACTACTGCAACTTGATCTCGACGTCAACGCCCGCCGGGAGATCCAGCTTCATCAGCGCATCAACCGTCTTGTCGGTCGGCTCGATGATGTCCATCAAACGCAAATGGGTGCGAATTTCGAACTGATCGCGCGAGGTCTTGTTGACGTGAGGGGAACGCAGCACATCGAAGCGCTCGATACGCGTCGGCAGCGGAACCGGCCCACGGACAACCGCGCCCGTGCGCTTCGCCGTTTCAACGATCTCGAGAGCCGACTGGTCGATGAGGCGATAGTCGAAGGCCTTGAGGCGAATGCGGATTTTCTGGCTTTGCATGTTTTCTTTCCAAAGAGCAGAAAGGCGCGCCCAAGAGAGGCGCGCCTTCGGTGAGAAAAATTACTCGATGATTTTAGCCACGACGCCGGCGCCGACGGTACGGCCGCCTTCGCGGATGGCGAAGCGCAGACCGTCTTCCATGGCGATCGGAGCGATCAGCTTGACGGTGATCGACACGTTGTCGCCCGGCATGACCATCTCAACACCTTCCGGCAGCGCGATGGCACCGGTCACGTCGGTCGTGCGGAAGTAGAACTGCGGACGGTAGTTGTTGAAGAACGGGGTGTGACGACCCCCTTCGTCCTTCGACAGCACGTACACTTCACCCGTGAAGTGGGTGTGCGGCGTGATGGAACCCGGCTTGGCCAGCACCTGGCCGCGTTCGACGTCCTCACGCTTGGTACCGCGCAGCAGCACGCCGACGTTGTCGCCAGCCTGACCTTGGTCGAGCAGCTTGCGGAACATTTCAACGCCCGTGCAGGTGGTCTTGACGGTGGCCTTGATGCCGACGATTTCGATTTCTTCGCCGACCTTGACGATGCCGCGTTCGAGACGGCCCGTTACCACGGTGCCGCGGCCGGAGATCGAGAAGACGTCTTCGATCGGCAACAGGAAGGGCTTGTCGATGGCGCGTTCCGGCGTCGGGATGTAGCTGTCGAGGGCGTCGGCCAGACGGAAGATGGCGGCTTCGCCGATTTCGCTTTGGTCGCCTTCGAGGGCCTTCAGGGCGGAGCCGTGAATGATCGGGATGTCGTCACCCGGGAAGTCGTACTTCGAGAGGAGTTCGCGAACTTCCATTTCGACGAGCTCGAGCAGCTCGGCGTCGTCCACCATGTCGCACTTGTTCAGGAAGACGATGATGTACGGCACACCGACCTGACGGGCGAGCAGGATGTGTTCGCGCGTTTGCGGCATGGGGCCGTCAGCGGCGGAACAGACGAGGATGGCGCCGTCCATCTGGGCGGCACCGGTGATCATGTTCTTGACGTAGTCCGCGTGCCCCGGGCAGTCAACGTGGGCGTAGTGACGCGTCGCGGTTTCGTATTCAACGTGCGCAGTGTTGATGGTGATGCCGCGCGCCTTCTCTTCCGGCGCCGCGTCGATCTGGTCGTACGCCTTCGCTTCACCGCCAAACTTCTTCGACAGGATCGTCGTGATCGCCGCCGTCAGCGTCGTCTTGCCATGGTCAACGTGACCAATCGTCCCCACATTCACGTGCGGCTTCGTACGTTCGAACTTTCCCTTAGCCATTTGCGTTTCCTTGAATACCGTTAATCACTTCTTGTTAATGATGGCTTCGGCCACGTTCTTCGGAGCTTCAGCGTAATGCTTGAACTCCATCGAGTACGTAGCGCGGCCTTGCGTCAGCGAGCGCAGTTGCGTCGAGTAGCCGAACATTTCGGCCAGCGGCACTTCGGCGCGAACCGCCTTCATGCCTCCGGGCAGGTCGTCCATGCCTTGCACCATGCCACGACGGCCGGAGAGGTCGCCCATCACGTTGCCCATATAGTCTTCCGGAGTTTCGACTTCGACGGCCATCATCGGCTCGAGCAGGGTCGGCTGCGCTTTGCGCATACCTTCCTTGAAAGCCATCGAGGCAGCCATGCGGAACGCGTTTTCGTTCGAGTCCACATCGTGGTACGAACCGTCGAACAGCGTGAACTTGACATCGACCACGGGGAAGCCGGCAAGCACGCCGCTCGTGACCGCATCCTGGAGGCCCTTGTCGACCGCGGGGATGAACTCGCGCGGCACCACGCCGCCCTTGATCGCGTCGACGAACTCGTAGCCTTTGCCGGCCTCGTTCGGCTCGATCTTGAGCCAGACGTGACCGAACTGGCCGCGACCACCAGACTGCTTGACGAACTTGCCTTCTTGCTCGACAGCCTTCTTGATGCATTCGCGGTACGCCACTTGCGGCGCACCCACATTGGCCTCGACACCGAACTCACGCTTCATGCGGTCGACGATGATTTCAAGGTGCAACTCGCCCATGCCGGAGATGATGGTCTGACCGGACTCCTCGTCGGTACGGACGCGGAACGACGGATCTTCCTGCGCCAGACGATTCAGCGCGATACCCATCTTTTCCTGGTCTTGCTTGGTCTTCGGCTCGACGGCAACGTGAATCACCGGCTCGGGGAATTCCATACGCTCAAGAATGATCGGCGCGTCCGGATCACACAGCGTTTCGCCCGTCGTCACTTCCTTCAGACCAACGCACGCGGCGATGTCGCCCGCCAGAATTTCCTTGATTTCGACGCGGTTGTTCGCGTGCATCTGCAGCACACGACCGATACGCTCCTTACGCCCCTTGATCGGGTTGTAGATCGTGTCGCCGGAGGCCAGAACGCCGGAATAAACGCGCACGAAGGTCAGCTGACCGACGTACGGGTCGCTCATCAGCTTGAACGCCAACGCAGAGAACTTCGCATCGTCAGCCGCCGGACGCGTATCGTGCTCACCGTTTTCCTTCTCGCCTTCAACGTCCGGAATATCAACCGGCGACGGCAGCAACTGGATCACCGCGTCCAGCATGCGCTGCACGCCCTTGTTCTTGAACGCTGAACCGCACAGCATCGGCTGGATTTCGCAGGCGATCGTGCGCTGACGCAGACCAGCAATGATCTGCTCCTCGGAGAGCTCACCGTTCTCTAGGTACTCGTTCATCAGCTCTTCGGACGCTTCGGCAGCTGCCTCAACCATCTGTTCGCGCCACGTGTTCGCGACGTCGACCAGATCGGCAGGAATATCGCCGTAGTTGAACTTCATGCCTTGGGAGGCTTCGTCCCAGATGATCGACTTCATCTTCAACAGATCGACCACGCCGACGAAGTTTTCCTCAGCGCCGATCGGAATCACGATCGGCACCGGGTTCGCCTTCAGGCGCGTCTTCATCTGCTCGACGACCTTGAAGAAGTTGGCCCCCTGACGGTCCATCTTGTTCACAAAGGCCAGACGCGGCACCTTGTACTTGGTCGCCTGACGCCACACCGTCTCGGACTGCGGCTGCACGCCACCGACCGCACAGTAAACCATGCAGGCGCCGTCGAGCACGCGCATCGAACGCTCGACTTCAATGGTGAAATCGACGTGCCCCGGGGTGTCGATGATGTTGAAGCGGTGCTCCGGGAAGGACAGATCCATGCCCTTCCAGAAGCAGGTCGTTGCCGCCGAGGTGATGGTGATGCCGCGCTCCTGCTCCTGCTCCATCCAGTCCATCGTGGCCGCGCCATCGTGAACTTCGCCAATCTTGTGATTGACGCCGGTATAGAAGAGGATGCGCTCGGTCGTCGTCGTTTTGCCGGCGTCGATGTGCGCGCTGATACCGATATTGCGGTAGCGCTCAATAGGGGTTTTACGTGCCACGTGGGTAACCTTTACTTTAAAAAGTCGTCAGACGGGCATTAGAAGCGGTAATGCGCAAAAGCCTTGTTGGCTTCAGCCATCCGGTGGATTTCATCGCGCTTCTTGACAGCGCCACCACGGTTTTCAGCCGCTTCGAGCATCTCAGCCGCCAAGCGTTGCCCCATGGATTTCTCGGAACGTTTGCGGGCAGCTTCGCGCAGCCAGCGCATGGCGAGCGCCATACGACGATTGGGGCGCACTTCAACCGGCACCTGGTAGTTGGCGCCACCGACGCGGCGGCTCTTCACTTCGACCAGCGGCTTGACGTTGCCGATCGCGGTCGCGAACACTTCCAGCGGATCCTTGCCGCCCTTGGCGGTGATGACATCAAACGCGCCATACACGATGCGCTCGGCGACCGACTTTTTGCCGCTCATCATGATGGTGTTGACGAATTTGGAAACATCGACGCTGCCGAACTTGGGATCGGGCAGGATATCGCGCTTGGGTACTTCACGACGACGAGGCATAGCTTTCTCTCTTAAATATATTCAGTTGAGGGACAACGGATTGCGCCCCTCTCGGCCACCCATCTGAGCAGCCACTTACTAAGGCAACGCTTACGCGGCCTTCGGACGCTTGGCGCCGTACTTCGAACGCGACTGCTTACGATCCTTGACGCCCTGGGTATCCAGCGAGCCACGAACAGTGTGGTAACGCACACCCGGCAAGTCCTTTACCCGGCCGCCGCGAATCAGCACCACCGAGTGCTCCTGCAGATTGTGGCCTTCACCGCCGATGTACGAGATGACCTCGAAACCGTTGGTCAGGCGAACCTTGCACACTTTACGCAGCGCGGAGTTCGGCTTCTTCGGCGTCGTCGTGTAGACGCGCGTGCAGACGCCACGCTTCTGCGGGCAGTTTTCCAGCGCCGGCACCTTGCTCTTGGCGCGCACATGGGTACGCGGCTTGCGTACGAGTTGGTTAATGGTCGGCATAATTTCTTTCCAATCACGGTCGCAGCACACAAACGCGCCGCGGTAACGCTGCAAAAAACCAAGGCGGACACGAGGCCGCCTTGGCGATTATCCAGTCATTGGCGGAGATGTGACAGGTTACTCCACCACTAAAGACCGGCGATTCTATGGTTAATCAAGTCGCGAGTCAACCAAGCTCCGAATCCGGAGTGGCCTCAACTGCCTTGGCGCTTTCCGGGAAAACGGCTTCGATTTCGGCGGCGATAAGTGCTGCGCCGCCCGCGATGTCTTCACCCAGCGCCTTTTTCTTGCGCGCCGTGTGATAGGCAAGGCCCGTACCCGCCGGGATAAGACGGCCGACGATGACGTTTTCCTTGAGGCCACGAAGTTCGTCCCGCTTGCCCATGATGGCGGCTTCGGTAAGAACGCGCGTGGTTTCCTGGAACGAAGCCGCCGAGATGAACGAATCGGTCGACAGCGACGCCTTGGTGATACCGAGCAGAACGTATTCGAACGTGGCCGGCAGCTTGCCTTCGGCAACCATGCGGTCGTTCTCGTCAAGCACGTCGGCACGTTCCACCTGTTCGCTCTTGATGAAGCGGGTATCACCCGGATCAACGATCACGACGCGACGGAGCATCTGACGGACGATCACTTCGATGTGCTTATCGTTGATCTTCACGCCTTGCAGACGATAGACGTCCTGCACTTCGTCGGTGATGTACATCGCCAGCGCCTCGACACCTTGCAGACGCAGGATGTCATGCGGATCCGGCTCGCCGTCCACAATCGACTCGCCCTTGTTGACGATCTGGCCGTCGTGCACCAGAACGTGCTTGTCCTTCGGAATCAGGTACTCGTGGGCAATGCCTTCCAGATCGGTGATGATCAGGCGCTGCTTGCCCTTGGTGTCCTTACCGAACGACACGGCACCGGTGTACTCCGCCAGCACGCCCGCATCCTTCGGCGTGCGCGCTTCGAAGAGCTCGGCCACCCGCGGCAGACCGCCGGTAATGTCGCGCGTCTTCGCGGATTCTTGCGGCAGACGGGCCAGAACATCACCGATGGCGACTTGCTGACCGTCAGCCACGTTGATGATGGCGCCAACCTGGAAGGTGATGGTCACGGCGTGATCCGTGCCATGCGCCTTGACCTCTTCGCCATTGGCATCGAGCAGACGCACCTGCGGACGCAAGCCCTTCGTCTGCGCCTTGCCGCCGCGCTTCGGATCAATGACGACCAGCGTCGACAGGCCCGTCACTTCATCGATCTGCTTGGCGACGGTGACCCCCTCTTCGACGTTCTCGAAGCGGATGAAACCGGCGTATTCAACGATGATCGGACGCGTGTGCGGGTCCCACGTAGCCAGACGGGTACCGGCCTTGATCGACTGGCCGTCTGCCACTTGCAGGGTCGCGCCGTACGGCATCTTGTGGCGTTCGCGCTCACGACCGTTGTCGTCGGTAATGATCACCTCGCCCGAACGGGTGATGACGATCTTCTCCGCCTTCGGGTTGGTGACGTAGCGCATCGCCGTATTGAAGCGCACCACACCGGCGCTCTTCGTTTCGACCTGCGTCGCCACCGCTGCCCGCGAAGCGGCACCACCGACGTGGAACGTACGCATCGTCAGCTGGGTACCCGGCTCGCCGATCGACTGTGCGGCGATAACGCCGACTGCCTCACCGACGTTGACCGAGGAACCACGCCCGAGGTCGCGACCGTAGCACTTGGCGCACAGGCCGTAGCGCGTGTCGCAGGTGAGCGGCGTGCGCACCTTGACTTCATCGACACCGACCTTGTCGATCAGGTCGCACAGATCCTCGTCGATCAACGTGCCAGCCTCGATGACGGTTTCGCCGCCTTCGGGGTTCACCACATCGATGGCGGCCACACGCCCGAGCACGCGATCGCGCAGGGCTTCGATGACTTCACCGCCCTCAACGATGGCTTTCATCGTCACACCGTTTTCGGTGCCGCAATCTTCCTCGGTGACGACGAGATCCTGCGTCACGTCGACCAGACGCCGCGTCAGGTAACCGGAGTTCGCCGTCTTCAGCGCCGTATCGGCCAGGCCCTTACGCGCACCGTGCGTCGAGATGAAGTACTGGAGAACGTTCAGGCCTTCACGGAAGTTCGTCGTAATCGGCGTCTCGATGATCGAGCCGTCCGGCTTCGCCATCAGGCCGCGCATACCGGCCAGCTGACGAATCTGCGCCGCAGAACCCCGCGCGCCCGAGTCGGCCATCATGTAGATCGAGTTGAACGATTCCTGCTTGACGAGAGCGCCGTGGCGGTCGATGACTTCTTCCTTGCCGAGCTGCTCCATCATGACCTTGGCAACCTGGTCACCGGCGCGACCCCAGATATCGACGACCTTGTTGTAGCGTTCGCCGAAGGTGACGAGACCGTTGGTGTACTGGCTCTCGATCTCCTTCACCTCCGCTTCAGCGGCGGCGATGATCTCGTGCTTCTGCGGCGGAACGCGCATGTCGTCCGAGCAGAAGGAGATACCGGCACGCGTCGCCAGACGGTAGCCGTTCTGCATCAACTGGTCGGCGAAGACGACCGTTTCCTTCAGACCGCAGCGGCGGAAGGCGATGTTGATGAGCTTGGAGATTTCCTTCTTCTTCAGCGGCTTGTCGAGCACGCTGAAAGGGAGCCCCTTCGGCAGGATCTCGGAAAGCAGCGCACGGCCGGCGGTCGTCGAATAGCGCGTGAACTTCTCCGCCCAGCCGTTTTCACCGTCACGGACGTATTCACGAATACGCACGGAGACGCGGGCAAGCAGGTCGAGTTCGCCGGCGCCGATGGCACGTTCGACTTCGGCGATGTCGCGCAGGATCATGCCTTCGCCCTTGGCGTTGGTACGCTCACGCGTCGCGTAGTACAGACCGAGAACGATATCCTGCGACGGAACGATGATCGGATCGCCGTTAGCCGGCGACAGCACGTTGTTCGACGCCAGCATCAGCGTGCGCGCTTCCATCTGCGCTTCGAGCGACAGCGGCACGTGGACGGCCATCTGGTCACCGTCGAAGTCGGCGTTGAACGCCGCGCAGACGAGCGGGTGCAGCTGAATGGCCTTGCCTTCGATCAGCACCGGCTCGAACGCCTGGATACCCAGACGGTGCAGCGTCGGCGCGCGGTTGAGCATGATCGGGTGTTCGCGGATCACCTCTTCGAGGATGTCCCACACCACCGGCTCCTCGACTTCGACCATCTTCTTCGCCTGCTTGATGGTCGTTGCCAGGCCCATGATTTCGAGGCGGTTGAAGATGAAGGGCTTGAACAGTTCGAGCGCCATCAACTTCGGCAGACCGCACTGGTGCAGCTTCAGTTGCGGACCGACGACGATGACCGAACGGCCCGAGTAGTCGACGCGCTTACCGAGCAGGTTCTGACGGAAACGGCCGCCCTTGCCCTTGATCATGTCGGCAAGCGACTTCAGCGGACGCTTGTTGGCGCCCGTCATCGCCTTGCCGCGACGACCGTTGTCGAGCAGCGAGTCGACAGCTTCCTGCAGCATGCGCTTTTCGTTGCGCACGATGATGTCCGGCGCTTTCAGCTCGAGAAGACGCTTCAGACGGTTGTTGCGGTTGATGACGCGACGGTAGAGATCGTTCAGGTCGGACGTGGCGAAACGCCCGCCGTCGAGCGGCACCAACGGACGCAGGTCCGGCGGCAGCACGGGCAGCACTTCGAGCACCATCCATTCCGGCTTGATGCCGGACTTCTGGAAGCCTTCGAGGATTTTCAGGCGCTTGGCGAGCTTCTTGTTCTTCGTTTCCGACGTCGTGGTTTCCAGCTCGCTGCGCAGGTGTTCGACTTCGTTATCGACGTCGAGCGAACGCAACAGCTCACGGATGCCTTCGGCGCCCATGGCGGCGTGGAAATCATCGCCGTACTCTTCAACCTTGGCGAGGTAGTCGTCTTCGGTCAGAAGCTGGGCGCGCGTCAGCGGCGTCATGCCCGGCTCGCAAACGACGAAGGCTTCGAAGTAGAGCACGCGCTCGATATCGCGTAGGGTCATGTCGAGCACCATGCCAAGACGGCTCGGCAGGCTCTTCAGGAACCAGATGTGGGCGACCGGCGAAGCCAGTTCGATGTGCGCCATGCGCTCACGACGCACTTTCGCCAGCGTCACTTCGACGCCGCATTTTTCGCAGATGACGCCGCGATGCTTCAGGCGCTTGTACTTGCCGCACAGGCACTCGTAGTCCTTGATCGGGCCAAAGATCTTGGCGCAGAACAAGCCGTCACGCTCCGGCTTGAAGGTGC
The DNA here is from genome assembly GCF_009617575.1 of Rhodocyclus gracilis. Lineage (GTDB taxonomy): Bacteria > Pseudomonadota > Gammaproteobacteria > Burkholderiales > Rhodocyclaceae > Rhodocyclus > Rhodocyclus gracilis. The sequence goes on from NZ_WIXJ01000011.1 coordinate 62,905, forward strand.
GGTAGTTGATCGTTTCCGGCTTTTTGACTTCGCCGTACGACCACGAACGAATTTTTTCGGGCGACGCGAGACCGATGGTGATCGCGTCGAATTCTTCTTCCTGGGTTACCTGTTTGAACAGATCCAGCAGTGCTTTCATCTTTCACTCCGTCCGGGGTGAGAATTCTGAATGGCGGGGCGGCGCCACTCCGTACCAGCGCCGCCGCCGTCGCCGCCGCATTGCTGCGGCGGCAGTCCTTCCTGCGTATTACGAGCGTTCGAGATCGATATCGATCGCCAGCGAGCGAATTTCCTTGACCAGCACGTTGAACGACTCCGGCATGCCGGCATCGATCTTGTGTTCGCCCTTGACGATGTTTTCGTAGACCTTGGTCCGTCCGTTTACGTCGTCCGACTTCACCGTCAGCATTTCCTGCAGCACGTACGACGCGCCATAGGCCTCCAGCGCCCACACTTCCATTTCACCGAAGCGCTGGCCACCGAACTGCGCCTTACCGCCCAGCGGCTGCTGGGTGACGAGCGAGTACGGGCCGGTCGAACGGGCGTGCATCTTGTCGTCGACCAAGTGGTGCAGCTTCAGCATGTGCATGTAGCCGACGGTCACCGTGCGCTCGAACGCGTCGCCGGTGCGGCCGTCGAACAGCGTCATCTGACCGGACTCCGGCATGTCGGCGAGGCGCAGCATGGCCTTGATCTCGCGTTCCTTGGCGCCGTCGAACACCGGCGTCGCGAACGGCACGCCATCGACGAGGTTGCGGGACATCTCGAGAATTTCGGTGTCGCTGAGCTGATCGAGGTCTTCGTGACGACCTTCGGTGTTGTACACCTGAGACAGGAAACCACGCAGTTCTTCGATCGTGCTCTGACGACGCAGCATGGCGTCGATCTTGTTGCCAAGCCCCTTTGCCGCGAGGCCGAGGTGGACTTCGAGAATCTGACCGACGTTCATCCGCGACGGCACGCCGAGCGGGTTGAGGACGATGTCGACCGGCTTGCCATCGGCGGTGTAAGGCATGTCTTCCACCGGCACGATGCGCGAGACGACACCCTTGTTACCGTGACGACCGGCCATCTTGTCGCCCGACTGCAGACGACGTTTGACGGCGACGTAGACCTTGACCATCTTTTGCACGCCCGGCGGCAGTTCGTCGCCCTGCGTGAGCTTCTTGCGCTTTTCTTCGAACGCGAGGTCGAAGTCCTTGCGCGTCTGCTCAAGGCTCTCGCGCAGCGATTCGAGCTGGTGCGCGATCTCTTCGTCGGCCATGCGGATGTCGAAGCGGTGGTGCGGATCGATCTGCTCCAGATATTCCTTGGTGATCGCCGAACCCTTCGCCAGCTTCTTCGGACCGCCGTTAGCCTGCTTGCCCGTGATCAGACGCTCGACACGCGCGAAGGTGTCGCGTTCGACGATGCGCAGCTGGTCGGCGAGGTCAAGCTTGTAGCCACGCAGGTGGTCGTCGATGATCGACTGCGCGCGCTTGTCGCGCTCGATGCCTTCACGCGTGAAGACCTGAACGTCGATGACCGTGCCAGCGATACCCGACGGCACGCGCAGCGAGGTGTCCTTAACGTCGGACGCCTTCTCGCCGAAGATCGCGCGCAGCAGCTTCTCTTCCGGCGTCAGCTGGGTTTCGCCCTTCGGCGTCACCTTGCCAACGAGCACGTCGCCGGCCTCGACTTCCGCGCCGATGTAGACGATGCCCGACTCGTCGAGACGCCCGAGTTGCGCTTCGCCGAGCGAGGCGATGTCGCGCGTGATTTCTTCCGGCCCGAGCTTGGTGTCACGCGCGACGACGGTCAGTTCCTCGATGTGGATCGAGGTGTAACGGTCTTCGGCAACGACACGCTCGGAGATGAGGATCGAGTCTTCGAAGTTGTAGCCGTTCCACGGCATGAAGGCGACCAGCATGTTCTGACCGAGGGCCAGTTCGCCCTTGTCGGTCGACGCGCCATCGGCCACCACATCCGCCTTGGCAATGATGTCGCCAACACGCACCAGCGGACGCTGGTTGATGTTGGTGTTCTGGTTGGAACGGGTGTACTTGACGAGGTTGTAGATGTCGACGCCGACTTCACCCGGGATCGTTTCCGCGTCATTGACGCGAACGACGACGCGCGAGGCATCGACATAATCGACGACACCGCCACGCAGCGCCTGCACCGCCGTGCCCGAGTCGACGGCGACCGTGCGTTCGATGCCGGTGCCGACGAGCGGCTTCTGTGGACGCAGGCAAGGCACGGCCTGACGTTGCATGTTGGCGCCCATCAAGGCGCGGTTCGCATCGTCGTGCTCAAGGAATGGAATCAGCGATGCGGCGACCGAGACGATTTGCCCTGGCGCAACGTCCATGTACTGAACGCGTGCCGGCTCGGCGAGAATCGTTTCACCCTTTTCACGGCAGGTCACCAGTTCATCGCTGAGGAAGCCTGCGTCGTTGAGCGCCGCGTTCGCCTGGGCGATGACATAGCTGCCTTCTTCAATCGCCGACAGGTATTCGATCTGGTCGGTGACCTGGCAGTCGACCACCTTGCGATACGGCGTTTCGAGGAAGCCGTACTCGTTGGTGCGGGCGTACAGCGCGAGCGAGTTGATCAGGCCGATGTTCGGACCTTCCGGCGTTTCGATCGGGCAGACGCGGCCGTAGTGCGTCGGATGCACGTCGCGCACTTCGAAGCCGGCGCGCTCGCGCGTCAGACCGCCCGGGCCGAGGGCCGAGACGCGACGCTTGTGCGTGATCTCGGACAAGGGGTTGGTCTGGTCCATGAACTGCGACAGCTGGCTCGAACCGAAGAACTCCTTGATCGCCGCACTGATCGGCTTGGCGTTGATCAGGTCGTGCGGCATCAGGTTGTCAGATTCGGCCTGACTCAAACGTTCCTTGACGGCACGTTCGACACGGACGAGACCAGCGCGGAACTGGTTCTCGGCGAGTTCGCCGACCGAACGCACACGGCGGTTGCCGAGGTGGTCGATATCGTCGATTTCGCCGCGGCCATTGCGCAGCTCGACGAGGATCTTGATCACTTCGACGATGTCGCGCGGCGACAGCGTCAGCTGCTCGCGCACTTCGGACTGCACACCGAGCGTCTTCAGCGCGGCGGCCATCTTTTGCGCCTCGGCTTCGTTCAGGTTTTCGGCGAGGGCGCGCGGGCCGTAGGTCAGCTCGGCGAGGACTTGTTCGATCGTCGTCGCGGCGAGGCCCGTAGCTTCGCAAATCGATTGCAGCAGCGTGTCGCGCTTGCCGCTGACGTGCTTGATCATCACCTTGTGCTCGACAACGTCCTTGCGGGCGACGCGGCGGTTGAACTTCATGCGGCCAACCGCCGACAGGTCATAGCGCTCGTCGGAGTAGAACAAGCCGTGGAAGAGGATCTCCACCGATTCTTCCGTGGGCGGTTCGCCCGGACGCATCATGCGGTAGATAGCGACGCGCGCGGCCTGACGCGAGGACGTGTCGTCCGCGCGCAGCGTTTGCGAGATGAAAGCGCCACGATCCAGATCATTGATGTAGAGCGTCGGCAGCGTCGTTACGCCGGCTTCCTGCAGGCGGGCGAGCAAGGCTTCGGTGATTTCGTCGTTGGCGTTGGCGACGATCTCGCCGGTCTCCGCGTCGATGATGTTGCGCGCCACGACGCGGCCGATGATGAAGTCTTCCGGTACCACGATGCGGCGAACGCCAGCGGCGTCGAGTTCGCGGATGTGCTTGGCCGTCACACGCTTGTCGCGGGCAACGATCGTCGTGCCGGTAGCCGGATCGACGAAGTCAAAGCGCGCCACTTCGCCACGCAGACGTTCGGGGACGAGTTCGAACTCGATGCCCTTGGCGCCGAGCGTGAAGGTGTCGAATTCAAAGAATCCGCTGAGGATTTGTTCGGTCGACAGACCAATCGCGCGCAGCAGCGTCGTCACCGGCATCTTGCGACGACGGTCGACGCGGAAGAACAGCGTGTCCTTCGGATCGAATTCAAAGTCGAGCCAGGAACCGCGATAGGGAATGACGCGTGCCGAGAAGAGCAGCTTGCCGGAGCTGTGCGTCTTGCCGCGGTCGTGCTCGAAGAAAACGCCCGGCGAACGGTGCAACTGCGAAACGATGACGCGCTCGGTTCCGTTGATCACGAAAGAGCCGGTCGTCGTCATCAGGGGGATTTCCCCCATGTAGACTTCTTGTTCCTTGACCTCCTTGACCGTATCCGGAACTTCGCGGTCGAGGATGACGAGGCGAACCTTGGCGCGCAGCGCCGAGGCGTAGGTCAGTCCGCGCTGGTGGCATTCCTTGACGTCAAATGCCGGGTCAGCCAGCGTGTAGCTGACGAATTCGAGACGCGCATTACCGCTGTGGCTGACGATCGGGAAGATCGAGCTGAACGCCGCCTGCAAGCCCTGCATGCGCCGCTGTGCGACAGGCGCTTCGGCCTGAAGGAAAGAGGCAAAGGAATCGAGCTGCGTCGCCAACAGGAAGGGCACGTCGAGCACGCGGGCGCGCTTGGCGAAGCTCTTGCGGATGCGTTTTTTCTCGGTATAGGAGTAGGTCATGGTCGCTCCGAGCTTAGAAAGCAAAAATCCTCAATTGCACGCTGGCACGGAGCGGGGTGCTCCGAACAGTATGCAGCGGACAAACGCAAGACGACTGGAAGGCAAGGCCTTCGCACCGGGCATCCCGGCACCGTCATCCATCCACTCTTGCGTTTGCCTGCTAACCCATCGTTTCGGCCGACGGCACAGCGCCGCGAGGGTTTCCGGAAAAGCACAAGCGGGCCGACGGCAAAAATGCCGCCGGCCCGCGTTGCGGTGAAGCAATTACTTGACCTCGACCTTGGCGCCAGCGGCTTCGAGTTGTTGCTTGAGGGCTTCTGCGTCGGCCTTCGACACGCCTTCCTTGACGGGCTTCGGCGCGCCATCGACGACGTCCTTGGCTTCCTTCAGGCCCAGGCCGGTAGCGGCGCGAACGACCTTGATGACTTCAACCTTCTTGTCGCCAACAGCGGCGAGGATGACGGTGAATTCGGTCTGTTCTTCAGCCGGAGCCGCAGCAGCAGCGCCCGGGGCAGCCACGGCCAGCGAAGCGGCGGAAACGCCGAACTTTTCTTCGAACGCCTTGACCAGATCGTTCAGTTCCAGAACCGTCATGTTGCCAACGGCGTCGAGGATGTCTTCTTTGCTGATAGCCATAATCGATTAACTCCTAATAACGGGATGTTGCAGATTCAAATGCGAATTGAGTGTGTGACAGCGCTGAAGCAACAAGTGCTCAGGCGGTCGCTTCTTCGGTAGCGGGCTCGCCGCGCTGCGCCGCCAGGGCGCCGAGAGCACGAGCAAAACCGGCAACCGGCGCTTGCATGACGCCCACGAGGCGCGCCAGTAGTTCTTCGCGACTCGGGATCGATGCCAGCGCTTGCACACCTGCCTTGTCGAGCACCTTACCGCCGTAGCTACCGGCCTTCAGCACGAGCTTGTCGTTGGTCTTCGCGAAGTCAGCCAGCACCTTCGCCGCAGCGACCGGATCTTCGGAAATCGCGTAGATCAGGGCGCCCGACATTTCGGGAGCGAGCACAGCAAAGGGAGTTTCTGCAACGGCGCGGCGCACCAGGGTGTTCTTCAGCACGCGCAAATAGACACCTGACTTGCGTGCCTGCGCGCGCAAGCGGGTGAGATCGCCGACGGCGAGCCCGCTATACACGGCCAGGACGATCGTCTGGGCGCTCGCCACCTTCACCGAGACTTCGGCAACGACGGCTTTCTTTTCATCAAGATTGAGACCCACGGGCCTGTCCTCCTATCAAGTCAACACACGGCATGTCCGGCTGGACACGCCGCACCTACGGCGACCTGGATCAGGAGCAGCGTCACCGCCAGAAGGCGCTGACGAAATATCCTGTTCTGGGCACACCGTCTGCGCAGGTCGCGTATGCGCTTAAACCGTCGGGAAACATCCCCTCCGGCGCCTGCGGTCTTTGACGATCCGTCGTTTTCCCGATGCAGCGAAAAACGACGGCCCAAAGTTCAAGGCGACGACAGGGGCTACCTGCCGTCGCCGTACAATCAAGCTTGCAGCGAAGCGATATCGATCCGGACGCCCGGACCCATCGTGCTCGACAGCGCAATCTTCTTCAGATACTGACCCTTGGCGCTTGCCGGCTTCGCCTTGCTCAGCGCATCAACCAGCGCCTTCAGGTTCAACTGCAGCTTTTCGACGTCGAACGACGCGCGACCAATGGTGCAATGAATGATGCCGCCCTTGTCGGTGCGGTACTGCACCTGACCGGCCTTGGCGTTGCGCACGGCAGTAGCGACGTCCATCGTCACCGTACCCACCTTCGGGTTCGGCATCAGGCCGCGCGGGCCGAGGATCTGACCCAATTGACCGACAACGCGCATGGCGTCCGGCGTCGCGATGACGACGTCGAAGTTCATTTCGCCAGCCTTGATCTGGGCCGCCAGATCGTCGAAGCCGACGATGTCAGCGCCAGCAGCACGCGCTGCGTCAGCCTTGTCGCCTTGTGCGAACACGGCGACGCGAACGGTCTTGCCGGTACCCGCGGGCAGGACGACGGAGCCACGAACCAGCTGGTCGGACTTGCGTGCATCGATGCCGAGATTGACGGCAACGTCGATCGACTCGTCGAACTTGGCAGTCGCGGCGGCCTTCGCCAGCGCCAGCGCTTCAGCGACGGGGTAGCTGCGATTGCGATCGATCTTGCCTTGCAGGGCTTGTTGGCGTTTGCTCAGAGCGGCCATGTTAGATGCCCTCCACGGTAATACCCATCGAACGGGCGCTGCCGGCGATCGTGCGCACGGCGGCATCCATGTCGGCGGCGGTCAGGTCCGGCATTTTTGCCTTGGCGATGTCTTCGCACTGGGCGCGCGTCAGCTTGCCGACCTTGTCGACGTTCGGCTTGGCGCTACCCTTTTGCACACCGGCGGCCTTCTTGATCAGAATGGTGGCCGGCGGCGTCTTCATGATGAACGTGAAGCTCTTGTCCGCGAAGGCCGTGATCACGACCGGAATCGGCAGACCCGGTTCAAGCCCTTGCGTCTGGGCGTTGAAGGCCTTGCAGAATTCCATGATGTTCAGACCGCGCTGACCCAGCGCCGGACCGATCGGGGGCGACGGATTCGCCTTCCCGGCGGGAACTTGCAGCTTGATAAAGCCGACAATTTTCTTTGCCACGTTAAGACTCCTATTGATGGGTACCAGCGCGCCGCAAAAGGCGCTCCCCAAACGACAGATGCGGCCATAAGACCGCGCTACAGAACAGGCGGCGCGAAGCCGCCTGTCATCAGATCAGCATCAGGCCTTCTCGACCTGACTGAATTCCAGCTCTACCGGCGTTGCGCGACCAAAGATGGTCACCGACACCCGCAGACGGTTCTTTTCGTAATTGACGTCCTCGACGGAGCCGTGGAAATCGGTAAACGGACCTTCCTTGACGCGCACCACTTCGCCCGGCTCGAAAAGCACTTTCGGACGCGGCTTCTCGACGCCTTCTTGCATCTGCTGCTTGATCTTTTCGACTTCCTTTTCGGAAATCGGCGTCGGGCGGTTGGCTGCGCCACCGACGAAACCGGTGACTTTCGGCGTGCTCTTCACCAGGTGCCAGCTCTCGTCGTCCATCTCCATCTCGACGAGCACGTAGCCAGGAAAAAACTTCCGTTCGGAAATGCTCTTCTGGCCGCCCTTGAGCTCGACGACTTCTTCTACCGGCACGAGGATCTGACCAAACTTGTCCTGCATGCCTTGGCGCGCAACGCGATCCACCAGCGCACGCTGAACGCTCTTCTCGAAACCGGAATAGGCGTGTACGACGTACCAGCGCATGCTCATGATTTTTTCCATCCAAGAACCAGGTCGTACAACATCCACTCAAGACTCTTGTCGGCCAGCCACAAAAACACCGCCATGACGACAACGAACGCGAAGACCATCCCCGTCGTCTGCAAGGTTTCCTTGCGCGACGGCCAGACGACCTTGCGTGATTCGTTGACAGCTTCTTTTGCGAAGCTGAAAAACTGACGCCCGGGCTCGGTAATCCAAGCCATGGCAGCTGCCGACGCCACCCCGGCAAGAACCGCCAGGACGCGAACAATCATGGCCTGCTCGGCAAGCAGATAAAAGCCGGCTACGCCAGCAGCAAGCAGGGCAAGCGCCAGCGCGAACTTGAGTTTGTCGGCCATTTCTTCAGCTTAATTGAATGATGGCAGGGGCAGAGGGAATCGAACCCCCAACCTTCGGTTTTGGAGACCGACGCTCTGCCAGTTGAGCTATACCCCTGCGGCAGAGACTTCCGGGATGGCCATCTCCAGCCACCCCGTCGTCTTTGAAAACTGCGATTACTCGATGATTTTAGCCACGACGCCGGCGCCGACGGTACGGCCGCCTTCGCGGATGGCGAAGCGCAGACCGTCTTCCATGGCGATCGGAGCGATCAGCTTGACGGTGATCGACACGTTGTCGCCCGGCATGACCATCTCAACACCTTCCGGCAGCGCGATGGCACCGGTCACGTCGGTCGTGCGGAAGTAGAACTGCGGACGGTAGTTGTTGAAGAACGGGGTGTGACGACCCCCTTCGTCCTTCGACAGCACGTACACTTCACCCGTGAAGTGGGTGTGCGGCGTGATGGAACCCGGCTTGGCCAGCACCTGGCCGCGTTCGACGTCCTCACGCTTGGTACCGCGCAGCAGCACGCCGACGTTGTCGCCAGCCTGACCTTGGTCGAGCAGCTTGCGGAACATTTCAACGCCCGTGCAGGTGGTCTTGACGGTGGCCTTGATGCCGACGATTTCGATTTCTTCGCCGACCTTGACGATGCCGCGTTCGACACGGCCCGTTACCACGGTGCCGCGGCCGGAGATCGAGAAGACGTCTTCGATCGGCAACAGGAAGGGCTTGTCGATGGCGCGTTCCGGCGTCGGGATGTAGCTGTCGAGGGCGTCGGCCAGACGGAAGATGGCGGCTTCGCCGATTTCGCTTTGGTCGCCTTCGAGGGCCTTCAGGGCGGAGCCGTGAATGATCGGGATGTCGTCACCCGGGAAGTCGTACTTCGAGAGGAGTTCGCGAACTTCCATTTCGACGAGCTCGAGCAGCTCGGCGTCGTCCACCATGTCGCACTTGTTCAGGAAGACGATGATGTACGGCACACCGACCTGACGGGCGAGCAGGATGTGTTCGCGCGTTTGCGGCATGGGGCCGTCAGCGGCGGAACAGACGAGGATGGCGCCGTCCATCTGGGCGGCACCGGTGATCATGTTCTTGACGTAGTCCGCGTGCCCCGGGCAGTCAACGTGGGCGTAGTGACGCGTCGCGGTTTCGTATTCAACGTGCGCAGTGTTGATGGTGATGCCGCGCGCCTTCTCTTCCGGCGCCGCGTCGATCTGGTCGTACGCCTTCGCTTCACCGCCAAACTTCTTCGACAGGATCGTCGTGATCGCCGCCGTCAGCGTCGTCTTGCCATGGTCAACGTGACCAATCGTCCCCACATTCACGTGCGGCTTCGTACGTTCGAACTTTCCCTTAGCCATT
>NZ_WIXJ01000012.1 GCF_009617575.1 Rhodocyclus gracilis
AAAAAAGCCCGTTTATCAACCACCCAACCGGAGGCCGTTCTCCAGGAATAAGTGGTCCGAAGAATTCAGGCAGGTCACAGCCCCCAACACCAAGGCTGCATACCCCTCCAAAAAACGCCGACAACGGAAGTCGCGTAAATGGACGCGAATATGAAAAAGCAGCAAGGCAAGGTCGGTATCGGATTTTTCATCTTCATTGGGTGCTTTCAATTTGTTATAGTTTTCTGCGCTAAATACGCAGTAAATGTTCCTGACGCTGTTTTAGGATATAGCGCGCTCATCGCATTCTTGTCCTTTTCTATCATAAACATTGTTGGAGACACTTCTGTTGTGGTTGGTACGCGTCAAGATAAAACGAACCAGTTGCTCGAACAGCTACTTGAAGAGAAAAAGCGGGAAAACGCCATGAAATCGCGCCGTCGTCGCCCGACGCAAAAGAACGAAGATGTGGCGTAGAAACGGAAAAGACAGGATTGGCGATAGCAATAAAAAAAACGCCGCTGGGTCATCCAGCGGCGTTTTTGCCCGCTACGTAGCCATCGGCCAATTGCCGGTTTTGGGGTGCGGACCGAGAACGGTTGCGCCGTCGCGTACGGCTGACGGGTCAAGCCGGGGGCGTTGACTTCGCGCGTCTATCAGACGCGACATTGATGCCTTTCTGCGCTTTTTTGCCGCCGCGTCGGTTAGCGCGGTGGCTAGCTCCGACGGGTATCGGCAGGATTCCACGGCGCGAGCCGCCTCATCGTCAGCCAGATTCAGTTTTTCGGCGAGCGCGCGCGCTTCGGCGAGCGCTGCATTGTCGCGATGTCGATCTGCATTTGCGGTTCCCGATGCAAGCTCAAGCACCCGCGACAACTCAGCGCCAAATAGAGTAGAGCAGCGGAATGCTGACGCAGCCGCGTCGTCAGCTACTCTTTTATTTTCCTTTTCTTTTGTTTCTTTTTGTTTCTTTTGCTTTGTCTTGCAAGCATATGATTCGTCAACAAAAGCGGCGGCCTTTTTGACGAGACGAGTCAATCGCAGCGATCTTATCCTCGCGATTGACCTGCGCAACATGCTCTGCCGCATCGCCGAATCGAACTTGTGCCAGCGATACCAATCGCATATAAACACTTCTCCAGTTTCGTCGTCAAATGCAATCAATTCGCGCTTCTCGAATTCTTTGATTGCGTCTGCAACTGCGATTGCGCTGAGGTTTGTTTCCGCTGCGACGGCGTCGAGCGGCAGCAGCCACGCCCCGCAATCCTCGGCGGCGGTCGCCCATAAATGATAGATCAGTAACTTGTAATCGGGCACAAGCGAGCGGATCCGGGGGCCGCTCATCAGATTCGAGGGGATGAGGCGTGCGCTAGCCATTGGCGCGCCCCCCGAAAAGATCGCCCTGCCCCGCCGCTGGGGCGGACGCAAGACTCTTGACTCGCTGTTGCGCGCGCCGAACCCCGACGCCCAGCCGCACAGCAAGCTCGCGGACCAGCTCGGCGCGAGGCAGCGGAGTAGGCTCGTCTGGCATCTTGGCAGCGAGTGTCTCGTGCAGGCCTGCCTCGTCGTCGTCGAGGCTGATCGGTGCAGTCGGCGCGTGCTCGCGCCGGAGGACCGCACGGGCAGCGGCGACAGCCCATGCGGCTCGACTGGCTGCGCGGGCGCAAGCCGGTGCTTGCAGCTGTATCCATATCTCGGCGATTACATCGTCGGTGTCTGCGCCTGTATCGCGCCGGAGCGCAGTAATCGCGGGCATATCGACACCGGCAGCTACCACGTAACGTAATGCGGCGTTGCGTTGTTGTCTGCGTGCTATATCATTCACGGTGCACCTCAATTAGTTGGCCTTCGCGGGCTTTGTTGTCGTGCCGCACGCGAATCGGTTGCCGCCGATTCGCGTGCACCTTGTTCAGCGTCACGAGGGATCACCGTCGATTATTTTTGCCACGTCGACCGACCGGAAGTAGACGCGCCGACCTCTCCGAAATTTGCTATGGACGAGGTCGCCGCCGATGCCGTCGCACCGCGCGATCGACTGTCGTAGCGCCGCAGGTGACCGCTTAAATACCTGCGAGACGTCCGCAATCGTCATCAGCAGCCCATATGTTTTGACCAGCCTGTCAGCCGTAGTAATTGCTTCTGTTTCCATGAGACATCTCCTTTTTTTGGGGGGGATTGGGTGTGTAACCGTATCGCGCGAATCAACCGCCTAGCGTCACCTAACCTTCCTTGCGCTACGTGTTGACGGTGTGAATTATCGCTCAATTGTGCGAATGTGCAACAACTTTTGAGCGCATTAATTCGTTCTTTTGCTGAACTGAGCTGATCATGGCTGTCCCCCGCGTAAAAACCAGGCTTTCGAAGAAACGGAGCGGTTCCGATTTGGACGCTCGCGCGGTTCCGATTTGCTCAACAGAGTCAGAACTATTCAAGGAGCGCCTCAGGGAACTCATCGGAGAGCGCAAGAACGTCTGGTTCGCCAGAGAGTGCGGCTTCTCAGATAGCTTGCTTGGCGCCTACCTGCGAGGGGAGAAGCTTCCTGGGTTCGAGAAGCTCGTTGCTATCGCTAACGTCGACGGGGTCACTATCGACTGGCTTACTACGGGACGCCCGCCGAAAACGCGCGCCGAACTGAGCTTGCTAACCAGCCATCCAGCAAGCGCATACACTGATCTCGCCTATCGCGCGGCGGTCGAGGCCATCCAAGAATGGCAAATCGAGCAAGGGCGCCTGCTACCGCTCGACAAATTCGAGAGCGCCATCGATCTGCTCATCAAACTGGCCGACGGAGAGGCGGCTCAGATCAAGCCAAATGCGGCCACCGTACTGGGTTTGACCACTTGAAATTCGCTTGCCGTCCGGTAACATTTCTCTTGTGAGCCTAGGAGCGACTGCCGTTGGTCGCACCGGTCTGATAGGGAGACGTCTAGTGACAGATAAAACCGCCCTGAGGGCGCAATTGAGATCGATTCTCGCCACCGCAACTCCATCAGCAGTCGCACCAAAAGGTGCCGTCGACGGTGACTTGCATATTCGGATCACCATCGAGCCATATTTTAAAAAAAAATGATTTCTCCGCGTCCCACCGGGACAAGAAGGACGGAAAGAAGCGTCCTCTAAGGACGGGAAGCCAAATTTAGCCGCCGACACGGGCCGGAACCGACCTCCGGCCCGTTTTTGTTGGCGTAACCAGACGAACAAAACCCGTGCCCCCCCGTCGTTAAAGTGGCGTGGAAGTAGATAGCTGGTTAATGGATGTCCATCCGGCATCGCTCAACGTGATCGTGCGCTGCGAATTGATTGTGAGCGGAGTCATCACCTCTATACGCGGAAGTTGCCAAGGCGCGTGCGGACGTCTCTGGCTTTGCTCTAAGGCGCGTTCGTTACCGACTTAGTGCGCACTGTCGGCGGCGATGCGCAGAGGATGTTCGGCGCACGCTTGGCTGGGCGTCGTGCTGCCCAGGGAGGTCTCTAGGACCGCAACAAGTGGCGCTTTGCTAGCGTAGGGAGTTTGCAGCCGCTATTGAGGACGCCGAGTTCATGACCAGCGACAACGATGGCGAGCTCCTTGGCAAAGGCAATGCACTGACTACGAAGGAGCACGACGGCCAGCTCGTTTTTAACGACCTTTGGCACGAACAGATTGCGGTTTTTCGGACGCGCGGTAGAGGTCACCTGCACTCCCCACACGCTCTCGCGAGGGATTAACACCGACTGAAGCAATCGCCAAACGCCTTCACTCGAAGACCGAAAAACACCTCCCTTGGCATGTTTCGAGGTGCAGCAGAGGTACAGCCGCCAGCTTCGTCTGCCGTCGAAAAAGTGCGCTAACCTGCTGATCTAATTGTTCTTCTATGTTTTGCCAACTAGTATGGATTACTTTTGTATTTCAAGGCATTACGATTTGCGCGACGGACTCTTAATCCGTAGGTCGAGTGTTCGAATCACTCACGCCCCACCAAAAATGAAAACGGCTTCCAGCGATGGAAGCCGTTTTCATTTTCAGGGCACCGCAGCCAAACGTAGCTAAATCGTAGCCACTACGCCGGCATTGCGATGATTGCTAAGCCACCGAAGTCCAAGGTCTCCACGCATCCAGCAACGCCAGGCGACGATCGGGCTTCTTTAGCGCGCGCCTTGCGCCAGACGCATCACCGCAATGCCAAGCCATTCCTTGAGCGCCTGCTCACTGCGATGGAAGGCGTGTGCCGACGGCAGACGGGTGATGAAGGCTCCCGTCTCGTCACTCGCGGCGCCCGTTGGCGCGGCGATAACCGTGAGGCCGGCGCGTTCGAATTCGGCGCTGGCGCGGCGCATGTGATAGCGCTCACTCACCAGCAACACCCTTGCGATACCCGATTCGGCGAGTAGCACGGCCGAGCGTTCAGCATTGCCGCGGGTATCTAACGACTGATCCTCGATCCAGCGCGCCGACAGGCCGTAATCGTCGCGCAAGGTGCGCGCCATGACTTGCGCCTCGGCATCGCCGCCTTCCGGCGCGCCGCCGCTGACGAGAATCGGCAGGCCGGTCTGGCGATGCAGATAGGCGCCGTAGCGCAGGCGCACCAGCGTGCTCTCGCCGAGCACATCGGTGCCGCCAAACTCCTCCGCACGGCGCCGCACGCCCCCGCCGAGAACGACGATTGCCTGCGCGCGTCGCGCTTCCTCACGCGTGGGCGACGGCGGCGACAGGCCACCACTGAGCCACACAGCGACTCCCGGCAGCGATAGTGCAAACAACGACAGGACGCCTGCCCACGCCAGTAACCAGCCGATCAGGCGCGGCCGGGGCCGGCGGCGGCCGATCAGCCAGAGCCCCAGCGCCAGCAGGAGAAGCGGCCCGACGGGCGGCAGGATGAGTGCGCTGATCAGTTTTTTCAGTACAAACCCGTCCATCTGCTGCCCTCCCGTCCGGCGCTTTCAGCGCGTCCTTACGCCACTTTGCCGGCGCCCTCTTGCGTTGCTACCGCAGCGCTCATCGTCTCGCCCACCACCTCGCCACCGACCGCTTCGATCACGTCGTCCAGCAGACGCGCCAGTTCGCCGCTCATCAACGCGAAGTCGAGGTCGAAGCGCTCGTCATCGTTGGCGGCGTCGGTCTCGTTCTCGTCCTTCAGCACATCAAGGAAGGCGAGGCGCTTGATGGCGCCGGATTCGCCAAACTGGAAGGAAATGCGGTCGTTCCAGGTCATGCCCAGACGCGTCACCGTCTTGCCGTTGGCGATGTGCGCGCGAATCTCGTCGCCATCGAGGCTGTGCCGCGCGTAGCGCACGGTGGCTTTCTCCGGCGAGCGCAATTCGAGATCCTGATCGATCGAAAAGCCCGCCGGCGCCTCGTTGCCTGCCACCCAGCCCGTCATCGCCGCCACCGGCGAACGCGCCAGACGCAGGGGTTTGACCGGCAGCGCTTCGAGCGTCTTGTGCAGCGCTTCGAGGAATTCCTCCGCCTTGGCCGGCGCCGAGGCATCGACGACCAGCCAGCCATTTTTCGGGTCGATCCAGGCAAAGGTCGTGCGGCGACGCACGAAGGCGCGCGGCAGCAGTTCTTCGGTGATGCGCTCCTTCATCTCGCGCATTTCCTTGCGGCCGACCTTGCGGCCTTCGTTTTCGGCGATCTCGCGCGCCCGGTCCTTGGCGAACTGCGTCACCACGGAACCGGGCAGGAGCTTCTGTTCAACGCCAAGCGCCAGCAGCCACTGGCCGTTGACGACATGCACCAGATCACCGCCGTCGCGCGGCGGGGTAAAGCCGAAGCTCTGCGCGTCGAGCGCCGAGCAGGCATTGAGCGGGCGTTGCGCCAGCTGCTCGGCAACCACGGCGGCGGAGAGCGGCGCATCGGTCGACAGGCGGAAAATCTGCAGATTCTTGAACCACATGGGGAAAAACTCCTGAGGAAGAAGGTGCAGACACAGCGGCCGGCACCTTGGCGCGGGGGCAAACTGGCCGGCAGCGGCGCCGGGCCGGTCCGCGTCGGAGGCGGATTATAGCCCCGCCAGCAGAGCGGCTCAGGACACGCGCCCCAGCCCCCTAGCGTGGCCGACCCTTGCCCCCTCACGCCGGCTCATACGCTCTCGCCTGCCCGCGCCGGACGCACGCCCCCCCCCTAAAAACGGCAATGCTAGGCCGCGTCGCCAGAACGCCCCGGAAACAGCGCCAGCCGCTCGACAATGAAATCAATGAAAACCCGCACCTTCGGCGGCAAACCGCGACGGCTGGGATAGACGGCGCCAAACTCGACCCGTGGCGCTTCCCAATCGGGCAAAACCGGCACCAGCCGGCCGCTGTCGATCTCGTGGCGCGTCAGCAACTCCGGCAACAGGCCGATGCCGAGCCCCGCCAGCGTCGCAAAACGCAGAACGCCCGGATCGTTGGCCACCAGACGGGGCGTCGGGTAGATGTCGCGCGCCTCGCTGCCGTTGCGCAGCGGCCAGAGAAAGCGCCCGTGCTGCTTGAAGCGCATGTGCGTCAGCGTCGGCAAGCGCGTCAACTCATCCGGCGTCGCCGGGCTGCCGTATTGACGCAGATACTCCGGCGTCGCGAAGAGGCGCATGCGGCTTTCGCCAAGACGACGCATGACGTTGGACGAATCGCTCACCGGCCCGATGAGAATCGCCAGATCGAAGCCCTCGGCAACGAGGTCGACAACGTCGTTACGCAACTCCAGCGACAACTGGATGTCAGGGTAACGGGCCATGAATTCGGGAACGATCGGCACCAGCGTGCTCATGCCGAAGGAAAACGAAGCCGACACGCGCAAGACGCCGCGCGGCTCCTCCTGGACGCGGCCGACGGCCTTGTCGGCGTCTTCCAGTTCCTGAACGATGCGGCCGCAGTATTCGTAATAGATGGCACCGGCCTCGGTCAGCGAAACGCGTCGCGTCGTGCGTTGCAGCAGCCGCGTGCCGAGCCGTTCTTCGAGTTCCTGCACCTTGCGGCTGATGGTCGTCTTGGGCAACGCCAATGCCCGCGCGGCACCGATGAAACTCCCCTGCTCGACGACCTTGGCGAAGACGAGCAATTGATTGAGATCACTGCTCATTGTTCATTATTTGAAACAATAAATCCCGAAACTACGAGCTTATCCCGCGTAAAGATACGGTGTAAAGTTCTCCCCCCATTTTCCGAGCGACGCACCCCGATGCCCCGGATACCCGCACGCCCCCGATCACGCCCCCCCTCCCGCCTGCGCCGCGACGGACGGGCCCCGACGCTGCCCGCCCTGCTGGCGCTGTTGCCCGCCCTACTGCTCGCCGCCTGTGCCACACCCGGCGATAGCGCCTCGCACGCCACGCTCACCGACGCTCAACCGCTGGCCCGGCAACTCAGCCAGGGCAAGGCGCCCTGGCCGCAGGACCGCTGGTGGGCGGCGCTCGGTGACGCGCAACTTGACCGCCTGATCGACATGGCGCTGGCCGACAGCCCCTCGCTACACGTCGCCGAAGCGCGCCTTGCCAAGGCGCGCGCGCTCGCCGACAGCGCGGATGCACGGCGCTTCGCCGACGTTTCGCTCAACGCGCAGGCTAGCCGGCAACGCTATACCGCCAATGGCATGATCCCGCCGCCGGTCGCCGGCACGGTGCGCGAAAGCGGCCAACTGACGCTCGACTTCGCCTACGACTTCGATTTCTGGGGGCGCAATCGCCAGTACATCGCCGCCGCCGTCTCGCAGACGCGCGCCGCCGAGGCCGAGCGCGAAAGCGCGCGCCAAGTGCTCATCGCCGCCGTCGTCGACGCCTGGTCGCAGCTCGATCGCAGCTACCGCCTGCTCGACATCGCCGATGCCCAGGTCAAGCAGCGCGAACGCCAGCAGGCCCTGATCCAGCAACTGCTGGCAGCGGGCCTCTCGCCGCGCGGCGAAGCCAACAGCGCGCGCAGTACCGCCGCCAGCGCCCGTCAGGAGCGGCTGGCGCTGCGCGAACAGCTCGCCCTGCAAAGACACCAGCTCGCCGCGCTGCTCGGGCGCGGCCCCGATTTCGCGGCGACGCTGCCGCGTCCGCAGCTGCAAGCACAGGCCGACGATGGCGTGCCAACCGTCCTGCCGGCCGACTTGCTGGGGCGGCGCCCCGATCTCGTCGCCGCCCGCTGGCGCGTCGAAGCGGCGCGCGGCAATGTCGGCGCCGCGCGCGCCGAGTTCTACCCGAACGTCAACCTGACGGCCTTCACCGGCTATTCGAGCATCGGCCTTGGGCAACTTCTGAAATCCGGCAGTGGCATTGCCGGCATCGGCCCGGCGCTGAATCTGCCGCTCTTCGACGGCGGCCGGCGGCGCGCCAATCTGGGCGGAGCGAATGCCGATCTCGATCTGGCCATCGAGCAGTACAACCAGTCCTTGCTTGACGCCGTGCGCGATGTCGCCGATCAGGTCGCCAGTCTGAACGCACTCGCCGCGCAGGCGCAGGAGGCGCGGCTGGCGCTGGTGCAAGCGGGCAGCGCGCGAACGCTGGCGCAGACGCGCTTTACCGCCGGACTCGCCAGCGAACTGACCACGCTCGCCAGCGACGACGTCTGGCTGGCACGGCAGCGCACGCTGACCGATATCGACACGCGCCGCCTGACGTCGCGCATCGCCTTGATCAAGGCACTGGGCGGCGGCTATGACGCCGCGCCGCAAACCCACACACAGGAGGGCGCTCCCGTGAGCGCAGCACAATGAGCGACGCCATCGACACGACGCAAGCCTCGGCCGGCAATCCCCGGCGACGACAACTCCTCAGCGCGGCCGCCGCCGTCATCGTCCTCGCGGCGGTGGCGTACGGGCTGTGGTGGGCGCTGGTCAGCCGCTTTCACGAACACACCGACAACGCCTACGTCGGCGGCAATCTGGTGCAGGTAACGCCGCAAATCTCCGGCACCGTGCTGGCGATCAAGGCCGACGACACCGACTACGTCGAAGCCGGCCAGCCGCTGGTCATGCTCGACCCCGCCGACGCCCGCCTCGCCCTCGCCGAAGCGGAAGCCGATCTGGCACATGAAGTGCGGCAGGTGCGCAACCTCTACGCCAGCCGCGACGCCGCCGCCGCGCAGGTGAGCCTGCGTGCCGCCGAACAGCAGCGCGCCAGCGACGACCTCAAGCGTCGCCAGTCCGTCGCCGACAGCGGCGCGCTCGCCACCGAAGACATCGACCACGCCGTTGCCGCCGCGCACAGCGCCGACGCCGCGCTGGCCGCCGCCCGCGAACAACTCGCCGCCGCCGAAGCGCTGACCGAAGGAACGACGCCGGAACAGCATCCGCGTGTCGAAAAGGCCGCCGCCCGCGTGCGCGAAGCGCATCTCGCCTACACCCGCGCCATGCTGCCGGCCCCGGTGACCGGCTACGTCGCCAAGCGCAGCGTGCAGGTCGGCCAGCGCATCCAGCCCGGCGCGCCACTGATGGCCATCGTGCCGCTCAACGGTCTGTGGGTCGACGCCAATTTCAAGGAAAGCCAGCTGTCGCGCATGCGCATCGGCCAGCCGGTGAAACTCTTCGCCGACATTTACGGGCACAGCGTCGAGTATCACGGCAAGGTGGTCGGCCTGGGCGCCGGCACGGGCGGCGTCTTCTCGCTGCTGCCGGCGCAGAACGCGACGGGCAACTGGATCAAGGTCGTGCAGCGTCTGCCGGTGCGCATCGCCCTCGACGCTACGGAACTTGCCGAACACCCACTGCGCGTCGGTCTCTCGGTCGAGGCCGAAGTCGACGTCGATGACGCCTCCGGCCCGGTCCTCGGCACCGCGCCGCGCACCGAAACCGCCTACGAAACGCGCGCCTTCGGCGGCGAAGACAAGGAAGCGGACGAACGCATCGCGCGCATCATCGGCGCCAATCTCGGCAAGGCAAAGCGGTGACGCAGGCCAGCGCTGGCGCGCCACGCGCGCTGCAACCCTTGCAGGGCGGCTCGCTGGTTCTCGGCACGCTGGCCCTGTCGCTGGCGACCTTCATGAACGTGCTCGACACGACGATTGCCAACGTCTCCCTGCCGGCCATCGCCGGCGATCTTGGCGTGGCGCCGTCGCAAGGCACCTGGGTGATCACCTCCTTCGCCGTCGCCAACGCCATCGCCGTGCCGCTGACCGGCTGGCTGACGCAGCGCTTTGGGCAAGTGCGCCTGTTCGTTACCTCGGTGCTGCTCTTCGTGCTGGCTTCCCTGTTGTGCGGCCTGGCGCCAAACCTCGAGATGCTGATCGCCTTCCGCATCGTGCAGGGCGCCGTCGCCGGGCCGATGATCCCGCTCTCGCAGGCGCTGCTGCTCTCGTCGTATCCGCCGACCAAAAGCGGCATCGCGCTGGCGCTATGGTCGATGACGACGATGGTGGCGCCGGTGGTCGGGCCGATCCTTGGCGGCTGGCTGTCGGACAACCTCTCCTGGCCGTGGATTTTCTACATCAACATCCCGGTCGGCCTGCTTGCCGCCTGGGCGACCTGGCGCATCTACCGGCCGCGCGAGACGGCAACGCGCATCGTGCCGATCGACCGCCTTGGCCTCGTCCTGCTCGTGCTCTGGGTCGGTGCCTTGCAGATCATGCTCGACAAGGGCAAGGAGCTCGACTGGTTCAACTCGTGGGAGATCATCGCGCTCGGCGTCACGGCGCTGATCGCCTTTGTCGTCTTCCTTGTCTGGGAGCTGACCGAGGAACATCCGGTGGTCGATCTCTCCTTGTTCCGGCGGCGTAACTTCGTTACCGGCACGATGACCTTGAGCCTCGCCTATGGCCTCTTCTTCGGCGGCATCGTCATCATTCCGATGTGGCTGCAAACGCAGATGGGCTACACGGCGACGCTCGCCGGGCTGGTGACGGCGCCGGTCGGCATCCTCGCCCTGCTGCTCTCGCCGATCATCGGCAAGTCGCTGGCGAAAGTCGACCCGCGCGCCATTGCCAGCCTGTCTTTCGTCATCCTCGCCGGCGTCTCGTTCCTGCGCGCCGATTTCACCACCGGCGCCGACACGTGGACGCTGGTGCTGCCGCAGCTGATTCTGGGCGCCGGCATGGCGACGCTCTTCCTGCCACTGACCTCGATCCTGCTCGCCGGATTGCCGCCACAGAGCATCCCGGCGGCGTCGGGGCTGTCGAATTTCTGCCGTATCACCGCCGGTGCCTTCGGCACCTCAATCGCCACGACCGCCTGGGAAAACCGGACGACCCTGCACCACACGCAGCTGGTCGAACACCTGACGCCCTACGATCCGCTGGCGACGCAAGCGCGCGACAGCCTCGCCAGCGCGGGGCTGAGCCCGGACCAAACGCTCGGCAACCTCGACCGGCTGGTGAACAATCAGGCGTCGATGATCGCGGCGAACGAGTACTTCTGGGTGTCGGGCTTTCTCTTCCTGTCGCTCCTGGCGATCATCTGGCTCGCCAAGCCACGCACCGCCACGCCGGGGCCGGCCAAGGCCTGACAACGGCCTGAGGCTAGCCGCGGGATCGTGGCCGCGCCGCTAGGCCGCCCAGCGAGCGTTCGCCGCGGCGCTCAGGCGCCCGTCGTGCCGTGATCCGGCTGCCCCGCAGCGGCAGAGTCTTCCGCGCCCTCGGCGCCAGTCTCGACGCCGCCTTCGCTGGCTGCTTTCTCAGCCAGCTTCTGGCGGCGTTTTTCTTCCTGCTTGCTCTTCTTTGCCAGCTCGCGCTGGCGCTTTTCGAACGAATAATTGGGCTTGGCCAAGATTTTTCCTTAAATCGCCGCAGGGACGGGGAGACATGCAAAGTGCATGCGGGCTACATGCCGGAAGCGGCGATCAAGCCGCCGGCGGGTATTTCGTGAAGATGGTCTTGGCGTCGCGGTGCGCCTGATCGAGGGTGCGCAAGGCGGCATCGTCGTCGTGGGCGACGAAAAACTCGTCGTCCTGCGCGCGCATCACCATGGCGATGGCGACCTCGTCGCCAAGCTCGTACTTCTCGGTAATGAGCGTGGTGACTTCGTCGAGATAGTTTTCGTACGTCATTGTCGCTGACACGTTGGTGTTCTTTCAGGCTTTTCCGGCATGTCGCGCCAGAAATTTATCGAGTTGGCTGGCGAAAGTCTTGCGGTCGCCCTGACTCAAGGCCGCCGGCCCGCCGGTCTGGACGCCGCTGGCACGCAGTGTATCCATGAAATCGCGCATGTTCAGCGCGGCCTTGATGTTTTCGGCAGAAAATAGCTCGCCGCGCGGCGTCAGCGCGTGCGCGCCTTTGGCAATGACGTCGGCGGCCAGCGGGATGTCGGCGGTGATGACGAGATCGCCCGCCGCCACCCGCTTGACGATCTCGTTATCGGCCACGTCGAAGCCGGAAGGCACCTGCACCATGCGGATGTTGCGCGAGGGCGGAATGCGCAAGGTCTGGTTCGCCACCAGCGTCGTCGCGATCCCCGTGCGTTCGGCAGCGCGAAAGAGAATCTCCTTGATCACCACCGGACACGCGTCGGCATCCACCCAGAGGTTCATGCGCGCCTACTTCTTCTGCGCATCGACGACGGCGATGGCGGTCATGTTGACCAGGCGGCGAACCGTCGCCGTCGAGGTGAGCACATGCACCGGCCGCGCCGTGCCGAGCAGGATCGGGCCGATGGTGATGCCTTCACCGCCCGTCATCTTCAGGAGGTTGTAGGAAATGTTGGCGGCGTCGACGTTCGGCATGACGAGAAGATTGGCTTCGCCACGCAGCGTCGAGGCGGGATTGGCAGTACGCCGGATATCCTCCGACAGGGCCGAATCGCCGTGCATTTCGCCGTCGACTTCGAGTTCGCCACCGGAAAGCACCGGCAACATTGCCGCCGCACGACTCATCTTCAGCGCCGACGGCGAGGTCGACGAGCCGAAGTTCGAGTGCGACAGCAGCGCCGCTTTCGGCACGATGCCAAAGCGCTGGATCGCCTCGGCGGCGAGCAGCGTCATTTCGGCGATCTCCTCGGCGGACGGGTTTTCATTGACGTGCGTGTCGCACAGGAAGAGCGAACGACCGGTCAGCATCAGGTAGTTCATCGCCGCCAGCACGTTGACGCCGGGGCGCTTGCCGATGACGTCGGTGACCACCGCCAGATGCTGCTGATACTGGCCGCGCACGCCGCAGATGAGCGCATCGGCGTAGCCCAGACGCACCAGCATGGCGCCGATCAGCGTGTTGTTGCGACGCAGCTCCATGCGTGCGATGTCGGGCGAGACGCCACGGCGCACCATCAGCGCGTGATAGTCCTGCCAGCATTCGGCGAAGGCGTCGTGGCTTTCCGGATTGATCAGATCAAAGTCGACGCCGGGACGGATCGACAGCCCCGTGCTCGCCAGCCGCGCCTCGATGACCGCCGGACGACCGACGAGAATCGGCCGCGCCAGGTGCTCTTCGACCACCACCTGCGCCGCGCGCAACACCCGTTCGTCCTCGCCTTCCGCGTAGACCACGCGCTTTTGCGCCCCCTGCCGGGCGGCGACGAAGATGGCGCGCATGCCGACGCCGGTGTGATAGACGAATTCCTTGAGCTTCTCGGCGTAGGCGTCGAAATCGGCAATCGGTCGCGTCGCCACGCCCGAGTCGATCGCCGCCTGTGCCACGGCCGGCGCGATCTTCATGATGAGACGCGGATCGAAGGGCTTGGGAATCAGGTACTCCGGCCCGAAGGACAGGTCGTGCCCCTGATAGGCCATCGCCACCTCGTCGGCCAGCTCCGCGCGCGCCAGATCGGCAATGGCGCGCACGCAGGCGAGCTTCATTTCCTCGGTGATACGCGTCGCGCCAACGTCGAGCGCGCCCCGGAAAATAAAGGGAAAGCACAGGACGTTATTGACCTGGTTGGGGAAGTCCGAGCGCCCCGTGGCGATGATTGCGTCGGGGCGCACCGCCTTCACTTCGTCGGGCATGATTTCCGGCGTCGGATTGGCGAGCGCGAAGACGATCGGCCGTTCGGCCATCGCCGCGACCATCTCCGGCTTCAGGACGCCGGCGGCCGAGAGGCCGAGAAAAACGTCGGCGCCGACGATGGCATCGGCGAGCGTGCGCGCGTCGGTGTCACGCGCGTAGCGCGCCTTGGTATCGTCGAGCTTGTCGGCGCGGCCCTTATGGATGACGCCCTTCGAGTCGCAGACGATGATGTTGGCGCGCGAGACGCCAAGATCGCACCACAGATCGAGACAGGAGATCGCCGCTGCGCCAGCGCCAGAACAGACGACGCGCACCTCGTCGATGCGCTTGCCGACAACCGACAGCGCATTGAGCAAGGCCGCCGCCGAAATGATCGCGGTGCCGTGCTGGTCATCGTGAAAGACCGGAATCTTCATCCGTTCCTTCAGCTTGCGTTCGATATAGAAGCACTCGGGCGCCTTGATGTCTTCGAGGTTGACGCCGCCGAGCGTCGGCTCGAGCGCGGCGATCATGTCGATCAGCTTGTCCGGGTCGTTTTCGGCGAGTTCGATGTCGAACACGTCGATGCCGGCGAATTTCTTGAACAGGCAGCCCTTGCCTTCCATCACCGGTTTGGCAGCGAGCGGGCCGATGTTGCCCAGACCCAGCACCGCCGTACCGTTGGTGACAACGCCGACGAGGTTGGCACGCGAGGTGTACAGGCTCGCCATCGCAGGGTCGTCGACGATGGCGTCACAGGCGGCGGCAACGCCAGGCGAATAGGCGAGCGCGAGGTCGCGCTGGTTGGTCAGGCCCTTGGTCGGGCGGACGGAAATCTTGCCGGGCGTCGGATACTGGTGATATTCGAGGGCGGCGGCGCGCAGGTCTTTTTCCATGTTTTCTCCGAAATCGGGCAGTGCTTTCGAGGCGGTGGCGCACGTCATCGAGACGGCGCCCGGTGCCGCGGGGGCGGCAGTATCGCCGCGCGCGGTAGCGCTGGCAAACGGCGCCGCCGCAGGGTTCGCTGGCGAAGCAGCAGAAGGCAGCGTTTTCATCAACGCCGCGCGCGCGCTGTCTCGAGTGCCTGACAGAGTCGTTCGGCCCCCTCGAGCAAACGCGGGGTATGCCGCTGGATCAACTCCGGCGGCACATAAAAGAGATTATCGCGCGCCACGGCGGTAAGCGCCGGCCAGCGTCGCCAGTCGTCGAGCCATTCGGGGCGCGCCGCGTCCATGCCGCTGGCGACAATCGCCTCCGGGTTGGCGGCGAGAACGCCTTCGACCGTCACCGTCGGCGCCATCGCCGTCAGCGAGGCGAAGACATTTTCGCCGCCGCACAGGCGAATGACATCGCTGATGATCTGCTGGCCGCCGACGGTCATCAGCGGCTGCTTCCATATCTGATAGAAGGTACGCACGCGCGGACGCTGCCGGTAGCGGGCCGACAGGTTGGCCAGACGCTCACGAAAGCGCGCCGCCGCCGCCTCGCCGGCCGCTGCGTCGCCGCCGAGAACGCCAAAGCGTTGAAGCGCGCTGGCCACGTCGTCGATATGGTTCGGCTGCGAGAGAAAGACCGGAATGCCGAGCGCGCGCAAACGTTCGATCTGCGCCGGCGCGTTGCCGCTCTGCCAGGCGATGACGAGATCGGGCTTCAGTGCGGCGACGGCTTCGGCATCGATGCGCGAATAGCCGCCGACATGCGGCAACTGCCGGGCAGCCGCCGGGAAGTCGCTGTAATCGACCGTGCCCACCAGGCGGTCGCCCACGCCCGCAGCGTAGAGCGTTTCGGTGATGTGCGGCGCCAGACTGACGATACGGCGCGCCGGCTGCGCGAGATGCAGCATCTGGCCGGCATCGTCGCGCACGACGATGGCCGCCGCCGGAGATGAGGCAGAAGAAGCGGACGAGGTCGGGGCGGTGGCTGACGCCGCCGTTGCCGCCGTAGCCAATAGGGGCGCCCCCAGCAGAGCCGCGCAGAGGGCAGCGGCCCGTAGGGCTTGCGGCAGGACTTTCTGCGTCAACATGGATCCCTCACGTCATCGAGTACGGACTGCAGGCGCGCCCACTCGGCGGGCGTGCCGGGCAAGCCGAAACGCACGCCGCTCGGCGCGTCGAAAAGGCGCGTCAACACGCCTCGCTGCGCCAGTGCGGCGTGCAGGGCGGCGGCATCGGCGAAAGGCAGCCAGCAAAACAGCGCCGAGCGCTCCACGCGTCCCCACGGCGCCAGCAGCGCGGCGAGGCGGGCGCTATCGTGCGCCAGACGATGGCGTGTCGCTTCCTGCCAGGCCCGATCAGCCAGCGCTGCCGCCGCCACGTGCCGCGCCGGCCCTGACACCGGCCACGGACCGATGCGCTCGGCCAGCGCGCTGCGCACCTGCGGCGGCGCCAGGGCGAAGCCGACGCGCGCGCCGGCCAGACCGTAAAACTTGCCGAGCGAGCGCAGAACGACGATGTTGCCGCCCTCGCCTGCTTGGTCGACGTTGCGCGCCAGCGACAGTTCCGGCGTCGCATCGCCAAAGGCTTCGTCGACGACCAGCCAGCCACCGTGTCGCGCCAGTTCGACGGCGACCGCCAGCAGGCGGGACGGGGCAAAGGTCGTAGCGTCGGGATTGTTCGGATTGCACAGCACCAGCACGCGCGCATGCCTTGCCGCGTCTTCCAGCGTGGCGGCGGTAACGCGTTGCGGCCCGCCGCCGTGGTGCCGATACGCATACGCGTGCTCGCCGTAGCTGGGCGCCAGCACTGCGGCGGCGACGGCCTCGCCGGCACCGGCCAGCAGCACATCCGGCAAGGCCTGAATCGCCGCCTGCGAGCCGGGCAGGGGCAAGGGCTGCGAACAGCCGTACGCGGCGGCGGCTATCGCCACCAGATCGTCATCGTCTTCGGGCAGGCGCAGCCAGCATTCAGCCGGCAACTCCGGCACCGGAAAGCCCTGCGGGTTGATGCCGGTCGACAGATCCAGCCAGTCAGCGAGGGGAATGCCGTAATCGGCCGCCGCCCGACGTAAGCGTCCGCCGTGCTCAAGCATCGGCGGCACGCAGGAAATGGGCGCTACCGCGCCCGGAAGGGAAGATCGAAGAAATCGCGAACGCTCCGGCCAGCCAGAAAATCACCGGCACACTGCGCGCCGGCACGTGCGCCATTCTAGACGATCGGCCCAACGCGTTCAGAAGAGGACGGCGCACAGTGCTGCCAGCGCCAGCCAGACGAGCAACCACAGCGCCAGAGCACGACGCACGAGATGCAGGGCGCGGACGATGTCCGCACCGGCCGGCGCCTGCCCCGCACCGAGTACCGGCCGCGTCTCGACATGGCCGTGATACACCGCCGCGCCGCCCAGCCGGAGTCCCAGCGCGCCGGCCCCGGCCGCCATCACCGGACCGGCATTCGGACTATCCCAGTGCGGCGCCTGCTGCCGCCAGCAACGAAGGGCGGTGGCCGTGCGCCCGCACAGCGCGTAGGCAAAGGCAACGAGACGCGCCGGCACGTAGTTGAGAGCGTCGTCCAGCCGGGCGGCGGCAAACCCGAAGGCGCCCAGTCGCGGCGTGCGATAGCCCCACATCGCATCGAGCGTATTCGCCAGACGGTAAAAGACGGCCCCGGCCCCGCCGGCCATGGCGAACCAGAAAAGCGCACCGAAGATCGCATCGGCGCCGTTTTCCAGCGTCGACTCGACACAGGCACGGGCCACGCCTTCCTCGTCCAGCTCCGCCGTCTGGCGGGAAACCAGAAAAGAGACGTGCCGACGCGCGGCCGGCAGATCGCCGGCGAGCAGATCGGCCCCCACCCGCGCCGCGTGCTCGGTGAGACTGCGCCCGCCCAGCGCCAGCGTCAGCAGCAGCACATCGCCAACGAGGCCAAGCTGCGCCGGCGCGCAGAGCCAGGCCGCCAGCGCCGCCCAGGGCAGCACGGCCAGCAGCCAGGCCACAGCGCCGGCCAGACGCGCCGCCGGATCGGTCGCCGCCCGCCCGCCGTGCCCGTCGGCGGTAGCGCCTGCGGCCGGGTTCAGGCGCCGCTCCAGCGCATCGGCAATCGCCCCGAAGCCCACCAGCGGATGAAAGCGCGGCGGCTCGCCAAAGACGCGGTCGAGCAGCACCGCCGCGAGGCCCGCCAGCGGCAAGAGCATCGCCACCGGCAGCCAGACGACATCGATACCGGACAAAGAAGAAGGAAAGGCCGTGCTGAAAAAGGTCATCGGCGAACGCAGGAAAAAGGAATGGCGTGGGAACGTGCGAAAATCAGCCGACAACACACTGCAAGAATTCGGCCGTCGCCAACCGCGCCGACAGCTATCGCCGCCGCCCGGCTCGCTGGCTCAGGCCCTCACGCTTTCCGCCATTCTACCGTCTTCGATGAACGCCCCCGCCGACTCCAGAGACTCCCGCACCACCAGTCAGTCCAGCGACGCCCGCGTGGCCGCCTCGCTGGCCCCTCTGCTCGCCGCCGGCGCGCCCCTGCGCGCACTGATGGTGCAGGGCTGCACCTCCGACGCCGGCAAGAGCACGCTGGTCGCCGCGCTGTGCCGCATCCTGCATCGCGCGGGTGTGCGCGTGGCGCCGTTCAAGCCGCAGAACATGGCGCTCAACTCGGCGGTGACGGTCGATGGCGGCGAGATCGGCCGCGCGCAGGCGCTGCAGGCACAGGCCGCCGGCCTGCCTCCGCACAGCGATTTCAACCCGGTGCTGCTCAAGCCCTCCTCCGACCGGCGCGCGCAGGTGATCGTGCATGGCCGCGCGCTGACCGACCTCGACGCCCGCGATTACCACGCCTACAAGCCGCGCGCGCTCGGCGCCGTGCTCGAATCGTGGCGGCGGCTGCAGGCGCAGTACCAGACGGTCGTCGTCGAAGGCGCCGGCAGCCCGGCCGAGATCAACCTGCGCGACCGCGACATCGCCAACATGGGTTTCGCCGAAGCCGTCGACTGCCCGGTGATCCTGATCGCCGACATCGACCGCGGCGGCGTTTTCGCGCATATCGTCGGTACGCTCGAACTGCTCTCGGAGAGTGAGCGCGCGCGCGTCGTCGGCTTCGTCATCAACCGCTTCCGCGGCGATATCGGCCTGCTGCAGTCGGGGCTCGACTGGCTCGAACAACGCACCGGCAAGCCGGTTCTCGCCGTGCTGCCCTACCTGATGGACCTCTACCTCGACGCCGAGGACGCGCTGCCGCGCGCGCCAACCACTGGCAGCGGCAAGCGCCGCCTGCGCGTCGCCGTGCCGGCGCTGCCGCGCATCTCGAACCACACCGATTTCGACCCGCTGCGCTTTCACCCTGACGTCGATTTCCGCTTCGTCGGCCCGCAGGAGCCGCCACCAGACGCCACCGATGCCTGCGACCTGATCATCCTGCCCGGATCGAAATCTGTGCAGGCCGACCTCGCCTGGCTGCGCGAACGCGGCTGGGACGCGGCGATCGCCCGCCACCTGCGCTACGGCGGCAAGCTGATCGGCATCTGCGGCGGCCTGCAGATGCTCGGCACGCAGCTCGACGACCCGCTCGGCCTCGAAGGCACGCCGGGCAGCGTCGGCGGACTCGGCCTGCTCGACCTCACGACAACGCTGGCACCGGAAAAAACTCTGCGCCGCGTGCGCGGCCAGCTGGCGCTGCCCGGTAGCCCGGCGCTCTCCGGCTACGAGATTCACCATGGCGAGACGCGCGGCGCCGCGCTGCAACGGCCGGCGGCGTGGCTGGAAGACGAGGCACCGGGCGTGGAGCACAGTGCGAGCACTGGCAGCGGGCGGCAAGACGCGGAGGCGGCGGCGGGAGCAACAAGCCACACCGCCCGCCGCGACGGCGCGATTTCCGCCGGCGGCCGCATTCTCGGCACCTATTGCCACGGCCTTTTCGATGAGCCAGCCGCCCTCGCCGCCTTGCTGCACTGGGCCGGCGCCATGCCGACGGCTGCCTTCGACCCGCAGGCGCGACGAGAAGCCGATCTTGACCGGTTGGCCGACGCCGTCAATGCCGCGCTCGACGGCAAGAAACTCGCCGCCGCGCTGGCGCGTTTCGCGGCGCGCACGGAGACGGCGGGCGTGGCGGGCTTAGCGGGTGCGACGGACGCGACAGGCGCTTGAAGCGATCCGTGAAAAAACGCAACGAAACCCGGGATAAAGCGCGGCGAGCGCGCTACCTCAGGGCTACTTGAGTGAAAGCGGCAAGCCAGCTGCCACCAGTGTGACGTGTTCGCAGACGGTGGCGACGCGCTGGTTCAGGCGCCCCTGCTCATCGGCGAAAACGCGCGAGACGGCGGCCATCGGCACGATGCCCCAGCCGACTTCGTTGGAGACGATGACAATGCGACCGGGCAAGGTCGGCAGCGTCTCGATCAGCGCGTCAATGGCGCCGAAGAAACGCGGGCAATCGACCGCTTCGCCCGCCTCGGCCTGCCGCGCGGCATCGCTGGCAAAAAGCTCGTTGGCGAGCCACAGGGTCAGGCAGTCGACCAGCAGGCATTTGCCCGGCGCAGCCTCGCGGCGCAGCGTACCCGCCAGATCGAGTGGCGCCTCGACCAGCCCCCAGGTCGCCGGGCGGCGCTCCTGATGGATGGCGATGCGGCGCGCCATTTCGTCGTCGCTCGCCCGCGCCGTGGCGATGTACGTCACTGGCAGGTCGCATTCCAGCGCCCGCCGCTCGGCGAGGCGGCTTTTGCCCGAACGGGCGCCGCCGATGATCAGCTCTTTCATGGCGCAAAGCTTAGCACGCCGTCCGCCGCGTATAATCGCCGCTCCCTGACGCCCACCGGCTATTTCCGGCGCGTCCGGCCGCGCGGGAAAGCGCGAGCGCCCCGCCGCGATGGCGGCCCGTCAGCCCGCTCACTGAACCTCTCTGACCTTCTCTGACCCTCTGACTTTTTTTCGTCCTTCCAAGGTTTGCCATGCCCTTCACCGTTTCCAGCATTGACGACTCGCTCGTCGCCGCCCTGCAACACAAGATCGACCGCAAGACGAAGCCGCTCGGCGCCCTTGGCCTGCTGGAAAAGCTGGCACTGCAGGTCGGCCGCATCCAGAAGACCCTGTCGCCCGAACTCGGCGAAGCGCAAATGCTCGTTTTCGCCGCCGACCACGGCGCGGCGAAGGCCGGCGTTTCGCCCTTCCCGCAAGACGTCACCTGGCAGATGGTCGAGAATTACCTCGCTGGCGGCGCCGCCATCAACGTCTTTGCCCGGCAGAACAAGATCCGCCTGCACGTCATCGATGCTGGCGTCGCGCACGATTTCGGCGAACGCGACACCCTGATCAACGCCAAGATCAGCCCGACGGGAACGCGCAATTACCTCGACGAACCGGCCATGAGCGCCGCCGAGCGCGACGCTGCGCTGCAAAAAGGGCGCGAGATCGCCCACCGCGTTGCCGACAGCGGCGCACGCGTCTTTGCTTTCGGCGAAATGGGCATCGGCAACACCGCCGCCGCCGCGCTGATCACCAGCCAGCTGACAGGCACGCCGCTGATCGACTGCATCGGCCGTGGCGCCGGTCTCGACGACCGCGGTCTGGAACACAAGCGGGCGCTGCTGCAACGGGCAGCAACGCGCGCCGCACTGCCCGCCGACGCGGCGGCCCTCGACGTCCTCGCCGAATTCGGCGGCTTCGAGATCGCCATGATCGCCGGCGCCATGATCGGTGCCGCGCAACGCGGTGGCCTGCTGCTCATCGACGGCTTCATCGTCACCGCCGCCCTGCTCGTCGCCGAGCGCATCGCACCGGCCGTGCGCGACTACTGCGTGTTCTGCCACCACTCGGCAGAACCGGGCGCGCGGGCGCAGCTGAAGGCGCTCGCCGCCGAACCGCTGATCGACCTCGGTCTGCGCCTCGGCGAAGGCACCGGTGCCGCGCTGGCGTGGCCGCTGGTGCAATCGGCGGCCGCCTTCCTCAACGAGATGGCGAGCTTCGAATCGGCCGGCATCAGCGAAAAAGAAGCGCGCGGGTGAGCGAGCAGCCGGGCCGGCACGACACCGGCGAAGAACACGCCAGCGCGCCACAAACGCCGCCAGCCCGGCACTGGCTGCGGCGCGAGGGCGTCTATTTCTGTGCCGCGCTGTACTTCTTCACGCGCTTGCCGGCGCCAGCCTGGGTCGGCCAGAACGCGCCAGCCCTGTCGCATTCGGCACGCTATTTTTCGGCCGCCGGCCTGATCGTCGGCGCCATCGGCGCAGCGGTCTTTGCGGCGGCGCATTTCGTCTGGCCGCTGACGCTCGCCGTGCTGCTGTCGATGGCCGCCACCGTCTACTTCACCGGCGCCATCCACGAGGACGGCTGGAGCGACACCGTTGACGGCTTCGGCGGCGGCTGGAGCAAGGACAAGATCCTCGCCATCATGCGCGATTCGCGCATCGGCAGCTTCGGCGCGACGGCACTGTGCCTGATCCTGCTCTTCAAGTTCTGCGCGCTGCTCGAACTCGGCGCCGCGCTGATCCCGGCCGCGCTGATCGCCGGCCATGCCTTGTCGCGCTTTTGCACGACGCTGCTCATGGCGGTGCAGGAATACGCGCGCGAAGAAGGCAAGGCGAAAGCCGTGGTCAGCAAACTGACGCCCGGCGAACTCGTCGTCGGCGCGCTCTTCGTCCTGCCGGCGCTGGCCTTTCTGCCGCCGCTGTCGGTGCTGACGGGCCTCGTTTTCGCCCTCATCGCGACACTCTGGCTGGCGCGCCTCTACCAGCGCCAGATCGGCGGCTATACCGGCGACTGCCTGGGCGCCGTGCAACAGTTGTCGGAAGTCGCGTTTTACGGCGGATTGCTGTGCAAGTTTTCCTGATCCGCCACGCGCGACCGCTGATCGCGCCGGGGGTCTGCTACGGCCGGCTGGACGTGGCAGCCGATGCAGCCGAGAGCGTCGCCGCCGCAGAGCGACTCGCGCCCAGGCTGATGGCGGAGGCGACCCAAACGAACTCGGCCGGCGGTATCAGCCTCATCTGCAGCCCGGCGCAACGCTGCCAGCTTCTCGCCGGAACACTCGCCCGCCAACTCGGAACAACGGCGCACGCCGACGAACGCCTGCTGGAAAAGAGCTTCGGCGCCTGGGAAGGGCAAGCCTGGAACGCGATCGAGCTGTCCCAGATCGACGCCTGGGCCGCCGATATGGAACACTTCGTCCCGCCCGCCCGCGCCAACGTCGCCCCCGCCGACGCGAACGACGCGGCGCTCCTGCGCCTCTCGGCCGAGGGATCGAACAGCACCTTCACTGGCGAATCGGTCGCCATGCTGCGCCAGCGCGCTATCGCCTGTGTCAGCGAATGGCAGGCGCGCACGGCAGCGCAAGGACGGAGCGCTCTGGCCGTCGTCACGCACGCCGGCGTCATCCGCGTGCTGCTCGGGCACTGGCTGGGTCTGCCCGTCGCCGACTGGAGCACGCTCACGCTCGACTTCGGCCGCGCAACGCGCGTCGATTTCGCCGGCAAAGACGCCGTACTGCACACGCTGAACGGCTAAAATCGCAGCCATGGTCAAAGATCCCGTTCCGCTTGGCGACGTCCGCCGCGCCCTGATTATCAAACTGCGTCATCACGGCGACGTGCTGCTCGCCGCGCCGGTGTTTTCGGTACTCAAAGCGCACGCGCCGCACATCGCCATCGACGCTCTGGTCTACGCCGACACCGCCGCCATGCTGACCCTGCATCCGGCCATCGACCGCGTACACACCATCGATCGTCAGTGGAAAAAACTCGGCCCGCTGGCGCAGGCGCAGGCGGAATGGCAGCTGCTGCAAACGCTGCGCGGACAGCACTACGACCTTGTCATCCACCTCACCGAACATCCCCGCGGCGCATGGCTCGCCCGCCTGACCGGCGCCCGCTGGGCCGTCGCCCCCGAGGTGCGTGGACGCGGGCGCTTCTGGCGTTCGGCCTTCACGCACTTCGTCGGCGCACCTCGGAACGCGCTGCGCCACACCGTCGAGCGCAATCTCGACGCGCTGCGCCGTATCGGCGTCTACCCGTCGCCCGCCGAACGCCGCGTCAGCCTCGTCCCCGGCGTCGACGCCGAGGCACGCGTCGCCGCCCTGCTCGCCGCGCACGGCATCGCTGCGACGACGGCGACCGACTCCGACCATGGGTTTGTCCTCGTGCACCCGGCGTCGCGCTGGCACTTCAAGTGCTGGCCGGCCGCAAAAATGGCGGCGTTGATCAACGCGCTGCACGCCGCCGGGCAACGCGTCGTCCTCTCCGCCGCCCCCGATGCCGCCGAGCGCGCGATGATCGAGGCCATTCAGGCGCAGCTGCCATCGCCGGCGATCAGCCTCGCCGGACAACTGTCGCTCAAGGAACTCGCCGCACTGGCCGCCCGCGCCAAACTTTTCATCGGCGTCGATTCGGCGCCGATGCACATCGCCGCCGCCATGGGAACGCCCTGCGTCGCCCTCTTCGGCCCCTCCGGCGACCGCGAATGGGGACCGTGGCAGGCGCCGGCGGACGATGCGCCCGATAGCAGCGCCACGCCGCGCCGACACCGCATCGTCAGCAGCGACACACACCCCTGCCGGCCCTGCGGGATTGATGGGTGCGGAGGAAGCAAGGAAAGCGACTGCCTCGCCGCCCTGCCGGTCGCGCGCGTACGCGCTGCCGTTACCGAGCTTCTCGGCGTATGAAGATCGCCGTCATCCGCCAACGCTACAACCCCTTTGGCGGCGCCGAACGCTTCGTCGAGCGGGCGCTCGGCGCACTGGCGCAGGAAGGCGCCGAGGTGTCGCTGATCACCCGTAGCTGGCAGGGGGCCGAGTTACGCGAGGGCTTCCACACCCTGATCTGCGACCCGCCGGCCAAAGGCCGCGTCGCCCGCGACCGCAGCTTTGCCCAATGCGCGCAGACGGCGATGGCCGAAGGGGGCTTCGATATCACGCAGGCGCACGAGCGCATTCCGGGCTGCATGATCTTTCGCGCCGGCGACGGCGTCCACGCTGCCTGGCTCGACCGGCTGCGTCGCGTTCGCGGCCCGCTCGGACGGTTGGGGCTGTCGCTCAACCCCTACCACCGCTACGTTCTGGCGGCTGAACGGGCGATGTTCGCACACCCGAATCTGCGGGCCGTGATCTGCAACTCACGCATGGTGCGCGACGAGATCATCCACTACTACAGCGTCGCCGAAGAGAAACTGCACGTCATCTACAACGGCGTCGACCTCGACACCTTTCACCCCGACCTCGCTACCCGGCACCGGCACACCGTACGCGCCGCGCACGGAATCGATGATGACGCCCATGTCTTTCTCTTTGTCGGCAGCGGCTTTGAGCGAAAGGGCGTGCCGCAGCTACTGGCCGCCTTTGCTCGCCTGGGCGCAGCAAACGCCCGTCTCATCATCGTGGGCGCCGACCGCAAACTCGACGCCATGCGGCGGCTGGCGAGCCAACTGGGAATCGCCGACCGTACCCTGTTCACCGGGCCGCTACAAGATGTGAAACCCTGGTACGGCGCCGCCGACACCTTTGTTTTGCCAACCCTCTACGACCCCTGCCCAAACGCCGCGCTGGAGGCTCTCGCCTGTGGACTGCCGATCATCACGTCGACGGCGTGCGGGGCGGCGGAGTTTGTGGGTGAAGCCGCCACGGGATCGGTCGTTGTCGCCGAAGATATCTCAGGACTTAGCTGCGCCTTGCAGCATCATTGCACGACAGTCGAACCTTTCAGGCGTGAAGCGGCGCGATCCGCTGTCTCACAACTTTCTTTGGCTGCGATGGCGCAACAGTTGTTGGAGCTCTATCACGAACTCAACGGCTAAATCACCTGTACCCAGCCGCACCATTCTGGCGTCTTGAGCGTCGACATCGCCGCACGCCGATCACCTCCTCCCGAACCGATGACCACCATTTCGCCCACTCAGCTTTCCAGCAAGCAACTCTATCTGCGCTTGCTGACTTATGTCCGTCCATACTGGTTGGCTTTCGTCGTCGCCATTGGTTGCATGGGACTGTCTTCGGTCGTCGAACCGATTTTCCCTGCCATGATGAAGGGGCTTCTCGATAACGGATTCGCGCAGCATGCGGCAAGTAATGACTGGCTTCTCTATCCATTGGCAATAGTCGGCATTTTTGTCGCCCGCGCAATTCTTAGCTTCATTGGCGATTACGCCATGAGCTGGGTATCCAACCATGTCGTTGCCAATCTCCGGCAAGCCATGTTCGAGCGTATCGTCCAGTTGCCCACCGGTTACTTCACGGCCAATACATCCGGACGTCTGATGTCACGAGTTGCCTATGACGTGGGAGGGGTTGCCGGAGCAGCCACGGGCGCGATCACGACACTCGTCAAGGACAGTCTTTCTGTCATCGGCTTGTTGGCGTGGCTGTTTTACCTGAACTGGAAATTGACCTTGGTCGCTGTCGCCATGGTTCCCTTTATCGCACTGGCAGTACGAGTTTTCAGCAGACGTCTGCGCCAGATTTCCAGGGGAATTCAGCAGTCACAAGGCGCAATCACCGAAGTACTGCAAGAAGCCATTGAGGGCCACAAAGTAGTCAAGGTTTTTGGTGGCCAAGATTTTGAAGTACGTCGCTTCGCAGACGTTGTTCAGAAGCAGCGAAGACTCAATATGCGCGGCACTATTGCTGCGGCCGCACAAGGGCCAATTGTGCAGTTCTTCGCCGCCATTGCACTCGCGACGATCATGGGCGTCGCACTGAAGCAAGCAAGCAGCGAACAGACGACCGTTGGCGATTTCGTCTCTTTCATTACGGCAATGCTGATGCTTCTTGCGCCTCTGAAGCGGCTGACGGACGTCAACACCCCCATCCAGCGGGGCTTGGCCGCCGCCGAAAGTGTCTTTGAAGTGATCGACCAATCTCGCGAACCCGACAGCGGCACTCGCCTGCTGGAGCGTGCCGATGGATTAATCGAATTCGACTCGGTAACTTTTAGCTACCCAACAGCAGAACATCCCGCTCTCGAAAACGTCTCTTTTTCCGTGAGCCCAGGAGAATGTATTGCGCTAGTTGGACAATCTGGCGGCGGCAAGACGACAATTGCCAACCTGCTCCCTCGATTTTATCTTGCGAATTCAGGCGCAATACGCATTGACAACATTCCCATTCAGGATATACGACTGAGCGATTTACGCAAAAATATCGCCTTCGTCAGCCAAGACGTTGTCCTGTTCAATGATACGGTCGCTGCAAATATCGCATACGGATTGATGCGCGATGCATCCCGCGAAGAAATCATCGCGGCAGCGACGGCCGCGCATGCGCTGGAATTCATTGAGGCAATGCCCGACGGCTTCTCGACGATGATTGGCGAAAAGGGAGTCAAGCTGTCGGGTGGGCAGCGTCAGCGCTTGGCTATTGCCCGCGCATTGCTTAAAGACGCCCCCATACTGGTGCTCGATGAGGCGACATCGGCCCTGGATACCGAATCGGAGCGCATGGTGCAGCATGCACTGGACAACCTCATGCAAAGCCGCACGACGCTTGTGATCGCGCATCGCCTGTCGACAATTGAAAACGCCGATCGGATCATCGTGCTAAACAAAGGGAAAGTCGTCGAATCGGGCACCCACGCAGAACTGCTGGCACGTGACGGAGCTTATGCAACCCTTTACAGGATTCAGTACACCCTGGGCAACGGCGATTCCTGATTGGGAATTTTAATAAAAATGCGCGGAACAATTGAGTCAATCCTCGTCATTATCGTTGCACGCATTGGCGACACTTTATTGACGACACCGGTATTTAAAGCAATTAAAAGTCGCTATCCAAATGCGCAGCTGACGGTTCTCGCCCACCCCAAGCGAATGGAGGTACTCAGCAACCTTGCCTACATCGATCGTCTTGATTCAATCACAAAGCGATCAGCGCCATGGCGAGGCTGGTTTTCACGCAAAAAATTTGATTTGGCGATCGTTTTCGGGGCAGAGCCGGAGCTTATTTCTTATGCGCAAAGAACATCAACGAAAGTTGCAGCTTTCAGGCGTGAGGGAATGACTGAAAATCCTCGCTTGTTAAAAGTGGCACTTCCCCATGGAGCCATCCACGCCGTCCGAGAACGATTGCTTCTAACGACGGCACTCGATATTCAAGCCAATGATCTGAAACTCGACTATATCGTTTCGCCAGAAGAAAAAGCAGTTGCGCGCAAATGGTTAGATGAACAAGGAATCGCTACAGCGCATCCATTAATTGGGCTACAGACTCTTAGTTTTCCGACAAAGTCACACAGAAACTGGCCACTCAGCCATTTCTCGGAACTTATTCAGCTGACTATTGATAAATACCCGACCGCCCGTTTTGTCATACTAGGCGATGAAGCGTCGCGAATCCACGCCAAGGGCCTCGCCGAGCACTTCCCTGTAGCTGTCTCAATTGCCGCTGGAACAATGTCGCTGCGACACAGTGCCGCACTGATGTCCTGCCTTGATATGTATGTTGGTGTCGACACGGGTCCGACCCATATCGCAGGTGCACTCGGCATTCCAATGGTCAGTATGTATCACTGCGCTTATCCCGGACGATATTTAGCGCCGCTCGATAACCCGTTATGCGCAGTGATCGAGCACCCACTCACTGGCACAACTGTCGATATCGCGGCGTCGATGGCCGATATATCCGTGGCCTCCGTATGGAACGCACTCGACACTCTTCTTTGCTCCACGGCAGATATCGATGACCCGCGCACTCACACCTAAAAAATCGAGGGAACGGTTTCGATGAATCGTAAATATGGCACGGCCGTGCTGCATACCGAATGGTCGAATGGGTGGGGAGGGCAGGAGCGCCGCATACTGGCCGAGATGGTTGGGATGAATGCGCGAGGATTTCGTCAAATTCTCGCCTGCCGCCCCGAATGTCGTTTGGGCCTTGAAGCAGAGGCTGCCGGCATTGTGGTCCATCACGTACCTTTCCGGGGAAAGTTCGATTTCGGCTCGATCAACCGTATTGTTCAGCTCATTCGTGCGGACAATGTGTCTTTGGTCAACACACATAGCGGAATCGATAGCTGGGTAGGAGGTATGGCGGCACGCTGGGCGGGGGTACGCCTCATTCGTACTCGCCACCTAAATCTGCCTCTCAAGAGGACACCTCTTAACTTTGTTCATTACCTGCCGCATAGCGTCGTTACATGCGGTGAGGCGATGCGATTGCAGCTTATTGCAGCGGGATTCCCCGCTAACGAAGTGCGCAGCATTCCGACGGGAATCGATTTCGAGCATTTTCGGCCCACGCTCTCACGCAGAGACGCTCGCCACCACCTTGGCCTAAGCGACGATGATTTCGCCATCGTCATGGTGGGTATCATTCGCGGTGTCAAGCGACATGAATTGGCAATTCGTGCGTTTCAGCAGTTTCGTCAGGAGCACCCTGAAGGGCACCTCATCCTTGCCGGTGATGGCCCAATGCTCGATGCCATGAAGGAACTTGCCCACGAACTGGGACAAGGCGAACACGTCCTGTTTCTGGGTCACCGCCAAGACGTTCCCGACGTTCTCGCCGCCGCCGACTGCTTCCTGCTGACATCCCGTTCGGAAGGAGTGCCGCAGGCCGTCACGCAAGCACTTGGGGCCTCGATCCCCGTCGTCGCTACCCGTGTGGGCGGAGTTCCCGAGTTGGTTCACGACGGCGAGACGGGACTGCTCGTGGAACCCGAATCTACCGCACAAGTCTCCGAAGCTCTGGCGCGCATTGCTGAGGACAGGAGCCTCGGTCAAAAACTCGGAATCAACGGTCGCAACCATGTTCTTGCGCATTACAGCCTGGACGCCATGCTTGACGCCACAGAAAAACTCTACGGTGAGTTAGCCGGAGGTGCAGCTTGAGAGCATTGCCTATTCTAATGTATCACCACGTGTCACCATCGCCAGGTCTTGTCACCGTTTCTCCGCAGCGCTTTCGGGAACAGATGGCCTGGCTCGCGCGCAGAGGATGGACCGCCTTGGGAGCGGACGATATCGCACGGTTTTACGCAGGAGAAGCTGTACCGAAGAGGAGCCTTGTCATTACCTTTGATGATGGCTATCTCGATAATTTCATCCATGCACACCCTGTATTGACTGAGTTCGGCCTTAAGGCGATGCTGTTCGTTGTGACGGGGTGGCTCGGAGAAGGCCCTGTCCGCAGGGGAGCAATCGAACTCCCTAACCACCGGGAGTGCAAAAGACGACTGGCGGAGGGCACGGGCGATAGCGTGGTGTTGCGCTGGTCGGAGGTCGAATTAATGCATAGCACAGGGAGTTTTGAATTTCATTCACACACCCACACTCACACACGCTGGGATTTACAACTCCCCACCGGCCCTGACAGGATTGCGGCCATTTCACAGGAACTAGCCCTATCGCGCGCTGCGCTGGAAAGACGACTGGGCTATTCGTCTGACCACTTATGCTGGCCGCAAGGCTACTACGAAGCCGACTACGTTGACGCCGCTGTAAAACAAGGCTTCAACTACCTGTACACGACCGAAAACAAACCAAATCTGCGCACAGGCGACCCACTCCACATTGGACGTGTCGTTACCAAGGAGCGCTCCGCCGCATGGCTAGGGCAACGCTTGGCAATTTATGGCTCTCCGCTGCTGAGTCATTTGTACACCAAACTGCGTAAGAGCTAAGACCGTGAATATTGCTTTCCTCGACGTAACCAGTACTGTTTCATACGGCGGCATTCAAACCGCGATTTGGGAGTTGGCGCGGGCGTTGTCTGATCAGGGGCATCGCATAACGATCTACGGGGGGCGAGGAAATATCTGCCCAGAGGTAGGAGGGCGCGATATTGCGGTTCATCAGTTTTCTTTCACTCCACGAGATCGATTCCCCAATCTGGGCACACGCTTCCGTAAACTAGCCGAGCGCTGGAGTTTTTCGCGGCAAGCGCGGAATGCCGTCATAGACGGTAATCACGACTGGGTGGTTCTCACCAAGCCTTTCGATTTTTTCTGGCCGAAGCTACTTCCATCCACGAGCAAAACCCGCTTCGCTTTCATGAGCGGCGGTACGGATTATATGCCCGGAGATCGCCGTCTCGCCGGTGGTATCGACGCTTGGTTGGCTTGTAGTCATTTTAATGCGTGGCAAATTTCCAGCCACTACAAACGCTACCCTGACGTAATGTTTAATGGCGTCGACGTCGAATTGTTTCATCCGCGACAGCGTAGTGACACGCTGCGCACCTCACTTGGGGTCCGTGAACATGAGGTGCTTTTTGCGTTTGCCGGGCGCTTGGCGGGCTGGAAAGGACTCTCTGTAGCGCTAAATGCCTTGGCTCACCCGGAAATGCGCGCCTACCCGGCAAAGCTTCTACTGGTTGGCAAGGGGGACGCACTCGCAGATCTGCAGGCGCGTGCAGCCCAACTCGGGGTGGAAGATCGCGTCATCTTTCATGCGGCGGTTCCTCATCACGACTTACCTCAGTTTTACGCAAGTGCTGACGCGGGGATTTTCCCAAGTCTCGCGGATGAGGCGTTCGGTATCACCATTGCCGAAGCAATGGCCTGCGGCATACCCGCGTTGGCCAGCTATAACGGCGGGATTCCAGAGGTTGTGGGTAACGAGGGCTCATCAGGACTTCTTTTCCCCATTGGAGATATTGGCGCCTGCGCCGCAGCCATGGCAAAGCTCTGTGCCGATGCTGCGTTGCGCAAGCAACTAGGAGCCAATGCGAGGGCGCGCATCGTCGCGACTTATACGTGGCAGATGGCAGCGACCCGACTGATCGATACTCTTCGCTCCGCCTAGGGGACACCGTGCGTATTGCCTACATAAACCCGCAGGCGGTTCCGGACACATTGCCTTCCTGCCTTCAGATTCTGCAATTCGCCGAGGCCCTTGCGGCAGTAGAAGGAAGCCAAGTCGATCTGCTTACGCCAACACCGTCCAAAGGCGCGACTCCCGAAATGGTTCTGGGGCGCACACCCCACGAACGGCTTCGCT
Organism: Rhodocyclus gracilis; assembly: GCF_009617575.1. Lineage (GTDB taxonomy): Bacteria > Pseudomonadota > Gammaproteobacteria > Burkholderiales > Rhodocyclaceae > Rhodocyclus > Rhodocyclus gracilis. The sequence continues at coordinate 31,601 of NZ_WIXJ01000012.1, forward strand.
TCCAGCCTCAATCCGACCACCGAGGCCGCTGGTACTTCCCATTTTCCAGCAATCGCGCTTTCCACCGGCAGGCGCTTGTTTGGCTGCGCCGAAATGCTGTCGACGCCATTTATGTCCGCAACCTTAAACTCGCCGAAGCGCTTATTCGCGAGCAACTCGGAATTCCCATTTTTTTCGAAACCCACGAGCTATTTGCACAAAGCTTTTGCGAACATCACGGCAAACTCGGATGGCGCGCCTCGCGCAAGCTGGCGACACTACGCCGACGCGAATCCTTCGTTTACACGCACGTTGCCGGACTCATCGCGATCACGCACGCCCTAGCTGCCGATATCCGCTCAGAATACGGCGTCGAGACGCCCATCCTCGTCGCGGCAGATGCAGTGGACCTGGAACTCGCACATGGCTCACGCCAAAGTGAATCAGCTCGCCCCGGCGCGACAGAGACAATCGTGTTGTACCTCGGAAGCCTTCACCGCTGGAAAGGGGTCGAGACCCTGCTCGATGCAGCACCTTTACTACCTGAGGGCGTCATTCATATCGCCGGCGGGGGAGCCACCCGACGAGCCGAGTTAGAGCAGCATGTCGCATCCTCCCCGGGCAAAAACCGGATCCGATTTCTGGGCGAAGTGCCCCCGTGCTCACGCTTTAAGGTCATTGCTGACGCGGACATCTGCGTGTTGCCACTGAGTAACACGAGCATAGGCAGCCGCTACACGTCGCCGCTGAAACTCTTCGAATACATGGCGATGGGAAAGGCGATCGTAGCATCCGACCACCCATCAATTCGGGAGGTACTCGTCGACGGCAAAAATGCGCTGCTGGTGCCCGCTGAAAACCCAGTCGCACTTGCAGACGCACTCAATGTCTTGATAGCAAACCCTGAAATACGAAAACAGCTGGGAAACGCGGCTGAGATTCTCTCGCGGGAATTTAGCTGGAGCGCACGCGCAAAAAACGTCACGCGTTGGGCTGAACACATCATGCGTGGTAGCCATGCCTAAAGCAGCCATTTTTGTTCCACATGGTCGAGTGCCTGACCGCCGAGGATTTGCGCCAGCTATTGTTGCCGAACAACTCGGCCGTCGTTACGGCCACTTCTCTCCCCTTTTCATCAGTGCCGCCGAGGCGGCGGCGGCGCCGAGCGCGGCAGGTGATAACTTTGAATATATCGACGTATCCAAGACATATGTTCGCCTATTTCAAAAATTGACGCGACTCGATCCCTGGCCGCTGCACGCACGTCTCGCTGCGATGTTGCGTCGCACACGCCCCGATCTTTTGCACGTGCACCAACTCGAATTTCCAGTCGCTGAGTTCATGCAGCGCTACGGTCGAAAAATCCCCGTCGTCCTTCACGCCCACGTTACGACGCAACGACCCCGTCGCATCGGCGCTGATGCGTACCTTGCCGTATCTGATTTCGTCAAAAACCGCTTAATAGAGAAAGGCTTCCCCGAAGACGCGATCCATGTCGTGCGTAACGGAGTAGATAGCAACGTCTTTTCCCCTGTCTCTCAGTCTGCGCGGAGTTTCTTGCGAAAAAAACTGAATATCCCCGAGTCTGCGCGGGTGCTCATTTTTTTTGGAAGGAAGCAAGAAGTCAAAGGCTACGATTTCTTTCTCGGGGTAGCTGAACGACTGACGGCGGCTTTGCCAGAGTTACGCGTCTTCGCCATTGGTCCCGAGCCTGATGACAGCAGCCGGGAGCCAAGTTATTGCCAGCGCATGTCACTTCGCGAAAGATTGCTGCAAAGTCGGCGTTTTTTTGATCTTGCCCCACTTCCGCACGAGCAACTTGCCGATTATCTGCGCTGTGCCGACGCGGCATTACTGCCTTCACGCTCCGAACCCCAAGGCATGGCAATGCTGGAAGCAATGGCGTGCGGATGCCCGACTGTCAGTACCAAGGTCGGAGGAATACCGGAGTCCATAACGCATGGAGTCAGCGGCATATTGCTGGAAGCACCTTCCGGAACAACCACCGGAATTGAACAGGCCACACAAGAACTCGCGCATTTACTGCGGGCAAGCGACAAAGCCGTCGAAATGGGAACAACGGCCGCAGAAACGGTAAGAAAGAACTTTGACTGGGCGAAATCAGCAGCGAGAACTGAAGAGATATACTCTGAATTGTTACTAAAAAACAGCCAGTCTGGACTGCTCGAATGAAAGTACTACAAATCCATTGGTGGGGCGACGCAGCGAATGTAACAGGAAGCGTTGAAAAAGTTATCGACTCTTTTTCACTCATGGAGGAAGAGGACATTGATCTGTCTTTCGCCAGCCTGTCCGAATCCCCGACGTACCGCCGAAACGGCAAGCTCTTCCACTCGTTTTGCGAAAGCCAATGGCGCAACCGATTATTCAACAAAATATTGTCGCTCAACGCCTTCACATTTCCTTCACTGGTAAAGTTAGTGGAGGAATTACACCCCGACATTCTTCACATTCACAATCGCCAATCTCTCGTTGACCCGCTCATGCAACGATTGTCATGGCGGCCTAAAGTCTTATGCCACTATCACCGAAGATTCGGAAGGTTTGTTGTTCCAAAATCTGCTGACATGCTACTGACCGTTAGCGAAGCAATACGCAAAGAGCTTCAAAAAGAAACTCAAACAGACACACCAATCAGGGTAATTTACAATCCAGTCCCATGCGTTTTATCCCCATTTAAAATCAACCCGCGCAGCGCAAATAAAATTAAAATTCTCTACGCAGGCGGAAGGCAAAAACACAAAGGCTTTGAAGAATTCACCCACGCGATCTCGGAATTTTCAGAGCGAACCGACTTAGAATTTACGATTTGCGGTCCGAAACTATCGGAATATAATTCCCCCTCTGCAAACGCACGCGTGCTTGGACTTTTGGAGCATCAGGCATTTCAGGCAGAGCTAAAAGCATGTGATATCGTATTAATGCCGTCACACTTCGAAGGATTCAGCATCCTAGCCCTAGAAGCGATGTCACAGGGAAAGCTTCTGGTAGCAACGCAAGGGGGAGGGCTTGCCGAAATTGTTTCTTCCGACTGCGCAATCGTCATTGAAGTTGGCAGCACGCAATCATTAGCGAATGGGCTGACCAGAGCTTTCAACCTAGTGAAGCAGAATCATGAGGGGGAACTCTCGGCTGTTTTGTCGAATGCTCAGAACAGATGCCGCCAGTATTCACCAAAAAAAATAAACTCGGCCCTGGCTGATATTTACCGATCGATTCCTGCCAGCAGATGAAGAGTTTAATGCTGAGACAGCAAAGCCACCGGAGGTTAAATTGGAGTTAAAAAAGAATAAAATGCTTTTAGCCGCAGCATGGGGAGCGGTTATATCACTTAGCATGATGCGCATATCTCCCGGATTATTTTACACCCCAATTTACGTTGTCGCACTTTTCGCAATACTTAACAACGAAAATCGCCGAGAAATTTCCAACCTTGGAAAAAAACTTCCCGCATTCCTGTTATATTTTTCTTTCGCAGTAGCATCTCTCGCATGGGCGAGTTCCGTTAAACTCGTTGGAGAGGCTCTACGCGAAGACATCCTTACGCCACTACTTGCAATGACGGCGTCTTTTTATGCCGCCCAAAAATTGACAGCCCAAAGCACGTCTCGGACTCTCTTATTAGGAGCCTGGGTAACCTTCCTTCTGGGAACCGTCTTTTCTTATTTCAAAAATGGCGCCACCGACACTCTGTTTGAAACAGTTGGGTATTACTCATCTTATGTTTTTTTTCTAGCCGGCGCCTCCGTACCTTTTCTCTCGAGTCGCACGCGCGTTTTATTTTACCCCATAGTAGCCGGCCTTTTATTCCTAACCCATCAACGAGCCGCTTGGATCGTTTTCCCTCTTTTCGGCTGCGTTGACCTCTGGCTTAACAGAGAGAACTTCCCTAACAAAAAACTACTAGTCACAACAGTCGTGCTCATCATCGCACTCTCTGTCACCCTCCTGAAAGTCGTTGCAGAGCAAAAACCCGTAGACTCATCAAATCCAGAAGTGCAAGCACACAACCTAGCAGAACGCCTTGCAAAGAATGAACGAATCAAACCTTGGGAAGACTGGATCCATCGAGGCATGGAATCACCCCTTGTAGGGCAGGGTTTTGGCCGAAAAAATGTGGAAAATCATTTTTCAACAGGGGACGACTGGGCGGAAAAAAACCTGCACCATGCCCACAACATTATCCTGAACAACTTCTTGCAGCTGGGCTTACTGGGAGCCCTGCTTTATTTAGCCGCCCAAATTCAGCTTATCCGCTTTCTTCTCCAACACAAATCCCCTCTTGCCATCGGTGCGGCTACCGTTGTAGCAGCATTCTTTATGCGAAATATGTTTGATGATTTCTCTTTTCAGCGAATTTTGATTGTTTACGCCTTGATTTTGGGCTGGTGCATAGGCGGAATCAGAGGAAAAACCCTCGATCACACCAAAGAAAATTAGCAACATTAGTAACTAATGACTCGCCAGTAACAAACGGCGGCGCCGCGTCAGCTCGCAAACAATCAGAAAATGAACTTAGAAACCGACAACTTCACTCAGCATATAGCGGTAGAGTCGCTCCAGAAAATACTCGTCATTCGCCGGGACAATATCGGAGATCTGATCTGCACGACGCCGCTGATTCGCGGACTTCGAGAGAAATTTCCCAGTGCGCGCATTGATGCACTTGTAAACAGCTATAACCGCCCGGTGCTTGAGGAAAATCCAGACATCAACGAGGTATATTCCTATACCAAGGCTAAGCACCGCGAAAGAGGAGAGTCGGTGATCGGTGTTCATTTGCGCCGGATCAAAATGCTGCTCCAGCTTCGCCGCCGGCGCTACGACTTGGTCATCCTCGCTAACGGTGGCTATCTTCCCCGCCCGCTTGGCCTCGCCCGCTGGGTAGCACCAAAACACGTCGCCGGTTTTGTCCCGCCGCCGCCGGAAGCGCATAGCGACATCATCGATCTATCTACCCCGATAGACGAGACGGTTCCCCGGCACGAAGTGGAGAATATCTATCGGCTGCTGGCTCCACTGGGTATTGATGGACCACCTCCGGGGCTGAGACTGCAGCCATCGGATTCGGCGCGTCTTGCAGCTATCCGGAAGATGGCCGATGCGGGATGGGATATCAACGCACATCAGCCGACGGTAGCGGTGCACATTAGTGCCCGGAAGATCCCGCAACGCTGGCCTGCTGAGCGCTTCAGTGAGCTGATGCGCAATCTGCACCGGCAAATCGGCTGCCGATTCCTGCTCTTCTGGTCACCGGGGGACGAGAACAACCCGCTTCATCCAGGAGACGACCAAAAGGCCGCGACGATTGTTGACGCAACCCGCGACCTTCCAGTCATCCCTTATCCGACACATAGACTCGACGATCTGGTGGGAGGGCTATCGGTCTGCACCGCGATGATCTGCAGTGACGGTGGCGCCATGCATGTCGGCGCGGGCTTGGGGCTGCCGATGGTTTGTTTTTTTGGCAACTCAGATGCAGCGAAGTGGCATCCGTGGGGGGTCCCCCACCGCGTGCTTCAAAAGCCTAGCCGTGACGTCTCGGATATCACGGTTGAAGAAGCTGCTACCGCCTTCAGCGCGCTTATGGGAGAAGGAGCGGCTTGAGCGCCTAGTGCGCCTCCCCCCAACTCCCCCCCATCCCGACCTCCACCACCAGCGGCACCTTCAGCGCCGCTACGCGCGTCATCAAACCCGGCAGTTGCTCCTGAACGAGTGCCAGTTCATCTCCCGGAACCTCAAGCACCAGTTCATCATGCACCTGCAGGACAATCCGGCTACGTAGCGCAACAGAGTCGATCCAGCCCTGCACCGCGATCATCGCCAGCTTGATCAGGTCGGCGGCGGTGCCCTGCATCGGCGCGTTGATCGCCGCGCGTTCGGCGCCCTGGCGGCGGCCCGGCTGGCTGGCGCGGATTTCCGGCAGCCACAGGCGGCGGCCGAATACCGTCTCGACGTAGCCGCGCTCGCGCGCCGCCATGCGCGTCTCCTCCATGTAGCGGGCGACACCCGGATAGCGCGCGAAGTAGCGGTCGATGTACGACTGCGCGGCGCCGCGGTCGAGGTCGAGCTGACGCGCCAGACCAAAGGCGCTCATGCCGTAGATCAGGCCGAAGTTGATCACCTTGGCGACGCGCCGTTCGTCGCTGCCGACTTCGAGCGGCGTCACGCCGAAGATTTCGGCGGCGGTGGCGCGGTGCACGTCCTCGCCGTGGGCGAAGGCGTCGAGCAGACGTTCGTCGCCGGAGAGGTGCGCCATGATGCGCAATTCGATCTGCGAATAGTCGGCCGAGACGATCACGCGGCCCGGCGGCGCGACGAAGGCGGCGCGGATGCGCCGACCCTCGGCGCTGCGCACCGGAATGTTCTGCAGGTTCGGATCGCTCGATGCCAGCCGCCCGGTGACCGCCGCCGACTGCGAGAAGCTGGTATGCACCCGCCCGCTGGCAGCGTTGATCATGCGCGGCAGCTTGTCGGTATAAGTGCCCTTGAGCTTGGCCAGCTGCCGCGTCTCCAGCAGCAGCTTCGGCAGCGGATAGTCGAGCGCCAGTTCGGAGAGCACTTCCTCGTCGGTCGAGGGCGTGCCGCCCGGCGTCTTCTTCTTCACCGGCAGGCCGAGCTTCACGAACAGGATTTCGGCCAGCTGCTTCGGCGACGCCAGGTTGAACGGCTGGCCGGCGAGCACGTAGGCTTCCTGCTCCAGTGCCAGCAGGCGCGTGCCGAGTTCGTGGCTCTGCTGCGCTAGCTGGCCGGCGTCGATCAGCACGCCAGTGCGCTCCATGCGGAAGAGGATCTCGCGCACCGGCATCTCGATCTCGCCGTAGATGCGCGCAAGGCCCACGTCGGCGGCGATCTGCGGGTAGAGCACCGCGTGCAGGCGCAGGCACAGGTCGGCGTCCTCGGCGGCGTACGGCGCCGCCTGTTCGATGGCGACCTGGTCGAAGCCGATCTGCTTGGCGCCCTTTCCGCACAGCGCCTCGTAGGCGATCGTCTCCAGCCCGAGATGGCGCCGCGCCAGCTGGCCGAGGTCATGCCCGCGCACGCCGTCCTTGCCCGATTCGAGCACGTAGGACTGCAGCAGCGTGTCGTGCGCGATGCCGGCGAGCGCGATGCCGTGGTTGGCAAAAACGTGCTGGTCGTACTTGAGGTGCTGGCCGATCTTGGCGTGCTGCGCCGACTCCAGCCACGGTTTCAGGCGCGCCAGCACCGCGTCGAGCGGCAGCTGCGCCGGCGCTTCGGTGCCGCTGTGCATCAGCGGCAGGTAGGCCGCCTCGCCAACCGCGACGGCGAATGAGATGCCGACCAGCCGCGCGGCGAAGGGATCGAGGCTGGTCGTCTCGGTGTCGAGCGCAACGAGTTCGCAGGCCTCGATCTTCGCCAGCCAACGCTCGAAAGCGGGCCAGTCGAGGAGCGTTTCGTAGCCGACGCGATGCGCGCCGTCGTTGGCGAGCGGCAGATCGCCGGCAGGACTCAACGCCGCGATCGGTTCCGCTGACGACGCCGGGCCGCTCGCCGCCGCGGCCGTGGCGTCGGCCACCGCGCCACCGGCTTCGTCCACTTCGCGCAGCCAGCTGCGCAGCCCGTAGCGCGCGTAGAGCGCCGCCAGCGCCTCGCGGTCGGGCGCGGTCGGCGTGAGTTGGTGCACCGCCTGCGGCAGCTCGAGATCGCAGCGCACGGTGACGAGCTTGCGCCCGAGCGGCAGGAAATCCAGCGCGGCACGCAGATTGTCGCCGACAACCCCCTTGATCTCGCCGGCGGCGGCGATCACGCCATCGAGCGAACCATACTGCGTCAGCCACTTCACCGCCGTCTTCGGTCCGCACTTGGCGACGCCCGGCACGTTGTCGACGGCGTCGCCAACGAGCGCGAGGTAGTCGACGATGCGCTCCGGCGGTACGCCGAACTTGGCGAGTACGCCCGCCTCGTCGAGCGTCTCGCCGCTCATGGTGTTCACCAGACGCACGCGCGGGCCGACGATCTGCGCCAGATCCTTGTCGCCGGTCGACACCACGACGTCGATGCCGGCGGCCGCCGCCTGCCGCGCCAGCGTACCGATGACATCGTCGGCCTCGACGCCCACCTCCATCAGCAGCGGCCAGCCGGAGGCCCTGATCGCCGCGTGCAGCGGTGCAATCTGCGCCACCAGATCCTCAGGCATCGGCGGCCGCTGCGCCTTGTACTCGGGATACCACTCGTCGCGGAAAGTCGGGCCCTTGGCGTCGAAAATGCAGGCCTTGTAGACGACGTCCGCCGCCTTGTGGTCGGCTTCCAGCCGTCGTAGCATGCCGAGCACACCGTAGAGGGCACCGGTCGGCTCGCCGTCGCGATTGCGCAGGTCGGGCAGGGCGTGGAAGGCACGGTAGAGGTACGACGAACCGTCGACCAGCAGCAAGGTAGGCATCGGAATGGAAATGAAAACAGGGAGCGGACAACAATGAGCGAAAAGGGAAAAATCCCTCGCCTCGCCGACGCCGATCAGGCAGCGCAAGCGCTGTCGGCACGGGAATCCTGGCGGATTTTCGGCATTATGGCAGAGTTCGTCGAAGGCACTGAGCGGCTGTCGGCGATCCGCCCGGCGGTATCGATCTTCGGCAGCGCGCGCACGCCGCCGGATTCGCCGTACTACGCGCTGACGGAAAACATCGCGCGCAAGCTCTCCGACGCCGGCTTCTCGGTCATCTCCGGCGGCGGCCCCGGCATCATGGAAGCGGCCAACAAGGGCGCCTTCTTCGGCAAATCGCCGAGCGTCGGACTCAACATCCAGCTGCCGCGCGAGCAGCACACCAACCCCTATCAGGACATCTCGCAGAGCTTCCGCCACTTCTTCGCGCGCAAGTTCATGTTCGTCAAGTTCGCCAGCGCCTACGTCGTCATGCCCGGCGGCTTCGGCACGCTCGACGAACTGCTCGAAGCACTGACGCTGATCCAGACCGGCAAGAGCCGCAAGATTCCGATCATTCTCGTACACGGCCCCTTCTGGGGTGGCCTCATCGACTGGCTGCGCGACCGGCTGGTCGGCGAAGGCATGATCGACGCCAAGGACCTCGATCTCATTCAGGTGATCGACGAACCCGACGCCGTCGTCGACGCCATCTTCCGTCACTACGAGGCGCGCGGCTTCGCGCCGTTGCCGGACGAACGCGAGATGCTGCTCAATCTGTAATAGAATCGGCCGCAAGGCTGCGCCTGCCCGCCAGCCGCTCCATCCATGAGGAAGCCCGCCATGCGCCGTACGTTCACCCTGCTTTTGCTGCTGCTCTGCGCCGGCCACGCTCTCGCCCAGAAGAGCGACGAGCGCCAGCCGCTGCCCGCTGTGCCGCCGCCCCCGCCGGAAATGATCCCCTTCGACGCTGCCATCGAGCCGCAGGTGACGATCAAAAAGCGCGAGAACGACACCATCGAGGAGTACCGCGTCGACGGCAAGCTATACATGCTCAAGGTAACGCCCGCCAACGGCGTGCCGTACTACCTGATCGACAACCAGGGCAACGGCAACTTCATGCGGATGGACGCGCTCGATGGCGGTGTACGCGTGCCGCAGTGGATCATCGGCACCTTCTGAGCGATTCGCCGTCCATGGCCGGCGATCACTCCTCCTCCCCACGGCATGTCGGTATTTACCCCGCTCACCCGCGCACACGTCAGCGACTGGCTCGGCCAGTACGATCTGGGCGCGCTGCACGCGCTCGACGGTATTGAAGACGGCGTCCAGAACTCGAACTTCTTTCTCGATACCGCGCACGGCCGCTACGTCCTGACCGTCTTCGAGCAACTGCAGCGCGACGAGCTCCCGTTTTTCATCGAACTGATGGCGCACCTGTCGCGCCACGGCGTTCCATGCCCGGCGCCCGTCGCCACGCATGAGGGCAGCTATCTGGGCGAGATTGCCGGCAAACCGGCGGTCATCGTCAGCCGCCTCAGCGGTCGTTCGCCACAGACGCCGACCGTAGCGCAATGCGCCGCCATCGGCCGGCTGCTCGCCACGCTGCACCTCGCCGGCCAGTCATGCCCGCTGCGCCAGGAACATCCGCGCGGCCCGCTCTGGCGGCAGACTACCGCCGAGCAACTGCTGCCGCGCCTGCCGGCGGGCGACGCAGCCCTGCTCGCCAGCGAACTGCGCGCGCAAGCGACATCGCCATCGCAGGCGCTGCCGCGCGGCATCATTCACGCCGACCTCTTTCGCGACAACGTCCTGTTCGCGGGCGACGAACTCAGCGGCGTGCTCGATTTCTATTTTGCCGGCGTCGACGACCTGCTCTTCGACCTCGCCGTCGCCAGCAACGACTGGTGCCGCGACGCAACGCGCGATAGCGCGCTCGATCCGGCGCGCACCGGCGCCCTGCTGGCGGCCTACCATGCCGTTCGCCCGCTCGACAGCAAGGAGCGCGACGCCTGGCCGATGATGCTGCGCGCGGCGGCGCTGCGCTTCTGGCTGTCGCGTCTGGCCGACGCCTACTCTCCGCGCGATGGCGAGCTTGTCGCCACGCGCGATCCCGCCGAATACCGCGCCCTGCTCTGCCAGCACATCGCCGCGGATCAGCACCAACCCTGGCTCGACGCGGTCATCGCCTGATGCCCCTCCTTCGCCCGCAGGGCCAGCGATGAGTACGCAGCCCGACGCCTTCCCGCTGGCCGCGCCGCCCTTTGCCGGCGCCAGCCGCCGCGCGCCCATCGACGCCGCGTTTGCCTGGCTGCGTCTTGGCTGGCTGCTCTTCACCGGCAATCCGGGGGTGTGGATCGGGATCGCCGTGCTCTTCATCGTCGCCATGCTCGGGCTGTCGATCGTCCCGCTGGTGGGGCAACTGGCCGCCAATTTGCTGCTGCCGGTATTCATAGCCGGTCTGCTCACCGCCTGCCGCCGCACCGCCGACGGCGAGATGCCGGCCATTGCCGATCTGTTCGCCGGCTTTCGCCAGAACACCGGGCCGCTGATCCTGCTTGGCGTTCTCTTCATGCTGGGCATGTTCCTCATTGGCGCGATTGTCTTCGTGCTGGCGGGCGGCAGTCTGGCCAGCGCGCTGGCCGTCGGCCGACCGGCCGGATTCGGGCTCGCCTTTGGCGGGCTGATGGTCGCTGCGCTGCTCTGGCTGGTGCTCTCGGCGCCCTTGCTGATGGCGATCTGCTTCGCGCCGGCGCTGGTCAGCTTTCACGCCATGGCGCCGCTGCCGGCCTTGAAGGCAAGCTTCAGCGCCTGCCTGAAAAACGCCCCGGTCTTTCTCGTCTTTGGCCTGCTGACGCTGGTTCTCGCCTTCTTTGCCGCGCTGCCCGCCGGCCTTGGTTTTCTCGTCCTCGGCCCGGTGCTGGCCGGTGCCACCTACGCCGCCTACCGCGACATTTTTATCGGCGCCTAGCCAGCGCGGGCATCCGCCGACGTCGCCAGACTGATTTTGCACTGACGGCTTGGCGCTCTTGCCCCGCATGCGCCGGCCAGCCGCCCCCATGCAGTGCGCGCCGGCTTGCCTTAACATGTCGCGCTTTCGTCGCTGACTTCATTTGCCCACCGCCGCCCCATGATCCTTGCCCTGATTTCTCCGAGTAAGACGTCGCCATGCAAGCACTGACTCTCTCCGCCCGCCAAGGCTGGCGCTGGTTCGGCGAGGGCTTTCGCGTGTTCCGGCGCAACCCGCTGTTGCTCGTCTTCCTCGTTTTCACCTACTGGGCCGTGCTGGCGCTGATCAACAGCGTGCCGATGGCCGGCGGTGCGCTGGCGACGCTGCTCATGCCGCTCTTCTCCGTTACCCTGATGAACGCCTGCCGTGCCCTCGATCAGCAGCAGCCGCTGACACCGGCGCGCCTGTTCGCCGGCATGCAGGAATCGGCGCGTACCTTGCTGCTTCTCGGGCTGCTCTACCTGCTGATCAGCGCGGCGATCCTCGCGCTCTCGTCGCTCGCCGACGGCGGTCTGCTGCTGCGCTGGATGCTGCTCGGCGAAGCCCCCGCCGAAGAAGCGCTCGCCAGCAGCGATCTGCTCATCGCGGCGCAGATGACGCTGCTCTTCATGTCGCCCCTGTTCATGGCGTACTGGTACGCGCCGGTGCTGGTAGCCTGGCACGAACTGCCAGCGGGCAAGTCGCTGTTTTTCAGCCTCTTTGCCTGCCTGCGCAACTGGCGGGCATTCCTCGGCTACGGCGCGGCGACGGTGGTCTTCGCCGTCCTCGTGCCGGGCGTGCTGCTCGGACTTGGCACGGCCTTCCTCGACGAGAGTAGCGGCGCGATCGCAAAAGTCATGACGCTGCCCATGCTCATGCTGCTCGCGCCGACGCTGTTCGCCAGCTTTTACGCGAGCTATCGTGATGTCTTCGTCGTCCGCGTTGCCAGCGATTCCGACAATGCCACCGATATCCACGTCTGATTCCCCGGCGACTGCCGGCGGTGTGACGGGTCTCTTCGGCGGCACCTTCGATCCGGTGCATCTGGGGCATCTGCGGCTGGCCGAAGAAGCCGCCGACCGGCTCGGCTTGAGCGAAGTTCGCTGGATTCCCGCCGGCCAGCCGACGCACCGGGAAACCCCCTCGGTCAACGCGCAAAATCGGCTGGCGATGGTGCAACTGGCCATCGCCCGGAACCCGCGCTTCACGCTCGACGCCACCGAAGTCGCCAGCGCGCAGCCCAGCTACACCGTGCCGACGCTGCGCCGCCTGCGTCAGGAAGCCAGCGGTACCGGCGAACGACCGCTGGTGCTGCTGCTCGGCGCGGACGCCTTTGCCGGGCTGCCCGATTGGCGCGACTGGACAGACCTCTTCGCGCTGGCGCACATCGCCATCGCCCACCGCCCCGGCTTCCCGATCGAACCGGGCAACCTGCCGCCCGCCCTCGCCGAGGTTTTCCGCGCCCGCTACCGCGCCTCGCCGGAAGTTCTGCGCGAAGCACCCGCCGGGCACATCGTCTCGTTCGCCATGACGCAGCTCGATATCTCGGCGACACAGATCCGCACCCTGCTGCGCAACGCGCGCAGCGCCCGTTACCTCCTGCCCGACGCCGTAATCGACTATATTCGGCGCGAACACCTCTACTGCAAGGAATGAAGCCGCCTATGGATATCAGCACGCTGGAAAAAATCGTCGTCGACGCCCTCGAAGACATCAAGGGCCACGACATCACCGTGCTCAACACACACCGCCTGACCGCGCTCTTCGAGCGACTGATCGTCGCCAGCGGCGACTCCAGTCGGCAAGTGAAATCGCTGGCGCACAACGTGCAGGAAAAAGTGCGCGAAGCCGGCGGTCAGGTACTGGCGAGCGAAGGCGAAGACAACGGCGAATGGGTGCTCGTCGATCTGGGCGAAATCGTCGTTCACGTCATGCAGCCCGCCGTGCGCGCCTACTACAGCCTCGAAGAACTCTGGGGCGGCGAGACGCCGACCCGGCTGCGTCGTAGCGCCGCACCGCTGCCGCCGGCCGATGACAGCGAGGCCGCCCAGACGCCCGCCGCATGAAGCTTGGCATCCTCGCCGTCGGCCACAAGATGCCCGACTGGGTCGCTGACGGCTGTAACGAATACCTGCGCCGGATGCCGCGCGAGCTGCCGGTGAGCGTCAGCGAAATCAAGCCCGAACCGCGCCACGGCAAAACCCGCGAACAACTGCTGGCCGCCGAGGCGACGCGCCTGAACGCCGCCCTCACCGCCTATCCGCGCCTCATCGTCCTCGACGAGCGCGGCGACGACCTCACCACGCTGGCGCTCGCGCAACACCTGCGCGAATGGATGCAGGACGGCCGCGATACGGCCTTCGTCATCGGCGGTGCCGACGGCATCGATGGCGAGATCAAGCGCGCCGCCGAGCGGCGGATCCGTCTCTCCAGCCTGACCCTGCCGCACGCCATGGCGCGGCTCGTCCTCTGCGAGCAGCTCTATCGCGCGATCAGCGTCGTGCGCAACCATCCCTATCACCGCGAGGGCTGAATGCGCGACGCATCCTTGCCGACCCCCGCGGCAACGCGCATCCATCTCGCCTCGCGCAGCCCGCGCCGACGCGAACTGCTGACGCAGATCGGCATCGATTTTGACCTTATCGCCTTTCGCGGCCCGCCGCGCGAAGACCCGGAGATCGACGAGACGCCCTTCCCGGGAGAGGAGGCGACAGCCTATGTCGTGCGCGTCTCGCGCGCCAAGGCAGCCCACGGGCAGCGTCTGGTCGTCTGGCGCGGCCTGCCGGCACAGCCGGTGCTCGCGGCGGACACCACCCTCGAGTTTGAAGGTGACATCATCGGCAAACCGGCCGACGCCGCCGACGCCTGTGCCATCCTGCGTCGCCTCTCCGGTTCGACGCACCGCGTACTGACGGCGGTGACCGTCGCCACCGCCACACAGATCGAGCACGTGCTGTCGATCAGCGAAGTAACGTTTGGCGAGCTTGGCGATGACGACATCGCCCGCTACGTCGCCAGCGGCGAAGCCTTCGACAAAGCTGGCGCCTACGGCATTCAGGGACGCGCCGGCGCCTTCGTCCGCCATCTCGTCGGCAGCTACACCGGCGTCATGGGCTTGCCGCTCTACGAGACGACGCAACTGCTGCGTCAGTTGACCGCGCCACCGCCCCCGGCAAACCTTTAAGCCGCAGTACGCCCGTCAAGGACCACCGCCCTCCCGGGCGGCCTCATCCGGCACGCCAGACGGCCGCGCGCCATGCCTGCCGCCGCCCGCCACATCGCGAAGCCCCCTCCTGAACGCGAGGCTGGCGCGCCGTCGCCTGCGACTCCGCTCATTTCAACGGCATCAAGGAACTGTTGCCCCCGAGCAGGGTCACTTGGCATACCCAGATGCGCATATGCCAGAAAAATCATCCAGGGCGAACTATCTGAAATAAAAAGCCAAACCCCCTCCCGTGCACCGCCATTACCAGGCAGCGAGGCCCCCACTTCGGGCAGGCACAGCGTTTCCTGTTAACCGTCAGGAATATCGACGTTCTTTCACATCCCTCCCGGAGATTCGTCATGGCCCTCGTCAAGAAAGCAGGCACTCCCGCCCCCACTGGCAGCAGCGAAGGGCGCAATGCCCACGCAGCGGCACGCGATGCGGAGGCACAACGCAAGCGCGCACGCACCCTCGCCAAGCAGCAGCAGGCCGCCGAACGGATTGCCGCCGCCACCGCGCAACTGGCTTCCGGGATCAACGAGGCGGCTTCCGCCGCCGAGGAACTCAAGCGTGCCGCCGACCAGATCGCCACCGGTGCTGAAGAAGCGTCGGGCGCCGCTCAGGAATCGCTGGCGGCCTTCAAGCAGGTCACAACCGCCATCGGCCGGCAGCTGCAAAGCGCCGAAGTCGGCAAGACCAAGGCCGAGACGACACAGGCACTCATTGTCAGCATCGGCAGCGATGTCGGTACGCTGGTCGGCAACGTCGGCGTCGCCGCACAACGCCAGAAGAATTCCGTCGAGATGGTCGGCGAACTGGAAAAGCAGGCGGCCAACATCGGCGATATCGTCAAAGCGGTGGCGCGCATCGCCGACCAGACCAATCTGCTGGCGCTGAATGCCGCCATCGAAGCGGCCCGCGCCGGCAAGCACGGCAAGGGCTTTGCCGTCGTTGCCGACGAAGTGCGAACGCTGGCCGAAACCTCCGAAAAAAGCGCGAAGCAGATTCAGGATCTGGTCGGACAAATCCAGCAGGAAGTGAAAGTCATCGCCGACGGCATCGGCGCCTCCGCCACCGCCGTGCAAAGCGAAGTGGAAAATGGCAAGACCATCAACGTCCAGCTCGAACAGATTCGTCTCGACACCAGCGAAATCGTCAAAAGCACCATCGAAATCGCCGCCGGCGCGCAGCAATCGGTCGTCGCCGCGCAGCAGGCACTGAAAGGCTCGGAAGACATCGCCGCCGCCGCCGAGGAACAATCCGCCGCCGCCGAAGAATCGGCGAAAACGGTCGAGGAGCAAAGCCAGGCGCTCGGCCAATGTGAGCAGGCCGCACAAAGCCTGTCGGAGCTGGCCGAGGATCTGAAAAACTCGACCGACGTCGCCAAGAGCGCCGAGGAAGTCGCCTCCGCCGCCGAAGAGCTGTCGTCGGCGGTTCAGGAGATCAACCGCTCCGGCGCGCAGATCATGGCCGCCATCGAGCAGATCCGGAAAGGCGCCGAAGTGCAGGCGGCGGGATCGGAGGAATCGGCGGCTGCCATCGTACAAATCCAGCGTGGCGTCGATCTGGCCCGCCAGCGGGCGCAAGACAGCGCCACACGGATCGAGGCCATTCGTGGCTTGCTGGGCAACAACAAGACTGCCGTCGACAATCTGGTCGCCGGCATTCTCGCCTCGGTCGACGCCTCGCGCGACAGCCTGCGGCAGATCAAGGCGCTCGAACTGGTATCACGGCGCATCGACAAGATCGTCGATGCGATCACCACGGTATCGATCCAGACCAACATGCTCGCTGTGAACGGCTCGATTGAAGCGGCCCGCGCCGGCGAGTTCGGCAAAGGCTTTGTCGTTGTCGCCACCGACATTCGCAACCTCGCCCACGACTCGGCCGAAAACGCCGACCGCATCAAGGATCTGGTCAAGGCGGTACAGGACCAGATCGGTACCGTCGGCCGCGATCTCGACGAAATCATGAATGCCGCCAGCCGTGAAGTCGAAACGGCGAAGACCGTTACCGCAGGGCTTGTCACCATCGAAAACGACATTGCCGTCGTCGACTCCGGCGCCCGCGAGATCCTCACCGCCTCTGAGGAAATCGCCGCTGCCGTTACGCAGGTGAAGACCGGTATCGAGCAGATCTCCGCCGCCGCCCAGGAAGCCGACAAAGCGGCCACCGAAGCCTCGGCCGCCGCCAAGCAGCAATCGCAGGGCGCCGAGGAACTGGCCGCCGCCATCGAAGAAATCGCATCGCTGGCCGACGAACTGCAAAGCGCCTGAGGCGGGAGACGATCATGAGCCACGATGCGAACGACACCGGCCATGAAGCCGGTGGAAATTCCCAGTCCTCCCCGGCGGAAGACGCAAGCGAAGTCAGTAGCGACCTGCGCCAATACGTGACCTTCATCGCCGGCGACGAGGTCTTTGCCGTCGACATGGCGCCAGTGCAGGAGATCATCCGCGTGCCGGATACCGTGCGGGTGCCGCTGGCACCCGCGAGCCTGAACGGACTCGCCAACCTGCGCGGCAAGGTGCTGCCCATCATCAGCCTACGCCGCCTCTTCGGCATCGAAGAAAAGGCCGACGACGACGCGACGCGCGCGCTGGTCATCGATCTCGGTCAGCCGCTCGGCTTCGTCGTCGACCGCGTCTCCAGCGTCGTCGGCGTCGATCCGGCGCGTATCGAGGAAATCGGCTCGCTGCGCTCCGCCGTCAACACCGACCTGCTGGCGGGAATGATCAAGGATGCCGGCGGCCACGCGATGATCATGGTGCTCGACTTCGCACGCCTGATCGAAGCCGAGTTCGCCACCATCGCCGAACTGGCCCGCCAGGGCGGCGCGACAGCGCTGGGCAGCGGGACGCGCGATAACGACGACGAGGCCGACGCCGACGAATTGCAGCTGGTGAGCTTTGAGGTCGCCGGACAGGAGTACGCCATCGCCATCGAGGATGTGCACGAGATCGTCCAGGCACCCGAAGAAATCGCGCATGTGCCGCGCGCCGCCGCGCACATGCTCGGCGTGATGACGCTGCGCAACCGCCTGCTGCCCTTGGCCAGCCTGCGCAGCCTGTTCGGACTGCCCACGCGCGACACCGACGAGCGCAGCCGTATCGTCGTCGTCGCGCTCGGTGACGCCAACGTCGGGCTGGTCATGGACAGCGTGAACGAGGTCTTGCGCGTCGCCCGGCATGACGTCGACGCCATGCCGGCGCTGATGCAGCGCACCGGTAATCTCGCCGACATCACCAGCATCTGCCGGCTCGACGGCGGCAAGCGTCTGGTGTCGATCATTTCGGCGCAGGCACTCTTCAATCACTCGGCCATTCGGGAGGCGCTCGACACCGTGGACACTCTGCAGCAGGAAAACACCGCCGCCGTCACGGACGACGACGAACTCGACGACGAGGAGCAGCTCGTCGTGTTTCGCCTCGACAAGGAAGAGTTCGGGGCGCCCATCGACAGCGTGCAGGAGATCGTGCGCGTCCCGGAGGAGCTGACGCATGTGCCAAAAGCGCCGCCCTTCGTCGAGGGCGTGATCAATCTGCGCGGCATCGTGCTGCCGGTCATCGACTTGCGCCGACGGCTCGGCCTGCCGGCGGTGGAGCGCTCCGACCGGCAGCGCGTGATCGTCTTCCTGATCGCCGGTGTACGTACCGGCTTCATCGTCGACTCGGTCGCCGAAGTGCTGAAGATCCACAAATCGGCCATCGAACCGGCGCCCTGCCTGTCCGGCGAACAGGCCAAGCTGCTGGCACGCATGGCCAATCTGGAGAAGCAAAAGCGCATGGTGCAACTGATCGATCCGGCCCGCCTGATCGAAAACGAGGATCTCGACACTCTCAACGAATTCAAGGAGCTCGCCGCTCTGGCCGCCTGATCATCCAGCATCAACCGACCGAACGGGGGCGCTCGCACCTGCCAGATGGGCCGGAGCGCCGCACCTCCGCCGCACCAGAACCGTCCCACTCCACGGCTTCACCGAGACCCCGGCATGATCAAGCTGCTCATCGTTGACGATTCCGCGCTGATGCGCCGCCAGTTGAACACCCTGTTCAGCGCCGAAGGCGATTTCGAGATTCGCCTTGCCCGCAACGGGCGCGAAGCGCTCGACGAGAACCTCAATTTCCAGCCGGATGTCATCACCCTCGACATCAACATGCCCGAGATGGATGGCCTCACCGCGCTATCGCTGCTCATGGCGCAGCGAGCGGCGCCGGTTGTCATGGTCTCCTCGCTGACCGACAAGGGCGCGCTCGCCACCTTTGAGGCGCTCAACCTCGGCGCTGTCGACTACGTTGCCAAACCCGGCGGCACCATCTCGCTGTCGATCAAGGAGATCAGCGACCTGCTGATCGGCAAGGTGCGCGCCGCCGCGCGGGCACGCCTCAAAAATGCGCGCCCGGCGAGCCTCGCCCACCGCTTGCGCGAGGAACGCACACGCGCCACCGCCCGCCCCCTGCCGCGTAGCTTTGCCGGCGGTGACGGTCTGGTGCTGATCGGCGTGTCGACCGGCGGGCCACGCACGCTGGAAGACATCCTGCCGCTGCTGCCGGCCGAATTCCCGTGGCCGATCATCGTCGCCCAACACATGCCGGCGAGTTTCACCCGCCCCTTCGCCGAGCGGCTCGACGGGATGTGCGCGTTGCGCGTCGTCGAGGCCGCCAAGCCGATGCCGGTCGAGCCCGGCGTCGTCTACATCGGCAAGGGCGGCGCCGACGTCGCCCTCAGCCGCCGCGCCGGCCGCCTGACGCTGCTGGCCAAGCCGGAAGATGGCCGCTTCCTCTGGCACCCCTCGGTCGAACTGCTCGGCCGCACGGCGCTGGAGCACGTCGAACCAGCCCAACTGATCGGCGTCATGCTGACCGGCATGGGCAACGATGGCGCCGAGGCCTTTACCGACATCCGCCGCCGCGGCGGACGCACGATTGCCGAATCGGAAGAGTCGTCCGTGGTCTTCGGCATGCCGGCAGAACTCATCGCCCGCAAGGGCGCGAGCATGGTTCTGCCTTCCGACAAAATTGCTGTCCAGCTCTCCGCGTGGGCAGGAAGGGAACGGAGCGAACCATGCCTCTGATCAAGCCGGGGCAAACGCCCCCCTCCGATGAGGAAAAGCGGCGCTGGCCACGCGATGCCGACGGTCTGCTACGCGCACTCGACGACAGCACCCCCAGCGCCCGCCGTTGCAGCGCCCGCGACATGGCGAACGCCGAGAACGATGCTCAGCGCGCCTTGTTCGCTGCCGCACTGCTGGCAAGACTGAGAAGCGAGCACGAAGTCTCGGTGCGCGAAGTGATGCTGACCACGCTGGTGCGCTTGGGCGACATTGCCGCGCTCTCCGGCCTCGCCGACTGTCTGCGCACCGACGACACGACACTGCGCAACGAGGTGATCGAAGCGATGCGCGAAGCGCCGGCGGAAACGGCGCCGATCATCCTCGAACTCCTCGGCGATGCAGAGCCGAGCCTGCGCGTCTTCGCCGTCAATATTCTTGAATCCTTTCGCCACCCGGACGTCGAACACTGGCTGATCGACCTTATCTCGCACGAGGCGAACGTCAACGTGTGTGCCAGCGCGGTCGACGTCCTCTGTCTCACCGGCAGCACGGCCTCGCGTCCGGCCCTTCTGGCGCTGCGGCAACGCTTTCCGGAAGAACCCTTCCTCCAGTTTGCCATCGACCTGGCCCTCAAACGCACAGCGGACTGAGCACAAGGCCATGGCCGATATCAGCATCAGCGAACAGGACTTCGAGAAGTTTCGGGAGTTCTTCTATCGCAAAAGCGGTATCCAGTTTGATGACTCGAAGCGCTATTTCGTCGACAAGCGGCTGATCGAACGCATCGAAGCGACCCAGTCAGGGTCTTTTCGCAACTACTTCATGCTCTTGCGCGTCCAGGCATCGAATGCGGAGTTGCAGACGCTGACCAATCTGATGACGGTCAACGAAACGTATTTCTTCCGTGAGGAATACCAGTTCGACAGCCTCGTCAATTCGATCCTGCCCGAGATCGTCCGCCTCAAGCAGGACCAGAAACCGATCCGCATCTGGGTCATCCCCTCCTCCTCCGGAGAAGAAGCCTATTCGATCGCCATCAAGCTGCTCGAGTGCTGGCCTGCGATCAACGAAGTCGATGTCGAAATCATCTCCTCGGACATCGATACGCACATCCTCGGACAGGCAAGGCAAGGGCTGTACTCGGCGCGCTCGGTCGCGCAGATGCCGACCCGCTATCTGCAGCAGTATTTCCGCCGCGTCGGACAGAACTGGCAGATTTGCGACGCCTTGCGCGACGCCGTGGAGTTCACGCGCGTCAATCTGTCCGACCCGTCCGACACACGAGCCTATCGCGGCTTCGACGTGGTGTTCTGCCGCAACCTGCTCATCTACTTCGACGACATCTCGCGCAAAGCCGCCGCCGAAACCTTCTACGACGCGCTCAACCCCGGCGGCTTCATCTGCCTGGGCCATTCCGAGTCGATGAGTCGCATGTCCTCACTGTTTCGCGTGCGCAAGTTTCCCGACGCGATCGTCTACCAAAAACCGCTGGAGGCCCGATGAAACGCATCCTGATTATCGACGACGCGGCGACGGTACGCCTGTATCACCGTCAGATACTCGAAAAAGCGGGCTATCTCGTGGAAGAAGCGTTCAACGGCCTTGAAGCCCTCGAAAAAGCACTGCAAGCGCCCTTCGACCTCTATCTCGTCGACATCAACACGCCCAAGCTCGACGGCTTCGGCTTCCTGCGCGAGTTGCGCAGCCAGCCGATTACGCAGACACCGGCGATCATGATTTCGACCATGGCCGAAGAGCGCGACCGCCAGCAGGCCGCCGCCGCTGGCGCCAACGACTATCTGGTGAAGCCGGTGCGACCGGAGCAACTGCTCGCGCATGTGCGCCCCCTGCTCGGCGAGGTCAGCACATGAACCCGCTCCTCACGCAGTTTCTCAGCGAGGCGCGCGATTTCCTGCAAAGCATCGCCGAGAAGCTGATGCAACTGGAAAGCGCGCCAAACGACAACGAGGCGATGAACGAGCTGTTCCGGGCGGTACACACGCTCAAAGGCAACAGCGGCCTCTTCGACTTCCCCGAGATGACGCGAGTGCTGCACGCCGGCGAAGACCTGCTCGACGCGGTACGCGAAGAACGCCTCGCCTATTCGCGCGCGCTGGCCGACCAGCTCCTCGACGCCATGGATTTTGTCGGCATGCTCTGCGACGAGATCGAGAGCCGGGGCGCCATCGGCGCGCAACACGCGAGCGTCGGTGCCGAACTCGCCGCCGCGCTGCGCGAGTTCATGACGAGCGACAGCGACTCAGCGCCCGACGCCGCCCCAGCGGCGCCAGCCGACCTTGCCCGAGCAGTAGCCAGCAACACGCCGGACAGCATCTTCCTCGCCCCGCCGGCAGAAGAACTGCTGGCCATCCCGGAAGACATCCGCCGCGCGGCCTGGCAGCGCGCGCACGACGGCGCCAGCCTCTACTGGCTCTGCTACACGCCGGACGAACAATGCTTCTTTCAGGGCGAAGACCCGTTTTTCCTCGCCCAGCAAACGCCGGGGCTGCTCTGGGGCCGTATCACCGCCCGCGAGGCGTGGCCGCCGCTCGCCGAACTCGACGCCTACCGCTGCCTGCTGCGCTTCGACCTGCTGCTCGCCATCACGCGCGCCGAGATCGACCAGCATTTCCGCTACGTCCCCGAACAACTGACGCTGACCCCGCTGCCGGCGCTGGCGCTGGTCTTGCCCGTCGGTGACGGCAAGGACAGCGCCGAGGGCGAGGACTTCGCCAGCGCGGCATTGCACCAACTCGAGACAGGAAGTCTCGACGCACTGCGCCACGCGACGACGGTCATGCTCGAACTCGCCAGCCCGCAACGCTGGCTCGCTTCCGCGCTGCGCTGGCTCCTGTTGCTGCTCGACACGCACGCCGCACGTGGCGCAGTTCGCCTGCTGCTCGAATCCATACGCGACGGCGCCACGCCCGACTGGCGTCAGTCGGGCACAGCCGATGCCGCTGCCCAGGCAACGCCGGCGCCCCCTCACGGCGATCCTGACACGCCTGCTGCCCTCCTCCCGCGCGCGAACGAGGTCGCCTGGGAGATTCTGGCCTGGCAAGGCGAAGTGCTGGCGCAGGCCAGCCGTGTTGCGGCACTGCCCGGACACTTGCACGCGGCGGCCACCACCCTCCGCAACTGCCTGCGCGCGCTCGGCCGGCCAGACGACACGCGTCGTGTCGACGAGGCACTGAACGAAGCGCTCGCCACATCAAGCGCCGCCCCGCTGGCCGCCTGCTTGCAACGCTTCCTCGCCGAGGCCGGGGCGACGGCCGCCGCGCCAGTCGCGGCTACTGCCGCTGCGCCAGCCTCATCACCCGTGGCGACCACCGCCAGCGACGGCGAGGGAGAGCCGCGCTTTGGCCGGCGCGCCGACGATCTGCTGCCGGGCAGCCGCACCCTCAAGGTCGACCAGGCGAAGATCGACCGCCTGATGAACCTGATCGGCGAAATGGTCGTCGCCAAGAACGCCCTGCCCTACCTCGCCGCCCGCGCCGAAAGCGGCAGCAGCGCCCGCGAGATGGCGCGCGAGATCAAGGCGCAACACGCGGTGATCAACCGCATCGCCGAAGAGATGCACGACGCGATCATGCAGGTGCGCATGCTGCCGGTGTCGTTCGTCTTCCAGCGCTTTCCCCGGCTGGTGCGCGACATTTCGCGCAAGCTCGGCAAGGAAGTCAGTCTCGTCGTCGAGGGCGAGGACACCGAAGCGGACAAGAACGTGATCGAGGCGCTGGCCGATCCCTTGGTGCACATCGTGCGCAACAGCCTCGACCACGGTCTGGAAAACCCGCAGGAGCGTATCGCCGCCGGCAAGGCCGCAGCCGGCCGCATCGCCCTGACGGCGCGGCAGGAAGCCGACCGCGTGCTCATCGAAGTGCGCGACGACGGGCGCGGCATCGACCCGGCCCACATCCGTCGCAAAGCCGTCGAAAAGGGCATCATCGACGCCGACACCGCGCACCGGATCTCCGATCAGGAGGCGATCAATCTTGTCTTCGCTGCCGGCTTTTCGACCGCCGAGCAGGTCTCCGACCTCTCCGGGCGCGGCGTCGGCATGGACGTCGTGCGCGATGCACTGGAGAAGGTGAGCGGGACGGTCACGCTGGAGAGCGAAGTCGGCGTCGGTACCTGCCTGCGCCTGTCGCTACCGCTTTCCATGGCGGTCAATCAGGTGATGGTGATCGAAAGCGACGGGCAGGCCTTCGGTGTCGCCATGGATTGCGTCGTCGAAACGGTCCGGCTGCCGCGCAGTTCGGTGCACACGATCAAGGACAGTCTGGCCGCCGTGCTGCGCGGTCGCATCGTTCCCCTGCGGCCGCTCAACACCCTGCTCGGCATCGAGGCGCCGCCGCTCTGCAACGAGGCCGACGAGCTGGCGGTGCTGATCGTCCGCCACGGCAGCGACAACGTCGGCGTGATCGTCGACGACTTTCGCCAGACCTGCGACGTCATCCTCAAGCCGCTCGACGGCATTCTCGACGCACTCCCCGGGTATTCCGGATCGGCCCTGATGGGCGACGGCTCGGTGCTGCTGGTGCTCAACCTGAAGGAGCTGATCTGACATGGCACTCCAGTTCGTGGATTCCTGCGCGCACTTCGTCGACACGGTAGGGGTCGAAGAAGCGGAAGTGCTGCTCGATTGGTTGCAAAAAACTCCGGATGCCGTCATCGATTTCGGCCCGTGCACGCACGTGCACCCGGCCAACCTGCAGGTACTGATGGCGGCGAACGCCAGCGTCCGTGCCTGGCCCGCCGAGACGCGCCTCGCTGACTGGCTGCGCCCCCTCTTCCCGACACCGGAACCAACAGTAGCACCGGCGCCGAAGCGCAAACGGCGCAAAGCCGCCTGACCCTATCACTCAAGGAACCCTGAACATGGCCAAGACCATCCTTGTCGTTGACGATTCCGCTACCATGCTGATGAGCGTCAAAACCACCCTGGAAATGAACGGCTTCAAGGCGGAAACCGCCGCCGACGGCCTGCAGGCACTGACGCGGCTGAAGGGCGGACTGAAAGCGGACCTGATCATTACCGACGTAAACATGCCGAACATGAACGGAATGGATCTGATCAAGAACGTACGCACGCTGCCCGGCTACCGCTTCACGCCGATCCTCACCCTGACGACCGAAAGTCAGGCGACGAAGCGCGACGAAGCCAAGAAGCTCGGCGCGACCGGCTGGCTCGTGAAGCCGGTCTCCGGCGCCGATCTGATCAAGGTCATCAAACAGGTGCTGCCCGGCGCCTGAGACGGGAACACCGATGCGTGCCGACGAAGAGCGGATTGCCCCCTCGTACAGCGTGCGCCGACTGGCAACGGCGGTCGTCCTCGCCGCGCTGTCAGCCGTCGCACTGGCGTGGTTCCTCACCCCTTGGGGGCAGGACGCCGGCCTTGGCAACCGTGGCGCCAGCGCCTTGAGCGCGCTGCTCGCCACCCTCGTCGGCATCCTCCTCTGCGTTCTCATCGCCCGCAGGCGTTTGGGCGACAACTCACAGGCGCCGGACACGACGCGGGCCCCGCACGCCCAGCCCACCACCTCATCCAACCGGGCACGCCGCGAAGCCGTCGAGAACGAGCTCAATTCGGTATCGCCCTACCTCGCGGTGATCTGCCAGCAACTCGGCGGCAGCGTCAGCGAGACCGAGCACAGCGTCGCCGAAGTCGTCGACAACATCGGCGCCGTGCACCGCCTGAGCAACGCGCTGGTGACGCGCAGCGTAAATGTGTCTCAGGCCGCGCGCGACGCCATCGACGCGGCCGCCAGCACGCAGGCCGATTTCAGCCGCGAAGTGCTCGGCTCGCTCAACGATCAGGTAGCCAGCCGACAGGAACAGCTGGCGAGCAATCTCGAACGCGTCCGCCGGCTGGCGAACGAAGTCAGCTCACTGGTACCGCTGGTCGACAGCGTCTCCGCCATCGCCAAGCAGACCAGCCTGCTCGCCCTCAACGCCAGCATCGAGGCAGCGCGCGCCGGCGAAGCGGGGCGCGGCTTCGCTGTCGTGGCCGACGAGGTGCGCAATCTCTCGGCCCAGACGAGCCAGGTCGCCGCCAACATCAACGACAAGATCAGCGCCGCAGTGCAAAGTGCCGAAGAAGAACTGGCTCGCGCGCGTGACAACATCGAGCACGACCACCTCACGCAGGGGCTGTCGAAGATGATCACCGAAAACAGCACGATGGAAAGCCGCTTCGCCGACATCGGCGACAATTTTTCCGGCTTCCTCGGCGAAGTCGAGAGCAGCAGCCGCGAGATTGTCGAGCGCCTGTCGGGCGTGCTGGGCAGCGTCCAGTTCCAGGACGTCGTCCGGCAGCGCATCGAACAGGTGCAGCACTCCCTGCAGGAACTCGACGCCCACCTGCACGAACTCGCCGACAAGCTCGGCGATGCCAGCTGGAACGGCACGCTGGCGACGCCCCTCGCCCGACGCATGGAGCAGCATCTCGATCGCTACGTGATGGCCAGTCAGCGCGACGCGCATGCCACCGTGACCGGCGGCGTGGCGACGAGCGACGACGGGCCAAAGATCCAGCTGTTCTGATGGCACGCATTCTCGCCATCAGTAACCGCAAGGGCGGTGCCGGAAAAACGACGACCGCGGTGAACGTTGCCGCCGAAATTGCCGCACGCGGCGAACGCGTCGTGCTGATCGATCTGGATTCCCAGGGGCACTGCGCGCTGGGCTTCGGCATCAAGGTCGAGCGCGACGCTCCCTCGGCGCATGGCCTCTTCACCGGTGCCAACACACTGCGTCAGGCACTGCGACCGACGCGGTGGCCACAGCTGTCGCTGATCCCCGCCGACAGCCGCTTCGAGCATGGCGGCGCCGACACCGGGCTATTGCAGCGCGCACTCGCCGCCGAGGGCTTTCTCGACGAAGCGCTGACGCTGATCCTCGACACGCCGCCCTCGCTCGACGCACTGCTGCTCAATGCGCTGACGGCAGCGGATCGCGTGCTGACGCCCTTCGTACCCCACCCGCTCGCCGGAGAGGGCGTACGCGCGCTGGCGCGCATTCTCTTTCGCGTCGCGGCGGATCGCAGTAATGCGGGACTGCGCGTACTCGGTTTCCTGCCGGTGATGGTGGACACGCGGATCGGCCAGCACCGCAGCGTCAGCGACAGCATCGCCCAGCAGTTCGGAGCCTCGCGCATGCTTCCCGGCATCCGCAGCGACATCAAGCTGGCCGAGGCCTTCGCGGCGGGGCAGCCGATACGTGACTACGCCCCGCATAGCCGCGGCGCCGACGACTATCGCGCGGCGACCGACGCTATCCTCGAGCGCTGGAACTGAACGGTCAGCCGAACGAACCTTAGTCCCCGACGCGCTCAAAGCGCGCCAGCAAGGCCCCCGCACAATCGGCCGGCAAATCGACCCAGACACGGTGCCCGTCGCCGGGGGCGACCGTCTGCGTGGCACCGTTGGCGTCCTCCATGCGGGCGAGGGTCGCCGTGCGGTTGCCGGACGGCTGGACGATTTCCAGACGGTCCCCGACGGCGAAGCGATTCTTCACCGCCACTTCCGCCAAACCACGCGCCGCATCGAACGCCAGCACATCGCCGACGTAGCGCCGCGTGCCATTGGCCGAAGCGCCGCTGGCGTAGTTCTGCGTCGTGGCGGCATGGTGGCGCTGGTAAAAACCATCGGTGTAGCCACGGTTAGCCAGACCGTCGAGCACGTCGAGCAGATCCGGGTCGAACGGCCGCCCGGCAAGAGCGTCGTCGATGGCGCGCCGGTAGCTTTGCACCGTCCGCGCCGCGTAGTAGGCCGACTTGGTTCGCCCTTCGATCTTCAGCGAGTCGACACCGACTGCGAGCAGCTTCGCCACGTGCTCGATGGCGCGCAGATCCTTCGAATTCAAGAGGTAGGTGCCATGTTCGTCTTCTTCGATCGGCATCAGTTCGCCGGGGCGTTGGCGCTCTTCGATCAGCCACTCGCGCACCGGAGCCACCACGGGCTGCACGTCGCCGGCCGGATCGCTGGCGCCAGGATGCAGCGTGTATTCCCAACGGCAGGCGTTGGTACAAGTCCCCTGATTGGCGTCACGCCGATTGAAGTAGCCGGAAAGCAGACAGCGACCGGAGTGCGCGATACACAGCGCGCCGTGCACAAAAACCTCCAGCTCGACATCCGGGCACTGCTGGCGGATTTCGGCGATCTCGTCGAGCGAGATTTCGCGCGAGAGGATGACGCGCGTCAGGCCGAGCGAGCGCCAGAAACGCACACTCGCCCAGTTCATCGTATTGGCCTGCACCGACAGATGAACCGGCATCTGCGGCCAGGCTTCGCGGGTCAGATGGATGAGGCCGGGGTCGGCCATGATCAGGGCATCCGGCGCCAGCGCGACGAGCGGCGCGAGATCGGCGTGAAAACTCTTCAGCTTGGCGTTGTGCGGCAGCGCATTGACGACGAGGTAAAAGCGCCGCCCAAGGGCGTGCGCCGCCGCGATCGCCTCCGCCAGCGCGGCGCTGTCGCCGAATTCGTTGTTGCGCGCCCGCAGGCTGTAGCGCGGCGGGCCGCCGTAAATGGCGTCGGCACCGTAGGCAAGTGCCGCACGCGCCATCGCCAGGGAGCCGGCGGGCGCAAGAAGTTCGGGAAGCTTAGGCATGGGCGCTGAGAGAGTAAAATGGGCCAAAGACGGCGGGTAGACCCGAGATTCGCGAAGGAACTCCCGCCACCAGAGCGGCGTCGTACGGCTCGCCGCCACGCGCGGTTCCGGGATTTGCAGACGCCGCAACAATTTGCGCAACCCGCCGCAGGGGGAGACGACTCACGAGTGAGGCACACGCGGCACTCGACGTGCCGCCGGCGCATTCTACCTGCCGCCCCCAGGACGTGCCCCACCGCTCCCACCCTTGCCAACGACGAGACATCATGCCCGAAGAAATCCTGATCAACTTTACGCCGCAGGAAACCCGCGTCGCGGTCGTCTATCAAGGTGCGGTGCAGGAATTGCACATCGAACGCAATGCCAACCGGGGCCTCGTCGGTAACGTCTATATCGGCCGTATCTGCCGCATCCTGCCGGGCATGCAGTCGGCGTTCATCGATATCGGTCTGGAGCGAACAGCCTTCCTGCACGTCGCCGACATCTGGGAAACGCGCCAGAACGGCGAGGCACCGCGCCCGATCGAGCGCATTCTCGCCGAGGGACAGAGCATTCTCGTGCAAGTGATCAAAGACCCGATCGGCAGCAAGGGCGCGCGCCTGTCGACGCAGATTTCGATTGCCGGGCGCATGCTCGTGCATCTGCCGCAAGACAACCACATCGGTATTTCACAGCGCATCGGCAGCGGCGCCGAACGTGACGCGCTGCGCGAGAAACTGACCCGCCTGGTGCCGGCGGAGCAACCGGGCGGCTTCATCGTCCGCACCATGGCCGAAGGCGCATCAGAAGACGAACTGGCGAGCGATATCAGCTATCTGCGCATGATCTGGCGGCGCATTGAGGCGCAATCGAAGACGGAGGCGCCGCCATCGCTGCTCTATCAGGAGCTGTCGCTGTCGCAGCGCGTACTGCGCGATTTCGTCAACCCCGAGACCTCGCGCATCGCCATCGACTCGCGCGAGAACTTCCAGAAGCTCTCGGCGTTTGCCGCCGAGTACACGCCGACGGTCGCGCCGTTACTCGATCACTATCTTGGCGAGCGCCCGCTCTTTGAACTGTATGGCGTCGAAGAAGAAATCCAGAAGGCGCTGGCCCGCCGTGTCGATCTGAAATCCGGCGGCTACCTGATCTTCGACCAGACCGAGGCGATGACGACCATCGACGTCAATACCGGCGGTTTCGTTGGCGTGCGCAACTTTGCCGATACCATCTTCAAGACCAATCTCGAAGCGGCAGTCACCATCGCCCGTCAACTGCGCCTGCGCAACCTCGGCGGCATCATCATCATCGACTTCATCGACATGGACAGCAGCGAGCATCGCGATGCCGTGCTCAGCGAGTTCAACAAGGCGCTGGCGCGCGACCACACCCGATTGACGGTCAACGGCTTCACCGCGCTCGGCCTCGTCGAAATGACGCGCAAACGCACGCGCGAATCGCTGGCCCACGTCATGTGCGAAGAATGCCCGACCTGCCAGGGGCGCGGCGAAGTCCGCACAGCGCGCACGGTCGGCTACGAAATCCTGCGCGAATTGCTGCGCGAAGCCCGCCAGTTCAACGCCCGCGAACTGCGCGTACTGGCCGGCCCCTCGGTGATCGATCTCTTTCAGGACGAGGAATCGCAGTCGCTGGCGATGCTCTCCGACTTCATCGGCAAGCCGATCTCGCTGCAAGCCGAGCCGAGCTACGCGCAGGAGCAGTACGACATCGTCCTGCTCTGAACCCTGGCTCGCGAGCCGCTACGGCGCAGCCGCGCTGACGCAGAGCATCGTCGCCTCACCCTCGATGACGACCTTGCCCTTGACGGTGCACACCGTGTCGAGCACACAGCGGCGCTTGCCGACCAGTACCTCCTTGACCGTCACCGTCGCCGTCACGGTATCGCCCGGCCGTACCGGCGCCTTGAAGCGCAGCGACTGCGCGAGATAGACGCTGCCCGGCCCGGGCAAGCGGTTGGCGAGCACGGCGGAGATGAACGCGGCAGACAACATGCCCTGCGCGATGCGGCCACCGAAGGGCGTCGTAGCGGCGTAGTCCTCGTTCAGGTGCAGCGGATTGATGTCGGTCGACACGCCGGCGAACAAGACGATATCGGCCTCGGTGACTGTCTTCGCCAAGGACGCGCTCATGCCGACTTCAAGTGACTCGACCGGATAACCTGTTTGCGGATTCACGCACACCTCCTGACGGGAAACGCAGTGGGAAAGGGCAGCGGACATGCCGCAGCGGCGTGAGCGCAGGCCACACCGGACGGGCGAGTCACGCGTCCGGAGTTTATACTGCGCGCATGTTTGCGCAACGCTTGTGGCTCCTTCGGCTACCTTCCTTTTCGTCCGCCGGGCAGCTGCGTGCGCCGGCTCCTTTCCCTCAAGGAACGACACGCTGGATCGCGGCGCTTGCCGCACGACGCCGCCTCGTTTCGTTTGCCTCGGTGGCCGTCACGCTGCTGACGCTGACGCTCGCCGGTTGCGGCAGCGCACCGCCAATCCCCACAGAAGCCCCACAGGCCACGCCGACGCGGAGCCTTCCCAGCAGTGCGCAGGAAGTCGTCCTCTTTTCGCTGTCGCTGATCGATACCGGCTACCGCTTCGGCGGCAAAAATCCCTCGGCGGGGCTCGATTGCAGCGGCATGGTTTCCTATATCTACGCACACGCCGTCGATTACCGCCTCACCGGCAGCGCCGCCGACATGGCGCGGCACGGCCACGCGGTTGCGCGCGAGGCGCTGCAACCGGGCGATCTGCTGTTCTTCAATACCGGCAGCGGCCCCTACTCGCATGTCGCGATTTTCATCGGCGAGGACCGCTTCATTCACGCCCCATCATCGAGCGGAAACGGGCGCGTTCGCATCGATCGCCTCTCCAACCGCTACTTCGCCGAGCGCTTTGTCAGCGCGCGACGTTATCTCGATTGACGCCGCGTCCGCGAGCCCCCATGCTCTGAGACCCGGAACGGCCTCGCCTATGCCTTTGGTCATATTGGCCGACCTCCCCAGAAATGCTAACGTTTCGCAAAATAAGATAGTTTCCCGGACGCCATGACGACGCTTGTTGATGCAGGACTTTCCCCGCTGTTACGTGGTTTTGAGATTCCTCCCTGCCCCGCCGTCCTGAACGATCTGCGCCGCGAACTCGATAGTGACGACTGCGATCCACGCCGTGTTGCTCAGCTGATCAGTCGTGATGTCGGCCTTTCTGCCGCCGTCATCCGCGTCGCCAACTCCCCGGCGCTCGCCTTGCAACGCAAGGCAAAGACGATTGGCGAAGCCCTCTCGCTGCTCGGCAGCCGACAGATTCTCAATCTAGTCGTCGGCGAACTGCTCAAACGTCTCGTCAGCCAGGAGAACTCGCCGAGTCTCGAGCGTTTCTGGGATCGTGCGGCGCTCAGCGCGGCGGTGTGCGCGCGCCTGTCGGGTCGCCTGCGTGGCAGCCAGCGCGACACCGCGTATTGCTTTGGCTTGTTCCGCGATTGCGGCATCCCGTTGATGATGCAGCGCTTTTCCGACTACAAAACGACGTTGCAACTGGCCAACCGTGCCAGCACCTCGTTTACTGACGTCGAAGACAGCCGGCACGGCGTCGACCACGCAGTCATCGGCTACCTGCTCGCCCGCAGCTGGAACCTCTCCGCCAACCTGTGCGCGGCGATGCGCTCGCACCACGAGTTTTCGGCGCTCTATCAGGAATCCGACAGCGGTCTAAGCGTCGAGTCGTGCACGCTGATCGGTATCGGCGTCGTCGCCGAGCGCGTCATCAGCCTCTCGCAAAATGCCAGCGAAGAAAACGAGTGGCGACTCGGGCGTGATGCAGTCAGCCACTTCTTCAGCCTCGGCGAAGGCGAACTCGACGATATCGTCGACGACGAACTCGAGCATCTTCGCGCCTGCAACGACTAGGTCTGCCGCGAGTCTGCCGTCTGCATCTGCTGCGGCCGGCTCACGCTCAGCGCCTGAGGGCGCGAGCACTCCCACTGAGCTCGAACGAAACGCTTTAGCGCTTGCCGCCAATGCTTGGCAATCTACCCGCGCGCTCGGGGATATCCGTGCTGTCAGGGCGCTACGCCCCCGCTCTGCTTTTTCCCCCTCCGTCCTTCGGTCACCGTCTGCTTAAGCGCCCCAAAAGGGGGACTCAAGAGATTCGCGCCTATTTTCCGCTCCCGTTGCCGCTCCCATGTGCGGCGAGAACTCCTCCGCGCAGCGGCTTTGCTCTTGCCCGAAGGCGTGCTTGCCCGGAGGGCGGTGCGGGCTGCTGGCTGGTAGCTGTCGGGGAGGGCGCCCCGGATGGCGTGCGG
>NZ_WIXJ01000013.1 GCF_009617575.1 Rhodocyclus gracilis
CAATCTCCTTTCAACATCACGAAAATTGTGCCGAAAATTCCAGCTCAAATTGGTACGAAATTTCGGTGTAGCCTCACCGCAGGTCTTGCGGTCGGACAACGGGCCTGAGTTCGTGTCCTGCGCGCTACTGCGTTGGGCGGCCAGCCAGAATCTCGACATGGCGCTGATTGATCCGGGCAAGCCTTGGCAAAACGGGACGACCGAGAGCTTCAACGGCAAATTTCGGGATGAGTGCCTGTCGATGGAGTGGTTCCGCCATCGGTTCGAGGCCAAGGGCCTCATCGAGCAATGGCGTCAGCACTACAATGAGGTTCGCCCGCATTCGAGCCTGGGTAACCAGACGCCAGCGGCGTTCAAGAAAACCCGTCTATCCCCCCCCAACCGGAGGCCGTTCTCCAAGAATACGTGGTCCGAAGAATTCAGGCAGGTCATGATTTTTAAAGAAAACCGAAATATCCGAAGCTTGGGGAGTGAAACAAAGTTTCTTTCGCCAGCTCCTTTTCCCGCCAACCCAAAGCCGTTTTAAGTCTGTTGTTCAAACGCAACAGATTTCGCTGAAGCGAGAAACTGACGACAGGACAGTAGGCAACCGGATTGTCCACCTACAGGCCCGCAGGAGGCTTTAGTAGGCGATTTCTTGACCGACATTTCTAGCATCAGGAAATCGCATTATCCATATTAAGGACTTTCTATGCTTAGGCGGGTATCGCAAACGCATGGGTCTCATTCGCATGAAATGCCAAGTGTCTAAGATAGACACGATAATTCGAATCCAATTCGAGTAGCATTTTAGGTATTCTGTATAGGTTTTCTATTTGATGGTAAGCGCCTGCAATAATTTTTGGCTTACGCTGCGAAATAATCCCCGAAGCGCCCTCTAACCCGGCGATAATCGCATCTCCGCTAGGATCGAATTTCAAGAACGAAACTGGCGTATCGATGAAGTAACTGTCGATCGTGTGAATGTTGACCGAAATGTCACCATCTGGACTAATGTGACCGCAATAACGATATGCGCCAAACATGGATGACTTTCTGAATCTCAGCTCTCCGTTTTTTGAACCGACGCCACTGTTTTCAACGGAAACATATTCGACCCCTCCCACATTCTGCTTCAAAAAACGGAACGTATCTGGATCGGGCTCAAATGCGTATATATGCTTTGGCTTTAGATTCTTCTGATAAAGATGTTCAATAAACGGGATTACGGTATTCCCGTTTTCCGCACCGACATCTACGAAAACTTCATTGTCGTTGTACTCAATGAAATCCTGATTGAAATAATATTTGTACTCCGTTTCTGCCATTGGAGACGACCAAGATAGACCAAATTTCTTTGTATTCTCTATGACCGTATCACTGTACTCATCCAAAAATTCATTTAGCGCGCCATAGCTTTCCCCGACCAAACAAAGCGCAATTCTGGACACAAAAATATCACGAGACCTATCATCGGCCAGCCGGTCGTAAACAAACTCAATCAAGTCCGCATCTCTTTCAATGATGTGCGACGATTGATTTTTGTCTTGCCATGCCATCAATCCGCATAAGCAGTTACTAAGATAGTAACGTACCCGTTTGCCATATTTTTCTCTTTGCTGCTCTGCAAAATAAATCTGCTTAGCATTTAATCCCATCGATAGAAGTTGCGCATTAGCAACTTCGCTTCCTAAAGAAACCGCGATTACCACATGCACCGACTCAAGGCGAGTTTTAATGTAACTGACCGCATTACATTGCAGCTCTTCAAAAATACAGCCATGTTTGTTTTGGTCATTATCAACAAAACCAGAAACGCGTATGCCAGAGTGTTTAAATGCCTTAGCAAATTGTTGCCCCAGTTCCCCGGCCCCAAAAATAAATATGTCTGACCGGGAAGATGTCGCAACCTCGGCCCCCCCTCAAATATCGCCTCTGAAAAAGATATTGCCTTTTTGTATTTAGAAAGTTTTTCGCTGATTTTTTTTAATGCACTATTCATTTGCGCTCATTTCAATATCAGAGTAAGTGATTAAAATATAACTGGCACGTAATACCTTATTAGCACCAAAATCATTGGCGGTTAATCTAGGCCGCTCTCGTTTCTGATTTTGCTATTCTAGTATTTTTCCTTGATATCAATTTTCTGTCTTTGCTTCAGGCAAACGTATTTACATCTTTCCATAAACGGAAATTTTGAAACATTTTCAAGACATCTCAGACTTCGTGGGCACGGGACATCACCGAGATCGAGATGATCAATTTAGTAAAATTCACCCTTATTGAATCTTTGCTGTAAACATGACTATCCGTGAGCGTGACGATATTTATACCGGCACGGATTATTTTCAGTAATATCTCGAAGACATCGATAACTTCTGTTCTCGAAATTCGGTCTAAAGACTCGACGA
This sequence comes from Rhodocyclus gracilis, assembly GCF_009617575.1. Taxonomy (GTDB): domain Bacteria; phylum Pseudomonadota; class Gammaproteobacteria; order Burkholderiales; family Rhodocyclaceae; genus Rhodocyclus; species Rhodocyclus gracilis. Next base: position 2,391 of record NZ_WIXJ01000013.1, read on the forward strand.
TTAGATAAGAGCCAATCTTGACTTTACCTGTTTTTATCGCCTCAATGAACACCCCCCGCGCTCGACATTCTTTCCACGAAATGCTGAGATACCAAGATCACGCAGATTCAGCGTCTTATCGAGAACCAGCCCATGTTCAGCCACATATCGCTCAGAGGCCTCAAGTTGGCGACGAAGCGAATCACCCTTTAGTTGCTGAGGTATCGAGAAACGGACATATGAATACGCAGTGGCAGGCATTATGTCCATGCTATCATTGCAAGCGGAGGAATGTAAAATTTGCCAATTATTAGGAATGAACTGCAACACGCCGACGGACATCTGCTTTTCGTTCGCCGGCTTTCAACGCCGTGGCGGAGCGACGGACGTTCACGCCGACGGCTGGGGAATCGCCTTTTTCGAGGGACGCGGCGCGCGTCTTTTCCTCGACCCGCAGCCCTCGTGCAAGTCGCCCGTGGCGGAACTCGTCCGCAACTACCCGATCCACTCGAAGAACGTCATCGCCCATATTCGCAAGGCGACGCATGGCCGTGTCGCGCTGGAAAACACGCATCCGTTCATGCGCGAGCTATGGGGGCGCTACTGGATCTTCGCCCACAACGGCGCGCTCCCCGAGAATCTCGCTCCGCCCACGGAGGCGTCAGCGACGCACGACGAAGCCACCGAAAGCGGCTTTCAGCCGGTCGGCACCACCGATAGCGAAGCGGCCTTCTGCTGGATACTGCGCCAGCTGCGGCAACGCTTCGGCGCCACGCCGCCCGCCCGCGACGACCTGTTCTCGACCTTGCAGGCGCTGACGCTCGAATTGGGCGCACGCGGCGAATTCAATTACCTGCTCTCGAACGGTGACTGGCTCTTCGCACATTGCTCGACGAAACTGGCTTTCGTCGTGCGCAAGGCACCGTTTGACGTGGCACACCTCGCCGACGAAGACCTCAGTGTCGATTTCTCGGAGCTGACGACGGCCGCTGACCGCGTTGCCGTCATTGCCACGACGCCGCTGACCGACAACGAGCAATGGACGACCATGCCGGCCGGCAGTCTGTGGCTCTTTGAGGAAGGCGAACCCGTCGCGCAGGCGGCCACTGTCGCTGCTCCGCCACGCACCACCACACCGCTGCCGGGTTGCACCGACACCTGCACGCCCTGACGGCCTGGCAGGTGTCGTACAAGGCGGCGGGCTAGCGCAACGGCGGTTCGCCTGCGTCTGTGCCCGTGGAGGCTGGCTCAGCAGCCGGAGGCAGCGCCGCCGTTTCCACTGTCGTCCTTACCGACCCCGACCCTTCGCCTTGCGCAGAGGCGGCGTGTGCCGCCGGCGGATACGTCGGGCCCGGCGACACCTCGGCGGGCAAATCATCGGCAGCCGCACTGCGCTTACCGATGACACGCGCGAGGATGAGGCCCAACTCGAACAACAGGCAGAGCGGCACCGCCAGCATGATCTGCGAGACGATGTCCGGCGGCGTAAACACCGCCCCGACGACGAAAGCGCCGACGATGACGTACGGCCGCCAAGCCTTCAGCTTCTCGATGGAGACCACACAGGTCCGCACGAGAACCACCACAACAACCGGCACTTCAAAAGCCGAGCCAAAGGCAAGGAAAGTCGTCAAGACGAACGACAGATACTTGTCGATATCGGTCATCCACGCGACGCCCTGCGGCGCAACGCGGGCCATGAATCCGAACACCGTCGGAAAGACCAGGAAGTAGGCAAACGACATACCGATGAAGAACAGCACGACGCTGGCGACGACAAGCGGCAAGGCCAGCCGCTTCTCGTGCTTGTAGAGGCCCGGCGCAACGAAGGCCCAGACCTGATAGAGCACGAAGGGCAGCGCGATCACCAGGGCCACCATCAGCGTGACTTTCATCGGCACCAGAAAGACACCGATGACGTCCGTCGCGATCATTTGCCCGCCTGCCGGCAAGGCGACGAGCAGAGGCTGCGCAAACAGCGTGTAGATTTCCTTCGACCACGGAAAGAGGGCGACGAAAACGATGGCAATCGCCAGCAGGGCACGAATCAGCCGATTGCGCAGTTCTACGAGGTGGCTGAAAAAAGACTCTTCACCGTCGACCATAGGAAAACTCAGTCCTTGCGCTCTGCGGCGCTAATCGCTGGCGCGGGCGAAGCCGGTAGCGGCGAAACGGGAGCCGCTGGGGAAGCTACGGGCGTCTGAGAGAGGGTGTCCGCAGGCACCGACGAGGCGGAAGCCACCGTCTCTGGCGGAACAGGCGGAGACGTATCGCTCACGGTGGCGCGGAGCGTCTGCGCCGCATCGTCGAGCGCCTGCTGCGCGTTGGCGACGCCGGTGGCCATCCCGCTTTCGAGCTTGCGGGCGGTTTCGGCCAGCTCGGCCTGCAGCTTGCGCAGTTCATCGAGTTGCATTTCGCGGTTGATGTCGGCCTTGACGTTGGCGACATAGCGCTGCAAACGACCGAGCATGACGCCCAGCGTGCGCGCGACCGTCGGCAAGCGGCGCGGGCCGATGACGATCAGCGCGACGACGCCGATGATCAGCAGTTCGGAAAAAGCAACGTCAAACATGGCGGAGGAAAGCCCGGAAGCGCGTCAGAAAGGCGTAGCGACGGACAGCCGCAAACCGCGACGGAGGGCCTGCGACATCGCCGGACTGACGCGATCACGCACTAGGAGCGCTCACGAGCGGGTTTTTTCGCGAATTTCGCCTTCGATCGTCTGCCCGGTCGCCGCCTGCGGCGGCGCCACCGGCTCGGCCGGCTTCTCGTCGGTCGCGTCTTTCATGCCTTCCTTGAAGCCCTTGACCGCGCCGCCGAGGTCCTGCCCGACGTTACGCAGCTTCTTGGTGCCAAAAATGAGCAGGATGATGACGAGAACAATCAACCAGTGCCAGATACTGAACGAACCCATCATTCGTCTCCTTGAAGGCGGGCAAGCATCGGTCCGACAGGCGCCGATCCGCCGATGATATGTGCGTGAAGATGCTGGACTTCCTGCTGACCGATCCGGCCGGTATTGATCACCAGCCGGAAACCATCGGGACTGCCGTTCTCCACTGCCAGCCGCCTGGCGACGACGAGCAGGTGGCCCAACGTCGGAGCATCGTCGGCCCCCACCTCGGCCAGCGAGCTAATGTGCCGCTTCGGGATGACCAGAATATGTACCGGGCGCAGCGGGTTGATATCGTGGAAAGCGAACACCTCGTCGTCCTCATAGACCTTGCGCGAGGGAATCTCGCCCCGGACGATGCGGCAGAAGATGCAGTTCTCCATGGTTTACGCGCTCCGTGACTTCTTCTCATCGACGCCGGAGATGCCTTCGCGCCGGCGCAGTTCCTGCAGGACATCCTCGATGGAAAGGCCATAAAAGGCCAGCAAGACCATCACGTGAAAAAGAACGTCGGTCGACTCCCAGACGACGTTCAGGCGGTCGCCTTCCTTGCCCGCCATGATCAGTTCGGCACATTCCTCGCCGATCTTCTTGAGAATGGCATCCGGCCCTTTGGCCATCAACTGGGCGGTGTACGAGGTCTGCGGGTCGGCATTGCGCCGTTCCGCCAAGGTTTCCGAGAGACGATGCAACAGATCGATGTTCATTTTTTGTAGATTTCTCCGGGGTTCTTCAGCACAGGATCAACCACCTGCCAGTGCGCCCCGTCCGTCTGATAAAAGAAGCAGCTTTGGCGACCAGTGTGGCAGGCGATGCCGCCTTCCTGCTCCACAGCCAGCAATATCGCATCGCCATCGCAATCCGTCCGGATGGCGCGCACCCGCTGCACATGGCCCGATTCTTCGCCCTTGCGCCAGAAACGCTGACGTGAGCGGGACCAGTATACCGCGAAGCCTTCGCGCACCGTTTCTGCCAGCGCTTCGCGGTTCATCCAGGCAAGCATGAGCACGCACCCGCTATGGGCATCCTGCGCAATAGCCGGGATCAGCCCGTCGGCATCCCACGTAAGGGCGTCGAGCCACGGCAGGGAAGGATCGAGATCGACGCTCATCGCCACCCGCTCCCGCGACGCAGGGCGCTCACAGGCGCACCTCGATGCCGCGTGCGGCCATGTATTCCTTGGCCTCGCGGATCGTGAATTCGCCGAAATGGAAGATGCTCGCCGCCAAGACCGCGTCGGCGCGACCTTCGCTCACGCCGTCCGCAAGGTGCTGCAACGAGCCGACGCCGCCGCTGGCGATCACCGGAATATCGACAGCATCGGAGACCGCGCGCGTCAGCGCCAGATCGAAGCCGCTGCGCGCGCCATCGCGATCCATGCTGGTGAGCAGGATTTCGCCGGCGCCGAGTTCCTGCACGCGACGCGCCCAGGCAACCGCATCGAGCCCGGTACGCGTTCGCCCGCCGTGCGTGAAGACTTCCCACGCTCCGGGCGCCACCTCTTTGGCGTCGATGGCGACAACGATGCACTGCGAACCGACCTTGGCCGACGCCTCAGCCACCAAATCGGGGTTTTGCACCGCCGAGGTGTTGATGCTGACCTTGTCGGCGCCGGCATTGAGCAGGCGGCGCACATCGCCGATCTCACGCACACCACCGCCAACGGTGAGGGGGATGAACACCTGCGACGCACACGCTTCGATGATCGACAGGATGATGCCGCGCTGATCCGACGACGCCGTGATGTCGAGGAAAGTAACCTCGTCAGCGCCCTGCTCATCGTACCGGCGCGCGATTTCCACCGGATCGCCGGCGTCGCGCAGATTGACGAAGTTGGTCCCTTTGACGACGCGCCCTGCCGTCACGTCGAGACAGGGAATGATACGTTTGGCTAGCGCCAAGATTGAAACCCGTGAGTCCTTTCCCGGCTCAGCCCGCGCCGAGACGATCGGCTTCCGCCTGCGCCGCCGCGAAATCGAGCGAACCGTCGTAAATGGCCCGACCAGCGATGGCACCGACAACGCCTTCGCCCTCGATCGCACACAGGGCGCCGATGTCGTCCAGAGAAGAGAGACCGCCACTGGCATACACCGGAATACGCAGTGCCTGCGCCAGCTTGACGGTCGCCTCGATGTTGAAGCCGGAGAGCATGCCATCGCGGCCGATGTCGGTATAGATGATGCCCTCGACGCCGTAATCCTCGAATTTCTTCGCCAGATCAATGACATCGTGGCGCGTCAATTTCGACCAGCCGTCGACCGCCACCTTGCCATCGCGCGCGTCCAGACCGACGATGACGTGCCCCGGAAAGGCGCCGCAGGCGTCGTGCAGGAAGCCCGGATTCTTCACTGCCGCGGTGCCGATGATGACGTAACTGATACCGGCATCGAGCACGCGCTCGATGGTGTCGAGGTCGCGGATGCCGCCGCCGAGCTGCACCGGAATGTCGTCGCCGACAGCCTCGACGATCTTCTTGATCGCCGCTGCGTTCTTCGGCTGCCCGGCAAACGCGCCATCGAGATCGACTACGTGCAAACGACGCGCGCCCTGATCGAGCCAGTGCTTCGCCTGTTCGCCCGGGGAAACCGAAAAAACGGTGGCATCGTCCATCAGGCCTTGCTTGAGGCGGACACACTGGCCGCCCTTCAGGTCAATTGCAGGAATGATCAGCATTTGGCAAAACGGAGAGAAGAGGAATCAGGAAGGAGGCGGCGCGAAATCTGCGAAGTGTCCATCAGGGATGCTTACGTCGGCAGACCGGCACGCCGGAGAGTCGATAAAAGAGGTAAAACGACCGCAGACTGCGGCCCTGACGGCCGTCAGGGCTTCCAACCGATGAAATTCGCCAAGAGGGTCAGGCCCGCTCGCGCACTCTTCTCCGGGTGGCACTGGACGGCGAAGATATTATCCCGCGCCACTGCGCTGGTAAAGGGGATGCCATAGCCGGTCGTGCCAGCAACGACGGTCGAATCCGCCGGGTCGACGTAGTAGCTGTGCACGAAATAAAAACGCTCTTCGTCGGCGATATTCGCCCACAGGGGATGCGCTGCCGTACGGCAGCCGCTGCCGGCCGCTTGCTGTACGCGGTTCCAGCCCATGTGCGGCACTTTCAGGCGCAGACCCGCCGGATCGACCATCTGCGACGCTGGAAAACGACGCACACGACCGGCAAAGATTCCGAGCCCGGCCACATCGCCTTCTTCGCTGTGCTCGAACAGCATCTGCAAACCGATGCAAATCCCCAGAAAAGGCTTGTTGCGGGCCGCGTCGACAAGTGCACCGCGCAAGCCGCGCGCGTCGACTTCCCGCATACAGTCGGGCATGGCGCCTTGTCCCGGAAAGACCACACGATCCGCTGCCGCGACGACGGCCGGGTCGGCCGTCACGACGACTTTCGACTCACCCGCCACCTGAGCCAGCGCCTGCCAGACCGAGCGTAAGTTACCCATGCCGTAATCGATGACGGCGACCGTGCCGGAAGCCGACATTACAAGGCTCCCTTGGTCGAAGGAATGCTGCCGGCGGCACGCGGATCGACCTCGCAGGCCATGCGCAGCGCCCGGCCAAAGGCCTTGAAGACGCTCTCGGCCTGGTGATGCGCGTTGTCACCGCGCAACGTGTCGATATGCAGCGTGATCTGCGCGTGATTGACCAGCGCCTGGAAAAACTCGCGCACCAGGTCGACATCGAAGACACCGATCTGCGCGCGTGTGAACTCGACGTTGAAACTCAGGCCCGGACGCCCGGAAAGATCGACGACGACGCGCGACAGCGCCTCGTCGAGCGGCACGTAGGCGTGGCCGTAGCGGCGCAGCCCCTTCTTGTCGCCAAGCGCGCGAGCCAGCGCCTGACCAAGCGTGATGCCGATATCCTCGACCGTGTGGTGCGCGTCGATGTGCAAATCGCCCTTGGCCGCCACCTCGAGATCGATGCCGCCGTGGCGGGCGATCTGGTCGAGCATGTGATCGAGAAAGGGCACGCCACTGGCCAGACGGCCAACGCCGGCACCGTCAAGATCGAGGGCTACGGAAACCTGCGTTTCCAGAGTATTGCGTGTAATTTCAGCTCGCCGCATCGTAAGCGCCACAAGGGATTGGAACGGAAGGGGCATGATACCATTCCGACCATTGTCCGAGCCCCGAGAAGCGCATGAGCCGATACTGGAGTGACGTTACACGCCGCCTGACCCCCTACGTCCCCGGCGAACAGCCCAAGCTGAGCCGCCTCGTCAAACTCAACACCAACGAAAATCCTTACCCGCCCAGCCCGAACGTTCTCGCGGCCATGCAGGGCGAACTCGGCGACGACGCGGCCAGCCTGCGTCTCTATCCCGACCCCAACGCGGATCGCCTGAAGTCAGCCATCGCCCACTTCTTTGCCGACGCCGGCATCGGCGCGGCAAATGTCTTCGTCGGCAACGGCTCGGACGAAGTGCTGGCGCATGTCTTCCAGGCGTTGCTCAAGCACGACAGGCCGGTGCTTTTTCCCGACATCACCTACAGCTTCTATCCGGTGTATTGCGGACTCTACGACATCGACTTCGAGACCGTTCCTCTCGACGAAGACTTCGCCATCGACAGCGCCGATTACCTGCGCCCGAACGGCGGCATCATCTTCCCGAATCCGAACGCGCCGACCGGCCGCCTGCTGCCGCTGCAAGACATCGAGCGCATCGTCGCCGGCAACCCGGACTCGGTGGTCGTCATCGACGAAGCCTATATCGACTTCGCGGCGGAAGACGTACCGACGGCCGTCGCTCTGGTGTCGCGCTACCCGAATCTGCTGGTCGTCCAGACGCTGTCGAAGTCGCGTTCCCTCGCCGGCTTGCGCGTCGGCTTCGCCATCGGCCACCGCGACCTGATCGAAGCGCTCGACCGCGTCAAAAACAGCTTCAACTCTTACCCGCTCGACCGGCTCGCGATCACGGCCTCGGTCGCCGCGCTGCTGGACCGCGCCCATTTCGACACGACCCGGCGCGCCGTCATGCGTAGCCGCGAGGAACTTGTCGCCGATTTGCAGCGCCTCGGCTTCGACTGTGTGCCATCCGCCGCCAACTTCATCTTCATCCGGCATCCACAGCACGACGCCGCGACGCTCGCCGCCGCCCTGCGCGAGCGTGCCATCATCGTTCGCCACTTCCGGCTGCCGCGCATCGATCAGTACCTGCGCATCACCATCGGCACCGACGCGCAGTGTGTCGACCTGCTTGCCGCCCTGAGGGAGATTCTCTGATGAGCCAGACACCGCCGCGCCCTGACGCCGTTGCCGCCGTTGATGAGGCGATCCGCACCCGGCACTCGATCCGCCGCTTCCTGCCGACACCGGTGGCGCGTGAGGTCGTTGAAGAGCTGCTGGCGCTGGCGGCCTGCGCGCCGTCCGGCACCAACGTCCAGCCGTGGAAGGTCTACGCGCTCGCTGGCGACGAAAAAACCCGCCTGTCGTCCGCCATCATCGACAAATTCAACAGCACCGGCATGGACGGCCGCGAGTTCGACTACTACCCGAAGCAATGGGTCGAGCCCTGGCTCGGACGGCGGCGCAAGGTTGGCTTCGCGCTCTACGGACTGCTCGGCATCGGTAAGGAAGACAAAGCGGCCATGAAGCAGCAGACGGCGCGCAATTACCTCTTCTTCGACGCGCCGGTTGGCCTCATCTTCACCATTGACCGGCGGCTTGGGCAAGGCATGTTCATCGACTACGGCATGTTCATGGCCAACCTGATGACCGCTGCCCGCGCCCGCGGACTCGACACCTGTGCACAGGCGGCGTTTGCCGACTATCACGTGACGATTCGCGAAGTTCTCGACATCCCTGACGACGAAGTCGTCGTCTGCGGCATGGCGCTGGGCTACGCCGACCCTGACGCCATCGAAAACACGCTACGCTCGGAACGCGAACCCGTCGCCGGCTTCAGCAGCCTGCGCGGCTTTCCCTAAGCGACCTCACGGCGGACGGTAGCGAAGAGGCCGCCGCCGCGAAGAGCAGAAGCTCGCGCGACGACATAAGACTCAGCGTGCCGGCGGGTCGAGCCGGTATTCAGCGGAGCGTGCGTGCGCCGGCAAGCCTTCACCCTCCGCCAGCGTCGCGGCGATGCGACCGAGCGTTTGCGCCCCGGCCTGCGAGACGCGGATCAGGCTGCTGCGCTTCTGGAAGTCGTAAACGCCCAGCGGCGATGAGAAGCGCGCACTGCCCGAGGTCGGCAGCACGTGGTTCGGCCCAGCACAGTAGTCGCCCAGCGCTTCCGAGGTATAGCGACCGATGAAGATCGCCCCCGCGTGGCGGATTTTCAGCAGCCAGGCCTGCGCGTCGGCAACCGACAATTCGAGGTGCTCAGGCGCGATCTGGTTGGCCAGCGCACACGCCTCGTCGAGATCGCGCACCTGAATCAGGGCACCACGGTTTTCCAGCGCCGCGCGGATGACCTCGCGGCGCGGCATCGTCGGCAGCAGACGCTCGATGGCGGCGGCAACGCGCGCAAGATAATCAGCGTCCGGACAGAGCAGGATCGACTGCGCCAGCTCGTCGTGTTCCGCCTGCGAGAAGAGGTCCATCGCCACCCAGTCAGGATCGGTCTGCCCGTCGCAGACGACGAGGATTTCCGACGGCCCGGCCACCATGTCGATGCCAACGACGCCGAAGACGCGCCGCTTGGCGGCGGCGACATAGGCATTGCCCGGACCAACGATCTTGTCGACCTGCGGAACAGTCTGTGTACCGTAGGCCAGCGCGCCAATCGCCTGCGCGCCACCAATGGTGAATACGCGATCAACGCCGGCGAGCGCAGCAGCAGCGAGCACCAGCGCGTTTTTCTCGCCGCCCGGCGTCGGCACCACCATGATCAGCTCACCGACGCCCGCGACACGAGCCGGAATGGCGTTCATCAGCACCGATGACGGATAGGCGGCCTTACCCCCCGGAACGTACAAGCCAACGCGGTCGAGCGGCGTCACCTGTTGCCCGAGCAGGGTGCCGTCCGCTTCCTCGTACTGCCAGCCACGCAATGGTTGATGCTCGTGGTAGGCGCGAACGCGGGCAGCGGCGGCTTCCAGCGCGCTGCGTTGCGCCGCCGGCAAACCTTCGAGTGCCGCCTGCAACTCAGCGGCCGGCAATGCCAGTTGCGCCATGTCGCTGACCGCCAGACGGTCGAAGCGCTGCGTGTATTCGACGACAGCCGCGTCGCCACGGGTCTTAACGTCAGCCAGAATCGCCGCCACCGTGCGGTCGACGGACTCATCCTGCGCCCCTTCGAAGGCCAGCAGGGCATTTAGACGCGCCGCAAAATCGGCGTCGGTCGAGGAGAGACGTTTGATGGCGATCATGGGCGCACCGCTGCCGTAAAGGCGTCGAGGATCGGCGCCAGCGACTCGCGTTTGAGCTTCAGCGCCGCCTGGTTCACGATCAGACGCGAGGAAATATCGAGGACGTGCTCGACCGCGACGAGGCGGTTGGCCTTCAGCGTGCTGCCAGTCGACACGAGGTCGACGATGGCGTCGGCCAATCCGGCGAGCGGTGCCAGCTCCATCGAGCCGTAGAGTTTGATCAGATCGACGTGTACGCCCTTGGCCGCGAAGTGCTCGCGGGCGATGCGCAGGTATTTCGTCGCCACCTTGAGACGCGCGCCCTGGCGCACGGCATGCGCGTAATCAAAGCCCTCCGGCACGGCGACCATCATCCGGCAGCGGGCAATGTTCAGGTCGAGCGGTTGGTAGAGCCCCGCGCCGCCATGTTCGATCAGCACATCACGCCCGGCAACGCCCAGATCTGCCGCGCCATGCTGCACGTAGGTCGGCACGTCGGACGCCCGCACGACGACGACGCGCACGTCGGGGCGGCTGGTCTGGATGATGAGCTTACGCGAGGTATCGGGATTTTCGTCCGGGACGATTCCGGCCGCCGCCAGGAGCGGCAGCGTTTCCTCGAAGATACGACCCTTCGAGAGGGCGATGGTAATGCCGTTCACGGCGTCATCCTGCTCGTTAAAGCGGCGATTTTACCGCATCGCCGCCCCACCGCCTCAGGGAACGCGACGAACCCGCGCGCCCAGACGCGAGAGTTTCTCTTCGATCCGCTCGTAGCCACGATCCAGGTGGTAGATACGCTCGATCAGCGTTTCACCCTGCGCCGCCAGGCCGGCAATGACAAGACTGGCAGAAGCACGCAGATCGGTCGCCATGACGGTCGCGCCGTTCAGATGCGGCACACCGGTGACGACGGCGTTGCTGCCATCGATGCGGATGTCGGCACCGAGACGGATCAGCTCGACGGCGTGCATGAAGCGATTCTCGAAAATCGTCTCGCGGATGATCGCCGAGCCTTCCGCCGCACAGTTGAGCGCCATGAACTGCGCCTGCATGTCGGTGGGAAAGGCCGGATACGGCGCCGTGCGCAAGCTCACTGCCTTCAGACGCGGCGGCGCCTTGAGGGTGATCGCGTCACGCTCGATATCGATGTCGCAGCCGGCATCGAGCAGTTTGTCGATGACCACATCGAGATAAGCCGAGGAAGTCCGCGTCAGGCGCACCTCGCCCCCCGTCGCGGCAGCCGCGCACAGGTAAGTGCCGGTTTCAATACGGTCGGGCATGATCGAGTGCGTCGCGCCGTGCAGACGCTCAACCCCCTGAATGCGGATGACGCCGGAGCCCGCGCCGGAAATCTGCGCGCCCATCGCCGACAGGCAATTGGCGAGATCGACGACTTCCGGCTCGCGTGCGGCGTTCTCAATGATCGTCTCGCCTTCAGCCAGCGTTGCCGCCATCATCAGGTTTTCGGTGCCCGTCACCGTCACCATGTCGGTGACGATGCGCGCCCCTTTCAGACGACTGGCCCGCGCGATGACGTAGCCGTTTTCGACGCGGATGTCCGCCCCCATCGCCTGCAATCCCTTGATGTGCTGGTCGACCGGACGGGCGCCGATGGCGCAGCCGCCGGGCAGCGACACCTTGGCTTCGCCGCAACGCGCCAGAAGCGGCCCGAGGACGAGAATCGAGGCGCGCATGGTCTTCACCATGTCGTACGGCGCCAGCGGCTGCGTGATGCTGCGGCTATCGAGCGACAGGCCGTCGGCGCCCTCCAGCGTCACGCCGACGCCCATCTGCGCGATCAGGCGCAGCATGGTCGACACATCGTTCAGATGCGGCAGGTTCGTGAGGTTGAGCGTTTCTGACGACAGCAGGCTGGCGCAGAGGATCGGCAGCGCGGCGTTCTTGGCCCCGGAAATCACGACTTCACCCGCGAGCGGCACCCCGCCCTGAATCAGCAACTTATCCACGTGCCGCACTCCATTCCGCCGTCGTCAGCGTCTGCATCGACAGGGCATGCAGCTCGCTGCTGTCGAAATAGGCACGCAACACGCCATTGACGTGCTGCTGGCGGGCGACGCGACTCTTGCCGACAAAATCGTCGCTGACGATCCGCGCCTCGAAATGCTGCCCGTCCCCCGTCACCTCGACATGCGTGCAGGCGATGCCCGCGGCGATCAGTTGCTGAAGTTTTTCCGGTTGCATCATGAATCAGTTCCTTAGCTTGTAACCACTACGCAGCAAGGCCAGCGTCGCCAGCGCGACGACGACAAAGCAAGCGCCGACGACGGCGAGGCTGGTTTCGGGCGGCGCATCGGAGACGCCGAAGAAGCCGTAGCGGAAGCCGTCGATCATATAAAAAACGGGATTGAAGTGCGAAACCTGCCGCCACACTGGAGGCAGCGTCGCAATCGAGTAGAAAACGCCGGAGAGCATGGTCAGCGGCAGAATCAGGAAATTCTGGAAGGCGGCCAGCTGGTCGAATTTTTCGGCCCAGATGCCGCCGATGACGCCGAGCGCACCCATGATGCCGCCGCCGAGCAGCGCGAAGAGAACGATCCACAGCGGCGAGTAAAACGTCATGGGCGTGAAGAACGCTGTCGCCGCCAGTACCGCCGCGCCGACCACCATGCCACGTACGACGGCGGCGCCGACAAAGGCAAGGAACAGCTCGGCCCAGGAGATCGGCGGCAGCAGGATAAAGACGATGCTGCCCGTCACCTTCGACTGGATCAGACTCGACGAGCTGTTGGCGAAGGCGTTTTGCAGCACCGACATCATGACGAGGCCGGGAATCAGGAAGGCGGTGTACGCCACCTCGTGCACCCGCACATGCTCATCAAGCACGTGCGCGAAAATCAGCAGATAAAGGATCGCCGTCAGTACGGGCGCCGCGATGGTCTGGAAGCCGACCTTCCAGAAACGCTGCACTTCCTTGCGAAAGAGGGTGACGGCGCCGCTCATGCGCCCGCTCCGCCGGCATGCATGATGTCGAGGAAGACATCTTCGAGGTCGCCCTGCAACAACTGCACGTCGGCGAGACGACAGCCGGCGACGCGCAAGGTCGCCAGCAAGGGCTCGATGTCGGTTGGCGTTGCCAGACGAAAACGCCAAGCGCCATCCTCGGCAACAGCACGCTCGCGCAAGGCATCTGGCAGCGTATCGCCCGCCGCCAGACGGACCACCAGAGCGTGACTGGAATGCCGCGCCAGAAGATTCGCCGTCGTGTCGAGTGCCACCACGCGCCCCTCCTTGAGCATCGCGATGCGGCCACACAGCGCCTGCGCCTCGTCGAGGTAATGCGTGGTCAGAATCACCGTCTGGCCTTCGCGATTGAGGCGGCTGACGAACTGCCACAAGCCCTGCCGCAGTTCGACGTCCACACCGGCGGTCGGCTCGTCGAGGACGATGACGGGCGGCTTGTGCACCAAGGCCTGCGCGACCAAGACGCGCCGCTTCATGCCACCGGAGAGGCGCCGCATGTTCGTATCGGCCTTGGCGGTGAGATCGAGCTCGGCGAGGATTTCGTCGATCCAGTCGTCGTTGTTGCGGATGCCGAAATAGCCGGACTGGATACGCAGGGTTTCGCGCACGGTGAAGAAGGGGTCGAAAACCAGTTCCTGCGGCACGACGCCGAGCACTCGACGCGCCGCACCGGCATCGCTGACGACATCGTGGCCCATGACGCGAAGATGCCCGGCATCCGGGCGAGCCAGACCGGCCAGACAGGAAATCAGCGTTGTCTTGCCGGCGCCATTAGGGCCGAGCAGACCGAAAAACTCACCGGCGCGAATGTCGAGCGACACCCCGGCGAGTGCGCTCAGGGCGCCAAACCTCTTTTCAACCTGCTGAATGGAAACTGCGACGTCGATGACGCCCTCTCCTAAGGCTTTGATACCCGTCGCTCAGGCGAGCGGGAGGAATTCGGAGACGCCGTAGAGATCGGCGAGACTGAGCAGGCTGGCTGGCGTATTGGCGATGCGCACGCTGCCACCGCGCGCCGCCGCACGGCGCGCCCATGCGAAAATGACGGCCAACGCGGAAGAGTCGGATTCACTCACGGCGCCAAGATCGAACAGCGTCACGCCGTCGCCCAGCCGCGTCGCGCCCTCTTCCATCAAGGTCTGCGCGTTACCGAACACCATCGGCACGGTCACGCGCTGGCAATCGCCCGCCGTGTCGATCATTTGCGATCCGCGGCCTTGCCGGATTCGAGCTGGCGATTTTTGGTGACGAGCATCTGGATGAGGCCGTCGATGCCGGAGGTGCTGACTTCCTGACGGAAAGTGTCGCGATAGTTCGTCACCAGACTGATGCCACCAACGATGACGTCGTACACCTTCCAGCCGTCAGAATGCTTCTCGACGGCGTAGTCGAGCTGTACCGGCTTGCTGCCCGGCTGCAGGATTTCGGTCTTGACGATGACGTCCGTATCGCTGTCCTGCCCCTTGAACGGCTTGTAGGAGACGGTCTGGTTGCGATACGAGGTCAGCGCGTTGGAGTAGGTGCGCACGAGCAAGGTGCGGAATTCGTCGGAAAGGCGCTTTTTCTGCTCCGGCGTCGCCTTGTTCCAGTCGCGGCCGACCGCCAGCGCGGTCATGCGCTGAAAGTTGAAATACGGCAGCACCTTGTTTTCGACGAGATCGATGGCCTTCTTGGTGTTGCCGTTCTGGATATCGCGATCGGCGCGCACGATGGTCAGCACTTCATCGGTCACACGCTTGATCATGGCGTCCGGCGACGATTCCTGCGCCAAGACAGAACCAGCCACAAGGAAAGAGAGCCCGAGACAGAGGGCAGAGAATTTAGCGAGTAGCGACTTCATGAGCGGCTTCCGAAAAACGTAAAGACATGCGCCCCCGAAAACACCGGGGAGATCGCGCGTAGCAACAATGAACGGTGTGCGCGGCGACTATTCCGCCGAATCGGCGTCGTCGGCCGGCAGCGGCGCGCCGTCGCGAATCTGGCTGCGCCGGTATTGCAGGTAAGCATTGCGGATGTAGCTGTACTTGTCGAAGGCGGCTTCTTCGACGACGCGATCAGCCGGCAGCAGGCTGGCGCGCATGTCGATGAAACGTACGCCGACGAGCGTGTTGCGCACCGGCACGTCGTTGAGATCCCACACCGGATCGGCCCACGAATCGACCGCCCAGCCAAAGGTGTCGCGCGTCGTGCGCGGCCCGATGATCGGCCAATAGAAATACGGCCCTTCGCCGACCCCCCAGGTGCCGAGCGTCTGGCCGAAGTCTTCGGAATGCTTGGTCATCCCCATTTCACTGGCGACGTCGAAGACACCACCGATACCGACGACGGTATTCACGAGGAAACGACCGGCATCGCTCGCCGCATCGCTCGGCTTGCCTTGCAGCAGGTCATTCACGGCCGTCCAGGCGTCGTACAGGTTGCCGAAGAAATTGCCAACCGCTGCCTTGACCGGCAGGGGCGCAGCTTCGTCGTAGCCCTTGGCGACCGGTTTGACGACGGTGTCGATGCCCTCGTTGACCGAGAACATGGCGCGATTGAAGCCTTCAAACGGGTCCTGCGTTTCCACTGCCTGCGCGCTGGCAACACAGCAGAGCGCGAGCGCCGAAGCGACGGGAACGAAACGACGGAGTCGTTGCGCAATCTGCTGTTTCACGAAACCACCCTTTCCGATCATCATTTTTTATCAGGACCGTCCGAGGCCTTGCTGAACAGGAACTGGCTGATCAGCTTCTCGAGCACCACCGCCGACTGCGTCTTGGCGATGACATCGCCCGCCTGCAACAGCTTTTCATCCCCTCCGACATCGAGACCGACGTATTGTTCGCCCAGCAGACCGGACGTAAGGATCGAGGCAAAGGTGTCTTTCGGGAAGTGGTAGCGAGCGTCGACGTTGATCGTTACCACGGCTTCGTAGGTCTGCGGGTCGAAGCGAATCTCGCCGACACGTCCTACCGCCACCCCGGCGCTCTTCACCGGCGCGCGCACTTTCAGGCCGCCGATGTTATCAAACTTGGCTTGCAGGGCGTAGGTCTCGGAGAAGTTGGCCGAGGAGAGATTGCCTACCTTGAGCGCCAGAAACAGCAAGGCGGCAATGCCAAAGGCGACAAAAAAACCGACCCACAGGTCGAGCAACTTACGATTCATCAAAGCCCCCGGAACATGAACGAGGTCAGCACGAAGTCGAGCGCCAGAATGGCGAGCGCCGACGTGACGACCGTGCGTGTAATGGCACGCGAGACACCCTCGGCGGTGGGTGTCGAGTCATACCCTTCAAAAACGGCGATCAAGGAAACCGCCACGCCGAAAACAAAGCTCTTGATGACGCCATTGATGATGTCCTGGCGGAAATCCACCGACGACTGCATCTGCGACCAGAAAGCGCCGTCATCGACACCGATGAAGACCACCCCGATCAGATAGCCGCCAAACACCCCCATGGCAGAGAACATCGCCGCCAGGAGGGGCATCGAAATGACACCGCCCCAGAAACGCGGCGCGACGACGCGGGCCATCGGATTGACCGCCATCATGTCCATCGCGGTCAGTTGCTCGGTCGCCTTCATCAAGCCGATTTCCGCCGTCACCGACGAACCGGCGCGCGAGGCGAACAGCAGTGCAGCGACAACGGGACCGAGTTCGCGCGTCAGCGACAGGGCAACCAGCACGCCAAGGGCGTCGGCCGAACCGTAGCGCTGGAGCGTCTCGTAACCCTGCAAGCCGAGCACCAGCCCGACGAACAGACCCGACACAAGAATGATGAGCAGCGATAGAACGCCCGAAAAGTAGATCTCGCGGATCGTCAGCGGAAAGCGCCGGAACGACTGCCCGGAGTACACCAACAACATCACGAAGAAACGCGCAGCAAAGCCCAATCGCGCAATCTTTTCGTTCACGACATGCCCCAACCCGGACACCCACTCGGTCACTCGCGTCATACCGCCCCCTTGCCCAGCAATTCCTTGCCGAACGGCGGCGCGGGGTAATGGAAAGGCACCGGGCCATCGGCCTCGGCGTAAACAAACTGATGCACGAAGGGATCCTTCGACGCACGGATCTCGTCGGGCGTCCCCTGTGCGACGACACGACCGCCCGACATGAAGTAGATGTAATCGACGATGGCCAGCGACTCATGGATGTCGTGAGTCACCATGATCGACGTTGCCCCCAGCGCGTCGTTGAGACGGCGGATCAACTGACCGATGACGCCCAGCGAAATCGGGTCCAGCCCCGTGAACGGCTCGTCGTACATGATCAACAGCGGGTCCAGCGCAATCGCCCGTGCCAGCGCCACGCGCCGCGCCATGCCACCGGACAGCGCGCCGGGCATCAAGGCCTCAGCACCGCGCAGCCCGACCGCAGAGAGCTTCATCAGGGTGATGTCGCGGATCAACTCCTCCGACAGGCTCGTATGCTCACGCAGCGGATAAGCGACGTTATCGAACACGGACATGTCCGTAAACAGCGCGCCGAACTGGAACAACATCCCCATGCGGCGACGCAAGGCATACAACTCGTCATGCCCCATGCGGTCGACCGCGTGCCCGGCCACCTGCACCTCGCCATGCGTTGGCTTCAACTGGCCACCGATCAAACGCAGCAGCGTCGTCTTGCCGCAGCCGGACCCCCCCATGATGGCGATGACCTTGCCACGCGGGATGTCCATGTCGATGCCGCGCAGCACCGGACGCTCGTCGTACGAGAAATTGAGGCCGCTGATCTTGACCAGGCTGCCGCTATCTGACACCGGGAAGATTCCATCAAAAAATCAAGGGGGCGATTATAGCCGAAGCCACCGCCCCGCCCACCCGTATTTCTGACTCGGACATACGCAAAGCGCGCACGCGCGGCCGGCTCCCGCTATCATTCGCGCTGACGACGGTCACGCCGACGCACGCCTTATGCCAGATAGCAGAAACATGCCGAACTGGCCGCCTTGTTTGCAGGTCGCGCGGCCGAACTACTCTCTTACGAAAGTGCTCTATAAACCATCGCACCTCAGGCGAAGGAGCAGCAGCAATGTATCTTGAACATTTCGGTCTGCGCGAAGCCCCGTTCCGCATCACGCCGCATTCCGGATTCTTCTTCGCCGGCGCCAAGCGCGGCGCAACACTCGACGCCCTCGCTTACGCCATCACGCATGACGAAGGAATCGTCAAGGTCAGCGGCGAAGTCGGTAGCGGCAAAACCATGCTGTGCCGCATGCTCATCGAAAAGCTGCCCGCCAGTGTCGAGACGGTGTTCCTCGCCAATCCGTCGCTCTCGCGCGAAGACCTGCTCTTTGCCATCGCCAGCGAACTGAAGGCGCCCCTTCCAGAGGAGCGGACGCGGCTGCTGCTCGGCGCGCTTGAGGAACGACTGCGCGAAATCCACGCCGCCGGTCGCGACGTCGTCGTCATGGTCGACGAAGCCCACGCCGCACCGCAGGAAACCCTTGAAGAAATCCGACTTCTCTCCAATCTGGAAGCCAACGGGCACAAACTCGCCAAAATCGTCCTGTTTGGCCAGCCCGAGCTGAATGCCCGCCTCTCCGACCCGACGCTACGCCAGTTGCGCGAGCGCATCACCCACAACTTCGCGCTTGAACCGCTACGGCGCGACGACGTCGGCGCCTACCTGATGTTCCGCCTGCGAGCCGCTGGCTACCGCGGGCCGGACCTCTTCACGCCCGTCGCCCTGCAACTCATCAGCGATGCCTCGGAAGGTCTGACGCGGCGCATCAACATCCTCGCCGACAAGGCCCTGCAAAGCGCCTTCAACGACGGCGGCCATCTCGTCGACAACCGTCAGGCGCGCGCCGCCATCACTGAAGCCCAATTCGGCCCCATGCCCAAAGTGGCCGCGCCGCCCTGGGCGACGCGCCTGGGGATCAGTCTCGCCACGGCCGTCGTTCTCGCCGCCGCCGGCTACTGGCTGCTGCCGCTGAATCCGCCGGCGCCTCCCGTCGCCGTAGCGGACAGCAATACTACGGTGGCGGCCATTCCGGCGGCCGATGCCGCCACCGCAACGCCCGCCGGCTCGCCAGCAACGTCTGCCGCGCAGAATGCCAACGCGACCGACATCCCGCCGCCGTCGGCGGGCATCCCGGATCGCACCTCCGATGCTGCGCCCAACCTCGACGAGCGCATCACTGAGACCGCCGACTGGCTGCGCAAGACGCCCGCCACGCACTATTTCATCCAGCTATCGGCCAGCGACGCCGCCGACCGCGCCACCGCCGAGCGCCACCTCGACGAAGCGCTCAAGCTGCTCGATCCGCAACAAGTGAGAGCCTATCGCTCGGCACTCAGCGGGCGCGACCGCATCGGCATCATTTACGGCGACTACGCCACCCCCGCCCTCGGCGAAGCCGCGCTGGCGCAGCTGCCGCCGGCCATCCGCGAGAAGACCCCCTACCTCCGGCAAGTTCGCAAACTGCGCTGACATTTACGCCAAGCGCATTTTCATATTGCTGTAACAATTCGTTAACGGTAGCATCCTTATGGCATTTAATTATTCCATTTGGATATGCGCTCGCAACTCTTTGCCCTGACAGCCTCACTGCTTCTCTCGGCCTGCGCCGCACCGAGCGTCCGCACTCCGCTGACCGCCCATCTGAGCCACGATAACGTCGATACGCGCCCCGGCAATATCCCCGCACTGGTAAAAGCCCCGCTCTCGCTGCCGCCGCCCCGAGCCAGAAGCAAGGCCGAGACGTATAGCGTCATCGTCAATGGCGTCAAGGCGCACGATCTCCTCTTTGCACTGGCACGCGATGCACGCCTCAATGTCGATATTCATCCGGGCCTGAGCGGCACGGTGACGCTCAACGCCATCGACCAGACACTGCCGCAACTCCTCGCCCGCATCGCCCGCCAGATTGACATGCGTTTCGAGATCGACGGCACCAATCTGTCGGTGATGCCCGACACGCCCTATCTCAAGACTTACCAGATCGACTACGTGAACATGAGCCGCGACACCGCCGGAACGGTCGCTGTCAGCACGCAGGTCGCCTCCGGCGCGCCCGGCAGTAACGCAAGCGGCACCGCCAGCGTTGGCGTCGCCAGCACCAACAATTCGATCACCCGCATTGAAAACAAGGCGCAAAACCGCTTCTGGGACAAGCTCGAACAGAACATCAAGGACATCCTGCGCGAAACCGACAAGATACTGCCGGAAGGCACCAACGAAACCGTCGTCGAGCAAAGCTCGGCGCAGAGCACCACCGGCACCGGCGCCACCGCCGCCGCGCCGAACACCCGCGGCAAAGTCACCGCCGCGCCAACGCTCGCCACCAGCCCAAACCCGGCAACGCTGCAAAACAACGGCACCACCGTCGTCCGCCACTCGACCTTTCGCGAAGCCGCCTCAGTCATCGTCAATGCCGAATCGGGCGTCGCCACCGTCCGCGCCACGTCCCGCCAGCACGACAAGGTGCGCGAATTCATCGACCGGGTGATGGCCAGCGCCAAGCGGCAAGTGCTGATCGAAGCGACGATTGCCGAAGTGCAACTGGCCAACGATTACCAGCAAGGCATCGACTGGAGTGCCTTGCCGCTCGGCCGCGCGGGTTTTTCCGTCGTCCAGGGGGTCGCGCAAGGCAGCAAGAACATCACTGCTCCACCCGACAGCCTGCTGCAACTTTCGTACAAAAATGACGCCTCGCGCCTAGGCGGCTTCAAGGCGGCGATCAGTCTGCTTGAAGCTTTCGGCACCGTCAAAGTCCTCTCCAGCCCGAAGCTGTCGGTCATGAACAACCAGACGGCGGTACTCAAGGTCGTCGACAACGAAATCTATTTCACGCTGCGCGCCGACACCACGGCTAATACCAACACCACGACGACGACCTTCACCACCACCCTGCAATCGGTGCCGGTCGGTTTCGTCATGAACGTGACGCCGCAAGTCGGCGACGGCGACTCCGTCATGCTCAATATCCGCCCGAGCATTTCCAGCATCATCCGCACCGTTCCCGACCCGAACCCTTCACTGACCAACCCCTGCGGCTTTGGCGTCAGCGACTGCAAGATCGCCGCCGTGCAAAGCCATATCCCGGTCGTGCGTACCCGCGAGATGGAGTCCGTGCTTCGCGTCGACAACGGCAACATCGCCGTCATGGGCGGCCTGATCGAAGACAAGCTCGAATACATCGACAACACTGTGCCGGGCCTATCGCGCGCGCCCATCGTCGGCGAACTCTTCAAACAGCGCCGCGACCGTGCCAGCAAGACCGAACTGGTCGTTTTCCTGCGCCCCATCGTCCTGCGCACCGCCAGCATTGACGGCGATCTCGCCTCGCTGCGTCCGCTCCTTCCCGCGCGCGACTTCTTCAATGACGACGCGAGGAAGCAACCGTGAGCCACTCCTCTCGCCCGACGTGTCCCTGGCCTCCATCCCAACCGCTATCCCGGCGCCTAATCCGCGCCTTCCCCAGGCACTCAATCGCCACACTGGCCGCCAGCCTGCTCGGCTGTCTGCCGCTCCTCGGCGCTAACGCCCAAGGCATATCGGCACAAGCGTCGGCCGCAGCGACAACGACGACAGCGACGACAGCCGCGCCCGCCATCCCGCGCCCAGCACCGCCGCGCGACACTCGTCAAAGCGCCCCGCGCCACGCCGACACCGCCATCCACCTGCAACGCAACGCGCCGCAAGCACCGCCGCTCCTGCTGCGAGCCTATCGCGCGCTGCAAGACGGCCAACTCGACGCAGCCGCTCCCGACTACCGCAGCGCACTTGCGCGCGACCCGCACGATCTCGACGCCCTGCTGGGGCTCGCCCACATCGCTACACGTCGCGGCGACAACGAGCACGCAGCCACCCTCTACGGTCGGGCGCTGGAGAGCGACCCCGGCGATGCCGACGCGCTCGCCGGGCTGACCGCACTACAGGGCCCAATCGATCCCGCACAGGCCGAAAGCCGTCTGAAAAGCGCGCTCGACAGCAGCCCGACCTCGGCATCGCTGCACCTCGCACTGGGCGGGCTGATGGCAGAGCAGCAGCGCTGGCACGAAGCACAACAGGCCTATTTCCGGGCACTGACGCTCATCCCCGACAACGCCGACATTCTCTTCAACCTCGCCGTCTGTCTCGACCACCTGCGCCAAAGCCAACTCGCCGCCCAGCACTATCGCCGCGCCATGGATCTGGCCGGCAAAAGTCCGGCCACCTTTGACCGGCGAGCCGTCGAGCAGCGTCTGGCCGAACTCGCCTCCTCGTGACGCTCCCGCCCGCCACCACACCAGAGCCACCTTTCAACACGACATACCGATGAACGCGCCAACCCTCTCCTGCGCCGAACCGCTTGGGCAGATGCTCCTCCGTCGGGGACATGTCAACGAGGACCAACTACGCATCGCCCTGCGCGAACAGCAGCAGATTCACGCCCCCATCGGCAAACTGCTCGTCGCCCTCGGCTTCATCTCCGAAGCCACCCTGCGCCATGCGTTGGCCGAAATGCTCGGCCGCCCGTGCGTCGACCTCGAACACACGGCCATCGATGCCGACGCGCTCCGCTTCGTACCGCACGAACTCGCCAAGCGCCACCGTCTGCTGCCACTCAGCTTTGACGCCACGGCGAAGCGACTGACACTCGCCATCGCCGACGTCGACGACATCGTCGCCCTCGACAGGGTGCGCGTCCTGCTCGACCACGACGTAAGCCTCGATCTGCAACTTGCCAGCGAGACGGCGATCGATCACGCCATCGATCAGAACTACGGCCACGATCTGTCGATCGACGGCCTGCTGCACGAAATCGACACCGGCGAAGTCGACGCGAACAGCCTGCGTTTTTCGGTGGAGGACTACCGCCAGCCTGTCGTACGGCTGATCGATGCCGTGCTCGGCGACGCCGTCAAACAGCGGGCCTCCGACATTCACTTCGAGCCGGAAGCCAACTTCCTGCGCATCCGCTACCGTATCGACGGCACGCTCAGGCAGATTCGCGCACTGCACCACTCGCACTGGCCGGCCATGGCGGTGCGGCTGAAGGTGCTGGCGGCGCTCGACATCGCCGAAACCCGCGCGCCGCAGGATGGCCGATTCTCGCTCAGCATCGGCGCCCGCCCCATCGACTTCCGAGTCGCCGTGCAACCGACGCTGCACGGCGAAAACATCGTCCTGCGCGTCCTCGACCGGCAAAAAGGCATTGTCACGCTCGACGAACTCGGTCTTCACAGCGAGCAGCGTGCGCAACTCGAGGCCATGATCAACCGCCCGGAAGGGCTGATCCTCTTGACCGGGCCAACCGGCAGCGGCAAAACAACGACGCTCTACTCACTCCTGCGCCAGATCAACAGCGAGCGCGTGAACATCATGACGCTCGAAGACCCGGTGGAATACCCGATGGCGATGGTGCGGCAGACCTCCGTCA
This sequence comes from Rhodocyclus gracilis, assembly GCF_009617575.1. Taxonomy (GTDB): domain Bacteria; phylum Pseudomonadota; class Gammaproteobacteria; order Burkholderiales; family Rhodocyclaceae; genus Rhodocyclus; species Rhodocyclus gracilis. The sequence continues at coordinate 25,900 of NZ_WIXJ01000013.1, forward strand.
GCGACGCTTCGCGGCTTGATTTCGCCAACGGCATCCGTTCGCTGATGCGACAGGACCCGGACGTCATTCTCGTTGGCGAAATCCGCGACACCGACACCGCCGAAATGGCCTTGCGTGCCGCGATGACCGGCCACCTCGTGCTGACGACGCTGCACAGCAACTCCGCCATCGGCGCCATCCCTCGCCTCCTCGATATCGGCATCCGCCCTGACATCCTCGCCGGCAACATCGTCGGCATCGTCGCCCAGCGCCTGCTGCGCCGCCTGTGCCCTCACTGCCGCGCGCCCTACGTCGCCACCGCGCACGAGCGGCAACGACTGGCACTACCGGACGACGCGCCGGCACCAACGCTCCATCGCGCCACGGGCTGCGCGCAATGTGGCCAGCACGGCTATCGCGGACGGCTGGCGATCATGGAAATCCTGCCGCTGAACGACACGCTCGATGATCTCGTCGCCCAACGCGCCAGCACCGGGGACTTGCGGCGCACGGCCCTGGCGCAGGGCTTCCGTTCGCTCGCCGACGACGGACGGCGACGCGTGCTCGACGGCTCGACCTCCCTCGAAGAACTCGCCCGCGTCGTCGATCTCGGCGCACGAAGGTAAGCCGCATGCCGCTCTACAGCTACCGGGCCGTCGATCATCGCGGGCGCAAAAGCCGTGGCCGCGCAGATGCCGGCAACCTTCTCGATCTCGAAAGCCGCCTGCGCCGGCGCGGCCTCGAACTCATCGACGGGCAACCGTGGCGAGCCTCCCCGCTCTGGCACGGCGCGCGACTGCCACGCCGCGAGCTCATACAGCTCTGCTTCCATCTCGAGCAACTCACCCGCGCCGGCGTTCCGCTCGTCGACGGACTCACCGATTTGCGCGACAGCATCGAAGAGACGCGCGTACGCGCCCTCATCGCCAGCCTGATCGAGTCCGTCGAAGGCGGACGAACGCTGTCGCAAGCGATGGCGGCCCACCCGCGCGATTTTTCCCCGGTCGTTATCAGCCTGATCCGCGCCGGCGAACACTCGGGAACGCTGCCCGACATCCTGCACACACTCGGCGAGACGCAAAAATGGGAGGACGAACTCGCCGCACAGACGCGAAAAGCCCTGCTGTATCCAGCCTTCGTCGCCATCGTCACGCTGGCGGCAACGGCCTTCCTGATGCTCTATCTCGTGCCGCCGCTCAAGCAGTTCGTCCTCAACATGGGGCACACGCTGCCGATGCACACGCGTGTCCTTTTCTTTCTGGCTGACGCCGTCGGCCGTTATGGCGCAATCGCCGGCGCACTGCTGCTGCTCGGCGCGCTGACGATCCGTCTGGCACTCGCCCGCAACGCCGCCGCCCGCACACGCGCCGATGCGTTGCTCCTGCGTCTCCCCCGTCTCGGTGAACTCCTGCGAAAACTCGCGCTGGCGCGCTTTGCCAGCACCTTCGCCGTCCTGTACGGCGCCGGCATTCCCATCACCGACGCCCTGCGCCTCGGCGGTGAAACGATTGGCAACCGCGCCATCCGCGCCGCGCTGACGCGCGCTAGCCAACAGATCGGCGAAGGCAGCAGTCTCAGCCTCGCCTTGCAGAGCGCGACGCTCTTCCCGCCGCTGGTCATCCGCATGCTGCGCATCGGCGAAGCGACGGGCACACTCGAACACGCGCTGCACAACATCCACTATTTCTATAGCCGAGACGTGCGCGAGTCGGTCGACAAAATGCAGCAACTGCTCGAACCGGTGTTGACCGTACTGCTCGGCGCACTGCTCGGCTGGGTGATGCTGTCGGTACTCGGCCCGGTGTACGACATCATCAGCCAGCTCAAACTCTGAACCATGCCGGAACGCCGCCTCCTTTACGCCCGTCCCGGACGCCTGAGTGCGTACGGCTGGCGTGCCTCGACGCTGACGGAAGAAGCCTGTTTCGCGGCGACCGACGCCGGTATCGCCGAGTTTTCGGCCTATCTCGTCCGACACGCCAGCACCCCGCTGTCGCTGCTCGTGAACGTCGCCGAAGAAAGCTACATCGCCGACACCATCCCGCGCCTTGGCCGCGCAGACCGTGCCAAACTCATCCAGCGCCGCCTCGCGCAACGTTTCGCTTCTCCAGCGTTTACCACGGCTGCCGCAGACCCAACAAGCTTCCGCGCTGCCTCGATGCGCCCGCCCGCAACGGCAACGTTTGCTACAGCGCCCGCGGCACCAGCGGCGCCGCTGACCGCCGCCCTGTCGCTCAGCAAGAACACGGCAGCCCCGCGCGAAGAAAAGCTGCTGCTCTGCGCGCTGACGCCGACCCCATCACTCGCCGCCTGGCTGACGGCGCTGCAGGAGTCCGGCAGCCTGCTCCGTAGCATTCACGCAGAAGCGCAGCTCGGCGGCGCACTGCTGCGACGTCTGCGCATCATCGACGAACACTGCCTGCTCCTGACGACACACGGCAACTACGTTCGGCAAAGCTACTGCGTGCGCGGCCAATTGAGCTTTTCGCGCCTGTCGCCCTTGGCCGTGGAAGCCTCCTTGACCGCGGGAGAACAAGACGCCGCCCGCGCGGCCGACACGCCTGGCGCAACACTCGCCGACGCCCTCATCAATCACGCCACCACCCTGCTACAGTACCTGCGCAGCCAGCGCATGCTGCCGCGCGAAGCGCCGATCCGCGTCTGCGTTCTGGTCGACAGCCAAGAGCGGGAGGCCGTCAGCGCACGCTGCGTCGATGGTGACGCGCTGCACTTCAGTATCTTCGCTAACGACGACGTAGCGGAACGCTGCGGATTGCAGTGCCAAGGCACTGAAGTGACGGCGAGCGATATCGCCCTGCACCTCCTCGCCACCTCACCGCCGCCGACACAGTTCGCCGACGCCTCCCGACGCCGGACGTATCAACACCACCGGGCCAACACCGCCCTGCGCCGTATCGCCATCGCCTGCCTCGCGGCGGGCAGCCTGGCCACGGCAAGCAACCTCGTTCTTCGCGAACAGAACCTCCGGGACGCCGCAGCGATTCGGGCGGAGGTTCGGGCGGAGCCCCAGGCCGAAATCGGCGCAGAAGCGCGATCCGACCCGCCAGCGGCGACCCTTGCCGACGCGCCGAGCGCGAGCCCCACCGAAGCGGCGACAACAGCGCGCCCCCGCCAGCCCCTCCCCATCGATCACGCCACGCTGCGCCGGATCGCCGAGGTGCAATCAGTGATCGACGCCCCTGACAACTCGCCGCGCGCACTCCTGCGCCCGATCAGCGCGGCACTCGACAGCGCCCCCCTGATCGAACTGCGCGCGCTTGACTGGCACGCTGCGGACACGCCGGCCATCCTCCAGTCGGCAGCGGCCGGAGCGCCAGGGCCTGCCCGCGTCAGCCTGCGCGGCGTGGTCGACGCCGCCGCGACACTCGCGCCACGCACGGCCCTTGCCCGCTTCGACGAATTCATTGCCGCCTTGCGCCGCGCGCCGGATCTGGACGTCGCCATCTGGCAATCCCCCTTCAGCGGCGAGCGCACCGGCGGCTCGTACGACAGAGAAGCATCCCGCCACTTCGTCATTGACCTCACTCTGCGGCAAAAGACATGAGGCTCTCGCTCGATACCCTGCGCCACCTGCGCGCAAACGCCCTCATGGCGCTCGTAGCTGCTGCCGTCGCTCTCACAGGCGCCCTGTGCTCAGCGGAATGGCGCCAGGCCAGCGCGCTGGCGCGTGAAGAGGCCGTAGCCGAGCGCGACCGCGCCCACGCGCGCTGGCAGCAGCGCGACACCGACGCAAAAAACCAGCCGCAGGACGCCGCCCTGATCGCCGCACTCGAAGCGCGAGGTGTCCTCGCCGAAACACACCGCCTCGACTGGATCGAGCTGCTCGACGAGCTGCGCGAAACCCTGCCCGTGCTCGACATCCAGTACGAATTCGCTGCGCCGGCACAGGCAAATAACGCCACACCGACAACATCGCCAATGCCAGCGACCTTGCGCAGCACGCAGATGACGCTGCATCTCGTCGTGCCACACGAAGAAGACGCCCTGCACTGGCTCGACACAGTGCGCCGCCGGGCCCCCGCACTGATCCGCTATCGACAATGCGGCTTCGCCCGGCAGTCCGATCCACAGACGGAAACCTCCGCCCTCACCGCCGACTGCGAAATCGACTGGATCACCCTCGCCCGACCGCAGCCCACCGCTACGCCATGAACGCTCGCCACCCGCCCACGTACTGCGCATGGCCTCCGCGTCGCCATGCCCATACCGCCCTTGTCTGGGGAGTTCTCTTTGCCGCCTTGCCGGGCGCGACGCTCTGCGCCGAGGAACCGCTCGGCCGGCTCTTCTTCAGCCCGGTCGAACGTCAGGCCATTGACCAAGAACGACAAGACGCCGCTCGCCGCGAGCGCCCCGGCGACGACGTCTCGCACCTTCGCCTCGACGGACTGGTGTCGCGCAGTGCCGGCCCCAGCACGCTCTGGATCAACGGCAGCGCACATTCCGCTCCCGCGCCGGCAACGCCCGCAATGACAACCTCACGCCGCAGCGCCACCCACACTATCCGAGGAGGGGAAGGCAATACCGACGACGGTGCCCGCGAGCGGGCCGCCACCTTCCGCCTCACCGCGACCGGCCTCGTCCACCTCGATACGGGCGGACGCCCCCACAGCGAAGCGCGCATCGGCGATAGCGTTCGGCGCAACAGCGGCAGCGTCGCGCCATTGCTCGACGAGGGCACGCTGCGCATCAACCGGCCGCGCGAACGCTGAACGCATGGCGCGGCGCGACTTCCCGTTTCGCCGGACGCAGCGCGGCAGCGCGCTCCTGATCCTGGCCCTGCTGTTGGTCGGCATCATCGCCGGCAGCCTGCTCATGCAGAGCGCTGGCGCGAGTCGGCCACTCAGCCGTGACGACATCAGCCAGATTGCCCTGCGCCAGGCCAAGGAGGCACTCATCGGCTTTGCCGCCACCTACCGCGACACGCACCCGGATCAGGTCTTCGGCTATCTGCCCTGCCCGGATAGCGACAACGACGGCATCGCCGACAGTTGCGGCACGACCGACACGCCGTTGCTCGGGCGCCTGCCGTGGAAGACGCTCGGTATCGCCCCTCTGCGCGACGGCAACGGCGAATGCCTCTGGTACGCCGTCTCCGGCAGCAGCAAGGACGCGCCCAAGACGTCCAGCATGAACTGGGATACCTCCGGACAATTCATCGTCCGCGACGTCGACCAGACTCTCCTCGCCGGCGCCAGCGACGACGCACGCGCCGTAGCGGTCATCCTCGCGCCGGACGCGGCCATGCCCGGGCAGGCGCGCACGCCAGTTTCTGCGCCGCCGGCGAGCGCCTGCGGCGGCAACAACAGCGCCGGCGATTACCTCGAAGGCGCTACGTTTCCCGCAACACCTCTGCCGCCCGGCAGCGGCGCCGCCCCCGTCACGATCACCGTCGCCCGCGCCGCACGTCGCTCGCATGAGAGCAACAACGACCGCGGCCTCGCGCTCGGCAACGCGGAGCTCTTCACCCGCATCAAAGCCCGCGCCGATTTTCGGCAGGACATCGCGAGCATGCTCAACGAGCTTGCCGCCTGCCTGAACAAATTGCCTCCGGCTGCCTTGCCGGCGGCTTCGCCCGACAACAAGGGCATGGACGCCGTGCTTGCCCTTTGCCCCGGCAGCAGCCCGCTCAAGGCCGCACTGCTCGCCAACTGGCGGGACAACCTGCTCTACGCCAGGCCGGCGCAGGCAACGAGCGTCAACGGCATCGCCGGCTGTCGCGGCGTGCTGTTTTTTGGCGGTGAGCGGCGGCGCGGACAACTGCGCGAGACCCTTGCGCAGCGGCGCGACGCCAGCAACTACCTCGACGACGAACATCTCGCGCAGTGGCAGGCGGGCGGCCCCTTTGTTGCCGCCAGCGACTACGATCCGGCCGCGCCCGCCAACGACCTCGTGCGCTGCGTCACCGGCCTGCCGGTCGCTGCCACGCAATTCAGTTTCGCCAGCGACCTCGAACGTTTTGCCAGCAGCGGAGAGACGGCCGGCACGCGCCTTGACGGCGCCACAGCCAGCGTCAGCCTTGTCGGCGCAGCGAGCGGACGCGGCAGCTGCCTCTGGCTTGCCACACCGATTCCACTCGCCGGCAAGACCCTGCGCGGCTATTACGATTTTCGCTTCCGGTTTGCCGACACCAGCGCGCTCGCCACGACGCCCGACAACAACGACGGCCGTGGCAACGGCTTCGCCCTGCAATTGCTGCCCGCCGACAGCGGCCTTCCCGGCTGCGGACAAAGCGCACACATGGGCGCCCTACGCCCCAGCGATGGCTGGCTGAGCTCGCTGCTGATCGAGACCGACGTGCGCCCGCAGCGCGCCGACGACGACCCCATGGAGAACCACACCGCCATCATGATCAACGGGCTCACCGAGCACGCCAAGTTCGGCACGCTGAGTCTCGTCTGCAATGGCAGCAGCAGTGGCTGCCGACACCGCCCGGCCAACATCTTCGAAGAATCGCCGACCCCGTTGACGCACCGCCAGCGCCTCGAAATCCATACCGGATGTGACGCCACCTGCGGCAACTGCCAGCCGGCGCGGCACAGCCCGCCCAACGACTATGCGCGCATCAGCGTCTGGGTTGATTGCACCGCCTGCGCCGATACCTCCGTCGATCTGCCGCGCACGCCGACACCACCGACGCTCTCGCGCTGCCAACGACTCGATTCGCGGCTCAACACGGTCATCGCAGGTTTCACCACCGGCTTTCTCGTCGGGCAAAACACAGCGCAGGGCGTCACGCTCGCCAATTTCATCCTGCGGAGCGAGTAGGCGATGCGTTCGTCCCCGCGCCCCTGCACCAACCACACCCTGCGGAGCACACGCACGACGCGCACGAGCATGATCACGCGCAGCCGCATGGCCGCACACCATGCGACGTCGAATGCTCGCTGCGCAGGCTTCAGCTTGCTGGAGATGGCCATAGTCCTCGTCGTCATCGGTCTTCTCTGCGCCGGCACGCTGAGCGCGCTGAGCACGCAACGCGACGGTAGCCAACAACGCGAAACGGCGCAGCGACTGGCCGACATCCACGACGCGCTACTCGGTTTCGCCGCCGCCAACGGCCGTCTGCCCTGCCCGGCCGCTCCGCCGCCGGCCGGCGGCACGGAAGCGGCGAGTGCCCCCGGCGTCTGCAGCTACCCGGCCAGCGGCTACCTGCCCGCCAATACCCTGGGGCTCGCGCCGGGCAACGCCCAGGGCTATGCCGTCGACGCCTGGGGCAACGCCATTCGCTACGCCGTCTTCAACGACGGCAACAACACGCTGACCACGCCGAACGGCATCAAAAACAAGGGAATGCCGGCGATCGCCGCACAAACCATGCTAACCATATGCGCCAGCGCCAGCGGCATCACAGCCACCTCCTGCGGCGCCGCGCCGGCGATCACCACGCGTGCGGCCGCCGTTGTCTATTCGACGGGCAAAAACGGCACCGACGAAGCGCGCGGCGGCAGCGACGACGCGGTGTTTGTCGCGCAAATGCAGCAAGACGCCGACGACCCGATCACCTGGCTGTCGCTGAACCTCCTCTTCAACCGCATGATCGCCGCCGGCCAGCTGCCGTGACACCGGTTGGATCCCGCTTGCCCTTTACCTTTCACACTTCCAGGAGACTTCGCGCATGAAAACACACCAGTCCGGCTTCACGCTGGTCGAAATCGCCATCGTTCTCGTCATCATCGGCCTGCTCCTCGGCGGCGTACTGAAGGGGCAGGAGCTGATCAACAGCGCCAAGGTCAAGAACATGGCCAGCGACTTCCAGAATCTGCCGGTCATGATCTACGGCTATCAGGACAAATTCCGCAAATTGCCGGGCGACGACGACGCAGCCGCCGCGCGCTTCACCCCGGCGCTCGACATCGCCCATCAGGGCAATGGCAACGGCGTCATTCAAGGGCTCTGGAACGCCGACGATCCGGCCGCCACCGGCAATGAGAGCGTGCTCGTCTGGGAACACCTGCGCCGCGCCAATCTCGGTGCCGGCGCCACCGACTTTGGCTCGCAAGCCGCGGCGAAAAAATCACTGCCGACCAACACCGAGGGCGGACGTTTCGGTGTCAGTGGTCTGCGTCCGATCAGCAGCATGAGCAGCGGCAGCTTCTACGCCTGCTCCGATAGTCTCGATGGCAAATACGCGGTGCTGCTCGACACCCAGATCGACGACGGCAAACCCGACAGCGGCGCCGTGCAGGCCATCGCCCAGAGCGGCGGGGCAACGCAAGCCGATGGCAGCAAGGCCGCCAGCCGTAGCTACAGCGAAGGGACGCGCTTTACCGTCTGCATGAGCTACTGAGGCGTTTGCCGGAAGGCGCGCAGGGGTTCGTCCTGCCTAGCCCTTGAGCAAGCGCGCCTCGGCCAGCGCCAGCGCGGCAGGCGACCCGAGCAGGACGAGCACGTCGCCAATTTCAAAACGGGTGTCGTCACTCGGCTCCAGAGCGCGGATATTGCGCCGCCGCACGGCAGTCACCTCGACGTCGAACCCGGCAACGGCCGCCTCGCCGAGTGTGCGCCCGACCGCCCAGGCGCCGACCGTCAGTGGCAGGGAATGCAGCCGCGTCTGCTCGGTCTCGCGCACCTCGTCGTCACGGTCGCTGCCGCCGCGGAAGAAGCCGCGCAAGGTACGGTAACGCGCCAGACGCGTGTGGCGCACGCGTTTCAAGACGCGATTGATCGGCACGCCGGCGTGGATCAGCGCGTGCGAGGCCAGCGTCATGCTCGCTTCCAGCGCCTCCGGCACCACTTCGGCGGCACCTGCAGCAAGCAGGCGCTCGAAGTCTTTCTCGTCGTGCGAGCGCACCACCACCGGTAAGGCGGGGTTGAGGTCGCGGGCGTGCGCCAGCGCGCGTTCGGTGGAATGCACATCGGCGAACGAGACGATCATCACGCTGGCACGCGCCACGCCGGCGGCAGCGAGCGTCTCCCGCCGCGTCGCGTCGCCGTAGACGACGGTTTCGCCGGCGGCAGCGGCCTCGCGCACGCGTTCCGGGTCAAGGTCGAGCGCGACGTAACTGACCCCCTCCTGCCCCAAAAAACGCGCCAGATACTGACCATTGCGCCCGAAACCGCAAATCACCGCGTGCTTCTCGGCGCCCATCGACTGCGCGGCGATGGTCGTCAGCGCCATCGAGCGCAACATCCATTCGCTGGCGGCGAAGCGCAGCACCAGCTTGTCGCTGTAATGCACGACGATTGGCGCCAGCAGCATCGATAGCACCAGCGCCGCCAGCACCGCCTGCAAGGCTGGCGATGGCGCGAAGTGCAGCTTCTTGATCTCCGCCAGCAAGACAAAACCGAATTCGCCACCAGCGCACAGCCAGAGGCCGGAACGCAAGGCGGTCGCGGTCGGCGAACCGAACAGGCGCGACAACCCGGCGACCAGCGCGAATTTCAGGAACAGCAACGCCACCAGCACCGCCAACACCAGCGGCAGGTTGCGCAGCACCAGAGGCATGTCGAGCAGCATGCCGATGGTGACGAAAAAGAGCCCCATCAGCACGTCACGGAAAGGTTTGATGTCCTCTTCCACGCGATGCCGGTATTCGGTTTCCGAGATCAACATACCGGCGACGAAAGCCCCCAGCGCCATCGACAAACCGGCAAACTCGGTCAGTTGCGCCAGACCCAGCGTGATCAGCAACACGTTGAGCATGAAAAGCTCTGCCGACTTGCCGCGCGCCACGATGAAAAACCACTTGCTCATCAGCCGCTGGCCGAGGAACAGGACGACCGACAACACCACGGCCGCCTTCAGGAGGGCGACGGCCATCATCACCGCCATCTCTTCCGGCGGGCGCGAAAACGAGGGGATCAGGATGAGCAGCGGCACCACGGCCAGATCCTGAAACAGCAGCACGCCCATGACTTCGCGGCCGTGCGGCGAATCCAGTTCGAGGCGATCTGTCAGCAGCTTTGTCAGCACCGCCGTCGAACTCAGCGACAAGGCGCCGCCCAAGGCGACACCGGCCTGCCAGGAGAGACCGCAGAGCATGACGACCGCCGTCGTCACCAGCAGGCTCGCGGCAACCTGCAAGAAACCGAGACCGAAGACGATGCGCTTCATGGCGTAGAGCTTCGGTAACGAAAACTCGAGGCCGATGGAGAACATCAGGAAAACGACGCCGAATTCGGCCAGATGCTGCGCCGCCGAGACGCGATGAATCAGATTGAAAGCGTGCGGACCGATCAGGGCACCGACGAACAGGTAGCCCAGCACTGGCGGCAGGTTAAGGCGGCGGAAAACGATGACCGCCGCCACCGAGGCGCCGAGCAACATCAAAACAATCGGCAAGGTATCCATAGAGTCGGCTTGGCTGCGGCGCCTCGGAGAGGCAGAAAAATCGGCGGCGGAGCAGGCTCGGACATCGGCGCGAGGCCCGGCGTGCAGCAGAGGGGCGAAGGTCGCTTCTGCTATACTCGGCCAAATAATAACCGTTCCCTACCGATGGACCAAACTCAGTCATCATCGAAGGCTCTGACCCTGGCGCGGCACGTTCTGCGCGTCGAAGCCGACGCGGTCGCCGCACTCGCCGACCGGCTCGACGGCGCCTTCGACGAAGCCGTCGCCCTCATCCTGGCACGGCGCGGACGCGTCATCGTCAGCGGCATCGGCAAATCGGGGCACATCGGCCGCAAGATCGCCTCGACGCTGGCCTCGACCGGCACCCCCGCGTATTTCGTTCATCCCGCCGAAGCGATCCACGGCGATCTGGGCATGATCCAGCGCGATGACGCGCTGATCGCGCTATCCAACTCCGGCGAAAGCGCCGAGTTACTGACCATCGTGCCGATCATCAAGCGTCAGGGCGCCAAGCTCATCGCCATGACCGGCAACGCCGCCTCGTCGCTGGCCAGGGAAGCCGACGTACACCTCGACGCCGGCGTCACGCAGGAAGCCTGTCCGCTCAATCTGGCGCCGACGGCGAGTACGACGGCGGCACTGGCTCTCGGCGACGCGCTCGCCGTCGCCCTGCTCGATGCCCGCGGCTTTTCAGCCAACGACTTCGCCCGTTCGCACCCCGGCGGCACGCTCGGACGACGTCTGCTGACGCATGTGCGCGACGTCATGCGTAGCGGCGACGATGTGCCAAGCGTGACGCCCGAAGCCAGCGTCGCCGAGGCGATTCTCGAAATCTCGCGCGGCGGCATCGGCATGACCGTCGTCGTCTCGGCGGAACGTCGGGTGGTGGGTGTTTTCACTGACGGCGACCTGCGTCGCGCCTTCGCGCAGGACATCGACCTGCGTCGCGCACGGCTCGCCGACGTCATGACACCGCGCCCCCGCACGCTGGCTCCCGACCGCCTCGCCGTCGAAGCGGTCGAAATGATGGAACACTTCAAGATTAATCAGTTACCGGTCGTCGACGACGCCGGAACGCTGGTGGGCGCACTCAACATGCACGATCTCTTCCAGGCCAAGGTCATCTGATGCAAGCCCACCGCCACGCCCGCGACTGTGCGCGCCCGCTACGCGTCATGGCTTTCGACATCGACGGTGTGATGACCGACGGCACGCTCTTTTTCACCGACGAAGGCACCGAACTGAAAGCCTTCAACACGCTCGACGGCCTCGGCATCAAGCTCCTGCAACAGGCGGGAATTATCGTTGCCATCATCACTGGCCGACGCTCGCCCTGCGTGGCGCGACGCGCCGAGAACCTCGGCATCGAGCACCTCTTTCAAGGCATCGAAGACAAGCGCGCCACGCTCGCTGCCTTTCTCGCTGAACACGGCATCGACGCCGCGCACGCTGGCTACATGGGCGACGACATCGTCGACCTGCGCGTCATGGCCGCCTGCGGTTTTTCTGCCGCACCGGGCGATGCGCATCCGCTGGCACAACGACAGGCGACCCTGGTCACGCAGCGGCATGGCGGCCACGGCGCGGTCCGTGAAGTGTGCGAGTTCATCCTCGACGCGCAAGACCGGCTCGACGACATACTGGCCCACTGGCTACCGACGCCGACGCCATGAAGCGTCTATCCAGCGCCCTTTTTCCGCTGACCGTGCTGCTCGCGCTGGCCGCGTTGAGCTGGTGGCTGCGCGGCGCTGTCGAGTTGCCCGAAGAGAAGCACGACGGCAAGACCCGCCACGACCCTGACTACATCGTCAGCCAGTCGGAACTGCGCAAGTTCGACAACAACGGTCGCCTGCAATACACGCTGACCAGCGACGAAATCCGCCACTTCCCCGACGACGACACCACCGACCTGAAGAAGCCGCTCCTCGTGCACGTAGCACCGGGACGGCCAACGACGCGCATGTCATCGGATCGCGCGCATCTGTCGCAGGACGGCGAGCGGGTCGATCTCTACGACAACGTCCGTGTCGAGCGCGCGGCCAGCGGCAAACGCGACACCATGGTCGCGACCATGCCGCAGCTGACGGTACTGCCTGACGACGAAAAGGCGTTCACCGCGAGTCCGGTGCGCATCACCGAAGGCGCCTCCTGGCTGACCGGCGTGGGCATGCGCATCGATAGCGTGACCGAGAACTACGTTCTCGAATCGCGCGCCGTCGGCCAATTCGAAAGCCCCAACGCGAAAAAGCACTAAGCCCATGAAGCCACGCCAGCCCCCCCCCCGACACACCCGGCGCACTCCGTGCGCGCCGCACTGGCTTGCCACGTGCTCGCTACTTCTTGCCGTTTGCGGCGCAACGACGCCGGCCTTGGCCGAACGGGCCGACCGTGACAAGCCGATCAACCTTGAAGCCGACCGCATCAGCGTCGACGACATCAAGAAAGTGCAGATCTACGAAGGAGCGGTCGTCCTGACGCAAGGCACCCTGCAGATCCGCACGGACCGTCTGATCGTCACGCAGGACGCCGACGGCTTCCAGCGCGGCACCGCCATCGGCGGCGCCAAGGGCCTCGCCCACTTCCGCCAGAAGCGCGAGGGCAAGGACGATTTCATCGAAGGCGAAGGCGAGCGGATCGAATACGACGCGCGCAGCGAAAAAACCGAGTTTTTCGTCCGTGCCTGGGTGAAAAACGGGCAGGACGAGGTGCGCGGCCATTACGTCGTTTATGACTCGCTGAGCGAGAAATACCTCGTCACCAATGGCGTGAACGCCAATGGTTCGCCGGCCAAGACACCGGGCGTTCCTGCCGGCCGCGTACGCGCCATCCTGCAACCCCGCCCGCATGACGGCGAGACGGCGCCGGCCACCGGCGCGCCGCTTCCGCTCAAAGCCACACCCAGCGTTCAACCCCGAGGAGACTAACGATGAGCACGCCCGCCGATTTGCCCACCTATCGTTTCGTTATCGTTGATCGCCGGGCAAGGGTGGGGCTCATCACGCTCAACCGGCCGCAGCAGCTCAACGCGCTTTGCGACGAGCTGGTCAGCGAAATCGGCGCCGCCCTTGATGCGTTCGAGGCCGACGATTCGATTGGCGCCATTGTCATTACCGGCTCGGCGAAGGCCTTCGCTGCCGGTGCCGATATCGCGGCGATGCAAGCGCTGTCGTACATCGACGCTTATCGCGGCGATTTCATCACGCGAAACTGGGAGCGGGTGAAAACCTGCCGCAAGCCGGTCATCGCCGCCGTCGCAGGCTACGCGCTCGGGGGAGGCTGTGAGCTGGCGATGATGTGCGATTTCATTCTGGCAGCAGACACAGCCCAGTTCGGCCAGCCGGAAATCAAGCTCGGCACGCTGCCCGGCGCCGGCGGCACGCAACGCCTGCCGCGCGCCATCGGCAAAGCCAAGGCGATGGAAATGTGCCTGACCGGTCGCCTGATGGGCGCCGAAGAAGCCGAACGCGCCGGCCTCGTCGCCCGCGTCGTTCCCGCCGACGGCCTAGTCGAAGAAGCCATCGCCGTCGCCACCAAGATCGCTGCCAATTCGTTGCCGGTGGCAATGATGATCAAGGAAGCCGTCAATCGCGCCTTCGAGAGCGGCCTGCAGGACGGTCTGCTTTTCGAGCGGCGCACCTTCCACGCCAGCTTCGGCCTCGAAGACCAGAAGGAAGGCATGAGCGCTTTCCTAGAGAAACGCCCGCCCGTCTTCCGGCACCGCTGAAACGCAAACACAGGGGCAGGCGGCGCACGACGCATGCCTGCCGCACGCAACACCGCCGTGGTGTTCTTCGCGCGAAACCTCCCGTCGCGCACTAAGCGACGGCGAGTGCCCTACCGAAGCGCCGCTAGGAAAAACTCAACTCGCGGCACAGCTGCAAGCGGAACTCGTTGAGCGCGGGCAATTCCTCTGCCTGCGGAGGATTCTGCACGTTCATCACGCACATGAATTCATTGCCGTTCACGCCGGAAATGATCTGCGGGAACAGGCGGGTAAGGCCCAGCAGGTAAAGCTCAAGAACGATAAGAACGAAGCTGTTGGGCGTAAACGCCCAGTTATGGATATCGAAATATGCCGGATCGGCGGCAATGGACTGCTTGAACTTATCGTAGGCGTCAAAGAGGCTATTGCTGAAGGCGAAGGCTTCGTGCGCCAATACCTTTCGATCAGGGTTTATGTTGATGTGGCGCGCGTAAAACTCGAAGACCTCGGCGCCGCGCGGTTTTTCACCGCCCGAATGAAATGCATAGAGAACGTCGCCGGTCGTCGACAGTTGGCGCAGCGCGTCAAAGGTGTGTTCCTTATCCGGCACGATCATCACGACCACCGCATCGGGCGCCAGAATCTTCTCGATCTCCTGTAGGTGGCGAACGAGACACGGCTGATGCTCGACCGCGTGCGAGCTATAGACAACGTCAAAGGTCGCCCCAGCGACCGCCCGGGACAGCGCGCCATCCTTGCAGACAAAATCCACCGCCGCGAAGTTGGCGAACTTTGCACGCTCGATTCCATAATCGACTTCGAAATGCCTCGCTATCTCCTCGGTGGAGTAATAGTCCAGCACCTTGTAGTTTTCGTGGCTGCCCTTCTGGAAAAGCGGCGCATCGCCGGCGCCAATTTCAAGGACTCTTTCATCTTTCGCAATGATGTCCCTGAGCAGAGGGCGAAGATAACGTATATCTGCCAGCTCCGTTGCCGCCCGTCTGACCAGCTCGCCCATGAGAGAAAGATCGATCGCCACCCCTGTCCTCCCGTTGCCAATTCGAATCGCCCGGCCGCAGTTTTACGTCGCGCCACGCACACCACAAACCCCTGCCGCAGGGTATCACGAGGAGGCATGACGACTGACTCGCCAATGGGGCAAGCAAGTCGGGCAAGCGTTCGGGCGCGAGGCCGGCCGGCGACTCGGCAGAAAATCCATCATCTACCGCAGCCAAATCGCCTCACCCAATGAGCGCCCGGCGTACGCGCCACTCAGCGCCGGCCCCGCTCGCAAAACCCGCGAAAAACAAGCTCTCTCGCCGTCAAAAAACGCCTTTCTGCCAGACACCTGCGCGATTGCGGCAGCGCAGCATTTCTGCTTGACGTAGGCATTTTCGCGACTATAATCCGCCTCATGGTGCAGCGCAGCAATTGACGCCACACCACCGGCCAGTCCGTTACGCGCATGCCACCGATTCCGGGTGGTCGTTACGAGAGCACGGGCCGAGCTTTGTGCAGAATCGACCTCATCTACCCAGGAGAATCGCCATGACGAACGCCACCGAACAATTCACCGCCGCTAACAAAGCCTCCGTCGAAGCCCTGCTCAGCCTCGCCAATTCGGCGCTGGCGGGAGCCGAACGCGTCGCAGCCCTCAACCTCAACACCGCGCGCGCGCTGCTCGAAGACAGCGTCACCAACACCAAGGCGCTGCTCGGCGCGAAGGACGTGCAAGAAGCGCTGGCGGTGCAGGCCTCGCTGGCCCAGCCGAGCGTCGAAAAGGTCGTCTCCTATTCGCGCAGCTTCTACGAAATCTCCGCGCAGTCGCAGGAAGAAATCGCCAAGCTGCTTGAAGCGCAGTACGGAGAGTTTCAAAAGACCGTCGCCGGCCTGCTCGACCAAGCGACGAAAACCGCGCCGGCAGGTTCCGACGTCGCCGTCGCCGCCGTGAAATCGGCCTTTGCCGCTGCCAATTCGGCCTTCGACAGCCTGAACAAGGCAGCCAAGCAAGTCGCCGAGATTACCGAAGCCAACGTTGCCGCCGCCACCAACGCAACGGTCAAGGCCGTCTCGGCGACTGCCGCCGCGACGGGCGCGACGAAGAAAAAAGCGGCCGCCTGATCCCGGCGACCGCTTTCTGCACCATCCAGCCCGACCGATGGTCGGGCTTTTTATTGCCCGTTCAGGGGCGTTCCGTCCAGGCGATGCCGCGCGCCTCAACCTCAGCGCGAATCTCACCCAGCGCCTTATCCACCAGGGCCGGATCGCCTTCAACCCCCAACTCAAGGTGCCGACGCTGTCCGTCCTCACCGATGGACGGCAAGCTGAAGAGACGCAGCGTCGGATAGGCGGCGACGATGCGCTCCATCAGATCGAGCAGCGCGCTTTCGTAGGCGAGTGGGCCGGTAAGCAACAGGGCACGATCGACCGGCGGCCGGCGATTGAAAAGGTGCGAATAAAACGTGTCGAGCGCCCACGCCGCCATCGGATGCGACATCTGTGGGAAGCCCGGCAGGAAATGGTGGTCGCGCACGCGAAAGCCGGGAATGCGGTTGAACGGATTCGGCACGATATCGACGCCACGCGGGAAGGTTCCCAGCTGAAAATGCTCCGGCGAAGGCCACGCCGGCGCTCCCGGCGGCGCTTGCACGTCGGCAAAGCGCGCGCGAATCTCGCGCTCGGCATCGGGGTGCAGGACGAGATCGACGTCGAGCGCCTCGGCTACCGCCTGCCGCGTATGGTCATCCGGCGTGTTGCCGATGCCGCCGAAGCTGAAAACAACGTCGCCCGACGCAAAGCTGCGCCGGAAAGCCGCCGCCAGTCGCGCGCGCTCGTCCCCCAGATAGTCGACCCACGTCAGGCGCAGACCGCGTGCCGCCAGCAACTCGGCGAGCTTGGCGAAATGCTTGTCCGCCCGTTTTCCCGACAGGATTTCGTCGCCAATGATGAACGCGCCGAAGTTCATTGATCTTCCTCCACGATGATGGTCAGACGCGCCTCGCGCCGCGTGCGCCGCAAGGCTTCGAGGCAATAGTGAATGTACGCGAGCACGGCCAGCGTCGGCACCAGCAGGCCAAGAAGCGGTATGTGCGCGAGGAGCGCCAGCACGCCCCCCAAGGCCAGCAGCGGCAGCCGATGCTGGCGCAACAGGGCGCGCCGCTCGGCGTCGCTGGCGTGCACCGCCAGGGCATCGAAAGCGAAGGTGCGGCGGTTGAACCACGCCAGCCAGAACACCGGCACCAGCAGGCCGCCGCCAGGAATCAGCCAGAGCGGCAGACTCACCAACCAGCCCAAAGCAAACAGCAACACCGCCGACACGCTATTCCACGTCGACGCCGCCGTGCTGTCACGGCCGGCGGCGGAGAGGTCGGCGTATTCGCGCGCGGAAACGCGGCGCAGCACGAGCGGGAGTACGAAGAGCGCCGCCAGCACCGTCGCGCTGACGGTCGCGGCAGCGAGGACAAAGGCCCAGGCGCCCAACACAGCCAAGAGTTTGGCCAACCAGACAGCGCCCAGTCCGGTGATCCAGATCAGCGGCGCTTCGTCGAGTAAACGGGCGACCAGCCGATCCAGCACCAGAAGCGCGAGGATGATCCACGCCGCAAAGGCCAACAGCGCCGGCGCCAGCACATAGCCCCAGAGGCGCGGCCGGGCCATGCTGCGCAAGGCACGCGCAAGGGCGACGACGACTTCCGGCATCCTCCAGCCGGCACTCTCCTGCGCCACCTCACTCACTGAAGCGCCCACTCACCCTCCCCGGCCGATGCTGTCCCACATTTTCTGCAAGCGTTTGACCGACACCGGCGCCGGCGTACGCAACTCCTGTGCAAAAAGCTGCACGCGCAATTCTTCGAGCAACCAGCGGAACTGCTCCAGCGCCGGCTCGGCGACGCCCTGCCTGGCCAGTGCGATGGCCCGCCGCTCGTAGTGCGTCCACAGATCGGCCACCTCGGCCTGCGCACGGGCATCGCGCGCCGCGCCATCGTCGCCGTTCTTGCGCAGCTTGTCGAGACGCAGCGCCGCCGCTTGCAGATAACGGGGCAGATGCTGTAAACGCTCGAAGGGCGTGTCGACGACGAACTTCTTGTGAATGAGGCGACCCACCTGCCGTTCGATATCGCCCAGCGCACTGGCATGGGCACGAAACGCCGGCAGCTTCTTTTGCAGCGCCTGCCAATCGGTGAGGATCTGCTCAACCAGCCGACAGATTTCCTGCGCCAGCAGACCCAGACGGGACTTGGCTTCGACGCAGCGCGCGCTGAAAGTCTCGGCGCTGCCGGGCCAGGGCTCAGCAAGGCAGGCGCGGGCGAACGCCGTCTCGATCAGTTGGCGGCGCAGATCTTCGAGCGCGCCAAGTGGCAGATACAGCATGCCCATGCGCGTCAGGTTCGGCAGATTCTTCTCGAAGTACTTCGCCTGCTCGCGAAAATGCAGCATGAAAAGCCGCAGCAAACCGCGCCGATGGATGCGCCTGGCCTCATCGGGCGAGTCGAAGACGCGCACCGACACGCTGTCGCCATCGTCGTGCAAGGCCGGATAGCCAATGGCCGTCTGGCCACCGGCCGGGACCTCCATCAATTCGGGCAACTCGCCGATGCTCCATGTCGTCAGCCCCGTCAGCGTCGGCGCAGCGTCTGCCGCCTCGGCACGGGTGTCGGCGGTCAATGGCAGGCGAGAAGAATCGGCGGAGGCCTTGGCGCCGTTAGGCTCTGTGGCAGACGCCACCCCCCTGAAATCAGCCACCGACACACTCGCAGCCGCCGCGGCGGCGAACTCCGCTCGCGCCTCGCGTCCCCAGTCGGCGCGTAACTCCGCCAGACTGCGGCTCGTCGCCAGCAAGCGGCCCTCGATCGGCGCCGGCGCCGACGGACCGTTCGTCACGCCGCTGCTCACGGCCGACGATCGCCAGCCAGAGGAGACGGGCGGCGTCTCGGTGAGCGATTCGACGAGACGGAAATTCATCAGCAAATGCGCGGGCAAGGCATCCGGACGGAAAGCATCCGGCGTCAGCGCCCAGCCTCGCGCATTGATGCCGCGCGTTTCGTGAATGTAGGCAATCAGCGCCGAGACCAGAGACTGCTCGCCCGGCGTCACCTCGGCGACGAAGGATTCGGCGAACTCCGGCAAGGGAACGAGCTTGCTGCGAATGCGTTGCGGCAGCGTTTTCAAGAGCTGGACGACTTTTTCCTTGAGCAGGCCAGGCACCAGCCACTCGCAACGCACCGCCGGCAGGCGATTGAGCTGCGCCAGCGGCACGATCAGGGTGACGCCATCGCGCGCGTTGCCGGGGTCGAAGTGATACGTCAGCGGCAAGGAAAACGCTGCCGCGCCCAGACCAACGTTAAGGCGCGAAGGGAACGCCTCGCTGGTAATGCCAGCGGCTTCGTGGCGCATCAATTCGTCGCGCTCGAGATGCAGTAGACGCGGCGTGGCGCGCTCGGCGTCGCGCCGCCAGCGCTCGAAGGAAGCGCCATCGACCACCGCGGCGGGAATGACGCGATCGTAGAAGGCGAAAATCAGTTCGTCGTCGACCAGCACGTCCGGGCGGCGCGATTTGTGTTCGAGCGCCTCGATCTCGTCGATCAACGCCCGATTGTGACGGTAGAACGCCCAGCGCCGCGCGTAGTCCTCGCTCACTTCGCCGCCAACCAAGCCCTGGCGGATGAACAATTCCCGCGCGCCGGCCGGATCGAGCGGCGCCCAGGCCACCCGGCGGCGCGGGGTAACGACCATCCCGTAGAGCGTACTGCGCTCGAAGGCGACGGCCTGCATCGCCTTCTTTTCCCAATGCGGATCGGCGTGACTGCGGCGAATCAGGTGAGCGCCCACCTGCTCCAGCCAATCGGGATCGATGCGGGCGATACAGCGCGCGTAGAGACGGCTGGTTTCGGCGATCTCGGCCGCCGCGATCCATTTGCCCGCTTTTTTCTGCAAGGGCGAAGACGGATGCACAAAGAAGCGAATGCCGCGTGCGCCAAGATAATGCGGCGCATCCTCGGCACGCGAACCGACATTGCCGAGCAGGCCCGCGAGCAGCGAACGGTGAATCGCCGTATAACGCGCCGCCTCGGCGGCAGGCGACAGAGGGGGAATGGGCGAAAGAGGCGCAGCGGGCACTGCTACTTGCTGCGCCGTTGCGGACGATGTAGCGGAAACGGCAGGCAAGGCGCGAGTCGCGGCGGGAGCCGCCGCTGCGCCGGCCTTTTTCCCGCTGGCCGGACGCGCCGGCGGCGCGTCGGCATGCAGCCAGCCGTGTTCGGCCGCGACGGCATGCAGCTGCGCGTGCACATCGTGCCATTCGCGCATGCGCTGCGGCGCGAGAAAATTCTCCTGACAGGCCTGCGCCAGCTTGCGCTGCGACTTCTTGTGCGCCAATTCGCTCTGATACCACTGCCAGAGCTTGAGCCAGGAAAGGAACTCCGACTTCTCGTCGGCGAAGCGGCGATGCGCCGCATCGGCAGACCCTTGGCGCTCCTGCGGACGCTCGCGCGGGTCCTGCACGGTCAGCGCGGCGGCAATGACGAGCATCTCGTCGAGGCAGCCCTCGTCGCGCGCGGCGACAATCATGCGCGCGATGCGCGGATCGAGCGGCAAGGCGGCGAGCGTGCGGCCGACATCTGTCAGCGCCCGTTCGTCCGTCACGGCGCCCAGTTCGGTCAACAGCTGATAGCCATCGCTGATTGCCTTGCTCGGCGGCGCGTCGATGAAGGGGAAATCTTCGATATCGCCCAAGCGCAGCGCTTTCATGCGCAGGATGACGCCAGCCAGCGAGGAACGCAGGATTTCCGGATCGCCAAAAGCCGGCCGTGCGGCAAAGTCGGCCTCGTCGTAGAGACGGATGCAGACGCCGGCGGCGACACGGCCGCAACGCCCGGCGCGCTGGTTGGCGGCTGACTGGGCAATCTTCTCGACACGCAACTGCTCGACCTTGTTGCGGTACGAGTAACGTTTGACGCGTGCCAACCCCGTATCGACGACGTAGCGAATGCCCGGAACGGTGAGCGAGGTTTCGGCGACGTTGGTCGCCAGCACGATGCGCAGGCCGCCATGCGGGCGGAAGATGCGCGACTGCTCCTCGGCCGAGAGGCGCGCGAAGAGCGGCAGGATGTCGGCGTGCGCGGCAGCGCCGGTGAAGGCGTGCTTGCGCAGCGCTTCGGCGGCGTCGCGGATTTCACGCTCGCCGGGCAGGAAAACGAGCACGTCGCCGGGGCCGCAACGCAGCAGTTCGTCGCAGGCATCGACGATGGCGTCGTAGAGATCGCGTTCGAGAACGGCGGTGCCCTTGGCACCCGTCGGCGCAGCACTTTCGCGAGCGCTCGCTTCGCCGCCAAGGTAATTGGCGCGGAGCGCCTGAACGCTCGTGTCGACCGTCAGGGGACGATAGCGCGTCTCCACCGGGTACAGGCGACCCGACACCTCGATGACCGGCGCCGGTGAACCACCGAGGGCGAAATGGCGGGCGAAACGCTCGGCATCGATGGTCGCCGAGGTGATGATCACCTTCAGGTCAGGCCGCTTGGGCAGCAGTTGGCGCAGATAGCCGAGCAGGAAATCGATGTTGAGGCTGCGCTCATGCGCCTCGTCGATGATCAGCGTGTCGTACTGCGCGAGCTGCGGGTCGCCCTGCGTCTCGGCGAGCAGAATGCCGTCGGTCATCAACTTGATGTAGGCGCCGGGCGAGGTGCGATCGGCAAAGCGGATCTTGTAGCCAACCAGCGCCCCCGGTTCGCTAGACAGCTCCTGTGCGACACGCGAGGCGACGGCGCGGGCGGCAATCCGGCGCGGTTGCGTGTGGCCGATCAGGCCACGCGTACCCCGCCCCAGTGCGAGGCAGATTTTCGGTAGCTGCGTGGTTTTGCCGGAGCCTGTCTCACCACAGACGATGACCACCTGATGCGCGGCAATGAGGGCGGCGATTTCGTCTCGCCGGCCGTTGACCGGCAGATCGTCGGCGAAAACCGGCTGCGGCAGGCGCAGACGGCGCTGCGCCACGGCTGCCTGTGAGCGGGCGAGCAAGGCCGCATGCTCGGCGGCCAGCGCCTCGCGTTTGTCACCGAAGGCGTGTCGCAGATCGCGCGCCAACTGACGCAGGCGCGCATGATCGGCGGCAAGGTAGTCGTCGGCCGCCTTGGCAGCCGTGGGTGCGTCGTTCCGACTCAGAGTTTGTACCGTCCCAACACGGATTGCTGTTTCGCCGCCTGCTCGTCGAGGCTACCCGCCGCAGCGGCGGTTTCTTCGGCAGCGGCACTGGATTCTTCGGACATCTGGGCGATCCGCTCGATCTGACCGGCAATGCTGTTGCTCGCCAGACCCTGTTCGCGAATGCTGTCGGCGATTTCGTTTACCGTCGCCGTGGTCTGGCTGGCGGCCTCGCCGATGCGCCGGATGGCCTGGTCGGCATTATCCGCGCGCGTGACGCTGTCGTTAACCCGCGCCTCGACGGCCAGCACCTGCTCGGCCGCGTGATGCGAGCCGACGCGCATTGCTTCGATGGTGCCGGCGATTTCCTGTGTCGAGGCGGCGGTGCGTTCGGCGAGCTTGCGCACTTCGTCCGCCACCACAGCGAAACCGCGGCCCTGCTCGCCGGCACGCGCCGCTTCGATGGCCGCGTTGAGGGCCAGCAGGTTGGTCTGTTCGGCAACTTCGCGGATGACCTGAACGACGCTGCCGATCGCCGTGCTTTGTGTTTCCAGATCGCGGATCGAGCTGGCGGCGCTACGCACCACCGACGAAATCTCGCGGATGTCGTCAATCGTCTCGCCGATGGTCTTCGAGCTCGACAGCGCCAGTTCGCTCGACGTGGCAGCCAGCGACTGCGCGTCACGCGTGCGCTCGGCGACGTGGTTGATGCTCACCGTCATCTGCTGCACGCTCGCGGCCACCGACGAGGAGGCTTCGCTCTGTGCGGCGGCGGCGTGCGCCACTTGCTGCGCCGTCGAAGTCAGCTCGCGCGAAGCATTGGCGACTTCGCCCGCACAGCCGGAAATCTCGCCCAGACCGCCGCGCAAGGTCGTCAGCAGGGCGTTGAAGGCTTTCGCCGTCCGGCCGACTTCGTCATCGCGCAAAACCGGCGCTGTCTGCGTGAAATCGAGCGTCGAGCTGACCGAGATGAGCGTTGATTCGATGCCCGACAAGCTGTTGCGAATGCTGCGGTAGAGCAGGCCACCGAGCACCGACACCAGCAAAAGGGAGAGGGCGATGGTGGCGCCGATGATCTGCAACGAGCGGTTATACGCGGCCAGGCCTTCCGCCTTCACGGCGTCGCTCAACTGGTGGTTGTAGTCGACGTGCGCTTTCAGTGCGCCATTGACGACGCGCGACGTCGCCCGCAGCGCTGTCGTCAGAATCGTCCGGGCACCCTCGATATCGCCGGAATTCGAGCGCTCCAGCGCCGTCGCCATAAGGTCGCTGTAGGCAAGGAAGGCGGCGCGGTCATCGCCGAGCAGCTTGCGGTCCTCGTCGTCGGAAATCAGATCGCGCTCGTAGTGATCGAGGCTTTCCTTGATCGATTTTTCTGACGCGGCGATTTCCGCTTCCAGACGATGCTTGCCATCGTGATCACTGACCAGCGCATGCTGATACGCCGCGACGCGCAGGGAGGCGAAGGTCAGCATCGCGTCATCGAGCACCGTCAGACTGGGCATGATGTTGGTCTCGACATATTCGACGCGCTGCTGCGCCGAGTACAGCTGCCAGAGGCCACCGCTGCCGACACCAACCAATGCCGCCAGCGCCAGCAGCAAGGTCAGGACTAGACGTTGAGTAATGCTCATGATTCGCCTCGCGAGGTGCAAATAATTGACAAACGATACTGCAAAAAACGAATGATAGGCGCCTGAGTGAGGCCTCTGTCCCTTTTAAATCAAGGCATGCAGACGACGCGGCCAGCCCCGCCCCCTGCTGCTAAAATACGAGGCTTACGCAATCGAGGAACCGCTGTGACCCAACCCACGCATTTCCCGCCCGCACAAGGCGCGGCGCACGACGCGCCGGCTTCGCCGACGGCGCATCCGGCCAGTCATTTCATCCGCACCATCGTCGAAACGGACCTCGCCGCCGGCAAATTTGCCACTCGGCGCTGGCGCGGTACGCCGGGCGCGGCAGCCGAACAGGCGACAGCCCCGCTCGACACGGCGCGTCTGCGCACGCGCTTTCCGCCCGAGCCGAACGGCTATCTGCACTTTGGCCACGCCAAGTCGATCTGTCTGAACTTCGGGCTCGCCGAGCAGTACGGCGGCCGCTGTCACCTGCGTTTTGACGATACCAATCCGGCCAAGGAAGACCAGGAATACGTCGATTCGATCATCGACGCCGTGCGCTGGCTCGGTTTTTCCTGGGAGCAGGGCGATGAGACCAATCTCTACCACGCCTCCGACTACTTCGCCTGGATGCTCGCCTTCGCCGAGCACCTGATCGTCACCGGCAACGCCTACGTCGACAGCCAGAGCGCCGACGAGATTCGCGCCGGCCGCGGCACGCTGACGCAGCCCGGCGTCGACTCGCCGTTCCGCACGCGCAGCCGCGAAGAAAACCTCGACCTCTTCCGCCGCATGCAGGCCGGCGAATTCGCCGACGGCACGCACGTGCTGCGCGCGAAGATCGACATGGCCTCGCCCAACATCAACCTGCGCGACCCGCTGATCTACCGCATCCGCCACGCCACGCACCACCGCAGCGGCGACCGTTACTGCGTCTATCCGCTGTACACCTTCGCCCACCCGATCGAGGACGCGCTCGAGAACATCACGCACTCGATCTGCACGCTCGAATTCGAGGATCAGCGCCCGTTCTACGACTGGCTGCTCGAACGCCTCGCCGAAACGACGACGCTGGCCGACGGCAGTAACGTCGGCGGCCTGTTGCAACGGCCGTTGCCGCAGCAGATCGAGTTCTCGCGCCTCAACCTCACCTACGTCGTGCTCTCCAAGCGCAAGCTGATCCAGCTGGTCGAGGAAGGCCACGTCGACGGCTGGGACGATCCGCGCCTGCCGACGCTGGTCGGCGCGCGTCGCCGCGGCTACTCGCCCGAAGGCTTCCGCCTCTTCGCCGAGCGCATCGGCGTCTCCAAGTCGGACTCGCTGATCGACTTCGCGCTGCTCGAGGACTGCCAGCGCGAAGTGCTCAACGAATCGGCCGAGCGCCGCATCGCCGTGCTCGACCCGTTGAAGCTGATCATCACCAACTACCCGGAAGACCAGAGCGAGGAGTGCTCGGCGCCGAACCATCCGCAACAGCCCGAGCTCGGCACGCGCACGCTGCCTTTCGGCCGCGAACTGTGGATCGAGCGCGAGGACTTCATGGAAGTCCCGGTCAAGGGCTACCGCCGCCTGTTCCCCGGCAACCAGGCACGCCTGCGCTACGCCTACGTCGTTCGCTGCACCGGCTGCGAGAAGGATGCCGACGGCAATGTCACTGCCGTTCTCTGCGAGTACCTGCCGGAAACGAAGTCGGGAACACCCGGCGCCGACTCGGTCAAGGTCAAGGGCAACCTGCACTGGGTGTCGGCGGCCGACGGCTTCGCCGCCGAAGTGCGCCTCTACGACCGCCTGTTCGCCGTGCCGGCCCCCGGCGCGCGCCGAGTCGACGAAAATGCGGGCGACGCCGAAGGCCTCGAACGCAGCTTCCTCGACGACCTCAACCCGAATTCGCGGCAGACGATCACGGCGCAGCTCGAACCGGCGCTGCGCGACGCGCCGGCCGAGGCACGCTTCCAGTTCGAGCGCCACGGCTACTTCGTCGCCGACCGCGTCGTCAGCCGTCCGGGCGCGCCGGTGTTCAACCGCGCGGTGACGCTCAAGGACTCCTGGAGCAAGGGCTGAGCCGCCGCTGACAGCTCGACACGATCCGCTTCGGGGCTCCGCTGCCAGCGCGCAGCGGAGCCCCGAAGCTTTGAAACTTCACGAAACCCCGATATCGCACGCGAAATGACCATGACCGCCAGCCCGCTGATCCATCACCCGAACCCCGCCAGTCAGCAGACCACGAACGAACCAGCCATCGTCGGCGGCCGCGTCGAACTGCAGCTGCTCACCACGCTCAAGTGCAACCTCAAGTGCACCTACTGCTCGCTCGGCGTCGGCGACATGCTCGGTTCGCAGACCGAGCTCAAGTACGACATCGATCAGCTGGCCGCTTTCGTCGACGCCCAGCTCGCCGGCAAGGAAATCTACGTCACCTTCTACGGCGGCGAGCCGACGCTCAACCTGCCGATGATGAAGCAGGTGATGCAGCGTTTCCCCGGCTTCCGCTACCAGCTGCAGACCAACGGCACGCTGCTCGACAACCTGCCCGACTGGGTGCTGCACAAGCTTTCCAACGTGCTCGTCTCGATCGACGGCGGCGAAGAGACGACCGACGGCTTCCGCGGCCGCGGCGTCTGGCGCCAGGTGCAGAAGAACGTCGCGCACGTGCGCGACCGCATCGGCGGCACCGTCACCGCGCGCGTCACCTGGGGCAAGCCGACGACCAGCTTCGAGGAACTCGACGACCTCGCCGAAAGCTTCGACTACCTCTACTGGCAGTTCGTCGCCGACGAGCAGTACGCCGGCGACTCGCTCGACCGGCGCAAGGAGGTGCTCGTTCGCCTGATCGACAAGTTCTTCAACCGCACCGACAAGCTCTACCCGCTGATCCCGCTGATGGGCATGGTGCGCAACAAGGTACTGCCCTCGCGCGTCATCGAGCTGTGCCACGGCCTGACGCAATGCCGCGTGTCGACGCACATCCTCAACGTGATGCCCGACGGCCGCATCTTCCCCTGCCCCGACATGCTCTACGACCCGGCGATGCAGATGGGCGAGATCCAGTCGAACTGGCTGCGCAGAAGCCCGCTGCAACCGCACCCGGCAATGCCGTGCGAGAGCTGCGAGGCCTTCGCCTGGTGCCGCCGCAACTGCATGAAGAACCTGCACCGCGGCTACGTGCAGCAGGATGCCGAGTACCGCCAGCGCGTCGTCGAGCCGATCTGCGAGCTGATCCGCTTCATGGGCCGCGAGATCGACCGCCACGACCCGCAGGCCTGGTTCGCGCAGGCGTCGTTGCCGGTCAGGAAGCAGATCGCCGACGCCGAGGTCTACGAGTACGTCGAGATCATGCCCTGAGCGAAGAAGCGGGCGACGGGATCACACCGCTCGCCCGCGCCGTCCGGGCGGTGTGTGTCCGTGGCAGCAATCAGCGTGACCGCTTCGGATTACATCCAGTCGGTCAGCAAAATGCCGATGCCGAGCGTGTTTTGCCGGTGGTTGAAATCGATCATGCTTTCGCCGTAGCCCGTGGTGAACTGCACATAGCCGCGTAACTTCTCGTACAGGGGAAAGGTCCAGTCGAGCTGCGCAAAGCCGCGCCGGCCCTCCCAGGTGGAGCGACCGATCAGCGTCAGGCGCTGCACGCCAAAACGATAGCTCGCCTCGACCTCGTAGTCGCCGACGTAGCGGTTGATATCCGGGTTGTCGTCGTCCTCGGCACGCTCCTTGAGGCGATACCAGGGCTTCACCAGCAGGCTGAAATTGTCGCCCGCCTCGAAGCCCGCCTGCGCGTAGAGACGATTCCAGCTACGCGAGAGCGGCCGGGTCTGCCCGTTCGACTGGTGGACAAAACCGACATTGACGAAGCGCCCGCGCAGGCCAAGCAACTCGTACGATGTCGGCACGGTGAGGAAGACCTCCGGCTCGTAATTGACCTCGCGAAAGGGCGCGGAAATGCCTTTGTTGAAAACCTGCCAGTTGTTCTGCTGCGTGTAGCCAAACCACAGGTCCGCGCCACGCCCGAAGAGATCCTCCTGCACCTTGGTCTTGAAGCTCAGCTGAAACTTCGTCTCGGTCGCATCGAGGTGCTGTGCTTCCGGTGACGCCGACTTGAGATAGCCGGCGTAGGGATGTTCATTGACCGAATCGCTATAGCGCCCGAAGAGAAAGTAGTTGGTCTTGTGCGGACGGAACGACCACAGTCCATGCTTGCTTTGCGGCGTCAGCTCCCAGCGCTCATCGAGCGGCGACGGCACGGCAGAGGAACGATCGGCAACGAGACCCGTACCGAGACGCCCCGCCGCAAGCGCTGCCGCTCCCGGCTCTCCTGACGCCGGGAGTGAGGTGGGAGACTGCCGTCCGGCGCCGTGCGATGGCGCTTCGCCCGGCGGCAATGCGCCGCTGCCGGCCAACGCGGCGCTGACGGGCGCTGCGGCCGCGTCAGAAGCCGCTGCGCGCATCCACTCCTGCGCCAGCGCATCGAAGCAGCGCAAGCGCGCCGCATCCTCGACGAGCGCCGCGCAGGTCGGCACGCTGCGGCGAGCCAGCTCCCGCACATCGTCCGCATACACCGCCCCGCACGCGCCAAGCAGCGCGAAACACATCATCCTGCGCATGTCCCCCCCTATCCGCCAACCCGACTGTACGCGTACCGCGAAACGGCGCGCCGCCGCTTACAATATCGCTCTTTTTTCAGCCTGACCGAAACGCCCGCGCACGCATCACCGCGCCGTTCACCGAGACCGCCCATGACCACGCCCCTCGCCCCCGACCACGCAGCGCCCCGCCGCACCTTTATCGAGCAACTCTCGACCGCCTGGGCGACTCGCGACTCCCTGCTCTGCGTGGGCCTTGATCCCGACCCGGCCCGCTTTCCGGCCGAACTCGCCGGTCGGCCAGACGCCATCTTTGAATTCTGCAAGGGAATCGTCGACGCCACCGCCGATCTTGCCTGTGCCTTCAAGCCGCAGATCGCCTATTTCGCAGCACATCGCGCAGAAGAACAGCTCGAAGCGCTGATCGCCCACATCCACACGCGGCATCCGGGCGTCCCGGTGATCCTCGACGCCAAGCGGGGCGATATCGGCAGCACCGCCGAACAATACGCCATCGAAGCCTTCGAGCGCTTCGCCGCTGACGCCGTCACCGTCAATCCCTACATGGGGCGCGACTCGGTCGAGCCCTATCTGGCCTGGCCCGAGCGCGGGGTGATCCTGCTCTGCCGCACCTCCAACGCCGGCGGTAGCGATCTGCAATTTCTCGATGTCGGCGGTGAGCGGCTTTTCGAGCGCGTCGCACGGCTCGCCGCAGAGCAGTGGAACAGCACCGGTCAACTCGCGCTGGTGGTCGGCGCCACATTCCCGGCAGAAATCGCCCGTGTGCGCACCCTTGTTGGCGACATGCCGCTCCTCGTTCCAGGCATTGGCGCGCAGGGCGGTGACATCGAAGCGACGGTGCTCGCCGGACAAACCGCCGTCGGCGGCGGGCTGATGATCAACTCCTCGCGCGCCATTCTCTATGCCGGCAAAGGCCGGGCGAGTCTCGCCGAATACGCCGCTGCCGCACGCACGGCGGCACAAGCCACGCGCGACGCCATCAACCAGTTCCGTCAGCTGCGTGGCCAAGGCGCGCCGGCAACGGGCGCTTCCGCATGAGCGCCGGCGGCTGGGGCTGCCCGCACGAGGTCAATGACCGCTGCAACAAGGTCGCCCTGCGCGCCTGCGATCCGGGCATGAAAGGCTGCGTGCTGGCTGGCCGCTACGCGTTTTTCAACGACGAAAAAAACACCCGTCTGCGAAACGCGCGCCAGCCCGACGCCGCCCTTCCGGAGATATCCCCGAAAGGGCTCCGCCCGGACGCGCCGGATACGTCGTCAGACACTTAGAAGCTCTCGTTGTCGCCGAGATAGCGCCACTGTCCGAGCGGCAGGTCGCCCAGACGCACGCCACCGATCCGCACGCGCTTGAGGCCGACGACGGTCAGGCCGACAAGCTCGCACATGCGCCGGATCTGGCGTTTGCGCCCTTCGCGCAGGATGAAGCGCAGCTGATCTTCGTTCTGCCACTCCACCTGAGCCGGACGCAGTTCCTTGCCATCGAGCGACAAACCGTGGCGCAGCAGGCGCAAGCCCTCGTCGCTGAGCGTGCCTTCGACGCGCACGAGGTATTCCTTGTCGACGCTGGAATCGTCGCCGATCAGCGCACGCGCAACGCGCCCATCCTGCGTCAGCACCAGCAAACCGGTGGAATCAATATCGAGACGACCAGCGGGCGCCAGTTCCTGCAAATGGCGAGGCTGGAAGCGTAGCCCACCCGGTGTCGCCCATTCGTTTTCCGGCAGGATGAGCTTCACCGCCGGCACGCAGCCCGGCTCCGGTTGCCCGGACACGTAGCCGACCGGCTTGTGCAGCAGAATCGTCACGCGCCGCGTTTGCCGCTCCTGTGCTTCCGCCGCCAGCGAGACAACGGCGGTGGCCGGCGCGCGTGCGCCAAGTTCGGAAATCCGCTGACCATCGACGAAAACCCATCCGTTGGCGATGTAGTCGTCAGCCTCGCGCCGCGAGCACATGCCGCGCTCCGACAAAAGCTTGGACACGCGCACGCCTTCCTTGACCGAGGTCGGCGTCAAGGGCGTTGGCGCGAGCGCAGCGCTCGTCTGCGCGGGTGCTGCCGGCACCTTTTGACGCCAGCCGCCATCGCTCCGCGGCGCGCGCGGCGCCAAGGAAGCGCGGTCACCGGGCGCTGCGCGGGAGCCCTTGAACGGCGCGCTCCCCGGCCGGGTATCGGTGTTTGCGGCAGGCGGAGTCCGTGGAATGCGAGGTACGCGCGGAGAGTACGGCGAAGATTCGCCACGCTCCGCACGTCGCGGGTCAGTCCCCCGCTCGGGACGACCGCCAGAGCCTGCGCGCTCTGGCGGGTTAGCACGCGGCGGGCAATCAGCGCGTTCGGCACGCTCCGGACGAGCGGGACGCTCGCTGGTGTTGTCGCGGGGCGGACGACCGCTACGCTCGAAGCGCTGCGCGCTGTCGCCGCGCTCGGACGGCGTCCGGCGACCGCCATCGCGGCGAGGGGCAAGCGCACGGTCGGTGCGTTCACCGTCACGACGAGGTGCGTCGCCAGCACGCGGCGGCCGTTCGCTGCGCGGCGCACTGCGTTTCTCGCCTGCGGCAGCGGGCCGTCCTTTGCCGTAGGCGCCATCCCCCGCCGACTTGAAGCGACGGGGAGCGCCGGCATCGCCCGCATCGCGACGCGGCCCGCGTGCGCCGGCGTCTGCCTTGCCGGCGCCGCTCGCCGACGGTTCGCTGACGGTCGGCGCTACCGGCGGTTTACGCCGCGGCGCCGTCGCCGCGCGGACCGGACGCCGTCCGCCTCGTTCTGGCACGGTATCGCCGGCTGTCTTAGCCGGCAGCGTCAGAGTCTTGCGCGGAGATTTAGCCATGGTCGTCAGCTCAGCGTACGTCGAGCAGTTCGACTTCAAACACCAGCGTCGCGTTGGGCGGAATGACGCCGCCAGCACCACGCGCGCCGTAGCCGAGTTGCGGCGGGATGGTCAGTTTGCGCACACCGCCGACACGCATGCCGGCGACGCCCTCATCCCAGCCGGCGATGACGCGACGGCCACCCAGGGGGAAGCGGAAGGCTTCGTTGCGGTCGCGACTGGAGTCGAACTTGACGCCGTCGGTCAGCCATCCCGTGTAATGCACGCTCACCGTCTGTCCGGCTTCGGCTGGCACGCCTTCGCCAACAGTGATGTCTTCGATTTGCAGGCCGCTGGCGGTGGTGGTGACAGTCATGCTCGACTCCCGGATAGAGTTGGAAAGAGGGCGAAGTGTAGACGAGTCGACGAGCCGGCGCAGCATCGCCGACAAGATAGTTGCCGCCGCCGGCGCCGCACGCGTGGACGCGGCGAACGCGCCGACGACGACGCCCCCTTTCAGCTAAACTTCCGCCTTTCCCGCACGGCAGCGGGCCACTTCCGTTGAGGACTGCCGATGGACCTCCCCCCGCTCAACACGGCGCCCGTCGCCGACCGCGAAGCCCTGCTCGAATTCGTCGAGGCGCTCGACGATCAGGCGCCGCGCATCGAACGCGATGTCGCCCGCCTGAAGGCTGCGCCCGGCGACCGCGAAGCCATTGCCGACATTTTTCGCGCCGTCCACAACATCAAGGGCGACGCGGCCATGTGCAAGGTCGATCTGGCCGTCGCCATCGCTCACCCGATCGAGACGACGCTGGCGCGCCTGCGTGGCGGCGAAATCGTCTTTTCGGAGGTACTCGCCGAGGCGGTGCTGCTGGCCGTCGACCGCCTCGAACTCGCCGCGGCGACGCTCGCCAATGGCAAGTCGCTCGATCCCTTGCGTCTGCCGGCGCTCGTCGGCGGACTGGAGCGGCTGGCACATGCGGATGCCAGCGCCATCGACCACGAAGCGGGCGCACTGATCGAAGCGGTGACGAGCTTCCGCGCTTCGGCGACGCTCTCGAATCTGCGTGGCCGGGCGGCGGCCCCCGAAAAGTCGGTCCCGTCGCCGGCCGCCGACGATCTGCGCTTTTTTCGCGAGCTCGCCTTGCGCTTCGAGTCGCGCTCGGCGCTTTTTAAAGGACGCACCTCCCGCCTGTTGCGGCTGGCGCGCGAAACCAATCAGGTCGCCGGGACGCTCGTCGATCCACTGCAACTTGAAGCGGCCGTCTGCCTGCACGATGTCGGCATGATGTTTCTGCCGGAGTCAGCCTGGCTGAAGGTCGGCCATCTGACAGACGGCGAAATGAGAGAATTGCGCGCCCACCCCGATCTGGCGCACGGCCTGCTCTCGCGCATGAAAGGCTGGGACGCCGCCGCCGAGATCGTCGTCCAGCACCATGAGCAACCCGATGGCAGCGGTTATCCGCGCGGCCTCGTCGCCGCCGCCATCTGCCCCGGCGCCAAGCTGCTGGCGATCATCGACGCCTTCGAATCCATCATGCTCAAGCACATCCACCGCGGCCGCAATCGCTCGGTGCTGCGCGCCATCGCCGAAGTAAACGCCTGCGAGCGGCAATTCGCGCCGGAGTGGATTGCGCCGTTCAACCTCGTCATCCGACGCGCTATCGAAACCTGAAGACCCATGACTGCTGCTGCCGAATCTCTGAACGAGCCCGATCTCCAGCGCCGCTTTGGCGGTGTCGACCGTCTGTATGGCGCAGGAGCGCGGGAGCGTCTCGCCGCCGCACATGTTTGCGTCGTTGGCATCGGCGGCGTCGGCTCCTGGGTCGTCGAAGCGCTTGTCCGCTCGGCAGTGGGAACGCTGACGCTCGTTGATCTCGATATGATCGCCGAGTCGAACGTCAATCGGCAGATCCACGCACTGGGCGATTCCTTCGGTCTGGCCAAGGTGTCGGCGATGGCAGAACGCGTACGCGCCATCAACCCAACGTGCCGTGTGCATGAGATCGAAGATTTCGTGACGGCGGACAACGTCGCGACACTGCTCGCGGGCAGCTACGACTACCTGATCGACGCCATCGATCAGGTGCGCGCCAAGGCGGCGCTGATCGCCTGGTGGAAGGCACGCGGCGGCGCCATGGTGACGGTGGGCGGCGCGGGAGGCAAAAGCGATCCGACCCGACTCGTCGTTGGCGATCTGGCGCGCACGGAGCAAGACCCCTTGCTGGCGAAGGTGCGTTCGAGCCTGCGCCGCGACTATGGCTTTCCGCGCGGCGACGGCGGCAAATTCGGCGTGCCGGCCGTCTATTCGCAAGAGCCGATCCGCCGACCGGCCGCCGGCGATAGCTGTGCCCCCATTGCCGGCGGGCTCAATTGTGCCGGATTCGGCTCATCGGTCTGCGTGACGGCCAGCGTCGGCTTTATCGCGGCAGCGCAGGCCATCGATCATCTCGTTGCGACCGGACGCTGCTGACGCGCGCGCAGCCGTTCAATCGTCCGGCCTTATTACGAGCTACTCGGCCGTTTCCAGCCACACCGCCAGGCCTTGGGCGTTCAGCTCAAGATCCGTCGCGTACAGCGCCAGTACGTCAGCGGCGGGCAAGGGGCAGCCGAAGGCGGCGGCCTCATCGACGAGGAGAGTGCTCAGCCCCTCGCGGATGCGCGTCACCAGGCTGCCGCGCGCGCGCTCGGCCGCAGCGGGCGACTCACCCCCCTCTTGCAAGCGTTTTTCGTGGGCATGCTCGCGGCGCGCCACCGCGAGATGACCTTGCACGCGCCGATGCAACGCCTCCGCCTGCGCCGGCACGTCGTGTACGCGGCTGTAATGCGTGAGGTAGGCCGCCGTCAGCGGCAGGGCGGCGATCATGTCGATCGTCGCCTGCATCGAGTCAGGGTCGAACTGCACCGGCGTCGTCGTCGGAAAGAGGAACTGGCGTCCGTCCACATCGAGCTCGCGGTACGAGAGGCCGAAGGCATCGCCGGTAAACGCGGCGCCCGCGTACGGGTCGAAAAGACACAGGTGGTGTTTCGCATGCCCCGGCGCGTCCAGACAAACCAGCTCTCGCCCACCGAGCGGCAAGCGTAAGTCGTGCGTCGCCTCGATAATGCGCAACGCGTCGACGGGCACGACGTCGCCGTAGAGCGCGTGCACCTGCGCCGCCCCATAGACGGCCGCGGCACCGGCGATGAGCTTCGACGGATCGGCCATGTGGCGCGCTCCCCGCGGGTGCACGACAAGTTTCGCCTGCGGGAATAGCTGCATCAGGCGCCCCGCGCCCCCGGCATGATCAAGATGAATGTGTGTCAGGACGACGTAGTCGACGCTAGTCGACTGCAGCCCCAAGGCGGCCAGCGCGGCTTCTACGCGTGGCACAGAGTCATTCACACCCGTATCAACCACGGCCACCCGCCCATTGTCGACAATCAGATGAATCGCCGCCATGCGTGGCCGGACGTAGCCAGCATCGAGGGCGAAGACGCCTCGCCCATGATCGACAAGATCCAGCGCGGAGAGGGGCAGCGAGTTTTCTGCATCGGCTGAACGGGCGTTACGAACGGTCTGATTCATGGCGACGGCATCCTTGACAAGGGTGGGCGTTGGAGCCGGCATCATAAACGATGACGCGCGAGTAGCAATGGAGAAAGGGAACAACGAACGCGATAGGAAAACACTGCTAGAGGCGCCAGACCTCGTGTCAGCCGAACGAGCGCATCACGGCCGTTGATGTCGCCCCGCGACGGGCCGCACGAGCTAGCTCGCAGATCCGGCGCTACCGTCGGCGACTCGCGGGGATTGAGAAGGCCGCGCGTCTGCCAGCAGCCGACAGCCCTGCCGCTTAAGAGCGGGGGAAGCGGTTGCCAAACTGTTGCCGGAATTTTCGCAACTTCGGCGAAATGACGGCCTGGCAGTAGCCTTGCTCAGGATGCTTCGCGAAGTAGCCCTGGTGATAGCCCTCCGCCGGATAGAAGACCGCCAATGGCAGCAGTTGTGTGACGAGCGGCTTCGAAAGATCGTCATCGAGATTGAAGCGATCAATCAGGGACGCCGCGGCCTCTCGCTGCGCCGCAGAGTGATAAAAAATCACCGAACGATACTGCGTCCCCACGTCGGCGCCCTGACGGTTCAGTGTGGTCGGATCGTGAATGGCGAAGAAGACTTCAAGCAAGTCCATGAAAGAAACGCGGCCCGGATCGAAGGTCACTTGGACGACCTCGGCGTGGCCGCTGCGCCCAGAGCACACCTCTTCGTAAGTCGGCGCCACAGATTGCCCACCGGCGTAGCCGGAGACAACCGAAATCACCCCGGGTAGTTCCGAAAAAACGGCGTCAAGGCACCAGAAGCATCCGCCGCCGAAGGTGGCCAGCTCTGTCCCCGTCTTCTGCTCAGTACCTACCTGCTGTTTGGTTTCGCCCACTTCGAGTTCCTCCGCACGCGTGAGTGCGCGTCATGTGAAATTCGACCGGGAGTTCGGCCGAGAATTCCGGCGACCTGCTTGGGCTAATCTCTGTTTTGCCCAAGCGAAGCGTTGGAGGCAATTTTGCGGTTGTAGACGCACGACGCCCCTCGATGCCTATGGGCATGAGGGGCGCGGTGACGGAATGGGAGCCTGGCGGTGACCTACTTTCG
>NZ_WIXJ01000014.1 GCF_009617575.1 Rhodocyclus gracilis
TCTTGCCATGGTCAACGTGACCAATCGTCCCCACATTCACGTGCGGCTTCGTACGTTCGAACTTTCCCTTAGCCATTCCGCTACCCCAAAACGTTAGAGTGAATAAATTTCTGGCGCTGAAGCCGTGGTGCCCATGGGCAGGATTGAACTGCCGGCCTCTCCCTTACCAAGGGAGTGCTCTACCACTGAGCTACATGGGCGCTTCTGCTTTCCAAACCGTTAAGCAATGATCCGACTGCAGCTGGAGCGGGTGAAGGGAATCGAACCCTCGTCTTAAGCTTGGAAGGCTTCAGCTCTACCATTGAGCTACACCCGCGACACCATCACCCACAGCACAATCGATTGCCACCAGAGGCGGCGGTATGTTTTTGGTGGAGGGAGAAGGATTCGAACCTTCGAAGGCAGAGCCGTCAGATTTACAGTCTGATCCCTTTGACCGCTCGGGAATCCCTCCAGTCCTGAACGCGAAATTCTGACGCCCCACAGAAGGGATGTCAAACATTTTTTTTCAGGCAGGCCGGCACTCTACCAGAAAGACTTTGCTTCGTCAGCATCAATCTTCGTTTCGGCGCGTGGCGTAGAATGAACCGTTGCTTCCGGACGACTGCACTCTCGGCTCTCTGCACCGTCTTACGGACAGCCGGGATCGGCGATTGGCGGCCATGTTACGGAAAGGCGCAAACCGCAAGCCAACCGATCCGCGCCCCAACGGGAGCTGCACCGCCCGTCCAATCCCCCACCGGAGATACACATGGCCCCGCACACGGATGACCTCGCCCTCTCTGGCGTCGATGCACAGACGCTCAGAGCGCTGTTTACTGACGCGCGTACCTTTTCGCACTGGACATCGCGGCCTGTCGACGACGCACTGCTACGCCACGCCTACGAATTCGCACGCATGGCGCCGACAGCCGCCAATTGCCAGCCGCTGCGCATCGTCTTCGTTCGCTCGGCTGCGGCGAAGGCCCGACTGCTGCCGACGCTGGCCCCGCCCAATGTCGAGAAAACGGCCGGCGCACCGGTAACGGCAATCCTCGCCTGGGACAGCCATTTCTACGACCAGCTGCCGACGCTCTACCCTCACACCGATGCGCGTGCGTGGTACGCCGGCAGCGAGAAGGCGGCCCTCGCCCACGAAACCGCCTTCCGCAACGCGTCTCTGCAGGCCGGCTACTTCATCCTCGCCGCGCGTCTGCTCGGCCTCGATTGCGGCCCGATGTCGGGCTTTGACACCGCCGCCCTGGATCGCGAGTTCTTCGCCGATGGACGCTGGCGAGCCAATTTTCTGTGCAATCTGGGCTATGGCGACCGCTCAAAACTCCACCCACGTAGCCCGCGCCTGACATTCGACGAAGCCTGCTCAATCTTATGACTCTCCCCATTACGCCACGCCCTCCATTACCCGACACACTGATTAAAGCGCTGCAGACGCGCTTCGGCAGCCGCTTTTCGCGCGGCGAATCGATCCGCGTCCAGCACGGACGGGACGAGTCCATCCACACGCCCATCCTCCCCGACGCCGTCGTCTTTGCCGAGTCAACCGAAGAGGTTGTCGCGCTCGTGCAACTGGCGCGAGTCCACGGTGTGCCGCTCATCCCCTTCGGCGCCGGCAGCTCGGTGGAGGGACATATCCTCCCCATCCACGGCGGCATCAGCGTCGATCTCAGCGGCATGAACCGCATCCTCGCCGTGCACAATGACGATCTCGATGTCGTGGTCGAAGCCGGCGTGACGCGCATCCAGCTCAATACAGCGCTGCGCGACACCGGGCTTTTCTTCCCGATCGATCCGGGCGCTGACGCAAGTCTCGGCGGCATGGCGGCGACGCGCGCCTCCGGTACCAACGCGGTCCGCTACGGAACGATGCGCGAGAACGTGCTCGGGCTGACGGTAGTGCTCGCCGACGGCAGCGTCGTCCGCACCGGCACCCGCGCGCGCAAGTCCTCCGCCGGTTACGACCTGACGCGGCTGTTCATTGGCTCGGAAGGCACGCTCGGCATCATTACCGAACTCTCCATCCGCCTGCATCCGGTTCCCGAAGCAATGTCGGCCGCCGTCTGTGCCTTCCCCGATGTCGATGCGGCGGTACGCACCGTCATCCAGACGATCCAGCTAGGCGTGCCGGTGGCGCGCATCGAACTCCTCGACACCTTGAGCATCGCCGCCGTCAATCGTCATAGCCAAACGACGCTCAACGAAACGCCAACACTCTTTTTCGAGTTTCACGGCAGTGAAGCTGCCGTCGCCGAGCAGGCCGCGCTGGTGCAGGACATTGCCACCGAACTCGGTGGGCGCGACTTCGCCTGGGCAACCCGCACCGAGGACCGCAATCGCCTGTGGCGGGCGCGTCACGACGCCTACTTCGCCTGCTTGCAACTGAAACCCGGCGCGCGCGCCTTCCCGACCGATGTCTGCGTGCCGATCTCGCGGTTGGCGGAAGCCATCGCCGAGACGAACGAGGATATCGCCCAGGTCAGCATTCCCGTGGCCTTGTTCGGGCACGTTGGCGACGGCAATTTCCACCTCGTCGTACTCGTCGCCCCCGACAATCCGCGCGACCTCGCCGAAGCCGAGTGGCTCAACGAACGCGTCGTCGGGCGCGCACTCGCCATGGACGGCACCTGCACCGGCGAGCACGGCATCGGCATCGGCAAGGCGAAGTTCCTCGTCCGCGAACACGGCGCGGAGGCCGTCGCTGTCATGCGCACACTGAAAGCCGCGCTCGATCCGGACAATCTGCTCAACCCGGGCAAGATACTGCCACCCTTGAACGTCGGCGACTGAGCGCCCCCCCCGTCGGCGCAACGCGCGCCGCTGGCCGGCGTGCGCTGCCGCCCTGCAAAACAACGGCGAAGATGACGCCAACAGCATGGCGGCGCACGGCACGCGCACCCACCCTGCCCGCGCTACAATTCGCCGCCATGCCCCTACGTCATCCCGAGCCCGTCGTGCCTAACGCCGAACCGCCAAACACCCCGCACGACGCGACGCCCGCAGGCGAGTACAACGAGCGCCACGAACTCGCGGAGGCGCCCCCCGCCCCAGCGCCGGACACCCCGTCCGAGCCACCGGCACTCGCAGCACGACCGCTGCGCCAGCTCGCCCTGCAAGGAGCCGCAACGCTGCTCGTCGTCTCCCTGGCCTGGCCGTGGTTCGGCATGCGCGGCGAAACGCTGCCCTGGCCAGAAACCGCCTTCGCCATTGGGGGCGCAGCGCTGTTGCTCGCCACCCTCACGCGCCAGCCCTGGTGGTGGAAACTCATCCATCTCGCCTTTGTGCCGCTTGCCTGGCTGGGCTCACAAGTCCCCTTGGCGCCAGGCTGGTTCTTTTGCATTTTCCTTTTGCTGCTGCTCATCTATCGCGGCACGCTCACCGGCCAGGCACCGCTCTTTCTCAGCAATGAGGCAACGGCGCTGGCGCTCGCGGAGATCACCGCCGACCGGCCCAACATGCGTTTCGTCGACCTCGGCGCCGGCCTTGGCAGCGTCATCCTCCCGCTTGCCCGCGTGCGCCCTGATGCGCGACTCACCGGCGTCGAAAACGCCCCGCTGGTGTGGGCCATCGGCCGCCTGCGCACCTGGGGAAAGCCGCGTTGCCGCTGGCAATGGGGCGACTTGCGGCAGGCCGACCTGCGCCAGAGCGACGTCGTCTATGCGTTTCTGTCGCCGCTGCCGATGCCTGATCTATGGAAGAAAGTCTGCGCGGAAATGCCCGCTGGCAGCCTTTTCATCAGCAACAGCTTCGCCGTTCCCGACGTACCCGCGACGACGGTCGTCGAAGTGGGTGACCGGCGTCAGACCCGCCTCTACTGCTATCAGCGCTAACGGAGCCGCGTCGCCATGTTTAACTGGGGCATCCGAACCCGCGTCGTGCTGCTGGCACTGCTGCCCGCCGTCGCCATCGCCGCGTCGATGGCGAGCTACGTCATCTATCGCACCAGCAACGAGTTCGAGCGCGACCTGCGCGACTTCGGCATCGGCCTGTCGCGCCAGCTCGCCGCCGTTGCCGGCTTCAGCACCTACTCGGGCGATCATGAAGCCCTGCGCAACATCGCGCATGCCGCGCTCGGCGAGCCGAACGTCATCTCGGCGGCGATCTTCGACGCCGAAGGCACGCTCATCGCCAGCAGCAGCACGAGCACCGGCGCGCTGACACCGATTCCGCTCGACGACCGCCCCCTGGTGCTGTCGAACGACGAACGGCGCATCGTTTTTGCCGCACCGATCGCCGCCCCCCCTTACGAAGCCGACGATCCGCTGATCGCCGAAACCGCCGGCGCCCGGCCGCCTACGCCAAGCAGCGGCACGATTGGCTGGATCACGCTGACCATTTCCCGCGACGCAGCCGAACGGCGCAAGAGCGACGCTCTCTTCTTCACCCTGCTCTCGTCGCTGCTGGTGCTGGCCTTCGGCGGCGGCCTCGCCCTTGTCCTTGGCCGTCAGGTGACGCGGCCTATCCTGCGTCTGGAGCGGGCCGTGGCGCGCATCCAGAGCGGCGAACTGAACGCCCGCGTGCCCGCCAATAGCGGCGGCGACCTGCAACGGCTCGAAGAAGGCATGAACGCCATGGCCGAAGCGATCAGCGACGGTCGCGCCCGGCTCGAAGCACGAATCCACGAAGCGACGCGCGAGCTACAGAGCAAGAAGGAAGAAGCCGAACTGGCGAGCGTTGCCAAATCGCGCTTCCTCGCCGCCGCCAGCCATGACCTGCGGCAACCGCTGCACGCCCTGTCGCTGTTCGCCGCCGACCTGCAACGTGCCGCCGAAACGCCTGAACAACAACGGCTGGCCAACCGGATTGCCGAATCGGCAGGCGCCATGGGAGAGTTGCTCGACGCCCTGCTCGACATCTCCCGCCTCGACATCGGCGGCGTGAACGTGCATTACGCCGACACCGACATCGGCGAGGTATTGACTCGCCTCGACGCCGCCTTCGGGCGCAGCGCGGCAGCGGCGGGGCTGCGCCTGCGCTGCCGACCGACCTCACTGCACGCCGTCTCCGACGCCGTGCTGCTCGAGCGACTGCTCTCCAATCTGGTGGCCAACGCCATTCGCTACACCGAGCGCGGCAGCGTCCTCATCGCCGCCCGCAAACGCGGCGATGGCGTCTGCATCGAAGTTCGCGACAGCGGCGTCGGCATCGCCCTCGAGCATCAGCGCGGCGTGTTCGAAGAGTTTTTCCAGGTCGACAACAGCGCCCGCGTGCGTGGCGAGGGCTTGGGCCTGGGGTTGGCCATCGTTGCCCGTCTGGCGCGCCTGCTCGACGCACAGATCAGCCTCTGCTCACAGCTTGGCACCGGCTCCGTCTTCCGCGTAACCCTGCCCGCCCAGCCGACGCTCACCGCCAAGGCAAACGGGGCGGACGAGGCCCCCGCGCACACGCCGGACGACAACCAGCCGCCTGGACTCCCCCTCCTGCCCGCCCCGACGGACGAGACCGACGCGCCGCTCCGCGTATTGTTACTGCCGCCCGCCGGCGGCGAGTTGCGTACCGCGGCGGCACTGGCGAGTGACTGGGGCTATGTTTGCGACTGGATCACCGCCGACGCCTTCGGCAAAGCGCAGGCGATGAGCGGTCCGACCGCCTTGCTGGCGCTGGCGAGCACCTTCACGCCGCGCGACGACATCCCGGCTTCGCTACCGCTGATCCTGCTCGGGGGGGAAGGCGCGCCACCGCCCGGCGCGCATCGGCTGAGCGTACCGCTGCGCCCGGCGAAGCTGCGCGCCTTGCTCGCGCAGCTCGCTAGCGAGGCAAACGGATCCCGAAACGGTTAACGGCGACCAGCGCCTGCGTCCGGCTGGAGACGCCGAGCGCCTTGAAAATCGCCGTCGTGTGAATTTTTACCGTACCCTCGGTCAAACCAAGGCGGATGCCGATATCGCGATTGCTTTTGCCGCGCACCATCAGCGACAGGACGTCGACCTGACGTTCGGTCAGGCCAAACTCAGCAGGATCGGCGCCGCCGCCAATCGGCAAGGGCGGCAATTCGGGGCCGAGCTTCATCGGCATCAGGCGGTCGGGCGCAAAAATCCCGCCGTTCAGCACCTCGCGCAGTGCCGCCAGCAGACGTTCGCCGGAGTAGGCCTTGGGCACAAACCCTGAGGCGCCAGCCTTCAGCGCCCGCGCAACGGTAAGCGCGTCATCGTAAGCAGAAACGATTACCACCGGAATGGTCGGATAACGGCTGCGGATAAGCGACAGACAGGTCAACCCATCGATCCCCGGCAAGCCGAGATCGAGCAGAATGAGATCGAAATCACCCTCTTGTTCGAGCAGCGCGGCGGCACAATCGCAATCAGCCGCCTCCAGCACCAGCACCTCGGATTCAAGCTGACACAAGGTGCGTACGAGACCTTCGCGAACCAGCGTGTGATCCTCTACGACGAGCAACTTGAGCATAGTTATCGAATTGACAATTACAAGCGTGCGCACTGTAGCATCTCCAGCATACGCCGCCGAGTCGACCACCGCCTAGACCCTGCAACGCGCCGCTTACCGAGGAGACAATTATGGCCACAGATACCACCGGCGAGCCCGGAGACCTGCTGAAAAAACTCTGGGAAAACATGGGGCTTGGCATCCCCCCCGGAATTCCGGGCAGCATTCCGGGGGGATTGCCGCCCAGTATGGACCTGAACGATCTGCAAAAGCGCATTGCCGACCTGAAGGCGGTCGAAGGCTGGCTGAAAATGAACCTCTCCATGCTGCAAGCCAGCATTCAAGGCATGGAGTTGCAATGGGCGACGATCAACGCCCTGCGTGCCATGGGCGGCGCCGCAGCGAACACATCCCCGCCAGCACCGGGAACAGCGTCGGCAGCCGCCAGCAACGCCCCCGCCGACGCTGCGGCGGGCGCGGATCCGCATTCACCCTTTTCAGCACAGTCACCGCTCTCCCCTTTATCGCAAGCGGCCATGTGGCCCTGGCAACTGCTCCAGCAAATGCAACAGATGCAGAGCGCGCTGACGCCTTCGGCCGACACACCGGCAACTGGAGCCAGCAGCAAAGACGGCAAAGCGCCCGACACATCGCAGGGCTAGGCCTCTCTAACCGGCGAGCCAGCTTGCCCAGAGCGGCAGGGTGAACATCGACAGCAGCGTCGAGGCCGAAATCAGCCAGGCCACGCTGGCGCCGTCGCCGCCCATGCGCATGGCGAGGATGTAAGCGGATGAGGCCGTCGGCAGGGCGGCGAAGAGCACGACGATCTCCAGGTACAGCCCGCTCAGTCCGCACGCG
Source organism: Rhodocyclus gracilis (assembly GCF_009617575.1). Lineage (GTDB taxonomy): Bacteria > Pseudomonadota > Gammaproteobacteria > Burkholderiales > Rhodocyclaceae > Rhodocyclus > Rhodocyclus gracilis. The sequence continues at coordinate 7,237 of NZ_WIXJ01000014.1, forward strand.
TGCGCCAAACCCAGCGCCGCCAGCGGCAAGACGAGCAGTTTGATGGCGAGGAGATAGACCGACGTCCCCAATACGCCCGACTGCCCGCGCCAGCGCAAGGCGGCGCCGACCGTCAGCAGGCCGAGCGCAATCGACGCGTCCGCCAGCCGCCCGAGAAACACCTGCAGGGGCGCCGGCGGGACAAAGCCGGCCAGATTCAACACGAAGCCGCCCGCCGTCGCCCAGATCAGCGGATTGCGCGCCACCTCCCGCCACAGGCCGGCCTCGCCGTGGCGCGCCAGCATCGCCACGGCAGCGAAGTTGGCCAAAGGCACCGCTGCGCCGACGACCAAGCCCATCGCCGCAATCCCCGCCTGGCCGTACAACATGCCGGCGACGGCGAGCGCGATGTAGGAGTTGAAGCGGAATCCGCACTGGAAGACGGAGGCGAAGGCCAGGCCCTGCAGCGCGCCGACGTAACGCGGCAGCAGCGCCAGCAGCATGCCCGCGCCAAGCGTGAGGAAGGCCACCGTCAGCAGCGGCAAGGCCGCCGCCAGATCGAGCGGCGTGCGCATGATGGCGTTCACCAGCAAGGCCGGGAACAGGATGAAATAGACGAGCTTTTCCAGCCCGACCCAGAAGTCGTCGCCCAGAGACATGCGACGCCGGATGAGGGCGCCGAGCAAAATCAGGGAAAAATCCGGAACGAGCAGGAGGGCGGTCGTCAGCATGGTCGGCGATTGTACGGGCGAGCGCGCCGCTCGCGTATGGCCATTGGCGAAGCCTGCGTTCGCCGCGCACGAACCCTTGCCTGCGTGGCAAAATCGGCAGAAATACTCAGGGAAGGGGATGCCGCATGCAGGACGACGAAACTTTCGAATTTGCGCCACGTTACGAGATCGGCGATGCCCGCATCGACGCTGAGCATCGCCACCTGTTCTCCATCGCGCGGCGCGTGCAAGCGGCGCTGAGCCTCCCCGCAGACGCGGCGCTCGCGGAAGCACGGCTGGCCGTGGCCGAGCTGCTCGACTACACCCGCACCCACTTTGCCGGCGAAGAGGTGATGATGGCCGCCACCGGCTATCCCGATCTCGTCGGCCATCAGGCGCTGCACCGCGAATTGCTGTATCAGGTGCGCGACATGGAGATGCGCATCGACCTCGAAGGCCTCTCGGCGAGCCTCGACCTCGCGCACTTCCTCTTCAACTGGCTGACGCAGCACATCTTGCACGCCGACCGCCGCTTCGGGGAATTCCTCGCCGACTCACGTTAGCGAACCGCGCCCAGCGCCACCGCGCCGTCTAACGCGGCTCGCAAGCCTCCAGCCAGGCAGCGTCGAGGTCGAGCAGGGCGCCCTCGCGCAAGGGCTGATCGAGAAACTGACCGCGATACAACCAGCCTGAAGCACCATGCGCCCGCGTCCACGGCGTCTCCCAGGCTTCGACGCGCAGGGTCACGCGCCAGACATCGACCTCACGCTCGTCGTTCGCTCGCCGCACACAGGGTAAAGCCGCCGCGTAGCGCGCCCAGTCCTCGGGGCTCAGCCGACTGGGCGGCTTTTCCTGGGCCGGGCACAGGCCGGCGTGACGACGCTCGCGCCGCACCTCGGTCAACGTTCCGCGCAACCAGTACGTCGGGGCTTTCAGCACATAGCCCTGCCCGCCCTCGCGAAACAACGCACATTGACCGGGTTGCGGCCCCAACGGAGTCACCGCTGCCGCGCGCGGTGCTTCTGGGGCGAACTCCTGAGCCGACAGCGCCGTTTGCGCCACCGCCGACGCCGCTGCCCACAGCAGAAGTAGCAGGAGCGCCATGCCATGCCCGCTCGCCGCCCTGCCTGAATCCCACGTCCACCAACGCCTAGCCATTACCAACGATCCACCGCTCAATTGCTCACGTCCAAAGACAGTCGAATCGGGAGACCCGCGCGACCGCCACCTGCCGGGGATTCTACGACCGGCACACGCTCAGTCGTAGCGCCGTCGATCCTCGATCACGCGACCATCGTTGGCGAGCGTTCCGGGGGCGCAGAAGGCGATCTCACCGCGCAACTTGGTCAGTTCGCGCAAACTGGCGACGAGTGCCGCTGCCAGTTTCTCGTCGGTGGCGACCGCTTCGCAGTGGAGAGTCATGCGATCGGCGCCGGTGTCGTTATCGACCACCAAACGGGCACGCAGCACCTGCGGGTGTCGGCGCAGCGTCTGCGCGATCTGCGCAGGATGAACGAACATGCCCTTGATCTTGGTCGTCTGATCGGCGCGCCCCAGCCAGCCACGGATGCGCACGTTGGTGCGGCCACACGGACTTGCCCCCGGCAGCACCGCCGACAGATCGCCCGTGGCAAAGCGGATGAGCGGGTAGTCGCGGTTGAAGCTGGTAACAACCACCTCGCCCACTTCGCCCTCCGGCACGGGATCGCCGGTGCCCGGCCGGACGATTTCGAGGAGCACACCCTCATCGAGTATCAGGCCTTCCTCGGCATCGGTTTCGTACGCGACGAGACCAAGATCGGCCGTCGCATAGGCCTGCCGCACGCAAATACCGCGTGCCTTGAGCGACTGACGTAGCGACGCCGGTAGCGCCTCGCCGGAAACCAGCGCCTTCTTCAGCGACGAGACATCGGCGCGCAGCTCATCCGCCTTGTCGACGATGATGCGCAGGAAGGACGGCGTGCCGACGTAGGCGGCGGGTCGCAGATCGGCGACGGCCTGCACCTGCTGCTCGGTCTGCCCGATACCGGCCGGAAAGACCGGGCAGCCCAGGCGCCGGGCGCCGCCTTCGAGCATGAAACCGGCCGGCGTGAAGTGGTACGAGAAGGTGTTGTGCACCAGATCGCCGGCAACAAACCCCGCCGCGTGCAGCGCCCGGGCAAAGCGCCACCAGTCGGCAGCGCACCCCTCGGGATCGTAGATCGGGCCGGGCGAAGCGAAGACATGCGCCAGATCGGCCAAGGGCGTCGCCGTCAGCCCGCCGAACGGCGCCTGCGTCTGCTGCCGCTCGATGAGGTCGCTCTTGCGCGTCACCGGCAGCGCGGCCAGCGCGGCACGCGAGGTGATGGCGGCGGCCTCGACGCCGGCAAAGAGTTCGGCAAAGTAAGGCGAGTGCGCCTGCGCATGCGCCACCTGCTGCGGCAGCGCGCCCAGCAAGGCGGCTTCGCGCTCGGCCGGCGGACGGACTTCGAGGGTGTCGTAGGGAGTCATGGCGGCGCTCCGGTATGCGCTCAGGAGAGCCAGCGCTTGCGCCGGCGATAGTGTTTGACGTCGCGGAAGTTCTTGCGCCCGGCAGCGGAGAGGCCGAGGTAGAACTCCTTGACGTCCTCGTTGGAGGACAGATCAGCGGCTTCGCCCTCCATGACGACGCGACCGTTTTCGAGGATGTAGCCGAAATCAGCGTAGCGCAGCGCGACCATGGTGTTCTGCTCGGCCAGGAGGAAACTCACCTGTTCGCTACGGTTGAGGTCGCGGACGATCTCGAAGATCTCCTCGACGATCTGCGGCGCCAGTCCCATCGACGGCTCGTCGAGCAGGATCATCTCGGGCTTGGCCATCAACGCGCGACCGATGGCGCACATCTGCTGCTCGCCGCCCGAGGTGTAGCCGGCCTGCGTCATGCGCCGCTGCTTCAAACGCGGGAAGTAGTGATAAACACGCTCCAGGCTGTCACGGATTTCGCCGCGCGCACTGCCGCGCGTGTAGGCGCCGGTGAGCAGGTTCTCCTCGAGCGTCAGGTGCGCGAAACAATGCCGCCCTTCCATCACCTGGATGACGCCGCGGCGGACGAGTTCCGACGGCGTCAGCTGATCGATGCGAGCGCCCTTGAACTCGATGGCCCCTTTGGTGACGTCGCCGCGCTCGGCGTGCAGCAGGTTGGAGATCGCCTTCAACGTCGTCGATTTGCCGGCGCCGTTGGCACCGAGCAGGGCGACGATGCGCCCCTTCGGCACAGCCAGCGAGACGCCCTTCAACACGAGGATGACGTGATCGTAGATCACCTCGATGTTGTTGATCGAAAGATAGCCCGGTGCAGGCGAAGAGGAATCCGCTGCGCTGGGCGCAGTTGCAAGCGTCGGTGTATTCATGGCGGAACCGGGAGCCTACGCAGTGAAGATCAATGGAGAGGAAAGGGAGCACCGTCCGAGGCATGAAGGTCGGCGTCCGCGCACGTGCGAGAAATCTTCACGTACGCGGCGCCCCCTGCCGTGGCCTAGCCTTCTTTCGCGCAGTCGCGCGGCGTGATGCCCTTTTCCTTGGCGTATTTGGCGGCGGACTCCTCGATCATGCCGCGCACCATCTCGCGATCGGGCTCGATCCAGTCGGAGACGATCTTCCACTGCTTGCCGTCCCACTGCTGGTATTTGACGAGGCCGGAACCTTCGTGGTCGGCGCAGGTGATCTTCAGGTTGGGCATGAAGCCTTCGGCGCCGAGGTCCTTCAGGCGCTTGGCGTCGATATCGAGGTGCTCGAAGCCCCAGCGCATTTCGTCGCCCGAGAGCGGCTTCTTGCCAAACTTGGCTTGCGCCGTGCGGATGGCTTCGACGGTGATGATGCCGTGCACGACGCCGCGGTTGTAATTGACCGAACCGACCCGCGTCTTGTCTTCCATGTTGCCCTTGTTCTTCTTGTAGACGTTGTCCTGGATCGCCTTGATCACCGGGTAATTCGGCCCGGCGACGCTAAAGCCGGCGGCCGTGAAGCCCTTGGCGGCATCGCCGGCCGGCACGGTGTCTTCTTCGGCGCCTGCCCACCAGACGCCGACCATCTTCTCGCGCGGGTAGCCGGTCTTGGCGGCGGCCTTCAGCGCCGTCGGGTTCATCACGCCCCAGCCCCAGAGAATGACCCAGTCCGGCTTCTCCTGACGGATACGCAGCCACTGCGATTGCTGCTCGTTGCCCGGATGCGCCACGGGCAGCAGGACGAGCGAGAAACCGTACTTCTGCGCCTGCTTTTCGAGAACGGTCAGCCCCTCCTTGCCGAAGGCGGAGTCGTGATACAGGTAGACGATCTTCTTGCCCTTCAGCTTGTCGATGCCGCCTTCCTTGGCGCCGATGTATTTGACCATCGTCGTCGCCTGGCTCCAGTAAGTCGTGATCATCGGAAAGACCCACGGGAAGACGCGCCCGTCAGCCGCGTCGGTGCGGCCGTAGCCGATGGTGACCATGGGAATCTTGTCGGCGACGACCTTATCGAGCAGCGAGTAGGTGATCCCGGTCGATACCGGCTGGAATACCGAATTGCCGGTCGAGCCTTTTTTCTTCAGGCGCTCGTAGCACTCGACGCCCCGCGCGTTGTTGTACTCCGTCTCACACTCTTCCCAGGTCAGCTTGACGCCGCCGACGCCGCCATCGCGCTCGTTGATCATCGCCATGTAATCGATCCAGCCGCCATACAGCCCGGAGCCGCCCGCGGCATAGGCGCCGACGCGGTAGCTCGGCAGACCGATGAACTGCTCCTTCGCCTGCGCGAAGGCATCGCCAACCGCCGCCGACAGCGCCGCGACGGAAAACACGGCAGCAGCCAGAGTCTTCTTCAGGGGGATCACGTTCTTCATCTTTGTCTCCTCGGTGAGGTTTTTATGTCAGTGAGGGAAGGGCCACAGACGCAACTTCTCTTTACCGATCTGCCACAGTCTCGCCAGACCGTGCGGTTCCACGATCAGGAAGAAAATGATCAGACCACCAAAGACGATCAACTGCAGGTTGGAACTCACACTGGGCGCCAGCAGGCCGCTCAGCCACTGCTGGACGACGACATCGAGGGCAATCGGCAGCAAGACGATGAAAGCCGCGCCCAGAAAGGCGCCGGCAATCGAGCCAACGCCGCCGATGATTACCATGAACAGGATCTTGAACGACAGATCGAGGCTGAAGCCCTCCGGCTCGACCGTGCCGAGATACGCAAACGCGTAGAGCGCGCCGGCGACGCCGCAATAGAACGAGCTGACGGCAAAGGCGAGCAGCTTGGTGTGCATGATGCGGATGCCGATCACTTCGGCGGCGACGTCCATGTCGCGCACCGCCATCCACGCCCGCCCGACGGAACTCCGAACCATGTTCTTGGCCAGCAGCGCGAGCACGACGACAATCGACAGCACCAGCAGATACTTGGCCTCCGGCGAGACAAAACGGTAGCCGAGAATCTCCATGTCCTGCGCGGTGATGACGCCCGACGACGAGTAGTCGGAGAACCAGCCGACCTTGGTCAGCAGCCAGACGATGAAGAACTGCGCTGCCAGCGTCGCCACCGCCAGATAGAAACCCTTGATGCGCAGACTCGGCAAACCGAAGGCAATCCCCACCAGCGCCGCCGCCACGCCACCGCCGATGAAGGCGAGCAGGATCGGCATGCCGTCGATGCGCAGCATGAAGTTGTAACTGGCGAAGGCGCCGACCGCCATGAACGCCGCCGAACCGAGCGAGAGCTGGCCGGCGTAGCCGGTGAGGATGTTCAGGCCGAGCGCCGCCAGAGAGAAGATCAGGAAGGGAATCAGGATCGCTTTCAGCCAGTACTCGGAGAGCAAGGCGGGAACGAAGAAGAAGGCGACGGCCAGCAGAAGGAGCATGCCGAGCCGGTCCTGGCGGATCGGAAAGATCTGCTGGTCGGCCGCGTAGGTGGTTTTGAACTGCCCGGCTTCACGGTAGAACATCGTTTTTCCTTGCGCGCAAACGTGGAGGGAGCAACAAATCGCTGAGGCGACTCAGACGCGGTCGATGTGCTTCTCGCCGAACAAGCCTTCCGGACGGATCAGCAAGAAGGTCAGCGCCATCATGTAGGGGAACCACGAATCAATGCCGCCACCGACGTACTCACCGAGATAGACCTCGGCGAGCTTTTCGGTCGAACCGATGATCAACCCGCCGACAATCGCGCCGGGAATCGAGGTGAAGCCGCCGAGAATCAGCACCGGCAAGGCTTTCAGCGCCGTAAAGGTGAGCGAGAAGGAAACGCCGTTACGCGCCCCCCAGATCAGCCCGGCAACGAGCGCGACGAAACCGGCGACGGCCCAAACGATGCGCCAGATGGTCTGTAGCGGAATGCCGATCGACAGCGCCGCCTGGTGGTCGTCGGCCACCGCGCGCAAAGCGCGGCCGATACGCGTGTACTGGAAGAAGAGCGCCAGCAAGGCGACCAGCACCGCCGCCACGCCGGCGCCGAAGAGGTCGAAGCTCGATACGCCGATCCCGGTGGAATCCATCAGCCACTGCACCGGCACGTCATCGACGCCGAGTTCGAGGCCACGCACGTTGGCGCCCCAGAAGCCCTGCGCCAGTCCTTCGATGACGTAGGACAGGCCAATGGTCGCCATGAACAGGGTGATCGGCGGCTGGTTGACGAGCGGACGCAAAACGACGCGCTCGGTGAGGATGCCGAGCGCCACCATGGTCGTGAAGGCAGCGAGCAAGGCGAGCGGGAACGACAGGCCGAGATTCTGAAAACCGACGAAGGAGAGCGCAGCGGCGAAGACCATCGCCCCCTGCGCAAAGTTGAACACGCCCGAGGCCTTGTAGATCAGCACAAACCCGAGCGCGACGAAGGAGTACATCACTCCCGAGAGCAGACCGCCGAGCAGGACTTCGATGAAGAATTGCATGTCGTCTCAGCCTCGTTAATGGGAAACGCCGAGATAGGCGGAAATCACTTCGGGGTTGGAGCGCACTTCGTCGGGCGTGCCGTCGCCGATCTTCTTGCCGTAATCGAGGACGACGACGCGATCCGAGATGTCCATCACCACGCCCATGTCGTGTTCGATGAGGACGATGGTGGTGCCGAACTGGTCGTTCACGTCGAGGATGAAGCGGCACATGTCCTGTTTTTCCTCGACGTTCATGCCGGCCATCGGCTCGTCGAGCAGCAGCATCGTCGGCTCGGCGGCGAGCGCGCGCGCCAGTTCGACGCGCTTCTGCAGACCGTAGGGCAGGCGACCGACCGGCGTCTTGCGGATGTGCTGGATTTCGAGAAAGTCGATCACTTCCTCGACCTTCTGCCGGTGTTCCAGCTCTTCGCGCCGGGCGCGCCCGAAGTGGATCGCCTGCTCGAGGAAGCTGGCGTGCATCTTGGTAATGCGCCCGGTCATGATGTTGTCGAGCACGCTCATGCCCTTGAACAGCGCGATGTTCTGGAAGGTGCGCGCAATGCCCTGCGCCGCGGCCTTGTGCGGTTCCATCTTGCGCCGCTCCTCGCCGTGAAAGACGATGCGCCCTTCCTGCGGGTGATAGACGCCGTTGATGACGTTCAGCATCGAACTCTTGCCGGCACCGTTCGGGCCGATGATGGCGCGGATTTCGTGCTCGCGAACGTTGAACGAAATGTCGGTGAGCGCCTTCACCCCGCCGAAGCGCAGCGAGATGTTCTGCAGGTCGAGGATGACGTCGCCGCTTGTTCTTCCACTCATGGATCGTCCCTGTGACTCGTTGGCCTCGCCGCGCACTCAGGCGGTCTGGCGAAGGGCTGGAAACGTCTTGGCGTCGCGGATCTGCACCTCGGCGGCCACCTTGCCGGTGCGGCCATCCTCGAAGCGCACCTGCGTCTCGATGTACTGCGTACTGCGGCCGGCGTAGAGCGCATCGATCAGCACCGCGTACTTCTGCGCGATGAATCCACGCCGCACCTTGCGCGTGCGCGTCAGCTCGTCGTCATCCGGATCGAGTTCCTTGTGCAGAACGAGGAAGCGGTGAATCTGCGAGTCGGCGAGCATGCCTTCGGCAACCAGTTGCGCATTGACCTCTTCGACACAGCCCTGAATCAGCTGGTAAACCTCGACCTTCGCCGCAAGATCGGCAAAGCCCGAATAAGCAATGCCGCGCCGTTCCGCCCAGTTACCGACGGCACCGATGTCGATGTTGATGAAGGCGCAGACCATCTCGCGCTGGTGGCCGAAAGCCACCGCCTCCTTGATGTAGGGGAAGAACTTGAGCTTGTTCTCGATGTAGTTGGGCGCAAACATCGCGCCGTTGGCGAGGCGGCCGACGTCCTTGGCACGGTCGATGATCTTCAGGTGCCCGTCGTCGTCAAAGAAACCCGCATCGCCGGTCAGGAAGTAGCCCTCGGCGTTGATCGCCTCGGCGGTCGCGTCCGGACGCTGGTAGTACTCCTTCAGCAGCATCGGCCCCTTGACGAGAATCTCGCCGTTCTCGGCAATTTTCACCTCGACGCCGGGCGCCGGTTTGCCGACCGAGTCGAGCTTGATCTCGCCATCGGGCTGCAGGCAGACGTAAGCACAGGTCTCGGTCTGCCCGTAGAGCTGCTTGAGATTGATTCCGATCGAACGGTAAAAACGGAAGAGATCCGGGCCGATCGCCGCGCCGGCGGTGTAGGCGATGCGGATGCGGCTCATGCCGAGCACGTTCTTCAAGGGCCCGATCACCAGCAGCGAACCGAGCGCGTAGAGAAAGCGGTCACTACCCGACACCGGTTTGCCGTCGAGAATGTCGGCACCACAGCGACGCGCCACGCCCATGAAGTACTGATAGAGGCGCTGCTTGAGGCGGCCGGCATCCTCCATGCGAATCGTCACCTGCGTCAGCAGGTTCTCGAAAACGCGCGGCGGTGCGAAATAGTAGGTCGGCCCGATCTCGCGCAGATCGGTCATCACCGTCTCGCCCGACTCCGGACAGTTGATGGCAAAGCCGGCAACCAGCGCCTGCGCGAAGGAAAACAGATGGTCGCCCACCCAGGCCATCGGCAGATAGGAGAGGATTTCTTCGTCGGCACTCAGACGGTCGAAAGCGACACCACCGCGCGCGGCGCTGATGAAGGCATCGTGCGTCAGACAAACGCCCTTCGGCCGCCCGGTCGTCCCCGAGGTGTACAACATGACGGAAACGTCATCGTGCCGCCCCACTGCGATCTCGCTGGCGAGAAAATCCGGGTGGTCTTTCTGGCGCACCCGGCCAACGCCGAGCAACTCCTCGATGTCGTGCAGGAAAGGCTGCGTGTAGTGGCGCATGCCGCGCGAATCGTCGTAGACGATGTGCTCGAGCGCCGGCAATTCGCCCTTGATCTCGAGCAGCTTGTCGACCTGCTCCTGATCCTCGACCAGCGCAAAGCGGATGCCGGCATCCTGCAGGACGAACTTCATCTCGTCGGCAACGGCGTCCTGATAGAGCGGCACCGGAACGCCGCCCAGGCTTTGCGCGGCGGCCATCGCCATGTAGAGGCGGGGCCGGTTGTCGCCGACGATGGCGAGATTGTCGCCGCGGCGAAAGCCCAGTTCAGCAAGCCCGCAGGCGAGGTCGCCGACGCGCTCGGCCACCTCGCGCCAGGACCACGTTTGCCAGATGCCGAGATACTTCTCGCGCATCGCGGTTTTGCCACCACGCACGAGCGCGTGATGGCCGAGCAGTCGCGGGAACGTATCCAGCGACGGCGGGGCAGCCGTTTCCGGCATGGTGTCTCCTCCGGTCGTTATTGTTTGCAGCGGTCAGCAAGGTGTGCCGTGCAACATTTTTTCGCCGATTTTTATGCTTTTATTCTATCTGCTTTGCCCGCCCGGTCAATCGCGCCGAGCGTCGGCCATCCATCGCCAACACCCGCCGGGGAGGGATGTCGGTCGATGACAGATGGCGACATCAGTCTAAGGTCGAGCTGCGGCTACAATTGTCACGCACCTGACAATTGACGGATATTTCAGAGATGTTGCGCACACTCGACGACATGCTGGGCGCCTCGGTCTGGGCGCGCGATCTGACCCCCTCGGATATTGCGCGCATCAAGGCGGGAATCAGCGTCCGCGCGATCACGGCAGGCGACGCCGTCTGCATGAAGGGCGAGCGCGTCGAGCACTGGATGGGCGTCATCGACGGTCTGGTGAAGATGACGAGCAACGATATCAGCGGCAAGACGACGACCTTCACTGGCGTCGCGACGGGCGGCTGGTTCGGCGAGGGCTCGCTGCTCAAGGACGAACCCCGTCGCTACGATGTCGTGGCGCTGCGCGATTCGCGCATTGCCTTCATGAACCGCTCGATCTTCCAGTCCTTGCTCGACAGCAGCATCGCCTTCAATCGCTTCCTGATCGTCCAGCTCAACGAGCGCCTCGGGCAGTTCATCGGCCTCATGGAGCACGAGCGACTGCTCGACGTGGAGGCCCGTCTGGCGCGCGGTCTGGCGTCGATGTTTAATCCGGTGCTCTATCCGGGGATTGGCCCGCGACTGCAAATCTCGCAGGAGGAACTCGGCTTCCTCGCTGGCGTCTCGCGCCAGCGCGTCAATCGCGCGCTGCATGCCTTGGCCGACGCGAAACTGCTGCGCGTGGACTACGGTGGCATCACGGTGCTCGATCTGCCGCGGCTACGCAGTTACGGAAGTTAGGCACCGCAAGCGGCGTCGGCACGCACCCCGTCGCTCGGCCGCGCGTTCTGCGCCGATCGCACACGCGCCACACCGCACTGAACTTTTTGGCGGGCATGCCGGTCTGTGTGAGTTCTGGCAAACCCGCGCGAAAGCCGGGGACGCAAAGCCACCGGGCTACCGACGAAAACACATCGTCAACGCTAGCGGGGTTGCCGTTCGATAGATCGTCGAACGTGCGTCTCCAGAGTCGCCGCGCCTTACTCTGGAGACAGACAATGCTTCCCGCCGCCCTACCCTGCCCCTCGCGTCACGCCTCCCGCCACACATCGCGGCACGCCTTCTCTGCCCGCCAACGCACCGCTTTCGCCGGACTGCTGGCGCTCGGTTCGTGGACCGTCGCCAGTCCTGCGCAGGCGCAAACCTACGCCCCCTGGCTGCGCCAGATCGGCATCACCAACACCGTGGAATCGGCGGCGGCGTGGGGCAAAGGCCAACTACTCGGCGTCGTCGATACCGGCATCAACGCCACACACCCGCAATTCGCCCCCGGCCAGGTGTCGCAGGCGTTGAGTTCATGTGCCGCCGTCTCCTTCCGCTGCAGCAACGGCTTTGCTGACGACAACAGCCACGGTACGGCGGTCGCCAGCATCGCTGCCGGCAACCGCGTCTCGCAATTCAGCACCATTACGGCGGGCGGCTACACGACGGTCGCCGGCAACTTCATCGGCGTGGCACCGGCGGCCAACATTCTTTCCGAAAAAGTGCTGAACGCCGCCGGCTCGGGCTATTCGACCGACGTCGCCAACGGCGTGCGCAAGGCGGCCGATGCCGGCGCCGGCGTCATCAACGTCTCGATCACCTACGGCAACGACGCCGCCACCGTCGCCGCGATCAACTACGCGGCAGCCAAGGGCGCCTTCATCGTCTGGGCCGGCGGCAACAGCGCACAGAACCTGCTCAACAACGCCTCGACCTCCGGCCTGACGGCCACCGCGATCCAGCATCTGGTGTTCGCCGGCTCGGTCAATAGCGCCAACGCCGCCTCGAGCTTCACCAACAAACCGGGCAGTGGCGGCTTGCAGAGCAGCAACGGCGGCAGCACGACCTACGCGGCGCGCTGGGTGATGGCGCCCGGCGAAGCGATTCTGGCGCCGTCGACGACCGCCGGCAATGCGGCCTACGGTCTCTGGTCGGGCACGTCGATGGCGGCGCCGATCGTCAGCGGTTCGCTGATGCTGCTGCAAAATGCCTGGCCGATCCTGAAAACCAACGGCACTGCGGCCAATCTCCTGCTGGCAACGGCAACCGATCTCGGCAGCAAGGGCGTCGACGCCACCTACGGCAACGGTCTGGTGAATCTGACAACGGCCTTCAACCCCTATGGCCCGCTCTCCGTTACCAAGGCGAATGGGCAAACCATCGCCGTCAGCTCGATCACCGGCGCGCTGATTTCCAGCGGTGCCTTCGGCAGCCTGAGCGCGATCCAGTCCAAGCTGGCGAGCTACACCGCCTTCGACGGCTACGCGCGTAATTTCTCGGTCAACCTCGCCGGACTGATCAAGGCACCGAGCTCCTCGGCCAGCCTCAACCCGCTGCCAACGAATGCCTACAGCGCGCCGAAAGTCATGAAATACGCCGGCGGCGAACTCGCAGTCTCGCTGCAATCGACCGGCGACGCCATCTCGCACCTCGGCGAATTCGGCTACATCGCCGACGTCGACAGGGCGCAAACGGTCGGTTTTTCGCTCTTTACCGACAAGGCCGGCAGCGTCACCGGATTCGGCTACGGCGCCTCGTCGTCCTATCCCTTCGCCAAGGCGCTCTTCAACGACGACCTGATCGCCCGGCAGATGAGCGATTTCGACGCCGTCAGCGCCTCCAACCTCGCACAACGCGGCTACCAGTTCAGCTACGGCACGCGTCTGTCGACCGATCTGCGCGTTGCCGCCTCGTATTCGGCAACACCGGCCAACACGCTCCTGCAACCGGGGGCGCCGCAAAACGCACAGGTGAAGATCGGCGCTTCCTACCTCTTCGCACCGCGCGTCAGTGGCGGCCTCACTTACAGCACGCTCAACGAGCAAAGCTCGCTGCTCGGCGCCGCCTACGACAGCAGCGGCATCCTCGCCCTCGGCAAAAACACAACGCAGGTGGTCGGCATCTCGCTGGCCTTCAAACTCGACCGCCAGAGCAGCCTGCTGGTGAACGGCGAAGTCGGCTACACCCGCGCCAGTGAAGGCAGCGGCAACAGTCTCTTCGCGGCGACCTCGGCGCTGCAATCGCGAGCCTTCGGCGTCACCTATCTGCGCGAGAGCATATGGAACAAGGACGACCAGCTGCTCGCCTCGGTCAAGCAACCCTTGCGGGTCTCGGCGGGGAGCGCGGCGATCATCACCGCCAACGTCGACGCGCAGGGCTACGCGGTTTACGACAAAAGCTGGAGCAGCCTCGTCCCTGACGGTCGCGAGATCGATCTGACGCTGAACTACCGGATGCCGGTCGACAAGACCCACACCGTGGCGCTGCAAGCGATGTACCAGAAGGACGCCGCCAACATCGCCGGCAACAACGCCACGTCGCTCGGCCTGATGTGGACCAGCCGCTTCTAAGGCAACGGGGTAAGCGCTCCGCTGCTGGCGGCGTGCTCACCCGATCACGCGAGCGGCGTGAGGCGGCGCAAATGGCCGGGAGACCGTCTACATGCTGCGCCGGTACTGCCCACCCACCTCGTAGAGCGTCTGGGTGATCTGCCCGAGCGAACAGACGCGCACCGCCTCCATGAGCACGGCGAAGACATTGCCGTTATCGATCACCGTCTGCCGCAGCCGTTCGAGCATCGGCCCGGCGGCGCTCGCGTGACGCTGCAGGAAGTCTTGCAGCCGGCCGATCTGTGAGCGTTTTTCCGCCTCGGTCGAGCGTGCCAGTTCGATATCGTGCGTAGCGTCGCCGTGCGGATTGCGGAAGGTATTGACGCCGATGATCGGATACGAGCCGTCGTGTTTGCGCCCCTCGTAGTAGAGCGACTCCTCCTGAATCTTGCCGCGCTGGTAGCCCGTCTCCATGGCGCCAAGGACGCCGCCGCGTTCGGCGATGGCGTCGAATTCGCGCAGCACGGCCTCTTCGACGAGATCGGTCAGTTCGTCGATGACGAAGGCGCCCTGATTCGGGTTCTCGTTCATCGCCAGCCCCCACTCACGGTTGATGATGAGCTGGATGGCCATGGCGCGGCGCACCGACTCCTCGGTCGGCGTCGTGATCGCCTCGTCGTAGGCGTTGGTGTGCAGACTGTTGCAGTTGTCGTAGATGGCGATCAACGCCTGCAAGGTCGTGCGGATGTCGTTGAACGCCATCTCCTGCGCGTGCAGGCTGCGGCCGCTGGTCTGCACGTGGTACTTCAGCTTCTGGCTGCGCTCGTTGCCACCGTACTTGTCTTTCATCGCCGTCGCCCAGATGCGACGGGCGACGCGGCCGATCACCGCGTATTCCGGATCCATGCCGTTACTGAAGAAGAACGACAGGTTGGGCGCGAAGTCGTCGATGTGCATGCCGCGCGCGAGATAAGCCTCGACGTAGGTGAAGCCGTTGGCGAGAGTGAATGCGAGCTGGCTGATCGGGTTCGCCCCGGCCTCGGCGATGTGGTAGCCGGAGATCGACACCGAGTAGAAATTGCGCACGTCGTGGCGAACGAAATACTCCTGAATGTCGCCCATCATCTTCAGCGCAAACTCGGTCGAGAAGATGCAGGTGTTCTGCCCCTGATCCTCTTTGAGAATGTCGGCCTGTACCGTACCGCGCACGCTGGAAAGCACCCGCACACGAATCGCCTGCGCCTCGTCGTCACTCGGCGCTCGCCCCTCTGCCTCGGCAAAGTGACTGAGCTGCTGGTCAATCGCGGTGTTGAAGAACATCGCCAGAATGACCGGCGCCGGGCCGTTGATGGTCATCGACACCGAGGTCGTCGGCGCACAGAGATCGAAGCCGTCGTAGAGCACCTTGAGGTCGTCGAGCGTGGCGATCGACACGCCCGAATTGCCGATCTTGCCGTAGATATCCGGCCGTTCCGCCGGATCGCAGCCGTACAGCGTCACCGAATCGAAGGCCGTCGACAGGCGATGCGCCGGCATGCCTTCGGACACCTTCTTGAAGCGGCGGTTGGTGCGGAAGGCGTCGCCCTCGCCGGCGAACATGCGCGTCGGATCTTCGCCTTCGCGCTTGAAAGGAAAGACGCCGGCGGTATAGGGGAAGGCACCGGGTACGTTCTCTTTCATCAGGTAACGCAGAATCTCGCCCTCGTCGTCGTAAGCGGGCAGCACCACCTTGCGGATGCGCGTGCCGGAGAGCGACAGCCCGGTGAGCCGGGTGCGGATTTCCTTGTCGCGGATGCGTACGACGTGCTCTTCCTCGGCGTAGAGCGCTCGTGTCGCCGGCCATTGCGCGAGCAGTTTCTTCGCCTGCGGATCGAGCGCCTCATCCTTGCGTGCGATCAGGGTATCGAAGTCGAAAAGGCGCGTAGCGTCGGCACCGCCCTCGCCTTCGAAGAGGCCACGGGCGATGCGCAGCGACTGCCGCTCACGCGCCAGTTGCACCTGCTTCTTCACCTGCGCGTGATAGCCACGCACGGACTCGGCAATTTCGGCGAGGTAACGCGTGCGCTGCGCCGGCACGATGGCGCGCTGCGCCGACGGCCGCCGCGTCTCGACGCGCGGTAGCCGGCCCGGCGCCAGCACAAGCCCCAGTTCGGCAAGGCGGGCGCTCACCGCCTGATAGAGCGCCGTCACGCCATCGTCGTTGAAGCGCGCTGCCATGGTGCCGAATACCGGCAGCGTCTCCGGCGGCGTCGACCACAGCTCGCGGTTGCGCTGCACCTGCTTGCGCACGTCGCGCAACGCATCGTCGGCGCCCTTGCGGTCGAATTTGTTGATGGCGACGAAGTCGGCGAAGTCGAGCATGTCGATCTTCTCGAGCTGGCTCGCCGCACCGAACTCGGGCGTCATCACATAGAGCGAAGCATCGACGAGCGGCGCGATGGCAGCGTTGCCCTGACCGATGCCGGAAGTCTCGACAATCACCAGATCGAGGCCGGCGAGCTGGCAGGCCGCAATCACCTCTGGCAAGGCCGCCGAGAGTTCGGAGCCGGTTTCGCGCGTCGCCAGCGAACGCATGTAGATGTTCGGGTGCTCGATGGCGTTCATGCGGATGCGGTCGCCGAGCAGCGCGCCGCCGGTACGCTTGCGCGACGGAT
The DNA here is from genome assembly GCF_009617575.1 of Rhodocyclus gracilis. GTDB lineage: Bacteria > Pseudomonadota > Gammaproteobacteria > Burkholderiales > Rhodocyclaceae > Rhodocyclus > Rhodocyclus gracilis. The sequence continues at coordinate 23,746 of NZ_WIXJ01000014.1, forward strand.
CGATGGAGACGATGGCGATGCGCAGGCGGTCGCCCTGATCGAGCCGGAAGCGCCGCACCAGCTCGTCGGTGAGCGAAGACTTACCTGCGCCGCCAGTGCCGGTAATACCGAGCGTCGGCACGCGCCGCTCCTGCGCCGCCGCGCACAGCGCCTGACGCAGTTCCGGCGGACAGGCGCCGTTCTCCAGACTCGTGATCAGGCGAGCCAAGGCTCGCCGGTCGCCAGCGGCGAGCGCCTCCAGAACACCATCGACCGTCGCCGGCGAGGCCCCGCCAAGCTCGTAATCGGCCTGCGCGACGAGATCGTTGATCATGCCCTGCAGACCCATGCGCTGCCCGTCCTCGGGCGAATACAGGCGCGTCACGCCGTAGGCCTGCAACTGGGCGATTTCGGCCGGGACGATGACGCCGCCGCCACCACCGAACACCTTGATGTTCTCGCCGCCGTTAGCACGCAACAGATCGATCATGTAGGTGAAGAACTCGACGTGCCCGCCCTGATACGAGGTGATGGCGATGCCCTGCACGTCTTCCTGCAAGGCCGCGTTGACGATCTCCTGCACCGAGCGGTTGTGGCCGAGGTGGATCACCTCGCAGCCGGTGCTCTGCAAGATGCGGCGCATGATGTTGATCGACGCGTCATGGCCGTCGAACAGCGCCGCAGCGGTCACGAAGCGCACCTTGTGGCGCGGCGTATAGGGCGTCAGCGTCGTGGCGAGGGAAAGATCAGTCATGGCGGCACTCCCGAAATCGTCAGGCCGACGCGCGACGGCGCCCGGCGGTGAATCGATGGTAAGGAGCGGCCACGGCCATGACCATTGCGTGACGCGCCGTAAACACTGTAATTTCTGCCAACTTCCTTCGCCCAATAAAACAAGCCTCTTTTCCACCGCATGGCAAACGACGACACCGCCGCCGCGCCGCCGGCTCGCGCCAGCGTGCACACCGCCCTGGTGCGCGGCATGCTGACCGGCGTCCTGGCTCGCGACGCAGAGGCGACGCGACGCATCGGCGCACCGCCTCAGCAACGCGCCCGCGCCTTGCTCGATAGCGTCGGCATCCCGGCGAGTGTGCTGCTGTCAGAGACCGCGAGCCTTTCCGCCGGGGTCGCGTCCGCCGCCGCCAGCCCAGACGGCACGCAGGCGACGAGCGCGCCGCAGCGGGTGAGCGTCGAACGCTATGCCGCGCTCTATAACCGGATCAACGAGGGACTCGACGACGAGGGCTTCGGGCTGTTTTCCGTGCCCTTGCGGCGCGGCAGCTTCGAGCTGCTGTGCCGTGCCGTCGTCGCCTCGCCGACACTGGCCGTGGCGCTGGAACGCGCTGCCCGCTTCCTGCGCGTGCTGCTGCCGGATATCGAGGTCAGCATCGGCGTCAGCGAGGGCATGGCGCAGCTGATTCTGCGCGCCCGCCGTCCGCTCGGTGACGGTCGCGTCTTTGCTTTTGAGTGGCTGCTGCGCCTGCTGCACGGACTCGCCTGCTGGCTCGTAAACCGCAGCGTCACGCTCGACACAGTGCGCTTCCCGTACCCTGCGCCCGAGCACGCGGCCGATTACGCGCTCATTTACACGGCTCGCTCCTGCTTTGCCGCGGCCACGCCCCCCCACCCCGAGAACACCTTGGTCGCCTGCTTTGCCGCCAACCTGCTGGAACTGCCGATCCGCCGCGACGACGCAGCCCTCAACGCCTTCCTCGTCGGCGCACCGGGACGGCTGACGACGCTGTACCGCTGCGACCGGGAAATGGTCGTTCGCGTGCGCGACTGTCTGCGTGCTGCGCTCCCCAAATCACCGACGCTCGCCGCCGTCGCCAGCCGCCTGCATCTGTCGCCGCGCACGCTGCACCGGCGGCTGCGGGACGAAGGCTCCGGCTTTCAGGCGATCAAGGACGCGCTGCGCCGCGATATGTCGATCAGCCGCCTGACGAAAACGCGCGCACCGCTGGCGCAGATCGCCGCCGACCTGGGGTTTGCCGACGCCTCGGCGTTCTACCGCGCCTTTGTTGGCTGGACGGGAGAAGCGCCGACCACCTACCGCCGTCGACTGCGCGTGGCGAGCCGCCTCTGAACGCTGCCGGCACGGCGCCGGCCCGCATCCGCAGCCCCATGCTTCCCGCCTGCACCCTAGACCCGCTCCGCGCCACTCCGCGACGCAGCCGTGCCGCCGGGGGCACGACACACCGAGCAAGAACGCTCAGTCTTTCGCCACCGCGCGCTGCACCGCCGCCCAATCGATGGCCAGCGGCGCATAACGTCGCCCGGCGCTCTGGCTTGCTGCCACCGCCTCGCGCAGGGTGGCGAGACGTTCCTCCGTCGGCGGGTGCGTCGACAAAAAAGCCGGCGGACGCACGCGGGCGCTTGTCGTCGGCGCGTTGCCGGCAGTCGCTGGCTTGGCTGAGTCAGCCGCGCCCACCCTGTCCGCCGGGTCCGCCGAGTCAGCCGATGGACGCGCCGAAGTTTTTTCCTGGGCGGCGTCGGCCGCCGTTCCCTCACCGCGCGCACTCCCGCGAGCAGCGCTCTCGCCGGCTTCGTCACGGGCAAGGGTCTCGAAAATGCCGACCATGCCGCGCGGATCGATGCCGGCAGCCAGCAGGCGACGCAGCCCCTCGGCATCCGCCTCGCGCTCGGCATCACGCGAGTATTTCAGATCGCCCAGTTGCGAGAGCGCATCGGTGACACGCGCACCGGCGAGATCGCCGACCGCCAGCGAGAGCAGCGCGCGCAAACCGAGGCTTTTGGTCATCGCCAGCAAACTATGCCGCAGTTCAGCATGCGACACCTCGTGCGCCAGAACGCCAGCCAGTTCTTCGGGCGTTTTCGCCGCCCGAATCAGCCCGCTGAATACCACCACGACGCCACCCGGCGCCGCAAACGCATTGAGTTCCGGGCGCTCGGCGACGAACCAGCGGTAGTGATGCGGCGAACCGGCCACCAGCTTGTCGCCGATCTGCCGCACCGCATCGACCGCTGGCCCGTGATCGAGCAAGCGCATCTGTACGCGCGTCTGTTCCAGCGTCATGTCGCCGAGAACTGCCTCCTCAGCCGGCGGAATGTGCCCGACGACCCAGCGCGCCAACGGATCGGCGTGGAAGGCGAAGAAAATCAGCGCGATGAACGGCAACAGCAGAACGCCGGCAATGACGCCCCAACCGAGACGAAAACGCCGGTCAACGCGCGTCACGGCGCCGATTGCCCCGCGCAAGGCCGCCGCATGCACGGCGGGCGCCCCTGCCGCACACGCCGCGCGGTCGACGGCGCTTTCGACGAAAAAGGCGTACTCGCCAACCGCCTCACCACCTGAAACGCTATCCGCCACGCCACCTCTGTCGGCAGCATCGCCCTCCCCCCGAGGGAATTCCGCCCCCCACGAGAGGCGCACCCGCTCGGCGTTGAAGCCGGATGCCGCGACGCGCACGGCGCCGGCCCGGTACTCGCGTTCCCCCGCCCGCACGCGCAGCGAACCGTCGGCGCACCAGACGCCTTCGCCAGCGATACCCGCCCCCGGCAACGACGGGCCAAAGAAGCGCCCGCCGAACGCGGGACTCGATGGCAGGGAACCGGTAACGTCAGACATCAGTCGTCATCGCCGCCGAGCAAACCACCGAGCATGCCGGCGCCGAGCAGCGAACCCTGCTCGGCCGAACGCCCGCCGGCAACCGGTGCCGACATGACGATGCGGTTCGCCAAGCGCGACAAGGGCAAGGACTGCAGCCAGACCTTGCCTGGCCCGCTGAGCGTCGCGAAGAAGAGCCCTTCGCCGCCAAAGATCGCCGACTTGATCTTGCCGACGTACTGAATATCGAAATCGACCGTTGGCTGAAATGCAACGACACAGCCGGTATCGACGCGCAGACGTTCGCCCGGCGCCAGCGTGCGTTCCATCAGCGTGCCGCCCGCATGCACGAACGCCATGCCATCGCCGTCGAGCTTCTGCATGACGAAACCTTCACCGCCGAAGAAGCCGACGCCGAGTTTCTTCTGGAAGGCGATGCCGAGCGAAACGCCCTTCGCCGCACAGAGGAAAGCGTCTTTCTGACAAATCAGCGTGCCACCGATCTCACCGAGATTCACCGGCACGATCTTGCCCGGATACGGCGCCGCGAAAGCGACGCGGCGCTTGCCCGCCCCGTCGTTCACAAAGATGGTGGTGAATAGACCTTCCCCCGTCACCAGCCGCTTGCCGGCACCGAGCAGCTTGCCGAAAAGACCGCCGGTGGGCGCCGAGCCGTCGCCAAATACCGTATCCATCTGGATGCCGTCCTGCATGTACATCATGGCGCCGGCCTCGCCGACCGCCGCCTCGCCCGGATCGAGCTCGACTTCGACGTACTGCATCTCATGACCAAAAATCTCGTAATCGACAACGTCCATCGCCATGCTGAGGTCTCCGTACCGAGTGCGCGAAAGAAAAACGGTGCCGCAGCACCGTCGAGCGGACAGGAGTCCGCCAGCCGCGCCTATTCTAGCGACCTCTCCGCCGCCCGGTGAAGTCGTCGGCGCCTAGGCCGACGATGTGAGCGACGATGGCGGTACGGCTGGCAGTTCGATGACGAGGCGAAAGCCGCCGGTCGCGCCGTTGGCGGCATGAATGCGCCCGCCGTGCGCGAGAATCACCCGCCGCGCAATCGCCAGCCCGAGGCCATGACCATCCGGCGCCGTCGTCGCCGCACGCACGCGCTTGCTGCGGAAAAAAGGATCGAATATCCGCGCCAGGTCGTCCTCGGCAACCCCCGGCCCTTCGTCACTGACGACGATGCTCTGCACGGCGCCGTCCGTCCCTGCCGGCGCCGTCCGAAGATCGACCACAACATGCCCACCCGCGGGCGAGTGCTGGACGGCGTTGCGCACGACATTGTCGACCGCGCGCCGCAGCAATTCGGCGTCGCCGGCGACGACGGCGTCGCCCGGCGCGTGCAAGGCCACCTCAATCTGCCGCGCCTCGCCTTCGAGACGGGCGTCGTCGACGACATCGGCGAGCAATTCGGCAAGCACCACCGGTTCACCGCGCTCGGCCGCCATGCCCACCTCCAGGCGCGACAGGGTCAGCAATTCGCTGACCAGCTGCTCGATGCGCACGCCCTCGCGCTCGACGCGAAAGAGCGAATCGGCAACGCGCTCCGGCTGCTGGCGGGCAAGGCCAATCGCCGCCTGCAAGCGCGCCAGCGGCGAGCGCAGTTCGTGCGACACGTCATGCAGCAGATGCCGCTGCCCTTGCACCAGCGCCTGCAAGCGCGCCGCCATCAAGTCGAAGTCCTTGCCGAGATCGGCTAACTCGTCGCGTCGCCGCCCCATCTCCGGCCCCAGTCGATGCTCCAGATCGCCTTCGGCAACCGCCTGAAAGGCCGAGCGCAAACTGCGGATCGGCCGCGACATGTACGCCGCGAGCAAGGCGGCAAAGAGCAGGCTGACCACCGCCGCGGCGAAGAAATGCAGGATCGGCGGCGGCGGGCCCGGATGCTCGCCGCGCAAGGGAGGCCCGCCCGGCGCCACAGCGGCGAAGCCCCCCGGCGCGCCGCCCACAGATGCCCCCATCCCCAACGCTGCCCCACCCAAGGGGTGCTCGTGCGGTGCGACGAAGAGCACGTACTCGCCGTCGGCCGTCCGCACCCGGGCCACCGACGACACTGGCGGTCCCTCCGCCAGTTGGCGCGCGCGAGCCAGCGCCTCCGGCGGCGGTGTCCTTCCGAACAGCTCATGGCCGGACTGATCGACAACGAGCACACGCCGCGCCGGTCCGGGATGCGTATCCGCCAGATACTCGCGCAACGCGGCCACATCGGCATGCCGCAGAAGAGCGGCCGCAGCGGCGACGCTGTCGACGGCACGCGGGCTGGCGTCCGGATCACCGGGCGCAGAGCCCGGACTCTTCAGCCAGATGATCAGCGCGACACTGCCGCCGCCGACCAGCTGGGCGAGCCACAGGATGAAAAAAAATTTCCAGAAAAGGCGCCCCATGCCTACTCCGGAATGTACTGATAGCCCTGCCGCAAGACGTTCTGGATGCGCGAACGGCCGTCTGGCAGCGGGCCGAGCTTGCGCCGCACATTGCTCAGATGGACATCGATGCTGCGGTCGTAGGGCGCATGCGGCCGTCCCAGCGCCTGCTGCGACAAAAAATCCTTGCTGACGGGCCGGCCGGCGTGACGCACGAGCAGCTCCAGGAGGTTGAACTCGGCCGCCGTCAGCAGCACCGGCGTATCCGCCCAGAGCGCGCGGCGGGTTTGCGGATACAGGGTCAGTTGCCCGGCGGAGACCACCGGCGGCGCGCTGTCGCGCTCACCGCTGCGACGCAGGATGGCACGCAGGCGAGCCGCCAGTTCGCGCGGCGTGCACGGTTTGGAGACGTAATCGTCGGCGCCGAGTTCGAGGCCGACGATGCGATCGATGTCGTCGCCGCGAGCCGTCAGCATCAGCACCGGCAATTCGCTCGTGGCGCGGATGCGGCGCAAGACCTCGATGCCGTCGATCCCCGGCAGCATCACGTCGAGGGCGGCGATTTCCCACTCGCCCGACAACGCAGCGGCGACGCCGCGTTCGCCATCACCGGCGACGCCGACGGTAAACCCATCCTCTTGCAGATAATCGCGCAACATCGCCGAGAGTTCGGCATCGTCTTCGATGAGCAGAACGGAGTGATTCATGGCGCGCCGGCAGCAGTCAACGAAGCCGACATCTTAGTCGAGGCGGGCAACGATCCCCCCTCGGCGGGCGCCGCCTTTACGCGCATTTACACCGTAGCGGCCAGTAGCGGCAAGACTTGCCGCCTTTTGCCGGGCGGCAAATCCGCACCGCGCAACGGCCCCCGAGGCTCCCGGAGCAGCGGCGCAGCCACGTCCTCCCCCACCTCCTCAGCACGCCAGCGCCCTAGCGGCACTCTACTGGAACCTGCCGCGCGAGGCGGCCACGCACCGACGTGGTGCACGGCCCCCCCCGTGGCTCTCCGCGCTTAACTGTCCTTAACCGACTTTTACCCGAAAGCCCATGAACGGCAAGGGTTTCTGGCCGATACCTTGCAACGGATAAGAGCGCATTCGCGCCTGACGGGCATCTTTGCCGCCACTTTTTTCGTCACTCTGAGAGGAGCCGATCATGAGCAGTATCAGCAGTCTGAACACCACGGCCAGCAGTTATGCCAGTGCCAGCAGTCACCGCCATACGCGGCCCAGCGCCAGCGACGTCGCCAGCAGTGTTTTCTCGCAGCTCGACACCAAGGGGCAGGGCTACCTGGATCTGAGCGACTTCGAGAGCGCCTTTGCCTCGCTCGACAGCAGCGCGTCGAGCAGCACCAGCAGCTCGACCAGCGTCAAGGACGTCTTCGCCCAGATCGATAGCGACGGCGACGGCAAGGTGACGAAGGACGAATTGACGAGCAAGCTGAAGTCACTGGCCGAAACACTCGACAACCAGTTCAACCAGAGCCGCCTCGGCGGTCTTGCCAGCAACGACGCACCGCCGCCGAAACCGCCAGAAGACGGCAATGGTGACGACGCCGGACTGACGAAGGATCAGCTGACCAGCATGGCCTCCGACGCCGCCTCGTCCGACACCAACCTCGCCTCGCTGCTCAATACCGTCGCCAGCAACTTCGACGCCGCCGATACCAACGGCGACGGCAAGGTCTCGTTCAAGGAATCGCAAGCGTACGCAGCGAAAGCGCAGGCCGAGGCGGCGAGCAGCGGCAGTTCGAGCACCTCGGGCACGTCGTCCACGGCCAGCAGCACGACGAACAGCACCGATCAGGAAGCAGCTATCACGCGGCGCATTCTCGAACTCGTCCGTGCCTACAGCGTGGGAACGAACAATTCCGCCAGCACGAACTCGGCAAGCTCCGCCTTCTCGGTGACGGCCTGAAGAGCGTTTGGCCCGGGCAGCGGGCCGCCCTTCGTCCGCCCCCGCCCGCCTCCTTTGCCGGACGCGGGCGTTTTTTATTTCATGTCGTAGTCGAAGACGAGCTGCGCCTCGTTCTCGATCACCACACGCAACGTGCGATGGCCGGCGGGCTCGCCGGGGCCGACCGCCCATTCGCCGTAGATGAGGCCGTTGACCGGCACCAGTTGGCGCTGGCTCACCTGCCGGCTCGTCGCGACAGGAAGCTGCAAGCTGTCGCGCACGGGATCGATCGCGACCGCCGCATCCGCCGTGGGGGACGCCGTGGGGCGCACGTATTCTTCGCGCACCGACACCGAGCGGCGCGCGGTACGCAACTCGATGGCCCAGCCATAGCGCTGGCCGACGACATGCGGCACCAACCGCGTCGGCACGAGGACAAGCTCGTCATGGCCACCGTCGACGAAGACCCCGAATTCGGCGGCAACGATGTCGACCGGCGGTACGGGCGCCGGCTCGGCCGCCATCACCGATGAAGCCTCGCCCGCGAAAACCACGGCGAGAGCGACGGCAAGAGAACGCCATATCTCCCGGCGCCAGCGCAGGATGAGCGCGGCGACGGTGCAGTGTACTCGCAGTGCGGGGAGCGAGGCGGAGAGTTCTGACACAAGCGAGATCACGATGGTTGTCCGGGAGATAGCAAGCAGGCAGGAGCGAAGGGGCGCAGTCACTGGCGCAGCGACGCGCGGCCCAAGTGTTTGCCCGCACTGTAACCGAGATCGCCGCCGACGGCTCGCGACACCTTTGTCCGCCGGTGGCATCATCGGCCCGGCGCACTCCGGACGCGCCGTGCCCGCCGCCACCTCTGCAATCCGGCGCACAGCGCGCCCAGAGTCTCCGCCTCCCTACGCCCACCAACGCCGCCCCACGCCATGACCCAGCCCCACGACGACGCCGAACAGCTGTTTTTCGCGGGCAACCAGCGCCTGCAAGAAGGCGATGCAGCGCACGCCGAGGCCCACTTTCGCGCAGCACTCGCCTTGCGTCCCGACTTTGCGGAAGCGCTCGCCAACCTGGCCTTCCTGCGTGAGCAGGCGGGCGCTCCGGCGGAAGCGGAGCACTATTACCGGCAGACCATTGCCCTGCTGCCTGACTGCCTGCAGCCCTACCTCAATCTCAGTTCGCTGCTGCTCGACGGCCGCCGTTTCGCCGACGCGGAAGCCCTCCTGCGGCAGGCGCAAGCGCTTGCCCCCACCGCTCCCGCCGTGTGGTCGAATCTTGGCGCCCTGCATGCCTGCCTGCACGAAGACGCTGCGGCCGAAGCCTGCTACCGAGCAGCCTTGCGCCTCGATCCCGAGCACACCAACAGCCGCTTCAACCTCAGCTATCTGCTGTTGCGCCAGGGGCGTTTCGCCGAAGGCTGGGAAGCCTTCGAAGCGCGTGACTGGTACGGCGTGCTGACGCGCCATTTCCTCTGCCCGCGCTGGCAAGGCGAACCGTTGCAGGGGAAATCGATTCTCCTGGGCATCGAGGCCGGGCACGGCGACATGATCCAGTTCGCCCGCTACGCCTCGCTGCTCAAGGCCGCCGGAGCGCGGCACATCGCCATCGTCTGTCACCCGGCGCTGAAGGCGCTCTTTGCCCGCCTGCGCGACGCCGACGAGATCCTCGCCTTCGACGAAGACATACCGCGTGATGGATGGGATTACTGGACACCGGCACTGAGCCTGCCCTACTACTGCCAGACACGGGCCGCGACCATTCCCGCGCCGATCCCCTATCTGAGCGCCGATCCGCAGCGCGTTGCGTATTGGGCGCCGCGCCTGCCCGTGCGGCGAGCCGGTGGCGAAGCGCTGGTCGGACTTGTCTGGAAGGGCAGTGTCGGCTTCGAGAACGACACCGAACGCTCCTTGCCCGCGCTGGCGACGCTCGCGCCGCTGGCGCGCGTTGGAGGTATCCGTTTTGTCAGCCTGCAAAAGGGCCAGGGCGAGGACGAAGCGCACCGCCCGCCCACCGGCATGGATATGACGCCGCTCGGCGAATCCCTCGCCGATTTTGCCGACACCTGCGCCGTGATCGACGCGCTGGATCTCGTGATCGCCGTCGATACGGCCGTCGCTCACCTGGCCGGGGCAATGGGCAAGCCCTGCTGGCTGCTCCTGCCCGACTATCGCACCGACTGGCGCTGGCTGACGGAGCGCGAGGATTCACCGTGGTATCCGGGGTGGATGCGGCTTTTCCGGCAGGCGGCGGGCCGCTATCGACAGGCTGCCCGCGGGCCGGCAGCGGAAGCCATGCTCGTCGCACCGGCTGGCGCCGCGTCAGTCGGTGATTCGCCCGCCCAGCGCTGGGCGCCGGTTATCGAGCGCGTCGCCGTCGCGCTGGCGGAGTGGCGGACGAATTTCAGCACAGCGTCCGCCTGAGTCCTGCGCAGGATGTGCCGCGATCAGCTGATCACGGCGCTTTCCATGTGACGCAGCAAGAGCCGGAGCTCCTCGGCGGTCTGGCGCAAGCTGCTGGTCGCCTCCCCGACTTCGACGACGGCACCGCGCGCGGCGTCGGCGGCGACCGAAACGCGCTCCATGCTGTTGGCGACGTCCTGCGAGGTCGTGCTTTGCTGGCGCAGCATGTTGGTGATGTCGCCACTAACCGAAACCGCCTCGCGGCTCGCGTCGCAGATGATCTGCAAGCCGCTGCTGCTTTCCTCGACCTGCGCCGTACCTTGCGCGACTTCGTTTCGCGCTTCTTCCATCGTGCTCACCGCTGTCTGCGCCTGCGTGACGATGGCCTCGACGGCGCCGGCGATTTCCACGGTGCTGGCGGCGGTGCGTTCCGCCAGTTTGCGTACCTCGTCGGCGACCACGGCAAAACCGCGCCCATGTTCGCCTGCCCGCGCCGCTTCGATGGCGGCATTGAGGGCCAGCAGGTTGGTCTGATCGGCGATCTCGCGGATGATCTGCGAAATGCTGGCGACGCGGCCGATGGAAGCATTCACCTCGCTGATCCGCTCGGAGGACGCCGAAACGACGGCGACAGCCTTCTGGCTGCTCTCGATGCTGGCCGCAGTTGAGGTCATGCCGGCGTTGGCGACTTCTTCGGTACGCCGCGCGGCGGAAAGCGCAATCTCGGTATTGGAGGAGATTTCGGAGATGGCGGTGCTCATCTCCTCCATCGCCGCCGAGACGAGCATGATGTTTTCGGTCTGCGATTCGGACGAAGCGCTGAGGTTGTGCATCAGTTCGTCGAGCTTGCTACTGCGCTCGGCCACCTCGGCTGCCGACACCAGAACGTCGGCGAACATGGCGCGCAAATGGATGCGCAAGGCTTCCAGCCGGCGAAACCCTTCTTCGAGCACACCGCCCGGCGAAGCGATGGGCTGATCGAGCGCGCCTTCGTCGATCTGCTCGACGACGCGCCCGAGCAGGCGTGAGGGGACAAGCAGACGCTGATAGACGAGCGCGGCGATGACCACGGCCAGCAGGGCACCTATCGCGCCGCAGACGATGCCGGGAGTGCCGCCGAGGAGACCGGCGGCGAGCGACAGGACGGCAGTCAGCGCGCCGCCGCCGAGCACCACCGGGTTCGCCAGACGCCCGCTGACGCCGATCGGCGTCGGCGGAAAGACTTTCTGTTTCGCCTTGACCGCTTTGTAGAGCGCGTCGGCGGCCTCGATATCGGCGCGCGTGGCCGTCGTCCGCACCGACATGTAGCCGATGGGGCGGCCTTTCTCGGTGATCGGCGTCACATAGGCTTCGACCCAGTAGTGATCGCCGTTTTTGGCGCGATTCTTGACCACACCGCGCCAGGGATGGCCCGCTTTGATGGTGCGCCAGAGATCGGCAAAGACTTCGGAAGGGACGTCGGGATGGCGCACCATGTTTTGCGGCGCGCCGATGAGTTCTTCGCGGGTGAAGCCGGTGACATCGACGAACGACTGGTTGCAGTAGGTGATGACGCCTTTGAGATCAGTCTTGGTGACGACGGGTCTGCCGGGGACCAAGTGACGCTCGATCCCGGTGATCGGCATGTTGAGTCTCATCTATCCATCCTCCAGATCTTCGGATGCGGCCAGTCAAGGCCCGCGCGAGTTGCTGTGTGTTCCCTCCGTCGGCAGTAGCGCTGCATGCGCGCCCCTACCGGACTGCCAAGCAATTCGTAACGTTTCTCGAAGCACCAGCGACCTGCGGTGAACTGCGGAGTGTCTTCCTTGCACTCACCGACATGCGTGCAAAATATGCCGTGAGCCTTGCAGGAGACTTTAAGCCAACTTCATAGTTCCGCGATTCGAATGGAATTTTCCGCGCCAGCGGCGCAATGCGGGCGATGGCCGAAGAGGGGGAGCGCGGCGCGGCCGGCGACGAGACGCCGAGCGCTGCACGGACAGCGGAGGGGCTATCTCCCGCGGTTTGTGGCGGGAGACATGGCTGACGGCGCCGGCAGGGCACTATTCTCGTAACGATAGTTGCCGAAGATCGCCAGAGGAGGACTCTTCGGAGTGTCCGCCTCGGCGAAACTCCGCTGTAGTTCCCGACAGGCAGAAGCCTGAGGGGATGCGCGCATTGCATGGTGCATGCGCGTCATTGCTCGCGTGCCGGGTGGGTGAGTCAGAACGTCAGGCGCCCGCCCCGGCAGGAAGAGCGCTCAGAAAGGGCGCCTCAGCGCAGCCACAGCACCCCGTTTTCAATCGATACGCTCGCCAGGGTCGGATCATCCTGATGGATGGCCAGATCGTTCATGCCCATCTGGAAAACCTTATAACCGCGGCTCACGAAGTAGTTTTCAATGTTCGTCCGATCCGACTTGATAACCTCGATCATGACGATGGGTCGATATTTTTCGATGGATTTTTTCGCACCGTCGAGAACCTCTTCTTCCATGCCTTCGACATCGATCTTTATGAAGTCGAGCCGTTTCAGCCCCAAAGAATCAATGGATACCAGCGGGACCGTCCTGGTTTTTTTTGTAATCGATGTATTGCCCGATATATTCGGTCTTCTCGCTCTTGCGCAGCTCGAAGCTGCCAAACGATGAGGGAACGAGATAATTCGGCTCAGGGATTTCGATCTGCGAACAGATGGCGCCGACCGCAGAAAATCTCGCGCTGACGTTCAAGCAGTTATTGATGGCGACATTACCTGCCAGCGCGTAATAAATCCTCTCCTGCGCCTCGAAGGAAATCACCTCACCCCAGCCGTACATGAGGCGCGCCCATTCGATGGTGTGCACGCCAACGTTGGCGCCGCAGTCGATCGCCATGACGCCATCGCCAAAGGCGGCGCGCCGCTTTTTCAGCAGCGCGAGAGCAAAGTCGATTTCCTGCGGCTCGCAACTCGACGTATTGAGTAATTGATAACCAACGCCATAACCGTTTTTCTGGTCGACCATCTGATAATCATGGCGATTGATGATCATCGTTCCATGATTGGAGGAAATCAGGATAAAAGGAATGGGTCGTTGCGTATTTGCCATCACTCACCTGCTCAGCGTCAGTAAATCCAGGCGCGTAGCGCACACTTCCGATGCGCACCACCTGGCATGAAAATGCCCCTTGCGACTCGATGAATTTATCATAGTCAGCAAGGGGCCAGCACAACCCAAGTCGTCAAAACGGCGCCGGATGCGGCATCTCGATGGTTGTGGGATTGAAATAAAGTTTCATCCTAACTGAAGTAACAGCGGGGAGGGTTGCGCCATCCATGAAGCATAAGAAAGCCCTTTGTAATCTAATAGTTATTTGCGAGAAGCGCTAAGTTCAGGATTGCTTGTCCTTTTCTGGGGCGATGGACAGAGGCGCTAAAGTATCATCCAAATTTTGGGCCAGCCTCCAAAAACATGCCAAAGCATTGAAATAAAGTTTCATCCTTTTGTGATTCGGACTGTTCGCGAGCCCCGCTAAACGCGCTCCCTCGGCGGCGAATGGTCCTGCACAACGAGTTGGTCGACTTTCTGCTCGACAGCAGCAAGCAGGGAGAAATCGTATAGCGCCTGATCCAGAAGATCGAGGCGCATTCACCGGATCCTGATCCCCTGTCCTGCAGCATCTCCGACGTCCGCTATCGCACTGCAGAGCGGTCACTTAGGGACCGCCCGGACCGTCCGTAATGGGGCGAACTCAGTCATTACGTCAAGATCAGGAGCAGACCTTTGCCATTCAGGTCAGCAGCGTGCCCATGGTCAGTTGTGACTGGAACGCTGGTCAACAGAGCCCCGCATCTCCAGAATCTGCTGCAGCATTCGAAGCGCAGGCTCAGCGGCGGAAGAGGTCACAGTCGTCAGATCGGACCGGAATCGGACGCCAGTGACTCTGGGGTCACTAGGACGGTCTGGCGCAGGGATGTCGCTCATATGGAAAATCTCGACATGTCTCTCAGCAAAGCTCAGGTCAAAGCGTCGGTCAAGCTTCTCGTAGAACTCGCTTCCAAGTGCAGCGGTTATGTTCGCCCATAGGCGCTGTCGTAGGTCGTTCTTGCCTTGGAGCGCAGCATCTATCCGGATCGCCAGGTCCATAATGCCCACGCCGTTGGTCAGCGGCTGTAGGAGCAACGAGGCTACGAATCCTTGCCCCTTGGGTGCGTCCAACTGCTCGAGTGCGAACTCATGGATTCGAAAGGCCCCCTGTGTGGCTTTCACCTCGAGGACACCGTCTGGCCAGGAGAAGTCAAATCGCTCGAACTTGTCTGCGTGCCAAGCGGTCACGGCAGCTTCAACGTCCGAGGCCTGTGTGATGACGAAGAGTTCGGCCCAAAGACCGGAAATTTCCCTGCCACTGGGTCCGTTCATCGCGCGGAACAGACTTAGCAGCGACCGCACACAATCCTCGATGTCCTTTGTTCTAGCTTCGTCGGGCAGTTGCTCAACAGCGGCACCCATGCATCGGACGAAGAGTTCGTAGAGTTCCGGTACGGACGTATCGCAGGCAATAACAGCAAACTGGCCGTCGACGGCCCCTGCAGAGGACTGGACCCGGCAAGTGGCGTGGAACTGGACGCTGAGGTGTTTGAGGGTGGCTCCAGGCGTGTACTCGGCCGCGCTCGAATCGCCAATAAGAAACACCGGCGCACCATCGACACATTTCGCCAAGTAGTCGTTGCGCCGCCCGCGGATTGGCACGGCCGCGAACTCCGTGGCGGAGGGCGCAGGGGCCAGGTTCTGGAATTCGTCGTACAGGTCCATTAGCCTCGCTCTTCGACCACGAGGTCCTTCTTGAGCCGCTTCGGCACGTAGAGTGCGTACCAGGTGACCCCGCGAATGTCAGCCTTCGATTGCTCTCGCTGCTCATGGCCCAGGTCGAAGCGACGCAGTTGCAAGGAAATCCGGTCGGGCGTATAGAAGCTCCTGTCGTTGACGGAGTTTGCACTCTGACTGAAATACTGATTGATGGGCGCGAACTTGTTGATGGCCGTCAGTGCCGCAGTGCTTACGCGACTACGGTAGCCAGGCGTCAACTGGTTCATGAGGAACACGTCAACCTTCAGGGAGGGATCTTTTGCAAGCATGGCGCTTAGCGCCACTAACATTGCGCTGTGCTCCTCCGCGTCGCCCGGATCCTTCACTTCAAGGTTCAGGAGGAAGTCTTCCAAGACCGTCGTTAGCGGAACCGCTTCGATGATGTCGTTAGGCGATTGGCCCTTCGCCGGGGCCAACTGCACGATAGTCGCCGCATTGACCCGGGTAAAGTCCTTGCTCCACTGCTTTTCAACGGCATCAAGGAGGAGTCGGTTTTTCTCGGCCGCGGCCTCGTCACGCTGGAGAACCTTTGGGACCATCCAGTCCTCGACAAGTACTCGGCGAGTGCCAAGGCCGACTACATTCGGACGAGTAGGCTTAAGCAGTTGCGTGAGGATAAAATCTCGGCGCCACTCGCGCAGCGGCTTGCCGCGGTTCTCCGCAAGTGCTGCACGAACGAAGTCCTCGTGCTCGACGTATTCGGTGAAGGCATTCTTGACACGGGTTTGGACGAACACCCGACACAAGCCAAGGTAGGCCTTCTTATAGCCGAAGAAACGAGCTCGCTGCTGCAGCGTATCCGCTGCTGGGGACGTGCCCAGTGGGCGTGGCATATAAGTTACACAAAGGCCCTCGACGGTGTACCCACGGTCGAGCTTCGCACCGCCTACAAGAATCCAGTACTTGGTTGCCTTCCAGTTGACCTTCTTCTCCGCGTCGGGCGTCCCGTTGACTTCCACGCAGTTCAGGTCATCCAATACTTCGTCTGCCATTGCCTCAATTAACTCAGGCAGGGGTTTCACCCCAGGGAAGGTCTTGGCAAGGGAGTCGTACTCCGTCTGGAAAAGCGCAGCGACTGTGACGGGCTCCGAGACATGCTCGGCCTCGACGCGGCGTTTGAGGCCTGTGAAAGCCTTCTCGACCCAGTCTTTGTAAATCTTGTGTTGGGTCGTGGCCACCGCTGGGTGAACCATCATCGACCGGTTACGGTCCTTAGAGGTTAAACCCTTCTTGCGCGTCAGAGAGTGCTGTGCCGCTATCAAGAGGAATGTGCGAAGCGCTCTGAGCAAACTTTTCGGAGGGCTCTTCAGCGGCACTTGGGGCGTAGGAACATCCTCAGGAGGGATGTCTTCAACAAGGTTCACAGGTCCCTTGAAGAAGGCGTGTCCTCCGGTGTAAGCGTCACCAGGCGTTACAAGTTCCGAGAACGAAGGGTTCAGTAGGTCTGTCTGTGCGAGTAGAAGATTGGCCTGAGGCGTCGCCGTGTACTGGAGGTAGGAGTGATGCGGCAGCACGTTGCGCAGCCCGAGAATTTTCTCGTACGTGGTACTCATCGCGTTGGCGGGAGCGCGCTTCTTGCGGATACGGCTTGCCTGTGTGTTCAGGCTTGCTTGGTCGCTTTCGTCGTCGATGATGAGTGCGGGCACGCCATCGAGCTTCGTGGCTTTCAGCACGGCCGTCAGTGTCTCGATATGGCTACCGTGCTTCAAGACGGTGATGAGTAGCGATTTCCTCGACGATTTCTTGCGAAAGGCAGCGACTTTGTTCTCAATTTGGGACCGCTGTGCTTTGGTTGGGTTAGACAGGTGGTACCAGTGGTCGCCTTCGTCGGTGCCGAGGTCCTTCTTCAGGCGGTCTTCAGACTGATCTCGAAGGTTGTTCTTCGTACCGGCGAGAACAATGACAATCCCGTATTCGTTGTCTCGAGCCAGTGCAATGACTGTCTCGAAAGACATGGTCTTGCCACTCTGCACGTAGCCAACCACTAGTCCGGTTTCACTCCCCGAGTGCTCCGTGGGTGGGAGGCATCGACCCAAGATGCGGATCGCCTCCTGAAGGACCGAGTCCGGGCCGTCTCGGAGGTCTTCAATCGACGGACCATTGGGATCCTGCGACTTACTTGTGAGGAAGTCGTTGGTGAAGTCCTTCGGCTCAGGAACCCATCGCAGAGGAGGCTTCACGGTATTGAGTATCTGGATAGTGGTTGCCATTTGCTCTCAGGGAGGCACGAGACATGGTGCCTCTCAACAGGTAGTTGAAGTGGTACAGGAAACTCTCCGGAGGCTCCCCTGAGGTGTCTTCGGATAGCACAAGGGAGATACTCACTGCTGCGGCAATACGCAGGAATAACTCTACGTTCTCGTTGTTGGCCCCTAGGAACTCGAAAGAGAATGGATGCGCCAGGGAAAGGTCAATACCGAGACGACGAGTCTTGTCCTCATCCCCTGCCACTGAGTCTTCTTTGGCTATAGAAACCCAATCGTCACGAACTGGGTCGATAGATGTCCTGAGCGTAACGATCCACTTGTAGCTGCCATCATCTAGCGTCACCGTGCGCTCGGATGCCCTCAGTTCACTCGCCGGCAATTCGGGTGGCAGCGTCTCAGGGGTCGCGGGGTTCTGTCGTGCATCAACCAGCAGCGGGGCGACGTCTTCCTCGAGGTGTTTTGCGACCGTATCTGTTGCCGCAGTGGCTTGAGCACCAATGGTTTTTCGCGATGGAAGCGCGCGGTAGTTCCCTGCTTGCGCAATGAGATCCAAGGGCTCAGCCTCAATCGCGTCCTTCAAGTACTCCAAAAAAATGTCTTCGTACTCTTCCCAGCGAAAGCCGTCTTTGGTGTGGCTGACCTCGAAGCCCTCTACGTGCAACTCGCCAAACAGGCGCTGATATTGGAAGCTGGTGGTCTGTTTGAAGATAAAACTTGGTCGGTAGGTCTCGTCGTGGCTGCCCTCGATGAGGCGGTCTCGCCTGAACAACGCAAAGCCCGCGTACGGTGTCGAGCCCACCTCTCTGAGAGCTGCAAATCCTGTGACCCGTTGGCCCTCCCCGAAGTCGAGGCTGATTGGCTTCATCCACTCCACGGGGGCTGCATCAGGGACCGGAACTCCTGGTGCCGAGTACGGGACAGCCTTGAGGATGGGCGCGGTGGTATAAGACAACGGCTCGCCATTGAAGGTCAGTGCTAGCCTGCCATCGCGCAGAAACATCCGGTAGATGCTTGCTAGGTGCTCCTTAATCTTTCCGATTGTTCGGCCCTGCGGTAGGTGGTGCAAGCCACGCAGTGTCACGACTGTGTAGGGCGTCGGGGACGGCACATCGCGAAAAGTTGTCTCCAGGCTCTCGATGCGGTTGTCAACGATGTGCCGAATGTCGAATGAGATGGTCCGCTCAACGGTCTCCCTGAGCGCCTTTGTGCGTACGCTCCAGGCCTGAGCGAACCAACAAGCAGCACTCTTCATGCCCATGCCGAATTCGGACAAGCCACTGCGGTCCGAGGGGACCTGAGCAGCACGGAAAGCGCGCGGGAAATCCGCCGTGGAAATGCCTGCGGCGTTGTCGGTGACGACGATGAGGCCCGGACCTGCGGTGTCCAAGCGGACGTCCACTTTGAGCTTGTAGTCGGGACCGTTCAGTGCGATGAGTTCATCCCGATTGCTTAAGTAGCTCTGCAACGCGTTGTCGATGAATTCCGCGATAGCGAACCAGGGCTTGTAATTCAAGTGCCGAAGCACTGACAGCATCGTTACCTCAGGCCGTATCTCGATGGGGCCAAGGTCTCGTGTTGGAGGCATCAGGCGACCTCCAGTTCTTCGCGTTTGCGCATCACTTCCACGGATGTGTGTGTGCTTAAGAGCGCACGGGCGACCATCTCGACGACGTTCGAATTTACAGCATTACCAAGGGCTGCAAAGGCCTTTGAGGGACTGTCTGGCAGCTTCCTGAGTTCATCCAAGCTTTGTAACCGTGCGCATTCGGTTGGTGTCATATAGCGTTTCTGCCAGCCGATAATGGGCACTTGAGTGTCTGTCATAGCAATTAAACTGGGGGCGGTTGTGCGGCGCTTCAGGCGCACGCCAGACGCGCGGAACTGGATGACGTGATCCCATATGTCGCGCTTACCACCCTTGATGTTCCACTCAAGCTTCTGGAGGCTCGATGGAAACTTCAGAATCTTTGGGAGCCAGGGGGCAATCCAGGCCTTGTTGTCTTGGTAAAACTGCCGGTTCTTGCGAATGAAGTCCTGCTTCCACTTGGGGAACTTCTCTTGAGGGGTGCGAGCGTGACTTGGTAATGCTGCCCAGCGCTCTTCGAAAGTCTTGAGGTGGGAAATTTCCGCCCCATGGCTACCCTTGAAGCGCTTCAAGCTATCGTAACCAAACTGCCTCTGTAGTTCATGCGGGGTCATCTCCTCGTATGGATACGTTGCCCCCCATTCCATGGACCAGAGTGGAAACGAGGGTAATTCCACGTTAGGAGGAGATGCCTTAAGAAACTCATCCCAGACCTCAAGGCATTCTTTGACTTGAGCTGATAGCTTCTTTGCATCAGCAGGGTTGTCTTCTAGTACGGCACCGATGTTGGTTTCGACGTCACTGGTCTCGGGCCACTTGAATCCATCGAGCGGCAAGAGTGATCCCACGATGTAGACACGGTCGCGAATTTGCGGAATACCAAAATTGTGGGGCGAGAACCGTTCAGCACGAATGTCATAGCACAGTTCCTTGCCCAGAATCTTCTGGATCTCCAGCCAGGTACGTCCCTCGTCATGTTTCAGCAGATTGGGGACGTTTTCTAGGATGAAATAGGTGGGCTTTTTCTTCTTGAGGATGGCGGCGACGTTGAAGAAGAGGTTGCCCTGCTCCGTGCACTCGAAGCCAAGTTGCTCACCAGCCTTGGAGAACGGCTGGCATGGGAAACCCGCGGTCAGAACGTCGTGGTTCGGGACATCCTCCGGGTGGACTTTTGTGATGTCCCCTTCTGGCCTCATCCCGAAATTTTCCTCGTACAGATCGCGAAGATGCTCCTTCCACTCTGCCGCGAAGACGCACTTCCCCCCAAGCCGGTCTAGCGCAAGATGAAAGCCGCCAAGTCCAGCAAATAGGTCGATGAAGCGGAAAGGAGGCATCTTCGTTGTGTCCTGCGATTGTTTTCATATAGCTTGCGTTCTATGGACGGCTCGCTACATGAAGCCAACACCGGAGTGCAAACCTGTTGCGCGGCAGTCCTGTTTTCTCAGGCCTAGAAGCATATACAGTTGTCAAATGCCGGCTGTCAAGAGTGCTCCCATGGCTCGGAATTTCTTCCAAGCCACCTGGATAGCCTCCCTTGAATACTACTATGTCATCAAGTGAGTAGTGGCGTGCCCGATCAGTGACGTTGTTGATACCTGGGCTGCAGCCGAACTGCTGTTCGGCTGCGATCAGTTCAGAGCAGCGAGTATCCGCTGCCTCCAGTCGAACACCCTGGCATGGTTGGCACCAGATGAGCTTTCTTTCGGGTGATGAACAGAGTGCAAAGGCTCACAGAACTTCTCCATAGTACTTGGCCAGCGCAACGAGCCTTTCACCGTCTCCTTCAAGATCCTGTCTATGCAGTTTCCTGCTTCAACACCTGCTTTGAAGCCCATGATCCGCGTTGACATGGTCTTCCTGTTGTCTGAGGTATCTATTTCTAGTAGGTAGCGTTGATTGCCGTTTTGCAGCTTGAACCTTGCCAGCAAATAACAGCGTGATTTTTCGTGATCAATCATGTGGTAGCGGCAGCGCTGAACGGGCGGAAGCGGCCTCACTTCCAGTGATACCAGCGCAATGCCTGATTCTTGGGTGAGCTGCTCAATGATCTCACGGAGCAGCAAGAAGCGACCTGCAAACCGCTCATGCTCCTCCCCCTCACCCAATTTCTGGAACTCTCCTGGCGCTATGCTGCCGCCGCTCACGGGATCAGCCACGCCTAAGAGATCACTCTCTCTGCTCGGACATTGCTCGTCGTCGACCTTCTTGCCATGACCGCTGGCACGCTCCCCGTTGTAGGCAATCCTGGTGCTCAACTGAGCATCAAAAGTGATTCCCTCAACGGGCAGATGAATCAACCTCGGCTCCTTGTTGGCAGTCGGCTCTTCGTCAGCATCCACCTCCACCCTTTCAGCTCCCGATGGATCAGATACACAGCCTGTGTTCTCTCCCCTGACAGGTAACTTGAGAGCAGGGTGATGGAAAAAAACATCGCCACAATAGGTAAACCGGAGCCCCTGAAGCGTTTCGATTTCCCACACCAGTAACTCGCTACTTTTAGGGTCAAAGGGGCCTCGTACATCCATGGTGGCCCCCGCGAGGGAAGGGGGCGCCTCGAAATCAAACCTCCACCTGGCATACGCCGAATCTTGTGATCTCTGCTCTTGCGCCTTGTTGAGGCTTTGCCAGATTGACTCGAAGGATCGCTTCACATCCTGATTCAGCAGCAGCCAACTGAAATGGTCTCTGTAGCCCTTGATTTTTAGAAGCTGGCTTGGCGCCCCCGTCTCCGCGGGCGTATGGATATGAACAGCATCGCCCTCTCTATAGATCGTGAAGGCCATGTCCAGGCCATTCGGTTCGAAGGCTGCACGGACTATGAAGGATGCGTGGAAAAACAGTTTGCGCGCCAACTCGAATTTCGGCAGCCAGACGGTCAGACCCTTGGTCTCGAACACAAAGCATCGCTGTCCAGATATCTCGGGGTTTGCTGCCAACCTTCTTGCCAGACGTGGGCATTCGCCCAACTGCCTTTCCCGCCAGGTATCTATTGCGGGAAGCACCACCGCCTTCTTGAAACCACTGGGCCGGTAAGGAGCCCCTTCTTCGCCAGGAAACTCGCGACCCACCGCAAGGACACAGGACATTTCTGGTGAGAGCCGCTGCAACAGCGACTGGCCGCTACGCTCAAAGAGTGCCGTCAGGCGCCACTGGGCTCCCGGAGTGAGGGCTCTGAACCAGTTTCCAATAGCCAGCAACCTAGATCCGGTCTGAATCTGACGGAATAAGATTTTATTCAATCCATCTTCCTATCAATCGAATGAACACAGTGGTCAGCGGTGCCTGCCTGCTTTTTTCCAACCCACAACGCTTTTCCAGCTTCCAGCGCTTGGACGGTATGCCAGCCCGTACATCCTCCAGCATCGCTGCAGTCAGGCGGCGGATCTGATACTCGTCGACGGACTCGGCATAGCGATTCAGGAAGGTGCGGCACAGAGGCATTTGATCGAGATGGCGCTCGATTGATGCTCGATGGGGTAGTTGCTGCAGGAACCAGTTGCGGCTCCTGCGCGGCAGGCTCAGATCTTTTTCGCTGTCTCTGCCAATCCTGATCAGCAGGCGTACTAGCTTCCTGTCGCGCGCTCGCCAGTCGACGTGGCTGTTGTTGCCCTGCCGGTGCTGCCTGGCGTGGTTCGCAGCCATCAGCCAGTGTCGGTCATGGCGATAGAGCCAGGCGTAACATGCCTCCCCGCCCTTTTGCCTAGCTGCCTTGGCCCCACCATGATCGTCTAGTGCCTGCAGCCAAAGGACTCGGTGCCGCTGCTTTTGCCCTGCCTCTGCGGGGAGTTGCTGCCTGGGTTGGCTGGTAGAAACGTCGACCTGGCGAGCCATCGCCTCGTCGATCAGCTCGCCAAGATGCTGGCCAGGGCGCAGGCTGGTCCAGACGACCAGATGCTGTAACGCACTGAATCCCTTGCGATGCTTCCTGAACATCGCCAACAACCAGGGCGGAGGATCTCGTGATGTCAGCAGACCGCTCACATTAAGCCAATCCCTACGGTGGCATGCCAGGATCTTCTCCCATATGACTTCAGCCCTGACCTGCCGGCCGCGCCTGGCACCGCATTCTGTAGCTAGGTGCCGGTAAAGGTTGGTCCAGCGGCCGTAGCCTGGCGATTGTGCCTCTTCGAGCTCCAGCAGTTGCGTAGCGCCCTTGGCGAGGCTGGCAGCCTCTTCGCTCGCAGGACTCGTGTGAAGATTACGGGGCAGAAACAGTGGGGAGGCTGGATGAAACTCGTGCCGCTGCGCTCGACGGAACGGAATGGGAGAGTCCAGGAGCTGATAGCCATGCTCGGGACAGGCGTCTATCCCTTGGATCTGCCAGCTACGCCGCCAGTAAGGCTCACCGAAGCGGGCGGCCATGTCGTCGAAGCAGGCAGGGCAGTAACGCAGCCACTCGGGCCATTTGACCAAGGCCGTTGAGGCCCCCGCCAGACCAATGGTCGGCCGGTCGGTAGCGAGCATGGCCTGGAAAAGTTCGGTACGACGCTTCTGTGGAATGAAGGGGGCATAGAGCGGAAACAGCGTGTGACGCATGATCACGTTCGCCATATCCAGACCGGTATTGTTCGCCAGAGCGACCAAGTGTGTGGGCAGGTCGGTAATGGCGGCGACCTTGCTGTCACCGAACAGCATGTGCAGCAACGTCTTGTGATTGCTTATCCCCAGGTGTGCTTTACACCGGGCAATGCCGCTGTAGAGCAGCTCGTCCGGATAGAGCAAGGGGAAATACATATCAGCTCGCCTTCAATAGTGGCCGAAGATCAAGGATCAGGGCGGCCTGCTTTAGTCTCTCGTAGACCTCACTGTCAGGTCCGTCAGCATAACGTCGGCGCAGATCCTCCTCGGATAGCCCTCCCCACTCCGTCCGCTTAACCCTGGAAATTCCGGGCCTCTTGGGGGCGTCCTGTGCGAGGTAGGCCGTGGCCTTATGGATCAGGGCCGCCAGCGGGATGTCCAGATTCTCCGCCAACAATTCGTCTGCCATGGGAATTGCGATGTCCCTCGGGATTTCCATCTCTTCAAGCAGGGCGGCCAGCCGCTTGGCCTTGTCATCAGCCGGAGGAGCCGGCAGTTTCGGTTGGGTGACGTTATCCAGAGAGCGAGTCAGGGTCAGCAACCGCCCCTCGATCTCTGGCATCAGCAGGTCGTCATATTTGGCGATCAGTTCAGGCCTACCGCTCCGCAAGGCAGCCAGCATCGGATGGACCGGTTTGAACTCGTCCTCGAAAACCTTGCGCAGCAGCATCGGCTTGATGCACTCGACGCCTGTCACTATCGCCCGGATCTGCGCCAGTGCGAATAGCTTGATGACGATGTCCATGACTCCTTGGGTGAGGTCGTACATGGTCGATTCCAACTCGTCGTCCAGCAGCGCGGCATTTCGCAGCCACTGGTACTTCCAGAGCCGCTTCAACAGGCGCTTCCAGTGGTCGTCCCGAGGCAACCTATCCCAGCGGATGCTACCCAGGCCGGAGACCCGTCGAGCAGCCCGGAACGTGCGTTGGAAGAACTTACTGGCCCGGTGGGTGCCGACCTGAATGATCGGAACGCCGATGGTGTTCACCAGCGACACAAAGAAATTGTGCATTTTCTCGGCACCACCAGAGCGTGCTTCATTGAGGTTCTGAACTTCATCGATGATCAGCACCCCGAGCGCGTGCAGGTTGGCCACTTGGCACATGGATGCCAGCAGGCGTTTGGTTCCCAGCTTCTTGCGCCCGTGGCTACGGCTGTAGTGGGTGCCCAAGATCTTGTCCACCTCGTTGAAGAAGCTCAGGCACAACTCATCCAAGTCACCGTCGATGGGGCAGTCGATCTTCAGGTAGACCAGTTGGGTAATGTTGTAATCGGGGTGATGGAGAGCCTGGGGGTACATGCCAAGAATTCGCTCCATTGACCTGCCTGAATTCTTCGGACCACTTATTCCTGGAGAACGGCCTCCGGTTGGGTGGTTGATAAACGGGCTTTTTTGAACGCCGCTGGCGTCTGGTTACCCAGGCTCGAATGCGGGCGGACCTCATTGTAGTGCTGGCGCCATTGCTCGATGACCACCTTG
>NZ_WIXJ01000015.1 GCF_009617575.1 Rhodocyclus gracilis
AAAAAAGCCCGTTTATCAACCACCCAACCGGAGGCCGTTCTCCAGGAATAAGTGGTCCGAAGAAGTCAGGCAGGTCAGGACGGCAGAAGGTCGCGTCATCAAAAATCTGACCATCGTCGATGACGCCACCCACGAAGCGGTCGCCATCGTTCCTGAGCGGGCGATAGGCGGTATGCACCTGACGCGAGTTCTTGATCAACTGGCCGGAACGCGTGGCTTGCCCAAAGCCATTCGAACCGATAACGGCAAGGAGTTCTGCAGCCGGGCGATGTTGAGCTGGGCGCACGCGCGAGGAGTGCAGTTGTTCCTGATCGAGCCCGGCAAACCAAACCAGAACGCTTACATCGAGTCGTTCAACGGACGCTTCCGCGACGAGTGCCTCAACGAGCATTGGTTCACCAGCCTGCGCCATGCCCAGGTGGTCATCGAGCGCTGGCGCCGCGAATACAACGAGGAGCGGCCGAAGAAATCTCTGGGCGGGCTGACGCCCGCCGCCTATGCCGAATCACTCACCCGGAAATCGGCTACATTACCCCCGGACTCTAAAGCTCACTGCTACTGAAAACGGGGGGACGTCGCACCGTCAGCCCCCCCAAAGGCCGCCACTCCCCCCGCCCCCAAAACCACTCGCCGCCGCCTCGCCGCCGCTCGGCAGATCGCCGTTCGTGATTCCGGCACACGCCTAAGATGCGCAGCCTGAAACACTGCCTTCCGATCATTCAGTGGGAAAGACCATGGATCAAGCGATCTACTTTGTCATCGTGGCGGCCTGCGTTCTGGCGCTGGCGTATCGCTTCTACGGAATCTTCTTCGTCCGCAAGGTGCTGGCGGCCGACGACCGTGACAGCACGCCGTCGCATCAATTGCAGGACGGTCGGAACTACGTGCCGACCAAGAAATGGGTCAATGCCGGCCAGCATTTTGCGGCGATTGCCGCTGCCGGGCCGCTGGTCGGGCCGGTACTCGCGGCGCAATTCGGCTACCTGCCGGGTTTTCTGTGGCTTCTGATCGGCGCCGTCGTCGGTGGCGCGGTGCACGATACGGTCGTGCTCTTCGCATCGATGAAACATCAGGGCAAATCTCTCTCCGAAGTCGCCAAGGCAGAACTCGGCCCAGTGGCAGGCTGGAGCACTGGTCTGGCCATGCTCTTCATCATCACCATCACCATGGCCGGCCTGTCGATCGTCGTCGTGCACGCCCTCGAACGCAACGCCTGGGGCACCTTCGCCGTCTTCATGACGGTGCCCATTGCCATCGCGCTGGGGCTATATGAGCGCTACGTCGGCGCCTCGAAGTGGACGACGTACGCTGGCGTCGCCGCCGTCATCGCCTCGGTCGCCGTTGGCCCGCACCTGCAAGGCACGCTGCTCGGCGACTGGCTGACACTGCACAAGACGACGGTGTGCTGGCTGCTGCCGATCTATGCCTTCTTCGCCACGGCGCTGCCGGTGTGGCTGCTGCTGACGCCGCGCGGCTACCTGTCGAGCTTCATGAAGATCGGCGTTTTCGCCGCGCTTATCGTCGGCGTCGTCTTCGTCAATCCGACGATCCAGTTCCCGGCGCTGAGCGATTTCATCAACGGCGGCGGCCCGATCATCAAGGGCTCGGTGTGGCCGTTCATTTCGATCACCATCGCCTGCGGCGCGATTTCCGGTTTCCACGCCTTCATCGGCTCGGGAACGACGCCGAAGCTGATCGATAAATGGAGCGACATCCACCCGGTGGCCTTCGGCGGCATGCTCGCCGAATGTCTGGTCGGCGTCATGGCGCTGGTGGCGGCGACCTCGCTGCACCCGGCCGACTATTTCGCCATCAACTCCAGCCCGGAAGTCTTCAAGACGCTCGGCATGCAGGTCGTCGATCTGCCGCAGTTGAGCGAAAAAATGGGCATCGACCTGTACGGACGCACCGGCGGCGCCGTCACGCTGGCCGTTGGCATGACCTACATCTTCACGAAGATCTCGTGGTTCTCCGATCTGGCGGCGTACTTCTTCCAGTTCGTCATCATGTTCGAGGCAGTCTTCATCCTGACAGCGGTCGATTCGGGAACGCGTGTCTCGCGCTACCTGATTCAGGATCTGCTGGGCGATTTCTTCCCGGCGATGAAGCGGCTCGATTCAGTGCCCGCCGCCATCGTCGCCAGCGTCATCGCCTGCGCGCTGTGGGGCTATCTGCTGCTCTCCGGCGACATCAGCTCGGTGTGGGCGCTGTTCGGCGTCTCCAACCAGTTGATGGCTTCCGTCGGCCTGATGATCGGCGCGACGATCATCCTGCGCCTGTCGGCCAAGCGCGCCTACGTGCTGACCTGCCTGATCCCGCTTGCTTACCTCTTCGTGACCGTCAACTACGCCGGTTACTGGATGATCAGCAACGTCTACCTCAACGCCGCCGGCAAGGGCTACAACCTCTTCAACGCGGCGATGGCATCGACCATGATGGTGCTTGGCTTCATCATCCTCTTCGCCTCGCTCAAGCGTTGGGCCGTGCTGTGGAAGGCGCGCGGCGAATCGTCGGCAATCCCGCCGGTACTCACCACCGCCTGCGCCGTCTGAGCAGCGCCGCGCCGATCGGCGCCGCCTTCTGGTAAAAGGAAGCCGTGCGCGCCCATCGCGGCGCGCACGGCTTTTTTCCATCGCCAGGACGAAACACCGGCATGTTTCTCGATTCGCTCAGCCTGACCCTGACGCTCTTGCAGCAGACCTGCGTCTATCTGGTCATCGCCTACCTGCTCAGCCGCACCCGCATTTTCATCCCGCTGATGAATGTCGCCGTGCGTCTGCCGCACCGGTTGACGTGCTACGTCGTCTTTTCGGCCTTCTGCATCATGGGCACGTATTTCGGCCTGAAGATCGACGACTCCATCGCCAATACGCGCGCCATCGGCGCCGTCTTGGGCGGCGTGCTCGGCGGCCCTTCGGTCGGACTCGCCATCGGCTTTACCGGTGGGCTGCACCGCTATTCGCTCGGCGGCCCCTCGGCGCTCGCCTGCATGTTGTCGACCATCGTCGAGGGCCTCATCGGCGGCATCTTCCACAGCTACATGAGGGGGCACGGACGCATCCAGACCCTCTTCAATCCGCTCGCCATCGCCGCGCTGACGCTCGCTGCCGAAATCACGCAGATGCTCATCCTGCTCATCGTCGTGCAGCCCTTCAGCGCCGCCCGCCATCTGGTCGAACAGATCGCCGTACCGATGGGCGTCGCCAATGCCTTGGGCGCCGGGCTTTTCATGCGCATCCTGCTCGACCGGAGGCAAATTCACGAACGCCAAGCCAGCGTCTTCTCGACCAAAGCGCTGGCGCTGGCCACCCGCGTTGAAGGCGTGCTGCACGAAGGCTTCAATATCGACACGAGCACCCGCGTCGCGCACATCATTCACGAAGAACTCGGCGTCGGCGCCGTTGCGGTGACCGACACGCGGAATCTGCTCGCTTTCATCGGCATCGGTGCCGATCATCACCTGCCGGGCACGCCGATCACCTCTGCCCTGACACGGCGCGCCATCGAAAACAACGAAGTCGTCTACGCCGACGGCAACGCCCTCGCCTACCGCTGCTCGATCAGCCCGAAATGTCCGCTCGCCGCCTCGCTGATCATCCCGCTGCTCGGCGAAGAGCGCCACGTGATCGGCACGATCAAGCTCTACGAACCACGCTCGCGGCTCTTTTCGACGATCAACCGTACCCTCGGCGAAGGCATCGCCCGCCTGCTGTCGACGCAGATTCTCGCCGGCCGCTACATGCAGCAGCGCGAACTGCTGGCGCAGTCGGAGATCAAGCTGCTGCACGCGCAAGTCAATCCGCACTTCCTCTTCAACACCCTCAACACGCTCTCCGCCATCATCCGCCGCGACCCGGAACGCGCCCGCCACCTCGTGCTCAATCTGTCGACCTTTTTCCGCAACAACCTCAAGCGCCCCAGCGAGGAAGCCAGCCTCGGCGAAGAAATCGACCATGTGACGGCCTACCTCGACATCGAAAAAGCGCGCTTTCTCGACCGGCTGGTCGTTGAATTCGATGTTCCCGTCGCGCTGCGGCAATGCCGTCTGCCTGCCTTTTCGCTGCAACCCATCGTTGAAAACGCCATCAAGCACGGTACCTCGCACCTCCTGGGTGTCGGTCGCGTCCTCATATCCGCGCGGCAGATCGGTGACGAACTGCACCTGTGCGTCGAAGACAACGCCGGTCTCTACGAAGCGCCGCGAGAGAGCAACGGCCTTGGCCTCTCGCTCGTTCACCGCCGCATCGCCGACCGCTACGGCCCACCCTACGGCCTCGACATCGCCTGCGAACGCGAACTCTCAACGCGCGTGACGCTCAGACTGCCTCTGGCGCCGACGGCGCCCATGGCGCTCGTGTAGCAAAGAGGTTTTATGGACGTTTTGATCATTGACGACGAGCAACCCGCGCGGGAAGAAATCCGCCATCTGCTGACGCAGGAGGCAGACCTGCGCGTCGTCGGCGAATGCGCCAACGCCATCGAAGGCATTTCGGCGATCAACCGCCACAAGCCCGATGTCGTCTTCCTCGATATCCAGATGCCGCGCATCAGCGGCCTCGAAATGCTGAGCATGCTCGACCCGGAGACGCTGCCGCGCATCGTCTTCCTCACCGCCTTTGACGAATATGCCGTACAGGCCTTCGATCAGGACGCGTTCGACTACCTGCTCAAACCCATCGACCCGGCGCGCCTCGATGTCACGCTGCGCCGTCTGCGCCGCGACCGCAGCCCGGAGCAGGCCAGCGCACTCTTTCAGGCCGCCGCGCCGCTCAAGCAGATCCCCTGCCCCGGCCACCTGCGCGTGCTGCTGATCAAGGTCGACGATGTCGAATTCGCCACCAGCAAGGCCAGCGGCGTGCACATCACCACCCACACCGGCAGCGAGCACTTCACCGAACTGAGCCTGCGCACGCTGGAGGAAAAAACGCCCTTCCTGCGCTGTCACCGCCAGTATCTGGTGAATCCGGAACACATCCGCGAAATCGCCTTTCAGGAAGGCGGCGGCGCCGAGATCATCACACGCAGCGAGCACCACCTGCCCGTCAGCCGCCGCCTGCTCCCTGAGCTGAAAGAAAAACTCGGCTTCGCCTGAAGCGCAGCCACGGCACGCGACGCTTGCTAGGGCGAAGCAAGGCGCCGGCGGAGGAAGCCAACGCACGCCGGAAGCAGCAGCGCCCCCATGTGCCAAAAAAACGCTAGGGGAGCGGCGCAACTCCCGCCGTTCCCCGCGCGTCGCCGCGCCCCATCCGCGATGGGCGACTGGCCATGGCCGATTAGCGCCCGGCGATCAGAACTCCATCGTCGCCGACGCCGTCAGCGTGCGCCCTTGGCCGAGCGTCGCGATCGGCGTGCTATCGCTGAAGCTGCCGGCGTAGTAGTGGCGATCGAAGAGATTGACGACGTTTGCGCGCAACACGAGCTTGCGGCCATCCAGACGCGTCGCGTAGCGGGCGCCGACGTCGAACTGGCTCCAGCCGGCGATCTGCTGCGTATTCGCCGAATCCAGATACTGGCTGCCGCTGGCCTGAACGCGGGCGCTCAGCGTCACGCCGGAGAGCCAGGGGGTATCCCACTCGGTGCCGATGTTGCCCTGCCAGCGCGGCGCGCCGACGGCCACCTTGCCGTTGTTAAGATCGCCAGCGGTCTTCGTCTGGACGCCCTGACCGTAGGTGACGCCGCCCAGCACACGCACGTTGCGCGTCACTTCGCCGAAGGTGTTCCACTCGACGCCGCGCACGCGCTTCTCGCCTTCGTCGGTGTAGGTGAGGGAGGGCAGCGAGCCGGTACTGACCATCATCGGCTTGGCGATCTGGTAGAGGCTCAGCGTGTGGGTGAACGTGCCGGCATCCCACTTGGCGCCGATTTCCTTCTGCTCGGTCTTGTACGGCGCAAAGACGTGCCCGTAGTTCGCCGCCGAGGTATCCGTCACCGTGTCGCCCTTGCTCAAGCCCTGCACGTAGTTGGCGTAGAGCGACAGCGCCGGTCCCCATGGTTTGACGACGAGGCCGACGGCGGGGGTGACGACGCTCTTGTCGTAGCGCGCCGTGACAGCGCCCGTGGCGTTGAAATTGGTCGTTTTCACACTCTGATTGCGTAGCCCGAGCGTCAGACGAACGGCGTCGTCGGCGAAAGACAGGGTGTCGACCAGCGCGAGACTGGAGAGCGTCGAGTCCGCCGTCTTCGGCGCCGAGCGGGGCAAGGCGACCATGACCGGGGTAATCGGGTTGTAGATGTTGGAGGCGAAGGTCGACTGGTTGTTGGCCGAGCCATCTTCCTCTTTCAGATTACTCGCCTGCACGACCAGCTCGTGCTTCACACCGCCAGTGGCGAAGCGCGAACGGACGCCGGCCTCGCTGCTGACGAAATTGCTGTAGCCCAGTTGCCCGACCATGCGACCGGTGTAGTTGCCCGAGGCATCGATCTGGCGCGCGTGCGTGCCGTTGATGAAGCCGGAGTAGTCGTGGTTCATCATCCCGAAGCCGCCAAACGCCGAGAGATGCTCGTTGAACTCGTAATCGGCGCGCAGCACGAAGGCGTTGCTTTCAAGCTCGCCGTAGCCCGTCTTGAACTGGTTGGTGCTCGGATCGGGCGCCTTGGGGATGCTCGGCGTTGCGAACCAGAACATGGCCGGCGTGCCGCCCCGGAAGGATTCCTTGCTGTGGTAGGCGTCCAGCGAGGCGGTCAGCGATTCGCCGCGATAATCGAGCGCGGAGGAGTAGAACTCGCGTTTTTTCGATTGCCCGTCGAGCGTCGTGTCGCCATTACTGAGCGCGCCGTTGACGCGAACGCCCCACTGCCGCTGCTCGCCGAAGCGGCGCCCGGCGTCGATGCTCGTCCCTAACTGCGAGTCGGACTGGAAGCCCGTCGAAACGCGCAGCAAGGGATCGTCGCCCGCGCGCTTGGGCACCAGATTGATCACGCCGCCGACGCCGCCACTCGGCGCCATGCCGCTGAACAGGGCACTCGGCCCTTTCAGGACTTCGACGCGTTCGATGTACTCCACCGGCGTGTGGCCGATAGGGGCGAGGCCGAACATGCCGTTGATCGCCAGATCCGAGGCGCTGACGTCAAAACCGCGCACGCGGAAGTTCTCGTACATATGCCCGCTGGAGGTGGTGAAACGCACCGACGGGTCATTGGCCAGCACATCGGCCAGGGTGTGCGCCTGCTGATCCTGAATCAGCTCGGCGGTGTAGCTGGTGACATTGAACGGCGTGTTCATCACCTCGAGATTACCGAGGGCGCCGAGCCGGGCGCCCGTGGCCACCTGCCCGCCCGCGTAGGGCTTCGGCAAATCGGTCGGCGTGTCGGCAGTGGCGGTGATGTTCACCGGCGCGAGAACCGTCTCGCCCCGACTGCCTTCGTCGGCCATGGCCTGAGCCCAGACAAATTGCGGCAGCGTCGCCATACCTACGGCCAGCGCGACCGGAGTCATTCGCAGCATCATGCTTCTCCTGAAAGAGGTTGGCACTGGCTGGCGACGGCGGGCTGGTGCGAGATTGCGTTAATTCAAGCGTGTTTTTTGCCGACGGCGCGCATCACGGAGACGCTGACCATCGGCGAAGGGCGACACTATAACGACAATCGTTCGCATTAACAACGGTCGCAAACGCTTTCTGGGCGACGAAGGGAAACCCTCTCTCAAGCCTTCTTCTGGATCAGCTCGATCTTGTAGCCGTCGGGATCTTCGACGAAAGCAATGACCGTCGTGCCATGCTTCATCGGGCCAGCTTCGCGCACGACGCGGCCGCCGCGCGCCTTGATCGCCGCGCAGGTGGCGTAGGCGTCATCCACGCCCAGCGCGATATGCCCGAAGGCGTTGCCCATGTCGTAGGCGGCGGTATCCCAGTTGTGCGTCAGCTCGATCACCGCGCCATCGGCCTCGTTGCCGTAGCCGACGAAGGCGAGCGTGAAGCGGCCCTCCGGATAGTCCTCGCGGCGCAACAGCCGCATACCGAGAATCTCGGTGTAAAAAGCAATCGAGCGGTCGATCTGAGCGACACGCAGCATGGTGTGCAGGATTCGCATGAAAATCTCCGGTAAGAGGTCACTACAGAAAAGCCGGCCAAGCCGAGTGCCGGGAGGCCAAGCAACAGTTCACAGCCCATTGTGTCGCGGCGGTCGCCCTCCGCTGCCATACGCGGGCGACTACGCCACACTACGCCACTCAGGAAACGCAGAAGGGCGCCCGACGCCGCAATTCGGCGCGCGCCGAACGCCAGTCGGGATACAGCTGCTCGACCACCGACCAGAAGCGCGGACTGTGATTCATCTCAAGAAGGTGCGCGGCTTCGTGCGCCACCACGTAGTCGATGATCGTCGGCGGCATCTGCATCAGGCGCCAGTTGAGACGAATAGTGGCGCCACTGCAACTCCCCCAGCGCGTCCGCGCGGAAGAGATGGCCAGGGCCGGCACCGGCACGCCAAGGCGCCCGCAGAAATGCGCGAGACGCTCGGCAAACACGGGGCGCGCGCGCGCCACCAGCGCAGCCTGCACGGCGGCCGCGATGTCGGCGGCGCTCGCCTCGCGGCAAAAGACCGTCAGGGTTGGAGTCAGGGGCAGAGTCGACGCTTGCCCGGCCAGCGCATCCGCCGCCGGCTCCGCCCAATGCGCGCGGCCGCGCCCGATACGCACGGCGAGCGTCAACTCACCGTTGAGGAAGGGAATCCGGACGCCATCGGCGAGCGGCGGCGCGGCAGGCGGTGGCGGACGCCGCCGCCATTCGTCGAGTTTACGCAGCACCCACGCGGCGTGCTGGCGGATGACCGCCTCGATGTCGCCCACCGGCGCGCGCTGCGGGGCGGCAATCGCCAGCCCGCCGGCGTCGATCGTCAGGCCAATGCTACGCCGCGCCGAGCGGCGCAAGCGATACGACACCGCAGTATCACCCAGCGCGATCTGGCGCGGCGCGTCGGCCGCGACCGGCTCAGTCCGCCGCGGCATCCGGGTAGCGATGCGGCGAGATGCGGCGCATTTCCGCCTCGATCCAGTTTTCCGCCGCCTTGCCGACCTGCAACTCCGACAGATTCGCCGTATCGATAGGCGGACCAATGCTGACCGTAATCAGCCCCGGCGACTTGAGGAAAGCGTTGCGCGACCAGACCTCGCCGGCGTTGTGCGCCACCGGCACGACCGGCACGCCGGCCTGCGCCGCCAGATGCGCGCCCCCCGGCTTGTAGCGACCGCGCTCACCCGGCGCGACGCGCGTGCCTTCGGGGAAGACCACCACCCAGTAGCCATCCTGCAAACGATCGCAGCCTTGCTCGGCCACCTGACGCAGGGCCTCGCGGCGCTCGGTACGGTCGATGGAGATCATCTTCATCGCCGACAAGCCCCAGCCGAAGAACGGAATGCGCAGCAGCTCCTTTTTCAGCACGAAGACAAGCGGCGGGAAAATGTCCTGCAAGCCGACGGTTTCCCACGCGGACTGGTGCTTGGACAGGATCACCGACGGCGTCGCCGGCATGTTCTCGCGGCCGATGACCTGGTAGCGGATGCCCAGCACGCCACGGCACAGCGCCATGAAGCCATGCCGCCAGACGGCGATGATGGCATACCGCAGGCGCAGGGAGCCGAGCATGGCGATGCTGACGAGGATGCCGAAGGGAATGGTCAGCAGCGTGACCAGCAGAGCAAACAGCGTGGAACGGATGAAAATCATCGGGCGTCCAGAAGGTGGGCGACAACGGCAGCAAGGTCGGGAAATACCTGAGTGCCTTCGGGCAGATCGCCCTCGGCCTGGGTTTTTTCGCCCTTGCCGGTCAGCGTCAGAAAAGGCTTGGCGCCAACGCTGGCTGCCGCCTGCAGGTCGCGCAGCGAATCGCCCACCGACGGCACGCCCGTCAGGTCGACGTTGTAGCAGGTGCCAATACGACGGAACATGCCGGCTTGCGGCTTGCGGCATTCGCATTTCTCGTCGGCGGTATGCGGGCAATAAAAGACAGCATCGATCCGCCCGCCCACCGCCTGCACCGCCCGGTGCATCTTGAGGTGAATGGCATTGAGCGTGTCCATGTCGAAGAGGCCGCGACCGATCCCCGACTGATTGGTCGCCACGACGACGCGCCAGCCGGCCTGCGACAGCCGCGCAATGGCTTCAAGGCTGCCGGGAATCGGCTTCCACTCCGCTGGCGACTTGATGAACTGCGCCGAATCGACGTTGATGACGCCGTCGCGGTCAAGAATGATGAGTTTCAGCGGCATGAGCAGTCTCCCGTCGCTTCGCCGCGCACGGCGATCATGCGGCCAGCCGCGATAGATCGGCCACGGCGTTCAGTTCGCGGAACAAGGCTCGCAAGAGACCGAGCCGGTTGGCGCGAACCGCCGCATCGTCAGCCATCACCATCACGTCTTCAAAAAAGCGATCCACTTCGACACGTACGCCGGCCAGCACCTTCAACGCGGCGGCGTAATCCTCGGCCGCCACGTAGGCGTCGACCACCGGCGAAATCTGCACGACACGCTCAAAGAGCGCCTTCTCGGCCGGTGCGTCGAAGAGCGCCGCGACCGGATCGGCAATCGCCGCCGCGTCCGCCTTGCGCAGGATGTTGCCGATGCGCTTGTTGGCGGCGGCGAGCGCTTCGGCCTCGGGCAGGCGCTGGAAGTCGCGCACGGCGTCAAGGCGCGCCGGCACGCGGTCGATGCGCGTCGGGCGCTGCGCCAGCACGGCTTCGATGGCGTCCTGCGCATAACCGGCGTCGCGCAGCAGGCCACGCAGGCGGTCGAGCATGAAGTCGAGCAAGGGCTCGCTCACCGGCTGCGTCAGCACGCCCGGCGCAAAGCCCGCTTGCGCGTCGGCGATCAGGTCGGCGAGGTCGAGCGGCAGCGGCGATTCCATCAGGATGCGCAGCACGCCGAGCGCCGCGCGGCGCAGACCGAAGGGGTCCTTGTCGCCGGTCGGAATCTGGCCGATGCCGAAGAAGCCGGTCAGCGCGTCGAGCTTGTCGGCGAGCGCCGCGGCGCAGGCGATGTTGCCGGCCGGCAGCGCGTCGCCGGCAAAGCGCGGCTGGTAGTGGCTCTGGATCGCGTCGGCAACGGCGGCGTCCTCGCCGTCGTGCAGCGCGTAGTAGCGACCCATGATGCCTTGCAGTTCGGGGAATTCGCCGACCATGTCGGTGACGAGGTCGGCCTTGGCCAGCCGCGCCGCACGGGCGGCGAGCGAGGCGTTGGCCGACAGGCGAACGGCGATCTTCTGCGCCAGCGCTTCGAGGCGGTCGACGCGCGCCAGCAGCGAGCCGAGCTTGTTGTGATAGACGACGCTGCCCAGCCGATCGAGGCGCGAGGCGAGCGTCGCCTTGCGGTCCTGGTTGAAGAAGAAGCGCGCATCCGAAAGGCGCGGACGCACCACGCGCGCGTTGCCGCCGACGATGTGCTTCGGATCGGCGACCGCCATATTGGAGACGATCAGGAACTTGTTGATCAGCTTGCCGGCAGCGTCGAGCAGCGGGAAGTACTTCTGGTTCTGCTGCATGGTCAGGATCAGGCATTCCTGCGGCACTTCGAGGTATTCGGCCTCGAATTCGCCGACATAGACCACCGGCCATTCGACCAGCGCCGTCACTTCGTCGAGCAGGCCGTCGGCGCGGTTGATCGTCGCGCCAAGTGCCGCAGCCTGCGCCGCCAGCTGCTGTTCGATCGACGCACGGCGTTCGGCAAAGCTGGCGACAACCTTGCCCTGCGTGCGCAGCGCGTCTTCGTAGCTTTCGGCCGAGTCCAGCGTAATTTCACCGCTCGACAGGAAACGATGGCCGCGGGTGACGCGACCACTGGTCAGGCCCAGCACTTCGCCGGCGACGATACGATCGCCGTGCAGCAGCACGAGGCCATGCACCGGACGCACGAACTGGTGGTCGGAATCACCCCAGCGCATCAGCTTTGGGATCGGCAGCTTCTTCAGCGCATCTGCGACAATGCCGGCGAGCACGTCATCGAGGCGCGCCCCCTTGACCGAGGCTTCGTAGAAGAAGGTCTCGGACTTGCCGTCCATGCGTTTCTCGAACTTCGCCACCTCGCTCGCGGCGATGCCCTTGGCGGCGAGCTTCTTCAGCAGCGCCGGGCTCGGCTGGCCGGCGGCGTCGAGCGCCACGGCAACCGGCATGATCTTTTCGACGACCGTTGCATCGGGCGCCACGGCGAGCACACCCGGCACCTGAATCGCCAGCCGTCGTGGCGTCGCGAACCAGCGGTAGTCGCTGCCGGCGGCAACGAGCTTGCGTTCGACGAGGCCGGCGTGGATCTGCGCGGCAAAAACCTCACCGAGACGCGCCAGCGCCTTCGGCGGCAGTTCTTCGGTCAGCAGTTCTACAAGCAGGGTTGGATTCATCTCAATTGCCCTCCGCGCCGGCAAGGTTCCGGGCCATCGGGAAACCGAGTGCCTCGCGGGAGTTGTAGTAGGCCTGCGCAACTTCGCGCGCCAGGGCGCGCACGCGGCCGATGTAGGCGGCGCGCTCGGTCACCGAGATGGCACCGCGCGCGTCGAGCATGTTGAAGGTGTGCGAGCACTTCATCACCTGTTCGAAAGCGGGCAGCGGCAGGCCGAGGCCCATCAGGCGCTTGGCTTCGCCCTCGTGTTCGCCGAAGTGGCGGAAGAGCATGTCGACGTTGGAATGCTCGAAGTTGTACTTCGATTGCTCGACTTCGTTCTGGTGATAGACGTCGCCGTAGGTGACGCGGCCGTTCCGGCCGTCGGCCCAGACGAGGTCATAGACGTTCTCGACGCCCTGCAGATACATCGCCAGCCGCTCGAGGCCGTAGGTGATTTCGCCGAGCACCGGCTTGCAGACGAGCGAGCCGACCTCCTGGAAGTAGGTGAACTGCGTCACTTCCATGCCGTCGAGCCAGACTTCCCAGCCGAGCCCCCAGGCGCCGAGCGTCGGCGATTCCCAGTCGTCCTCGACGAAGCGGATGTCGTGTTCGGCGGTGTCGATGCCGAGCGCGCGCAGGCTGTCGAGGTAGAGTTCCTGGATGTTCGCCGGCGACGGCTTGAGTACCACCTGATACTGGTAGTAGTGTTGCAGACGGTTGGGGTTCTCGCCGTAACGGCCGTCCTTCGGCCGGCGCGAAGGCTGCACGTAGGCGGCGCGCCACGGCTCGGGGCCGATCGCGCGCAGGAAGGTGGCCGTGTGGAAGGTGCCGGCACCGACTTCGATGTCGTAGGGTTGCAGCAAGGCGCAGCCCTGCTCGTTCCAGAAGTTCTGGAGACGCAGGATGATTTCCTGAAAAGTGGGCATGGAAACGCTTCGGAGTTCGGGGAAAGGGCTGATTCTACTTGGTTTCGGCGCCCGCCAAAACCCGAAAGTCCGGCTGGGCAGCGCTGGCGGTACATCAGTTTCGGTCGCTTCCGGCTTTGCTGAAGTGGCTGGACGGCGTCGTTGCGTGCTTGACAGCGCACGTTGCACCGGGGGGCGGACGCTCCTCATGGCTGCACAAATCGTCGCATCCGCCCCCCGGCGCAAGGTGTGCGAGCGTGGCAGCAACTCAAGCGGACAGAACAGCAAAGGCCGCGCAGGCTTTCGCCCGCCCCTGCTGGACCGCTCGGTTTTCTGTCGGCGAACCACGCCTGCCCGACACGCGGGGGCGGGGCCGTGGGCAACGATTTGTGCAACCATGAGGCGCCCACGGCCCCGTTCCCGCGTGCGCGCCAAGCACCGAATCGCACACGACGAAGCAGACAAGAAACCACGCACATCAATCGTAAGCGCCACGCAGAGGCAACAGCGACAGCGCCAACAATCCGTACTAGCCGCCCCGCCGACGCAAAGCTCCCAACCCAAGCAGCAACACCGCCAGCAGCAAAGCCGGAGCGTCGCCCCAGCGCACGTAAGGCGTGGTTCCGCTATAGCCCTGCACGTCGCCGACGAGCGCCCCCCGCGTAAACGGCGGCAGCGCCGCCTGGACGCGGCCATCGGCGCCGACGATCGCCGTCATGCCGGTATTGGTTGCGCGCAGCATCATCCGCCCGCTCTCCAGCGCGCGCATCTGCGCGATCTGCAGATGCTGCGCCGGCGCCAGCGAGTCGCCGAACCACGCCACATTCGACAGATTCACCAGTAGCGACGCCTGCGGCAAGGCATGCCGGATTTCGTCGCCGAAAATGTCTTCGTAGCAGATATTCACCGCCACCTGCTGGCCGGCTACGGCGAGCGGCGGCGGGTTGGTGGCACCGGGTGTGAAGTCGGACATCGGGATCGACAAGGCGCGCATGAACCAGGCAAAGCCCGGCGGCGTGAATTCGCCGAACGGCACCAGATGCGACTTCGCATAGCGCTGCGGCGGCGAAACACCGAGGCTCTGCGCCACGTTGGCATACTGCGCGCCCCCCGCGCTCCCCTCACCGGATAGCGCCTCGCCGGCACTGACGACGCCCACCAGCGCATCACCCTGCCGACGCGCCGCCAGTTGCGTCAACGCTTCGAGATAGTCCTGCGGCGCCTGTTCGAAGATGACCGGCAGAGCCGTTTCCGGCAGCACCGTCAATTGCGCCGGATGCTCCTGCATCAGACGGTAGTAGGTCGTCAGGGACTCGCGCAGTGTCTCCGGGCGCCACTTGGTTTCCTGCGCGATATTGCCTTGCAGGAGCGCCACCGAGAGCGGTGCCGCCAGCGGCGTCGTCCATCGTTGCGCCCCCAGCCAGGCGCCGCAGACCAGGACAAGCGCCGCGCACGCGAGCATCAACCAACGCGCCGAGCGGCGAGCACTGGCGGCAGGACGACGCACCGTCTCGCAAAGCAAGGCCCCCAGCCAGGCGCTGACAAAACCGACGCCAAACACACCAAGGAGCGGCGCAAAGCCGGCGAGCGGACTCGGCGGCGTCTGCGCGTAACCGACCGACAGCCAGGGGAAACCCGTAAACAGATGCCCCCTCGCCCACTCGCCGAGCGTCCACGCGGCGGCGAAAAGCGCGGTGCGCAAGAGCCGTCCCGCCGTCCCCTGCGAGGCAGGCGCCGAACGCGACAGAAAAACGAAGAGCGCGCCGGCCAGCGCCGGAAACACCGCCAGATAAACGCAGAAGGCGAACGTCGCCCCCGCCGCCGCGATCACCGGCATGCCGCCGAATGTGCTGAGGCTGACATACACCCAGGACACGCCCGCGCCAAAAAAGCCCAGCCCGAAGGCGGCGCCACGCACGGCGCCTGCCGCGATCGATGGCGCCGTCGTCCAGAGCGCGAAGAGACCGGCGAGCGTCAGCCACAGCACCGGAAAAGCGTTGAGCGGCGCGAAGGCGACGACACTGGCTGCGCCCAGCAGGAGGGCCAGCAGCGCGGCCTTGGCTGCGCCGCCGCGACTAAACGCGCTCATCCTTCTCCTGCGGCAGCGTCACCAGCAGCGTGTAAATGCGGCGGCTGTCGGCACGCAAAATCTGAAAGCGCACGCCGTCGACATCGACGCACTCGTTGCGCTTGGGCACCCGTCCCAGTTGCTGCAGGATCAGGCCGCCGACGGTGTCGCATTCATCGTCGTCAAAGTGCGTGTCGAACGCGGTATTGAAGTCGGCAATCTCGGTCTGCGCCTTGACGCGGTAACGCCCGCTCTGATCGAGCTGGATATTGTCGTCGGCCTCGTCGAAATCGTATTCGTCCTCGATGTCGCCAACGATCTGTTCGAGCACGTCTTCGATGGTCACCATGCCGCAGATGCCGGCATACTCGTCGACGACGACGGCCATGTGATTGCGCGAGACGCGAAACTCGCGCAACAGGACGTTGAGGCGCTTCGACTCTGGGATGAACACGGCGGGCCGCAGCCAGTCGCGCACGTTGAAATCTTCTTCGGTATGGATGCGCAGCAGATCCTTGGCGAGCAGGATGCCGATGACGTTGTCGCGACCGCCATCGATGACGGGGAAGCGCGAGTGCGCCGTGCGGATGACGTAGGCGACGATGTCGTCGAGGGAGTCGGCGATATCGACCACATCCATCTGCGCGCGCGGCACCATCACATCGCGCACGCAGGTATCGGCGGCGGCCAGCGCGCCTTCGATGATGGTCAGCGCATCGGCGTCGAGGAGATTGCGCTCGAAAGCGGCATGCAGGAGCTGCATGAGCTGCTCGCGGTCCTCCGGTTCGCGCAGGAGGAGCGAGGAAAGACGTTCCAGAAATCGCGGTCTGGAACCTGTACTACTGTCCATAAGGTGAGTGTCGGCGCCAGCGGCGCAAAGAAGGAGGCGAAAGCGGCGCGCTTCGCCAAGGCAGAGAGCGCCGCTTGCGCATCATTCCTCCCCGTCAAGCGGGGCGGTGCTGAGCGCGTAAGGATCGGAAAAACCGAGAGCCGCCATCACCTCGCGCTCGTGCTGCTCCATGATATCGGCCTCGTCGTCGCTGATTTCATGATCATAACCAAGCAGATGCAGAATACCATGCACACAAAGGTGGGCGTAATGCGCAGTCAGTGTTTTGCCCTGCTCCACCGCCTCGCGCGCCGCGACCTCGGCGCAGACGACGAGATCGCCGCACACCACCGGCTCCTGCTCGTACGGAAACGACAGCACATTGGTCGCGTAATCGCGGCCGCGGTAGTCGTGGTTGAGTTGCCGCCCTTCTTCGGGATCGACGAAGCGCACGACGATACGACCGCCACGCCCCCCATCGACGTCGAGCGCCGCGCGCACCCAGCTCCGTACGAGGGGACGGGAAGGTAGCTCCGCCGCGTTACAGGCGTATTGCACTGACAGATTGAGGCGGCGACTAACGCGCTCCATGCGTATCTCCTGAACGTCGATGCGAGGCTTGCTCAAGGGCAGTGTCGTGCGCCTCGTAGGCCGCGACAATGCGCGCTACCAGAGGGTGACGGACGACATCTTCCTTGAGGAATTCGCTGAAGGCGATGCCGCGCACATTGGCGAGAATGGCGCGGGCTTCGACCAGCCCGCTCTTCTGCCCGCGCGCCAGATCAATCTGCGTGACGTCGCCAGTGATCACGGCGCGCGTGCCGATGCCGATGCGCGTCAGGAACATCTTCATCTGCTCGGGCGTCGTGTTTTGCGCCTCATCGAGAATGATGAACGCGTGGTTGATCGTGCGGCCACGCATGTAGGCGAGCGGCGCGATCTCGATGGCGCCGCGCTCAAAGAGCTTGCCGACACGCTCGAAGCCCATCAGGTCGTAGAGCGCGTCGTAGAGCGGACGCAGATACGGGTCGATCTTCTGCGTCAGATCGCCGGGCAGGAAGCCGAGCCGTTCGCCTGCTTCGACTGCCGGACGCGTCAGCACGATGCGGCTCACCAGCTCGCGCTCGAAGGCATCGACAGCCGAAGCGACAGCCAGATAGGTCTTGCCGGTGCCGGCCGGGCCGATGCCGAAAGTGATGTCGTGCTCGGCAATCGCCTTCAGGTAGTCGACCTGACGCGGCGTTCGCCCGTGCAGCTCGGTCTTTTTCGTGATCAGTACCGGCACAGCACCGCCCGCCGCCGTGCTGAGATGGCGCACCGGGCGATTGAGGATTTCGATCAGGCCAAGCTGGATGTCGTCGAGCGACAGCGACTCCTTGGCCTGCGCGTAGAAATACTCCAGCGCATCGGCCGCACGATCGCTGGCCGCCGCCTCGCCTCGCACGGTGAAGCGCTCACCGCGGCGCACGATCGTCACATCCAGTGCGGTTTCGATCTGCCGCAGATTCTCGTCCAGCGCGCCGCAAAGGTTAGCCAGCTGGTGATTGTCGAGGGGCGACAAGGTGAGGTCGCGCACTCCGGGCGCACTGCGCGCCGGCGCGCTCACGAGGTCGCCTCGCGCTCTGCGCTGTCACGCGTGACGATTTCGCCACGCAACGAGTGCGGCAGGGCGGCGGTGATGCGCACGTCGACGAAGCGTCCGATCAGCCGCGACTGGCCGACAAAATTGACGATGCGGTTGTTGTCGGTGCGCGCCGCCAGCTCGTGCGCGTCTTTTTTCGAGACGCCTTCGACGAGGACGCGCTGGACGCTGCCGACCATCGACTGCGACACGGCCTGCGCCAGTTCGTCGATGCGTTTTTGCAGACGTGCCAGCCGCGCACTCTTGACCTCGGGCGGCGTGTCATCGACCAGATCGGCCGCCGGCGTGCCCGGCCGCGAGCTATAGATGAAGGAAAACGAGGCGTCGAACCCGACCTCGTCGATCAGGCGCATCGTCTTTTCGAAATCTTCTTCGGTCTCGCCGGGGAAGCCGACGATGAAATCCGACGACAAGGACAGATCGGGCCGCGCCGCCCGCAGACGCCGCACGAGGCTCTTGTATTCGAGCGCCGTGTAGCCGCGCTTCATCGCCGCCAGCACGCGGTCCGAACCGGACTGCACCGGCAGATGGAGGTGCGAGACGAGCTTCGGTACGCGTGCATAGACATCGATCAGACGCGCCGACAACTCGCGCGGATGCGAGGTGGTGTAGCGGATGCGCTCGATGCCCGGAATCTCGGCAATGATCTCGATGAGCATCGCCAGATCCGCCAGCTCTCCCTCTCCCCCCTCCTCGCCGGCGCCCGACGACAGCGCGCCACGATAGGCATTGACGTTCTGCCCGAGCAGCGTCACCTCGCCCACGCCCTGCGCCGCCAGACCGGCGACCTCCGTGAGCACGTCATCGACGGGCCGCGATACTTCCTGTCCGCGCGTGAAGGGCACGATACAGAACGTACAGAATTTGCTGCAGCCCTCCATGATCGAGACGAAGGCCGAGGCGCCATTGACGCTCGCCGGCGGCAGATGATCGAATTTCTCGATCTCCGGGAACGAGACATCCACCTGCGCACGCCCCAGCCGACGCCGCTCGGCGAGCAACTGCGGCAGGCGATGCAGCGTTTGCGGGCCGAAGACGACGTCCACATACGGCGCCCGGGCGACGATGGCATCGCCTTCCTGGCTCGCCACACAGCCGCCGACACCGATGATCAGATCCGGCCGTTCGAGTTTCAGCAGACGCATCCGGCCAAGATCGTGAAACACCCGCTCCTGCGCCTTTTCGCGTACCGAGCAGGTGTTGAACAGCACGATATCGGCGTCTTCGGGCGAATCCGTGCGGACGATGTCTTCGGATGCAGCGAGTACGTCGGCCATTTTGTCCGAGTCGTACTCGTTCATCTGGCACCCGAAGGTGCGGATGAACAGTTTTCTGGTCATTGCGTCTTTCGCGGGGTCAACAAGAATCGGTCGCCGCGATCAGGACGCGCGGCACGCACGGCCGCCGCCCGACACCCGCCGGGGGAACGCCAGCCGACGCCAGCACACACCAGGTGCCAGCGACGGGACGGAATCGGGAAAGGCGCCTGAAGCGCCGGGGGCGACACGCATGCGCGCATTATAGACAAGCGCGCTGGCCAACTGGGACTCTCAGTCGGCGAGGCGCTCGCGCAGATTTTGCAACTCGGCCTGCCAGCCAATGTCGGAACGGCGCAGATAGACGACCGGCACGCC
Source organism: Rhodocyclus gracilis (assembly GCF_009617575.1). Lineage (GTDB taxonomy): Bacteria > Pseudomonadota > Gammaproteobacteria > Burkholderiales > Rhodocyclaceae > Rhodocyclus > Rhodocyclus gracilis. Next base: position 19,383 of record NZ_WIXJ01000015.1, read on the forward strand.
CAGATCGTCGGCCTGCCGACGCACATGCAACATCAGCGAATGGCTGAGGTGGCGACACACAAAGACAATGACGCGGGTCCCCGCCGATACGGAACGACGCGAATAGCCCGGCTTGCGCCCCGGCCAGTGTTCGACGCGCAGCGCACCGGGCGCGGGCGCCACTTTCTCCAGCTCTTCACGAATGGCATGAACCCGGTCGCCGCCCACTATCAAGGCATTCATTCTGGATCCTTACGAACTGCCCGGCGAAAGTGCCGGAACGGGCGGCCCGGAACGGCGCCCGACGCAAGGCAAGCCTACTGAGGCCGGCGGTAACGATCCAATATCAAATCCCGAATAGCTTATTCAGGCGCCGGCCACGCCTCGGACGAAGACGCGCAGCGCGGCTCAGCGCCGGCACGAAAAGCCGGGCACGCCGCAGCGAAACACCAGCGTGTCGAACAGAAAACTACAACGCAGGAAGCCCGACGCGATACCTAGAAGATAAGGAGCCAGACGAGCCAGAACCGGCCTCGACGCGCCGCGCACGCGGCGACGTGACACAAAAAAAACGCCCGCAATCACCAACGGTGAATGCGGGCGCGGGCGACAGAAGCGGCGGCTTGACGCAGCGAGGGCTCGCCACTAATGCGCCGCACTGCTGCGCGCCACTACGACACGCGGCGATCAGGCGGCAGCGCGCTTGGCCAGCGAAGCCGGCAGGAAACGCTGCGTCTGCATTTCGATCACTGCGCGCAGGCCGGCGGCGCCGCTGCATTCGGGGATCGAGGCAATCGCTTCGGCGATGAGCTTGTTGAGGTGCGCAATCGCGCCGTCGAGGCCCATTTCGCGGGCAGCGCTGGGGCGGCCAAGAATGGCGTCACGGCCCACCGGCTTGCCGAGCTCTGCCTCATCGGAGGCGACGTCACGAATGTCGTCGGCGACTTGATAGGCCTCACCGAGCTTCTCGCCCAGCGTGCGCCACGGCCCCGGTTCGGCACCGGCTGCGGCGGCACCCGCCATCGTCGCCGCCGCGAACAGCGCACCGGTTTTGGCGCGCTGGTATTCGGCGAGCGGCGCCACGGGTTCGCATTCCCACGCCTGTCCGGCGATGATGCCCGCCGGGCAGCCGGCACCACGGCCGAGAATGGTGATGAGGGCGGCAAGGCGGTGTGGCGCAGCGGCGCAACCGCGCACCAGCGTTTCGAACGCCAGGACAATCAGCGCGTCGCCGACGAGCACGGCCAGCCGTTCGCCAAAGGCGCTGTGCAGGGACGCTTTGCCACGGCGGATCGGCGCGTCGTCGAAGCACGGCAGATCGTCGTGCACCAGCGAGCCGCAGTGCAGCAGTTCGATGGCCGCCGCCGCCGAATCGGCGATCGCCGGGTGCTCTTCGCTACAGGCGCAGGCGACGGCCAGCGTCAATTGCGGACGCAGACGCGCACCGCCGGGGAAAACCGCATAGCGCAAAGCCGCTGCCAGGCGCGACGGGCAGCCGGCGCCGCTGGCTTGCGCCACGCTCGCCGTCAGGGTTTGCTCAATCGCCGTCGATAAGGTCTGCTCGATCCGCTTCACCGCATCCATCTGTTACTCTCCATCGCTTCGTTGTCCTGCGCGCGGCGGCTGCCGCCCGCGTTGATTCTGTCGCGAACCGCCGGCAATTTCACCGGCAACCGCTCCCCCTCAGGCGCCGCTTCGGTTACCCAGCACACGGTCACGCCGTTCCAGACGGTCGACCAGCGTCAGGGTGCGGGCCGCGCTGTCGGCGAAATCCCACCAATGCGGCGGTCGCGGCGCCGAGGCGGGCGGACGCGTCATGGCCACGGCGTCAACCAGGAAAGCCGTCGCCGCCAAGGGTGGTGTTGCATCACGATGCCCTTTTTGTGTCGATGCCGCCAGCGCCGCCGCCAAGCCGCGCAATTTGCGCGATAGCGGCGTTACGGCACGGCGCGACACCGAGTCGCCACCGTTACGTTCGACCTCGCGGCCGATCTCGGCATAAATCCGCGCCGCCGCGTGAATGCCCGGCCGGCAGGCCAGCGGCAAACCCGACACGCCGGCGCCGGAGCGCGCGTACAAGGCGTCGGCCTCACGCAGCAGGCCGGCGACGACACGACCGATGCGCTCGTCAAAATGCGGGTTGGCCAGCCACGCATCGGGATCGATCCCCTGCTCGCGCATCCAGGCCAGCGGCAAATAGAGTCGTCCGGCGCGCGCATCCTCGCCGACGTCACGGGCGATGTTGGTCAACTGCATGGCGACGCCGAGATCGCAGGCGCGGGCGATCACATCCGCATCACGCACGCCCATCAGCAGCGTCATCATCGCGCCGACGGTACCGGCGACGCGCGCGCCATAGCCGTGCAGGTCTTCGATGGTCTCGTAGCGCCGGCTAAAGGCATCCCACTCGAAACCTTCGAGCAGGGCTTCCGGCAGGGTGCGGGGAATGCCGTATTTGAACGCGACACCGGCAAAGGCGCGGTCGGCAGGATGATCGTCCGGCGCGCCGGCATAGATGGCATCGAGGCGGCGACGCAGGCCGGCAAGCGCAGCGTGACGCTCTTCTGGCGCGCAGTCATCGACGGCATCGTCGGCGACGCGGCAGAACGCGTAGAGGGCGGCGGCGGCACCGCGCATGCGGCGCGGCAGAACGAGAGAGGCCGCAAAAAAACTATGTGAGCCGCCGCGCAGCAAACGGGCGCAGGCGGCGGCGTCGTCCGGCAAGGGATCAGCGGAAGGTCGCAGCATCAGGAACCACCGTATCGAGAACGCGTGCCGACGAGATGACGCCCGGAAGACCTGCGCCCGGATGCGTGCCGGCCCCCACAAGATAAAGATTCTCGACATCCTCGCTCTTGTTGTGCGGACGGAACCACGCACTCTGCGTCAAGGCCGGCTCCAGGCCGAAAGCCGCGCCGTGGATCGACAACAGGCGATTCTGGAAATCGAGCGGCGTCGTCATCAGCGAGGTGACGACGTTGTCTTCGAGGTCGGGCAGGATGGTGTCCGACAGGTATTTGGCGATCTTCCTGCGATACGGCTCGGCCTGCGTCGTCCAGTCGACGCCTGACTGCAAGTGCGGCACCGGCGAGAGCACGTAGAAGCTGTCGCAGCCTTCCGGCGCCATTGACGGATCGGTCGCGGTCGGGCGGTAGAGGTAGAGGCTGAAGTCCTCGGCCAGCACCTTGCGCTCGAAGATGTCGTAGACGAGTTCCTTGTAGCGCGGCCCGAACAGGATGGTGTGATGCTTCACATCCTCGTAGCGCTTTTTCGTACCGAAGTACCAGACGAAGAGGCTCATCGAGTAACGCGCGCGGTCGAGCTTTGCATCGGTCCAGGTGCGGCGCACCGAGGCGGGAACGAGGTTGCGGTAGGTCCAGGCGGAATCGGCGTTGGAGACAACGATATCGGCGGCAATCAACTCGCCGGACTTCAGGCGGACGCCCGTTGCGCGCTTGCCGTCGAGCGTGATCTGTTCGACTTCGGTCTTATAGCGGATGGTGCTGCCCTGCCCTTCGATCAGGCCGACCAGCCCCTTGACCAGACTGCCCGTGCCGCCCATGGCGAAATGCACGCCCCAGCGCCGTTCGAGGTAGGCGATCATGCTGTAGACCGCCGTCACCTTGAAGGGATTACCGCCGACGAAGAGCGGGTGGAAGCTCTGCGCGATGCGCAGACGCGGATCGGTCAGATACTTTGCCGCCATGCCATAGACGCTGCGCCAGCATTGCAGGCGCATCAGGTCCGGCGCCACGCGCATCATGTCGGAGAAGTCGTTGAAGGGCTTGTGCGCCAGCTCTTCGAAGCCGATGCGGTACGTCTCTTCGCTGTGCTTGATGAACTGCTCGAGGCCTTCGACATCCGCCGGATTGAAACGGGCGATCTGCCGCGCCATGTCTGCCGCGTCACCGTTGTAATCGAGCGTCGAGCCGTCGTCGTAGCGCAGGCGGTAGAAGGGATCCATCGGCCGCAGGTCGATGTCGTCCGACATTTTCTTGCCGCACAGCGACCACAGTTCCTCGAAGAGGAAGGGAATGGTGATGATCGTCGGGCCGGCGTCGAAGGTGAAACCGTCCTTGTGATGCACATACCCGCGACCACCAGGGGCATCGAGCCGCTCCAGCATGGTGACGCGAAAACCGCGCGCGCCAAGTCGAATCGCCGCTGCCAATCCGCCGTAACCGGTACCGATGATGACTGCGTGCGGCCGGGAATCTGCCGCGCGCGGAGCTGTTGCCTGTAGTTCGCTCAAAGCCTGTACCTTTATGTGTTCTGACCGATGCCGCCCGCCGATGCGCCGCGAGTCTATCACAGGGCAGCGCGACACCGACAGCCGCCCCGCGCCCTGCCAACGCCGGCTCAGTGGCGCGTAAATACGCTCACAAATCCTTCGCCCATCCGTTTAATTCGGACTTGCTGCCGGCGCTTATTCCTCTCGCCCCCAGACCAACTCTCACCCTCAAGAGGGCGGCAATACGCCAGCCGCTCGCGCCACGTCGACAATCAATGCCGCGACGCCCTGCGGGTCTTCTTCGTGTGCCAGGTGCCCGAGGTCAGGCAAGCGCCGCACACTCGCCTGCCGCAGGCGAGCGGCGACACGCTCCGCCTGTGCGGGCGGCACCGTTCGGTCGGCCGAGCCGACAACGAGGGTCAGGGGCGTCGGCAAGGATGGCAGAGCCTCTTCGAGCACCGACAGATCCCAGTTGGCCATCATGCCGATGGCAGCCGCCACATGCCCCGCATTGCGCACCAGAGTCCCGTAGCAACGCTCGCCGTCAGCATCGATATGCGAGCCGGTGCTGGCCAGCAACTGCGCCAGCAATGCCGGATTGCGTGCACGCCAGGCGACGAAGCGTGGCATCAGCGGCAGGGCCGCAAAAAGGCGCGCCATCGGCAAATACAGATGCCCAGGTACACCCGTCAGCGGCAACAGGGCGCCGTTCAGGCTGATCAACGCTTGCGGGGCGATGCGTCGATCAAGGCACATGCGCGCCAGAATGGCGGCCCCCGCCGAATGACCGACGACGACACGGGGCGACGCCCCCAGAGTGTCGAGCAGTTCCGCCAGCGCGTTCGCCATGAATGGCAGGGAAAGTCGTGCATGGGCGGGCAGACCGGTGAAGCCATGACCCGGCAGATCAAGCGCCAGCACCGAAAAATTCTGCGCCAGCAGCGGCGCCAGCGCACGCCACGAGTGCGTCGAGGCGCCCGTGCCGTGCACCAAGAGCAACAGCGGGCCGGCGCCCATCTGCTGCACATGCCAGCGCATGCCAGCCGCACTGACAAAGCGGCTGGCCGCCCGGTTGGGCCAGTCGCGCCCTGCCTCAGCCCAATCGAGACGGTCGCTCATGATCGTCCCGGCCGCTCGCCTCAGGCCGTCCGGGCGGGCGGCGAGGCTGCGCGAATCGTCTTCGAGATGCCGCTCGCGTCCGCGTACGGCAGCGGCAGGTACAGCGCGTCCATCTCGCGGGCGATTTTCTGCGCCTGCGGATGCGGCTGCGCCGAGGTATCCACGAACAGGGCCGTGAAGTTCTCCATGCGCAAGGCACGCGCCGCCGTCAGCGCATCCTGCTCGGCCTGCGCGCGCCCACCCTTGCCGTCACGGCCAATGTTGGCACGGCCATCGGTCAGGAAGACCAGCAGGGGCGTTTCGCCACGCCGGCGCACCGCATCAGCCAAACTCGCCGCCGCATCGATGCCGGCGGCCAGCGGCGTGCCACCGCCCCCCGGCAGTCCGGACAGCGAACGCTTGGCACGCACCAGCGAACGCGTCGGCGGCAACAGCAAATCGGCGCCCTGACCACGAAAAGCAATCAGCGCCACGCGGTCACGCCGCACGTAGCAATCGGCCAGCAGCAACTCGACGGCGCCTTTGGCCTCGGCGAGCCGATGCAGCGCCGCCGAGCCGGAAGCATCGACAACGAAGATCGACGTCGTTTGCGCGCGCTGCTTGAAACGCGTGACCCGAAAGTCGTCCTGTCGCACCTGTACGCGCGGCCCGCTGGCCGCCGCAATCGCCTCGTCGAGACCTTTTTCGCGCGCACTCGCCAGCATTTCGCGGCGGCGCAACGGCTGCCAGGGCGCCGCATTGCGCAGGGTTTCGACAACATTCAGGCGCGCCCCGGCTTCCGGCATGCCACGCCGCACGCCCACCGGGCGGCCGCGTGCGCCGCCGGCGCGGGCCACCCCCGTCCGCCCCGGTGGGGAACTGCGCGAACGCATGAACTGCGCCGCGCGCAGCTGCGCCAGGAGGCCGGCCGGCATCGCCGACAAGGCTGCTGCGAGCACCACGTCGTCGAGTGGTTTTTCCACTTCGGGTGGCGGCTTTTCTTCGTCGTCGTCGTTGTTTTCGGGTGGCTGCTCCGGCGGTTCTTCGTCGGCAGGCGGCTCCTCCGGCGGCACTTCTTCCGGTGGCACCTCTTCGTCGGCGGGCATCTCGGGAATCTGCGTGGCACGCGGTACCAGCACGAGGCGCACGGCGATCGAAGCGTCGTCCTCATTGACCTCATCGCGCCCGTCCAGCGCCGCCGACGCGCGCGCAACGCGCACCGCGAGCAAGGTCGGACGCAGCGAGGCGACCCCCAAAGCCGCGCCGGCACCACAGATGGCCTCGACGAATTTGTCGCCCACCGAGACTTTTGCCAGCTGCACACGGGCGGCGGCGACTTCCTCGCGGGTCGGTGCCATCTCCTCGGTATCGCGCACACTGACATCCGTCAGGACGATGTGAAAGCCCAGTCGGTCGAGTAACGAGACTGGCGGACGTTCCTCCTCACTGGCACCTTCGTCGAGGACGATGACGCCGAAACGTGTCGGCAGGCGCATCGCCAGGCCGTCGCGCTCAAGCACCACCTCGCCGTTGTCGATCACGGCCGACAGGCGCGCCGCCGTGGACGGCGTCAAACGCTCGCCCATCGCCATGACGGCGATACCGCCGTTCACGTCCGCGAGAACACCGCGCTCGGCCACCGGACGCCCTGTTTGCAGCGTCGCCGCCAGATCGAGCCCGCCGAGCAGTCGCCCGTCGGCGATGTGCAACGGCACGCGGCGAACCGGCGCTTCAGTCGGCAGAAGTCCGGTCAACAGGGTCATCCAGCGGTCGCGCACTGGCCCGGCCAGCGCGCGCACGGAGATGCCACCGATGCCCGGCGGATCAATCGCGAAGAGCGAGGCGGCGAGGACCGCTTCGCCCCATTGGGCCGCCGCGCTCACGCGCCGAAAAGCTCCGTGATCGCGCGTTCGACGCGCGTCGTCGATCCCGCGTCGTCAAGCGGATTGCGCCGCAGACGATGGCGCAAGGCCGAGGGGGCGACACGCTTGAGATGCTCGTCGGTCACTTCCTTGTCACCGTCGAGAGCGGCCAGGGCGCGCGCCGTGCGCATCAGCGTCAGCTCGCCGCGCAGACCGTCGGTGCCGAGCTTGATACACAACTGTGCCGCACGTTCGAGGATATTGTCGGGCACCTGCACTTCCGGCAGACGCTCACGACCGGCGACGATCTGCCGACGCACCCGCGCGTTTTCTTTTTGCCACTTCTCGGTGAAGCCCTCGGGATCGTGCTCGAAAGCATCGCGGCGACGCACGACTTCGATGCGCGTCTTGATGTCGGTCGGCGTTTTCACTTCGACCGAGAGGCCGAAACGGTCCAGCAACTGCGGCCGCAGCTCGCCTTCTTCCGGGTTGCCCGAACCGACCAGCACGAAACGCGCCGGGTGACGCACGGACAATCCTTCGCGTTCGACGACGTTTTCGCCAGACGCGGCGACGTCGAGCAGCACGTCGACGAGGTGGTCTTCGAGGAGGTTGACTTCGTCGATGTACAGGAAGCCGCGGTGAGCGCGGGCGAGAAGTCCCGGCTCGAAGGCCTTGACGCCTTGCGCCAGCGCGCGCTCAAGGTCGAGCGCGCCAACCACACGGTCTTCCGTCGCGCCCAGCGGCATGTCGACGACGGGGACGGGCGCTTTGACTTTTTTCTTGGCGGCCTTCGGCTTGTCGCCGGCGGCGCAAATTTCGCAGATCGAGTTAAGCGTTGGCGCGTCCGGATCGCAGTTGTAGCGACAGCCGGCGATTACGTGCATCGGCGGCAAGAGCGATGCCAGCGAACGTACCGCCGTCGACTTGCCGGTACCCCGGTCGCCGAACACGAGAACGCCACCAATCGCCGGATCAACCGCTGCGATCATCAGCGCTTTTTTCATTTCGTCCTGGCCGACGATCGCGGCGTACGGATACGCAAAACCCATGCTTACACCCCTTGGCGTGCGGCCAGCGCCGCACCGAAAAACGAAGTCGACCGGAGGGTCTTCTTCCGTGTCAAAACAAAACCGGAGGTCGTCATCAGGCGACCACCGGGGAGATCAAGGCAGGCGCAACACAAAACAACTCCGCATCCGGCACAGGGGCCCGATGTCGTCGAAAGCTCTGGTCGCATGTGAATAAATTGATGGCCTGTCACTGGGGGTAACGGTCGTCACGCGCTGCGTGCACCGGACACCCTCGCACGTGGCGCGTGTACCGATACCGCCACCGTGCCCGCACCTCGAGAAGATACGCCGACTGCCGCGTGGTTCGCGGCGGATTCTACCCTGCGACTCGATGGCGTGGAATACCTTGCCGCAAACCGGCGAGCGGCGTGCGCCGGACGCTGACCAGCACTTGCCGTGCCGATCTGACTGCCCTGCCCCTTGCCGGAAGGCGTGCTTGCCCGGAGGGCGGTGCGGGCTGCTGGCTGGTAGCTGTCGGGGAGGGCGCCCCGGATGGCGTGCGG
>NZ_WIXJ01000016.1 GCF_009617575.1 Rhodocyclus gracilis
CGGTCGCAGGGCGACGCTACGCGGTGGTAGGCGGTCTAGCCGGGGCGCTTCCGAGGAAAGCGCGCAGGTGGCAGCGGGAGGCTCTCCGCGGGTGATCAGTTCGGGGTGAGGTGGCGACTAGGCGTCCAGAGGACGCTACCTCTGATCTTTAATTCGAGCTGGCTGGCGTATCCGCTGCCGCACTTGCCGGGCTGGCATTATCGTTTGCTGCGGGTGCGGCAGTTGCCGGTGCGGTGGCCACAGGAGCGGGCACAAAGCGGTATTCGCCATCGGCGCTGCGGAAACTGCCGACGGGCGTTCCCAGACCACCTTCCGGCTCGGCGTCCATGCGCGCGAAGCCTTCGCAGGTTCGCGTCTCCACCGCATAAAGGTGTCGCCCTTGGCGCAGAATCCAGGCGCTGTTACCCGGTGAGAACACCTCGACGGGAATCTCCATGCCGGCCGGGTCCATGGCGTGTCGCCGCGTGCAGTCGGGCAAATGGGCGGCCACGACGGCAAATTCGCCCTTACGCTCCCACGGGAACTGCTGGATGCGGATCAGCGTGAGCGAGTGCTGCGTACCATCGATTTCGTAGGTGGCACGATCATCCGAGCAGGCGGCGAGGAAGGGCAGCGCCAGCAGGGGAAGCAATTTGTACGGCGACACCGGAATTCTCCTCAAACGTAAAAAGCAGACGGCAAAGCACGCGTGAGCGATGACGCGCACTCTCTCAGGCTGCGGTCTCGCTCAGTTGCCAGTGTAATACCTCGCCGGCGCGCAGCGGAACGAGGGTTTCGCCGGCGACGTAGGGATAGTGTGCGGGCGGCGACCACTCCTGCTGGCGCAGCGTGATCCGCTCCTGGTTGCGCGGCAGGCGGTAGAAATCGGGGCCGTTGAAGCTGGCAAACGCCTCCAGCCGGTCGAGCGCGCCAGCGGCGGCGAAGGCTTCCGCATAAAGCTCGATGGCGGCATGCGCCGTGTAGCAGCCAGCGCAGCCACAGGCGGCCTCCTTGGCGCCTTGGGCGTGCGGAGCCGAATCGGTGCCGAGGAAAAAGCGCGGGTTGCCCGAGGTGGCCGCATGCACCAGTGCTTCGCGGTGCGTCTCGCGTTTCAAAACCGGCAGGCAGTAATAGTGCGGACGAACACCGCCGACGAAGATGGCGTTGCGGTTGTAGAGCAGGTGGTGCGCGGTGATGGTCGCGGCGAGATTGGGCCCGGCTTCAGCGACGAACTCAGCTGCCTCGCGCGTCGTGATGTGCTCGAAGACGACGCGCAGACCAGGATGGCGGGCGATGAGCGGCAGCAGGACGCGGTCGATGAACACTTTTTCGCGGTCGAAAATATCGATGGCAGGGTCAGTTACCTCGCCGTGCACCAGCAGGGGCATGCCAAGACGCTCCATCTGCGCCAGTACCGCGTCGCAGTGGCGCAGGTCGGTGACGCCGGCTGCCGAATTGGTTGTCGCGCCAGCCGGGTAGAGCTTCACCGCATGCACGAAGCCGCTGTCGGCAGCACGCTGGATTTCGTCGGGCGAGGTGTTGTCGGTGAGGTACAGCGTCATCAGCGGCGTAAAGGCAAGCCCAGCCGGCAGCGCGGCGAGAATGCGCGAGCGGTAGGCTGCCGCGTCGGCGACGGTCAGCACCGGCGGCTTGAGATTGGGCATGACGATGGCGCGGGCGAACTGCCGTGCGGAATGTGGCAAGACCGCCGCCAGCGCGGCGCCGTCGCGAAGATGCAGGTGCCAGTCGTCTGGCCGGGTCAGCGTGATGTGCATGGGATACCTCGTTGAATGGGCGCGATTTTAGAGGATTTCGTCACGCCGTCGCGTGCGATCACTCTTGCCGCAAGGCAAGGGCGCGCTGGTAGAGGGCGTTTTTCGGCGCGCCGGTAATGGCGTGCGCGAGCTTTGCCGCCTGTTTGACGGGTAGGCCGTCCGCGAGCAGTAGGCTCAGCACGCGTTCGCTTTCCGCGTCATCAGCCGCCGTATCGGCGCGTGCGCTGGCGACAGCGATGACGAATTCGCCACGCTGGCGGTCTGCGTCGGCACTGAGCCAAGCGTGCGCTTCGTCGAGCCGGCAGACGTGTAATTGCTCGAAGAGCTTGGTCAGTTCGCGCGCCAGCAAGACCTCGCGTTCGCCGCCCAGGACGTTCGCCAGAGCGGTGACGGTGTCGAGGATGCGGTGAGGGGCCTCATAAAAGATCAGGGCGCAGGGTGTGCTTTGCAGGGCGCGCAGGGCATCGTCGCGCTGCCCTGCTTTTGCCGGCAGGAAGCCGTAAAACAGGAAGCGCTCGTCGGCAAATCCCGCCGCCGAAAAAGCCGTCACGGCGGCGCAGGCGCCCGGCAGTGGCACCACGCGAAAGCCCGCGTCACGCACCCGTGCGACGAGCCGCGCGCCGGGATCGGAAATCGCCGGGGTCCCCGCGTCGGAAACGTAGGCGACCGATTCGCCAGCGGCCAGTCGCGCAATCAGATGCGCCGCCGCCGCCTCTTCGTTGTGCTGGTGGCAGGCGATCAGCTTGCCCTTGGCGCCAAAGCGGGCGAGCAGAGGCGCGCTGTGCCGCGTGTCTTCGGCCGCAATCCAGGGCACGGCGCGCAGGATGTCGAGGGTGCGCTGCGTGATGTCGCCGAGGTTTCCGATTGGCGTGGCCGCCAGGTACAATGCGGGCAATTCTTCCGTCATAAACATGGGCTCCGGTGAAGGCCAACGATAGCACGCAGCGCCAACAGCACGGTCAGGAGGCAGAGGCGATCGCCGCCCGCTATCTCGCCGCGCGCGGCTTGATGGTGTTGGCGCGTAATTTTCGCTGTCGGGGTGGAGAGATCGATCTGGTCTGCCGCGACGCGCGCGTCATTGTGTTCGTGGAGGTGAGGTTGCGGCACAGTCAGGCGTACGGCGGGGCGGCGGCGAGCATCGACGGGCGCAAGCAAGCGCGCATTATCCTCGCTGCCCGCCACTGGTTGGCAAGACACGGTGCCAATGACGCCGATTGCCGCTTTGATTGCGTCTTGCTTGACCGCCTCGACGAAGCGCACGTCGATTGGGTTCGCCATGCTTTTACTGCCGATTAAACGAGCGATTCATCATCTGCGCATGTTTTGCGCCAGCGATTGGCGCCGGGGGCTGCGCGACGCTTGCCGTCCCGCGCGCAGCGGATTGCTGCTGTTTGCTCTGCTTCTCGCGACGACTCAGGTGAGGGCGGAGTCGGTCAAAATCCTCGTGCAGGATTCGCCGCTGGCCGGTAGCCAGTACTACTACGCCAACGCGCTGTGGTCGCAGCTGACGTTGGGCGCATCGCTGACGCTGGTGCGCGAGCCGGATAACCGATACGACCGGCGTGCCGTCCGTGTCGAATGGAACGGGCATCCCCTCGGCTACCTTCCCCGCGCGGAAAATCGCAGTGTCGCCGCCGCACTCGACCGTGGCGAGCGACTCGAAGCGCGCATCACGGCGCTGCGCGAGACGACCGATCCGTGGCAGCGGATCGCCTTCGCGGTCTATCTGGTGCTCTGATGTTAGAATCGCCGGCACCGTCATTACGCTGCCCAACACGACCATGGACCTGATCGACCGCATCAGCCAGCACTTCCAAGATAGCGCACAGACCAAGCTCGACGCCGTCGAACTCCTCGCTGCCCCGATTGCCGGCGCGGTCGAGACGATGGTGGGCTGTCTTGTCAATAACGGGCGGATTCTCGCCTGCGGCAACGGCGGCTCGGCCGGCGATGCCCAGCATTTCGCGGCGGAACTCGTCGGCCGTTTCGAGGCGGAGCGCCAGGCGCTGGCCGCCATCGCGCTGACGACCGACACGTCGATCCTCACCGCTGTCGGCAACGATTACGGATTCGATCAGGTGTTTTCGCGGCAAGTGCGCGCGCTCGGTCAGCCCGGCGACGTGCTCCTGGCGATCTCGACCTCCGGCAACTCGGCCAACGTCATCGAGGCCATTCGCGCCGCGCACGAGCAGGACATGCGCGTGGTTGCCCTGACCGGCCGGGGCGGTGGCCGTATCGGCGAGATGCTCGCCGACGATGACATCCACCTGTGCGTGCCTGTCGAGCGGACCGCCCGCATCCAGGAAACCCACCTGCTGACCATCCACTGTCTGTGCGACGGCATCGACTGTCTTCTTTTGGGAGTGGAAGAATGAAAGCGAACTTCATGAGTGTTGCGCGTCACCGCAACCGTCTGTTGTGTGCCCTTTTGATCGGCGGCGCCGTGCTGCCGGCTTTGCAAGGCTGCTTCCCGCTGGCGGCGGCCGGTTTCGGTACCGGCGTGCTGGCGACCGTCGACCGCCGTACGATCGGCACGCAAACCGAAGACGAAACGATCGAATGGAAGGCCAGTTCGCGGATTTCGGAAAAGCTCGGCGATCGCGTGCACCTCAATTACACCAGCTTTAACCGCAAGGTCTTGTTGACGGGCGAAGCGCCGTCGCCGGAGATTCGCGCCGAGGCAGAGCGCATCGTCAGCGAGGTGCCGAATGTCACCGGGGTCTATAACGAAATCATCATCGCCGGCTCCAGCTCGTTTACGGCGCGGAGCAACGACACTTACGTGACTTCCAAGGTCAAGGCGCGCTTTATCGACGCCAATCGTTTCAACGCGACACAGGTCAAGGTCGTGACCGAAGCCGGGACGGTCTTCCTGATGGGGCTGGTAACGCAGCGCGAAGCTTCGGCGGCGATTGATGTCGCGCGTACGACCTCCGGCGTCATGAAGGTCGTCAGCGTCATGGAGATCATCTCCGAGGCGAAGGCGAAAGAGCTTGATCTGCCGAAGGCCGACAAGAGCAAACAGCCCGAGCAGCGTCCGGGGGGCTAAGCCCGCGTTCAAGGCAGGCACGCGCCGAAGTGGCGCGGCCTGCCGCTGTCGCTTCGGCAAGGGCTAGGCGGACAGCCTTTTTTGCAGTCCGCGGAAGATGCAGCCGATCCCCGGTAGCTTGGCGTAGAGTTCCTCGGCCGCGTCCCAGTAGTCGCGGTGCCAGTTGACGCGGCCATCGGCGTCGAACTTCAGATGAGAGACGCCGCGCATGAGTTGCGTGCCGCCGGCCTTCCACGCTTTCATCCGGTAGTGAAATTCCCAGATCAACACGGCACCGCCAGCGTCGGTGACCTGATCGACGATGACAAAGCGCGGCTCGGCGATCTGCTCGAACATGTGCAGGAACACTCGCTGGATCGCCGGGATTCCCCGCACCTCGTTGAACGGATCCTTGAAGTAGGCGTTGTCGCTGTAGAACTCGCCGAAGCGGCCGACACTCTCCGGCGAAAACGTCGCGTAGAACTCCACCACGCGCGCTAATGGCGTGTCGTTTGCTGTGCGCTCCGGCGTTGGCGTCGGCGGCGACTCTGTGGCTGCGGCGATGTTCGCTGCGTTTTCTTCTGCGTGGCTCACGGTGATTCTCCTTCAGACGCCGGTGAAACGTCGCACCAGCGGGAAAAACAGGCGGTAGGGCAAGGCGGCAAGCGCTTTCATCGTGCGCGTGAAGCGCTTGGGGAATTCGATGGCGAAATCGCCCCGCGCGAAGCCATCGACGATAGCTGCCGCAGCCTGCTCAGGCGTTTGCAAGGCCGGCATGCGAAAGTCGTTTTGCGCGGTCAGCGGCGTGGCGACGAAACCGGGGTTGATGACGCTGACACCGACGCCAGCCGGTGAGAGGTCGAGATACATGCTTTCGGTGAAATTGATCAGTGCCGCCTTGCTCGCGCCGTAGACCAGCGATTTGGGCAGGCCGCAGTAGCCGGCGACGCTTGCCGTCAGGGCGATGTGGCCGGCGCCCTGCTGCACGAGTTGCGGCGCCACCCGCGCGGTGAAAGCGATCGCCCCCATCAGGTTGACCTCGATCAGCCGCCGCGCGACGGCGAGGTCGATTGCGTCGGCCCGCATCGGTTGGTAGTCGCCAGCGAGATAGATGGCGACGTCGACGCCGCCCCACTCGGCCATGAGGCGCGTCCATGCCATGTCGACACTCGCGTCAGCGCTGGCGTCGCAGGGCAGGAGAAGCGGCGCGGCGAGGCCTTCCGCCGGGGCTGGCGTCGCTGTCGCCAACTTCTCGCGGATCGTCGTGGCCACCCGCGTCAGCGCCGTCTCCGTGCGCGAGGAAAGCGCCAGACGCGCGCCGCGTCGTGCGAGTTCGAGCGCCAGCGCGGCGCCGATGCCGGTCGAGGCGCCGAACAGCCAGACACGCTTGCCGTGCCAGTCGTGGATGGGCCGGTTCAGGGAGGCCATCGTCGGGCGCCTCCGTCAGCGCTTGCGGAAGCTGAGCGTGACTTCGCCCAGACGCAGTCCGAACTTGCGCATTTCCGAGCGATTGATCATCACCGAGTCGTCCATCAGGTACATCCAGTCGTCGAAGTCGACATTCCAGACCGAGCCGTCGACGGGCAAGGCCAGCACGTAGCGCCAGCGCAGCGCGTTGCCGGCCGCCTCGCCGTCAGCGGCACCGACCACGTCATCGGCGCGACCGGTGTAGCGCCCGTCGGCGCCGCGCGTGATCGTCCACACGCGTTGCGAAGTCGTGCCGTCAGACCACTCGAAATGCTCGTCGAGCGTGCCGACATCGAGGCCGTCGCGCTTTTCCCACGCGGCGTTGATCACCACATGAAAGCGCTTTTTGACCTCGCCGGAGCGGTCCTGGAACATCCCCCAGCCGTCGATGACGCCGTTGAAATAGCGCGCGAGATCGAGTGTCGGCTGTTGCGTGCGGTACGTTTCGACGGGAGTGCCGGCACAGCCGCTTAATCCGGCGACGCCGAGCGCGAGTGCCGGCAGCAAGACGCAGGCGGCAATCGTTCTGCGTAGTGATCTCATGAAAATCCCTCCAGTTGGCGTCGCCAGCGCCAGGCCAGCGTGGCGGCGACGGTTTTGAAAACGATTGGCAAGCCGCAGTAAACGGCGACCAGTGCGGCGACGGCGCCCGCCTCGTGTACCTCCGGGCGATAGCCGACGACGTCGAGCAGCGGCAGCGACAGTCCGGCGGCGAGTGCGAGATTGAGCTTGCTGACGAGGTTCCACCAGCCGAAGTAGCCGCCCGCGGAGCTTTCGCTGGCGCAGCGCTGGGCCGCGTTATCACCATCGTCCGCGTTGGCGGTGTCGTCGGCATAGCCAGCGACCGGCACACGGCCGGCGCTGATGTCGGCGAGGAGTGCCGCCGGCAACGTCAAATCCGCGCCCAGCGCGGCGCCGGAGAGCAGGCAAATGACGCCGAAGGAGAGCACGTCACCGGGGCCGAGCAGGCTTGCCCAGACGAAAGATAAGCACGCGAGGAGCATGGCGCTTACCCAGGCTGCCACACGCCCGATGCGTCGGGAGAGGGCGACCCAGAGCGGCAGGAAGACGACGCCGGCGATGAAATAGAGCGCGAGAAAAGCGCCGCTCCAACGCGCCGCTTGCAGCACATCGGCGACAAAAAACAGTACCAGCGTTGCCGGCAAGGCTGCCGCGACGCCATTTACGACGAAGACCCCGAGCAGACGACGAAAGCGTGCGTCGGCGAGCGGCTGGCGCAAGCCTTGCCAGAACGGCGGACGGCGCGGCAGGGAGTGGAGCGCGTGGTTTGTGTGCGCTACGTGGGTCGGCGAAGCAAGCAGTGTCACGGCGCCCAGTGCGGCGAGGAGCGGCGGGTAGATCCACGCCAGCGTGGCGAGTCCGGCGGCCAGCCCCGTTGGCGCGCCGTCGGCGAGTGGGTTGCCGTTCGCTGGCGAGGTGCCAAGAAGCGTTGGCAGCACCGCGGCGAGGACGACGCCGACGAGTCCGAAGCCTTCGCGGCACGCCACCAGACGCGTGCGTTCGCCCGCATCGCGCCCGATCTCGGCCCCCCAGGCCTGATAGGCGATGCTCGCCAGCGAGAAACCGAAGTACGTTGTCAGCAACGAGAGCAGCAACCAGAGAACAGCGAACTGCGGCGGCGGATGCAGCAAGGCAAAAAAGCCGGCGGCAAGGAACGGTAGTGCCAGAAGAATGAGGCCCTGGCGACGCCCGGCGCGGTCGCTCCAGGCGCCGAGCAGCGGATCGATGACGGCGTCGCACAGGCGGGCCGCCAGCAGCACGCCGCCGAGTACGGCGAGGCTCAGCCCCGTTGCTTCGGCCCACAGGCGTGGGGCGTGTACATAGATCGGCAGTGCCGCCATGGCGAGCGGCAAGCCAAGGGCGCCGTAAGCGAGCCGCCGGCTCCATGCCCGCCATGATGGGGGTGGGGCAATCGCCGGGGCGGGGCGGGGGGGCAGCACCGTCGCAGCCACCGCGGGAAGCTCGGTGGCAGACATGATCAGCCCTGCGGGCGTTTGAGCAGTGCGGCGCGCAGTTCGGGGGCGCGTGTCGCCGGGTCGAGCCAGATGGCAAAAAAGGCGCGCCCGAACTCGGCATCGCTGATCTCGCCGATCTGGTGATTGCCGTGGAAGAAGGTCACGCCCGGGCTGATGCTGTCGCCCGGCCGGAACACGGCCACCAGACTGTCGCCGGCTTTGACATCCGGCAGAACGTCGCTCAGTGCGCGTTGCCAGCGCGTCAGCTGTTCTTCGCTGGCGCCGAGGCGGCGCATTTCGCTGATGCTCGATTCGACCAAGGTCGTGCCGCGAATGTCACGCCGATAGTCGAGTTGCAGGGCTGTCGGGGCGCGCTGCGGTTCGCCTCCGGCGACCCACAGGGTGGCCCGATAGAGGCGAAAACCCAGCCGCGACACTTCGCCGCTCCCCCATTGCTGCCACACCGTCGGTTCCATGTGCTGGACTGCCGTCGGCAGTGCGGTCGCCAGTGCTGCGAAGGCGATGAGGGGGATGAAGAGCAGTGCGCGAATCATGCTGGCGCCAGCTCGAACTGGACGACGTCGGTGCTGCCGCTGGCAAAGCCCGCTTCGCAATACGCCAGATAAAAGCGCCACAGACGGACGAAGCGTTCGTCGAACCCTTGTGCCTTGACCGCCGGCAGCTCGCGCTCGAAGGTTTCACGCCATTCGGCGAGCGTGCGCGCGTAGTCGCTGCCGAAGGCAAAGGCATCGCGCACGACGAGCTTCGCGTCGGCGGCGCGGCGGCTGAAGACCGCCGGCGACGGCAGCATGCCGCCGGGGAAAACGTGCTGCTGGATGAAATCGGTGCCGCGCCGGTAGCGGGCGAACAGATCGTCACGAATGGTGATCGTCTGCACCAGCGCGCGGCCTTCCGGCGCCAGCAGACGGCGCAGCGTGCGGAAGTAGCGCGGCCACCAGCGTTCGCCAACGGCTTCGAACATCTCGATCGAGACGATGTGGTCGTAGCGCACGCCTTTCAGATCGCGGTAGTCGCGCAGTTCGAGCGTCACGCGGTCGGACAGGCCGGCTTTGGCCATGCGTTCGCGCGCAAACGCCAGCTGTGCCGGCGACAGCGTCAGTCCATGCACCTGCGCACCGGCCTCGCGGGCTGCCACTTCGGCAAAGCCGCCCCAGCCGCAGCCGATTTCGAGGATACGGTCGCCGGCTTGCACGTTCAGGCGGCGCAGGATGCGCCGATATTTCGCCAGTTGCGCATCGGCCAGCGAATGATCCGGGCTGGCGTAGAGCGCGCTCGAGTAGCTCATCGTCGGGTCGAGCCATTGCCGGTAGAACTCATTGCCCAGATCGTAGTGGGCCATGATGTTGCGCCGCGAACCACGGCGCGTGTTGGCGTTGAACAGGTGGCGCAGACGCGCGGCGAGCAGGCCGCGCCAGTTACCGTAGATCGCCGTCTGCAAGGCATCGCGGTTGCGCGCCAGCAGGGTCAGCAGGGCAGCGAGATCGGGGGTTTGCCAGCGGCCGTCGATGTACGCTTCGGCAAAGCCGACGTCGCCGCGATGAACGGCATCGTCAAACACCGACCAGTCGCCAATGACGATGGACGCCCGCAGCGGCGCGGCGCCTTCCGCCGCAACCGCCTGTTCGCCCGTCGCTTCGGTGGCGAACTCGCCGAAGTGGCGTTGCGAGCCGTCGGGTAGTTGCAGGGCGAGATGTCCGTGGCGAAGGCCAGAAAATAGGGTGAGGGCCAGGGCGGCCGTCCGCGTCAGACTTTGCTCATCCACCAGTGCGCGCGTCGCCGTCGACGGGGCGGAATAGCCCATCGCGGCCGGCGCTGCCGATGGCATGGCGAGCGAAGTGTTCACGGAATTCATCGCGTCGTCTCCTCAAGCGGGGGATCGGGTTTACGGAAAAACGGCACACGCTTGCGCCATAGCAGCAAGGCTTGCCAGTGAATGCGTGCCAGTACGAGCAGCGATTGCCAGGGGTAGACAAGGGCGGCGCGCCGGAGTGCCGCACCGCTGAGCGCTTCGACGCGCCCGGAGACCGAGGTAAGCAGGAGATCGCCGTCGGCGTCGGCATAATCGATGCGCGCCAGTCGCTGTTCGCCGATTTGCGGCTCGACCGGCGGTGTGGCGAACGGCACGCCGGTAGCCTCGCGGCGCTGAAAGCGGAAGCAATAGCCGCCTTGTACTTCATTGAACGGCGAGACGTGGAAGACCTTGCGTCGTTCGAGGAGTTCGCCGTTGCCAAGTGCGCTGCCATCGGGGTGCGCCAGCAGGTAGTGGTGGCGTTCGCCGAAGGTGTTGCTGACTTCGGCGAGAATGGCGATCAGCGCGCCGTCGGCGTCATGGCAGAACCAGAAGCTGACCGGGTTGAAGTTGATGCCAAGGACGCGCGGGAAGGTTTGCAGCCAGACTTCGCCATCGGTCGGCAGGTTTGCCGCCGCCAGTTGCTTGCGAATCCATAGCAAGGGTGACGATCCGTCGCGGTCGCCGTGGTCGGCGTAGCGAAACGAAAAGAGGTTGAAACGATTGATCGAAAAAAACCGGCTGCCCGCCTGCTCGATCCGCGTCAGCGGAAGGAGGAAGAAATACACCGGATAGACAAAGCGATGCAGCGCCGGACGCAGCCGGCTGTGCATCACCTGTCCGAAGCCGATGCGGGCAACCGATTCGCTCACGCCAGCGCTCCCGTCGTGCGGCCGCCGAAGATCAGCGGCGGGACTTCCTGCGCGCGCTCCGCACCCTGCCAGGGGGCGTGGCAGCCGAGCGCGTTGGCAACGGCCAGCCCGGATTTCAGGCCGTCTTCGTGGAAGCCGTACCCTGCCCAGGCGCCACAGAACCAGACCCGTTGTCGGCCGGAGACGGTCGCCAGACGACGCTGCGCGGCAACCGCCGGGGCGTCGAAAATCGGGTGTGCGTAGTTGAATTCGGCGATGACTTTGTCGGCCGCCGGCTCGCGTTGCGGGTTCAGCGTGACCGACACCGGTTGTTTGAAGGGCAGCGGTTGCAGGCGGTTGATGAGATAAGAGACGCTTACCGGACGGTGGTCGAGATCGCCCTTCGCCGACGAATAATTCCACGCCGCCCAGAGCGAACGGTCGCGCGGCAGGAGGGCCGGATCGCTGTGCAGGACAGCACGATTCGGCTGGTAGCGAATGGCGCCAAGGACGCTGCGTTCGTCGTCCGTCGCCTCTTCGCCGAGGATGGCCAGCGCCTGATCGCTGTGACACGCCAGCACGACTTCGTCGAAGCGCTCGGTGCCGCGCGGCGAGACGACTTCAACGCCGCCCGGTACGCGGCGCAGCGCGCTGACCGGCGCATTGAGGCGCACTTCGTCGATCAGCCCGGCCAGGCGATTCACGTATTCGCGTGCGCCACCACGCACGGTGCGCCACATCGGCCGGTCGAGCACGCGCAAGAGGCCGTGATTGCGGCAGAAGCGGACGAAGGTGACGAGCGGATAGTCGAGCATCTGGCCTGCCGGGCACGACCAGATGGCGGCGGCCATCGGCAGCAGGTACCACTCCTGGAACGAGCGCGAATAGCCTTTTTCGGAGAGGAAGCTGCGTAGCGTGCGCTCGTCGTCGGCATGCGTGTCGACCCAGGCGATGGCCTCGCGGTTGAAGCGCAGGATGTCGGAGAGCATGCGCAGGAAGTCGGGGCGGACGAGGTTGCGCTTCTGGCCGAACACCGTCGCCAGACTGCTGCCCGACCATTCGAGATCGGGTTCTTCCAGACTGACGGCAAACGACATTTCCGTTTCGACGCTGGCGACGCCCAGTTGTGCCAGTAGCGCCGTCAGGTTCGGATAGGTCGTCGTGTTGTAGACGAGGAAGCCGGTGTCGACCGGGTGGCTGACGCCATCGAGCGTGACGTCGACAGTGTTGGTGTGACCGCCGAGGTAGTCACCGGCCTCGAACAGCGTGACCTCGTACTTTTGCGCCAGCAGCCAGGCGCTCGACAGGCCCGATATTCCCGAGCCGACAACGGCAATACGCGTTGCTCCCTGCATTTTTTATCTCCCTGGTGTGAGTGGGGCGGCGCGGCGGCGACTACCCGTCGCCGACGGAACGACGGGCGGCGCTCAAGCGTTCACGCCGCTGATTTCGGCGTACGCCGAGTGGTTGTGAATCGATTCGAAGTTCTCCGACTTCACCGTCCACTCCGCCACCTCTGGCGTCTTCATCAGACGCAGGGCGATGTCGCGAACAAGGTCTTCGACGAATTTCGGATTGTCATAGGCGCGCTCGGTGACCCACTTTTCGTCGGGGCGCTTCAGCAGACCGAAGACTTCGCACGAGGCCTCTTCTTCGGCGAGGCGCACCAGCGCTTCCGGCGTCAGCGGTGCGCGCAGGCGGGCAGCGATGGTGATGTGCGAACGCTGGTTGTGCGCGCCGTACTCGCTGATTTCCTTGGAGCATGGGCACAGGCTGGTGACCGGCGCGACGATCTCGATCGACAGTTCGGCGCGTTGCCCCTCGCGCTTGTCGGCGATGAGACGGACGTCGTAATCGAGCAGGCTTTCGACGCCGGAAACCGGCGCCTTTTTGGTGATGAAGTACGGGAAGGCCATGTCGATGCTGCCGCTTGACGCGTCGAGGCGCAGCAGCATTTCTTCGAGCATCGTCAGCACGCCGGAGGCGTCGAGCGGTGCGCGCTGGCGTTCCAGCACTTCAACGAAGCGCGACATGTGCGTGCCCTTCACTTCCGGCGGCAGTCCGACCGACATGGCGATGTCGGCGACCGTGTGACGAACCTGGCCGTCGGCATCGCGCAGGGCCAGCGGATAGCGCAGCCCCTTGACGCCAACCTTGTGGATGGCGAGTTGGCGCGTGTCGACGCTGGCCTGAATATCGGGGAGGAAGCATTGGTCGGGAGCATTCATGGAGACGTCTCCTGGGTGTTTGCCGCAAGGGCGTGGGAAAATTGGCGAACGGTGCAGTGATCGGTGCCGCCGCAGGATTCACAAGCACGCAGCCGCTTTCTCTGGCGGCGTGTGCTGAACTTGGCGCGCACGGAAGCGATGCCCGCGCATCCTGTCGTAAATCTTCGACCGGCTACCGTGAAGGGAGTTCTTCGTCGCCGCTCCACTTGCCGTCATTTTCCCCACAAAACCTTTGATTTGTCTTGGACAATTACCCTAAAAATTTTTTGCTCACCCTGCGCGAAGCCGCTTCTGTCGTTGTGCGGTGCATTAATTAAAGACTAAATGAACTGCATTTGCTTGGTGTTGACCAAGGCGTTGTATAAGTTGATGGCTTCGTCCGCTGGTTTGTTTGTCATGGACAAAACAGAACGTCGCCGCTACGATATCGATACACAATTTCAATGTCAATGGCGTGCCTCCGGCTGCCATGCGACGCGCATTGCGCGCCCTGCGCCCTGGATAGAATGAACGCACCCCGACCCCACCTGAGCATCAGCGCCGTCGAGCGCGACACCGGACTTGGCAAGGACACGCTGCGCGCCTGGGAGCGTCGCTACGGCTTCCCTTCTCCTGCACGCGACGACTGTGGCGAGCGACTGTATCCGGCCGAGCAGGTCGACCGCCTGCGGCTGATCAAGCGGCTGATCGACCAGGGGCATCGTCCGGGGCGCCTCGTCGGCGTTGCCGATGCCGATCTCGTGCAGTTGGCGGCGCGCGGAACCGCAGCGACCGGCACTGCGGCTTCCTGTGTGGAAGGCTGTGCCGCGCCCGCAACGGCCGGGCTGAGCGACGGGCAGGCCAGTGGCTTGGCGCCACTCATCGAACGGGCGCTCACCCACATCCGTGCTCATGATCTGCCCGCGCTACAGCAGACCCTGAATCAAGCCCTGCTGCGGCAAGGGGTCGGGCGTTTTGTCATCGACACCGTCGGGCCTCTCAGCGTCGCCGTTGGCGAGGCGTGGATGCGCGGTGAGATCGAGGTGTTCGAGGAGCATCTTTACACCGAGCAGATCAAGACGCTGTTGCGCCAGTCCTTGTCTGCCCTGCCGGGAATGGGCGCCGCGCCGCGCGTCCTGCTCACCACGCTGCCCGACGAGTTGCACACGCTCGGTTTGCTGATGGTGCAGTCGCTGCTCGCGCTGGAAGGCGCGACGTGTATTCCTCTGGGCGCGCAGACGCCGCTCTTCGACATCCGTCTCGCGGCACAGGCACATGCGGCCGATATCGTTGCCTTGTCGTTCTCGGCATCCTTCCCTTCGCGGCAGGTGGCGCCGCTGGTCAGCCAGCTGCGCGGCATGTTGCCGCCACACGTTGAGCTGTGGATCGGCGGTGGCGGTGCCGAGCGCGCTCGCGCCGCCGTGGCCGCCGCGGCTACCGGGAATGCATCGGACGGGCAGGGGATTCGCATTCTTCCGAGCCTCGATTCGGCCTTGCAGGCGCTCGAAGTCTGGCGTTCGGCGCGCGGCTGAGTGCTGCGGGCGGCGAGCGCGGGCAAGGGCTGCTGATGAGCGGCAAAGCGGGCGAGGCGGGCAAAGTCGAGGGCTGAGGTGCGGCAGGCGGCTACATGCGGCGGCAAGAGGCGACAGCGTGAGCGCGCCGGCCCGCAGCGTGCGCCGATGCTAGAATCGGCGCCTTCGCCGGCGCTGTCCGGCTCTGCTCCGGACTTCAGCCATGGATTTCCCCTCGCCCGCGTTTGAATCGAAGATCGTCGTGCCGCCGAAGGCACAGCTCAGTGGCGACGATGAACGCTCGCCGCGTGCCCGTGCCGAGGCGTTTGCGGCGCAGATTGCGGCCTTGCCGCGGCCGTTGGTTTTCACCAATGGCTGCTTCGACATCCTGCACCGGGGGCATGTGACCTATCTGGCGCAGGCGCGGGCTTTGGGCGCGTCGCTGGTGGTGGCGCTCAATAGTGATGCGTCGGTGCGGCGCCTGGGCAAGGGGGACGATCGACCGGTCAACCCGCTGGCGAACCGCTTGGCGGTGATGGCGGCGCTG
Organism: Rhodocyclus gracilis; assembly: GCF_009617575.1. Classification (GTDB taxonomy): domain Bacteria; phylum Pseudomonadota; class Gammaproteobacteria; order Burkholderiales; family Rhodocyclaceae; genus Rhodocyclus; species Rhodocyclus gracilis. The sequence continues at coordinate 15,152 of NZ_WIXJ01000016.1, forward strand.
GAAAGCGTTTCGCTGGTGACCTGGTTTGACGAAGACACGCCGCTGGCGCGCGTTCTCGATTGCCGGCCCGACGTGCTGGTCAAGGGCGGCGACTGGTCGGTCGACAAGATCGTCGGTGCCACCGAGGTGACCGCGGCGGGCGGGCGCGTCGTCTCGATCCCCTTCCTGCACCAGACTTCGACGACCTCGCTGCTGGAAAAAATCCGTCGCCTCTAGCGCGGCGGTGTCTCTAGCAGACCCGCTGGCGGGGTGTCTGGCTACAGAACGACCTGCGTCCCCAGTTCTACGACGCGGTTGCTCGGGATCTTGAAAAAGTTGGTGGCGCTGCTGGCGTTGCGGAACATGGCGATGAAGAGTTTTTCCCGCCACAGCGCCATTTCCGAGTCGAGGCGCGGAATCAGCGTTTCGCGGCCAAGGAAGAACGACGTCTCCATCATGTCGAGCGCCAAGCCCTTGGCGGCGCAAAGCGACAGCGCCTGCGGCAGATCGGTGTCGTCCTTGAATCCGTAGCGTACGACGACGCGATAGAAATCAGCCTTCAGCGCCTGCAATTCGATGCGTTCGCTGGCCGGCACGTACGGTTGGTCGAGCACTCGCACCGAGACGATCACCATGCGCTCGTGCAACACCTTGTTGTGCATCAGATTGTGCATCAAGGCGTGCGGCACGGCATCGGGGTCGGCGTAGAGAAAGACCGCCGTTCCTGGCACGCGCGGCGGCATCGCGACGATCAGCGCGTCGATAAAGGGCACCAGCGCAATCGCTTCGCCGGACAGGCGCTCGTTGAGCAGCTGACGGCCGCGCTTCCAGGTGGTCATGAGCGTGAAGACGACGACACCGACGGCCAGCGGGAACCAGCCGCCGTCGGGAATCTTCATCACGTTGGCGACGAGGAAGGACAGCTCGACTGCGAGGAAACAGGCGAAGAGCAGCCCAGCACGTGTCCAGCCCCAGCCCCATACGCGTGCGGCGACGACGGTCGCCAGCAGCGAGGTGATCACCATGTCGCCGGTGACGGCCAGCCCGTACGCGGCGGCCAGATTGTTCGACGAGCGGAAACCAAGCACGAGCACGACAACGGCGGCGAGCAGCCCCCAATTGACGGCCGGCAGGTAGATTTGTCCCTGCTCGCGGTCGGACGTGTGCTGCACCTCGACGCGGGCGACGAAGCCCAGCTGCATCGCCTGCCGCGTTACCGAGAAGGCGCCGGAGATCACCGCCTGCGAAGCGATGACGGTGGCGACCGTCGACAAACCGATCAGCGGGTACAGCGCCCACTCCGGCGCCGAGCGGAAGAAGGGGTTGTCCATCGCCGTCGGATCGGCGAGCAGCAGCGCACCTTGGCCGAAATAATTGAGGATCAGCGACGGCAGGACGAGTCCGAACCAGGCGAGCCGGATCGGCGAGCGGCCAAAGTGGCCCATGTCGGCGTAAAGCGCCTCGGCGCCGGTCACGGCCAGCACGACGGCGCCCATGGCGACGATGGCGATGCCGCGGTTCTCGATCAGGAAATTGATGCCGTAGAGCGGATTGAGCGCGCGCAGCACGCCGGGTTCGGCGTTGAGGTTGTAGAGACCGAGCGCGGCGAGCGTCAAAAACCACGCCACCATCACCGGCCCGAACAGCGCGCCGACGGAGGCCGTCCCCTTGCGCTGAAAGAAAAACAGCAGAAAGAGCACGATCAGCGTCAGCGGGATCACGAAGGGCTCGAAGGAGGGGGCCGCCACCTCGATGCCTTCGACCGCCGACAGCACCGACATGGCCGGTGTCACCATGCCGTCGCCGTAGAACATCGCAGCCCCGAGGATGCCGATGAGCATGATCGCTTTTTCGCGCTTCGGCTTGCCCTTGGCGTCGCGCAGGGCGAGGGCGATCAGCGCCATGATGCCGCCTTCACCGCGATTGTCAGCGCGCAGGATGAAGAAGACGTATTTGACCGAGACAATGACGATCAGCACCCAGACGATCAGCGACAGGATGCCGAGCACATTGTCCGCCGTCAGCGGAATTGCGTGGTTGCCGGCGAACACTTCCTTCATGGTGTACAGCGGGCTGGTGCCAATGTCGCCATAGACGACGCCGAGGGCGGCCAGCGCCAGAGCCGGCAGCCGGGTTTCGCCGTTGCGATGAAGTGCTTGCATGGGAGTCATGTGTCTCGCGTTCGGGTCTGGAACTATCTGCGTACCGGTCTGACGGGGGGCGGTGGGCGGTCTTGCCGGTCTGTTGACGGCGACTGGCCGGTGGCAGTTTCCGCGCAGGGTAGGCTGTCCAGCGCACGGGGTGTTACGGTCGTGTCGGCGGCCTTCCCGGCGGGTTGGTCGTGGCGGATCGCAGCTACCTGCGCTCCGACAGCGAATCGGCCGCGTCGTTACCCGATGCCGACCTTTCGCGACGGGGCGAATTCTGCCCGAAAACGGGCGGGGCGCCAAAGTAATGCCACTGCATCGCCGGGCCGGCTTTCGTCAGCGACGGCGAATCGCGCATAATCGGCCACCTCTTCAGTGCCCGCCGGGCAGAAAGACGCGCATGTACATCCGCAGCGAAGTGGACGGTTACGTCGGCATCCTCACGCTGTGCCACACCGAAAAGCGTAATGCCCTCTCGCGTGCGCTGGTGGGTGAATTGCTCGAAGCCATGGACGCAATGGCGGCGGCGCGCGTGCGCGTGTTGATCCTGACGGCGGGCGTCGGCAGTAAGGTCTGGTCGGCCGGACACGACATTCATGAACTGCCGCTGGGCGAAGACCCCTTGCTCTACTCCGATCCGCTTGAACAGTTGTTGCGCGGTGTGCGGCATTTTCCGGCGCCGGTGATCGCCATGGTCAGCGGGTCGGTGTGGGGCGGCGCGACCGATCTGGTGCTCTCCTGCGACATTGCCATCGGCGACGATACCTGCTCGTTCGCCCTGACGCCGGTCAATCTCGGCCTGCCGTACAACACCGCCGGGACACTCAACTTCATGCGCCGCCTGCCGCTCAACATCGCCAAGGAAATGCTGTTTACCGCCCGTTCGGTCAGCCCGCATGAGGCCGAGGAGTGGCATATCATCAATCACCGCGTCGATGCCTCCGAGTTGCGCGCCTTCACGCTCGATATCGCGCACGGCATCGCCAGCAAGGCGCCGCTTGCCGTCGCCGCGCTCAAGGAGCAGTTCCGCATGCTCGCCGATTCGGCGCCATTGCAGCCGGGCATCTTCGAGCGCATTCAGGAACTGCGGCATCGCGTTTTCAAGAGTCGTGATTACGTCGAGGGCATCGATGCGTTCAAGGAAAAGCGGGCGCCGGTGTTTCGCGGCGAATAGGTGAGCGCCGTGAACGCGATACTCCCCTCGCCACGACACCTTGGCCTCAACGCCTGGCTGCTCATCGGCGGTGCGCTTGGCGTGGCGGGCGGTTTTGCGCTGACCGCCGCCGGGACGGCGACGCCGACCGGCGTCGCGGTGCTGTACACCGCGAAGCTGGCGAGCACCTTCTTCCTCGATCTGCTGCGCATGGTGCTGGTGCCGCTGGTATTCGCCTCGATCGTCTGCGGCGTCGCCAGCCTCGGCGCGCACCACCGCGTGCAGCGCGTCTGGTGGTGGACGCTCGGTTTCTTCGTCTTTTCGATGCTCGTCTCCATCGCCATTGGCCTCGCCGCGGCGAATATCTTCCGGCCGGGCGAGGGCATGCATCTCGAGATGTTCGCCGACGCCACGCGCAATTTCGAGGCGCGGCAGATGCCCTTTGCCGATTACTTCGCACAATTTCTGCACGGCATTTTCCAGAATCCCTTCGCCGCACTGGCGCAGGGCGACATTCTGGCGGTGGTGGTGGTGGCGCTGGTCTTCGGCATTGCCCTTGCGGCCGGCGGCGAACGTTACGCCCACCTGCGGCGCACCATGCAGGAATTGCAGGAGCTCGCGCTCGTTCTGGTGCGCTGGATCATGTGGCTGGCGCCGCTCGGCGTCGGCGCCCTGTTGCTGCGCCTCGTGGCGACGCAGGATGTCAGCCTGCTCGGCAGCCTCGCCTATTTCATCGCCGTCGTCATCGGCGCAACGCTGCTGCACGGCGTGGTCGTCCTGCCAGCGATTCTCTTTGCGGTGACGGGCATGACGCCGCTGCGTTTCTGGCGTGGCGCCCGCGACGCAATGGTGCTGGCCTTTGGCACCAGTTCGAGTGCCGCGACGATGCCGGTGGCGCTGCGCTGCGTCAGCGAAGACCTCGGCGTGCGCCGCGAAGTCGCCGACTTCGTCATTCCGCTCGGTGCGACGCTCAATTCGGACGGCACGGCGCTCTACGAGGGCGCCGCCGCGTTGTTCATCGCCCGGCTGGCCGGGATCGAACTCGATATCGCGCAGCAATTGATCATCGTCTTCGTCGCCATCCTCGGCGCCGTCGGCGCACCGGGGATTCCCAGCGTCGGCATGCTGAGTATGGTGCTGGTGCTGCAATCGGTCGGTTTGCCGACCGAAGCGATCGCCCTGCTGCTGCCGATCGACCGCATCCTCGATACCGTACGCACGGCCGTTAACGTCGAAGGCGATATGGTCGGCAGTCTGATCGTCGAAAAAATGGCCTTGGGCGGTTCTGCCAGGGGCGCGGCCTGAGCATGCGCGCTGTGGCGGGCGAACTCGCTATTCCGGCTGTCGTCGCTGACGCTGTGTGCGCAGGCAGGGGCGGCTCTATGCGGCGTCTCGACGATTGGCGCCAGCGTCTGCGCGCGCTGGGGGCCAAGCCGGTGCATGAGGAACGCGTCCTGCGGGCCTGGTGTCAGGCGCGGGCGCTGGATAACCGCCATAGTCGCGCGCAGGATTTCCTGCCGCTGGCCCTGCGCGACGAATGGCCGCGCATCGAGGCGGATCTGGCGGCGCTGGCGCGCGTCGACTCCGAGCACAGCGGCTCGGATGGCGCGATTCGACTGCTCGTCGCGCTGGCCGACGGGCAGCGTATCGAAAGCGTGCTGCTGCCGCGTGACGGGCTGTGTGTCTCGACGCAGGTCGGTTGCGCGGTGGGCTGTGTGTTTTGCATGACCGGCCGCGATGGTCTCTTGCGTCAACTGGGCAGCGCCGAGATCGTCGCGCAGGTGGCGCTTGCCCGTCGTCGCCGTCCGGTGAAAAAGGTCGTCTTCATGGGCATGGGCGAGCCAGCCCACAACCTCGACAACGTCCTCGACGCCATTGATTGCCTCGGCACCCTGGGCGGGATCGGCCACAAGAATCTGGTGCTGTCGACGGTCGGTGATCGCCGCGTCTTCACGCGTCTGGCCAATGCTGTCGTCAAGCCCGCCTTGGCACTGTCGCTGCACAGCAGCCGCGCCGAGCGGCGCGCGCAACTCCTGCCGCATGCGCCGCGCCTGATGCCGGAGGAGATCGTCGCCTGTGGTGAGGATTACGCACGCGCCACCGGTTACCCGATCCAGTACCAATGGACGCTGATCGAGGGCGTCAATGATGGCGACGAGGAGATCGACGGCATCGTCCGCCTGCTGGCGGGTAAATACGCGCTGATGAACCTGATCCCCTACAACAGCACGGCGGCGCTCGCCTTCCGTCGTCCGGCGCACGAAGCGGCGCTGATGATGGCGCGTACGCTGCGCCAGCGGGGCGTGCTGACGACCTTGCGCGATTCCGCCGGGCAGGATGTCGACGCCGGCTGCGGCCAGCTCCGCGCCCGCGCCGTGGACATGGCGCCGCCAACGCTCAGCGTCGATTGAGCGTCCTCGCGCAGCGCCGGGAGGCTGTAACGCCTGCGCCGTCTTACAGCTGCTTACATTCCCCTTAATTTGCTTAAACCCCGGTGGCGCTAGCATCACGGCAAAAATACAGCCCACGAGGAGAATGCAGTGCAGCAGGATGTCGCGCCCACGGACGTCTCGGTGGCTCTCGCCGCTCATCAGGCGGGGCGCCTGGAGGAGGCTGTCGCGGCCTATCGGCAGATCCTCGCCGTCGACCGGCAGCATGTCGACGCGCTACATCTTCTCGGCGTCGCGTTGCAGCAAACGGGCGATTCCGTCGCCGCCGAAGCGCTCATGCGCGAGGCGCTGGCGCTCGGCGAAAACGCGCTCATCCTCGTCAATCTCGGCTTTCTGCTTCAGGACACGCAGCGCTTCCCCGTTGCCGAAGCAGCCTTTCGCCGCGCCCTCGAACTGGCGCCCGATCTGGGTGACGCCCATAACGCGCTGGGCAAAGTGTTGCGCCTCGACGGCCGTCTGGATGAGGCGGAGGCGCACATCCGGCGCGCCCTCGCGCTGCTGCCGGCGCAGTCGCCCCAACTGGCCGACGCCTACAACAATCTGGGCAATATCCTCGGTCAGCGCGGTCGTCCGGACGAGTCGGCGGCGGCCTATCGTCAGGCGATTGCCGCCGCTCCCGAGGTGGCGCTGCCGTATTTCAATCTGGCCAGCCACCTGCACGCCCGCCAACAGTGGCCGGAGGCCGAGGCGGCGTACCGCCGCGCGCTCGCGCTGCAACCCGCCTTCGCCGAGGCCTACAACAATCTGGCGTTGCTGCTCGGCGAGACCGGACGCGCCGCCGAAGCCGATGCGCTCTTCCACTACGCCTGCGCCTTGAAGCCGGATTTCGCCGAGGCCTACTTCAACCATGGCAATTTGTTACAAAAAACCGCGCGCCCCGAGGAGGCCGAGGCCGCCTATCGGCAGACGCTGGCGCTGAACCCGACGCACCTTGGCGCGCTGCGCAATCTGGGTTCGCTGCTGTTTGATGGCGGCCGCCTCGCCGACGCCGAGGCGGCGACGCGACAGGCGATCCTGTTGGCGGAAGAGGTGGCCGAGAGCCACTACAACCTCGGCAATATCCTGCGCGCGCAGGGCTCTGGCAAAAGCGAGGCTGCGGAGGCGGCCTACCGCCGCGCGCTGGCTCTGGCGCCCGATTTTGCCGATGCCTACTTCAATCTGGGCAAGCTGCTTGCCGAGCTCGGCCGTCTCGATGTCGCCGAAACCGCGTATCTCAACGCGCTGATGGTGCGCCCCGATTTTGCCGATGCGCGCTGGAATCTCGCTTGGCTGCGTCTCAGCCAGGGGCGTTATGTCGAGGCGTGGCCCGACGTCGAGGCGCGTTATGCGGCCGGCCGCTCGGATGAGGCCGTTGCCTTGCCGGTTTTGCCTTTTCCCGTCTGGCGCGGCGAGCCGCTTGCCGGTAAATCGCTCGTGCTCTGGCCGGAGCAGGGCTTCGGCGATTACCTGCAGTTCATCCGCTATGCCCCGTTGCTCAAGGCGCGCGGATTGGCACGGCTGACCGTGGTCTGCCCGCCGACGCTGGCGCCACTGCTGGCGACGGTGGATGGCGTCGACGCCGTCGTCAGCGATTCGGCCGCGCTCGACGCGCATGATTTCTGGGCGTTGCCGCTGAGCCTGCCCGGCGGACTGGGCACGACGCTCGACAGCATTCCGGCGCCGCTGCCGTATGTGTCGGTGCCGCCGGAATACACCGCGCGCTGGCGCGACCGTCTGGCTGGAGAGGCGGTGAAGGTCGGTCTCGTCTGGCAGGGCAATCCGGCGCATCGCAACGACGCACATCGCTCGCTCGCCGATCCTGGCGTGCTCTCGCCCTTGTGGGAGGTCGCTGGCGTGCGCTTCATCAGTCTGCAGAAAGACCCGTCCGCGCCGCTGCCGATGCGGCCAATGCCGTCGAGGTTGAAATGGGGCGAGGACTTGGGCGAGGAACTGACCAACTTCGCCGACACGGCGGCAGTCATCGCCGAGCTTGATCTGCTGATCTGCGTCGATACCGCCGTTGCGCATCTGGCGGGGGCCTTGGGCAAACCCTGCTGGCTGCTGCTGCCGGCCACCGGCTGTGACTGGCGTTGGCTGCGTGAGCGGCGCGATTCGCCGTGGTACCCCGGCGCGCTGCGTCTTTTCCGGCAAAGCATGGCCGACGACTGGACACCGACACTGCACGCGCTGGCGGGCGAGTTGCGGGAGTTTGTCGCCGCACGGAGCTTGCCATGACGACGGGTGCATCGCTCGCCCACGTTTTTTTCGTGCACAGCCCTATCACCTACTCGGTGGCGATGGCGAGCATCCGTCAGCGCTCATTGACGGCGCCGCTCGTCGTCGGCGGGCGGGCAATGGCCGGCGAGCGCGTCAATTGCGCGGTCGAGGATGACGGTATCTGGTCGATTTCACGGACCTGCGAGTTACTACAGCGCATTCACGAGCGGATTCCGGCGACGGCGGATGTGGCCATCTATCTGCCGCACACGGCGTTTCTCTTTGGCAAGCTGCTGAAAATCAGTGGGCGCGTCCGGGAAATCTATTATCTGGAAGAGGGCTATACCAGCGCCAATACCGCGCTGCTGTCGCAGTATTGCGCACCGACGCCGCTCGACGAGGCGGCGCTCGTTGCGGCCCTTGACGCCGCCAGCCTTGTCGACGCCTGGCGAATCGACCGTCGCCGTCTGGCGCATCTGAACGAAATTCCCGAAAGCGCTCTTGACGCTCGCTGCGAGAAATACGCGGGTGCGTTTGCCTGCTCGGATGACGCGTTTCTCGGCATGGCCGGCGTCAATCGTCTGCCGCTCGTCGTCGCGCCACGGGAAACGTCGGCGCAGCTCCTGAGTTTTTGGGGGATTTCAAACCGCTATTGCGATACCCGTCAGATCGATCCCGCCTGCCGCATGGTCTGCGAAATCATCGATGTGATGCTGCACGAGAATAAAAGCGGCCTGCCCATGCTGGTAAAACTCCATCCGCGAGATCGGAAAGGATTACCCGCATGGTTTTACGAGCGTTTGCGCCAGCGCGGGGTGGATTATTTTGCCTATTGCCAGCGTCGCGCCATCAATACCAATATCGAGCCTGCCTTACTCAATTTCGCGCATTACCATATATTCGGCAGAACCGCGCAGGCAAAGTATGTGAGCGCTTTCCTCGGGGCACCGCGCATGACGCAGTATGGCAGCGCCGAGTAATGCCGGCGGGACGACGGTTAAAGGTTGTTCCGCCGCCCGCGTGGCAATTACCCGGTCAGCGACTCACGCCTTTGCCAACCCCAACAAATGCGCGAGGTCCTTGAGGAAGACGCGGACATGGGCGAAGGGTTTTCTGCGCACCAGGCGCTTGTGCA
>NZ_WIXJ01000017.1 GCF_009617575.1 Rhodocyclus gracilis
GAAGGCGTGCTTGCCCGGAGGGCGGTGCGGGCTGCTGGCTGGTAGCTGTCGGGGAGGGCGCCCCGGATGGCGTGCGGATTGGCAGCGGAAATCGCCAACTCCAGGCGCCACGAAGGGGGCGGTTTGTTGGCTGCGCCGCGTGCCTCTTCTGTCGTGTCTCGCGGCCCTGCCCTAGCGTGGCGCCGACTCATCCGGCGTGGCGGTCGGCTCAGGTTCCGGAGCGGCGGCGGTGCGGCGCGTGGAGTCGAGGGCCCACTGCCAGAGTTTGGAGGCATTGACGGGGATGATCATCAGCCAGTGCTCGAGGATGGCGAGGGAAAGGAGCGTGGCGACGAGGGCCAGTCCGACGCTGCTGAAGGACTGATCGGGGGCCTCGGTGGCGGCGAAGATGAGGTAGGCATCGACGGCGGAGGCGACGGTGACCGCCACCGGAAAAAGTTCATTCATGGGTCGCCGGGTGAGGTATTGGCGCAGATGGGCGAGGTGAGAGGGGAGGAGTTCGGCGGAGAGGTTGGGGACGCCGAGGAAGAGGTTGAGTTTAGCGGAGAGGCGCATGACCCAGAGGACGGCGAAGGTCCAGGAGCCGATGGGGTTGGGGGCGTGCCAGGTGAGGAAGGTGACGAGGGCGGCGGCGGCGACGAGGGCGAGTTCGTGGTAGAGGATGGCCTCGGTGGCGTTGCGGAAGCGTTGCCAGCCATGGGAGGTGGGGTGATTGAGGGAGCGTCTGGGGCCGATGAGGAAGCCGAGGAGGAAGCTCATTTCGAGCCAGGCCCAGATGAGGACGGCGCAGGAGAAGGCTTGGTAGGCGGCGCAGACGGAGGTGGATTGTGCGCTTTGGGCGAGGCCGCCGAGGGCGATGACGAGGAGGATGGAGGCGGCGCCCATGGACCAGGGGAAGGTCGTGCGGGGGAGGCCGTCGAGGAAGAGGATGAGGCCGGTGGAGGACCACCAGACGAAGGTGGCGAAGGCGATGGGGAAGAAAGCCGGCAGGCTGGCCTCGGTCGGAAAAATCATGGAGAGGGGCGTGTCGGGGGCGCGTCAGACGAAACGGCGGGCGACGCGGGGGCGTCGGCGCGGCGGCTTAGCGCTCGGAGTTAGGCGGCGGGAGCAAGCGGGCGAAGACGGCAAGATTTGAGGGGCCGAAGGAGCCGAGGTCGAAGAGGCGTCCGGTGGAGGGATCTTCGAGCGTGACGTGGCCGTCGGCGTGGGCGACGAGGCGATAGGGGGCGTCGGCGGGGATGCCTTGGCGTTTGCGTTCGCGGTAGAGGCTGCGCAGGGTGGCGCGCAGGAAGCCCTCGTTGCCGGGAGGCAGGGCGGCGACCTCGGTGTGCTGATCGACGTCGACGACGCCGAGGGAGCCGTCGGGGCGATCGATGAAGGCGAGGGAGCGGGACTGGACGGCGGGGGCTGGGGGGGAGACGCGGGGGTCGAAGCCGGTGTAGCGGGCGACGGCGACGCCGATGAGGGTGACGGCGATGAGGGAGCCGGCGGCGATGAGGGGGGCGCGCGGAAAGGGCTGCGAGCCGAATTCGGGTTCGTCGTGCACGGGCGACTCAGAGCGAAGAGGCGAGCGGCGGGACGACGGGCGCGTTGGAGGGCGAAGTCGTAGCGGCGGACGCCGGATGGGCGGAGTGGTACTCGCGCAGGGCCTCGGCGAGGAGCGCGGCGACGTGGTCGGCGTTGGGGATACAGCGCAGCATGGGTTCGCTCTTGGCGAAGCGCCAGGGGCGCGCGTGCGGCCAGAGGGTCAGGTAGGCGACGTGGTCGGCGGAGCCGAGGCGGAACGGCAGGTTGCCGGTGCCATTGGCGAAGGTGACGAGGTCGGCGGAGGCGATGACGCGGAACGGGAAGTTCATGGTCATCGAGAGGGCGACGCCAATGCGCATGACGATGCGGCGATTGGTGAGGGTGTAGACGGTGGTGCGCTCGATGAGCCAGGCGAAGAGCGCGATGAAGCCGAGGACGATGAAAGCGAGCGGCAAGGGCCAGAGGGCGGCGGCGAGGGCTTGCGCGGGGGGGGCGGCGGTCTCGGTGAAGAGGGAGATCAGGCGCCAGGCGAGGAGGAGGCTGAAATACGCCGCGACCTTGTTGATATGCAGGGCGTTACGGGCAAGGGACGGCCAGCTTGGCGCCCCTTGCCAGAGGATCCGCTCGCCTTCCGGGAGGAGCTCCGGCAGGCCGCGGATCGGTTCGTGCTCATGGCTTCCGCTCAAAACAGGGGGCCGAGGCGCGAGGGTTCTGCGTAGAGTTTGCCGCCGGCGAAGTAGCCGACGATACGGTCTTCCTCGAGGAGGGTGACCTGATCGGGGTTCTTCAGCGCGGGGATATCGGCGAAGTGTTCGGCCTTGAGGGCGAGGACGTTGATCTGACCGGCGGCCTTCTTGAAGCGGGTGAAGTTGATCGGCAGCAGCGCGGTACGGGTACCGTTGGCGGTCGGGACTTCGATTTCGTAGTAGCGGGCGACGACTTCGGAGCGATCGACCCAGATTTCGCGGACGGTGCCGGCGACCTTGCCGTCGGTACCGACGACGGGGACGCCGCGCGGATCGGCTTCGCCTTCGGGCAGCCAGAAGTCGGTCGCGACGCGCATCGGGACGATCTTGGGATCGCCGTCGACGGTGGTATCGGGGACGTCGGCGCGCATGGCGTGGGAGGCGGGGCCGACGGCGTCGACGAGCGGGTTGCCGGTCGGGACGAGAGGCGAACCGGGGTACGGGCTATTCGGTTCGGCGAGGATGGGGCGGGGATCCTTGAGGGTGCCGTCGGGTTTGGCGACGGTGGCACCGGAGCGCAGGACGAAGGTCTTGGGATCGGGCGGGATGGGCAGGCCGTTATAGCCGGCGCGGCCGCCGAAGCCGGCGACGTCGTGCTCGAGGGGATAGCCCTCGCGCTTGTCTTCGCGGCGCAGGTAGATGATGAGACCGGCGAAGAAAATCCAGAATGCGTAGAGCGTCAGCTGAGCCACATCGACGTAGCTGGTGATCGCGGCGGTTGGCATGTTTTTAACCTCCTTGGCAAATAAACCTAGCCGGGAAACTCGGCCAGGCCGAACCTTGATGTCGACTGCGACGGTGGCCCGCCATGACGACGCACGAGCGGTCCGATCACGATCAACGTGATGCACAGCAAGGCGACTTCGATGAGGTAGACCGCTTCAAACCCGGTTGCTGGGGTATTGAGCGATGGACCGAGCGCCCCCTGCGCTGCAAGTCCGGTTACCACATCGCGAATCGCGCCACCGAGGGCGACGGCACCTCCTGCGCAAGAAGCCTGAACTGCGCCCCACGCGCCGAGAGCGAGGCCGCCACGACCGCCCTGATCGAGCGACATGGCGGAGGTGAGGGTTCCGACGGAGAAGAGACCACCGCCAAAACCGATCAGCGCAGCACCCCCGAAAAATAATACCGCAGATTCTCCCACTGCGGCAAAAATCACGGCCAGGAAAGCGGCCAGACCGACGGCGGCGCCAAGGGCGGCGAGGCGCAGCGGATCGGCGCCACGGGCGAGGCGATAGCCGGCGAGGGAGAAGGCGGCGAGGGAACCGGCGGCGGCGGCGGCGGTGAGCAGCGTGGTGGCGCCGACGGCGAGGTGGAGTATCTGGCCGCCGTAGGGTTCGAGGAGGATGTCCTGCATGCTGAAGGCGGCGGAGCCGAAGCCGACGACGACGAGGAAGCGGCGGGCGGTGCCATCGGCGACGAGTTCGCGCCAGGAATCGCGGAAGTTCGGCGCTGGTTCGGCGCTGATGGGGCCACGGGTGCGGGCCTCCTGCTTCCAGAGGGCGATGACGTTGAGCGCCATGGTGACGACGGCGGAGCCCTGGATGACCTGGATCAGGCGCAACTGGCTGAAGTCGGCGAGCAGGACGCCAAACACGAGGGCGGAGACGAGCATGCCGAGGAGCAGCATGACGTAGAGCAAGGCGACGACGCGCGGCCGCGTCTCCTCGTTGGCCAGATCGGTAGCGAGGGCGAGGCCGGCGGTTTGCGTGGTGTGCAGGCCGGCGCCGACGAGGAGGAAGGCGAGCGCGGCGCCGGCCTGGCCGACCAGCGGCGAGACGGGGACCGACGCGTCACCGGACAGGAGGAGCAGCGCGAACGGCATGATCGCCAGGCCGCCGAACTGCAGGAGGGTGCCCATCCAGATGAAGGGGACGCGTTTCCAGCCGAGGGCGGAGCGGTGGTGATCGGAGCGGTGACCGATGAGGGCGCGGAAAGGCGCGAAGACGAGCGGCAGCGAGACCATCAGGGCGACGAGCCAGGTCGGCACGCCAAGCTCGACGATCATGACGCGGTTGAGGGTGCCGGTGAGGAGCACGGTCGCCATGCCGACCGAGACCTGGAAGAGGGCCAGGCGCAGCAGGCGCGACAGGGGCAGTTCGGGGCTGGCGGCGTCGGCGAAGGGAAGGAAGCGGGCGCCGAGAGTCAGCCAGCCGCGGACGAGGACATTGACCTTGCTCATGAAGCGGAGGGAGGCGCGATGAGTTCGAGCGCTTGCGAGGTGTAAAAGCCGCAGACGATACGCTGGCTTCTGCCGATACGCCAGTCGGGGAGTTCCTGCGCGAGGAGGCGGCGCAGCGTCGTTTCGCCGACGGGGACGATGGCCGGTGAGCGGTCACTGCGCGGGAAGGCCTTGCCGACGATGTGCATGAGCGAGAGTGGCAGGGTCTTGGGGGCGAAGGTGAAGACGATCGAGTGCCGGGTACGGGCGGCGAAGCCCTTGATGACGCGGACGACGTCGGTGGCGTCGTAGTGGATCAGCGAATCCATGGCGACGACGTGGTCGAAGGTACCGAGCGCCGGATCGAACATGTCACCGACGCGGAAATCGATGGCGGCGGTGACGGGATCGGCGGCGGCGCGTTCGCGCGCCTGGGCGACCAGCGTCGAGGCGAGATCGATGGCGACGATGGATGCGCCGCGCTGGGCGGCTTCCATCGACAGCATGCCGGTACCGCAGCCGGCGTCGAAGAGGCGACGGCCGGCGAGGTCGTCGGGCAGATAGGAGAGCAGCGTCGCGCGCATGCGCTCGCGGCCGGCGCGCACGGTGGCGCGGATGCGGTTCAAGGGCGTGTCGGAGGTCATCGCCACCCACTTGTCGGCGGCGGTGCGGTCGAAATAGGTCGCCAGTTCGCCGCGGCGTTCGCGGTAGGAGGCGCTCGTCGCGCTGCCCGACGCGGCGGTCGGTGCAGGCGGGATGGCAGCGGGAGTGCGGGTGTCGTTCACGGGTCAGTCGAATCCGAGCAGGTCAAAGATGTCGCGGTCCTTCAGGGGGGCGGCGCAGAGCGGATCGGCGCCGTCCCAGAGGCGCTGGGCGAGCTGCAGGTACTCGGCCTGAACGGCGAGGACTTCGGGGGTGGGGTCCATCTCGAAGAGGGTGGCCTTCTTGAGGCGGCTCTTGCGGATGACGTCGAGGTCAGGCAGGCGCGCCAGCGTCTGCATGCCGGTGGCGGCGTTGAACTTGTCGATCTGGTCGGTGGCGGCGCTGCGGTTGGCGACGAGGCCGGCGAGCCGCACGGCGTAGTCGCGCGATTTGGCTTCGATGGCGGCGACGATGCGGTTGGCGGCGAAGATCGAGTCGAAGTCGTTGGCGGTGACGATGAGCGCGCGTTCGGCGAATTGCAGCGGCGCGGCGAAGCCGCCGCAGACGACGTCACCAAGGACGTCGAAGATGACGACGTCGGATTCTTCGAGCAGGTGGTGCTGCTTCAGGAGCTTGACCGTCTGGCCGACGACGTAGCCGCCGCAGCCGGTGCCGGCCGGCGGGCCGCCGGCTTCGACGCACATCACGCCGTTGTAGCCCGGAAACACGTAATCCTCGGGGCGCAGCTCTTCCGGATGGAAGTTGACCGATTCGAGGACGTCGATGACGGTCGGGATCAGGCACTTGGTGAGCGTGAAGGTCGAGTCGTGCTTCGGATCGCAGCCGATCTGCAGGACGCGGTGGCCGAGTTTGGAGAAGGCGACCGAGAGGTTCGACGAGGTCGTGCTCTTGCCGATGCCGCCCTTGCCGTAGACGGCGAAGACCTTGGCGGAGCCGAGGCGCAGGGGTTCGGCGGCGACCTGGACGCTGCCCTCGCCGTCGTCGTGTTCGTGGCCGGGACGGCGCAGGGCGCTGAGCGGAACGGTCTGTGTATCGGTAAAACGCTGGTTCATGCGGCGATTCCCATGTCGACACCTTCGATGCGATCTTCGAGTTCTTCCCCGGCGCGACGCAGGGCGTCGAGCACGTCCTCGTCGGGCGACCAGTACTGGCGGGCCTGCGCTTCGAGGAGGCGGTGCGCGAGCTTGGCCGAGGCGGTCGGGTTCAGTTGCGCGAGGCGTTCGCGCATCTCTGGATCGAGCATGTAGGTTTGCGTGATCTGTTGATAGACCCAGGGGGCGACCTGACCGGTGGTGGCCGACCAGCCCATGGTGTTGGTGACGTGCTCCTCGATCTGGCGGACGCCTTCGTAGCCGTGCTTCAACATGCCCTCATACCACTTCGGATTGAGCATGCGGGTGCGCGTTTCCAGCGCCACCTGTTCGCCGAGGGTGCGCACGACGCCGTCGCCGCGCGTCTGGTCGCCGATGTAGACCGGCGCTGACTCGCCGCGGGCGCGGCGCACGGCGCGGCTGATGCCGCCGAGGGTGTCGAAGTAGACGTCCTGCGTGGTGACGCCGAGTTCGACCGATTCGAGGTTCTGGTAGGTGAGCGCGACGTCGGCGAGCGCGCTTTGCAGGAGCGCGGCCTGCTGCACCGGCTTGCCGGTGCGGCCGTGTGCGAAGCACTTGCGGCGCGAGTAGGTTTCCGCGAGCTCGTCCTCGTCTTCCCAGCGGCCGTTGGCGATCAGGTGGTTCACGTTCGAACCGTAGGCGCCGTCGGCGTTGGAAAAGACGCGCAGCGCGGCCGTTTCGATATCGCAGCCGTGCTCGGCCTGGTAGGCGAGCGTGTGCTTACGCACGAAGTTGAGGTCCGGCGGTTCGTCGGCGGTGGCGGCGAGGAAGGCGGCCTCGGCGAGCAGGCGCGTCTGCAGGGGCAGCAGGTCGCGGAAGATGCCGGAGAGCGTCATGACGACGTCGATGCGGGGCCGGCCGAGCGTGTCGAGCGGGCGCAGCTGCGCGCCGGCGAGGCGGCCGTAGCTGTCAAAGCGCGGCTCGGCGCCCATCAGGGCGAGCGCCTGGGCGATCGGGCCGCCTTCGCTCTTGAGGTTGTCGGTGCCCCAGAGGACGAGGGCGATCGATTCGGGGATCGGATTGCCGTCGGCGAGGTGGCGGTCGATGAGGCGGGCGGCCTGGCGGGCGCCGTCCATCAGGGCGAAGGCCGAGGGGATGCGGAAGGGGTCGAAGCCGTGCAGGTTGCGGCCGGTCGGCAGGATCGCCGGCGTGTGCACGAGGTCGCCGCCGGGCGCCGGGCGGACGAAGCGGCCGTCGAGGGCGCGCAGGAGCGCGGGGATCTCGTGGTCTTCGGCGAGCAGGCGATTGGTGCGGGCGAGTTCGTGGAGGGCCGCGAGGGTGGCGGCATCGACCGGCTTGCCGGTGGTGGCGGCCATGGCGGCGGCGGCGCCTTCGGGGGTATCGCCCTCGACGAGGGTGGTGATGGCCTCGATCGGCAGGTGCACGCCGTGTGCGGCTTCGGCGAGCGCCATCAGGAAGTCGATGCGCTCGGGGATCGACGGCGCGACGCCGACGACGTGCAGGCCGTGCGGGATGAGGGTCTGCTCGAGTTCGACGACGGCGTCGTTGAGGCGGGCGAGCGTCGCGACGAGGGTGGCGAGTTCGTTCGCGGCGCTGGCCGGATCGCTGTCGGCGGCGGGCAACGTCCACAGGGGTTCGGCCGGGACCAGATCGACGGCGGCGGCCTGCACCTGAATGAGCGTGATGAGGTCCTCGGCCTGCGGCAGTTCTTCAGGGCTCAGTGCGCGGTAGCGTTCGAGCGAGGACTTAAGATCCGCGAGGCCGCGATAGAGGCCGGCCTGGGCGATCGGCGGCGTCAGGTAGCTGAGCAGCGTTGCGGCCGAGCGGCGCTTGGCGATGGCGCCTTCGGACGGATTGTTGGCGGCGTAGAGGTAGAGGTTCGGCAGATCGCCGATCATGCGGTCGGGCCAGCAGCCGGAGGACAGCGCGTTCTGCTTGCCGGGCATGAATTCGAGCGCGCCGTGCGTGCCGAAGTGCAGCGCCGCGTGCGCGCCGAAGTCCTCGCGCAGGAAGCGGTAGAAGGCGGAGAAGGCGTGCGTCGGCGCGAAGCCCTTCTCGAAGAGGAGGCGCATCGGGTCGCCTTCGTAGCCGAAGGACGGCTGGATGCCGACGAAGACGTTGCCGAACTGGCGGCCGAGGACGAAGAGGCCGGCGCCGTCGCTCTGCTGACGACCGGGGGCCGGGCCCCACTGCGCCTCGATCTCGGCGAGGTACTTCTCGCGGCGGACGTGGTCGTCGGCCGGAATGCGCAGGTGCACGTTGGCGTCGGCGCCGTAGCGGGCGGCGTTGCCGACGACGATCGACTCGCGCAGGGCGTCGACGCTGTCGGGCACGTCCTCGACGCGATAGCCGGCGGCCTTCATGGCGGTGAGCGTGTTGTGCAGCGAGGCGAAGACGGAAAGGAAGGCGGCGGCGCCGAGGTTGCCGGCGTTCGGCGGGAAATTGAAGATGACGATGGCAATCTTGCGTTCGGCCGGCGGCGTGCGGCGCAGGGCGACCTGGCGGGCGACGCGGGCGGCGAGCATGACGGCGCGTTCGCCGCAGCTCGACATGTCGCGTTCGCCGTCGCCGCACTCGAAGGTGCAGGCGCGCGAGCAGCCGGGGCACGGGCCGGTGCCGGTGGCGGCGCGACCGCCGAAGACGATCGAGCCGGTGGCACCGTCGAGTTCGGGGATGGCGACCATCATCGTCGACTCGACCGGCATCAGGCCGCGGTCGGAGCCGCTCCACTGCTGCAGGGTCTGGAATTCGACGGGGGTGGCGGCGATGTAGGGCACGTCGAGGCGGGCGAGAATCTCCTCGGCGGCGGAGGCGTCGTTGTAGGCGGGGCCGCCGACGAGCGAGAAACCGGTGAGCGAGACGACGGCATCGACGATGCTCTGGCCGTCCTTCAGGAAAAACTGTTCGACGGCCGGGCGCGCATCGAGACCGGAGGCGAAGGCCGGGACGACGGCGAGGCCCTGGGCTTCGAGAGCGTCGATGACGCCGTCGTAGTGGCTGGCGTTGCCGGCGAGGACGTAGGAGCGCATCACCAAGAGGCCGACGGTGCCGCGCGGGCTGGCCGGCCGGGGCAAGGCGTCGAGGCGTTCGCCGATACGGCCGGAGAGGCGCGGATGGTAGAGGCCGACTTCCGGATACTCGGTCGGCGGTGCCACCTTGAGGGTACCGCGCAGGCCGCGCCGCTCGCCGTCGGCGTAGCGGTCGACGAGGAGGCGGACCATGTTGGTGAGGTTATCGTCGGAGGCGGCGAGCCAGTACTGCAAGGTGAGGAAGTAGGCGCGCACGTCCTGCGCGGCACCGGGGATGAAGCGCAAAAATTGCGGGATGCGGCGCAGCATCTTCATTTGCTGCGCGCCGGCGGCGCCGGGCTTGTCCTTCTTCTCGTCCTTGTCGTCGTGCTTGCCGCGCAGGCGTTTGAGGAGCGCCAGCGTGCCGCCGGAGGAGCCGTCCATCTTGAAGCGGTCGAGGCGGGTCAGGCGGACGATCTCGCCGGCGGACATGCAGCCGACGACGGCATCGCAGTGCGGCGCGCGGGCGGTCAGGGCCGGCAGCACGGCCTGGATGTGCTCTTCGAGGAAGAGCATGGTGGCGACGAGGATGTCGGCCTGGGCGATATCGGCGTGGGCGCGGGCGCGGGCGGCCTCGTCTTCGACGAAGTCGGCGGCGGCGTGCAGGGTCAGGGAGAGGCCGGGCAGTTCGCGGGCGAGGTTTGCCTGGGCGCGCACGGCGGCGCTGGCCAGGTGGTTATCGAGCGTGACGATGACGACACGGATCGGCGTCGGGGCGCCGGGAGTCGGCGACTTAGCGGCTGAAGTGCGCTTTAGCATCGTAGAGGTCCTCAACGGTGATCAACGCCAGCCCGTGTTCGCGGGCATAGCGTTCGGTGTTGCGACGGGCCTTGCCACGGACGAAGAAAGGAATCTTCTTCAGTTCCAGCTCAGCCTCGGACGACCACGACAGCGTGTCGGACGAAGCCGGCGCGGGCGCGACCGGAGGGGTGAGACTGACAGCAGCAGCGGCAGACGGGGGGAGGCTCGGCGCCGCGTCCGGAGGCGCCGACGCGGTGGTGGCGGCGGACGGCGCGAAGGACTCCGCGGCACGTTCCGCCTCGGCGCCGGGGGCGCGGGCGGCGGCGCCCAGATGCGAGGGCGCCTCGTGGAATTCGAAGTCCTCGCGGAAGAGCGTCAGGAGGTGTTCCTCGAGGCCCATCATCAGCGGGTGGACCCAGGTATCGAAGATGACGTTGGCGCCTTCGATGCCCATCTGCGGCGCGTAACGTGCCGGGAAATCCTGCACGTGCATCGGCGCCGAAATGACGGCGCAGGGGACGCCGAGGCGCTTGGCGGTATGGCGTTCCATCTGCGTGCCGAGGACGAGTTCGGGGTGCAGCTCGGCGATCTTCGCCTCGACCTCGAGGTAGTCGTCGGTGATCAGCGCCTCGAGGCCGTAGCGGGCGGCGGCGGCGCGCACGTCGCGCGCGAATTCGCGGGCGTAGGTGCCGAGGCCGACGACGGTGAAGCCGAATTCTTCGCTGGCCATGCGCGCCGCGGCGATGGCGTGCGTGGCGTCGCCAAAGATGAAGACGCGCTTGCCGGTCAGGTAGGTCGAGTCGACCGAGCGGCTGTACCAGGGCAGGCGGGCGTGCGCGGGGGCCAGCGGCGCGGCACCGGCACTGCGGCGCGGCGGCAGGCCGGCGAGACGGGCCAGCACCGGTGCCGGATCGACACCGGCGAGGCGGGCGACTTCCTCGACAAACTCGCGGGTGGCGCCGATGCCGATGGGGATGGTCGTCGTCGCCGGCTGGCCGGCACGGCGGGTGAGCCAGGCGGCGGCGGTGCTGGCGATTTCCGGGTAGAGGACGACGTTGAAGTCGGCGTCGGGCAGACGGGTGAGATCGGCGGGGGTGGCGCCTTCGGGGGCGACGACGTTCACACGGATGCCGAGGGCGTCGAGCAGGCGGCGCACTTCGACGAGGTCATCGCGATGCCGGAAGCCGAGGGCGGCCGGGCCGAGGATGTTGCACGACGGCGCCACGCCCGGCGCGCGCGGCGGCCGGGGCGTTGCCGGCGACGGCAGGACCGGTTCGACGAGCGTGCGCACGAGCTGGTAGAAGGTTTCGGCGGCGCCCCAGTTCTCCTTGCGCTGATAGGCGGAGAGCTCGAGGGGGATGACCGGGATCGACAGGCCGAGGGCGCGGGCGAGGCCGCCCGGATCGTCCTGGATCAGTTCGCCGGTGCACGAGGCGCCGACGAGCAGCGCCTGCGGCGCGTAGCGGGCCACGGCATCGCGGGCGGTGCGCTTGAAAGCTTCGGCGGTGTTGCCGCCAAGATCGCGGGCGGCGAAGGTGGTGTAGCTGACGGGGGGCCGTGTCGGGCGGCGCTCGATCATCGTAAACAGGAGATCGGCGTAGGTATCGCCCTGCGGCGCGTGCAGCACGTAGTGCACGCCCTGCATGGCGGTGGCGATGCGCAGCGCGCCGACGTGCGGCGGGCCTTCGTAAGTCCAGACGGTGAGTTGCATGTCAGCGGGTCAGCAAGGCAGGGACTCAGAGGGCGAGTCGTTGGCGGCGCAGGAGCGGGCGCGCGAAAAGTTCGGCCAGATCGCCGGCTTGGTCAAAGCCGTGGATGGGCGAAAAGACGAGTTCGATCGACCACTTGGTGGTCAGCCCTTCGGCTTCGAGGGGGTTGGCAAGGCCCAAGCCGCAGACGACGAGATCGGGGCGTGCGGCGCGGCAGCGGTCGAGCTGCGCGTCGACGTCCTGTCCCTCGGTGAGGCGGGTCGTCGTCGGCAGCGCCTCGAGGAGCGCGAGATCGGCCGCCAGATGCGCGCGATGCAGGAAGGGGGTGCCGACCTCGACCAGCGTCATGCCGAGTTCGCGGGCGAGAAAGCGGGCGAGGACCGGTTCGAGCTGCGAGTCCGGAAAGAGGAAGACGCGTTTGCCGGCGAGCTGGGGCCGGTAGTGCGCGAGGGCGCGCTCGGCACGGTCCTGGGCGGCGGCGGTGGCGGCGGTGAAGGTGGCCGGGGAGACGGCAAAGGCGTCGGCGGCGGCCTGCAACCAGCCGCGGGTGCCTTCGGCGCCGAGCGGGAACGGTGCCGGCAGATGCGTGGCGCCACGGCGTTCGAGCGCCTGGGCGGTATCGCGCAGGAAGGGCTGGGCGAGGAGGAAGCGGGTGGCGGGGCCGACGGCGGGCAATTCGGTCGAGCGGCGCGGCGGGAAGAAATCGACGCGCGCGATGCCGAGGGCGGCGAACTGGCGGCGGAATTGATCTTCGACGACATCGGCGAGGGTGCCGACGACGAGCAGCGAAGGCGTCGTGTCGGTCGTGGCCGGCAGCGATGGCACGAGGGCGGCGAGGCAGGCGTCCTCGCCCTGGGTGAAGCTCGTTTCGAGACCGCTGCCGGTGTAATCGACGACGCGTACACGCGGGCTGAAGGTGGCGGAGAGGCGTTCGGCGGCGCGTGCCAGATCGAGCTTGATCACTTCGGACGGGCAGGAGCCGACGAGGAAGAGCATGCGGATGTCGGGGCGGCGTTCGAGCAGGCGGGTGACGACGCGGTCGAGTTCGCGGTGCGCGTCGGCGAGTCCGGCCAGGTCACGGTCCTCGATGATCGCCGTGCCAAAGCGCGGTTCCGCAAAAATCATGACGCCGGCGGCGGACTGCATGAGGTGGGCGCAGGTGCGCGAGCCGACGACGAGGAAGAAGGCGTCCTGGATCTTGCGGTGCAGCCAGATGATGCCGGTGAGCCCGCAGAACACCTGATGCTGGCCGCGTTCGTGATGGATCTCGACGCAGCGCGAGGGAGTGGCGGGCGCGGGAGGGGGGGCAGAAGCGGTGTCGGACGTACTCAAATTGACTCCAATGACTCCGGGGAGGTCGCTCACCGGGAGGTTCCGGTGGCGGCGGCCTGGAGGCGCGCGGCGCGCAGTTTCCAGAGGAACTGCGCGGCATTGACGACATAGGTGGCGTAGGCCGCGAGGGCCACGAACATCTGTTCGCGCGGGGCGAGATGGCCGGTCAGGAGGCCCCACAGGTAGAGCGTATGCAAGGCGATGACGCCCATGCTGACGACGTCTTCCCAGAAAAAGGCGGGCGCGAACAGATATTGCCCGAACACTTCCTTCTCCCAGATCGCGCCGGTGATCATGATCGTGTAGAGGACGACGGTCTTGACCAGAATGGACACGGTCGCGGCGGTAAAGCCGTCGCCGGTGGCGAGATAGCGCAGGACGAGCGCGACGCTCACTAGGAAGACGAGGAACTGGAGCGGGGCGAGGATGCCCTGGACGAGCGTCCACCTGGACGCATCGCGGCGGCGGCGTTCGTCATCGGTGTAGAGGGCGGCGGGCCGATTGGCGCTGGCCGTCACTTGCTGCATGCGCTCATCCCCTTGGGCCTGGCCACTGTAAACAGCCGACAAATCTAGAGAGCTTCCCCTGCCCTGTCAACTCCGCGCGGGTCTGCCCAAGAGGCCGCAAACGCCCGCCGGACGGCCATTTGCGGGAGATCGGCCCGGCCCGTTCGGCGCCTGAAAACCGGCCGGCATGCGGGGGGCGAATCGTCCCCCGGCGCGCGCGCGCGTGGTGCCACCTTGACGCTGGCGAGTCCGCCCGCTATAAGCTTGCGCGGATGAATCGACCCGAGCCCTCTGCTGTCCTTGAACTGCTCAAGCCGATCACCTGGTTTCCGCCGATGTGGGCCTTCGGGTGCGGTGTGGCGTCTTCCGGAGCCGCGCTTGCTGAGCGCTGGCCGCTCGTCGTCGTCGGCGTGGTGCTCGCCGGCCCGCTGATCTGCGCCACGAGTCAGGCCGTCAACGACTGGTTTGACCGTCACGTGGATGCGATCAACGAGCCGAACCGGCCAATCCCGTCGGGGCGCATCCCCGGACGCTGGGGCCTCTATATCGCCATCCTGTGGACGATCCTCTCGCTCATCGTCGCGACGCGACTCGGCCCCTGGGGCTTCTCGGCGGCGACGCTCGGCATGGCCTTCGCGTGGGCCTACTCGGCGCCGCCCTTCCGACTGAAGCGCAGCGGCTGGTGGGGGCCGGCGGCGGTGGCGATCTCCTACGAGGGCATTCCCTGGGTGACCGGCGCGGTGGTGATGGCCGGCGGCGCCTTGCCGCCTGTCGAGACGCTGGCGGTAGCGGCGCTCTACTCCTTCGGCGCGCACGGCATCATGACGCTCAATGACTTCAAGGCGATCGAGGGCGACACGAAGATGGGGCTGAAGTCACTGCCGGTGACGCTCGGCGTGCAGAATGCGGCGCGCTGGGCGTGTGCCTCGATGGTGGCACCGCAGATCATCGTCATCGCCCTCCTCGCCCACTGGGATCGCCCCGTGCAGGCAGCAGCGGTCGCCGCCCTGCTCGCGGTGCAGCTCGTCCTCATGGCGCGCTTCCTCAAGAGCCCCGTCCAACACGCCACCTTCCTCTCCGCCTTCGGCGTCACCCTCTACGTCTCCGGCATGATGACCTCCGCCTTCGCGCTGCAACAGTTCGGG
>NZ_WIXJ01000018.1 GCF_009617575.1 Rhodocyclus gracilis
CTCGTCGGCATCCAGGACGCCGTACTGCTTGCGCCAGCTGTAGATCGTCTGCTCGCTGATGCCGTGCTTCTTCGCAACCTCCGCGACCGGCGCCTTGTCCGCTTCGCGCAGGATCGTCACCATTTGCGCTTCGCTGAATCGACTCTTCCTCATGACTTCCTCTCGTCAAGGAAGCCATCCTCTCAAGTTTTAGATGGTCCGAAAATCTCCGGGCAGGTCAGCCAAGCCTGAAACCGTCGCCTACGATGCGATCATTGTCGCAGTGGCACATCGGCAGTTCAGGGAGATCGGCCCTGCTGCGCTACACCCTCTCGGCAAGCACTAGCATGTGCTCTACGTACTGTGCTGCACGAAGCGACGGACCTGCGGCGGTAAGAACCGGGGGCACGCCAGACTGAGCTTCCCCCTCACTGCACGGACAGACGCTAGCTGCTTTGGCGGAAGGCTTTCGCCCTCCGCCAGGCATCGGCGCTGAACACCCAGAGCACACCGGCCAGTAGGCCGCCGATAGCGCCGAGCGCCAGGAGCAGAGATTTCTTGGGTGAAACCGGCTTGTCGGTAGTGAAAACTTCCTCAAGCGCCTTCGCTGCTTGCGTAGCCGGCGCATCCAGAGCGGTTTCCAGCGCCATGACCATCTTTTTCTGACTGAAGGTTTCCTCTTCTTTCTGAATCTTCAATGAGGTCATCAATGCTATCTGGGTAAAACGACTATCTTTGGTGCCAGCAGCAGCGACCAGTTTCTTTAGCTCATCCAGATCGCGTTCCGCGCTGTCCAGCCTTTCGCGGGTAATCACCAGATCCGTGCGTATCCGGTTAAGCGCGGGCTTTGCCAATTCAGCGTGGATTGCGGTCAACTGGTCTATCGCTGCGCTGGCCTTCTTGCGCGCGGCTTCAGGGGTGTCACCGCTAACCCGCAATTCGATCAACGGAACCTCAGCGCCGACCGTCTCCTTTATTACCTGCAAGAAAAAATCTTTCGTCGCCCCGGTGTGGGTGAGGGCTTTCAGCCATTCCTGGTCGCCCAGCGCTTCGGCAACGCGGCGCTGAAATGCCGGGGTCTTCATCCGCTCAATCGCCTGAACCGGAGGCTCAACCGGTTGTCCGGTAACTTTAACCTGACCAACCTGACCAACCTGACCAACCTGACCAACCTGACCAACCTGACCAACCTGGACCACTGCCACGGCCTCGTACTTCGGCGGAATCAGGAAGATCGCCAGCGCCGCCCCCGCGATGCCGAGCACCGCGGCGCCGACCACTGCCAGCCAGCCCTCGCGCAGCATCTCCCAAAGGTAAAGGAGGCTGATCTCGTCGGCCCGCAAAATTTCGTTCTCGTTCATCAACGTTTCTTTCTCAATCCAGAATCAATGCACGACGGCTTCACCCTTGCCGCGCACCGCGATCGAACGGCACACCCAAGGCGCGTCGCCATGCCGCGCAGGAGCGTATTCTTGGGCACCGCTTCATCATGGCGTTGCGCGTACCTTTTTCAAACCGATGCCTGCTTCAATACCAAGTCCAGCACCGCGCACGTCTTGGCAATTTCCGCTTCGGTTAAAGTCGGGTGAATCAAAAACATCAGCGACGCCTGCCCCAATCGCCGTGCCACAGGCAGTGGTTGTGCCGGCCGCCAAGCGGTACCGTCGAAGGCTCTTTCCAGATAGACCTCTGAACACGACCCCTGGTAGCACGGCACGCCCAAGCGATTGACCTCGTCGACAATCCGGTCCCGCGTCCAGCCCGCTGCCAGCTTTTCCCGTTGAACATAGGCGTAGAACTTGTACTGCGCATGCACGCAACCGCTGTCAGCGGCGCAGTTTGCCAAGCAGCCCGGCTTACAGCGAAAAGCCGGGACGTGAATTGCCGGAAACCGTGCGCAAACCTCAGCCAGAGCCGCCGCATTGGCATTGCGCTGCACCGTCCAGTCGGCCAGCCGGCGCAACTGGATCCGTCCGATGACCGCCTGCATTTCCAACATCCGCCAGTTGGTTCCAAAGCTTTCATGCAGCCAGCGGAAACCTGGCGGATGCTGCCGTTCATAGACCGCCTCATAGCTCTTACCATGGTCCTTGAACGACCACATCGCCGACCACAACGCCTTGTCGTTGGTCGTAACCATGCCGCCCTCGCCACCGGTGGTCATGATCTTGTCCTGACAGAACGACCACGCGCCGACATGCCCGATCGCCCCGACGCTGCGCCCCTTGTAGCGTGCGCCGTGCGCCTGTGCGCAATCCTCGATCACCTTCAGTCCATGTTCGCCGGCCAGCGCCATGATCGGATCCATGTCACACGGCCAGCCAGCCAGATGAACGCAGATCACCGCCCGCGTGCGCGGCGTCAGCACCTTCGCGATTGTTCGAGCAGAGATGTTGCCGCTATCGGGCTCGACGTCAGCAAAGACTGGAACCGCGCCAGCATTGACCACACAGGAAACCGAAGCGATGAAGGTGCGTGGCGTCACCACCACCTCGTCCCCCGGCCCGACACCCAAGGCCTTGAGCGCCACATCCAGTGCCAGCGTCCCGTTGGCCAGCGCAATCGCGTGATCGACGCCGCACCAGGCGGCAAATTCACGCTCTAACTCGCGGCACTCCTGCCCGGTCCAGTAATTGACTCGGTTGGACAGAAGTACATCGCGAACGGAGTCGGCCTCTTCAATGGTGAAACTCGGCCATGGGGAAAACGGAGTATTCAACACAGCGACTCAGCCTTTCATTAACGGTCTTGCGGGGTTACCGACCACCGTGGTACCCGCCGGCACATCCTTCGTCACCACCGCGCCCATGCCGACCACCGCCCCTTTGCCAATGACCAGCGGCTGGCCGGGTTTGCCCTGTTTGATGATGGCGCCGGTGCCAATGTAGGCATGGTCCTCGATTATGACGTTTCCATTGCACTTGACTGCCGGTGCAAAGGTTACGTAGTCGCCAATGACACAGTCATGCTCAACATAACTATAGAGGTTCGCATGAAAATGTTTGCCGATCCGGATATTCGAAGTCAGCGTCACGAATGGGCAGAAAATCGCCCCCGCCCCAAACCGCACATCGGCCAATATCTCAACGTTCGTCGCAGTCACCGACCATGGAGAAACAGTATCATCGGCACAGCGCAACGCCAGTCGCTCCCGAATCGTACTGTTGGCAATAGCCAGAACCGCGTGACGTGTCTGGGCTGGCTCGGAGAGAAACTGGGCATACGTCATCACACGTTGCCCGTTGACAACCGGCGCATCGGGCTTGTCGTCCACAAACACCAACCGATCTTCCGGAATGCCCTGTCGACGTAACTGTTCCCGCGCCAAGGGCATTACACCTCTCCCGCATCCACTCACTCCATAAACAGCGAACAGATCCTGTGTCATCTACTTAACCTCAGTGGATGAACCGGTAAATTTTGACATCGTCACCTCGCCTGCACCGCTGATACCTTCACTCACAAAGACCTTCTTCACGGTCAGCAGCAGGATCTTCAGATCCACCCAGAATGACTGGTTATCGACGTACCACACGTCCAACTTGAATTTATCTTCCCAACTGATCGCATTTCGACCGTTGATCTGCGCCCAGCCGGTCACGCCCGGGCGGACTCCATGACGCCGCGCCTGCTCCTTTGTGTAGAGAGGCAGATACTCCATCAGCAATGGGCGCGGCCCGACTAGGCTCATCTCGCCCTTCAGCACGTTCCACAGTTCCGGCAATTCGTCCAGGCTGCTCGACCGCAAGCGAGAACCAAACGGCGTCATGCGTTCAGCGTCCGGCAAGGGGTTGCCGTTCACATCGATCGCGTCACGCATCGTGCGGAATTTGACCATTTTGAAAGGTTGACCGTAACGCCCCGGGCGAATCTGTTGAAATAGCACCGGGGAGCCCAATTTTCGGCGAATCTGCCAAGCTACGAGCAAGAGCACTGGCGACAACAGGATCAAGGCCAACAAGGAACAGATGACATCAAACAAGCGCTTCAGCATCGAATTCCCATTTCTTTCAGCATCACCGCATTCACCTTGTGCACATCGAATTTTTGCAACGCAAGCTTACGCGATTGCTGCCCCATGGATGAAAGCAATTCCGGAGAATCGATGAAGCGCCTCATTGCTGTTACAAGCGGCGCAATCTCCCTGACTGGCACCAAAAACCCGTTCACACCATCCACCACCGTTTCCCTACACCCCGGTGCATCTGTTGTGATGATTGCCCGCCCCATGGCCATCGCCTCAAGTACTGTCCGCGGCGTCCCCTCCCGATACGAAGGCAAGACATAGACACTCGCATCGGCAATGGCCGGCCGCACATCAGACACCCGCCCAAGAAACTCGATGGAACGCTCCTCAATCCAAGCGTCGAGCTCCTGCCCACTTATTGCATCAGGATTCTCATCAATCCAGCCCACCACTCTGAATCTTACGTCCGATCGCGTTAAGCGGACCACCCTAGCAGCTTCAACATACTCTCTGACCCCCTTATCACCGAGCAGCCGGGCGATAAGAAGAAACACGGGCTCAGCCGGAAGGGGCGCCACATCAAACGACGCAATATCGACACCGGAACCATTGAGCACCACCGATGATATATTCGGCTTCAGGATTCCACGTGCTCGAAAAAGTGCTTCGTCATCTGGGTTCTGAAAGAACACCTTGTGCGTCCGTGCCAAGGCGATTCCATACAATCCTTGAACTAGAGTGCGCAATGCGTTGCGCTGCCCCTCGCCTTGAAAGGAATAACCAAGCCCCGTGATCAGCGCATAGCGGTTTCTTACTCCAGTGAGCCATGCCGCGATCGATCCATAAATCACCGGCTTGATGGTATAGCCCATGACGTAATCAGGCCGAATCCAACGCATCAAGCCCCTCAATGCGAAAAGCGTTCTCAGATCGGCCAACGGGTTCATTCCCGCGCGACGTAGCGGTATCGAATGTACGACAAGCCCTTGCGCCTCGAGGCGTCTTCTCAGCTCGCCACCATCGGGCAAGTCAGGCGCAGCAACGTGCACAGCCAAGCCGCACTCCAGCAATGCCTGAATCAGGTGTCCGCGAAAATGCAGCAAAGAATCCGGAAACCCCCCAATCAATAAAAATTTCATTGAGCTTCCAGCCAAGCCTGAAACATCAAAACGTCCCAAAGATTGTGCGCCCGATTGCGGCGACCAGACAAATGCTCACTCCAGTTCTCGCGAATCGGTGCCGGGCGGAAATACCCTTCCCGCCGCAACCGCGCTTCATCGAGCAAATCCTCCGCCCACTCCCGTAGTGGCCCACGCAGCCAGTCATCCAGCGGAATACCGAACCCCATTTTCGGGCGCTCGATGAGCTCCTTGGGCACGTATCGGTAGAGCACCTGCCGCAACGGCCATTTCGTCTCACCATCACGCAACTTGTAGTCGAGCGGCAATGTCCAGGCAAACTCGACCACTCGATGATCGAGGAACGGCACGCGACTCTCCAGCGAAACCCCCATCGTTGCACGGTCCAACTTCGTCAGAATGTCATCTGGCAAATAGCTGGTCGCATCCAGCGCCATCATCCGTTCGACCGGGCTCAAACCTTCCAAAGCCGGCTGGATACCCATCGATTTAGTTAGTGGCTCATGCCCACCGACTACCCATGAGTCAGGCCGAATCCGATGGGATATCAAGCCGAGATACAGCTCGTCGACCGATCCGCTGGCTAGCACTCCGGCCCCCTTGTGCAGTTTGTCACCGAACATCGGATACCCCGATGCCCCAGGGATGAAACGGGCGAGCCAATCCCACCTGCCGGGCGAAACCGACGTAATACCCCTTGCCAAAAGCGAGCGAACTTCCTTGGGAATACGCTCAAGGCGACGCCACAGCCTGTCGGTCATCTGATAGCGGTTATAGCCTGAAAAAAGTTCATCGCCGCCATCGCCCGACAAGGACACAGTGACATGCTGGCGTGCCAACTGGCTGACTAGGAATGTGGGGATTTGTGACGAGTCTGAAAACGGCTCGCAGTACAACGTCGGCAAACGCGGAATGACATCTCGTGCCTGATTCGGTTGCACATACAATTCCGTGTGGTCAGTCCCGAGATGCTTGGCAACCGCTTTGGCATGTAGCGCCTCGTTATAGCCGGCATCGTCGAAGCCTATCGTGAACGTCTTGACCGGCAGGCTCGACTGCACTTGCATCAGAGCAACGACGGCAGAAGAATCGATCCCACCGGACAAAAATGCGCCCAGGGGAACATCTGCCACCATCTGTTGCCGGACTACGTCCTTCAGTAATTCGTCCAACTGATCGACGGCTGCCTCAGCCGATCCGGAGAAACGCTTCGCAACACCGGCACGCGCTACCTTCTCCAAACTCCAATATTGAATGATCTGCGGCTCCAACTGATCCAGTGACAGCGAGAGCATGCTGCCGGGATCCAATTTGCCAATACCTTCATAAATCGAATACGGGGCGGGGATGGCGTTATACCGGAGCAACAGACACAAAGCTCCCCGATCAATCCTGGCCGAGAACGAAGGATGCGCCTTAAGCGCCTTCAATTCAGAGCCAAACAGGAATGCCCTATTCGACCCTGACCCTTGCCAACCGTAATAAAGCGGCTTCTCCCCCAAGCGATCCCGCGCCAAAGTGAGCGTCCGGGAAATTTTATCCCAGACCGCAAACGCAAACATTCCAATCGTGCGCTCGACCGTCCTCCTAACACCCCAAACATCAAAACCGGCAAGCAACGTTTCGGTATCAGAATGACCACGCCAAGCGAATCCCCTCGTCACCTCCAAGTCGCGACGTAGATCCAGGTGGTTGTATATCTCGCCATTGAACGCAACGACATAGCGCCCGGATGGGGAATGCATGGGCTGGTGGCCCTCAGGGGAGAGATCGAGGATCGATAGACGGCGATGCCCTAATGCAACGCCCTGCTCCGCATCTGCCCAATACCCTGAATCATCTGGCCCACGAGTCTCGATTGAATCTGACATTCGCCGAACAATACTCAGGCGATCGAAAGACTGCGACGAAAGAAAACCGACAAAGCCACACATCAGTAGCTAATCCGTCTGCTGGCTGTGCTGGAGGAAGCAATAAAGTAACCAAAAATAAGCAGTATCCAAAACAATGGTTGCCTCCCATAAAAATGAAATGTTGCTTGAACTAACAAGGTGACGTACAAAGCCAGAACTAACCACGCCCTGCACCTAACCGAATAAAAAAGAAGCCATGCGCAATAAAAAGTCAGCGCAATGCCACCAAGCAAACCGTAGGCTGAAAGCCAATCAATAAGGAAATTGTGGGCCTCCATATTCTGGTAGGAAGCCTCTAAACCGCTATAGTGACCGGGCCCATGCCCAACAAAAACCGAGTCAGTCCAGGCTTCAAATCCGTGCCCCCACAACTTTACACGTACATCGCCCTGATCTGCTTGGCTACCTGCAGCATCCCCTTTGTATAAAGCCACAATAACAGGCCAAAAAATACCCGATAACACCAATGAAAGGAGCACCCTTCCGAAAAACTTAACCTCATTTAAATGAACAGCGCCGAACCAAACCCATCCCAAAAGAAAAAGAATGACGGCCGATAGGCCCCATCCAATAAAAAGCGCCTTCCCCAGCACGAACAGATTGATCGCTATCCCCAAGGCGATCTCTATCGCCGCGGACCATCGTCCCTTGAGGTTTTTGGCGCACGCAATTAGCGAAAAAAAAGGAACGGGCGCCAAGTAAAGAGCTAATTGATTCGGATTTTGCGAAAATGCTGAAAAACGATCGAACTGATTTTCATAAATCACCCAGTCCAGTGGACCTAAAAACAACTGCCCCAAAAAAAAACAAGAACACACCGACACGACTACTCGAGAATAAGACGAGGCAATGCGCAATACTTGCTCCGAATCCATCAACCAAATGCAAAGCAAAGAGAGAAAAACCCCAAGAGGAACTGCTACGGCATTACGAATGCCCGCGTCAAACCCCCGAGCATCAACCAACCCAGAATATTCCGTACTTATGAAAATAGTGAACGCAATAAGCAACAAAAAAAAAGTTATTGTATGACTTCCAGATATTTCACGTCGCCTGTAAGCGAGTAGTGACAGCGCAAACAAAAAAATAGCAACATCGCTCAATCTTGCGCCTGAAATTTGAACAGCAGTTGCGCTTGACAGAAAAAGCAACGTTGCTTGAACTATAAATTGCGCCATATGTAGACATCAGCCTTCAAGCACCGCGGCTAAAAAAACCAAAATCGCGGCTGAAAAAAAGAATGAAATTGCGCGCGCCCTCATAAACTCCTGCGAAACAGCATGAGCAAGAGAATTGTCTTCATCAACAATCCTAGCCAATTTTGGCTCCACAAAAACAACGGTCACCAATGTACCGAGCATACCAATTACCGGCACCAGCGAGATTATAAATAATCGATTATTTGGAAAATAAAAACAAAGGCCGTATGCGACAACAATCGCAGCGAATTGGACCCCTACGAAAACAGATGACACCCATGCGATCTTAACTCGGTAGCAAAAAAATCTTTCGAAATAGAAATAAAGCATTCCGGCACCATGCTGAAAAGCGATTTTTTTTCCCGGCACTGTTGCATTAATTGACACATTAATTCTTGAGAGCAGAAGAGAGGCCAGACCTCCGCAAATCAACGTCAAAGACAATGCAAGCACATACTGCCACCCAAGCGGATAGTGTCGTTCAACAATTAGGGACGCGAGCACACCGTAAGCCGCAACAAAGCCCCTTGAGGCGATCCCAAAATAATTGGACACAGCCACACCCTGCATATGACGGCCAATCCCAGCAAAATTGTATCTAACAAAAGATGCCAATGTCTCACAAAGCAGGTGAGACAAAAAAAGCAACGCAGCCAATGCCAGCAAAATAATCTGCATGGTAAATATCTTTACGATAGCAACCCTGAATTAAAAATCAACTATACGGTGTCCGAATCAAGATAACTTATATACCAATTTTTTCTATTGGCCACAACAGGCTCGATTTCTTTTGAAAAAGCACGAACACCAAAATGTAATTCAATAGGCCTAAGCCTCTCTGGGAAAGCCAAGAAACCGCACCTCCTATACGCTTCGTAGCTAGGCGAATGATCGAAACACCACGCCAATAAAATATCACAATTAGCGCGATATAACTTGTCAACCACATAATTCAATAAAGCCTCGCCTTCTCGTACAAAACCATCACCATACATCAAATCCATGATATACCCAACACTTCCCCCATGCTTTTGTTTTTGCGTAAAAAAACAAATTGCACGAAGATCCCCGCCCTCGCCATCGAAGATAGCAGCATTCGAATAAACCTCGCCAGGTTTCGAGAACAGGCGCCACTTCATGTACGACACATTACGATTCAATGCCACCCCAATGCTCTGCCTAAAGCCCTCCCAAAGCTCCTCATACCGGTGATCCAAAACAAAATTGTCTTTCAATACGTACCCTTCGTCCAAATCAAAAGGCCGCGACCGAATCCGTAAACCATCAAAAAGCGAGGAAAATCTCTTTAAAACTGGAAGCCTATCGATTAGGTAAGACACACTAATCGGGCGAACCAAAAACGGAACCGGATCTAGTTTTTGCCAACCAAGCTTATTGAAGAATCCATGAGCAGAATTACCATTGGGAAATCCATACACAAATGAAACCCCTTCATTAGCCGCTTTCTCATAGACAATGCTTGCATACTTATTAAACAGACCCTTCCCACGAAATTTGGGTGCCGTCATCGTATCTAAAGATTGAGAGCCCAGTATTGCACTCCCCGAACACAAAAATTCATTTTGAAATAAAGCATAGATACATGACACATCAGGATTATCCAAGGAACCGCCATCCAGCCCCAAGACAACCAGCGGCGAAACGCTTTGATTGCCGTCTAAATATTGCCAGCGCAAATACTCAGAACTTCGCGGACTACCATTTTTGTCAAAAAAACTCTTAAATAAATCCAGCTGACCAGCTGACCCCGAGAGCCATATATAAGAACTATTCATTTTCTCTCCGAAAAATTTTCATGCAACTCACGAATCGTGCAATTTGACAGATCTCCCATTGCAGCCAATTTCCCTGCGTACTGAATAATGGCCGAAAATGTAAACTTCATCCTTGGCGCAGTGATGAGATTGTGGGGATGGAACCACAGATGCACATGGCCACCATATCGAACCGCATCTTCAATCATATTTTTCCACCGCTTGATGGTTACAGAATCTGGAACCATGGAGCGGGGACCACTGGGCCAGTTCAAAAAATCACCGGCGGGCAGACCAGAAATATCATTTTCGGCGACAATTACCCCCCCTCGCTCTGACTTGGACGAAAGGTTGAATTCATTAATCACACGAAGATATTTATTGCTCATAAAACCTAATCTCCGCTCCGCAGACTCCCTGTAGCAAACGAAGCCGTTTCTGCTCATGAGATCAAGGTGTCCCACTGCATTTCTGGGAAAGACAATAGATTTTAGATTAAGTTTTTTTATCTCCGCGACTGCGAGCCCTGCCACAACCTCAAATTCGACAACATCTCTGGATATATTTTTTCCCAATGGATGATGAGAAAAACCATGCCAAGCAATTTCATGACCTTCTTTTCTTGCTCGCTCAAAAAAGTCCAAACCAATCCAGCCATCGAAATCATCATTCGATATCATCTTGCATATTGGCTCATACCATGAAAACCCTCTTTCACTCAACTCATGAAACTTCTCCAGGTACTCATTTATCACGCGCTCACCAACCGAAAACATTGATGTAAACGCGAACGACGCTTTTATTTCATTTTGGCTCAAAACATCGAATATATAGCCATAAGCCTCACGCAATTTAGAATCGGTTATCTTCCTGTTATTTCCAGTCAAATTATCGGCAACGCCCCATTTTCCCTCACAGTCAAGCGAAATAGTAAATGTAGCCTTCATGACCCCCACCATAATGCGCCTCAGTAGGCATTGAAAAACTGAATATTCCTGGTATTCCTAGGCACTCTGCAGCCGATTGAAATACTGCTTTTCGAACTCTACCGGAGAAACGTCGTTTGCATAGCCATGACGACGTTTCGGGTTGTAGAACATCTCGATGTAGTGGAAGACGTCGCGGCGGGCTTCGTCGCGGTCGAGATAGGTTTTGCGGCGGATTCGCTCCCGCTTCAGTAGCTGGAAGAAGCTCTCGGCGACC
>NZ_WIXJ01000019.1 GCF_009617575.1 Rhodocyclus gracilis
ACCTGACCGACGACGATAGCCCACCTGCGCGCGCAAGCCTTCCTGCCGCATCAGGCGATAGACCCGGTGCTTCCCGCAGCGCTCGCCGAGATCGCGCAGATCATGGGGTCCAATCGCAATCAGGGACGATGTCTCCGGTATCTTGGAGAAACGCTCCGGATCGAGGCTGCGAGGGCAGAGTCCGGCAAGGGGGAGTGTTTCGAAACGCTTAAACGTGATGAACGACATCAATGGTTACAGTGCGGCTTGTGGGTGATGGCCAAGCCACAGGAACGACTTCAGGCTTCGCTTGATTCACATGCGTTCCGCTGGAATGTGCTACTCGCCGATTTTCCGGATGCGCCGGGATGGTACTCAACGCTCGTTTAATCCCTGACGCACCGAAAGCCACGCACAAAACGCCCGTCGCCCTGAGAAGCAGATCATCCGCCATGCGGTTTCGTGCTTTCATCAAATACGCAACAGTTCGCGCGACATGCCGATGGATACGCGCGCCCTAGATACCGGATACTCGGACAGGGCTCCCGATTGCCCCGAGTTCAAAGCCGATAGATCAGCCCAGCAAACGCCGTCACGGAACTGATATCGCCCGCCGACTGGAACATTTCGAGGTCGGCTGAGAAATCGAGATTCTTCCGGTAGTGCAGACGCGTGTTCACGCCCACATACCCGCCCGTGACGTCGCCCGTTCCGGTCATCGCATAGCGGCTGCCGACGCCCTGCCAGGAGACGGCCACATCATCGTGCCCGTACACCGTGCGGCCGATACCGCCGCGCCATTCGATCTCGCCTTGCCGGTCGGCAAGGTCCTGATGCGCCGCCAGTTGCAGACGCGTATCGAGCACTTCTGCCGTACGTCCTCCGACGGCGAGGTTGGAGCGCGTCGTGCCCGATTCCGTATAGCCGCCCAGATGCCCCCAGGTGTAGTTCACCGCCAGCGACGGGCGCCAGCTGAAACCGTCCCCCTGATCCAGAATGCGCATCACCGACACGGACGGGCTGACATACCAGCCACCATAATTCGCCGTGGCCTTCTGATTGCCATACAGGTTATCGAGCACCAAACGATCACTGCGGTAACTCGCATAGCCGACGGCCACGCTGCCATTGATGCGCCACTGGTCGAGCACGTACTGACCGTAGGCCCCCGCAAACAGCGAGTTGCCATCGCTGCTGGCGGAAGACATATTGGTCTCCATGTGGATTTGTGCAACGCCGCCGAAGAAGCCGGCGCGGTGCTCGCCGATGCCTTGCTCCCGGCCGCCAATCACGCCGTAGTTCTGGTCACGAAACGCCAGTGAAGCGCCGTTCGTGTTGTTCCGGGTGTATTGGCCGAACACCTGTCCCCACGCAGTCGGCTGATTATCGGCCGGCAGCAAGCCGGCGAGCGACCCAGTGGACGCAACCTGCACCGGCGCCGGCAAGGGCGGCGTACGATTGAGCTGCCGGCTGATCTGCTGAGAAATCCCGGAAGACAGGCTCCCCAGCGAGGCCGGCGTCGTTGCGATAGCGCTGGGATCGACGATCGTCACGGCGTTGCCGCTGACCAGCGACAGGCCGGAACCGGAGGTGCGAAGGGCGAGCGTTCCCCCGCTGCTGGCGACCCCGATCGTGCTCGATGGCGACACGCCGCTGGTGATCACATTGACGACGTTCGTGCCGGCGCCCAAATCGACCGTCCCGACGATTTTTGCGCCGGGAGCGAGGTTCAGCGTTTCATTGCCAGCCCCGCCCACAATCGCCCGCGTCGCCGCGCCCGTGGCCGTGATGCTGCCGGAGACGTTGAGGGTGGTGTTCGCGCCGCTGGGTGCGCCAACCCAAATGCCGATGGCGCCTGATCCGCTGACGGTAATGTGGCCGGGGTTGGTGATAGTGGCATTGGCGCCGTTTGAGGAAATGCCCCTCCCGTTATGCCCAGAAATCGAAATACTGCCAGCGTTGGTGATACTGGCGTTGGCATCGTTTGCGACAATGCCTTCCCCGCTCTCTCCAGAAGTCGAAATACTGCCAGCGTTCGTGATGGTGGCGTTGGCATCGCTTGCGACAATGCCTACCGCGCTGTCTCCAGAAGTCGAAATGCTGCCGGCGTTGGTGATGCTGGCGTTGGCAGCAAAGGAGTAAATGCCGTGCCCAAAATATCCAGACGCCGAAATATTGCCAGCGTTGGTGATGCTGGCGTTGTTGCCCACTGAGACAATGCTGTACCCGCTACCTCCAGACGTCGAAATGCTGCCGGTGTTCGTGATGCTGGCCGTGGCGCCCGTTGAGTAAATGCCGTACCCAAACTGTCCAGACGCCGTAATACTGCCAGCATTGGAGATGCTGGAGTTATTGCCGATTGATTGGATCCCGACCCCGCTAAATCCGGTGAGCACAATCGCCCCCCCACCTCAACGAGGCCGGTATCGTTTCCTGTCAGTGTTTGTGTCGTGGTGACGGTTTGCCCGTTGTGGATCGTGAAGTCGCCCGCCTGAGCGCTCACGCTAAAGAGGGCGGCTATGATCGCGGCGATGCGTTCAGGTCGGTTGGCGCAAAAATGAGGAGTAGGCATGGTGAGGTCGTAAAGCGTAAGAAGGGGTTTTGAGCAGTAGGTATCCGGTGTTTCTCAGGGGGCTGCCTGGGGATTTCCAAGCCATTGGGCGCTTCAGAGGCCAAAGTCGGGACCGCCACTCGCCCCAGTCGCCGCCCAAACGATAGAGGGCTTGACGCATCCGAGATGCGCCAAGCCCTCTCCATACCTAAACCGAGTACAACGCCAATAGACTCGTCCGCATGCGGCATCACGGAACGGCGCGTATTGGCCGACGGGAATACCTTGAGGGCGGCAGAAAAGCCGGGATTCTGCGGAAAGTGCCGGCATGTGTTCTGGCGCACTAGCGCAGCGAGCAGAGATGAACCGGGGCGAGGCAGCCCCGAGATGAAATGCAGCGGGCGTTGCACGACAGAAAATCCAAGAAGATTTCAGAAATGCGTCAATGCGATACTGCAAAAGCCATTCTTCATAACCCAGAGGAAATATACGCCACGTCGTCGGCATGGCCATGTTCTTAACATGGCTTTACATGCTTTGCGTGGATTCTGGATTTAGGGGGCGAGGGAGGAGTGATCAGAGCGCGTGAGCCGTCTGCTGATTATTTTGGACAAACAGGCGTTTAAACGTTGACGACAGGAGCGACGTTGGCATCCAACTGATTCCCACCTATGCTGTCGATTCCATCGGAAAACTGGAAAAATCCCAAGAGAATGGCACGCCATTGACACCGGCATTCCAGAACCTCACACTCATAAACCAGACCATTTGCATATCCGACGACGCAACTCTGGAGTGGTTTGGGAATGCCTGTCCGGACGATCCCCAAAAACTATCGCAACGTCACTGGGATCGCCTTCTCGACGAAGGCCGTCGGCGCCGCTCAGTTTGAATCAACGCTGGAGAGAGATTACCTCTGCCTGTTGGAGTTTTCTCCAGAGGTAACCACGTTCGAGGTCCAGCCTGTACGAATCCAGTGGACCGACAACGAAGGCAAGGCGCGCAGCTACACACCGGACGTCCTCGTTCATTTTCAGCCGGTTCTTGGCCGGAAGCCGCTGCTCGTAGAGGTCAAATATCGGGATGATGTCGGCAAAAACTGGCGCGTCCTCAAACCAAAGCTGAAGCAGGGCGTTCGCTTCGCTCGGGCGCATGGCTACCGCTTCAGCTTGGTCAGCGAAATCGAAATCCGGACGCCCTATCTGGATAACGCGAAGTTCCTGCTGCCCTTTCTTGCCCGCTCGTTCCCGCAAGAGATCATCAATGCCGTCATTGTCGGCATTACGCGGCAGGATGGAACGACACCGGCTCAACTCGTCAGGTCGCTCGCGCACGATGAGTGCCTGCAAGCAGAATACCTCGCTGCAACGTGGCATCTGCTTGCCTCTGGACGCATCGGCACAGACATGTCGAGCTACCTCTCGATGAACTCACCGATTTGGGGCTTTGAATGAGTGAGCCGACGTCGCGGCTGGTGCTTGATTACGGTACCGAAGTTTTCTATCGGGGCATCCGCCATGTCATTCGCCAAGAGTCGCAGGACTTTGTGACGGTGCTCCTGTTTGAGCCCGAGAGTGGCAAGCTTGTTCACGCACCGATCACGGAGATATCGGCCATAAAGGCACCACTCGCCCCCCCGCAGGATCTCGGCGACATTGACCCGGATCAGTGGGAAGCTGCGGAGAAGAAGTACCGCATCATCGAACCCCTGCTCGAAATGCCGCGACTCACGGTGGAAGCGGTTGAGGAAAGAGCGCGCGAATCAAACGTCAGCCGCGCGACCATTTACGCGTGGATCGATCTCTACAAGCGTGTCGGCAAAATCTCTGCCTTTCTACGGCGGCCTCGACGCGACAAGGGACAAATCGGGCTTCCCGAAGAAGTCGAAAAGATCGTCGGCGACACGATCAAAAATCTCTATCTGCACAAACAGAAGCGCAATGCAGCGAAGATCATTCGCGAGATAAACCGCCTGTGCGCAAAGAACCAGCTACAGGCACCGCATGCCAACACGGTGAGAGCACGCATCAAACGCCTGAGCACATTCCAGAAGACACAGGCACGTGAGGGAACCAAGGCCGCCGAGAACGAGCAGTTACTGATCGCGGGGAGTTTCCCAGGTGCGAACGCACCTCTCTCAGTGATTCAAATCGACCACACCCCGGTCGATATCGTCCTGGTCGACGACGTCCACCGACAGCCTATAGGGCGCCCTTATCTCACACTGGCGATTGATGTCTTCAGCAGGATGGTACTGGGCTTTTATATGTCCTTCGACAAGCCCGGAAACATTTCGCTCGGCCTCTGCCTGGCGCACGCATTCCTTCCGAAAGAGAAGTTTCTCGCGAAACTCGACATCGAGGCCCAGTGGCCGTGCTGGGGAGTCCCGCGAACGATTCATGCGGACAACGCCAAGGAGTTCCGTGGCCTGATGCTGCAACGGGCCTGCCAGGAATACGGGATCAACCTCGAATGGCGTCCGGTGGCAAAGCCGCGCTACGGAGCCCACATTGAGCGACTACTCGGCACCCTGAACAACGAAATTCATGGTCTCGAAGGAACGACTTTCTCAAACGTTCAACAGCGGGGCGACTACGATTCCGACGCGGAAGCGACGATGAGCATCAAGGAGTTCGAGCGCTGGTTCACTCTCCTCTGCGTCGACGTGTATCACCAACGCGAGCACTCGCATCTCGGGATCGCACCTATCGCCAAGTGGCACGAGGGCATCCTGGGGACAAAGAAGACGCCCGGCATTGGCATGCCGGCCCGCATCACAAACGAAATCAAGCTGAAGCTCGACCTGATGCCGTTCGAGCTGCGCACCGTCCAGCACTACGGAATCGTCTGGGATCACGTCGAGTATCAGCACCACGTGCTGCGCCGATGGGTCGACTCCAAAGACCCGGACCAACCGAAGCTGAAGCGCAAATT
Source organism: Rhodocyclus gracilis (assembly GCF_009617575.1). Taxonomy (GTDB): domain Bacteria; phylum Pseudomonadota; class Gammaproteobacteria; order Burkholderiales; family Rhodocyclaceae; genus Rhodocyclus; species Rhodocyclus gracilis. Next base: position 5,465 of record NZ_WIXJ01000019.1, read on the forward strand.
CCTGTGTCGCCGAGACCCGCGTGACATCAGCACGATCTGGTTTTTTGATCCAGAGGTGAAGGAGTACTTCCCGATTCCTTACCGGAACACCTCGCACCCAGCGATCAGCATATGGGAATTGCGCGAGGCCGAACGAAGAGCACTGGAGGAACATCCTCAGACCGCTCCGGATGAGGCACGCATCTTCGCCGCCTACGACAAGATGCAACAAATAGTTGAACAGGCGAAGAAGACAACCAGAAAGATGCGGCGGGATAGCGAGCGCAAACGCTTGGGTGTCACCGGCGCAGAGCATCACTTGAGGCGCGAAACTGCCGCCGCCGAAGCTCCGCAATCCCCTGCCACACCCAATGGCTACGCCAGTACCAAAACGTACGCGGTCGAGGAGATTGACTTTGACTGACAGTAGCCTGTTTATTACCGAAGGACGACCGCTTCTCCAGAAGACTGCGTCCACTTACCTAGAGCGCTCCGATGAAGAGCGCATTCGGTACATCAAGGGATCGCGCTGGGTCTCCTACGATGCTGCACAGAAGATTCTGATTCGGCTTGAAGATCTTCTTCAGTATCCGAAATCACACCGAATGCCGAACCTCCTGATCGTCGGCGAAACCAATAGCGGAAAGACGCTGCTCGCCAAGTACTTCTGCAAGCGTCACCCATCCCAAAACGACCCGGCGAGCGAAGCTGCGAACATCCCGGTGATGTACATCCAAGCACCAATCAGTCCGGACGAAGGAAGGTTCTACAACGCGATTCTGGATTTGCTGTTTGCGCCCTATAAACCCTCAGACCGGGCAGACCGCAAGCAGGCACAAGTGATCAAGTTGCTCCGTGTCGTCGGACTGAAGATGCTGATCATCGATGAAATCCAGCACATTCTTGCCGGCGCCATGGCAAAACAGCGAATCTTCCTGAACCTCATCAAGTATCTCGGCAACGAACTCCAGATACCAATCGTCGGCATCGGCGTTCGCGAAGCCTTTCGAGCGATCCAAACCGACCCTCAGCTCTCGAACCGCTTTCGCGTTGTGACACTGAGCCCCTGGAAGTTTGGCGAGCCCTTTAAGGACTTGCTGCGGACGTTCGAATCGACGCTGCCGCTTCATCACCCGTCCTATCTTGAAGAAGAGACGCTGGCCAACAAAATTCTCGCGCTCACCGACGGCTATATCGGCGAGATTTCGGGGCTGCTGACTTCCGCAGCGGAGCATGCAATCAAGACGGGGCGCGAACGGATTGACAAAAAAGTACTCGACCAGATCGACTGGATCCCGCCTGCAGAACGCCGGACGGAACCTGTCGATATCTAGCGCATGGCACACGCCCTCCTGTGGCCAGCACATCCTCAGTTGTTACCGGATGAATTGCTGTCATCGTGGCTGGTGCGAATCGCTGCGGCGAACGGCATCAAAGTGCAGCGGCTGTGCTGGGAACTCTTCGGCAACGCAAAGTCACCATGGAACCGTGATGTTGATCGCTCCGCCCCGGACTGGCTGATTGAGGCGATCGCGCTTCACACCGGTTGCCGGAAACGTGAAGTGCTCGCAAGCACGTTAACCACCTACCGGCATCGACTGTATCGAAGCCCTCGATTCTCCGGCCATTTGCACTGGGTCACACCAATACTGAGTCGGGGCATGCGGCGAAAAGGTTATGGGCAGCAGTTCTGTCCGGCCTGCCTCGCCGACGGCACGATCCCCTACTTCAGAAAATTCTGGCGGCTGGCGCTGGCGACCTATTGCCCGACACACCGCATCGAGCTTCTGGACGCATGTCCGCAGTGTGCCTCCCCCGTCATGCACTATCGCGGTGATTTTGGGCGAGAGATCGACGACGCGCTGCCGATGAACCTCTGTCCGGTCTGCTTCGCGGACTTTCGCGAAGCGCCGAGGCGCCGAGTACAGTTTGCCACCGTGGAAACGCAGCTGATGTTCGATGGCGCGACACATTCCTTAACACAGCCTTTAAACCAGGTTGGGCAATTCAACCACGGCTTCTTTGCCATTCTGCGCAAGCTCTGCATGATCATGGGATCCAATCGCAGTCAGGGACGATTTCTCCGGTATCTTGGAAAAACCCTCCGGATCGAGGTTACGAGGGCAGAGTCCGGCAAGCGGGAGTGTTTCGAAACGCTTAGACGCGATGAACGACATCGATGGCTACAGTGCGGCTTGTGGGTGATGGCCACGCCACAGGAACGACTTCAGGCTTCGCTTGATTCACATGCGCTACGCTGGAATGTGCTACTCGCCGATTTTCCGGATGCGCCAGGATGGTACTCAACGCTCGTTGAATCCCTGACGCACCGTAAGCCACGCACAAAACGCCAGTCGCCCTAAGAAGCAGATCATCCGCCATGCGGTTTCGTGCTTTCATCAAAAACGCAACAGTTCGCGCGACATTCCTCGAATAGCCGACGGAGCGGAGAAGGCTGATCGACGGAATTGCCTACGCGAGCAGGTTTCAGCCTGACTTGTTGCTTGGGGTGTGAGGGACGGCACACCTCAAGCGTCTCACGCTCATCAAGCTTTGCAAGCTTTCCTGGGATTTTCGATGCGGCAAATCTTCTTCTGTGGCGACACTCACGGCAATTTCGGTCACGTGATCGACGCCGTTCACGCTTACCTGCCAACGGCGGTCGTGTGAGGCTGCACCGGATTTAGTACCGGTCTAAGCTGGAAATTTCCGGCTCTTGGAAGCCCTCCGGTGAGGGCTTGTTC
>NZ_WIXJ01000001.1 GCF_009617575.1 Rhodocyclus gracilis
GCACTGAAATGCCTGACCGTCATCGACGAATACACCCGCGAGTGCCTGGCGATTGATGTGGCCGGCTCGATCCGTTCAGCGCGGGTCGTGGAGGTTCTTTCCCGACTGATCAGCATCCACGGCGCCCCACAGGTCTTGCGGTCGGACAACGGGCCCGAGTTCGTGTCCTGCGCGCTACTGCGCTGGGCGGCCAGCCAGAATCTCGACATGGCGCTGATCGATCCGGGCAAGCCTTGGCAAAACGGGACGACCGAGAGCTTCAACGGCAAGTTTCGCGATGAGTGCCTGTCGATGGAGTGGTTCCGCCATCGGCTCGAGGCCAAGGTCGTCATCGAGCAATGGCGTCAGCACTACAATGAGGTTCGCCCGCATTCGAGCCTGGGTAACCAGACGCCAGCGGCGTTCAAAAAAGCCCGTTTATCAACCACCCAACCGGAGGCCGTTCTCCAGGAATAAGTGGTCCGAAGAATTCAGGCAGGTCAGACCGAGCGCGCCGCCAACTTCATCGAGTCCGACGAGTACCGCTACATCAGCCCGGTGTTCGAGTACGACGCCAGCGGCGCGCCGGTGCGCGTGCTGCATGTGGCGCTGACCAATTTCCCTGCCCTCGATTTGCAGCCCGGGCTCACCGCCGCCGTGGCGGCGAAGTATTCCGCCGCCCTTTCCTTCACCCCTCAGGAGAACCCAATGGATGAACTCCTCGAGCAGCTGCGTTACCTGCTCAACCTGCCCGTCGGCGCCACCGCCGAAGAAGTCACCGCCCAGCTGCAGAAGCTGATCGATCAGATCAAGTCGGGTCCGGCCCAGGCGGCAACCTCGTTCGACCTGGCGCAGTACCTCGCCGACCAGGGACGTGAGATTGCCGCGCTGAAGAGCGCCGCGCCCGATCCGGCCAAGTTCGTACCGATCGCCGCGCTCACCGCCGCCCAGGGCGAACTGGCGAGTGCCCGCGCTGAAAACGCCGCGCTCAAGGCTGCCGCCGCCGAGCAAGAAAAGGCCGAGGTGATCACCGCGGCGCTGTCTGCCGGCAAGTTGCTGCCGGCGCAGGAGGCGTGGGCGAAGACGGTCGACGTCGTCGCGCTCAAGGGCTTCATCAAGGATGCCCCGGTCGTCGCGCCGCTGAAGACCCAGACCAACGGCGTGCCGCCGAAGCCTGTTATCGGCGGTGGCGACTTTGCCGCTCCAGCCGGCGCGCAGGTTGATCCCGCCCAGCTCGCGATCCACCAGGCGGCGCTCACGTACCAGGCCGAGCACAAGGTCGATTACCTCGTCGCGGTGAAGGCCGTCGGCGGTCACTGATATCCACTCCGGGAGACATCATGAGTCAGCAAGCCATTTCCATTCTTTCCCTTCCGTTTCTGGCCAACGGCGCCGTTCAGGAGTACCGCGCTGTCGGCTTCAACGGCGCTCAGGCCTCGGCTGCCGGCCAGAAGGTGCTTGGCATCGCCGAATTCAGCGTCGCCTCGGGCGCCTACGGGCGAGCATGCCGTCTGGGCACCGCAGTTGCCGAGGCCGGCGGAGCCTTCGCAGTTGAGACTGCTCTGACTGTCGATGCCGTCGGTCGGGTGGTCGCAGCGGCTCCAATCGCCATCGCAGCGGGCGCGACGGCGGTCACATCGGCAGCAGCGAACGGCGCCACCGACATTACCGGCGGCGACCCGGCCCAGTACATCGTCGGCTACGCCATGCAGGCCGCAGGCGCTTCCGGCGACCTCGTCGAAATCGCGATGGCCTGATCCGCCGCCCCCTCTTCGCTAATCACCCCAAGGAACCGTCATGCCCAACGCTCTCTCTCCCTCGTCGGTCCGCGTCATCGATCCGATCCTGTCGTCTGTCGCCCAGGGCTACAGCAATCAGGAAATGGTCGGCAACGTGCTCTTCCCGACCGCTTTTGTCGCCGTCTCCGGTGGCCAGATTCTGGAGTTCGGCCGCGAGGCCTTCCGCCTGTATTCCTCGGCGCGCACGCCGGGATCGGCAACCCGTCGTGTCCAGTACGGTTATCTCGGCAAGCCCTTCGCGCTCTTCAATCACTCCCTGGAAGGCATGGTGCCGCGCGAGTATCAGCGCGACGCCTCGCTGGTGCCGGGCGTCGATCTGGGCAGTGGCGCCGTTCGCAAGACGATGAAGGCGCTCAAGCTGTCGGTCGAAGTCGAGCAGGCAGCGCTGGCAACGAATGCCGCCAATTACGGCGCAGGCAACAAGATCACGCTCGCCGGCGCCACGAAATGGAGCGTCTCCACCGGCGTTCCGCTGGCCGATATCGACACTGGCCGCGAGGCAATCCGCAGCCAGTGCGGCGTCTATCCGAACGTGCTGCTGCTCTCGGCCGTCGCCTTCAACGCCTGCAAGAACAATCCGAACATCGTCGCGCGCTTCCAATACACCAGCGCGCAATCGATCACGCCGGACATGCTGGCCGGGCTTTTCAACGTCAAGAAGGTCATCGTCGGCGCCGGCGTTTACTGGAACGACGCCAACGTCGCGACTGACATCTGGGGCAATAACGCCGTGCTGGCCTTCGTTCCCGAAGGCCAGCTCTCCGATCCGGATGAGCCGTCGTATGGCTACACCTACACGATGACGGGCAACCCCGCCGCCGATCAGCCGTACTACGACGACAACTCCAAGTCGTGGATCTATCCGGTGACCTACGAACGTGCGCCGGTGCTGTCCGGCATCAGCGCCGGCTATCTGATCCAGAACCCGGCCTGACCGCCTTCGCCATCAATCATTGACCAATCAGCCCCCGGTTCGTCCGGGGGCGTCAGGAGACTGCCGTGGGAACCTACATCGCCAACACCCCGATCAAGACCATGCCGAACGCCGAGACGAAGGAAATCGTCGTCGTGCCCGAAGGCGGCTCGCTCGAACTTTCCGACGCCGAGGCCGTTGACCTGCTCGCCATCAAGGCAGTGAGCGGCCCCGTCGACGCCAAGAAAGGCAAGTAGCCATGTCCTACGCCACCGCCGCCGACCTGCTCGCGCGCTTTGCGGCCGAGGAGATCGCCCAGCGTGTCGATCGGTCGACGCCGCGCCTGGTTGGCCCGGAGTTGCTGGCGGCCGCGGTGGCGGGCGAGAGCCTGGCGGCGTGGTCTGCCGCCGAGCGCGCCGCCGTGGCCAGCGCGCAAGCGCTGATTGCGCAGGCGCTGGCCGATGCCGACAGCACCATCGACGGCTATCTGGCCACGCGCTACACCGTGCCGATGGCCAGCCCGCCGGCGGCAGTGAAGCGCCTGGCGTGCGACATGGCGCGCTACTTCCTGCATGACGACCAGGCGTCGGAAACCATCCAGAAGCGCTACGACGCGGCGCTTTCCTTCTTTCGCGACGTCGCGGCCGGCAAGGTCTCGCTGGGCGATCCGGCCGACACGCCGGCCGCCAGCGGCGGCAATGTCGAGATGACCAGCGCGCCCGCCGTGTGGCGGCGCAGCGCGTCGGCGGACTTCATCTGATGGACGCCTGGATCAAGATCGAAGACGGGCAGATCAACGGCGCGCTGCGCCGGCTGATCGCGCTCGGCCGCGACGCCTCGCCGGCGATGCGCGACATCGCAGCCATTGGCGAGAACAGCACGCGCGCCCGCTTTCGCAGCGAGACCGGCCCTGATGGTGTGAAGTGGCAGCCGAGCCTGCGCGCTCAGCTGGCCGGCGGCCGCACGCTGACGAAGGATGGCCACTTGTCCGGGTCGATCAACGGCCGCGCCGGCGCCGACTTTGCCGAGTGGGGCGTCAATCGCATCTACGCGGCGATTCACCAGTTCGGCGGCACCATCCGCGCCAAGTCCGGCGGTGCGCTCAAGTTCCGGCTGCCGGGTGGCGGCTTTGCCGTCGTCAAGGCCGTGAAGATGCCGGCGCGCCCGTTCCTCGGCGTCAATGCCGACGACCGCGACGACATCCTCGACGCGCTCGCCCGGCGCATCAATGGCGCGATCGGAGGGGCTTCCCATGCTGGTTGAACTCGAAACCGGCCTCGTCGCGCTGCTGCGTGCGTCGCCGCTCGCCTCGCGTCTGCGCCAAGTCGATTCGCTGCCGGACCTCGACGGCGACAGCCTGCTCGGCCGCTTTGCCACCGACGCGCCGGCGGTCTATGTGGCGATGGGCTCGTTCCCGGTTGTCCGCGGCTATGCGCGGCCGAAGTTCGGCATCGCTTGCGTGGCCAAGAACAGCCGCAGCCAGCAGGCAGCGCGCCACGGCGACGGCGTCGCCATCGGCCTGTACGAAATGCTGGACGCGGTGATGACGCTGGTCGACGGCGCCACGGTCGGCATGGGCTTTGCCATAGCCGGCTTTGAGGTGCTCTCGTGCGACCAGGTCGCCAGCGAGGCGCTCTACCAGAAAGGTCTTTACGTTGGCGTAGTGCAGATCCAGGCATCCGCCGATGTACGCCTGCAGCTGCCGATCAACGAGGCGGACCTTGCCGCTTTCCGCACCTTCCACGCCGCCACCGACATCGACGCGCAGGCCAGCGCGGCCGAGCACAGCAAGTGGCTCCAGGAGCCGCCGGATTACAGCACGTCGGCACCCGGACTGACCGACACCCTAAAACTTCAGGAGTAAGCAGTGATGCCCGACCAAATCGAGAATGAAATCCAGGCAAAAGGTCTGACGGCGCCGCGCATCACGCCGGCGGACATCGAGGCGAACATCGCCAGCGAGCACTACTTCACCGCCGCCGATGGCTTGTTGTCGGTAGGCGGTTCTGGAGTGCAACACATCGAGGGGATCGATAACTTCAAGGCGCTCGGCTTGCTCACTTTCTGCGTCCTCGTACTGCGCAATGGCTTCACCGTCACCGGCGAGTCGGCTTGCGCCTCTCCCGACAACTTCGACGCCGAGATTGGCCGCAAGATCGCCCGCCAGAACGCCATCGCCAAGATTTGGCCGCTGATGGGCTACTGCCTCAAAGACCGCCTCGCCAACAAGGAGTAACTCAATGGAAAAAATCTTCGCTACGCCGAAGCCCGGCGTTCTCGTCCGGCACGAAAACGGAAAGCCGCTCGACCCCGCCGGCGAAGCCGTCGAGCGCACGTCGTACTGGCTTCGCCGCGAGCGCGATGGCGACGCCACGCTCGGCCCGGTGCCTGAGCAGCCCGCGGCCGCCGCCGAAACGGCCGTTAAAGCCAAGTCCTGATCAACGGAGCCCACCATGCCCGACAACATCAACTTCCTGACCATCCCCATCGATTGGCGGGTGCCCGGTCAGTTCATCGAAATCGACCACACCAAGGCGGTTCGCGGCCTGCCGGGAATGGCGCGCCGCATCCTCATCCTCGGCCAGCGCCTTGCCGCCGGCGCCGTTGCCGCTGGCGTGCTCACCCGGGTGACGCGCGCCGCCGATGGCGTCAATTACTTCGGCCGCGGCTCGCAGCTGGCGCAAATGATTGCCGCCGCCATCCAGGTCAATCCCTACACCGAAATGTGGGCCTTGGCCGCTGACGATCTGCCTGCCGGCGTGATGGCCACCACCACGATCACCGTCACCGGCGCGCCCACCGAGGCGGGAACGGCCTATCTCTACATCGGCGGTCGGCGGATCGCCATCGGCATCAGCTCGGGGCAGGCCGTTGCCGCCATTGCCACGGCCATCGCCGCGGCCGTCAATGCCGACCTCGATTCGCCGGTGACGGCCACCTCCGCCGCTGGCGTGGTAACGCTGACCGCCCGCCACAAGGGCGCCGACGCCGGCGCCATCGACGTGCGCTGGAACTACTACGACGGCGAGGCAATGCCGAAGGGCGTCACGATGGCCATCACTGCCGGCGTTGCCGGTAGCGGCAACCCCGACGTGCTCGCGCTGATTGCCGCCATGAGCACCGGCGCCTACTACAGCATCGCCATGCCGTGGAGCGACACCGCCAACCTGGTGGCGATGGAGACCGAGCTGCAGAGCCGCTGGGGCGGCATGGACATGCGCGCCGGCCACGTGTTCGCCTTCAAGTCCGGCACGGCCGCCACGCTGTCGACCTTCGGTTCCACCCGCAATAGTCCGCACAGCACGGTCTTCGGCCTCAACGGCTCGCCGACGCTGCCCTGGGTAATCGCCGCGCAGGCAGCGGCTGCAGTCGAGTTCTCCGGCGGCAACGATCCGGCGATTCCGTTCCGCGGCCTCTCCCTGCCCGCGGTGATGGCGCCGGCCGAGGCGGTGCGCTTCACGCAGACCGAGCGCAACCTGGTGCTGCACGATGGCATCAGCACGATCATCTTCGACGAGTCGGGCGCGGCGATGATCGAGCAGGTCATTACGACCTACCAGACCAACACCTTCGGCATGGACGATCGCAGCCTCCTGAAGCTGAACACCAAGTGGACGGTCGACTACATGCGCTACGTCTTCCGGTTCGCGGTCGCTCGCGACTATCCGGCGCACAAGCTGGCCGACGACGATGTGCTCGCTCGGATCGCGCCGGGGCAGAAGATCGCAACGCCGAGGCTGATCGAAAACACGCTGATCGCCGCCGCGGCCCAGTTGGAGTACGTCGGCCTGCTCGAAGACCTGGCGAGTTTCAAGAAAAACCTGAAGGTGCTGCGCTCGACTGCCGACGAGTGCCGCGTCAATGCCGTGCTGCCGCCGAACATCGTCAATCAGTTCGATGTCTTCGCCGGCGCCGTTCAATTCAATCTGTGAGGTAAACAATGGGACAACTGACTGGACGCGCCTACGTCACGATCGCCGGCAAACGCATGGCATCGAAGGAAGGCGCCAAGCTCGGCTTCGGCAATCCGGAGCGCACCGCCGAACTGGGCGACTCGGGCGTGCTCGGCTACAAGGAAAAGCCGACCGTGCCTTTCGTCGAGTGCTCGATCGCGCACAGCGCCGACACGTCGCTGCAGGAGCTGGCCGACATGGTCGACGTCGTCGTATCGTTCGATACCGACACGAAAAAGAGTTACGTGCTGCGCAACGCCTGGTGCGCGAAAGCGCTCGAGCTCGACAAGGGTGAAGTGGCCTTGCGCTTCGAAGGCATGAGCTGCGAGGAGGTGTGAGATGAGCGAGAAGACCGCAACGATTGACATCCCGCTGGCGCATCCGATCAGCTACGGCGAGAAGACGATTTCGCTGCTGCAGCTGCGCCGCCCGAAGGCCGGTGATTTCCGGGGGCTGAAGGGGATGGACAAGCCCTTCGACATGATCCTCGACTTTGCCGCCGCGCTCACCGATCTGACGCCGGCGGTGATCGACCGGCTGGACGTTGAAGACATGCCCAAGCTGATCGAGGTGGTCAGCGGTTTTTTGGGGGGATTCCCCGCAACTGGGAAGACGTGATGGGTGACATCGCCGTCACCTTCCACTTCCAGCCGTCCGAGTTGTGGGAGATGAGCGTCGATGAGTTCACGTTCTGGCACGCGCAGGCGGTGCGGGTCAACCGCCGCGACGAGGGCTGACGAGGTCGCTCAACATCCCGGCGGCGGCTGCGAACAGGCCGACGAAGATCAGCGCGGCAAGGCCGCCCTGCCAGCCGGCGGCGGCGATGCCGACGCCGATGAAGGCAAGCCCCAGCACCAGCCCGAGCAGCGCGACCATTGAGAACAGTCCCTTGAACAGAGCAAGCAGCGGATCAGCATAGCATGTCAAATAGCATGATCATGATGGGGGTGACCATCAAGCTGTTCGACCAGATGTCGGGCGGCATGCGCGGCATCGGTCAGCAGGTTGATGGGCTGCGCGACAAGTTCAAGCAGATGGGAAGCGCCGGACGCAACGCGATGGCAACGGGCTTTCTGGCTGGCGGAACCTTGATGAAATCGGTGTCGGCGTTCTCCGATCTGGAGGATGCGTCGATGCGTCTGAAGGTAACGATGACTGACCGCGACGGCCTCACGGGAGCCTTCGAGAAGGTCAACGCGCTGGCGATCAAGCTCGGCAACCTTCTCCCAGGAACGTCGGCCGACTTCCTGAACATGATGGCGGCGCTGAAAGCGCAGGGTATTACCGACGACTCCATTCTCGGCGGCGTCGGCGAAGCGGCGGCGAGAATGGCGGTTCTGCTGAAGAAGACGCCTGAGGAGATGGGGGTTTTCGCGGCCAAGCTGAAGACCGCCCTCGGCGTTGCCGACAGCGACATGCTCAAGTTCATGGACACGATTCAGCGCACCTACTTTCAGGGCGTTGACGCCACGGAGATGATGTACGCCTTCGCCCGCTCGGGCGGCGCGTTGAAGACTCTCGGGCAGCAGGGGCTGGCCGCCGGCAAGGCACTCGCGCCGCTCTACGCGCTCTGGGTCAAGGGTGGCTTGTCCGGCGAGACAGTCGGCACCGGCTTCGCCTCGATCAGCGCCTCGCTGCTCGATCGGAGCAAAGTCGGCAAGGCAAATGCGCTGCTCTCAGCCCACAACATGCCGACACTCAAGTTCACGGACAAAAAGGGGAACTTTCTTGGCATCGAAAATATGGTCAAGGAGTTCGACAAGCTGAAGGGGCTTTCCGCCGAGCGGCTGAACGCGGTACTCAAGGAAATCTTCGGCGGTGGCCAGGATCAGCAGATGATTGCCACGCTGGTGAAAGAGGGCGTCGATGGCTATCAGAAAATGGTCGAGGCGATGGACAAGCAGGCATCGCTGCAAAAGCGCACCGACATGCAGCTCGGCACTCTGAAAAACCTGTGGGATGCGGCGAGCGGCACCTTCACCAATACGATCGCCGGCTTTTCCGGGGCGATGGGCGACGACTTGAAGAACCTCGCCGATTGGTTCGGTAAGCTCTCCGAGGCCGTGGGAACGTGGATCACGCAGAACCCGGTTCTGGCGCAATGGCTCGGCCGGATCGCGCTTGCCTTCACTGGTCTCGCGATCGGCGGTGGCGTTGCGGCGCTGGCGCTGGCAGGTGTCGGAGCGGCCGTCGGCGGCTTGGCGACGGTGCTGCTGGGTGTCGGCGGGGCGCTGGCGTCCGCGCTGACCATTGTTTCGGCCTTCGGCGTCTTCATGCTGGCCAACCCGATCGTTCCCGCCGCGCTGCTGATCGGCGCCGCCGCCGGTATCATCATCGACAACTGGGCACCGATCAAGGCGTTCTTCGTCGACCTCTGGGAAGGCGTCAAAAACTCCTTCGCCGGCGCTATCGACTGGATTTCGAGCAAGATGCAGACGCTCGCCAATCTACTGCCGGGGTCTGGAAAAGGGTCTTCCGACTGGAAGCTGGGCGATGCCCGGCCCTCGGCAATCACGCCAGGCGGGCAAGACGCTACGGTCGGAGGCGAGATCCGCGTCCGCGTCGACCAGGACGGCCGCGTGAGTTCGGTCGCCGCGAGCACCAGCAACCCGCGCGTGCCGCTGAACGTCGATGCCGGCCGCACGATGGTGACGCCGTGAGCAAGCCCTACGTCGCGCCCTGGCGCAAGTCGCTCAAGCCGGGTTCGTTCCGCGGCGTGCCGTTCGGCGTGAAGAGTGCGCAGACGCAGGTCGGCCGGCGCGTGGCGATCCATGAGTACCCGCAGCGCGATGACGCCTACCCCGAAGACCTTGGCCTCAAGGCCGATGCCTTCACGATCGAAGCGATCATCGTCGGCCCGGACTATTTCAAGGCACGCGATGCGCTGATCGAGGCGCTGAAGCAGCGCGGCGCGGGCACGCTGATTCATCCGTACTACGGCGAGCGTACCGTCACGCTGGCCAGCCCGGCGCGAATCTCCGAATCTCCCGAGGACGGCGGCGTCGCCCGCTTCTCGCTCGACTTCATCGTCGCCGGCGAGAACACCGAACCGTCGGCGCGGCAGGATACGCAGGCCGCCGTCGAGTCGGCCGCTGACGACGCCAACGACGCGATCGCCGACGATTTTGCTAGCGACTTTTCCGTCGACGGCCTGCCTGATTTCGGGGTCGCCGCCGGCCTCAAGGCGGCTAAGGACGCCATGAAGTCGCTGGAAGCCGCGCGCCGCTCGCTGGTGCCTGACCTTTCGGTGCTGTCCGACGTGATGGCGGCAGCGAATGGCGTGGTCGGCAGTCTCAACAGTCTGATCCGCGCGCCGGCCGCCCTTGCACAGAGCATTCTCGGCGCGATCGGCACGCTCAAGGCGCTGGCGAAGAGTCCGCTCAACGCGCTCAATTCGTACCGCGGCCTGTTCAACTTCGGCAGCAGCCAGTCGCGCGTGCCGACGACGACGCCGTCACGGGTTCGCCAGGCGGCCAATCAGGCAGCAATGTCCAACCTGGTGCGCCGAGCGGCGTTGGTCGAGGCCGCCCGCATGGCAAGCCGGGCGAGTATCGCCACCGCCGACGAGGGCGCCGCGCTGCGCGAGGATCTGTCGGCGCGACTCGACGACGAAGCGGCCGGAATCGTCCCGGCGCCGACCGGAAACGGCACGCCAGCGCAGACCGTGGTCGAGGTGTCGGAGCCCGTCTATCAGGCGCTGACCGCGCTGCGCGTCGCCCTGGTACGCGACCTGACGGCACGCTCGATCAACGCCCCGCGCGTGACGAGCGCCACGCTGCCGGCGACACTGCCGGCGCTGGTGGCGGCCTACCGCATCCACGGCGACGCCACGCGCGAGGACGAGCTGATCGCGCGCAATCTGCGCGTGATCCGCCACCCCGGATTTGTTCCGGGCGGCGAGGCGCTGGAAATCATCTCGCGTTAAACCCTCGGGCAGTCTCGGGGCAGTGCGCCGGTTTTAACGCCGGTTAATTGGCCGATCGCGCGCGCGAACGTAGCCTCGCTGCATGGCTACGCAAGAAAACCTCTCAGGCATCGCAGAGCTCCGGGTCGCCGGCGCCTATTACGGCGGCTGGAAATCGCTGCGCGTCACTCGCTCGATCGAGCAGCTGGCCGGGACCTTCGAGCTGGAGATCGCCGAGTGCTGGCCGGGTTCGCTGCAGCGCCGGCCAATCCGCCCCGGGCAGCCGTGTCAGTTGCTGCTCGATGGCGATGTGGTCATCACCGGCTACGTCGATACCGTGATGGTGGATTTCGATGCGACCCGCCACACGCTGCGCGTGTCCGGCCGCGACAAGACGGCCGACCTGGTCGATTGCTCGGCCGTCTATAAGAGCGGCCAGTGGCACAAGGTCAAGATCGACCAGCTGGCGCGCGATCTGCTCAAGCCCTACGACATCGCGGTCATCATCGACGACGGCGTCGACATCGGCAGCGCGCTCGACTCGTTTTCGATCCAGGAGGGCGAGAGCGTTTTCGAGTGCCTGGAGCGTGCGGCGCGCCTGAAGGCGCTGCTGCTCACCAGCAACCCGGAGGGCGACCTGGTGATTACCCGCGCCGGCACGCGGCGGCTCGACTTCGGTCTGGTCGAAGGCGACAACATCAAGGCGGCGCGCGGCGAGTTCTCCTGGAAGGAACGCTTTTCCAGTTACACGGTGAAGGGCCAGGGACGCCTCGGCGCCGAGGGCGACCAGGCGCATTCATCGCCGTCGGCCAAGGTCGCCGACGACATCATCACGCGGCCACGGCCGCTGATCGTGCTGGCCGAGGCGCACAGCAAGAACGCGACGCTGAAGGATCGCGCCGAGTGGGAGCGCAACGTCCGCCGCGGCCGCAGCGCTCGCGGCTCGGTCACCGTGCAGGGCTGGGTCGATCCGGCCGGCAACATCTGGCAGCCGAACACCATCGTTCCGGTCACGTCGTCGATGCTCTTGCTCGACGCCGCTGAGATGCTGATCGTCGGCTGCACCTATACGCTCGACGACCAAGGCGGCACCCTCACCGAGTTGGCCATCTCGCAGCCGGAGGCCTTCCAGTTGCTCGAAGGTGTGACCCAGTCGCGCCTGTTCGGCAAGCTCAAGACGAAAGAACAGCGCGACCGGAAAGAGAAGGTCGAAGACTGGAGCGACCAATGATGGACGCACAGACGCTGGTCGCGCGCATGATGGCGCCGCTCGCCCGGCGCTTGCGCCTGATGGTCGGGCGCGGCGTGGTCACATCGATCGCCGATGGCGGCAAGGTGCAGACGGCGCAGGTGAAGCTGCTCGACGGCGAGGTGCGCGACGGGGTCGAGATCCTGCAGCAGTACGGCATGACCTCGATTCCGCCGGGGCAGCGCGAGGGGCTGTATTTCGCCGTCGGCGGCGATCGCGACCACGGCGTGATGATCTGCGTCGCCGATCGCAAGTTTCGCCTGCGCGAGATCGCGCCAGGTGAAGCCGCGCTCTACGACGATCTTGGCCAGCGCGTGCATCTGACGCGCGAGGGCATCGTCATCGACGGCGCCGGCCTGCCGGTGAAAATCTTCAACACGCCGCTGGTGACGATCGACGCACCGCTGGTGAGCATGACGGGCGACCTTGCCGTTGCCGGCAACATCGTTGCGCAGGGCGATATCAGCGACCACGGCACGCGCAGCATGGCCGGTATGCGCGGCACCTACAACGACCACACCCATCACGAAAACGGTGTCGGCGGCAACACCAGCAAGCCGTCGCAGGCGATGTCATGAGCGACCTGCGCAGCGTTTTCGTGGACATGGATCGCGGCGCCGATCTGGCGCTCGAGCAGTTCGCGCTGGCCACCGACGACGGGCTGGAAACGGCAGTCATCCTGTCGCTATTCACCGATGCTCGCGCTGCCGACGACGACACGCTGCCGCTCGGGCAGAGCGACCGCCGCGGCTGGTGGGGCGACGCGTATCCGCCGGTCGCCGGCGATCGCATCGGTTCGCGGCTGTGGCTGCTGCGTGCCTCGAAGCAGCTGCAGGCGTCGCTCACAGAAGCAAAAGAGTACGTCGAGCAGGCGCTGGCGTGGCTGGTGGCCGACGGTGCAGCGCGGCGCGTCGAGGTAGAAACCTTCGTCGCTCGCGATGAGGTGATGGGGATGATCGTCCGCATTCATCGGCCGGACGGCAGCGTCGCCCCGATCCGCTTCGAAACCCTCTGGAACCAGGTGTGAGATGCCTTTCGTTCGCCCCGATCTGCCAACCCTGATCGAGCGCGCCGTCGCCGATATCGAGAGCCGCTTTCCCGGCGCCGATGCGCGCCTGCGCCGCTCGAATCTCACCGTACTGTCCCGCGTGCATGCCGGCGCCGTGCATGGGCTGTACGGCTACCTCGACTGGATCGCCCGGCAGATTCTCGTCGACAAGTGCGACGACGACGTTCTCGAACGACACGCCGCGATCTGGTTGAAGTCCGGTCGCGTGTCGGCGTTCTACGCCGCGGGAGCGGCGACGGTAACGGGGAGCAACGGCACCGTCATCGAGGCCGGGGCGGTCTTCAGGCGGCAGGACGGCGCGGCCTTCGTGACCAAGGGCGAAACGACGGTCATCGGCGGCACGGCGGTGCTGGCGCTGGAGGCCAGTGAGCCGGGGCAGGCCGGTAACACGCCGGCAGGCTCGCCCCTGGGCATCGAGTCTCCGATCGACGGCCTTAACGCCACCGCGACGGTCGGGATCGACGGGCTTTCCGGTGGCGCCGACATTGAAGACATCGAGAGTCTGCGCGCCCGCGTGCTCGCCCGCATTCAGCAGACGCCGCACGGCGGCGCGGCGCATGACTACGTTGCGTGGGCGCTGGAGGTTCCGGGCGTGACGCGCGCCTGGTGCTATCCGCTGGAGATGGGCGACGGCACGGTGACGGTGCGCTTCGTCCGCGACAACGACGCAAGCCTGATTCCGGATGCGGCAGAGGTAGCGGCGGTTCAAGCCTACATCGATGCGCAGCGGCCGATCGGGATGGAGCTTTTCGTCGTCGCGCCGATCGCCGCTCCTCTCGCCTTTCAGATCCAGCTCACGCCGGCCACGGCCAGCGTCAAGGCGGCCGTCGAAGCGAGCCTGCGCGATCTGCTGATCCGTGAGGCCGAGCCGGAAGGCGGCGGCAACGAAGGCAAGATTCCGCTCTCGCACATCCGTGAAGCGATCTCGCTGGCCGCCGGCGAAACGGACCACGTGCTGCTCTCGCCCGTCGCCGACATCACGCTGAGCGTTGGCCAGATCGCGACCTTCGGAGGTATTGCATGGGTCTGAACGCTGCCGCTTACCGCGCCCAGCTGCAGGCGCTGCTGCCGCCCGGTGCGGCATGGCCGCGCGCCGCCGATGCGACCCTTACCCGGCTGCTAGATGCACTTGCCGAGGAGCTCGCGCGCGTCGATGCGCGCGGCTGGTCCGCGCTCGACGAAGCCGATGGACGCATGGCGCTGGAGCTGCTTGCAGACTGGGAACGCGTCTGCGGTCTTCCCGACACTTGCGGCGCCGGCGTGGCCACCACGCTCCAGGAGCGCCGCGCCGCAGTCGTCGCCAAGCTGACCGCGCTCGGCGGCGCCAGTCCGTCCTACTTTCTCGGCCTGGCTGAGGCGATGGGCTACACCGTCGAACTCGACGAGTTCAGGCCCTTCGTCACTGGCATCAATCGCTGCGGTGATCGCCTTGGCGGTGGCCATGCGGTGCGCCATCAGTGGCGCGTTCGCGTCACCGGCCCACGGTTTACCGCCTTTCGCACCGGCGCCAGTCAGTGCGGCGATCTGCTCGGCAAGATCGATCGCGCCGCCGATCTGGAGTGCAAGCTTAAACGCCTCAAGCCGGCACACACCCGGCTGATTTTCTCTTACGAAGGAGCCTGATCGATGAAATACGTTCCACCCATAGGTGCGGCGGCGGGCGCTCCGTACGTCGACGGCAATCCGGCCAGCGGAGTAGAAGGAAGCCCGGTTCCCTGCGCGGCGATTGAGCATCCGATGCGGGAGATCGAGGCCGTCATCACAGGCGCCGGCCTCGCCCCCGCGACTGGTGACCTCACGCAGCTGCGGCAAGCCATCGCCAAAATGATCCAGGCTGGCCAGCGCGCGGTCATCATCAACAACGCCGCCTTTGCCGGCGCTGTGACGGGATCCGGCAAGGCAGTCTATTGGGACTCGGCCAATAGCCGCTTCGACCTCGCCATCGCCGACGGATCGGGTAAGCAGTCGATAGTCGGTTTCGCCGATGTGCCCAACGCTGCAGTCGTGGCCTTTGGCGACGCAGTGCTGTTCACAGGGCTTACTCCCGGTGCGCGCTATTACCTCGACAGCGCGACGGCAGGGGCGATCACGACAACGGCGCCGACCAATGCGGTCTTCGTCGGCATCGCGCGCAATGCGACCGAGATGTTTGTTGATGTTGATGCGCCGGGCGCCTCGGGCATGCCGACCGGCGCAATCATCTACGTACCCGCCACGACCGCGCCTGCCGGCCACATCAAAGCCAACGGCGCGCTCCTCTCGCGCGCCGCTTACCCCGCGCTGTGGGCCTACGCACAGGCCAGCGGCAATCTCGCGGACAGCGATGGCGCGTGGCAAAACGGTCAGTTTTCGCCCGGCGACGGCTCGACGACTTTTCGCGTCCCGGATCTGCGCGCCGAGTTTTTGCGCGGTTTTGATGACGGTCGTGGGATTGATGCAGGGAGATTGATCGGCAGCGCGCAAGCAGGAGCTATACAGTCGCACAGTCACACAATGCCAATACAGCTAGTGCAGTGCAGCAGCGGCAATGCAAATATGACAGCGATTTCAGGTGGCCCAACAAACACGGGCGCAACGGGTGGCACAGAAACGCGCCCGCGAAACGTCGCAATGCTCGCATGCATTAAATACTAACCAGGGAGGCCACTATGCAAAAAATCGTTTCCCAGCTCGACGCCGAAGGGTATTTCATTGCGCCGGTCGTCGCCGATCCGTCTCCGCGCGAGCCGGGGGTCTACTTGATCCCGGCGGGGGCCGTTGATCTGCCCGTGCCGACCGTGCCACCGGGAAAACGCGCCAGGCTGGTCGGGCAAGCGTTTATTTTTGAGGATATCCCATCGCCGCCTCCCGAACCCTCGCCGCCGGCGGCGGACGCCAACGCTGTCCGCATCGCGCAGATCGACGCGGCGCTCGCTGAGATCGACCAGCGCAGCATCCGCCCTTCGCGCGAAATTGCGTCAGCGCTCGCCAGTGGCCAGCCGGTGCCACCATTTTTGATCGCAAAACTCGATGCGCTCGAAACCGAGGCGGTGGCGCTACGCACGGAGTTTCGGGCGCTGCTGGCCTGACACGGATTGTCGGCTTCTTTTTACGAGAGGCAATTCGTTATCAGGTATCGGTACAATCCCCGCGTTCAAAATATCGCGCAAAACGACGCTAAATTTCGCGCGCCGCTACACACGGAGCGCTGCCATGACCGCACCCCACCCCCTCGCCGTCCGCACCCTCCTCGACCTGATGGGCGCCACGCCGCCACGCCCGCATCTGGGCGACTCGGTTCTCCTGATCATCGACGCCCAGCGCGAATACGTCGACGGTGCCCTGCCGCTCGTCGGCATCGACGAAGCGCTGACAGCGGGCGGCAACGTGCTGGCGCGAGCGCGAGCCGCCGGCGCGCCCGTTGTGCACATCCTGCATCGCGCCGACGGCCCGCTCTTCAACCCGCAAGGCCACGGCTACCAACCGGCGCCGCCGCTGCTGCCGCGAGACGGCGAAACCGTCATCGAGAAAACGAAGGCCAACGCCTTCGCCGGCACCGCGCTACACGAGGCGCTCATCGCCACCGGGCGCAAAAGCCTCATCGTCATCGGCTTCATGACGCACAACTGCGTCAGCTCAACCGTCCGCGCCGCCAACGAAAAAGGCTTCACCTGCACCGTCGTCGCTCCCGCCACCGCCACGCGCGACCTGCCCGACGGCGACGGCGGCACGCTGCCCGCCGCCGCCGTGCAAGCCGCCTGCCTCGTTGGCCTCAGCGACACGCTGGCACGAATCGCCTGGACGACGGATGACCTGATCGGCTGAGCGCCCTCCCTGCCTTCGCTGCTCGCGGGGAGGCGCGGCGCATGACGCGGGGGCGCCAAACGCCCCCTCAGCGAACATGGCAAACGGCTAAATTTCTGGCTGACTAGCGTTTTGTCATCGGACTACAATCGCCCGGCGGCGACACCGCCACACGGTATCGCCCCTTGATTTGCAGAGACACGCCAGGTGGGTTTTCTCGCGGTTCAACCAGAAAGGATGCAGCCATGTCACACAAGACGGTCAAGCAGTGGGCATTGTTTGTTTTCTCCGCCGTGCTCATCAGCAGCGCGGCAATCGCTCAAACCAAGCCGAACGTGGTCATCCTCGCCACCGGCGGAACCATCGCCGGTGCGGGCGCCGACGTGACCAACAGCGCCACCTATCAGGCGGCCAAAGTGCCGGTCGACAAGCTGATCGCCGGCATCCCGCAACTAGGCAGCGTCGCCAACGTGCGCGGCGAACAGGTCTTCCAGATTGCCTCCGAGAGCTTCACCAACGCCAACCTGCTGACGCTCGGCAAGCGCGTCGCGGCGCTCGCCAGGCAGGACGACGTCGACGGCATCGTCATCACGCACGGCACCGACACGACCGAAGAAACGGCCTACTTCCTCAACCTCGTGGTGCATACCGACAAGCCCATCGTCGTTGTCGCCTCCATGCGCCCCGGCACCGCCATGTCGGCCGACGGCATGCTCAATCTCTACAGCGCCGTCACCGTCGCCGGCAGCAAGGACGCGCGTGGCCGTGGCGTCATGGTCGTGATGAACGACGAGATCGACAGCGGCCGCGATGTCACCAAGGCCGTCAACAACAAGGTCGAGGCCTTCAAGAGCCCGTGGGGGCCGCTCGGCTTCGTCGTCGAAGGCAAGAACTACTGGTTCCGCCGGCTCGACAAGCGCCACACCGTGAATTCCGAATTCGATATCGAGAAGATCAACGCGCTGCCGCTCGTCGAAATCGCCTACGCCGGCGGCAACGTGGACGACGTCGCCTACCGTGCCTTTGCCAAGGCTGGCGCCAAGGCCATCATCCACGCCGGCCCCGGCAACGGCTCCGTCTCCGGCGCGCTGGTGCCTGTGCTGCAAGAACTGCGCGGCAAGGGCATCCAGATCATCCGCTCCTCGCATGTGAACGCCGGCGGCTTTGTCCTGCGTAACGCCGAGCAGCCCGACGACAAATACGACTGGATCGTCGCGCACGACCTCAACCCGCAAAAAGCCCGCATTCTCGCCACCGTGGCCCTGACCGCCACCAGCGACACCAAGGAACTGCAACGGATTTTTATGGAGTATTGATGGGGTAGTCGGTATTTGGTGAAGGAAGGGACGTAAGGCTGAAGGTGGTTTTACGTCCTTCCGGAAAAATGATTAATTTGCCATCTTGAATTTGATGGGCTGAAAACGGCCAGGAACGGTCAGTCGGAATGTGCGCCCCAAAGCGGTCGCGCGCCAGTGCTGCTTTTTCTGGCTCTTTAGTAGAACTTAAGTCATAAGTCATCCAGATTTTCCGTAAAACCCTTGGTCGTACGCTATTTTTAGCGAAGAACGTCCGGCTAGTTAATGCTGCAACTTGCCAAGTTAGGGCGTAATTGCACTGTCCAAATTTAACGTTAGACATACCCCGAGGTATTCCATGCCTGAAATACTCAATGTCCGGGTTGAGCAGCAGCTAAACGAAGTCGGCGACGAGGTCTCTGCAATCATCGCAGTTATTCGGCCCATCCTTTACGGTCTTTTGCACGCGCTAAAACAGGAAGTGGTCCGAGAAGTCGGTGGCTACGCGGAGGTAAAGCTGTTCATGCTCCCGCGCCTCTATCGACCCGGGGATGGCGATTGCGGAATTTGCTTTGAATATGCAGTACACGATGCAATTCGCCGTCGAGACCAGCCAATTATTGAGAAAGTCAATGACAGCATGAGGCGTTACTGCCGAGTTCCGGGGCAGGACACGTCATCAATTCTGTTCGGTGCGGAAAAGTCAGGCGCCATCCAGTTGCTTGAGACCGCAGAAAACCTCTTAACCGACGATTCGCGCTTGCTCACTGGTGAACAAGCGCAACCTATCAAGCTGCGGCGGTACATAAATATGCTTTCCGCTGCTTTCAAGAAACCAACAACGCGATTGGCTTTGCCGTACAGCATCAGCGGCCTTTGGAAGGCGGACCTATTTCTTGGGATGCGAGATTCCGACCGCTGGGTGGGTACAACAGTAAAAATCAACCCTAGGCACCTCGAAGGAGCTAAGGGACTACGCATCGCAATCGTTCCATCCCAACAAGGTAGAAATGATCGTATTCAGGTCGATCACGGAAAAAATCTAGTGGTATGCCCACTCCCCTATGACGGTGCCTTTATGGAGTTGTTTTATGTTGCATGGGGAATAGTTCAACAATTCATTGCCGCAGATGCAAAATTACCTCGGGAGGTCAGCCTACCAATTGCATCTCATCGTATGGTTGCGAAACTATTGGAAGATCGCAGAGAATTCCCGCTAATCGATATTATTGAATCATTAGCACCGTTGGCGCAGCCTGAATTGCTTAATAGCGCAGAAGCTCAAGACCGCATTGATACTCTCGGCGATGTTACCCCCGACCTAACAACAGTAATTGCACCGGTGTCCCGTGAAATCGTCTAACCACTCCGTTAAGAGGGACCGCCCACAAGCTGCGTTTGTGGGTTCCTTTCGCGGCTTCGCCGCTCGGCGGCCCCTCACGTCAAACGTTGAACAACAGCTTTCCACAGGTGCCAATGTCCGCTTTGGATCGAATGCGGTCCTACGACAACGCACCCCATAATCACCGAATAAACTCCCGACTAACCGCCCGAAACGTCTCCGTGCCTGCGCGTTGCAGCCACTCGAAGGCGACCATTTCGCGCGAGACGATATCGGCGCCGTGGCGGCGCATGCGGTCGAGGGCCAGTGCCTTGTCGCTGGCGCGTCGGGAGCCGACCGCTTCTTCCACGACGAAAACCTCGCGCCCGAGGGCGAGCAGATCGAGCACGGTCTGCTGTACGCAAACGTGCGACTCGCTGCCGACGACCACGAACTGCCGGCGCTCGCCCCCCGGCGCCGCGAGAAAGCCGCCGCTACTCTCCGGCAACTCGGGGCGCCCCGCTGCCGCGCCACACTCCGCCACGGCGGAGAAGTAGATTTTCTCGACCACCGCGCTATCGCCGAGCAGCTCGCGCAGCGCCGGCACGGTCGCACCGAGGCCGCGCGGGTATTGCTCGGTACAGATCACCGGCACGCCAAGGCGCTTGGCCACCTGCACCAGCCAGCAACACGCGTCGAGCATCGCCTCGCCCTGTTCGATGAATGGCTGAAGGCGCTCCTGTACGTCGATGACGAGCAGCGTCGAACGGTCGGGGTGAATGAGCACGGCAGAACTCCCATCAAAGAGGTCCGCGAATCTTAGCGGCTCGCGCGCGGGGCGGGCAATTGGCCGCCGGCTCCGCGAATGGCAGCCACCTTCTGTGGCGGCGGGCTTATCAAAAATCCTGAAGTCATTGGACGGAAAAGTGATTTGGCCGGCGCGGGTCAGGTTGCTAGATTGGCTGCCGGCTCCCGGCTGACGGCGGACTCCATTCCCGGCGCCTCGCCCCGGAATTCCTTTGAATTCACGAATAGGAATCAGCACATGAAATCGCTTAAATCCCTGATTGCCATTGGACTCGTTCAGATTTTCGCCATTGCCGCATCCGGGTCGGCTTTTGCCGATCCGGCGCTCGATCAGATCAAGGGCAGCGGTGTATTCCGCGTCGGCACCGAAGGCACTTATGCGCCTTTTACCTTTCACAACAGCGCCGACACGCTCGTCGGCTTCGATGTCGAGATCGCCCAGGAGATTGGCAAACGTCTCGGCGTAAAGGTGCAATTTATCGAGAGCAAATGGGATGGCCTGATCGCCGGGCTCGATGCCAACCGCTACGACGCCGTTATCAACGAAGTAACGATCTCCGACGCACGCAAGGCGAAATACGATTTCTCGACGCCGTATATCGTCTCCAAGGCCGTGCTGATCGTGCGTAGCGATAATTCGACGATCAAATCCTTCGCCGACCTGAAGGGTAAAAAATCCGCCCATACACTGAGCAGCAATTTCGCCAGAATCGCCAGCGATAACGGCGCCGAACTTCTCGGCACCGATGGTTTCAATCAATCGATTGATCTCGTGATCTCCGGCCGCGCCGACGCGACGATCAACGATTCGCTCTCCTATCTCGATTTCAAGCACCACAAACCCGAAGCCAAGGTAAAGATCGCCAGCACGCTCGACGCCGCCGATTATCAGGGGGTATTGATCCGCAAAGGCAATCCCGATTTGCTGGCCGCCATCAATAAAAGCCTCGCCGATATCAAGGCCGACGGCACCTATCTGAAAATCTCGCAAAAATACTTCGGCACCGACGTTTCAAAATAATGCGTCGCTGCTGAGTGACTGAGCTACCGGGTTTTCAGGAAAAGGGTCGGAACGATGCCGCACTGGTTGTCGCTGATGGTGGATTCGTTCTGGCCCTTGTTGTACGCGGGCGTGGTGTTTACCGTCCCGCTCACGCTGCTGTCGTTTGCCGGCGGTTTGTTGCTGGGCTTTGCGGTAGCGCTGGCGCGCCTCTTCGGCCCCTCGCCGCTGGTGAAGGTGGCGCGCTTCTACGTCTGGTTCATTCGCGGCACGCCGCTGCTGGTACAGCTTTTCGTGATCTTTTACGGCCTGCCGAACATCGGCATCGTTCTCGACGCCTTCCCGGCCGCCTTGATCGGTTTCACGCTCAATGTCGGCGCGTATACCTCCGAGGTCATCCGCGCTGCTATCGCCTCGGTGCCGCGCGGCCAGTGGGAGGCCGCCTATTCGATCGGGATGAGCTGGACGCAGGCCATGCGGCGAACGATTCTGCCGCAGGCGACGGGCCTCGCCGTGCCGCCGCTCTCGAACTCCTTCATTTCGCTGATCAAGGACACCTCGCTCGCCGCCGCGCTGACCGTGCCGGAGATCTTTCAGGCCGCCCAGCGCATCGCTTCCGTCACCTACGAGCCTTTCATCCTGTATTCGGAAACCGCCTTGATCTACCTCTTTTTCAGCTCGGTGCTGTCGAGCGCGCAAACGCGCCTCGAAGCCCGCTTTGGCCGGCATTCCTCGCCGTTGGGAGCGGCGGGATGATTCGCCTCTCCGGCATCGTCAAACGTTTTGGCGACGCCCCGGCGCTCAAGGGTGTCGAGCTGTCGGTCGCCGAGGGCAGCGTCACGGCGCTGATCGGTCCCTCCGGCAGCGGCAAGAGCACGCTGCTGCGCTGTGTGAATCTGCTCGAAGTGCCGCAGCAAGGCCGCGTACAGGTCGGCGACGAGGCGATTTCGTTTGACGACACGCCGCGCCCCTCGCGCGAGGCCATCCGGCGGCTGCGCCGGCAGAGCGGCATGGTGTTTCAGTCCTTCCAGCTCTTTCCGCACCAGAACGTCGTGCAAAACGTCGCCGAGAGCCTCGTCACCGTCCTCGACTGGACGCGGGAGGAAGCCGAGGCGCACAGCCTCGACCTGCTGAAAAAAGTCGGCATGGCGCACAAAGCCAGAGAATGGCCGGCCAACCTCTCCGGCGGCCAGCAGCAGCGCGTCGCCATCGCCCGCGCACTGGCCGCCTCGCCGAAGGTCTTGCTCTGCGACGAGCCGACCTCGGCGCTCGACCCGGAACTCGCCGCCGAGGTGGTCGACGTGCTCAGACGGCTCGCGGCCGAGGGAACGACGATGCTCATGGCGACGCACGACCTGCGTCTGGCGGCGACCATCGCGCATCAGGTCGTCTTTCTCGAAGACGGTGAAATCCGCGAATCCGGCAGCGCACAGCACATCTTCACGCAGCCGAAACACCCGCGCACGCAGGCTTTCGTGTCGACGCTGCGCGAAACCGTGCTCGAAGACTGGTCGATCTGAGCGCCGCCGCGAGGCATAACGACACGTCGCGCGAGGGATAAGCTTCTGCGCTTTTCTTCGTTGGAGTGAGCCGGGCTTGCCCCTAGAGTTTTCCGTCAGCGCGCGCTGGCCGCGCATTTTTGCTCACGGAGAACCATGCCTACCTCAACCGCCAAGACCGGCGCCGCGATTCGCCTGACGGGTGTTACCAAACACTTTGCCGGCAGCGCGACGGCAGCGGTCCACCCCACCGATCTCGCCATCGAAGCCGGTGAAATCCACGGCATCATCGGCTTCTCGGGCGCCGGCAAATCGACGCTGCTGCGCCTCGTCAACCTCCTGGAGCGGCCCGACGCCGGCCTCGTCGAAGTGGGCGACGACGAGCTGAGCGCCTTGCCACCGCTCGCCTTGCGCGCCGCACGTCGGCGCATCGGCATGATCTTTCAGCAGTTCAACCTGCTGCATAACCTGAGCGTCGCCGAGAACGTCGCCTTCCCGCTGCGCATCGCCGGCGATTCGCCCGCCTCGATCAAGGCACGCGTTGCCGAGTGCCTCGATTACGTCGGGCTCTCCGCAAAAGCGGCGGCCTATCCGGGGCAGTTGTCGGGCGGGCAGAAGCAGCGCGTTGCCATCGCCCGCGCGCTGGCACCGAATCCGGGCGTACTGCTCGCCGACGAGCCGACCTCGGCGCTCGATCCGCGCACCACGCAGTCGATCCTCGACGTACTGGCCGATATCAACCAGCGTTTCGGCGTCACCGTGCTGCTCGTCACCCACGAAATGAGCGTCGTCCGCCGTCTCTGCCACCGCGTCTCGGTGATGGACGAAGGGCGCATCGTCGAGCAGATCGACCTGCGCACGGGCTTCACAGCGCCACGCAGCGAACTGGCGCGCTGGCTCTTTGCCAGCGGCGAAGCGTCGCCGGCAGAGGCCACTCAGCCGGCGACGGTTGCCGCCGCAACGAGCGCGCCGGCCACCGCACCGGCCAACACCTCTGCCGCTGTACCGGCGAACGCCGCCGCCCGCGCCATCGTCGTGACGCCCGCCAACGCACCGTTCCGCGAGGTCTACCATGCTTGAGAACCTGCTCGAACTGACGCCGGACATCATCACCGCCATCGGCGAGACGTTCTTCATGCTCGGCATCTGCCTGACGACGGCCGTCACGCTCGGCGGCGCGCTCGGCATCGCCGTCTACCTGACGGCGCCGGGCAACCCGCTGGCACGCTACCGGCGTTTCAACCTGACGGCGGACGCCATCATCAACGTCGTCCGCTCGTTTCCGTTCATCATCCTGCTGGTCGCCCTGTCGCCCTTCACGCGCTACATCGTCGGTACCTCGATTGGCCCGCTGGCGGCGAGCGTACCGCTCTCCTGCGCGGCGATTCCGTACTTTGCCCGTCTGGTCGAGCAGACGCTGCGGGATGTGCCGCGCGGCGTCATCGAAGCGGCCGAGGCCATGGGCGCCTCGCCCTGGCAGATCGTCTGGCGGGTGCTGCTGGTTGACGGACGCTCAGGGCTGATCCTGTCGACGACCGTTCTCGCCGTCAGCTTCCTTTCCTACTCGGCGATTGCCGGCGTCGTCGGCGGCGGCGGTATCGGCGATCTGGCCATCCGCTACGGCTACTACCGATTCCAGACCGACATCATGGCAGCGATGGTGGTGCTGCTCGTCGTTCTCGTCCAACTCATCCAGACCACCGGACAGTACCTCGCTCGTCGTGCCGACAAGCGCTGATTTTTCGAACCTCACGGAGATTGTTCATGAAAGTTCTACGTTCCCTGCTGATCGCCGTCGTCGCGGCCGCCCTGCCCCTTTCGCTCGTACACGCTGACGACAAAAAAGCGCTGACCATCGGCGCCACCGCCGGCCCGAACTACGACCAACTCAAATACGGCATCAAGCCCGTGCTGGAAAAGCAGGGCTATCACGTCAAGCTCGTCGAATTCAACGACTACGTGCAGCCGAACCTCGCGCTGGCAAGCGGCTCGCTCGATGCCAACCTCTTCCAGCACGTCATTTACCTGCGCAAATTCTCGGCTGACCAGAAGCTCGATCTGGTTGACGTGACGCAGGCGCCGATTGCGCCGCTGGGGCTGTACTCGAAGAAGGCGAAATCGCTCGCCGAGCTGAAGGAAGGCGCACGCATCACGCTGCCGAACGACCCGAGCAACCTCGCCCGCGCGCTGGTACTGCTGGAGCAGAACGGCGTCGTCAAGCTCAAGCCCGGCATCGACCCGCTGCGCGCGACGGAAAAAGACCTCGCCGAAAATCCGAAGAAGATCCAGCTGCTGCCGATTGAAGCCGCGCAACTGCCGCGTACGCTCGACGATGCGGATTTCTCGCTGATCACCGGCAACTTCGCCATCGCCTCCGGCCTCAAGCTGCAGGAAGCCGTCGTGCTGGAAAAGACGCCCGACTATTACCTCAATGTCGTCGCCGTACGCAGCGCCGACAAGGATTCGGAAAAGACCCGTGCCATCGTCGCCGCGTTCCACTCCCCGGAATACCGGCATGTGCTCGATACCCGCTTCCCCGGTTATGCCCGCCCGTCATATTTGAAATAAATAAGCCTGTGGCGGAAACCTCCGCCAATAGGCAAGCCGCGCCACCGCAGTATCGTGGCGCGGTTTTTTTTTGCCGCAAATAAAGCAAACGTCAGCAACGAAACAAATTGAAAAAATCAAGCGCAGCAATCGTTTTTACGCATAATACGCACGCACGCGCGGAAATATCTGCGCGGGGCGGCGACGCCTTTAGTCTGCCCTGCCCGCCTTTTCAGGAGAAAGGCAGATGGTGCGGAGTCATCGACGACGAGAGCCTTTACCCAGGCCACTATTTCAGTCCGATGGGCTTTTGATGGGAGCCAAGCCATGTTTTCTTCGCTAAAAGCGAAAATGATCACCTACGTGCTGATCATCATCGCGCTGCTTTCGCTACTCTTTTGCGGTGCGGCATACTGGAAAATGAAGTCCTCGCTGCTCGAATCGATCAATTCCGAGATCGAGCAAGCCGCCGCAGGAAAGGTCAGTTTCCTGACGGAATGGGTTTCCTCTCGACAACTGATCGTCGCCTCGACGCTGGGGCGCTTCAGCAATGGCGATCTCAAGCCGGTACTCGATCAGGCGAAGGTCGCGGGCGGTTTCGATGACATGTACATCGGCCAGCCCGACAAGAAAATGACGCAGTTTTCCAATGCCACGCCAGTACCGCCGGGCTACGACCCGACGGTTCGCCCGTGGTATGTCGCGGCGGCGGCCTCGCAGGAAGCGATTGCCTCGCCGCCCTATATCGACGCCTCGACCAAACTTCCCATCATTACCTTTGCCAAGGCGCTGCGGGAAAACGGCAATCTCGTTGCCGTCGCCGGTGGCGATGTCACGCTGAAACGTGTCGTCGATGAAGTCATCGCCGCCAAACTCCCCGGTGACGGCTACGCCTTCCTGATTACCCAGGACGGTCAGGTTATCGCCCACCCGCAAAAGGATTCGGGGCTGAAAAAAATCGGTGAGGTATTACCCGGATTCGACCTCGCTGCCCTGCCGAAAGACGGCACGATCAGCCAGCTGCAACTCGGCGATGAAAACACGCTGACCGCCCTCTTCCCGGTCGGCACGACGGGCTGGATTCTCGGCGTGGTCGTTCCCGAGGCGAAGGCCATGGCACCGATCAATCGGCTGCTCTACACGATGCTGACGCTGATGGGAGTCGGCCTGCTGATCGCCTTCTTCGCGACCTCTTTCGGCATCACGCGCATGATGAGCAGCATCACCCTGCTGCGCGACGCGATGCACACCATGTCGCTCGGCGGCGGCGATCTGACCGTCAACCTCAGCGTCGACAGCAAGGACGAAGTCGGCCAGACGAAGGACTCCTTCAACCGCTTCCTCGGCACGCTGCGCAGCATGGTCAGCGAGGTCAAGGAAAACTCGGGAAGCCTGCTCAGCGGCATCGAAAAGGTGGGGCAGGAGACCGACCGCATCAGCGAAGGCTCGAAGCAACAAGCGACCTTTGCCAGCGAAACCGCCGCTGCCGTCGAGGAAATGACGGCCAGCATCAGCCAGATCGCCGAGTCGGCCCGCAACGCCGAAAAAATGACGCAGGAGTCCGGTCGCGTGTCGCAACAACTGGTCGGCGACGTGCGCCAGACATCGGAGGAGATCGGGTTGATCTCAAGCACGGTCGAGCAGCTGCAAACAACGCTGAAAGGCCTCGACGCCCGCTCGCTGCAAATCAACAACATCGTCGCCGTGATCAAGGAAATCGCCGATCAGACCAATCTGCTGGCGCTCAACGCGGCCATCGAAGCGGCGCGCGCCGGCGAGCAAGGGCGAGGCTTTGCGGTCGTCGCCGACGAGGTCAGAAAGCTTGCCGAACGCACCGGCGTCTCCACCGTCGAGATCGGCAACATGATCCAGCTGATCCAGGACGAGACCAAGAGCGCCGTCACCAACATGGAAAGCGCAGTGCAGCAGGTCAATCGCGGCGTCGAGAAATCGCGCGCCGTCACCGAGTCGATCGAGCACATCGAACGAAGCGCGCAGGAAGTCGAGCGCGCCCTCAGTGCCATCGCCTCGGCGACCACCGAGCAATCGAGCGCCAGCCATGAAATCGCCAGGAACATCGAGCGGATTCACGAGATGACGGAAACCTCCGACCTGTCGATTCAGGAGACACACTCCGAAACCGAGAACCTGCGCCAACTGGCGCACGAGCTGCGCGTGCTGATGGAGAAATTCCGCGTCTGACGCGACCAGCAATCGTCACTGCCGGTCGCGGGCGCCGCAGCGCGCCCCGTCTCCAGCCTCGCGGCCCCTGTGCTTCGGCATGGGGGCCGCGTTGTTTGTATCTGCCCTTCCGGCATATCGACATAGCCCGAAAATTTAAGTGGCCGCCGTGTAGGGAAATATACTTCGACCCTCCTTTCACCCTGCCCGATAAGCGTTTCGCGCCTATGACCACCCCTGACAACACCCTGCTGCTCGATGGCGGCACGGGGCGAGAACTCCAGCGCGTCGGCGCGCCTTTCAAGCAGCCGGAATGGTCGGCGCTGGCGCTGATCGAAGCGCCGCACTTTGTCTCGCTCGTGCATCAACGCTACGTCGATGCCGGCGCCGACGTGATCACCACCAACAGCTACGCAGTCGTGCCATTCCACATCGGCGAAGCGCGCTTTGCGGCGCAAGGCGAAGCACTGGCGGCGCTGGCCGGACAACTCGCCCGAGCAGTGGCCGACGCGGCCCCACGGCCAGTGCGCGTGGCAGGCTCGCTGCCGCCGGTCTGCGGCTCGTACCGCGCCGACCTTTTCGATACGGCATCGGCCCGTCCGATTCTGGAAGTGCTGGTACGCGGCCTGCGCCCCTACGTCGATCACTGGCAGGCAGAAACCTTAAGCGCCATCGAAGAAGCCGAACTGGTGCGCGCCGTCATCGGCGACGATGGCAAGGCGCTGTGGCTTTCCTTCACCCTGCAGGACGATACGGTCGTCGCCGGCGATCCACGCCTGCGCTCCGGCCAGACCGTCGCTGATGCCGTTGCTGCCGCCCTGCGTCTCGGTGCCTCGGCGCTTCTGTTCAATTGCAGCCAGCCGGAAGTCATGGCCGATGCCGTTGCGGCGACGCAGGACAGACTCACGGCCGAGAAGGCGACGCTGCGCATCGGCGTCTACGCCAACGCCTTCCCGCCGCAGCGCAAGGATGCCGAAGCGAATTCCGGGCTCGACGAGATTCGCGCCGACCTCACGCCAGAGGGCTATCTCGCCTGGGCAGGCGCCTGGCGCACGGGCGGAGCATCGATCATCGGCGGCTGTTGCGGCATCGGCCCGGAACACATCGCGGCGATCCGGGCCGATCTCGATCGCTGCGCCTGAGCCAGCCGGCAACACCTGCCCTTTTCCGAACGACAGGTTTCGGACCTTCTCATCACTTCCCGGATCAATCAATGAACGCAAAACTCTACGCAGTGATCGCCGTCCTCGTCGCCGGATGGAGCGTGAACGCCTCCGCCGGCGAAACGCTGAACCGCATCAAGACCACCAAGACGCTGGTTGAAGTGGTCGACCAGAGCTATCCGCCGTTCTCCTTCCTCAACGACAAGAACCAGATGGACGGGTTTGATATCGACGTCGCCAAGGAAGTCGCCAAACGCCTGGGGGCGCGCCTGAAGATCGAGACGCCGTCCTGGGAAGTCGTCACGGCGGGCAACTGGCGCGGGCGCTGGGATGTCTGCATCTGCTCGATGACGCCCGACAAGCAGAAGGCGCGCGTGCTGGATTTCGTCGCTCACTACTACAGCGCGCCGGCCGTGCTCGTCACCGCCGACAAGAACTCAACGATCACGAGCGAAGCCGACATCAATGCCAGGCGCATCGGCGTCGAACAAGGCTCCTCGTACGAGCGTTACCTGCAAAAAGGCCTTGTCATCGAAGTGCCGGATGCCAAGCCCATCGTCTATCCCTTTGACCGTGTAACCATCGCCCCCTACGGCAGCGAAGACCTCGCCTATCAGGATCTGGCGCTCGGCGCCGGCAAGCGCATCGACGGCATCGTCTCGAACCTCATCACGGCCAAGGCGCGCATCGCCAAAACACCGGGGAAATTCAAGCTGATCGGCTCGCCGCTCTATCTTGAGCCGAACTGGGTCGCCATCGACAAGGGCGACGCGGAGTGGAAGGCCGAACTCGCCAGAATCCTCGCCGAGCTGAAAAAGGACGGCACGCTCAGCAAGCTGTCGCAAAAGTGGATCGGGCAGGACATCACCCAGTAATCACGCCGCTCCGCTCATCAGTTCGTACGATGCAAAAATCCCCCTGCCGCCGGACAGGGGGATTTATTTTTTACGGGAAATCGCGTGGTTCAGTTCTCGCCGCAAAGCCGCTTCAAGATTCGGGTAGCGCTCGTCTGGGGAACGCTGCTCACCGCCTTCGCCGCCTTTGTCGCCGGCTTCGATCTGCAGTTCTCGTTTGTCAGGGAAAAGCTGCCTTCCTTGCTCGGCCTGGAGCTGACGCCCGAAGGCATGCTGCAAGGCGTGCCCCTGACCCTGCTGGTCTGCGTCGGCGCCATGCTCATCTCGGTCGTCCTCGGGCTGGCTGCCGCACTGGGGCGCTTGTCGCACAGCGCGCTGGCGTATGGCATCGCGACCTTTTACACCTCGTTCTTCCGGGGCACGCCGTTGCTCGTCCAGATCCTGCTGATCTATCTGGGCATTCCGCAGTTGGGCCCGGTGCCGCCGGCCATCCCGTCGGGCATCATCGCCCTGTCGCTCTGCTACGGCGCCTACCTGAGCGAAATCTTCCGCTCTGCGATCACGGCCATCGCCCGTGGGCAGTGGGAGGCGGGGCGCGCCCTCGGGCTGACCGACCGCCAGATACTCGGCGAGATCATTCTCCCGCAAGCCCTGAAAATCGCCATTCCACCCAGCGGGGCGATGTTCATTTCCATGCTCAAGGACTCGTCACTGGTCTCCGTCATGGGCCTCTGGGAGATCATGTTCCTCGCCCAGAGCTATGGCCGCTCGTCGTATCGCTACATGGAGATGCTGCTTACGGCGGCCATCATCTACTGGGCACTGTCGCTGCTGCTTGAAATGCTCCAGGCGCATCTCGAACGTCGCCTGCACGGCAATCGGCCCGCCTGATCGTTCAGAACGCGCCGCCGCCCAGCGCCTTGTACAGGGTCACCTGATTGGACAACCCGGCCAGACGGACGCTGATCAGGTTCTGCTGCGCCGCGTACAGCGTGCGCTGCGAATCGAGAACGGCCAGATAGCTATCGACGCCGCGCTCGAACCGCGCCTGCGACAGCCGATAGCTCGCCGCGCTCGCCTCGACCAGCGCCTGCTGCGCCTGCGTTTGCTGGCGTAGCGGTACACCTTGCGTCAGCGCGTCGGCCACTTCGCGAAAGGCCGTCTGCACGGCTTTTTCGTACTGCGCCAGCGCGATCTGCTGATCGACCCGCGCCACATCAAGGCTGGCACTGAGCCGCCCGGCGTTGAAAATCGGCAGCGAGATTTTCGGAATGAAGCTCCAGCTCGCCGATCCGTCGTGGAAAAGCGCCGACAACTGATCGCTCGAATTACCGCCGCTGGCCGTCAACGTAATGCTCGGAAAGAAAGCAGCCCGCGCCGCACCGATGTTGGCGTTGGCCGCCTGGAGCTGGCGCTCGGCCTGCAACACATCCGGGCGGCGCTGCAACTGCGCGGACGGGATGCCCTCGGGAATCGGCGCGACGGCGGAGACGCTCGCCAGCGACTCCGTCTGCACCAGCGCCGGCGGAAAATCGCTGCCGACGAGCAAGGCAAGCGCATTGCGGTCGAGCGACACCTGTCCGGTGTAGCGGGCGACATCGGCACGCGCTGATTCGACGCTGGTCTGCACCTGGCGCACGTCCAGCTCGGAAGCGACGCCGAGTTCGAAGCGCCGCAGATTGAGCTGATACGACTCGTTCTGGCTGCGCAGGGTCTCTGCCGCCAGCGCCAGATGTTCGCGGTCGGCGGCAAGCGTGAGATAGGCGTTCGCCACCTCGGCGACGAGGCTGATCTGCGCGCTGCGCCGCGCTTCTTCGGTCGCCATGAAGAGATACAAGGCCTGTTCTTTCAGGCTGCTGATGCGCCCGAAAAAGTCCAGTTCATAAGCTGCAAAACCGAGTCCGGCGGTGTACTGGCGGCTGATCGCCGCCTGACCGGTCGACGACAGGCTGGCCGGTGTGCGCTGGCTGGTGCCGGCGATGGAGGCATCGATGGCAGGAAAGAGGTCCGCACGCTGAATCTGGTACTGCGCGCGCGCCTTCTCGATGGCGAGACCGGCGACGCGCAGATCGCGGTTGTTGGCCAGCGCCAGCGCGATCAGCTCACGCAGTTGCGGATCGGTGAAGAAGCTTTCCCAGCCGATGCTGGCGGCGGGCGCCGCCGTCACCTGAGTAGCCTCGCTGGCCGCGCCCTTAGCCTCCACCTCGCCACCCGACGCCTCGTTCGCGGCGACGCGTTGCGGTGGTGTAGCGGCGTCCGTTGCATTTGCCGCCGACGGCGCCTGCGCCGGCCATTGCGCCGGGATCGGCGCGGCCGGCGTGGCGTAGTCCGGCACGAGCACGGCGCAGCCGGAAGTCGTCAGGGCGGCGACGAGGCTCGCCAACAGGGTCTTGCGCATGCTAGTCATCCTTGCGCTCAGAATCGGCGCTGTCGTGGCGGGGCGTCGGCGTCACCGCCTTGCCCTTGAAAATGCGGCGAATGTTGACGAAGAAAAGCGGCACGAAAAGCACGGCCAACAGCGTCGCCGTCAGCATGCCGCCGATGACGCCCGTGCCAATGGCGTTCTGCGCACCGGAACCGGCGCCTTTCGCCAGCGCCAGCGGCAAGACGCCGAAGATGAAGGCCAGCGAAGTCATGATGATCGGCCGCAGGCGCAGGCGCACGGCTTCCAGACTCGCTTCGACGAGGCCCATGCCCTGCTCCATCAGTTCCTTGGCGAATTCGACGATGAGGATGGCGTTCTTCGCCGACAAGCCAATGGTCATCAGCAGACCGACCTGGAAGTAAACGTCGTTGGACAGCCCGCGCAGCGTCGTCGCCAGCAGCGCGCCAATCACTCCCAGCGGCACCACCAGCATGACCGCGAACGGAATCGACCAGCTCTCGTACAAGGCCGCGAGGCAGAGGAAGACCACCAGCAGCGAGATCGCGTAGAGCGCCGGCGCCTGCGCGCCCGACATACGCTCCTGATAGGAAAGCCCGGTCCACTCGTAGCCGATGCCGGGCGGCAGCTTGGCCGCCATTGCCTCCATCTGCGCCATGGCTTCGCCGCTGCTCAGGCCGGGCGCCGGCTGGCCGAGGATTTCGGTCGACGAAAGGCCGTTGTAACGCTCCAGTCGCGGCGAGCCATACGTCCAGTGCGCCGAGGCGAAGGAGGAAAACGGCACCATTTCGCCAGCGCTGTTGCGCGCATACCATTTGTTGAGGTCTTCCGGCTGCATCCGCGCCGCGGCGATCCCTTGCAGGAAGACACGCTTGACCCGACCCTTGTTGATGAAGTCGTTCACGTACGCGCTGCCCCAGGCCGTCTGCAAAACATCATTGATATCCGCCTGCGACACGCCGAGTGCGCCAGCCTTGGCCTGATCGATGTCGATCTTGTACTCGGGCGTGTCTTCCTGACCGTTCGGGCGCACACCAATCAGCGCCGGATTCTTCGCCGCCATACCGAGCAACTGGTTACGCGCCGCCATCAGCGCGTCGTGACCGAGGCCGCCGCGGTCCTCCAACTGCAAGTCGAAACCGCTGGCGTTGCCGAGTTCGACGACGGCCGGCGGCGCGAAGGCGAAGGCCAGCGCGTCGCGGAAACCTGCGAAATGCGCCATCGCCTTGCCGGCGACCGCCTCGGCCTTCAGTTCAGGCGAATGACGCTCGCTCCAGTCCTTGAGGTTGATGAAAGCCAGCGCGGTGTTCTGGCCGCTGCCGCCAAAGCTGAAGCCGACGACGGTGAAGATCGAATCGACCGCTTCTTTCTGGTCGGCGAGAAAGTGGTGTTCGATCCGCTCGACGACGCCAAGCGTGCGTTCCGCCGTCGATCCAGCCGGCAGGATGATGTCGGCCATCAGAAAGCCCTGATCCTCGTCCGGCAAGAAGGCGGTCGGCACGCGGGCAAAGAGTGCGCCCATGCCGACGACGATCAGCAGATAAACGAGCAGATAGCGCTTGCCACCCGCGAGGATGCGTCCCACGGCCGACTGGCTGACACGGTTGGTGCGTTCGAAGAGACGATTGAATCGGCTAAAGAAGCCAGCGAAAAGCCCGTCCTCGCCGGCGACGTGCCCCTTATCGACCGGCTTGAGCAGCGTCGCGCACAGCGCCGGCGTCAGCACCAGCGCGACAACGACCGACAGCACCATCGCCGAGACGATGGTGATCGAGAACTGGCGATAGATGACACCCGTCGAGCCGCCGAAGAAAGCCATCGGCACGAACACCGCCGACAGCACCAGTGCGATGCCGATCAGGGCGCCGGTGATCTGCTCCATCGATTTCTTCGTCGCTGCCTTCGGCGAGAGACCTTCCTCGCTCATCAGACGCTCGACGTTTTCGACGACGACGATGGCGTCGTCGACCAGCAGACCGATCGCCAGCACCATGCCGAACATGGTCAGCGTGTTGATCGAGTAACCCGCCGCCGCAAGCACGCCAAAAGTGCCGAGCAAGACCACCGGCACGGCGATGGTCGGGATCAGCGTCGCACGGAAATTCTGCAGGAAGAGGTACATCACCAGGAAAACCAGGACGATGGCTTCGAGCAGCGTCTTCACCACCTCTTCGATCGAAATCTTGACGAAGGGCGTGGTATCCCAGGCCATGACCGATTTGACGCTCGGCGGGAAAAACGGCGTCAGCTCCTTGAGCTTGGCCTTCACCGCATCGGCGACTTCGAGCGCGTTGGCGCCGGTGGCGAGCTTGACGGCGAGGCCGGTGGCAGGTTTGCCGTTGAAGCGGGAAACAACGTCGTAGGCTTCACCGCCGATTTCGACCGTGGCGACGTCACGCAGCCGTACCGTGGCACCACTCGGCGTCGTCTTCAGGAAAATGTCGCCGAACTGCTCCGGCGTCTGCAAGCGGCTTTGTGCCGTCACCGTCGCATTGAGCTGCTGCCCTTTCGGCGCCGGCAAGGCGCCCAACTGGCCGGCCGACACCTGCGCGTTCTGCGCGCTGATCGCGGCGCTCACATCGGCGGGCGTCAGGCTGAAATTCTGCAATCTGGCCGGATCGAGCCAGATGCGCATGGCGTACTGCGTGCCGAAAAGCTGCGTTTCGCCCACGCCGTTCACACGGGCGACCTGCTCCTGAACGTTGGCCGCGACGTAGTCGCTCAGATCGATGTCGGAGAGGCTGCCATCCTCCGAGAAAAAGCCGAGCACGAGCAGGAAGTTCGACGACGACTTCGACACCTGCACGCCGAGCTTCTGCACTTCCTGCGGTAGGAGCGGCGTCGCCAGCGCCAGCTTGTTCTGCACCTGCACCTGTGCGATATCGGGGTTGGTGCCAGCGCTGAAAGTCAGGGTGATGGTGACGGTGCCCGACGACTCGCTGGTCGACGCCATGTACGCCAGATGGTCGATGCCCTTCATCTTCTGCTCGATCACCTTGGTCACGGTGTTTTCGAGCGTCGCGGCCGAGGCCCCCGGATAGTTCGCCGTGATCGAGATGGCAGGCGGTGCGATCAGCGGATACTGGGCAACCGGCAACGAGCGGATCGCCAGCACGCCCGCCAGCATGATGACGATGGCGATAACCCAGGCAAAAATGGGCCGGTCAATAAAAAAACGGGACATGGTGACCTCGGCCTAGTGCTGCGCAGCAGCGGCCGGCGCGGCAGCCGAAACCGGAGTCACCAGAGGAACGGCCTTGACCGGCGCCCCCGGCGCAATCTTCTGCAAGCCGTCGACGATCAGCGTATCGCCCGCCTTGAGACCGTCGCTAACCAGCCATTTATCACCCACGACGCGGCGCGTGGTCAGCGTGCGCAACTCGGCCGTGCCATTGGCGCCCACCACCAGCGCCGTCGGATTGCCCTTGGTGTCACGCGTCACTGCCCGCTGCGGCGCAAGAATCGCCTGTTCGTCGACACCTTCTTCGAGCAGCGCACGCACGTACATGCCGGGCAGTAACTCGCCCTTCGGATTCGGGAATACCGCGCGCAGCGTGATGGTGCCCGTGCCCTTGTCGACGGTGATGTCAGAAAACTGCAACTTGCCGTCGAGCGCATAGGTGCTGCCGTCTTCGAGCAAGAGCCTGACGACGGCGTGCGAGTCGCCGGAACGCTTTAGCTTGCCGCTGGCAAACTCCTGGCGCAGACGCAAAAGATCGGCGCTCGACTGGGTGACGTCGACGTAAATCGGGTCAAGCTGCTGCACCGTCGCCAGCGAAGCGTCCTGATTGGCCGTCACCAGCGCGCCCGGCGTCACTGTCGAACGACCGATGCGCCCGGCAATCGGCGACACCACGCGCGTATACGCCAGATTGACGCGCGCCGTATCGAGCGCCGCCCGCGCCATCGCCACCTCGGCCTGCGCCTGCTTGAGCGCCGACTGACTGTCGTCGTAATCCTGCCGGCTCACCGCCTTGATGGCGACCAGCTCCTCGTAGCGCGAGGCCTTGTTGCGCGTGCTGTCGAGGTTGGCTTCGGCCTTCTCCAGACTCGCCTTGGCGCTGTCGAAGGTAGCCTGATAGGTATTCGGATTGATCTGATAGAGCGGCTGCCCCGCCTTGACCTCGCCGCCCTCGGTAAAGAGGCGCGCCTGGATGATACCGCCAACTTGCGGGCGCACCTCGGACACCAGATACGGCACCGTACGCCCCGCCAGTTCGGTCGTCAGCCGCAGCGGCTCGGCTTCGATCTTCAGCACGCCCACCTCCGGCGGAACCGCCGCCGTGCCCGCTACGGCGGCTTCCTGCTCACCGCAGCCGGAGAGCGCCAGGCCGGCGAAAAGCAGCGCCACAGCGCTCGCCGTTGCGCGTTGATTGACCGAAAACTTCATGACAGACCTTTCGTACGGATATCCGGGCCACGCCCGGGCGGAGAGGCAAATGCCGAAAAACGCTGAGTCGTTCCCGACAGTTCTCGACACGCTGGCAGCGGGCTTGGTTCGAGAAGCGAGCCTCTGGGGAATCTCTCGGCTCGTGAATCGATGAGTTCGTACATCGCACCTATCGCTGGCGCATCGCCCGAGCCGAGAATGAACATTCATTCTAGATAGAACGTTCATTCTAAACTATACTTCCCCGCACTGGCAACCTTGAGGCCGGCAGCCGATCAGCGGAGAACCACCATGACCCAGACGCCCACGTCCGATACAACTCGCGCCGATATGCGCAAGGCGCAGGTATTGAAAGCCGCGAACGAATGCTTTCGGCGGCAAGGATTCCACAACACCAGCATCGTCCAGATCTCGAAGGCGGCCGGCATGAGCGTCGGCCACATCTACCACTACTTCGAGAACAAGGAAGCGATCATCGCCGGCATCGTCGAGCAGGATCTCCTGCAGATCCTGATGTTCTGCCAGCGCATCCGCAAAGGTAGCGGCGGCGGTGACCTCATCGAAGCCATCGTGAACGACGTCGATTACCTCGAGCAGGACCTGAACGACCAGAACATTCCGCTGACGCTCGAAATCGTCGCCGAGGCGGCGCGCAACCCGAACGTCGCCCGGATCATTCAGGACGCCGACGAAACGGCCCGCCTGCGTTTTCGCGAACTGCTGGCGGAAGCCCTGAAACTGCGCGGTCTGGAACTCAGTGAGCGCGACATCGAAGGGCCGCTGGAAGTACTTCTGGCGTTCTTCGAAGGCTTCGCCATCCGCATCATCCGCAATCCAGGCCTCGACCCGAACACCTGCCTGCCCGCACTGCGCAGCGTCGTTCGCCACCTGCTCGAAGAAGCCGTCAGCACGGCCCAGCAAGCCGCCGCCTAAGCCCC
This sequence comes from Rhodocyclus gracilis, assembly GCF_009617575.1. Classification (GTDB taxonomy): domain Bacteria; phylum Pseudomonadota; class Gammaproteobacteria; order Burkholderiales; family Rhodocyclaceae; genus Rhodocyclus; species Rhodocyclus gracilis. The sequence continues at coordinate 37,028 of NZ_WIXJ01000001.1, forward strand.
CCCGCTGCCCCCACCGTGCGGGCGGGGGCGCGTCTTTGACGCCCTCTTACGCGATCTGCTGCAAAGCGGTCTTGATCGATGCCGCCAGCGGTGTCGTCGGCCGACCGATCAACTGGCTCAGTTGCCGCGAGGCATCAAACAAGCCGCCCCGGGCCGCGCCGGCATCCGAGTCGGCAAGCAAGGCGGCCAGCGCCGGAGGAAGCCCGGCGCCTTCCAGAGCCGCCTTGAAATCCGCCTCGCTAAGATTGACGTAAGGAATGCTCTTGCCCGCCTGCGCGCTCAGTTCGGCGGCAAACTCCGTCAGCGAGTAGGCCTCGTCACCGGCAAGTTCATAGACCTTGCCCGCCTGTTGATCGCTGGCGAGAACGACGGCCGCCGCCTCGGCGTAATCGGCGCGCGCCGCCGACGCAATGCGCCCCTCGGCGGCACTGCCGATGAACGCGCCGTGTTGCAACGCGGGCGGGATGCTCGCGACGTAGTTTTCGCTGTACCAGCCATTCCGCAGCACCACGCAGGGCACGCCAGACGCCGCCAGCAGAGCTTCGGTCGCCACATGCTCAGCGGCCAGACCGAGCGGCGAGCGGTCGGCGTGCAGCAGACTCGTGTAGGCCAGCAAGGACACGCCGGCGCGCCGGGCGGCATCGATGACGTTTGCGTGTTGGGCCGTGCGCTGCCCAACCTCGCTCGACGAGACAAGCAGGACTTTATCCGCGCCACGCAAGGCGGCGTCGAGCGTTGCCGGCTGCGTGTAGTCGGCTTGCCGAACCTGCACGCCGAGCGCCGCGAGGTCGGCGACGCGCGCCGGATCGCGGACAGCGGCGACCAGCTGCGCCGGTGGCACCTGACGGGCGAGAAGGGCGTGGATGACGAGGCGACCCAGTTGGCCACTGGCTCCGGTGACGACGATCATGAGGGCTGTCCTTTGGGCGTTGGCAAGAAGAAGTGCCAGAATAGCGACCAAACTTACTTTTTGTAAGTACGCACCTAAAGGTTAGTGATGAACGAGAACACAACCGACGCCTGCGCCACCGAGCCACGCCTGACCCTCAGCGAACACATGCGGCGCGGCAACCTTTTCGCCGCGCAATGTCCTTCGCGCGAAGTCCTCAAGCACGTCACCAGTCGCTGGGGCGTCCTTGTTCTCGTCGCGCTGCTCGACGGTACGCACCGCTTCAGCGACCTGCGCCGCAAGGTCGGCGGCGTCAGCGAAAAAATGCTCGCCCAGACGCTGCAATGGCTGGAAGGCGATGGGTTCGTGCAGCGCACCTCCTACCCGGTGGTGCCGCCCCGCGTCGAATACACCCTGACGCCCTCTGGCGAAGAAGTCGGCCGGCGCGTGCAAGGTCTGGCGGACTGGATCGAACTCAACCTGCCGCACGTCCTGCACACGCACCAGGTGCGAGCCAAGGCCGCGACGAAGAGCGACGAGGCCAGCCCGGCAATTCCTGCACTGGCGGGCAAACCCAAGGCCGTGAGCGTCGCCGAGCCCGGCGCCAGGCACGCCGCCGCAGACCGCTAGCGAATTCTGCCGGGAGGCCGGTTGCAGCAGGCGCCGTTGGCGGGCGCGGCGGCGTTGGCAAGCTCGTTGCACTCCAGGTATTTCCAGAAATCACGGGCGATAGCATGCAGCCCGGCGCGAAAGCGCACGCCCTCCTCTTCCGCCATCGCCTCGATGTGCGTGAGGGAAATGCGGCGCAACTCGTAATCGACACGCAAGCACGGCGAGGCGACGACGACGTCCTGAACCCCGGGGCTAGCCCGCAGGCGCTCGCACAAACGCGCAATGGCAGGCTCGCTGCCATGGGCAATTTTCAGCACACGCTGTTTCATGGTGGAACGCTTAGCGGACCAACAACTCGCCGCCCCGGATGGCCTGATCGGCGCGCGCAGCCCGGCTCATGGCGCCGGTACCTCACGCCATTTCTTGGCCGGCGCCACGTAGTGCGCAAAGCCGTGCAGGATTTCCGCGGGCGTTTGCGCGACGACGAGCATGTCGAGGTATTCGCGGCGCATGAAGCCCTCCCCGCTCATGTGCTGCGCCATGGCGAGCAGTGGATCAAAATAGCCCGCAACATTGAGCAGGCCGCAGGGTTTGGCGTGCACACCGAGCTGCGCCCAGGTCCACTGCTCGAACAGTTCTTCGAGCGTTCCCGCGCCACCCGGCAAGGCAACGAAAGCGTCCGACAGCTCCGCCATGAGCGCCTTGCGCTCGTGCATCGACCCGACGACATGCAAGTGGCTCAAGCTCTTGTGGGCGATCTCCCGCTCCACCAGCGCTTCGGGCATGACGCCCACCACCTCGCCGCCCGCCGCCAGCGCAGCATCCGCCACCGCCCCCATCAGCCCAACGCGGCCGCCGCCATACACCAGACGAATTCCCCGCTCGGCCAGCAAACGGCCGGTTTCACGGGCTTTCTCGTCGTAAATTGCCTGCGTACCGGAACTCGAACCACAAAATACCGCGACCGCGCTCACTTTATCGTTCATGACCTGTTGAAATTTCCGTAAGCCCACATAAGCCCGCTTAGCCCCATTCGTACCGCCCTTCTATGCCGCAACGAGCGCCCAGAAGGCCGGCGCGACGCGGGGCTGCGAGAGGCGAATCATAGCTGCGCGGTGGCGTTTCCGCGCACCTTGGCCGTGTACGAGAAGGCGGCTTCCCCTAAGGCCGTTCGAGAATCCGCGCGCCCGGCCCTTTGCTGCCCAGCGAGTCGCCGGGATTGCGCAAGGGGCAATCCTCGAGCGACAAGCAACCGCAGCCAATGCACTGATTCAGTTCATCGCGCAGCCGGGTCAGTCGCTTGATGCGCTCGTCGAGATCGTCGCGCCATTCGGAAGCCAGAGTCTTCCACTGCGCAGCACTGAGCTTGCTGCCGGGCGGGTAACGGCGCAGCGCCTCGCGAATTTCCTCCAGCGGAATCCCAGTGCGCTGCGCCACCTTGATCACCGCGATGTAGCGCAGAACGACCGGCGCGTAGCGGCGCTGATTGCCTTCCGTGCGCACGCTCGTGATCAACCCGCGCGACTCGTAGAAGTGGATCGTCGACACCGCGACGCCGCTGCGGCGGGCGATGACACCGATGGGAAGCAGTGGAGGCGCGCCGGCAGGATTTTCTTTTGTCATGTCTATTGACCTCAAGTTAAGTTGAGGTTTTATAGTCTATCCCAACCGACGGGCGGTTTGAGAAAAAGCCCGCGGCATAAGTTCCGTCAGGGAACGCGTCATCCATTGTCGTCGGGAGCAAGACATGCAGGACTCCTCGCAACACCCCGCGTCGAGCGCGGCTGGATCGTGGCGTTCGCTCGTCATCGCAGGGTTGTTCCTCGCCGCCGTCGCCGCCGGGCTGTGGGCATGGCGGACTCAGCACAATAGCGGCCACGGTTACACGACGCCCGGCGCCATCGACGTTGTCGCGGTGCAGCTCGTCACTGAATCCGCGCCGGACACGCTCAGCGCCTTGGGCGAACTGCGCGCCGTACGTCAGGTAAGCATCGCCAACGAAATCCCCGGCCGCATCGCGCGCATCGAGTTCTCGCCCGGTGAGAGCGTCAAGGCCGGCGCCCTCCTCGTCGAGCTCGACGATGCCAGTGAACAGGCCAATCTGCTGGCCGCGCAGGCCAGCGCGCGCTTCGCACAGCAGCAGTGGGAGCGCGCCAGCGAACTGGCGGAGTCGGGCGCCGTCGCCCGGGAAGTGCTCGAGCAGCGCCGTGCCGAGCGCGACCAGAGCGCGGCGCAAGTGCTGCAACTCGAGACGCGCATCCGCAAGATGCACGTTCGCGCGCCTTTTGCCGGCGAACTCGGGCTGCGCCAGGTCGATATCGGACAGTACCTCAACGCCGGCGACAAGCTCGTCACGCTGACCGATCTCGACTCGCTGTATGTGAACTTCGACGTGCCTCAGCAGGCGCTCGGCCGCCTGCGCGTCGGCCAGCACGTCGCAGTGCGCAGCGACGCGCCGGGCGCCACGCCGCTACCGGCACGCATCAGCGCGATCGAGCCGCAGGTCGGGCGCGACACGCGCAACGCCACGGTGCAGGCGACGCTCGCCAATCCGCAGCGCGCGCTGCGCCCCGGCATGTACGTCACGGTCGCCGTCGAGCTGCCGGCCGAAGCCGACGCACTGTTGATCCCGGCGACCGCGGTGCTCACTTCGGCCATCGGCGACGCCGCCGTCGTCGTACGCGATGTCGACGCGCAGGACACCGGCAAGGCCGAGATCGTGCCAGTCACGCTCGGCCGGCGCATCGGCGACCGCGTGCTGGTCAAACAGGGGCTCAAGGCTGGCGACCTCGTCGTCAGCGAAGGCCAGTTGCGCATCCAGCCGGGCGCCGCCGTGCATCTGGTGCATCCGCCGGCGCGCCCAGCCGCCGCGCCCGCCGGGAGCGGCCAATGAGCTGCACCGACCTGTTCATCCGCCGGCCGATCCTGTCGGTGACGCTGAGCCTGCTGATCCTGCTCACCGGTATCGCCGCGCTGTTCGCGCTGCCGATGCGCCAGTACCCGAAGATGGAAAGCGCGACCATCGTCGTCGACACGCGTTTTCCCGGCGCGACGCAGGAGGTGATGCAGGGCTTCGTGACGACGCCGATCGCGCAGGCCATCGCCACCGCCAACGGCATCGAATACCTCAGGTCGACCTCGACCACCGGCAACAGCCAGATCAAGGCCAAGCTGGTGCTCAACGCCAATGCCGACCGCGCGATGACCGAAATCCTCGCCAAGGTGCAGCAGGTGAAATACCGCCTGCCGCAAGGCGCCTACGACCCGGTCATCGAGAAGATCACCGACGGCGTTTCCGCCGTGCAGTATCTGGCCTTCGTCGGCGAGCAGCAGAGCATCGCGCAGATCACCGACTTCGTCGCGCGCGTCGCGCAGCCGCTGATCACCTCGGTGCCGGGAGTCGCTTCGACCGAACTGCACGGCAGCCAGACCTTCGCCATGCGCCTGTGGGTCGATCCGCTCAAGCTGGCGGCGCACGGTCTTTCTGCCAGCGACCTGCTCGCCGCGCTGCGCAGCAACAACGTGCAGGCGGCGCCGGGCGCGCTGAAGGGCGCCGAAACGCTGATCCCGATCACCGCCGCCACCGATCTGCGCAGCGTGCAGGCCTTCCGCGACATGGTGATCAAGCGCGCCGACAACAGCGTCGTGCGCCTGTCGGATGTGGCGACGGTCGAACTCGGCGGCCAGAACTACGACAGCAGCTTCCTCAACGACGGCAAGCTTGCCGTGTCGCTGTCGGTGGCGCCGACGCCCGACGGCAATCCGCTGACCATCGTCGCCGGCGTCAACGCGCTGCTGCCCGAGCTGCAACGCGCCGCGCCGCCGGGCCTGCAGGTGGTCAACTCATTCGACACCGCGCGCTTCGTGCACGCGTCGATCGACGAAGTGATCCGCACGCTGCTCGAAGCGATCGTCATCGTCGTGCTGGCGATCTTCCTCTTCCTCGGTTCGCTGCGCGCGGTGCTGATCCCGATCGTCACCATTCCGCTGTCGCTGGTGGGCACGGCGGCACTGATGCTGGTCTGCGGCTTTTCGCTCAACCTGCTGACGCTGCTGGCGATGGTGCTGGCGATCGGGCTGGTGGTCGATGACGCCATCGTCGTCGTCGAGAACATCCATCGCCACATCGAGGACGGGCTGTCGCCGCCGCGCGCGGCGCTGGTCGGCGCGCGCGAGATCGTCACGCCGGTGATCGCGATGACGATCACGCTGGCCGCGGTCTATGCGCCGATCGGCCTGATGGGCGGACTGACCGGCGCGCTCTTCCGCGAGTTCGCGTTCACGCTGGCGGGTTCGGTGATCGTCTCCGGTCTGATCGCGCTGACGCTGTCGCCGATGATGAGCAGCTACCTGCTCGGCGCACGCGTCGCGGAAGGGCGCTTCGCGCAGCGCGTCGAACAGGCGATGCACGGGCTGGCGCAAGGCTACGACCGCCTGCTCGGACACACGCTGCACGCGCGCTCGGGCGTGCTGCTGGTCTGCGCCGCAGTGCTGCTCGGCATCGTCGTGCTCTTCCTCGGCGTCAAGCGCGAGCTGGCGCCGCGCGAAGACCAGGGTTACGTCTTCATCCAGACCAAAGCGCCGCAGTACGCCAACCTCGCCTACACCGAGCGTTTCGCGCACGATGTGCAAGGCTTCTTCCGCGCGCTGCCCGACTACGCGACGAGCTTCATGGTCAACGGCGCCGGCAGCCAGAACATCGGCTTCGGCGGCGTCGTGCTCAGCCCATGGGCCGAGCGCCAGCAGAGCGCCGATCAGGTGCAGAACACGCTGAACGGCCGCGCGCCGGGAATCACCGGCGTCTCGCTCACCGCCTTCCAGCCGGCGCCCCTGCCGGCGGGCAGCGGCGGCCTGCCGGTGCAGATGGTGCTGCGCGCGCCCGACGATTTCCCGGCGCTCTACCGGACGATGGAGGAGATCAAGAGCGCGGCGCGCAAGAGCGGCCTCTTCGCCTTCGTCGAGAGCGACCTCGCTTTCGACAGCCCACAGGCGCGCCTTGCGATCAACGCCGCCAAGGCCGGCGAGATGGGCGTGTCGATGAGCGCCATCGCCGACACGCTGGCGACGCTGGTCGGCGAGGCGACGATCAACCGCTTCAACTGGTTCGACCGTTCCTACGACGTCATCGCACAGGTGCCGCAAGGCAAGCGCCGCGCGCCCGACGACCTCGCCGGCTACTACGTGCGCGCGCAGTCGGGAGCGCTGGTGCCGCTGGCGACGCTGGTCGAGGTGCAGGTCAGGCCGGCGGCGAACCGCCTGCCGCAGTTCAACCAGATGAACGCGGCGACGCTGTCGGGCGTGCTGCTGCCCGGCGTCACCATGGGCCAGGCCGTCGACTACCTCGAGCAATTGCCGCTGCCGGCCGGCGCGCGCATCGACTGGCTGTCCGACAGCCGCCAGTACGTGCACGAAGGCAATCGGCTGACGCTGTCGTTCGCGTTTGCGCTGGTGGTGATCTTCCTCGTGCTGGCGGCGCAGTTCGAGAGCCTGCGCGACCCGCTGGTGATCCTGGTGACCGTGCCGCTGGCCATCTGCGGCGCGCTGACGCCGCTGTGGCTCGGCTACACCACGCTCAACATCTACACGCAGATCGGCCTGGTGACGCTGATCGGGCTGATTTCCAAGCACGGCATCCTGATGGTCTCGTTCGCCAACGACATCCAGAAAAACGAGGCATTGCCGCCGCTCGAAGCGATCCGCAAGGCCGCCGTGATCCGCATGCGGCCGGTGCTGATGACGACGACGGCGATGATCGTCGGCCTGGTGCCGCTGCTCTTCGCCAGCGGCGCCGGCGCCGGCAGCCGCTTCGCGATCGGCATCGTCGTCGTCAGCGGCATGCTGATCGGCACCTTGTTCACGCTGTTCGTGCTGCCAACGATCTACAGCCTGCTGGCGCGCGATCACCATGCCCACGCCAGCTCGCTGCGCGCGCGCGAACTCGCCGACGCGCCAGCGACCAGCGCGGAGCTGCGCCATGCGTGAACGCCGACTCGTTCCGCTGGCGGCAATCGCGCCGACCCTGCTGCTCGGCGCCTGCGCCGTCGGCCCGCACTACGTCGCGCCGCCGTTGCCCGCATCCGCCGCGCAGCCCTTCATCAGCGCCGGCGCAACGGCGAGCGCCGCGCCGCTGCCCGAGCGCTGGTGGCGGCTGTACGACGACCCGGTGCTCGACGCACTGGTGCAGCGCGCCTTCGCCGCCAATACCGATCTGCGCATCGCCACCGCCAACCTCGAACGCGAGCGCGCGGTGCTTGCCGCCGCCGCAGTCGCCCGCCTGCCGGCGACGCAGCTCAGCGCCGCGCGCACCGACGGCGACAACACGTCTTCAAGCGGCAACGGCAGCGTGCTGCCGCAGCGGCAATGGACGACGAGCGGCGGCCTCGCCGTCGCCTGGGAAGTCGACCTGGCGGGCCGCGTGCGACGCCTGGTCGACGCGGCGAACGCCGACGTCGAGGCGGTCGCGGCGGCACGCGACGGCGTTCGCGTCGCCGTCGCCGCCGACACCACGCGCCAGTACCTGGTCGTCTGCACGCTCGCCGAATCTGTGGCGGCGGCGCAGGAGTCGATTGCCGTCGCGCAACAGACGCTCGCGCTGAGCGAACAGCGTGAACGCGCCGGCGCCGCCGCGCGCCTCGAGGTCGAGCGCGCCGCCGTGATCCGGGCCAATGCCGCAGCGGCGCTGCCGCCGCTTGCAGCGCGCCGGCACAACGCACTGCTGGCGCTGGCGGCCTTGCTCGGCGGCACGCCGGCCGACATTCCGCCGGCCGCCGCGGCCTGCGCCAAGGCGCCGCCGCTGGCCGCGCCGATTCCGGCAGGCGATGGTGCTGATCTACTGCGCCGCCGACCGGACATCCGCCAGGCCGAACGCCGGCTGGCGGCGGACACCGCGCGCATCGGCGTCGCCACCGCCGACCTCTATCCGCGCATCTCGCTCGCCGGCGCCGGCAGCTATGCGCAGCGCGCCGGCCAGAGCAACGACAGCTGGAGCTTCGGCGTCGGCCCGCTGCTGTCGTGGAGCTTCCCCAACATCAGCGCCACGCGCGCGCGCATCGGCCAATCCGAGGCGCAGAGCCGGGCGTCGCTGGCGGCCTTCGACGGCAGCGTGGTGAACGCGCTGCGCGAGGCCGAGCAGGCGCTGTCCAGCCTCGACGCCGAACAGCAGCGCCAGAACCGGCTTGCCGAGGCCGAACGGCACGCACGTAGCGCCTACGCGCTGGCCGAGGCGCGCTATCGCGCCGGCAACGTCTCGCAACTCGAACTGCTCGACGCCAGCCGCGAGGAGATCGCTGCCCGCTCGACGCGACTGGAATCGGCGGTCGCGCTCAACGGCGCGCGCATCGACGTCTTCCGCGCGCTCGGCGGCGGCTGGGAAAGCGACAGCGCAGCCCCCTCAACTCATCCATCGACGCCCTGAAAGACCGCCATGCCGAACGCTGTTTCCCGTTTGCTCAATTTCCTCCGGACCACCCTGCTGCGCCCGTCGGTGCGCTATTCGCTGCTGGCACTGCTTGGCACCGGTTTCATCACCGGTATCGCCTTCATCGGCGGTACGCACTACACCTTCGAGGCGACCAGTTCACCCGGATTCTGCGCCGATGCCTGCCATGAAATGGCGACGGTGGCTGCGGAATACCGGCAAAGCGCGCACTACAACAACCGCAGCGGCGTCCGCGCCGACTGCGCCGACTGCCATATTCCCAAGCCGCTCGGACCGAAAGTGGAAAAGAAGCTCCTCTCGGCCAAGGAGCTGTGGGGCAAGATCACTGGCACCATCAACACACCCGAGAAATTCGCCGCCAAGCGCCTCGAACTCGCGCAGCACGAATGGGCGCGCATGAAGGCGACCGACTCGCGCGAGTGCCGCAGCTGCCATCAGGTGCAGGGCATGTCGGCCGACAAGCAGACGCCGCGCGCCAGTGCCATGCACGCGATGATCGGTCAGGACGGTCAGAGCTGCATCGACTGCCACAAGGGAATCGCCCACCAGCTGCCCGAGAACATTCCCGACGGTGAATGAGGCCCACGCCGCTCACCGCCACCCCTTGCCAATCTCGTGAAAGGAAGCCTCATGCAGCCATCGACCCGCCTCGCCCGCGTTCTTCCGCTCGTTCTCCCGCTCGCGCTCGCCTGCGGCGCCGCGTTTGCCGCGCCCGACTGGAGCAAGATTCCGGCGCGCGAGATCACGGTGTTCCACGCCGGCGCAACCTCGTTCGAGTGGATCGGCAGCGAGCACCCCGGCGCCAGCATCGTCAAGGCCGGGCAGCCGTGCATCATCTGCCACGAAACGAAGAAGGGACTCGACTACACGGCCAAGAAGCTGGCGGCGCGCGAACCCGACGCGCAGGCGATGCCGAAGACGGTGAGCTTCCCGGTGAGCGTGCAGGCCGCCGTCGAGCAGGGTACGCTCAATGTGCGTCTGTCCTTCATTCCGCCGGCCGACGCCAAGGCCGGCAACGACGCCGCCAACGAACTCAAGGCGGCGATCATGCTGCTCGACGACAAGGTGCCGCAGGCCAACCTGGCCGGCTGCTGGACGAGCTGCCACAAGGACATGCGCGGCATGCCCGGCGGCGACGCCAAGAAGGGCAAGTACGTCAGCGCCGGCAGCTTCGAACTGCTGCAGTGGAAGAGTGGCAAGACGCTGGCGGCGCTGCCGGCCGGGGTCAAGGTCGACAGCGGCAAGGACGGCGCCAGGACCACCGTCACCTTCACGCGCAAGCTCGGCGGCGCTGTCGTCGAGGGACGCAGCGTTCCTTTCGGCATCGCCATCCACGCCAATCGGGCGGCCGGCCGCATGCACTATGTCTCGCTCGGCTACCGGCTGGGCATCGGCGCCGCCGGTGAAGTGCAGGCGGTAAAACAGTAGGCGGACTCAGGCCACGAAAAAACAGCGGGCCAACGGGTTAGTCTCCCCCGTTGGCCCGCTGTGGCATCACCGAAGCTCAGCGCAGCGCGAACAAAGCTGCCAAAGACAGCCGCTAGGCCGTCGCCCCTGCGGAAACAATCGGCGGGTAATCGCCGTAGCCATCGGGCCAGGGCGTGAGGATCTCCGAGCCGGTGTCGGTAACGACCACCATGTGCTCCCACTGCGCGGAAAGCGAACGGTCCTTGGTGATCACCGTCCAGCCGTCGGGCAAGGTGGCGATGGCCGCTTTGCCGGCGTTGATCATCGGCTCGATGGTAAAGATCATACCCGGCTGTAGCGTCAGACCGGCGCCCGGACTGCCGTAGTGGCAGACCTGCGGATCGTCGTGATAGGTCTGCCCGATGCCGTGACCGCAATACTCCCGCACGACGCTGAATCCCGCCTTGTGCGCAACGGTCTGGATGGCGTGACCGACATCGCCGAGCGTTGCCCCCGGCCGCACCTGCCGGATGCCCGCCAGCATGGCCTCGTAGGTCGTGCGCACGAGACGTCTGGCAAGAATGCTCGGCTCGCCGACGAAATACATGCGGCTGGTGTCGCCGAACCAGCCGTCCTTGATGATGGCGACGTCGATATTGACGATGTCGCCATTTTTCAGTTTCTTGTCCGACGGAATACCGTGGCAGATGACGTGGTTGACCGAGGTGCACACCGTCTTCGGGTAGCCGTGATAACCGATGTTGGCAGGGATCGCGCCTTGCACGTTAACGATGTAGTCATGGCACAGGCGGTCGAGCTCGTCCGTCGTCACGCCCGGTTTGACGTGTTCGGCGATCATGTGCAGGACATCTGCGGCCAGTTGGCCGGCGCGACGCGCCATGGCGATCTCGGCGGCGGAACGCAGGGGAACGTTAACGGCTGCCATCACGCAGCCCTCGCCGGTAGCGGCGTCGCGAGGACGGGCGCTAGCGCAGCAGACTCGGCAAAGGCTGCGGGACCGGCCTGAATGAGCAACTGGCAGATCTCGCCATAACGCAGGCCCGGATTCAACTCGGAGAGCATCCCGACACGCAGCCAGTGCTCGGCCTGCGCGTTGATCGAGCGGCTCAGGGCGCCGCTCGCCAGACGCAGGTTTTCATGCATCTGCTCGGATATTTTGACGATTCCCAAGGTTTCACCTGTATATGTAACGTAGTCGTTCCGTATACTAGCGAAGGAGAGGCCGTCGACCCAAATATTTCGTCTCGCCGCCATGACACGCGAAGTGGCGAGGCCCGCCAACGAGTCCGGCGCCGGCTAGCCTTCCGATAGCGGCCTTGGCTCGGCCGGCAGCAGCAGATTCAGCGCCACGGCGAGTACGCCGCACAGGCTGATGCCCTGCAACGAAAAGCTGCCGATATGCACGCCCAGACCGCCAATGCCCGTCACCAGCGTCACCGAGACGATGCAGAGATTACGGGCGCTGGAGAGATTGACGCGGGCATCCATCAGCGTTTTCAGACCGATGCCGGCAATCGAGCCAAAGAGCAACACCATGATGCCGCCCATGACCGGCATCGGGATCGTCTGCAACAGCGCGCCGAACTTGCCGACGAAGGCCATCAGGATGGCGAAGCCGGCGGCCCAGGTCATCACCACCGGGTTGTAGTTCTTCGTCAGCATGACGGCACCGGTGACTTCGCCGTAGGTCGTCACCGGCGGGCCGCCAAACATTCCGACGATGTTCACCGCCAGGCCGTCACCCAGCAGCGTGCGATGCAAGCCTGGATCCTTGGTGTAATCCTTGCCGCTGACCGAGCCGATGGCGAGGACGCCGCCGACGTGTTCGACAATGGGCGCAATGGCCACGGGAATCATGAACAGGATCGCCGCGACGTTGAATTCTGGCGTCCCCAGGCTCGGTGCCGCGATCCACGGCGCGTTGATCACTTTGTTGAAATCGACGATGCCGAGCATCAGCGAAACCGCGTAACCGACGGCCACGCCAACCAGAATCGGCACCAGCTTCAGCAAGCCCTTGGCGCGAATTGCCGTGAGCATCGTCGCCAGCAGCGACAGCGCGGCGACGGCGATGGCCGTCTCGTACGGCACCACCTGCTGATCGCCCGCCTTGCCGCTCGCCATGCTGACCGCCACCTGCGCCAGTCCAAGGCCGATCACCATCACTACCGGCCCGATCACGACGGGCGGCAGCAGATGGTGAATGAGCCCGACGCCGCGCCATTTGACGAGCGCCGCCGCAACGTAATAGAAAAAACTGGCTGACGCGAGCGCCCCCAGCGTCGCCGGCATCCCCCACGTCTGCACCGAGTAAATGATCGGCGCTATGAACGCAAAGCTGGAGCCGAGGTAGATCGGCACCTGTCGTTTGGTGACAAGCTGAAAGATCAGCGTGCCAACACCCGCGCCGAGCAGCGCCAGACTCGGATTGAGCCCGGTGAGCAAAGGCACCAGCACCGTCGCGCCAAAGGCGACGAAGAGAATCTGCGCGCCCGAAAGCGCGGTTCGCCAGACGGGATCGGGCGCAGCGCTCATGCCTGCGCTCATGCCTCTTTCGTTCCGAAAATCTTGTCGCCGGCGTCGCCCAGGCCCGGAATGATGTAGCCCTGCTCATTGAGGTGGCTGTCGATGGCCGCCGTGTAGATCTGCACCTCCGGGTGCGCTGCGTCGAGTGCCTTGATGCCTTCCGGCGCTGCTACCAGCACCAGCGCCTTGATCTGCTGACAGCCGTAACGCTTCAACATGTCGATGGTGGCGATCAACGAACCGCCGGTCGCCAGCATCGGATCGATGATGATCGCCAGACGCTCGTTCAACTGACCGACGAAGCGCTCGAAATACGGCTCCGGCACCAGCGTTTCGTGGTTACGGGCGATGCCGACGACGCTGACGCGAGCGCTGGGGATCAGATCGAGAACGCCATCGAGCATGCCGATACCGGCGCGCAAAATCGGCACAACCGTGACTTTTTTGCCCTTGATCTGCTCGATTTCGACCTCACCGCACCAACCCTTGATCCGACAGGACTCCAGCTCGAAATCGCGGCAGGCTTCGTAACTCAGCAGTCGGGAAAGCTCGGCCGTCAGCTCGCGGAATTTCTTGGTGCTGATCTCGCCCTCTCGCATCAGGCCAATTTTGTGTTTGATCAACGGGTGGCGAACTTCGATCACCGGCATGAGCTTCCTCGCGTGAGTTTTTTATCAAAGGCAGAAGGTTAATCGATTCGTCCGCACAACGCACTGCGATAAACCCTTTTTATTGCCCACTCCGACACCGTCAATGACGAGGGAATGACAGGGTTTCCGCCGCCGCAGGCCACGGCACCGACGCCGGCCGGGAATCCCCGGCAGCGCATCAGTATCCGGCCTATCGTGCGCAGCGATGAAGGCCGCGACAAAATTCGGAGAATCATTAATGGAGGAGTATTGCTAAAGGTAGCCACTCGCCGAGCACGCGCGAAATAAACCGCTCGCCCAAGCACTGCGACACGAACGCGGAACGTGGACGACAAAAAACCCGCTCTCGGGCGGGTTTCAGGCGCTGCCGGACAGCTTCGATAAGCCGGGGGCAGGTAAATCAGGAAATTGGTGGGCGGTACTGGGATCGAACCAGTGGCTTCCACCGTGTGAAGGTGGCACTCTACCGCTGAGTTAACCGCCCGATAGAGAAGAGGCGCGCATTTAACCATAGCTCGCGGCGGCGGTCAATTTGCGCGCGCCACTTTGTGAACATTCGCCTCCTTCCGCCCTCCCAAGCTCCCGGAGCGCCACCCGCCACGCCGCCAAAGCAGCACCTGCAACGCAGACGAGCGGCAGCGGACGCGTATAATCACGCCTTTATTTTCAGCGGAACGCACACGATCATGGAAGCCGAACAGCTCAACGCCCTCGCCAGCCGCTTTGCGGATCTCGCCCAGCGGGCGAACGAACTGCGGAGGTATCTTTGACTACGATCAAAAGCACGAGCAACTGATCACCGTCAGCCGCGAACTCGAAGACCCCAAGGTCTGGGACTCGCCCGAGCGCGCCCAGGAACTCGGCCGTGACAAGAAAGCGCTGGAAGGCGTCGTTCTGACGCTTGACCGCGTCGCCGTTGGCCTCACCGATGCGCGCGATCTCTTCGAGATGGCCCGCGAAGAAGGCGACGACGACACGTTGCTGGCTGTCGGCGTCGACATCGACGGCATCGAAAAGGATGTTGCCGGCCTCGAATTCCGCCGCATGTTCAACAACCCGGCCGATCCGCTCAACTGCTTCCTCGACGTTCAGGCCGGTGCCGGCGGCACCGAAGCGCAGGACTGGGCCTCGATGCTGCTGCGCATGTACGTGAAGTACGGCGAGCGCAAGGGCTTTGCGGTCGAAGTGCTCGAAGAGTCCGAGGGCGAAGTGGCCGGCATCAAGACGGCGACGATCAAGCTCTCCGGCGAATACGCCTACGGCCTCTTGCGCTCGGAATCCGGCATCCACCGACTGGTGCGCAAATCGCCGTTTGACTCGAATGCGCGCCGTCACACCAGCTTTTGCTCGATCTTCGCCTACCCGGAAATCGACGACTCCTTCGAGATCGACATCAACCCGGCCGATCTGCGCATCGACACCTATCGCGCCTCCGGCGCGGGCGGACAGCACATCAACAAGACCGACTCGGCGGTGCGGATCACACACATTCCGTCGGGCATTGTCGTGCAGTGCCAGAACGACCGCTCGCAGCACCGCAACCGCGCCGAGGCCATGGCCATGCTCAAATCGCGCATGTACGAAGCCGAACTGCGCAAACGCCAGGCCGAGCAGCAAAAGCTCGAAGATGCCAAGACCGATATCGGCTGGGGGCACCAGATCCGCTCTTACGTCCTCGACCAGTCGCGCATCAAGGACTTGCGTACCAATGTCGAAATCGGCAACACGCAGGGCGTTCTCGACGGCGACCTCGACGTCTTCATCGAAGCGAGCCTGAAACAAGGCGTCTGATCGCCACGCCGGACACCGCCACGTGTCCGGTCATTCTGGCGCCTTTCGCCGACTTCCTTGCCCGCCACCGCCCTGCTCACCCTGACCCTCCGCGACCTGCCACCCGACCTGACCTAGCCATGACCGACCACACCCCCGCGACACCCGCTTCCGCCTCGCCCGCCGCTGCCAGCGACGAGAACCACATCATCGCCGAGCGCCGCGCCAAACTTGCCGAATGGCGCGCCCAAAGCACCGCCTACCCGAACGACTTCCGCCGCGAAGACACGGCCGGCGCCATCCACGCCGCCTGGAGCGACACCAGCGGTGAAGCGCTCGAAGCGACGCCGGTCGCCGTCAAGATCGCCGGTCGCATGATGTTGAAGCGCGTCATGGGCAAGGCTGCCTTCGCCAGCCTGCAGGACGTTTCCGGCCGCATTCAGATTTACGTCGCCGCTGACCGCGTCGGCGCCGAGACGCTCGCCGACTTCAAGCGCTGGGACATCGGCGACATCGTCGGCGCGGTTGGCGTGCTCTTCCGCACGCGCACGGGCGAACTGACGGTGCAATGTTCCGAACTGCGTCTGCTCTCCAAGTCGCTGCGCCCGCTGCCGGAGAAATTCCACGGGCTCACCGATCAGGAGCAGAAGTACCGCGCGCGCTACCTCGACCTCATCACCAACGACGAGTCGCGCGCCACCTTCATCGCCCGCAGCAGGCTCGTGCAGTCGATCCGCAACTTCATGAGCAAGAACGACTTTCTCGAAGTCGAGACGCCAATGATGCACCCGATCCCCGGCGGTGCAGCGGCGCGCCCGTTCAAGACGCACCACAACGCGCTCGATATCGACATGTTCCTGCGCATCGCGCCGGAGCTGTACCTCAAGCGACTGGTGGTCGGCGGCATGGAAAAGGTCTTCGAGCTTAACCGCAACTTCCGCAACGAAGGCGTCTCGCCGCGACACAACCCCGAATTCACGATGATGGAGTTCTACGAGGCCTACAGCGAGTACCACAAGCTGATGGACTTCGTCGAAACCCTCCTGCGCCACGCCGCCCGCGAAGCGCTCGGCACCGAGGTATTCGAATACCAGGGACGCACGCTCGATCTGTCGCAACCCTTCGCCCGCCTGACCATCGTCGAAGCCATCCGCCAGCAGCGCCCCGACATCACGCTCGAGCAACTGGCCGACATCGACTGGCTGCGCCAGCAACTCGCCGCCCGCAAGGTGGCGACACGCCCCGACATGGGACTGGGCGCGCTGCAACTGATGATGTTCGAAGAGGTCGCCGAAGCCGAACTGTGGTCGCCGACCTTCATCGTCGACTACCCCGCCGAAGTCAGCCCGCTGGCGCGCCGCAGCAACAGCAACCCGGAGATCACCGAGCGCTTCGAGCTTTTCATCGTCGGCCGCGAAATCGCCAACGGCTTCTCCGAACTGAACGACCCGGAAGATCAGGCCGCGCGTTTCCTCGAACAGGTCAAGGCCAAGGACGCCGGTGACGAAGAGGCAATGTACTACGACGCCGACTACATCCGCGCGCTCGAATACGGACTGCCGCCGACCGGCGGCTGCGGCATCGGTATCGACCGTCTGGTCATGCTGCTGACCGACAGCGCCAACATCCGCGACGTCATTCTCTTCCCGCAAATGCGGCCCGAGTAAGACGACGCAGGCGGGCGATTCCGCCATCCCCCCCGCCGCACGGTTCGCGCCGTGCGGCGCTGTTTTCCGGCATTGCTCGCCGTCGACGAATTGCCCACAGACGAGAAGCGGCAAAGATACCGTTCCACTGTCTCTTATGAGTTTTCGGTGAACTCCCCGTGCTAGAACCCGCAACGCTCTGTCTGGCGCCCGATGGCACGCCGTTTTCAGAAGCCTACGGCGACGTCTATCACACACGCACTGGCGGGCTTGGCCAGGCCTGCCATGTCTTTCTCGGCGGCAACGACTTGCCCCGCCGCTGGCAGGGGCGAGACGGCTTCGTCATTCTGGAAACCGGCTTCGGCCTGGGACTGAACTTTCTGGCCACCTGGGCCACTTGGCGAGCCGATCCCGAACGCAGCCAGACGCTGCACTTCATCTCCTGTGAAAAGCACCCCTTTCTGCGCGACGATCTGCAACGCGCACATGCGCTTGCAGAAACCGGCCACACCGATCCAGATGCCATCCAAAGCGAGGCGGCGCAGGACGGGACTGCGCCGCCAGAATCATCGCGCGCTGAAACTCAATTCGCACAGGCGATTCCGAATCTGGCAGACACCCTCTGCCTCCACTGGCCAACGCTGACCGAGGGGCGCCACGACATCGCCTTCGAGGAAGGCCGCGTCCGGCTGACGCTGCTTTTCGGGGATGCCAGCGATACGCTGCAACACCTGCCCGAGCTCGCCGACGCCTTCTTTCTCGACGGATTTTCCCCGGCCAAAAACCCGGAGTTGTGGTCTGCCGAACTGCTTGCGCTTGTCTCGCAGCACGCCGCGCCGGCCGCCTCACTGGCAACCTGGTCGGTCGCTTCGGGCGTACGCCACGCCCTTGCCGATCAAGGCTGGCAACTGAAAAAAACACCGGGATTCCGCGGCAAACGCGAGATGCTGCAAGGACGCCGCTCGGAGCCCAACGAGCCAAGCGGCGAATAACGCGGGAATGACTGCACCGGCGTCAGCCCAGGCCGGCACCAGACGTTAACCATGTACCTGCCTAACCCGGAAAGTCCGCGCCATGAATCCTGACACCGATCACAGCAAAGCGACGGCACTCAACCGCCCGCACCCACTGATTCTGGTCGCCGCCGTCGCCGTTACCGCCGCCAGCCTCGCCGCCACCGCGCATTTCGCCGGCTGGCTGCCGGCGAACACCAGCACGACCGTTGTTGCAGCGAACGCCCCCAGCACCGTAACGACGCCGGCGCCCCCGTCGGCCGCTCCCGCCGCGAGTGAAACGCCCGTCCCCCCCGCCGCCCCAATTGTCGCCGCCGCCCCCGCGCCCGGGCCGAGCGCCAACCCTGCCCCCACCAAAACCGCCCCGCCCGCCGCACACAAGCCTCGGCACGCCCGCGATGCAGATGAGGACTTCCCTCCCGTCGCGCCCGCGCGGCCGGCGCAGGTGCAATACCGCGCCAACGAGCAAGGCGCCTACATGATCGAATCGGCGCCGGCACCGCTCTATCGCGCCCCCGTCTGCCGCGACTGCGGCGTGGTCGAAAGCGTGCGTGAAATTCGCCACCAAGCCCAGGCCACTGGTCTTGGCGCCGTTACGGGCGGCGTCATTGGCGGCGTTGTCGGCCATCAGATCGGCAACGGCCATGGCCGCGAACTGGCGACGGTGGTCGGCGCGATCGGCGGCGCCTTTGCCGGCAACGAGAGCGAACGCACTCTACGCGGTGAGCGCGAATATCAGACGACCCTCCGCATGGATGACGGCACTCTCCGCACTTTCAGCGATGACGAAGCTCCGCCCTGGCGTCGCGGCGACCGCGTCCGCGTCGGCAGCGGGCAGATCACGCCGTACTGAGCACCTGTCTCCTTCGCCGCCCTCGCCCTCCGAACCTGCCGAACGGACGAAAAAAAGCCCGACACATGTCGGGCTTTTTCGATTCTGGCCGGTGCAGCGGCGAAATGTGCAGCGCTCCGGGCAGAGCGCCTTACTTGAGTTGCTCGTACAGCAACGACAGAATCTTGCGCGCCGTATCCGAACGATCAACACCGCCTTCACGCGACAACACCTGCACGGTCGACACGGCGCCATCATCACGCAGGTAAACACGGTATTGCGTCTGCGGATCGGCGTCGGTCGGCTTGCCCTTCCAGAACGCCAGCTTCGACAGGAAGCCGTCCTCTTTCTTCTGGTTGTCGACATCCGGATCGACGTAGCGAACGAAATACAACCCCTTGGAGCGGTCGCGGTCCTCGACAGTGAAGCCCACCCGATCGAGCGCCAGACCGAGGCGGCGCCAGGCGCGGTCGAAGGACTCGTCCACTTGAACGCTGCCAATGCCGTCGTTGCCGCGCGCGAGCTTGGCCTTTTCGACGAGCTTTTCTTGCGACGCCGCCACGGCAGCGGCCGCTTTCTTCTCGTCCGTACCGAAGCGGACCATCAGGCGGCGCAACATTTCAGCCTCGAGTTCGGGGTCGGCCGGACGCGGCTGCCAACGCGTCTGGTCCTTGCCTTCGGTAACGTAGACTTCATACATGCCGCGGTGGCTGATGAAAACGTCCGTCGTACCGGGCTCGCTGCCCGGCTCGAGACGCGTGCGGAATTTGTCGCGTTCGGGCGTCGAGTACAGCGAATCGAGTACCTTGCCCAGTAGATTGCGCAGCATGTCTTGCGGAATCTTGGCGCGGTTCTCGGCCCAGTCGGTTTCGAGCACGCCCGCTTCCGGCACTTCGACGGCGACGACGAAGCCCATTTCCTGCCAGAAATCCTTGACCGTATCCCAGACCTTGTCGGGCGAACCGGCGACGACCAGCCAGCGTTGCGTGCCGGCGCGTTCGATGCGCGTCTTGTCGACCGTCGGCAGCACATCGCTTTGCTGCTGCGCCCGCGCTTGCGGCGAACGCTCGGCGGTGTAGGCCGAGAAGGTTGCCCCTCCCTTGCCGGCGACATCCGGCACCGAGAAACGGTCGTCACGCGTCGGTGCGACCAAATCCGGCGGGACTTCCAGCGTCGGCGCCTTGGCGTTGGCGGAGGATTTGTAGTCGATCTTCTTCGACTCGAAGAGATTCCCACCGCATCCAGCGACAGCCACGGCGACGGCGGCGACAGTCAGCCGCGAGGTAATCGACGCAGAGGACAAACGGGCGTTACGACGCTTCATGCAAGGACTCCTGCCTGGCGCAAGGCTGCGCGAACACGTTCATGATTATCAGGGGACAAGGGCAACAACGGCAGACGGATGCCTTCGCCGATCAGGCCAAGCTGCTGGCAGGCCCACTTGACGGGAATCGGGTTGGCCTCGCAAAAGAGCTTCCGGTGCAACCCCAGCAAACGGAAATTGATGGCACGAGCGGTAGCGACATCTCCAGAGAGCGCGGCGGCGCACATCTCGTGCATGAGGCGCGGCGCCACGTTGGCGACGACGGAAATGTCACCCTTGGCGCCCATCAGCATCAAGGCGCAGGCGCTGACGTCGTCACCGCTATACACCGCGAAATCGGCGGGGACACGGGCAAGAAGATCGAGGCCGCGTTCGACGTTGCCCGTAGCATCCTTGATGCCGACGATGTTCGGAATCTCCGCCAGACGCAGCACGGTGTCGTTGGCGAGATCGGCCACGGTGCGACCGGGAACGTTGTAGAGAATGATCGGCAGATCGACCGCTTCGGCGATGGCCTTGAAGTGCTGATACAGACCTTCTTGCGTCGGCTTGTTGTAATACGGCGTGACCGACAACGCGGCCGAGGCACCAGCCTCCTTGGCAAAGCGCGTCAGGGCAATGGCTTCGGCGGTGGAATTGGCACCAGCGCCCGCAATCACCGGGATGCGGCCAGCGGCCTGTTCGACGGTGACGCGAATCAGTTCGCAGTGT
Organism: Rhodocyclus gracilis; assembly: GCF_009617575.1. GTDB lineage: Bacteria > Pseudomonadota > Gammaproteobacteria > Burkholderiales > Rhodocyclaceae > Rhodocyclus > Rhodocyclus gracilis. The sequence continues at coordinate 57,867 of NZ_WIXJ01000001.1, forward strand.
TCGTCGACATTGACCGTCGGCGATTCGCCGGTGGTGCCGACGATAACGATGGCATCGGTACCTTCCTCGACATGAAAGTCGACCAAGCGGCGCAAACCCTCAAGGTCAAGACTGCCATCGGCGTGCATCGGGGTAACTATCGCAACGATCGATCCGGTAATCATGGAAGCGAAATCCGTCATGAAAAAACAAGCGGGGAATTCTAACTGAAGGTGCTGTGCATGCCTATGAAAACGGCCGCACGCAAACGGGGCGTCAAGGCGGCAGAACTCACAGCTCAGCCAATGCGCGCAGATGTGCCGTCACGCTGCGCGCCAGCGCCGAGAGCGAATAGCCGCCTTCGAGCGTCGACACAATACGCCCTTGCGCCGTCTCGGCGGCGAACTCGCGCAGGACGTCGGTCACCCACGCGTAGTCTTTCTCGGTCAGGCGCAGATTACCCATTTCGTCCTCGTGATGCGCGTCGAAACCCGCCGAAATGAAGAGCATTTCAGGCTGGAATTCGCGCAAACGCGGCAACCAGACCTCGCTGACGACACGCCGGAACTGCTCGCTATCGGCGCCGGCGGCCAACGGCACGTTGAGCATGTTGGGCGAGGCCGAGTCGGCACCGCTATAGGGGAAAAACGGATGCTGGAAGATGCTCGCCATCAGCACGCGGGGGTCGTTGCGGAAGGCGTCTTCCGTCCCGTTGCCGTGGTGCACATCGAAATCGATGATCGCCACGCGCGAGAGGCCATGCGCCTCCAGCGCATGCGCCGCCGCGACGGCGATGTTGTTGAAGAAGCAAAAGCCCATCGCCTGCTCGCGCTCGGCGTGATGTCCCGGCGGGCGCACCGAACAGAAGGCGTTTTCCACCTCGCCGGCCATCACCAGATCGACGGCCAGTATCCCGGCACCCGCCGAACGCAAGGCGGCCTGCCAAGTGTGAGGACAGAGCGCCGTGTCAGGATCAAGATGGACAATGCCGTGCTCCGGCATGCGCTGCCGGAGTTGCTCGATATACGCGAGAGGATGCACGCGCGCGAGCTGCTCCAGCGTTGCCAGAGGCGCGTCGTGATGCAGGAAATACGCTTCGAGCCCCTGGGCAATCAAATGGTCATTGATTGCACTCAGCCGTGCCGGCGACTCGGGATGGTACGACCCCATATCGTGCAAATGGCAATCGCGATGGGTAATGAATGCGGTACTGGTCACGCAGACCTTTCCGGGGCAATCGGGGTTAATCGCCGGCCTTGGCGTCCGGCAAGAGAAGCACGGAAGGAGAACGCGACAAACGCCATGCCGCGTCAATCCGGGGGCCATTATCAACCCAATATTGCGCACCGAACAAGGCACTGTCATCGGGCATTGGCCAGCGCCCCCGTTACAGAACCGCCGCGCCCGCCGCTTGACCCACAACCCCGGCCGCCAGTACCCTGCGCGGCTTGATGATTGCAGCAAGCGCACCGTTGGTGCCTTGCCTGCGCCGCGTCACTCAAGCAGACGCGCCGCCGCCCTTTCTTCCCCGTATCGCGGAGATCGCTGCTTGAAACCGTTTCGCCTGCTGCTGCCGCTCCTCTGCGCGGCCATCGCCTCTCTCGCCCACGCCCACGCCGAAACGTCGGGCCACCCCCACGCCCACGCCGCCGCAACCACCAGCAAGGCCCATAACCATACTGCGCTTCCGGCGACGCACACCCACCGTGGCGCCGCAGCGCACGCCAGCAGCGCCCCCTTCGGTGCCGACGAGGAAGTGACGAGCTTCATTGCCGACATGCAGGCGCGGCATGGTTTCGACGGCGACACATTGCGTCGTTATTTCGCATCGATCAGCCCGAATGCGCAGGTCTTGCGCGCCATCGCTCCGGCGGCAGCCCCGGAACAGCAGCGCTCGTGGGAGCGCTACCGCGCGCGTTTCGTCAATGAGCGACGCACGCGCAACGGCCTGCGTTTCTGGCGCGACAACGCCGATACCCTGCGCCGCGCCGAAGCGGAATTCGGCGTACCGGCGGAAATCGTCTGCGCGATCATCGGCGTCGAAACCGAATATGGCGCCAACACCGGGCGTTTCGGCGTGTTTGAAGCGCTGGCGACGCTCGCCTTTCACTATCCCGCGCGCAGCGAGTTTTTCCGCGATGAGCTGGAAGCCTTCCTCTTGATGAGCCGTGACGCCGGCGCGCCAGTGCTCGCGCAGCAAGGCTCGTACGCCGGCGCCATTGGCATTCCGCAATTCATGCCAAGCAGCGTCCGGCGCCATGCGCTCGACTACGACGGAGACGGCCGCATCGATCTCGCGCACAGCCGTGCCGACGCCATTGGCAGCGTTGCACGCTTCCTCGCCAATCACGGCTGGCAGCGCTACGCACCCGTTGCCGCGCCGGCGCGCGTCAGCGGCGATCCGACACCTCTGCTCGCCGCCGGACTCAAACCCTCACGCAGCGTCGCCGAACTGGCGCGAGCAGGCGTCACCACGAACGCCGACAGCACGCGACCGGCAGCACTGATCGATCTCGTCAGCCCCGACGCTGAGACCGAATACTGGGTGGGATTCGAAAACTTCTGGGTCATCAGCCGCTACAACCGCTCCAGCTTTTATGCCATGGCGGTGTATCAACTCGCCGAAGCGTTGCGCACGGAACGCGCCGAAGACGCACAGCGCGCCGACCCCGGCACCGCCCGCTGAGTCGGTTGCTCTCGCCGAATCGGCCGAATCCGCCGAGCCTGCCGATTTCGCGGCGACGGCAAGTGCGCCCGATTTAAAGCAGACTGTCGGAATCGAGGCCGGCGCTGTCGATCATCTGGCGCAACTGGCCGAGCGCCTCGATCTGAATCTGCCGCACGCGCTCGCGCGTGAGCTGCTCATCGGCGGCGATGGCTTCGAGCGTGCAAACTTCAGTGCCGTTGAGGCCATAGCGACGTTCGATGACGCGGCGCTGGCGCGCGTCGAGTTGCGTCACCCAGCGTTCGAGCAGTTCCCCGACCTCGGCCGAGCGCAGCACCTCTTCCGGGTCGGGCGTACCCTCATCCGCCACGGCATCGACCACGCTGCGCTCGCTGTCGTTATCAAGCGGCGTATCGAGCGAGGCGACATGCTCGTTCTGCAACAACGCGCGCCTCACATCCGCCTCGGAGCGACCAATCATCGTGGCGATGCGCTCGACGCCGATATCGCGCCCGTATTCCGCTTCGAGACGCCGCACGGCGCGCAGGACGGCGTTGATCTCTTTCACCACGTGTACCGGCAGGCGGATAGTGCGCGACTGGTTCATGATCGCCCGCTCGATGCTCTGCCGAATCCACCAGGTCGCGTAGGTGGAGAAACGGTAGCCGAGATCGGGCTCGAATTTCTCGATGGCGTGGATGAGGCCAAGATTGCCCTCCTCGATGAGGTCGAGAAGAGGCAAACCCCGTTCGCTGTAGCGTTTGGCGATATTGGCGACGAGCCGCAGATTGCGCTCGATCATCATCTGGCGCGCCGCAAAGTCGCTGGCCCGCGCCTGACGCGCGCAGGCCAGCTCTTCACTCGCTGACAACAAGGGGCGCGCACCGATCTCGTTGAGGTAAATCAGCGTGACGTCGTTGATCAACTCGACTTCCGCGCCCGACAAGGCGGCAAGCCCCTCCGCCACGGGGGCGGGCATCACGAGATCGTCAGCGAACGCATCATCGGGAGATGCGGCAATGTCAGCGTCGAGCGACTCCGGCGGAGGAATTTCTTCTTCGGCGGAGTCGCGATCGGCGCTCATGGTCAGCGTGGCGGCAAGTATTTCAACGGATCGATCGGCTTGCCCTGCCGCCGGATTTCAAAGTGCAACTTGACCTGATCGGCGTCGGAATCGCCCATCTCGGCGATCTTCTGCCCTTTCTTGACCGCCTGCCCTTCCTTGACGAGGATGGCGCGGTTGTGGGCATACGCCGAGAGGTAGGTGCCATTGTGCTTGATGATCACCAGCTTGCCGTAGCCGCGCAAGCCCGAGCCGCTATAGACGACCTTACCGTCGCCAGCGGCCAGAATGGCGTCACCCGCTTTGCCCGCGATATCGACGCCCTTGTTGGCGGCCTCGCTGAAGGTGCCGATCGTCTTGCCTGTGGCCGGCCACTGCCAGCTGATTTCATCCGGGCCGGCGGCGTCCGTCTTGCTGTCGGGCTTGGCCTCCGTCTTGGCCTCCGTCTTGGCCTCGGCCTTGGCTACCGCAGTCGCTGCGGGTGCAGCCGCCGGTGCCGGATCAGCCGTCTTCGGTGTCGCGGCCGGGGTCGATTTGGCTGCCGCCAGCGCCTGCTCGGAATACGGCTCCTTGCCGCCCTTCGGCCCGCGCTTGAGGGTATCTGAATTCCCGTCGAGCGAGCGCTTCTCGACGCTTTGCGTCAGCACGACCGGCTTGGCCACGGCGACATCGCTATCGGCCGTGCCCGGCGCTTTCACGCGCAGTTGCTGACCGACGAGGATGAGGTTGGGGTTCTCGATGCCGTTCCAGCTGGCGAGTTCGCGGTAATCCAGACCGTTATCGAGGGCAATGCCGTAGAGCGTATCGCCTTTTTTAACGACATAAACATCTTTCGGCACGACCGCAGGCGCCGGCGCCGCGGCGACCGCCGTCGATCCGCCGCGCTCGACATACGGCGCCGGCGCGTGGCTGGCGCACGCGGCGACCAGCATCGTCACGGCAAGACTGCCAACCGTGCGGCGCCAGCGGCGCTGACTAGGAAGGTGATGCGTGAGCACGTTCATTCCACTCCCGAACGTAACGGAACGAATCGGACATCATCCAGGCGCGTTTCGACAAAGCCCTCCGCCCCACGTTCTATCAATGACAAATGCTGGCCGGTGGATCCCACCGGCAGGATCATTCTGCCGCCCAGCGCGAGTTGCGACAAGAGCACGGGCGGGATCTGCGGTGTTGCCGCCGCGACGATGATCGACGCGAAGGGTGCCGCTTCGGGCACACCGAAATGGCCGTCACCGTGTTTGAGTCTGACCTTGAACTGCTGGATTTTTCGCAGATTGAGCCGCGCTTTCTCGATCAGCGTCGCGATGCGCTCGATGGCATATACCTCGTCGGTCAGCTGAGCCAGCACCGAGGCCTGATAGCCGCAGCCGGCACCGACCTCAAGCGTCCGCCCCAATTCGCGCCCACCGGCGCGCAAGGCTTCGATCATGCGCGCCACGACGTAAGGCTGCGAAATCGTTTGCGAACACCCAAGCGGCAGCGCGGTGTCTTCGTAGGCGCGCGAGGCCAGTGCTTCTTCGACGAAGAGGTGGCGAGGCACCGCCGCCAGCGCGGCGAGAACGCCCTCGTCGCGGATGCCGCGTTCGCGCAGACGCACGATCATGCGCGCGCGCGTCCGGTCGGAGGTCATGCCAATACCGCTGGCGGTCACACTCATGATTGCAGCCAGCGCTGCCAGCGCCCCATTTGTGCGGTATGCGTCAGATCGATCTGCAACGGCGTCAGCGAGACCCGATTGTTCGCCACGGCGTGGAAATCGGTTCCCTCGCCGGAATCCTGTGCCGCGCCGGCAGCGCCGACCCAGTAGACCGTCTCCTGGCGCGGCGTCTGAGCGCGGACGACAGGCTCGGCCTTGTGCCGTTTGCCAAGCCGCGTCAGGGCACGGCCTTGCAGTTGCTCGTAGGGCACGTCGGGCACATTGACGTTGAGCAGCATCGGCTCGCCCAAGGGACGCGCCAGCAAGGACTCGACGAGTTCGCGGGCGACCTGCGCGGCGGTTTCGAAATGCACGCCATGCCGGCTGGCAAGCGAAATCGCCAGCGAGGGAATCCCCAGCAGGAAGCCCTCCGTCGCTGCCGCCACCGTCCCCGAATACACCGTGTCGTCGCCCATGTTGGCGCCGTGATTGATGCCGGAAACCACCATATCCGGCAGGGTGTCGAGCATCCCGGTGACGGCCAAGTGTACGCAATCGGTCGGCGTGCCGTTCACGTAATAGAAGCCATTGGCCGTCTTCCGCAAGGACAGGGGTCTGTCGAGCGTCAGCGAATTGCTGGCGCCACTGCGGTCGCGCTCCGGTGCCACCACTGTGATCTCGGCCAGAGAGCCGAGCGCCCGGGCCAGATGTTCAATCCCCGGAGCGAAATAACCGTCGTCGTTGCTCAGCAGAATACGCATGTCGGCCCAAAAAAAAGCCCGCCGCGAGTGCGGACGAGCGACGCGCCGATTCTAACGCAGGCGACGGCGAATGTCGCGCCAGCTGTCAGAAGAAGGCAGGCGTTGCCAACACCAGGACTGCCGCGTCAACAGCCGCCGCCCGGTGCCGCGCACATCAGCCGCTTGGCATACGCCAGAGCAATCCACAGCCAGAAGAGAACGGCGGCCGTCAGCCAGGGTACATGGCGGTCGAGGATGACGCGCGGACAAAGGCCGCGCACCAGACGGCGAGCCGGCGACGAGATGATCGACAACAGCCGGTACACCGGATTGCTCCCACGCGCCGCGCCGGCCAGAAGGCCGACGACCCCCTGCGCCAGCAGCGACAGCAAGGCCACCTCCACCAGCGCGCGGACGATACTGACGAGCAGGACTTCAGCCGGCATGAATCAATCCCCTCCCTCCTCGACGCCGTACTCGCGGTCGAGACGATTCATGTAGTACGCGTAGAACCAGACGATGAACACATAGACGACGAGCGCGCCCTGCGCCCCCATGTAGAAGCCAAGCGGAAAGCCGAGGAAAGTAACCCCGTTAAGTTCGCGTGCGAAATAGCTCGCGACAAAGGTCACGAGAAACCAGAGCAGCAGCAGCATGGCGGTGACGATCATGTTGCGTCGCCAGTAGCGTGCGTTGCGTGTCGTCGACATCAGCCTGCCTCCCTTATCCGCATCTCATCCCCTGATTCAACGCATCGTGCGCGGATAACGCACGCTCTCGACGAAATCCTGTATCCGCTGGCTCGGCGGCGAAGTCAGCAGACTGACGACGACGAGCGTGACAAACCCCGCCGCGACGCCCCACACGCCCGCCGATACCGACTGGATGCCAAACCACGGCGCCATGCCGATACCGTGAATGCCAAGCCAGGGGATGGCATCGAACTGGACGCGCACGAGGTAATACACCGTCAACGCCAGCCCCACCAGCATCGCACTGACCGCACCGGCCCGGTTCGCGCGCTTCCAGAAAATGCCGCAGACGAGCGCCGGAAAAAATGCCGCGGCCGCAATCGAGAACGCCCAGGAAACCATGAAGAGAATGCTGGCCGGCTTCTGCGCCGCTACCGTCGCGGCGACCACGGCGACGATCAGCAGCATGGTTTTCGACACCAGCAGGCGCCACTGCGTCGTCGCTCCCGGCCGGATGATTTTGTAATACACGTCATGCGACAAGGCACCGGCAATCGTCAGCAGCAAGCCATCGGCCGTCGACAGCGCCGCCGCCAGCGCACCCGCCGCCACCAGCCCCGACACCACGTAAGGCAAGCCGGCAATTTCTGGCGTCGCCAGCACGATCACATCCGGGTTGAGCGTCAACTCCGCCAGTTGCAGCAGACCATCGCCGTTCATGTCCTCGATCGCCACCAGCCCGACCTTGCTCCAGGCGGCAATCCAGCCCGGCAACTCGCTGATGCTGCTGCCGATCACTCCGGAGTAGATCTCGTACTTGGCGAATACCGCATACGCTGGCGCCGTAAAGTACAGCAGCAGAATGAAAAACAGCGACCAGAACACCGAGCTGCGCGCCTCACGCACGGTAGGCGTCGTGTAATAGCGCATCAGCACATGCGGCAGCGCCGCCGTTCCCACCATCAGGCAAAACACCAAGGCGAGGAAATTAAGCCGCGAGGTGTCGCGCTCCTCTTCGCTCGCGCCCGGAAACGGAGTCGCATGATGAATCGGCGGCGCCCCCCGCTCGGCCGCCTGGCGCATCGAGCCCTCCCAGTAATCGCGCGCTTCGGCGGCGGTCTGCGGCAACTCGCGCCGCTGCCGCTCGACGACGACGATGTCGCGCATGCTGGCATCGCCGCTTTTCATTTCGCTGATCGCCGCCGACAGGCGCTGCCGTTCTTCGCTCAACGATTCGGGCAGGTGGTCGATGCGAGAGGCAAAGGCGTCGGCACGCTCGCGATACAGGCGGCGTACCTCCAGTTCGGCGGGCGCGTTGAAAATCGTCGTCTCCAGCGCCTCGACCCGCTCCAGCACCTCGCCATAGACCAGCTGCGGCAAGGGCAAGCCAGTCGCCTTGTACGACAGCATCGCCACCGGCACGATGTACGCGACGATCAGGATCACGTACTGCGCTACCTGCGTCCAGGTCACCGCGCGCATGCCACCGAGAAACGAGCAGACGAGGATGCCGGCGAGGCCGACGAAGACGCCCACCTCAAACTGCAAGCCGACAAAGCGGCTGGTGATCAGGCCGACGCCGTAAATCTGCGCGACGACATAGACGAACGACGCCAGTACCGTCGCGCCCACCCCGACCAGCCGCGCTGCATTGCCGCCATAGCGTTCGCCGAGAAAATCGGGGATCGTGTATTGCCCGAAGCGGCGCAGATACGGTGCCAGCAGCAAGGCGACCAGCACATAACCGCCGGTCCAGCCCATGACGTACGCCAAGCCCTGATAACCAGAGAGGAACAGCGTTCCGGCCATGCCCATGAAGGACGCCGCGCTCATCCAGTCGGCACCGGTCGCCATGCCGTTGTAGAGCGCCGGAATGCGCCGGCCGGCGACGTAGTACTCCGACACATCCGAAGTACGTGCAATGACGCCAATCGAGGCGTAGAGAATGATCGTCAGAAAGAGAAAGGAATAGCCGATCCAGTGCGGTGGCAGGCCGAAGCGTTCGAGCACGCCGAGCAGCAGCACGAGCAGCAGGAAGCTCCCCGTATACACGAGGAAATAGCGGCGCAGACGTTGCGAGATATCAGACATGGGCAAACACCAACGGCTCAGCCGGAACGCCGCATCCAGCGGCGTGCCTTCTCGATATCGACGAAACTGGCCGGCGTCTTCGCACCGCGCGCCGTCGCTCGCGCCATCGCCGCTTGCAGCAGCATGGCCGTCGCCAGCGCGTCGGACACCGCGTTGTGCCGCTGGATGTTGTCGATATCGAACAAGGCCAGCCAGTCATCGAGCATGACCTGCGCATCGATGCGCTCGCGAAAGAGATCCGGCAAAACCCACGCCAGATCAATCCAGCAGGCGTCGAGACGCACGCCCAGATGCTCGCGCACGGCACGCTCGATCATCGTCTGGTCGAACAGCGCGTGATAAGCGACCAGCGGCGCGTGCCCGCAGTAGTGCAGAAAGCCGAGCAAGGCATCCGGCGGCTCCGTCCCTTCGCGCTGCGCCGAGCCACCGATGCCGTGGATCAGGATGTTGTCGGAGGTACTGACCTCCTCCTGGCGCAGGATGACCTCAAAACTGTCGGCAGGGTCGATACGGCCGTTGACCACAGCCACCGCGCCAATGGCAATCAGGCGATCCCGCTTCATGTCGAGACCACTGGCCTCGACATCGACCACCACGTAGCGCGTGCGGTAATGCGAGCGACGCGTATCGAGTGGCGGCGCCGCCTGCCAGTCCGCCAGAGTCTGCGCGCGCACCGCTGACAATGCCACCGGCGCAGGCGCTGCGCCGCTCCCGCGCAAACGCGCCAGCCAGTTCTTCACAGCATTCCCCGGCACAGCGGCGAAGGCCGTGCGTAGGCGCAGCGAGAAGCGGCGAGAAAGAAAGCGCACGACATCACGTCACACCTGAAAATCGAGCTTGAGCCGTTGTTGCAGCTTGCGCGCCTGACGGAAGGCCTCTTTCAGAATGCGCCGATCCAGCTCGTTGAGCTCGTCCGGGTCAATCCGGTTGTTGCCGGCGCGGCCCTGCTCCAGCTCAAAGTTCTGGTGCCGCAAACGCAGGAGCTGAATGAAATTCAGGCTCTCGACGAGCCCCGCCGACTCATCGCTCGATACCTTCTGCGCAGCACCGGTCAAGCGCAGGCGCTGCGCGGTGTTGGTCGCGCCGACGCCGGCCGCCAGGGCGAAAACACGGGCGGCGTCGACAAACAGCCGCGCGCCATATTTCTTGAGGTCGATCGTGCCATGAAACGCGGGATCGGCGTCGGTAACGAAATCGCGGATCTTGCCGAGCGGCGGCGTCACGCTCAGAGCGTTCTGCGCCATCATGCGCAAGAACAGCCGATTCTCCTGCGTTGCCTTGAGCAGACTCAGACGCAGGCGGTGCGCCAGATGGAACTGCCCGTAGAGCGGGCGAAAATCGAAGAATATCGACGCGTTGAGCAACGCCTTCGGCTCCGGCGTGCGCACCCAGCCAAGGAATTTCTCTTCCCACTCCTCAACGGTCAGACACCACTCGGGGTTGCCCGCCATGATCTTGCCGGGACAGAGAGGGAAGCCGACGCGATCGAGGTCGGCATTGATGTCGCGGGCAAAATCGAGCAGGCGCAGCTGCGTCTGCTCGCGGTCCATGATGTCGGTGCACACGAAAATCAGGCCATTATCCTGATCGGTGCTGAAGGTCTGCTCGTCGCGCCCCTCCGAGCCGAACGATAGCCAGGCCCAGTCGATCCCGTAGAGATCGTGTCGGTCGAGGTTGAGCTGGATGACGCGCCGGGTGAGCGTGTCGTTCAGCGCCGAGATGAACTGCGTCAACTGCTCCGCGCCAACGCCTTGCGCCAGCATGTTCAGCGCCAGCCGCCGCACGTCGCTGGCCGCCTGACAAAGCAGGCGGATATCCGGCGCTGTCTCGATGGACTGGCGAATCTGCCGCAGGCCGACCCGCTGCAAGGCAAAGAGATCGCGCTCGGAGACAACGCCCTTGAGCCGCCCGCCTTCGTCGATCACCAGCACATGGCGGATGCCATGCATGGCCATGGCCAGTACGGCATCGTAGGCGGAACTCGCCATCGGCAAGGTATGCGGATCGGGCGACATCACGCTGGCAATCGGCGACTCGAGCGGGACGCCGGGCAGAACGACGCGCTTGAGCACGTCGGACTGCGTGAAGATGCCGGCGGGCCGCCTTTCCGCATCGACGACGATGATCGACCCGATGTGCGATGCCGCCATGATGCCGATCACCTCGCGCAAGCTCGTCTCGGGGCTCGCGCAAATGGCTTCCTTGGTGATGATCGACGAGAGTGGCGAATTCATCGTCTGCTGCTCGGCGGCACGCTGCGCGAATTCCTGCTGAAGCTGCTGCCGCGACTGATTGGCCAGCGTCGCGATGTACTGCGTGCAGAAGAGGTTGAAGACCGGACTCATGCGCATCACGGCGAAGTAGTCCTCCACCGCCAGCTCGTAGCAGAAGACGTCCTCCAGAGCCGTGTAGACGTTGGTCGACGGGCGTTGCGCCGTCACCGCACCAATGGGAAAACACTCCCCGGGAGAGAGCGTCATCGTCGTGTAATCGATCAGCCCCACCTCGCCGGCGCCGCGCACCAGCACCTTGCCGCGCTGCAAGAGGTAGAAATTGCGCAAGACGCCCATTTCTGGCGAGGCGATCGGCGCGTCTTTTTCGTAGTAGGCGAGCTTCAGGCGCTCCGCCAGGTAGTGCAGCGCCTCGGCTTCCATGCGGTCGAAGGGCGGATGGCGGCGCAGGAATTCCAGGGCAGCGGCGACCAGCATCTGCGTTGCGCTGTTACTCATCCTCGCCTCCTCTCATCGCCCGGCCCGGCGCATTGAAATGAACAGGCCGGCGGTGTGCATCCGCCGGCCCGGGCGCGGCGTCGAGCGCCGCTTTTCGCCATTTTCACGATCGCCTCGCCGCTTGTGACGGCTTACCCGATCTGTCTCCTGCCACCTCAAAACTGTGCGGCACCCGCGTAAGAACGGGCGCCATCGCTGCCCGTGCTTAGGCGACGTTGCGCTTGAGTTGATCGAGGATCGCCGGGTTTTCCAGCGTCGAGGTGTCTTGCGTCACCTCTTCTCCCTTGGCCAGCGAACGCAACAGGCGGCGCATGATCTTGCCGGAACGCGTCTTCGGCAGGTTTTCGCCGAAGCGGATGTCCTTCGGCTTGGCGATCGGGCCGATTTCCTTACCGACGTGATCCTGCAAATCCTTGATGACTTTCTTCGCCGCATCGCCTTCCGGACGGACGCCCTTGAGGACGACGAAGGCGCAGATCGCCTCGCCCGTCAGGTCGTCAGGGCGGCCCACGACGGCGGCCTCGGCAACCAGCGGGTGCGAGACGAGCGCCGACTCGATTTCCATCGTACCCATGCGGTGACCGGAAACGTTGAGGACGTCGTCGATACGGCCGGTGATGGTGAAGTAACCGGTCTGCGCGTCGCGCATCGCGCCATCACCCGCCAGATACAGTTGGCCGGCGAAATCGTCGGGGTAGTAGGAACGCTTGAAGCGCTCGGGATCGCCCCAGATCGTGCGAATCATCGCCGGCCAGGGGCGCTTGACGACGAGAATGCCGCCCTTGCCCCAATCGAGCTCGGTGCCGGTTTCATCGACAACCGCCGCCTGAATGCCGGGGAAAGGCAGTGTGCACGAACCGGGCACCAGCGGCGTCACCCCCGGCAGCGGCGTGATCATGTGGCCGCCGGTCTCGGTCTGCCAGAAGGTGTCGACGATCGGGCAGCGGCTGCCGCCGACGTTCTCGTAGAACCACATCCAGGCAGCGGGGTTGATCGGCTCGCCCACCGAGCCGAGCAGACGCAGCGACGACAGATCGTAGTTGCGCGGGTGCACCGTCGGCGTCGCCTCGGCCGCCTTGATCAGGGAGCGCACCGCCGTCGGCGCCGTATAAAAGATCGATGCCTTGTGATCCTGCACCATCCGCCAGAAACGCCCGGCATCGGGATACGTCGGCACCCCTTCGAAGACGATCTGCGTACCGCCGCAGGCGAGCGGGCCGTAGGCGATGTAGGTGTGCCCGGTGACCCAGCCGATGTCGGCGGTGCACCAGAAAACGTCGTCGGGCTTCAGGTCGAAGGTCCACTTCATGGTCAGCACGGCGTGCAGCAGGTAGCCGCCGGTCGAATGCTGCACGCCCTTCGGCTTGCCGGTCGAACCGGAGGTGTAGAGCAGGAAGAGTGGATGCTCGGCCTCGACCCACTCCGGTTCGCAGACGTCGGACTGACCAGCGACGAAATCGCCCCAGAAAACGTCACGCCCGGCCTGCATGGCACAGTCGGCGCCGGTACGCTGCCAGACGACGACCTTCTTGATCGATTCGCAACCGCCCATCGCCAGCGCTTCGTCGGCGATCGGCTTGAGCGGCAGCGCCTTGCCGCCACGGCACTGACCATCAGCCGTGATCAGGAAGACAGCGCCGGCGTCGTTGATGCGGTCGCGCAGGGACTGCGCCGAGAAGCCGCCGAAAACGACCGAATGCGTCGCACCGATCCGGGCACACGCCTGCATGGCGACGACTCCCTCGACCGACATCGGCAGGTAGATGACGACGCGATCCCCCTTGCGCACCCCGGAGGCCTTCAGCGCGTTGGCAAAGCGGCTAACACGGGCGAGCAATTCGCGATAGCTGATGCGTGACACACTGCCGTCATCGGATTCGAAGATGATGGCCGTCTTGTCGCCGAGACCCGCCTCGATGTTGCGGTCCAGACAGTTGTACGAGACGTTCAGGACACCATCGTCGAACCAGCGGAAAAACGGTGCGTTCGATTCGTCGAGAACACACGTGAAAGGTACCTTCCAGCTCAGATGCTCACGCGCCAGACGCGCCCAGAAGCCGGCGTAATCCTTCTCGGCTTCAGCGCACAGCGCACGATAGGCCTCCATGCCGGAAATCGTGGCCTGGCTGACGAAATCGGCGGGGGGCGTAAAAACCTGCAAGGAATCGGCTTGGGACATCGTGGGCTCCTGAATAATATTCTTCTGGGGACGGCGATTGGCGCGCTGACGGGCTTGCGGGGCAAGCGCTGCAAGGGCGGCTCAGGCGATCATACCTGCAGGACGTCGCGCTGTGAATTTGCCGTGCATTCGCTCCGGAAAGAGCGGTTTCGAGCGATTTGACGCGCCAAATCTTACAGCGCCCTTACGCGTTTTCGCTGCAGCGCAACATCCGCCCTGACGGGCAGTGGCCGGAGCAATGATGTAAAATCGCCCGTCAAGAGTCGTCAAGTGCGCTCGCTGCGCAGTTTTCCGCGTCATTGGCCAACTGCACGGTTCTTGTGATTTTCACCCCCACCACCTGACCATTCCCCATGCCCAAACGACCGCTCGAAAGCACTCTCGAATCGGCCATTTTCTGGAGCCGCTGGCTGCAAGCCCCGCTATACCTCGGCCTGATCGTGGCCCAGGTGGTGTACGTGTATCTCTTCATGGTCGAGCTCTCGCATCTCGTCCAAGGCGTCTTTGAAAGCGGCAATGTCGACGAGACGCAGATCATGCTCGTCGTCTTGGGCCTGATCGACGTCGTCATGATCGCCAACCTCCTGATCATGGTCATCATCGGCGGCTACGAAACCTTCGTCTCGCGCCTTGACCTTGCCGAGCATCCCGATCAGCCGGAATGGCTCTCGCACGTGAATGCCGGCGTCCTCAAGATCAAACTGTCGACGGCGATCATCGGCATTTCGTCGATCCACCTGCTCAAAACCTTCATCAACGCCGCCAACATGAGCGAGCACGCGATCAAGTGGCAGGTCATCATCCACATCGTTTTCCTTCTCTCCGCGCTGGCCATGGTCTGGGTCGACAAGCTCATGAACCAGACGCTGGCCATCTCGAAAGCCCACGAATAAACCGTCGGCGCACCGGGCGGCGCTTCCCTCACTTTCTTCAAAACAAGCGGCACCGGACGGGCGCCGTGCAGGAGATTTGCTCATGACCGTGATTCGTCAGCAGGACTTCATCGATAGCATCGCCGACGCCTTTCAGTACATCAGCTGCTATCACCCGCTCGATTATCTGAACGCTCTCGCCGAAGCTTACGAGCGCGAACAAAGTCCCGCCGCCAAGGATGCCATCGCCCAGATCCTGACCAACAGCCGGCTGTGTGCGGAAGGTCGGCGCCCGATCTGTCAGGACACCGGTATCGGCGTCGTATTCCTCAAGGTCGGCATGAACGTGCGATGGGATGCCACGTTGTCGCTTCAGGAAATGGTCGATGAAGGCGTGCGCCGCGCCTACACGCACCCGGACAATCCGCTGCGCGCCTCCGTGCTGCTCGACCCGGCCGGCGCCCGCAAGAACTCGAAAGACAACACGCCGGCCGTGCTGCACGTCGAAATCGTTGCCGGTGATGGCCTCGAAGTGATCTGCGCCGCCAAGGGCGGTGGCTCCGAAAACAAAAGCAAGTTCGTCGCCCTGAACCCCTCCGACTCGATCGTCGACTGGGTGATCAAGACCGTGCCGCTGATGGGCGCTGGCTGGTGTCCGCCGGGCATTCTCGGCATCGGCATCGGCGGCACGCCGGAAAAGGCGATGCTGCTGGCCAAGGAATCGCTGATGGCGCCGGTCGACATCCACACGCTGATCGAGCGCAGTCAGAAAGGCGAAAAGCTCAGCCGCGTCGAGGAACTGCGTCTCGAACTCTTCGAGAAGGTCAACGCGCTCGGCATTGGCGCGCAAGGTCTTGGCGGCCTGACCACCGTGCTCGATGTGAAGATTCTCGACTACCCGACGCACGCCGCCAGCCTGCCGGTAGCGATGATCCCCAACTGCGCGGCTACCCGCCACGTGCATTTCCACCTCGACGGCAGCGGCCCGGCACGGCTCGATCCGCCAGCGCTCTCCGACTGGCCGCAGGTGACCTGGGCGCCGGATCTCGAGAAAGCCACGCGGGTCAATCTCGATACGCTGACACCGGAGGAAGTCGCCGCCTGGCGGCCGGGACAGACCCTGCTGCTCAACGGTCGCCTGCTGACCGGCCGCGATGCGGCCCACAAGCGCATTCAGGAAATGCTGGCGCGCGGCGAGCCGCTGCCGGTCGACTTCACCAACCGCGTCATCTACTACGTCGGCCCGGTCGATCCGGTGCGCGATGAGGCGGTCGGCCCGGCCGGCCCGACGACGGCAACGCGCATGGATAAATTCACCGAGATGATGCTGGCGCAAACCGGCCTCATCTCCATGGTCGGCAAGGCGGAACGCGGCCCAGCGGCCATCGCGGCGATCAAGAAGCACCGTTCGGCCTATCTGATGGCCGTTGGCGGCGCGGCGTATCTCGTATCGCGCGCCATCCGCTCGGCCAAGGTACTCGCCTTTGCCGATCTCGGCATGGAGGCAATCTACGAATTTGAGGTCAACGACATGCCGGTCACCGTCGCCGTCGACGCGAACGGCGAGTCGGTGCATGAAACCGGACCGAGGACATGGCAGGCAAAAATCGGCAAGATCCCGGTCAGCGTCGCCTGAGCGCAGCGCTGATGCTTGCCGCCGACACGCGCTGCCATCGAGTCCGCGCGTGATCGGCGTCTTTGATAGCGGGCTGGGCGGGTTGTCCGTTCTGGCGGCGATTGCCCGCGCCCTGCCGCGCGCCGACCTCACGTATTTCGCCGACAGTGCCTACGTGCCCTATGGCGAGCGCGACGACGCCTTCATCCGCGCGCGCGCCCTGGCGATTGGTCAGCACCTCGTTGATCGCGGTTGCCGTGTGCTCGTCGTTGCCTGCAATACGGCCACGGCCGTCGCCGCGACGGCCTGCCGCGAGCATTTTCCGGGCGTTCCGGTCGTCGGCGTCGAACCGGGCGTCAAACCGGCCGCCGCCAGTTCGCTCAATCGGCACATCGCCGTCCTAGCCACCTCGGCCACCGCGCGCAGCGAGCGCCTCGCCCGCCTGATCCGGCAGCACGCGACCGGAGTCCGTGTGGATGTCGAAGCCTGTCCTGGCTGGGCCACCCGCGTTGAAAGCCTGCAGCAAAACGATCCAGCCTTCATCGCCGAAGCCCGCGCGCGCCTCGAACGGCTGCTCGCCGCCGGGGCCGACCGCATCGTTCTGGGCTGCACGCACTACACCTTCCTCGCCCCGACGCTGAAAACGCTGATCGATGGGCGCGCCCAGCTGGTCGATGTCGCCGATGCCGTCGGGCGGCAATGCGTGCGGCGTGCCGGAGGGATCGCACGCGGCGATGGCCAGCTCGAACTGCTCGCCAGCGCCCAACCCGAACGTCTGCAAAACATGCTTCCCGCGCTCGGTCTCGACTGGCTTGCGCAGCACGCCGTGGCGCCGGCACAGCATGTCGATGTCTAAGCGGCCTTGATCATGCCCGGCATCGTTTCGCCTACGCCGCCCGCGCATCCATCAGCGCATCCATCCGCCTCCGCGCCCGTAATCAAGACGGGGCATATCGCTGTCATCGGCGGAGGCCCGGCCGGTCTGATGGCCGCCGAGACGCTCGCCCTCGCCGGATACGGTGTCGACCTCTACGACGCCCTGCCCTCCGTTGGGCGCAAGCTGCTGATCGCCGGCAAAGGCGGACTGAACATCACCCACGCGGAGAACGAGCTCGATTTCCGCCGCCGTTACGGTGCGCGGCAAGCCGAGATCGCCCCCTTGCTCGACGCGTTTGGCCCGACAGCGTTGCGCGACTGGATGCACGCCCTGGGGATCGATTCCTTCGTCGGCAGCTCCGGGCGCGTTTTTCCGGTCGGAATGAAAGCGGCGCCGCTTCTGCGCGCCTGGTTGCGGCGCCTGCGCGCGGCTGGCGTGCAACTGCATATGCGCCATCGTTGTCTGGGCCTCGTCCGCGACAGTGCTGACAACACCGTTGCGCCGCGCTGGCGCCTGGCGACGCCCGAAGGTGAATGCGTGATCGAACCGACGGCGACCGTGCTGGCGCTCGGTGGCGGCAGCTGGCCGATGCTCGGCGCCGATGGACGCTGGGTTGAATGGTTACGCGCTGCCGGTATCCCGGTAGCCTCCCTGCTACCCGCCAACTGCGGCTTTGAACGCCCCTGGAGCGACTTCTTTCGCGAACGCTTCGCTGGCGAACCGCTCAAGAACGTCGCCGTCCGCGTCGGTGCTGCTTCGCCCATTGAAGCCGCCGCGACGACGGACACACCACCCGCTGGCCCGCCAGCGTCCTCCCGTGAAGCAACACGCGGCGACAACTGGCGACGCGGTGAATTCATCGTCACCACCCACGGCGTTGAAGGCGGACTCATCTACGCGCACGCCGCCGCCTTGCGCGACACCATCGCTGCCGTGGGGCACACGACGCTGTGGCTCGACCTCCTGCCCGACCGCACCGCGGCCGAGGTGCGGGCAGAGGTAGCCCATCCGCGCGGCCGGCGCTCGCTGGGCAGTCATCTCGCCTCACGGCTGGGTCTGAAGGGCGTCAAAGCGGCCCTCCTGCGCGAATGCGCCAGCACCGAAGAGCTGGCCGATCCGGAACGTCTGGCGGCGGCGATCAAGTGCCTGCCGCTCACGCTGCACAGCCCGCGCCCGCTCGCGGAAGCGATCAGCAGTGCCGGCGGCGTGCTCTTTTCCGCGCTCGACGAGCACCTGATGCTACGCGCCCTGCCGGGCATTTTCTGTGCCGGCGAAATGCTCGACTGGGAAGCACCGACGGGCGGCTATCTGCTCACCGCCTGTTTCGCCAGCGGCCGGGTTGCAGGCAGCGGCGCCGCGCGCTGGCTCGCCGGTGCGCCCGCATTGCCGAGGAACACGCCATGACTCACGCCTCCTTCCCCGCGACCCAGGCGACGCGCTACGACATCGCCGCCTGGATCATCGCCGCGTTACTGATGCTGCTGCTTCTCGTCATGCATCTCCTGCCAGCGCTGCTGGCAGGGCTGCTGGTGTACGAAGTCGTCCGGCTGCTGGTGCCCGTATTCGCGCGCCACGTCTCGAACGGCACCGCCAAAGGCGTGGCGGTCGGCTTGCTCGTCCTGCTCATCGGCGGCGTGACCGCTGCCGCCGTCTTTGGCATCGCCGCGCTCTTGCAGAGCGAAGGCGGCAGCCTCTCCGCCCTGCTCTCGCGCATGGCCGACATCATCGACGCCTCGCGTGAACAGCTCCCCGCCTGGCTCGCCTCCGCCCTGCCAGACAACGCGCAGGAACTGCGCGAGGCACTGACGAGCTGGTTGCGCCAGCACGCCGAGGAAGTCCAGCGCATCGGTCGTGAAACCGGCCACCTCGTCGCCCATCTGCTGATCGGTATGATCGTCGGCGTGCTCGTCTCCCTGCGCGAAGCCAGCAGCACGGACGTACCGCACGGGCCGCTGGCCCGCGCGCTTTGCGAGCGCACGGCACGACTGGCGCACGCCTTTCGCTGCATCGTCTTCGCGCAGGTACGCATCTCGGCGATCAACGCCTCGCTGACGGCGCTTTATCTGGCCATCATCCTGCCCTTGTTCGGCGTCCATCTGCCGCTGGTCAAGACACTGATCGTCCTGACCTTCGTCGTCGGCTTGCTGCCCGTGGTCGGCAATCTGGTCTCCAACACCGTCATCGTCGTCGTCAGCCTTGCCCACTCGCCGCACGCTGCCGTCGCCTCGCTCACCTTCCTCGTCCTCGTGCACAAGCTTGAGTACTTCCTCAACGCCCGCATCGTCGGCGCCCAGATCCGCGCCAGCGCCTGGGAACTGCTCACCGCCATGCTGCTGATGGAGAGCGCCTTCGGGCTCGCCGGGCTGGTCGCCGCGCCGATCTTTTACGCCTGGCTGAAAGACGAACTGAGCGAGCGTGGCCTCATCTGAGGCCGCCACCGAGCCGGTCGTTCAAGAGCCGGCGATGAAGGCATCGAGGGCTTCCGCCGGGAGCGGCCGGCTGAAGAGGTAGCCCTGATAGACGCGGCAGCCAAGCTCTTCGAGAAAAACGCACTGCGCTTCCGTCTCGACGCCTTCGGCGATGACCTCCATCGCCAGCCCCTGCCCCATGGTGATGATGGTGCGGGTAATGGTTTCGTCGTTTTTCCGTCCCGGCAGATTGCGCACGAAGGACTGGTCGATCTTGAGCTGGTCCAGCGGTAGCCGCGCCAGATACGACAAGGACGAATAACCGGTGCCGAAATCGTCCATCGAGAACTGAACGCCCAGCGCCTTGATCGCGTGCATCTTGGCGATGGTGTTCTCCACGTCCTCCAGCACCAGACTCTCCGTGAGTTCGAGCTTGAGCAGCGCGGGATTGGCGCCACTCGTTTCCAGAACCCTCTGCACCTGCGCGGCAAAATCCAGCTGACGGAATTGCCGCGCGCTGACGTTGACCGCCACCTGCACGCCGCGCGTGCGGGCATTGCCCTGCCAGTGTTTCAGTAGCTCGCAGGCGGTCTCCAGCACCCACAGACCAATGGGCAGGATGAGGCCGGTTTCTTCGGCCAGAGGTATGAAATCGTTCGGCGACACCATGCCACGCTGCGGGTGCTGCCAGCGCAACAAGGCCTCGACGCCGATCAGGCGACGCTCGATGTCGACCTGCGGCTGGTAGTGCAGACGGAACTGCCGGCCCTTGAGGGCCTGGCGCAACTCGCTTTCCAGCGTTGCCCGACGATCGAGCGCCGCCTGCATCGCCGGGTCGAAAAAGCGCAGCGTGTTACGCCCGGAGTTCTTCGCGTGATAGAGCGCGAGGTCGGCGTGTTTGAAGAGGTTTTCCGCCGTATCGCGCTCGTGAAACAGGGCGACGCCGATACTGCCGCCGCAGTGGTATTCCTCGTTCTTCAGCAGGAATGGCGTATCGATGACCTCGCGCAGCTTCTCGCCCAGAACCTTCGCCTGATGCGTCGCCCCGGCGAGTTCTTCGCCGAGGTCTTCGAGCAGCACGACAAATTCGTCGCCGCCCTGCCGCGCGACGGTGTCGCTCTCGCGCACCACCCGCCGCAGGCGCTGCGCCACTTCGATCAGCAGGAGGTCGCCGACATCGTGCCCGCGTGTGTCGTTCAGCGCCTTGAAGTTGTCGAGGTCGATAAAGAAAATGGCGCCGTAATGACCACTGCGTACCGTCGCAGCCACGGCCTGCGCCAGCCGATCCTGCAACAGCCGGCGGTTGGGCAGATGCGTCAGCGCATCGTAATAGGCAAGCCGGTGGATCTCCGCCGCCGCCTCGCGGTCCTCGGTGATGTCGGAGAAATTGCCGACGAAATGCGTGATCGTGCCGTCGGGCGTCACCACGGCAGTCACCGTCAACAGCTCGGCGTAGATCTGACCATTTTTGCGTCTATTCCAGATTTCGCCTTGCCAGTAGCCTTTTTCGTGGAGCAGCTGCCACATGCGTTCGTAAAACTGCCGGTCCTGCCGTCCGGAATTGAGCATCGCCGGGGTCTGGCCGATGGCTTCCTCCGGCGCGTAGCCGGTCAGGCGACTGAAGGCCGGATTCACCCGCAAAATAATGCCCTGCGGGTCGGTGATGATCATGCCGCTTTGCGAAGCAAAGGCGACAGAGGCGATCCGCAGCTCGTTCTCCGCGCATTTGCGCCCGGTGACATCGCGCGTGATGCCGATGAAGTGATTGAGCCGCCCCTGCTCGTCGAGCACCGGCGAAATGCTCAGATCGTTCCAGAAGACAGAACCGTCCTGACGGTAATTGAGGATTTCCCCGGAGAATTCCTCGCCACGGTCGAGCGCCGCACGTATTGCGTCGATACTGCGCGGATCGGTCAGCGGCCCTTGCAAAAACCGGCAATTGCGCCCGATGACCTCGTCGCGCGCGTAGCCCGTAATCTCCAGAAAGGCCTCGTTCGCCGTCAGGATGCGCTGATCGTGACTGGTGATGACAACGCCCTGCGACACCGCTTTCAGCGCGGCGTCGCTCAGACGCAGTTGCTCCTGATGCAGCTTGACCGCCGTGATGTCGGTGACCAGCACGAAAAACCCGAGCACTTCGCCCTCGACTTTGTGCGCGATGTACTGCGCCCAGGTGTAGCTGAGTTCGCCGTTGGCCTTGATCAACGTGCGCTCGAATTGCTGGTCCTTGCCGCGCAAGACAGCGCGGATGTAGGGCTCGTTCTTGGCAAACAGCTCGGCCCCCAGCAACTCCTGCATGCGGATGCCCTGCATCTGCTCGATCGTACGACCGAACCAGGCGAGATAGCCCTCGTTGGCAAAGGTGCAACGCAGTTCGCGCGTCCAGTAGCCGAGCATGCCGGGAATGTGATTGGCGATGGCGCGCGCGAAGTTCTCGCTAAGCAGCAAAGCCTGTTCCGCCTGTTTGCGCTGGCTGATATCGGTGACCGCCAGACAGACCGCGACCTGCTCACCGTTGTGCACGCCGCGCACACAATCGAGCCGGACGTGAACCGGGGCGCCATCGCGGCGCTGGCGCAGGAGAAATTCGTCATTCTGGTGTTCGTCGCGAGACAGCGTGCGGGCCAGAAGATCCTGCCACTGCGGCCGCGCCTCGGGCGCGAGGAGTGAGGAAAAAGCGCGTTGCAGAACCTCCTCCCGCGCGCAGCCAAGAACGCGCTCGCAGGCGCGGTTGAGTGCGGCAATCCGCCCGTTTTGCGAGATGCTGACGTACCCCACGGGCGCCTGCTCGTAGAGGTCGCGATAGCGAATCCCCGCAGCGTCCAACTCGGCGCGAAGCTCGCGCAGCATTTCCTTGTGCGCGTCGAGTTCCTGGCGGCACAGCAGCAGCTCGCGCTGCACATCATCGATCGCGCGACGCGATGCGCTTTCATGCGCCGTGCCGACGCCCCCTGGCCCGGGATCGGCTCGCGGGGGCGAATGAGGCTGCGTCGCTGGCTCCGGCGGAATCATCAGCCACCTCCTTGTCCGAGCGCAGCCCCCCCCGCCAGTCCGCAGGCCGGCAGACGCCACACTCGAGGGTAAATCACACGACACGTCGGCTAAGGACGCCTCGGGAGTCGACAGCGTGCGGTTCACACAATTCCCGGAGCAATGAACTCCCGGAACGATCTCGCCGGGCGATGAAGGCCGCAGCTAGCCGTGCGCAGGGCGCGGGCTGAATTCGTCCGCCGGCGTGGGCACCCCGAAGAAATAGCCCTGAAAGGCGCCGCAGCCCGCCTCGCGCAGGAGGCGGCGCTGCACCTCGCTCTCCACCCCTTCGGCGATCACCGGTACGCCGAGCCCGGCGCCGAGCGCGACGAGCATGCGCACAAGCGCCAGCGCGTCGGCATCGCTGCCCAGGCGGCAGACGAAAGACCGGTCAATCTTCAGTTGTTCGAGGGGCATACGGTGCAGACAGGGCAGCGACGAATAGCCGACGCCGAAATCGTCGAGCGAAAAGGCGACGCCGAGCCCGCGAATCTCACGCACCCGCGCGAAGACCATTTCGTCGGCTTCGAGCAGGATGTCTTCCGTCAGCTCCAGACGCAGTTTCGTCGGATCGGCACCGCTCTCGTGCAGCGTCCGGCGCAGGGTGTCGACAAAATCGGCATGACGGAACTGACGACGGCTCACGTTTACCGCCAGCGTCAGCGAGCGCATTTCCGGCATCGCCGCCCAGATCGCGAGCTGCCGGCACGTTTCGCGCAGAACCCACTCACCGAGGGGAATGATCAGGCCGGACTCCTCGGCGAGCGGGATGAAGGCCGCCGGCGCGAGGAGACCGCGCTGCGGATGTTGCCAGCGCACCAGCGCTTCGGCCCCCAGCGACTGCCCGCCGGCGTCGACCTGCAACTGATAGTGCAAACGCAGTTCGCCGGTGGCGATACCGTGGCCGAGCTCGCTCTCCAGCTGCGTCCGCATTTCCAGCGCCTGCTGCATCTGCGGATCGAAAAACCGCACCGCATTACGGCTCGCCGCCTTCGCCTGATACATGGCGACGTCGGCGTGTCGCAAGAGATCATCGACGCTGGCGTCGTGGCCGAGAAAAAGCACCACGCCAATGCTGCAGGTGCAGTAATACCTCTCCGGCAGGTTCGACAACACGAAGGGACGCGCCAGCGTTGCCAGCAGCTTGCCGGCGATCTCCTCGGCTTGCGCGGCGGCCTGCCGGGGCTCGTCGGCAAGTCCTTCGAGCATGACGACGAATTCGTCGCCCCCCAGACGGGCGACGGTATCGCCTTCACGCACCGTCGCCTCGAGACGACGCGCCACTTCCACCAGCAACTGGTCGCCGACTTCGTGGCCCTGCGTGTCGTTGAGCCGCTTGAAATGGTCAAGGTCGAGGAACATCAGCGCCCCGCGCCGTCCGCTACGCGCGCTGGCCGCCAGCGCCTGCGCCAGCCGGTCGTGCAGCAAGCGACGGTTGGGCAAGCCGGTCAGCGGATCGAAAAAGGCCAGCGCATGAACCTGCGCCTCGGCCTCCTTGCGCTCGCTGATATCGAAAAACGCCGCGACAAAATGGCTCACCTCGCCGGCGGCCGAAAGAACAGCCGTGATCGTCATCCATTGCGGCACAATCCGGCCATTCTTGTAGCGATCCCAAATCTCGCCCTGCCAGAAGCCCGAGTCGCGCAGCGATTCGTTCATGGCGCGATAGAACTCGGCGTCGTGCTTGCCCGAGCGCAGCAAGGCCGGCGTCTGACCGATGGCCTCCTCGGCCGCGTAACCGGTCATCCGCGTGAAGGCGCCATTGACACGCATGATGCGTCGCTCGACGTCGGTGATGATGATGCCTTCCTGGGTGTGAAAGGCTGCGGCTGCCGTCTGCAACTCATCGACGTGCTTGATGGGGGTGATGTCCTCGTGCGCGATGACGGCGCCCTCGTAATCGTCGAGGCGGCTGACGCGCATCTCCAGCCAGCGCGGTTCGACCAGTGCGCCCGTCGGCAGGCACAGCACGCCCAGATACTCCAGGCGCTCGCTCAGACAGCGGCCGGCGAGGACGTTGGCAATCGCCGTCAGCGCGGCGCGCTCGCTCGACTCGTCGCTGGCACAGAGCAGACCGTTCGGGCAAAGCGAAAAATAGTCGCGGCCTACACTGTCAGCAAAATGCTGCGATGCCGTCCCCAACCAGGCCGACTCACGCCCGAGACGCTGCCAGGCGTCGTTAACGCGAACGATGACGCCATCGCTATCGAGCACGCAGACACACTCGCTCAGCGAATCGAGGATGCTGCGATTGAGCTTGTCGCTGCCGCGCAGCGCGCCCTCGGCCGCCTCGACCGAGACGATCAGCGCATTGACGCTCGCCGCCACTTCGCCGATCTCGTCATCCGACCGCTGCGGCAGGGCGCTCCGCGGTATCTCGGCGCGGCTCATGGCGCGCAGGTGCAGCGCGATGTCGGCCAGCGGCAGCAACTCGCGACGCAAGAGCAGCCAACACAGCGCCGCCGCCAGCAGGGTCAAGGCGGCAGCCAGCACAAACAAGGCAACGCGTATTTCGCGAACGGGAGCGAATGCCTCGTCGGTCGGCAAGACGGCAACCAGCATCCAGCCCAGAGCCGGCACCCGGCGTGCCGCAACCAGCTCCTCAACGCCGCGCGAATTGACCGAAACACCGGCCACTTCCTCGCCGCGCATGATGCGGTCGTGCAACACGTTGCGGCCCGGAGGCGGCACCGGCTGCATGACGCGCGACGGATCGGTTGCCGTGATCACCAGCCCGCGCGCCGGCGCAATCAGCAAATAGCCGCCCGTGCTGCCGTAATGCTGCCCGCGCAGCGTATCGAGAAAATTCGGGTGCTCCAGATCGTTCTCACCGACAAAGGCACCGTGAACGCCACCATCGGCGTCGACAATCGGATACACCACCGAGAGCACCCGCGCCCCGTCACGCCCGTCGGCCAAGGCATCGCTCAGATGCGGCTTGCCATCCTGCAGGGCTTCGCGTACGTCGGCGCGCTGCCCCAGATTACGGCCGACGCGCTGCAAGTCCTCGGGCAGACTGGCGATGACCTTGCCGTCGCGGTCGACCACGAAGAGCCCGCGATTGAAATTACCGAGCAGCGCCGGCCGCTCTTCAAGAAAGCGCTGCGCCCGCGGCGCGCTGCGATAGACCGATGTAACAAGGCGCGTCGCACCGGCGGCAATGAGTTGCTGCTGCTTGAGCAATTCGCGCTGTACATCGTCCGCGACAAAGCTCGCCGCCGACTGCTGCTGCGCTATCAGCGACTTCTCAATATCGGTCTTCAGGAAATGGCTGGCGAGGAAAGCCGACGACCACGAGACGGCAGCCAGCATGGCCAGCGCCGTCAGCGTGATGCGCAAACGCAGCGAGGAGCGCCAACGCCCGGAAACTCCGGCGCGGGCGCGCGGCAGGGCAGCGGCATCGGGCGAGGAGTTCTGAGGGGGGAACATGGCTGGAAAAGTCGTGCGCGCGCAATCACACAATCACATGATCGGCGAATACTAGCGCGCCCGCCGCCCTCATCCAAGAACAAAAGCATAGTGGCGGCGGCACCTCGCAGCGCGCCAAATTCCTCCGGCCGACGACTCCTGCTATAGTTCGGCCTCTCTTCGCGCGCCCTGCACGCACGCGGCCATCATCACTGCCCGCCAACCGCCATCTCCGCCCGGCGGCCCTGTTTTTTGCGCGGCACCACGCCTCCGACCGTCGATGAACTCCCTGCCCTATCCGCCCGAACTGCTGCGCGACATCGCGCGGCGGCGTACGTTTGCCATCATTTCCCACCCTGACGCCGGCAAGACGACCTTGACCGAAAAGCTGCTGCTGTTCGGCGGCGCCATCCAGCTCGCCGGCACCGTCAAGGCACGCAAGTCGGCGCGCCATGCGACGTCCGACTGGATGGAGGTGGAAAAGCAGCGCGGCATCTCGGTCACCAGTTCGGTGATGCAGTTCGAGTACCAGGGCCACGTGGTGAACCTGCTCGACACACCGGGCCACGAAGATTTCTCGGAAGACACCTACCGCGTGCTCACCGCCGTTGACGCGGCGGTGATGGTCATCGACGCGGCCAAGGGCGTCGAGGCGCAGACGATCAAGCTGCTCGAAGTCTGCCGCATGCGCAACACGCCGATCATCACCTTCGTGAACAAGTTCGACCGCGAAGTGCGTGAGCCTTTCGAGCTGATGGAAGAGATCGAGGAAGTGCTCGGTATCGAGTGCGCGCCGATCACCTGGCCGATCGGCATGGGCAAGACCTTCCGCGGCGTCTACCACCTGCTCGACGACTCGCTACTGCGCTTTGCGGCGGGCGAAGAGAAGAAGAGCACGGCCGAAAAGCTCGACGGCATCGACAACCCGCTGCTCGACACGCAGTTTCCGCTCGAAGTCGGCAAGCTGCGTGAAGACGTCGAGCTGCTGCGCGACGCCAGCAGCCCCTTCTCACTCGACGACTTCCGCGCGGGCCGGCAAACGCCTGTCTTCTTCGGTTCGGGTATCAACAACTTCGGCGTGCAGGAAATACTGCAGGCGCTCATCGACTGGGCGCCGCCACCGCAAGTGCGCGACGGCGGCACGCGGCAGGTGCAGCCGGGCGAGGCGCCTTTCTCCGGCTTCGTCTTCAAGATCCAGGCGAACATGGATCCGCGTCACCGCGACCGGATCGCCTTCTTCCGCGTCTGTTCCGGCCGTTACTCGTCGGGGATGAAGGTCAAGCACGTGCGGCTCGACCGCGAAATCAAGCTCGCCAACGCGCTGACCTTCATGGCCAACGAACGCGTGCTGATGGACGACGCGGTCGCCGGCGACATCATCGGCATCCACAACCACGGCAACCTGCACATCGGCGACACCCTGACCGAAGGCGAAACGCTTGGCTTCAAGGGCATCCCGTACTTCTCGCCGGAGCTCTTCCGTCTGGCGCGTCTGCGCGACCCCCTGAAGAGCAAGCAGCTGCAAAAAGGCTTGCAGGAGTTGGGCGAAGAAGGCGCCATTCAGGTCTTCGAAAACCTCGCCACCGGCGCCCTGCTGCTCGGTGCCATCGGCCAGCTCCAGTTCGAAGTCGTCGCACAGCGCTTGCAGACCGAGTACAAGGTCGACGCGATTTTTGAACCGGCCGACATTCACACCGCCCGCTGGCTGACCTTCCCCGACGACGCCACGCGCCGCAACTTCGAGCGCGAACAGCAGCACCGCATGGGCCGCGATGTCGACGGCAATCCCGTCTACCTCGCCAGCTCGCGCTACAACCTCGACGTGACGCGCGAGAAGTGGACCAAAGTCGGCTTCCACGCCTCGCGCGAACACGGGCAGGTCATGGGCTGAGACTTTATACCGCGCGTCCCCGGGCGCACCTCCGGGCACGCGCATCTGCTAGCGCGACGGCAAACTGCCAGACACCACGCAAGAAAGCCTGCTCCCAACGCGGGCGAACCCGTGCGTCAACGCAAAAAAGCCGCTGGCCCCTCGAGGCGCCAGCGGCTTTTTTCTGGGTGGTCGACGCGCTTACCAGCCCGTGATCACCGCCCCCTTGAACTCGGTGTCGACATACTTCTTCACTTCGGGGCTGTGGTAGGCCTTGAGCAGCAGCGGCAGCCAGGTCGCGTTGCGGTCGGCTTCGCGAATGACGATCACATTCACGTAAGGCGACTTCGCTTCTTCGAGCAGGATGGCGTCCTTCTGCGGATTCAGGCCGGCCGGCAGAGCGAAGTTGGAGTTGATTGCCGCAGCGTCAACGTCGCTCAAGGCGCGCGGCAGTTGTGCCGCATCGATCTCGCGCAGGCGCAGCTTCTTCGGGTTGTCGATGACGTCGAGCGGCGACGCCTTGAGACCAGCATCCGGCTTCAGCTTGATCAGGCCCTTCGCAGCCAGCAGGAGCAGCGCGCGACCGCCATTGGTCGGATCATTCGGAATCGCGATCTGGGCCCCCGCGGGCAGGTCGGCGAGCGACTTGAACTTCTTTGAATAAACCCCCATCGGGAAGGTCACGGAGTTACCGACGCTGACCAGCTTGTAGCCACGATCACGCACCTGATTATCGAGGTAAGGCTGGTGCTGGAAGATGTTGGCGTCGAGATCGCCTGCCGCAAGGGCCGCGTTCGGCTGCACGTAATCGGAGAATTCGACGATGCGGATCTTCAGCCCTTGTTTTTCCGCAACTTTCTTGGCCTGCTCGAGAATTTGCGCGTGCGGGCCGGCGGTGACGCCGATCTTCAGCTCTTTCTCGGCAGCGGAGGTAGTGAAGCTGGCGGCAGCGACCAAGGCCAGCAGCAGTTGCGGCGCGCGACGCGCCAGCGAGGGAAAGAAAGCCATGCTTATCCTTTCAGGGGGGAAAATGGTTTCAGCGACAAAGGTTCAGCGATATGTCTTAACGATGATCCACGCGACTGGCGACCACATCGCCGAAGGTTTGCACCAGTTGCACGACGACGATCAGGATCAGCACGACCATCGCCATGACTTCGGGCATGAAGCGCTGATAGCCGTAGCGGATGCCGAGATCGCCCAAGCCGCCGCCACCAACCGCGCCGGCCATGGCCGAGAAACCGATCAGATTCACCAGCATGATCGTCAGGCCGTTGATGATCCCGGGCAGCGCTTCAGGAACGAGCACTTTGCGTACGACTTGCAGCGGCGTCGCGCCCATCGCCTGCGCCGCTTCGACGAGACCGGCATCGACCTCACGCAGCGCCCCTTCGATGAGCCGGCCGACGAAGGGAATCGCCGCGATGGCCAGAGGCACCACCGCCGCCGCCGTACCGATGGACGTGCCGGTGATCAGACGCGTCAGCGGAATGATGGCGACCATCAGGATGATGAAAGGTGTCGAGCGCACCGCATTGACCACGAGGCCCAGCGTGCGGTTGAGCAGCGGGCGTTCGAGGACGTTGCCGGGCGCCGTGATCGAGAGGATCAGACCAAGCGGAATGCCAACCGCCGTCGCGATACCGCCGGCGATGCCGACCATGATCAGCGTCTCGACGAAGGAATCCCAGAAGAGCGAAAGCAATTCACTGGACATGCGCCACCTCCACGCGAACATCGCGCTCGGCGAGCCAGGCCCAGGCGGCTTCGAGCTGCGCCGCCTCGCCCTTGGCCAGCACGAGCAGGCTGCCGAAGGGGCGGCCGCGTATTTCATCGATCTGACCGTGCAGAATATTGATGTCGACGCTGAAGCGGCGGCTCAATTCGGAGATCAGCGGCGCATCGGTCGACTGCCCGGAGAAGAACAAACGGCGCAAGGCCGCCCCATCGGCCAGATGCGGCTGCGACAGGCGTTCGAGAAGTCCGGGCGGTGTCTCATGGCCGATGACATCGCGAATCAGGGTCTGCGTCAGCGCCATCTGCGGCTGCGTGAAGACGCTGAAGACGTCGCCCTGCTCGATGATGCGCCCACCGTCGAGGACGGCGACACGGTCGCACAGATCCTTGATTACCTGCATTTCGTGGGTAATGACCACCACCGTCAGCCCCAGGCGGCGATTGATGTCGCGCAGAAGTGCGAGAATCGAGCGCGTCGTCTCGGGGTCGAGCGCCGAGGTCGCCTCGTCGCAAAGCAGGACTTTCGGCTGGCTCGCCAGCGCGCGGGCGATGCCGACGCGCTGCTTCTGCCCCCCGGACAACTGCGCCGGATAGCGCCCGCGGTGATCGCCGAGGCCTACGAGATCGAGTAGCGGTGTGACGCGTTCCTCGATGGCGGAACGCGTCATGCCGATCAGTTCGAGCGGCAGCGCGACGTTATCGAAAACAGTCCGCGACGACAGCAGGTTGAAGTGCTGGAAGATCATGCCGATTTCGTGACGCGCCGCCCGCAATGCCGCCGCGTCGAGCACGGTCAGATCGCGTCCGGCGACCAGCACGTGGCCTTCGCTCGGTCGTTCCAGCAGATTGATGCAGCGAATCAGGGTGCTCTTACCGGCGCCGCTGCGGCCGATGATGCCGAAAATCTCGCCGGGATCGATCTTCAGGTCGATACCGCTGAGCGCTTCGACGCGCCCGGCGCTACCGGCGTAGAACTTGGTGATGCCTTGCAATTGAATCATGGTCTTCTGTGGGTGGTGCAGTTCGCGGCGCGGTGGAGAAAGCGCCCGCCGTGCTGAACTGCGGCTGGCACCTTAGCACCATCGCCGGCGACCACTAAGGAATAAAGAGTTCTCAGCTTATGCCCATCGGTGACTAGGACAATCATATCGCCGACACATGGCGGCGAAACCCAGGCGCACCAGGAGCAACGCTAGTGCGGTCGACAGGCAGAAGAAAAAACGCGAGGGACCGGTCGCAGCGCAACCGGCCCCTCGCCGCGTCTGACTAGCGCCGATCAGGCGTGCAATGCCCGCTTGTCGCAGGCCAGAGCCGCTTCGTGAATGGCTTCCGACAGGGTCGGGTGACCGTGGCAGATGCGGGCGATGTCTTCCGAAGAGGCGCCAAATTCAAGCGCCGTGACGCCTTCCATGATCAGCTCCGAAGCGTTCGCACCGACAATATGCAGGCCAAGCACGCGGTCGGTTTTAGCACAGGCCAGCATCTTCACGAAACCGCCCGTCTCGCCCATGCCGAGCGCACGTCCGTTGGCCATGAAGGGAATCTTGCCAACCTTGTAGTCGACACCTTCATCCTTCAACTGCTGTTCGGTCTTGCCGACCCAGGCGATTTCCGGGCTGGTGTAGATGACCCACGGGATGGTATCGAGATTGCAATGCCCCGCTTGCCCGGCCATCAACTCGGCAACCATGACGCCCTCTTCCATCGCCTTGTGCGCCAGCATCGGCCCGCGCACGACGTCACCCACCGCCCACACATTCGGCAGATTGGTACGGCATCGGTCGTCGACGACCACGCGCCCGGAAGCGTCGAGAGCCAGCCCGACGGCCTCGGCATTCAGTCCGTCGCTGTTCGGCGCGCGACCGACCGAGACGATGAGGCGGTCGGCTTCCAGCGTCTGCGCCGTGCCATCGGCGTCGGTGTAGGCGACCGACACGGAGTTTTCCCGCGTGTCGACGGCACCGATCTGGACACCCAGACGGATCGTCAGACCTTGTTTGGCAAAGGCGCGCGCGGCCTCGCGGGCGACATCGTTGTCGGCACTGGCGAGGAACTTGGGCGAAGCTTCCAGCAAGGTGACCTCGGTACCCAGACGGCTCCAGACACAGCCCATTTCGAGGCCGATCACCCCCGCGCCGATGATCGCCAGCTTCTTCGGTACGGCGTCGATGGCGAGCGCGCCGACGTTATCGCAAACCAGTCGGTTATCGACGGTAATGCCCGGCAGATGCCGCGCACGCGATCCGGTGGCGACAACGACCTGCGTGGCCTCGACGATCTCGTCGCCGACTTTCACTTGCCAGTTCGCGCCCTCACGCCCGACGAAGGCGCCGCGCCCCGGCAGGAACGTAACCTTGTTCTTCTTGAACAGGCTGCGGATACCACCGGTCAGTTGGCTGACGATGCCGTCCTTGCGCGCCTGCATGCGCGCCACGTCGATTTCTGGCGGGGCGATGCGAATCCCCTGCTCTGCAAAGCGGTGTGCCGCCTCTTCAAAAAGATGAGAGGTGTGCAGCAACGCCTTGGTCGGGATGCAGCCAACGTTGAGGCAGGCGCCGCCCAGACGCGGTTCGCCTTTCGGGTCGGCGTACGGATTGTCTTCGCAGCAGGCGACCGAGAATCCGAGTTGTGCCGCGCGGATGGCCGCGACATAGCCGCCGGGGCCGCCGCCAATGACCAGAACGTCGAATTGCTTGGGCATGATTTTCTCCCTGAAATGTGAATCCGGCGCCCTTCTGCGTCGGGTGAAAACAGACACGCGCCGCGCCCCGCATCCGCCATCGTTGGCCAATACGGGCCGCGCTGCAGCGCGTGGCTTAAACGCCGAGCAGCAGGCGTGCCGGGTCTTCCAGTGCTTCCTTCATGGCGACCAGGGCCAGCACGGCTTCGCGCCCGTCGATGATTCTGTGATCGTAGGAGAGCGCCAGATAATTCATCGGACGAATGACGATCTGCCCATCGACGACGACCGGGCGGTCCTTGGTCGCGTGAATGCCGAGAATCGCCGACTGCGGCGGATTGATGATCGGCGTCGACAGCATCGACCCGAAGACACCACCGTTGGAAATCGAGAAAGTGCCACCCGTCAGATCTTCCAGCGTCAGCTTGCCTTCCTTGGCCTTCTGGCCGTATTCGGCGATCTTCTTCTCGATCTGGGCGATGGAGAGTTGATCGACATCGCGCAGGATTGGCACCACCAGCCCGCGCGACGAACTGACGGCAATGCCCACGTCGATGAAGCCGTGGTAGACGATGTCGTTACCGTCGACCGAGGCGTTGATGATCGGGAATTTTTCCAGCGCGGCGACCGCCGCCTTGACGAAGAAACCCATGAAGCCGAGACGGACGCCGTGCGTCTTCTCGAACTTCTCGCCGTATTGCTTGCGCAGGGCGATGACATGGCTCATGTCGACCTCGTTGAAGGTCGTCAGGATGGCGTTTTCGTTCTTCGACTGGACGAGGCGTTCAGCGATGCGCGAGCGCAGGCGCGACATGGGCACGCGCTGTTCCGGGCGGTCACCGACCGGCAATTCAACCGGCAGCGTCACCGCCGGCACTGGTGCGGCGGCAACCGGGCGGGCTGGTTCGGCGAGGGCGTCTTCCTTGGTCACACGACCGCCGCGACCGCTGCCCAGCACATCGGAAGCCGTCAGTCCTTTTTCTTCGAGAATCTTGCGCGCCGCCGGCATCGCCGTCGCGCGCGCGGCCGCAGCCGCCGCCGACGACAGGGGCGCGGCGACGGGCGCGGCGGCCGCTGCCGGAGCTTCCTGACTCGCCGCGGCCTGCGCTTCGGTGTCGATGCGGGCGATGAGTTCGCCCGAGGCGACCGTATCGCCATCTTTCTTGACGATTTCGACCAGCACGCCCGCCGCCGGGGCGGGCAATTCCAGGACAACCTTGTCGGTCTCGATGTCGATCAGATTTTCGTCGCGAGCCACCGCGTCTCCGGCCTTCTTGCGCCAGGAGACCAGCGTCGCTTCGGCGACCGATTCGGAAAGCTGCGGTACTTTGACGTCGATGATCATGCTCGCTCCGATGCAGTATCGATGGGTCGCAGGGCTGGCGGCACGGCTGCCAGCGGAGACGACCACGTGGGGTAATGGGTAATTACGGATTCAGTTTGGGAGTCGCCTGGTACTCGATCTCGCCGAGGGCGGAATCGATCACGGCCTTTTGTTGCGCGTTGTGCTTGGCCAGATAGCCCACCGCCGGCGACGCCGAGGCCGGGCGAGAAACGAGCAGCAAGCGTTGGTTCTCGCTGAGCGAATGCGATAGATGCTGCCGCGACGCCATCCAGTACCAGGCGCCCTGATTGCGCGGCTCTTCCTGGCACCAGACCACCTCGCTGGCATTGGGGTAGCGCGCCAGCTCTGCCTTGTAGAGCGCCTCGGGGAAGGGATAGAACTGTTCGAGGCGGACGATGGCGATGTGACCGATCTTGCGCTCGCGCCGGGCGGCCAGGAGTTCGTAGTAAATCTTGCCGGAGCAAACGACGATACGCGTCACCGCTGCCGGATCGAGCGGATCGACTTCGCCGATGACACGACGGAATTCGCCGTTGGCCATCTCATCGAGTGTCGACGTCGCGTCCTTGTGGCGCAGCAGGGATTTCGGCGTAAACACCACCAGCGGCTTGCGCTGCGGGCGCACGCCCTGACGGCGCAACAGGTGGAAGACCTGTGCCGGCGTCGTCGGCTGGCAGACTTCCATATTCATTTCGGCGCAAAGCGTCATGAAGCGCTCGATCCGTGCCGACGAGTGTTCCGGCCCCTGCCCTTCGTAGCCGTGCGGGAGCAGCAGAACCAGGCCGCAGGCGCGCCCCCACTTGGTTTCGCCCGACGTGATGAACTGGTCGATGACGACCTGCGCGCCGTTGGCGAAGTCGCCGAACTGGGCTTCCCAGACGACGAGGTCGTACGGCGTCGAGGTACCGTAGCCGTATTCGAAGGCAAGAACGGCCTCCTCCGACAAAACCGAGTCGAAGCACTGGAATTCGGCCTGCTTCTCCTGCAAATGCGACAGCGGGTAGAAGTTACCCTCCTCGCGCACCTCGCGCGCCTGGTCGTGCAAGGCGGCGTGGCGATGGAAGAAGGTGCCACGGCCAACGTCCTCGCCGGAGAGGCGAACGCCGTAGCCGGATACGAGCAAAGTCGCATAGGCGAGGTTTTCGGCCATCCCCCAGTCGAACGGCAGGCGACCTTCGCCCATCGCCCGACGGTCGTCGATGATCTTCTTCACCCGATTGTGCAGAACGATGCTATCGGGCACCGTCGTCAGACGCTCGGAAAGGCGACGGATCTCGCCTTCAGGCACACGCGTATCGACGTTCTCGATGTACTTCGCGGGCAGGAAGGATGCCCAGTCGATCGTCAGCGGATGCTTGTAACCGGCGATTACCGGGTTGTAGAGCAGTTCGCCACGATCAAGGTGCTCGCGGTAGTCGCTGATCATGCGATCCGGCCCGTCGGCTGCCAGCACGCCTTCGGCAACCAGCCGATCGGCGTAAAGACGGCGCGTACCGGGGTGTGCGGCAATCTTGCGATACATCAGCGGCTGCGTGACCATCGGCTCGTCCTGCTCGTTGTGGCCGAGTTTGCGGTAGCAGACGATGTCGACGACGACATCCTTGCGGAAGGTCTGGCGGAATTCGATGGCAATGCGCGTCGCCAGCGCCACGGCCTCGGGGTCGTCGCCATTGACGTGAAAAATCGGCGCGTCGGCCATCTTGAAGATGTCCGTGCAGTACAGGGACGAGCGCAGATCGCGCGGGTCAGAGGTAGTGAAACCGATCTGGTTGTTCACCACCAGATGCACGGCGCCGCCAACACCGTAGCCGCGCGTCTGTGCGAAGTTGAGCATCTCCTGGTTGACGCCCTGCCCGGCCACCGCTGCGTCACCGTGGATGATGACGGGGAGAACCTTGTCCTTGCCGAGCTTGCCGCGCCGCCGTTGACGGGCGAACACAGCGCCGACGACGACCGGATTGACGATCTCGAGGTGCGACGGGTTGAAGGCCAGCGTCAGGTGGCACGGTCCTCCCGGCGTCGACACATCGGACGAATAGCCCATGTGGTACTTGACGTCGCCCGACGAGAGATCCTGCGCCTTCTTGCCCTCGAACTCGGCAAACAGCATCGCCGGCGACTTGCCGAGAATGTTCACCAGCACGTTCAGACGGCCACGGTGCGCCATACCGACGACCATTTCATCGACGCCGCCGGTGCCCGCAACGCGCACCAGTTCGTCCATGGCGACGATCAGCGCTTCGCCACCTTCGAGCGAGAAGCGCTTCTGACCGACGTAGCGGGTATGCAGGTATCGCTCGAGCGTCTCGGCCGCCGTCAGGCGCTCGAGAAAGCGCTTCTTCTGGTCCGGCGCGTAAGAGCCGGTGGCGCGGATCGTCTCCAGACGCTGCTGCAGCCAGCGCTTTTCGGCAATCTGCGACATGTACATGTACTCGACGCCGATGGGACCACAGTAGGTCTCGCGCAAGGCGTCGTAAATCTGCCCGAAGGTCGCCCGCTCGGGAACACCACGGAACGAACCGGCGTTGAAGACGGTATTCCGGTCGGCGTCGGACAAGTCGTAGTTCGCAGGGTCAAGCTCCTGCATTTCCGGGCGCGGCTGACGCTTGAGCGGATCGAGGTTCGCCCAGCGCGCGCCAAGAAAGCGATAAGCGTTGATCAACTGGAGCAGGCCGACCTGCTTGCGGTCATCGACCGGCTGACCGGCGGTGGTGCGGTAGCCACCCTTCTTCGCCAAATCGGCGAAGGCATTGATCACCGGCGTATGCGCGACATCGCGTGCAGCAGCGCCGGGTTGCTGCGCCAGCTTGTCGAAGTGTTCGCGCCAGGCTTCAGGCACTGAAGCAGGATTGTCGAGATAGCTCTCGTAAAGGGCTTCGACGAACGGAGCGTTGCCGCCGAAGAGAAAGGAATTACCAATCAACTGCTTCATCATGACTTCCACCTGCTATCGGTAAGCGCTAGTACGAGCTTGCCGGCCCCCGCCGCGGGGCGAAACTGCCGGCAAGCACCGGCGACAGCGCCGACAAGCGCCGCCGCACCGAGACATCAGCGCTGGTCGATCGGGGCCACGTTGCGCCGCGCCGCGCCGATATACAGCTGACGCGGACGACCGATCTTGTATTCCGGGTCGATCAGCATTTCTTCCCACTGCGCCATCCAGCCCACGGTGCGCGCCAGAGCAAAAATGCAGGTGAACATCGACGTCGGGATGCCAAGCGCCTTCTGCACGATGCCGGAGTAGAAATCGACGTTCGGATAAAGTTTCTTCTCGATGAAATACTCGTCTTCAAGCGCGATCTTTTCGAGCGTCAGGGCGAGCTTGAAGAGACGATCATTTTCCAGGCCCAGTTCGGTGAGAACGTCGCCGCAGACCTTGCGCATCAGCTTGGCGCGCGGGTCGAAGTTCTTGTAGACGCGGTGACCGAAGCCCATCAGCTTGAAGCTGTCGTTCTTGTCCTTGGCACGCTTGATGAACTCGTCGACGCGCGAAACGTCGCCGATCTGTTCGAGCATGTTGAGGCAGGCTTCGTTGGCGCCGCCGTGCGCCGGTCCCCACAGGCAGGCGATGCCGGCTGAGATGCAGGCGAAAGGGTTGGCGCCCGAGGAACCGGCCAGGCGCACGGTCGAGGTCGACGCGTTCTGCTCGTGGTCGGCGTGCAGCGTGAAGATGATGTCGAGGGCGCGCACCAGCACCGGATTCGGCTTGTACTGCTCGCACGGTGTGCCGAACATCATGTGCATGAAGTTCGCCGTGTAATCGAGGTCGTTGCGCGGGTACATGAAGGGCTCGCCCATCGAGTACTTGTAGGCCATGGCGACGATGGTCGGCATCTTGGCGACGATGCGGTTGAAGCTGATGTTGCGGTGCTCGGCGTCGTAGAAATTCATGGCGTCGTGGTAGAACGCCGACAGCGCGCCGACCACGCCGACCATGACCGCCATCGGGTGCGCGTCACGCCGGAAGCCCTGGAAGAACTTGACGAGCTGTTCATGCACCATCGTGTGCTGCTTGATGGTCATCTCGAACTTGCCCTTCTGCTGCTGGTTCGGCAGTTCGCCGTTTTTCAGCAGGTAAGCGACTTCGAGGAAGTTACAGTGATCGGCGAGTTGCTCAATGGGATAGCCGCGATACAGCAACTCACCCTTGTCACCATCGATGAAGGTGATTTTCGATTTGCAGCTTGCCGTCGACAGATAGCCGGTGTCGTAGGTGAACAAGCCGGTTTTGGCGCCCAGAGTGCGGATGTCGACGCAGTCATTGCCGTGCGTCGGCGTCATGATCGGGAATTCGGCGGGTTCCCTCCCCTCAATAATCAGACTTGCCTTGCGTTCGGTGGTCATGTTTTTGAGTCCCTATTCAGTTGAATGAGTTCAAGGGGAATACTGCCAGCGTCGTCTCCGCACCCCGTCTTACGCCGGATTCCTTGTCCGGCTTGAGCGCAACATGGCCAGTACGGCAGCCTGTTGCGGGTTTTTCGGCTCCTGGTCGCCGTTGATCAGCGGCCAGAGAGCGAAATCTTCGAGATCTGCCAACTCGGCAAATTCCTGTGCCTGCGCTTCGTCAAGATCGGCGAAACGCGTGTCAAGAAAATGACCGAGTAGCAGGTCGAGTTCGAGTAAGGCGCGCCGGGTACAACGCCAGCGCAACCGGTTCAGAGCATCGCGATCCACTGCGAAGGCGCCGTCAGACAGCCCGCCGGACCATCATTTCCTTGATTTTGCCGATCGCCAGGGTCGGGTTCAGCCCCTTCGGGCAGACGTCGACGCAGTTCATGATCGTGTGGCAACGGAAAAGACGGTACGGGTCGTTGAGGTCGTCGAGACGCTCGCTGGTCGCTTCGTCGCGCGTGTCGGCGATGAAGCGGTAGGCGTTGAGCAGACCCGCCGGACCGACGAAGCGGTCCGGGTTCCACCAGAACGACGGACACGAGGTCGAGCAGCAGGCGCAGAGGATGCACTCGTAAAGGCCGTTGAGCTCTTCACGGTCTTCCGGCGACTGCAGGCGCTCGCGCTCAGGCGGCGGCGTGTCATTGATCAAGTAGGGCTTGATCGAGTGGTACTGCTTGAAGAACTGGGTCATGTCCACGATCAGGTCGCGGATGACCGGCAGGCCGGGCAAGGGACGCAGCACCACCGGCGACTTCAGCGTTGACACCTCGGTCAGGCAGGCCAGCCCGTTCTTGCCGTTGATGTTCATCGCATCCGAACCGCAGATGCCTTCGCGGCAGGAACGACGGAAGGACAGCGAGTCGTCCTGCGCCTTCAGCTTGACCAGCACGTCGAGCAGCTTGCGGTCGGTCACCGGATTCACTTCGACCGAGTAGTCCTGCATGCGCGGCGCGTCGTCGCGGTCCGGATCGTAGCGGTAAATCTTGAACTGGAGCGTACGGTTCGTCATTCTTATCAACTCCTTGCGACGCGATTCAGTAGGATCGCGTCTTCAGCGCGATGGATTCGACGGTCAGCGGTTCGAGCTTCACCGGCTTGTAGGCGAGGCTGTTACCGTCGCGACTCCACAGGGTGTGTTTCAGCCATTCAGTATCGTTGCGGCCGTTCGGACGCTCGGCCGTATCCGGCGCGTCGTCGCGTACGTGTGCGCCGCGCGATTCGAGACGGGCATTGGCCGAGATCATCGTCGCCTTGGCCACCTCGATCAGGTTGTCGAGTTCCAGCGCCTCGACACGGGCGGTGTTCCACACCTTCGACTTGTCCTTGATCGACACCTTGCCGACGCGCTGTTCGACGTCGAGAATCATCTCGACGCCTTCGGCGAGCTTGTCCTTGAAGCGGAAAACGCCGCAGTGCGCCTGCATCACGCGCTGCAGCGCGAGGCGCGTTTCGTACTCGCTCTCGCCACCGTTGCGTGCGTCGAGACGTTCCAGACGCTCGCGCGTGCGCTCGATGGCGTCGGCCGGCAGCGGGCGATGTTCAGCCGGCATCTGCTTGAGGTCTTCGACGACCGCCTCGCCGGAGGCCTTGCCGAAGACCAGCAGGTCGAGCAGCGAGTTGGTACCAAGCCGGTTGGCGCCGTGCACCGAGGCGCAGGCACATTCGCCGGCAGCATAGAAGCCGGGAACCGGAACGGCAGGATCGTCGCCGAGCGGAACGACGACCTGACCCTTGTAGTTGGTCGGAATGCCACCCATCTGGTAATGGCAGGTCGGCACTACCGGGATCGGCGCCTTGATCGGGTCGACACCGGCGAACTGGATCGAGATTTCGCGGATTCCCGGCAGCCGCTTCATGATCGTTTCCGGCGGCAGGTGGGTGATGTCGAGCAGGACGAAGTCCTTGTGCGGACCACAGCCACGGCCTTCGTTGATCTCGGTGGTCATCGCGCGCGAGACGACGTCGCGCGACGCGAGGTCCTTGGCGTTCGGTGCGTAGCGTTCCATGAAGCGCTCGCCCGAGGCGTTGCGCAGGATGCCGCCTTCGCCGCGCACCCCTTCGGTGATCAGCACACCGGCGCCAGCGACGCCGGTCGGGTGAAACTGCCAGAACTCCATGTCCTCGAGCGGAATGCCGGCACGCGCCGCCATACCGAGACCGTCGCCGGTGTTGATGAAGGCGTTGGTCGACGAGGCGAAGATGCGGCCGGCACCGCCGGTCGCGAAGATCGTCGCCTTGGCGTGGAAGATGGTGACTTCGCCGGTTTCCATTTCCAGCGCGCTGACGCCGAGCACGTGGCCATCAGCGTCACGGATCAGGTCGAGCGCCATCCACTCGACGAAGAACTGCGTGCGTGCGCGCACGTTGCGCTGGTAGAGCGCGTGCAGCATGGCGTGGCCGGTGCGGTCGGCGGCAGCACAGGCGCGGCGCACGGGCTTTTCGCCGAAGTTCGACATGTGGCCGCCGAACGGACGCTGGTAGATCTTGCCTTCGTCCGTACGGTCGAAGGGCATACCGAAGTGTTCGAGCTCGACGACGACTTCCGGTGCCTTGCGGCACATGAACTCGATCGCGTCCTGGTCGCCGAGCCAGTCGGAGCCCTTGACCGTGTCGTACATGTGCCAGGTCCAGTGATCCGGCTCGGAATTGCCGAGCGAGGCGGAAACACCGCCTTGCGCCGCGACGGTGTGCGAGCGCGTCGGGAAGACCTTCGACAGCACGGCCACCTTGAGGCCGGACTCGGACAGCTGGATGGCCGCGCGCAGGCCGGCGCCACCGGCACCGACGATCACCGCATCAAACTTGCGTACCGCAATATTCGAATAGCTCACTTACACTCTCCACAGAATCTGCACGGCCCAGCCGGTATAGCCGATGGTCACCGCCAGCGTCGCCAGCAGCAGCAGCAGGCGCACCCCAGTGTTCTTGACGTAATCCAGCCAGATGTCGCGCACGCCGATCCAGGCGTGCCAGAACAGTGCGACCAGATAGATGAAGGTCAGGAAGGCCATGATGCGGTTGTCGAAGATGCCGCGCCATTCGAGATACGTGGACGGCTGCACGATCGCCATGATGACGAGAATCAGCGTCGCGTAGAGCGCCATCACCAGCGCCGTGCCGCGCTGCAGCAGCCAGTCACCGAATCCGTAGTGGGCGCCAACGAGTTTACGTTTGATCATAGGATGAACGCTCCGATCACCAGCATCAGGGTCGTGCTGGCAGCAAACACCACCTTCGTGGAAAACCGCGCCCCCTCAAGATCAACACCCTTGTGCAGATCGATGAGGAGGTAACGCAGCCCCGCCAGAAAATGCTGGATATAAAACCAGATAAAACCAAGGAGGATCAGCCTTATCACCAGATGATCCCCCAGCGCCTTCACTTCGGCGAAGGACTCGGGCGTCGCCAGACTCCGCTCGAACAGCCAGAGGAAAACAGGCAACAGCAGGAACAGGCCGGCTCCGGTCAGGCGGTGGATGATCGACAACACCCCGGGAAGAGGTAGCCGGATCGTCCAGATGTCCAGGTTTTTAGGACGCTTTTTTGTTTTGATTGCCACATCTGCCATGAAGATCACTCCTCGTATTGCGCGATTGTTCGCCAGCGATCAATCGCAGGGGACCGCCGCCCGATTACCGGTCGCCGGCCCGAACCTTACTACCGCAAAGCATCCACACATGGCGCCCGCCACCTACCCTGACGGGACACGCATACCCGAAGAAGAACGACGGCCGACGCCCGGAGGAGCGAGCCGACACGCTTCGACGAGGGAATTTCAGCATCCTGCCGTCCTGCGTCCGCCACGCGCCACACGGCGCGCAACGCGACAACCCGAAACGAAACCGAAAGCGCTTATGGCGCCCCTCGCCCACCTCGACCGGGACAGACCTGCCGACGCAGACCCCGGTTGCGCGTTGACCGCGACTCGCGGCGAATTGTGCCCGAAGAGGAACGTGCGGTTCAGAAGGTTGAATTCAACGGATGCTGCGCCGCGAATTATAAACGATTCAACCCGCCGATTCTCTTGAAACAAAGCCTGCATGTGCCTAGCCGCCTCGTTTCTCAGCTAAGCTCATTGTGATAATGATGATTCGCCGTGGAATAAAACCCCCGCCGCCACTCGACGGGTTTATCTCCATATGTAAATGCGACACGCTCGACGAGCAACAAGGGCGAACCCTCCGCCACATCGAGCGCCGCGGCACTGACACGATCCGCCGACACGGCGCGCAAGCGCTCGTCGGCACGAATCATGCGCACGCCGTAGCGCGACTCAAAAAGGCTGTACAGCGACTCGTCGTTGGCATTGAGAAAATCCAGCGAAAAATCAGGGAAGAGTTCAGCCGGCAGATAAACCTCGTCGAACACTACCGGCTTGTCAGCAAAGTAGAGAACGCGACGCAAGATGACGATGGGCGTACCGACCGCCATACCGAGAATGCGCGCCAC
Organism: Rhodocyclus gracilis; assembly: GCF_009617575.1. GTDB lineage: Bacteria > Pseudomonadota > Gammaproteobacteria > Burkholderiales > Rhodocyclaceae > Rhodocyclus > Rhodocyclus gracilis. The sequence continues at coordinate 100,327 of NZ_WIXJ01000001.1, forward strand.
GTCCGTACCGGCGCGCGCCCGCGTGCATTCGAGCGGAACGCTGCGCGAGGTCGGCAAGACGCCTTCGTTCGCCGCCAGGCGAAGAAAGCGAAAAAAAGAATGGGGATCATTGTGGGTGGCAACAAACGTGCCTTTCCCTTGTCGACGAACGAGCAGATTATCTGCTGCCATTTCGTCAATCGCCTTGCGCACGGTACCTTGACTGACACCGAAGCGCTGCGCCAGATCCGATTCACTCGGGATAGCATCGCCGGGCCCCCATTCTCCCGATTCCAGGCTGGCAAGGATGAGTTCCTTGATCTGCCGATAGAGCGGACTGAATGTGGGCGAAAGTGGCAAAGTGCGCGCGGGAGGGCGATTCATGGCGCAAGATTTCAGCACAAAAATCTTTCGACGTCTATCCTACTATTGACATCTTATATAAGACATATCATTGACAGGGCCAGAACCGGCTCTTATCATTTTTCGGCTTAGCACTCCCTCGCCCGTCACTTTCAGGAGCCGCACCATGTCCAAAGCCCCCCTGCGCGTTGCCGTCACCGGCGCCGCCGGCCAAATCGGTTACAGCCTGCTTTTCCGCATCGCCGCTGGCGATATGCTGGGCAAAGACCAGCCCGTGATTCTCCAACTGCTCGACCTGCCGCAAGCACAACAGGCGGTCAAGGGCGTGATGATGGAACTCGACGACTGCGCCTTCCCGCTGCTCGCCGGGGCGGTGGCCACGGATGATCCGAACGTCGCCTTCAAGGATGCCGACGTCTGTCTGCTGGTCGGCGCCCGTCCGCGCAGCAAGGGAATGGAACGCGCCGACCTGCTCACCGCCAACGGCGCCATCTTTACCGTGCAAGGCAAGGCCATTGCCGAAAACGCCAAGGAAGACGTCAAGGTTCTGGTCGTCGGCAATCCCTGCAATACCAACGCCTACATCGCCCGCGCTGCGGCGATCAAGGTCGGCCGCACCAACCCGGCCAACTACCACGGCATGCTGCGTCTCGACCACAACCGCGCCCTGTCGCAACTCGCTGCCAAGACCGGCAAGCCCGTCGCCGCGCTCAAGCAACTCGTCGTCTGGGGCAACCACAGCCCGTCGATGTACGCCGACTACCGTTTCACGACCGCCGACGGCGCAAGCGTCAAGGCGCTGATCAACGATCCGGTGTGGAACAACGACGTCTTTCTGCCGACCGTCGGCAAGCGCGGCGCCGCGATCATCGAAGCGCGCGGCCTCTCGTCGGCCGCCTCGGCCGCCAACGCCGCCATCGATCATGTGCACGACTGGGTGCTCGGCTCCGACGACTGGGTGACGATGGGCGTTCCTTCGGACGGCTCCTACGGCATTCCGGAAGGTGTCGTTTTCGGCTTCCCGTGCTGCTGCCGCAACGGTGGCTACGAGATCATCAAGGGGCTCGAGATCGACGACTACTCGCGCGGCAAGATCGACCTCACGCTCAAGGAGCTTGAGGAAGAACGCGCCGCCGTCGCCTCGATGCTCTGATCGCGACTCGGCCACACAAAAAGGCTGCGGATTGTCCGCAGCCTTTTTTATGCCCGTTTTCCCGGCTGGACGGTTCGAGAGGCGATCAGCAGCGGACTACAATGACGCGCCAGCGCCGCTTTCCGTCGCTTTTTACGTATCTTCGGTCAGTCGCCCCTGCGACACTTCCTCCGGTTTTCCGCCTTTCCCCCTGACCACGCCCGAATACACGCCAATGCGCCATCCCCAAGACGTTCTTTTTACCGGCGAGAAGCCCGTGCCGATTCTGCCCGCCGTCGACCACTACGCCGGCGCCGAAAAGCTCATGCACAAGGCGCTGCAGTTGCAGCAGCAACTCGGCCCGATCTTCGACATCACCTTCGACTGCGAGGATGGCGCGGCGACCGGCAACGAAGCGGCCCATGCGCGCATGGCCGCCGCACTGATTGCCTCGGACGACAACCGCTTCGGCCGGGTCGGCGCGCGCATTCACGACATTACCCACCCGCACTGGCAGGATGACATCGACTTGCTGGTGGCGGGCGCCGGGCAGCGACTGGCGTTTCTCACCCTGCCCAAAGCCCGCAGCGCCGACGATGTACGGGTACAGATCGCCGCCGTGCGCGCAGCTGAAATCTGGCACGCCAGCGAACGCGCGATCCCGGTTCACGTCCTGATCGAAACCCATGGCGCACTACGCGACGTGTGGGAGATCGCCGCACTGCCCGGCGTCGAATCGATTGATTTCGGGCTCATGGACTTCGTCAGCGCGCATCGCGGCGCCATCCCGGCGTCTGCCATGAAAAGCCCCGGGCAGTTCGCCCACCCCCTCATCGTCCGCGCAAAAAGTGAAATCGCTGCCGCCGCTCTGGCGAATGGCATCATTCCTGCGCACAACGTAACGACCGAGCTTAACGACCTCGACTGGATCAGTAACGACGCCCGGCGAGCGCGTAACGAGTTCGGTTTCCTGCGCATGTGGAGCATCCACCCGAAGCAGATCGTGCCCATCGTCGAAGCGATGCGCCCCGACTTCTCGGATGTCGATACCGCCTGCGCCATCCTCTGCGCCGCGCAGGACGCCGACTGGGGCCCCATCCGCCATGACGGAACGTTGCACGACCGCGCCTCCTACCGCTACTGGTGGGAATTGCTCGAACGCGCCCGCGTGTCCGGCATGGCACTCCCTGACGCGGCACACCGATTTTTTTAGCGAGACGCCATGAAATCGCTGACCGACGCCGTCCTGAAGTTTCGCAACGAGCGCGATTGGGCGCAGTTCCACACCCTGCGCCACCTGATCGTCTCGCTCAACCTCGAAGCGGCGGAACTCCTCGAACTGACGCAGTGGAAAAGCGACGCGGAAATCGAGGCACTGATCGCGCCGGAGAAAACCGGCCACAGCGCAGCACGCTCCGCCGACACGCAGTCAGTCGCGGAGGCCAAGGACGCCGCCGAAATCGCCGCACAACGCGACGCGCTGGCGGACGAATGTGCCGACGTCCTGCTCTACCTGCTATTGATTGCGGATCGCGCGGGGATCGACCTCGACAGGGCCGCGCGCAACAAGCTGCGCAAGAACGCGCTGAAATACCCGGTGGAATTGAGTCGCGGCTCCTGCCGCAAATACACCGAACTTGCCGCACTCGCCCCAAGCACTGAAAAGACGGCATCAGCCACGCCGAACGACTAGGCGGCAGCGCCCCAAGACATACACGGAAAAGCCGAGGCCACAGATCAGACCGCGCGACCGCCCTACTCGGCCAACTGTTCGAGGGTAAAGCCGGCGCCTTCGTCGCGCCCCAGATGCTCGACGAGATACGGCAGCGTTTCCTGCAACTGCGCGTGCAGCGTCCACGGCGGGTTGAGGATGAACAGCCCACTGCCGTGCATGCCAAAACCGTCGCTCGACGGCGTATTCACACGCAAAGCGGCGTGCAGCCACGACTTCACCGGCAGGCGCTTCAGACGCTCGGGCAATTCGTGTGATTCGCGCCGCGTCAGTTGCGGATACCAGACGGCGTAGATGCCGGTCGAAAAGCGCTCCAACGCGTCGCGCAAGGCGATGACCACGCGCTCGTAATCGCGCTTTTCCTCGTAGGGCGGATCGATCAGCGTCAGGGCACGGCGCGGTGCCGGCGGCAGGAGCGCTTTAAGACCATCGAAACCATCGCCCGCATCAATCGTCACGCGCCGTCCAGCATCGGCAAACGCCGCCTGCAGATTGCGCACGTCGGTGGGATGCAACTCGAAGAGGCGCGAGCGATCATCGGCTCGCAAGAGCGGCGCGGCAATCAGCGGCGAACCGGGGTAGCGGCGCAAGACGCTCTTGGCGGCGCCGTTGAAGGCTCGCACCTGCGCCAGATAATCGGCCACTGCCGGCGGCAGGTCGTCACGCCCCCACAAGCGGCCAACGCCGTCGCGGTACTCGGCAAGCTTGAGCGCCTGCCCGGCATCGAGCGCATAAGCGCCGGCCCCCGCGTGCGTGTCGATGTACCAGAACGCCTTGTCCTTCTGCGTCAGATACTTGACGAGCTGGACGAGAATCAGGTGCTTGAGTACATCGGCGTGGTTGCCGGCGTGAAAAGCGTGGCGATAGCTAAGCATGATGAGCGAGCGGGCGCGGGCAAGCGGCCAGCAGCCGCTACGCCGGCATCACGCCGACGCGTCCTCCTTCGGCGGCAGGGCGATCTGGTTGTCGGTGCTGCGCAGATAGTCGTTGAAGACGTGCGCTGCCGTGAGCTGCTGGTAGCTGCCGTCGGCCAGCCGGTGCGACGTGTCTTTCAGACGATAGGTGTAGTGGCCGCAGGTCCACACGTCGAAATTGCGCATGTGTGTGCACAGACAGGTCTTGTCGAGGACAGCAAGCTTCTTCGCATCCGGATGGGCGGCCTGCTCGCGATTCCACGAATCGATGTACGAGCACGCACCGTTGCTATCCAGCAGGTAGCCGTAGGCCTCGCAGTTCGGCCGCGTGCCAGCGCCGATGGCCGGGCTATTGCTCAACATGCGCATCGGATAACCGGTCGGCGAAATCATGTTGACGACGATCTGCTCGGCTTGGGCCTGGAAGTACTCCTGCTGTGCTTCTTCGGGCAGACCGCATTCGCGCGTGACGGTAAAGCGCGTCGCCACCTGCACGGCTCCGGCACCGTTTTCGAGGAAGAACGCGGCATCGCTGCCGGTGAAGATGCCGCCAGCGGGAATCAGCGGGATATCGAGCTTCTCGGCGGCGAGATAGTCGCGAATCTCGGTGAAGATGGTCGCCAGATCGTAGTTCGACCAATCGAGCCCGAAGCCCAGGTGGCCGCCGGCCAGCGGACCTTCGACGACGACGAAATCCGGCAGACGCTGCGTACGCGCCGACTTCTTGAGAAACAGCACGAGCGCGCGCAAGGACGAAACGATGATGCCCAATTTGGCGTCGCGAAAACGCGGGTGATCTTCCATCAGGGCAAACGACCCCAGATGCAGACCGGCCGCCAGGGTGATGCCGTCGATGCCGGCATCCAGCGCCGCATGCAGACGTACGCGCAGGGTTTCTTTCGGCGCGTTCATCGTCAACTTTTCCATACAGTTGATGAAGATCATGCCGTCGCCGCGCTTGGCTTCCATCGTGCTGGCGACGTGCATTTTCGTCGCCTCGGCAACGCGCCCCAGATCGAATCGAACCATCGACTTGTCGGGGTTATCGACATTGAACTTGTACTGTTGCAGCTTATCTTTGACAAAGCGCGTGTTGAAACGACGATCGGCAACGGTCTTGATCATTGCATCCGAAATGTGGCCGATACCGCCGAGCCGGGCGGCTTCCACCGCCAACTCCGCCGTCGAAATATCGACGCCCATTCCCCCGATCATGATCGGCACCAATTCCCGCCCACCCAGTTGCAGGCGGAAGTCATCCACACGCTTCATCACTCGTCCTTGTTGATCGCCGGCAACCGCCGGGCGAGCCGCCCTCGGCCCCGCGAAAACCCCGATTGCTCGTTGATTGTCTGCCGTCTGACTGCTGACTGACAGGGGGCGAATGATAGCGTGGATCGGCCTTGCGCTGGCAGGGAAGATGCACAGAAACGCCCCATGAAGGGGCATGCGCGCTGCACAGAGACTGAGCCGAATTCCCCTCCTACCGGCACCCTAACACCGCTGCATGAACGTTTGACTTGACGAATGCAAGCCCATATAATGCGAACCATTCTCAACAAATGAGATAAACGTCCGCCAGCCAGGAAACATCGCCCGCCGATGGAGCCAAGCCAGCCGAGAAAAGCACTTCACCCTTTCTTGGAGCTTGGTCAATGTTTCCGTTCAGAAAACGCAGCCTGGCCTTGCTGGTCGCCATGACCTGCAACGCCGTGCAGGCTGAAGAGAACCTGCCGCTGCGCGATGTCGTCGTCACGGCGACGCGCAGCGCTGCCGATATCGACAGCATTCCGGCCACCGTCACCGGCATCGACCGCAAGACGCTCGACCGCCGCCTGCCCGCCGACGAGGCCGATCTGTTCAAGGACGAAGGCGATATCGCGTTCGCCCGCGATCTGCGCCGCCATGGCGCAACCCGCGTCAACATCCGCGGCATCGACGACAACCGCGTCGTCCAGATGATCGACGGTGTCCGCATCGGCGACTACTACAACGGCGGCGGCCCGACGAATTTCACCGTCAGCGCCTCCCCGACGGTCATGCCGGACTTTCTCAAGCGCGTCGAAATCGTCCGCGGCGCCGCTTCCAGCCTCTACGGATCGGACGCCATTGGCGGCGTCGTCGGCTACGTCACGCTCAACCCCGCCGATCTGCTGGAAGACGGCGCAACGCGTGCCGCCCGGCTGCGCGCCGGCTACAACGGCAACAACAACAGCGTTAGCCAGACCGTACTCGGCGCGCTACGCAGCGAAGGCGCCACCCCCAACGAACTCCTCGTCGGCTACAGCCACGCCAAAGGCGATGAGTTTTCCAGCCGTGGCGATATCGACGAAACATCGAAATATCGCACCAAACCCAACCCGACGAGCACCGAAGACAACGGCGCACTGGCGAAGCTGATCCTGCGCCCCGCCACCGGGCACAAAATCAGCGCCATGCTCGAAGGGCGCGACCAGACGACGACCACCGATCTCAAGCGTCTGGCGGGCTCATTGCCACGCGTCACCTGGGCGCATGGCGATGATCAGGGGCGCCGTGTGCGCGGCAGCCTCGAGTGGGAGCACACGCCCGAAAACGTCGCCTGGTACGACCGCCTGACCGCTCGCCTGTACTACCAGGAAACCGAAACCCGCAACCACAACTTCCAGCGCCGTACCGGCACCACCAGCGGCTGCTCGGCCGTCAGCGCAGGCAGCAACAACTGCTACATCGAAAACGACTACAACGTCGACCAGACGCACAGCGGCGCCACTCTGCAACTGGAAAAAACCCTGAAAACGGGCGACATCTCGCATCTGCTGACCTACGGCGCCGACTTCGCCCGCGTGCGTACTGAAGAAATGCGCGACGGACGCATCTGGAACCAAACCACCGGCACCTTCACCAAGACCCTCGCCGGCGAGACCTACCCGCTACGTGACTTCGCCAACGGCACAACCGACACGCTGGGCCTTTTCGTTCAGGACGAAATCAGCAATCTTGCCGGCGGCAAGCTGTCGCTGACGCCCGGCCTGCGCTACGACCGGACGCAGCTCAAACCGGACGTCGACGCCCTCGCCCAGAAGACGCTTACCCAACTCGGCCGTCAGGCCGCCGAGCAGACACATGGCTCGTTCTCGCCGAAGCTCGGCGCCATCTGGCGCTTTGACCCGGTGCTCTCCGGCTTTGGCCAGATAACGCGGGGATTCCGCGCCCCCAACTACAACGAGGTCAACGGCGCATTCCGCAATTCGGCGCAATCGTACGCAACCGCGCCGAACCCTGACCTCAAGCCAGAGACGAGCGTCGGCGTCGAACTCGGTCTGCGCGTCACGACCCGCACGCTGCGCAGCCAACTGAGCGTCTTCGACAACCGCTACAAGGACTTCATCGAAAACGTCCGCCTCAACTGCCCCGGCGATTCGCGCTGCATTTCCGGACTCGCCACCACCTACACCGCAGTCAACCGCAGCAAAGTCCGCATCTACGGCGCCGAGCTTCGCAGCGCCTGGGATTTCGCGCCGGGCTGGAGCACCAGCGGCTCGCTCACCTACGCCCATGGCACCAATGAAGATACTGGCCAGCCGCTCAACAGCGTCGAACCACTCCGGCTGACCGCCAGCCTCCTCCGCGACTTCGGCACCTGGGGCGCTGAAGGCCGCGTGCGTGCCGCCGCGCACAAATCGCGCATCGACGAATCGAGCGCGCAGTGGTTCCACCCGCCAGGCTATGCCGTCTCCGACCTGTCGCTGTGGTGGAAGCTTGACCGCAAGACGCAGCTCACTGTCGCGGTCAACAACGTCTTCGACAAGAAGTACTGGTTGTGGAGCGACATCCGCCAGGCCGACGACAGCAATCCGCTCGGCGTCGCCTTCTACAGCCAGCCCGGACGCACGTTGAGCGTCGCCCTGCAAGCCGACTTTTAGGCCACGCCCGCCGTGCGCGAAGCCGCCCCGCATGCGCCGGCGGATAGCCAAGGCTCATCACTCCAAGGATCCCTGATGCCTGTGTTGCGCCTTCTTGCCACGCTCGCCACCCTCGCGCTGCTGCTGCCTGTCAGCTATGCGCGAGGGGAGGCGGTTCTTTTCGTGTCGACCAGCCCGGTGCCGCCGGGCAAGTTTCTCAGGCTCACCGACATCGCCGCCGCCCAAGGGCTGCGCCTCGAGCACCGCGTCGCCGAACGCTTGCCAAGCGATCCGGACGGCAGCCTCTTCGCTGGCTACGACGCCGTCTTTTTCGACACGCCGCGCGACCACCTGCAAGCCTTCGTGCGCACGCGACTGAGCCGCGCACTGCCGACGCTGAGCGTGCCGCACCTGTGGTTGCACGAAAGCCGCCCTAGCGGCGGCGGGTTTTCCAGCGCCGACATGACGCGGCTACAGGCTTACTACGTCAACGGTGGCCACCAGAACTTCGAGAATTTCTTCCGCACGCTGGCGGCCCGCCTGCGTGCACAGCCCGTCGACGGCATTCCGCCGCCGCACGTCTTCCCGAAAGCGGCGATTTATCACCCGCGGGCGCCCCAAACCGTCTTTGCCGACCCCGCCGCCTATTTCCGTTGGCGAGGAATCGATCCCACGCTGCCCGCGGCCGAGCGCCCGCCGATCATCGCCATCGCGCTGCACCAGACTTACGTCGCCAGCGAACAGACCGCCTTCATCGACGATCTGATCGCCCGTATCGAAGCGGCCGGCGCGATCGCCCTCCCTTACTACAGCTCCGTCATGGAGCCGCAGGCGCCGATGCTGAGCGTCGCCGGCCAGCGCGTCGCCGATGCCCTCATCAACACGCAGATCGTGCTCGACCCGGAGGGCCGACGGGCCGAACTGGCAGCGCTTGGCATCCCGGTCATCCAGGCGCTCTCTTATCGCAAAGGCGACGAAGCTGACTGGCGCACCGACGCGCAAGGTCTGCCGCTGGCCGACATCCCGTTCTTTCTCGCGCAAGGCGAATACGCCGGCATCATCGACCCGATCATCGCCAGCAGCACGCGCAAAAGCGACGAGCAGCTAGTCGCCATCGCCGAGCAATCCGCCGCGGTCGTGACCAAGGCGCTCAATCTCGTGCGCCTGCAACGCCTCGCCCCGGCCAACAAGAAGGTGGCAGTCCTTTTCTGGAACTACCCGCCCGGCGAAAAAAACCTCTCCGCCTCCTACCTCAACCTGCCGCGCAGCCTCGTCGCGACCCTCGCCGCCTTGCACGCCGCCGGTTACGACACCCCACCGCAGGAGGAAGAACAGCTCACCCGTCAATTGCAGCGCCTGCTCGCCCCCTACTACCGCGACGACCAGTTGGCCGGCCTGCTGCGCGACGGGCTGGCGGATCGCCTGCCGCTCGCCACCTACCAGCAGTGGTTCGGGCAACTCCCGCCCAGTGTTCAGCGCGATATCACCGAACGCTGGGGATCTCCCGAAAAATCCTCGATGGTGATCAGCGAAAACGGGCAACGCGTCTTCGTCATCCCGCGCCTGCTGCTCGGCAAGCTCACCATCACCCCACAGTCGCCGCGCGGTGAAAAACTCGACGATCGGGAAAAAGCGCTCTACCACTCGCCGAAAGCCACCCCCTCGCACGCCTACCTGGCGCACTACCTCTGGCTGCGGCAAGGTTTCCACGCCGACGCGCTCATCCATTTCGGCACGCACGGCACGCAGGAATGGCTGCCCGGCAAGGAGCGCGGCCTTGCCACGAGCGACTATCCCCTGCTCGCCGTCGGCGACGTACCGGTGATTTATCCCTACATCGTCGACAACATCGGCGAAGCCCTGCAAGCCAAGCGACGCGGCCGTGCCGTCATCGTCACCCACCAGACGCCCGCCTTCATCCCGGCCGGCCTGCACGAAACGACGGTGAAACTGCACGATCTGCTGCACGCCTGGCTGGCGCAGGACGATGGCGCGGTGAAGCAAAAGCTCGCTGCCGACCTCCTCGCTGGCGTCAAAAAGGAGCGTATCGACCGCGACATGGGCTGGAGCGACGCGCGCATTGCAACCGACTTCCGCGCCTTCGTCGACGCCCTGCACAGTCATCTGCACGAACTCGCGCAAACGGCGCAGCCCCTGGGGCTGCATACCTTCGGCACGGCGCCGCCGGAGATGCAGCGCATCGGCACCGTGCTGCTGATGCTGGGCCGCCCCTTCAGCGAGGCCGCCGCGCGAGCAGCCGGCGTGCGCGCCGACGATCTCGACGAGGTGTACGTCAGCGACTACAGCCGCCTCGCCGACTCCATTCCCTATCGCCTGCTCAAAGGCGCGCTCGACGGCACGCAGCCTCCCCCGAGCGACCCGACGCTCGCCGCCCTGCTCGAACAGGGCAAGCGCTGGTATGCCGATCTTGGCGCGGGCGGCGAACTAGCGGGACTGCTGTCGGCACTGGCCGGTGAACACCGTCCGACCTCCTACGGCGGCGATCCCGTGAAAAACCCCGACGCCCTGCCAACGGGCCGCAATCTGTACGGATTCGATCCCTCACGCGTGCCGACGCCGCAAGCCTGGGCCGCTGGCAAGGACGCCGCCGAAGCACTGATCGCGGCGTACCGCGCCAAATCCGGCCATCCGCCAAAGAAGCTCGCCTTCTCGCTGTGGTCGGTCGAGACCATGCGCCACCAGGGAATCCTCGAAGCGCAAGCGCTCTGGGCGATGGGTGTCGAGCCGCAATGGGATGCCGGCGGCCGCCTTGTCGACGTCAAACTCGTCCCCCGCGCGGCACTCGGGCGCGCCCGCGTCGACGTCGTCCTGTCGGCGACCGGCCTATACCGCGACCACTTCCCCAACGTCATGAAACTGCTGGCAAAAGCCGCCGAACTGGCCGCCCGCGCCGACGAGAGCGACAACCCGCTCCTTGCCAACAGTCGCGCCATCGCCGCGCGACTGGAAGCGCAGGGCGTTCCCGGCGCCGCCGCGCAAAAGGCCGCTGAAACACGAATTTTCTCCTCCGAATCCGGCCGCTACGGCACCGGGCTTGACGACGCCACGCTCGCCACCGACACCTGGAAAGGCAAGGCCGATGGCGACCGCACGCTGGCGGCGCTCTACCTCTCGCGCATGCAATTTGGTTACGGCAGTGACGAAGCCGACTGGGGCAGCAAAGGCATTGCCGGCGCCAGCGGCGAGGCGGCAAAGATCAATCTCTACGCCGAGCACTTGAAGGGTACCGAAGGCGCCGTGCTGTCACGCAGCTCCAACCTCTACGGCATGCTGACGACCGACGATCCTTTCCAGTACCTGGGCGGTATCGCGCTCGCCGTGCGGCAACTCGACGGCAAAGCGCCCGAACTCTTCATCGCCAATCTGCGCGGCAACGCAAGCGAGGGCCAGGGCAGCCGCGTCGAAGCGGCGGACGCCTTTCTCGCCAAAGAACTGGCGACGCGCAACTTCCACCCCGGCTACATCAAGGGGCTGATGGCCGAAGGCTATGCCGGCACCTTGCAGGTGCTCGACTCGGTCAACAACTTCTGGGGCTGGACCGCCGTCGCGCGCGAAGTCGTCCGCGACGACCAATGGCAGGAATTCGCCGACGTCTACGTGCGCGACAAGCACCATCTTGGGCTCAAGGACTGGTTCGAAAAGAACAACCCCAATGCTCTGGCGCAAAGCATCGAACGCATGCTCGAAGCCAGCCGCCAAGGCTACTGGGCCGCCGATGCCGCCACCGTTGCCGAACTCAAGCAACGCTACCGCGAGCTGGCCGTGCGCCACGACATCGTCTCGAGCAATAGCGAATTCAACCGTTACGTCGGCGTCGGCGAGGGGCGTCCGCTCAGCGCAGCCGCCGCCGCGAGCCGCCAAAGCGCGCCGGCAAAAGCCAGCAAGACGCCCGCCACCACGAGGGCGAAGCCTGATGCGACTCGTGCCGCCCCCCAACCCCAGGCCGCCACGCCGGCGACGGTCAAGGGCATCCAGCTCGCCGCCGTCCGCCCGACGCCGGCAGAACCCGCACCGCTCGCCGCCATCGGCCTTGCCTTGTTACTCGGCGCTTTCGGCGGCGGCGCCTGGCGCGCCGCGTCAACGCCGATCCGCCTGCGTTCTCTCACCCGCTACTCCGGAGCCTCCGCGCATGCAAACCCTGATTGAAAGCACGATGTACCAGTTGAGCCAGCTGTTTCTGCTACCGGCGCTGGCGCTCATCACCCTGCTCTTCTTGTACTCCTTCTGGCTGCTCGGACAGTTCATCGTGCAGTCGCGGCGGCGACGACAGGGCGGCGGACGCCCCCTGCTCGAGCACTTTTACGCCAAACCCGATCTTTCGCCCGACGAACTCGACCTCGCCGCGCACACCTTCCTCGAAAAACCGAGGATCGCCGCACGCGTTGCGCCGATGCTCGGACTGGTGGCGACGATGATTCCAATGGGACCAGCGCTCAAATCGCTGGCCGACGGGCAACTCGCGCAAGTCTCGGAAAACCTGACCGTAGCCTTCTCGGCAGTGATTCTGGCCTTGATCGCCGCCAGCCTGACCTACTGGATGGCCAACGTTCACCGCCGCTGGCTGGCGGAAGAAATGCTCGAAATCGAGGCCCTGCGTCGGCGGAGCGTCGCATGATGAAGCTCCTGCACGAAGCCGAAAGCGACGATCCGATCCTCTCGGTCGTCAACATCATCGACATCTTCCTCGTGATCATCGCCGCGCTGCTCATCACCGTCGCGCAGAACCCGATACTCAACGCGTTCACCAAGCATTCGCTGACGGTGATCACCGACGCCGGCAAGCCGACCATGGAAATGCTGATCAAGGACGGCGAAAAGGTTGAGCGCTACAAGGCCAGCGGCGCCATGGGCGAAGGTCAGGGCGACAAGGTCGGCGCCGCCTATCGCATGAAGGACGGTTCGATGATCTACGTCCCGGAAAACGGCGAAAAGGTGCAGCCATGAGTCGACCGGAACGACACCCGCACCCGCATAGCATTCTCGAATGCCTGCTCGCCGAGCGCTTCGGCGTCGAGTACCAACCGCTGGTCTGCGTCAAAAGCGGCGAGACACGCTGCCACGAAGCGCTGGCTCGCTTTGTCGACGCGGCCGGGGTGGCCCTGCCGCCGGAACCGGTGTTCGAAGCGCTGCACGACAATCCGCTGCTGCTCCTGCACGCTGAACTGCGCACCAAGCAACTGCAACTCGACGAGGCACCGACGGACGGCCTGATTTTCGTCAACCTCGACCCCGACAGCTTCGCCGCCGGCGATATCGGCGACGGCCACAACGTCTTTACGCCGATGCTCGCTGCGCACCGCGAGCGACTGGTCGTCGAAGCCATCGAGAATCTGCATTTGCAGGACGTCATCCTCTCCTGCCGCATGATTGACGCGCTGGCCTCGGCCGAGATCCGTATCGCCGTCGACGACCTTTCCTCGTCGCGCGGGCTGATTTCCTACGCTTCCCTGATGAACGCGACGGTCGTCAAATTCGACCGCTCCTGGCTCAACGGCGAACTGACGCCCCGCCAGCGCAAGCTGCTCGTCTGGGCGCTGGCGCAAGCCAAGGACCTCGGCCTGACCACCGTGCTCGAAGGCGTCGAGACGGAAGCCCACTGGCAGCAAGCGAAAACGCTCGAATTCGATCTCGTCCAGGGATTCCTCTTCGCCGAGCGCTTCATCCGGCGTGGCTGCACGGCACGCACCGCCGGCACGCCGACGCCCACCAGCGCGCCGACGCCCGTCCTCCCCCACGCCAGCACGCGCGCCCTGCTATCCCGACCGAGCCGTCATTAATGCCCCGAACCGAGAGGAATGCCGCCATGCACACACCGCCCTTCCCGCTTCTCGCCGGACGCGAAGCCACCCTGCCGAGCACCTTTCCTGTCGCCGAGGCTTTCACGCACCACCGCGTTCCCCTCGCCGTCACCAGCGCCGGCTCACGTCGGCGCAAGCTTTGGGAGCTGGATCACCGCTTTCACTGTCCGCTCGTCGGCGTCTGCTTCGAGGTCAACGCACTACGCGAAGTCGTGGCACGCCATTTCCACTGCACTGCCGACACCAGCGATTTCTCGATCCATACCAGCGCCGTCAGCGCCTGCCAGGAACGCAGCCCCTTGGCCGAAGTGCTGCACAAGCTCCTCGAAAAACGCTTTCAACTGAGCATCCGCCGCTTCGCCGAGGCAAAAACCACGGATGCCCTGCGCGCACACTGGCATGAAGCCACGCGTAGCGGCAGCGACCTGCCGGCCGCTCTCTGGTCGATCTGGACACACCCGGCCTGCGACAAAGCATTGACGCAAGAGGTCTATGCCGATATCCACATGATCCAGCATCAGGTCGGCACCGGTACGCGGGCGGATCTGGCACAGCTGAAAACCCTGCGCCACGACAATCAAAAGCTGCGCGAGCAACTCGACGCCACCCGCCGCGACGCCGACGCGCTGCGTAGCGAAAAAGCAGCCGAAACGCTGGCACTGCGGCAGCAACTCGCCGAACTACACGCCGAACTGGCAGGCAAAAGCGCGCAAGAAGACGCCCTCAAGCGCGAACTCCAGCAACTGCACCAGCTCCGGCCGGCATTGAAGGAACTCAACGCCCTGCGCGAACGGGCACAGGCGGCAGAAGCCAAGGCCAGCGAGTTGAGCCGCGCCAACATCCTGCTGCGCAAAGAACTGAGCGCCGCGCAACGCCAACGCCCGGCGACCTGCGCAAGCGCCGCAGCTGCAACGAACGAGCCCAGCCCACTCACACAAGCCAGCGACACGGCGAAGCTCGACGGCAAATGCGTGCTCTGCGTCGGCGGGCGCACCGGCGCGGTCGACGCCTGCCGGCAGGTCGTGGAAACACGCGGCGGGCGTTTCCTGCACCACGACGGAGGCGTCGAAGAAAACCCGCATCGCATCGACGCGGCCGTCGCCGCCGCCGACCTGATCATCTGCCAGGCGGCATGCATCAGCCACAGCGCCTACTGGCGCGTCAAAGAACAGTGCAAACGCACTGGCAAACGCTGCCTCTTCCTCAAGACGACCGGCATCTCCAGCCTCTCGCGCCTGCTCGATACGGCCGGGAAAACGCTGGAAGCCCCCGCCGGCGACGAGATTGCTGTCTGAGACGAGAAGGCTGCCTCAATGCGCAGCTTGAAGCCTTCCTCTACCGAGGGAACGCACCCAATCTACCGGAGAACAGGGCAATGCCTTGCCCTCCAGACACCGGCGCAAAACCTTACAAACGATAAACATTATCGATTACAATAATAACAATTCTCAATTGGAGGCAGCTTTTTGTCGCTCGCACACGCTCATCCGGGCAGCACTTCCGGCATCCAGCGCACCGCCTATGGCGCGCCACGGCTTTCGAAAAGCGGCATCCTCGCCGTGCTGGCGGCGCACGCTGCGCTACTGAGCCTTGCCATCCACCTCGATGTACTGCCCTCGCCGGTACCGATGCCGGCGCTGATGGTCAGCCTGCTGCCCGCCGCGACGGCCGCTGCGCAACCCACACCGAGCGAGCCCCCGCCACCGCGTGCCAAGCCGACACCAGCGACGAAGCCGCAACCCAGCCGCACACTCACCACCAACGCCACGTCGCCCGCAACGACCAGCGCCCCCCCTGAGCCGCCGCCCGCCGCACCGCCTGTGGCGCCCGCGCCCGCCGCCCCCGCGCCCGTCAGCCCGCCCCGCTTTGACGCCGACTACCTGAAAAACCCGGCGCCCAACTATCCGCCGATGTCCCGCCGCATGGGCGAAGAAGGCAAGGTGCTGCTGCGCGTTTTCGTCGACGCCGGCGGTCGCCCGACGCAGATCGAGATCAAGAGCAGCAGCGGTTCGCCGCGTCTCGATCAGGCGGCGAGCGAAGCCGTCTGGCGCTGGCAGTTTGTCCCCGCACGACAAGGCGACGAGGCACGCGCGGCGTGGGTCGTCGTTCCCATCGTTTTTACCCTGAAAGGCTGATATGGAATCCCCGCTTGGCTTTGGCCACTTTCTCACCCATGCCGACGGCGTCGCCATGGTTTTGCTGACGATCATGCTCTTCGCCTCGGTCGGATCGTGGTTCCTCATCGCCAATAAAGGCTTGCAGGCACTTCGCCAGCGACGCAGCAGCACGCGCTTCCTCGCTGATTTCTGGGAGGCTCCCAACCTCGAAGCCGTTGCCGCACGCCTGCGCGAAAGCGGCGTCACCGAGCCCTTCTCGCACCTCGTGCACCACGGCTTTACGGCCATCGAGCAATACAACCGCCGGCAAAGCAGCGGCTCGGCCGCCAGCCTGATCGATGCCGGCGCGCCCGACGACCTGCTGACGCGGGCGCTCAAGCGCGCCATCGACGAGGACCGCAGCCGTCTCGAATTCGGCCAGACCTTCCTCGCCACGGTCGCCTCCAGCGCCCCCTTCGTCGGCCTCTTCGGCACCGTCTGGGGCATCTACCACGCGCTCATCGCCATCGGCATTTCCGGCCAGGGAACGCTCGACAAGGTCGCCGGCCCAGTGGGTGAAGCCCTGATCATGACGGGGATCGGCCTCGCCACGGCAATCCCCGCTGCTGTCGCCTACAACGCCTTTGCCCGCGCCAACCGCAACACGCTGGCCGAACTCAACGCTTTCGCCTACGACGTCTTCGCCTTCCTCGCGACCGGCATCAAGACCTCGCCCATGCTCACCGATGCACGCACCACCAGCGAAAAGGTGATCGCCCTGTCGCGCGCTCACCACGCCGCCGATGCCGCCGGTCTGGCCCTGCGTTAGGAGACTCTGCCATGGCCTTTGCCAGCCTCGACGCGGGCGACGACAACGCCCCGCTTGCCGAAATCAACATGGTGCCGCTCATCGACGTCATGCTCGTCCTGTTGATCATTTTCATCGTCACCGCGCCCCTGCTGACCCACGCGGTCAAGCTCGACCTGCCGCATGCGGCGTCCTCGCCCAATCAAACGCAGGCCGAGCACGTGCAGGTCGCCATCGACGCGCACAAACAGCTGTTCTGGAACGGTGAAGCCGTCGACGACGCGACCTTCGCCCGCCGCCTCGATGCCGCCGCTGCCGTGCAACCTCAGCCCGAGCTGCATCTGCGCGCCGATCGCACGACGCCGTACGAAACGGTCGCGCAGGTCATGTCGGAAGTTGCCCGCCACGGTCTCACCCGCATTGGCTTCGTCACCGATCCGACAACGCCCTAAGCCCACGGGGAGGCGCCGCCCCCCCATCCCTCCCACTCCCCCGCCGTTGTGCAACGCCCACCGCCCAAGGAGCCACGCCATGACCGAGATCGTCGATATCACCGAAATCAGCGAGAGTAGCCTTCTGTCCGAAGAATCCAGCCTCCTGAGCGCATCGGCGACAGCGGTCGCTCCAGCCCATCTGGCCGCCGCCGCCCTGGCGCATCTGGCCACGCACATGCAAACGCGCTGCCCGCGCTCGGCGGCGCTGGCCGTCATGCTGCTCGAACGCCTCGCCGTCGACGAACGTGCTGACGCCCACCTGCGTACCCACGCCCGCCAGCTGGCGGACGTTCTCGAACGCGACCCGCTGCTTGAAACCCCTGTCAGCGACGCGCAGGCGACACGCGCCGAGCCACGCGAACCATACGGCTCACGCGACTCAAGCCGCAACGAACCGTACAGCCCCTCCCCGCGCCCTTCGCACGCCGCCCCCCTGACGACGGCCGAGGCCGTGCAATGAACGCGATCAATCACGCCGAGCGGGAAGCCCTGCTCGCCGCCGCCGAAACGCCGGCGGAGCGGCATCTATCGGCGCAACTCGCACACGAACGTCGCCAGTGGCAGGGGCGAGAGGATGTCTTGCGGCAGCAGATCGCCCGTCTCCAGCAACGCGTCGAGACGCTCGCCCGCATGGCGGCACACACCGCCGCACTGCAACGGCGTCTGGCGCGTTTCGAGTCGGGCGTCATTTTCAACGAGATGGGACGGCGCATCGGCGAGCTGGAAGCCGCACTCGCCCATCTGCGCACACTGGGCGGCGACAGCCTTGATCGTCCGCAGCTCTGTCCCTAGAGGGCCGGCCAGACGCTGCACCGCGCAAAACCACGATATTGTCGAACAGTCGCCAACGCCGCGCCCATCCCGTACGACATTTGCCCCCTACCCGACACGGAGTTCCCCCATGCCATCCGAACCGCGCCTCACCCCCCCCTCCACCGACGCCAGCAACACGCCCGGACAACGCCCCGAAAGGATCGACAGCCGCACGCTGCTACGTGACGGCCGCGAACTGATCATTGCCCATCAGGGCGAGGAATATCGCCTGCGCCTGACGCGACAGGAAAAACTGATCCTGACGAAGTAGTTGACGCAGCAGTGCCGCCCCCAGGCGCGCTCTCCAGTGTCAACTCAGGCCACCTCAGGCCCCCGTGACGCCGCTTCCGCCTCGCGACGCAAGGCCGCACCCTCGATGATCGCCAGCACGGCAGGATGCGTCACCCGCCGCTCGACCGAAATTGCGAAGTAGCTTTCACGCACCGCATCGGTCGTGCCGACGAGTTCGACGCCGTAATTCGCCATGACTTCGTCACGTACTGCCAGCGTTACCGGGAACACCCCGACGCCCGCACGACCAAAGGCTTTCATGAGGCCACTGTCGTCAAACTCGCCCACCACGCGCGGCACGATGCGCTGACGCTCGAACCACGCCAGCAGACGCTGGCGCAAGGCCGAGTCGTCGCCGGGCAACAAGAGGGGTTGTCCATGCAGCGAATGCGGAAAATCCTTGTCGAGCTGCGCCGCCAGCGACGGAATGGCGAAAAAGCCTGTACCGTTTTCGCCCAGCCGATGGTTGTAGCCACGCACGTTGATGCCCGACGGCAAGGGCCGGTCGGCCAGAACGATGTCGAGCCGATGCAAGGCCAGATCGGCCAGCAGACTCTCGAGCTTCCCCTCCCGACAGACAAAGCGCATCGTCTCGGCGCCCGCCAAGGCCGGAGCGAGCATGCGATAGGCGAGACTCTTCGGCACGGCATCAGAGACGCCGACACGAAAATTCCGCGCCCGTCCCGCCGGCAGACTGCGCAAGGCATCGGACAACTCACCCGCCACCGAGAACATTTCGTCGGCGTAGGAAAACGCCATCCGCCCCGCCTCCGTCAACTCGATTCCCTTGCCCGCCGGGCGAAACAGCTTGACACCAC
Source organism: Rhodocyclus gracilis (assembly GCF_009617575.1). Lineage (GTDB taxonomy): Bacteria > Pseudomonadota > Gammaproteobacteria > Burkholderiales > Rhodocyclaceae > Rhodocyclus > Rhodocyclus gracilis. Next base: position 119,470 of record NZ_WIXJ01000001.1, read on the forward strand.
AACGTTCCTCGAACTGCCGCAACTGCGTCGACAAGGTCTGTGGCGTCAGGTGAAGCCGCTCGCTGGCGCGCGCCACACCGCCCCATTTAGCCACCGCCCAAAAGTAATGCAGATGTTTGAAGTTCATCGCTTCTCATCAATTTTATGGATGAGTCGATTCTAAAGACTCGATTTTATTTTATCAACGCCAGTCTCTAATATGCCCAGACACGGGAAGCCCCCGACTACCGGAGTCACGCTGCCATGAAACGGATATTCCTCTTTCTGCTGACCAACCTGGCGATTGTCGCCGTTCTCAGCATTTCGCTACGCCTCCTGGGCGTCGACCACTACCTCGATGCCAATGGGCTCAACATATCGTCGCTGCTGATCTTCGCGGTCGTCATGGGTTTTGGCGGCTCGTTCATCTCGCTCGCCATTTCCAAATGGTCGGCCAAGCGCATGACGGGCGCCCAGGTCATCGAGACGCCGACCTCGGAAGCCGAGCGCTGGCTGCTCAACACGGTACGCCAGCAAGCGACCGCCGCCGGCATCGACATGCCGGAAGTCGCCATCTACGACAGCCCCGAACCGAACGCCTTCGCCACCGGCATGAGCCGCAATTCGGCGCTTGTCGCCGTCAGTACCGGACTCCTCCGTGGCATGACGCACGACGAGATCGAGGCGGTGCTGGCACACGAAATCAGCCACGTCGCCAATGGCGACATGGTGACGCTCGCCTTGGTGCAGGGCGTCGTCAACACCTTCGTCTTTTTCTTCGCCCGCATCTTTGGCTACTTCGTCGACCGCGTCATCCTCAAAAACGAAGAAGGCCACGGCATCGGCTACTGGGTAGCGAGTATGGTCGCCGAACTGGTGCTCGGCGTGCTGGCGATGATCGTCGTGCAATGGGTCAGCCGTCATCGCGAATTCCGCGCCGACGCCGGTTCTGCCGCCCTCGCCGGCCGCGACAAGATGATCGGCGCCCTGCGTCGCCTCGACGCCGCTCACCCGCAACCCTTGCCGGAGCAGATGTCGGCCTTCGGCATCGCCGGCAAGAACGGCGGTGGACTGAGCGCCCTCTTCATGTCGCATCCGCCCATCGCCGAGCGTATCGCCGCCCTGCAGGCGCTGCGCTAAGGCAGACGGCGCCGGCAAAACACCGCTGGGGCCGTTGCCGTACGCACCGCTCCATTGCCGAGCCACCTCAGCGCGCTCGCACTCCCTGCCGCCCCTCGCCATCACCACCGAAAGCTCCTGATGCCTTCGCCAAATCGTTCGCTACAGCGCCCGCTTGCCGCAGCGTGCGCCCCGTCGGGCCGCCTGCGCTCATCGCGCCGGCAGCTCGCCGCGCTGTCCGCAACGTCCGCACTCTCTGCACTCGCCATTTCCCTCAGTGTCGCCATGCCCGCTCCAGCGAGCGCGGCCGAAGCGCAACGGCAAGCAGGAGCGGCCATCAGCGGCGAGACTTACTCGCTCGAACAGCTGCTGAACCTCGCCAAAACCGTCAATCGCGGCGTCCTAGCCGCCCGCGATCAGGTCGACGCGGCCCGCTCGGGCATTCGTACCGCAGGCGCCTTTCCCAACCCCGAAATCGAATACCTGAGCGGCAAATCGAACGCCCGTATTCCCGGCACGACGGCGGGCGATCTGCGCACGATCACGGTGACACAACCCCTGCCGCTGCCGGGGCAGCGCGGCCTGCGCGAAGACGCGGCAACGGCCGCCGCCGATGCGGCGAGCGCCGATCTCCTCGCCTTCGAAGCGGAGACGGCGGCACGCGTCAAACTGGCCTACTTCGACGTTCTGCGTCGTGACGCCGAAGCCCGCGCCGCGCAGGAAGACGCCGCCCTCATGGCGCAGATCCGCAAACGCATCCAGCTACGCGTCGAGACCGGCGAGTCGGCGCGGTACGAGCTGATCAAATCCGACGCAGAACTCCTCAACGCCCGCAAATCCGAAGCCAGCGCCGCCCTGCGCGCGCAACAGGCACGCGCCGCCCTGCGCGAAGCGGTCGGCGAAGGACTCCCCGCCAACTTCAGTGTTCGCGGCGACCTCGAAGCGGACAGCGGACGCGGCGGCGAATTGCCGACACTGGCCGCCCTGCGCGAAGAAGTCCTCTCCCGCAATCCCGAACTCACCCGCGCCCGTGCCGAGCGGCAGCGGGCCGAACATCAGTTATCGCTGGAACGCAGTCTACGGCTGCCGAGCGTCGCCGTACGCGCCAGTCAGGAGCAAGACCCCGAGCTGCGTTCCTCGCGCATCGGGCTCGTCCTGACCGTTCCCCTGTGGGATCAGCGCAGCGGCCCGGTCGGCGAGGCGAGCGCGCAACTTGCCCGCGCCGGCAACGCGCTGGCGGCGCGCGAATTCGCGCTGACGCAGGCGCTGGAAACGGCCTATCGCCAATTCGAGATCGCCAACACGCAAGTCGCGGCGCTCGAAGGCGGCATCGTCCGCCAGGCCGAATCGGCGCTGCGCGTCGCCGAGGCCGCCTACCGCTTCGGCGAGCGCGGCATTCTCGACTACCTCGATGCGCAACGCGTCTTTCGCGCCGCGCGGAACGAACTGATCACTGCCCGCTACGAGCTTGTCGCCGCCCGCGTCGACATCGAACGTCTGCGTGCCAACCGCTAGCTCTGCGGCCGTGCGTCGCGAAAGGAAGTCCATGTACCCCACGAAACTCCCGCTGCTGCTGCTCTCCCTGACGCTCCTTGCCGCCTGCGGCAAGGAGGAGCCCAAGGTGGTCGCCCAGGCCCCGGCCGACCCCATGCTCGTCATCGCTCCGGCCGCGCTGCTGCCGCAGTTGAAGATCGGCGAAGTCGTCACCGCCCCGGTCACGGAAAACGTCCGCGTCGCCGGCAAGATCGACTTCGACGAGCAACGTCTGGCACGCATCGGCGCCACCGTCACCGGCCGTGTCAGCGAACTGATCGCCGTTCCCGGACAATCGGTGCGCGCCGGCGAACCGCTGGCCATGCTCAACAGCACCGAACTGGGCGCCGCGCAGCTCGCTTACCTGAAAGCGCGGGCACAGGCCGATCTGGCCAGCAGCGCCGCCGAACGCGCGCGGTCGCTGTATCAAGGCGACGTCATCGGCAGCGCCGAACTGCAACGTCGTGAGAGCGAACAGTCCATCGCCGCCGCCGAGCGACGCGCCGCCAGCGACCAGTTACGCGTGCTGGGGCTGCCCGCCGCCGCCATCCGCCGTCTCGATGCCGAAGGCGCCATCAACTCGCTAAGCCCCGTCGTCTCCTCGCTCGCCGGCGTGGTCGTCGATCGCCGCGTGACGCAAGGGCAAGTCGTCGGCCCGACCGATACCCTCTTCACCGTCGCCGACCTCTCGCGCGTCTGGGCCGTCGCGCAAGTCCCCGAAGAACAGGCGAGCAAGGTCAAGCCGGGCCAATCGGTCAGCATCGAAGTCGCCGCACTCGATGGCGAGCAGATCACCGGCCGCCTGATTCACGTCGGCGAAACGGTCAATCCGGAAACGCGCACGGTGCTCGTGCGTACCGAACTCGACAACCGCGAACACCGCCTCAAACCCTCCATGCTGGCCACCATGCTGATCGCCGGCAAGGCCGTCGAACGCCCGGTCGTCCCCGCCGCCGCCGTCGTGCGCGAGAACGATGCCGACCACGTCTTCGTCGTCGTTGGCAACGCGCCGGCGCAAAACAAATCCGCCGATAGCGCGACGCCGACAGCCAAATCCGCCGACGGCACGGCGGCTGAAGCCCCCGTGCTCAACCAGTTCCGCCTGACGCGCGTCGAGCTCGGGCCGGAATCCGGTGGCCAGCGTGCCGTACTCTCGGGCGTCAAGCCCGGCGAGCGCATCGTCGTCGACGGTGCCTTCCACCTCAATAACGAGCGCAAGCGCAAGGAGCTGGAAGGCTCATGATCGAATCGCTCATCCGCGCGGCGCTCAAGCAGCGCCTGATTGTCATCGTCCTGGCGGCAGCGTTGCTCGTCTTCGGCGTCGACGCCGCCCGTCGTCTCTCGGTCGACGCCTTCCCTGACGTCACCAACGTCCAGGTGCAAATCGCCACCGAAGCCTCCGGCCGCTCGCCAGAGGAAGTCGAGCGTTTCATCACGGCACCGCTGGAAATCGCCATGACCGGCCTGCCCGGCCTGACCGAGATGCGCTCGCTGAACAAGCCCGGCCTGTCGCTGATCACGCTGGTGTTTACCGACGACACCAAGGTCTATTTCGCGCGCCAGTTGGTGATGGAACGCCTGCTCGAAGTCGGCAGCCGCATGCCGGAGGGCATCACGCCCGTACTCGGCCCGGTATCGACCGGTCTGGGCGAGGTCTATCAATACACGCTGGACCGCCCCGACGACGGCAATCGCACGCTCGATCAGGCCGAGCTGATGCAGCGGCGCATCGCGCAGGACTGGGTGGTTCGCCCGCTGCTGCGCTCGATTCCGGGCGTCGCCGAAATCAACTCGCAGGGCGGCTACGTCAAGCAATATCAGGTACTCGTCAATCCGGACAAGCTGCGCTACTACAAGCTGACCGTGCAGGACGTCTATCAGGCCGTTGGCCGCAACAACGCCAACTCCGGTGGCGGCGTGCTGCCACACTACGCCGAGCAATACCTGATTCGCGGCGTCGGGCTGGTGAAAGACCTCGACGACATCCGCTCCATCGTCCTCAAGGAAGTCGGCGGCGTACCGGTCTACGTGCGCGACGTCGCAGACGTCGATTTCGGCCACGACGCGCGTGTCGGTGCGCTGATCAAGAACGGCGTCACCGAATCGGTCGGCGGCGTCGTCATGATGATGGCCGGCGGCAACGCCAAGGACATCGTCGGCCGCGTCAAGGAACGCGTGCAGGAGATCAACAGCAAGGGAATGCTCCCCGGCGGCCTGCAGATCGTGCCCTACTACGACCGCTCCGAACTCGTCGACGCCGCCCTGTGGACGGTGATCAAGGTGCTGATCGAAGGCGTCGTACTCGTCGTCATCGTCCTGCTGCTCTTCCTCGGCGACCTGCGCTCGTCGCTGATCGTCGTCGCCACACTGGTGCTGACGCCGCTGCTGACCTTCATCGTCATGAACCGCTACGGGCTATCGGCCAACCTGATGTCGCTCGGCGGCATGGCCATCGCCATCGGTCTGATGGTCGACGGATCGGTCGTGGTGGTCGAAAACGCCTTCGCCCACCTCGGACGGGCACGGGAAAACGGCGCCACCGGCGAAAGCCCGATCCGCATCATCCTGCGCTCGGTGGTCGAAGTGGCGACGCCGGTGATCTTCGGCATCGGCATCATCATCCTCGTCTTCCTGCCGCTGATGACGCTGCAAGGCATGGAAGGCAAGATGTTCGCGCCGCTCGCCTACACCATCGCCATTGCGCTTGGCATGTCGCTGATTCTCTCGCTGACGCTGACGCCGGTGCTCTCATCCTACCTGCTGAAAGGCGGCGCCGAACACGACACCTGGCTGATCGCCAAGGTAAAGCCCTTCTTCCGCACAATTCTCGCGCGGGCGCTCGACAACGAGAAACGGACGGTCGCCATCGCCATTGCCGCCTTCGTCGGCGCCCTGGCGCTCTTCCCCTTCCTCGGCACGGCCTTCATTCCGGAAATGAAGGAAGGCTCCATCGTGCCCGGTATTAACCGCGTGCCGAACATCTCGCTCGACGAGTCGATCAAGATGGAAATGGAAGCCATGCGCCGCGTCATGCAGGTACCGGGCGTCAAATCGGCCTTTTCCAGTGTCGGGCGCGGTGAATCGCCGGCCGACGCGCAAGGCTCCAACGAGTCGACGCCCATCGTCAGCCTCCTGCCGCGCGACCAGTGGCCGTCCGGCTGGACGCAGGACACCATCGCCGAAGCCATCCGCGAAAAGCTGTCGACGCTGCCCGGCGTGCAGATCGTCATGGCGCAGCCGATTTCCGACCGCGTCGACGAGATGGTCACCGGCGTGCGTTCGGACGTAGCGATCAAGATCTTCGGTGACGACCTCGACACGCTTAAGAAAACTGCCGAGGACATCTCGCGCATCGCCCAATCGGTGCAAGGCGCGCAGGATCTCCGGGTCGAGCGCATCAGCGGCCAGCAATACCTGCAGATCGACATCAACCGGCAAGCCATCGCCCGCCACGGCCTGAACGTCTCCGACGTCAACACCGTGATCGAGACCGCCATCGGCGGCAAGAGCGCGACGCAGGTTTTCGAAGGCGAACGCCGCTTCAACGCCGTCATCCGTCTGCCGGCGAACTTCCGTAACAACGTCGAGGCGATTGGCGACATCATGGTGCCGGCACCAAATGGCGCGCAGTTGCGCCTGACCGACATCGCCGACATCAGCGTCGCCGACGGCCCCGCGCAAATCTCGCGCGAAACCGCCAAACGTCGCATCGTGGTGGGCGTGAACGTCAAAGACCGCGACCTCGGTGGTTTCGTCGCCGAGTTGCAGAAGAAAGTCGACGCGCGGGTAAAACTGCCGGAAGGCTATTACCTCGAATGGGGCGGCCAGTTCCAGAACATGGAGCGCGCCCTGTCGCATCTGGCGATCATCATTCCGATCACCATTGGCGCGATCTTCTTCCTGCTCTTCCTGCTCTTTGGCTCGATTCGCTACGCGACGCTGATCATCACCGTCCTGCCGTTTGCCTCAATCGGCGGTCTGGTCGCGCTCTTCGTCACCGGCGAGTATCTTTCCGTGCCAGCCTCGGTCGGCTTCATCGCCCTGTGGGGGATCGCCGTGCTGAATGGCGTCGTCCTCATCACCTGCATCCGCAATTTGCGCCACGAGGGCCGCAGCATCCGTGCGGCGGTCATCGAAGGCACGCAAATGCGTCTGCGACCGGTGCTGATGACCGCCACGGTCGCCATGCTCGGTCTGATACCCTTCCTCTTCGCCACCGGCCCCGGCTCGGAAGTCCAACGACCGCTCGCCATTGTCGTCATCGGTGGCCTCATCACCTCGACCCTGCTCACCCTCGTCGTCTTGCCGACGCTCTACCGTTGGTTCGATGAAGAACCGGCCGAAGCGTAAAGGAACCCCCATGAAGGAAATCAAGGCCGTCATCCGCCCGAACAAACTCACCACGTTGCGCGAATCGCTGCGCGGCATCCCCGGCTTTCCCGGCATGACCGTGAGCAAAGCCGAGGGCTGCTCGGCGCCATCGCGGCACAGCCCAAGCTCGATCAAGGAGGAGCTGACCGATTTCACGCCGAAAGTCCGCATCGAGATCGTCGCCCCCGACGAAGTGGCGGAGGCCATCTACAACGCCATCGTCAGCGTTGCGCAGACCGGCCATATCGGCGACGGGCTGGTCTGGATGACCGACATCGAACGGGCCAGCTTCATCCACAAGACGACAGGTCTCTGAGCAGCCGGGACTCCTCGCACGCACCGCGCGGCGCCCGCTCGCGCTCCCTCGCTCACTCCCGAATCGCTGCGGCGCCCGACACGGCCCCCCGCGTTGGCGCACGCAGCGATAAAATCGCGGCAACAGGGTGGCCGTCGCCACCCTGACCTTATTTCGGGAAACGAGGGCCATGAGCAGCAAACTGAGAGATTTTTACGCCGAGAATTCACGGATGGTGACGCTGATCCTGCTGGTCGTCGTCTTTTCCGCCCTGACCTACGGCATCTATCAAACCATCGAAGTGATCATCAATCAGCCCAATAGCGCGCTGAAAGCGGCGCCCGTCGCAGCGAGCAGCGAGGGCGTTGCGACGACACCGCCGCCGGCCAGCGACGCGCGCTAGATCAGCAGCCGGATGTCGCCCGCGCCGGCGACGATCTTGCCGACCGGCGCCGCGTGTCCGAAATCCATCTGCAACAGCACCGCCAGCACTTCGCTGACGCCCTCGGCGGGGCAACACACCAGCAAACCAACGCCGGGCTGCGCGTCGGCCAGCAACAGCCGCGATATGGCACTGCGCGCAGCATCGGGAGCGGCAGCGAGTTCATCCGAGGCATCCGATTCGACTGACTCGTCCGCTGGCGCCGGGGCGGCAGCCAGTGCCTGAGCGGGCGTCGTCGGCGCAACGTCGTGCGCCGCCTCGCCTGCGGCGGCAAGACCGGCATTTCCAGCAAGCGGCGGGTCTCCAGCGACGCACTGCAAACGCGCGCCATGGCGTGCGAGATTGCGCTGCGCAGCAAGACCGGCGCCCGTCTGCACCGCCCGTTCAGCCGCGCCGGCATGTAGCGGCAACACTGCAGCATCGATGCACGCATGCGCGCCCCCCGGAACGGTGGCGCACAGATCGAGCAAGCTGCCCAGCACGCCGCGTTCGCCAATACCTGCCAGCACATGCACGCGCTCGAAACACGCCAGCAAGGGCGCCGGCGTCAGCAACTGGCTGGCCGAGGCAAGAACGCTTGCGCGCTCGCTGCCAGACAGACCGCCAGCCCGCCACATCTCCAGCAGGATGCCGATGCCTTGCGCCTTCGCGAGGATGATGGTGTCGCCCTCACGGGCGCCCCGCTGCCCGACACGCGCCGGCGGCACGCGGGCAATCGCCAGCGCAGCGCAGACAGCATCGCCACGCACCGTTCGGCATTCGCCGGGGTGCACGCCCAGACGAATTTCGGCAGCCACAGCCTGTGCTCCACGCAATAGCGCGGCGGCACCTTCGTCGTCGAGCGAGCCCTCGGTAGCGAACAGCAGGCAGGTAGGCCGCACGCCGACACCAAGCACACCCGACAAGGCATGAGCCGCCGCGATACGTCCGCTCGCTTCGTCATCCCCCGGCAAGGAGGGCACGCTGGCGGCGGCCAGCACGAGCGAGCCAAAGCCACCAATCGTCACCCAGCGTGCCGCGCGTGCATCGCCGTTCGCAGCGGCGGCAAAGCTCGCGCAAATTTCGTCGATGATGCGCGGCCGGCTATCGGGGGGTAGCTCAGGCGACGACGACGGCCCGGTGATAGGCTCGGCCATCTGCAAGGCACGTAGCGCATCTTCGGCCAGACGCCGGGCGTCGGCCGGATCGATGCGGGCATGAAAGCTCTGTGGCGGCGGTTCGAGATGCGCACGCCGCAGCGTCGCTACCGGCACCTCAGCGAGCATGCTCTCGGGTGGCAGCCCGCTCGCTGGCGAGGGAAGATGGGCCTGCTCCCGCCTGGCGGCGCGGCCCTTGCGGGTAGTCTGCGTGGCGGGAGTTTCCAGCGCCGCGTCAGGTACATCGGGCGAATTCACCTCATTCCCGGCCGCACTCGCGGCGGGTGAAGCGCCAGCAGCGACGCGCCGCCGCGCGGCTAAGGCGCGCAGATCCGCCGCAGGGGCCGGGGTGTCCGGAGGAGATTTGCGGCGCATGACTCTCGGCTCGGCGGGAGTATCGGGGCAAACGCCGCCATCGGCGTTCAGACCACTTCGAAGCCGGCCGTCTCGACGGCCTCACGGAAATCCTGCAGATCGACGATTTCCGGGTCGTAGTCGATTTCTGCCTGTCCCGGATTCAGCGTGACGACGACGCGCTCGACGCCGGCCATGGCGCGCAGGACGCCGTTGAGGTTTTGTTCGCACGTCTGACAGATCATGCCGTCGATCTTGAGGGTGATTTTTTCCATAGTTCGCAGGGCTCCGTATCACTGATCAGTTACCGGGCAAGGCTCCGGCAACGCAGGCGCCATGATAACGCGAAGCCTGCCCGGCACGCAGTCGCACAACAACTCACTCGCGTGCCTCGTCTCGCGACTCAGCCTTCCCGGGCAGGCAGCGCTGGAAGCTGCGGACGCCAGCGCCGCAAGAGCAGCGAACTGGAAACGACCGAGACCGAACTCATTGCCATCGCCGCCCCGGCGAACACCGGGTTCAGCCAGCCGAAGGCCGCCAGTGGCAACCCGATAAGGTTGTAGATGAAAGCGAAAAAGAGGTTCTGCCGAATCTTGCGCCGGGTCGCGCGCGACAGATCGATCGCATCGACCACCGCGTTGAGATCGCTGCGCACCAGCGTCAGATCGGCGGCCTCGATGGCCGCGTCGGAACCAGCGCCAATGGCAAAGCCGACATCGGCCGCAGCCAGCGCGGGCGCATCGTTGATGCCGTCGCCGACCATACCGACGCAGGCTGCTCCGGCGGCCTTGAACTCGCACACCGCCGCCGCCTTGTCGGCTGGCAGCACGCCCGCCCGAAACTCATCGATACCGACCGCCGCCGCAATGCTCGCCGCCGTCAGCGCGTTATCGCCCGTCAGCATGACGACGCGCACGCCGAGATCTCGCAAGCGAGCCACGGCGGCGCGCGAACTCGGGCGCAGGCGATCCGCCACCGCCAGCAAGGCCAGCGGCTGCGTTTCCCGAAAGAGCGCGACGACGGTCTTGCCATCACTTGCCAGCGCCGCCACGGAAGCCGCCCAAGGCATCTGAGACCCCGCATCCCCAGTGGCGAGCGAGGCCGCCGTCGCTGCGCTGCCGTCCTGCGCTGAAGAGCCAGGCGGACTCGCCTCCACCCAGTCGGGCGCCCCCAGCCGCCATCGCTGCGCGTCGATCATCGCCGCCACACCGCGCCCCGGCACGGCGATGAAATCGCCAAGCGGGCGCAGGGCAACGCCGACCTCCGCCGCGCGCCGCAGCACTGCGCGCGCCAGCGGGTGCTCCGATCCTTGCTCGAGGCTGGCGGCAAGGATCAGTGCCTCGTCCACCGAAAGGCTGGCATCGAGCACGACAATATCGGTGACGGTAGGCTCGCCTGTCGTCAGAGTGCCGGTCTTGTCGACAAGCAACGTTTTCAGATCGGCAGCGCGTTCGAGTGCAGCGACGTCGCGCACGAGAATGCCGGCGCGGGCGCCCTGCGCAACGCCGACCGACACCGCCGTCGGCGTCGCCAGTCCGAGCGCACACGGACAGGCGATGACCAGCACCGCAACCGCGTTGATGAGCGCAGGCGCCAGGTCGCCGGAATAAAGCAGCCAGCCGCCGAACGTGAGCAAGGCCAGCAGGCAGATCAAGGGCACGAAAACGGCCGAAATGCGGTCGGCCAACTGCTGCACGGGCGCCTTCGACGACTGCGCTTCGGCAACGCGGCGGATGATGCCGGCGAGCAAGGTATGCTCACCGACGCTGCTGGCGCGACAGCGCAACATGCCTTCGGCGTTGGCGGTCGCCGCAAATACCGTATCGCCGGAGTGCTTGGCCACCGGCATGCTCTCGCCCGAGAGCATCGACTCATCGACGTTCGAAGCCCCATCGAGCACCTCGCCATCGACGGGAATGCTCTCGCCGGGACGCACGACGAAGATATCGCCGACCACGAGCAAGGCGGCGTCCATCTCGATCAGACGCCCGCCCCGCTCCACCCGCGCCGTTTTCGGTTGCAGACGCAGCAGGGCTTCAATCGATTCGGACATGCGCGCCCGCGCCCGCGCTTCGAGGAGCTTACCGAGGAGAACGAGCGTCACGACCGCAGCGGAAGCCTCGAAGTACACGGGCAGATGCGCCATGTGCGGATCGGCCAGCCCCAGCAGCGTGACGACGGCACTGAAAACGTAAGCCATCGTCGAGCCAAGGGCGACGAGGACATCCATGTTGGCCCCCCCCGCACGCAGGGATTTCCAGCCGCCCGCGTAAAAGCGCCAGCCGGCCCAGAACTGCACCGGCGTTGCCAGCAGCAGCTGCCACCATCGCGGAAGCCACTCCTCGTGGGCCGACGGCGCCAGCAACATACCCAGCATCGGCGCAACGAGCGGGAGACTGAGCACGGCGGCGGCGACGAAGCGTCGTTGCAGGGCTCGCACGGCTTCCTGCTTGCGCACTTTTTCTTCGGCGCGCGACCGACCATCGGCAAGGCGCGCGACAAAGCCAGCCGCACCGACGGCCAGGGCCAGGCTGGCCGGGTCCGTCGCCCCCTCGTTGTAACGGATGCGCGCACGCTCGGCGGCCAGATCCACATGCGCGCTGACGCCGGGCAGGCGATTGAGGACTTTTTCCAGACGCGCCGAACAGGCGGCGCAGGTCATGCCCTCAATGGCGAAGTCGACCGTCCGCTGTGACGCCCCGTCGCCGCCATCCTCCCGACGCTCCGGCGTACTCAGCGTGCCCGGCGCATTGGGCGTACCCGGCACATTCGGCACATTCGGCGTACCCCGCGCAGTCATGACGTCTCCTAGAAATACGCCCCGGCACGCAGCAGATTCACGAGACCAACGAGCCCAAAGGTGGCGACCACGCTGCCTGCCAACAGTCGCACACCGGGGCGCGTCAACCAGCGGCGCAAGCGACTCGCCAGCAGGCCCGCCAGCAGGAGATTCGGCAGCGTACCCAGGCCGAACGCGAGCATCGACAAGGCCCCGCGTGTCGCCGAACCGCTGCTCAAGGCACTGATCAGCGCGCTATAGACAAGGCCGCACGGCAGCCATCCCCAAAGCATACCCAGCGGCAGCGCCTGCGCGACGGAGCGCACCGGCAGAAAACGACGCGTCAGCGGGCTGATGCGCCGCCACAGGGATTGCCCCAGGCGTTCGACGAAAGCCAGTGAACGCGTCGCGCCGGCGAGGTAAAGGCCGAGCGCCAGCAACATGAGGTTTGACAGCGCGTAGAGAAAAAGTCGCAGCGGCAACTGTCCAGCGAGGATCAGGCTCATGCCGCCAAGCGCCCCGGCCAGCGCGCCAGCGACGACGTAGCTGCCGATCCGACCGGCGTTATAAGCCAGATGCAAGGACAGCGACGCCTGCCCGGAAGGCAGCGGGGATCGTGTGAAATGCGGGGAATGCCGGGAATCCTGGGGGGGCGCGGAGACAGGTTGTGACGCCGCCTCACTGCCACGCGCAGGCGAAAAAGCGACGGGCGACGCCTGCGCCGGCGAGCCAGCTGCCGTACCGAGCGACAAGGCGCCCACGATGCCGCCGCACATGCCGACACAGTGGCCGCCACCGAGCAGACCGACGAGAAACAGCGCGAGGAAACTGTTATCGGGCATCGCTCTGACGGCAGTCGCCGGTTGCCCGCCACGCCCTCAAGGCGCGGCGGGACAGGGTCAAAACAGCGCTCAGATCACCTTCGAGTAGCGCGTACGCTGGCGGTCGGCACGCAGGTAGCGGTCGAACACCATCGAGATCGCGCGCACCAGCATGCGGCCAGCCGGCAGCACGGTAATCCACTTGTCGTCGACACGGACCAGATCGGCCTTGGCGAGTTCGCGCAGATCTTCGAGTTCGGCGGCGAAGTACTTCTTGAAATCGATCAGGTGAGCGATCTCGATTGACTCGAGCGACAGTTCGAAGTGGCACATCAGGGACTGGATGATGGCACGACGCAGAATATCGTCGGCGTTCAACTCGATGCCCCGGAAAACCGGCAGCATGTCGTTGTCGAGGCGGTCGTAGTACTCGTCGAGCGTCTTCACGTTCTGGCTGTAGGTCGGACCGACCTTGCCAATCGACGTGACGCCGAAGGCCAGCAGATCGCAATCGGCGTGCGTCGAATAGCCCTGGAAGTTGCGGTGCAGGCGGCCCTGACGCTGCGCGACGGCAAGCTCGTCGTCCGGCTTGGCGAAGTGGTCCATGCCGATGAAGACATAGCCCGCGTCGGTCAGGCGGCGAATCGCCAGCGCCAGAATCTGCAGGCGCTGATCCGGCGTCGGCAGGTCGGCGTCGAGGATGCGGCGTTGCGGCTTGAACAGGCTCGGCAGGTGCGCGTAGTTGTAGATCGACAGACGATCCGGGCTGGCGGCCAGCACGCGATCCAGCGTCCGGTTGAAGCCGATGACGGTCTGCTTGGGCAGGCCGTAGATGAGGTCGACGCTGATCGACTTGAAGCCATTGGCGCGCGCAGCGTCCATGACGCTGAAGGTTTCTTCTTCGCTCTGAATGCGATTGATCGCCTTCTGCACGTTCTCGTCGAAATCCTGAACGCCGATGCTCATGCGGTTGAAGCCCAGCTCGCCGAGCAGCGCCACCGTGTCGCGGCTGACGTTGCGCGGATCGACTTCGATCGAGAACTCGCCCCCTTCGACCAGATTGAAATGCTTGCGCGTCGACGCCATCAGCTGACGGATTTCGTCGTCGGCGAGGAAGGTCGGCGAACCACCGCCCCAGTGCAGTTGTGCCACATCACGATCACCGTCGAGGTAGCTCGCCTGCAGCGACATTTCCTTGTCGAGATACTGCAGATACTTGGCCGAACGACCGTGATCCTTGGTGATGATCTTGCTGCAGCCGCAGTAGTAGCAGATCGTGTTGCAGAAGGGGATGTGAAAGTATAATGAGAGCTGTTTTTTGACCCCACCGATGTTGCGCTTGCCCAGCCACAGCTTGTAGGCCTCCGGATCGAAGGCTTCAACGAAGCGGTCCGCCGTCGGGTACGACGTGTAGCGAGGCCCGTTGACGTCGAAGCGACGGATGATTTCGGGATCGAAGATTACGTTGGCTGCAGCATTGGTCATGTTGTCTCTCAGCACGATATCCGGTGGAATCTCGGTGGTTCGGCACCCCTTGTACGCGTGGCACGCCGGGCGGTGTTGGGTGGCGGGATTATCAAGCGCGAGTGCAGCGAGCAGGTTGACGTGGATCAAACGGCCTCATTGGCCCGGAATGTCGAAGGAAGCCCATGCCCCAGAACAACGCGGCGAAAAAAATTACGCTTGAGGTCGTCAAGACCGCTTGTTCCAACTGCAATCTGCGCGAATTGTGCATGCCGCTCGGCCTGAGCCGTCAGGAAATCGAACGGCTCGATGAGATGGTTTCCTCCCGCCGTCGTCTGCGCCGCGGCGAGCACCTGTATCGCGCGGGCGAACATTTCGACGCCATCTACGCGATCAGGAGCGGCTTCTTCAAAACCGACGTCCTCATCGAAGACGGTCGCGATCAGGTCACCGGCTTCCAGATGACCGGCGAACTGCTCGGCCTCGATGGAATCAGCACCGAAGCGCACTCATGCAACGCCGTGGCGCTCGAGGACAGCGAAGTCTGCGTCATTCCCTTCTCGCACCTCGAAGGCCTGTCGCGCGAGATCCGCACCCTGCAGCACCACTTCCACAAGGTGATGAGCCGCGAAATCGTCCGCGACCACGGCGTCATGATGCTGCTCGGCACGATGCGCGCCGAAGAGCGACTCGCCGCCTTCCTGCTCAATCTCTCCCAGCGTTTTACCGCGCGCGGCTACTCGCCAGCCGAGTTCTACCTGCGCATGACGCGCGACGAGATCGGCAGCTACCTCGGCCTCAAGCTCGAAACCGTCAGCCGCGCCTTCTCGCGCTTCCAGGAAGAAGGCCTGATCGCCGTACAGCAGAAGTACGTGCGCATTCTTGACACCGACGGCCTGAAAAAGCTGATGTCGCATCAGCGCGGCTAAGCCCCGACGCCGCACACCTGCCCCACGGGCACCACGCCACTCCGCTGCCCTTCGGCGCGGAACTGCGGTGTTCATCGCCGCCCCTCGCCATGTTGGCCCCGTCGTTGACCGGACGCGCTCACGCCCCCTCGTCCGACCTCGCCCGGTCCACCACGCGGACCCCTCTGACGGCAGACGCCGCCATCACGCACCGCCCCACCGCCAACGACATCGTCGCCCTGCCCTCGCGGGCCGGCAGCAGCTAACGTGAAAATCCGGCATAGCTTCTAAGATTTTCTTCGTTGGGAATCAAATTCCATCCGGCTAAGGTTTCGCCACCCGCGACAGGCGGGACGAACCTTCGGCCAGGAATACATCTGGATGGCTCTTCATCCGCTCCTGGCAGTCCTTTCAACCGGCGCGCGCTGCCCGACGCGACCGACATCAGGAGCCTCATCGTGAGCAACCAGAAAGCCAACTACCGCTACGAAACCCTGCAAGTGCACGCCGGCCAGACGCCCGCTCCCGGCACCAACTCGCGCGCCGTGCCGATCTACCAGACCACCTCCTACACCTTCAACAACGCCGAACACGGTGCCAACCTGTTCGCGCTGAAGGAATTCGGCAACATCTACACGCGCATCATGAACCCGACCACCGACGTTTTCGAACAGCGCATCGCCGCG
The DNA here is from genome assembly GCF_009617575.1 of Rhodocyclus gracilis. GTDB lineage: Bacteria > Pseudomonadota > Gammaproteobacteria > Burkholderiales > Rhodocyclaceae > Rhodocyclus > Rhodocyclus gracilis. The sequence goes on from NZ_WIXJ01000001.1 coordinate 135,357, forward strand.
CTCGAAGGCGGTGTCGCCGCGGTCGCCACGGCTTCGGGACAGGCGGCGCAGTTCCTCGCCATCACGGCCATCGCGCAGGCCGGCGACAACATCGTGTCGACCAGCTACGTCTACGGCGGTACCTACAACCAGTTCAAGGTGACGCTGCCGCGCCTGGGCATCCACGTGAAGTTCGTCGAGGGCGACAATCCCGAGGACTACAAGGCGGCGATCGACGAGAAAACCAAGGCGATCTACGTCGAAACCATCGGTAACCCGCGCTTCAACATCCCCGATTTCGAAGCACTGGCGAAGATCGCGCACGATGCCGGCATCCCGCTGATCGTCGACAACACCTTCGGCGCCGGCGGCTACATCGCGCGTCCGATCGACCACGGTGCCGACATCGTCGTCGAGTCGGCAACCAAGTGGATCGGCGGTCACGGCACCTCGATCGGCGGCGTCATCGTCGATTCGGGCAAGTTCAACTGGGGCAATGGCAAGTTCCCGCTGTTTACCGACCCGGCGCCCGGCTACCACGGCCTCAACTTCTGGGAAGTCTTCGGCTCCGGTGGCCCCTTCGGCAACATCGCCTTCGCCATCCGCGTCCGCGTCGAAGGCCTGCGTGACGTCGGCCCGGCGCTCTCGCCGTTCAACGCCTTCCAGCTGATCCAGGGCGTCGAAACCTTGTCGCTGCGCGCGCAGCGCCACGTCGACAACGCGCTCGAACTGGCACAGTGGCTGAAGGCGCACCCGCAGGTGGCGTGGGTCGAGTACAACGGCCTTGAGGACAGCCCCTACCACGAACTGGCGAAGAAGTACCTGCGCAACGGCTTCGGCGGCGTGCTCAACTTCGGCATCAAGGGCGGCGCTGCGGCGGCACGCAAGTTCATCGACAACGTCGAACTCGCCAGCCACCTGGCCAACGTCGGCGACGCCAAGACGCTCGTCATCAACCCGGCCTCGACCACGCACCAGCAACTCTCCGAAGCCGAGCAACTCTCCGCCGGCGTGCGTCCCGACCTGATCCGCGTTTCGGTCGGCATCGAGCACATCGAAGACATCAAGGCCGACTTCGACCACGCCCTGCGCCGCTCGGCGCTCGAGGCGGCTGCGTGAGCGAACGCGGCGCATTCGCTCCGGCACAACGGCTGGCCTTGAGCCAGCCGTTTGTGCTTGACTCCGGCCAACAGCTACCGGGGCTGGAGATTGCCTACCGTAGCTGGGGCCGACTGTCGGCGAACGCCGATAACGCGGTGATCGTCTGTCACGCCCTGACCGGCAACGCCGACGCCGACGATTGGTGGGCGCCGCTGTTCGGGCCGGGGCGAACGCTCGACCCGGACAAGCACTTCATCGTCTGCAGCAACACGCTCGGCAGCTGCTACGGCACGACCGGCCCGAACACGCTGGCCGACGATGGCAAGCCCTGGGGCGCACGTTTTCCGCGCATCACCATTCGCGATCAAGTGCGCGCGCAGATCGCGCTCGCCGACGCACTCGGCATCGCCGGCATCCGCTTCGTTATCGGCGGCTCGATGGGCGGCCTGCAAGCACTGGAATGGGCCGTCCTCGACGCAAAGCGTACGCAAGCCGTCGTCTGCATCGCCGCCTCCGGGCGGCACTCCCCCTGGTGCCTCGTCTGGAGCGAGGCACAGCGACTCGCCCTGCGCGCCGATCCCTTGTTTCGCGATGGCCATTACACGGCCGACGCGCCGCCCGTTGCGGGGCTGGCCGCCGCCCGGGCGATTGCCATGGTCAGCTACCGCAGCCCGCAATCGCTCGAACAGCGCTTCGCGCGCGACTCCGGTCGCGCTGTCTTTGGCCAGCGCGCCGAGACCCCCGACGATTTCGCCGCCCGCGACTGGCTACGCCACCACGCCCGTAGCCTCGTCGAGCGCTTCGACGCCAACAGCTACCTGACACTGATCGACGCTCTCGATACCCACGATCTGGCGCACGGTCGCGGCGACTACGCGAGCGTGCTGCGACAGATCGAGCAGCCCGTACTGATCGGCTCGATCACCTCGGACGCGCTGTACCTGCCGGCGGAGCAACGTTTCCTCGCCGACACACTGCCTAACGCCCGCCTGCTCGACATCCACTCGGAGCACGGCCACGACGGCTTCCTGATCGACGCGCAGCACTTCGAACCCGCCATCCGCCACTTTCTGGCGGCGCACGCCCCGGCGGAAACGCCACCGCGCGAACGTCCGCCCCGGAGCGCCCACCCCTATCGCCCGCACGCGTCTGAACTGCGCGTCGCCTAGCCGCCACCGCTAGCGGACAACACCGGCGCGGCGCCGACGCGCCTTCCTGTTGCCCACGCCTGCGACCTATTTCGATCTTTTCCACCTTTTCCCACCACCTGCCAGCCACTCACGCAATGCCACACGACGCCAAACCCGCCGTCCTCGGCCTCATCGGCAATACGCCGCTGGTCGAAGTCACCCGCCTCGACACCGGACTCTGTCAGCTCTTCCTCAAACTCGAATCGCAAAATCCCGCCGGCTCGATCAAGGACCGCGTCGGTCTGTCGATGATCGAAACGGCCGAACGCGATGGTCGCCTGCTGCCCGGCGGCACCATCATCGAGGCCACCGCCGGCAATACCGGGCTGGGCCTCGCGCTGGTCGCCCGCGCCAAGGGCTACCGCATCATCCTGGTCGTGCCCGACAAGATGTCGACCGAGAAAATCCTCCACCTCAAGGCGCTGGGAGCCGATGTGCGCATCACCCGCTCCGACGTCGGCAAGGGCCACCCCGACTATTATCAGGACTACGCCGCGCGTATCGCCGCCGCCATTCCGGGCGCCTTCTTTGCCGATCAGTTCAACAACCCCGCCAATCCGGCCGCCCATGAGCAATCGACCGGACCCGAGATATGGGCGCAGACCGGGCACGATGTGGACGCCATCGTCTGTGGCGTCGGCTCATCCGGCACGCTCACCGGGCTGACGCGCTTTTTTGCGCGCGCCAATCCGGCCGTAGAGTTCGTCCTTGCCGACCCGCAAGGCTCGGTGCTGACCGACTATGTGCATCACGGCAAATTCGGGGCAGCCGGCTCATGGGCCGTCGAAGGCATCGGCGAAGACTTCATCCCGCCCATCGCCGATTTCTCCGGCGTCAAACACGCCTACCTGATTCCCGACGAAGAGAGCTTTGCCACCGCCCGCGAGCTGCTGCGGGCCGAGGGCATTCTCGCCGGCTCGTCGACGGGCACCCTGCTCGCCGCCGCGCTGCGCTTCTGCCGCGAACAGAAGACGCCGAAACGCGTCGTCTCCTTCGTCTGCGATACCGGCACCCGCTACCTGTCGAAAATCTACAACGACAACTGGATGGTCGACCAAGGCCTGCTGCATCGCCCGCTCTTCGGCGATCTGCGCGATGTCATCGCCCGCCGCTTCGAAGACGGCTCGGTGGTCAGCGTCGCCCCCGACGACACGCTGCAAACCGTCTTCCAGCGCATGCGCTACGCCGAGGTGTCGCAACTGCCGGTCATCGACAACGGTCGTATCGTCGGCCTGATCGACGAATCCGACGTACTCTTCCGCGTCCAGGCCGACAGCACCGCCTTCAAGAGCGCCGCTCGCTCGGCGATGTCGGAATCGCTGGAAACCCTGCCGCCGGACGCCAGCCTCGACGCGCTGCAAAAAACGCTCGATCGCGGCCTCGTCGTCATCATCGCCGACGAACAGCGCTTCTACGGCCTCGTCACCCGCTTCGACCTTCTCAACCATCTGCGGAAGAAATTTGCATGAGCACCCCCGCCACACCGGTCACGCGCCACGGCTTCGGCACCCGCGTCATTCACGCCGGGCAGTCGCCCGACCCCACGACCGGCGCCGTCATGCCGCCGATCTACGCCAACTCCACCTACGTTCAGGACAGCCCCGGCGTACACAAAGGCCTCGACTACGGGCGCTCGCACAACCCGACGCGCTGGGCCTTTGAACGCTGCGTCGCCGACCTCGAATCGGGGGTGCAGGCCTTCGCCTTCGCCTCCGGGCTGGCGGCGATTGCCACGGTGCTGGAAACGCTCGACGCCGGCGCCCACATCATCGCCGGTGACGATCTCTACGGCGGCACCTACCGCCTGCTCGAACGCGTGCGTCGTCGCAGCGCCGCCCTCTCGTTCAGCTTCGTCGACCTGACCGACCTCGACGCGCTCGCCGCCGCCGTGCGGCCAGAAACGCGCATGCTGCTGATCGAGACGCCGAGCAACCCGCTGCTCAAGCTCGCCGATCTCGATGCGCTGGCGGCCTTTTGCCGGCAACACAATCTCATCGCCGTGGCTGACAACACCTTCGCCACGCCCTGGGTGCAGCGGCCGCTGGAGCACGGCTTCGACATCGTCGTGCACTCGACGACCAAGTACCTGAACGGCCATTCGGATGTAATCGGCGGCGTCGCCATCGTCAGCGGCGAGGCGCGGAACGCGGCCCTGCGGGAGAGCGTCGGTTTCCTGCAAAACGCCGTCGGCGCCATCGCCGGCCCCTTCGACGCCTTCCTCGCCCTGCGCGGCCTCAAGACGCTGAACGTCCGCATGCAGCGGCATTGCGACAATGCCCTCGCCCTCGCCGGCTGGCTGGAAGCGCACGACAAAGTTCGCCGCGTGCGCTATCCGGGGCTCGCCTCACACCCGCAACACGCACTGGCACAGCGGCAGATGCGCGGCTTCGGCGGCATGATTTCGCTCGAACTCGCCACCGATCTCGCCGGCGCCCGGCGTTTTCTCGAAGCCACCGAGCTATTCACCCTCGCCGAGAGCCTCGGCGGCGTCGAAAGCCTGATCGAGCATCCGGCGATCATGACGCACGCGACCATTCCGGCCGCGCAACGGGCAGCGTTGGGCATCAGCGACTCGCTGGTGCGCCTGTCGGTCGGCATCGAAGACCTGCCCGACCTGCAACACGACCTCGCACACGCGCTCGACGCCGTGTAAGGCTCGTCTCCGGGGGCGAAACCGCTTACGGCGCGCCCCCGGCCACACTCCTGCCGGCGCGGCAACTCGCCAGTTGTCCGGAGCGATCCAGCGCACTCAGCCAGGCCGCCAACTGCTGCGCGAGATCATCGCTCGTCGCGACGAGGGCACGAACGCCGCCGGCCGCATCGGCGCTGCCGGCGGCCTGCCGCAGCGAAAACGACTGCCGCGCAATCAGCCGGCGTTCGCCGTCGACCAGCGACGCCTCGCCCTGCAAGCGCCCCTGACTGACGGCCGCCTGCTCAAAGACCTGCGCGAATTCCTGCACGTCGACGCGCACCTGACAATCGAGCGCTGCATTGCTGTTCAGCCCCGCCGTGCCGAGGCTTTGGCGCAAACGCTGCGCCAGCAGCTGCGTCGGCGAGCCTGCCCAGCGGCTGGCGGCGTATTCGCGCAGACGCAGGCTGTCGTCGTAAGCCAGACGATAGACGATGGCCGGACTGTCGAGCCAGGCGGGCGCCTTGACCTCGACGCTCACATACGAAAATGCAGTCCCCACCCGCGCAGCCGGCGGGCCGAAATCATAGACAGTCGCGGGCGCCGTCGCCCGCCCGCCGACGGCGCAAGCGCCGAGCAGCAAGGCAGCGCCAATGCTCAACAGCGGGGCCAGCGGTTTTTGCCGGGGCGAATGCCGTAGTGGGTGCGGTTGCGAGTGCTGTTGCAAGGTAGTCACGGACTTCCTCTCCTTCACGGGGTCTGCCGAAGCGGCGGCGCCACGAAACCGGCTTCGCCAGGCCCGGGCGCGGCGGCGGGCGGGCCAAAGACGAGACTTTGCGGCGACGATTCCAGTTGCTGCAAAACACGGTTGAGCTGGCGCGAGGTCGTCGCCAGATCCGTCAACACCTCATTGACGCGGGCCGGCAAGGCGCCGGCACCGCCCGACGAAGCATCGCCGAGAGCACGGTCGAGCTTGTCACTACTGGCCTTGACGCTGGCGAGCGTGGCGCGGGCGTCGGCAACCAGCGGCGCGGCCTCGGCGGAAGCGCTTTCCAGACGGTTCAGCGAGACACTGAGCGCGCGCACGTTCTCCGGCGACAGCAGTTGCCGCAGTTGCGCCGCCACCTGGGCAACGTCGCGGGCGCCGTTATCGGCACTCGCCAGCGCACTGGTGAGGTGTTGCCGGTTCTCGCCGCCCAGCAACAGATTCATCGACGTCAGCAGATCGCGCGCCTGCCGCATGGCCTCGCCGCCGACTTGCGACAGCTCTTCGATCAGCGAGGTCTGCATGGCAATGCGTGGCGGATTGTCGGCATTACCAAGCAGCGGCGTCGGATCGCCGCCGGTATCTTCGAGCAGGACGTAGGCAATGCCGGTAATTCCCTGATAGTCGAGCTTGGCGGTCGTTCCGCGCGTCACCGGGACGTTTTCGTTGACGCTGATGCGCACGAAGATGTTGCGCGGATCCTTCGGATCGAGCGTGATCGATTGCACCTTGCCGACGCCGATCCCGCGATAGCGCACCTGCCCCTGCGGCCCCAGACCGGTGACGTTCTGACGGGCGACGACGATGTAATCGCGCGTCACTTCGCGCTTGCCGCCGAACCACCACAGCGAAGCCACGACGGCAAGCAGCAGTGAGAGGGTGAATACACCGGCGATCAGCGCGTGTGAGCGGTTTTCCATGGCAACTCCATTAGCGGGCGGCGGCTTGCAAGGCCGCCTGTGCGCGTTCGGACGCAAAAAAACGGCGGGTAAAAGGATGATCCATCGACGCCACTTCGGCGAGCGTGCCGCAGGCGACGATACGCTGGTCAGCCAGCGCGGCAACACGCGTCGCCAATCCCGCCAGGGTGTCGAGGTCGTGCGTCACCATGACGACGCTGAAGCCGAGTTCGCGTTGCAGCGTGCGGATCAGCGTGACAAAGCTGGCGCTCCGATCCGGGTCGAGTCCCGCCGTCGGCTCGTCCAGCACCAGCAACTCGGGCTCGAGCGCCAGCGCACGCGCCAGCGCCACCCGCTTGACCATGCCGCCAGAGAGCTCGGCCGGCATCAGCGCGCCATGCGATGGCTCCAGCTCGACCATCGCCAGCTTCACGCGCACCAGATCGTTGATCAGGTCTTCGTCGAGCTGGCGCAACTCACGCAGGGGAAACGCGATGTTGTCGGCGACCGACAGCGCCGAATACAGCGCCCCCTGCTGGAAGAGCATGCCGAAGCGGCGACGCACCCGGCGACGCAACTCCGGATCGTCGCTCTGCACGGGGGAGCCGAACAATTCGACCGTTCCCTGACTCGGCGCCAGCAGGCCGACGATCTCCCGCAACAGCGTCGTCTTGCCGCTGCCGGAGCCGCCCACCAGACCGAGCATTTCGCCGGCGGCGACCGTCAGATCGATATCGCGATGCACGACGGTCTCGCCGAAACGCGTCCACAGGCCACGAATCGCGATGACCGGCGCGTTCTCCGGACTGGCGGCGGGGAGGGAATGATGGCCGAGCATCAGGGAATCCCCTGACTGCGCGTCAGCACCGCGAACACGGCATCGACGATGATGACAGCGGTAATCGAGGTCACCACCGAACTCGTCGTTCCGGCGGACAGGCTCTCGGTATTCGGGCGAACGCGCAGCCCGAAATAGCAGGCGACAAGCCCGACCAGCACGCCGAAGGCGACGCCTTTACCCAGGCCGATGAAAATGTTGGCCACCGGCACCACCTTCGGCAAAGTGTCGATGAAATAGGCGTAGGAAAGCCCCATCTCGAGATGCGCCGAAACCATGCCGCCGAGCATGCCCGCCGCCGAGCACCACAGGACAAGCAAGGGCGTCGCCAGCGACAGCGCCAGCACCTTCGGCAACACCAGCCGCAAGGAGCTTGAAATCCCCATCGTCGCCAGCGCGTCAATTTCTTCGGTCACGCGCATGACGCCGATCTGCGCCGTCATGGCCGAGCCGGAACGCCCGGCCACCAGCACGGCCACCAGCACCGGCCCCAGTTCGCGGATGACGCTGATGCCGAGCAGATTGACGATGAAAACATCCGCACCGAAGGTCTTCAGTTGCAGCGACGACAGATACGACAGCACAACGCCGATGAGAAAGCCGACCAGAGCGACCACCGGCAGCGCCTGCGCACCGCTCTTGTACAGCGTCGCCGAAAACTCGCGCCAGGGAATATCGCGGGGATGCCCGATCAGATAGATCAGATCGAGCACTATCTGTCCGATCAGGGCGATGACGCCGAGACTGTGCTCGAGCAGCGTCAGCGTGCCTCGCCCGACCAGCAGCAAGGGAGTCGCCGGATCGTAGGGGGCGCGGACGGCGCGCACAGGCAGCGTGACGCCCGCCGCCCGCACCAGAACGCGTCGGTGCGTCTCGGAGATCGCTGTCTCATCCGGCCAACGTTCTCCCCAGGCCCGCCACAAGAGCAAGGCGCCGACGCTATCGAGGCGCGTCACCGCCCGCAAATCCCAGTGCGCCGAACGGGCGTTCAGCTGCCGCAAACGCGCGTCGAGTACGGAAAGCTGCGGACCGAGCGTCGCCAGAGTCCAGTCGCCGGCCAGCCGCGCTTGCACAAGGCCCCCCTGCACCTCGTCGTCAAGCGTGGCCGGGCTCATCGCTGCGCTCAGCCGTCGAAGTTGCCGGCGCGCCGCCGCAGGCGCAGTCCGGAGCCGATGCGCTCCCAGGCCACCGCCTCGTCGGCCAGCGCCGCGGCCGTCAGCGGATTACCCGCCAGCCACTCCGCCGGCACATCCAGCTGATAGGCGCCAGACACGTACTTGAGCGTCAGCGGCGGCAGCGGCCGATCATCGCGCGGGCGGTGGAGCAAGGCCGCCAAACGCAGGCAGAACACCAGTTGCCAGGCATCATCGAGCGGCGGCAGGGCCGCGATCTTCTCCAGCTTGCCGCGCTGCCCCAAGATCAGCAGCGCCAGCAACGCCTGATCTTTCTTGGAAAAACCCGGCATGTCGGCAAAGGTGACGATGTACGCGCCGTGCTTGTGGTAGCCGCTATGCGCAATCGAAATGCCGATCTCGTGCAAGCGCACCGCCCAGCGCAGCACGTCGAGCGCGCTTTCGTTCTCCGGCGCGCGCAGGTCGCGTAACTGGCCGAGCAGACCCTGCGCCGTCCGCTCGACGCGCGCCGCCTGCAACACGTCGACCTGATAGCGCCGCATGAACTCGCTGACGGTCGAATCGCGCATGTCGAGCCGATGAAAGCGCCCGAGCAGATCGTAGAGAACGCCGAGACGCAAGGCGCCGTCGGCGTAAATCATCGTTTCGATATCGAGTTCAGCGAAAATGGCGCACATGATCGCCAGCCCGCCGGGGAAAACCGGCAGCCGGTCCGAGCGCAAGCCGTCGAGCGACAGCGCATCCGTAGAACCGGCGCGGATCAGGCGATTGCGCAGCTCTTCGAGTCCGGCGCGCGTAATGCCGCTGGCACCGCCGGGATTCAAGCGGTTCAGTTCGAGAATCTCCGCCAGCGCGCGGGCCGTCCCCGACGAGCCGACCGCCTCGCGCCAACCGAAGCGCCGGTAGTCGCTGGCGATGCCCTGAATCTCACGCCGTGCCGCCAGCTCGGCATCACGGAAGCGGCGCTTGTCGACACCCCCCCCCGGAAAGAAGCGCAGCGAGAAGCTGACGCAGCCCATGTACTGCGACTCCAGCAGCAGGGGCTCGATCTGCTGGCCGATGATGAATTCGGTCGAGCCGCCACCGATGTCGACGACGAGGCGCTTGTGTTCGACCGCCGGCAAGGAATGCGCGGCGCCCAGATAGATGAGGCGGGCTTCTTCCCGGCCGCCGATGATTTCGATGGGGAAGCCGAGCGCCTTTTCCGCCGCCGGCAGAAAATCGTGCGCGTCCTTGGCGACGCGCAGCGTATTGGTCGCTACCGCCCGCACCGCCTCCGGCTGAAAACCGCGCAAACGCTCGCCAAAACGCCGCAGGGCGAGCAAGGCGCGCTCGCGCGAGGCGGCGTCGAGCCGCTTGTCCGCCGTCAAGCCGGAAGCCAGCCGCACTGGCTCCTTGAGCGAGTCCAGGGGATAAATCTGATCATCAACCACCCGCCCGACCTGCAAACGGAAACTGTTGGAACCGAGATCGACGGCGGCGATCAGTTCGTAAGCCATGTTCTGCGCCTTGCGCCAGGAGATGGCGCATTCTAGCACCGCGCCTTGCCGGCGCTGCCGCCCGCCCGCGTCACAACGCCATTCGGGTCGGAGCGGTTACACTTGGACGTCTATTGCCCAGCGGGGATATTCCATGCGTTTTACCGGCACCGATACCTATGTCGCGACACGCGAACTGTCGCTGGCGGTCAATGCCGCGATCACCCTGCAGCGACCGCTGCTGATCAAGGGCGAACCGGGCACCGGCAAGACGCTGCTCGCCGAGGAAGTCGCCGCTGCGCTCGGACTGCCGCTCTACCAGTGGCACGTGAAATCGACGACGCGCGCGCAGCAGGGTCTGTACGAATACGACGCCGTCGCCCGCCTGCGCGATTCGCAACTGGGCGAGGCGCGCGCCAGCGAGATCGGCCACTACATCGTCAAGGGCGTGCTGTGGCAGGCTTTCGAAGCCGAGACGCCATCGGTGGTGCTGATCGACGAGATCGACAAGGCCGACATCGAATTCCCCAACGACCTGCTGCGCGAACTCGACCGCATGGAGTTCTACGTGTACGAGACGCGCCAGCTGATCCGCGCGCGGCAGCGGCCGCTAGTGTTCATCACCTCGAACAACGAGAAGGAGTTGCCCGACGCCTTCCTGCGCCGCTGCTTCTTCCACTACATCCGCTTCCCCGACCGCGAGACGATGCAGCGCATCGTCGAGGTGCACTACCCCGGCATCAAGCAGGCGTTGCTGCGCGAGGCACTCGAGGTCTTCTTCGAGCTGCGCGAGCTGCCGGGACTGAAGAAGAAGCCGTCGACCTCGGAACTGCTCGACTGGCTGAAACTGCTATTGGCCGAAGACATTCCGCCGGAAGCGCTGCGCAGCAGCGACCAGAAACTCGCCATCCCGCCGCTGCACGGCGCGCTGCTGAAGAACGAGCAGGACATCCATCTGTTCGAAAAGCTGGTGTTCATGGCGCGGCGCGGGCGCTGAGTCCTGTTCCCGCATGCTCGTCGACTTCTTCCTCCACCTGCGCGAGCGCGGGGTGAAGACCTCGCTGCAGGAGTTCCTCGTCCTGCTCGAAGCGCTGCGCCGCAACGTCGCCGGCTACAGCATCGAAGATTTCTACCTGCTGGCACGCACGACGCTGATCAAGGACGAAGCGCAGTTCGACCGTTTCGACCGCGCCTTCGGCGAGTACTTCAAGGGCATCGAAGCGCTGCCCGGCATGGAAACCGGCATTCCCGAAGAATGGCTGCGCCAAGCGGCCAAACGCCTGTTGAGCGACGAAGAACGCGCCGCGCTGGAAAAACTCGGCTGGGACAAGCTGATGGAAACGCTGAAGCAGCGCCTCGCCGAGCAGAAGGAGCGCCACGCTGGCGGCAACAAGTGGATCGGCAGCGGCGGCACATCGCCCTTCGGCCACGGCGGCACGCACCCGGAAGGCGTACGCATCGGCGGCAGGAGCGAAAACCGCTCGGCGCTGAAGGTGTGGGAGAAGCGCGAGTTCAAAAACCTCGACGACAGCGTCGAACTCGGCACGCGCAACATCCAGGTGGCGCTGCGCCGGCTGCGCCGCTTCGCGCGCGAGGGCGCTGCCGAAGAGCTCGACCTCGACGGCACCATCGACGGCACCGCGCGCAACGCCGGCTGGCTCGACCTCAAGCTGCGCCCGGAACGGCACAACGCGGTGAAGGTGCTGCTCTTCCTCGACGTCGGCGGCTCGATGGACGACCACATCGCCACCTGCGCGACGCTGTTCTCGGTCTGCCGCAACGAGTTCAAGCACCTCGAGTACTACTACTTCCACAACTGCGTCTACGAGCATGTGTGGCGCGACAACGTCCGCCGCCGCACCGAGCGCACGCCGACCGTCGACGTGCTGCACCGCTACGGCCGCGACTACAAGCTGATCTTCGTCGGCGACGCGACGATGAGCCCCTACGAAATCGTCCATCCCGGCGGCAGCGTCGAGCACGACAACGCCGAGCCCGGCGCCGTCTGGCTGGCACGCCTGACCGACGCCTTCCCGCACGCCGTCTGGCTCAACCCCGAGCCGGAAGCACACTGGCCCTACCGCGAGTCGATTTCACTGATCCGCCAACTTCTCGCCGGCCGCATGTTCCCGCTGACCGTGGACGGGCTGACGCGCGGCATGCGCGAACTGAGCAAGGCCTGAACGCGCGCCCGCCTGTACCGCGGATCGATACGCCGGGCGAGCCATCCCGCGCGACAACTTGCCCGTCACTCGCGCAGTGGAATAGTATTACGGACGTAATTACATCGGAGTCCACCATGTTCAGCCTGAAACTCACTCAGATCGGCAATTCTGTTGGCGTGGTACTGCCGAAAGAGCTTCTTTCCCGCCTTCACCTGGAAAAAGGCGACACCATCTATGCGACCGAGTCCCCGGAAGGCGTCCGTCTCACCGCATTTGACCCGGCATTCGCCGAACAAATGGAACTGGCAAAGCAGGTGATGAAATCGCGTCGCAATGTGCTGCGAGAACTCGCCAAATGAAAAAAAGGCGCTGGATCGAAGAAGCTGTCGTCTGGGCGATTCACGAAGCACAACTCGCAGAGCATGGCGGTCAGGTTGGTATCCGTGACAGGGGACTGCTGGAATCGGCCCTTGCGCGACCGCGAAATCTTGCAATCTATGGCAGCCCGGACGCTGCCGACCTTGCCGCTGCCTATGGCTTCGGCATTGCACGCAACCACCCATTCATCGACGGCAATAAACGTACGGCATTCGTTTGTTCCGAGCTTTTCCTGTTAATGCATGGAATTGAATTACAGGCCGATGACGCGGCCTGCGTCTCCATCATGCTCGCCCTCGCCGCCGGCGAACTTCCAGAAGCCGACTTCGCTGCCTGGCTGCGCGCAACGAGCACTGCCCGCTGACGGTTGCCATCATCGCGACGGCGCCGGCTGACCGAGCTATTACCGATAATGGCTTTCAGCCTGCGGGCTCTCCACAGGTACTATCTGCCCTCACCCACCCGAAAGAAGCCCGTACCGCATGTCTGCCGAAGTCAAAGAAAAACCCGTCTACGCCATCGCCGCCTCGGTGCAACTACCCAACGTCAGCGACAGCGAGTTCGAAGCCTCGCTGACCGAGCTGCGCGAACTGGCGAAGACGCTTGGCTATACCGTCGTCGAAACCTTCACTCAGAAGCGCGCCGGCTTCGACACCACCGGCTATCTCGGCGTCGGCAAGCGCGAGGAAATCCGCTGCTTCGCCAACATCGACAGCGGTCACGAAGCCACAGACGAGGACGGCGAGCCCCACGCCCCCGTACCGACGCGTGCGCCGTCAACGCAGAAGATCGAAGCGCTGTTCGTCGACCACGAGATTTCGCCCTCGCAGGCGCGCAATCTCGAAAAGGAGACCGGCTGCGAGGTGATGGACCGCACCATGGTCATCCTCGAAATCTTCCACCGCAACGCGCGCTCGCGCGCCGCCAAGGCGCAGGTGGAAATCGCGCGTCTCGGCTACATGGCGCCGCGCCTGCGCGAGGCGGCCAAGCTGGCCGGGCCGCAGGGCCGGCAGCGCAGCGGCGTCGGCGGCCGCGGCGCCGGTGAATCGCACACCGAACTCGACCGGCGCAAGATCCGCGACCGCATCGCCGAACTGCAGCTGGAAATCGTCGCCATGGAGGCCGAGCGCAAGACGCAGCGCGCCCGTCGTCAGGAGCGCCAGGGACTGGCCAGCGTGGCGCTGGTCGGCTACACCAACGCCGGCAAATCGACGCTGATGCGCGCCTTGACCGGCAGCGAGGTGCTCGTCGCCAACAAGTTGTTCGCCACGCTCGACACCACCGTGCGCACGCTCTACCCGGAAAGCGTGCCGCGCGTGCTGGTCAGCGACACCGTCGGCTTCATCAAGAACCTGCCGCACGGGCTAGTCGCGTCGTTCAAGTCGACGCTCGACGAGGCGCTCGACGCCGGCCTGCTGCTGCACGTGATCGACGCCAGCGATCCCGGTTTCCAGCGCCAGCTGGAGGTGACTGACACCGTGCTCGCCGAAATCGACGCCGACGTGCTGCCGCGCCTGCGCATCTTCAACAAGATCGACCACGTTGGCGATGCCGCGGCACAGGCCGAACGCGAGGCCGCGCTGCGCGAGCAGTATCCGGGCTGCGTGGTGATGAGCGCACGCCGGCCGGACGACGTGGCGCGGCTGCACCAGCGCATCGTCGCCTTCTTCCAGCAGGATCTGGTCGAGGCCGAACTGTTCCTGCCGTGGACGGCGCAGCAGCTGCGCGGCGCCATATTCGCCAGCTGCCAGGTGCTCGACGAACGCGCCGAAGCGGACGGCGCGCACTTCCGCGTGCGCGGCGAAGCGGCGGCGATCGACAGCCTGCGCGAACGTCTCGCGCAGTTGCCGTAGGCGCGGCAGCAGCGCTTCCCGGTCGTCAGCGGCGGCGATGAGCTACCGGGTCAAACTCCTCGGCGCCGCCAGCGACCTGACGGCCGAAGAATGGCAGCAGCTTGCCACCGGCGGCGACCCGTTCGTCAGCCGTGAATTCCTTGGCGCCGCCGAAGACAGCGGCGCCGCCTCACCCGCTTTGGCTTGGCAGCCGCTGCATCTGGCGCTGCGCGAGGCCGACGGACAGCTTGCCGGCCTGTTGCCGCTCTATCTGCGCCAGCATTCCTTCGGCGACTTTTCGCGCGACTGGAACTGGCCGCCCGCCTGGCAGCGCGCTGGGCTCGACTACTACCCGAAGCTGGTCAGCGGCATTCCCTTCACCCCGTCGCCAGGGCCGCGCCTGCTGGCGCGTGGCGACGCCCCGGCAACGCTGCGGCCGGCGCTGATTCAGGCGGCAATCGAAGTCGCCAGCGAATGCCATGCTTCTTCGTGGCAATGCCTGTTCGTCAATGAGGCCGAGCACGCCCTGCTCGCCGACGCCGGCCTGCTGTTGCGCCGCGGCGTGCAGTTCCACTGGATCAATCGCGGTTACCGCGACTTCGCCGACTTCCTCGCCACCTTCTCTGCCGACAAGCGTAAGAAGATCCGGCGCGAACAGCGCGCCGTGGCGGAAGCCGGGCTGCGCCTCGAAACGCGCCACGGCGACGAGATCGACACCGCGCTGTGGCCGGCGCTGCACCGCCATTACCGCGACACCTTCACGCGCTACGGCAACCATCCGGCCTTTCCGCTCGAATTCTTCGAGCGCGTCGGCGGCGAACTCGGACGGCGCATGGTGGTGTTCATCGCCTGGTGCGACGAGCAGCCGGTCGCCTCGGCGATCTGCTACCGCAGCGACAGCGTGCTCTACGGTCGCCACTGGGGCAGCGACATCGACTGCCCCGGCCTGCACTTCGAACTGAGCTACTACCAGGGAATCGGCTACGCCATCGCCAACGGCCTCACGCGCTTCGAGGCCGGCGCCCAGGGCGAACACAAGCTCGCCCGCGGCTTCGAGCCCTGCGCCACGTGGTCGGCCTTCTGGATCGCCGATCCGCGCATGCGCGGCGCACTGGCCGACTTCATCCGTCGCGAGGATAAGGCGGTGCAGGATTACGGCGCTGAAATGGCACGGCACCTCCCCTTCCGGGCCGCCTGATCACGCGGCGTGCGCTCGCCCACCACCGTTGCCAGAAACTGCCCGAAGCCACCGGGCAGCGCGCACAACGCGGAAGCTTCAAGGAAACGTAACCTTCGCTTGCCAGAATCGGGCATCACGTCTCCACCTTTGAAGAAAGAAGCACGATGCCCCGCATTCTCCCAACTCGCCGCACTCACCGTTACCTCGCCCTCTCCGTACTTGCCGGATCGCTGGCCTTCAGCTCGCTGACCCTCGCCGCCGAAGCCGCTCCCGTCGAACAGCCGAGCTACCGCTACACCCTGATCGACACCTTCGCCGTCAAAGGGCGGCAAGGCGTCGTCAGCGATGGCAAGTTCTACTACGTCAGCGGCAGCAAGGCGCTGTACAAGTACGACACGAACGGCCAGTTGCTAAAGTCCAACGAAACGCCCTTCGAAGGCTATCCGGTCGCCGCCAATCACATCGGCGGCATCGACGTCTTCAACGGCGAGATTTTCGTCAGCGCGGAGAATTTCGCTGACGGCGTCGGCCGCGACATCCAGATCGCCATTCACGATGCCGAGACGCTGAAGCTCAAGCGCAGCTTCGCTTTCGATCCTGAAAGCGGGCAGCAGGAAGTCTCCGGCATCTGCGTTGACCCCGACAAACGCAGCGTCTGGATGGTGTCGTGGGTCGGCGAGGAAAGCGGTCGTTACCTCTACGAATACAGCCTCGACACCGGAAAATACCTGCGCAAGGTTCACCTGCAACCGGTGCCGCAGTGGATTCAGGGCATTCACTACTGGAAGGGGCAACTTTTCGTCACCGCCGACGACGGCGACGCCGATTTCGACGAGCCCGACCACCTCTATCGCGTCGACGTCACCGACAAATCCTACGCGCCGGTGATCCGCGAAAAGACCTTCAGCGAGGTCAAGCGGCAGGGCGAGATCGAAGCCGGCGGTGTCGATCCGAAAACGGGCGAATTCCTGGTGCTGATCAACCGTGGCTCGCGCATTGTTCTCGGTATGGTGAAGGGCTTCTATCCGGGCTACGACCGCGAAATCTCCGAGGTCTACCGCTTCCGCATGGAGCCGCAGGCCAGTACTCCGGCAAAGAAGAAGTAACGCCGCAGCCCGCAACCTGCCCTCGCCCGGCGCCGCCGCGACTCAGGCCGCAGGCGGCGCTTCGTCGTGCGTGGCGACGCCGAATACCAGTGCCTTGATACGCGCCAGCTCGTCGCGGGCGGCGGCGGCTTTTTCAAACTCGAGATTCTTCGCCGCCTCCTGCATCTCTTTCTCCAGCCGTTTCAGTTCGCGCGACAGCTGCTTCTCGCTCATCGCTGCGTAGTTTTCCTGCTGCTGCGCCGCCTTCAGCTCACGCTGCGCGCCTTCCGCGTCGTAGACGCCATCAATGATGTCCTTGATGCGCTTGGAAACGCTCTTCGGCGTGATGCCGTTCGCCTCGTTGAAAGCCAGCTGCTTGGTGCGCCGCCGCTCGGTTTCGGCCATCGCGCGCCGCATCGAGTCGGTGATGCGGTCGGCGTAGAGGATCGCCGTGCCATGCACGTGCCGCGCGGCGCGGCCGATGGTCTGGATCAGCGAGCGTTCGGAACGCAGAAAGCCTTCCTTGTCGGCGTCGAGAATCGCCACGAGTGACACTTCCGGGATGTCGAGGCCTTCGCGCAGCAGGTTGATGCCGACGAGCACGTCGAACTCGCCAAGGCGCAGGTCACGGATGATCTCGACGCGCTCGACGGTATCGATGTCCGAGTGCAGGTAGCGCACCTTGATCCCCTGCTCGCTGAGGTAGTCGGTGAGGTCTTCGGACATGCGCTTGGTCAGCGTCGTCACCAGCACGCGTTCGCCGACGGCGAGACGCTTGCGAATCTCCGAGAGCAGATCATCGACCTGCGTCGATGCCGGGCGGACGATGATCACCGGATCGATCAGGCCAGTCGGGCGCACCACCTGCTCGACCACCTGCCCCTGGTGCGTGCGCTCGTACTCGGCCGGCGTCGCCGAGACGAAGATCGTCTGCCGCGTCATGCGCTCGTATTCCTCGAACTTGAGCGGCCGGTTGTCGAGCGCCGAGGGCAGGCGGAAGCCGTAGTTCACGAGGTTTTCCTTGCGCGAACGGTCGCCCTTGTACATGCCGCCGACCTGCGAAATGGCGACGTGCGACTCGTCGATGAACATCAGCGCGTCGGGCGCGAGGTAGTCGAGCAGCGTCGGCGGCGGCTCGCCGGCCTTACGCCCCGACAGGTAGCGCGAGTAATTCTCGATGCCCTTGCAGAAACCAAGCTGGTCGAGCATTTCGAGGTCGAAGCGCGTGCGCTGCTCGATGCGCTGCGCCTCGACCGCGCGGTTCTCGCGCTGGTAGAAGGCGATGCGATCGTGCAGCTCTGCCTTGATCTGCTCGATTGCCCGCACGACGGTGCCGCGCGGCGTCACATAGTGCGAAGACGGAAAGATCGTGAAACGCGTCATCTTCGTTTGCAGGTGGCCGGTCAGCGGATCGAAGAGCTGCAAACCTTCGATTTCGTCGTCGAAGAGCGAAATACGCACGGCGTGTTCGGCGTGTTCGGCAGGAAAGACGTCGATGACGTCGCCGCGCACGCGGAAAACGCCACGATGGAAGTCGAGTTCGTTACGCTCGTACTGCATTTCCGACAGACGCTTGATGATGTCGCGCTGGCCCATGCGGTCGCCGACGCGCATGGTCAGGATCATCTGGTGGTATTCGTCGCGGTCGCCGATACCGTAAATGCACGAGACGGTCGCGACGATGATGCAGTCGCGCCGCTCAAGCAAGCTTTTCGTCGCGGAAAGCCGCATCTGCTCGATGTGCTCGTTGATCGACGAATCCTTCTCGATGAAGAGATCGCGCGCCGGCACATAGGCTTCCGGCTGGTAGTAGTCGTAGTACGAGACGAAATACTCGACCGCGTTTTCCGGAAAGAACTCGCGAAATTCCGAATACAGCTGCGCCGCCAGCGTCTTGTTGGGCGCCAGCACCAAGGCCGGGCGCCCCGTACGGGCGATGACGTTCGCCATCGTGTAGGTCTTGCCTGAACCGGTCACGCCGAGAAGCGTCTGGTAGAGCAAACCATCATCGATGCCGCCGATCAGCTGGCGGATTGCCTCCGGCTGATCACCCGCCGGAGGAAACGGCTGATGCAAGCGATACGGACTGCCGGGAAAGGTGACGACAGGATGCTCGCCGACGGGCACCTCGGCACCGGGTTCGGCCGGCGAAGGCAGCTTGGCGGCACGCGCGGAACGGGGCGAGTTCGGGGAAGACGATGTTTCGGACATGGTAGAATTTGCGCGTTTTTTTGCCGGCCGGATAGGCGGAAGTGCTGTTGGGCGCCAGACGGTCGGCGGGGTTCCGCATTATTTCGTAAATCGCAGCGCGAAGCACGGCGACTTTCACCGCCCGCCGACGCGCCGCATCCACCGGCGCCCAGCCGCGCCTACAGGAGCATTGATGAGCACCTCGATTTTCGCCGCCGTGGAGATGGCTCCGCGCGACCCGATTCTCGGTCTTAACGAGTCTTTCAACGCCGATACGCGCACGACCAAGGTCAACCTCGGCGTCGGCGTCTACTTCGACGACAACGGCAAGCTGCCGCTGCTCGGCGCCGTGCGCGCTGCCGAGAAGGTCCGCCTCGAAGCCATGCCGCCGCGCGGCTACCAGCCGATCGAAGGCACGCCGGCGTACAACCAGGGCGTGCAGAAGCTGATCTTCGGTGCCGATTCGGCACTGCTCGCCGACGGCCGCGTCGTCACCGCGCAAGCGCTCGGCGGTACTGGCGCACTGAAGATCGGTGCCGACTACCTGAAGCACCTGCTGCCAAACGCCACGGTGTATATCAGCGACCCGAGCTGGGAAAACCACCGTGCCCTGTTCGAAGCCGCCGGCTTCCCGGTCGCTACCTACCCCTACTACGACGCGGCGACGCGCGGCGTTGATTTCGCCGCCATGAAAGCCTGCCTGTCGACGCTGGCCCCCGGCTCGATCGTCCTGCTGCACGCCTGCTGTCACAACCCGACCGGCGCCGATCTTACCGCCGCGCAGTGGGCGGAAGTGATCGAAGCGGTGCGCGAGCGCAATCTCGTCGCCTTCATCGACATGGCCTATCAGGGCTTCGCCGACGGCATCACCGAAGACAAGGTGGCGCTCGACCTGTTCGCCGCCTCGGGCCTGCAGTTCTTCGTCTCCAGCTCGTTCTCGAAGTCCTTCTCGCTCTACGGCGAACGCGTCGGCGCGCTGTCGGTCGTCACCGCCAGCCGCGACGAGTCGACGCGTGTGCTGTCGCAGGTCAAGCGCGTCATCCGCACCAACTACTCCAACCCGCCGACGCACGGCGGCGCCATCGTTGCCAGCGTGCTCGCCAGCGCCGAGCTACGGCAGCAGTGGGAAGACGAGCTCGCCGGCATGCGTCTGCGTATCCGCGCCATGCGCACCGGCCTCGTCGACAAGCTGGCCGAACGCGGCGCGAAGCAGGACTTCTCCTTCGTTGCTCGCCAGCGCGGCATGTTCTCCTACACCGGTCTCTCCGTTGCGCAGGTCGACCGCCTGAAGAACGAATTCGGCATCTATGCCGTCGGCACCGGTCGCATCTGTCTGGCCGCATTGAACTCGAAGAACATCGACTACGTCGCCGACGCGATCACCGCTGTCCTCTGAGTTTGCTCCACCGCACGAAAACGCCAGCTTCGCGCTGGCGTTTTTTTTGGGCGCACCAAAACGCTGGATAATCACACCCAAGGAATTTTCCACACGGAGGCATCCGATGGCACACCATCGCTACCGCATCACCGTCGAGCCGCTCGCCGACGACACCAGCAGCGACGCGGCAGCATCCGCGCTGCATTTCGAGGTCGCCAACCACGACGACATTCTCCACGTTGTCGAACGCTTGCGCGCCCGCGCAGACCTGCCGCCGGACACCGCTCCTGCCCTCGGCGTCGGCCTCAAGCTCTTTGGCGAGGTGCTGCTCGAACACCGGACCCACCCGCTCTTTCGCGAGCTCTATCCGCACTTCGGGGAGTTCATGCGCACGCTTAAAGGCAAGGGCGGCGGCGCGGGATGACGCAGCGCACGCCTCTTCGGCTACAGCGCAGCGGCCTTTCCCTGACGTAAAAAGCGTCGAAAAAAAGGGCCGGCGCCCCTCAAACCAAGGCCCCCTCACGCGCCGCTGCCGCAAAAACCTCCCACTGCCGGCAGGTCAGCGCCGCCATCTTGCTGGCTGCGTCGAGAAGTTCCTCCTGCCAATCGGTCGGCTGCGCGAAGGCAAGCAGGTCATCGGCCGTCGCGGCGCCCGAGTGTCCGGAGGCGCGCAGTTGATCCCAAGCCAGCAGGTGCCCCATGGTGATCGCCACCTCCTTGAGACGGTCCAGCTTGTGGCCCCAGTCAGCGATGGCGACGCGGTCCTCCGCGCTTTGCAAGCCCTTGAGCAAAAAGGGAACCCCGGCCAGCTGTACGGGCTGTAAGAAGGCGTGGGTTGCTGCCTGCATGCGCCGCTGCACACCGACGACGCGACTCGCCTCGTCGGGCCACGACGGCTGCGCGATGCCGCGTCTCACCAAGGCAGGCCGCAGGGCAGAGGGCTTGGCTTCCTTGAGATCGAGCAGATAATTGCCGTCCGGCGAACCTTTGCCGGCGACGAGGATGACGTAGCGTTCGACACCGAGGCTGCCTGTCCCGGCGATGCGGCGCGCCACATCGTGCACGGCGAAAAACTCCGGAACCGGCTGCGTTGCGGCAAAGCGGTCCATGAATTCAGTCACCCGCGCCGTCTGCTCGGGGGATGCCGGCAAGAGCTTGCTGTCGTCGATCTTCAGGCGACGCTGATGTCCCTTGAGTATCGTCCGCTTGTCGAGAAAGCTCACACGGGTGCGCGATTGCAGGGCATCGAGCAAGGCCTTGACCAGCCCGCCCGATGTGTCGCGCTCGACCCACATAGGTTTGCCGTCGATCAGCGCGGCCCGATAGGCGGCGAGGCAACTCCGGCTGACGGCCAAGGCCTCGGCGCGCGTCGCCTTGAGCGCGTCGGCACCGCATTGCAGGCTGGTGAGCAGACGCAGCATGTCCCAGGTCGCGGGGGCCAGCGCGGCTTCGTCGTAATCGTTGATATCGAAATAAACGAGCCGGTTGTCGGCCTTGTAGCTGCCGAAGTTCTCGAAGTGCAGGTCGCCGCAACTCCACGCCAGCGGCACATCACGAAACAGTGCCGAGTCCGGCAGGGCGTCGTAAAACAGGTGGCAAGCACCGCGCAAAAAAACAAAAGGGCTCTGCGCCATCTTGCTGTATTTGAGCGCCCGCAATGTGGGGTCGCGCCCGGCGTTCTGGCGGACGATTTCCGCCACGACATCGAGGGAAGCGGAGGCCACATTCACGGCATGAGCCGCGTGCCCTGCGCTCTGCGCACTCGCCGCCTTCGCGGCAGATCCGGTGGTGAGCGGCACTGCGTTTCCGGCAGGCGACGTTGGCGCCGGCGACTCAGGCAAGGCCGGCGATGCCGGCGTATCGCTCACGACTCCGACTCAGGTTTCTTGCCAGGCTCCGGCGGCGGAAAACCGGGGAACTGAATGCCGGTAAACATCGAGCGCGTCTGCTGCTGCAATTGATCCTGCATCTGCTGGAACATCTTGCGGCTCTGATCGACGTAGGCGCTCATCATGGTCTGCATCGCCGGCCCCTGAAAGTTGAGGAACTGCGACCACATGTCCTGATGCAGCGGATGGTTCTCGCCGAAGGTGCCACGCGACTGCTCTTGCAGCTTCTGCTGAAAATCGGTGAACGCCTTGATATTCGTCTCAAGGTACTTGCCGACCATGCCCTGCATCGCATGGCCGTAAAAACGGATCATCTGCGCCAGCACGTCGGTCGAGAACAGCGGCAAACCGCCGCTTTCTTCTTCGAGAATGATCTGCAACAGGATGCTGCGCGTGATGTCTTCGCCCGTTTTCGCATCGACGACGCCAAACGCCTCGCCCGTGAGCACCATCGCCTTCACTTCGGCCAAGGTGATATAGGCGCTCGTCTTGGTGTCGTACAGACGGCGGTTGGGGTATTTCTTGATCAGACGCGACTTCTCCGTCATGACTGCGCTCGCTCTCAAAGGGTGAAAAACGCCGGGCGATTATAGCCCGCGCCGGACGGCGTGCCGGCGCGGGGCAGTGGCGTGTCGAAACCTAGGCCATGTGCAGGCCGCCGTTGATGTTGAGCGTTGCGCCGGTCATGAAGGCAGCCGGTTCGGAGGCGAGATAGGCGACCAGGGCGCCGATTTCCTCGGGCTTGCCCAGTCGCTTCATGGGAATGGTATCGATGATCGCCTGCCGCACGTCCTCGCGGATCGCCATGACCATGTCGGTCCCGACGTAACCGGGGGCAATGGCATTGACCGTCACCCCCTTGGCCGCCAACTCCTGCGCCAGCGCCTTGGTGAACCCGATGCAGCCGGCCTTGGCGGCCGAATAGTTGGTCTGCCCCGCCTGCCCCTTGACGCCGTTGACCGACGAAATGTTGATGATGCGCCCCCAGCCGCGCTCGGCCATCTTCGGCGAAATCGTGTGGGTAACGTTAAACAGGCTGTTCAGATTGGTCTCGATGACGGCATTCCACTGCCCCACCTCCATCTTCGGGAAAAAGCGGTCGCGCGTGATACCGGCATTGTTCACGAGGATATCGACAGGCCCCACCTGCGCCTCGATCGCCACGACCATCGCCGCACAGGCCTCGTAGTTCGACACGTCGGCGCCAAAAAGCGGGATATCGAGACCTTCCGCCTTGCGCGCCTCAAGCCAAGGCGCGACGGCCGGATCGCCGGGGAAATAATTGCCGACCACGCGATGACCGGCTTTCAGCAGTTCCTTACAGATGGCGGTACCGAGACCGCCGACCGCGCCAGTAACGAGAGCAATGCGTTGCGTCATGGTGGGCTTACCTTTCTATCGAAGGGAAAAGAAAAAAACGGGAAAAACATTTGCCATCGTTCACGCCGGCTCCCGCACATAGCGCCCCGGCGCCGGCTCGCGCGGCGGGTAGCGCGAACTGCCCAGCGCCGTACGCGCCGCACGTTCGCCGCCGGTGTGCTGGCGAAACCAGCCGCTCCAGTCGTTCCACCAACTACCGCAATTCTCCGTCGCCGCCGCCAGCCACTCGTCGGGCTGCGCCGGCAGCGCCGGATTGAGCCAATAGCTGCGCCGGTTGCGACGCGCAGGATTGACGACGCCGGCAATATGGCCGCTGGCGCCGAGCACGAAGCGCGTCGGCCCGCCCAGCAGGTGCGCGCTGCGATACGCGCCGTGCCAAGGCACGATGTGATCTTCGCGCGCGGCCAGCACATACGTCGGCAAACACACGGCAGAAAGATCGACCGGCACCCCGCACATGCGCAGCCGCCCCGGCTCCCGCAGGGCGTTCTCGTGATAGAGATGGCGCATGTACCAGCAGGCGAATGGCCCCGGCAGATTGGTGCTGTCGGCGTTCCAGAACAGCAGGTCGAACGCCGGCGGCGAGCGCCCCAAGAGATAGTTGTTGGCGACGTAGTGCCAGACGAGATCGTTGGCGCGCAGCGCCGAGAAAACGCCCGCCAGCTCTGACGCTGGCAAAAGCCCTCCCTGCCCGATCGCCTGTTCACGCGCCGCCAGTGCCGCCTCGTCGATGAATAGGGACAATTCGCCAGCCTCGGAAAAATCCAGCAAGGTGGTCAGAAGTGTCAGGCTGGCGACCGGCGCTTCGCCTCGCGCCGCGAGAACGGCGAGCGTACTCGCCAGCAAGGTGCCGCCGACACAAAACCCCAGCGCGTTCACGTCCTCGCCCCGACAAATGGCTCGAACCGCCCGCAGCGCCGCCAGCGGCCCGAGACGCACGTAATCGTCCCAGCCGAGATGCCCCTGCGCCGCACTGACGTTGCGCCAGGAGACAAGAAACACCGTATTGCCCTGCTCGACGGCATGACGGACGAAGGAGTTCTGCGCCTGCAAATCGAGGATGTAGAACTTGTTGATGCATGGCGGCACCATCAGCAATGGCCGCCGTGCAACGCGCCGCGTCAGCGGCGCGTACTGGATCAGCTGGATCAGCTCGTTTTCGAAGACGACGCTGCCCGGCGTCGCCGCCACGTTCTCCCCAAGCGAAAACGCCGCTTCGTCGCACGTCGTGATGCGCCCCCGCGCGATGTCGTCGAGCAGATGCCGGATTCCCTCATTGATGCTCTCGCCCTGTGTCTCTAGCGCGCGCTGCATGAATTCCGGGTTCGTCAGCGCAAAATTCGCCGGCGACATGGCGTCAACATACTGGCGAACCAGAAAGCACAGCCGCTGCTGCGACTTGGCGTCCGGGAACGGCACCAGTTCGGCGAGAGCGTGCAGAAACTCAGCCAGCAGCAGATAGGATCGCCGCAAATAGTCGAACACGGGATGCGAAACCCATGCGGTGGCGGCAAATCGCCGGTCATCCGCCGCCCCGCCCGTCTGCGGCAGAGGCTCGCCAGCCAGCAGTGCATTCAGCAAGGCCCACTGCCGCTCGATATACGCCTGGCGCAGCTGATGCAGACGCTGCGCATCAATACCCGCGGCCGCCACATCTCCCGCCATCAGCCGCAGCAACTCGCCGACCAACGCCTGTCCCGCCAGCACGAAGCCTTGCAAGGCAGGGAAACCGGGGGGCGGCAAAGGCGACATGAGGCTTCCTTCTGGCGAGGGGGAAGTCTGACACCCCCCGGCGATCCTGTTGCCGGATCAGCGTCAGCGAGTCATGGGGCTTGCGTGGGCAAGGAGGAGTGCCGAATCTGGCGGTTGCAGCGGTCGCCCGGATCGTGAAGCGGAGTTCTGTGGAATGCGGCGTCTCACGACATGTGCATGCGATTCTGCATTGCACCATGGGCAGTGTCAATGCGACCGGCGACGGGCGATTCAGGGATAATGGCGCCCATGTATATCGTCGCGATCGCCTGGCTTTACGTCACCGTGCTGATGGCCCTCACCGAGCATTCGGTGGTGGCCGGCGTGCTGACCTTCGTCTTCTACGGCCTGTTGCCGACCGCCCTACTCATTTTCATCACGGGCGGCCCGACGCGGCGACGCCGGCGTCTACTCAAAGCCGCCGAGCAAAGCGCCGACGAGAGCGATGGACGAGACACCCAGCGCGATCAATAGGCTCTGCTGCACAGTGGCACGCAACTCCGCCCGCCGGTGCAGCCCCGGGATAAGGTCGGCGACGGCAACGTAGATCATGCTCGCCGCTGCCAGCGCCAACAGGGTCGGCGTAAAGTCGCGCGCCGTGCCAAGCGTGGTGTAGGCGAGCAAGGCGCCGACCAGCGTCGCCAGACTGGACAGCAGATTGAAGGCGAGCGCGCGGGCCCGGCTGTAGCCGGAATTGATCAGGACGACGAAATCGCCCAGTTCCTGCGGGATTTCGTGCGCGATGATCGCCAGCGAGGTGACGATGCCAAGCTGCGTGCTTTCCAGAAAGGCGGCAGCGATCAGCACGCCATCGACGAAGTTGTGGAAGGAATCGCCGATCAGGATCATCAGCCCCGAGCGGCCATGATCATGTCCGGCGTGGTCGGTGTGCGGCGCGTGCGTTTCGCAATGCTCGTGGTGGCAATGCCGCCAGAGCACCAGCTTTTCGAGCAGGAAGAAAAGGAAAATCCCGCCAAGAACGGTGGCCGTCGTGCGCTCGATGTTGCCGTGCTCAAGAGCATGCGGCAGCAGTTCGAGGAAAGCCGCCCCGAGCAAGGCGCCGATGGCGTAAGAGACGAGCGCCGACACCGTCGCCGGCGAAAACTGGCGCACGATCGCTGCGGCGCCGAGCACGCTGAGCGCCCCGCCGCCAAAGCTCATCAGCAGAATCCAGCCGAGGGTTGACATATCGGTGTGGCCGAGAAAACGCGACATTATACGGGCATCCTTTACAATGTCCGCTTTTCAGCCTTCTCCCCCGAGCCATGATCCGCACCCGTTTCGCCCCCAGCCCCACCGGCTATCTGCACATCGGCGGCGCCCGCACGGCGCTTTTTTCGTGGGCGTTTGCCCGTCACCACGGCGGCAAATTCGTTCTGCGCATCGAAGATACGGACGTCGCCCGCTCGACGCCGGAGGCCGTTCAGGCCATTCTCGACGGCATGAACTGGCTCGGCCTCGACTGGGACGAAGGCCCCTTCTACCAGATGCAGCGCATGGATCGCTACAAGGCGGTCATCCAGCAAATGCTTGAGGCGGGCACCGCCTACTACTGCTACACGACGCCCGAAGAACTGGAAAAAACCCGCGAACGGCAACGCGCCATGGGGCTGAAGCCCCGCTACGACGGCCGCTGGCGGCCGCAGCCGGGCAAATCCCTGCCGACGCCGCCGGCAGGTGTACAGCCCGTCGTCCGCTTCTGTAACCCGACCGAGGGTGTGGTGGCATGGGACGACCTCGTCAAAGGCCGTATCGAAATCGCCAATGCCGAACTCGACGATCTGATCATCGCCCGGGCCGACGGCACGCCGACCTACAACTTCTGTGTCGTCGTCGACGACTGGGACATGGCGATCTCGCACGTGATTCGCGGTGACGACCACGTCAACAACACGCCCCGCCAGATCAACATTCTCAAGGCACTGGGTGCGACGCCGCCGCAGTACGCGCACCTGTCGATGATCCTCGGCGACGACGGGCAAAAGCTCTCCAAGCGCCACGGCGCTGTCAGCGTCATGCAATACGACGAAGACGGCTACCTGCCGGAAGCCGTGCTCAACTACCTCGCCCGCCTCGGCTGGTCGCACGGTGACGAAGAAGTCTTCACGCTCGCGCAGTTCTGCGAATGGTTCGAACTCGACCGCATCACGCCATCGGCCGCTCAGTTCAATACCGAAAAGCTCAACTGGCTGAACGCACACTACCTGCGCCAGCTTGATAACGAACGACTCGCCGCCCTGCTCGCCCCGCGCCTCGCCACGCTGGGCGTGACCGTGAGCAACGCACCCGCCCTCGCCGACGTGATCGCCCTCTACAAGGAACGCGTCTCGACGCTGAATGAGTTCGCCGAAGCGGCCGCGATGTTCTATCGCGAACCGGAGCCGTCTGCCGAATTGCTGGCCCAGCACATCACTACCGAGAGCCGTCCGCTCATCGCCGACTTTCTCGCGGGCGCGCGCGAAGTCGCCTGGGAAGCGCCGGCAATTGGCGTCTTGATCAAGGCAACCGTCACCGCGCACGGCCTGAAAATGCCGAAGCTGGCGATGCCTCTGCGCGTGCTGCTGACAGGCCAAACGCACACGCCGTCGGTCGACGCCGTCGTCGCTGTATTCCCGCGCGAAGTCGTCGTCGCACGTCTGGAAAAAGCACTCGCCTGAGCCTGAACAAGCCTCTCACCGCGCCGCCAATCCGTGCGAATGGCGGCGCGGCGTGACGAAACACCGGCGCGCCAATTCACGACTCCGCGCGCGAGCCAGGCGCAGCCTCAAAATTCACTCCGCCGCCCCGGACGAAGAGCGCAAAAACCGCGGCGAAAATCAAGGCAAAACCGGGAATTTTTCGCGCTTTACACCGCCCCCTCGGCTCCCTATAATGCGCGCTTCCTTCGGGGGGGTATAGCTCAGCTGGGAGAGCGCTTGCATGGCATGCAAGAGGTCAGCGGTTCGATCCCGCTTACCTCCACCACCAAAAGGAACGGCCGGTCACCCGCCGCCAACGACGTCAGTTGTAGCCGACCTCGTTCGCGTCCCCATCGTCTAGAGGCCTAGGACACCGCCCTTTCACGGCGATAACCGGGGTTCGAATCCCCGTGGGGACGCCATCCGCATTCGAAAAAAGCGCTGATTCTCACGAATTAGCGCTTTTTTTATCACCACGCCCCACAACAGCCCAAGCGAACGGGTGCGAGAAGCGCGATCAGCCGACGCGCTTGCCCTCCAGAAAAGCCCGCGCATCTTCCGGGCTCAGGGGCTTGGCGATGAGGAACCCCTGAAACTCGTCGCAGCCATACGCCGCCAATTGCTCCAGCTGGCGAGGGTTCTCGACACCTTCGGCGACGATCCGCAGGTGCAAGCAGCGCCCCAGCGCAATGATGCTGCGCGGAATGGCCATGGCCTCGCCGCCTTGCTCGCAGTCGGTCACGAACGAACGGTCGATCTTGACGATATCAATGGGCAAGCGGCGCAGATACGTCAGCGACGAATAGCCCGTACCAAAATCGTCCAGCGCAATACGCGCGCCCAGTGCGCGCAACGACTCGATGATCGTCATCGTTTGTGAGAGGTCGCCGAGCAGTGCGCTCTCGGTGATCTCCAGTTCCAGCCTTGCAGCGGGCAGACCGGTTTCGGCGAGAATCGCCTCGACGCGTGCTGCGAGATGCGGATCGCGAAAGAGCCGTGGCGACAGGTTGACCGCCACCGACACCGGCAAAGGCCACGACACCGCCTCCTGACAGGCTCGCCGCAGCACGAAATCGGTCATCGACTCGATCAGCCCCGTCTCTTCGGCCAGGGGAATGAAGCGCTCGGGAGAAATTGGCCCTAGCTCGGCGCTATTCCAGCGCATCAAGGCTTCAAAGCCACAGGGAACGCCGTAGGGATCGATCTTCGGCTGATACGCCACCGATAGCTCATTCGCCTCCTGCGCGCGCCGCAGCGCTGAGTCCAGGGCCAGACGCTGGTGCGCGGCCGTATTCATTTCGCGGGTGAAAAACTGGAACTGCCCTTTACCCAGCGCCTTGGCGTGGTGCATCGCGGCATTGGCATGACGCAACAGCGTCCCGATATCGTCGCCGTTCTCCGGGTACAGGCTGACGCCGATGCTGCAATTGACGCGCAGTTCTCGCCCGTCGATGAAGAGTGGCTCGCTGATGGCGCGTTGCACGCGCTCAAGCGTGCCCATCGTGTGGTGCAAACCGGAATGTTCGGCGAGGACGAGCACAAACTCGTCGCCGCCATAACGGGCAACCGTATCGATGGCGCGCAAGGCCTCGCGCAAGCGCTGCGCCATGCGGATGATGAGCGTATCGCCCGCCGCGTGGCCGAGGCTGTCATTGACGTATTTGAAGTTATCGAGATCGACAAAGGCCGTCACCACGCGTGAGCTGCCGCGCTTGGCCGCCGATATCGCCTGATGGAGGCGGTCGCGCAGGAGCGTGCGGTTCGGCAAACCGGTCAGCAGATCGTGCGTCGCCTGATGTTCCAGGCGCGCCTGATATTCGCGGCGCTCGGTCACGTTTTCAACGGTGCCTTCGTAGTAGAGCAGGCTGCCCGCCGCGTCGTGGACGGCGTGCGCGTTCTCGGCAATCCAGATGCGCGTACCGTCGGCGCGATAGACCTCGGAGACGAAATCGATCACCCGTCCCTCTTCGCGGATGAGACGAGCAAATTCCTCGCGCCGCGCCGGATCGACGTACAGACGCTCGGCGATGTTGCGCAGACTGGCCACCAGTGCGCTCGGCGAGGCGTAGCCATAGAGTTTGGCCAACGCCTGATTGGCCGCCAGATAGCGGCCATCGCGGGTGGTCCGGAACATGCCGACGACGAGATTCTCGAACATGCTGCGAAAGCGCCATTCGGCGTCGTCGCGCCGGCGCTCGCTGGCGACCTGCTCGCTGTCGTCCTCGATCAGCGCCTCGACCAGCCATTCGTCCGCCGGCGGGAGGGCAACGCCGTCGGCCGTGACCGTGCGCTGCGCCGCGGCGCGCTGGTGACGCGAGCGACTTTTTTCTGCGCGCAGTACGACGCCGCTTTCGCGCACGCGATGCACGCTGCCATCGCGCCGGCGCAACGAATAGCGCACACGGTAGCGTTCACCTTCGCCAACGGCGGCAATTTCGGCACGCACGCGCTCCCGCTCATCGGGCAGGATCAGTTGATCGTGCGCAATCCCCGCCACCGCTCCGGTCGCGCCATCGCCCCACAGCAATTCGGCGACGGCGTAGCCGGTCAGCGCTTCACTCCGGTGGCTGACGAAATAGAAGGCGCCGCTATCGCGCCCGTAGCGAACCAGCAGCCCGTCCACGGCCGCCAGCGGCACCTGACACTCCTCGCAGCGCGTCGCCTTGGGCAGCGCTACCGACCTGCGCAAATCCATCGACGCCTTCGTCCCCACACTCATATACCCGCGCGACCGCATGTCTGCCCCTCGACCGGAAGGCAAGGGCGAACATTGCCCGCGACGGGGTCAAAGGGGATACAACAAGATAGATGAATGCGCATGACGGAGCTTCGCGAAGAACCACTTGGGGCCCGGAGACACAAGGCGACGCAAGCCCCATGCAAAAATCCGGCCAGCCTCTTCCGGCACAGCCGAGGTGCCAGGCCTCCAGCACAGAAGGCACTCAGGCAGACCGCCCACGGCGCAGCCTCGCCGCGAGGAGAAAAGCCGCAGACCACGCACACCAAGGAACGCGCGCCCCCGCTGACAGGGCGCCATACGCCCCGTCAGCCGAAGGAAGAGGCGCGCCGGGCAACGCACCAATACGGGGCGCGCCCCAAAACAGCGCACCGCAGCGGCCACGTGCCGCCGGGAGGATAGTTACTCCGCTGGCGAACGCCAGATCAGCGACGCCATCCGCCCGCAGCTTCCATCACGGCGGTAGGAGTAAAAGCGCTCCGCGTCGCGGAAGGTGCACGCCTGCCCCCCCGTGATCTGCGCAACGCCTAGGCGGCGCAATCGTTCGCGGGCCAGGGCGTAGAGATCGGCCAGCCACTTGCCCTCTCCCTGCGCGCGGAATGCCGCGCTGTCTGCCGCATCCACCGCAAGAAACGCGGCACGTACCTCATCACCAACGACGAAGGCCGTCGAGCCGATGGCCGGCCCGAAAAAAGCGTACAAACGCTCCGGAGGGCACGCCATCGCCGCCACCGTGCGTTCGATGACGCCGCCACACAAGCCACGCCAGCCGGCGTGCGCAGCGCCCACCACCGAGCCCTCCCGATCACAGAGAAGAACCGGCAAACAATCGGCCGTCAACACGGCGCAGACCACCCCAGCCTGCCGGGTGATTGCAGCATCCGCACGCGGCGGCACGGCATCCGGACTCGCCGGCGAAAACAACTCGACGACCTCGACGCCATGCACCTGCTCCAGCCAGTGCGGCGGCGAAGGCAGCGCCGTTGCCAGCAGCGCGCGGTTGGCGGCCACGGCACGCGGATCGTCCGCCACGTGCATGGCGAGATTGAAACCTGCGAAGGCCCCCTGGCTGAAGCCTCCCTGACGCGTGGTCAGCAGCGTACGCACCGACGGCGGCGCCGACCAGTCCGCCGCCCAATGACCAAACGCAGGCGATGCCGACGAATCAGCCACGCCGCGAACGCTTCCTGGCTAAGGCGCCGCCGTCAGAGGGGGCGCTATCGTCTTCCGTCGCCAAAGAGGTAAGGGCGGCAGATTCGCCCTCGTCTACGCACTCGTCGTGAAGCTCGTCGTCGCTTACCAGTTCGTCAAAGGCCTCGTCATCGTCCTCGACGAACGATTCCTCACCATCGGCGCCCTCGGCTTCGTCACCGGCCACGTCGCACCCCTCGTCGTAGTCGCCCTCTTCGCCCTCTTCGTACTCATCGCCGCGCACATAGAAAACCTGCGGGCCGTCGCCCTCGTCCCAATCGTCGTCAAATTCGTCCGCCTGCGCCGCGTCAATCGCGGCCTGCGCCGCCTCTGCAGCAGCGCGCAAGTCGTCGAGCAGGCCCGCGAAATCCTCGGGAATCGGCGACGTCCATTGCATCGTGCGGCCAGTGACGGGATGCACCAAGCCCAGACGCCAGGCATGCAGCGCCTGCCGATGAAAAACGGCACCCACGGGGATGCGGCTGGCGCCGCCGCCGTAAACCGGATCACCGACCAGGGGATGACCAATCGACGCCATGTGCACCCGGATCTGGTGCGTGCGCCCGGTTTCCAGGGCGCACTCGACGAGCGTACAGCCGATGAAGCGTTCGAGAATCCGGTAGTGCGTACGGGCCGGCTTGCCGCCGCGCACGACCGCCATTTTGGTGCGCTGGGTGGGATGGCGGCCAATCGGCGCATCTACCATGCCGTCGCGCTCGCACTCGCCACGCACCAGCGCGCGATAACGCCGTTTGACCGTACGCGCCTGCAACTGCCGCACCAGATCGGTCTGCGCTGCGAGGGTCCGGGCGACGACCAGAAGGCCGCTGGTGTCCTTGTCCAGACGATGAACGATGCCGCCACGCGGCACCGCCGCCAGTGCTGGGGAATAATGCAGCAGGGCGTTCAGCAGGGTGCCGTTCCAGTTGCCGTTGCCCGGGTGAACGACAAGACCGGCCGGTTTGTCGATCACCAGCAGGGAGTCGTCCTCGTAGATCACCGAGAGCGGGATATTTTCAGCGGTAGCGGATTCGCTGCACACCTCCTCGACAGCGTCAACCACGAGCGTCTCGCCGCCCCAGAGCCGGCGACGCGTCTCGGTCAGCGTTTCACTGCCCAGACGGACACGCCCGTCGCGAATCCAGCCTTGCAGGCGATTGCGCGAATGCTGCGGCAACAGGCGGGCAAGAATCCGATCCAGCCGTTCGCCCCCACAATCCGAGGGGACGATCAAGGAAAGGGGAACGCTTGCGCTATAATCGCCGCGCCCCGATGCCGAATTCATCGGCGTCTTTTTCTGCGGAATGCTCATCATGCGTAGTTTAGCGGTTATCGCAGCGCTTTTCCTTACGGTCCTCGTCAGCGGTTGCGGCCTGCTGCCTGACAAGAAGGACGAAACCAGCGGCTGGTCGGCCAACAAGCTCTACGCCGAAGCGAAGGATGCCCTCAACGAAGGCTCCTACGACAAGTCGATCAAGTATTTCGAGAAGCTCGAATCGCGCTATCCCTATGGCCGTTTTGCGCAGCAAGCGCAGATGGAAGTCGCTTACGCCTACTGGAAATCCAGCGAGCCTGCATCCGCCATCGCGGCCTGCGACCGCTTCATCAAGCTGCACCCGAATCATCCGAACGTCGATTACGTCTATTACCTGAAGGGACTCGTCAACTTCAACGAAGACCTCGGACTGCTTGGCTCGATCAGCGGGCAGGATCTCACCGAGCGTGACCCGAAGGGTCTGACTGACGCCTTCGACTCCTTCCGCGAACTGGCGACGCGCTTCCCGGACAGCAAATACACGCCCGACGCGGTGGCCCGCATGAAGTATCTGGTCAACGCCATGGCCTCGCACGAAGTCCACGTCGCACGCTACTACATGAAGCGCGGCGCTTACCTCGCGGCGATCAATCGCGCGCAGGGCGCACTCAAGAATTACCCGAACGCACCGGCCATCGAAGAAGCCCTCTTCATCATGGTCAAGGGCTACGACCAACTCGGCCTGACCGACCTGCGCAACGACGCCGAACGCGTCATGCGCAAGAACTTCCCGAACAGCGAGTTCTACACGCGCGGCATCGAGCGCAGCGAACCATGGTGGAAGCTCTGGTAAGCCGGAGCGCGAAGCCTCGCCGGTGATCGGCGAGCACCGGAAATTCCATTCGCGTAGAATCCCCGACAAGCCGCCGTTGTGGCCAAGCGCGACAACGGCGGCGTGGCAGCACCTTACATCCATCCTTAGCGGGAGAAGAAAGGCATGTCGGTCAGGGATCTCTATCTGCACAAACGCACCACGCCGGACGAAGCCATGTCGCACGTTCGCAGCGGCGACTTCATCATCGTCCCCACCGGCGTCGGCGAACCGCCAGCGCTATTGCATGCGCTGTCCGCCCAGCGGCGACGCTTCCGCGACGTCAAGGTGGCGCAGATTCTCCCGCTCGGCAAATACGACTACTTCGACGCCGAGACCGCTGACTGTGTGCGCCACGTCGCCTTCTTCTTCAGCGGCGCCACGCGGGCGGGCGGGCAAGCGGGCCTGATCGACTACATCCCCAGCTATTTTTCGGAAATGCCGGGTCTCATCGAGCGCGGCATGATCCCCGCCGATGTCGTTCTGTCGATGGCCTCGCCGATGGATCAGCACGGGTATTTCTCGCTCAGCCTCGGCGCTGACTACACCATGGCTTCCGTTGCGCGTGCCCGCGCCATCGTTCTGGAAGTCAATCCGAACGTTCCCTTCGCCAACGGCAACTGTCACATCCACATCTCGCAAGTGGCCGCGCTGGTGGAAAGCGAAACGCCGCTGTTCGAAGTCGGCCTGCCCAAAATCGGCCCGGTACAGGAAGCCATTGCCCAATACGTTGCCGACCTGATCGAAGACGGCTCGACGCTACAGATCGGCTACGGCGGCATTCCCGACGCCGTCGTCATGCAACTGACGCACAAGCACGACCTCGGCATCCATACCGAGATGATCGGCGACGGCATCCTCACCCTGCTCGAAAGCGGCGCCGTCACCAACCGCAAGAAGAACTACCTGCCCGGCAAGATGATCGCCACCTTCGCGCTCGGCTCGAAGAAGCTCTACGAGTTCATGCATCGCAATCCGATGCTCGAAATGCACCCCGTCGATTTCACCAACGACCCGTATCTGGTATCGCGCAACGACAACCTGATCAGCATCAACGCCACCTTGCAGATCGATCTGGTCGGCCAGTGCGGCTCGGAAACCTTCGGGCCGCTGCCCTACTCCGGCACCGGCGGACAAGCCGACTTCGTGCGCGCCGCCAATCGTTCGCGCGGCGGCAAGGCCTTCATCGTTCTGCCCTCAACCGCCAAAAACGATACGCTCTCGCGCATCGTCCCGACGCTATCTCCGGGAACGCACGTCACCACCAGCAAGAACGACGTCAACTACGTCGTCACCGAGTACGGCGTTGCCCAGTTGCGCGGCAAATCGGCCAAACAGCGGGCGCGCGAACTGATCGCCATTGCCCACCCTGACTTCCGTGCCGAACTGACGGACGCCGCACGCAAGATCAACCTCCTCTGAACCCCCGCCACCGCAAGCACGGCGCGCCTACGGCCGTGCTTGCGGTGGCGGGCTGTCGGCAACAAGCCAGAGAAGGCGCGGCGGGCTATCGACTATCGGAGCCATCTCGGCCTTCGCTTTAGCACCGTCGCAGCTTTGCGCCACCGCGCCATCGCCGGCAACACCAGCAGCGGCTAGCGGCAAACGACCTCCAACGACGACCGCTGCCTGAGCGAATTCGCGGGCCAGTCCGCACATGGCGTCGCAGGGCGCATCAAGCACGAAAAACCCGGGCTCGGGCGGCCAGTCGCCGGCATCGGCGAGCGCGACGCTACGCGCCAGGCGCCAGCCCGTCGACCGCAGACGCGCCGCCAATGCCGCATCGGCGGCGGCGTTCTGTTGCGGCGACCGCAAACGCCCCTGCGGATTGTGAGCGGTCAGAATCGCCCAGTACGTGACGCCCATCGTGCGGCACCAGGTAACGAAGGCGCGATTAACACCGTCGATGCGCAGATCGAAATAGTCCGGCGAACCGCCGTTGCCCACGCGGCTTCCCGCCGCAGCTGCCGGGGCTATCGGAGCTATCGGAGCTATCGGAGCTATCGGAGCTATCGGAGCTATCGGAGCTATCGGAGCATTAGCGAGCAGCGACGACAGCGAAAACTCCGGCCCAACCCCGTCGAGCCTGCTCGCGACGCGGTAGCAAGTCGCCCCGAACGCCGCCGCCAAATGGGGATCGGCCGCCGCCTCTGGCCGTTCAGACGTCAGCGGAATCGTCATCGGCGGCGAGCGACGCCATGTCGCCGAGTTGTTCCTGCGCTTCCGCCAGCGGCAAAGCTTCCACGCTGCGCAGCTTGCGCTCGATCTGGCGCGTCCGAACGCCGGCCGCGTCGATGCTGCGGGTTGCCAGTTCGAGCTTCTTGCGTGTCGCCTCCAGCGCTTCGCCAAATTTGCCGAATTCGGTTTTGACCGCACCGAGCACCGCCCACACTTCCGAGGAACGCTGCTCGATGGCGAGCGTGCGAAAGCCCATTTGCAGGCTGTTGAGCATGGCCGCCAAGGTTGTCGGCCCCGCCAGACTGATACGAAAATCGCGTTGCAAGGTCTCGGCCAGCGCCGGGCGGCGCAAGGCTTCGGCGTACAAACCTTCGATCGGCAGGTAAAGGATGGCGAAATCCGTGGTGTGCGGCGGCTCCAGGTATTTCTCGCGGATACTCTTCGCTTCGGCGCGCAAACGTGCTTCCAGCGCCTTCGCCGCCACTTCGACGGCTATCGGGTCGGCACGGTCCTGTGCGTCAAGCAGGCGCTGATAGTCCTCAATTGGAAACTTGGCGTCGATGGGCAACCAGACGGGCGGCCCGCCGTCGCCGGCGACGCGGCGAACCTCTCGCCCCGGCAGACGAATGGCGAACTCGACGCGCTCGCTGCTGCCCGGCCGCGTCGCCACGTTGCGCGCGTACTGCTCGGCGGTCAGCACTTGCTCGAGCAGGGCTTCCAGTTGCACCTCGCCCCAAGTACCGCGCGTCTTCACATTGGTCAGCACGCGTTTCAGATCGCCGACGCCGGCAGCCAGCGTGTGCATCTCGCCGAGGCCGCGCTGTACCTGCTCCAGACGCTCGCTGACAAGGCGAAAGGACTCGCCGAGACGCTGTTCAAGGGTCGCGTGCAGTTTCTCGTCGACGGTCTGCCGCATCGCTTCCAGACGCGCCGCGTTGTCGTTCTGCAGCGACGACAGACGCGCTTCGACGGCCTGACGCAATTGCTCAAAACGCGCGTCCATGCTGCCCGTCATGCGTCCCAGCTGCTGGCCGAAACCCTCCAGCTGCTGCGCCTGCTGCGCGCCAAGGCGGGCCAGCGCAGCGCCCATGACCTCGCTCTGGCGGGCGACGGCCTCGGCGTTCTCGACACGGCTATCGCGCGCGCTCTGACTCGACTCTTGGCGCACCCGCGCCAGCTCTTCGCGCAAATCGCGTTCCAGCCGTTGCACGCTGGCGTCGATGGCAAGAAGACGCGAGGTTCTCGCCAGCACCACTACGATTAACAGCACCACCGCCGCCAGCACGACGCCGGGCATGACCCACTCGTTCATTACGTCACTCGTTGGAAAAGGCTCCTCGCGCCGCATTGGCGCGCTTCAGCCGTCCGCGAATCGTACCGGCTTTGTCGCCGGCGCGCAGTTACAGACTGGAGAGCAGCAACAGCATGTGCTCCTGATAGCGCAGCAACTCCGGCACACGTGCCAGCGCCACCTCGCGCTCGCCAGCTCGCGCCAGCGCCAGCAACTCCCGCCCAAGCGCATGAATCCGCTCGTGCAGACGACCAATCTCGTGAAAATCGGCATGTTCGCCATAGCGCAAGGCACCGCGCCCGGCGAACCAGCGCCCGAAGGGGCATTTGCTCGGGTCCAGCTCGATGGAGCGCTGGCCGTCGAAATTACCGAGCAAATCGATCAGGCGGTCGAGCCAGCGGCGCTGACTCTTGGCGACGACGATCAGCCACGGATCGAGGTAGTCCTCCGAGGTGTGATTGAGCGCCGACCACTCCTTCGCCTCACGCCAGTGGCCGATCCACTCCGGCAGCGCCTCGGCGGGCATCGGCCGGGCGATGCCGTAGCCCTGACAAATATGGCAACCGATGCTCAGCAGCAAGGCGCCGTGGTCCATGCTTTCGACGCCTTCGGCGATCACCTGCCGATTGAAGGCCTGAGCAAGCCTGACGACCCCCTCGACAATGCCGAGGTCATTGGGGTCGTCGAGCATGTCGCGCACGAAGCTCTGATCGATCTTGAGAATGTCGACCGGTAGATCGCGGAAATACGTCAGCGACGAATAGCCGGTACCAAAGTCGTCGAGCGCAAAGCGCACGCCCAGTTCGCGACAACTGGCGAGCGTTCGGGCCGCTTGCCCCATGTCGCTGAGGGCGGCTGTCTCAAGTATCTCCAGTTCGAACTTGCCCGGCTGGGCGCCGGGATGACGTTCCAGCGCCAGACGCAAGCGCTCGGTGAAGTTGCTCTGTAGCAGATGATTGGCGCTGACATTGGCGCTGACCGAAATCATCAGGCCCTCGGCGTGCCAGATTTCCATCTGCCGCAAGGCGGAATCGATCACCCACTCGCCCAGATCGATCTCGAGATCGCTGCCTTCGAGATGCGGCAGGAAGAGTCCGGGCGCCAGCATTCCCTCTTCCGGATGCTGCCAGCGAATCAGCGCTTCGGCACCGAGCACCTCGCCGGTAATGAGATCGACCTTGGGCTGGAAGTGCAGAAGGAATTCGTTGCATTCCAGCGCCTGATGCAGGCGTTGAATCTGTTGCCAGCGCGCCTGCAATTTGCGGTCGTGCTCGGCGTTGAAGACAAAAAAGCGGTTCTTGCCCGCCTCCTTGGCGCGGTACATGGCCTGATCGGCGTGCCGCAACAAGGTATCGGCATCATCGACGTCCGGCGGCGACAGCGTCACGCCGATACTCGCCGAGACGCTGATCATCGCCCCGTCGATGGCGACGGGCGCGCTGACCGCGGCCAACACCCGATTGAGCACGGCATGGCATTCCTCGCTGCCGGGCAGATCGGTGATGAGCAGCACAAACTCGTCGCCGCCCAGACGCGCCAGGGTATCGTCGGCCCGCAGCAAACCTTTCAGCCGTGCCGTGATCTCGATCAACAGGCGGTCGCCCGCGCCGTGGCCGTGCGTGTCGTTGACCGGTTTGAAGCCGTCGAGATCGAGGTAGCACACCGCCACCGGCCTCTCGCTGCGATGCGCGCGCGCAATCGCCTGCCCCAGACGATCCGCCAGCAGTCGCCGGTTCGGCACGCCCGTCAGCGTGTCGTAGTGCGCAATACGATCCAGCTCTTCTTCGTGCTGCTTGAGCACGCTGATGTCGGAGAAGACGCCGATGTAGTGCTGCACGCGGTTTTCGTCGTCGCGCACCGCCGAGATGGAGAGCATCTCGGGGTATATCTCGCCGTTCTTGCGCCGGTTCCACAACTCGCCGCGCCAGAAATCCTGCCGGACGAGCGTATCCCACATATCCGAATAAAAAGCCGGCCCCTGTCGCCCCGAAGCCAGGAGGCTGGCGAACTGACCGACGGCGTCCTCGCGCGTGAAACCGGTGATGCGCGTGAAAGACGGATTGACATCGACGATGCGCGAATCGGCATCGGTGATCATGATGCCTTCCTGACTGTTGGTGAAAACCCGCGACGCCAGCCGCAGATCGGCATCGGATGCCTTGCGCGCCGTGATATCCCGGATCACCGAAAGCAGCCGCACCTGGCTACCGATCTGCGCCAGCCGCAGAGCAACTTCCACCCAGAACAAGTGCCCATCACTCTTGCGCGCCAGCCATTCAAAGACTTGCGGCCCTTCCTGCTTGACGCGCTCGATCCACACGGCGATTTCAGCGGTAGAAAACGGCGGAGTCCCCGAACTCAGCGCATCGGGATGCAAGCCGACGATGTCCTCACGACTGAAGCCATACATCTCGCAACTGCGCTTGTTGCAGTCGATGACGACGCCCGTCGCTTCGTCGTGAATGAAAATCGCGTCGCTGATCGAGTTGAAAATCTCGCGAAAACGGTTTTCGCTCTCCAGCAAGGTCTGCTCGGCCTGCCGGCGCACGCTGACGTCGGCGATCACGCCGACCAGACCGGCATCGTTGGCGTCCAGATCGTAAAAGCGCCGCCCGGAGAGATTGCCCCAGAACTCACTCTGATCCGCTCGCACATACCGGCGCTCAAGGTCGATGTTCATCAGCTTGCCGGAAGCGAGATCGCGCATCTTTTGCAGGCCGAGGGAACGTTCCGTCGGGTGGACGAGAGCGACGTACTCCTCCCCGATCAGGCGATCAAGCGGCATGGCGAACATCTCGGACATACGACGATTGGCGAAGGAAATCCTGCCCTGCGTGTCGACCAGAAAGATCGCCACACTTGAAGTGTCGAGGATCTGCTGGATCATCGACTCGCGATTGGCGAGATCCTCATTGACGTTCGCCAAGGCCAGTTCCGCCTGCCGGCGCTCCTCGATCTCCTGACGCAAGACGCCGACCAGATCGACCGCCATCGCGTCAAAGGTGCGCGACAGTTCGCCGAATTCGTCCTGCGCGTTACTACTGCAGCGCACCGACAGATCGCCTCGCGACACCGCCTGAACGGCTTCGCGCAAGGTCGTCAGCGGACGCAGCACGCGCTGCACGAGCAGAGTCGCCAGCGCAAAGAGAATGAGCAGTGTCGCCACCGGCAAGGCAATGACGAGAAAGTGAAACCACGACTCCAAGCGACGCTGCTGCTCCAGCGCATTATCCGACCAGCGGTGGATATCGGCGATCAGGAGTTGGTTATAGCTGATCAGATCGCTCATCAGCGAGCCAACCCGACGGCGCTGCGCGTCATTTTCCGCCGTACTCTTGGCCGCGACGATCTGTTCGACAATCTCCGGCAACGGCTGCGCGCTGATCAGCAGTTCGCGTTTTAGCTGGTCGTCGGGAGTTGCCGCCCCGGTCAGCGTATCAATGACCGAGTGATAACTCTCCCACCACTGCTGCAGCGGCCCGTCCTCGGCATGCAGCGCGTACTCCTCGGCGTAGACCAGCATCGCCGACGATTGTCGGACGAGTTGCCGGGTCTGCGCCTGCCGCTCGGCCACCTGATCCAGATCGACGCGCACGCGCCAGAGCGCCCCGCCCAGCACCAGCACGGTGATGATGGCCGCCGATACCGCCACCGATAGCAGCGTTCTAATTTGCACGACGCCGTCCTTCCACTCTTGCAGGCCGTGTCCTCAAACCTTGAAGCGCCCGATCTGCGCACGCAAGCCGACGGCGATCTCTTCGAGTCGTTCCGCCGTCTCGGCGGTGCCGCGAATCGTCGAGCTGGTTTCCTCGACCATCTGCGCGATTTGCTCGACTCGCTGCGCGATCGACGTGCTCGCCGCGCTTTGCTCACGCGTTGCCCCGGCCACCTCACGCACGCGCTCCAGCGTGCGGTGGGCGCCGTGCTCGATTTCGCGCAAGGATTCCGCCGCCGAATCAGCCAATTGCACGCCCTCATCGACCTTCGGCAGCGCCGCGCTCATCGCCTCGACCGCCCCGGCCGTATCGACCTGAATACCGACGATCATCTGTTCGATCTCGGTCGTCGCCACGGCCGTACGCTCGGCCAGCTGGCGCACTTCATCGGCAACGACGGCAAAGCCGCGCCCCTGCTCACCGGCACGCGCTGCCTCAATGGCCGCATTCAGCGCGAGGAGGTTGGTCTGCGCGGCGATTTCCTTGATTACGTTGGCGATGGTCGAGACCTGTGCGGCACGCTCCTGCAAGGCGTGAATCCGCCCGGAAGCGTCGCTGACGGTCGACGAGATCGCGCGCATTGCCGCCGACGCTTCATTGACGCGCTTGCCACCTTCGCCAGCCAGCGCCATCGCGCCGCGAGAGTCTTCTTCGGTGTCATGAGCGCTATCGGAAATATGGTTGGAGCTGACCGTCATTTCTTCGATGGCCGCCGCCATTGACGATGTGGCGTCGGCCTGATGCCCGGCCGCCGTCGCCACTTCGCTGGAGGCGTGGCTGATCTGCTCGGCATTGCTCACCAGATGATCGGCACTCTTGCCGATCTCGGCCACCAACTCGCGCAAGGCCAGCACCATGCCGCCAAGCGCATGCAGTAGACTTCCCGGCGCCGGGCCGGAAAGATGCGCCGTCAGATCGCCCGCCGCGACGTTCTGCATCACGGCCACCGCCGCGGCCGGTTCCCCCCCCAACTGGCGCAGGATGCTCGAACTCACCCGCCAGCCAACCAGCGCCAACGATGCCAGCAAGAGCAATGCGATAGAGCCGAACAGCAATGCCCCCTGGCGGAAGGCGATACCGACGTCGTCGATATAGATGCCGGTCCCCACGACCCAGCCCCAGGGCTGGAAGAGCGCGGCGTACGACAGCTTGGGCTCGGCCTTCTCCTGACCGGCGCGCGGAAACCAGTAATCGACGAAGCCGCCGCCGCTCCTGGCCGTCTGGACGAGTTCCTGAATCAGGAATTTGCCGTTGGCGTCCTGCATCTCGCGCCGGTTCTGCCCTTCGGTTTCCGGCTTCGGCGGCAACAGGATGTAGTTGTGCTCGGTATCCAGTACGAAGAAATAATCGCTGCCCTCATAGCGCAAACCGCGCAAGGCTTCGCGCGCGGCATTTTTCGCCGCCGCTTCGCTCAGCGTGCCGTTCTGCGCAAGTTTCTGGTGATACGCCAGCACGCCAACGGCGACTTCCACCAGATTTTTGGTCTTTTGCTTGCGATCCTCGAGCAAGCTGTGCTGCAACTGAAAAAGCGCAACAAGGCACAACACCAGCAAGCCCAGCAGCGTTAACGCCACAAGCAGTTGCATGCGACGCGAGACGCGCCACGACGACAGACTGAACATGCCACCCTCCTCCGTTGATTCTCATGGGGTGCGCGCCGCTCCCCGATAGCCGAATGGCAGCCGTTCAGCAACGAGACAAGTCGTCGCTCAGCCTTCAGCGCAACGAGAAATCAACACCACTGGCTTTAGCCTTATCACCCGCATCGCCTTTCCCTGCATCGTCTGCCACGGCGGACGGTTTCAGGAATACGCGCTCGGATGGCGCACCGGATTTTTCTACCAGCCATTCACGCACTTGCTCAGCACGACGATCTGCCAGATCACGCAGATCGTCGTCATCAATGACCGTATTGGCGAGGATTAGTTTCTCCATTTCACCGGCGGGGAGGGATTTGACGAGGCCGACGAAATTTCTCGGCTTAGGGAATTTAGCCGCTTGATAGACACGCGCAAGCAAGCTTTCGCGCTCGCCCGGCGCAATGGCGATTTCATCGCTGGCGCCGCTGGCAATACCTTTCTTGAGGAGGTCTTCGCGTTTGAAGCGACGCATCGCGCGATCGAGCTGCGCGGCTTTCAGTCCTTCGCGGTCATGCGCACGATCCGCGCTACCGGTAATTTCGAGACGCAAGGCAGGACGGTCGAGCAAGGCTTTGGATAGTTTGTCGAGGCGCTGCTGCGCCGTCGCATCGAGAGCGACGCGACCCGGCGCAAAATCGATGTGCGCGAGTTCTTCGCCACCGTCGAACAGCGCCCCCAGCAAAGCGAAGGGCGAAGTCACCGCCTTCACCAGAAGATTGACGATCACCTTGACGACGAGGCCGCCAACGCTGAACTGCGGATCGTCGAGCGAGCCCGAAATCGGCAGATTGACGTCGATTTCACCCGCCCGATTTTTGAGCAACGCAACCGCCAGCGACACTGGCAAGCTCGTCGCGTCCGGGCTATCGACGCGGTCACCAAAAGTTAACTGATCGAGGAATACCCGGTTTTCCGCACTCAACTGGCGATTTTCGATACGGTATTTGACGAATAGCGACAGCTTCCCTTTGGCAATCGCGTATCCCGCGTATTTCCCCGAGTAAGGCGAAAACGAGGTCATTTCGACGCCCTTTACCTCCGCCTCCAGATCGAGGAATGGGTTCCTCGACAAAGGATTAAGGCGTGCCTTGATCACCAGAGGCGTGATGCGGTCATAACTGCCGCGCAGGTCGAGCGTTGCCGTGCTGTCGGGCGCCGAAGACAAGCCGCTGATGCGACCACCGATCTGCCGCAAATTAGCCGAATAGTTCGGCTTGACGAAGTTGTCGGTGAAATTGACGTTGCCGCCCTGCAAGGTCACCTTGCCGATACGGATCGGCATCGACGACGTCGCCGAGGCGGGGGGCGTTGGCTCCGGCGCCGTCGCTTTGCCGGTGCCGCTCGCGCCTCCGGCAAGCGCCGCAGACGCCGGCACCAGCGATACGGCCGGCGCGGCGGGTGCGCCAACAGGCGTTGCCGGGCGGACGATCTGCGTGAGATTGAGCCGTCCTTCGCGACTGACAATGGCACGCGCGAAGAAGTCGGAGAGGGCAATTTCATCAATCGCCAGCGAGTCCGGCGTC
This sequence comes from Rhodocyclus gracilis, assembly GCF_009617575.1. Lineage (GTDB taxonomy): Bacteria > Pseudomonadota > Gammaproteobacteria > Burkholderiales > Rhodocyclaceae > Rhodocyclus > Rhodocyclus gracilis. The sequence goes on from NZ_WIXJ01000001.1 coordinate 179,679, forward strand.
AAACGCGCGTCGACGCCGCCGAAATAGAGCGATTTCCAGCGCAGGAAGTCGGCTGCATTGATCTTGTCGACGGCAAAGAAATCGCCCACCGTTGCCTGCCCGGTAAAGCCGCCCGACCACGCGGGCGCCAGACCCTCCGGGGTAGCCGAGGCGACCGCCCCCTTCTTCGGCACCGCCGTCTCGGCGCGCGCATGCAGTTGCAGCGCACCTTTGACGGCTAACTGACCGCGCGTCACGGCGATGTTCAGGCGCTCGGTGAAATACGGCTGCAGCGGCAACAACTCGACGCCCTTGATGTCGAGTTGCAAACGACTATCGAAGGGCGCCAGACCGACATCGCCAGCAATATCCGCCGCCCCCTTCTTGTTGATGCGGAACTTCGCCGTCACATGCGCGTGCGCGCCCGGTGCCGTCGAAAAATCGTCCACCGCCAAGGTCAGCCGCTCGATCACCTGCGTCGCAGCAGGCGTTACCGCCTGATCCTCAACGCGCAGGTTGATGTCGTCGCCTTGCAGGTGTTTGACGGCGACGCTCCACGCCAGCGACGTCGCCTCGCCAGCGGGTTTCGCGGCGTGACGTTGCGTCTTCTGCGGTGCGTTTGGCCGGGGCGACGAGGCATCGACACGGGCTGCGGCCATCTGGCGTAGATGCGGCGGCGCGATGAAATCGATTGTGCCGTCCGCGTTACGCCGCACCAGCGCGTGCGCGCCGTCGACCTTGAGTTCGCCGAGCGAGATGTGCCGCTTCGCCAGATCAAGGCGCCCCTCGCTGAGCGTCAGCGCCGACACCGTGAGACGCTCGCCCGCGTCGACGCGTGCCGACGCGGAAAACTCGGCGGCCGCCCCCGCCTGACTCGTCAGCCCGCGCAGAGTGAGGTCGAGCTTATCGACATCCGCACGCAACGGCCGCGCCTGGCTGTCGTCGCGCCAATGCAGCGTCGCGTTGCGCACGCTGGCTTCGCCAAGCGACCAGACGAACGGCGCTGCCGCTGTCGGCTTTTGCGTCGGCGCTTCAGCTTCGTGTTTGGCGGGCGGGGCGACGGACGCGCCGGCTTTGACGGACGAGGTCGAACCGGCGTGCGCAGAAGGTGAAGAGGGTTTAGACGGATCGGAGGAAACAGCAGCAGAAGGGCGCGCAGGCGGTGGCGAAGCACTGGCCGCGGAGGGGCGGTGCAGCGCCGGCGAGGCGGGATGCAACGCCAACCAGTTGAGCGTGCCATCAGCGCGCGCGTGCGCGAAAACTTCCGGATGCGTCAGCGCGATGCGGTCGATATCCAGCCTGCGCTGCCCCGGATCGAAGCCCGTCAGCGTGAGTTCGAGACGTTCCAGACGCAACAGCGGCTCACCACCAACGGCGTCGAGCTGCACATCGGAGAGCGTCGCGTTCCCCGACAAGGAGAGCGAAGGCGGCGCATCCACCGGCATGCGGAAGACGAGCTTCAGATCGCCATCGAGCAGCGCCGCCTTGATGCGCACGGGCATAGAAGCGGCCAGCGAAGCCGGCAGGTAATCCAGATAACGCGTCAGATCCAGCGCCTTGAAGTCGATGTCCAACTCACTCTCGCGCGACTCGGCGAAGGGCTTGCTGCGCCCGGAGAGCGCGAACGGCGCCCCGTCGATCCTGGCGGCAAACGCCGGATCGACAAAGCTATCGACGCTTTGGGGCATGCTCGAAATGACCGGCAGCTTAAGCTCGATGTCGCTGATACGGTGCTGCTCGTCGGCGACACGGTCGTCAAAATCGATGCTGCCACCGCTGATCTGGATATTGCTCACCGAGAAGGCCGGCGTCGGCGACGACGGGCTGGCGAGGAACGCGTCGATGAGGTCGGAGACGTTGTAGCGTTGCGCCTGCACGCGTCGCAAGTGCACGCGGGGATTCTCCAGACGAAGCTCTTCGATCACCGGTGCAGCACGAAACAGCGAAGCCGCCGAGACGTTCACATAGAGACGGTCAAAGGCAAACAGCGGCGCTTCCGCGCCAGCCGTTCCCTGCCCCACCGCCGCCTCTTCTGAAGGCACGACGTCCTGCACCGCCAGACCCTCAATCTGCAGCGACAAGGCATAGGGATTGAAGCGGATGTCCGCCACGCTCACCGGGCGATGCAAGGCCTGACTCGCCTGTTCGACGAGCAGCGACTTGACGAGGGACGGTACGACCAGAAAGCCGAGCACGCCAAAGAGCAGGAAAAGCAGCAGCGCCGCCGCGCCGAAGAGGCGCACACGCGGCGACTGAAGCAGGCCGGGCAGACGGGAGGAGTCGATCATGGCGTGCTGGGTCGTGTCATTGGCGGCCCAATTTAACACGAAGCCCCGGCACTGCCTACGCGCGGGCGCCGTTCAGGCGACGCACCGCGAGCCCTCTGCGCGTCCTGTGCCTGCCGCGCTCCAGCCCGCCCGCCGCATGCCGTACGGAATGCCCGCCAAAGCGCTTTCGCGCTAGAATCCGTCGCTGTTTCCGCCTGCCCGCCGCCATGAAAACCCTCGTCATCGAAGACAGTGCCAGCAGCCGTCGCATCCTCTGCGGCCACCTTGAGCGACTGGGCTTCAGCGTCTTTGCGGCGGCCGACGGCCATGAAGGCGTCGCCCACTTTCGCGCACAACGTCCTGACCTCGTCCTGCTCGGGCTGAAGCTGGGCGATGTCGACGGATTTACCGTCATCCGCCGCATCCGCCAGATCGAAGCACCGGGCGAATGGACACCTATCGTTTTCCTGACCGAAGCCGGCGACGATGCCGCCTTGCAACGCGGCGTGGCCGCTGGTGCCGATGACTTCCTGACGCGGCCGGTCAGCGACGTTGCGCTCGGCGTCAAGGTGCGCGCCATGCAGCGCATCCTGCAGATTCGCCAATCGATGCTGGTCATCACCCGCCAGCTCGACACCGCCAATCAGGAACTCAACCGACTCGCTTCGCTCGACGGACTGACCGGCGTCGCCAATCGCCGGCTTTTCGACATCACGCTCGAACGCGAATGGCGGCGCGCCATGCGGCAGGGAACGGCGCTCTCGGTGCTGATGGTCGACATCGACCTCTTCAAGCAATTCAACGACCGCTTCGGCCACCCAGCCGGCGACGAATGCATCCGCCGCGTTGCCGGCGCACTGGCGACGGTGCTCGACCGTGGCGGCGATCTGCTGGCGCGTTACGGCGGCGAGGAGTTCGCCGTCGTTCTCGCCGAGACGACGCTCGATGGCGCCTGCTTCGTCGCCGAGCGCATGCGCGAAGCCATTGTGACCTTGGCGCTGGAGCGTTCCGACGTTCCCTTGGGCCGGGTCAGCGCGAGCTTCGGCGTAGCCTGCGCCGTGCCGATGCCGGAAACCGCCGCCAGCGTCCTGCTCGCCGCTGCTGACCGCGCGCTCTATCGCGCCAAACGCGACGGCCGCAATTGCGTGCGCGCCACCGACTCCCTTGATCCGGAAAACGCTCTTCAGGAGACCTCCGCGTGAACGCGTCCGCCATCACCCGCATCGTCATCGTCGACGACAACGACCTGATGCGCACCGTCCTGCGCGGCATCCTCCGCTCGGACACCTACGAAGTGATCGGCGAAGCGCGTAACGGCGCCGTGGCGCTCGACATGATCGACCGCCTGCGCCCGGAAGTGGTCTTTCTCGACGTGATGATGCCGGAGATGGATGGCCTCGAAGCCTTGCAGGCGATCAAACTGGCGCAGCCGGAAACGGTCGTCATCATGGTCACCGGCAAACCCAGCGTGGATAACGTGCAGGAGTCGATCCAGCACGGCGCGGCAGGTTTTATCGTCAAACCTTTCAACGCCGGCAAGGTTCTCGCCACGCTGGCGCAGGCACTGGCCAGCGCACGCCGCACCGTCACCTCCTGATGGGCAGCATTGTGGGCAAGGCGCGCCGCTTGCCGCGTTAAAACACGCACCTTGAAAGAGGTGCCTTAAAAAACGTTTTTCCAGGCCCGCAAGGCCGCAAAGATCCCGGCAGGATTGTCCGCCGCCGGCACGGGAAGCTGTCCGGAGTGTGCGGATTGCGAGGACTTCGCGCACCAGTCGCGCACCGAGGCGATCACGCCGGGGGCATCGCAGCGCAGGAAGGGATTGGTCGCTTTTTCCAGGGCAATGGTCGAGGGCACGCTCGGCACACCTCTGGCACGCGCCTCGGCGACAAGGGCCGCCCGCTCGGCAATCGCCGCGTTCCCCGGCTCGACCTGCTGCGCGAAACGCAGATTGGCGGCGGTGTACTCGTGCGCGCAATACACCTCGGTCGTCTCAGGCAGCGCAGCCAAGGTTGTGAGCGACGCGAACATCTGCTCAGCCGTGCCTTCGAAGAGACGGCCGCAGCCGGCACCAAACAGCGTATCGCCGCAAAAAAGTCTGCCGGCGCCATAATAGGCGAGGTGTCCACGCGTATGTCCGGGAACCGGGAGGACGGCGAAGGAGGCGGCAAGGGCGTCAATCGTGAGGGTTTCGCCCCCGCGCAACGGCTCGGAAAGCGCTGTGATAGACTCCGCCGCCGGTCCGAATACCGCCGTGCGCACGCCCTTTTCCGCCGACACCTCCAGCAAACCGGCAATGCCTCCCTGATGGTCGGCATGATGGTGCGTGATGAGGATCGCGGCCAGTTGCAAGTGTTCGCGCGCCAGCACGGCGAGTACCGGCGTGGCATCGCCGGGATCGACCACCAGCGCCTGATTGCCGCGATGCAGCAACCAGATGTAGTTGTCGGCGAATGCCGCAATCGGCATGGGCGACACAGTGTCGGGAGAGGTGGGCATCGCGTTTTTTTGCATCGGGCAATTCTGGGAGATCGTCGCGAAATGTCAATTCCGGGACTCGACGCATGGCTGGAGACGCCGCAGGGCCGCTACGTCATGGCGTGGGAAGAGGCCCGCCTGACCGCGATCACTGCCGACGTCTTCGGCTACAACGCGCTCCAGTTCGGCCTGCCGCAATACGGCCTCCTCGACGGCAACCGCATTCCCTTGCGGCAGAAAATCGGCGAATCCGGCGCCGTCGATGCGCGCTGCGACCTGCGCCAACTGCCGTTTCCCGCAGCCAGCATCGACCTGATCGTCATGCCGCACGTCCTCGAGTTTTGCAGCGACCCGCATCAGATCCTGCGCGAAGTCGAGCGCGTGCTGATCCCGGAAGGACAGTTGCTCATTACCGGCTTCAACCCTTTCTCGCTCTGGGGGCTGCGCCGCCGTCTGCCACGACGTCCGGATGGTTTCCCCTGGAACGGCGACTATCTGTCGCTGGTGCGTCTGAAAGACTGGCTCAAGCTGCTCGGCTTTGAACTCGACCGGGGCGCCTTCGGCTGCTACGCGCCCCCCTTCAACGATGCCGACTGGCTGCGCCGCAGCCATTTCATGGAGGCCGCCGGCGACCGCTGGTGGGGGTTTGCCGGCGGTGTCTATTTATTGAGGGCGATCAAACGCGTGCACGGCATGCGCCTGATCATGCCCGCCTGGAACCCGCGACGCGTGCCGCGCAAAGCCGCCTCCGCCGTCGCCCGCAAGGAGATACATCACGATGAGTTGTGAATCCGCCACGTCGACCGCTGCGCCGGTCGCGACCTCCCTCGTCACCATTTACGCCGACGGCGGCTGCCGCGGCAACCCCGGCCCCGGCGGCTGGGGCGCGCTCTTGATCGCTGGCGACAACGAGAAAGAACTCTGGGGTGGCGAAGCCCACACCACCAACAACCGGATGGAACTGACCGCTGTCATCCGTGCGCTGGGCGCTCTCAAGCGGCCAACGACGGCCCGCGTACTGACCGACTCGCAGTACGTGCAAAAAGGCATCAGCGAGTGGATATTCAACTGGAAGAAAAACGGCTGGCGCACCTCGGACAAAAAGCCCGTGAAGAACGCCGACCTCTGGCAGGAACTCGACACCCTCGCCCGCCAGCACCGCATCACCTGGTCGTGGGTCAAGGGACACGCTGGCGAACCGGGTAACGAACGCGCCGACGCGCTGGCCAATCGCGGCATCGACGACGTTGTCGCCGGACGCATCGCCTAAGCTTCGCCACGTTTCCTTACTGCTCGTCCAACCGCTCAGGTCTATCCATGCGCCAAATATTCCTCGATACCGAAACCACCGGCCTCGAACACAAGCTGGGGCACCGCGTCATTGAAATCGCCGGCGTCGAAATGAAAAACCGCCGCCTGACGCACCATCATTTCCACTACTACCTCAACCCCGACCGCGACATCGACGAAGGCGCGCAAGCCGTGCACGGCATCAGCCGCGAGTTCTTGCAGGACAAGCCGCGCTTTGCCGAGATCGCCGCCGAGTTCCTCGATTTCATCCGCGGCGCCGAACTCGTCATCCATAACGCGCCCTTCGATATCGGCTTTCTCAACGCCGAACTGGCGCGCCTCGACATGGCGCCCGTCACGACGCTTTGCGCGGGTGTTTGCGACACCCTGCGCATGGCCAAAGACCTGCATCCGGGCAAGCGCAACAACCTGAACGCGCTCTGCGAGCGCTATCAGGTCGACAACTCGCACCGGACCCTGCACGGCGCCTTGCTCGACGCGGAAATCCTCGCCGAAGTCTACGTCGCCATGACGCGCGGCCAGGAAAGCCTGCTGATGGACCTTGGCAGCACGCCAACGCCGGAAGCAACCGTCACCGAAAGCGTGCAGCCCCGCGCACACGCTGCCGCCCTGCGCGTCTATCGCGCCAGCGACGACGAAATCGCCGAACACGCACGCGTCCTCGCCAGCATTCAGAAAGAGAGCAAAGGCCACTGCCTGTGGCTGGCGGACGCCGACTGAGCGCACCGCCGGCGGGGGAGTGCGACGGCGGGATTGCACTCAAACAGCATCGCTCTATACTCCTCAGAAAAACGGGCAACGACCCGTCGAGGAGACAAAACATGAATACCGCCTTGTCGGCGCCGGCCTTGCGTCAGGCGCGTCTACGCCTGCTCGAGCGCGGCGACTGCCCCAGCGAGTTGCTCGGCGAACGCCTCGCCCGCTCGTGGCGACGCAGCATGGCGGCGGGGCTGCTTCCCTCCAGCCACGTCAACGACGACGAGAACCTCTGTGGTGGCCATTTACTGCACGCCCTCGCCCACCAGCAGGAGTTGCTGGCGCATGCGCGGCCGGTCATGGACTACCTCTTCGAGCAGGTACGGCATAGCCGGAGCATGGTCGTTCTCGCCGACCATCAGGGTGTCTTGATGCGCACGCTGGGTGACGCCGACTTTCTCGACAAGGCCGAACGCGTCGCACTCTCCGCCGGCGTCTCCTGGCATGAGCGCCAACGCGGCACCAACGCTATCGGCACGGCGCTGGCTGAAAACGCCGCCGTCGAAGTGCATGGCGCTGAACACTACCTCGAACGCAACGCCTTCCTGACCTGCGCGGCAGCGCCGATCCTCTCGGCCAGCGGCGAGCTTCTTGGCGTGCTCGACATCTCCGGCGACCAGCGACGCCGCCACCCGCATACGCTCGGCCTCGTCAACACCGCCGCGCGCATGATCGAAAACCGCCTCCTGCTCGCCGACGAGCGATGCCGCTTCCGGCTGCATCTGCACGCGCACGCGGAAGGCATCGGCAGCGTCGCCGAAGGTATCGTCGCGCTCTCCGAAGATGGCTGGATCATCGGCGCCAACCGCGCCGCGTTAAGCCTGCTGCGCCTGACACCCGCCGACCTCGGCCGCACGCCGCTGACGCAAGTGTTCGACAGTGATCTGGAGACGCTGCTCGCACACAGCCGGCGCCAGCAGAAGCGGCCAATGCAGCAACACCTGCGCGATGGCAGCCCGCTCTTCGTCGAGGCGCACGGCGCGCTCAGCCCCGTCGGCCGCGCCAGCGTCTGCACGAGCGATGGCGCCGCCGAGACACGCGATGACGCACTCAGCCGTCTCGACACCGGAGATACGCGCTGGCACGGCGCCACCGAGAAAGTTCGGCGCATCCTTGGCAAACCCATTCCGCTTCTGATCCACGGTGAATCTGGCGTCGGCAAGGAACTGCTGGCACGCGCCGCCCACGACAGCGGGCCGCGACAGCAGCACCCCTTCGTAGCCATCAACTGTGCCGCCATTCCCGAAAACCTCATCGAAGCGGAGCTGTTTGGCTACCTGCCCGGCGCCTTTACCGGCGCCCGCCGCGAAGGCAGCCCCGGACGCCTGCGCGAGGCGCACGGTGGCACGCTGTTTCTCGACGAAATTGGCGACATGCCCCTGCTCATGCAAAGCCGCCTACTGCGCGTCCTGCAAGAACGTCAGGTCGTGCCGCTGGGCGGCAGCGTGCCGATTGATGTCGATTTCGCGCTGGTCTGCGCCACCCACCGCACCCTGCGCGACGAAGTCGAGCGCGGCAACTTCCGCAGCGACCTTTACTACCGCATCAACGGCCTGACCCTGCACCTGCCAGCCCTGCGCGAACGCAGCGATTTTTCGGCGCTCAGCGAGCGACTGCTGCGCGATCTCTGTCCGCAGCGGCGGCTCCACGTCGCGCCGGATTTGTTCGCCCGTCTTGTCCAGTACCGCTGGCCTGGGAATCTGCGCCAGTACGCCAGCGTGCTACGCACCGCCTGCGCCATGCTGGATGAAGACGAATGCCGCATCGACTGGCCGCATCTGCCGGACGACGTGAGCGAAGAGTTAAGAACCATCGCCGCCGATGCGCCTGCCGTCAAAGCGGACGGTGGCGCCCACAACCTCGCGCAACTGTCGCGGCTGGCCATTCGCCAGGCGCTCGAGACCTGTCAGGGCAACATCTCGCAGGCCGCCCGCCGGCTCGGAATCAGCCGCCAGACGCTCTATCGCAAGCTGCACGATTGAGCCGACGACGCCGTCAGCGCGACAATGACATGCGGGTTTTTTCTGCCAATTGAGGCAAAGCACTTGATCGGCAAGCGAAAAGTGGGGCCGCGAAACGCTATAATGCCCGACTCGTCCCTTTGGTTTGCCGAACCATCGCCGTCCGGCCCACCAACCAAAGTCACGGCTCTCTTCATTACCACTGAAAACTGACTGGAGAAGGTATGCGCTTCGCTTGCAAAACGCTCGTCCTCGTCAACGCTCTCGCCTGTGCCGGGCTGGTTCAGGCCGCTGACATCAAGATCGGCATTGCCGAAGCCCTGACCGGTGGCGCAGCGCAATACGGCGTCGCCATCAGCAACGGTTTTCAGCTGGCCGCCGAAGAAATCAACGCCAAAGGCGGCATCAACGGCAACAAGATCACGCTGGTGATCGAGGATGAGCAAGGCAAGAAAGAAGAAAGCATCAACGTTTTCAAGAAGCTGATCTTCCAGGATAAAGTCCTGATGATCTTCGGACCGACGCTCTCCAATTCCATGTTCGCCGCCGGCCCCGTGGCCAACGCCGCCAAGACCGTCGTCTTCGGCACTTCGGTGACGGCCAACGGCATCACCGATGTCGGCCCCTACGTGTTCCGTAATTCCGTCATGGAATCGGATGTGCTGCCCGTGACCGTCGCCACCGCGACCAAGCACTATCAGCTGAAAAAAGTAGCGGTGATCTACGGCAACGACGACGCCTTCACCAAGAGCGGTTACGACGTTTTCAAGAAGGTGCTCGAAGAGCAGAAGCTGCCGGTGACGACGACCGAAACCTACGTCAAGGGCGACGTCGACTTCAAGGCGCAACTGACCAAGATCAAGGGCTCGAACCCTGACGCCGTGGTCTGTTCCTGCCTCGCCGAAGAGGCTGCCAACATCATGTTGCAAGCGCGTGGCCTCGGCATCAAGGCGCCGTTCATCGGCGGCAACGGCTTCAATTCGCCGAAGCTCTTCGAGATTTCCAAGCTGGCGGGCGAAGGTACCTTCGTCGGCAGCCCGTGGTCCAATACCAACCCGGCGCCGGCCAATCAGGCTTTCGTCGCCGCGTACCAGAAAAAATACAAGGCTGAACCCAACCAGTTCGCCGCTCAGGCTTACGACGCGCTGAACGTAGCCGCCGCCGCCCTGAAAGATATCAAGCTGTCGGGCGATATCGTCGCCGACCGCGAAGCGCTGAAAAATGCGCTGCCGAAAGCCACCATCAGTGGCGCGACCGGCCCCTTCAAGTTCCGTCCGGCCAAAACCCGGAGCGGCCAGCCTGGCGGCTGGGATGCGGATCAAAAACCGTTCATTTATCTGGTCAAGGGTGGCAAGTTTACGCTCTATAGCAGCAAGTAAGCCTGTCGCACCCAACAATGCGGGGCGGATGAAAATCTGCCCCGCATTGTATTTGGCCCCCTGCGGAACCCTCCGATGCTTGAACAACAACTTCTCAACGCCTTGACGCTCGGCAGCGTCTACGCGCTGTTCGCCCTGGGGTTTACCCTGGTGTTCGGCGTGCTGGCGGTCATCAACCTCTCCCATGGAGCGGTTTTCATGGTCGGCAGCTATGCCGCCCTCGCTCTGGTGACGCATTTCGATGCGCCGCTCTGGCTCGCCATCCTCGGCGCCATGCTGATCAGCGGCACCATCGGCCTGCTGGTCGACGTGCTGATCCTCAAGCCACTGCGCGCACGCAACGCGCCGCACTTGATTCCGATGATCGCCACCATCGGCGTCGGCATCATGCTCACCAGCGCGGCGCAAGGCATGTTCGGCGCTGAAGTCCTGCGCTTCCCCGAAGAAACGCTGCCCGCCGGCGAGTTCATCGTCGGCAACGTGCACGTCCGGGCGCTCGAACTGGCCATCGTCGCCATCGCCTTCATTCTCATGGCGGTGCTGTTTACGCTGATCAAGCGGACACAACTGGGCCGCGCCCTGCGGGCAATCGCCGAATCGCCGAAAGCGGCCTGGCTGCTGGGCATCAACGTCGAAGGGCTGTTTCACGTCACGTCCTTCGTCGCCGCGGCACTGGGCGGCGTCGCTGGCGTGCTGATCGGCCTCGACTTCAACGCGATCACGCCGCAGATGGGCCAGCCGATCCTGCACAAGGGCATCGCCGTCATCATTCTCGGCGGCATGGGTGACATTCGCGGCGCGCTGATCGGCGGTCTCTTCCTCGGTTTCGCCGAGGTGATCAGCAAAGCCTACCTGTCGAGCCAGATGGGCGACGCGGTGGCCTTCGGCCTGCTCTTCCTGATCCTGCTGGTGCGGCCTTCGGGGCTGTTCGGGCGCAAGCTGGAGAGAAAAGCATAATGGAGTGGTTCAACGATTTCTGGTCGACCTACAGCACGCTGGTGTTCTCGGTCGGCGTACACGCCCTCCTGGCGCTGTCGATCTGGCTGACGCTGTCCTGCGGCCTGCTCTCGCTCGCCAACGCCGCCTTCATGGGCATCGGCGCCTACGTTTCGGCGCTGCTCACGCTGCAACTTGGCTGGTCCTTCCCGGCCGTCCTCCTAGCCGGCGGACTCGCGCCGGCGCTGGTGGCGCTGATCATCGGCGCGCCGGTCTTGCGTCTGTCGGGCGTCTATCTGGCGATGGCGACGCTAGCCTTTGGCGAAGTGGTTCGCATCACCGTGCTCAACCTCGAGATCACCGGCGGCCCGGAAGGCCTGAACGGCATCCCGCTGCTGACCGAAGGCTGGCATATCGCCCTGATTCTGGCGCTGACGCTGTACGGCCTCGCCCGCCTGCGCCGTTCCAAGGTCGGCCGGGCCTTTGAAGCGATCAAGGAAGACGAGGTGGCCGCCCGCCTGATGGGCATCGACGTCGATCGCTACAAGCTGCTCGCCTTCGTCCTCGGGGCCGTCATCGCGGGCGTCGCCGGGGCGCTGAATGCGCACTTCACGTTCTTCATCAGTCCGCGCGAATACGGTTTCGAGAACGCCGTCGACATCATCACCATGGCCGTCCTTGGCGGCACCGCCAACCTGATCGGCCCGGTTCTCGGTGCTTCGATCATCACGCTGCTGCCGGAACTTCTGCGCTCGCTGCATGACTTCCGCTCCTTCGTGAATGGCGCCGTGCTGGTGCTGGTGGTGCTGTTCCTGCCCAAGGGCATCTGGGACCCGCGCCGTTTTCGTGGCTGGCTGCAACGAGTCAAGGGAGGTCGGGCATGAGCGATCCCACGCTGCTGTCCATCCGCAACGTCGGCAAACACTTCGGCGGCCTGCATGTTTTGCAGGATGTCAGCTTTGAAGTGCCGGCGGGTAGCATCTACGGCCTGATCGGCCCCAACGGCGCCGGCAAGACGACGGTATTCAACCTCGTCACCGGCCTGCTCGAACCGAGCAACGGCACCATCGAGTTCATGGGAAACAGCCTCGTCGGCCTGCCGCCGCAGCGCATCACCCACCGCGGCATCGCCCGCACGTTCCAGAACATCCGCATCTTCAAGGAGATGAGCCTGCTCGAAAACGTCATGGTGGGCATGCACGACCACCTGAACTACAGCCCGGCCGCCATCTTTTTCAACACCGGCGCCTGCCGCAGCGCGGAAAAGCGCGCCCGCGAGCGCGCCTTCGAGCTGCTTTCGTGGGTCGGTCTGGAGCACAAGTCGGACATGCTCGCCGACAACCTCTCCTACGGCGACCAGCGCAAGCTTGAATTCGCCCGCGCGCTGGCCACGGAACCGAAGCTCCTGCTCCTCGACGAGCCGGTGGCCGGCATGAATCCCTCCGAAAAGACGATCCTGATGGAGGAAATCCGCAACATCCGCGACCGTGGTTACGGCGTTTTCATGATCGAGCACGACATGCGCTTCGTCATGGGGCTGTGCGACCGCATCGCCGTGCTCAACTTCGGTCGCATCATCGCCGAAGGCACGCCGGATGAGGTGCGCAACAATCCCGACGTGATCGAAGCCTATCTCGGCAAGGAGGACGAAGCATGAGCGTGCTCTTGCGCGTACGCGACCTCGCCGTCGCCTATGGCCACATCGAGGCCGTCAAAGGACTGACCTTCCACCTCAACACGGGCGAAATCACCGCGCTGGTCGGCGCCAACGGCGCCGGCAAAAGCACGACGCTGCTGGCGCTCTCCGGGCTGCTCAAACCGGCACGCGGCAAGATCGAATTCGACGGCGAAGACATCACGGCGCTGCCGGCGCACCAGATCGTCAAGCGCGGCGTCGTGCAGGTGGCCGAAGGCCGCGCCATCCTGACGACGCTGACCGTCGCCGAAAACCTTGTTCTGGGCGCCTACACGCGCACCGACAAGGCGGAGATCGCCGCCTCGCTCGACGAGGTATACGCTCTCTTCCCGCGCCTGAAGGACCGCGCCGACCAGTTCGCCGGCAACCTTTCCGGCGGCGAACAGCAAATGCTGGCCATCGGCCGCGCGCTGATGGCGAAGCCGAAACTGCTGCTGCTCGACGAACCGTCGATGGGATTGGCGCCGATCATGGTGCAGGAGATTTTCCGCACGCTCGTCGAGATCAACCGGCGTGGCCTGACCATCCTTCTGGTCGAACAGAACGTCCGCCAGGCGCTGAAGATCGCCCGCCACGGCTACGTCATCGAGACCGGGGAAATCGTCCTTGCCGACTCCGGCGAAAACCTGCTCGCCAACCCGAAAGTGGAAGAAGCCTACCTCGGAGGCTAGACAATGACGCCTGTCACGGCGGTGGCGGCGGAGCTTCCCGCCGTCTTTCGCGACCTCGAACCCTCCGCCGTCTGGCGTCATTTCGCCACGCTCTGCCAGATCCCCCGCGCCTCCAAAGCCGAGGCCGCGCTGCGCGCCCACCTGTACGACTGGGCGCGCGCCGCAGGGCTGACACCGAGCATCGACGCTGCCGGCAATCTGCTGATTCGCAAGGCAGCGAGCCGAGGCCACGACGAAGCCCCGGGCGTCATCCTGCAAGCGCATCTCGACATGGTCTGCCAGAAGAACGGCCGTAGCCCGCATAACTTCGCCCGCGACGCCATTCACCCTGTCGTGCGCGATGGCTGGCTGCTCGCAGAAGAAACGACACTGGGCGCCGACAACGGCATCGGCGTCGCCCTGATCCTCGCCGTGCTCGCCGACAGGCAACTGCCGCACGGCCCCATCGAAGCCCTCCTTACCATCGACGAAGAAGCCGGCATGGGCGGCGCGCGTGGCCTCGCCCCGGACCTGCTGCAAGGCCGTCTGCTGCTTAACCTCGATACCGAGGAATGGGGCGAGTTCTACCTGGGCTGCGCCGGCGGCATCGACGTCGACGTCAGCCGCCCCGACACCCCGAGCGCCCTGCCCGAAGGCACGGAGGGCTGGCGCATCCGTCTGGAGGGGCTGCGCGGCGGCCATTCGGGCGTCGACATCCACGAGCAGCGCGGCAACGCCATCAAATTGCTCACCCGCGTGCTGTGCGCCCTCGACAAGGCCATTCCCCTGCGTCTGGCGAGCCTGCGCGGCGGCAGCGCGCGCAACGCCCTGCCGCGCGAAGCACACGCGACGCTGGCGCTCCCCACGGGCAGCGAAGCCCGACTGCAACGCCACCTCAGCGACTGGCAAAGCCGGCTACGCCGCGAACTGGCGGGCGTCGACGACGGCGTCCGTCTGGAGTGGGAACGCTGCACGCTCGCCGCCGTGGCGGAAAGCGACGCCCCGGGAGCTGTGCTGGCACCGGCAGAACAAGCCGTCTGGCTCGCCTCACTGCACGCTGCCCCGTACGGTGTGCGGCACATGAGCCGGCAGCTTCCCGGCGTGGTTGAGACCTCGAACAACCTCGGACAAGTCGAACTGACCCCCGCGGGTGGGCGCGCCAACTTCATGGTGCGTTCGCTGCACGAAGCGGGCAGCCAGGCCCTCGCCGACGAAATCGCCAGCCTCTTCGCGCTCACCGGCACGCCGGTAACGCAATCCGGCGCCTACCCCGGCTGGACGCCCAACCCGCACTCGCCCCTGCTGGCGCAATGCCAGCGGGTCTATGCGCAGGAATTCGGCCAAGAAGCGCGCGTACAGGTCATCCACGCCGGACTCGAGTGCGGCATCATCGGCGCCGCGTATCCCGGCCTCGACATGGTTTCCTTCGGCCCGACCATTCGCGGCGCCCACGCGCCCGGCGAGCGCGTCGACATCGCCTCGGTAGCACTCACCTGGCGATTGCTGACGCAGATCCTGGCTGCGCTGGCCGAACGGCCCGCGCCGCCAGCCGCGAGCCGCTAAACGCGCGACGGCCAGCGCCGCACCCATTTGCACGACTCGCGCCCTTGCACTCGTCACGCCTATCGCGCGAGTGAGTCGTGCAGATCGCACGGCGCCCCCACTAAATCGAAAGCCCCTTTTTTACAGCCATTCGATTAAACCTGTTGACGAAGTGGCAATCCATCATTATCATGCGCGCTTCGTTGTTCCTCGATAGCTCAGTCGGTAGAGCGCCGGACTGTTAATCCGTAGGTCCCTGGTTCGAGCCCAGGTCGGGGAGCCAGAAATTCAAAGGCCCGCAGAAATGCGGGCCTTTTTATTTTCGGTTGCTGTTTTATTCTGTGGGTTATTTCGCGCCTAACGCGCAAGACTGGCTCGCGGGCCTATTCCCCCAGATACCCTCACAGAAACTCTGTGGGACGCGCGCATCCTAACTGGCAGGCCGGCGCCTCCCAGCCTGAGCTATTCAGCGAGCCCGGGAGCCTCCCTGCGCAGAGAAAAGCCCCCCCCCGCACGCGGCTGGCGGGGCTTTCTGCTCAGTCCTGCACGATCCTGATCCAGACAAAAAGCAACTGCCCTTGCGACTCGGCGAGCTGCGCCAGTTCGGCCAAGGCAGTGAGGAGCTCAAAGACCCCCTCCTCGCCGTTTTCATTCCCCTCGAAGGCCTCCGTGGCCGCCAACTCGGCGGCGACGGTCTCCAGTGCCTCCTCGTCGAGTTCAACCAACGCATCGGCCAGGGAAGTATCGATGCGCAGGATAAGGGTTTCGTTATCGCCTTCGACGACGCAAACCGGCTCGCAATAATCCATTGCCACATGCAAGGGATCGCCGGTCAGCAGGGAATGCAGGGCCGCCAGACGGGCAGTATCCAGCCCCGGCGATTCAATGCCGCTCCATTCATGCAAGGGCGACGCAGACGCCGCCAGATCGGAGTATTCGTCTTCGTCGGCAGAAACAATGCAGGTCATGAATTCCATGGTGGGTATTCTCCGGGTAATTAACGGACGATCACACGATATGGACAGGCACTACCAATATCACTGATCGTCTTATTCCGCCGGCACACCTATTTGCTAACGGAGCAGCAATCCTTGCACAAAGGTTTGCCGAAGCGACCTGTAAAATGAAAAATGCATGATCCGGCATTACCGAAATCATGCATTTCCCGTTACGACAGGAAATATCGGGCACATGGCCCGATACGACACGCCGCAGATCAGTTGTCCGAACGCTGTGCGCGACGACGATCCTGCTCCGTCAGGTGACGCTTGCGGATGCGGATGTTCTTCGGCGTGATCTCGACCAGTTCGTCGTCGTCGATAAACTCGACCGCCGATTCCAGCGTCAGCGCGACCGGCGGCACCAGACGAACGGCCTCATCGGTCCCCGAAGCGCGCACATTGGTCAGCTGCTTGCCCTTGATCGGATTGACGACAAGATCGTTTTCACGACTGTGGATGCCGATGATCATGCCTTCGTAGAGGCGATCGCCCGGCACCGTGAACATACGGCCACGATCCTGCAGCTTCCACAGCGCGTAGGCGACAGCCTCGCCCTGCTCGGCCGAGATCAGCACGCCATTGCGGCGGCCGGGGACTTCGCCCTTGACCGGCGCGTAGTCGTCGAAGACGTGGCTCATCAAGCCCGTGCCGCGCGTCAGGTTGAGGAATTCGCCCTGGAAGCCGATCAGGCCACGCGCCGGAATGCTGTACTCCAGACGGACGCGGCCGCGACCGTCGGAAACCATATCCTGCAACTCGCCACGACGGTAGCCGAGGGCTTCCATCACGCCCCCTTGGTGCACTTCTTCGACGTCGAGCGTGAGCAACTCCCAAGGCTCCAGACGCTCTCCATTGACTTCCTTGTAGATCACGCGCGGACGACCGACCGCCAGTTCGTAACCTTCACGACGCATCGATTCGAGCAGGATGGTCAGGTGCAACTCGCCGCGACCGGAGACGATGAAGCTGTCGCTGTCTTCGGTATCTTCGACGCGCAACGCCATGTTGGTCAGCAGTTCTTTTTGCAGACGCTCGCGGATCTGGCGGCTGGTAACGAACTTGCCTTCAGTGCCGGCGTAAGGCGAGGAATTGACCATGAAAGTCATGTTCAGCGTCGGCTCGTCGACCTTGAGCATCGGCAGCGCTTCGGGCTGATCGTTGTCGGTGATCGTGCAGCCGATCGACAGTTCTTCGATCCCCGTCACCAGCACGATATCGCCAGCCACCGCTTCGTCGAGCGCGACGCGCTCAAGACCGCGGAAACCGAACACCTGATTGACCTTGGCGCTCTTCGGCGAACCGTGTTCAAAATTGCCGTTCGCATCGGGCTGGCCGTAGAGAACGGTCACTGACTGCGCCGACTTCAGACGCCCACGCTGGATGCGGCCGATACCGATGCGCCCGACGTAGGTCGAATAATCGAGTGCGGAAATCTGCAGTTGCAGCGGCTCATCGATTTCGCCGGCTTCGGGCGGCGGCACGTGCTTGAGAATGGTCTCGAAGAGCGGGCGCATATCCGGCGAAGGCTGCGCCAGATCGAGCGTGGCAAAGCCATTGAGCGCCGAGGCGTAGACCACCGGGAAATCGAGTTGCTCGTCATTGGCGCCGAGCTTGTCGAAAAGGTCGAAAGTGTGATCAACCACCCAGTCCGGACGCGCGCCATCGCGGTCAACCTTGTTGATGACGACGATGGGGCGCAGACCAAGCGCCAGGGCCTTCTTGGTAACGAAGCGCGTTTGCGGCATCGGGCCTTCGACGGCATCGACCAGAAGCAGAACACCGTCGACCATCGACAGCACGCGCTCGACTTCACCGCCGAAGTCCGCGTGCCCCGGGGTATCGACGATATTGATGTGCACGCCTTCGTAGTCGACCGCCGTGTTTTTGGCGAGAATCGTGATGCCGCGCTCTTTTTCGAGGTCGTTGGAATCCATGACCCGCTCGACCAGATGTTGGTGCGCAGCGAACGCACCCGCCTGTCGCAGCAATTTGTCGACCATGGTGGTCTTGCCGTGGTCAACGTGGGCGATGATGGCGATGTTGCGAACTGGACGGGACATGGAGGCAAGACCTTGAAAAAAGGGCAGAGATTTTACCATGAAGACACCCCCAAGGCCGTGACTTTCATACAAGTTTCATCTTCGCGCCATGCGAGGACGCCACGAGACGCCGCCTTGGCAAGGTTTGACACAGCCGGTAACCTTCGCCCGATCCCCGACGCAAGCCCCTTGTTGCGCCGTTCCTCCTGCCACGAAACGATTCCCGACATGTCCAATCCGATCCGCACCGCCCTTGCCTGGCAAACACGCGTCAGCTACTCCGACATCACCTACGACTTCGCCGACGGCATTGCGCGCATTGCCATCAACCGGCCGCACAAGCGCAACGCCTTCCGCCCGGAAACGGTCAGCCAGCTGATCGACGCCATGCACCGCGCGCAGTTCGACCGCGAAGTCGGCGTCATCGTCCTCACCGGCGCCGGCCACGAAGCCTTCTGTTCGGGCGGCGACCAGACGGTGCGCGGCGACGACGGCGGTTACCATGACGAGGACGGCACCCCGCACCTCAACGTGCTCGACCTGCAGATGCAGATCCGCCGCTGCCCGAAACCGGTGGTGGCGATGGTCGCCGGTTACGCCATCGGCGGCGGCCACGTGCTGCACCTCGTCTGCGACCTGTCGATCGCCGCCGACAACGCGCGCTTCGGCCAGACCGGCCCGCGCGTCGGCAGCTTCGACGCCGGTCTCGGCGCCGGCCTGCTGGCGCGCACCATCGGCATGAAGAAGGCCAAGGAAATCTGGCTGCTGTGCCGCCAGTACGACGCGCAGCAGGCGCTCGACATGGGGCTGGTCAATACCGTCGTACCCCTTGCCGAGCTGGAAGAAGAAACCGTGCGCTGGTGCCAGGACATGCTGCGACTGTCGCCGATGGCGCTGCGCATGATCAAGGCCGGCTTCAACGCCGACACCGACGGTCTGGCCGGCATCCAGGAACTCGCCGGTAACGCCACCGGGCTTTTTTACATGAGCGAAGAAGGACTCGAAGGCCGCAACGCCTGGCTCGAAAAGCGCGCGCCGGATTTCAGCAAGTTCCGCCGCCGCCCCTGATGTGAGCGAGCGCCCTTTTCCGCCGCCCCTGGCCCGCCGCTCCATCGTCAGCGCCCAGCCCGTCGCCGTCCTAGACGGGAAGGCGGCGGGTAACAGCACGCACAGCGCCTCGGAAATCGCCGCATGACGCCCGCCACGCCCGGCGCCGATCAACGGATCGTGGCGGCACGCCTGCTGCGCTACCGCCTGCCGCTAGCGTCCCCCTGGCTCTGCGCCGCCGGCGGTTTCACGCAGAGGGAAGGCTGGCTGCTGCGCCTCACTCTCAGCGACGGCCGCCAAGGCTACGGCGAATGCGCGCCGCTCGCCGGCACCCCGGGCGAATCGCCACTCGCCGCCTGCCGGCAACTGAAGCGCCTGTGCCGCCAACTCCCCGGACAGACGCCCAGCACCGTCTGGCAAACGCTGCGCGCACTGGCGCCCGCCGCCAATCACCCCGCCCCGCCATCACTCGTGGGCCGCCTCGCCCCGACCGTCCGCGCCGCCCTCGAATCCGCCATCCTCGATCTGTGGTCGCAGCAACGTGGCGAAAGCCTGCGCGCGGCTTTGCCCACCCTCGCCGGCGCCGAGGGCACCGCTACCGCACCGCCCGTCGTTAAACCGGCCTGCGCCGATAGCGTGCGCGTGAACGCGACGCTGGGCGCACTCGCCCGTTTCTCGGACGCAGCGCTCGCCGACGCACTGAACGCGGCGGCCAACGAGGGCTTCGGCATCGTCAAACTGAAAGTCGGCGTCGCCGCCGTCGACAGCGAGATCGATACCCTGCGCCGCGCCGTACAGGCGATGGACGGCACGCTCACGCTGCGCCTTGACGCCAACGGTGCCTGGAACGAAGAGGAAGCGACACGCTTCATCGACGCCTGCGTCGGACTGCCGGTCGACAGCCTCGAAGAACCGCTGGCGCTGCCGGCGACGCAGTGCGCCCCGCCACGCCGTGGATCGGTGCAGCGCCAACACGCACTCGGCACGCACCTCGAAGCACTCACCCGCCTGCAGGCACGCAGCCCCTTCCCGCTGGCCTTCGACGAGTCGTGGCCGATCATTGCCAACCTCCGGCAATGGGGGCGCCCGGCGGACGGCAGCGACGTTGATGATCCGTCAGGGCTAGCGCTGCCGCTACGCCGTCTGGTCATCAAGCCGCCGCGCCAGGGCGGCCTGCTGCCTTCGCTACTCCTCGCCCGCCACGTTCTCGCGCAGGGGCTGGAGGTCGTCGTCACCAGCAGCATCGATTCGAGCTGCGGCATTCTCGCCGCCGCCCAACTGGCTGCCTGTATCGACGCCGAACAGCCTGCCCACTTGCCACACTGCGCACCGCCCACGCACGGACTCGCCACGGCGCGCTGGCTGGCTAGCGACACAGGGGAAAGCGCCACCGTCGCGCACGGCCGCCTCCACCTCCCGACATCCGTCGGCCTCGGCTTCACACCATGGCCAGCACTGGCCACCTCGTTCACCTAAACCCAGCACAGCAACGACGACGCCACGGCTGCCCCAGCGCCAGCCACCGCGCGCAGTCGCCTACACATTCGGCGACAAGGCGCGGGCGAAAAAACGAGGCACGCGCCCGCCGCGTATAATCGTGAGCTTTTGCACCGCTTGCACCCACGCCTGATCGACCCGCACCACCACCTTTCGTCTACTAATCGCGGCAGCCCCACCGAGAAATCGGCAACGGCCCCCTCGCCGCCCCCATCCCGAACGATCACCGCTCCTGCGCCCACCGATGACGCGACTCGCCACCCTGCTGACTGACCGCGCAGCCCGCACCCCGCAGGCCGTTGCCGTGCGCACGGCGCAGGGCGACTTCAGTTACGCGCAGCTATACCAGCAGGCCACACGCGACGCGCGGACGCTCATGAACGACGAGAGTCACGCGGGCACTCTTGCCGACACAGCGCCAAACGCTCTCACCGCCATCACGGCCATCGCAGGCGGAGCCTGGGATCTGCTGCGTGCGGCATTCGCCTGTTCGTTTGCCGGCACCGCCCTGGCACCACTCGATCCGGCGAACGCGGAGCGGCGCTGGCAGACGCTCGCCGAACTGGGCGGTCGTCACATCCGCCGCCGTACGCTGCCACCAAGCGGCGCAGCGCAAGTCGTCCCAAGCGCCCACGACAACGTTGAGCCGCAGCCCAACGCCCTCCCCGCACCGCCCCCCACCCGCCACGACGCGCCCGCGCTGATCATCGCCACGAGCGGTAGTGAAGGAGCGCCCAAGGCCGTCATGCTCTCGCATGCCAACCTCGCCGCCGCCGCAGGTGCTGCCAATGCGCGCCTGCCGCTTGCCGTCGGCGACGTCTGGCTGGACTGCCTGCCGCTCTACCACATTGGTGGCATGTCGATCCTGCATCGCTGCCTGCACGCCGGAGCGACGATCTCGTTGCACGAGCGCTTTGACGCCGCGACAGTCTGGGAGGACATTGCCAGCGGCACGATCAGCCACGTCTCGCTCACCCCCGCCATGCTCTCACGCCTGCTGGACCTGCCGCACAGCGATGCTGGCGGCGACAGCGCAGGCGCCTCGCCACGCCCGCCGGCCACGTTGCGCTACGCGCTGATCGGCGGCGCCGCACTGTCGCGCCCCCTTTACGAACGCGCCCGCGCCGCCGGCTGGCCGCTCTGCCCAAGCTGGGGCATGAGCGAATCCGCCGCACAGGCCGCCACGCTCGTCGCCAGCGACACGCCCTGGCAGGAAGGCGACGTCGGCACGCTATTGCCCGGCCTCGAAAGCCGCTGCGACGACAGCGGCCGCCTTCACCTGCGCGGCAAGCAGATAATGCTGGGCTACCTCACGCCGACGCTGGCGCCGGGAGTCGGGCTGACGGACGGCTGGTTCGCCACCTCCGATCTCGGCCAGATCGACGCCGCCGGACGCCTGCGCATCATCGGTCGCGCCGACGACATGCTGATCAGCGGCGGTGTCAACGTGCACCCGCTCGACGTCGAATCGCAACTCGCCGCCTGCCCCGGCATCCGCGACATTGCCGTGACGGCAATTGCCGATCCGGTCTGGGGCGATCTGCTGGTCGCCGTTTTCGTCGGCGACGCCAGTCCGGAGAGCGTGCGTGAATTTGGTCGCCAGCAGTTGCCGACCGCGCAACGGCCACGCCGTGTCCTGCGTGTCGCGCAGTTGCCGCGTAACGCCATGGGCAAGATCGAACGCGCCGCCTTGCGCGCACTGGCGCAGGAGGCAACGTGAGATTGCCCCCTCTCCTCGATCCGGCGCAGCGGCACGTACTGCGCGCCCGCCTTGCTGCGCAACTCGTCACTCAACTCGCCGACGCCCCGCCGCACGCGCTGATCAGCCTGACGCTGACGCTGGGTGAGGGCCACTGCCGCTGGCTCGACGCCCGCCTCGACGACCAGCACGCCTTCTGGTGGGCCCGCCCGGACGCCGACGAATGGCATCTGGCGCTCGGCCAGGCGATGATCGTCACCAGCGCCGGACCCAACCGCTTCACCGCCCTGCAAGCCGCCTTTGCCGGCATTTCCGCCGACTGGCGGCACCATGCTCGTGACTGCGGAGATAGTGGCAACAGCGCAGCCCGCCGGCTCCCCGCCGCCCATCTGGGCTTCGCCTTCGACGATGAAGCGCAGGACGATCTGCCCAACGCCCGGCTGATTGTTCCCGCCGTCCTGCTGGTCAGTCGCGGCGGCAAGATCACGGCGACCTTCAGTTGCCCGGCACGCGAGGGCGAGGCGGCGGTCGATGCCTGGCTCGACACGCTGCGCCGTAGTTTTGTGGCGATCCCCAACAGCGCCGCTGGCACCGCGCACCGCCCGCCGAACCTCCCGCCACAACGCCAGCCCGCGCCGCTCGACGACCGCGCTTTCCTCGCCCGTGTGACGGCTGCGCTGGCAGAAATCGCCAGCGGCCGGGTACGCAAGCTCGTCGTATCGCGCCGCGTTCGCCTGCGCGCGAAGCAGCCGATCGCGCTCGCTCCCGTTCTCGCCGCCTTCGCGGAACGCCACCCGGCGTGCACCGTGTACGCCGTGACCCGGCCGGGCATGGCCTTCATCGGCGCCACCCCGGAGCGCCTGATTGCGCTCGACGACGGTATCGCGCGCGCCGACGCACTGGCCGGCACCGCCTGGGCCGCGCCGGAAGCCGCGGCGTTGCGTACGGGCGAAGCCGCGCCAACCGAGTCATTCGCGCTCGACGACGACAAAAACAGTCGCGAGCAGGGGCTCGTCGTCGATGCCGTACGCAGCGCACTGGCGCCCCTGTGCCAGACGCTTGAGCAAGCGGCGGCGCCGGAAGTTCTCCGCCTGCGTGACCTGCAACATTTGCGCACGCAATTCGCCGGACACGTACGCACGGGCGTCGACCTCTTCGACCTCATCGCCGCGCTGCACCCCACGCCTGCCGTCGGCGGCACGCCATCACTGGCCGCCCAACGCTGGCTGCGAGCCCACCGCGACACCCGGCCTGCATGGTTTACCGGCGGCGTTGGCTGGATCGACGCGGGCGGTAACGGCGAAGTCGTCGTCGCCCTGCGCTGCGCGCGGATTTCCGGCGGGTTCGCCGACTGCTATGCGGGAGTGGGCATCGTCCCCGGATCGCGCCCCGAACAGGAATTCGCCGAAACCGAAATCAAGCTCACCGCCGCGCTCGACGCCCTACAGTGTCGCCCCCACCCGGCGCTCGAGTCCGCCCCCACGCCGCGCACCGGAACCTGATGACGCAAGCTCCCTCGCCCCCCCCCCTGCCGGCCGCAAGCGATACCGGCCTCGTCAACCTGCATTGGGCGCAGACGCTGGCGGACGGGCTCGCCGCCGCCGGGCTACGCGATGTCGTGCTTTCGCCGGGCTCACGCTCGACGCCGCTGGCCCTGGCGTTTTTGCGCCATGCCGATCTCGCTTGTACGGTTGTCATCGACGAGCGCAGCGCCGCCTTTTTTGCCCTTGGCCGCGCCAAGGCCAGCCAGCGGCCTGTCGCGCTGCTGTGCACCTCCGGCTCGGCCCCTGCCAACTGGCACCCAGCCGTCGTCGAGGCCGCGCAGGGCAATACGCCGCTCGTGCTCCTCTCCGCCGATCGTCCGACGGAGCTACATGGCTGGGGCGCCAATCAGACGACCGCGCAAACGCGCCTCTTCGCCGACCACGTACGCGCCGCATACGCTCTCGACGCGCCGACCGCCGGCTTTTCGGTCGCCTGGCTGCTACGACTGGCGCACCGCCTCATGCGCGAGAGTCTGTCGCCGCGGCCGGGGCCAGTGCACGTCAACATCGCCTTCCGCGAACCGCTGCTGCCCTCACCGCTCCCGACCGGCGCGCCACCGCGTCCGGCGAACCCGCCAACGCTCCCCGCCGCCCTCGCGGCAAATGCCGTCGTCGATCACACTGCGGCGCCCGAAACCTTCGGGCGACTTGAGCCCATTGACCGCCCCCACCCACGCGAGCAGCCAGGGCAATTCGACCAACTCGCCCAACTCGACCCAATCGATCGACTCGCGGCCAAACTCTCGGGACGACGCGGCATCATCGTCTGCGGCGGCGGCATGGCGCCCGCCGGACTGGCCGAGGCAGTCACCGCGCTGGCGGCGGCGCTGGATTGCCCGATCATCGCCGAGCCGCTTTCCAATCTGCGCTTTGGCCGGCACGACCGCCGCCGCGTCTGCGTGCGGCAAGAATCCGTCCTGCGCAGCGCCGATGGCGCACACAGCGAACGCCCCGACTGGATCATCCGCTTGGGCGATTTCCCGGTCGCACGGCGCTTGCAGGAATGGCTGGCAGCGTTGGCACCGGAGACACACGTCGTCATTGCCGCGCCCGGCCTCTGGATCGACCCGCACCATGCGGCCAGCGACTACCTGCACGGCGACGCCACGGCCTTATGCCGCGCGCTGACGGTGCGCATCCAGTCGCCCGCTCCGGCGCACTGGTGCGCCGCGTTTATCGACGCCAACGCCCGCATCGACCGTGCGCTGGAGCGCCTCACCGAACAGGAGCGCGTGACAAACGGCGGTCTCTGGGAAGGGCTGCTGGTTCCGGAGATCCTCGACCGCCTGCCCGATGGATTCCAGGTGTTTTGCGGCGCCTCGATGGCCGTACGCGACCTCGACAGCTTTTCCGGGGGCGGAGAAAAAACGCTGCAATTCTTCGCCAATCGAGGCGTCAGCGGCATCGACGGCAACATTTCGACAGCAGCCGGTCTCGCCGTCGAACGGCCAACGCTGGCGCTGATCGGCGATCTCACCGCCATTCATGATCTGGGTGGATTGGCGCAGGCGAAGGGCAAGCCGCTCATCGTCGTCGTCATCAATAACGGTGGCGGCGGCATCTTCGAGTACCTGCCGGCACACGCACTCCCGGAGTTTGAGCGCGGCTGGCTGACGCCGGAGCCGGTCAACTTCGCCCACGCGGCCGCCACCTGGGGAATCGCCTTCCGACGCGCTGAAACGCTGGCGGAATTCCGCCACGCGTTCAACGCGGCGCTGACGCCGGAACTCAGCACCACGCCCAATGCGCCAGCCACCCTCGCGCCCTGCCTCATTGAAGTGGTGATCGACCGGCAGTTCAGCGTCGAGCGCCACCGGCACTGGTGGCAAAGCCTCGCCAGCAATGGCGAGGCCTGAAAATCGCTAAGACGCGCCGGTTACGGCACAACACACGGCTACCGATAGCGAACGTGCCGCAACGCCCCGGCGAAGGCGGACGCCCGCAGGCACCGCCCTCGCCGGAGAGACGCAGTTAGGCGCCGAGCGCTTCCTTGAGTTGCTCGAGCGCGGCCGGATCTTCGATCGTCGTCAGATCGCCGGGATCGCGGCCTTCGGCCAGTGCCTGAATCGAGCGGCGCAGCAGCTTGCCCGAGCGCGTCTTCGGCAGCACCGTCACGAAGTGCACGCGACTTGGCCGGGCGATGGCGCCGAGGCTTTCGTCGACCTTCTTGAAGACCTCTTTCTCCAGCGCCAGACGCTGCTCAGGCGTCGCCACGCGACGCGGGTCCTTGACCACCGCGAACGCCATCGGCATCTGCCCCTTGAGCGTGTCGGCGACGCCGACGACCGCCACTTCGGCAATCGCCGGATGGCCCTGCACCGCTTCCTCGATCTCGCGCGTGCCGAGACGGTGGCCGGCGACGTTGATGACGTCGTCGGTACGGCCGAGGATGAAGTGATAGCCCTCATCGTCGCGGATACCCCAGTCGAAGGACGAATACACCAGCGGATCGCGGAACAGCGAGAAGTAGGTCGACACGAAGCGATCATCGTCACCCCATACCGTCGACAGGCAGCCCGGCGGCAGCGGCGGAACGATGCCGACGATGCCCTTTTCGTTGGCATCGCACTCCGTGCCGTCTTCGCGGAAGATCTTCAGGTTATAGCCATAGACCGGGAAGCTCGGCGTGCCGTACTTGATCTTGGTCTTCTCGACGCCCGGCATGGCCGCCAGGATCGGCCAGCCGGTTTCGGTCTGCCAGTAGTTGTCGATCACCGGCAGGTTCAGTTCGCCCATGATCCACTCGTGCGTCGGCTGATCGAGCGGCTCGCCGGCGAGGAACAGGTGCTTGAGGGAGGACAGGTCGTACTTGTGCATGAAGGCCGGGTCCTGCTTCTTCAGCACGCGCGCCGCGGTCGGCGCCGAGAACATGACGTTGACCTTGTAGTCCTCGACGATCTTCCACCAGATGCCAGCGTCCGGACGCAGCGGCGTGCCTTCGTACATGATCGTCGTCATGCCGGCGATGAGCGGCGCGTAGATGATATAGGAGTGACCGACGACCCAACCGATGTCGGAGGTCGTAAACATCGTCTCGCCCTCGGCACCGCAGTAGATGTGCTTCATCGTCGACGCCAGCGCGACGCAATAGCCGCCGGTATCGCGCTGCACGCCCTTCGGCTTGCCGGTGGTACCCGAGGTATAGAGGATATACGACGGCTCGGACGATTCGAGCCAGGTCACCGGTACTTCGGCGTCGATGAATTGCGCGCGCAGCGTCGCGTAATCGACATCGCGCCCGTCGACGCGGTTGAACGACGAATCGAGGCCGCGATCGACCATCAGCACGTGCGCCGGCTTGTGCTTGGCCAGCGTAATCGCCTCGTCGAGCAGATGCTTGTAGGGCACTGCCTTGCCGCCGCGCATGCCGGCCTCGGCAGAAACAATCAGCTTCGGCGCCGCGTCATCGATACGCGTCGCCAGCGAACCCGAGGCGAAGCCACCGAACACCACCGAGTGGATCGCGCCGATACGCGCACAGGCGAGCATGGCGAACGCCGCCTCGGCGATCATCGGCATGTAGATGAGAACGCGGTCGCCACGCTCGACGCCGAGGCTCAGCATGATCGCCGCCATGCGCTCGACTTCGCGCTTCAGTTCGCCGTAGGTGTAGGACTTCTCCTCGTTGGTCTCGGTCGAGATGTAGACCAGCGCACGCGCATCGGGGCGCTTGGCGGCGTGCCGGTCGACCGCGTTGAAACAGAGATTGGTGCGGCCGCCGACGAACCACTTGGCGAAAGGCGGACGCGAAAAATCGAGGACGCTCGAAAACGGCGTTTCCCAATCGACCAGCTTCGCCTGCTCCGCCCAGAAAACATCAGGCTGATCGACGGACTGGCGATGAAACTCCTTGACTGTGCTCATGGAACTCCCTTGTGAAATCGTAGTAGACCTGCCTGCGCAGGCTTATTACGGGTGGCGCAGGCACTGCGCGTGCCACCCGGGCATTGACGGCGCGACTCAACGGAAACGGACCCCGCAGACTCTTCATGAGCCTGATCAGCCAGATACGAACCCGGCGCGAAAGGTTCGCCGGACGTAGCGAACGGCGGGATCTCCACCGTCTCGCGATCTGCCATCCCAGACCCAGTGACGCATGCCGGCAATCGTCCCTCGCAGAGACGAGCGCACCGGCAAACACCAAGACAATTGCCTGCCGCCTGCTGGGCGGCTCCCGAACGAACGCACGTTGCGCCGGCCGGGGCGAATGCTGCAACAAGGCGCGAATGCTGCTGGCCCTGCTCACTGCACATCCACGCTGACCCACCGATCTGAAGCGACTTTTAACATCACGTAACAAAATCGATGAAATCAGACGGATTTCATAAGTACGGGCAAGTATAAACACAAATCAGGGGCAGCAGTAAGGCCCCCCTCCCCCCTGCGCCAGACCCTTGATAACGCTCGATACATCAGCCAACTCGGTCGACGGACGCGGCGGCTGTTGCTGCTTCCTGGGCATGCACGGGGACTGCCGACGCGTGTTCGAAAGCCCCGCCAAACTCGCGCATTCATGCACGGCGAACTGATAATGAATGCAGCTTTCCGCGAATCGCCCGCGTACGATGCATTTCCCACATGAAAAACGCGAGATGACGTTCTATTCGCGGCAGCGGCCAGCGCATGTCAAATGCCATTAAACTGATTGCGTTCATAAGCTTGCGATTTTTTCTTCGATCGCCACATCGCAATAACCCCAATGGCGGCGTTTACATCGGCGGCCTTTTCGACTACATTCGCCCCCCATGTCTGTCAAACGCCTCTTCACTGCCGCCCTTTTTGCCATCAGCCTGGCAACAACCGGTGCCGCAGGTGCCGTCGAGCAGCAAAAACCCCTTGAAGAACAGTCGCTGTTCGAGCGCTACACCAGCAGTGCTCAGGATCTCATCCTCAAGGGACTCGAACTCGTCGGCATCAACTACCGTCACGGCGGCACCAATCCGGATACCGGCCTCGATTGCAGCGGCTTCGTCCAGTTGGTGTACCGCGAAGCCGCCGGCCTCATCCTGCCGCGCACGGCGCGCGAGCAAAGCCAGGTGGGTGCCGTCGTCGATAAAAACGAGCTGAAGCCCGGCGATCTCGTGTTCTTCAACACGATGCGTCACGCCTTCTCGCATGTCGGCATCTATCTCGGCGACAACCGCTTTCTGCACGCTCCCCGCACCGGCGCCGAAGTACGCGTCGAAGACATGCGTCAGAGCTACTGGGTCAAGCGCTTTGACGGTGGCCGTCGCGTCGTCGAACGCTAACTTGCCCGCCGGGCGCACCGCCGCGGTGTCGCCTTCCCCGCCAGTGGCAACTGGCCCGTTGTGATTCCGTGATTTCCTGGCTCACCGCGCATTCCGCCTTCCCGGATACCGCACACGCCCTGCGTGAGCCAAACGGTCTGCTGTGCGCGGGCGGCGACCTTTCCCCCGCACGTCTGCTCGACGCCTACCGGCACGGCATCTTTCCGTGGTTCTCGCCGGGCGATCCGCTCCTCTGGTGGAGTCCGGACCCGCGCATGGTACTTTTCCCCAGCGAGTTCAATTGCTCGCGCTCATTGCGCAAAACCTTGCGCGGCGGACGCTTCGAGGTGCGACTCGACAGCGCTTTCGCCGCCGTGATGGAAGCCTGCGCCAACGCCGCGCGCCCCGGCCAATCGGGCACATGGATATCCCCGGAGATGCGCAACGCCTACGGGCGCCTCCACGAACTTGGCTACGCGCATTCGGTCGAAACGTGGGTGGATGGCGAACTGGCGGGCGGCCTCTACGGCGTCTGCATCGGGCGCATGTTCTACGGCGAATCGATGTTTGCGCACGTCCGCGACGCCTCGAAGATTGCCTTGGCGCACCTCGTCCGTTTTCTCGACACACAAGGGGTTGGCATGATCGACTGTCAGATGAAGACCGGCCACCTGGCGTCGCTCGGCGCCCGTGAGATCGCCCGCAGCGACTTCACCGCGCGACTTGAGGAACTCGTCGCCGATGCGTCGCCGGCGAAGCGCTGGCCGGTCGACGGCGCACAGCAGCCCTGGCGCTGACCGCCATGTCACGCCTCAACGACTCGGAACTCCCTTTCTCACTGTTGCAGTTTTATGCAACAGCGCCATATGCCTGTAGCTACCTGCCGAACGAAAAAGCGCGTTCGCAGGTAGCCACGCCCACCCACCTGATCAGCACCGAGGTGTATGGCGAACTGGTGCGTTCCGGCTTCCGCCGCAGCGGCGTCTTCACCTATCGACCGCTCTGCGACACCTGCCACGCCTGTGTCCCCGTACGCGTCGCGGTCGGC
Source organism: Rhodocyclus gracilis (assembly GCF_009617575.1). Classification (GTDB taxonomy): domain Bacteria; phylum Pseudomonadota; class Gammaproteobacteria; order Burkholderiales; family Rhodocyclaceae; genus Rhodocyclus; species Rhodocyclus gracilis. The sequence continues at coordinate 209,737 of NZ_WIXJ01000001.1, forward strand.
CGCTTCCTGCCGGATCGCTCACAGCGTCGCTGCCTGAAAAAATACGCCGGGATGCTCGCGCGCGAAGTCCCTCTCGCCTACGACGCCGCCCACTTCGCGCTTTACCAGCGCTACCAGTCGGTCCGCCACCCTGGCGGCGGCATGGACCACGACAGCCGCGAGCAATACACGCACTTCCTGTTGCAGAGCCGCGTCGATACCCGACTGGTTGAGTTCTCCGAAAACGGCGTCCTGCGCATGGTGAGCATCATCGATGTGCTTAGCGACGGCCTGTCGTCGGTCTACACCTTCTACGATCCGGATGTACCAGGCGCCAACTTCGGCGTCTATAACGTCCTCTGGCAACTCGACCAGTGCGCCACGCATGCGCTGCCACACCTCTATCTCGGCTACTGGATTCACGGCAGCCGCAAAATGGCCTACAAATCCCGCTTTCAGCCGCTGCAAGGGCTGATCGACGGCGAATGGCAGAGCCTGCCGCAGACGTCCAACCCTGACGCAAACGACGCCCCGCTCAGCCGCCACACCTGATCGCCCTGCGGAAAGAAGCGCTCAACGCCCGCCGGCGGACGCGATGCGGTAAAATCCGGGCGATGCTCTATTCCCTCATCCGCAAATTCTTCTTCTCCCTTGATGCCGAGACCGCCCACGGAATCGGCATGTCCGGCGCCAGCTTTGCACATTCGGCGGGCCTCTCCTGCCTGCTCTCCGGCAAGGTTCCCAATTGTCCGGTCGAAGTCATGGGGCTGCGCTTCCCCAACCCCGTCGGTCTGGCCGCCGGCCTCGACAAAAACGGCGAACACATCGACGCGCTGGCGGCTTTGGGCTTCGGCTTCATCGAAGTCGGCACGGTGACGCCACGCCCGCAGCCCGGCAATCCGCGCCCTCGCCTCTTCCGCATCCCGGAACAGCAAGCGATCATCAACCGCATGGGCTTTAACAACGGCGGTGTCGACGCCCTGCTCGCCAACGTCGCGGCAGCACAGTTCACCCGCCGTGGCGGCATTCTCGGCATCAACATCGGCAAGAACTTCGATACGCCGATCGACAGAGCCGCCGACGACTACCTGATCGCGCTCGAAAAAGTCTACGACGCCGCGAGCTACGTCGCCGTCAACATCTCCAGCCCGAACACCAAGAATCTGCGCGACCTGCAGCGCGACGACGCCCTCGATGACCTGCTTGGACGCCTGAAAGCCGCGCAGGCATCGCTCGCCCAGCAGCGCGGACGCTATGTGCCGATGGCATTGAAGATCGCCCCGGACCTCGACGACACGCAGATTTCGGCCATCGCCGACCTGCTGCGTCGGCACCGCATGGACGGCGTCATCGCCACCAACACCACGCTCTCTCGCGCCGGCGTCGAAGGCTTGCCGAATGCCGAACAGGCGGGCGGCCTCTCCGGCGCACCGCTTCTCGCGGCGTCGACGAAAGTACTGGAAAAGCTGGCTGCCACCCTGGCCGGAGAAGTGCCGATCATTGGCGTTGGCGGCATTTTGCAAGGCGCCGACGCACAAGCGAAGATCGCGGCGGGCGCCAGCCTTGTGCAGTTCTACTCCGGCTTCATTTATCGCGGCCCCCAGTTGATCGGCGACGCCGTCCGCGCCATTGCCGCCGCACGGGTGACTACGCCGCGCTAAGCCCGACGATGACGCGCGCGAAACAACCAAATCAGCGCGGAAAATCATATACATCTACTCCCAGCGTGGTTGAACCGGGTCGGCCCTTAGTGGATAATCCGCCCTCCCCGAAAACCTCCACCCCATGACCCACTACCTGTTCATCCTCATCGGCGCGGTGCTCGTCAACAACGTCGTCCTGGTCAGGATTCTCGGCCTCTGCCCGTTCATGGGCGTGTCCAAAAAGCTGGAAACGGCCTTCGGCATGGGGGCGGCCACCACCTTCGTGATTACGCTGAGCACCGGTGCCAGCTACATCATCGACCATTACCTGCTGATTCCTTTCGGGCTGGAATACCTGCGCACGCTGTCGTTCATCGTCACCGTCGCCGCCATCGTCCAGCTGACCGAAATGGTCATTCAGAAAACCAGCCCGATGCTGCATCAGGTGCTCGGCATTTACCTGCCGCTCATCGTCACCAACTGCGCGGTCCTTGGCATTCCGCTGCTGAACGTCAGCAGCAAGAGCGACTTTGTCGATTCGCTGCTCTTCGGCGCCGGCAGTTCGGTCGGCTTTTCACTGGCGCTGATTCTTCTCGCCGGCATTCGTGAACGTGTCGACGGCGCGGATGTGCCGCGCTACTTCAAGGGCACCGCGATCGCGCTTGTGACCGGCGGTCTGATGAGTCTCGCCTTCATGGGCTTCGCCGGGCTCGACAAGTACCAATGATGATCTACGCCATTCTCATCATGGCCCTTGGCGCCGTCGTACTCGGCGCCTCGCTGGGCTTTGCGGCTGTCAAATTCCGTGTCGAAGGCGATCCACTGACCGACAAGATCGACGCCATCCTGCCGCAAACGCAGTGCGGCCAGTGCGGCTATCCCGGCTGCAAGCCCTACGCCGCCGCCATCGCCAAGGGGGAAGCAGACATCAACCTCTGCCCGCCGGGCGGCGCCGACGGCGTGCAAAAACTCGCCGAACTGCTCGGCCGCGAAGCCAAACCGCTCGATGCCGAAGAAAAGCCGAAGCAAACCGCGCTCATCGACGAACAACGCTGCATCGGCTGCACGCTGTGCATTCAGGCCTGCCCGGTCGATGCCATCGTCGGCGCCGCCAAACAGTTGCACACCGTGGTCGATCCTCTGTGCACCGGCTGCGAACTCTGCCTCAAGCCCTGCCCGGTCGAGTGCATCGCCATGAATCCGGTCGGCGAAAGCCTCGACAACTGGAAGTGGAAACCGCCCGTTTTCACCCTGCAACGCCAAGCCTGACGCCCCCTCGATGCCGCATAAACTCTTCCGCTTCAATGGTGGCGTCAAACCCGCGACGCACAAAACCGATTCCGTGCGCGCCCCCATCGGCCGCGCGCCGATGCCCGAGCGCCTCGTCGTCCCCCTGCACCAGAACATCGGCGGCAAGCCGCAGCCCTGTGTCGCTCTCGGCGACCGAGTACTGAAAGGGCAAGTCATCGGCACGGCGGACCACTGGGTCTCCGCCGCCGTTCACGCGCCGACCTCCGGCACCGTGCGTGCCATCGAGCCGCAACTGGCGACGCACCCGTCCGGCCTGCCGACGCTATCGGTCGTCATTGAGGCCGATGGCAAGGACGAATGGATCGAACGCCGCCCCGTCGACTACGCGTCGATGGCGCCGGAAAGCGTGCGTGAACTGCTGCGCGACGCCGGCCTCGTCGGCCTCGGCGGCGCTGTTTTCCCCAGCCACGCCAAGCTCAGCGCGTCGAAGAAGACGCCGATGGAAGAGCTCGTCATCAACGGCGCCGAGTGCGAGCCCTTCATTACCTGCGATGACATGCTGATGCGCGAGCGCGGCGAAGAGATCGTGCGCGGCGCCGGCATCTTTCGCGACCTGCTCGAACCGAAGCGCGTCCTCATCGGCATCGAAGACAACAAGCCAGAAGCCATCGCGGCGATGCGCGAAGCGGTGGCGGCAGCCGGCGAATCCTTCGAAGTCATTGCGGTACCGACCCGCTATCCCGCCGGTGGCGCCAAGCAGCTGATCAGCGTCCTGACGGGGAAGGAAGTCCCCAGCTCCAAGCGCTCCACCGACATGGGCGTGCAGTGCTTCAACGTCGCCACGGCGAGCTCCGCCTACCGCGCACTGACCTTCGGCGAGCCGCTCATTTCGCGCATCGTCACGCTGGCCGGCAACGTCGAACAGCCGCGCAACTGGGAAGTGCCGCTCGGTATGACCATCCGCGACTTCATCGCCCTCGGCACGCCGCGCGCCGACACCAACCGCTACCTCATGGGCGGCCCGATGATGGGCTTCGAACTGCCCGGCCTCGACGCGCCACTGATCAAGGCAAGCAACTGCATCATTGCCGCTTCGCCCAAGCTCTTCCCGCCGCCGCCACCGGAAATGCCGTGCATCCGCTGCGGTTCCTGCGCACGCGCCTGCCCGCACGAACTGCAACCCTTCGAGCTGTACTGGTTCTCGCGCGCGGCTAACTTCGGCAAGGCGCAGGAATACCACCTCTTCGACTGCATCGAATGCGGCTGCTGCGCTTTCGTCTGCCCCTCGCACATTCCGCTGGTGCAGTACTTCCGCTACGCCAAGGGCGAAATCTGGGGACGCGAGCGCGACAAGAAGGCCGCCGAATCCGCCCGTGCCCGTTTTGAATTCCGTAACGAGCGTGACGAACGCGAAAAAGCCGAGAAGGCCGAACGCCTGGCCCGCGCGGCGGCCGCCAAAGCTGCCGATAACCCGCTGGCCAGCGCCACCGCCGCACCGACTGCCGCTTCCCCTGCCGCGACACCAGCGCCCGCCGCGGCGGTGACCGCTGCCGCTGCAGCGGCGCCAACCAGCCCCGCCGTACCGGGCGAAGCCCCCGCCGCTACCGGCGAAGCAAGCGAGGCAGAACGTGCGCGCAAGGCGATGATTGCCGCCGCCGTCGAGCGCGCGCGGGCGCAACGCGAAGCCGCTGCGGCTGCCCGCCCCCACGACGCAGCCACTTCGCCGGAACAATGAGTCAGTCACGATGAGCCGCTATCTGTCGACCTCCCCCTACCAACTTGGCAACGCCAGCGTCCGGCGCGTCATGCTGCTGGTGCTGGCCGGCTTGCTGCCGGGTATCGCCGCCTATGTCTGGGTGTTCTCGCCGATCATCCTCGTGCAGATCGCCATCGCCAGTGCCTTCTCTCTGCTCGGCGAAGCCCTCATGCTCAAGGTTCGCGGCAAACCGCTGTCGCTTTTCCTCGGGGATGGCAGCGCCCTCGTCACCGCCTGGCTGATCGCGCTGGCCTTGCCGCCGCTGGCCCCATGGTGGCTGGTTGCGGTAGCGGCGCTGTTCGCCATCGTCATCGCCAAGCAACTCTACGGCGGCCTCGGGCAAAACCCTTTCAACCCGGCGATGATCGCCTTCGCTGCCTGCATCGTCTCCTTCCCCGCGCTGATGTCGATGTGGCCGTCGGTGACGCTGAAACTCAGTTTCATCGATCAGGTGCAGGTCGTCTTTGGCCTGATGCCGCACGTCGACGCAATGAACGGCGCGACGCCGCTCGATTCGCTCAAGACCTCGCTGAAACTCAACGAAGGCGGCGTCAACGTGCCGTCGCTCCTCGCCACGCAAGAGGTCTTCGGCTACTTCGCCGGGCGCGGGTGGGAATGGGTGACGGCTGGCTACCTTCTCGGTGGTCTCTGGCTGTGGTGGCGCGACATCATCCGCTGGCAGGCGCCACTGGCCTTCCTTGCCGGCCTGGTCGCCATTTCCGGCGCCTTCTGGCTCTGGCAGCCGGCGCAATACGCCAGCCCGCTCTTCCATCTCTTCTCCGGCGGCTCGCTGCTCTGCGCCTTCTTTATCGTCACCGACCCGGTCTCCGGCGCGACGACGCCGCGCGGCCAGCTGATTTTTGGCTTCTCCGCCGGCATTCTCGCCTACCTGATCCGGGTCTTTGGCGGCTACCCCGATGGCGTCGCCTTTGCCGTGCTGCTGCTTAACATCTGCGCGCCGCTGATCGACCGCTACACGCAGCCGCGCATCTTTGGCTTGAAGGGAACGCGATGAGCCCGTCGGGAAAAATGCCCACCGCGCCCGTCATGGCGGCACGCACGGCTGTCATCCTGATCATTTTTGTCGCGGTTTTCACCGGGCTGCTCGCGGCGGTCTATCTGCGCACGCAGCCTACGCTCGAAGCCACGGCGCTGGCAGAAAAGACAAAGCTGATCAACGACGTCCTGCCGAGCAGCGCCTACGATAACAATCCGCTGCAAGACGCCCTGCAACTGCCGGCAATTGCCGCCTTCGGGCTCGACGAGCCGTCGACCGTCTATCGCGCCCGCCGTGCCGGTGAGCCCGCCGCCGTCGTTCTCGAAGCCGTCGCTCCCGATGGCTATTCCGGCAAGATCCGCCTGCTCATGGCCGTCGGCAGCGACGGCAAGATCTACGGCGTACGCGTAACGCAGCACCGCGAAACGCCGGGGCTGGGCGACTACATCGAGCCGAAGAAGGACAAGAACAAGGAACGCCCCTGGATCACGCAATTCAATGATCTGTCGCCGGTCGACCTGAGCGAACGCGAGTGGCACGTCAAAAAGGACGGCGGCCGTTTCGACTCCATCGCTGGCGCCACGGTGACGCCGCGCGCCGTCGTCAAGGCGATCCGCCGCGCCGCGCTGTGGGTCGCCGAAAACCGCGAGCAGGTGTTCCAGTGACGACGACCGCCGCACCGCGCGCCGCCCGGCAGAAAGGACTCGCCGCATGATGACGTTTGATGAACTCCGCCGCATTGCCGGCAACGGCATCTGGAAGCAGAACTCCAGCCTCGTGCAGATTCTCGGCATGTGCCCGCTGCTGGCAGTGACGACCAACCTCGTCAATGGCGTCATGCTCTCGCTGGCGACGATCATCGTCATGTCGCTGTCGGGCGCCGTCATCTCGGCGCTGCGCAATTTCATCCCCCACGAAATCCGCATCCCGGTCTTCATCCTCATCGTCGCCGCGCTGGTGACGATGGTCGATCTGCTCTTCAACGCCAGTCTGCACGAACTGTATCTGGTGCTGGGCATTTTCATCCCGCTGATCGTCACCAACTGCCTCGTGCTGGCGCGTGTCGAAGCTTTTGCGGCCAAGAACCCGCCGCTGCAATCGGCCTTTGACGGTGCCTTCATGGGCGTCGGCATGTTGTGGACGCTGGGCCTGCTCGGCGGTATGCGCGAACTGATCGGCAACGGCACGCTGTTCTCGGGCATCGAACTGGTCGTTCCGGGCCTCAATCACTGGCAACTTCTGCCCGCCGACTATCCGGGCTTCCTCCTCGCCGTGCTGCCGCCCGGTGCCTTCATCCTGCTTGGCTGCATGGTGGCGTGGAAAAACTGGGTGGAAGCCCGCGCGCTCGAGCGGCGCCGTCAAACGCCACCACCAGCGCCCGCCGTGCCGGCGCCGACGCTGCCCGCCGCCTCATGAAAGCGGCGGAGCGCTTCGAGTTCTTCCGACGCTTGCGCGACGCCAATCCGGCGCCGCAGACAGAACTCGAATACGCCTCGCCCTTTCAGCTACTGATCGCCGTCATCCTGTCGGCGCAGGCCACCGACCGCAGCGTCAATCTGGCGACTCGCCGCCTGTTCGCTGACGCCCCAGACGCCGCCAGCCTTCTGGCGCTGGGCGAAGAGAAACTGGCGGACTACATCTGCCGCATCGGCCTTTACCGCACCAAGGCAAAAAACGTCATCGCCACCTGCCGCCAGTTGCTGGCGCAACACAACGGCGAGCCGCCCAACTCGCGCGAAGCCCTCGAAGCGCTGCCCGGCGTCGGCCGCAAGACGGCAAACGTTGTCCTCAACGTCGTCTTTGGCGAACCAACCATCGCCGTCGACACGCACCTCTTCCGGCTCGCCAACCGCACCGGTCTTGCCCCCGGAAAGACACCGCTGGCCGTCGAAACTGCCCTGCTACGCCTAATTCCCAAAGAATTCCGCCAGCACGCACACCATTGGCTGATCCTGCACGGACGCTACATCTGCAAGGCACGCCGGCCGGAATGCTGGCAGTGCTCACTGACTGACCTCTGCCGCTACCGCGAAAAAAGCCCCGCCCCATGAGTCTCGCCACCGCTCTCGTCACCGGCAATGAGCCCTTGCCGCTCCTCGCCGAAACCGCCGTCGCGCAAGCCCTAGCCCGCGCCGGCCTGACGACGGCCAACAGCGTCCTGCTGTTTCTCACGCCCGACTTCTCCCGCGTCGGCCAAGCCTGTGTCACCGCCGCTGCCCGCGCGGCCTCCTGCCTTCAGGTCGCCGGGGGGATCGCTGCCGGCGTCTTTACCGAGCATGGCGCCGTACTCGACCGCCCGGCCGCCGCCGTGATGGTTCTGGGCGGTGCTTTCTCTCTCATTGCCACGGACGAGGCCAGTGCAAAGGAGAGCGCGCTGCTCTCCTTCGCCGGTGGCGCCATGCCGCCCCACTGGCAGAACCCGCCACCGCGTTTCGGCGCCAGCTTCAAGGGCGGCATTGGCCATGGCGAACCGGCCGCCTGGCAAGCCGGGCGCCTCACCAACACACGCAGCTGTACGCTTGCCATCAGCGGCGGACGCGTTGATCTCGGCATTTCCTCGGGTCTGCGCCTGATCGGCACGCCACACGGCGTCGATGCCGCACGCGGCTACGACTTGCACTCGGTCGGCGGATGCACGGCACTGACCAGCCTGCTACGGGCGCTGGGCAGCGCTGGCAACGATGTCGCCGCAGCCTCGCCGCAAGCCTGCTGTGCCGTGCTCATCGACGACAACCACCCCGGCGATGCGCCGACCGCGCTGGCGGCAGGCCGCTTCCGGCCGTTGCCCATCGTCGTCGTCAACGCCGACGAATCGCTCACGCTTACCGAGCACGTACGCCCCGGGCAACGCCTCGCCTGGGCCATACGCGAACCGTCGACCAGCGCCGCCGACATGCGCCATACGCTCGACCGCCTGGCGGCGGACAGCCGCGACGCGAAGGGCGCGCTTCTCTTCTCATGCATTGGTCGCGGCCCCTATTTTTATGGCGGGGAAGACACTGATCTGGCGCTGTTTGCCGAGTACTTCCCCGGACTGCCCCTGCTCGGGGTATACGGCACGGCGCAGATCGCCCCCGGCTGTGCCGGCAGCAACCGCCAGTTGCGGCACGGCGCCGTCGCCGCGCTGCTTGCTGATCACTAGGGAGCCACACGCATGTTCTCCCCCTCGCGCGACGACGTCCGCCTGTTTTTCTGCACCACCTATCGCAAGCTGCATGAGCGTCTGCCACTCGATGGCGCCGAAGTCCTTGCCGCCACGGTGATCGAGCAGCATCCCGAACTGCATGCCCTGCTCGCCGACCGGGAAGCCGCGCAGCAGGCCGACGCTGGCACGGGGGCCGCCCAGCCCTTTCTCCACCTTTCCTTGCATCTGGCAATCGCCGAGCAACTGTCCATCGACCAGCCGCCCGGCATTCGCGCGCTGCACGGCAAACTCTGCGCACGTCTTGACGCGCACGATGCCGAACACAGACTCATCGACTGCCTCGCCGAAACGATCTGGCAAGCGCAACGCGACGGTACGGCGCCCGATGGCGAAGCCTATCTGGAGCGACTCCGACGTAGCGCAAGCGCCTGATTTTGCGTCGTCTCGGGCTCGTCCGGACGCCTTGCGGCGTCACGAGGCTACGGGTAAGATGAACTGAAACTTCCGCGTCTTCTCAAAGAATCAGTCGCTTAGCGCGCTTAGCTCAGAAGACATACAAAGAGGGCAGCCATGCTTGACCATCCGTTGCCAACCATCGACGCCTGGGTAGCGTACTTCAGCGGCACCGAGCTGCCGATCCTGCGCCAGACCGTCCGCCGCCTTGAGTTGGCCCATGCCAACATCGATGAGGTCAATGGTCGCGATATTGCCCATATCGTCCTGCAAGACCCGCTGCTCGCCGTGCGCGTCTTGGCCTACATCCAGCCCTTCCGCGGTCGCCACCTGCGTTCGGACATCACCACTATCGCCAGCGCCGTGATGATGTTCGGCATCGAACCGTTTTTCCGCAAATTCGAAAACCCGCTGACCATCGAAAGCGTCCTGCGCGACGAGCCACAAGCCATGCTCGGCGTGTTGCACGTCCTGCGGCGTGCGCAGCGCGCCTCAAACTACGCCCACGACTGGGCGTATGCCCGGCACGACATCAACATGGAAGAAGTGGCGCTGGCCGCCCTGCTCCATGACCTCGCCGAAGTGCTCATGTGGTGTTTTGCGCCGCATCTGGCGATCAAGATCCGGCGCCTGCAACAGGCCGACCACACGCTGCGCAGCGCCGTCGCACAGGAAATGGTTCTCGGCGTTCGCATCCCGGAAATCCAGCTGGCGCTCTGCTCGGCCTGGCACCTGCCCGATCTGCTGAAGAGCCTGATGGACGACGAACACAGCCAGCAACCGCGCGTACAAAACGTGGCGCTGGCCGTCAATCTTGCCCGCCACTCCGCTAACGGCTGGCACGACGCGGCCTTGCCCGACGACTACACCGCCATCGCCAGCCTGCTGCACATCAGCCACGAGACCCTGATGACGCGGCTGAAAGTCCCGCCGGACGCGATCCCGCCAGCCCGGACCGCGCCGCCAGCGCTCGTTGCCGCAGAAATTCCGCCGGATGAGGAAAGCGATGTGCCGCCCATAGCGCCGGTCTCGCCGATCTCGCCAGCGCCGTCAGACGACAGCGGTAGCGCATCGCCGCCAGCGGCAGCGACCTGACCCCAAACGACCTGCCCCATCAGGCAGGTAAGCCCACCGGTGGGTTAAGCGGCTGCGCAAACGCCGCCAGAAAGGCAAACGAGGTTGCCGGGTCGTCGGCCAACGCAAGCAACTCCTGCGTCCGCTGCCGCCAGTTGTCAAAATCCGGCGTACCCGGGAGCTCGCTCATATCGCGAAAACCCATGCTCCACTCCGGGAAAATCCGCCGCGACAAGGCTCCCCGCGCGCTGATCCGCACCGTGTGGTGGCGCGGATCGCGGTAAATCTTCGCGATCAGCCCCTCAACGACCGAACGGCGCCCTTCCAGCATCTGCATGAAACAGCCGTGCTGGTAGAGCAGAATTCCCGTCACGCCCAGCGCCGCGTTACGCTGCCGGGAAGTGTCGAGCAGCTGCGCCAAGGCCGCCCGATCGAGCGGCGTCACGGCTTCGCTCACGTACACGAGGAAATACAGTGGATCATCGGGCGCCGTCAGAAACGGGGCAATTTCGCGCCTGACGATATCGATAAAGGCTTCCTCTGCCAGTGGCCGGTGGAAATAGAATCCCTGCACGTAATCACAACCATGGGCAGAGAGTTCGGCCAACTGGGCGGCAGTTTCCACCCCCTCGGCGACGAGCCGCATGCCGAGCGAATGCCCCATGCCGATCACCGTCGACGTGATGATGCGGCTGTCGCGCCGCTTGTCGAGGCCGTCGATAAATTCGCGGTCGATCTTGAGCAGGGAAACCGGCATGCGCAGGAGTTGCGCGAGCGACGAATAGCCAGTGCCAAAATCGTCGACGGCGGCACGCAAACCCAGTTCGGCGAGGCGCCGTAGCATGCGCAAATTGGCGTCGACGTCGTCCATCAAGGCCGTTTCGGTAATCTCGATGACGATGCGCGACGGATCGGCACCGGTTTCCCGCAACGTCGCCTCAAAAACATCGGCGAGGGCCGGATCGTCAAGCTGGCGTGTCGACACATTCACCGACAGATACGGCACGGCCTCGCCAAAAATCGTCGCCCACCGCGCCGCCGCGAGGCACGCCTGGCGGAACACCCAGGCACCAATGGGAATGATCGCCCCGGTTTTCTCGGCGACCGGAATGAAAACGGCCGGCGAAACAGGCCCATCGGATGGCGTCCAGCGCAGCAGCACCTCAGCGCCAGCGACGCGCCCCGAGGTCACCGAGACGATGGGCTGAAACAGCACGGAGAACTCGTCTCGCTCGAGCGCCACGCGCAAGCCACGGGTGAGCACCAGACGCTGGCGGGCCTCTTCGTGCAGATCGCCGCTGAAGAAGCGCCAGCCGTCACCGCCCTGTCGCTTGACGGCGAACATCGCCGCATCGGCATCGCGCAGCATCTCATCGGCGCTGTGTTTCGCCCCGTCACCGATGGCTACGCCGATACTCGCCGCGATGAAGACCTCCTGTGCGTTGACGACAAAAGGCTGGCGCAACTGCTCGTTCAGGCGCTGCGCTAGGGTCGACATCGCGACGGGATCGTCGATCTGCTCGCAGAGAATAACGAACTCGTCGCCCGACATGCGCGCCAGCGAGTCATCCGGGCGCAGTTGCGCCTCTAGCGTGGCGGCTGCCTGTTTGAGCAAGGCGTCGCCACTGTCATAGCCATAGCTATCGTTGATCGGCTTGAAACCATCCAGATCCACGAAAAGCACGGCGACGCTGCGACCGTGCCGGCTGGAGCGATCCAGTGCGTTCGCCAGACGTTCGCGGATCAGCGCGCGATTCGGCAGGCCGGTAAGCGCGTCGTGTGTCGCCTGCCACACGCGTTCTTCTTCTGCCTGCTTTTGTTCGCTGAAATCATGCAGCGAGGCGAGGAGAATCCAGTCGCCGTTTTCGCGATATTTGCTCAGCGATGCCTTGAGCGGGAAACAGCTGCCGTCCTTGCGGCAGCCGGTCAGCTCACCGCGGCCACGCATCGAGCGTTCGCTTTCGGCCGCATTGGCAAAATCGCGCACGTATCGGCTGTGCGCGGCACGCAAATCGGCGGGCAGGAGTCGCCCGACCGACTGGCCGACGAGTTCGTCGCGCGTATAGCCAAACATCTGGCACAGGGAAGTGTTCGCTTCGAGAATGATGCCGTGCGCGTCGACGGCCAACATGCCCGTATCGGCCACCTCGAGAATACGTCGCACAACGCGTGCCGGCGTCGGCTTCGGTGTCTTCATCACCCGCTCCGCAGAACAGCGCACAACGCGACCAGCGGTCGCAGTGCGCAAAACTTACGCAGTCTCGTCATGAACGGCTCCGATCCGTAGCAAGAAGTCGTTTCTCGGAATCAGACCAAATCGTCACGCTGAATCATCGGCCAAACCACCCGCCAACTGACCTCACGAAAGGCGGCGCCGACGCGCGCGGGAGTCAGGCAAACGACGGATGGCGGATGGTGCAATCAGACCGCGTCGTCTGCCGACACCGTCGGCGCCGCGCTGACAGCGGGGGCGCCCCAGGCCGCAAGATATTCGCGCCAATGCGCCTTATCGAGACGCGCCAGCTCGCTGCGGACAAATGCCACCTCGGCTTCGTACTCGTCGCGCGCAATTTCGCCGCGCATCAGCCGGAAGCGCGTCGCCACGAGGTAGGTGTTGACCACATCCGTCTCGCAATAATCGCGGATCTCAGCGCCACGGCCTTCGCACCAGGCCTCCCAGACCTTGCTGCCGTCCATGCCGAGCTTACCGGGAAAGCCGATCAGCTTGGCCAGATCGTCGAGCGGAGCGGCGGCACGCGGCTGATACATCGCCAGTACGTCCATCAGGTCGAGGTGACGCATGTGGTAGCGGCTGATGTAGTTGTTCCACTTGAAGTCGCGGCTATCGGCGTAATCGCCGTCACCGAGATCCCAGTAACGCGGCGCCACGACACCGTGAATGAGGCCGCGATAGTGCAGTACCGGTAAATCGAAACCGCCGCCATTCCACGAGACGATCTGCGGCGTGAACTTGTCGATGCCGTCAAAGAAGCGCTGGATGATCTCGCCCTCACCCTGCTCCGGCTCGGCCAGCGACCAGACGCGAAAATCGCGTCCGGCGCGCAACACACAGGAGATGACGACCACCCGCTGCAGGTGCAACGGCATGAAATCGCTGCCGTTCTGCGCCCGCCGCTGCTGGAAGGCAAGCTCCGCCACCTCGCTGTCGGAGAGCGTGTCATCCAGACCATGCAGACGACGCAGGCCCGGCACATCGGGAATCGTCTCAATATCGAAAACGAGGACGGGCTTCATGGAAAGACGCCTCAGGCCGGAAAGACGCCGGTCGACAGGTAGCGGTCGCCCCGGTCGCAGATGATGCTGACGATGGTGGCGTTCTCCAGCTCGGCGGCAAGCCGCAGCGCGACGACCAACGCGCCGCCCGAGGAGACGCCGGCAAAAATGCCTTCCTCGCGCGCCAGACGACGCGTCAATTCTTCGGCCTCGCCCTGACCGACAGATTCGATCCGGTCAACGCGCGAGGGCTCGAAAATCTTCGGCAGATACGCCTGCGGCCACTTGCGGATGCCGGCGATCTGGGACCCCTCTTCCGGCTGGCAACCGACGATGCAGACATCCGGATTGCGCTCCTTGAGGTAACGCGACACGCCCATGATCGTGCCGGTGGTTCCCATGCTGCTGACGAAGTGGGTGACGCGTCCCGCCGTCTGCTCCCAGATTTCCGGCCCCGTACCCTCGTAATGCGCGAGCGGATTGTCGGGGTTGGCGAACTGGTCGAGGATCACGCCATGGCGCTCGTCGCGCAGACGCACGGCGACGTCGCGCGCCAGCTCCATGCCGCCATCGCGGGGCGTCAGCACCAGTTCGGCGCCATAGGCACGCATCGTCTGACGCCGTTCGAGGCTCTGGTTTTCCGGCATCACGAGCACCATCCGGTAGCCGCGCATGGCGGCGGCCATGGCCAGCGCGATGCCGGTATTGCCCGAGGTTGCCTCGATCAGCGTGTCGCCGGGACGAATATCGCCGCGCGCTTCAGCGCGCAGGATCATCGACAGCGCCGGACGATCCTTGACCGAGCCGGCAGGATTGTCGCCTTCGAGCTTTGCCAGAACGACGTTGCCACGCGCGGCGGCGAGCGCACCGGGAAGGCGTTGCAAGCGAACCAGCGGCGTACCGCCGACGTGATCCGCCAGGGTGTTATAGGCGTTCATCGAGCCAGTCCACGTATTTCTTGACGCCTTCTTCGACGGAGAGGAACGGCGCGTCATAACCCGCCGCGCGCAGACGCGTCAGGTCAGCCTGAGTGAAGCTCTGGTACTTGCCCTTCAGTGCTTCGGGGAAAGCGATGTATTCAATGGCACCCTGCTCGACCAGCTGCGCCAAGGGCAGCGCCGACTCGCCGCCACGCGCGCGACGCGCATTGACGCTGGCAACGGCGACGTCGTTGAAACTCTGCGCCCGGCCGGTGCCGAGATTGAAGATGCCCGACTTGCGCGGATGATCGAAGAACCACAGATTGACCGCAACGACGTCGTCGACATGGACGAAATCGCGACGCTGCTCGCCATTGGCGTAGCCGTCGCAGCCTTCGAAGAGTCGCACCCGGCCGTCGGCGCGCAGCTGATTGAAATGGTGGAACGCCACCGAAGCCATGCGCCCTTTATGCGTCTCGCGCGGGCCATAGACGTTGAAGTAGCGAAAACCCACCACCTGCGACGACGCCTCCGGCAAGCGCTGCCGGACGATCTGGTCGAAGAGGAATTTCGAGTAACCGTAGACGTTCAACGGCGCCTCGCACGCGCGCTCCTCGCGGAAGACGCCACCGCCACCGTAAGTCGCTGCCGACGACGCATAGAGCAACTGCACTTCCTGATCAAGACACCAATCGAGCAAAGCCAGCGAATAGCGGTAGTTGTTCTCCATCATGTAGCGTCCGTCGGTCTCCATCGTGTCGGAGCAGGCGCCCTCATGAAAAATGGCATCGACATCGCCATCGAACTCACCGGCTTGCAGACGCTCAATGAATTCCTGCTTGTCGAGATAATCGGCGATCTCGCAGTCGACCAGATTCTTGAACTTGTCGGCGCGCGTCAGGTTATCGACGGCAATGATGTTCTTTTCACCACGCTGGTTGAGCGCATGAACAATGTTGGAACCAATGAATCCGGCAGCGCCGGTGACGATAATGGTCATGCAGAAATCCTCAGATCAAGGCCGCGTCGAGTTCGGCGCGCGACACAGTCGCCGTGCCCAATTTGGCCACCACGACGCCGGCCGCCACGTTGGCGACATGAATGGCGTCTGCCCAGCCAGCGCCCTGCGCCAGCATGACAGCGAGTGCCGCGACGACGGTATCGCCGGCGCCCGACACATCATAGACCTCGCGCGCGACAGCGCCCTGATGCAGGGCTCCACCGGCATGGAACAGCGTCATCCCCTCCTCGCTGCGCGTCACCAGCAGCGCCTCGAGACCAAGCTCCTGGCGTAGCGTCTCGGCGCGCCGGTTGAGGTCCGCCTCGTCCTTCCAACGACCGACGACTTCACGCAATTCGCCGCGATTGGGAGTGATCACCGTCGCGCCGGCATACCGCGAGTAATCGTCCCCCTTCGGGTCGACGAGCACCTTTTTGCCCGCCGCTCGCGCCAGACGAATCATTTCGGTGATGTGTACCAAGCCCCCCTTGCCGTAGTCGGACAAGGCGACGACGTCACACTCGGCAAGGCGCGCTTCATACTCCGTCAGTTTGGCACGCAAGGTCTCGGAGGACGGCGTGGTCTCGAAATCGATGCGCAGCAACTGCTGCTGGCGGCCGATGACACGCAGCTTTACCGTCGTACTGATGGTCGGATCGACGTGCAGACTGGCACGGATGCCGCCTTCGCGCATCAAGCGATCGAGCGTCTCGCCGGGCTCATCGCGCCCGACAACCGACAACAGGGAAACCTGTGCACCGAGCGCCGCCGCGTTGCGCGCGACGTTGGCCGCCCCACCGGGGCGCTCTTCGGAACGCTCGACCTTGACGACGGGTACCGGCGCTTCAGGGGAAATGCGGGAAACGTCGCCAAACCAGTACCGATCCAGCATCACATCGCCGACGACCAAGAGGCGGGCGGCAGAAAAATCCGGCAATTGCATCAGCGACGTCCGATAGCGTGATATTCAATGCCGAAACTGCGCGGCAGCTTGGGTTCGTAGAGGTTGCGCCCGTCGAAGATGAGCGGCGTTTTCAGGCGCGCTTTGACGGCCACGAAATCGGGGCTGCGGAATTCCTTCCACTCGGTCACGATGATCAGCGCGTCGGCATCGTCGAGCGCTTCCAACGGGCCAGAAGCCAGCGTCAAACGCGTCTCACCGTCAAAAATACGCTGCGCCTCGTGCATCGCAACGGGGTCGTAAGCAGCCACCGTCGCGCCGGCGGCGAGCAGATCGCCGATCAACTGACGGCTCGGCGCCTCGCGCATATCGTCAGTGTTCGGCTTGAACGCGAGCCCCCAGACAGCGAAGCGGCGGCCAGAAAGATCGTCGCCAAAACGCGCACGCACCTTGTTCGGCAGGACGCGTTTTTGCGCGTCATTGGCCTCTTCAACCGCGTTGAGCACCTTCAGCTCGATACCGGCATCGAGACGCGCCGTGCGCTGCAGCGCCTGCACATCCTTCGGGAAGCACGAACCGCCGTAACCACAGCCCGGATAGAGGAAGTGGTAGCCGATACGCGGGTCCGAGCCCATGCCCTGACGCACCATTTCGATGTCGGCGCCCAGAACGCCGGCCAGGTTGGCCAATTCGTTCATGAAGCTGATGCGCGTCGCCAGCATGGCGTTGGCAGCGTATTTGGTCAGTTCAGCCGAACGCACATCCATGATGATCAGGCGTTCATGGTTGCGCTGGAACGGCGCGTAGAGCGCGCGCATCAGGTCAATCGCCGCCGGATCTTCGGCACCGATGACAATGCGGTCGGGACGCATGAAGTCTTCGACCGCCGCGCCTTCCTTGAGAAACTCCGGATTCGACACCACCGAGAAGGCGGTGTCGACGCCCCTCTGCGCGAGTTCTTCCGCGACAGCGGCTCGCACCTTGTCGGCGGTGCCCACCGGGACCGTCGACTTGTCGACGATGACCTTGAATTCACTCATGTGGCGGCCAATCGAGCGGGCCGCGGCAAGTACGTATTGCAAGTCGGCCGAGCCGTCTTCGTCGGGCGGCGTGCCAACGGCGATGAACTGGATCGTGCCGTGTGCGACAGCTTCTTCGACATTGGTCGTGAAGCGCAGACGCCCGGCGGCCACGTTGCGCCGGACCATATCGAGCAGGCCCGGCTCGAAAATCGGAATACCGCCGTCGTTCAGCGTCTGGATCTTGCGCGGATCGACATCAAGACAGAGAACGTCATTGCCGACCTCGGCAAGACAGGTGCCGCTAACCAGCCCAACATAGCCGGTCCCAACTACGGTGACTTTCAAGATTGCTCCTAAGGGGTCAGATCGAATTCCTCGGTGCGTTTGGGCGGATAGGTTTCCCAACCGCCGCACGCCGGGCAGCGCCAATAGAACTGGCGCGCCTTGAACCCGCAATTATCGCACTGATAGCGCGCCAGGCGACGCGTGTAGCCCTGCACGATGCCTTTCGCCAGCTCGAGATCGGCGCGCACTTCCGGCGGCGCCACCAGCAAGCGGGCCTCGATCAGCTTGTCGAAGCCGAGCAGGGTCGGATTGCGCTTCAGCTCGTCGCGAACGAGGCAATACGCCGCATCGGCGCCGTCGCCCTCCAGCACCAGCTGGAACACGACGTCGAGCAGGTCGAGCGACGGATAGTGTTCCAGGTAGCTGCGCAGCAGTTGCAGCCCCTCTTCCCGACGATCCTGACGACGATAGGCATCGAGCAGACGCTGCGCGACCAGCGCCAGATAGGCGGGGTCCTGTTGTTCGATACGCTGCCAGGCCTCGATTGCCTGCCCGTCATTGCCGGCCTGCGCCTCAAGATCGCCGAGCAGCAGGCTGGCGCGTACGCACTTGCGGTTATGCTCGATCGCTGTATCCAGATGCTGCCGCGCCGCCTCACGGTGCGAGCGCATCATGTCGGCGGCGGCCAATTCGCAAAAATACTCGGCAATTTCCTTGTGTGAAGCGACATCAGGCAACTCGGCGGCGATGGCGATGGCTTTCTCCCACTCGCGTTCGAGCTGGTAAATCTCCAGAAGATTACGTTTGGCGTCTTCGTCGAGATCGCTACCGCGAAGTTTCTCGAACACCTGCTCGGCGCGGTCAAGCAAGCCCGCCTTGAGAAAATCCTGCCCCAATTCGGCGAGTGCCTGCAGCTTCAGCTCCTGCGGCAGATCGTCGCGATCGACGAGCGACTGGTGCATGCGAATCGCTCGCTCGGTTTCGCCACGACGACGGAACAAACCGCCCAAGGCAAAGTGCAGTTCGACGGTCTGCGGATCGACCTTGACCGCGTCGACAAAGGCCTCGATAGCCCGATCCGGCTGCTCGTTCAACAGGAAATTGAGCCCCTGAAAATAGGAACGCGGCAGCGCCCGCGATTCCTTAACCAGATGGCGAATATCAATGCGCGCCGCGACCCATCCCAGCGCAAAAAACAGGGGAAACAGCAACAGCTGCCAGTATTCGAATTCGATCATTTCTGCGCAGGAGAGTTGGAAAGATCGGCCGGGGCAGCCGCCACCAGCGCCGCCGCCCGCCGCAAACTACCCAATTCGCGACGCATGCGATAGACGACGCCAAGCAGGGACAGGATTCCGAGCACGGCACCGGCAACGAAAAAGGCGAGTACGACGATAATCATCGGCGCCTGCCACTGCGTGGCAAAGAAAAAGTTGATGCGAACCGGATCGGTATTTTTCAGGGCAAAGCCGAGCAAAAAGAGAAAAATGCCGAATCTCGTCGCCCACAGCAAGGCACGCATCGCTCATTCTCCGATCCGAAAAAAAAGGCGGCGACTTTCGTCGCCGCCTCGCAATCTACCACAGCTGAAACACTTCAGGACGCGCCATCAACGCGCTCACGCAACTCCTTGCCGGCTTTGAAGTGGGGCACCCATTTTTCAGGCACGCTCACTTTTTCCCCCGACTTGGGGTTCCGGCCGACTCGCGGCGGCCGGTAGTTCAGCGCGAAACTGCCAAAACCGCGAATCTCGATGCGATCGCCATGGGCAAGCGCTTCAGACATCGCATCGAGAATCATCTTGACCGCGAAATCGGCATCCTTCGCCACCAACTGGGGAAAACGCTCCGCCAGCCGCGCGATCAGCTCGGACTTGGTCATACGGCTGCCTTATTGCGGATTGTTCAGCTTGGCCTTGAGCAGAGCGCCCAGGTTCGTCGTACCGGAAATCGTGTTGCTATCGGCGGCGAACTTCTGCATGGCTTCGTGCTGTTCGGCTTGATCCTTGGCCTTGACCGAGAGGTTGATCGAACGCGACTTGCGGTCAACGTTGATGATCATCGCCTCGATGGCATCGCCTTCCTTGTACAGGGTACGCAGGTCGTCGACACGGTCACGGGAAGCTTCGGAAGCACGCAGATAGCCTTCCATGCTGTTGTCACCATCGAGCGTCACCACGGCACCGCGGGCGTCCACCGACTTGATCGTGCCGCGAACGATGGTGTTCTTCTCGTGCGTCGCGATGAAGCTGGTGTAAGGATCGCCTTCGAGTTGCTTGATGCCGAGGGAGATGCGTTCCTTGTCGGTATCGATCGCCAGAACCACCGCCTCGACTTCGTCGCCCTTCTTGAAGTTGCGGATCGCTTCTTCGCCAGGCAGGGACCACGACAGATCGGAGAGGTGCACCAGACCGTCGATGCCACCGGGCAGGCCGATGAACACGCCGAAGTCGGTGATCGACTTGATGGCGCCGCGGACCTTGTCGCCCTTCTTGTGGTTCATCGAGAAGTCGTCCCACGGATTCGCCAGGCACTGCTTCATGCCGAGCGAGATACGGCGGCGGTCTTCGTCGATCTCGAGGATCATCACTTCGACTTCGTCGCCGAGCTGGACGACCTTCGACGGATGAACGTTCTTGTTCGTCCAGTCCATTTCCGACACGTGCACCAGACCTTCGATGCCTTGTTCGATCTCAACGAACGCACCGTAGTCGGTCAGGTTGGTGACCTTGCCGAAGAGACGCGTGCTTTGCGGGTAGCGGCGGGAAATGCCGACCCACGGATCTTCGCCGAGTTGCTTGAGGCCGAGCGAAACGCGGTTCTTCTCTTGGTCGAACTTGAGAATCTTGGCTTGCACTTCGTCGCCGACCGCCAGCACTTCCGACGGGTGACGCACGCGACGCCAGGCCAGATCGGTGATGTGCAGCAGACCGTCGATACCGCCCAAGTCAACGAACGCACCGTAGTCGGTGATGTTCTTGACGACGCCCTTGACGACGCTGCCTTCCTTCAGGTTGGCGAGCAGTGCTTCGCGCTCTTCGCCAACGCTCGCTTCGAGCACGGCGCGACGCGAAACGACCACGTTATTGCGCTTGCGGTCGAGCTTGATGACCTTGAATTCGAAGGTCTTGCCTTCGTACGGGGTCGTGTCCTTGACCGGACGCATGTCAACCAGCGAGCCCGGCAGGAAGGCGCGTACGCCGTTGGTCATGACGGTCAGACCGCCCTTGACCTTGCCGGTAATGGCGCCGGTCACCAGCGTGCCATCATTCAATGCCTGTTCGAGGGCGTTCCATGCCGCGACGCGCTTGGCGCGGTCACGCGACAGACGCGTTTCGCCGAAGCCGTTTTCCAGTTGCTCGATGGCAACCTGAACGAAATCGCCGACGCCGACTTCGAGTTCGCCCTGATCGTTACGGAATTCCTCGATATCGATGTAGCTTTCGGACTTGAGTCCGGCGTTGACGACGACGAAATTCTGATCGACGCGAACGACTTCCGCGGTGATGACCTCACCTTGGCGCATTTCCTGGCGCGTAAGACTTTCTTCGAAAAGCTGCGCAAAGCTTTCCTGCATGATGGAAGTGTCAGACATGTGAATGGATGGACCTAACCGCACAAGAGCGGGTTGAATTGAACATTATCGACCGCCTGCGCCAGACTGCGCGAAAACTGCGCCGACCCGCGTCTCCTCACTTTGAGGAAAACAACGAAACGGCGCACAGGACGAGCGACACCTTGAAACGAGCGAAAAACCGCCCGGTACGACTACGAACGCGGCCGATGGCCGCCTCACACTGCCGCGCCAGCGATATCCGGCACCACAGCACGCGCCCAATCCAGTACTCGCGCCACAGCCACGTCAATCGGAATATCGGTGGTATCGAGCAGGGAAGCGTTCGCATCTTGCTGCAAAGGAGCCACGCTACGCCCGCGATCACGGTCGTCACGCTGCTGCATCTCCAGCAAAAGAGGCTGAAGTCTAGCAGCGATTCCTTTTGCCATCAACTGCTTATAGCGTCTTTCCGCACGCGCCTCGACGCTGGCGGTAAGAAAAACCTTCAGCGCCGCATCGGTGAATACCACGGATGCCATATCGCGCCCGTCGGCGACGAGGCCTGGCGCCCGACAAAATGCCCGCTGACGGAACAGCAAGGCCGCGCGCACGCTCGGCAGGACGGCCACTTGAGAGGCACCGGAGGAAATCTCTTCCTGGCGGATGGCGTCTTCCACTTCCTCGCCGGCAAGACGGATCGAACCTTCAGCAAAGACCACATCCAATCCGGCCGCAATGGCCGCGACGGCCGGCTCATCGTCCCACGCCACGCCAGCGCGTTGCGCGGCCAAGGCGGTTAGGCGATAGAGCGCGCCCGAATCGAGATAATTCCAGCCCAAGGTGGCGGCCACGCGCGCGGCGACGGTGCCCTTGCCGGAAGCGGAAGGCCCGTCTATGGCGATCACCGGAACGACACGCGTCAAACGCGCAAAGTGCTGAAAATACTCCGGGAAGGTCTTGGCTACACACCCCGGATCGTTGATGCGTACCGGTGCCCCCACGGAAGCCAGCGAAAAGCACATCGCCATGCGGTGATCGTCATAGGTGTCGATCATCGCGGGACGCACGCCGTCAGTCGGCGGCGTAATGCGCAAAAAGTCAGCCCCCTCCTCGACACAGGCGCCGAGTTTCGCAAGCTCGACCGCCATCGCGGCGAGGCGATCCGTCTCCTTGACGCGCCAGCTGCCGATGTTGCGCAAGGTGCTGACCCCGTCGGCAAAAACAGCCAGAGGCGCAAGAGTCATTGCCGCATCGGGGATGGCATTGCAATCGAGGTCAATCGCCGCAAGCCGCCCCGACACGGGGGCGGCGGCCTCGATCCAGTTCTCGCCGAGCGAAACGCGCGCGCCCATCGCAGTGAGTGCCTCGACGAAGCGCACATCGCCCTGCACCGACTGGCGACCGACGCCCTCGACGCGTACCGGCCCGCCCGCCAAAGCCCCCAGCGCGAGAAAATACGAGGCAGCAGACGCGTCCCCTTCAACGTGCACGACGCCCGGCGAACGATAGCTGCCGGCGGGCACGATAAACGCGGAAACGCCTTCCGCACACACATCAACGCCAAAGCGCGCCATCGTCGCCAGGGTAATGTTGATGTAAGGGCGGGAAATCAGCTCACCGACCACCTCCACCGTGCCGCCACCAATCAGCGGCAAGGCCATCAGGAGAGCGCTGAGGAACTGGCTGGAAACGTCGCCGCGCACACGAATACGGCCAGCCGACTCTTTGCGGGCCGACTCGCCGCCGTCCGGCACGGCACGTGGACCAATCGCGAGCGGCGGATAGCCCTCCGTCGCCAGATAACGGATGTCAGCCCCCGCCTGGCGCAGCGCATCGACGAGATCGCCAATCGGCCGCTCATGCATGCGCGGCGTTCCAGTCAGGCGATAGCGCCCTCCCATCAGCGCCAAAACGGCCGTCAGCGGACGAAACGCCGTCCCCGCATTACCGAGAAAAAGACCCGCCTCGCGTACCGAAAAGGCGCCACCGACACCGCCAACGCGCACATTCAGAGCCGTGTAAGCCTCGTCCGTCCCCGCCGCACCCGGCAAAGGCTGGATGTTGACACCCAAGGTGCGCAGCGCGTCGAGCATGCGCTCGGTGTCGTCCGAGACGAGCAAATCGCGAATTTCCGTCTCGCCCTCGGCGAGCGCGGCGAGCAGCAGCACACGGTTGGAAATGCTTTTCGAACCGGGCAGGCGCACGACGCCGCCCGCTCCCAAGCATTGCGGAAGGTCAATGAAATCCATGAAGGGAAAACTCCTCAGCGAGAATCGCCAGCACTACCCGTCGCCGCGCCAGAAACGCCGTCGGCCCATGCTCGACGAGCCGTCCGGGCAACGTCGAACACCGCCTCCAGGCGCGCGCCATCCCCCGCCGCAAGCGCCGCCCGCAGACGGTCGAGTTCGGCCCGATAGCTATCCAGTTCGCCCAGCAAGGCGTCGCGGTTGGCCAGACAGATATCGCGCCACATTTCCGGGTGGCTGGCAGCGATCCGCGTGAAATCGCGGAAACCGCTGGCCGCATAGGTAAAAAACAAGTCGCGCTCGTCGCGTTGTGCCAGATCGTGCACCAGGGCAAACGACAGCAGATGCGGCAAATGGCTGACGGCAGCGAAAATCTGGTCGTGCCGCTCGGGCGTCAGTTCACGCACATCGGCACCGCACAGCGCCCAGGCATCGCGCACCCGCGCCAGCGCCGTCGGCGAGGTTTCCGGCAAAGGGGTCAGGACCAGTTTGCGACCGGCAAACAGATCCTGACGGGCAGCGGCAGCACCGCTGTTTTCCGCCCCGGCAATCGGATGCGCCGGCACGAACCGGGCAAACTGCTCGCCCAGCGCCGCGCGGGCGACCGCGACGACGTCAGACTTTGTGCTGCCGGCATCCGTCACAATCGCCTGCGGCCCGAGCGACGGCGCAATCCGCGTCAGCACCTCCGCCATGGCACCGACAGGCGTCGCCAGCAATATGAGATCGGCGTCGACCGCTTCCTGCGCCGCATTGGCGCCGACCCGATCAATGACGCCCAGCGCCAGCGCCTGCCGTAGCGAAGCGAGGCTGCGCCCGAAACCGACGACTTCGTCGACATCTGCCGCCGCCTTGAGCGCCAGCGCAAACGAGCCGCCGATCAGACCGACGCCAAACACCAACACCTTGCCAAACCGCGGGCGGGCAAGCGTCGTAGCGACCTCGCCGACAGCGGTATCGGGGCCGGCGCTCTGGCTCATGACAAAGCCTGCGCCAACGCCTCCAGGAAGCGCGCGTTGTCACGTTCCAGGCCGATGGTGACGCGCAGCCACTCAGGCATGCCGTAACCGGCAATCGGACGCACGATCACGCCCTGCCGCAAGAGCCGCTCATTCACTGCGGCCGCGTCGCCGACGTGGAAGGTAATGAAGTTGCCGTGCGCGGGAATGAAGCGACGACCAAGGCGCGTCAGCCCGGCGCTGATCTGTTCAATGCCGGCCACGTTCACGGCGTAGCTCTTGGCGAGGAATTCGTCGTCGCCCAAGGCGGCGACCGCCGCCGCCAGGGCGAGGTTGTTGCAGTTGAAGGGCTGACGGACGCGGTTCATCAGATCCGCCACGCCAGCGTCGGCGAGGCCGTAGCCGATGCGCAGACCGGCCAGCCCGTAAATTTTCGAGAACGTCCGGCAAACCACGAGGTTGGGAAAGCGCGCCAGCCAGGCCGTCGAATCGATGCGCTCCGCCGGAGGGAGGTAGTCGTTATAGGCCTCGTCGATGACGACAGCGACGTTGGCGGGGACTTTCTCCAGAAAGCCGACCAGCTCATCCGCCGCCAAGAACGTGCCGGTCGGGTTGTTCGGATTGGCGATCCAGACGACGCGGGTATCGGGGCGGATCGCCGCCAGCATGGTGTCGAGGTCATGCCCGAAATCGCGCGCCGGCACGGCGATGAGTTCGGCACCCGCCGAGCGCGAGGCCAGCGGATATACGGCAAAGGCGTGCTGCGAAAAGACGGCCGACGTTCCCGGCGCAAGGAAGACGCGCGCCAGAAGATCGAGCACGTCGTTGGAGCCGTTGCCAAGAACGATGCACTCGCGCGGCAGACCATGGCGCTCTGCCAACGCCGATTTGAGCTCGAAATCGTCAGGATAGCGTTCCAGCGTTCCCAGTTCGCGCTCGACCGCGGCACGCGCCTTCGGGCTCATACCGAGCGGATTTTCGTTCGACGCCAGCTTGATGATGTTGTCGACGGGGATGCCCAGTTCGCGGGAAAGCTGGGTGATCGGCTTGCCCGGCTGGTAGGCGGACAAGGCACGGATGTAGGCAGGCGAGTGATCGCAAAGAGACATGGGTTTCAACCTTCGGAGAACGTCGTCAGAAGACGGCAACAGGATAGGAGCCGAGCGTCTTGAGGTAGGCGGCACGACGGGCCAGTTCGTCGAGCGCCACCCGCACCGCAGGATCGTCGCGATGGCCCTCGATATCGACGAAAAACACGTATTCCCAGAGCGTATGGCGAGCCGGTCGGGATTCCAGACGCGTCATCGACACCCCGGCATCAGTGAACGGCGCGAGCAGATAGCCGAGCGCTCCCGTGCGATTGGGCGCCGACATGACGAGCGAGGTCTTGTCGCGCCCCGACGGTCCGGCGTCGTGGCGCCCCAACACGACGAAGCGCGTCGTATTGTTCGGTTCGTCCTCGATGCTGACGGCGAGCTTCGGCAGACCGTACCGTTCGGCCGCCGCATCGCCGGCGATGGCGGCCGCTTCCGGATCGGCGGCTGCCTGCTGCGCCGCCTGCGCGTTGCTGCCGACAGGAATGCGCTGCGCGTCGGGCAAGGCACGGTTGAGCCATTCATGGCACTGCGCCAGCGACTGTGCGTGCGAATAGACACGCTTGATGCCGGTAAGCGACGGCGCGGTCGACAGCAGATGCTGATGGATGCGCAACACCACTTCGCCGCAGATTTTCAGGGGCGTCGTCAGGAGCAGATCGAGCGTGCGACCGATGGCACCTTCGGTAGAGTTCTCGATCGGCACAACGGCGAAATTGGCATGCCCGGCTTCGACCTCGCGGAAAACATCGTCGATGGACATCTGCGGCAGGAGACGCGCGGCGTGGCCGAAATGCCGCACCGCCGCACTCTCCGAAAACGTCCCCAGCGGCCCGAGAAACGCCACCGACAGCGGCTGCTCCAGCGACAGGCACAGCGACATGACCTGGCGGAACAGCCAGGTGACGTTATCGTTCGGCAGCGGGCCCGGGTTGAGTTCCTGCAGGCGGCGCAGGATCTGCGCTTCCCGTTCGGCGCGATAGACAAAGCCGGCATCGCCATGCTGCGACTTGATTTCGCCGACGTGCTGCGCGCAACGCGCACGACGATTCAGGAGTGCGAGCAGATCGGCGTCGATACTGTCGATCTCGTCGCGCACTTGCGACAGGGCTTTTTGCAGCGCGTCGCTCATCCGCGCCGCCGTGCGAAATCGTCCATGAACTCGACCAGCGCACTCACGCCCGCCAAAGGCATGGCGTTATAGATCGAAGCGCGCATGCCGCCGAAGGACTTATGCCCTTTCAGGCCAAACAAGCCGGCCGCCTCACTCTCGGCGAGGAAACTCGCATTGAGGTTTTCATCGGCGAGACGGAAAGGCACGTTCATCTGCGAACGACACGCCGGCTGTACCGGGTTGCGATAGAAGCCTGCACTGCGGTCGATGCAGGCATACAGCGCCGAAGCCTTGTCGGCATTGATGCGGGCAATGGCGCTCAAACCGCCCAATTCCTGGAGCCAGCGGAAGACCAGTCCGGCGACGTAGATGGCGAAAGTCGGCGGGGTATTGAGCATGGAGCCGTTGACGGCTTCGACGGCGTAGTTCTGCAGCCCCGGCACCTGCGGCGCCGCGTGCCCCGTCAGATCGTCGCGCACCAGCACCAGCGTCAGCCCCGCCGGACCGATGTTCTTTTGCGCGCCGCCATAAATCAGCCCGAAGCGCGAAACGTCAAAGGGGCGCGACAAGAGATGCGAACTCATGTCGGCGACGAGCGGTGCGGCGGTCGGCAGTACGACGTCGGCCGGAAATTCGACGCCGTGGATCGTCTCATTGGTGCACAGATGAACGTAGGCGGCATCGGCAGAGAAATCGTACTCGGCGGCCTCCGGCAGACGCGAGAAAGCATCCGCCTCGGTGGACGCAGCACAGCGCACACGACCGAGACGCTGCGCCTCGGTCAGCGCCTTTTTCGACCACGTGCCGGTGACGACGTAATCGGCAGCACGGCCATCCGACGCGCCATCCAGCAGGTTCAGCGGAATTTGCGAAAACTGCTGCGTCGCGCCGCCTTGCAGGAAGAGGACACGGTAGTTGGCGGGAACGCCGAGCAGCGCGCGCAGGTCGGCTTCCGCCGTCTCGATGATGCCGGTGAAGGCCTTGCCGCGATGGCTCATCTCCATCACGCCCATGCCGGTACCGTGCCAGTCGAGCAGTTCGTCGCGAACCTGCTCAAGCACCGGTTCCGGCAGTACGGCCGGGCCGGCGCTGAAGTTCCATACGCGCGCCATCGTCATTACTCCTCGCCGTCGTCGCTTTCGACGACTTTTTCCAGACCGGCGAGCTTCTCGCCGGCATCCAGCGCGATCAGCGTGACGCCCTGGGTGGCGCGTCCGAGTTCGCGAATTTCACTGACGCGGGTGCGAATCAGCACGCCACCGGTCGTGATCAGCATGATCTCGTCTTCGTCCTGCACCAGGCGGGCTGCCACCACCTTGCCGTTGCGCGCGCTGGAAGCAATGGCGATCACGCCTTGCGTGCCGCGACCGGAGTGGCGGAAGTCCGCCAGCAGCGTGCGCTTGCCGAAGCCGTTTTCCGTGGCGACCAGCACCGTCTGCTGATCGTTCTCGGCCACCAGCAGCGACAGGACTTGCTGCTTCAACGCCAGTTTCATGCCACGCACACCGCGCGCGGTACGGCCCATCGGACGGACGTCTTCTTCGTCAAACCACACCGCCTTGCCGGCGTCGGAGACGAGAACAATATCATTCTCGCCATGCGTGATCTCGGCGCCAATCAGGAAATCGCCTTCGTCGAGCGCCACCGCGATGATGCCCGCCTTGCGCGGGTTGGAGAAGTCAGAGAGCGGCGTCTTCTTCACCACGCCACCGGCAGTGGCCATGAAAATGAAGCGGTCGTCGGTGAATTCCTTGACAGGCAGGATGGCATTGATCTTTTCGCCTTCTTCCAGCGGGAAGAGATTGACGATCGGCTTGCCGCGGCTGGTTCGCCCGCCCTGCGGCGCTTCGTAAACCTTGAGCCAGTAGACGCGACCACGGTTCGAGAAGCAGAGGATGAAATCGTGCGTGTTGGCGACGAACAGGTGATCGACGAAATCGTCTTCCTTGACCGAGGCCGCCTGTTTGCCGCGGCCGCCGCGCCGTTGTGCGCGGTAGTCGGCGAGCGGCTGCGACTTGATGTAGCCGGAATGCGAGAGCGTCACCACCATGTCTTGCGGCGTGATGAAGTCCTCGATGCCGAGATCCTGCGTATGCGTGACGATCTCGGAGCGGCGGCGGTCACCGAACTGGGCGCGGATCGCGTTGAGTTCCTCGCCGATGATTTCGGTGATGCGCTCCGGACGCGCCAGGATATCGAGCAGATCGGCAATCTTGATCAGCAATTCGCCGAAGTCGGCCACGATCTTGTCGCGCTCCAGACCCGTCAGGCGCTGCAGACGCAACTCAAGGATTGCCTGTGCCTGCGCCTCGGAGAGCAAGTAGCCGTTCTTCGACAGGCCATATTCGAGGCCGAGACCTTCGGGTCGCGTCGCGTCGAGCGCCGCGCGAGCGAGCATCTCGGCGACAGTCGGCGAGTTCCACAGCTTGCCCATCAGGCCGCGACGCGCGTCCGCTGGCGTCGGCGACGCCTTGATCAGGGCGATGATCTCGTCGACGTTGTCGAGCGCGACGGCGAGCCCCTCCTGGATGTGCGCACGTTCGCGCGCCTTTCTCAGTTCAAAGACCGTGCGCCGCGTGATGACCTCGCGCCGATGCGAGAGGAAGCAATCGAGCAATTGCTTGAGGTTGAGCAGGCGCGGCTGGCCGTCGACCAGCGCCACCATGTTCATGCCGAAGGTGTCCTGCAGCTGTGTCTGCTTGTACAGGCAGTTGAGAACGACCTCGGGGACTTCGTTGCGCTTGAGTTCGATGACGACGCGCATGCCGGACTTGTCCGACTCGTCGCGCAGATCGGAAATGCCCTCGATCTTTTTGTCATTGACGAGCTCGGCGATCTTCTCGATCAGGGACTTCTTGTTCACCTGATACGGCAGCTCGTCGATGATGATCGCCTGCCGGTCGGCGCTGCCCTTGATCGGCTCGAAGTGCGTCTTGCCGCGCATGACAACGCGGCCGCGGCCGGTGTGGTAACCCTCACGCACACCGCCGACGCCATAGATGATGCCCGCCGTCGGAAAGTCCGGCGCCGGAATGATGTCGATCAGCTCATCGATGCTCATGTGCGGGTTACGCAGGAGCGCCAGACAGCCGTCGATCACCTCGTTGAGGTTGTGCGGCGGGATGTTCGTCGCCATGCCGACGGCGATGCCGGACGAGCCGTTGATCAGGAGATTCGGAATGCGCGACGGCAGGATCAGCGGCTCCTGCTCGGAACCGTCGTAGTTCGGCCCGAAGTCGACGGTTTCCTTGTCGATATCGGCGAGCAACTCATGACCGATGCGCGCCATACGCACTTCGGTGTACCGCATGGCCGCCGCGTTATCGCCGTCGACCGAACCGAAGTTACCCTGCCCATCCACCAGCATGTAGCGCAGCGAAAAATCCTGTGCCATACGCACGATGGTGTCATAGACCGCCGTATCGCCGTGCGGGTGGTATTTACCGATGACATCGCCGACGACACGGGCCGATTTCTTGTAGGCCTTGTTCCAGTCGTTGGAAAGCTCGTGCATCGCGAACAGAACGCGCCGGTGTACCGGCTTCAACCCGTCGCGCGCGTCGGGCAGCGCACGACCGACGATGACGCTCATCGCGTAGTCGAGATACGAACGACGCATTTCGTCTTCAAGACTGACGGGCAAAGTTTCCTTGGCGAATGATTCCATCTTCTATCCGGTGAGTGCCGGGCCACGGCAGGCTGCCATCCGACCCGGTAAAGCCTTGAATTCTACCATGCCAGACCACCCCGATCAGCCCCCGCCGCGCAGCGCGACCGCCGTTGCGGCAGCCTGGCCGCCATAAAGACTGAAACATCGCGGTAACATGTTCGCAACATAATGTCCGCTTGCCTCGTCGGGCCAATACTGCTCCAATCCCCACATGCTCACACCCACGTTCGCCGAACAGCACCCCACCTTGCAATCGCCCGCCCACTTCCCCCCGGAAAACTATCTCAACCGGGAACTCGGTTTGCTGGCATTCAACCGGCGCGTGCTGGCACAAGCGCAAAACGCCCGCAGCCCCTTGCTCGAACGTCTGCGCTTCCTCTGCATCGTCAGCAGCAACCTCGACGAATTCTTCGAAATTCGCGTCGCCGGCATCAAGGAACAACTGAAACTCGGCTCCTCGGCCATCACCACCGACGGCATGAGCGCAAAGGAAGTTTTCCTGCGCGTCAGCGCCGAAGCACGCACCCTCATCGAAGCCCAGTACGCGCTTTTCAATCACGAAATATTGCCTCGCCTCGACGCCGAAGGCATCCGCTTCCTGCGCCGTGCCGACTGGACGGAAGCGCAGCGCGAGTGGATCCGCGGCTTTTTTTTCCGCGAGGTAATGCCGGTACTGACGCCGATCGGCCTCGACCCCTCGCATCCTTTCCCGCGCGTTCTCAACAAGAGCCTCAACTTCGCCATCGAACTGGAAGGCAAGGACGCCTTCGGCCGCAGCTCAGGCGCCGCCATCGTGCAGGCGCCGCGCGTCCTGCCGCGGGTCATCCGCCTGCCGGGCGAGTTGTGCGACTGCGAGTACGCGTTTGTCTTCCTGTCCTCGGTGCTGCACGAGTTCGTCGGCGAACTCTTCGCCGGCATGAACGTGCTCGGCTGCTATCAATTCCGCGTCACGCGCAACAGCGACCTTTTCGTCGACGAAGAAGAGGTGAAAAACCTGCGCACCAAGATTCAGGGCGAACTGCCGCAGCGTCACTTCGGCGACGCCGTGCGCCTCGAAGTCGCCGACAACTGCTCGCCGGCGATGACCGAGTTCCTGATGGCGCAATTCAACCTGACGACGCACGATCTTTACCGCGTCGCGGGGCCGGTCAACCTCGTCCGCCTGATGCAGGTGCCGGACTGGGTGCAGCGCGACGATCTCAAGTTCCCGCCCTTCCATCCGGGCAAGCCGAAAGCCCTGCACAAGGGGCTGAGCATCTTCGCCAGCATCCGTGCCGGCGACATCCTGCTGCACCACCCGTACCAGAGCTTCGCGCCCGTCATCGAACTGCTCGACCAGGCCGCGACCGACCCAAAAGTCGTGGCGATCAAGATGACCGTCTACCGCACTGGTACCGACTCGGTACTAATGCAATCGCTCCTGCGCGCCGCCCAGAATGGCAAGGAAGTCACCGTCGTCGTCGAGCTGATGGCACGTTTCGACGAGGAAGCGAACATCGGCTGGGCAACGAAGCTCGAAGAAGTCGGCGCGCATGTCGTTTACGGCGTCGTCGGCTACAAGACGCACGCCAAGATGCTGATGATCGTCCGCCGTGAAGAAAGCCCCGCCGGCAACGGCGGCAGCATCCTCCGCCGCTACGTGCATCTGGGCACCGGCAACTACCACCCGCGCACGGCACGCCTCTATACCGACTTCGGTCTGCTGACCGCCAACGAAGAGATCGGCAGCGACGTAAACGAAGTCTTCAAACAGCTCACCGGTCTGGGCTACGCGCAGTCGCTGCATCACCTCTGGCAAGCGCCGTTTACGCTGCAACCGAACATTCTCGCTGCCATTCGTAGCGAAACGGCGGTGGCGGCACGTGGGCAAAAGAGCCGCATCATCGCCAAGATGAATTCACTGCTGGAACCGGAAACGATTGCCGCGCTTTACGAAGCCTCGCAAGCCGGCGTCAAGATAGACCTCATCGTGCGCGGCGTCTGCGCCCTGCGGCCGGGCGTCCCGGGGCTGTCGGAAAACATCCGGGTGCGCTCGATCATCGGCCGTTTTCTTGAGCACCACCGAGTTTTCTACTTCTATGCCGACGGCGCCGAGCGGGTCTATCTCTCCTCCGCCGACTGGATGGATCGCAACTTCTTCCGGCGCATCGAACTGGCGTTCCCGATTCTCGACCGCAAGCTCAAGCGCCGCGTCATCGTCGAGGGGCTACAGACCTACCTCGCCGACAATCAGGAAGCCTGGGAAATGAATGGCGAAGGTCATTACCATGCGCGCCGTGCCTCCCGCGCCAAACCGCGCGCCGCACAACGCGAGCTGATCGAGTTGCTGCACCACTAAGCCCACGGCCAGCATCCCGCGACACAGCGGGATGCGCCGGAACGTCAGGTTTCTCGCGGGCTAGGCGCGGCGGGCGCCGACAACGCCCGGCACGTCGCGAATCAGCGACAAGGTGCGCTTGAGCTGCGGCAGATCGCCAATCTCGACGGTGAAGCCCATGCGTGCCGCGCCCTGCTTCGACAGGGTATTGACCGCCGTGACATTGAGCTTTTCGCGCGAAAAGACTTCGGAAACATCGCGTAGCAAGCCCTGACGGTCCTGCGCGTCGACCACGACGTCGACCGCAAACACCCCGCCACCACCGCCGCCCCAGGCCGTCTCAATGACACGCTCGGGATTCCGCGTCTGCATATTGGCAAAATTCGAGCAGTCGGCGCGGTGGATCGAGACCCCCTTGCCGCGCGTCACGAAGCCGACGATAGCGTCCGGCGGCGCCGGCTTGCAGCAGCCTGCCAGTTGCGTCATGAGCTTGTCGACACCGACGATGAGGACGCCGGAATCGCCTTCCTTGACCTTTGATTTGCGCACCGGCGCGACCATATCCGGCGCGGCTTCCGCCGGTGCTTCGCCGCCACGGGCGGCAACCTGCAAGGCACGCGGCCCGACCTCGCCACGCGCGAAGGCAATCAGCAACTCGTCGCTACCCGCCAGCCCCAGGCGACCGCTGATCTCATCAAGATTGGCGTTGCTCAAACCGATGCGCTGCAGTTCGCGCATGACGAGCGTCCGCCCCTCGGCGAGCGACTCTTCCAAAGCCAGACTGGCGAACCACTGCCGCGCCTTGGCCCGCGCCCGCGAGGTGGTGAGATAGCCAAGCGCCGGGTTGAGCCAGTCGCGCGACGGCCCGCCCTGTTTCGCCGAGACGATCTCGACGCGCTGCCCGGTTTCGAGCGGCGTGTTGAGAGTGACCAAGGCGCCGTTGACGCGCGCGCCACGGCAGCGATGCCCGAGATCGGTATGCAGACGATAGGCAAAGTCGACCGGCGTTGCGCCACGCGGCAAGGCCACGACACGTCCTTGCGGCGTCAGCACGTAGATCGACTCGTCAAGCTCGGCCTGCTTGTAGCGACGCTGCCAGTCGGCGGAATCGGCCACCTCGTCTTTCCACAGCAGCAGCTGCCGCAGCAGGGCGATCTTCTCGTCGTAATCCTCGGCATTCGGCGCTTTGCTGCCTTCCTTGTAACGCCAGTGCGCGGCCACGCCCAGCTCGGCGTGGCGGTGCATATCGCGCGTGCGAATCTGCACTTCGAGACTGCGCCCGTCCGGGCAGCGCACGGCTGTATGCAACGAGCGGTAGTAATTGCCCTTGGGATGCGAGATGTAGTCGTCGAATTCCTTGGAAATCGGCGTCCAGAGGTTGTGCACGATGCCAAGGACGCTGTAGCAATCACGCACCTCGTCGACGATGACGCGCAGGGCGCGCACGTCGTAGACCTCGGAGAAATCGACGCCCTTTTTGCGCATCTTGTTCCAGATGCTGTAGATGTGCTTCGGACGCCCGTAAATTTCGGCATCCGGCACACCGACCGCCGCCAGCTCGCTGCGCAGACGCGCGATGGCGTCGGTGATGAACTGCTCACGCTCGATACGCTTCTCGTCCAGCTGGCGGGCAATCGTCTTGTAAATGTCAGGGTGCAGGAAGCGGAACGAGAGATCCTCGAGTTCCCACTTGACCTCCCAGACGCCCAGCCGATTCGCCAGGGGCGAGTACAACTCCAGCGTCTCGCGCGCCACCTGCTCGCGCAGATCGTCGGGGTACGCCGCGTAAAAACGCAGGGTTTGCGTGCGCGAAGCCAAACGCAGAAGGACGACGCGAATGTCTTCGACCATCGCCAGCAGCATCTTGCGCAGCACTTCGATCTGCGCTTTTGCTTCCTGCGGATTGTCGCCGGCTTCGTCGAGAAAACCACGGGCAATGGGCCGCAGGCGGTTGAGCCGGCTGACACCCTCCACCAACTGCGCGACCGGACCTCCACAACGCGCCTCGATCAGTTCGCGGGCCGCGCTCTCATCGCCATTGCGGACGAGACAACCGGGCGCAGCAAACAGCAGGGCTGCGGCGCGCGAATCCGCATCGAGACGCAAGCCGGCAACGATCAGTGCCATACCGAGCGCATGAGGCCAAACGCCCTCGCCGGTACCCAGCTTGGCGTCTCCATAGCATTCGCGGGCAAAAACAAACGCCTCACGCAAACGCGCCGCATCGTCAGCATTGAGGGCGACGGCGAGCGTAGCGAAGGACTCTTCGGGATCGGCCTGCGCGGAGACCGAGTGAACGACGGAAACCATGGCGCCGATTATCGCCCATCCGGGGGATGAAGGGGAGCCTTGCCGTACGCAAGCTGCATTGATCAGTGATAATGCCGCCTTTAGCGAGACACGCCCATGCTCGAACGCTTCGCCCACCCGTACCTGCTGCTTGTCCTGACGACGCTCTTCTGGTCGGGCAACATGGTGGTCGGCCGCGCCATCCGCGACGACGTACCGCCTCTGTCGCTCGCCTTCTGGCGCTGGACGATTGCCTTCCTGCTGACGCTGCCGCTCGCGCTGCCCTACCTCAAAACCCAGTGGCCGGCGCTACGCCGGGGCTGGAAGTCGGTACTGGGCCTGGGGCTACTGGGCGTCGGCGGCTACAACACGCTGGCGTACATCGCCTTGCAATACACCGCAGCGACCAACGCCGTCCTGCTCAATTCCTTCATCCCCATCGCCACCATCGCCCTGTCGTGGATTTTCCTCGGCAAGCGCCTGCACCGAATCGAGTGGCTGGGCGTACTGCTCTCCTTTGTCGGCGTGACGACCATCGTCTGCCACGGCGACCCGGCGACGCTGGCGACGCTGTCGCTCAACATCGGCGACCTCTGGATGCTGGTCGCCGTGCTAACTTGGGCGCTCTATACCATCGGCCTGCAATGGCGGCCGACGGGCGTGCATCCGATGCTGATGCTGGCGGCGATGACGGCGGTCGGACTCCTCGCCTTAGCACCGGCTTATGCCTGGGAAGTCGCACAAGGGCGGCATATCCACCTGAATGCGGCGGCCTTTGCCGGCATTGCCTACACCGGACTGTTGCCGGGATTTCTCGGCTACGTTTTTTACAACCGCGCGGTCGCCGATGTCGGCGCCAGCAAGGCGAGTCTCTTCATTCATCTGATGCCTGTCTTCGGCACACTGCTTTCCGCCGTCTTTCTCGGCGAGATTCCACAGCATTACCACTACGTCGGCATTGTCCTGATCTTCGGCGGCATCTACCTGACGACGGCGGCGCTGCCATCGCTCAAGAAACCGCGCGCACCGTGATCCGACGCCTGCTTGGCCGAGCCATCGGCACACTTTTCGGGCGCAGCGAACCTGCGCCGATTGCCGAAGCGCTCTGGCAGGAGACGCTCGCCAGCCTGCCTTTTCTGGCGGCGCTCGACGCCGACGAGCAGCAACGACTGCGCGCCCTCTGCGAAGCCTTTCTGGGCGAAAAGGAATTCACCGCCGTCGGCGAATTGCCGTTGACCGACGCCCTCTGCGTCTCGATTGCCGCGCAGGGATGCCTGCCGATTCTCAATCTCGGGCTGGAGCGCTATCGCGGCTGGGTCGGCATCGTCGTCTACGCCGACGAGTTCGTCATTCCGCGCAGCATCGAGGACGAATTCGGCGTCGTGCACGAGTACGACGAGATCGCCTCCGGGGAAGCCTGGGAGGGCGGGCCACTTCTGGTCTCGTGGCGCGACGCGCAGATGGCGGGCAGCGGCTACAACGTCGTCATCCACGAGTTTGCGCATAAACTCGACATGCAGAACGGCCCGGCCGACGGCGTGCCGCTCTTGCCGCCAACGCTGGCGCGCGATGACTGGGAAGCGACCCTATTGGCCGCCTGGGAAAATTTCGCAGCCAAGGTCGACGCCGCAGACGAGCGCGGCGAAGACACCGCACTCGACCCGTATGCGGCCGAAAGCCCCGCCGAGTTTTTCGCGGTGATGAGCGAGGCCTTTTTCGAAACACCGTGGCTATTGCAGGAGCGCTTCCCCGAGCTTTACGCGCGCTTCGTGGCCTTTTACCGGCAAGACCCGGGGCGTCGCCCATCGCCAGGCGCCTGAAAGCAGGAACGGCAGACGAGCGACAAAGAAGTCGGCGAAAGACGCCACCAAGTGCGTCTTTACGTTGTCATAGCCGGGCGCGAAGATGGCGCAAGAGCGTCGCGCATGAGGCTCTGGCAGCAACGAGACAACGGCGCGTATCTCGGCGCAGCAGCCATAAAATAGCTTCGCGCTATCGCATCGATCAAATCAATCGATTGGAACACGATCGCCAGCCTCAGTAGGATTCAACCCGTGGCAGATGCCCAAGCAATACACATCACTCTTTTCACACGACCCCAGGAGCCAACACCATGTCATCGCTGATCAATACCGAAGTCCAGCCGTTTACCGCCGATGCTTTCCACGCAGGCAAGTTCGTCAAGGTTTCCGACGCTGACCTGAAGGGCAAGTGGTCGGTCGTCTTCTTCTACCCCGCCGACTTCACCTTCGTCTGCCCGACCGAACTGGGCGACCTCGCTGACAACTACGCCGAATTCAAGAAGCTCGGTGTTGAAATCTACGCCGTGTCGACCGACACGCACTTCACGCACAAGGCCTGGCACGACAGCTCGGAAACCATCGGCAAGATTCAGTACGTGATGGTCGGCGACCCGACGGGCCGGATCAGCCGCAACTTCGGCGTGCTGATCGAAGAAGCCGGCCTCGCGGATCGCGGCACTTTCGTCATCGATCCGGAAGGCAAGATCCAGATCATCGAAATCAACGCCGGAGGTATTGGCCGCGACGCGTCGGAACTGCTGCGCAAGGTCAAAGCCGCGCAATACGTCGCCACCCACCCGGGTGAGGTCTGCCCGGCCAAGTGGAAAGAAGGCGACGCCACCCTCGCTCCGTCGCTCGACCTCGTCGGCAAGATCTAAGGCGAAGCGATAAGCTCTCCACGCCGGCCCCTGGCCGGCGACGCCCGGATGGCACTCGCGCCGTCCGGGCCGCAGCGAAAAGATGCGCGCCCTGCCGTGCGAGCGGTTTTTCACTGCGATCCGATTCAAATTCAAGGGGACAGAAGCATGCTCGACGCCACCATCAAAACTCAGTTGCAAGCCTATCTGACGCGCCTCGTTCAACCGATCGAACTCGTCGCCTCGCTCGATGACAGCGCCAAAGGCGCGGAAATGCGCGCGCTCCTCGACGACATCGCCGCGCTGTCTGACAAGGTCAGCGTGCGCAGCGATGGCAAGGCCGCCCGCCGCCCGTCGTTCGGCATCGCCGCAGCGGGCCAGACGCCGCGCATCCACTTTGCCGGCATCCCGATGGGGCATGAATTCACCTCGCTGGTGCTCGCGCTGTTGCAGAGCGGCGGCCATCCGCCGAAGCTCGACGCCGATCTCATCGCGCAGATCAAGGGCCTGAGCGGCAGCTTCCGCTTCGAGACCTTCATCTCGCTCTCCTGTCACAACTGTCCGGACGTCGTGCAGGCGCTCAACACCATGGCCGTACTCAACCCGGCCTTCGAAGCGACGATGATCGACGGCGGCATGTTCCAGAAAGAAGTCGAAGAGCGTCAGATCATGGGCGTTCCGGCGGTCTATCTGAACGGCGAACTGTTCGGTCAGGGGCGCATGAGCGCCGAAGAAATCCTCGCCAAGCTCGACACCGGCGCCGCCGCCCGCGACGCGGCGAAGATAAGCGAAAAGGACGCCTTCGACGTGCTCGTCGTCGGCGGTGGTCCGGCCGGCGCAGCGGCAGCGATCTACGCGGCGCGCAAAGGCATCCGCACCGGCGTCGTCGCCGAACGTTTCGGCGGCCAGGTGCTCGACACACTGGGCATCGAGAACTTCATTTCGGTGAAGGAAACCGAAGGCCCGAAGCTCGCCATGGCGCTCGAGCAGCATGTGCGCGAATACCCGGTCGACATCATCAACCTGCAGCGCGCCGAAGCCCTGCGGCCGGCCGCCAACGGCCCGCTGACTGAAGTGCAGCTCGCCAGTGGCGCCAGCCTGCGCGCCAAAACCGTGATCCTCGCCACCGGCGCGCGCTGGCGCGAAATGAACGTTCCCGGCGAAGCCGAGTACCGCACCAAGGGCGTCGCCTACTGCCCGCACTGCGACGGCCCGCTCTTCAAGGGCAAGCGCGTGGCCGTGATCGGCGGCGGCAACTCGGGCGTCGAGGCGGCGATCGACCTGGCGGGCATCGTCGCGCACGTCACGCTGATCGAGTTCATGGACGAGTTGCGCGCCGACGCCGTCTTGCAGAACAAGCTCTTCAGCCTGCCCAATGTCACGGTAATCAAGGGCGCGCAAACCACCGAGGTCACCGGCGACGGCCAGAAGGTCAACGCGCTGCTGTACAAGGACCGCGCCAGCGGCGAAGCACACCGCCTCGAGCTCGAAGGCATCTTCGTACAGATCGGCCTGCTGCCGAACACCGACTGGCTCAAGGGCACGCTTGATCTGTCGCGGCATGGCGAGATCGTCATCGACGCCAAAGGCCAGACTTCGCTGCCCGGCGTTTTCGCCGCCGGCGACTGCACGACGGTGCCTTACAAGCAGATCATCATCGCCATGGGCGAAGGGGCGAAAGCCAGCCTCTCGGCCTTCGATCACCTGATCCGTAGCTCAGCCCCGGTATAATCGGCGCCCCTCCCTCCCCCGCACACGGCACACCGGCGCCTTGCCGGTGTGCCGTGTGCGCTTCGGATACCGTGTCGAAAAAACCCTCCCTGCGCTCCTGGCGCGACCGCCTGCGGCAGATCGTCCTCTTTGAAGTCGGCGGTCTGCTACTGATTACGCCGCCCTTCACCTGGGCCAGCGGCGTGCCACTGCACGAATCGATCGGCCTTCTGGCCGTGCTGGCGGTCATCGCCTCCATCTGGAACGGCGCCTACAACACCGGCTTCGACTGGATCGAAGGTCGCCTCACGGGCCGCACGGCCGACCGTCGCCCGCTCCCGCTACGCGCGCTGCACGCCATCGGCTTTGAAGGGGGCCTGCTGCTGATGACGCTGCCCGTCATCGTCTGGTGGGTCAGCATGGACTGGCTAGAAGCACTCGTCGCCGACCTCGGCCTGGCCGTCGCCTACACGCTCTACGCGCTGCTATTCAATATCGCCTACGACCGCCTCTTCCCCATCGACACCCGCGAAGCCCCGTAAGCCGGAACGGCCGCGCGCTTTTATACTCGCCCCACCGACGACCTGAAGGATGCCGATGACGCCGCGTTTTCTCCCCTGCGCACTGCTCGCCTTACCCCTCACTGCCCTGGCGGCGGGAAGCGACGTGGTGGGCGAAAACCTGCTCTGGCTGGCCATCATCCTGATGGCGGCGCGACTCTTCGCCCCGCTGGCCAGCCGCGTCGGTTTTCCGGCCGTGCTCGGCGAACTGCTGCTCGGCGTGCTGCTCGGCAACCTCGCCTTGCTTGGGCTGAACTATTTCGAGAGCGTCCGCGCCGATCCGATCATCGCTTTCATCGCCGAACTCGGCGTCATCGTGCTGCTGCTACAGATCGGCCTTGAGACGCGGCTGAAGGATCTCGTTGCTGTCGGCGGACAGGCCTTTCTGGTCGGCTGCGTCGGCATCGCTGCGCCTTTCCTGCTCGGCGCCTTCCTCGTCGGACCGTTGCTGCTGCCGGGCAAGGAAACCAATACCTATCTCTTTTTGGGCGCCACCCTCGCCGCTACCTCCGTTGGCATCACCGGACGCGTATTCCGCGATCTGGGCAAGCTATCGACGCCGGCGGCGCGCATCGTGCTCGGCGCGGCCGTGATCGATGACGTTCTCGGGCTGGTGATTCTCGCGGTCGTCTCAAGCCTCGTGCAGGCGGGCAGCGTCAGCCTCGGCGAGGTCGCCGGCATCGTTGCCAAGGCGGTGATCTTCCTCGGCGGCAGCATCTGGCTCGGCCGCCTGATCGCGCCACATTCGAGTCGCTGGCTGGCGCGTGTCGACGCCAGCCACTCGATGCTCTTCGCACAGGTGCTGGCGACAGGATTGGCGCTGGCCTGGCTTGCCCACGCCATCGGGCTGGCACCGATCATCGGCGCTTTTGCCGCCGGCCTGCTCTTCGAGCCGCTGTTTCTCAAGGATTTCGAGCGGCCAGCCATCGTCCGCGAAATCGAACCCCTGCTCCCCGACGATCACGGGCATCTCGCTGCCCGGCTGCGGCCGATCCTGCTGCGTCACGCCGGGCATCAGCACGAACACATGATCGAGCCGATCGGCTACTTCTTCGTACCGGTGTTTTTCGTACTGACCGGCATGCAGGTCGACCTGCGCACCCTCGCCGATCCGGCGCTCGTCGCCGTCGCCCTCGGCATGACGGCTGCCGCCATCGTCGGCAAGCTGGTGGCGGGCCTCTTCGCCCGTCAGGCGGGCGGCTGGATCGTCGGCTGGGGAATGGTGCCGCGCGGCGAGGTCGGGCTGATTTTTGCCATGGTCGGCAAGCAGCTTGGCGTCATCTCCGAAAACCTCTTCTCGATCATCGTCATCATGGTCATCCTGACCACGCTGGTGACGCCGCCGGTACTGACCTGGCTGCTCAAGCGCCAGAAGGACTGACCGTGCCGGCCGGCGCCAGACCTTCCTGCACGAACCAGTCGACCAGAAAATCGAGCAGCGTCCGCACACTTGCCGGCTGGTGCGCGCGCGAGGCATAGACCGCGAAAATTCCCAGCGCCAGCGGTCGATATTCGGGCAGCAGGGCAATCAGGCGGCCGTCAGCGATGAAAGGTGCCGCCGAAAACACCGGCTGCATGGCGATCCCCGCCCCCGCAAGCGCCGCCTGTAGCAGGACGACCGACTCATTAGCGCTGAGGTTGCCACTCACCGGCACATTGCGCGGCTCGCCGCCGTACTCGAACTGCCAGAGGCTTTTGCCAAAGTACGAATACGTCAGGCAGTTGTGCGCGGCGAGGTCGTCCACCGTGAGCGGCACGGCGTGCGCGTCGAGGTAGGCGGGCGAGGCACACAGCACCGACGGGCAGGCGCCAAGAGGCCGGGCGATCAGATTGGGATCGAGCTGGTGAGTGATGCGGATGGCGAGATCGATGCGCTCGTCGATCAAGTGGACCGCCTGATTGCCGATCTGCAAATCGACGCTGACCCGCGGATGGCGGCGCAAATACTCCGCCAGGGCATGCGCCAGCGTTGCCTGCGCCAGTGATTGCGAGCAGGCGATGCGCACGATGCCATGCGGCGCGTCATTGCCGGCGTCGGCGTTCACCGGCATCTGCTCGGCAACCTCCAGCAAGCGGCGGCAGCGTTGCAGCGTTTCTTCACCGGCCGCCGTCAGGCTCAGCGAGCGCGTCGTGCGATGCAGCAGGCGCGCCCCGACCCAAGCCTCCATCTGCGCCAGATAGCGCGTCACCATCGCCCGCGACATCGCCAGTGAATCGGCTGCCGCGATCAGGCTGCGACGTTCATTGATGGTGACAAAGACGCGGGCGGCGATCAGGCGGTCCATTATTCGTCCGATACATGAAACAAACTGGTGACCAAAACGCGGTTTTTCGTTCGCTCCATGCAATCTATGCTTCGCCTCGTCATCACGTCAAGCCAAAGGACAGCCACCATGATTCGTCATTCACTACTCTCCAGCCTTGCCGCCCTTAGCCTTCTGAGCCCCCAGGCAAACGTCGCCAACGCCGCCACGCCCTTGCGCGTCGAGGTCTACAACCCCGGCGAACGCTCGCTCTTTCCCGTTGCCTCCGAGATCGTCATGGGCGAACGCGAGGCGATTCTGATCGACGCCCAGTTCCAGAAAAACGACGCCGAAGCGCTGGTCAGCAAAATTCAGGCAAGCGGCCGGCAGCTGAAAACGATCTATATCAGTCAGAGTGACCCCGATTACTACTTCGGTCTCGACGTCATTCACGCCGCCTTCCCGGAAGCGAAAATCGTCGCAACGGCGCCGACCGTCGCTGCGATCAAGGCAAGCATGCAGGGCAAGCTCGCGCACTGGGGGCCGATCCTGAAGGAAAACGCGCCGAGCCAGCTCATCGTTCCAGAGGTGCTGGCAAGCGAACACCTCACGCTGGAAGGCCGCTACCTCGACATCAAGGGGCTGC
This sequence comes from Rhodocyclus gracilis, assembly GCF_009617575.1. Classification (GTDB taxonomy): domain Bacteria; phylum Pseudomonadota; class Gammaproteobacteria; order Burkholderiales; family Rhodocyclaceae; genus Rhodocyclus; species Rhodocyclus gracilis. Next base: position 252,459 of record NZ_WIXJ01000001.1, read on the forward strand.
ACGGAGCCGCACCCGCGCGCAGCTACGTGTGGATTCCCTCGCTCAAAACGGTCGTCGGCGGCGTCGTCATCGCCAGCGGCATTCATGTCTGGATGGCCGATACGCAAAGCGTCGCCTCGCGGCAAGCCTGGCAAAAGACGCTGCGCGAAATCGAGGCGCTCAAACCCGCCGCCATCGTCCCCGGCCATTTCCTCGGCGAAGCACCAGCCGGCAACGCGGCGCTCCGCTTCACTGCACGTTACCTGCGCGACTTCGACGCCGCAGCAACGCGTGCGGCGGATGCCCCGGCGCTGATCGCCGCCATGCAAAAAGCCTACCCCGATCTCGGCGAAGCCGCATCGCTCGAACTGAGCGCCAAGGTCATCAAGGGAGAAATGACGTGGCCGCAATGAATACCGTCGCCGCAGCCCCGATGAGCCGTCACGACGCCACCCTGCACTATCTCTACGACCCGCTCTGCGGCTGGTGTTACGGTAGCGCACCGCTGATCGCCGCCGCCGAGAAGGTCGCCGGGCTGAAGGTGCAGTTTCACAGCGGCGGCATGATGAGCGGCATTCATCGCCGGCCAATCGACGCCTACTGGCGCGACTACGTCATGCCGCACGACCGCCGTATCGCCGAACTGAGCGGCCAGCCCTTCAGCGACGCCTACTACGACGGTCTGTTGCGCGACACGAGCGTGATACTCGATTCCGCCCCGCCGACGACGGCGGCGCTTGCCGCCGAAGCGATGAGCGGACGGGGGTTGCCGATGATTCACCGCTTGCAGCGAGCGCACTACGTCGACGCGCGCCGCATCGCCGACAGCGCCGTGCTGGAGGAAATTGCCGGCGAGCTGGGCCTCGACGTCGCCACCTTCCGCCGCCACTACGCGCAGCTGGCGGGGACGGCGACGACACAGCACTTCGCGGCGACGCAGCAACGATTGGCGGCGGCCGGCGGTCAAGGCTTTCCGACGCTCATTCTGGAATTCGCCAACGGCCAGTCACAGCGTCTGGAAGTCGGCCGCTGGCTGGGGCAGGCTGCGGCCTGGGCGAAAGAGCTCGCGCGCCGGCTCGCCGCCTCCGGGGCGAACGAGGAGCGCGCGCCGGCCGGCCGCCGCGCCGCTGGCCCGCGAGCAGGCACGGCTCATTGCGACACGGACCACTGCGCGTTCTGAGTGGGTATAAGACTGACTCCACTCCGTGCGCTGAATATTCTGAGCGCTCTGAGAGAAGCAACCGGCATGCGTCAGTATGGGGCGACTTTATCCAAAAACACGAAGCACGCGCGCCCGCTCCACGGCAGGGAAGTCCGTTTTGTCAGGCAAGCCGCCTAGAAGCGCAGACCGACGGTAACGCGCGTCTGATCCTCGCCTGAAAAATTCACCTTCTGTTCGTGCGCCAGACGGACGAAGACCGACGCATAGTCGTAGGTAAGCGAGACGCCACGCCCCGCCACGCTTGCCTCATCAGGGGACGGACGTCCATGCTTGTCCGATACATCGACAGTCAGACGCTGGAGGTCGCTGACCTGGTAACGCCAGACGGCGTGCGTCACCACTTGTCCGGTATCGAGACGGTCGTCGCGCACGGCGTACAGGGAGATCGTCGAAGCGGGTACAAGACGCGTGCCGAAGCCATAGACGACGGAATCGTTGGGATCGAAATTGAGGTTGTAGTAGGCGCGCGTGTTGGTCCGCCCGAAGCCCAGCAGCGCAAAAACCTGCGTGCCGATCTCCGCGTTTACCGAGCCGCCGACGAAACCATGGCTGGCCACCTGCAGCGACGGCACAAGCTTTCCCGCCGCGCCGACGAGGGTGTACTCGTAGCCTGTTCGTGTTTGCTCAAAGCCACTGTCGCCGTCAGCCGAGCCGCCCTGACGGTAGTGCCCCAACCAGAACGCATGGGCGCCGTTCGTGGCACGCACGTTGACGTCGGTCGCCGCCGCCTGATGCGTCGTCGAATACCACGACGGCGTGAGTTTGAAAGCCCAATCCGCGTCGCCAATCTCCTCGCCACCGCCGGGCCGCGAAGGGTCCGCCAGCGCCGGCAAGGAGATGAGAAGTAGCGCGAGGAAAAACGCCGCGTGTGGCGGATGCTGGCTGGACATGCGTCAAGCGAAGAAAGGGACGGGGCTTATTCCCACTCGATCGTTGCCGGCGGCTTGCCCGAAATGTCGTACACAACCCGGTTGATGCCACGCACTTCGTTGATGATCCGGTTGGCGACCTTGCCGAGCAGGCTGTGCGGCAGCTCAGCCCAGCGCGCGGTCATGAAATCCTGAGTTTCGACGGCCCGCAGAGCGACAACGTATTCGTAGGTACGGCCATCGCCCATGACGCCAACGCTTTTCACCGGGAGGAAGACGGCGAAGGCCTGACTCGTCTTGTCGTACCAGTCGGCGGCACGCAGTTCGTCAATGAAGATGGCGTCCGCGCGGCGCAGCAGATCGGCGAACTCCTTCTTTACCTCGCCGAGAATGCGCACACCGAGGCCCGGACCAGGGAACGGATGGCGATAGACCATCTCGCGCGGCAGACCAAGCGCGACGCCCAACTCGCGCACTTCGTCCTTGAACAGCTCGCGCAGCGGCTCGAGGAGCGACAGCTTCAGGGTTTCCGGCAGGCCACCGACGTTGTGGTGGCTCTTGATCGTGTGCGCCTTCTTGGTCTTGCCACCCGCCGATTCGATCACATCGGGGTAGATCGTGCCCTGCGCCAGCCAGCGCGCCGCCGGCAGTTTCTGCGCCTCGGCCTGGAAAACCTCGACGAACTCCCGACCGATGATCTTGCGCTTCGCCTCCGGGTCGGCAACGCCCTGGAGATGCCCCATGAACTGCGCCGTCGCGTCGACGTGGATGACGCGCACGCCCAGATTGCGCGCAAACGTCTCCATCACCTGCTCGGCTTCGTTCAGGCGCAGCAGGCCGTTATCGACGAAAACGCAGGTGAGCTGGTCGCCGATGGCGCGGTGGATCAGCGCGGCGGCCACCGACGAATCGACACCGCCGGAAAGACCAAGGATCACCTCGTCGCTGCCCACCTGTTCGCGAATGCGGGCAACGGCCTCGTCAATGTAGCCGGGCATCGTCCAGTCGTTGCCACAGCCGCAAATGTCATGCACGAAACGGGCGAACATGTCGCGCCCCTTGATCGTGTGCGTCACTTCCGGGTGGAACTGCACGGCGTAGAAACCGCGCGCCTCATCGGCCATCGCCGCGATGGGCGTAGAGGCGTTGCCACCGATGACGCGAAATCCCGGCGGCAACTCGACCACCTTGTCGCCGTGGCTCATCCACACTTCCAGCTGCGGCTGGCCAGCGGCATCGACCGTATCGGCGAGATCGCGGAAGAGCTTGGTGTCGGTCGCAGGTACAAGTGTCGCGTAACCGAATTCGCGTTTCGCCGAGCCTTCGACCTTGCCCCCCAACTGCGCCGCCATCGTCTGCATGCCGTAGCAGATGCCGAGCACCGGCACGCCCAACTCGAACACCGCCTGCGGTGCCCGCCAATCCTCAGCCTCGTAGACCGAATTCGGGCCACCGGAAAGGATCACGCCGCTGGCGCCAAAGGCGCGGACGAAATCGTCACTGACGTCGAAGGGATGCAGTTCGCAATACACCTGCTGCTCGCGAACCCGGCGCGCGATCAGCTGGGTAACCTGAGAACCGAAATCGAGGATTAGAATCTTCTTGTGGGCCATGGGAGACTCGAAGGGTGGGCAAGACAAGCAAAACCGGTCGAACGCATGCGTGACCGACCGGCAGAAAACGACAGGCAAGAGGCCCGGAAGAACAAAGGGCGGCCACGAGGCCGCCCTGCCAAGACGCGTGTCGATTACTCGACGTGATAGTTCGGTGCTTCCTTGGTGATCTGCACGTCATGCACATGCGACTCACGCACGCCTGCGGCCGTAATCTCGACAAAGGCCGCCTGCTCGTGCATCTGCGCAATCGTCGCGCAACCGAGGTAGCCCATCGATGAGCGCAGACCACCCATCAGCTGATGCACCACGGCCAGCACCGAGCCCTTGTAGGGAACTCGGCCTTCGATACCTTCCGGCACCAGCTTGTCGACGTTCGCCGTCGTCTCCTGGAAGTAGCGATCCGCCGCGCCCGCCGCCATGGCGCCAATCGAACCCATGCCGCGATAAGATTTGTACGAACGCCCCTGAAAGAGCTCGACCTCGCCCGGCGCTTCTTCGGTGCCGGCGAACAAACCACCCAGCATCACCGCGTCGGCACCGGCCGCAATGGCCTTCGAAATATCGCCGGAGTAACGCACACCGCCGTCGGCGATCATCGGCACGCCCGTACCGCGCAGCGCGTCGGCAACGTTTTGAATCGCCGTGATCTGCGGCACACCGACGCCAGCAACAATACGCGTCGTACAGATCGACCCCGGGCCGATGCCGACCTTGACGCCGTCGGCGCCGTGATCGAGCAGCGCACGTGCCGCATCCGCCGTGGCGATGTTGCCACCCACCACTTCGACGTGCGGGAAATTCGTTTTGACCCAACGCACGCGGTCGAGGACGCCCTGCGAATGGCCGTGTGCCGTATCGACCACCAGCACATCCACGCCGGCTTCGGCGAGCAATTCGGCGCGCTCTTCCGTGCCGGCACCCACACCGATTGCAGCGCCGACGCGCAGACGACCGGAGGCATCCTTACTGGCGTTCGGGTGTTCCGTCGACTTGAGAATGTCCTTGACGGTGATCAGGCCGCGCAGATCGAAGTCGTCGTTAACCACGAGCACACGCTCAAGACGGTGCTTGTGAATGAGCGCCTGGCCTTCGGCCACCGACGCGCCTTCTTTCACCGTCACGAGACGCTCGCGCGGCGTCATGATGTTGGCGACCGGCTGATCGAGGTTGGTTTCGAAACGCAGGTCGCGGTTGGTCACGATACCGACGACACGCTTGCCATCGACGACCGGAACGCCGGAAATCTTGTGCTGGTGGGTCAACTCGAGCACTTCGCGCACCGTCATGGTCGGCGGCACGGTGATCGGGTCTTTCAGAACGCCAGACTCGAAACGCTTGACCTTGGAAACCTCGGCAGCCTGCACCTTCGGCCGCAGGTTTTTATGCACGATGCCGATACCGCCTTCCTGCGCCAGCGCGATGGCCAGACGGGATTCAGTAACGGTATCCATCGCTGCCGACACCAGCGGCAAATCGAGGGAAATATTGCGCGTGAAGCGGGTTCTGAGGCTGACGTCGCGGGGGAGGATTGCGGAATGGGCGGGGACGAGCAGTACGTCGTCGAACGTCAGCGCCTTCTGGATTAAACGCATGGGCTTTGATCCGAGGTCACAAAAACGCATTATACAGCAAGCTTTCTTGCCGTTGAATGACCATCCAAACGAGACGAAGGGGACACGGCGCCGAACGGCCCGGCGCCAACTCGCTCAGGCGATCTCGCCAACGCCTTTTTTCATGACCTTGCCTTCTGCCGCCCGCTGCTTGCGCATTTCCTTCGGGTCAGCGATGAGCGGGCGATAGATCTCGACACGATCGCGGTCGCGCAACACGGTCTCCGGACGGGAGAGTTTGGCAAAAATCCCTACCTTGTTTTTGGCAAGATCGATTTCCGGGTACTTGGCGAGCAGACCCGATTCCTCGATGGCCTGCCGCAACAGCGTGCCTTCGGGCAAATCGAGCACGACGGAGTCATGCCGCTGCGCGCAGGCGTAGATCACTTCAACGCGAATGGTTGCCGACATTCCCACTTCCATACACAACTTCGGCGCGCCTGACGAAGGCATCGACGAAGGTATTGATGATCTGGCTAAACACCGGACCGATGACTTTCTCGAACATCTTGCTGGAAAACTCGTAGGCGAGCTGAAACTCGACCTTGCACGCATCGTCGCCAAGCGCCTTGAAGCGCCACATGCCTTCGAGGCGACGAAAAGGGCCATCGACCAGCTTGATGTTCATCCAGAGCGGGATTTCCTTGTCGTTCTCGGTGGTGAAGTGCGACTTCACGCTCAGGTAATTGATGTGCAGCGTAGCGACGGTTTTCGTCTCATCGCGACGCTTCAACTCGGTGCGACTGCACCACGGCAGGAACGCCGGGTAATGCTCGACGCCGTCGACCAGATCGAACATCTGCTGTGCCGAACGCTCGATAAGGACGGATTTTTCAACCAACGCCATCTGCCGCCGCGCCTCCGGAGAATCAAGGGAATCCTGTAGAATCGCGGATTCTAGCGCAAAAGCCCCGCGAAGGTCCGCCCCCGATGAGCATCATCGCCAACAAGAAAGCCTTCCACGACTACTTCATCGAAGAGAGGTTCGAGGCCGGTCTCGTCCTCGCCGGATGGGAAGTGAAGGCCATCCGTGCCGGTCGGGCCAACATCAAGGAATCCTACGTCGTCATCCGCGATGGCGAGATGTTCATCTTCGGCATGCACATCGCCGCACTGACGACGGCCTCGACGCACGTCTCCCCCGACCCGATCCGCACGCGCAAGCTGCTGCTGCACGCCAAGGAAATCGACAAGCTGATCGGCAAGGTCGAGCGCGCTGGCTATACGCTGCTGCCAATCGACCTGCATTTCACGCGTGGCCGCATCAAGGCCGAGATCGGTCTGGCGCGCGGCAAGAAGCTGCACGACAAGCGCGATGCCGAGAAGGATCGCGACTGGCAACGCGAAAAACAGCGCCTGATGCGCATCAAGGCCTGATGGAGGCACTGCTCTACTGGGCCGGCATCGCCGCGGTGGCCGTCAATGCCATCACCGGCGTACTGGAATCGGAACGCAAGCGGATGGATCTCGTCGGCGCTGTCACCGTCGCCACGGCGACGGCCATCGGCGGCGGCACCTTGCGCGATGTCATCCTCAACCGCGAGGTCTTCTGGGTTGCCGATCAGACCTATCTGGCGACGGCGATTGGCATCGCCATCCTGACTTTCTTTTGGGCGCGGCGGCGCAAGATCTCGCCGGAACAGTTCCTCTACCCCGACGCCATCGGCTTGGCTCTGTTTTCGGTCGTCGGCGCGCAGGCGGCGCTGCTGTGGCACGCGCCCTGGCTCGTCGCCAGCATCATGGGCGTGATTACCGGCGTGTTCGGTGGCGTCTTGCGCGACGTATTCTGCAATCAGGTGCCGCTGATTTTCCTGCCGGGCGAGCTTTACGCCAGCGTGGCTTGGGTTGGCGCGCTTACGCTGATCGGCTTGCAGGCGATTGGAGTGGATGGCACGACAGCCGCCTGGATCGCCATGGCGGTCATTCTCGTCCTGCGCGCAGCGGCGATTCACTTTCGTATCCGCCTGCCGACCTTCCACGAGCCGTCGTAACAGGACTCAGGGCGCGCTCGCCACACGCGGCGACTCATAAAGAAAGGGCGCCTTGCGGCGCCCTTTGTCTTTACGCGGAGTGTGCTGCCAGTCGTATCCAGGTATCGACGACGGTATCCGGATTCAGGGAAATGCTGCTGATCCCCTGATCCATCAGCCATTCCGCCAGATCGGGGTGATCCGACGGGCCTTGGCCGCAAATCCCGATGTACTTGCCCTGCCGGTTGCAGGCGGAAATCGCCATCGCCAGCAAGGTCTTCACCGCCGGGTCGCGCTCGTCGAACAGAGAGGCGACGAGGCCAGAGTCGCGGTCCAGACCGAGGGTCAGCTGCGTCAGGTCGTTCGAGCCGATGGAGAAGCCGTCGAAGTGCTCAAGGAACTGGTCGGCAAGCAGCGCGTTGGAAGGAATCTCGCACATCATGATCAGCTTGAGATCGTTTTCACCGCGCTTCAGACCGTGTTCGGCGAGCAGCTTGCCAACGGCCGCCGCCTCGTCGACGGTACGCACGAACGGCACCATCAGCTGGACGTTGGTGAAGCCCATTTCCTCGCGCACCTTCTTCATCGCCAGACATTCCAGCTCGAAGCAGTCGCGGAAGCTCGTGGCGATGTAGCGCGAGGCGCCACGGAAGCCGAGCATGGGGTTTTCTTCTTCCGGCTCGTAGACGTCGCCGCCGAGCAACTTGCGGTATTCATTCGACTTGAAGTCGGAAAGACGGACGATCACCGGCTTCGGCCAGAAGGCAGCGGCAATGGTCGACACCCCTTCCGTCAGCTTCTCTATGAAGAAGGTGCGCGCATCGGCGTAGCCACGTGCGCGACGCTCGATTTCCTCGCGGCGCGAGGCCGGCAGGCGGTTGATGTCGAGAATCGCCTTCGGGTGGATGCCGATGACGTTGTTGATGATGAATTCGAGACGGGCGAGACCGACGCCCGCGTTCGGCAGCTGCGAAAACTCGAAGGCGAGTTCCGGATTGCCAACGTTCATCATGATCTTGACCGGCACATCGGGCATGGCCGACAGGTCGCGCGAGATCACCTCGAAGTCGAGGCGGCCGCGATAGACGTGGCCGGTATCGCCTTCGGCGCAGGAGACGGTCACGAGATCGCCCTCGGCCAGGGTCGCCGTCGCGTCACCACAGCCGACGATGGCGGGAATTCCCAGTTCGCGGGCGATGATCGCCGCGTGACACGTACGGCCACCGCGGTTGGTGACGATCGCCGAGGCGCGCTTCATCACCGGCTCCCAGTTCGGGTCGGTCATGTCGGCGACGAGCACATCACCGGGCTGAACCTTGTCCATCTCACGCGGATCGTGCACGACGCGGACTTGCCCGACACCGATCTTCTGGCCGATGGCACGCCCGGAAGAGAGCACCTTCGAGTAGCTGTTGAGGCGGAATTTCTGCAGGCGGCCGTGGCCTTCGCGCGACTTCACCGTTTCGGGACGCGCTTGCAGGACGTAGATGCGGCCATCGCGACCGTCCTTGCCCCACTCGATATCCATCGGACGGTCGTAGTGCTTCTCGATGATCACAGCGTAGCGGGCCAACTCTTCGACTTCAGCGTCGCTGATCGAGAAACGGTGACGATCCGCTTCCGGAACATCAATGGTCTGCGTCGAACGTCCGGCCACCTTCTCCGGCGTGAATACCATCTGGATCAACTTGGAACCCAGGTTGCGACGGATGACGGCATGCTTGCCGGCCGCCAGCATCGGCTTGTGAACGTAAAACTCGTCGGGATTGACAGCCCCCTGGACGATCGTTTCGCCAAGACCATACGAGGACGTGATGAACACCGCGTCGCGGAATCCAGACTCGGTATCGAGGGTAAACATGACGCCGGCGGCGCCGGTATCGGAGCGCACCATGCGCTGCACACCCGCCGACAGGGCGACGTCGGCATGCGCGAAGCCTTTGTGCACGCGGTAGGCGATGGCGCGGTCGTTATACAGCGAGGCAAACACCTCCTTCATCGCATGCAGGATGTTGCCGAGACCTTCGATATTGAGGAAGGTCTCTTGCTGGCCGGCGAACGAGGCGTCCGGCAAATCTTCCGCCGTCGCCGAGGAGCGGACGGCAAAGGTGACACCTTCGCCGGAATCGGCGACCAGCGCGTCGTAGTGTTCGCGAATCGCCGCATCCAGCGCGGGCGGGAACGGCGTATCGACGATCCACTGACGAATTTTCGCTCCACAGTCGAGCAGCGCATTGACGTTGTCGACGTCGAGACTCGCCAGCGCCGCTTCGATACGCGTCGCCAGGCCTTCGTGCGCCAGAAAATCGCGGTAAGCCTGCGCCGTCGTCGCGAAGCCGCCCGGCACACGCACGCCCGAATGGGCCAACTGGCTAATCATTTCGCCCAGCGAAGCGTTCTTGCCACCGACTCGATCAACATCGCTCATGCGCAACTGATCGAAGCTAATCACATACTCGTTCATCGCCACCGTCTTTCGCCCTTGATGAGTGTTGGATGCGGAAAAAATGCCGCCGAAAACGACCGGCCGCAAAAAAAGCGCAACCTTAACATTTTTCGCCGTGCTTTTCCCCTCCGCCATGCAGGCAGAGGAGCCTACGCCGCAGCGCAGCAAAATGACATTCGAAACACGGCGCGCTTTGCCTGCAGAGCGCCGAAAGCAGCCGATGCGACGCTGGCACAAGGGCCAGAGCATCCGGAGAACACTCCATTCAGGAGGGCGCCAAGCCACCGCTGCTTGCCCGCCGCCCGCATGAATCGGTGATAATCCATGCGTTACCCGACTGCTGCGAGTGCACGAACCATGTCCCTGCCGCCTCATTCCGCCAGCCCCGCCGACGCCGCGCCGGCCGCCGACAAGGATTTGCCTCTGCGCGAGGATATTCGCCTGCTCGGGCGACTCCTCGGTGACACGGTGCGCGAACAGGAGGGCGACGACGCCTTCCGCATCGTCGAGGAAGTCCGTCAGACCTCGGTGCGCTTCGCGCGCAGCGTCGGTAGCGGCGAACGCTCGACCGGTGACGAACTCGCGCCACTGCTCAACGGATTGCCACGCGAGACGATGCTGGCGGTCGTCCGCGCTTTCAGCTACTTCCTGCATCTGGCCAACATCGCTGAAGACCTGCATCACATCCGCCGCCGCCGCGCCCATACGCTGATGGGATCGGCACCGCGCGACGGCAGCATCGAGCGCGCCCTCGACCGGATAGCCGAAGCCGGCGTCTCGCTGCCACGGCTGCATGACTTTTTCGCCAGCGCCCTCCTCTCGCCGGTGCTGACCGCGCACCCGACGGAGGTCAGTCGCAAGAGCATCCTGCAATCGCAGCATGAAATCGCCCGCCTGCTCGACCGCCGCGAACGGATCGAGCTGACCGCCGAAGAGCACGAAGAGAGCGATCTCGCCCTGCGCCGCGCCATCCTGACCTTGTGGCGCACACGCATGCTGCGTCCGGACCGCCTGGCCGTCGTCGACGAAATCAACAACGGCATCAGCTACTACGACGACACCTTTTTCGCCGAACTGCCCCGCCTCTACGGGCATCTGGAAGACCTGCTGCGCCGCCGCTTTCCCGACGAAAACTGGCGCTTGCCGCCGTTTTTCCGCGTCGGCAGCTGGATCGGCGGCGACCGCGACGGCAATCCCTTCGTCACCGCCGATATCCTGCGTACCGCGCTGCGCCTGCAATCGTCGGCTGTTCTCGACTTTTACCTGCGCGAAACGCACGCCCTGGGCGCTGAACTTCCCCTCTCGCAACTGCTCGCCCCGGTGACGGCAGAACTCGCCGAACTGGCCGCCCGTTCGCCCGACCATTCCCCCCACCGCGCCGACGAGCCCTACCGCCGCGCCCTGACCGGCATTTACGCACGACTGGCGGCAACGGCTCGCTCGCTCGACCAGCATGCCAGCGCACGCGCCGCCGTCGGCGAGGCAGCTCCCTACGCGAACGCCTGCGACTTTGCCCGCGATCTCGACGTTCTTGACCACTCGCTGCACGTCCAGGGCGCCGCTCTACTGGCAAACGGTCGTCTGCGCCGACTGCGCCGCGCGGCGCAGGTTTTCGGCTTTCATCTGGCGCCGCTCGACCTGCGCCAGAACTCCGACGTTCACGAACGCTGCGTTGCCGAACTGCTGGCACGCGCCGGTCGCCTGCCCGAGCGCGACGCCTATTCGGCGCTGCGCGAAGACGAACGTATCGCCCTGCTCATCGACGAAATCACCTGCCGGCGCCCGCTGTATTCGCCCCAACTCGAGGACGCCGTGCTCTCCGCCGAGACGGCGGGCGAACTGGCGATTTTCTTCGCCGCCCGCGATTTGCGTGAGCGTTACGGGGTCGCCGCCCTGCCCAACGCCATCATCTCCAAGACCGACGGCGCCTCCGATCTTCTCGAACTTGCCCTGCTGCTGAAGGAATCGGGGCTGTTGCAGGCCGGCGAGGCGCCGACTCTGGCGATGAACATCATCCCGCTCTTCGAAACCATCGACGACCTGCGCCGCGCCGCCAGCGTCATGGACCGGCTCTTTGCGCTGCCCGCCTATCGCGCCCTGATCGCCTCGCGCGGTGACGAACAGGAAGTCATGCTCGGCTATTCGGACAGTAACAAGGACGGCGGCTTCCTGACGTCGGGCTGGGAACTCTACAAGGCCGAAGTCGAACTGGCCGAGACCTTCGCCCGCCACGGCGTTCGCCTGCGCCTCTTTCATGGCCGCGGCGGCTCGGTCGGTCGCGGCGGCGGCCCCAGCTACGAAGCGATCCTCGCGCAACCGGATGGTGCGGTGTCGGGGCAGATCCGCATTACCGAGCAGGGCGAAGTCATCGCCTCGAAATACGCGACGCCCGAAGTGGGACGGCGCAATCTCGAGATTCTCGCCGCCGCGACACTCGAAGCCACGCTGCTCGAACGCGAGCGCGAAACCGAGCCAGCGGCCTTCCGCGGCGTCATGGAAAGCCTCTCGCAGCACGCCTTCCGCGCCTACCGCGACCTCGTGTACGAAACGCCGGACTTTGATCGCTATTTCCGCGAATCGACTCCTCTCTCGGAAATCTCCGAGCTGAATATCGGCAGCCGCCCGGCCTCGCGCAAGCCATCGAGCCGCATCGAAGATTTGCGTGCGATTCCCTGGGTATTCAGCTGGGCGCAATGCCGCCTGATGCTGCCCGGCTGGTATGGCTTCGGCAGCGCCGTCGAGGCCTGGCTCAAAGAAAATCCCGATGGACTCACCACCTTGCAACGCATGTACGCAGCCTGGCCGTTCTTCCGCTCGCTGCTCTCGAACATGGACATGGTGCTGGCCAAAGCCGACATCGCCATCGCCTCGCGCTATGCCGAGCTCGTCAGCGACGTGCAGTTGCGCAACACCGTGTTCGCCCGCCTGCGCGGGGAATTCGAGCGCACGCGCCGCTACCTGCTGGTGATCGAAGGGCAGGACGAATTGCTTGCCGACAATCCGCTGCTACGCCGCTCGATCCGCAACCGCTTCCCCTACATGGACCCGCTCAACCACCTGCAAATCGAGCTACTGCGTCGGCATCGCGCCAGCGACAGCCAGCAGCTGCCCGATGAGCGAGTGCGGCGCGGCATCCACCTGACGATCAACGGCATCGCCGCTGGCCTACGTAACAGCGGCTAAGCCCCGCCATCCGGCGCGCCGGTGCCAGCCCCTCCGGCGCGTGCTGCCGCCTGCCCTTCCCATTCCCCGAAGCCTCGTTTTCTGCCTGAAAGCTGCGTCATGACGAACCTCACCCCCGTCCGTACGGCCTTTTACATCTCCGACAGCACGGCCATCACCGCCGAAACCCTGGGTCACAGCCTGCTCGCCCAGTTCGAGGACGTGCCGTTCCGGCAGATTCGCATCCCTTTCGTCGACTCGCCGGAAAAAGCCCGCGAGGCGGCGCAACGCATTAATCAGGCAGCGCGCGAAGACGGCCTGCGCCCCTTGGTGTTCACGACACAGGTCGATCCGGCAGTGAATGGCATCCTGCGCGAGTCGGACGCCTTCTGCATGTCGCTCTTCGAAGTCTTCATCGCGCCGCTGGAAGCCGAGCTGGGCGTCAAATCGACGCATACCATCGGCCGCTCACACAGCCAGACCGACAGCAACACTTACCAGCACCGGCTGGAAGCGATCAATTTCGCCCTCGGACACGACGACGGCGTAACGATGAGCGGGCTGGACGAAGCGAGCGTCATCCTCGTCGGCGTGTCGCGCTGCGGCAAGACGCCAACCAGCCTGTATCTGGCGATGCAGTTTGGCGTCAAAGCCGCCAACTACCCGCTGATCCCCGAGGATTTCGAGCGAGGCCGCCTGCCCGAAGGCCTTGAACGCTACCGGGATCGACTGTTTGGGCTCACCATCGAGCCGGTGCGGCTGCACCAGATTCGCAGCGAACGCCGCCCCAATAGCCGTTACGCCGCACTTGAGAACTGCCGTCAGGAAGTGGCCGACGCCGAACGGCTGATGCGCCGGGAAAACATTCGCTGGCTCGATTCCACCAGCAAATCCATCGAGGAAATCTCGACGACGATCATGCAGGAAATCGACATCCACCGGCACCCGTTCTGAAGCACGGCGTAGGCCAGAGAAAGAACGCTAGAGGAAAAGCCGCTAACGCGGCGCGCGTTGCCGCACGGTTTCGAAGAGACAGATCGCTGCGGCCGCCGCCGCGTTGAGCGACTCGCCGCCGCCGGGCATCGGGATCGTCAGATGCACGCGGGCGGCCGCCGCCGTCGTCTCGCGCACGCCACCACCTTCACTGCCAAAGACCCAGGCAACCGGTCCGCGCAGATCCGTGGCAAAGAGCGAATCGGCCACCGCCGGCGCCGTCACGGCGGAAAGTCCACGATACGCGCCGAGAAAGCCGACCAGATCGCTGCCTTCAAAGAGGTCGAGCGAAAAATGCGCGCCCATCGCCGCCCGCACGGTTTTCGGCGACCAGACCTGCGCGCAATCAGGCGACAGCAAGACCTGCCGAAAGCCCGCCGCTGCCGCGCTGCGCAGGATCGAGCCGACATTGCCGGGGTCTTGCACGCCGTCGAGAAGAACCGCGTCGCGTTCCTGATCGAGTCCATGTCTCGGCTGCGGCTGACGAATCAGCGCCATGATGCCGCTCGGCGTTTCCACCGCCGCCAGTTCGCCGAACAGACCATCGCTGAATTCAACGAGGTCGAAGGCAGCGCCAGCACCGGCGAGAAAGGCGGCGATCTCGCCCCGCAAGGCGCCATCACTGCTGACGATCAGGGATTCCGGACGACCACCGCGCGCCAGATACGCCTCGATGACATGCATGCCATCGAGCAGAACGAGCCCTTCGCGACGACGCTCGCGACCGCTCTGGCACAGCTTTTTCAGCGCCTTGAAACGCGGATTGTCGCGAGACGTGATCAGGCGCGTTGCCATGCGCGCGTTACCAGAGCAGGCGTTGCGCGACTGGCGCGAAACTGCGCCGATGCTCGTCACACGGGCCATGCACGCGCAGCGCGTCGAAGTGAGCGACGGTCGGATAGCCTTTGTGGCGATCGAAACCGTAGGCTGGATAGCGCCGATGCAGATCGAGCATGCCGGCATCGCGCACGGTCTTGGCGAGGATGGACGCCGCGGCAATCGGCGCCGACAAACCATCGCCACCGATCAGCGCCTCCGCCGGGCAAGGCAATTCGGGGCAGCGATTGCCGTCGATTAGCGCGCGTACCGGCGCCGGCGACAAGGCGGCGACGGCACGCTGCATCGCCAGCAAGCTTGCCTGCAGAATATTGAGGCGGTCGATTTCCTCCACGCTGGCCTCGGCCACCGCCCAGGCCAGCGCACGGCTACGGATGAGTTCGGCCAGCGCCTCGCGGCGCCGCGCGGTGAGCTTCTTGGAGTCGTTCAGCCCCTCGATGGGCTGCAGCGGATCGAGGATCACCGCCGCCGCGACAACCGGCCCGGCGAGCGGGCCGCGCCCGGCCTCGTCGACGCCGCAGACGAGCCCCTCAGGCAGAGACAGCAACATGGGAGCGGAAGGTCGACGGCAGGCAATCGATGACGGCATCGGCCGCTTTCTCGGCGGTGTTCTGCCGCAGTTGCACGTGCATGTCGTGAAACAGATCGGCAAGACGCGCGGCGTTGGCGCGGTCTTCGTAAAGATTGAGCAGTGCCTGCGACAGGTTGTCCGGCGTCGCGTCGTCCTGAATGAATTCCGGCACGACAAAGCGCCCGGCCAACACATTCGGCAGACCCACATACGGCAGGTACCCCTTCCCCTTCATCAAACGATAGGAGAACGGCGCCATGCGGTAGGTGATGACCATCGGCCGTTTGAGCAGGGCCGCTTCCAGCGTTGCCGTACCGCTGGCGACGAGGACGACGTCGGCGGCAGCCATCGCTTCATGCGCGTGGCCAAACAGCATGCGAATCGGCAGGTCGCGCGCTTCGCAGCGATAAATGGCTTCTTCGAAAAGCAGACGCGTCTCGCGCGTCGCCAAGGGCACCAGAAAGAGCGCATCCGGACGCGCGGCAAGAATCTTGCGCGCCGTCAGGATGAAGGTGTCCGCCATGAAGCGCAGTTCCGACTGGCGGCTGCCCGGCAACAGCGCGAACACCGCGCGGTCCTGCGCAATCTCGAGGACGTCGCGCGCTGCGCTACGCTCATCTTCCAGCGGCAAGGCATCGGCCAGCGGATGACCGACGTAGCTGACGGGGATGCCGCGCGCCTCGTACAAAGCCGGCTCGAACGGGAATAAGGCCAGCATGCGTGAAACGGACTCGCCGATCTTGCGGATGCGTTCGCCACGCCAGGCCCAGATCGACGGGCTGACGTAATGCACCGTCGCAATGCCGCGCCGGCGCAAGGCTTTTTCGAGCGAGAGATTGAAGTCGGGCGCGTCGACGCCGATGAAGACATCCGGCGGCGAGGCCAGCAAGCGGCGACGAAAGTCGCTGCGAATGCCGGAGATCTCGCGGTAGTTGCGCAAAGCCTCGGCGTAGCCGAGCACCGAGAGCTTTTCCAGCGGATACCAGGCGTCGAAGCCCTGCCCCAGCATCTTCGGGCCGCCGATGCCGAAGAACTCGGCATTCGGCAAGCGCACGCGCAGTGCAGCGATGAGGTGACTGGCCAGCAGGTCGCCCGATGCCTCGCCGGCGGCGATGGCAATGCGAGGAGCCGCCAGTGTCATCGGATGATGCCGCGCGTGGACGTTTGCAAAAAGTCGAGAATCAGCTGCACTTCGGGATGCGCGCCCACTTCTTCCTCGAGCTTGCTACGCGCCTCTTCGAGCCGCAGCCCGGCTTTGTACAGGGTGCGATAAGCGCGCTTGAGGGCGAGCAGGGCTTCGGGCGTGAACCCGCGCCGCTTGAGGCCCTCCGAATTGATCCCGAAGGGACTGGCCGAATTGCCGGCTGCCGTCACGTACGGCGGCACATCTTGCAGGACCACCGTGCCGACCGCCGTCATGCAGTGCGCACCGATACGACAGAACTGGTGCACGCCGGTATAGCCGCCGAGGATCGCCCAGTCGTCCACGTGCACGTGCCCGGCGAGCTGCGAGTTATTGGCAAAAATCGTCTTGTTTCCGACCTGACAGTCGTGCGCAATATGCACGTACGCCATCACCCAGTTGTCGTCGCCGATGCGGGTCACGCCGGCATCCTGCGCCGTGCCGAGGTTGAAGGTGCAGAACTCGCGGATCGTGTTGCGATCACCGATTTCGAGCCGCGTTGGTTCGCCCGCGTATTTCTTGTCCTGCGGAACCTCGCCCAGCGAACTGAACTGGAAGATGCGGTTATCGCGCCCGATGCGGGTGTGCCCCGAAATGACAACGTGCGGGCCTACGCTCGTTCCCTCGCCGATCTCGACATGCTCGCCAATGATCGAGTACGGGCCAATGCTGACGTTTTCGCCCAGCCGGGCGCCGGCGTGAACGATCGCGGTCGGATGAATCTGGCTCACGTTACCGCCCTCAGTCCACGTCGCGCTGCGCGCACATCAACTCGGCTTCAGCCACCACCTGACCGTCTACACGCGCCACGGCGCTGTATTTCCAGATGCCGCGCATGTGCCGAACGATGTCTACGTGCAAATCGATGCGGTCTCCCGCCGACACGGGCCGCTTGAAACGGGCGCCGTCGATACCGACAAAATAGAACACCGACGAGTTATCGGGCTTGATGCCCATGGTCTTGAAGGAAAGGATGCCGGCCGCCTGCGCCAGCGCCTCGAGAATCAGCACGCCCGGCATCACCGGATGATGCGGGAAGTGACCGACGAAAAACGGCTCGTTGATGGTCACGTTCTTGTACGCGTGAATACGCTCGCCCGGCACGCATTCGAGCACGCGATCCACCAGCAGGAATGGATAGCGGTGCGGCAGATGCTCGAGGATTTCCTTGATTTCCATTGAGTTCAAACTGAATTCTCCAGTGCGACCGGGCTAGGCCCCGGCCTCAGTATTCGTTTCCGCACACGTGTCGTCGGCGACACCGGCAGACATTCGTTCCAGTTGCTTCTCCAGCTCGGCAACGCGCTGCGCGAGCTTGCCCAGACGACGAATCTGCGCCGCATTGTGCAGCCATTCGTCGTGCGCTTCGAGCGGGTAAATCGACGTGTACTGACCGCCGCGTCGCAAGCTCTTGCTCACCAGCGAGCCGGCGGAGATGTGCGTGTCGTCCGCCAGTTCGAGGTGACCGAGAATCATGCCGGCACCACCGACCGTGCAGCGCTTGCCGATCGTCGTGCTGCCGGCGATTCCAACGCAGCCTGCCATCGCCGAGTGCTCACCGATCACGACGTTATGCGCCACCTGAATCTGGTTATCGAGCTTCACTCCATCACCGATCACCGTGTCATCGAGAGCCCCACGGTCAATCGAGGTATTGGCGCCGATTTCGACGTCATCGCCAATCAGCACGCGGCCGATCTGGGGGATCTTGATCCAGCGCTCGCCTTCGCGCGCGAAGCCAAAACCATCCCCACCAATGACCGCCCCCGCCTGTATGACTGCCCGGCGCCCGACGCAACAGTCATGGCAGATGACCACGTTCGGGTGCAGCAGGGAGTCAGCGCCAATCGTCACGCCATCGCCGATGACGCAGCCCGGATGAATCACGACGTTCTCGCCAATGCTCACCGCGTGGCCGATGACAACATTTTCGCCGATGCTTGCCGAAGCCGGCACCGGCGAATGCACCACCGCCGAGGCATGCACGCCCAAGGGACGCGCCGGCGGTGGGTTGAGCAAGGCCACGACGCGCGCGTAGCACGCGTAGGGATTCGGGTGAATCAGGCGAGGAAGCGAGGTATCGTCAGCGAACTGCGGCGGCAGGATCACTGCCGCCGCACGTGTCGTCAGCAACTGCTGACGGTATTTGGCACTGACAATAAAGCCGATCTGGCGGGGGCCGGCCGAAGCCAGCGCCGCCACCTGCTCGATCAGGACCGAGCCATCACCGGCTAGCGTTCCACCAAGACGCGCGACGATTTCGTCAAGACGCACAGCCGTTCGCACAAATACTCCGGTTACTTCGCGTCTTTGCTCTCGGAGAGCGCTTTGATGACTTTGTCCGTCACGTCGAGACGCGGGCTAACCCAGACGACGTCTTGCAGAATCAGATCGAACTTCTCGGCTTCGGCAATCTGCTTGATTGCACGATTGGCCTTGTCGATGATCGCGGCGTTTTCTTCGTTCTGACGCAGATTGAGATCTTCGCGGAACTCGCGCTGCTTGCGCTGGAAGTCGCGCGAAAGCTCGTTGAGTTCTTTTTCCTTGTTGCGGCGATCAGCTTCGGAAAGCGTCAGCGCGTTCTTTTCAAGATTTTCCTGCATGGACTGCAGCTGCTTGGCGACGCGTTGCAACTCCTGATCACGCTTGGAAAACTCCTGCTCGATCTTCTTCGCCGCCTTCACTGCCGCCGGCGCATCGCGGAAGATGCGCTGGGTATTGACGTAGCCGACCTTGAGCAGATCCGACGCCGAGGCATACGTGGCTGGCAACGAGACCGACAGCGCAAGCAGCAAGGTCGCAATCTTCTTGTTCAAGCTGTTTCTCCCAATTAAAAGGTCGTTCCCATCTGGAACTGGAACCGTTGAAGTTTATCACCATCCTTGGAATTCACAGGCTGGGCGATACTGAATTTGAGCGGACCAAAAGGCGACGTCCAGACTGCGGCAATCCCGGTCGAGGCACGCATGTCGCTAAGCGACATTTTCTCGGACTTATCCCAGACCTGGCCAGCATCAAAGAAAGCGCCGATACGAACAGACTTGTCGACACCGAAGCCCGGCAGAGGGAAAAGCAACTCAGCGTTGAAAATGAGCCGCTTGTTGCCGCCGAGGCGCTCGTCGGACAACACGCCATTGACCGAATCACGCTGACCGAGGCTAGCCGTATCGTAGCCGCGCACCGAGCCGACACCACCGGCGTAGAAACGCTTGTAGAACGGTAGCGCCTGATTGCCATAGCCGTCGGCATAGCCCGCTTCACCGTTGAGCATCAAGGTCAGACTCTTGCTGACCGGGAAATACTGCTGCGCCTGGTAGGTGGCACGATAGTAGCGCAGCGAGCCCCCCGGAACGGCAACCTCAAGCCCGGCACGCTGAATCCCGCCACGCGTCGGGTAGATGGCGCTGTCTTTGGTGTCAGCGCCCCAACCAATCGTCGCCGGAATACTGACGTTAGTGCTGCCGAACTGATTGACGAAATCGATGTAGCGCTTTGGACTGAGCGTCTGATCAACCGTCACCGTCGTGCTATCGATACCCAAGCCAAAGGACAGGGACTCTTTCTCGGCGATCGGGTAACCGAAGCGGATACCGCCACCAGTCGACTTCGTCTGGTAGGTGTAGGAGAGCGAGGTCGGATTGAGTGTGCGGTGATAGACATCGAAGCCTTGACTGATGCCGTCAACCGTGAAGTACGGGTCGGTGTAGGAGAAGGCGATCGTGCGATTGAGTTTGCCGGTATTCAACTGCAGCGACGCAAATTTGCCGCTACCGAACAGGTTGGCCTGCGAAATCCCACCTGAGAGGATCACCCCTTCCGAGCTCGAGAAACCAGCGCCCAGCGAGATGTTGCCCGTCGATTTCTCCGTCACTTTGACGTTCACATCGACCTGATCGGTCGTTCCTGGAACCGGTGGGGTCTCGACATTGACCTCACTAAAGTAGTTGGTCTTATCGATCCGTTGCTTCGACAGGGCGACGCGGTCGGCATCGTACCAGGCGCCTTCCATCTGGCGCATTTCCTGACGAACGACCTGATCGCGCGACTTGCTGTTGCCGAGCACGTTGATGCGCCGCACGTAGACGCGACGCCCCGGATCGATAAAGACGGTGAAAGCGACCTGACGCTTCTCCTTGTCGACCTCAGGCGCGGCATTGACGTTGGCAAATGCGTAGCCGAGCGCGCCGAGGCGGTCGGTAATCGCCTTGGTGCTCTCATTGAGCTTTTCACGCGAGAAGACGTCGCCGGGCTTCACTTGCATGGCCTTGCGCAGGTCTTCTTCGGGCAGCAACAGGTCGCCCGCCAGTTTCACCGAGGAGACGACGTAACGCTCGCCTTCATTGAGGCCGACCGTGATGTAAATGTCTTTTTTGTCCGGGCTGATCGAGACCTGCGTCGACTCGATGTTGAACTCGAGGTAGCCACGGTTCAGATAGTAGGAGCGCAGCGACTCCAGGTCGGCAGACAGCTTCTGCTTCGAGTACTGATCGTTCTTGGTGTACCAGCTGATCCAGTTGGGCGTCTGCAACTGAAAGACTTCCAGCAGGTCTTTCTCGCGGAAAGCCTTGGCGCCGACGATGTTGATTTCCTTGATCTTGGCGGCTTCGCCTTCATCGATGGTGAAGTTGACCGCCACACGATTACGCTCCAGCGGCGTCACCGTCGTCGTGATCGCGACGCTGTACTTGCCGCGCGACAGATACTGCCGCTTCAACTCCTGCTCCGCCTTGTCGAGCATGGCGCGGTCGAAGGTGCGCGATTCGGCGATACCGACGTCTTTCAAGCCTTTTTTCAGCTGATCCTTGTCAAATTCCTTGAGGCCAACAAAGTCGATCTGGGCGATGGCGGGACGCTCTTCAAGGGCGACGATGAGAACATCGCCTTCCACCTCGATCCGCACATCCTTGAAAAATCCAGTCGCGAAGAGCGCCTTGATCGCCTGCCCCGCTTTTTCGTCGGTCATCGTCTCGCCGACTTTTACCGGCAGGTAGCTGAAAACCGTCCCAGCCTCCGTGCGCTGAATGCCTTCAACGCGAATGTCCTTGACGGTGAATGCCTCAAAGGCAGAAGCGCCCGAAGCAAAGACAGCAGCAATCAGACCTGCAAGCAGGTTTTTCTTCATAGGTCAGCCGGAAAACAGTCGAGAGAAATCGTTGTAGAGGGCGAAAGCCATAAGCATCAAAAGCAGGGCCATTCCTGCACGCTGGCCGCTTTCCATGGCGCGCTCGGAGAGCGGCGCCCGCCTGATGATTTCCGCAAGATAATACAACAAATGCCCACCGTCCAATATTGGCACGGGCAGCAGATTCAGGACGCCAAGGCTCAAACTGACGAGCGCCAAAAAGCGCAGATAGTAGTCTGCTCCCATTGCCGCCGACTGTCCGGCGTAGCTCGCAATGCTCACCGGGCCGCTCAGATTGCGCCAGGAAACATCGCCGGTCAGCATGCGCCCCATCATCTGCAGACTGAATACCGACTTCTCCCAAGTCTCACTCAGCGCCCGCGACAAGGCCCGCACGGGCGAGTAGCGCACGGTCGTCGTCCATGCCTCGCCGGAAGCGTCATCGGCCCGCACGGTGATACCGATACGCCCCACAGTGCCGTCGCCGCGCCGCTCGCTGGCGATCGCAATCCGCATCTCGACGGTCTGCCCGGCTCGCTCGACCTTTGCGAGCAGCACCTGTCCCGGCGAGGCGCGCACGGTCTGAACGACCTCCATCCAGTCGTCTACGTCACGGCCATTGATGGAAAGGAAGCGGTCGCCCACCTCGACGCCAGCCGCGGCGGCCGTGCTCTCGGGACCCACCTGCGCCACCACCGGCAAAACATGCGGACGCCCCGGCACCAAACCCAGGCGCGCCAGCGCATCGCCCTCCCATCCGGCGGCCCGCACAGCCGCAAGATCGAGTCGCCGCAAGGTGATATGCGATTGGCCGTCGATGACTTCGAGATCGAGCACAGGCTGTTCGAGGGACTGCTGCAACAAGGCCCAACTGGCTTCCTGCCAGGTGTCGACCGGCGTATCGCCGACGCGCAGCACGCGCTCCCCGGCCACAACGCCCGCCTCGGCGGCGGCCGTCGCGGCGGGTGGAGCGCCAAGCCAAGCCCGAGGCTCTTCGACTCCGTAAATGAAGAGCCCCCAATAGAGCACAATGGCCAGCAAAAAATTGGCAAGCGGGCCGGCAATGACGATCGCGATGCGCCGCCACGGCGACTGCCGGTTGAATGCCCGCGCCAGTTCGGTAGGGGCGACATCGCCCTCGCGCTCGTCGAGCATGCGCACGAATCCACCGAGGGGGATGGCCGAGATCATCCACTCTGTCTGGTCGCGCCCAAAACGACGGGACCACACGCGCGGGCCGAAGCCCAAGGAGAATCCCAGAACCTTGACACCACAGGCACGCGCCACGAAATAGTGACCCAGCTCGTGCACCAGCACGAGCACGCCCAGCGCCAGCGCAAAGGCTAGCAGCGTGTGCAGGAGGGAATTCACGCCACGGCAGCCGACGCCAGCAGTTCGTGGGCGGCCGCACGGGCAACGCGGTCGGCCTCGAGCACCGTTTCCAGCGTCGTGACGTCAACGACCGGAACGGCATCAAGGACACGCGCGATCACATCGGCAATCGCCGTGAAACCAATGCGCCCGTTGAGGAATGCATCGACCGCGACCTCGTTGGCGGCATTGAGCGTCGCCGGCGCGCTCCCCCCCGCCTGCAAGGCGCGATACGCCAGGGCAAGACACGGGAAGCGAGCAAAATCCGGCTGCTCGAAATCAAGGCGGGCGATGGCAAAGAGATCGAGCGGCGCGACACCCGCCTCGATGCGCTCGGGATAGGCCAGCGCGTGAGCGATCGGCGTGCGCATGTCGGGATTGCCGAGTTCGCCAACGACCGAGCCGTCGACGTACTGCACGAGCGAGTGGATCACGCTCTGCGGGTGGATGACCACCTGAATCTTGTCGGCCGGAACATTGAACAACCAACGCGCCTCGATCATTTCGAGGCCCTTGTTCATCATCGTTGCCGAATCGACGGAAATCTTGCGCCCCATCGACCAGTTCGGATGCGCACACGCCTGATCCGGCGTCACTGCCGCCAGATCCGCCACCGGCGTACGGCGGAACGGCCCGCCGGAGGCAGTGAGCAGCAGTTTGCTGACGCCACTCGCTGCCATATCACCGGAGTAGCCGCGTGGCAGCGACTGAAAGATCGCGTTGTGTTCCGAATCGATCGGCAGCAGCACCGCACCGCTTTCGCGCACTTCGCGGATAAAGACGGCGCCGGCCATGACCAGCGCCTCCTTGTTGGCCAGGAGCACCTTCTTGCCGGCACGCACCGCCGCCAGCGTCGGCTCAAGGCCGGCGGCTCCGACGATGGCGGCCATGACGGCATCCACCTCCGGCAAGCGGCTGACCCGCGACAGTGCCGCCGGCCCGCTTTCGACTTCGGTTGCACAGTCCGCAGCAGTGAGGCGCGTGCGCAGTTGCGCCGCCAGCTCGTCACTGCCCACCACCGCGAAGCGCGGCCTGAACTCCAGACATTGCTCGAACAGCCGATCAATCTGGCGATGCGCACACAAGGCCAGCACGCGGTAGCGCTCGGGGTGACGACGAACAACATCCAGCGTACTGACGCCAATAGAGCCGGTAGAGCCAAGAATAGTGAGGTTCTGCATCGAAGCTACTCGCGAGGTCGGGTCAAAGCGCACTCGCCAGCCAGACCAAGGCGACGAGCGGCAGGGTAGAAGTCAGACTATCAATGCGGTCAAGCACACCGCCATGACCGGGCAGCACATTGCTGCTGTCCTTGAGGCCGGCATGGCGCTTGAGCAGGGATTCAAAGAGATCGCCAACGATACTCACCGCAGTCAACGCAAGCAAGACGGCGATCAAGACGGGAAGATGAGTGCGCAGGGATGGCGGCAGGTAGTCGAGCACTACCAAGCCATAGACGCCGACGCCGACGGCGGCACCGACAGCGCCTTCCCAGGTTTTGCCGGGGCTGATCGCCGGCGCCAGCTTGTGCCGCCCGAAGGTACGTCCGCTGAAATACGCCGCAATGTCCGCTACCCAGACGAGCGCCATGATCGCCAGCACGAATACGCCACCGCCCTGCCGCAGATGCAGCAAGGCCAGCCATGTGGGGAAAATCACCAGCGCACCGACCAGTACACCGACAATGCCGCCGGGCAAAGGCCAGCGGCGCGTCAACCAGACGGGAACGACGCCGAGCCAGAACAACGCCGCCGGCAGATAGAGCCAGCGGCCAAACTGCCAGGCGAGCGATGCGGAGAAGTCGCCCACGAGCCCCAGGGCCTCGGGCACCAGCATGACCGCCGCGTCGCAGAAAAAGATGGCCGCCACGCCGAGCATGATGCGTCCCGGCGCTTGCCAGCGCAGAAGCGCCCCCC
Source organism: Rhodocyclus gracilis (assembly GCF_009617575.1). Taxonomy (GTDB): domain Bacteria; phylum Pseudomonadota; class Gammaproteobacteria; order Burkholderiales; family Rhodocyclaceae; genus Rhodocyclus; species Rhodocyclus gracilis. The sequence goes on from NZ_WIXJ01000001.1 coordinate 277,326, forward strand.
ATTCCCAGGCCGCCACCGCGACAACCAGCGCGGTGAACGCAGCCCAGCCAGTGGCAGAGAGCGAAAACAGTGCAGCGAGGAAAGCGGCGAGAAGGATGACCGCGGTCAGAGCCCGCGTTTTAAGCATACAGTCGCTTGCCGTCCGCTAATTCCGGCTCGGCAGCAGTGGCCGCGCTATCGCCCAACGCGACCGTGGCGCCCGTCATTGGCGAGTTGGCGAGCAACTGCTCACTGGTACGCCCGAAGCGCCGCTCGCGCTTGCGATACGACTGAATGGCCTCGTCCAGCGCAGCCGCGCCGAAATCCGGCCAGACGGTCTCAGTAAAATAAAACTCCGTGTAGGCCAACTGCCAGAGCAGGAAATTACTGATCCGCTCTTCGCCGCCCGTACGGATGAACAAATCCGGCTCCGGCGCGTAAGCCATCGACAGATAAGGCGCCAGGTCTTCTTCGCGCCAGAGGCCGAGCCGATCGGGATGCTCGGCCGCCATTCGATTGACCGCTTGCAGGATGTCCCAACGGCCACCGTAGTTGGCCGCTACCGTCAGAGTCAGGCGGTCGTTGTGAGCGGTCAGTTCTTCGGCGCTGCGGATGAGCGCCTGCAGTTTGGCGTCAAAACGCGACAGGTCGCCGATGATGCGCAAACGCACGCCGTTCTGGTTCAGACGCGACACCTCGCCGCGCAGCGAGCGCACGAAGAGTTGCATCAGCAAGGTGACTTCCTCTTCGGGGCGCCGCCAGTTCTCGGAACTGAAGGCAAACAGGGTCAAGTAGCTGATGCCGCGATCAAGGCAGGCCTTGACCATCTCGCGCACCGCCTCGACACCGCGATGATGGCCGGCGACGCGAGGCAAAAAGCGCCGACGCGCCCAGCGACCGTTGCCGTCCATGATCACGGCAACGTGTCCCGGCGTTGCCGAAACTTCCGGCACCGCCACCGTCGAGCTTTTGAATTTCGCCATCAGACCTGATCCTGAGCGTGGCTCAGACAGCCATCAACTCGGCTTCTTTCTGGGCCAACTGCTTATCGACATCGGCAACGAAACGGTCGGTGAGCTTCTGGATATCGTCCTGAGCGCGCCGTTCTTCGTCCTCGGAGATTTCTTTGGCCTTCAACAATTCCTTGAGCGTTCCATTGGCGTCACGGCGCAGGTTACGCACGGCCACCTTGGCGTTTTCGCCTTCGCTCTTGACCACTTTGGTCAGATCGCGACGACGCTCTTCCGTCAGCGCTGGCATCGGCACGCGGATCAGTTCGCCCATCGCCGACGGGTTGAGCCCGAGATCGGAATCGCGAATGGCCTTCTCGACCTTGCTCGCCATCGGCTTTTCCCAGACTTGCACACCGATGGTACGCGAATCGATCAGGGTGATATTAGCCACCTGGCTGACCGGCACGAGCGAACCGTAGTACTCAACCTGCACGTGATCGAGCAAACCCGTATGCGCACGCCCGGTGCGCACTTTGGCGAGATCCGCCTTCAGCGCCTCAAGCGAGCGCCCCATCTTGTGCTCAACGCTTTTTTTCAGTTCAGCGATAGACAATTTTCTGCTCCCTCAGCAAACCACCAACGTACCTTCGTTCTCACCCAGCACCACGCGCGTCAGCGCGCCCGGCTTGTAGATCGAAAACACGTTGATCGGCAGGCGCTGGTCACGACAGAGGGCAAACGCCGTCGCATCCATGACCGCGAGATTTTGCGCGATGACATCATCAAAGCTGATGCGCTCGTAGCGCACCGCATCAGCCACTTTCTTCGGATCGGCGGAGTAGATCCCGTCGACCTTGGTGGCCTTCAGAACAATTTCGGCACCGATTTCGGCGCCACGCAGGGCGGCTGCGGTATCCGTCGTAAAGAATGGATTACCCGTGCCGGCAGCGAAGATCACCGTCCGCCCCTGCTCAAGATAGCGAATCGCCTTGCCACGAATGTACGGCTCGACGACCTGCTCGATATTGAGCGCCGACTGCACGCGCGACGCCATACCGGCGGCGCGCATGGCGTCCTGCAAGGCGAGGCCGTTCATCACCGTCGCCAGCATGCCCATGTAGTCGGCTTGCGCCCGATCCATGCCGGTGGAAGCGTGCGCAAGACCACGGAAGATGTTGCCACCGCCGATGACGACGCCGACCTGGACACCCAGATCCACCACCGCCTTGATCTCGGCAACGATCTCGGCGAGCGTCTGGCGATTGATGCCGTAGGCGTCACCGCCCATCAGCGCCTCACCCGACAATTTAAGGAGGATGCGTTTGTACTTCGGTTGAGCCATGTTCGCTCCCGTCATCGTCATACGGCGAAACCCTTATTTTTGTGCAGCAGCGGCTTGGGCGGCAACTTCAGCAGCGAAGTCGGTGACTTTCTTCTCGATACCTTCACCAACGATGTAGAGCGCGAAGCTCGCCACCGAAGCCCCCTTCGCCTTCAGCAGCTGCTCGATCGTTTGCTTGCCGTCTTCGGCCTTGACGAAGACTTGGCCGAGCAGCGTCACTTCCTTCAGGAATTTCTGCACCGAACCTTCGGCGATCTTCTCGATCATCGCTTCCGGCTTGCCCGCTTCCTTCGCCTTTTCGATCGCGACACGACGTTCGCTTTCGATCAGTTCGGCCGGAACGCCCGACGCGTCGAGCGCCTTCGGCTTGCCCGCAGCGATGTGCATGGCGATGTCCTTGCCCAGCTGCTCGTCGCCACCGACGACATCGACAACGACGCCGATCTTGGCGCCACCGTGGATGTACGAGGCCAGACGGCCCTTCGCAGCAATCCGCTCAAAGCGACGGATCGACAGGTTTTCACCAATCTTGCCAACCAGCGCAGCACGCGTCGATTCGACCGTGCCTTCGCCCAGCGGCAGTGCGGCCAGCGCGGCCACGTCAGCCGGCGCGGCGCTGACCACGAGGCCGGCACAATCACGCGACAGCTTCAGGAAGTCGTCGTTCTTGGCAACGAAGTCGGTCTCACAGTTCACTTCGACGATCGCCGCCGCAGCGCCTTCGACAACAATCGCCACCACGCCTTCAGCCGTCACACGGCTGGCCGCCTTGCTCGCCTTGGTGCCGAGCTTGACGCGCAGGATTTCTTCGGCCTTGACCGGATCGCCAGCGGCTTCGGTCAGGGCTTTCTTGCATTCCATCATCGGCGCGTCAGTCTTCTCGCGCAGTTCTTTAACCATGCTCGCGGTGATTTCCGCCATTTTGTTCTCCACGTGCGAACGCGGCCGGGATCGCCGGCCGCGCCAGTTTCAATCAACAAGGCAGGCGCCGCACCGATGTGCCACGCCTGCGGTCATCCTGCAAATTACTCAGCCGCTTCCTGGACTTCGACGAACTCGTCGCCTTCGCCTTCGAGGATTTCTTGCAGCACTTGGCTACGGCCTTCGAGGATCGAGTCGGCCACGCCGCGAGCGTAGAGACGGATCGCGCGCGAGGAGTCATCGTTACCCGGAATGACGTAGGTCACGCCTTCGGGCGAGTGGTTGGTATCGACCACGGCGATCACCGGGATGCCGAGCTTGGCCGCTTCGGTCACAGCAATCTTGTGATAACCGACGTCGATGACAAACAGTGCATCGGGAAGGCTATTCATTTCCTTGATGCCGCCGATCGACTTTTGCAGCTTTTCGAGTTCGCGCTGGGTCATCAGCGCTTCCTTCTTGCCCATGCGCTCGAAGGAGCCGTCTTCGGCCATGGCTTCCATGTCCTTCAGGCGCTTGATCGATTGCTTGACCGTCTTGAAGTTGGTCAGCATGCCACCCAGCCAACGCTGGTCAACGAAGGGCGAACCGGCGCGCAGCGCTTCTTCGGCAACGATCTCACGCGCCTGACGCTTGGTACCGACGAAGAGGATGGTGCCCTTGTTCGCGGACAGCTTGCGCACGAAGGCCATCGCTTCGTTGTACTTGGTCATCGTCTTTTCGAGGTTGACGATGTGAATCTTGTTGCGTGCGCCGAAGATGTACTGCGCCATCTTCGGGTTCCAGAAACGGGTTTGGTGACCGAAGTGGACACCGGCTTCCAGCATTTGACGCATAGTCGTGGACATACTTTTGAGACTCCATAAGGGTTGAACCGCCGTTCGCCCAGCTACGCCCGCATCGAAGCGGACACCCTTGAATCAGCGAACGTGCGAAATAGACGCAAAACCGTTTTGCGCCCGCGCGCCAACACGGCGCGCATGGATATTTCACCTACCCACCGACGGCGGGCTGGCAAAACCCGGCGAGTATACCACTGCCACGCACGACAACTCAAACCGCACGTACATCACGAGACAGACCGCCTGCGTGACGAAACACCTGCCGAAACGCAGGCTAAACAAGGGCATCATTGCCATCATCGGCGAAATTGCCTTGCCCCCCCCCTTCCTTTATTCTTCCCGCTTTCGTCCTGACCACCCACGATGAGCATCCAGATCAAAACAGCCGCCGAAATCGAAAAAATGCGGCTCGTTGGCCGACTGACCGGCGAAGTCCTCGACTACATCACTCCCTTCGTCACCGCCGGGGTCAGTACCGAAGAAATCGACCGTCTCTGCCACGATTACATCGTCAACGTGCAAGGCGCGATTCCTGCCCCGCTCAACTACGCACCTCCCGGCTACACGCCTTACCCGAAGTCGATCTGCGCGTCGATCAACCATCAGGTTTGCCACGGCATTCCGGGTGAGCGACCGCTGAAAAACGGCGACATCGTCAATCTCGACGTCACCGTCATCAAAGACGGCTATCACGGCGACAGCAGCCGCATGTTCATCGTCGGCGAACCCTCTATCCTCGCCCGCCGGCTCTGCGAACTGACCCATGAATGCCTGTGGATCGGCATTGCCCAGGTGCGGCCGGGCGCCCACCTCGGCGATATCGGTGCCGCCATCCAGCGCCATGCGGAAAAGGCCGGCTTCTCGGTCGTTCGCGAGTTTTGTGGCCACGGCATTGGCAGCCGCTTCCATGAAGACCCGCAGGTGCTGCATTTCGGCAAGGCGGGAACCGGCGCACGACTGGAGCCGGGGATGATTTTCACCATCGAGCCCATGATCAATGCGGGCAAGCCGGGCATTCGCCAGCTCGCCGACGGCTGGACGGTCGTCACCAAGGACCACAGCCTGTCGGCACAGTGGGAACACACCATTCTCGTCACCGACACCGGCTTTGAGGTACTGACCCTCACCGCAGGCGCCCGCCCGCAGCCCGACTGGGTCTAGATCATGACCGCCACCTCGCCCGATAGCGCACTGATTCATTCCTGTAAGACCACACTGCGCGAGGGGCAGGAAGCCATCTGCGCGCGCTACCGCGAAGATCACGACAGCCGTCGACTGCTACAGCGCCGTTGTCGTCTGGTCGACCGCGTACTCAGCGAGCTCTGGCGCGAACTTGCTTTCCCGCCGGAACTGACACTCGTTGCCGTCGGCGGCTATGGGCGAGGCGAACTCTATCCCGCCTCCGACATCGATCTGCTGCTGCTCCTGCCCTCGCCGCCGGACATGGCGCTCCAGCAATCGCTCGAACGGCTGATCGGTCTCTTCTGGGATATCGGGCTGGAAGTCGGCCACAGCGTCCGCACCATCGACGAATGCCTGACGGAAGCCGCCGGCGACATCACCGTACAAACGGCACTCATCGAGACCCGGCGCATCTGCGGCGACGAGGCGCTCTTCAGCCGCTTCCGTGCCGGCCTCAAGGAGCGGCTCGACGTTATCGCCTTCTTCCGCGCCAAGCGCCTCGAACAGGAAGAACGCCACCAGCGCTATCAGGAAACGCCGTACAGCCTCGAACCGAACTGCAAGGAAAGCCCCGGCGGCCTGCGCGACCTGCAGATGATCCTCTGGATCGCGCAAGCCGCCGGCTATGGCGCGCACTGGCGCGATCTCAAAGAACACGGTTTCATCACCGCCAACGAGGAACGCCGCCTCGAGCGCTGCGAAGGCTTCCTGCGCCGGCTGCGCGTGCAGTTGCACATCGATCTTGGGAGGCGAGACGACCGCGTCCTCTTTGACTACCAGAGCCAGCTGGCCAGCCATCTGGGCTACGAGGCCGCGTCGACGCGTCAGGCCAGTGAAGCGCTGATGAAGGATTACTACCGCACGGCGAAAAACGTCACCCAGCTCAACGCGATCCTGCTGCTCAACCTCGCCGCCGCGCTGCTGCCGACGCCGCACCTGACGCCCAAGCCGATCAATGCGCGTTTTCGCGCCAGCGGCGACTTGCTCGATGTCGTCAGCGAATCCGTCTTTCAGGAAACGCCGAGTGCCATTCTCGAAAGCTTCCTGCTCATGCAGCAGCACGCCGAATTGCAGGGGATGACCGCGCGCACCTTGCGCGCCCTGTGGCGCGCAGCCGCCGACATCGACGATGACTTCCGGCGCGATCCGGGCAACCACGCACTGTTTCTGCAACTCTTCCAGCAACCGCGCGGCCTGGTGCACGAATTCCGGCGCATGAACCAGCTGAGCGTGCTCGGTCGTTATCTGCCGAATTTCGGTCGCATCGTTGGTCAGATGCAGCACGACCTCTTCCACGTCTACACCGTCGATCAGCACATCATGCAAGTGATGCGCAACCTGCGCCGCTTCACGATGCATGAGTTCGCGCACGAATACCCGGTGTGCAGCCGGCTGATCAGCGACTTCGAACGCCCCTGGCTACTCTATGTCGCGGCGCTCTTCCACGACATCGGCAAGGGGCGCGGCGGCGACCACTCCGAGCTGGGTGCAGTCGACGCCCGCGAATTCTGCGAGCAGCACCAGATGAACGCTGCCGACAGCGAACTGGTGGTGTGGATCGTCCGCCAACACCTCGTCATGTCGCACGTCGCGCAGAAGCAGGACACCTCGGACCCTGAAACCATCGCCCGCTTTGCCGCCATCGTCGGCGACGAGCGGCATCTGACGGCGCTCTATCTCTTTACCGTCGCCGACATTCGCGGCACCAGTCCGAAAGTCTGGAATGCCTGGAAAGGTCAGCTGCTGGAGGAGCTATTCAGCGCCACGCGCAAACTTCTCGCCACCGGCGGCGAAATCCCCGCGACGCAAGGCATCATCGAAGAACGCCAGCAGGAAGCCCGCCGCCTGTTGCGCTATTTCGCGCTCTCCGAGACGGTGCATGAACGCCTGTGGAAGCAGCTCGACACCGTCTACTTCCTGCGCCACTCGGCGGATGAAATCGCCTGGCATACACGCGCCCTGCACTACCGCACCGACAAGGATCAGCCAGTGGTCAAGGCCAGGCTATGCGCACAAGGAGTCGGCCTGGAGGTGATGGTCTACACGACGGATCAGCCGGACCTCTTCACCCGCCTCGTCGCCTTTTTCGGCCGCGCTGGCTACACCATTCTCGACGCCAAAATCCACACGACGCGCCACGGCTACGCCCTCGACAGCTTCGTCCTGCAAGACCTGAGTGGCCGTGGCGAAGACCGCGAGATGATCAACTACATCGAACACGAACTGGCGACACGCCTGGTCAAGCAGACGCCGCCGGAGGCGCCGTCCGGCGGCCGCCTGTCGCGGCAGGTCAAACACTTCCCGTTCGAGCCGACGGTGACGATCAAACCCGACGAAAAAGGCGCGCGCTACATCCTGTTCATCGGCGCCGCCGACCGACCGGGGCTGCTCTACACCGTCGCCACCACACTCGCCGAACATGGCGCCAAACTGCACACGGCGAAGATTTCGACGCTCGGCGAACGCATCGAAGACACTTTCCTCGTCAGCGGCGGTTCGCTCGGCGAAAGCGCTGGCCGTATCCGCCTCGAAACCGCCCTGATCGAGCAACTGCGCGTTTAAGAAGCTGGCCGGCGCGTGCCGGCCAGCCCACACTCAGGCGCCGTCGTTAGCGATGAGGTGCTCGAGAATCGCCCGCACCTGCCCCATCGATACTTCCAGCACACCCTGAATCGCCTCGAAGCTGATGCCCTTCGAGCTATCGCCGCGGCCGGCCGCATAGTTCGCCACGACGTTGATCGCGGCGTAGGGTAGATCGAGTTCGCGCGCCAAGGCTGCTTCCGGCATGCCGGTCATGCCGACGAGATCGGCACCGTCGCCTTCGAAGCGGTTGATCTCGGCCGCCGTCTCGAGACGCGGGCCTTGCGTCGTGGCGTAAACGCCGTGGTCGCTGGCCGCGACGCCGACAGCCGCCGCCGCCGCGATGAGACGCGCCCGCAGCGCTTCGTCGTACGGTTCGGTGAAATCGATGTGCGTCACCGTGCAATCGGCGCCTTCGTGGAGGGTCGACTTGCGACCCCAGGTGTAATCGATGATCTGATGCGGAATGACGATACCGCCCGGCACCAGATCGGCGCGGATACTGCCGACCGAGGCAACGGCGACGACGCCGTGCGCGCCACATTCGCGCAAGGCCCACAGATTGGCACGGTAGTTGATTTCGTGCGGCGGGATCGTATGACCATAGCCATGGCGCGCCAGAAAAGCGATCGGCTTGCCGCAGAACTCGCCGAACGTGATCGGGCCGGAAGGCTCGCCATAGGGCGTGCGCACCACTTCACGCCGCGTCCCCGCCAGACTCGCCAGCTGCGTCAAACCGCTGCCACCAATGATTGCCAGCATCTCAGCACTCCTCCTTCATGGCGTAGATCGCCGGCAAATTGCGCCAATGGCCGTAGGCATCCATGCCGTAGCCAAAGACAAAACGGTCGGGAACCGACAAGGCCACGAAATCGGCGGTGATCGGCTTTGCCTTGCCGTTTTCCTTATCCGTCGCCACGGCGGTGTAGCAGGCGGTCGCGCCCAGTTGCAGCATGCGCTCGCGCACAGCCGCCAGCGTCAGCCCTTCGTCGAGGATGTCGTCGACGATCAGCACGGTACGTCCCTTGACCGACGTCCACGGCGCCGCGCGCCAGGACAGCGCGCCACCGGACAAATCCTGGCCGTAACGCGTCACATGCAGGTAATCGAAATCGAGCGGAAAATTGAGCTGGGTCATCAGCTGGCCGGCGAAAGGTACGCCGCCGCTCATTACACAGAGCAACAAGGGATGCGTGTCCGCCAGCTTGTCCGTGATCTCGTGGGCGACGCGGGTGACGGCCTTGGCGACGGTTTCCGCTGAATGGATCAGTTCAGCCGAGGCGAGAATCGCCTCCGGGGTCTTGGTAGGGGGCATGGTGAGCACTCAGTCGAGGTGGTGGAGATAATCGGAAAATGCCGCGCCGACTTCCGGGTGGCGGCGGCCAAAGACGACCGTCGCCTGCAGATAGCCGAGCTTCGAGCCGCAATCATAGCGGGTGCCGGCGTAGCGATAAGCCAGGGCCTCCTCTTCGGCGAGCAGCGCGGCGATGCCGTCGGTGAGCTGGATTTCACCGCCCGTACCGGGCTTGGCCTGCGCGAGATGATGAAAAATGCGCGGCGTCAGCACGTAGCGACCGACCACCGCCAGCGTCGACGGCGCAAGCTCCGGCGCCGGTTTTTCGACGATGCCGGTAATGCGCTCGATACGCCCCGCCGCATCACAGGTGCGGACGATGCCGTAGCTCTTGGTTTCGCTGCGCGGCACATCCTGCACGCCCAGCACCGAGCATTGACGTTCGGCAAAGACATCCGCCATCTGCTGCATGACGGGCGGTGTGCCGTCGAGCAAGTCATCGGCGAGGATGACGGCAAACGGCTCGTCGCCCACCACGGCCTGCGCGCAGAGTACGGCATGCCCCAGGCCGAGCGCTTCCGGCTGGCGCAGATAAATGCAATTGATGCCCTTCGGCAGCAGGTTACGCACGCGGGCGAGCATTTCGTCCTTGTGCTTCAGGGCCAGCTCGTTCTCCAGCTCGTAGGCCTTGTCGAAATGGTCCTCGATGGCGCGCTTGCTGCGTCCGGTGACGAAAATCATGTCGGTGATCCCCGCCGCTGCCGCTTCCTCGACGGCGTACTGGATCAGGGGCTTATCGACGATGGGCAGCATTTCCTTGGGACTGGCCTTGGTCGCCGGCAAAAAACGGGTGCCCAATCCGGCGACCGGAAAGACGGCTTTGCGTAGTTTCTTCATTCTTCTTCCCCCTCAAATGGCAGCGGCAGGCTTGCCTGCGCTGGGCCGTTGTTCTTTGCGGCGGCCGCAAGGGCGGCGGCGTCCGCAGGCGCCTCGCCCGGCAGCGCCCGATCGGCGAGCAGGGCGAGCAAGGCCGCCTCATCGAGCACGCGGACACCCAACTCGCGCGCCCGCTCAAGCTTGCTCCCCGCCTCACTGCCGGCGACCAGATAATGCGTCTTCTTCGACACCGAACCGCTGACGCGCCCCCCGGCCGCTTCGATCAACTCCTTGGCCGCATCGCGCGCCAAGGTCGGCAGCGTGCCGGTGAGTACGAAGGTCTTGCCGGCGAGCGGTGCGGCCGCCGGTCGCGCCGATGCCGGCGGCAAATCGGCGAGCAGAGCCTCGCGCTGCGTTGCCAGAGCGGCAAGCAGACGGCGGTTAGCGCCCGCCTCCAACCATTCGGCGAGCGCCGCGACGACGTCGGCCGGAATCTTCGCATCGAGCAAGGCCGGGCGATCGATCCCCTGCCGCACAAGCGTTGCGCCATCGACGACACAGGCGATCTGCCGGGCGCGCACCGGCGTCAGACGCGGCACGCCGAGCACGGCATACAGCTCGGCCCACGCCAGACGCTCAGCGAGTTCCGGCAGCGGCGGGTGCTCGTCGACGGGCGCGACGCCGATCTCCGCGCATAACAGCGCGTCTACGGCTTCGACGTTGCGCTCCTCGGCGAAAAAGTCGGCAATCGCCGCCGCCACCGTGGCGCCGATGTCGGGCAACACGGCGAGCAGCGGCGCCGGCGCCCGGCGCACGCGCTCGACGCTACCCAGCCAGTCGGCCAGCGTTTTCGCTGTCGATTCACCGACATGCCGAATGCCGAGCGCGAACAGCAGGCGCGCCAGCGTCGGCCGGCGGCTGCCGGCGATGCCGTCGAGCAGGTTTTCGGCCCAACGCGTCGGCGTCTGTCCGGCCTTGACCGTCTCCGGAACCGTGCCGTCGCGCTCGTCAGCGCGCCGCTTCATGTCCAGCAGATCGTCGAGCGTGAGGCGGTACAAATCGGCCACACCGTGCACGTAGTCGAATTCGACCAGGCGCTCGACATAGCGCTCGCCCAGCCCCTCGATATCCATCATGCGCCGCCCGGCGAAATGCAGGATGGCCTGAATCCGCTGGGCGCGACACGAGAAGCCACCTGAGCAGCGAGTCACCGCCTCGCCCGGCTCGCGCACCACGTGGGCATTGCATACCGGGCAGGTGGCGGGCATCGCGAAAGCCTGTGCGTCGGCAGGCCGCCGCTCGGCGATGACACCCACCACTTCCGGGATGACGTCGCCAGCGCGCCGCACGATCACCGTATCGCCGACGCAAATACCGCCTTTGCGCGCCATGTCTTCGGCGTTGTGCAAGGTCACGTTGGATACCGTCACGCCACCGACGAAGACAGGGGCGAGACGCGCCACCGGCGTCAGCGCACCCGTGCGCCCGACCTGCACCTCGATGGCCAGCACCTCGGTCGTCGCCTCTTCGGCCGGGAATTTGTGCGCCACCGCCCAACGCGGCTCGCGCGTCACGAAGCCCAGCTGCTCCTGCAGCGCGAGCGAATTGACCTTGTACACCACGCCGTCGATGGCAAACGGCAGCTCGGCCCGCCCGCTGCCGATCTGCTGGTGAAAGGCGGCGAGTTCGTTGGCACCTTTGGCAATCGTGCGTTCGCGGCAGACGGGAATACCGAAGGCGGCGAGTGCGTCGAGAATGCCCGCGTGCGTCGCCGGCACGCGCCACCCCTGCGTCTCGCCGATGCCGTAGGCGAAGAAGGAGAGCGGCCGGCTGGCGGCGATTTTCGGATCAAGCTGACGAATGCTGCCGGCGGCACCGTTGCGCGGATTGACCAGCGTTTTCTCGCCGCGCGCGGCGGCAGCGGCGTTGTAGCGCGCAAAGTCGTCGTAGCGCATGTACACCTCGCCGCGCACTTCGAGCACGGCAGGCGCTTCGCCCTCAAGGCGCAGGGGAAGTGCCCGGATGGTGCGCACGTTCTGCGTGACGTCTTCGCCGGTCAGGCCATCGCCGCGCGTCGCGGCCTGTACCAGCACGCCATCCTCGTAGCGCAGATTCATCGCCAGACCGTCGAACTTGAGTTCGGCGCAGTAGTCGAGCGGCGGTGCGTCGTCGGCGAGCTTCAGTTCGCGGCGCACGCGCGCGTCGAAGGCAAGCGCGCCGCCCTCGCCGAAGTCGGTTTCGGTGCGGATCGACAGCATGGGCATGGCGTGCCGCACCGGCTGGAATTCCGGCAGCGGCGCTCCACCCACTCGCTGCGTCGGCGAATCCGGCGTGCGCAGCGCCGGCTCGGCGTCTTCGAGTGCCTGCAATTCGCGGAACAGGGCGTCGTACTCGGCGTCGCTGATGAGCGGCGCGTCATCCTCGTAGTACGCCCGATTGTGCCGCTGCAACTCGGCGCGCAAGGCGCGGGCGCGCTCCTGCGTGCTGACGGCGGCCTTTTCGGTGTCGGTGGCTGAGGTCGACATCCGGCTACGCGAAGAGACGCTGCGCCAGCGGGCTGCCGGCCGGGATGCCGCGTGCCGACATTGCCGCCTGGCTCTGGGCGATGGTCCGCCGGATCGGTTCGAGCGCGCCGTCAGCCAGCGGGCGCCGATTGTCATCGACGAGCGCGCCGTGCAGCGTGGCGGCGAAACGCCGCGCCTGTTCGACCATCTGCGCGAAAACGCGGTCGCCGTTGGCGACACGCGGCACATCGAGCAGGAAGGTCACGCCATGCGTGCTCAGCGTCTTGATGCTGTCGACGACGAACGGGCTGGCTTCCTGATTAGAGAGCGAAAACAGCGCATTGCCGTCGTCGTCGCGTCGGACGAAACGGCCCGCGCCGTCGAGCGCCATCCCCGCCGCCTCGGCGAGCGCGCGCAATTTGGAGCCAGCAAAGGGAGCGCCCTGGCTGACGACATTCAGCCCCACCTGAATGTCGACGTCGGCACAGAAGGCGTCGAGACCTGCCGCCGTCGTCAGCGCCGGCTGCGCCGGCGGCAGCTCGGCCACCGCCAGCAGTTCATCGGCGATGTCCTGAATGGCGCGCTGAAAGATCGCCAGCTCGGCGTCACTCACCGGACCACGCCGATCCACCAGCTGCAAACCGATATGCAAGCGGCGATACCCCGCGCGTTCACGCGTTTCGTCGGGCGAGCTGTGGCGCAGGATGTCCCACTCGCCCGTTTGTTCGTTACAACCCAGCCAGCGAATGGGCTTACGCACCCGCGCCAGCGCCTCGCGCGCCATCCGCAGCAGCGGCGCCGCCGGCGAGGGATCGGCGGCTTCGATCAGGGCAACGTAGTCGATCAAGGGCGAAAACAGGACCGGCGGCGGCGTATCGCGCGGCGCCGTCGCCCCTTCGCGCGAGCCCTCGCGCGCTGCTTCACGAGCGCTTTCACGCGCAGCTGTCTCACGCAAGGACTCACGCGGTAACTCGGCAGCCGATGGCGCGAGCGGCGCCACCGGCGAATTCGGTGCCGCCGGTGGCACGGGAATCGACGCCGGCGCGCGCTCAGCCACCGTCGCAGGAGGTACCTCGACGCTGGCGGGTGCCGGCGTCACGGGAGTCACCGCCACCGGCGCTTCAATAGACGCCGCCGCGTGCGAATCAGCGCTGGCGGCCGCAGCCTCTGGCGCATCCGTCAGCACACCCGGCAAAGGATCAAGCGCGCCCAAGTGCGGTTCGATCCGCCCATCGGTCGCCACGAAGGGAGCCAGCCCGGCCACCGCATCCGCCATCTGCGGCGCGGGCGCAGGATCAGCCAGGATCGGCTCGGGAACGACGAGCGCCTCCTCGTCAATCGCCGAAAAATGCGGCTCATGCGCGGCGCCGGCGGCGGGCGCCAACTCGGCCGCAGGACTGGTCGCGTAGTCTGCCGGAATATCCTCATCATCAGTGGCGACGGGGGCCGGTGTGGATGCCGATGCGCTGTCGAGCAAGACATCCGTATGCGCGTTATCGAGCACGCGCTCAGCGAGTTGCCGTTGCTTGCGTTCCTGCCATTTGTTGAAGGTCAGGACACCGCCAACGACGGCGGCGCCCAGCCCGATCATTCCGATTTGAAGTTCGTTCATCGCGACTCCTAGGCAAGCTGTTCGCGCATCCGCAGGGCTTCCTCGATATCGACGTCGACGATGCGTGAGACGCCGGATTCCTGCATGGTGACGCCAACGAGCTGCTGTGCCAGTTCCATGGCGATCTTGTTGTGGCTGATGAAAAGAAACTGCGTCTGCGCCGACATTTCGCGGACGAGATTGCAGAAGCGTTCGGTATTGGTATCGTCGAGCGGGGCATCTACCTCGTCAAGCAGGCAGAACGGCGCTGGATTGAGGCGGAAGATGGCAAACACCAGCGAGATGGCGGTGAGCGCCTTTTCCCCCCCCGACAGCAGGTGGATCGTCGAATTTTTCTTGCCCGGCGGCTGCGCCATCACTTGCACGCCGGCATCGAGAATTTCGTCGCCGGTCATGATCAGGCGCGCCTCGCCGCCACCGAAAAGGCGGGGGAAAAGCTCCCCGAAGCTGCGGTTGACGTTATCGAAAGTACTTTGCAGCAATTCGCGCGTCTCGCGGTCGATGCGGCGGATGGCGTTTTCCAGCGTCGTCAGCGCCTGCGTCAGGTCTTCCGCCTGCGCGTCGAGAAAACCCTTGCGCTCACGCGCCGATTCCAGTTCGTCGAGGGCGGCCAGATTGACGGCGCCGAGGGCGTCGATCGCCTTTTGCAGATTGCCGATGGCCGACTGCAAGGCGCCGGCCCGCGCGCCGGCGAGTTCGGGCAAAAGCGAGCTTTCGTCGGCCGCCGCCTCGGTCAGTTGTGCCGCGAACTGTTCGGCCGCCAGCGCCGCCGCCTGTTCTTTCAGACGCAACTCGCCGATGCGCTCGCGCAAAGGGTCGAGGCTGCGCTCGGTCCCCAGACGCGATTCTTCCAGCTGGCGCTGCTGCGCCGTCGCCGCCTCCTGTGCATCGCGCGCCGCCGCCAGCGCGTGTTCGGCGGCCACGCGGGTGCTCAAGGCTTGCTGCAGGGCGGGTTCGAGGTCATCGGCGTGCTGCGCCTGCGCGCTTTCGGCGCAGCGGGCGAGTTCTTCTTCGACGCGTTCGAGTTGCGTCTGCGCGAGATCCTGTTGCCCGGCGATTTCGTCCTGCTTGTTACGGCACTCTTTCTCGCGGTATTGCGCTTCGCGCAACTCACGCTCGACGGCCGTCACCTGATCGCGCGCATCGCGCCAGGCGCGCTCGGCGCTTTCAAAGGCGATGCGCGACTCTTCCAGGCGCATCTGCGCGTCGTCGAGCTGGGCGCGCTGCTCGTCGAGCGTCTCTTCGGCGATGAAACGACGTTCCTGCTCGGCGTCTTCTTCCGCCGCCATATCGGCCAGGCCGGCGTCGATCTGTGCCTGCCGTTCGCGGTGGCGCTCGATGGCTTGTGCGAGCTTGAGCGACAGCACTTGCAGGGCGTGCGCCTGATCCTGCAATTCGCCTTGTCGCTGGCGGGCGTCCTGCACGGCCTGCTGCGCGTCGGCGAGGCGCGATTCAGACTCTGCCAGCGCCGCTTGCGCGGCTTCGACCGCTGCTTGCCGCGTCTCGATGAGCGCCGCCAGTTCCTCGATTTCGCGTTGCCGTTCGAGCAAACCATGCTCGCCGGCGTCCGGCGCGAAAAAGACGACGGACGAACGACTGACGACATCGCCACTCGGCGTGACGATGCACGCCTTGGCGGACAGCGTATGCCGCTGCGCCAGCGCGCCTGCGAGCGTCTCAGCGGTACCGATGTCAGCCAGCCAGTCGGCAAGGACGTCGGACAACGCCGCGTCGCTGCACGCGATGCGCGCCAACAGGCTCCCGGCCGCGGCGGCCGCAGCCTTGGCCGGCGCCGCCGCCGGCAGGAGCACGGTCAGACGGGCCGGAGGCCGATCCTTGACCCACGCCGGATCGGCCGCCTCGACGGCGATGGCGGAGAGACGCTCGCGCAGCACCGCTTCGACCGCCTGCTCCCAGCCCGCGTCAACACTGAGCAACTGCCAGAGCGGGCGACGCCCCTCCAGGTGATAGCGCCGTAACCAGCCCAGCCGGTCGCCGGCGCCGGCGACGCGCTGTTGCAACTGTTCGAGGGCCGCCCGCCGGGCGCTTGTCTCGGCGCGCTCCTTTTGCGCCAGTTGTACTGCCGCCAGCGCGTTCCGGCGCTGCTGTTCAAGCTGCGGCAATTCCTGCTGCAAGCCAAGAACGGTCTCTTGCGCCTCGGCGACGCGTTCGCCCAGATCGGCCAACTGCGCCTGATGCAGTTCGTATTCGCCGGCATCCGGCGCCGGCAAGGCGGCGCGCTCCTGCACCAGACGGTCACGGCGCGACGCCAACATCAACAGGGCGCGCTGCGCATGGGCGAGATTCGTCTGCTCGACCTGTACGCGTTGCTCGAGGGCCGAGACCGCCGCCCGCTCGCGGCCGACGGCTTCGCGCGCAGCGGCCTGCGTCGCTTCCGCCTGCGGCAGGCGTTCGCACATCGCTTCGACACGCAGGGTTTCTTCTTCGACGCGCGCCACGGCGAGCGCCCCGAGTTCGCGCCAGCGGGCGGCGTCGGCAGTCAGCTTGGCCGCTTGCGCCTGCCAGTGTTCGCGGTCGTCGGTCAGCTGCGCCAGACGGTTTTCAAACTCGCGCGCCGATTCGCGGCGGTGGCGGATTTCGGCTTCCAGCCGCGCGACGTCGGCATTGCTCTCGAAGAGAGTCGCCTGTGCCCGCTGCAAGGTATCGCCCGCCGCGAAGACGGCGTCGCGCGAGGATTCGAGCGTCGCTTCGATCTGCCGCAGGGCCGCCACACGCGCGTCAAGATCAGCGGCGGCACGCGACAACTCGCCCCCCATGCGCTCGCGCTCGCTCTGCGCTTCGTTGCGGCGCAGCAACCAGAGCAGCTGTTGCCGGCGTACCAGATCATCGCTCAGCTGGCGGTACTGCCGCGCCACCGCCGCCTGCGCTTCTAGTCGCTCCATCTGGCCGCCGAGTTCCTGACGGATATCCTCGACACGCAGGAGGTTGTCGCGCGTATCGGCGATGCGGTTCTCCGTCTCGCGCCGGCGCTCCTTGTACTTGGTGACGCCCGCCGCCTCTTCGAGGAAAACGCGCAATTCGTCCGGACGCGCCTCGATGATGCGCGAGATCATGCCCTGACCGATGATGGCGTAGGCACGCGGGCCAAGGCCGGTGCCGAGGAACAGGTCGGTGACGTCCTTGCGCCGCACGTGCAGATTGTTGATGTAATACTCGGACTGCCCGGCGCGCGTCAGCACGCGCTTGACCGACAACTCGGCATACTGCGACCACTGCCCGCCAACGCGGCCGAGCGAGTTGTCGAAGATCATCTCGACCGAGGCGCGCGACACCGGCTTGCGGTCGCCCGAACCGTTGAAAATCACGTCCTGCATCGACTCGCCGCGCAGTTCAGAGGCCTTCGATTCGCCAAGCACCCAACGCACCGCATCCATGACATTCGACTTGCCGCAACCATTGGGCCCAACGACGCCGACCAGCTGCCCCGGCAGGGCGATGGTGGTGGGGTCGACGAAAGATTTGAATCCGGCGAGTTTGAGCTTGGTCAGACGCATGAAGTGAAACGCGCCGACCACTGCGGCGCGCAAAGGGGATGGTGCAAAGAACCCGCAGAAGAAGCCGGCATGACGCGGCATTGGCGCCAAGGGCCGCCTATAATATCACCTCGCCCGCCTGAATCGGGCTCCCTGAACCAGATGGAATCCTCATGAGCACCCAGCCCGCCAAGACCCTCGAAACCTTTCCCAACCCGGCGCCGCACCGCGATTTCCAGATTCACATGGAGATTCCGGAATTCACCTGTCTGTGCCCGAAAACCGGCCAGCCCGATTTCGCCACGCTGACACTCGACTATATTGCCGACGAGCGCTGCGTCGAGTTGAAGAGTCTCAAGCTCTACATCTGGTCCTACCGTAACGAAGGCGCTTTCCACGAAGCCGTCACCAACCGGATTCTCGACGATCTGGTGCAAGCCACCGCGCCGCGCTTCATGCGGCTGACGGCCCGTTTCTACGTCCGTGGCGGCGTTTTCACCAACGTCGTCGCCGAGCATCGCAAACCCGGCTGGCAGCCCGCAGAAAAAATCGAGCTGGCCGAATTCGTCCCGCAATCCAACACCCGAGGCTAAGCCGATGTCCGCCACTCCCCCCCTGAACCCGCTCGGCGACGCCGATTTCGACCGCCTTGAGGCGCTGCTCGAAGACCCCTCCCTGCCCGAACCGATGAGCCTCGACGAAGTGCAGGGCTATCTCTGCGCCGTGCTCTCCGGACCGGAACAACTACCGGAAGCGCAACGTCTGGCCGAAATCCTCGGCAGCGATGACGCCCTCGATACCAACGTCGGACGCGAAGCGGCCGAACTGCTGCGCCGCTACACGGCACAACTGGAAGCCGGGCTCGCCGCCGGCGAAGCGCCAACGCTGCTGCTCTACGCCCGCGACGGCGAAGAAGCGGCGCCCAACGATTTCGCCCCCTGGTGTGAAGCCTATCTTTTCGGCGTCGACGCCTCGCCCGAAGACTGGTTCGAAGCCCTCGAAGCCGAAGCCGATGCCGGCGGCGCCGAAGGCGAAGAAGCCAGCGACGAACTCGACTACCTCGACGAACGCCTGTTCCCGATGATGCTGCTGACCGGCGAAGCCGAAACCGCGGCCCGCGAGCATGGCGAAGAGTGGCCGCAAGGCGAGGAACTCGAAAGCATCGAACGCGAATGCGAAGAGCGCCTGCCCTACGCCGTCGTCGATATCTACCGCTTCTGGCTTGCCAAGCGCGGCATCGCCACCGTTCGCCGCGACGACCCGAAGGTCGGCCGCAACGACCCTTGCCCCTGTGGCAGTGGTAAGAAGTTCAAGCAGTGCTGCGGCGCGGCGGAATAAAACCCAAGCCGCGCGCCGGACGAGCACGCCTCGTCTGACGCTCTCCGACACTGGCGCAGATTCGTCTGCGCCAGTGTCGTTAACGCCCCCTGCTCCGCCGGGCCGTGCGCGAAGTTCGCCGCCTGCGAGCGATGCCCTTTATAATCGGCCGCTTCGCAAAAACCCGATACGCAACGTGAATCCCAACCTGTCCCGCTTGCAACCGTATCCGTTCGAGAAGCTGCGGCAATTGTTCAAGGGCGTTCCCGCGAACCCTCGCTATTCCGAAATCAAGCTCTTCATCGGCGAACCGCAGCATGAGACCCCCTTGTTCATCAAGGACGCCCTGACGGCCGGGCTGAGCGGGCTGGCGAACTACCCGACGACGCTGGGCTGCGCCGATTTGCGGCAAAGCATCGCCGCCTGGATCGAGCGCCGCTACGGCATCGATGAAGTCAATCCCGACACCCAGGTCGTGCCGGTCAACGGCTCGCGGGAGGCACTGTTTTCCTTCTGTCAGGCGGTGATCGACACGACGGCCACGCGCGGCGGCCCGCCGATCGTTGTCTGCCCCAATCCGTTCTACCAGATCTACGAAGGCGCGGCGTTTCTCGCCGGCGCTGAACCGCGCTTTCTCAACACGCTGCCGGATAACGGCTTTGCCTTCGACTTCGGCTCGCTGTCCGAAGCCGAATGGCAGCGCGTGCAACTCTTCTACGTCTGTTCGCCCGGCAATCCGACCGGCAAGGTGCTGAGTCTGGAAGATTGGCACCGGCTCTTCGAGCTTTCCGATCGCTACGGTTTCGTCATCGCCGCCGACGAGTGCTACTCGGAAATCTACTTCGACGAAACGCAGCCCCCCCTCGGCGCGCTGCAAGCCGCGCGGCAACTCGGGCGCGGCTGGGAGCGCCTCGTCATGTTCTCCAGCCTCTCCAAGCGCTCGAATGCACCGGGTCTGCGCTCGGGCTTCGTCGCCGGCGACGCGGCAACGCTGAAGTCCTTCCTGCTGTACCGCACCTACCACGGCTGCGCCATGAGCCCGGCGGTACAGGCTGCCTCCACCGCTGCCTGGCAGGACGAAGCGCATGTGCGCGACAACCGCCGCCGCTACCGCGAGAAATTCGATGCCGTCACGCCGATCCTGGCGCAAGCGATGGGCGCCAGCCAGCCGGATGCGGGCTTCTACTTCTGGGCCAAAACGCCGATCGACGACCGCGAGTTCGCCCGCCGTCTGCTCGCTGAATATAATGTCATGGTGCTTCCGGGCAGTTTTCTTGCGCGCGAAGCCGATGGCGTCAATCCCGGTGCCGGCTTCATCCGCATCGCACTGGTCGCCCCGTTGGCCGAATGTCTCGACGCAGCCGGGCGCATCCACTCCTTCATCACGTCCCTCCAGGAATAACACCATGCCGGAAACCGCCGAAATCCTCGAAATTCGCCAGGTCATCGAAGACGCCTGGGAAAACCGTGCCTCGCTCCAGCCCGGAACGGCCCCGGCCAAGGTCGGCGCGGCCGTCGCCTGGGTGCTGCAAGGCCTCGACGAAGGCAGCCTGCGCGTTGCCGAAAAAATCGACGGCGACTGGTTCACGCACCAGTGGATCAAGAAGGCCGTGCTGCTCTCATTCCGCCTCGAAGACAACACGCTGATCGACGGCGGCGACACGCGCTACTACGACAAAGTACCGAGCAAGTTCGCCGACTACGACGCCGAGAAATTCGCGCGCGGCGGTTTCCGTGTCGTGCCGCCGGCGGCTGCCCGCCGTGGCGCCTTCATCGCCAAGAACGTCGTGCTGATGCCCTCCTACGTGAACATTGGCGCCCGCGTCGATGAAGGCACCATGGTCGACACCTGGGCCACCGTCGGCTCCTGCGCGCAGATCGGCAAGAACGTGCACCTGTCGGGTGGCGTCGGCATCGGTGGCGTGCTCGAACCCATCCAGGCCGGCCCGACCATCATCGAAGACAACTGCTTCATCGGTGCGCGCTCGGAAGTTGTCGAAGGCGTCATCATCGGCGAAGGTTCGGTGATCTCGATGGGCGTCTACATCGGCCAGTCGACGAAGATCTACGACCGCGAAACGGGCGAAATCACCTATGGCCGCGTGCCGCCCGGATCGGTCGTCGTCTCCGGCAACCTGCCGTCGAAGGACGGTAGCTACAGCCTTTACTGTGCAGTGATCGTCAAGAAGGTCGACGCCAAAACGCGCGCCAAGACCGGTATCAACGAACTGCTGCGCGGCGACTGAGCGTCGCTGCCCGGCCCGTTCGCCACGAACGCCCGTCTGCCGCTCCGTCCGCCCACTGCCACCGTGCGCCCGCCGACCATGCCCACGATCTCACCGCCCCCGGCGCGCGTGCAGGACGCCGTGCTGGACCTCGCCGCCGCCCTAATCGCCCGCCCCTCCGTCACCCCCGACGATGCGGGCTGCCAGGAACTGCTCGGCGAGCGTCTGGCGCGTCTTGGCTTTCGTCTCGAAACCATCGAACGCGGTGGCGTGAAAAATCTCTGGGCGCGGCGCGGCACGGCGGCGCCGCTATTCTGCTTTGCCGGTCATACCGACGTCGTACCGAGCGGCCCGGCCGAACACTGGCAGTCGCCGCCGTTTACCCCCACGCAACGCGACGGCCGTCTCTACGGTCGCGGCGCGGCGGACATGAAGAGTTCGCTCGCCGCCTTCGTGATCGCGGCGGAAGAATTCGTCGCCGCCCACCCGCAGCACAGCGGCTCGCTGGCCCTGCTGCTCACCGCCGATGAAGAGGGCGACGCCACCGATGGCACCGTCGCGGTCGTTGACGTGTTGCGTGCCCGTGGCGAGACACCCGATTACTGCCTCGTCGGCGAGCCGACAGCCGTCAGGCAACTCGGCGACACCATCAAGAATGGCCGCCGTGGCTCGCTGTCCGGCCGCCTGACCGTCAAGGGTCTGCAAGGCCACGTCGCCTATCCGCAACTGGCGAAAAACCCGATCCATCTCGGCGCGCCGGCGATCGCCGAACTGGCGAGTACGGTATGGGACGATGGCGACGACTATTTCCCGCCGACGACCTGGCAAATCTCGAACATCCACGCCGGCAATGGCGCCAACAATGTCATCCCCGGCCACGTCGACATCCTCTTCAACTTCCGCTTTGCGGCCGTGAGTACGCCGGAGAGCCTGCAAGCGCGGCTCGAAGCGCTGCTCGCGCGGCATGGTCTTGAGTTCTCGATCCAGTGGACGCTCGGCGCCCGCCCATTCATCACCGGACGCGGCGCGCTGGTCGACGCGGCGCTCGCCGCCATCAACGCCGAAACGGGCCTCGCCGCCGAACTCTCCACCTCCGGCGGCACCTCCGACGGCCGCTTCCTCGCCGAAATCTGCCCGCAAGTGATCGAACTCGGGCCGGTCAACGAGAGCATTCACAAAATCGACGAACACGTCAGCATCGCCGACCTGCCCCGTCTGGCGGCCATCTACCGACGCTTACTGGAAACATTGCTCCCCGACCATGTTTGACGACGCCCGCCAAGAACTCTGCACGCTGCGCGACCTGTTGCGCTTCACCGTCAGCCGCTTCAACGAAGCCAATCTGTTTTTCGGCCACGGCAGCGATAACGCCTGGGACGAAGCGGTCTACCTGCTGCTACACGCCCTGCACCTGCCGCTCGACCGTCTCGAGCCCTTCCTCGACGCCCGCCTGACGGCGCAAGAACGCGAGCAGGCGCTGGCGCTGATCGAGCGCCGCGTCAAGGAACGCCTGCCAGCCGCCTATCTGACGCGGGAAGCGTGGCTCGGCGAACACCGCTTTTACGTCGACGAGCGCGTCATCGTGCCGCGCTCCTTCATCGCCGAACTGCTCGACGAGCAACTGAGCCCCTGGATCGACGATCCGTGGGCCGTCAGCGACGTGCTCGATCTATGCACCGGCTCGGGGTGTCTGGCCATCCTCGCCGCTCTGGCCTTCCCGGAAGCGGCCGTCGACGCCATCGACATCTCGCCGGATGCGCTGGCCGTCGCCGAGCGCAATGTTGCCGACTACGAACTCGGCGAACGCGTCCGCCTCGTCCGCTCTGACTTGCTGAGCGAGGTCAAGGCGCGGCGCTACGACGTGATCATCTCCAACCCGCCCTACGTCGACGCCGCCGCCATGCGCGCGCTGCCCGCCGAGTACCGCTGCGAGCCAGCGCTGGCGCTGGCTTCCGGCGAGGACGGACTGGACATCGTCCGCACGCTCTTGCGCGAGGCGCACAAGCACCTCAAACCGGACGGGCTGCTGGTCGTCGAGATCGGCCATCAGCGGGAAGTTCTCGAAGCCGCCTTTCCGCAACTGCCGTTTACCTGGCTCGACACGCACGCCGGCGATCAGTACGTCTTCCTGCTGCGCCGCGAGGAATTGCCGGGCGCCTAGAGCGGCGGCGCCGAGAACGATCAGCGGCGCGGACCGTAAAGGTCGCGCCCTGCCTCGTGCACATCGCGCCGCAACTGCCGGCGCTCTTCCGACGAAAAATGCAGCGAGCGCGCCGCGCCGGGTGAATCGCCGGCGCCCGTTGGCGGCATGCGCCGCGTAACATCCGGCGCCGTTTCGCGGGAACGAGGGGAAGGCGCCGCCTCCGTGTCGCCCCGACCGTCACGCCAGCTGCTGTCGCCACTGGCAGCATTCTGCCGCGCTCCGGCGAAGGGATCGGCCTGAGCCGCCGTCAGCGTGGCAAGAAAGACGGTGAGGCCCACGGTCAGCCCCGCCGGCAACGTCGCCCAGCACAGCCCACCGCGAATCGGTCGCTCCCCGTGCGGCGCTGCGGCATTCCTGTCTGTGGCTCTACCCGGCAACAACATTCCGACACCCTCTGTTTTCCTGAAGCGAAGGCCGCGAAAGGCCCGCGACGCCTGCGCATTTTGCCTCGCTTCCCCCAGTGGAGGAACCGCCGGCACAAAGTTTTACGCTTCGCCACATCCGTTCGCGCACCGCCGCATCCCGGCGAGAACGGCGGGCGAGAGGCGCCGATTGGCGTACGGACAAAGACGGGTGACGCGTGGCGAATGGCAGGCAAACGAGGGGCGACCGCCACCGGCAAAACTGCTGCCGGGGCGGCGCCCTCACCTCATTTAGTGCTGATGATGATGCATCGTCGACATGTCCATTTCCTCTTGCACGATGGGCTCAGACGCCATCAGCAGGCGCGGATCGAGCATGCCGAAAATCATCGCCACGTGCGCGACGACGAGGAAAATGGCGACGAAAACCGCGTGCCGCCGCAAACGCCCATCCTCCGTCAAACCACGTCCAATCACGCCCAGATCGAGCAGGGCCAAACCCAGCAGGGGAACGACACCGGCCAGATAGGCGCCGACGGCGATCACATCGGCAGCCCCGCGCCATTCGCCGGCAAGCGTCAGTGGAAGCACCGCGTGCTGGACGAGATAGACGAATACGCCCGAAAAATAGAGCCCACCGACGATGCTCGCGGCGCGGTTGATGGCGCGTAAGGGACCACTGCGCACGCGCGAAAAAAGGATGAACAGCTCGGTCACGGCCACCGTTTCCGCAAGGACGACGGGAATCGCCATGAACAGGATCAGGTTCCAGGGTTGGTTGTCGGCCAGCAAGGCCATGTAGTGCGTCATGTACATCGTGAATCTCCTGAAGACGAGTCGATACCCTCCAGGCCAACGGGCGCGGAGAACAAAAAAACCGAATCAGACTTCAGGCGATGGGAGGGGGATGGTCGGGTGGCGCCAGCCAAGCGAGGACGCTGACCGGCCGCGAGACGGGCGACTCGCTGCGGGCGCCGCCATCGACCACAAGCGGCGCCGGCAGCAACAAGGGCGCGCCCGCCAGATCGCAGTGGAACTGACAGGCCTTGCCGTTCGTGCTGGCGCGGCCATCGGACGCAGCGTTGGCCATGTTAGGCACCTGGGCAGAGCCGATAGCCGCATCCTTGCTGAGGGCCTGCGCGCAAGCCGCGTGTTCGCCCGCCTGTGCCGCAGAGGCTCCGTGCACCATCTGCACAGCGACATGGATCGGCGAAGACGCAGGCAAAGAAGGCAGCGACGACGGCAACACCACCCCCCGCGCCACGAGCAGAATTGCCAGCAACGACAAGGCGAAGGCGCGCCCCGCCGATGGCCGACGCAGCGGCGCAAGCGCTGCCGCAAAGCGGGGCAGTCGTGGCAATCGGGGCAGGCAAAAAGTGCGCGGCAGGTTCATGGCGCAGCCAGTGTAGCCGCCGTGGAGAGGAAGACCAAGCGCGCCCTGCTCGCCCGCCAGCACGTTGAAGCGGAAACAGAAGCCCCCGCGGCAGCCGGCGAAACGTCAGCGCATCGCGCCGAATGGGCAAAGCCGGCATCGCCATGGGACGCCAGCGCCGGCTCAACAGCAGAGGCAAGAGCCGAAGCGACAGGCGACGCGACACACAACGCGAAAAGCGACGCACACGAGCAGAAAGCGTAGACTAACCGCCCCCTCGCTCACTGCCCCCCCGTTTTGGACAAAACCTTCGACCGACTGCCACGTACCGGCCTGATCCTTCTCGCCGCCATTACCTTGGGCTGGGGACTCAACTGGCCGGTGATGAAGATCGTCCTCAGTGAGGTGCCGCCGCTTTCCTTCCGTGGCAGCTGCCTGTTTCTGGGCGGCGTTGGCATGCTCGCCATCGCTCACTTTTCCGGCCAGGGCGTGCGCATCCCGCGTGGTCGCCTGCCGGCCATGCTGCTGCTGACGCTCTTCAATATCGTCGGCTGGAATGTGCTCGCCATCTACGGCGTCAGCCTGCTCTCCTCCGGTCGCGCCGCCCTGCTTGGCTACACCATGCCGCTGTGGGGCGTCCTGCTCTCTGCCTGGCTGCTCGGCGAGCGCCTCGACAGGCGGCGGCTGGCCGGACTGGGACTGGGTCTGACCGGCGTGGTTTTCCTCATGGGTGATGGTGTAGCGCTCTTTCGCGCGGCGCCAGCCGGCGCACTCTGCATGCTCGGTGCAGCGTTCAGCTGGGCGCTGGGCGTCGTGCTGCTCAAGCGCCTGCCGCTCGGCATGCCCGCCGCCGCGCTCACTGGCTGGATGATGCTGCTCGGCAGTCTGCCCATGCTGCTGGTCGCCGGCGTCTTCGAGTGGCCGCGGCTGCACATTCCAAGCCTTTGGCCGGCGCTCGGGCTCGTTTATAACGTCCTCGTCGCCTTCATGTTCTGCTACTGGGCGTGGAATCGCATCGTCCTGATGGTACCCGTCAGCGTCTCGTCGCTCTCCTCGCTGGCGACGCCGCTGATCGGTGTACTCGGTGGCATGCTGATCCTCGGCGAACGCCCCGGCTGGCATGAAGGCGTAGCCGCCCTGTGCATTCTCGGCGCCATCGCCTGCGTTTCGCTCGCACAGCGCCCCGGCACCAAGGCGCCCTAGCCCCCTCTTTCTTCGCATCGCCGATTACGGGTAGCATTCGCGCATGAGCGAACTGAAAATTCTCGTCGTCGACGACGACCAACGCCTGCGCGAACTGCTGCAGCGCTACCTTGGCGAACAAGGCTTTGTGGTGCGCACCGCCGAATGCGCCAAGAGCATGGATCAGCGCCTCGACCGTGAGCGCTTCGACCTCATCGTGCTCGACCTGATGCTGCCGGGCGAGGATGGCTTGTCGATCTGCCGCCGCCTGCGCGCCGCCGATCCGCAGCAAGCGGTAATCATGCTGACCGCACGCGGTGACGAGGTCGACCGCATCGTCGGTCTCGAAATGGGCGCCGATGACTACCTGCCCAAACCCTTCAATCCGCGTGAGCTGGTCGCACGCATCAACGCCGTGCAGCGGCGACGCGGCGCGACACCGCCGGGCGCCCCGATTGCCGATGTCTCGCACATTGCCTTTGGCGGAGTCGAAGTCGACTTTGCTGCCCGCACGCTGCGCCGTGGCGAGGAAACGATTGCACTGACGACCGGCGAATTCGCCGTCCTGCGGGCGCTCCTGCAAAATCCGCATCAGCCGCTCTCGCGCAACCGCCTGATGACGCTGGCACGCGGGCGCGAGCAAGGGCCGTTCGACCGTACCATCGACGTACAGATCTCGCGCCTGCGCAAACTCATCGAACCCGACCCCGCGCAGCCACGCTATCTGCAAACCGTCTGGGGGCACGGCTACGTCTTCGTACCGGATACGGCGCCGGCATGAACCGCCTGCCGCGCACCTTGCTGGCGCGCACCTTCCTGCTGATCAGTCTGCTGCTGTCCATCGCCGTCGCCTCGTGGCTGGGACTCTTTGCCTTGTCGGAAAAGCTGCCACGTGCGCAGCAACTGGCGCAACTCGTCGTTAGCGTCGTCAATCTGACACGCGCCGCGCTGGTGGCCGCCGAACCCTCGCGCCGCCACGCCTTGTTGCGCGAGATGGACGAACGCGAAGGCGTCCGCGTCCTGCCGGTCGAAGCGACCGACCGCGTCGAACCGCCCTCCGATAGCCGCTTCCAGACGCGCATGCGCAGCATCGTCACCGCCTCGCTCGGCGCCGACACGCGCTTTGCCAGCGTCGTGAATGGCCAGCGGGGCATCTGGGTGAGCTTTCACCTCGACCCTTTGCCGTCCGCCGCACCAACTGGCGCCAACACGGAGGATGAATTCTGGCTGATGTTGCCCGGCTCGCGCGCCGAGCACGACTTCCCGTGGCATTGGGTGATCTGGGCCGTTCTGGTACTTGGGCTGGCGCTGGCGGTCGCCTGGCTGATCGTCTCGCGCGTCACCGAACCCTTGCGCGCGCTCGCCCGCGCTGCCCGCGAACTTGGCCGCGGCCAGCGTCCGGCGGCGCTGCCCGAGCGCGGCTCGCTGGAATTGCAGCAACTCGCCGAAGCCTTCAACCGCATGTCGGAAGACCTACATCGCATCGATGCCGAACGCGCCGAAACGCTCGCCGGCATTTCGCACGACCTGCGCACCCCGCTGGCGCGGCTGCGGCTGGATACCGAACTGTCGGTGAGCGACAGCGTGGCCCGCGCCGCCATGTCCGCCGACATCGAGCAGATGGATACGGTCATCGCTCAGTTTCTCGAATTTGCGCGCGGCGAAAGCGAAGCCTTGCAGCACGATGGAGAAATCAACATGCTCGCCGTCGAAGCGGCGGCGCGCGCCCGGCGGGCGGGCATCTCGCTCGCGTATTTCCCCGGCGAACTGCCGCCGGGGCCGCTCTATCCGCATGCGCTGTCACGCGCTATCGACAACCTGCTCGATAACGCGCGCAAATACGCCGGCGGTGAAATCGAGCTGCATACCCGTCTCGACCGCACCGGCGAGCGTCTGATCGAAGTCATGGACCGCGGCCCGGGCATTCCCGAGAGCGAAAGCGAACGCCTCAAACGCCCCTTCACGCGCATGGAAAACGCCCGCTCGAATGCCGGCGGCGCTGGACTCGGACTCGCCATCGTCGAGCGCATCGCCCACCTGCATGGCGGCCAGCTGGAATTGCGTGCGCGTCCCGGCGGCGGACTGATTGCCTGCCTGCGCCTGCCGGGCGTCACGCCGCCCGACACCGCGCGGCGCTAAACTCCCGCCGCGCCCGGCACGCCAAGCTCAGAGAAAACGGTCGACATCGACCTTCCAGCGCGCCGGCGACTCGTGACTGACGATGCGGTCGCCACCGCCCGTCCCGAGCGGCCGTGAGAGATCGACGTCGTCCGGCGCCAGATAGTGGTTGTGCCGGATGTCGAACATCACGCGCACCACCGGCGTCAGCAGACTCGACTCGCGCTGTTCGATGACCACGCCCAACCGCTCGCTCTCCAGCCGCACCAGCGTTCCAACGGGGTAGATGCCGACGCTGCGCACGAAGCGCTGCACGAGCTGCGGGTCGAAATGGTGACCGCTCCATTCAAAAAGCTTGCGGATCGCTTCGGCCGGGCTTAACGGAACGTGATAGCAACGCTCCGAGCTGATCGCGTCATAGACGTCGACAATCGCCGACATGCGCCCGACGAGGTCGATCGTCTCGCCCTTGATGCCGCGCGGGTAGCCGCTCCCGTCGTAGCACTCGTGGTGCAACTCCAGCGGCGCAAAGGTGAGCGGCGGAATGCCGGGCATCTGCCGCAGCAGATCCGAGCCGAGAACCACGTGCGATTTGACGAGCGTGAATTCCTCCGGCGACAGCCGCGTCGTCTTGTTAAGGACGGCAGCGCTGACGCGTGCCTTGCCAATATCGTGCAAGAGACCGCCCAAGGCGATGTCGTGAATGTCGCCCATGTCCATGC
Source organism: Rhodocyclus gracilis (assembly GCF_009617575.1). Lineage (GTDB taxonomy): Bacteria > Pseudomonadota > Gammaproteobacteria > Burkholderiales > Rhodocyclaceae > Rhodocyclus > Rhodocyclus gracilis. Next base: position 306,406 of record NZ_WIXJ01000001.1, read on the forward strand.
CGACATCGCGTGCGAAGGCGGCAAGCATGGCGCAGACGGACACCGAATGCAGATAGGTGTAGTCGTCGACATTCTTCAGCCGGCGCAGGCTCATCATGGCGTTGCCGTTGCGCAGCACCGACGCGGCGATCTTTTCGACGGCGGACTTCGCCGATTCGATCTCCAGCTGGCGACCGAGACGGGCGTCTTCCATGACGTTGCGGATCACCCGCGTTCCCTCGCCGAAGGCGTTGCGCGCACGCGCCAGCTCTTCGGCCAGTGCGCTGCGCCGCTCGGCGGGCGGCGTTACCTGATCGAGCTGGCGAATCTGCTGCTCGGTGTCGACGGCGGCTTCTTCGCGCGTCGGCGCATCGACGTCGAGACCGCGCGAGGTATCGATGAAAAGCTCGCGGATGCCAGCAGCGAAGACGCGGCGCAGGTCTTCTTCCACCGCCAGTTTCATGCTGTTGAGCGCAAAAGGATGGTCGAGCCAGCCGGCGTTGAAGTCGTGCACGAACATGCCAACCCGCAGCTGTCCGACGGAAACCTTTTTGATCATCGGCGGCGACATCCCGCAGCGATGCGGCCAGCCAACGAGCGCGTAGTCTCAGTCATTGCCGACCTGTTCGATCAGCGCCACGGCCTCGACGGCGACGCCTTCCTCACGTCCGACAAAGCCCATACGCTCGGCAGTTTTCGCCTTGACGTTGATCGCCGTGCTATCGACCTGCAAATCAGCCGCCAGGTTGGCGATCATCGCCGGCACATGCGGCGCCATTTTCGGCCGCTGAATGATGACGGTGGCGTCGACATTGACGACGCGCCAGCCCGCTGCCGCCAGCAGGTCGACGGCGCCGCGCAGCAGGACGCGGCTGTCAGCACCGCGATAGCGTTCGTCGGTGTCGGGAAAATGGCGACCGATATCGCCCATGCCAGCCGCCCCCAGCAAGGCGTCGGTGATCGCATGCAGGAGCGCGTCGGCATCCGAATGGCCGAGCAGGCCCAGCGAGTGAGGAATGGTGACGCCGCCCAGAATGAGCGGCCGTCCTGCGACCAGCGCGTGGCTATCAAAGCCCTGTCCGACGCGCAAACGGGTTCGTGTAGTCATGGAGCGATATCCTCGCGACGGCTTTTCAGAATCATCTCGGCCAACGCCAGATCGGCCGGGAAAGTGACTTTCAGGTTCGACGCATCAGCCCGCACCAGACGCGGCGCATAGCCCGCCGCTTCGATGGCGCCGGCCTCGTCCGTGACATCGGGAAACGCCGCGAGCGAGCGCCGCAGAACGCCGTAGCGGAACATCTGCGGCGTCTGCGCCTGCCACAAGCCGTCGCGCGACAAGGTCGCCTGCACGCGTTGCCCTTCGCCGGCACGCTTGAGCGTATCGGCTACCGGTGCCGCCAGCAGACCGCCGACGGCGTCATCGGCCAGTTCGCGGCAGAGAGCATCCAGCATCGCCGCCGACACGCAGGGGCGCGCCGCGTCGTGCACCAGCACCCAATCGTCGTCGGCAACGGCGGTTTCAGCCGCCGCGAGACCGTTCGCGACGCTTTGCGCGCGCGTTTCGCCACCGCAATAGACCGTTTCCAGCTTCGCGCCGAGCGCTGACCAGTCATACTGCGGCCAATAGCGATCGCCGGGCGAGAGGACGACCCAGACGCGCTCGATTGCCGGGCAACGGCACAAGGCTGCAAGCGTGTGGCGAATCAGGGGGCGCCCGGCGAGAGAAAGATATTGTTTGGGCATTTCCGCGCCAAAGCGCGAACCGCTGCCGGCAGCGGGGACGATTGCATAGTGATGGGCCATCCGTTAATTTTACCGGAAATGAACGCCGAACTTCTCGAACACCCCGGTTTACACGACCTCCCCGGATTACTGGTCAGCCTCGGCGTCGGCCTGTTGATCGGACTGGAGCGCGAACGCAACCCGACCTCGCGCGCCGGTCTGCGCACCTGCGGGCTGGTCGCCACGCTCGGCGCCGTCTGCGCCTTGATCGCGCGGCAGACCGCGGCGCCCTGGATCATCGCCGTCGGACTGCTGATCGTCGGCGTGATGATGATCGCCGCCTACCGCACACATCCGGACAGCGACGACCCCGGTACCACCTCGGTCATCGCCCTGCTGCTCTGCTTCGGCTTCGGCGTGATGATCAACCTTGGCCTGCGCACGCCAGCCGTCATCATGTCGATCCTGACGACGCTGCTGCTCTACTTCAAGCCGGAGTTGCAGAGCCTCTCGAGAAGCCTGACGCGCAACGACCTCAACTCGATCCTGCAGTTTGCCGTCCTCTCGCTGGTCATTCTGCCGGTCCTGCCGAATCTCGACATGGGGCCGTACGCGGCGCTCAACCCGGCACAGATCTGGTGGATGGTCGTTCTCATCTCGGGCGTCAGCCTGACCGGCTATGCGGCCCTGCGCTATTTCGGCCAGCAGCGCGGCGCGCCCCTGCTGGGTATCTTTGGCGGACTGGCGTCGAGCACGGCGACGACCCTGATCTTTTCGCGACACGCCCGCAGCGAGCCGCGTCTTGCCTCGCTGGCGCTGGTGGTCATTCTCATCGCCAATCTGATCGTTCCGCTACGTCTTGGCATGCTGACGGCGGTGGTTCAACCCGGCGTGCTGCCGGCCCTGCTGCCCATTCTCGGCGGCGGCTTTCTCGGCGGCACCCTCGTCGCGTTCTATGCCTGGCGCAGCCTCGAAAACGGCCATGGGCTGCCACAACTCGAACTGCGCAATCCGACCGAGCTGCGCACGGCGATCACCTTCGGCGTGGTCTACGGTCTGGTGCTGATGTGCTCGGCCGCCTTGTCCGACGTCGCTGGCGCCGCCGGTCTGTACGTCGTCGCGCTCATTTCGGGACTCACCGATGTCGATGCCATCACCCTCTCCAGCCTGCGCCTGTTCGGACAGAACAAGCTCGGCGCGGAACAGACCGCCACGGCCATCCTGATCGCGCAGCTCGCCAACCTCTCCTTCAAACTCGGCATCGTCGGCATCGTTGGCGGACGCACGCTGGCCCGCGGCGCGGTGACGGGATTCATCGCCGTCGCCGCCGGATCGCTGGCCGGCTGGGCTCTGCTGCACTTCGCGCAGATTCCCTGACGCATGAGCGAAGAACACGACTCCGCCATCGACCTCCCCGAAGCCAGCGAAACGGACGAACTGCCCGCGTTGCTGCCGGGCGAGTTCCGGCAGCCTGAGGGAGCCCGCGCGCTCATCATCCTGGCGCACGCGGGAGCGGAGACCGCCGTCGAAGAACAGGCCCTCGCCGACGCGCTGCACGAGATCGGGCTGGCGACACTCGTTGTCGACCTCCTGCACGACGACGAAGAGCGTTTTGCCGATCCGAAATTCAACACGCCACAGCTGACTGGGCGTCTCCTCGATCTGATGGATCTGATCCGGCGGCGCGTCAGCGAAGGGCAGTTACCCGACTGGCCGATCGGACTCTACGCCACGGATCACGTCGCCCCCGCTGCCGTGCGCGTTGCCGCGCAACGCGACGCCGAGGTGCTCGCCCTGGTCTGCTGCGGCGGACTGATCGATCTGGCCGGCCTGATGTATCTGCAAGCCTTGCGCGCGCCGCTCCTGCTGCTCGTCGAAGACGATGCACATGTGCGCGAACTGGCCCAGCGCGCTCTGGCCCACATCGACGCGCCCAGCCACTGGCACGCCATCGCCGGCGTTGACTCGCCTCCGCACAGCGCCATCACGCAGGCCGAGATTGGCGCGCTCGGCATTGACTGGTTTTCCCGCCATCTGCCGTCATCGCCCCGGCATGGGAAATAGTCCCCTTTGGGCAGGGCAAAAACACGCAATGACAAGCCGGGCCGCGTTGTTTTTTGGCGGCGGCGCGCCTACCATGCGCTGACGCTCGCCTCCCCGCCAACGGCGCCGCCCCCGGCTCCCGCAACGCGGCATGCCAGCGTTGCCAAACTACCGCACACGTGCGGGAAACCACGCCTGCGTGCCGCGTGTGCCTGCACCTGACCGTGCCAGACCGATTTTCCGGACGCCACTGCAATGACGCTTACCGAAGACGACGCCTGTTTCCTCCGCTCGCGGTTGCACGCTCTGCAAGTTGAACACCGCGATCTCGACTCGGTGATCGAGCACCTGACCATCGCCCCACTGCCCGACGAACTGCTCGTTTGCCGCCTGAAAAAACGCAAGTTGCTTTTGCGCGACCGGATCGAACAACTTGAGCAAATGCTCATCCCCGACATTCCCGCCTGAGCGCAGAAGTCACGGGGAAAACGGTGCGCCTGCCGCTGCGACGAGAAGGCGAAGCGCGCACTAGAGAGCAATACTGTTCCGCCGTTTGCCCCCCACCGCCCCGCCGTCGCGCCGCTCTGCCAACTCGGCCAGCGGTCGTCAAACGTGCCGAAGAAAACCCTAGGTGGCCGGCGCCGGTTCGCGTAGACGCGTCAGCACGGTCACGGCGATGAGGATGATTGCCGCTCCCAGCATCTGGCGCGTACCGACCGTTTCGCCGAGAAAGATGGCCGCCAGCAGCATCGTCACCACGGGTTCCAGCGCCGACACCGTCGACGCGTCGGCCGCGCCGAGACGGGCCATCGCCGCCAGAAAGGCGGCAATCGCCAGCGCCGTCGACAACAGCACAATCGCCGCCACCGCCAGCCAGCCGCCGCCCGTACGCGGCCAGGCCGGCCCCTGCACGGCGACAATCGCACCATAGACCAGAGCCGCCGAGAGCATGACGACGCTGGCACCGGCAATCGGCCCACTCGCGCTGACGCGTTCGCCAACGAGGATATAGCCCGAATAAATGACGGCAGCGCCAACACCCAGCACAAAACCCAGCGGGCTGCCCGCCAGCCCGTCGCCAACAGCAAGCGCCGCACCGATAAGGGCGGCGGCGACGGCGGCCAGACGTGCCGGCGACAGACGCCGCCGCCAGAGCAGCGCCGAGAAGACCGTCACGATCGCCGGATACAGATAGAGGAGCAGCGCCGTCAGTCCGGCGGTGGCATAGCGCAGCGCGGCAAAGTAGCAGAACGCCTGTCCGACGTAGCCAATGGCGCCCATGCCGATCAGCAGCCAGAGATCGCGCCCCTGCGGCCAACGCCAGCCGCCGAGCCGGGTGATCGCAGCCATGACGACGCCCGCCAGCGCGAAGCGCAAGAACAGCAGCGTCGACAGATCGACCCCGTCGGCATAGGCGAAGCGGGCAAAGATCGGCATTGCGCCAAAACCGAGTACCGACAGCAGAACCAGCGCCACGCCGACGAGACGGGTGGAGCCGTGACGCGACGCGCTCATGAGCGCGAGCGCGGCAGACGCCGCCTCAGCTGCCTGCCGCCGTCGCGCCGCGTACTCAGAAGAAGAACCTGCCGAGATACCAGAACACGGCCGCCATCAGTGCGCTACAGGGAATGGTGAGAATCCATGCCCAGACGATGGTGCCGGCAATGCCCCAGCGCACCGCCGACAGCTTGCGCGTCGCGCCGACGCCGACAATGGCGCCGGTGATGGTGTGCGTGGTCGAGACGGGAATACCGAGCGCGGTGGCGAAGAACAGCGTCGCGGCGCCGCCCGTCTGCGCACAGAAGCCGCCGACCGGCCGCAGACGCGTGATCTTCTGGCCCATCAGCTTGATGATGCGCCAGCCACCGAACGCCGTTCCCAGACCAATCGAGGTATAGCAGGCGATGATCACCCACACCGGCGGCGAACTCGGATCGTTCCCGCTCATGCCGGCGGCGATGAGCAGCATCCAGATGATGCCGATCGTCTTCTGCGCGTCGTTACCGCCGTGGCCGAGGGCATACGCCGAGGCCGAGATCAGCTGCAAACGCCGCGACCATTTGTCGACCCGGCGCGGCGTGCTCGTGCGGAATAGCCACGAGACGAGAATCATCATCAGCGTACCGAGCACCATGCCGAGCAAGGGCGAGATGAAGATGAAAGCCACCGTCTTCAGCACGCCCGCCGTCACCAGCGCCCCCGGCCCGGCCTTGACCAGCGCGGCGCCGATCAGACCACCGATCAGCGCATGCGAGGACGAAGACGGAATGCCGTAGTACCAAGTGATGAAATTCCACAGAATGGCGCCGACCAGTGCACCGAAAACGACCGTCTGATCGATGATCGACGGATCGATGGTGCCCTTGCCGACAGTCGCAGCGACGTTGAGGTGAAAAATGAAGATGGCGACGATGTTGCAGAAGGCCGCCATCATGACCGCCGTGTGCGGCTTCAGAACCCGCGTCGACACCACCGTCGCAATCGCATTGGCGGCATCGTGAAAGCCGTTCATGAAGTCGAAGGCGAGCGCCAATACGACGAGAAAGGCTACGGCGCCAAAGCCGATATTTACCGATTCCATGCGTGATGCCGGTCAGGAGTTTTCGAGGACGATGCCTTCGATGATGTTCGCCGCATCCTCGCAGCGATCCGTCACCGTCTCGAGCAACTCGTAGATGGCCTTCAGCTTGATCAACTGACGCACATCCGGCTCGTCGCGGAAAAGGCGCGACATGGCGCCGCGCATGACACGATCGGCGTCGGATTCGAGCCGGTCGATCTCCTCACAGGTCTTGAGAATCGCCGTGCCGTTGTCCATCGACGGCAGCAGGCTGACGGCGTAGCGCACGCGATCACAGCTGGAGACGATGATCTCGGCGAGGTGCGTGGCTTCCGGCGTCGTCCGCCGGATGTCGTAGAGCGTCAGCACCTGGCCGGCGTTCTTGACGAGATCGAGGATGTCGTCGAGACAGTTGATCAGCTTGTGGATCTCGTCCCGGTCGAGCGGCGTGATGAAGGTCTTGTGCAACAAGGCCATCGTCTCGTGGGTGATGCGGTCGGCGCGATTTTCTGCCGCGTCGATCAATTCGAAGTGCTTGGCCGCTTCGCCATCGGCCTTGTTGAGCGAGGCCAGCAAGGCCACCAACGCTTGCGCGCCGAGCATGATCTGGTCAGCGTGCGCGTTGAAAAGATCAAAGAACTTCCCCTCTTGGGGCAACAAACGTCCGAACATGGATTTACTTCAAGAATTTTACCGGCGCGAGTTTATCACCGCCGGGCACACGCCGATGAGACGCCGTCCAAATTGCAAAGCGCCGGCACGCAGAATCGGCCTCAGCGTTGCAGCGTAACGACACCCCGGCGCACCCGAACCTCGACGCAATGCTCCCGCCCGTCGTCGCACAGCGCTACGTTCCGCGTCGCCAGCACGGCCCCATCGAGGCGAATTTCCTCGACCCACGCCTCTGCGTGCTGCGTTTCTTCCTGCCGTGCTTCTTCGCGGCGATCCTCTTCGACCTGCGTATCCTCAACCGACGCATCCGCGACCGGCCGCGAGACTGGCCGCGCGACCGGCGCAGCGGCGGCCCCGTCGAGCGCGGGTGCGGCCTCGCTCTGCTGCGTCACCTGCACCCAGTACGTCGCCGTACCAAAGCGGTAAGAGACGCTGAACGAGGGCCAGTCGGCGGGCAGGCACGGGGCGATGTGCAGAACATCGCCGAGTCGCCGCACGCCGAGCAGCGACTCGGTGATCAGCCGATACAGCCAGCCCGCCGACCCGGTGTACCAGCTCCAGCCGGCGCGTCCGACATGCGGCTCGGCAGCGTAGACATCGGCGGCGACGACGTACGGCTCGGCCTTGTAACGCGCCACCGCGCCCGGCGTCAGCGCGTGGTTGACCGGGTTGATGAAGTGCAGCAATTCCCAGGCGCGTTCGCCGTCGCCCAGCGCGGCGAACGCCATTGCCGCCCAGATCGCGCCGTGCGTGTACTGGCCGCCATTTTCGCGCACGCCCGGCACGTAGCCACGAATGTAGCCGGGGTCGAGCGCCGAACTGTCGAAGGGCGGATCGAGCAGCAGGATCAGGCCATCGTGACGCCGCACGAGATGCTCATCGACCGCCTGCATCGCCTGCCGTGCACGGCGGCGGGACAGTGCCGAGACGCCGGGCGCAGCGGCGGCCCCCTCCGCCCAGGCTCCCGGCGCGCCTGTCGCCGCCGGATTGAACGGCGAGAGCGCCGAGAGCACCGACCAGCTTTGCGCGATCGAATCGATGCGGCATTCGACGTTCGTCGCCGAACCAAGCGGTGTGCCGTCGTCGAAGTAGGCGCGGCGGTACCACTGGCCGTCCCAGGCATTCTGTTCGAGACTGTCGCGCAAACGTGCGCCATCGCTGCGGCATTCGTCGGCGACGCGGGTATCGCCGCGCCTGTCGGCGAGTTGCGCGAAACCGGCCAGCACGTAGCAGAGGAAGAAGCCGAGCCAGACGCTCTCGCCCTTGCCGTGTATGCCGACACGATTCATGCCGTCGTTCCAGTCGCCCGACCCCATCAGCGGCAGGCCATGCGCACCCAGTCGCACACCGTGGCGGATGGCGCGCAGGCAATGCTCGTAGAGACTGGCGACCTCCGCCGAGCGCCCCGGCAGATCGTAGTAGGAATCATCGTCCGGATTGACCGACCGCCCCTCGAGAAAGCCGACCGCCTCATCGAGGATGGCGCCATCGCCCGAGCCTTCGACGTAGCGGCAGACCGCCAGCGGCAGCCAGAGAAAATCATCGGAGCAATGCGTGCGCACGCCGCGCCCGGCCGGCGGATGCCACCAGTGCTGCACGTCACCTTCCTGGAACTGGCGGCTGGCGCAGAGCAGAAGATGCTGGCGCACGCGAGGCGGATCGGCATCGATCAGCGCCATCACGTCCTGCAACTGGTCGCGAAAGCCAAACGCCCCGCCCGACTGGTAATAGCCGGAACGCGCCCAGACACGGCAGGCGAGCGTCTGGTAGAGCAGCCAGCCATTGGCCAGCACGTCGACCGATGGCTCCGGCGTCTCGATGCGCATGACGCCAAGCGTCTGCCGCCAGAAGCGGGCAACCGCCTCGCGCGCCGCATCGGCGGCCGCCGCGCCGCGAAAACGGCGCACGAGGACACGAGCTTCGTCGGCGCTGCTGGCGACCCCGAGGCGAAAGATGAATGTGCGCTCCTGCCCCGCCGGCAGCTCGAAAACAAGCTGCAAGGCGGCGCACGGATCGAGGCCGGCACCCACACGCCCAGACAGACGCGAACGATGCAGCGCCGCCGGATCGCGCAAGGAACCATTGCGACCGATGAATTCGCGCCGGTCACCCGACACCGTGCGCACCGGCGCGTCGACATCGAAAAACGCCACCAGCCCGGCGAATTCCGGATTGAAGGGATTGCCCGCCAGCACGGCGCCGGTATCGGTGTCGAGAAACGTGCTGATGTGCATGGCCGACTTGCCGCGCACGTCGCCGAGTACCCATTCGACGTAGCCCGTTGCCGACAGGCGGCGCGGCCGCCCCGACACGTTGCGTACGCGCAGCGCCGAAAACTTGACGCCGGCATCGATTGCCACGAAGACCAACAGTTCCGAGTCGATGCCGTCGACGCAGGTAGCAAAGACGCTGTAGCCAAAGCCGTGGCGCACGCGATAGGCGGCCGGCCCCGCCGCCGGCAGCGGCGTTGGCGACCAGAACTGGCCGCTTTCCTCGTCGCGCAAATACAGCGCCTCGCCGCTGCTATCGCCGACCGGATCGTTGTCCCAGGGCGTCAGACGGTACTCGTGCGCATTTTCGCCAAAGGTATAGGCACTGCCGCTCTCCGAGATCACCGTGCCGAAATCCGGGTTGGCGATGACGTTCGCCCAAGGCATGGGCGTCGTCTGCCCTGGCGGCAAGGCGATGCGGTATTCGCGGCCATCGGGCGAAAAGCCCCCCAGACCGTTGCAGAGAATGAGCGCGGCAGCCTCCCCGGTCACTGGCGGCGGCGCATACTCGCCCGCCCCGCTCACGGTGAGCGCGCGCGTCGCCACAAAACGCGGTGGCAGCGGCAAGGTGCTTGTGCGATGGTCGAGCTGCTCGGCCAGCGTGCCCCGGTGGTCGCAGATGACGGCGCGCGCCACCGAGTGCAACAGCAGTCGGTCTTCGCTGGAAATGTGCTCGGCAGAGCGCGCAAAAATGCCGCCGGGACGGTCGATGACACTCGCCTCCATGCCTGATGCGATCATGCCCATGATCTGATCTTGCAGGCGCTGCCGATAGCCGGCGTGATCCTCGTTCCAGATCACCAGATCGACGACCAGCCCTTTCAGGCGCCAGTAGGCGTGCGCCTGCACCAGCTGGCGGACCAGCTCGATATTGGCCGCATCGCCGATCTGCAACAGCACGATGGGCAGATCGCCGGAAATGGCGTAGCTCCACAACCCCGATTGCCCGCGGCGATTCTTGATCAGGACGGCGGCGTCGGCCCGTAGCGCGGGACCGGCGTAGACGATCGCGCTGGCGAGGCGCGTATAGAGCACGGCGTCCGCCTCGCTGGCGTTGAGCTGCCAGAGGACCGCCTGACTGTGCGTCCACGTGAGATCGAAGACGCGGTCGGCGAGGTGCCGATCCTGATATTTCTCGATCAGGCACAAGGCCTGCGCGCGCGACTCGGCGACACCGAAGACGAGATCGATGGTCGCCGTCTGCTCGGGATCGAGGCGGAGGCGATGCCGGATGGCGACCACCGGGTCGAGCACCGAACCGGCGCTGCCCGAGAGCGGCGCCGCGCTGTCCATCGCCAGCGGACGCTCGGCGCTGCGCCCACGACCGATAAAGCGGGCGCGGTCGGTTTCGTAGGACGCCTCGTCGCAATCGGCGCCGTGCACGGCCACCAGATGCAGCATCCACGGCGGCTGTTCTTCGCGCGCACGCGGCCGCCGGGTGCAGACGATGGCGCGATGCTCGGGGACAATCTCGGTCTGCACAAAGAGATTGCTGAACGCCGGATGCAGAAAATCCGAGGCCGGCGAGGCCAGTACCACCTCGCTGTAGCTCGTCACCTCGATTTCGCGGTGCTTGCGCGAGCGGTTGGTGACGCGCACGCGTCGCAACTCGATATCGTCCTCCGGCGAGACGACGATATCGGTATGCGTCTCGAAATCGCCACTACCCAAGGCGACGGCGTCGTGGCGGCGAAACTCCGCCCGCCCTTCCGAAAACACCGCCGTCGCGCTGGCGCACGGCTGGAGCACCGGTTGGTGCGTAGTCGACCAGAGCGCGCCGAGAGTGTCGCCGCTTATCTCGCGCAGGTAGCAAAAGCTGCCCCAATGATCGCGTGTACCATCCTCGCGCCAGCGGCTGACCGCGAGATCGCGCCACCGGCTGTAGCCGCCGCCGGCCTGACTGATCATGACGTGATAGCGGCCATTCGACAGCAACTGCACTTCCGGCGCCGGCGTCTCGGGCGAGGTGAACACGCGCAAGGCGGGCTGCGCCGATACCGGCATCGAGCGCGCTTCCGACAGATGCAGGATCGGCGAAAACAGCGCGGTGGCTTTCGGAATGCGTTCCTGCAAGAGCAACATGACGGCCTGAAAGCGCCGGTCGGACTCGAAGCGTCGCTGCATTGGCCGTTGCAGCACCTGATAGGCGAGCGCCAGCAGACTCATGCCCTGATGGTGCGCCATGAACGAGCGGACGACCACCCGCGACTGGCCGCGCCGCTGCCGCGCCGGTGTGTAATCGATGGCTTCGAAAAAGCCGAAGCGGCCAAGAAATCCTTCACTGGAGAGCCGCTGCAAATTCAGGCACGCCGCCTCCGGCGCCACCATCAAGGCCAGCGCCGAGGCGTAGGGCGCGATGACGAGGTCTTCTGCCAGCCCGCGCTTCAAACCCAGCCCCGGCACGCCGAAGGCGCGGTACTGGTAGTTGAGGTGCATGTCGACGGTGTTGTAGCCCGACTCCGACATGCCCCAGGGCACGCCGCGCCGTACGCCGTAGTCGATCTGCCGCGCCACGGCGGCCTTGCAGGTCTGGTCGAGCAAGGTGTTGTCGTACGTCGGCATGACCAGCAGCGGCATCAGGTATTCAAACATCGAGCCGCTCCACGAAAGCAGCACCGGCTCACCGGAAGTGCCGGCCAGAAGACGCCCCAGCGCAAACCAGTTCTCCTGCGGCAGCGTGCCCTGCGCGATGGCGACGAAGCTGCACAGACGCGCCTCGGAGGCCAGAAGGTCGTAATAGCTTTTGTCCGCCCGATGCTCGTCGACGTTGTAGCCGATGCTGAGCAGGTGCCGCGTCGTGTCGTAGAGAAAGTCGTAGTCGATGCTTGCCAGTTCGCCGGCGTGTCGCACCAGCGCATCGAGGCGGCCCATGCGTTCGCGCGCGCGGGCGCTCGCCAAGACGAGGAGCCCTTCCAGATCGGCGAGCCAGACACGCTGCGCCGATGTCAGCGTCGACGCGGCGAGATGTTGGGCCATGCGCGGCCCCAGACGGGCATCGAGCGTCGCCAGTGTGCGCAGGCTCGGCGCCGTATCGAGCAGGTTGCCGGCGGACGCTGGCGAGTGCCCGGCCGGGTGGGGAGCGCTGCCGATGGCGCTCGCCGTCTCGCCCGTACCAGCGTCGGCGCCGCTAACGATATCGACCAATACCGCGTCCAGCCCCTCCGGTTCGGGCGGCAGCGCGAGCCAGGGGGCGAGCCAGTCGAGTTCCGCCAGGGCTTCGCTCAGTTGCCGCAACAGCGCCTGCGCCCAGGCGACCGTCTCGTCGCCGGCCAGCGTGGCGCCACCGCCGGCCTGCCGCGCGAGTGCAAGGACAAGCAGTTCGTCGGCATGCGCGGCGAGCGTCTGCAATTCGTGGCGCAGCCGGGGCAAGGACTGTGGCCGGATGAGCGCCGCCGCGATAGCGCCAAGCAAGGACTGGCGCACGGCATGCAGACAGGCGGCGGCTCGCCCACCGACGCCAGACAAGGAATCAGCGAGGATTTCGCTCGTATCGAGCAGGCCCGCCAGGAGCGCCGGCGAGACGATGGGGTCATCCGCCAAGGCCAGCAGCCCCGCGCGCAGGGTCAGGAGGTGGCCGGCCAAGTTACCGCTATCGACCGTCGAGATATAGCGCGGTTGCAGGGCTTGCAGCGTCTGCGTGTTGTACCAGTTGAAGAAATGCCCGCGATAGCGCTCCAGCGCGTCGAGCGTTTGCAGGGTGTTGCCAGTGCGCTGAAGCAACGGGCCGGCAGCGAGGTAGCCAAAATCGTAGGCGGCGAGATTGGCGAGCAGCGCCAGACCGATGTTGGTCGGCGAGGTGCGGTGGGCAATCGAGGCGACGCGATACTCCTGAAAGTTATCGGGCGGCAGCCAGTGATCGTCCTCGCCGACGAAATTTTCGAAAAACGCCCAGGTACGCCGCGCCAGCGCGCGCAAAAACAGCGTCTGCGCTGGATTGAGCGGCGTTTCGCGCCGCCCGAGCGGACGACTGATCCAGCTCGCGAGGAGCGGAGCGGTGAGCCAGGCCAGCAAAACCGGCGCCGCGACAAACAGGGCGAAAGGTGCCCAGCGCAATAACGCCGCCGCCGTAGCGAACGCGAGCAGCGGCGACACCGCCATGGCGCAATAAGTGCGGCGCAGTTCGCCTGCCCGCGTGCGCGGCCCGCCCGCTTCCGGCGTGCCGGAAGGCGTCCATTCCAGTACGCGGCGGTGCGACACCTGCGTCCGCCACAGCGAACGCAGGATGGCGTCAACGCTGAAATACGCCTCGAACGGCCAGCAGGCGATCTCGAAGCCCAGTTGCAGAAGGCGCCGCGACGCCGCCCGCGAAACGCCAGCCAGATGCTGGCGCAGCAGAACTTCGTGCGGCTTCTGCAGGACTTCGACGCACACCGCCAGCACGGCCGGCAGGAGCACGACGGCGAGCAGCGAGACGGCCCACAGCAGCGGCGCCGGTAGCAAGCCCCAACCCAGCACCAGCAGCAGCGTCAGCGACAGCGACACGAGGCTGCGCCGCAGGTTGTCGAACAGCTTCCAGCGCGACAGGACGGAGAGCGGATTACGGCCCGCCTCCTCGGCGCCGCTCTGGGGCGGCGGCTCCGGATCGTCGGCACTGTTCGCCACCGCTTCCGCGGCGGTAGGCAGGGCGCGCGGAGCCGAGGGAACACCGGGCGAGTGAGTTACCTGCGGCACAGGCGGTGTGCCACGCACCGGTACGCGCGGCCACAGCCAGCCGGTCAGTTGCCAGTCGCCGCGTATCCAGCGATGACGGCGGCGCACATCCGTGGCGTAGCGTGCCGGGAAGTCCTCGTACAGCTCTACATCGCTGAGCAGGCCGGCGCGCGCGTAGCAGCCTTCGAGCAGATCGTGACTGAGCACGCGGTTTTCCGGCAGACGACCGCCCAGCACCGTCTCGAAGGCATCGACGTCGTAGATGCCCTTGCCGATGAAGGAACCCTCGCCAAAGACATCCTGATAGACGTCGGAAACGGCGCGGGTATACGGATCGATGCCCGGCTCGCCGCCATACAGACGGGCATAACGCGAGCGGTTCGTTCCCGGCAGACTGACGGCGACGCGCGGTTGCAGGATGCCGTAGCCGGCGACGACGCGCCGCCGCGCCGGATCGAGGCGCGGACGATTGAGCGGATGCGCCATGGCGCCGACGAACTGGCGGGCGGCATCGCGCGGCAGTTGCGTGTCGGTATCGAGCGTGATGACGTAGCGAATCTGCGACAGCCGCCGCGTGTCGCCCACCACCTGCGCAAAACGCGAGGCCGGCGCGGCGCGGCGCGCATCCAGCACCGTGGCGGGAGGCACCGCCCGCAGCAAGGCATTGAGATCGGCGATCTTGCCGCGCTTGCGCTCGTAGCCCATCCACAGACGCTCGTGCGGATTCCATTGGCGCGGGCGGTGAAACAGAAAAAACAGGTCGTGGCGCCCGGCCGGGCCGGCACCGCCGTATTTCTCGTTCAACTCTTCGATACGCCGCCGCGCCAGCGAGACGAGTGCCGCGTCGTCGGGCAGGGTTTCCTGCGACGCATCGCAAAAATCGGTGAGCAGAGCGAAATGCAACCGCTCGTCGCGGTTGGCGAGGTAGCGCACTTCGAGCGCCTCGACCAGCTCCTCGATGGCGGCGGCGCCAGACAGCAGCGTCGGCACGACGACCAGCGTCCGCGCGGCATCGGGAATGCCGCTCGAAAAATCGAGTTTCGGCAGCGCACGCGCCTCGACCAGCAAGGTCGCCAGCCAGTTGACCAGCGCCACCGCCCACTGGCTGGCCGCCAGCACACAGAGCACGGCGAGCAGCGGCCACAACCAGTCCATCAGCAGCGGAGGCAACAGCGCCGGGGCGGAAAGCCCGCGCCATTGGGCGATGAGCAAAGCACTACCGCCCGCCGTCAACGCCGCGATGGCGCCCAGATAGCTCGTCAGCGCGTGACGACGCGCCAGACGGCACAACTGCTCACGCGCCGAAAAATGCACTCCGGCAACGCGCTCCAGCGCCGGTAGGCCGGCGTCGAGCAGGTAATAGCCAACGTGCGCCGCCGGCGACGCGGCCGAGCGGGATTCTGCGGCGCGGGCCAGCGCGACGACGGCCTGTGCCACCTCGCTTTCGTCAAGCCGGCTTTTGCGCGCGATGCGCTCGGTGGCATGCCGGTACTGGTCGCGCGTCGCAAAATCCATATGCGCGTAGACGCCCGCCGGGTCGCCGCGCAAGGTGCGTTCAACGACGCTCAAGGTCTCGACGAAATCCCGCCAATCCATATCGGCCAGCACGCGCAAGCTGCCGATGCTGTTGCTGATCGACACCTGATCGGCCGCTTGTTGCTGGTTTTCGGTCTGCACCATCGGCTCGATGCCAAGCCCCGTTTCGCACAGGCGCTGCTCGATCCAGGTGAGAGGCAGGGCGAGCGCCGGCCCGCGTCCTTTCAGGCGGCGCGCCAGCTCGGCCACAAACGCGCTGCTCATCGGCGGCGCCGAATGCGCCATTTCGGCGATGACGAGAATCAGGCTTTTCGGGTCGTTCTCGGCGGCATCCGTCATGCGATCCGCCCAGCCGTCGGCGAGGTTGCGCTCCAGCCAGCCCGCCGACAGGCGCACGCTGACGCGGCGCAGGTTTTCAATCAGCGCCAGCCGCAGCATGATCGGAATGGCCCACAGTTCGCCGAGCTTGAGCGCCGTCACACTCTGATAGGCGGCGACGAAACGAATCAGCGTTTCGCTATCGACGCGCCCGTCGCCATGCGCGACGGTTTCCAGCGCCAGATCGTAAACACGCGGCCGCCCCGTCTCCGCCGAAACGCTGCCATCGTCTCGCCGCGTCCCGGCGAGCCTGGGCAATTGCAAGCTGTAGGTTTTGGGCAGGTGCCGTTTGGCCGTGCGGATCTGCTCTTCGATCAGGTAAAAGTTGTCGAGCAGCCACTCGCCAGCTGGCGTGATGAGACGGTTTTCGCTGACCCCGGCGGTCAGCAGGCGGCTGACGCCGAGCAGGGCGCTCTCGTTCGCCGCCAGCCGCGCGAGCAACTGGTCGGGCGCGGCGCCAGCCGCCAGCGCATGCGTCGCCGCCAGCGCCCGGCCGTGCTGCTCCATCTGGTCGGCGCTGAACAGCTCCGCGCGCAGCGGGGCTTCTTCGACGACGGAGATGCGCGGCAGATTGCGCCGGAGCAGCTGTAGCTTCAACCGCCGCAGATGCTCGCCGAGACTCGTTCCGGTATCCACTTCGGCCGCCTTTCAGGAAGGTTTGCCGAGCGACCGGGCATGGCCCCGCGACGCCCGGCGGCAAGGCGCAGAGCGTCACCCCCTTGCGCCGACGCGGACACACGCCGGCGGTCGCCCCGACGATGGCGGGAAACACGGGGAGGGCCGACACCGCTGGTACCGGTGCCGAAAACCGCCGACGCCACCGCACCGCGCCGAACGGCGTGTGCGGCAGCCTTTCAGGACGTCAGGGCGTGTGCGGCGGGAAGAGATCCTTGTTGCGCGCCTCGAAGCCCTTGATCTGCTCCTCGGCCTCTTCGCGGGTGATGCCGTAGCTCTCCTGCAATTTGCCGGAAAGTTCGGTGCGCTTGCCGGCGATCACATCGAGATGATCGTCCGTCAGTTTTCCCCAGCGGGCGCGGACCTTGCCGCGAAATTGCTTCCAGTTGCCTGCAACGATGTCCCAGTTCATGGCCAACTCCTTATGCGATCGGGGAAATGCGAAATGGCGCCTTCAGCGGCGGCTAAGCAGGGCGCCGATGACGACACCCGCCGCCGCCGCGACGCCCAGTACCGTCCACGGGTTGTCGACGACAAACTCCTGTGTGGCAGCGGCCGCGTGACGGGTCTTGTGCACCACCGCGTGGCGCGCTTCGTCCAGACGCAGGCGGGCGTCGTCCAGACGCTGCTCGATGCTGGCGCCGAGCGCGCCAAATTCGTCAGCACCGGCATTCGCCACTTCGCGGAGCAAGGCGTCCGCGTCGGCGACGACGCCTTGTAGATCGCCCAGAAGCTTGGCCTTCTTGCTATCGACCGGGCGGTGGCCGGCCTTCGTTTCGCTAAGCGCGGTAGTCATCGTGCGTACTCCTCGTAATGGGGCCGATGCGCCAGGCGGGGCGTCGGCGGCGTGCTGCACAGCCACGCCTCGGAGGAGCATCGTCGCGCCCGCCGGGGCGATGGGTCTGTACGGCAGCGAACACAGCACACGGGCCCGGCGAAGTGCGCTGGCGCACAGACATGTGGCAGCGCCGGCGCCAGCATGCCAAAAGCACACCACCCGCAGCACCTCAGTCTGCTGCACTCTCAGGAAATGGAGGAAAACCGAATGCTCAACTACGCCATCACGTTTTTTGTCATCGCGCTGATTGCCGCGCTTTTTGGCTTTACCGGCATCGCCGCTGGCGCCGTCGAGATCGCGCGCGTTCTCTTCATCGTCTTCGTCGTGCTCTTTCTCGCCTCGCTCGTCGTCGGCGTGACACGACGCAAGTAAGCCCCCGGCCGCAAGGCCGGGGGCGGCTCCGCGGAGCGGCTCGTGCGACCTTACTTGCCGACCTCGTGGCCGATGACGCCGCCGACGGCCGCGCCGCCGACCGTGCCCAGCGCGCCACCGCCGGTGAGGATGGCACCGCCGACGGCACCGGCGCCGGCACCGATAGCGGTGTCTTTCTCTTGCCGCGTCATGCCGGAACACGCGGCAAGGCTGCTGACCACGAGCAGGCTCGTCAGGATGCGGGTCGTAACACTCAATGTCTTCATGGAAGTGACTCCTCGATGCGACAACAGGTTGGCCGGCGACGGATGCCGCGCGACCGATCGGCTACGGCTGACCGAGCGCGGCCTTGGCACGCTCCAGACAGTGCTGCTTTGCTTCGCCGGCGTAGACATCGCACTTTTCGCGGGCGACGCTGTACTGCGCTTCACGCTTGTCGATGTTGGCCTCGCGGCGCGCCTGATTGGCCGTGCTGCTGGCCTCCTGATGCGCGGTCGCCGCTTTTTCGTCGGCAAGATCGTTGGCGTCGCCCGTCGTCAGTTGCGCGCGGGCTTCCGCGCGGGCGGTGATACGCGCGGCCTTGGCTTCCTTCACGCACACATCGCGGGCGTTGCCGGCACGGTCGTCGCAGCGCTGCTGCGCCACGCCGTAGGCGGCTTCGGCGCGGGCGACGCCGAGCGTGTAGCGCGCCTGACGTGACGGGTTGTCGCGCAGATCGAGTTCGGCCCGCGCGATTTTTGCCTTGCCGGCGGCCTCGGCCCGACAGATATCGTTGGCGTTGCCGGAGAGCGATGCGCAGTGCGCCTTCGCCGCCTTGTAGTCGGCAGCGAGCGCGTCGCGGCCAGCCCGATACTCGTCACGCGACAAGGTTTGCGCCATCGCGCCCGCCCCCTGCACGACGCAAAAAGCAATGACGATGAGCTTGATCGGATGAGTCATCATGCAAAATCCTCCTCACTGAAACGCGCCGGCTGGCACGGTCAGGCAGAGCGTGGCGGCGAAGCGGCGGAAGGTCTGTTCGCTGACGTACGCTCGACGCGAGGAGCGGCAAAGCAGGCAAAAAAGCGCGCCCGACTCCCCGGAATCAGGGATAGCGAGCGCGCCAGCGAGCGGCCACAATGGGAGCGAACGCGGCGCGGCAGCGGCGACCGAGCGCCGTTCAGGAACGCCAGGCACGCTCACCGGAGACACGCGCATGCTCTGCCCGCATTCCCCGCAGCAGAACCATCTCATCCGTGCCCTGCCGCCGGAAGAAGGCGTCCGCCTGACCGCGCATCTCGAACTCGTGCCGATGCCGCTTGGCCACGTGCTCTACGAATCGGGCGTCAAAATGCGGCATGTCTACTTCCCGACCACCGCCATCGTTTCCCTGCTCTACGTTCTGGAAGACGGCGCCTCGGCCGAAATCGCCGTCGTCGGCAACGAAGGCATCGTCGGCGTCGCCATTTTCATGGGCGGCGACGCCATGCCCAATCGCGCGGTCGTGCAAAGCGCCGGGCATGCCTACCGCCTGCCGGGGCAACTGCTGATGCAGGAATTCAACCGCTCCGGCGGGCGCCGTAGCGGCGCGCTGCACCATCTGCTGCTGCGCTACACCCAGGCGCTGATCACGCAAATGGCGCAAACCGCCGTCTGCAACCGCCACCACACGCTCGATCAGCAACTCTGCCGCTGGCTCCTCCTGAGCCTTGACCGGCTGCCGACGAATGAGCTGACGATGACGCAAGAGCTGATCGCCAACATGCTCGGCGTACGCCGCGAAGGCGTTACCGAAGCCGCCGGTAACCTGCAACGCGCCGGCCTCATCACCTACCACCGCGGCCACATCACCGTGCTCGACCGGGCGCGGCTGGAAGCGCGCACCTGCGAGTGCTACGCCGTCGTCAACAAGGAGTACGAGCGGCTGCTGCCCACGCGGACGCCGCTCCGCACGTAGTAAACCGACCCCGCCGCCGCCAGCACGAACGGCCACCGGCGCTGCCCGCCTACCCGACAAACCGTACCCCCGCACGCGCACGGCATGTTATACATACGCCCATTTCTCAACGACAGGGGTGGCGTACCTCCATGAGCAAACCTGACAATTCCGTCGTCTTCGGCACCGAGGACATCCTCCTCAGCCTGTGCAATTCCGTGACGCGGGTGCTCTCCGTCGCCACGCAAAGCCAGCTGCGCTTTTCCGGCATGGTGCAGCGCATCAGCAAAACCTGCCTGAAGCCCGACATCGGCTGTTTCGTCCTCTTCGACGGCGGTTTTTCCGGCCTGGTCGTCATCAACTTCTCGGCACCGGCGGCGATGGAGCTATACGAAACCTACATGCTGACGATGGGCATGGCGAAAGAAGAACTGGCGACCTCGTATACGGCAGACGAAGTCAGCAACGTCATGGGTGAACTGATGAACCAGATCGTCGGCGATTTCACCGGCAAGGTCGCCCGCGAACTGCAAACCCACATCACGCAGAACCAGCCGAAGATGCTGGTGCTCAACAAGCAGGTCATGCTCTCCGTCGACACCAACCTCGACGCCCCGGAGTCGCGCCGCGTCACCTTCTACACCGCGCGCAACAACATCTTCTATCTTGAGCTGGCGATCGACCGCACCGAATTCATCAAACTCGTCGATTTCAAGGCGCCCGACGCCCCGGACCCCGACGCCCTGATCGACGCCGCATGCGCCGGTGCCCCCGCCAGCACGCCGGCCGCAGCGGTAAGCGCGCCGAGTGACCACTCCGACCTGCTCGATTCCCTCGGCATGTGATCGTCCCGGCGTCGCCGTCTCCCGCACGGCGACGCGCCGCCCGGCTACAGAACGTCAGCCCTAAGCCGAAACGCTGATAGTGCCGCCGACGTTGCCCGTGTCGACCGACACGCCGCCAGCCTCGGCAAAGGCCCCGGCACCGCCCGCAAACGCAGCGGCGCTTTCAGCCCCCGCCGCGCTCGTTACCGCCAGACCGCTCGCCTCACTGCCCGCCGACACACTCTGCCCGCCAGCGTTATCCGCG
The DNA here is from genome assembly GCF_009617575.1 of Rhodocyclus gracilis. Taxonomy (GTDB): domain Bacteria; phylum Pseudomonadota; class Gammaproteobacteria; order Burkholderiales; family Rhodocyclaceae; genus Rhodocyclus; species Rhodocyclus gracilis. Next base: position 327,108 of record NZ_WIXJ01000001.1, read on the forward strand.
AGCGTTGCCGTGACGGAGATACTGGTGCCCTGACGCCCCGCTTCGACGAGCGAGTGTTCCAGACTCGCCAGGGCGCGCTCGCTTTCCTTAAGGTCCTTGTTGCTGCTCGCCACCTTGCTTTTCAACATGGCGATGGCTGCGCGCAGGGCTTTGCGGGCTTCTTCCAGCGCCGCTTTCAGCGCCTTGTTGGCCGATTTTTCGTCTTCCCCGCCCGCCGCAGTCGTTTCGCCCGATCCTTTCGCCTGAGCGTTCGCGCCATTCGCGTCCTTCGGGTTGGACGGCGAGGCTTGTCCCGCTGTTGCCGTACCAGCAGCCGATGACGCCGGAGCCGGCGTCGCGCCTGTGGCAGCGGCGGTTGCCGTCGCACCCGCGGCGGCAGCACCGCCAGCCCCTGCCGCCGCCGGCAACGCGCTAGATTCATCGGCCCCCGTCGCGGTGGCTGACGAACGCTCGGGCGACGCCGCCGCGCGCTCGGTACGCGCCGCTTCGTCGCTCGGCGTCACGGCATTGGCCGAAGCGGCGGCCGCGTCACTGGCGGTAGCGCTGGGCGCGGCGGCCGCTGGCGCTACCGCAGTCGCACTACTCGCGCCATTCGCGCCATTCGCGCCATTCGTGCCATCCACGCCACTCGCTACATTCGCTGCAATCGCCGAATCAGCGCCGCCCGCTGTCCCGGACTCGCCACCACCGCTCGCCACGCTGCTCGCAGCGGCAGCCCCCACGCCCAGCGAAGGAGCGGGAGTTCTGGCGCCGCCGCTGAGCGTTGCGCCCAAGGCCGACAACTGCTTGGCGATGTCTTTCAACTGCGCGGCGAGGGCTTTGGCTTGCTCCGGCGAAGCGCCGACCAGCATCTGCTTGAGCATGTCGAGACGGCTTTTCAGCATCGCCGCCTTTTGCGCGGCGGCCTGTTTCGCCGACACCCGTGCCGACGGCATTGCGCGCAGCTTCTCCAGCACGGCCTGCATGTTGCCGATCTGCTTGACCTGCGCCTGCAACGCCCGCTGCGCGGCATCCGAGAGATGAACGGTCGTACTCGCCAGCGGCGTCCACGCCAGCTGCATCGCCGCTTGGGCGCTGGTCTGGGCGCTGTCTTCCGCGCCGCCGGCAGTTGGCGCGCGCGCGCCCTTGCCGGCCGTTCCGTCGGCGTTCGCCGGACGTGCCGCGGAGGCGTCCGCCGCCGTCAATTCAGACGTTGGCAAGCGGCTGGCAGAGTCAATTCGCATGGCGCACCCCGATCAATGATTAACATTTATTAACATCGGCCGTTTCGGTGGATTCTTGAATGCGGCGAGCGAAGCAGCAGCGCCGCCGGGCGCGAGGCCGCAGCCCACGGCAGCGCGGCAAAACGGGAATGTCGCTGCCTGTTGTCAGCGTAGGCACACTGGGCCATCATGGCTCCCGGAACAGCTGCCTACGTTCCGCCGACAATTCAACGAGAGGATAAAACCATGGATGACCACTGTACTTCCCGTCGCCGGATGCTCAAGCTGGGCTGCACGGCGATTGCCGCCATCCCGCTGATGTCACTGACCGGTAACGCCGTCGCCGGCACCAATGCCTCCATGCGCAAGGCTTTCAACTATCAGGAAGTCTCCAAGACGGCGGGCAAGAACTGCGCGAATTGCGCGCAATTCATTCCGGGCGCGTCGGCCTCTGCCGCCGGTGCCTGCAAGGTCATTCCGGGCGACAGCGAAATCCAGCCGACAGGCTACTGTGACGCGTACATCGTCAAGAAGTGAAGGCGCTCCCGCGCTGGCCGCGTCGCAGCGGCACGCCGGGTACCGTTAGCATTGTCACGCCGGGCCTTGCCCGGCGTTTGTGTCTCCAGCGAGGGCATCCAGAAATGGCACTGAGTACGTCCCCCTTGGAATGGAGTACGCCAGGCTCGCGCAGGGAGCCCCCTCTTTGAAGGCGATCCTCGCATGACGGCATCGCTACCGCTGCGCCACTTCCTCCTCGCGCTGGCGGTCGTCGCCGTCTGGGGGAGCAACTTCGTCGTCATCAAGGTGGCGCTCGATGACTTCCCTCCCCTGCTCTTCGCCGCCTTGCGCTTCGTGCTGGTGTTCTTGCCAGCCGCGTTCTTTTTCCGCCGGCCGACCGTTGCCTTGGGCAATCTGGCCCTCTACGGCATCCTGATCGGCGTCGGGCAATTCGGCCTGCTCTATATCGCGATGAACGGTCTGATATCGCCGGGCATCGCCTCGCTCGTCATCCAGTCGCAGGTGTTTTTCACGATTGGCATGGCGGCCTGGCTGGCTGGCGAACGCATCCGGGGGTATCAGTACGTTTCGCTCATACTCGCGGCCAGCGGGATTGCCTTCATCCTTTACCACACCGATGGCACGACGACCGCTGCCGGGCTGGCGCTGGTGCTCTGTGCAGCGCTTGCGTGGGCAGGCGCCAATCTCGCCGCGAAAATCGGCGGCCCGAGCAACATGATGGCCTACGTCGTCTGGTCGGGCGCCTTCACGGTACCGCCGCTCCTCGCCCTCTCGCTGCTGCTGGAAGGCGCGCCGGCCATCGAACACGCACTCGGACAGGCAACCGTCTATTCGTGGCTGGCCGTCGCCTGGCAGTCCTGGGGCAACACGCTCTTCGGCTACGTCGCCTGGGGCTGGCTTCTGGCGCGCTACCCGATGGCGACGATTGCGCCCATGGCTTTGCTGGTGCCCATTTTCGGACTCGGCACTTCCGCCTTGCTGCTCGCCGAGCCGCTCCCGGCGTGGAAGGTCATCGCGGCAAGCCTCGTGATGACGGGGCTCGCCCTGAATCTCCTGTGGCCGCGCCGACACGGCGCCGCCGCGCAAAAACGCGGCAGCTAGCGAACGCTCAGCCGACCTTGATCTTCTCGCGGTAGCCGGTCATTTCCAGATAGCCGCGCCCAATCTCGCGGCCGTCCTCCGAAACGCGCACCGCGCCCTCCCAGTACAGCGCCCCCGTCGAGCGCCGGCTGTCGAGTTCCTGATCGTCGATGAGCGGTTGCAGATGCAGGCGACGGCGGCCAATGCGCACCTGCCACTCCACCGGATAGTCGACACCCGTGCGCGGCGAACGCCAGCGGCGCAAGGCGGTGAAGGCAACCGCTTGGGGCGGCAGAACCTCAACAGCGGCATCGGCATGGCGCAGCGTTCCCGCCGACCAGAGGGTTTCGGCTTGTATTTGTGAGGCGGTGTCTGCGTGGACCTCGGCGTGGGCTTGTGCCCCTGTCTGCGGCGCAGTGCTCACCTCGGCGGAGTTTTCCGCCTGCCCCCCGGCCAGCCCGGCCTTCGCCTTCTTTCCCGACGATACCTGCGACGCGGCAAGCGCAACGCCGCCCGGCGCCGCCGGCATCTGGCCCTCGCGACCGCGCAGGCGGAAGGCCATCAGCGCGCTGCCATCGTCGAAGTTGATGCCGATCCAGTCCCAGCCCTGCGCCGCCTCGGGCAACAGCTCGCTCGACCACTCGTGGTCGAGCCAGGCGCGACCAGTCACCGGCAGCGTGCGTCCGTCGAGGCCAAGCGTGCCGCTCACCTTGAGCTGCGGCCGGCTGTAGTAGTAGCTGGCGTGTTTCGGATCCGCCGCCTTGCGGGAAAAACCGCCTTCGCCGTTCAGCATCGGCGGCGCCTCGGCGACGAGCGTCAGTGCATACGAAAAACTCTCGGCCGAGACTTCGGCACGGTAACGCCGGCCGCTGTCGTCCTCCTGCCGGAAAGACCAGTCGCCCAGGTGCACATCGGTGCGCGCGCTCGAATAGTGGGCGCCTCCGGCACTCCCGGCGTTGGCGCCGCCGAGCACGCGCGCGGCGCGTTGGTCGTGGCGCAGGCGCCCCAGGCGAGGATCGGCAATCGCCGCGTGCGCGAGGATCAACTGGCGCGGTGCGAAGCTGCTCGGATTGCCCTCGCCGGCGCCGCTGCGCACACGGAAGAAGGTCGTCTGGAAGCCAACCGGGCTACCGTCGGGCAACTGCAGCCAGCCGGTGGCGTACCACCACTCGGTGCGAAAGTCCGGGTGCGCGCCGTGGTCGCGCGGGAAGACCAGCGTTCGCCCAGGCAGCACGGGAGCGAACGTGACAGGCGCAACCGGCCGAGCCGCGCCGAGTGGCGCTGCCGCCAGTGCGCGCCACGCCGGCAAGGCAGCCAGCGCGAGGAGAAATGCGCGTTTGTTCATCGCCGGATCACCAATTTCATTACCAATCCTCGCGCACGGCCAGAACGGCTTCTTGGCGCATCGCCTGCCGGCCGGCGAGCACCGCCGCCAGCGCCGCCAGCGCAACGAGTCCGCCGGCGAACACCACCAGCGAGCCCCACGGCACATGCAGGTCCATGCTCCAGTGGAAGCTCTGCCGGTTGACCACCTCGATCAGCACCAGCCCGATGGCACCGCCAGCCACCAACCCGCCGAGCACGCCGACGCCGGCCGCCAGCGCGCCCTCTGCGGCCAACATCCAGCCGACCTGCCGGCGCGTCAGGCCAAGGTGACGCAACATGCCGAACTCGCGCCGCCGCGCCGCCGCCAGCGCGGCGAAGCTCGCCGCCACGCCGGCCAGGCCGATCAGCACCGCCACCGCTTCGAGCAGGTAGGTGACGGCGAAGGTGCGGTCGAAAATACGCAGGCTGATGGCGCGAATCTCGCCGGGCAACGCCGCTTCGAGCGCGCCGGGCGGGACGCTGTCGAGCAGCGTTTTGACGATGGCCGCCGCGTCGCCGCCGGGGCCAAGGTGGATGCCGGCTTCGTTCACCAGCCGGTCACCGGTGAGTTGTCGATAAACGGTGAGGTCGATCATCAGCGTACCCGTCTGCCGCGAGTAGTCGCGCCAGATGCCGGCGACGTGCATCGCTACCCGTCGCCCGCCGAGCGGCACCTCGACGCGCTGGCCGGTGCGCCAGCCGTAGAGGTCGCGCACCGCCTCGGACGCCCACACGTCGGGCAGATGCTCTGCGCCGCCGCCGGGCTGCGTCGCCCCGACCAGCGCCAGCTCGCGCCCGTCGGGAATCACAGGCCGCGCGATCAGCGCCACCGGCACCTGCCCGGCTTGCAGGCGCAGGCTATCGGCGCGCGTGAAATCGACCTCGGCAACGCCCGGCTGGGCGAGGATGCGTTGCTGCAAATCCTCATCGAGATAGGCGCCGCCGATCTGGTGGCCGGCACGCACGTAAACGTCGGCCGACAGCACATGATCGAGCCACTCATTCACCGAGTCGCGGAAGGACGTCACCATGATCGCCATCGCCACCGCCAGCGCGACGCTGGTGAGCACGCCCGCCGCCGCCACCACCGCATGCCCCGGCGCCGCGCGCAGCCGCGCCAGCGCCAGCCGCCAAGGCACCGCGCCGCCTGACGGCAGATGCCGCGCCAGCGCGCCGGCCGCCAAGGGCAGCAGCAAGATGCTGCCGGCGAGCAGCAAAAGCACCGCCAGATAGCCGCCCAGCGGCAGTTCGCCGAACGGCGGAATGGCGCAGGCGGCGAGGCTCGCCGCCAGTAGCACGATGCCGAGCAGCGGATGGCCGCGCCCCTGCATCAGCGCGGCCTCGTCGCCAGCCTTGAGCGCCCGCGCTGGCGACACCGTGGCCGCCTCACGCGCTGGCAGCCAGGCGCCAGCGACGCCGGCGGCGACACCGAGCGCCACGTAGAGCGCCGTCATCTCCGGCTGGAAATGCAGTTGCGGCGTCAGCCCCGCGAAGTAGCCGGCACCGAGATCGCCACCAAGAACGCTAAGCAAGGCACTCGCCAGCGCGTAACCTGCCGCCGCGCCGACGAGGCCACCCGCCAGCCCGACCAGCGCGCCTTCGGCGAGCAGCCAGACGAACAGGCGCCGCCGGTCGAGGCCGATGGCGCGCAGGAAGGCGAATTCGGTGCGCCGCCGCACCACCGACAGCGCCTGCGCCGAAAAGACGAGGAAACCGCCGGTAACGAGCGCCATCGCCGCCAGCAGCGTGAGGTTCACGCGGTAGGCGCGCGACAGGTTGGCCGCCTGGTTCTCGGCCGCCTGCGGCGGCTCGACCAGCACGCCGGCCGGCAACAGCGCCTGCAAACGACTGCGCGCCGCCTCCGGGCTGACGCCTTCGCGCAACCGCAGATCGACGCGCGACAGCCGGCCCAAACGCTCGAAACGCTGCTGCACGGCGGCAATGTCCATCACCACCAGCCGCGGGTTTTCCGCCATCCCCGGCAGATCGCCGAGCACCCGCAGCGGCAGCACCTCGACGCCGGCCTGCACGCGCAGCACCTCGCCGGGTTTGACGCCGAGCGCCACCTGCGCCGCCGTGCCGAGGAAAGCCGCGTCGTCGGCCAATGCCGCCAACGGCTCGGGCGCCTTGCCGTCGACCGCCCGGGGCCGCGGCAGCAAGGCGGGCGTCACCCGCGCCAGCGCAAAGAGGTCGGCGCCGACCACCTGCACCGTCTCGCGGCGCCCGGCCAGCCGCGCTTCGAATTCGATCACCGGGCTGGCGGCGGCGACATCGGCCTGCCCGGCGATCAGCCCATAGACCGACTCGTCGAAGCCGACGCGGCCGCCGACCACCTGCAGATCGGCCTCGCCGGCCATGGTGCGCAGGCCGCGGCCGAATTCGGCGAGCGCCGCCTCATGCACCGCCTGCACCGCCATGCCGAGGCTGACGCCGAGAACGATCGCCGCAAACGAGAACGCCGTCGCCGCGCGGCGGCGCGCCAGCGAGCCGAGGAAAACCTTGGCCAGACTCACAGACTCACCCGACCAGCCCCTCGGCGGACAGGCGCAGCACGCGGTCGGCGGTTGCCGCCGCTTCCAGCGAGTGCGTCACCAGAATGCCGATGGCGCCGGCTTCGCGGATGCGCTCGCCGAGCAGCGCCAGCACGCGCGCGCCGTTGGCCGGGTCGAGATTGCCGGTCGGCTCGTCGGCCAGCACCAGCCGCGGCCGATGCACCAACGCGCGCGCAATCGCCACGCGCTGCATTTCGCCGCCGGAGAGTTCGCGCGGCCAGCTGTCGCCGCGCTCGCCGAGGCCCACCGCGTCGAGCAGCTGTTGCGCCGGTGTTTCCGCCGCCACGCCCTCAACGCCCTGCAGCCACAAGGGCAGCGCGACGTTCTGGCGCAGGTTGAGGTGCGGCAGGATGTGGAAAGCCTGGAAGACGAAGCCGAGCTTGTCGCGACGCAGATGCGTCAGGGCATCTTCATTGAGGCTGCCGTAATCGACGCCGTCCAGCGCCAGCCGCCCGCCGTCGGGCCGATCCAGCCCGGCGATCAGGTTGAGCAGGGTTGACTTGCCGACGCCGGACTCGCCGACAATGGCAACGTATTCGCCCGGCTGCAGGCGCAGCGATACCTCGCGCAGCACGCTGCGGCCGTTGAACTGGCGGGAAATGGCTTCGATTTCGAGCATGGCAGCTGCAACATCCGGCAATGACGCATTCCCCCGCCCGCATCACGCCGACACCAGAAGGAACACGCCCAATGACTGAAAAAACGGCTTCCGCCGCCCCGGCCGACCGCGGCACGCGCATCGCGCTGTGCTTCGCACTCGTCGCCGAACGACTGACAGCCTACTACGAACACGGCCAGTGGCTGAACGAGGCGCAAGGCGCCAGCCTCGCCGCCGACTGGCTGCGCCGCTCGCAACGCAGCCTGCCGCTGGCCGAGCGCCGGCAGCTATCCGCCGTCAGCGACGATCTGGCACGCGAGATCGCCGGCTCGCTGTCGCGTGAGGCGGGACTTTATACCGCACACGAACTGATGGAGGCGCTTGATCCGAATTATGTGTCGGAGGTGGGCGAGTCGATCATGAGCGAGTGCGAGGGGCGGCTGGCGGCGGCCGGGGCGATTTAGTAAGGGGCGTAGCGACGCAGCTTTGCATCTTCTCGAAAAAATACAAAGTCGCCTTTCGCCAGTCAGCTTGGCGGGAAAATGCTCATGAGCTATGCTCAGCGCGTTACCGCGTTCAACGTAGCAATGCCGAAATGAGAGTGACGATAGGTGCCTTACCGCCAGAAGCAGCGCTACCCCACGATACTTTTCTCGCAGATATGCGGAGAACTCTTCTGGCGCACCAGGGGTTTCATGCCAAACGTAAGCGCCAAGCGTGACTAAACGAGACAAATTAAAAAATCATTTTTGCCATTATCAGCATCAATTGGTACTGCAGCCTGAAAGCGTATCCTTCAGCACCGCCAGCTTCTTACAAGCTTACCATTTTCACTTTCGGGAATCATCCTTTATCTTGGATTAATTACCAGAGAAACTGGTGAGTGGCTATTCTAATAGCCGAAAATTGTCAAATGAAGAATCAAATATTCGGTTGGGCTTGATACTTGTGGCACTGAAATCAATAATCCATCACGTCGACAAAGGCGACAGTTAAAGCCAGAGCGAAATGTAAAAAAAATCGATTTTAAAGGATAGGCCGTAGCCAAATTTCGTGTACGCCCACCCTTGAAATAATTGTAATTCTTCACCCCACTTCTGAACTTGGCGAACTTGGCCATCGTTTCGAGGGGTGCCTAATCAAACAAAACAAGCCCTCTAAATATTCAGCTTTCTCGCGATGGACAAACTATCGACACTTGAAGCATTTCAGGGTGCGCATGACAAGTACTTTCGCTTGCTGCTGGAAAACTACCCGCTTATCCAGAGCAACCAGCCGTTTGCTGACTTTGGCCCTCTTGAACTATGCGAACTTGCGATCGAAGTGCACTCGTGCGCGATCGCCCTTGGGCCAAAGGCGCGCGAGCGTCTGTGTTACTTGGGACTAGATCTTCTTTACCCGTTTGACAATCCGGTAGATCTCTACAACTGGCGGGCTTGGGTGAAAAAAGAGAACATCAATCACACGACCTATGCATCTATTGCCATTCGCATCGACTCAGAAATTAAGCGAATGCGTCGAGTATTTTCGCTCGAAGCAAACACTGCCTATGCGGCGATGCCAACCGCAGATTTTCTTGTATCCAAGGCGCGCTATAAGCTAGACACAGCTCCCGATCAAATTAGGGAAAAAAACAACCAATCTACTTCTGCAGCATCACCTACAGCGATGCATATAGACACAATTAATATTCAGTACGCTGCCGACTCACAGGCCATTAGCAAGCTTGAGCAGCTTGAGAAAGAAACCACCATTGGCGCCAATTTCTCTAACATCATTGCCACCTTGCGAACGTTGCTTGGCAGCTGACATATCAGTCAAGCAGCGTCGCGCAAAAAGCCAAGCAACTCACCTCATTCGAAATAGCAGCCGATTTAAATTTATTCCCGGGGAAATTCATGCACGAAACAATCGCGGTAGTTTTTGACTTCGACGATACTCTTGCTCCCGACAGCACCTCTGGCTATTTGAGCCAAGCGGGGATCACTGACCTCTCGTCTTTTTGGAAGAAAGATGTTGCTTCCTTGACAGAAGATGACTGGGATCCGGTTCCAGCTTATCTGTACAAAATGATAGAACTCTCACTGACAGGACGCGTACCTAAGATTACGAAAGATAGCCTTATTGAATGGGGGAAACGTCTGCCACTACACGAAGGGGTCCCCGGGGTATTTGCAAGATTAAAGAATGTTGCAAAGGATGCCAACCCGCGGGCCAATCTAGAGTTCTATCTCATCAGCAGCGGCATCGGAGACATCGTCCGCAATACTCCTATAGCGAATGAATTTACCGACATATGGGCATCTGAGTTCGCGTACGGAGCAGATGGTGGAATTTGCTTTCCAAAGAAGATCGTCAGCTTCACGGACAAAACACGGTATCTATTCCATATTCAAAAAGGTCTAGTCGGCCCTCAGGCGAGAGGCAAGCCCTTTGACGTAAACAAAAAACTAAAACCAGAGCAAATTCGGATACCCATCAATCACATGATATTTGTCGGCGATGGTTATACAGACATCCCGTGTTTTTCTCTAGTCAAGAAAGACGGCGGCGTATCAATCGCTGTGTTCGACAAAACACTCGGCGAAAAGTGGGGAAGTGCGTACCAATTCGTTCATGACGGAAGGGTCAGCAATCTCCTGTCAGCAAACTATTCGGAACAGTCTGATCTATCGATATTCCTAAGCATGGCCGTTGAAAATCTCGCTACTGACATAGCAATTTCAAGTGGCACATATCAGGGTTAAACGATCATTCCACAGGGCCAGCGCAGATTCCGCGCATGCAGGTGAATTCAAACGCTCCTGCATATTTGTGGCGCTCACCAAGTAGCGCTTAGGTCGTCCCGCGTCATTCCCCTTTAACGACGACTCACCGCCCGAGCTCTGCAGTTCTATGATCGCGGTCGCGTCAGCGATTCCATGAGCGCAGCTAGGATGGGCGCTATTTCTTCGCCACCGGCATCACCACCTTTGTAGCAATGAACAGCACCAGCGTCGCCACCCCCACCGCCAGCAACCAGTTCGCCACCGACGGCGGCGCAAAGCCGAAGGTCGCCGCCGCGGGCAGAACGGTGATGATCACAGTAACCGCCACCAGCGTGCCGAGCAGCACCCACAGCGCCAGCTGCGACTGGCCGGTGAACATGCCGTGCCAGCCGGGGTGCGGCGAGCGGCTGGCGAAGATGCGCACTGCGTTGGCCGTGACCAGCGCAAGGAAAGCCATGGCGCGCGCTTCTTCGGTGGCGATGCCGCGGGCGAGCGCGGCCCAGTAGAGACCGGCGTCCACGGCTGTCGTCAGCGCGAGCGCGTTGGGCGCCGCCCCGGTAATCGGGCTATTCGGCAGCGGCGACCGCTCCACGGGCGGGAATACGCGGCTCTCGGACCACGCATGCGCATATAATGCGCAAAGGAGGTCTCCATGAAGCCGACCGTAAGCAGCGCACAAGCACCGAAGCGTCCTTTCAACCTGACCTTGAACGAGAGCACGGTCGAGGAAGCTCGCCGCTATACGAAGAACCTGTCAGCGACAGTCGATGTGTTGCTGAGCGAGTTTGTCGCCAGAGAAGAACAGGCTCGTGAAGAAAAGCTCCGGCTCTACGCGAAGGTATCCGAAGCGTGGAACGACTTTGATGAGCTTCATGGAACGTTCGGCGCGGACCATTCGCCGCTATGAGCCAATTCGACGTCCATGAAAACGTCGGAAAAAATGCTGACGCAATCCCGTTTGTCGTCGTGATTCAGTCGGCAGCGTTCGACGACCGCCGGAGTCGAATCGTCGTCCCTTTGGTCAGGACCGAGAAAGTCGCAGCCAACGTGGGCATGCCGGCATCGCGCCTGAACCCGACTTTCATGGTCAACGGCGTTCAGGTCACCTTGCATGCCTTGCAAGTGGTTTCCGTTCCGCTCGACGCCCTTGGCAGAAAAACGGGATCGTTGGCGCACGAAGCCGACGCGATCATTGACGCTTTGGACGAAGTTTTCTCCAGAGCCTATGGCTGACAGTTAGCTTCGTTTGCCTTCAAAGCCCCAGCCGTTACGGCACAGGCTTTGAAGGCAAACGATCCCCGACTAAAGCCCGTTATTTCACCTCGGACGGCATCGCCACCTTCGCGGCGATGAACAACACCAGACTCGCCGCCCCCGCCGCTGCCGAAATCAAACAGTTCGCCGCCGACGGCGGCGCAAAGCCGGAGGCTGCCGCTGCTAGCGGAACGGTAGTAATCAGCGTCACCGCCGCGAGCGTTCCGACCAGCACCCACACCGCCAGCGGCAACAGGCCGGTGAACGTGCCCTGCCAGCCGGGGCGCGGCGAGCGGCAGGCGAAGATGAGCACTGCATTGGCCGTGACCAGCATTACTTGAAAAGAAAAAGCCCCGTAACCTGATGGTTACGGGGCTTAATTTTGGGGCGACATACCGGGATCGAACCGGTGACACCTGGAATCACAATCCAGTGCTCTACCAACTGAGCTAATGCCGCCACTATTCTGGCGCGCCCGGCGAGACTCGAACTCACAACCCCCGGCTTAGAAGGCCGGTGCTCTATCCGGTTGAGCTACGGGCGCCCACTGTTTCGAGAACCACTTTTCGCCAACTGAGAGAGTCGAAAGTTGCGAATACTAATCGACGGAACGCTGGGGTCGTACACTTTCTGGTCGGGGTGAAAGGATTCGAACCTTCGACCCTCTGATCCCAAATCAGATGCGCTACCAGGCTGCGCTACACCCCGAGGAAGCGCGCATTCTACCGATGACCTTCCCGGAACGCAACCAACATCGAGAGAAAATCCGCCGGTAGCAGCAAGACGACCGACACACCACTTCAGCACGCGCAAAAAGGGGCGGCGCGACACGCCCCCTGCGGCAAATCAGCGATGGCGACTTCCGCCGCGCGACGGCGCCGTACCGGCTGCCGCACGCGGTGCCGGGGCACGACCACGCGGCGCTTGTCCGCGCGGCTTGCCGGGCGCTCCAGAGCGCCCACCGCCGGGCCGCGCGTTACCCGAACGCATTTCGATCGGCTGCGCGGCGATGCGCGGGTCCGGCTCGTAACCCGGATGGACGACGCGGTCGATGGTCCGACCGAGCAGACGCTCGATGTCGCGCATCAGCTTGTGCTCGTCGACGCACACCAGCGAAATCGCCTCGCCCGTACTGCCCGCGCGGCCGGTACGACCAATGCGGTGAACGTAGTCTTCGGCGACACTCGGCAACTCGAAATTGACGACATACGGCAGCTCGTCGATATCGATGCCGCGCGCCGCGATATCGGTCGCCACCAGCACGTGCAGGCGTCCGTCCTTGAAGCCGGCGAGCGCGCGCGTACGGGCGTTCTGGCTCTTGTTGCCGTGGATGGCGTCGGCTTCGATACCGGCCTTCACCAGCTTCTCGGCCAGCGCATTGGCGCCCCACTTGGTGCGGGTGAAGACGAGCACCTGATGCCAGTTGTGCGTGCGAATGAGGTCAACGAGCAGATCGCGCTTACGCTCGCGGTCGACCGCATACACGCGCTGGCTGACGAGTTCGGCCGCGCTGTTGCGGCGCGCCACCTCGACGTAGTCAGGGTCTTGCAGCAAGCCGGAGGCCAACGCGCGAATCTCGTCGGAAAACGTCGCCGAGAACAGCAGGTTTTGCCGATGCTTCGGCAACAGCGCCAGGACGCGGCGAATGTCGTGAATGAAGCCCATGTCGAGCATCCGGTCGGCCTCGTCGAGAACGAGGATTTCGACCGTCGACAAATCCACTGTCTTTTGCTGCGCGTGGTCAAGCAGGCGTCCCGGCGTCGCGACGAGAATGTCGACGCCACGGCGCAACGCGGCCACCTGCGGGTTCATGCCGACACCACCAAAAATCACCATCGATTTCAGCGGCAAGCCAGCGCCATAGCTGCGCACGCTTTCTTCGATCTGCGCAGCCAGCTCGCGGGTTGGTGACAGAATCAGGGCGCGCACACGCGTCGGCCCACCGGCACGCCGGCCAGTGGAGAGGCGTTGCAGGATCGGCAGGGTGAAACCTGCCGTTTTGCCGGTGCCGGTCTGGGCACAGGCCATCAGGTCACGACCGGAGAGAACGACGGGAATTGCCTGCGCCTGAATCGGCGTCGGAGCGGTATAGCCCTGAGCGGCCACGGCCGCCAGAATTTCGGGCGACAAGCCCAGATCAGAAAATTGCATCAGGAAAAGCTCCTGCCCTCCGCCAGTTACGGACGCGAACACGCGCAGGTCCGTAGCGGGCCGAAGACGGTATCAGAAGGTGAGCGCGGCGGGGTGTAGGTACGCAGTACCGGACCGCAAAGCCGCAGCGAAAGATGCGCCGTCAATAACAGCGGCATCGTGGGGAGAGGCATTGTAACACGCTGCCTACTCCCCCCTTGCCGGCGCGCTCAGATCAGAGCGAGTCCGCGCGCCAGATCGTTTTGCAGATCAGCCACCGATTCGAGGCCAACCGCGACACGCAGCAGCCCCTCGCTGATGCCAGCGACCGCCCGCTGTTCGGCAGACAGACGTCCGTGTGTCGTCGTTGCCGGGTGCGTCAGCGTCGTTTTCACGTCGCCCAGATTCGCGGTAATGGACAACAGGCGGCAATGATCGACGACCGTCCATGCCTCCTCGCGACCACCCTTCACCTCGAAGGCGACGATGGCGCCACCGCTGGCCTGCTGGCGCATGGCCAGTTCATGCTGCGGGTGCGATGGCAGGCCGGGGTAGAAGACGCGGGCCACGCGCGGATGGGCTTCCAGCCAGCGCGCGAGTTCGAGCGCCTTGGCCGACTGCGCCTGCATGCGTACGGTGAGCGTTTCCAGCCCTTTTTGCAGCACCCAGGCGTTGAAAGGCGACAAGGACGGCCCAGCCGTACGCAGGAACTTGAAAACCTCGTCGACGAGCGCCTTGGCACCGACCACAGCGCCACCGAGCACACGCCCCTGTCCATCGAGATACTTCGTCGCCGAATGCACGACGAGATCGGCCCCCAAGGCCAGCGGGCGTTGCAGCACCGGCGTGCAGAAGCAGTTATCGACCACCAGCAGGATGCCATGCGCGTGGGCGATGCTCGCCAGGGCCGAGATATCGGCGACCGTCGTCAGCGGATTCGACGGCGTTTCGAGGAAGAAAAGCCGCGTCTCCGGGCGGATGGCGGCTTCCCAGGCAGCGGGGGTGCAAGGATCGACAAAGCTCGTATCGATGCCAAAGCGCGGCATGATGCCGCCGAGCAGTTGCTGCGTCGCACCGAACACCCCGGAGGAGGCGACGATGTGCTCACCGGCACGGCACAGCGCCATGACCAGCGAGAGAATCGCCGACATGCCGGAGGCCGTTGCCACGCAGGCTTCCGCGCCCTCCAGCGCCGCCAGACGCTGCTGAAAGACGGTGACGGTCGGATTGGTGAAACGCGAGTAAACGTTGCCCTCATCCTCGCCGGAGAAGCGTGCGGCGGCTTGGGCGGCGCTTTCAAAAACGAAGCTGGAGGTGAGATAGAGCGCTTCGGCGTGTTCGTTGAACTGGCTGCGCTCTTGCCCTGCGCGTACGGCCAGTGTTTCTGTCTGCCAGATATCGTCGCTCACGATGATTGCTGCTCCGATGACATCAAATCCAGCTGCATCTGCGGTGCAGCGCCCTCCTCGTTCGTCGCCCGCGGCTTGCCGCTGCGCGCGGTTTCGATGGCGTCGAGGTACTCCGGCGAGACATCGCCAGTGACATAGCTGCCGTCGAAACACGAACAATCAAACCGCGAGAGCTTCGGATTGAGATCGCGGACAGAGGACTTGAGCGCCTCCAGATCCTGATAGACGAGGGCATCCGCGCCGATTTCGCGGGCGATTTCCTCGTCGCTGCGGCCAGTGGCGATCAGCTCGGCGCGCGTCGGCATGTCGATGCCGTAGACGTTCGGGTAACGCACGGGCGGCGCAGCCGACGCGAAGTACACCTTCAGCGCACCGGCGGCACGCGCCATGTCGACGATCTCGCGGCTCGTCGTGCCACGTACGATCGAGTCGTCAACAAGAAGCACGCGCTTGCCCTTGAATTCCTGTCCGACGGTATTGAGCTTCTGGCGCACCGATTTCTTGCGCGTCGACTGACCGGGCATGATGAAGGTGCGGCCGATATAGCGGTTCTTGACGAAGCCTTCGCGATAAGGGATGCCGAGGCGTTGCGCCAGTTGCATCGCCGACGGGCGGCTGGAATCGGGAATCGGGATGACGAGATCGATTTCGCTGACAGGAATGCGTTCCGCCACCTTGTCGGCCAGATGCTCGCCCATTTGCAGGCGCGTTTCGTAGACCGAGACGCCGTCGATCACGGAGTCGGGACGCGCCAGATAGACGTACTCGAAGATGCACGGCGCATGCACCGGCGCATCGGCGCACTGACGCGCGTGCAACTGGTGACGCAAATCGATGAACACCGCCTCGCCCGGCTCGACGTCGCGCAGGACGCGGAAATTGAGCGTATCGAGCGCAACCGATTCCGACGCCAGCAGGTATTCGTCGCCTTCCGGCGTTTCGTTCACGCCGATGACCAGCGGGCGAATGCCGAAAGGATCGCGGAACGCCAGCAAACCGTAGCCGGCAATCATGGCGACGACGGCGTAGGCGCCACGGCAGCGCCGATGCACGCCAGCGACGGCGGCGAAGATGGTGTCGAGATCGAGACGGCAGCCGCGCGCGACGCCTTGCAGTTCGTGCGCCAGCACGTTGAGCAGCACCTCCGAATCGGAATTGGTGTTGATGTGCCGCAAATCCTGCCGGTACATCTGCTCCTTGAGTTCCGCCGTATTGGTCAGGTTGCCGTTGTGCGCGAGCATGATGCCAAACGGCGAATTCACGTAAAACGGCTGCGCCTCGGCAAAATTCCACGCCGAACCGGCCGTCGGATACCGGCAGTGCGCGATACCCATGTCACCAGGCAGCGCACGCATGTTGCGCGTACGGAAAACATCGCGAACGAGGCCCGGCCCCTTGTGCAGATGGAAGGTATTGCCTTCCGCCGTAGCAATGCCGGCGGCGTCCTGGCCGCGGTGCTGAAGAACCATCAGCCCGTCATACAGCAGCTGGTTGACTGGTGTGGTCGCGACGACCCCGAGAATGCCGCACATAGGTTTTCCTTACCTGAAACGAATTCGTTTAGCCGCTTCCTGGGGCAACCAGGGGCGTGCGGCGAGAACTGCCGTCTCCAGTGGTGGAGAGAGGACCGCCTCGCTCCACCAACGTTCCTTCGGCAATGATGTCATGCCACCGACCGCCACCAACGCGGCGATGACCACGAGTCCACGAGCAGCGCCGAACAGCAGACCGAGCAAACGGTCGGCGAGCGACAAACCCAGCGCCTTGAGGAGTCCCTGAACCGCCAGCCGGCCGAGCGCCAGCAAGAGGAGCGTACCGACGAAGACCGCCGCCCAGCCGGCGACCAGTCGCAAAGCAGGATCGGCGATGCTGGTGAAGGCCAGCGCGGCGATGTCGGCACCCCACGCCTGCGCGGCGAAGAAACCGAGCACCCAAGCCGCGAGAGCGATGACTTCGCCGACCACGCCCCGCCACAGGCCGAGTACGGCGGAAGCCACCGTGATGCCGATAACAACATAGTCAAAAACGGTCATTGCTTGGCAGCAACCACTCCGCTGACGCCGATGCGTTTCATCCGGTCAAGCGCCTTTTCCGCCGCCTCGCGGCTCGGGAAGGGGCCCGCGCGCAAACGCGTCTTGGTTCCCTGCGGCGATTCGAGCGGCTCGGTGTAGGTCTTGATCGACAACTCGTTGAGCTTGGACTGCAACTGTTTGACATTACCCGGATTGGCAAAAGCGCCGATCAGAATCACATGTGCCGCATCCGAGGCCGGCGCGGCAGCGGGCTTGCCACCGAGAATGGCAGCCGCACGCCGCGATTCCTCGGCCGTTTTGGCCGCTTCGGCAGATTTGTCAGCCGCCTTGGCCGCCGACGCCTTGGCGGCATCTTTGGCGTTGTCCTTGGCCGACTCTTTCGACGACTCTTTCGACGATTCTTTCGCCAGTTCCTTGGCCGGTGGTTTGGCGGCTTCTTTTACTGGCTCTTTCGGCGTCTCTTTCGCCACATCACGCGACGGCGCTTTGTCGGAGGCCTTGTCAGCCGGCTTGTCGGCTGGCTTCTCCGGCGATTTCTCGGCAGGTTTTTCCGGCGCTTTCGCTACTGCCTTGTCGGCGGGAGGCGCCGCTACCGGAGCCACCTTGCCATTAGCGTCGGCGGGCGCAACAGGCACCGCAGCGCGCGTATCAACGGCGCTTGCCCCCGTCGCCGGCGCGGCTGGTGGCGCATTGGCGGCGAGACGCGTGGGATCGTATGGCGTCTGATCGAGCGAGGGAATGCGAATCTGGACGTCGTTCGCAGGCGCTTTCGGCTCTTCATCCATGACCATCGGCAAGACGATGGCCGCCAGTCCGGCGAAAGCAAAGGCGCCAACGAGGCGGCGCCGGGCCCGCTTCTTGAGCTGGAGTTGCGCGTCGGCAGTGTCGGTCATGGGCAGCGGCAGGGAATTCGGGGCGTCGAATCGACTTCTTGGAGGATCAGCCGCAACGTCGCAATTCGCCCAACACGGCGGCGACCGTCAAAAACGATCCGAAGGCGACGATTCTATCATCTTCACCCGCCAGCTTGAGCGCACGCGCACACGCGTCGCCGGGCGTGGCGAAACACTCGACTTCGCCACCCAACTCGCCGGCAGTGATCGCCGACGCCAGGGACTGCGCTGTCGCCGCCCGCGGTCCGCTGAGGTCAGCCACGAGCCAGACGTCGACACGCCCGCGCAGCGCGGCGAGGGTGCCCGCGATGTCCTTGTCGGCGAGCATGCCGACGACAGCGAAAGTGCGCCGGAAAAACGCCATGCCCGACAGACTCTCGGCCAGCGCCGACGCTGCTTGCGGGTTGTGCGCCACATCAAGAATCCAGACAGGACGGCCCGGCAAGACCTGAAAGCGGCCCGGCAGCTCGATCTCGATCAGGCCGCGACGTACCGCCTGCATCGACACCGGCAGGCGGGGCCGCAGCAACTCGACGGCCGTCATGGCTGCCGCCGCATTGTCGAGCTGACGTGCGCCACGCAAAGCCGGTGGCGCCAGCCCACCGCGCCGCAGCAAGGGCAGCGTGCTTTCGGAAGCAATCTCCTCCGCACCGCGCGTTGGCGCATCGGCTGCCGCAGCCACAGCGTCTTCGGCGCCCACGGACGACACGCGAGGGCGCAGCCAGTACGTCCATTGCATACGCTCGTCCGTCTGCGCGAAATGTCCAAAATCGCGGCCGAGCACGTACAGCGGAGTACCGATTTCGCGCGCGTGCCCGGAGAGCGACTGCGGCGGCTCGACATCGGCACAAATGGCCGGTGTCGCGGAGCGGAAGATGCCCGCCTTCTCGCGGCCGATGCTCTCCCGCGTCGGCCCCAGCCAGTCGGTGTGGTCCAACGCAATCCCCGTGATGATCGCGCAGTCGGCCGAATAGGCATTGACCGCGTCGAGACGACCGCCCAGGCCGACCTCCAGGATGATCACATCCACCGCCGCCACGACAAACGCCTCCCACGCGGCAAGGGTGCCGAATTCGAAGTAGGTCAGAGCGATATCGCCCGCCTGCCGCCGCGCCAGCTCGACTCGGGCAAAGGCGGCGCAGAGCGCGGCATCGTCGATGGACGCGCGGTCGAGGCGAACGCGTTCGTTATAGACCAGCAAATGCGGCGAGGTGTAGCAGCCGACGCGATAGCCGGCAGCGCTGTATATGGCCTCCAGATAGGCGCAGGTCGATCCCTTGCCGTTGGTGCCGCCCACCGTGATCAGCGGACAAAAGGGCGTCTGAGCGAGCGCATCGCGCACACGCTCGACACGCGCAAGCCCCAGCTCAATGCCGGCCTGCCCCTTCGGGTGCAGGCTTTCCAGATGCGCCAGCCAGCCGTCCAGCGTCGTTGGCAGTGCTCCTGCCGAGGACGACGCCTGCGCCATCGGCCAGGGCGCGCTCGTTCTCCCGGTCACGCCGCCGCCGGCGCTTTCTGCAGCAAGGCCAGCAGGTCAGCCAGCCGGTCCTTCAGTTCGCGACGGTCGACGATCATGTCGATGGCGCCCTTCTCGATCAGGAACTCGGAGCGCTGGAAACCTTCAGGGAGCTTCTGGCGCACCGTCTGCTCGATCACACGCGGCCCGGCAAAGCCGATCAGGGCGCCCGGTTCGGCAATGACGATGTCGCCGACGAACGCGAAAGACGCTGAAACGCCCCCCATCGTCGGGTCGGTCAGAATCGAAATGAACGGCTGCTTCACCTGCGCAAGACGCGTCAGCGCCGCCGTCGTCTTGGCCATCTGCATCAGCGAAAAGAGACTCTCCTGCATCCGCGCGCCGCCCGAGGCCGTCACGCAGATGAAGGGGATGCGGTGCTCGACGGCGGCCTGCACGCCGCGCACGAAGCGCTCACCCAGCACCGAGCCCATCGAACCACCCATGAAGCCGAACTCGAAGGCCGCGACGACCGCCGGCTGCGAGCGAATGGCGCCCTGCATGACCACCAGCGAATCGGTTTCGCCGGAAGACTCGGTCGCATCGCGCAGCCGCTCGGGATAGCGGCGGCTGTCCTTGAAGCGCAGCGGATCAACCGGCAGCACCTCGGCGCCGATCTCGAAACGGCCAGCGGCGTCGAGCAACAAGTCGATGCGCTCGCGGGCGCCCAAGCGGTTGTGGTGCGCGCACTTCGGGCAGACGTTGAACGTCGTCGCCAGATCGGTCGCGTAGAGCACGGCCTCGCAGGCCGGGCACTTGCTCCACAAGCCTTCGGGCAGCGCGGAGCGGCGGGCCGCGCCGGGTTCGGCGCGCTTGATTTTCGGCGGTAGCAGCTTGTTCAACCAGTTCATGTTTTTCCTCCCGCGGCATCGATACCGCGACGCAGTTCAGTGACCAGCGCATGCACGCGCGTGCACACGTTCTCAGGTTCAGATTTTTCAATTTCCTCGATGATACGACTGCCGACAACGACTGCATCGGCAACTTCTGCAATGGCACGCGCCGTGTTGGCGTCGCGAATACCGAATCCCACCCCGACCGGCACGCCCGTACTCGCGCGGATATGCGGAATGCGGGCGGCGACGGCGCCGATATCCAGCGCGCCGGAGCCGGTCACGCCCTTCAGCGAAACATAATAGACATAGCCCTGCGCATGCTCGCCAACGCTGGCAATGCGCGCCTCGCTCGACGTCGGCGCCAGCAGGAAGATCGGATCGAGCCCGTGCCGCGTCAGCGCATCAACGAAGCCCGCACATTCCTCAGGCGGGTAATCGACGATCAGCACACCATCGACGCCGGCATGCTGCGCCAGTGCTGCGAACGCTTCGACGCCCATCGCTTCGATCGGATTGGCGTAGCCCATCAGCACCACCGGCGTCACGGCGTCAGTGGCGCGGAACGTCTCCACCATGCCCAGCACCTGCCACAAGCTGACGCCCTTCGCCAGCGCACGCTCGGAAGCACGCTGGATGGTCGGCCCATCGGCCATCGGATCGGAAAACGGTACGCCCAGTTCAATGATGTCGGCACCGGCCTCGACCAGCGTAGCCATGAGCGCCGGCGTCAGCGCCGGATCGGGATCACCGGCAGTGATGAAGGGAATCAGTGCCTTGCGGCCTGCGGTTTGCAAACGGGCGAAGGTAGCTTGAATTTTCGACATAGTGGTCTCCCGCGCGCTCAGAACTGCAAGCCGGATTTTTCGGCGACGGTATGCATATCCTTGTCGCCGCGACCGGACAGGTTAACCAGCAGAATCTTCTCGCGTGAAAGCGTCGGCGCCAGTTTCAGGGCGTAAGCGAGAGCGTGGCTCGACTCCAGCGCCGGAATGATCCCTTCCAGACGGCACAAATCATGGAACGCCGCCAGCGCCTCGCTATCGGTGATCGTCACGTACTCGGCACGACCGGAGTCCTTCAGCCAGGCGTGTTCCGGCCCGACACCGGGGTAGTCGAGGCCGGCAGAAATCGAATGCGTCTCGATGATTTGACCATTGTCATCCTGCAGCAGATAGGTGCGGTTGCCGTGCAGCACGCCGGGACGACCGGCGGTGAGCGAGGCCGCGTGCCGCCCGGTATCGATACCGTCACCCGCCGCCTCGACGCCGATCAAGCGCACATTCTCGTGCGGGATGTAAGGATGGAATATGCCGATGGCGTTGGAACCGCCGCCGACGCAGGCGATCACGGCATCGGGCTGGCGACCGCAGTGTTCCGGCATCTGCTCCAGGCACTCGCGGCCAATGACCGTCTGGAAATCGCGCACCATCATCGGATAGGGATGCGGCCCCGCCACCGTACCGATGATGTAGAAGGTGTCGGAGATATTGGTCACCCAGTCGCGCATCGCTTCGTTGAGCGCGTCCTTGAGCGTCTTCGAGCCACTTTCGACTGGGCGTACTTCGGCGCCGAGCAGCTTCATGCGATAAACGTTGGCGGCCTGCCGGCGCACGTCCTCGGCGCCCATGTACACGACGCACTGCATGCCATAGCGGGCGGCGACCGTCGCCGTGGCGACACCGTGCTGACCGGCGCCGGTTTCGGCGATGACACGCGGCTTGCCCATGCGGCGGGCGAGCATCGCCTGACCGATACAGTTGTTAACCTTGTGCGCGCCGGTGTGATTGAGGTCTTCGCGCTTAAGATAAATCTGCGCGCCGCCCAGACGCTCGGAAAGCCGGCGGGCGTGATAGATCGGGCTCGGGCGTCCGACGTAATGCTTGAGTTCGTATTCGTATTCCGCGACGAAAGCGGGGTCGCGACGCGCGGCGGCGTAGGCTTCGTTCAACTCGTCGAGCGCGGCCACCAGCGTTTCGGCGACAAAGGTACCGCCATATGGGCCAAAGTGGCCGCGGGCGTCGGGCAGATCATAGGTAGGCTGGGTCATGCGTACTCTCCTGGGGTTCGTGGCATTGGCTGCGAAGTGACCGGGCGTGCGCATCAAGCGCGCGCCATCAGGCACTCCCTCAGGTGTGCTTCGCCACAAAATACCGCCAGGACCTACGGGTCCGGCCACCGGCAAATCTGCGCATAAAACTCCTGTTAGTGCTCACCGGCTCGCGCGTCCGGCCAGCTTGATCACGCGGCGCCGCGAACGGCCGCAATGAAGGCACGTACCTTCGCCGCGTCCTTGATTCCCTTGGCCGACTCGACGCCGGAAGAGACATCCACCGCCGCCGGACGTACGCGTCGAACCGCCTCGCCGACATTGCCGGCATCCAGCCCGCCGGAAAGAATCAGCGGCCGGGAAAACCCTGCGGGAATCAGCGACCAGTCAAAGACGGCGCCGCCACCGCCGTAGCCCTCGACGAAGGCATCGAGCAAAATGCCCTGAGCCGAGGGAAACGCGGCGGCGTATTGTAGCAAATCCATTCCCGGCCTCACGCGCGCCGCCTTGATGAAGGGACGGTCGAACTGGCGGCACCAGGCGTCATCCTCGTCGCCATGAAACTGCAGGAGATGGATCGGCACCTGCGCCAGTATCTGCCGAACCGTCGCCGCCTCGGCATTGACGAACAAGCCGACAGCGCTGACGAAAGGCGGCAAACGCCGCGCCAGCAGAGCGGCCTGCTCGGCGCTGACGTAACGCGGACTCGGCGGGTAAAAAACAAAACCGATGGCATCCGCGCCAGCACTGACGGTGCTGTCGACATCCTCCTCGCGCGTCAGGCCGCAGATCTTGATGCGTGTCGGCATACTCAATCCTCGCGGGGCAAAGCAATGCGTTGTTCGTCGGCGGCAGGAGCGCCCGCCAAAAGGTCATCGGCGAGCGGCGGCAAGCCCCAGCGGGGATCGTAATCGACCCCGACAAGATACAAGCCCGCCGCCGAAAAGGTGGGCGCCGCCAGACGGCGGTCGCGAGCCGCGAGCAGTTCGTCGATCCACGCGGGCGCTTGGCGCCCCAAGCCAACGTAAACAAGGCTGCCCACCATGTTGCGCACCATGTGGTGCAAGAATGCCCCCGCAGCAAAATCGAAGACGATGAAGTCGCCCTGCTGCGAAACATCTGCACGCCGCAACCGTTTGATGGGCGAGCGGGCCTGACACTCAGCCGCACGAAAGGCCGAGAAATCGTGCTCACCGAGCAAAGAGCAGGCAGCGGCCTGCATCGCCGACAGATCGAGTGGCGCGTGATGCCAGCCGGCGCGTCCGTGCCATATCGCCGGGCGCTGCGGACGATTCAGTAGCAGATAGCGGTAGTGCCGACCCTGCGCACAGAAACGCGCATGAAAGTCGTCCGCCACCGGGCGCGCCCACCGCACGACAACCGCCGGCGGCAAGAAGGTATTCGTGCCCCGCACCCACGCCGACACGGGACGCGCAACCGGCGCATCGAAGTGCACCACCTGCGCACTGGCGTGCACACCGGCGTCGGTCCGTCCGGCGCAGACGATATCGATGGGCTGCCCTGCCAAAGCGGCCAGCGCGGTCTGTACCGCATCCTGCACACTGCCGCCCGCCGGCTGCGTTTGCCAGCCGCAGAACCCGCCGCCGTCGTACTCGATGCCCAAGGCAATACGCATCGCTTACCCCCCCAGCAAAGCGACGAGGCCGATCAAGCCCAGCGCGAGCGCCAACCGGTCACGCCCGCGCAAAGGCGAATCGTCAAGCTCGATGCTCTCGGCAAGAGGCGTCGCCGGCGCAGCGAGAAGGCTGCGCCAATCGCGCGGACGCGGCAGCGCCTCGGCGTAGCGCAGCGCCAGCATCAGCCGAATGACACCGCGATCCGCATCGATCCCCGTCCAGCGCAAGGGCTGCAACAAACGCCGTGCGCCGCTCAGCAAGGTGCCCAAGGGCATTTTCTCCAGAAACGCCGCGACGACGACCAGTACGAGCAGCAAACGTCCTAACTGCAAGGCCGCCTCGTCGAGGCCTTCGCGCGTCGGCGCCCCCCAGCCAGCCCAGAGAGGATCGCCGGCCACGCCCCAGGCGAAGACCGCGAAGAGCGACAACAACAACCAGCGCGTACGCCGGATCAGGCGTCCGGCACGCTGGCGAATCGCGCTGCCCGCAAAAACGCTCAAGGCCAATGCGAGTAGCAAAGGCACGCCGGAAAGGCGCTGTATCGCCAGCAAAGCGAGCAGCCAGCCAGCCAGGCGAACGGCGGGATGAAAAGTCGGGAACACGAGCGTATTGGCAAAAACGCGGTAATCAGAGGGGCGCAAAAAAACGGCCGCTGCGACCTGAGTCGCAACGGCCTGCGCCTACGCGAAGATCAGCCCTCAAGACGGGCGAGGGTCATGCCGGCACGCTCACGCTGCTCGGTGTTGCCCTCGGCAAGGACTTCTTCGAGCAACTCGCGCGCGCCCTCCAGATCGCCCATCTCTTCATAGGCCTTGGCAAGATCGAGCTTGGTCTCCGCCTCTTCGTTGACTGGTTCCTCAACATCGGCCGGGGGTTCGGTCGCGGCCGGCGCAGCGGCCTCAGCCGGTGCGGCGGGCGACTCGAACTCCTGTCCGAAATCAAGCGGCTCCGCTAATTCAGGCGTTGCAGGCGAAGCCGGCGAGCGACCGGCGAAGGGGTCAGGCAGGTCCGGCGGCACAGAATCAGCGGTATCAGCGGTCGCAGCCTCGTCATCGGCTGAATCAGCCGGTTCAACTGGCCCGGCTGGCTCGGCGAGATCGAGATTGATCGAGGAGAGATCAAAAGGCGGCGCCACCGGCGCCTCGTCGGGAATACCGACATCGACGAGATCGGCGAGGTTGGCGTCGAACTCCAGCGCCCCCTCTTCGTCTGCCGGCAGTTCGTCGCTGGCCGCTTCTGCCACATTCTCCGACGACTTCTCCGCCTCGACGTCTGGCGCGGGCGGAACCGCAGCGCCCGTCGCAGGCGAAGGCGTAGCGCCCAGATCGAAATCAATGTCGAGCATCGCCTTGGGCAAGGCGCTAGCCGGCGC
This sequence comes from Rhodocyclus gracilis, assembly GCF_009617575.1. Taxonomy (GTDB): domain Bacteria; phylum Pseudomonadota; class Gammaproteobacteria; order Burkholderiales; family Rhodocyclaceae; genus Rhodocyclus; species Rhodocyclus gracilis. The sequence goes on from NZ_WIXJ01000001.1 coordinate 352,319, forward strand.
CTCAGGCGGCTGCGGCAGGGAGTCGGTCGACGCTTCACTCAGGAGCAACTCTTCACTCGGCTCGTTCACCGCGCCGGCGTCAGCGAGGTCGGGGGTGAGATCGAAATCGAGCATGCCCGGCTCGCCCGGCGTTTCGTTTTCGGCAAACGCAGGAGCTTCTTCCGGCACGACTGCCGCGCCGTCTTCGATACGCGTATCGCCGGCTTCTTCCGCCGCCGACACCGGCTCGGCGACTGCCGCAGGTTCGCTGGCGACAGCGTCGGCGCCAGGCTCAGCCGCAGAGACGGCGGACTCAGCGGGCGAATCCACCTCGACCGCAGCACCCTCAACGGCGGCGAACGACTCGCCCGGCAACTCTTCGGGAACGGCGACCGTATCGGCGCGACCGGCTGCGGCCGAAGCCTCCGGCGCGGCGGAAGTAGGGCCAGCGGCATCCGCGAAATCGTCTTCCTTTGGCGCCGCATGCGCATCATTGGCGAGCGCCGCGTAGGCCGCCGTGGCGACTGGCGCGAAAGCTGCGGCGGGCGCAGCCGCCGGCGCATACGGCGACGACTGATCTGCCACCACTTCAGTGCTCGCAATTACCGGCGACACTGGCGCCGGGGCCTCCTCCCGCTCAGGCTCTGGCGACGCCTCCTGCGGCTCGTTGGCCGAGAGCGTATCGCTGCCTTCGGAACCGTCTTCTTCCTCGACAGGCGTCACGGCGGGCTGGCGCCGACGGGCGAAGGCGAAGAAAAGCCCCAGCACGGCGGCAAGCCCCGCTCCGGCCAGCAGAATCGGGTTGGCCTGAAGTTTCTTGAGCAGCGACTCGTCGGCGTTCGTCGCGTCCGTCGCAGGCACAGCCGCTGGCGCGTCGGCAGCGGCGGATGTCGCGGGAGTCTCGGGTTTCGCTTCCGGTGCGGCCGCTTCTGGGGTCGCGGCGGGTTCCGCAGCCGTAGCAGGAGTCTCTTGTCTGGCGGGTGCTGCCGAATCGGCTGTTTCAGCGGTGGTCGCGTGAGGAGCTGACGCCTCGGGCACGGCCGCCTTACTGGCGTCTGCTTCGGCTTTCCGGGTTTCGCTCGCCGGTACCGGCGTTGACTCCTTGGCGGCGGCGAGCTTTTGCAAGTCGGCGAGTTTCTGGTTTTTCAGTTCAACGAGCTTCTGCAAATCGGAGACGTTCTTTTCCAGCAGGACGATGCGCTCGTTCGCCTCTTTCAGCGCCTTCTCGCGCGCGATGGCCTCTTCTTCGGCCTTCGCTCCGGCGCGTGCGGCGGCCGACTCGCTCTTCGAGACCTGGAGCCGGTCTTTGGTATCGCTGGCCGGTGCCGCCTTGTCTTCGACGCGCGTCGTCACGCGCCCCGTCGCGCCCTGCCGATCCTGATCGTCCTTGGCTGCGGACTTGGCAGCCAATTGCGCAAGTTTGCGCCGATAGGCTTCCCAATTGGCTGACTGGGCAACGACGATCTTCTTCGCCTCTTCGTCGGGCAGCGCGGCAGCTTCCTCGGCCGAGGGAATAGTGAGAATCCGCCCGGCCTGCATGCGATTCATGTTGGCGCCGTCGAATGCCTCAGGATTGGCGCGAAAGAGGCCAACCAGCATCTGCTCGAGCGAAACGTTCTGGGGACGCGTCTCGCTGGCGACGCGGTGCAAGGTTTCGCCACGCTTCACCTCGTGCGTTGCGCGCGGGGCTGCGGTTTTTGACATCGTCGGATCGACACGCAGCGAGGGAGAGGCATCGGCCGCCGCCTCGCTCGTGCGCTCCGGCGTGCTTTCGCTGGATTTCTCCGCCGCCTTGGCAGACGCATCGGTGGCAGACTCCGAGCGGATGACACGGCGAATCGGAGACGGCGCCGTTACCGCAGGCACCACTGGCGCCACGGCCGTCAGGGAGGCAGGCGCGTTCGCCTCAGGCGGATCGAGCAAGAAGCTGAATTCGCGCACCAGACGGCCGGCCGGCCAGTTCAACTCGAGCAGAAGATCGACGAAGGGTTCAGCCATCGGGCGCTCGCTGGAGAGCTTGACGACCGCCTGACCGTTCGCCCGCGTATCGATAGCAAAACGCAGGCCGAGCAACGCCGGGTTGTAGTCAACGCCGGCCTGGCGAAAGGCCTCTGGCGAGCCGAGGCTGGCTTTCATCCCCGCCAGTTCATCGGACGTTGCCGCCAGGTCGATCTCGGCGCGCAAAGGTTGCCCCAGAGCGGAAAGCACATTCACCCGCCCCAGACCAGCCGCCTCTGCCGCCAGCGGGAGCGAAAAACCAAGACATGCCGCGACTGCCAGCGCGCAGCCGCGCCGCCGAAACCGGGTCAATGCGGGTTGAGATGGTTTGGCCACGGCACCACCTTGAGCGTCGATTTTTAGAATAATCAAAATAACATCATGCAGTTAGCGGCGCAAGCTAAACTTGCTTGTGATCTGGGAAGCGTCTGCGGAAAAAAACCGGGGCTTTCCCCGGCTTTTTTCGGCGCGCCTACGCACATCCACCGCGCCACCCGAAGGCAGCGGCGGAGTCAGCTTTCCAGAAGGATGCGCAGCATGCGCCGCAGCGGTTCGGCGGCACCCCACAGCAGCTGATCGCCGACGGTGAAGGCGCCGAGGTATTCGGGGCCCATCGCCAGCTTGTGCAGGCGGCCGACCGGAACGGAAAGCGTGCCGGTGACGGCGGTCGGCGTCAGTTCGCGCTCGCTGATCTCGCGCTCGTTGGGAACGACCTTGACCCACGGATTGGCAGCGGCGATCAGCCCTTCGATGTCGGCCAGCGGCACGTCCTTCTTCAGCTTGATGGTCAGGCCCTGCGAGTGGCAGCGCATGGCGCCGATGCGCACGCACAGGCCGTCGATCGGGATCGAGCCGGCGCTGCGGAAAGCGGGCTTGCCGAGGATCTTGTTGCACTCAGCGCCACCCTTCCACTCTTCTTTCGACTGGCCGTCGGCGACGGGAACGTCGATCCACGGGATCAGGCTGCCGGCGAGCGGGGTGTTGCGGAAGTTCTTGGTCGGGAAGTCGGCCGAACGCATCGTCGCCGCGACCTTGCGGTCGATGTCGAGGATCGCCGACGCCGGATCGGCCAGCTCGGCCTTCACCGCGTCGTGCAGCGCGCCCATCTGCGCCAGCAGTTCGCGCATGTTCTGCGCGCCGGCGCCCGACGCCGCCTGATAGGTCATCGCCGACACCCACTCGACGAGGTCGGCACGGAACAGGCCGCCGAGGCCCATCAGCATCAGCGAGACGGTGCAGTTGCCGCCGATCCAGTTGTTCACGCCACGCGCCTGCGCCGCCTTGATCACGTCAAGGTTGACCGGGTCGAGGACGATCACTGCGTCGTCGGCCATGCGCAGCGTCGATGCCGCGTCGATCCAGTGCCCCTTCCAGCCGGCCGCGCGCAGCTTCGGGAACACCTCCTTGGTGTAGTCGCCGCCCTGACAGGTGATGATGATGTCCATCGCCTGCAGCGTGTCGATCGACGCCGCGTCGTGCAGGACGCCGCCTTCCTTGCCGCCGAAGGCGGGCGCCGCACTGCCGGCGGCCGAGGTCGAGAAGTAGAACGGCTCGACGTGGGCGAAGTCGCCCTCCTCGGCCATGCGCTGCATCAACACCGAGCCGACCATGCCGCGCCAGCCGACCAGACCCAACTTTGTCATCGCCATCTTCGTGTCACTTTCTTCGCATCGCCACGACGGCTCCTGCGCACTTGGGCGCGCGGGCCGCCGATTCGTTCATTCGGGAGGGAGAGCCGGGCTGACGCCCGACCCTGTCTACGGGTAACGCAGGAGCTGCGGTTTTCGCCTACAGCGCGGCGAGGACGGCGTCGCCCATGCCGCGCGTGCCGACCAGCGTCGTTCCCGGTTCGTAGATGTCGCCGGTGCGATAGCCCTGCGCCAGCACCTTCTTCACCGCGTTCTCGATGCGCTGCGCACCTTCTTCCTGCGCGAAGGTGTAACGCAGCATCATCGCCGCCGAGAGAATGGTCGCCAGCGGGTTGGCCTTGTCCTGTCCGGCGATGTCGGGCGCCGAGCCGTGCGAGGGTTCGTACAGGCCCTTGTTGTTGGCGTCGAGCGAGGCCGAGGGCAGCATGCCGATCGAACCGGTGAGCATCGAGGCTTCGTCGGAGAGGATGTCGCCGAACATGTTGCCGGTGACCACCACGTCGAACTGCTTCGGGTTGCGCACCAGCTGCATCGCCGCGTTGTCGACGAGCATGTGCGAGAGCTGCACGTCCGGATAGTCGCGCGCCATGTCGCTGACGATGTCGCGCCACAACTGCGTGCATTCGAGCACGTTCATCTTGTCGACCGAGCACAGCCGGCCGTTGCGCTTCTGCGCCGCCTCGTAGGCGACCTTGGCAATGCGACGAATCTCGCTCTCGCTGTAGATCATCGTGTTGTAGCCGACGCGCTCATTGCCGTTGCCCGTGTCGCGCATCTCGATGCCGCGCGGCTGGCCGAAGTAGATGTCGCCGGTGAGTTCGCGCACGATCAGGATGTCGAGACCGGCGACGACCTCGGGCTTCAGCGTCGAGGCGTTGGCGAGTTCCGGGTAAAGGATCGCGGGACGCAGGTTGGCAAAGAGGCCGAGCGTCTTGCGGATGCCGAGCAGACCGCGCTCCGGACGCTGCTCGCGCGGCAGCGTATCCCACTGCGGGCCGCCGACGGCGCCCAGCAGCACCGCGTCGGACTCCAGCGCCAGACGGCGCGTTGCTTCCGGGAAGGGATCGCCGGTGGCGTCGACGGCACAGCCGCCGAGCAGCGCTTCCTCGAAAGTGAAATCGAGGTCGAGCGCGCGCAGCACGCGCAGCGCCTGCGCCATGATTTCGGGACCAATGCCGTCGCCGGGCAATACGCAAATCTTCATGTCATTCCTCGCTGTAAGCGCCGCTGGCGCTGGGTCGCTGGCAGGTCGTCGTGATGGACGACGCTGCGCTGCCGCCGGACTCGCCGACGGGATGAAAAAACACCGGCACCTTACGGCGCCGGTTTGCCCGCACCGCGACACGCACGGTGCAAAAGACGGGAAATCAGCCGCAGAACAGCCAGGGCTGTTCGCGCCGACGACGTTCCTCGAATTCGCGAATGATGTCGGCGTGGCGCAAGGTCAGGCCGATGTCGTCCCAGCCATTGAGCAGACGTTCCTTGCGGTAATCGTCGATGGCGAAAGGCAGTGAAACGCCGTCAGGCCGCTCGATGACTTGCCGTTCGAGATCGATCAGCAGGCGGAAGCCGGGCGTACCGCTCACAGCGGCAAACAACGCATCGATCTCGGCGGCCGGCAGCGTGATCGGCAGGATGCCGTTCTTGAAGCAGTTGTTGAAGAAGATGTCGGCGAAGCTCTCGGCGATCACGGCGCGGAAGCCGAAGTCGAGCAAGGCCCAGGGCGCGTGCTCTCGCGAGCTGCCGCAGCCAAAGTTCTTGCGTGCCAGCAGAATCTGCGCGCCCTGATAGCGCGGCTGGTTGAGCACGAAATCCGGGTTGCGCGGACGATTCGTACTGTCCTGACCCGGCTGGCCGACATCGAGGTAACGCCACTCGTCGAACAGGTTGGGGCCGAAGCCCGAACGCTTGATCGACTTGAGGAACTGCTTCGGGATGATCGCGTCGGTGTCGACGTTGGCGCGGTCGAGCGGCGCCACCAGCCCGTTGAGGCGAACGAAAGCGTCCATTAGCGTGCCGCCTTTTCGATGGCCTGACCACCGCGTTCAATGTCCTTGCCGATGCCGTGAACGGTGTTGCACGCCGTCGCGGCAAGCGCCAGCAAAACGAGGAAGGATGCGGTAGCGCGACTCATACAGGCTCCTTGCAGACAATTTCACGAACGTCGGCGAAACGGCCGGCGATCGCCGCCGCCGCTGCCATTTGCGGACTCACCAGATGCGTGCGCCCACCGGCGCCCTGGCGACCTTCGAAATTGCGGTTCGAGGTCGACGCGCAGCGCTCGCCCGGCTCCAGGCGGTCGGCGTTCATCGCCAGACACATCGAACAGCCCGGTTCGCGCCACTCGAAACCGGCGGCGATGAAAACCTTGTCGAGCCCTTCGGCCTCGGCCTGGCGCTTGACCAGACCGGAACCGGGCACCGCCAGCGCCAGCTTGACGTTGGCGGCGACATGGCGGCCCTTGAGCACGCTGGCAGCGGCGCGCAGATCCTCGATGCGCGAGTTGGTGCACGAGCCGATGAACACCTTGTCGATGGCGATGCTCTCGACCGACTGGTTCGGCGCGAGCCCCATGTAGGCGAGCGCGCGCTCGGCGCCCTCGCGCTTGACCGGATCGGCGAACGACGCCGGATCGGGAACGCGGCCCTTGATCGAGACGACCATCTCCGGCGAGGTGCCCCAGGTGACGAGCGGGTCGATCGCCTCGGCGCGCAACTCGACCACCTGATCGAAACGCGCCCCTTCGTCGCTCGTGAGCTGCCGCCAGCTGGCGACGGCGCGCTCCCAGTCGTCGCCCTTCGGCGCGAACGGACGGCCCTTCAGGTAATCGATGGTGGTCTGGTCGACGGCGACGAAGCCCATGCGTGCGCCAGCCTCGATCGCCATATTGCACAGCGTCATGCGGCCTTCGATCGACAGCGCGCGGATGGCGCTGCCAGCGAACTCGATGGCGTAACCGGTGCCGCCGGCGGTGCCGATGTTGCCGATCACCGCCAGTGCGATGTCCTTGGCCGAGACGCCGCGGCGCAATTGGCCCTCGACGCGAACGAGCATGGTCTTCGACTTCTTCTGCACCAGACATTGCGTCGCCAGCACGTGCTCGACTTCCGAGGTGCCGATGCCGTGCGCCATGCAGGCGAAAGCGCCGTGCGTGCTGGTATGCGAGTCGCCGCAGACGACGGTCATCCCCGGCAACGTCGCGCCGTTTTCCGGGCCGACGACGTGCACGATGCCCTGGCGCGAGTCCTTGAACGGGTAGTAGGCAAGCGCGCCGAACTCGTGGATGTTGGCGTCGAGCGTCTCCACCTGCAGGCGCGACACCGGATCCTCGATACCGCGCTCCCAGTGATTGGTCGGCGTATTGTGGTCGGCGGTGGCGACCACCGACGAAATCCGCCACGGCTGGCGCTTGGCCAGCTTCAAGCCCTCGAAGGCCTGCGGGCTGGTCACTTCGTGGATGAGGTGACGGTCGATGTAGATCAGCGCGGAGCCGTCGTCCTGTTCGAGCACGACGTGGCTTTGCCAGAGTTTGTCGTAGAGCGTTTGCGGCGAATTGTGCGACATGGAATCAGCCCGAAGAACGTGCCGGGAAGGCATGACAGTCAAAGCGGCCATAAAACCGGCCAGCGGATGCGCCGTCGGCCGCCCATCCTGCCGGCAACCGCAACGAAAGCCGCCGATTATGTCACAGCGCTGGCGGCGCTGTCAGCCGGGGCGGGGCTTCTCGCTCCGCTCGGGGCGCAGCGTTCGCCGCGCCGCGACATAGAGCGGCTGCACGCGTTCGGCGGCGACTTGCAGATCCGCAATGCGCGTCGCGTGCGAGGGGTGGGTCGACAGCCACTGCGGCGGCTGCCCGCCATTGCGCGCCGCCATTTTCTCCCAGAGCGACACGGCCGCCTGCGGGTCGTAGCCGGCGCGCGCCGCGAGTTCGACGCCGATGCGGTCGGCCTCGGCCTCGTTCTGCCGGCTGTTTGGATGCAGCACGGTCAGATCGGTGATTTGCCCGGCCAGATCGACCTGATTGCGCGACAGGCCAGCCGCCGCTCCCAGGAACGTCAGCCCGAGATTCGCCGCCTGCGCCTGTGAGGCGCGCTCGCGGCCGTGTTCGCGCAGGGCATGCGCGATCTCGTGGCCCATGACGGCAGCCAGTTCCGCGTCGGTCGGCCGTAGCGTATCGATCAGGCCGGAATAAACGGCGATCTTGCCGCCCGGCATGCACCAGGCGTTGAGCTCCTTGCTGTCGATGACATTGACTTCCCAGCGCCACGCCGGCGCGTCGGCCCGAAAGGCAGCGGTTGCGGGAATCAGGCGGTTGGCGATGGCGCGCACGCGCGCCGTGTCGCCGGCATCATGGTTGAGCTGACCCTTCGCCTGCGCCTCGCGCAGGATCTGCCGATACGACTGCTCGGCGGCACGATCCATGTCTGCCGCCGGAATCAGCAGCATCTGCTGCCGGTCGACGCCAACCGCGCCCGGCAAGGTGGTCTGTGTCGCGCAGGCGGCGAGCAGCGCCGCAGCCACCAGTACAGCGCCGCTCGCACGGCGCAGGCGGAACCAATGGGGCCAATCACTACGCGTCGAAAATTGCCTCATGTTTTGCTCTCAATCACCGCTTCGCCCGCCCCGTCTTCGCCGCGCACACCGGCGTACACCAGCAAAAAACCAAGCAGGGCGAAGGCCGAACCTATCGAAAAACTGATGCCGGCGCCGAGGCTATCCCAGCTCCAGCCGCTGATCAAGGCACCGAACAGCCCGCCGGCACCGAAGGACAGGCTCGAATACAAGGCCTGTCCGCGCCCCTGCGCGCGCCCGGGGAACCAGCGGTTGATCGCAGCGATGGCCGCCGCGTGGTGCGCACCGAAGGTCAGTGCGTGCAGCACTTGCGCGACGAGGAGGATGGCGAGACTGTCGGCGCCCCAGCCAATCAGCACGAAACGCAGCGCCGCCGCCGCGAAGCAGGTGAGCAGGACGGCGCGCAGGCTGAAACGGCGCATCAGCGGCGCCATGATCATGAAAACGCCAATCTCGGCGACAACCCCAAGCGACCACAAGCCGCCGACCAGCGAGGTCGAATAGCCGTGTCCGGCGAGATGGATCGAGTAGAAGACGTAGTACGCGCCGTGCGCCGCCGACATGGCAAAACACGCGGCGAGCAGCGCACGCACGCGCGTCTGCCTGAGGATCGCGCCGAGCGCCGGCGCCGGCCCGGTGGTGCTGCTGTGCGCCTTCGCTTCCGGCACGCGCAGCGCGCAAACCATGATGCCGACTTGCGTCGCCAGCAACATCCAGAGCAGATGGCTGATCGGCTGGTATTCGAGCCAGGCGCCGACCACCATGACAGCGAAGATGAAGCCAATCGATCCCCAGACGCGGATGCGGCTGTAGCGCGCCGGATCGTCGCGCAGGTGGTCGAAGGTCTGCGTTTCGACCAGGGGCAATGCTGCGCTCCAGAAGAACGCGAGCATTGCCATCGCCGCCAGCAGCCCGCCGAGGCTGGTGGTGAAGAAGAAGGCGACGAAGGAAACCAGGCTGATCGCCGCTGCCAGGCGGATGATCGGCGTGCGCCGTGGCTGCCGGTCGGCGAGCGCGCCCCACAGATAGGGCGCGAACATGCGCATCAGCTGCATCTGCGACATCACCAGACCGATGTCCCAGGCCGAGAACGACAGCGACTTCAGGTACAGGCCGAAGTACGGCGAGAAGGCGCCGATGAAGGCGAAGTGGAAGAAGTAGTAGCTGGACAGTCGCCAGTAGGGCAGCGCGGACAAAGTGACGGCAGCGGGTGTTAAGCGCGCGAATCAGGCGGAGCAGGCCGCTCAGGCCGCCGACGACGGCAGGCGCGGCGTCGCGCAGACGACGTCGCCGCACTGCGCACGGTGGCGCAACGCGTGGTCGATCAGCACCAGCGCCAGCATCGCTTCGGCGATCGGCGTCGCACGCAGGCCGACGCAGGGGTCGTGCCGGCCGTGCGTCGCCACCGTCGACGCTTCGCCGGCGAGATTCACCGACTGCCGTTCGAGGCGGATGCTCGACGTCGGCTTCAGCGCGATGCGCGCGACGATGTCCTGCCCGGTCGAGATGCCGCCGACGATGCCGCCGGCGTTATTGGAAAGGAAGCCAGCCGGGCTCATCTCGTCGCCGTGCTCGCTGCCCTTCTGCGCCACCGCGGAAAAACCCGCGCCGATCTCGACGCCCTTGACCGCGTTGATTCCCATCAGCGCATGCGCGATGTCGGCGTCGAGGCGGTCGAACACCGGCTCGCCCCAGCCCGGCGGCAGGCCGCTGGCGGTAACGGTGATCAGCGCGCCGACCGAATCGCCCGACTTGCGCAGCGAATCCATGTACGCCTCGAGTTCGGGGACGATCGCCGCGTTCGGCGCGAAGAAGGGGTTGTCGTCGATCGCTGCCGCGTCGACAAAGGGAATCGGCAGCGGTCCGAGCTGGCTCATCCAGCCGCGAATGACGACGCCGTAGCGCTCCTTCAGCCACTTGCGCGCGATCGCGCCGGCGGCAACGCGCGTCGCCGTCTCGCGTGCCGACGAACGGCCGCCGCCGCGATAGTCGCGGAAACCGTATTTTTGCGTATAGGCGTAGTCGGCGTGGCCGGGGCGGAAGGTCTCGGCGATGTTGCCGTAGTCGCGGCTGCGCTGGTCCTCGTTGCGGATCAGCAGGCCGATCGGCGTGCCGGTGGTGCGCCCCTCGAAAACGCCGGAGAGGATTTCGACCGTGTCGGACTCACGTCGCTGCGTGACGTGGCGCGAACCGCCGGGCTTGCGCCGGTCGAGTTCGACCTGGATATCCGCCGCCGACAGTTCCAGCCCCGGCGGGCAACCGTCGACGACGCAACCGATCGCCGGACCGTGCGACTCGCCGAACGAGCTAACCGAGAAAAGAAGGCCGAAACTGTTGCCGGACATGGCGATTCCATGCAAGACGAGGGGAGCGGAAGTCTACCATAGCCCTCCGCCCCCTCCAGGACAGCCGGGAAAGCGCCTCTACGCAGCCGGACGGCCCACTAACAGGCCGCCCAGCCGCAGCGGAAGCCGCGCGTTCAGACGCCCGGCACGTCGTCGCGCAAGGCGCGGCGCAAGATCTTGCCGACGTTGGTCTTCGGCAATTCGTCGCGGAACTCGACGATGTGCGGCACCTTGTAGCCCGTCAGGCTCTCGCGACAGTGCGCGATGAGGTCGGCTGCCGTCAGCGCCGGGTCTTTACGCACGACGAAGATCTTCACCGCCTCGCCGGAGCGGGCATCGGCAACCCCCAGCGCCGCCACTTCGAGAACGCCGGGGTGCAGGGCCACGACGTCTTCGACCTCGTTCGGATAGACGTTGAAGCCGGAGACGAGAATCATGTCCTTCTTGCGATCGACGATGCGCACGAAGCCGCGCTCGTCCATCACCGCCACATCGCCGGTACGCAAGAAGCCGTCGGCGGTAAACACGTTGGCCGTCTCGTCGGGGCGATTAAAGTAGCCCTTCATCACCTGCGGCCCGCGCACACAGAGTTCGCCGGGCTTGCCAAGTGGCACTTCCTTGCCGTTGTCGTCGAGGATGAGCACTTCGGTCGACGAAATCGGCAAGCCAATCGAGCCGTTGAAATCGGTGATGTCGAGCGGGTTGATGGTGACCGCCGGGGAGGTTTCGGTGAGGCCATAAGCTTCGATCAGCGGCTTGCCGGTGACGCGCTTCCAGCGTTCGGCGACGCTTTTCTGCACCGACATGCCGCCGCCGAGCGTCACGTTCAGGCGGCTGAAATCGAGGCGGGCAAAATCCTCGTTGTTCAGGAGGGCGTTGAAGAGCGTGTTGACCCCCGTCAGCACCGTGAACGGGTATTTGCGCAACTCGGCAATGAAGCCTGGAATGTCGCGCGGATTGGTGATCAGCACGTTGGTTGCACCGATCTTGAGGAAGGTGAAGCAATTCGCCGTCAGTGCAAAGATATGGTAAAGCGGCAAGGCGGTGACGATCAGCTCCTGCCCCTCGCGCACCGCCGAGCGAATCCACGCGTGCGCCTGCGTCAGATTGGCGAGGATGTTGCCATGCGTCAGCATGGCGCCCTTGGAGAAACCGGTCGTGCCGCCGGTGTATTGCAGGAAGGCGATGTCGTCGTGACCGATTACCGGCGGCGCGTAACTCGCCGCCGCGCCACGCGCCAGCGCCGTATTGAAGCCCGTCACACGCGGCAGACGCCAAGCCGGCACCATGTGCTTGATGTATTTGACGGCGAAATTGACCACCATGCCCTTCGGGAAACCGAAGAGATCGCCAATGCGCGCCATGACGACATGCTTGACGGCCGTTGCGCCGATGGCGTGCTGCAACGTATGCGCAAAGTTCTCGAGGATGACGATGGCCTCTGCCCCCGAGTCCTTCAACTGGTGTTCCAGTTCGCGCGGGGTGTAGAGCGGATTGCAATTGACCACCGCGTAGCCCGCCCGCAAGGCGCCGAGCATCGCCACCGGGTATTGCAGCACGTTCGGCATCATGATCGCCACGCGCGCGCCGCGCGGCAGCGCAATGACCGACTGCAGATACGCCGCAAACTGCCGCGATAATTCATCCAGCTGACCGTAGGTCAACGACACGCCCATGTTGATGTAGGCGACGCGGTCGCGATAGCGCGTAACGCTCTGCTCGAACAGTGCCCCCAGCGAGGCGAATTCGCCAAGATCGACTTCCGCGGGAATACCTGCCGGATAGCTTTTCAGCCAGATTTTTTCCAAAGTCTCCTCCTGAGGATGCGTCTTATGGTCTGTTTATGTTGTAGTTTTCAGAGAAAAGCCCCGCTATACGGGGCTGTGCAACAGGTAAAACACGACATCAACCACCAAGCGGCGCCGTCGAACGCGACGCGCGACGCGCTCAAAAATGCAAAAGGCGCCGCACGAAGCGGCGCCTGAAGTCTTATTCGCTCTTTTCGCCCTCTGGCCAATTGCGGATGTAGTTCTTGAGCAGCAGGTTTTCGAAGCTCTGTTCTTCGAGCACCGCGCGCGCCACATCGTGGAAGGAAACGATGCCGGCGAGTTCTTCGCCATCGAGCACCGGCAAATAACGCGAGCGCTTGTCGACCATCAGCCGACGCAGTTCGTCGAGGTCCATGTCGGGCGACGCCGTCACGGGATCGGGCACCATGACCTGCGCCACGGTGATCGCCGAGGTCTCACCGAGGGGACGATGCAGCGCATGCAACATCTCGCGGAAAGTGAGAACGCCAACCAGGCGCTTGCCGTCGAGCACCGCCAGCGAGCCGATGTCGTGGTCGGCCATGGCCGCCAGCGCCTCGCTCAAAGGCTGATCGGGCGAAACGGTGTACAAACGCGAGCCCTTGACCCGCAAAATCTCTCTCACCAGCATGGTTCATCCTCTCAAGTGCCACCACCCGACAAACGCCGAGCCATGAATAGAGCGCTTTGACGCCCTCTGATTATTGCCAAATGTTATTCCATTGACGCGCTTTGCGGAAGCCGCCACTTGGCTCACCAAAGCACTCCACGCGCCCCGCGCGGCGCACGGCATCCTCCCGGAAGCAGAGCGCGTTATCCGGCCTCGACAGGAGCAGTCGCCGCCTGCTCGACGCACACCTCCAGCGCCGACAGATCGCCACTGGCAAAAGCCAGCATGCCGCGCACCGGGCGCCCGGCAAAGATCGCGGCAATCGCCCGACAATACGCGTCCACCTGCTCCTGATACTCGGCAAGACGCGAAGTCGTTGCCGCCGAACTCTTGTAATCGAGCACCCACAACTCGCCCGGCCCGCCGTCGGCGTTGGCGAATTCGACGAGGCGGTCAAGACGCAGCAGGCGGCCATCGAGACTGACCAGTTCGGCCTCGTCCCAGGCGCGCCGGTAGCATTGCGGATCGAAAAAGCGGCGCAGGATCGGCGCATTCAGCAAGCGCTCAGCGGCTGGCAAGGCAGCGCGGTATTCCTCGTCGCTAAAGCCCAAGGCAAGCCACCACTCATCTGCGGCGATGCGCCCGGTGCGGTGTTCGAGAATCGCGTGCAGCAACACGCCGAAACGCTCGTTGGCCGTTGGCACGCCACGCCGCACGCCAACGGGCGCGCCGGGCGCACCGGTTGCTGTGGGTGCCGCTGCGTCAGGCACCTCCCCTTGCGTCTCGCCTGTACTGCCGGCAACCGCCTCATCGGTCGCGGCGGGGAAGCCCCCAACTGCTGCCGAAACCTTGTTCGCGCTGGCGCCGAAAAACGCATCGCCCGACGCCCTCCCCTCTGCCGCGCGCGGCGCCAGATCGGCAAGGCTCGACAGATCGCACCAACCTTCGGCGTAATCGCCGTAGACCGCGAGCACAGCCGCCTCGGGCGCTGCGCCGTTCCCGGCACACACGCCATCGCCCGAGCGCAACTGCGCCAGTGCCCGTTCAAGGCGGCGATAGGGCGTCGTCTCGCTGTCGCGCGCCCCCGCAATTCCGCTGGCGATAAACACCTGACGGGCACGCGTGATGGCGACGTAAAGCAGATTGAGTTCCTCGCGCGCCGCCGCAGCGGCGTCGGCGGCGAAAAGCGCGTCGCGTTGCCGTCCGCGTAATTCCTTGCTGCCACGAATCGAAAAATGGCTGGGCGCACTCGCCGTCGGTGGCCATTCGACCAGGGGCTGCCAAGGGCTTTCCGGGCGCGTCGTCGCATGCGCATCGAGCAGCCAGACGATGGGCGCCTCCAGCCCCTTGGCACCGTGGATGGTCAGAATGCGTACGCGCGACGCCGCATCTGCCCCCTCGGCCGGCGCCTCGATGGCGCCTTCGTCCGGTGCCTCGTCGTCGGCGACCTCGTTGAGGACGCGCAACTCGTCGATGAAGCGCGGCAAACTGGGGTAACGCCCACCATCCAGATCGAGCGCCAGCAGCAAAAGCGCCCCCAGATTGGCGTCGACGCGCTCGCGCAAGGCCGCCGGGACAGCGTATCGATAGCGTTCGCGCAATTGCCCCTGATGAAAGATGCGATCGAGCAAATCATGCGCCGGCAAGCGCTGCGCCGCCTCTCGCCAGTCGCTGAGCAAGCCGGCCGCGCGACGCAACTCGACGCTGCCGGCACTTGCCGTCAAGGCGCGCAGGCGCGCCCACCAGTCGGCACCCGGCGTCTGCGCCAGCAACAGCAGGTCGTCGTCGGCGCAGCCGAACAAAGGCGAGCGCAAGGCATGCGCCAAAGCGAGATCCGCCGCCGGATTGACGAGAAATTCAAGCAGCGCGGTGATGTCGCGCGCTTCCAGCGTGCGCAGTAAGCCGCCCCGCGCAGCGCCAACGAAGGGGATGCCGGCCGCAGCCAGCGCCCGCTCGTAGATCGCCAGTTGCGTGCGCGTGCGCGCCAGCAAGAGGATGTCGCCGTAGCGCGCGAGACGCGTCGTGCCGTCGCGTTCATGCACCTGCCAATGGCCGACGATGGCTTGAATCGACGCGGCAAGATGCGCCGCTTCGCGCTGCCGGCGCGTATCGACCATCTCGATGGCCGGCTCGCGCAGCGGGTCGCGCAAGCGCGGCAGACCATCGGAGTACGCCGCGCCACCGGCCTCGACTGTCGTCTCGACTCTCGCCGTGTCGGGAGTGGAGGCGTGAGCGTCCGGGGCGGCAGCGCTGTCGGCCGCCGACGCCGCGCACAAGGGCAGCAACTCAACCCGGCCGGGCAACGCGCCCGCGGCAGATGACTGCTCGCGAAACGGCTGAAAAGCGGCTTCGGCGGCGAACAGCGTATTGACCACATCGACCACCGGCTGCGCGTTGCGCCGCGTCATGTCGAGCAGGCAGCGCGCAGCGGCGAAGTGCTGCGAGAGATACTCACTGGCGGCAGCGAACAGGCGCGGTTCGGCGCGACGGAAGCGGTAAATCGACTGCTTCGGGTCACCGACCAGAAAGACGCTGGGCCGCGCCGCGTCGGAATACGCGTCGAACCAGGCCAGCAGGATCTGCCACTGCAAGGGATTGGCGTCCTGGAATTCGTCGAGCAGGACGTGACGATAGCGGGCATCGAGACGCGCCTGCACGTAGGCCGCGTTGTCGCTGTCGCGCAGCAGTTGCAAGACACGCCATTCAGCGTCGACGAAGTCCATGATCCGCCGCGAGGATTTGACGGCCTCGACCTTTTCCAGAAAAGCGTCGATCACCACCAGCGCGTCGCGGTTGAGCGCAAACGCCGCCGCGTCGGCGCGCCGCTCAAGGCAAGCCAGCACGCGTTCGCCCAAGGACACATGCAGCGCCAGAAAGCGCGCAGCCCCCTCACTACCGAAGCGCCGGTCGAGCGTTTTACCCGGCTTGCGCGCGCGCAATGCGCCCCCCGCGGTCAGGAAAACGTCGCGCAAGGCTGCCAGACGCTCGGCGTCGGCCAGCTCCGCCCCATCGGCCAAGGCGGCGCGCAAGCTCGTCGCCAAGCCTTGATCGCTGGCCAATTCGCTCAGTTCGAGCAATCCCAGATATGCGTGAAACTCAAGCGCCCAGCCGGGGGCAAAAAAATCGGCGAGGATCGCCGCATCGTCAGCCTCGGCGCAGTCTTCGTAGCTCGCCGCCGCGTCCGCCAGGTTGATGGCATCGGCGTGGACCGGCAGACCGAAGGATTGACGCACGCGCAGCAGCGCCCCTGCCATGGCGGGATTCGCCTCGACGGCATCACTCGCCGCCGGCTCACCATCGAGCGAAGAGAGGGAGGAGTGCGAGGCGTACGGCGAAAGCCACGAGAGCCACTCAGCGCGGCGCTGCAAGCCGCTTTGCAGCAGGCTGCGCGTCGCCTCCTGACCGATGCTGCGCAGCAGCGCGACGAAGGCGCGGCCTCGGGCGCTGTCGCGGCCGGCTTCGGTGTTGACCTGCTCGGCAACGAACTCCTGCCAGCATTCGTCGAAGAGACGCGCGCCGCCCTCGACCAGCGTGGCACCGGCAAGATCGGCAGAGAGCGGCGCCGCTGCCACCAGTTGCAGAAACCAGCCGTGGAAGGTGTTGACCGCCAGCCCCGGCTGCGCGCCTGCGACCCGCTCGAAAAGCCCGCGGGCGCGGCGCAAGGTATCGGCATCGACGACAACGCCCCGCTCGACGAGAAAGCGCGTGACCGCCGGCGTGTCGTCCGTCGCCAGCAGACGCAGCCAATCGATGACACGCTCCTCGATTTCGCGCGCCGCCTTGCGGGTAAACGTAATGGCGAGGATTTCGCCGGGCGCGGCCCCCGCCAGCAGCAGACGCACGATGCGGGCGGCCAGGAGCCAGGTTTTACCGCTACCGGCGCAGGCCTCGACGACGACACTGCGGGCCGGATCGAGCGCCACCGAGCGCAGCATCGCGGCGTCGCTGATCGGCGCCGCGTCGGCCACCGCCGGTGCGCCAGAGCGCAGGGCGCTTCCGGTGCCGTCTTCAGGAGTATCGGAAAAATCAGACATCTTCTCTCCGGCACAGGCCGGCCATTTCGCACCAACGGCACGCGCTATCGGCACCGTGCGCCGGCAGGGGCGCACCGGCACGCAAGGCGCTGAAGGCGTGCACCAGACGCTGCGCATGCGCCCGCGCCAGATCGGCCAGCGCCTCGGCATCGCGCTCGGCAGCGGCCACGGCGCCCACCGTCTCATCGTCGAGGGCGATGTAGGCCGCTTCGAGCACACGCGCACCGCCGCCCGGAAGTTCTGCCGCGCCGTCGTCGCGGCGGCTCGGCTCACGCCCCGCCCACAACAGCGCATAGGCGGGCAACTGCACATCGTCGGCGAGACCATCACGAATGGCCTTGGCCGTGCGTGTCTTGTAATCGAGCAAGGAGACGCCCGCCTCGTTGCGAGTACTGCCCTGAGTGCCGCTGCCGACGTCGCTGGCGGCAGCGCCCTCGACAAGGCGGTCAACGCGATCAATGCGCCCAGCCACTTCCAGCGAAGTGCCGTCTTCGAGCGTGAAGACACGCTTGACCGACGTCTCGGCCTGCTGCCAGCGCCAGCCCTCGGCCTCGCGTTGCCCTTGCCAGGCCAGATAGGCGTCGAGACGCTTTTCCCAACGCAGACGCCAGCCCAGTGCCAGCGCGTTTTCCTCGATGGCCGGGGCGAACACCTGCTCGGTATCGCGCCGCAACGCCTCGCGCGCCGCCTCCGGTGACAGGCTTTCCAACGACGCATGCTGCGCGTGGAAGCGCTCCAGCACGCGATGCACAAGAGCGCCGTAATCGCTTTTATCGACCGTCTCGGCCACCTCGTCGACCGCCCCCAGCCCCAGCACGGAACGCGCGAAAAAGCGGTAAGGACACGCCAGCAAGGTCGCGTAGCTACTCACGGTAATGCGTCCCGGAATCGCCGCGGCAGGCGCCGAAGGCGCCGCGCGGTGGGCGACGGGTGGCGAGAATTTCCCGCTCGGGATGTCGCCGCCGGAAAGCGAGCGCACCGCTCGCGCCAACGGTGCGCGCCGCAGATCGTCCGCCCACGCCAGTTGATGCAGCGCCGATAGCACATCAATCTCCGGCGCCGGCAGATTGGCCTCACCGTCGATCTCGGACTGCCAGACGACCACCACACGCGGCACGCTGACCAGCAGCAACTCCAGATCGCGCCGCATTTCGCGACGGGCATCATCGTGCGTACGCAGACCGAGCTCGCGGCGCACCGACTGGTTGAAGAACGCGCCACTAGCGGCCGGCGCCAGCTGTCGCGCATCGCCGCCCAGCAACAGCGCGGCATCGAAGCGGCGCAAGGCGACGGCATTCAGCGGCGTCAACACCACCGGGCTCGCCACGCTGGCATCGCGGAACGAGCCGCTCTCGAACTCCCGGCTCAACCATTCACGCCAGCTGGCGAAGGAAAACGTCGCGCGATGCTCGATCAGTTCGGCATGCCGCAGCGCCAGCAAGTCAAGCAGCGCTGCGCCCGCCGCGTCGCTGCGGAGCGCTGCCCGCGCGCCGAGCGCGTCGAGGGCTTTTTCCAGTCGTTCGATCCAACGCGCCAGCGGTGCCGGCCGATCCACCAGCAAGGTCAGCGCCGCATCGACGCGATCGAGCAGGCTGGCAGCCCCCGCCAGCGCCGCCGGCCCGGCGTGCGTCGCCGCCCCGGCCTGCTCCATGCGCGCCGACGAGGCGGCGAACTGGCGCAGGGCATGCCGTATGCGCGGTAGGCCGCGTACGGCGGAAGCGGCTCGCACGGCCGCTTCGAGCACGAAAATCGCCGTTTCGCGCGCATCACTCGCCGCCATCTCGGGCGAAGACGCCATCCCGCCAACGACATAGGGGGATTTCACGAGGTCGAGAAGATCGCGGTGGTAGGCCCCGCCCGCCACGGTTTTCAGCAGCGCATCAACGCACGCCGCCGCCCGCGAAGTGGAAAGCTTCCAGCCGGTTTCGTCGGCAACCAGCACCTCGTCGCGTTCAAGCAAGGCGCGCACGCGTCGCGCTGTCAGACGATCCTGGCTGATGAGGGCAATCCGACGCCGTCCCTCGCCCAGCCAGGCGAACACCCGCGCGACGGCCGCCTCGGCCTCGGCCTCGCGGCCACTCGCCGACACCAGCGCCAGTCGCTCCGCCAGAGGGCTGAGCGGATGCGTCGCCGCCAACGACCGCGCGCGTTCGATGAGCGGGGGCGTCGCCTCATGGGCAGCCAGCACTTCCGGCCAGGCTGCGTCGAGCGCCGCCTGCACGGGCGTTGCGGCGTGGCAACGCGGCTGCGGATAAAACACGGCCACGGTCTGCCGTGCCGCCCAACGCACGAGAAATTCGCGCTCGGCCGCGCTCAGCGCCTCATCAGGCGCCGCGTCGAGCACCACCAACATGGGCCGCGCCGCCGTCGCCGCCAGTCGCGCCAGTCGCAGCTGCTGTAATGCAGCGCCGTCAGGACGGCCGATAGCGGACAAGGCGCGCCACAACTCGACGACGAGACGCGCTTCAAAGGCCAGCGGTGTGGAAAGGCGCGTGTCGTAAGCGCGCGCCAATTGCTCCGCCAGCGCGGCATCGTCATCCGGCAATACGACGGCGGCAACAGTCAGTTCGTCAAAGAGTTCCGCCAGCTCGCCAGCGATCGTCCAGCGCGCGCCCTCGTCAAACCAGTTGCGCTGCCGCAGGGCGTCGTAGAGCAAGGCCAGCCGCTCGCTATCCGTCATGGCGGCTGGCAAGTCCGCTACCGGCTCCGCCTCGGCCCAACGCCGCAGAACGTCGAAGTGCGGCAGCAGCACCGGGCGACCGGCAAGCCGCACGAAGGACTGGCGCAACTCGGAAGCAATCGGCAGCGAGGGCGCCAGCACCAGCCAGGCCGAAAAGTCGTCGTCGCTGCCCCCGCAATCGTCGCGAACGGCAGCGATACGCGCCAGCATCGCCTGCGCCACCGCATCGAAAAATCCGTC
This sequence comes from Rhodocyclus gracilis, assembly GCF_009617575.1. Lineage (GTDB taxonomy): Bacteria > Pseudomonadota > Gammaproteobacteria > Burkholderiales > Rhodocyclaceae > Rhodocyclus > Rhodocyclus gracilis. Next base: position 372,234 of record NZ_WIXJ01000001.1, read on the forward strand.
GCCGGGAGGCAAGGCCCGCGTCGCGATGGCGGCGGCGAATGTGGCGAGCTTCTCCGTATTGGTAGACACCGCCGGTAATGCGCCAGCGCCCGCGCTATCCGCCGCGCTGGAAACCGGGCCGGTCATTGCTGCACCGGCAGGTCAACGCTCAGCGTTCGAGCAGGGAACGCTTGTTCGGCGCGCGGTTCCACTCGTCCGCGTCGGCAGCGGGCGCCCGACTGGCGGTAATCGGCGGCCACTGCTTGGCCAATTCGGCGTTCAGGGCGATGAACGCATGCTGCGCCGCCGGCACGTCGTCCTCGGCAAGAATCGCCTCGGCCGGGCACTCGGCAACGCAAAGCGTGCAATCGATGCACTCGTCGGGATCGATGACCAGAAAATTCGGCCCTTCGCGGAAGCAATCGACAGGGCAGACGTCGACACAGTCGGTGTATTTGCATTTGATGCAGTTTTCGGTAACGACATACGCCATGATGGTTGTACTCCGCAGTCCCTTCGAGGTGTGTCTGCGCGGCCACTATAGCGTATCGCCGGGAGGCGGGTTTGCTTCCCTTGGCGGATTTTTTTCGCTAGCATACCGCGCTGATTGATCGCTGATTCATGACGAATCGCGCTGGTTGATTGATGCATTCCCGAGCACCACCAAGGCGCCGTCTGCATCGCACACCGTTCGACGCAAGGTGTCCTGAGCGGTTCCCCTGAAGTTATCGACGCTCGCCGGAACACCCCGGCTCCGGCCACCGCTCCACTGCCTGCAGAAACGTCCGCCTCGACATCCTTCAGCTCACGCTGCGCTCCAGACCGCCCTCACCCCCTCCGCATACCGCACGCCCGTCGACGATTCTCACGACCGCGAAAACTTCTCACGTCTTGCCCCCTCGAACGCTACGGATTCATCGTATCCGTTCATCCCTTGATCACGCGAAAGGCCATTTCAATGAGCGAACATATTCACTACGTCACTGATGACAGTTTTGCCAGCGAGGTTCTGCAATCGACGCAGCCGGTGCTGGTCGATTACTGGGCCGAATGGTGTGGCCCGTGCAAGATGATCGCCCCTCTGCTCGACGAAGTCGCCAAGGACTATGCCGGCCGCCTCAAGGTCGCCAAGCTGAATATTGACGACAATCCCAAGACGCCGGCCAATTTCGGCATCCGTGGCATCCCGACGCTGATGCTCTTCAAAAATGGCAATGTCGAGGCGACGAAGGTCGGCGCCCTGTCGAAATCGGCGCTTGCAGCGTTTATTGACAGCAACTTGTGAAGTCGATAGGCTCCGCCAACCGTTTCGAGTCGCGCGGCCACCGATGACAGGCTACTAGCCGGCCGCCGCGCGATATCACAGACGCCCGGCCTCCCGGATTCGCCCGCGTCCTTACCATCCCGAAACCTCCCCGCTCCAACGCTCTCCGCTCTCTTCGAGACTTTTTCTCCCTGCTCTGTCGGACGCGTCGAATCCTCCTGTCATCGGCGATTGCGACGCGCACAGCCCACACGTTCCGTTCGCCCGGCAGCTTTCGCTGTACCAGTTGCCCGGCTCGACCTCCGTTTCATCTCTCTCCGCTCGACCGCCCATGCACCTTTCCGAACTCAAAGCCCTCCACGTCAGCCAACTCCTCGAGATGGCCGTCGCCAACAACATCGAGGGTGCCAACCGCCTGCGCAAGCATGAGTTGATCTTCGCCCTGCTGAAGAATCAGGCCAAAAAAGGCGAGACCATCTTCGGCGACGGAGCCCTCGAAACACTGCCGGATGGCTTCGGTTTCCTGCGTTCGCCCGACACGTCCTACCTCGCCAGCACCGACGACATCTACGTCAGCCCCAGCCAGATCCGCCGCTTCAACCTGCACACCGGCGATACGATCGAAGGCGAGATCCGCACGCCGAAAGAAGGCGAACGCTACTTCGCGCTGGTCAAGGTCGACCGCATCAACGGCGAACCGCCGGAAGCCTCGAAGAACAAGATCCTCTTCGAAAACCTGACGCCGCTGCACCCGAACGAACATCTGCGTCTCGAACGCGACATCCGCGGCGAAGAAAACATCACCAGCCGTATCGTCGACATCATTGCGCCCATCGGCAAAGGCCAGCGCGGCCTGCTCGTTGCCAGCCCGAAGAGCGGCAAGACGGTGATGATGCAGCACATCGCGCACGCCATCACCAGCAACCACCCGGACGTGATGCTGATCGTCCTGCTCATCGACGAGCGCCCCGAAGAAGTCACCGAAATGCTGCGCTCGGTACGCGGCGAAGTGGTTGCCTCGACTTTCGATGAACCGGCCACGCGTCACGTACAGGTCGCTGAAATGGTTATCGAAAAGGCCAAGCGACTCGTTGAACACAAGAAGGATGTGGTCATCCTGCTCGACTCGATCACCCGTCTGGCGCGCGCCTACAACACCGTGCAACCGGCCTCCGGCAAGGTGCTGACCGGTGGTGTCGACGCCAATGCGCTGCAAAAACCGAAGCGCTTCTTCGGCGCCGCCCGCAATATTGAAGAAGGCGGCTCGCTGACGATCATTGCCACCGCGTTGATCGACACCGGCAGCCGTATGGACGAGGTGATCTACGAGGAATTCAAGGGCACCGGCAACATGGAAATCCACCTCGACCGCCGCATGGCCGAGAAACGGGTGTATCCGGCCATCAACGTCAATCGCTCCGGCACCCGTCGCGAAGAACTGCTGCTCAAGCCCGACGTCCTGCAAAAGATGTGGGTGCTGCGCAAGCTGCTCTACAACATGGACGATCTCGACGCGATGGAATTCCTGCTCGACAAGATCCGCTCGACCAAGAATAACGGTGAGTTCTTCGACGCCATGCGCCGCTGACCCCTCACCTAAACCCTGGCGGATGTGCTGCCGACCTTGCGCTAGGGCGACGAAACGCGGATAATCGCGCGCTTTAGCGATTCCGCCGCGCGCCACCGGCTAAACCGAACCTCAGAAAGATCACGCGATGAAGACCGAAGGCCATCCCGATTACAACGAAATCCAGGTGACTTGCTCCTGTGGCAACACCTTCACCACGCACTCGACGATGAAGAAGGCTCTGACCATCGAAGTCTGCTCCAACTGCCACCCGTTCTACACCGGCAAGCAGAAGATCGTCGACACCGCTGGCCGCGTCGAGAAGTTCAACCAAAAATACGGCGCGATGCGCAAGTCCGCCTAAGGTATGGTCGTTTGCGCGCCGGCCATCGCGGCAGTCGCGCCAACCCAACCGACGGCGTTGCCGTAGTGGTTTATTCCGAAAGGCAGCCTGCGGGCTGCCTTTTTGTTGCCGCAGAACAGATCCTCCATCGTCCTCGCCAAGGCCCGTTCACCGGCAATGCCCGCACTCCCCGAACATAGCCGCTTCAAGGGAATCCCGCTGCCGCCGCGTGGCTGGCCGCTGGCCATTCTGCTCGCGCTCTATCTGCTGCCGGGCCTGATTGGTCACGACCCGTGGAAGGTCGACGACGCCGAGGCATTTGGCGTCATCCGCGACATGCTGGTGCGCGGCCATTGGCTGACACCGACACTCGCCGGCCAACCGGTCTTCGAGGCGCCGCTGTACTACTGGATCGCCGCCGTGCTCGGCCAACTGCTGGCCTGGCCGCTGGCGACGGTACTGCCGCTGCACGATGCCGTGCGGCTGACCAGCGCTGGCTTCGCCCTCCTCGTACTCGGCTTTGTCCACCTCGCCGCGCGGGCGCTCTATGGGCGCGAATATGCCGTCGCCGCCCCCTTGATCCTCGCCGGCAGCATCGGTTTTCTCGTGCATGCGCACGAAATGCAGCCGATGCTCGTGCCGCTGGCAGCCTACGCCGCCGCCTACTGGGCGCTCGCCATGCTTGACCGCCGGCCGTGGATGGCCGGCATCGCCTTCGGCAGCGCCTTGGGCCTCGGCCTTTTGGGCGGAGGTTTGGCGCCGATGGTCTGGCTGCTACCCGTCGGACTGATGGCCTTCGTACTCAGCCAGCAAAAAACGCGCACCGGCCCGGCCCTGCTGCTCGGCGTACTGGTTGCCGCAACCTGGCTCGCCCTCTGGCTGGTGCCGCTGGCCCTGCGCGATCCGGCGTATTTCGCCGGCTGGCAACGCGCGACGCTGGCGCACTTCGGCAGCACAGAATCGCCACTCGACACCGCGCTTGGCTATCTCAACCTGCTGCCCTGGTACGCGCTGCCGGCGCTGCCGCTGGCGGCGTGGACCCTGTGGATCAAGCGCCGCGAGATCGCCACGCCGGCGCTCGCGCTGCCGCTCGCCGGCTTTCTCCTCCTCTGGCTCGGCCTGTGCCTGACCTATCAGGCGCGCAGCGTGCCCGCCCTGCTCTTGCTGCCGCCCCTAGTCTTGCTGGCGGTGCCCGGCGTACCGTCGCTGCGGCGCGGCGCCGCGAACGCCTTCGACTGGTTCGCCATGCTCAGCTTCTCGCTGCTGGCCGTGCTGCTCTGCGTTGGCTGGAGCGCGATGGTATTCGGCTGGCCGGAGCAACTGGCGCAACAGGCCGTCCGCCTGGAGCCGGGATTCGTCGGTCACTTCCACTGGCTGCCCACCCTGCTCGCCGCATTCGGCTGCCTTGCCTGGATCTGGCTAATCATCACCAGTGCCCGCTCACCTTTCCGCGGCATGGCGCACTGGGCCGCTGGCGTCACACTGTTCTGGCTGCTGGCGAGCACGCTCTGGCAGCCGTGGGTCGATTACGGCAAAACCTACCGCCCGCTCTCCGTCGCCGTCGCCCGCGCCTTGCCCGCCGACCACGGCTGCATTGCCGGCGCCCAGTTGGGCGGCGCGCAACGCGCCTCGCTCGACTACTTCGGCGGCATCACCACCGTGCCGCAACTCTCCGCCGCTGGCCGCGAGTGCCGCTGGCTGCTGACACAGTCCTCCGGCCGTCACGACGAAGTATCGCCCGGCGAACATTGGAAAAAAGTCTGGGAAGGCGGCCGCCCTGGCGACCGCAACGAGCGATTCCGCCTCTACCGTCACACCGGCGCGCTGACGCCGGACGCAGCATCAGTGCGAGAGTTGGTTCAGGAGTCGGCCAGCGAGCGTGCGGGTGAATCCAACGCTTCCACCGCCCCCGTCAACGCGCCCGCCACGCCGGGGCGCTAAGCCTCCCGGCGCGAAGCGCCGCACTCGCGCCGAAAAACTCAGACGCGGAAAAAGTGCTCGCGGTAATACCGCAATTCGGCAATCGACTCGCGAATATCTGCCAACGCCGTATGCGCGCCCTGTTTCGCAAAACCCTTGTAGATCTCGGGCTGCCAGCGCCGACAGAGTTCCTTGACCGTGCTGACGTCGAGATTGCGATAGTGGAACCAGTCTTCCAGCTGCGGCATGTAGCGCACCATGAAGCGCCGATCCTGACCGATGGAATTGCCGCACATCGGCGTCGTCCGCTGCGCCACGTACTCGCCAGTAAAGGCCAGCGCCGCCGCCTCGACCGCCGCCTCATCGAGCGTTGACGCACGCACGCGGTCGATCAAGCCCGAACGGCCGTGCGTCTTCTTGTTCCAGTCGTCCATCGCGTCGAGCACGGCGTCTGACTGATGCACAACCCACACCGGCGATTCAGCAATGACATCGAGATTGCTGTCGGTAACGATCATCGCCAGTTCGATGATGCGTTCGCGCTCCGGATCAAGTCCGGTCATTTCCATATCCAACCACACCAGGTGGTTTGCATCCTGTGCCATATAATCCGCCCATCTTCTGAATAAACGCCGCGCGCTGCAACAGGCGCCTGCGCGAGTACCGCTGCCTGGGCAGACCGGAGTGTCCGCCGTCGTCGGCGCGGCCATTTTCTCACACTGCCAGACTGCGCATGAACGCCTTCACCCTCCTCTTTCTACTCACCCTCGCGGCCAGCGTCGGCATCCGGCTCTGGCTCGCGCAACGGCAGATCACGCACGTCGTCGCCCACCGCGATGCGCCGCCACCGCAATTCGCCGACCGGATCGACGTCTTCGCCCATCGTCGCGCCGCTGACTACACCATCGCCCGCACCTTCTTCGGCGTCGTCGCGCTCGGTGTTGAAACGCTTCTCCTGCTTGTGCTGACGCTGGGAGGCGGGGTCGCCGCACTGCACGCGTTCTGGCAAAACCATCTGGCAGGTTTAGCCGGCGGCGCCGCGCTCATCCTCAGCGTCATCGCCCTGGGTGCCGTGATCGACTTGCCATTGGCCTGGTGGCGGCAGTTCGTCATCGAAGCGCGCTTTGGCTTCAACCGCATGACGCCGCACCTCTTCTTCGCCGACCTCGCGCGGCAGACGGCACTCGGCGCGCTGATCGGCGTGCCCGTGATTTTCGCAGCGCTCTGGCTGATGGAACGCATGGGCAGCGCTTGGTGGATATGGGTCTGGCTGTTCTGGTGCGGCCTCAACCTCCTGCTGCTTTTCATCTACCCGACCTGGATTGCGCCGCTGTTCAACCGTTTCACGCCGCTGGAGAACGCCTCGCTCAAATCACGCATCGAGGCCTTGCTCGCCCGGTGTGGCTTTGCTGCGGCCGGTTTCTTCGTCATGGACGGCTCGCGCCGCTCAGCGCACGGCAACGCCTATTTCACGGGCTTTGGCCGCAACAAGCGCATCGTTTTTTTCGACACCCTGCTGGCGCGCCTGCAAGCCAATGAAATCGAGGCGGTGCTCGCCCATGAACTGGGCCACTTCCGTCGGCATCACGTCATCAAACGGATCGCCCTGCTTTTCGGCCTGTCATTTGCCATGCTGGCGATTCTCGGCTACGTCGCCGATGCCCCCTGGTTCTACCAGGGGCTGGGCGCGGGCTTCGGCGACGAAAAGAGCGCCGCGCTGGCCTTGGTGCTCTTCTTCCTCGTCGCGCCGGTTTTCTCCTTTTTCCTGACGCCGTGGATGAGCCTGCTGTCACGCCGCCACGAGTTCGAGGCCGATCAGTTCGCTGCCGAACACGCCGCTGCGGCCGATCTCGTCAGCGCCTTGGTCAAGCTCTACGAAGACAACGCCGCAACGCTGACGCCTGATCCGCTGCACTCGCTGTTTTACGATTCACACCCGCCGGCCGCCCTGCGTATTGCCCGGCTGAGCCCACCGGCCGCCACATGACGCTTCCGACCGCACCACTACACGACGAGCATTGCCGTGCCATGCACGGCGCGGCGGATCGTCTCGACGACGCCACGGCGGCAGCGCTACTCGGCCAGCTTAAGGGCTGGCGCATCGTCAACGGGCGGTTGCGCAAAGAAGTTCCGGTCGCCGATTTCGTTGCCGCGATGCAGCTTGCCAATGCCGTCGCGAACATTGCCGAGCGCGAAACCCACCACCCGGAGCTTGCCATCGCTTACGCTCGCGTCCGCATCGATTTTTGTACCCACGATGTCGGCGGTCTGTCGCGCAACGATTTCATCTGCGCAGCCAGAATCGACCGGCTGCCGTTTCTTTCCGGAGCATCATCCTGAGCATCCACGGAGAAGTCGTTGCCGCGCATGGCCGGCAATATCGCGTCGCACTCGCCGACGGGACGACCGTGCTGGCCTTCCCGCGCGGAAAAAAAAGCGAGATTGCCTGCGGTGACCGCGTCGACGTGACGCCCGGCGGCGACGGACAGGCGGTCATCGACGCCATCCTGCCACGACAGTCGCTGCTCTACCGCTCGGACGAATTCCGCCGCAAGCTGATCGCCGCCAACGTCACGCAGATCGTCTTTGTCGTCGCCGTTGAACCCGGCTTTTCCGACGAATTGCTGACGCGCTGCCTCGTCGCCGCCGAAGATCAGGACTTGCGCCTGCTCATCGTCCTCAACAAATGCGACCTGCAAGACCGCATTGCCCCGGCGCGCGCGCTGCTCGCCCCGTTCACGCAGCTCGGCTACAGCGTCCTCGAACTGTCCGCACAAAGTAGCGCGGAAGCCTTGCGCCCGCAGCTTTCCGGGCAAACGAGCGTGCTTGTCGGACAATCCGGCATGGGTAAATCGACGCTGATCAACGCGCTGATCCCCGGCGCCGCCGCTGCCACGCGCGAGATTTCCGCCGCGCTCGATTCCGGCAAGCACACGACGACGCACGCGACGCTCTATCGCTTCGACGCCGACTCGGCGCTGATCGACTCCCCAGGTTTGCAGGAACTCGGCCTCCACCACCTCGACATCGGCGCCATCGAACAGGGCTTTGTTGAATTCCGGCCCTTTCTCGGCCACTGCCGCTTCCGCAACTGTCGGCACGAGCGCGAACCGGACTGTGCGCTACGCGCCGCCGTCGCCGACGGCCATATCCATCCACGCCGCTTCGAGGCCTTCCGCACCCTGCGCGCGCAATCGGAGTAGGCCACCGCCGGCGCCTTGGCTGGTCAGCCACTCGCCGGCGCCGCCGTCGAAAACGCCCGGCGGCTCGACAGCGCACGCGGGTGAGCGGCGGCCATACCGGCCACCACCCTGTGCACCTTCTCCCGCCCCCGCTCCCTGAACGCCTCGCTACGCCGTCGGGGTACCGCCCGTCTTCGGCGCGAGCGATTTTTTTGCTGCGCCCGCTTTGCCGGGTTTGGGAGTTTTGGCGGGTGCCGGGCTCTTCGCGGCGACTGCGCTCTTGCCTGCCGGCGCCTTGGCGGGGGCGGCGACCTTGGCCGCTTTGCCGCCAGGGGCACTGGCGGCGGCGCTCGTCCTTGCCGCCGTCGTCGATGTCGCGGACGCTGCGCGCTCTGGAAGCGCTGTTAGCGGAGCGACCGCCTCCGCCGCCTTTGTCACCTTTGTCTTAGCCGGCGCGCTCTTTTTCGGCGCGGCCTTGCTCGTTGGTATAGCAGCAGGGGCGCGCGCCTTAGCTGCCGGAGCAGCGGTTTGCGCGCGCAACTCCTCGACCGCCGCGGTCAGTTCGGCAATGCGCCGGGAGAGTTTGTCGATTTCCTTGCGCGACGGCACGCCCAAGCCATCCAGCGCCTGCGTCAATTGCGAAGACACGCGTTGTTCCAGCCGATCCCAGGTGCCACCGGCCTTGCGCGCGAGTTCGGCGAGTTTCTCGTCGCCCAGCGCACGGGTACGGGATTGAATCGTCTCGCCTTCCTTGACCAAGGCGTCGAACACCTTGCCGCCTTCGGCCTGCGCCTTGGCGAAGGCGCCCAGCCCGGCCAACCAGATTTGCTGCGCCGATTCCTTGATGGCCGACGTCAACGGAGTTTCCGACGTTTCGCCCAGACTGCCGGCGAGTGCTTTTTGCTTCTTGCCCATAGTCCCTATCCTCAAAAGTCGTTACACACTGAGTCGTCACACCGGCACCACGACGCTGCGGCGCGGCGCGCATGTCAGTGTAGTGACAAATCGCAACGCCGGCACATCCGTTTGGCTCAGGGCGGCGCGACGAGGAGACCTCACCGCTCGCCTGCCGCGACACCTTCGTCCGCTTAACGCGGGGGTACGCCATCTGCCGCCACGGCCTCGCCAGCGAGCGACGGCGCCGCCAAAACCACGAGCAAGGTCGCGACCACGCGCGGTGAGAACAGCATGGCCAGATGCCCGACACCGTCGACACGCCGCTGCGGCACCCCCGGCAATTCGAGCAGGGTCTGCGGCATGACGTAGTTGTCGTGCGGACTGTAAATCACCACCGTATCGACATCGGACGACACACGGGCGAGGCGCTGCAACCAGTCGCTCTCCGGCTGCATTTGCCGCGCGTTGTCGCCAATACCCAGATGCGCAAGGCGGCTGCCGCGATGGGGTGTTCCCAGCGTCAGCACGCGGGCAACGCGCGCCGCACCGTGCTTGCGAACGTAAGCACGCGCCGCCAGCCCCCCCATGCTGTGACCAATGAGGACGACCTGCGACCGCCCCGTCGCCTTGCAGACCGCATCGATGCGACGGTGGATCGACGCGGCGTAAGCGTCGATATCACTGCATACGGGCTCCAGATTGACCGTGGCCACATTCCAGCCGGCTCGCTCAAGGCGTCCGCGCATCCACCACCAGACGCCGCGCGAACACCCGTAGCCGTGAATCAGTAGCAGCGGCGGACGTGGATTGGCCGGATCCAGCCGATCCGCCCCCAGCCAGAGTCGCTCCAAGGGCAAAACCAGCACAAAGCAAAAGACGAAGGCCGCGTAATCGGCGAGCACCATCAGGGCAAAACGCGCTGCGCCGAGCGCTGGCCACGGCGCCCGCCATGTCGTCGCCACCGCCCAGCTGAGCGCATTGACGGCGGCACGCACGCCAAGCAAGCCGGCAGCGACGACCAAGAGCGCCACACTCGGCGTCACATCAAAAAAGTGCCGCGCGAGCGAAAAATACAGCACCACTTCGCAGAGGATGAACGCCAGCAAGGAAACGGCAAGCATCGTCGATCAGCGCTTTTAGCGAATCAGAGGAGACGCGTAAGGATAGTGCAGCATCGCCCGCCCAAGGCTACCGTCTCGTGACAGTTTTCCCCATGACGAAGGGCGCTCCGGATGGGAGCCGGCAACGCCCATCGTGTCCTCTTCGCCTCGCCACGAAAGGCAAAGAACGAGCGACAGCCGCCTCGGTCTACTCCTGCGCACGGCACTCCACCGGACATCCCATTAATCCATAAGGACTCCCGATGAAACTCTACTATGCCCCCGGCGCCTGTTCGCTCTCGCCGCATATCGCGCTGAGCGAAAGCGGCTTGCCCTTCGAGGCCGTGCGGGTATCGACAAAAACGCACACGCTCGACGACGGCAGCGATTTTTACGCGATCAACCCGCTCGGCTATGTGCCACTCCTCGTTCTCGACACCGGCGAACACCTCCACGAAGGCCCGGCCATCGTCCAGTACATTGCCGATCAGGTGCCGGAACGCGCGCTGGCGTCGCGCAACGGCAGCTTTGCCCGCTACAAATTGCAGGAATGGCTCAATTTCATCAGTACCGAATTGCACAAAGCCTTTTCCCCGCTTTTCAACCCTAACGCCAGCGACGACGCAAAAGCGGCGGCGAAGCAGCAACTCGGCGCACGCCTCGCCTGGGTGGATAGCCAACTGAACGGCGCGGACTACCTGCTCGGCGCACAGTTCTCGGTCGCCGATGCCTACCTTTTTACCGTCACCAACTGGGCCAAACCGGTCGGCCTCGACCTGTCGAAGCTCCCACACCTCATCGCCTGGCGGGCGCGCGTCGGCAAACGCCCGGCGGTCATCGCCGCCATGACGGCGGAAGGCCTGCTCAAAACCGCCTGAATCGGCCTGAGTCGACCTGAATCAGGCCCGCTCAGGTCTGCGTTGCGAACTGATTGCGGCCTCTGACTGCGGACTGATTTGCCTAGAAATCGCAGCCCGCCGGACACACGTACTGCGAAAGCGCGGCGACGTCGGGAATGAAATAGCCACGCCCCTGGCGCACGATCAGCGACGCCTCCTCCAGCTCGCGAAAAGCGCGTGAGAGGTGCGAGTCGCTGATCGACAGGCGCGAGGCGAGCTTGTTGCGGGGAATCGCCAGATGCAGGCTATGGGTGCCATCGGGTGAGGCAGGCGTCTGGTTGAAGTGGCAGACGAGGTAGCAGACCAGCCGCGCCGTCGCCTTTTTGGTGCAAAACGTCAGCACGTCGCGGCCAAGATAGTCGATGCGCTCGGCAATCAACGCCGTCAGCCGGCGGGCAAAGGGCGGATACCGCTCCATCCACTCCGCCACCAGCGTTTCCGGCAACTGAAGGACGGCGGCCTGCGTCAGGCTGCGCGCCGTGTATTGCAACGGACGGTCGCCAAACAGCGACTCTTCGCCCAGCGTGCCGCCAATCGCTGCGAAATCGAGGATTTTTTCGCGTCCGGCGGCATCGACGATGAAGGTCTCGATCGTTCCGTGGGCGATCACCCACAGCCCCGTTTGCCGCTGGCCGGCCTTCAAAAAGACCGTATCGGGCGGCAGTAGCAACTGCTCGCCAAGCTGAGCAGCCACGGCCGCGTTGACGACATGCGCAGGCACTTCGCCGAGCAGCGGCGCCGACTTGATCAAACCGAGTTCGGTGTCGCTGAAGGACATCTCCCGTTCTCCTCAAGGGTGGCGTCGGCCAGAGCAGGCCGATCGCCTGCGCCGGAGAACACTCTCCACCGCCCACGACATGCATTCGCCGGGGCAGGACGCCGAAAAAAGCGCGCCCACCGCACGCGGGGGCACTGCGACCGAGTCTAGCGTAAACCCCCTCTCTTCAGTCGCTACCACTCGCTACCGCCCGCTCCCCACCACGAGGAGGGCAAAGCACAGCGCCGCCATTCGCCTTACCAGTGTCCGTGCGAGACCAGCCCAGTCCACGCCAGCATGGCGTCGGCACAAACAAGCGCAAAAATATCGACACAACATTTAGTCATAAAAACAAAGAAGAACACTACCAGTAGTAGCACACCAGCAGAAATTTGATTGTCGGCGCCGCGCAGCGCCGCTACAATCGGCCCCATCTTTGGCGTCAGACGGTCGCCCTGCGCTGCAAAACGCGTCGGCGAGGCCGCTTGAAATGGGAATCCGGTGCAAATCCGGAACTGACGCGCAGCGGTAATGGGGAACGAAGCTGCTAGCGGGAAAACCGCAGGCACTGGCCGCAAGGTCGGGAAGCCGCAGCGCTAGGCCACGTCGGTGCGAAACGACACTAAAAACGTCACTTGCGCACCGGCGACAGCCCCTGAGTCCGAAGACCGGCCAGAGATGCAGCGCGGTTCCGTGGACTGCCGCACTGCCCCGCTGGACCTGCGCGCTGTCAGGGACCAGACGTTGCCCGATGCCGGTGTGCCGTGCGCGCCGCATGGCCTCTTTCTGGCTGCATCGAGCCGTCGACTCCCCACCGGTACGCACCAGCACCACCACGCGACCCAGGGAGTCACACATGGAACAGAATTCCGTCGTCTCGGCCTCCCACCCAGCTTCCGCAGAGGAGCCTCGGGTGGCCGACACTCACGCCGCGCCGCACGCGCCGACCGCCATCCTCAAGCGCGACGGCACGACCGCCGCCTTCGACGGCGAAAAAATCGTTTCGGCGCTACGCCGCGCCGGCGCCGCCAGCGGCGACTTCGATGCCGACGAGGCGCGTCTGTTGACGGCGCAAGTCCTCAAGGTGCTGCGCCACCGCTTTGCCAACCGTCTGCCGAGCGTCGAGGAAGTGCAGGACGTCGTTGAGCAGACGCTGATCGCCGCCAACCACCTCGCCACGGCGCGCGCCTACATCGCCTACCGCGACGCGCACGCCCGCCTGCGCGCCGACCGCCGCACCTTTGTCGACGCCGCCGCGTCGATCAACGAATACCTCGAACGCGCCGACTGGCGCGTGCAAGCCAACGCCAATCAGGGCTACTCGCTCGGCGGCCTGATCCTCAACGTCTCCGGCAAGATGACCGCCAACTACTGGCTGTCGCACGTCTACCCGCCGGAAATCGGGCAGGCGCACCGCGACGGTGACTACCACATCCACGATCTCGACATGCTCGCTGGCTACTGCGCCGGCTGGTCGCTGCGCCAGCTGCTGCACGAAGGCCTCAACGGCATCCCGAACAAGGTCGAAGCCGGCCCGCCCAAGCACCTCTCATCGGCGCTCGGTCAGGCAGTGAACTTTCTCGGCGCGCTGCAAAACGAATGGGCCGGCGCGCAGGCCTTCAGCTCCTTCGACACCTACCTCGCGCCCTTCGTCCGCCGCGACCGCATGCCCTACGACGAAGTCCGCCAGGCGATCCAGGAGTTCGTCTACAACCTCAACGTACCCTCGCGCTGGGGCACGCAGACGCCGTTTACCAACCTCACCTTCGACTGGGTGTGTCCGGAAGACCTGCGCGAGCAGGTACCGGTGATCGGCGGCGAGGAGCAGCCCTTCACCTACGGCGAACTGCAAGCCGAGATGGACATGGTCAACCGCGCCTTCATCGAAGTGATGAGCACCGGCGACGCCAAGGGCCGCGTGTTCACTTTCCCGATCCCGACCTACAACATCACGCCGGACTTCCCCTGGGAAAGCGAGAACAGCGAACGCCTGTTCGAGATGACCGCCAAGTACGGCCTGCCCTACTTCCAGAACTTCATCAATTCGGAACTGACGCCGAACATGGTGCGCTCGATGTGCTGCCGCCTGCAGCTCGACCTGCGAGAGCTGCTCAAGCGCGGCAACGGCCTGTTCGGTTCGGCCGAGCAGACCGGCTCGGTTGGTGTGGTGACGATCAACTGCGCGCGTCTCGGCCACCTCTTCGCCGGTGACGAAGACGCCCTGATGGCCCGCGTCGACCGTCTCGCCGAACTCGCCTGCCAGAGTCTGGAGATCAAGCGCAAGGTGATTCAGCGCCTGATGGATCAAGGGCTCTTCCCCTTTACCAAGCGTTACCTCGGCACGCTGCGCAACCACTTCTCGACCATCGGCGTAAACGGCATCAACGAGATGATCCGCAACTTCACGCACGACAGCGGCGACATCACCACGCCAGAAGGCGAAGCGCTGGCGCTGCGTCTGCTCGACCGTCTGCGCGAACGCATGCGCGAGTTTCAGGAGCGCACCGGCCACCTCTACAACCTCGAAGCAACGCCGGCCGAAGGCACCACCTACCGCTTCGCGCGCGAAGACCGCAAGCGTTTCCCCGGCATCCTCCAGGCCGGCACCGCCGAGCGGCCGTACTACACCAACTCCAGCCAGTTGCCGGTGGGCTTCACCAGCGACCCGTTCGAGGCACTGGCGCGTCAGGAAGCGCTGCAAAAACGCTACACCGGCGGTACCGTGCTGCACCTCTACCTGAACGAGCGCGTCTCCTCCTGGCAGGCCTGCCGCGAGCTGGTGAAAAAGTCGCTGAGCAACTTCCGTCTGCCGTATGTGACGGTGACACCGACCTTCTCGATCTGCCCGAAGCACGGCTATCTCGCCGGCGAACACGAGTTCTGCCCGCGCTGCGACGAGGAAATCCTCGAACGCAAGCGCCGCGCCGCCGAACGCGCCACCACTGCCTGAACCCTTTCCTTACTGGAGAACCTTCATGTCTGACACCCCCCGCAACGACATCCACCTCGACGACGCAGAGCGCACCCGCTGCGAAGTCTGGACCCGCGTCATGGGCTATCACCGCCCCGTTTCCGAGTTCAACCCCGGCAAGCAGGCCGAACACGCCGAGCGCTGCCATTTCAATGAGCCCTGCGGCTTGCGTAACGACACCGCCACGCCGGACAGCCGCGCCGTCGCGCTGACCGCCTGAGGCCGGACGCGCCGTCATGCTGGAGATCGGTGGCATCGAGCCGTTTTCGACGCTCGACTACCCCGGCAAGCTGGCGGCCGTCCTCTTCTGCCAGGGCTGTCCGTGGGACTGCCCGTACTGCCACAACGCCCATCTCCGCCCCCTGCGGCCAGCGCGGCCAAGCGCCAACGCCGATGGGGGCGATCACACGGCTGTTGCGAACGTGGTGGCGCCCGCCGCAGCACCCGCCAGCGGCTGGAGCAAGGCGCTCGCCTTGCTGCAACAACGGCGCCAGTTACTCGACGCCGTCGTCTTCAGCGGCGGCGAACCGCTGGCGCAGCCATCGCTCACCGCAGCGATGCAGGAAGTCAGGGATCTCGGTTTTGCCATCGGCCTGCATAGCGCAGGCGTCCACACCAAGGCCTTTGGTCGTGCGCTGCCGCTCTGCGACTGGGTCGGGCTCGACGTCAAAGCGCCACGCGGCCGCTACGCCCCCCTTGTCGGGCGCAGCAACGCCGCCGCGCAGGTCGAAGGCTGCCTGCGGCGGCTGGTGGATTCCGGCATCGACTACGAAATCCGCACCACCGTCGATCCACGGCAGCTTGACGCAGCGGCACTACTGCAACTTGCCGACGAACTCGCCAGCGCCGGCGCCCGTCGCTGGCGGCTGCAACGCTGCCGCGGGTTATCTGCCGGTAGCGCGTCAATTGATCTGGCGGGAATCCTGCCCGCCCTGCGGGAGCGCATCGCCGACTGCGAAATTCGCTGAAACGCAGCGCAGCGAAAGTCACCACCACGCAACCGTCTGCGCAGATTAGCGCCGCCTAATTGCTGACCAGCGTCGCAAAGCCGAGCAGCAGCAACACCAGCATCCACAACAAAAGCGCACGCCAGACGAGGCCAACGGCGCTCTGCATATGGTCGGCCTCCGCCTCGTCGCCCGCCCCCAACTCGACAGTGGCGCCGGCGGGCGGATCGCTCGCGGCCGGCGCGGCGCTGCCATCGACGCTACCGAGACGCACGCCCAGCGCGCCAGCACCGCTGGCCAGCACAATGCCGATTCCCGCATCGCGCACGCGGTCTGCCTGCGTACGCCAGCAATAGACGGCATCTTCAAAGTCGCCGACGACGGCAAAACCCGCAGCCGTCACGCGCACCGGCAACCAGTCGATAAAAGCAAAGGCCCGCGTTGAAAACACGCCGAATTCGGCGAACGTCAGCGCATCCGCCGCCCGCGGAAGTGATGCGGAAGCGCCCGCCTTCTCAGCTTTCTCCGCCTTCTCGTCGCTACCGCTCACACCTGTCCTCGCCCCCCAATGCTCGGCGAGGAAAGCTGCGCAACGGTAAAGCACCGCACCACACGGCCCCGGCAAGAGCACAAAGCAGACGAGCACGCCAAACACATGCCGATGCGAGGCAATCAGCGCCTCTTCAATGGCCGCACGGGCGATCTCGCCGGCCTCAGGAATGGGCGGCTGGACGTCGCGCGAAGCGGGCAGCGGATCACTTTCCGTGGCGCCACGCCACTCGCCGAGCAGACGGTAGGCATGCGCAAGGTCGCCCATACGCAGCGCCAGCTGAATGTCGGTGAAGAAATGACTGAACTGGCGAAAGCCGAGTGTGAAATAGAGTACGGCCACGTTCCACAGCCACGCCAGCAAGGGCGATACCGCGTAGAGCGCATAAAAGACGCCGCCCGCCAGCAGCGTCGGTGCGATCACCGCCAACACCCAGGCAAACACGCCATGCTGGCGTGCACCGCCATTGAGATGGTGCTCGAGAAAGTCCGCCAGCGCCGTCAGCGGCGCGAGCACAAAGCGCCGGTAATCGAGCGGGCGGAACTGCTCAAAGAGCAGCGCGACGATCAGGGAAAACAGGCTCATCCGAGAGTAAAACCGGCACGGCCAACGGCTCCGCGCCCCAGTCGAAATAAAGGCGCACGATAACACAGGCCTCGCGCGGCGAACGCCACGCCGGCTGTCATCAACTAGCGCTCAAAAGGCGGCAAGACCTCGCCCGCACGGCAGGCCAGCAGGCGGATCATGCCGGCAGTGGCGCCCCAGATGTAACGGTCCTGCCAGGGAATTGCATCGTAGTGTCCCGAACGCGTCGGCAGCGTATACGGATGGCGTTGATGATTCGCCGGATCGAGCATGAAGGCGAGCGGCACTTCGAAAATCTCGGCGACCTCATCCGGCTCGGCGCGCAGAGCGAAAGGCGGATGCAGCGTCGCGACCACCGGCGTGATGCGAAACCCCGTTCCCGTGCAGTAATCCGGCAAGAAGCCCTGCACTTCGACCCGCCGGTGGTCAAGGCCGATTTCTTCCTGCGCCTCACGCAGGGCGGCGGCTTCCGGCGACGCATCGCTCGCCTCAATCCGCCCGCCAGGAAAACTGATCTGTCCGGGGTGATCCTTCAGTCGATCATTGCGCCGCGTCAGCAGGAGCGTCGGCGCCCGCCGGCGCAGGACGATCGGCACCAGTACTGCTGCCGGCGTCAGCGCCGTGGAATCAACGCTGGCCTGCACTCCGTCCTCCACGCTGGCGTCGCCCTGCGGTCGCGGCGCCGTCAAAAGCCGCGACCGCAGCGCGGCAAGGTCGATGTCGCCGGCCATGGCCTTTTTACGCCTAGCGGACGGCGACGACGCTTTCCGGCGTACTTTCGGCATTTACGGCGGCCAGTGCCTCGCGCAGGGTTTCTTCGGACAAAGCGTTGATCGTCGTTGCTGCCAGATCGGCCGCTTCGATGGCCGCCAGCGGCAACTGATCGCTTTCGAGGCCGGCGATCAGGGCGGCCGTCGCGCCAACCACCTGCAAGAGCGCCTCACGTTCGCCCATCAACAGTTCAACTTCGCGGCGCAGCAAGGCAATTTCTTCGTCGCGGTGGGGCATGGTGAGTCTCCTGTCGTTGTTCTATCGGTTCCGTGGCCGTCTGGGCGAGCGTTGGAAAGGGCAAAAAGGTGAGAAGGCAAGGACGTCAGTGAAGCGGCCCACCACCCGCGTACGCATGCAGGTAGAATTTTCGCTTTCGTTGTCACCGAGGACGTGCGTGCCGTCATGAAACCCATCGCCATTTTTCGCCATCTGGCCACGGAGGGTCCGGGCTATTTTGCCACATTCCTTGAGGCGCACTCGCTTGCCTGGCGCCTCTTTGCGACCGATCGCGGCGAACCGGTACCGACCCGTGCCGAAGATTTCGCCGGACTCGTCTTCATGGGCGGGCCGATGAGCGTCAATGATCCCCTGCCGTGGATCGCCGAGGAATGCACGCTGATCCGCGACGCCGTCGCACACGATATTCCGGTGCTCGGTCATTGCCTCGGGTCGCAATTGATGAGCCGGGCGCTCGGCGGTTCGGTTTTCCCCAATCCGCAGAAGGAAATCGGCTGGTCGCGCGTGGTCGCCGATGACACGCCAACGACCCGCCGCTGGTTGGGCGAGGCGACTGACGACCTACTCGCGAGCGACGGTTCGGCGGTGGTTTTCCAGTGGCACGGCGAAACCTTCACCCTGCCCGAAGGCAGCGAGCGACTGTTCAGCAACGCCTTCTGCGCCAACCAGATGTTCGCGCTCGGCCCGCATCTGGGCATGCAGTGTCACGTCGAAATGACCGAGCCGATGATTGCCGAGTGGTGTCAGTGCTGGAATGACGAGACGGCGGGGCTCGCCAGTCTGCCCGTCTCGGTGCAAACCCCTGAGGTCATGCAAGCGCAGGCAGCCACACAGATGCCGGCCATGCGCCGACTGGCCGACCGGCTCTACACGCACTGGATCGCCGGACTGAAGCCTTAGCCGCAGCCACCCGCGCCCACCTGCGGGTGCTTCGGTAGAAAAGAGTCGGGCCATGGCCGCGTGTCGCCGCCATGGCCCGTATGCATTGTGAGACGTGTTACAGGCTGCGCAGACCGAGCGCCGTCACCGCCAGTCCGTCGCGCGACAGTCAGTCGCGATAGTTGCCGTGCTTCAGCGGAAAATCGGTGATCGCCTTCGTCACCATGGCGATGCACGCCTGCAATTCGTCGCGCTTGGCTCCCGAAACGCGCACTGCGTCGCCTTGGATCGAGGCCTGAACCTTGATCTTCGAATCCTTGATCAGCTTGACGATCTTCTTGGCGAGGTCGCTGTCGATGCCGCTACGCACCTTCATTTCCTGCTTGACCTTGTTGCCCGAAATTTTCTGCACCGGCTGATGGTCGAGGCGCTTGACGCTCTCTTTCTCTTTCTTTTCCATCGCCGGGAACAGCAGATCCTTGATCTGATCGAGCTGAAAATCGGAATCGCCCCAGATCGTGATCAGTTTTTCCTTGTCGTTCAGCTCGACCTTGGCGCTCGTTCCCTTGAAATCATAGCGATTGGTAATGGCCCGTCCGGCGACATCAATGGCGTTTTTCAACGCCTCCATGTCGGCTTCCGAGGTGAAATCGAATGAAGACATATGCGTTCCTCCGTCGTCAGATCGTGGCGCTCAGCCGAAATGGCAAACGTAGTGATACGGCTCGTCGCAGGCGATCTCGAACGACGAATTAGCCGGCGCGTTGAAGGACTCGCCAACGCCGTAGTGCTTCCATTCCTGCTCGCCGGCCAGACGCACGCGGCAGGAACCGGCGACGCACTCCATGATTTCCGGCGCGCCGGTGTTGAAGGTCAGCGTGGAGGGCAGGATCACGCCCACGCTCTTGCGCGTGCCGTCGGCGAGAACGAGCGCATGGCTGACGCACTTGCCATCGAAGTAGACGTTGGCTTTCTTGACGACACTGACCTGATCGAATTGCGTAGCTGAAGACATGAAGGCTTCCTGAATAAGCCAGCCCGCGAAGGCCGGCGATTAAAGAAAATCGGCAAGGCGTGGCAGATCAGATATCGATCGATTCGATACCGCCGGTGGCCAGCGAAATTTCGCGAAGAAACGAGAACAATCCGCCAATCAAGGCAAACATGGCGGCGATGAAAAGCGCCGAGACGATCTTCGCGGGGTCGATATGCAACTCGGAAGCGAGGAAAAGCACGACGATCACCAGACACACCAGCAAGGCGCTCAGCGTGCACAGGGTAATGGCGTGGTGAATCCAGCGCGCCCGACGTGCCAGCTTGATGATCTCATCCGCGCATTGCTGGCACTTCTCAGGCCCTGCCTCGGTCAGGCGCCGGCGACGGTCAACGACGCGCCCAAGACGATTGACGAGCACCCCCATGATGGCGCCAACCCCGGTTAACAAGAAAACCGGCGCCACGGCCATCTCAATGACGTGGGCGATATTGGTAACGCTGGCGGAATCGATCATGGGCGGTCGAAGGGGCTGGCAAAAAAGCGCAAGGCTACGGATCGGCGCCCGAACAAGCAATAGGCGTCTGGCGCACACCGCCCGTCTATGCGCGGGGAAGGCGCCGCCAGAAAGGCCCTCTAGATCCCCAGAATCTTCTGGATGATTCCCTTGGCGATGAAGCCAAGCATGCCGAGCGAGAGAACGATGAAGAGAACGATGGTTCCCGTCTTCCCCGCTTTGGCCTTCCACGCCAGTTCGCCAACGATGAACAGCATGAACAGGATCAGGGCGCCGACGCCGAACGTCATCCCGAAGTCGGCGACCTGCTCCTCACTCAGCCCGAACATCGTCCGGCGCCGTCCGTCGGCTTAGCGCTTGCGCTGCGCCAGATTGGCGGCAATGCGCAGACGCAGGGCGTTGAGCTTGATGAAGCCGCCTGCGTCCTTCTGGTCGTAGGCGCCGGCATCGTCCTCGAAGGTGGCGATGGTCGAATCGAACAGCGAGTCGGTCTTCGAATCGCGGCCGGCAACGATGACGTTGCCCTTGTAGAGCTTGACGCGCACCCAGCCGTTGACGACCTGTTGCGTGTTGTCGATGAGCGCTTGCAGCGCGCGCCGCTCCGGGCTCCACCAGTAGCCGTTGTAGATCATGCTGGCGTAGCGGGCGAGCAGGTCGTCCTTCAGGTGAGCGACTTCACGGTCGAGCGTGATCGACTCGATGGCGCGGTGCGCCTTGAGCAGAATCGTGCCTCCCGGCGTTTCGTAGCAACCGCGCGACTTCATGCCGACGTAGCGGTTTTCGACGAGGTCGAGGCGGCCGATGCCATGCTTGCCACCGAGCTGATTGAGCTTGGCCAGCAGTTCGTGTGCGGCGAGGCGCTCGCCATTGATCGAGACGAGGTCGCCCTTCTCGAATTCGAGGTCGAGGTATTCGGCGGCATCCGGCGCCGCTTCCGGCGAGACGGTCCAGCGCCACATCGATTCTTCGGCTTCGGCCGCCGGGTTTTCGAGGTGACGGCCTTCGTAGCTGATGTGCAGCAGATTGGCGTCCATCGAGTACGGCGAGCCGCCCTGCTTGTGCTTCATCTCGATGGGGATGCCGTTCGCTTCGGCGTAAGCGAGGAGCTTTTCGCGCGACAGCAGATCCCATTCGCGCCACGGAGCGATGACCTTGATGCCGGGCTTCAGCGCGTAGGCGCCGAGTTCGAAACGCACCTGGTCGTTGCCCTTGCCGGTGGCGCCGTGCGAAATGGCGTCAGCGCCCGTCTGGTTGGCGATCTCGACCAGACGCTTGGCGATCAGCGGCCGTGCAATCGAGGTGCCGAGAAGATATTCGCCTTCGTAGACGGTGTTGGCACGGAACATCGGGAAGACGAAGTCGCGCACGAACTCTTCGCGCAGGTCGTCAATGAAGATGTTTTCCGGCTTGATGCCGAACTTCAGCGCCTTGGTGCGCGCCGGCTCGAGCTCTTCGCCCTGGCCGAGGTCGGCGGTGAAGGTGACGACTTCACACTGATAGGTGTCCTGCAGCCACTTCAGGATGACCGAGGTGTCGAGGCCGCCGGAATAGGCGAGAACGACTTTGTTGATAGCTGGTTTGGTATCGCTCATAACTTTTTTCTCCGCGAACTAAAGACGGCGGCGACCGGCGCGTGCGCCCTCGCCGGCCGGACGCCTCAGGATTCGATACGGCCGAGGAGCAGGAACTCCATCAGGGCCTTTTGCGCATGCAGACGATTTTCGGCTTCTTCCCAGACGAGGCTGTGCGGCCCGTCGATCACCTCGGCGGTCACTTCCTCGCCACGGTGCGCCGGCAGGCAGTGCAGGAAGATCGCGTCAGGCTTGGCGACGCGCATCATGTCGCCATCGACCTGCCAGTCGGCGAAATCCTTCAGGCGCTCCTCGTTCTCGGCTTCGAAACCCATCGACGTCCAAACATCGGTGGTGACGATGTCGGCACCGCGCGCCGCTTCCATCGGATCGGCGAACTGCTCGAAGTGATCCGTGCCGACCAGACCGGCGCGTTCAGGTTCGATCTCGTACCCCGGCGGCGTCGACACGTGGACGCGGAAATCGAGGACTTCGGCGGCCTGCAGCCAGGTATTGCACATGTTGTTGGAGTCGCCGATCCACGCCACCGTCTTGCCCTGGATCGGGCCGCGATGCTCGATGTAGGTGAAGATGTCGGCCATGATCTGGCACGGATGGTACTCGTTGGTCAGACCGTTGATCACCGGCACGCGCGAGTTGGCGGCGAAGCGCTCGATGATGTCCTGCTCGAAGGTGCGGATCATCACCAGATCGCTCATGCGCGAAATGACCTGCGCCGCGTCTTCGACCGGCTCACCGCGACCGAGCTGCGAGTCGCGCGTGTTGAGGTAGATCGCCGAACCGCCGAGCTGCTGGATACCGGCCTCGAAGGACAGACGCGTGCGCGTGCTCGCCTTCTCGAAGATCATCACCAGCGTGCGGTCAGCCAGTGGCCAGTAGCGCTGGTAGGCCTTGAACTGGCGCTTGATCCACAGCGTGCGCTCGAAGAGATAATCGAGTTCGTCGCGCGACAGATCCTTCAGTTGCAGGAAATGGCGAATGCCCGGCTTCATGGCTTGACCTCCGCACAGGTCGAGGCGAGGAACGCGCGGACCAGCGCGCTCAGGCGCGTCACCAGTTCATCGGCCTCCTCGGCGCTGAACACCAGCGACGGCAACAGGCGAATCACCCGCTCGGCCGTCACATTGATAAGCAAGCCGGCGTCGAGGCCGCGGCGCACCAGTTCGCCACAGGGGCGATCAAGTTCAACGCCGATCATCAGGCCGCGGCCACGGATATCGACAACACCGGAGACGCCCGCCAGCTGACTCGCCAGCCCTTGGCGAATCCGCTCACCGATGATGGTCGCCTGATCGATCAGGCCGTCCTTCTCCATGACATCGAGCGTCGTCAGGGCCGCCGTACAGGCCAGCGGATTGCCGCCGAAGGTCGAGCCGTGGTTACCCGGCTTGAAGAGGCCAGCCGCCCGCCCGCCGGCGAGGCACGCGCCAATCGGCACGCCGCTGCCCAAGCCCTTGGCGAGCGTTGCGACGTCGGGGAGGATGCCGGAGTGCTGATAGCCGAACCACTTGCCGGTGCGACCGATGCCACATTGCACCTCGTCGCAGATGAGGAGCCAGCCGAATTCGTCGCAAAGCGCGCGCAGGCTGCGCAGGTAATCCGGATCCGCCAGATGGATGCCGCCCTCGCCTTGCAGAACCTCAAGCATGACGGCCACGACGTCCGGGTTATGGCCAGCCACCGCACGCACGGCGGCCAGATCGTTGAACGGTACCCGCACGAAGCCCGACACCAGCGGCTCGAAGCCAGCCTGAGCCTTGCGGTTGCCCGTCGCCGACAGTGTCGCCAGCGTCCGACCATGGAAAGCGTGCTCCATGACGATGATCGCCGGGCTGTCGACGCCACGCGTGTGTCCGTAAAAGCGCGCCAGCTTGATCGCCGCTTCATTCGCCTCGCAACCGGAATTGCAGAAGAACACTTCTTCCAGACCGGACAGCGCGGCCAGTCGGTCAGACAGCACTTCCTGCTGCGGCACGCGATACAGGTTGGAGGTGTGCAACAGGCGCGAGGCCTGTCGGGCAATCGCCGCCACCAGCGCGGGGTGGTTATGCCCCAGTGTCGACACCGCGATCCCGGAAAGCGCGTCGAGGTAGCTACGCCCCTCGGTATCCGTCACCCAGTTGCCCTCGCCATGGCTGAAAGCCACGGGCTGACGCGCGTACGTATTCATCAGGTGAGACATAAGAATCCTCTAGCAGAGGCTCTGAAACGGAAACGGCGGCTTACGCCGCCGGACTGTCGAACCTCGTCGGTCAAACAACATCGTTACCACGCCAGCCGGACGCAAAAAACAATTTCGCGCATATTCGGCCTTGCAAGGGGAGGGATGTTAAGGGATAAATAGCGCCTTGTATATATTCGGGCAGAAAGCAGAGAGACGACATGCGGATCGCGGTTTTCAACCAGAAGGGCGGCGTCGGCAAGACCACCACGACACTCAATCTCGGCGCAGCCATCGCCCGCGACGGTGGCTCTCCACTCCTCCTCGACCTCGACCCGCAGTGCCACCTGAGCGCCATCCATGGCTTGGCACCCACCGATTCGTCACACAGCCTGTTCGGTTTTTATCAGGACTCGCGCACGCTCGAGGAACTGACGATTCCGTGGGAAGGCATTGGCCGCCTGATCCCCTCGCATCAACAACTGATCAAGGTCGACTCGATTTTCGGCAAGGGGCCGGCCATTCTCAACAAGCTGCGCCTGGGCCTCGAAACGCTCGAAGGCTCCAGCGCCGCCTCGTCGATGACGCTGATCGACTGCTGCCCTTACATCGGCGTGCTGGCGCTGAATGCGATCTTCGCCTGTGACCTCTTGCTGATCCCTGTCGCCACCGATTACCTCTCGTTACAGGCGGCGGAGCGGATGACGCAAACCCTGGCGATTCTCGAACCCGTGCTGAAACGCCGGGTACCGCGCCGCTATCTGCTGACGCGTTTCGATCGCCGCCGCCGCATGAGCGAAGACGTGCAAAACCGTCTGCGCACGCTCTACGGCGACGAGGTGTGTGCGACGGTGATCGGCGAAAATGTCTCGGTGGCGGAAAGCCCGGCCTTCAATTGCGACGTCTTCACCCACAACACGTCAAGCAACGGCGCACGCGACTACGCGGAACTTCGCCACGAATTGGCGAGTCAAGGGCTGGTGAGTCCGTCTGATGGCGGGCGCGCAAACGGGTCGCAGTCGGTGAAAACTGCACAAACCGACACGGAAATCCGGGAAAATCAGCGTTTGGAAATGAGATCCACGACGTCTTCGTAGTTGAGCTGACCGTTGCGTGGCGTCGAGACGAGCAGGTGGCGCGACTCGATGATTTCGCAGCCCAGATAGATCTGCCGCAATTTGCGCTCGGCTTCGAGGGCGTCGCGACCGGAGAAAGTGAGATTGTCGACGACCGCGCCGCTGCGCGTTCGAATACGGAAACCAAATTTGGCAGTCTGCGTTCTTTGCATGAAAACCACCTAAATTTCAACAATATGCCGCGAATATATGCAGCAATTTGTCATCGCGCAAGCATTAACTTCGCAGCGCCCACTGCGATCAGTCGCCCATCGTCGGGTAGCACGGACGGATCGCTGCCACGGACTATCCCATGTCTGAAGAATTGATCGGAATATCGTTTGTCATCGTCGGCCAGACCCTGGCCGGCAAGCGTTTTCGCCCTAGCGACTGGGCCGAGCGACTCTGCGGCGTGCTCTCCGGCTTCGGTGCCGGCAAACGCGTGCAGTACTCGCCCTATGTCGGTCCCGGCGATTACGAAGGTCACAAGGCGGTCTTCGTCGATGGCCGGCTGTACGACTTTGAGCCAATGGCCTACCGCTTTGTTCTGCATTTCGCGCGCGATAACGAGTTGCGCGTGCTCAGCAACGTTTCCGCCGACCAGGCGGACAAGCCGCCCAGCGCCGACAGCGCGCGCTAAGCGCCGGGCAGCGCGTTAGCGGCTGGCGGCGTCCGCCGCTGGCTTGCGTATCAGCGCAGCGCCCGCCCCTGCCCGCCGTAGGCAGCGAGATTGACGGCAATGGCGTTGGCGGCAGGAAAGCTCGTGTAGCACCAGTCCGGCGCGATCAGCGTCGGTTCGCGCGCCGTCGCCGTGATGCGATGAAATACCACTTCCGGCGGCGTCCGCCGGATCAGGTCGGCGGCAATCGCCGCATAGTCGGGCAAGGTCGGCGGCAGCGTTTCGCCGCGGGCGTACTCCGCCGCCATCCGACACCCTTTGACGATCATCAGCGGGTGCAGCTTCAGCCCCTCGACACCGAGCGCCAAAACGCGTGCGTGCGTCTCGTGCATCATCGCCGTCGTTTCGCCGGGCAGACCGAGGATCAGGTGCGCGCATACCGGCACGTCGTAGCGTTGCGCGCGCGCCACGGCATCCGCGTAGGCGGCAAAGCCGTGACCGCGATTGATCCGTGCCAGCGTCGCATCGTGCGCACTTTGCAGCCCCAACTCCAGCCACACCTCAAAGCCCTGCGCCCGGTAGTCGGCGAGGATTTCCAGCACGGCATCGGGAACACAATCCGGGCGCGTACCGACGCACAGGCCGACGATGTCGGCATCGACGACGGCGGCGGCATACAGGCGGCGTAGCTCTTCAACTTCCGCGTAGGTGTTGGTGTAGGCCTGAAAGTACGCCAGATACCGCGTTGCCCGCTTCAACTCGGCGCGACGGGCGGCGATCTGTGCGCTAACGCTTTCCTCGGCCTTGTCCTCACTGAACGACAGCACGCTGCAAAACGTGCAACCGCCGCGACCGAGCGTTCCATCGCGGTTGGGGCAGGTGAATCCGGCGTGCAGCGAGAGCTTGCGCACGCGTGTGCCAAAGCGTGATTTGAGGTGCCGGCCAAGCGTATTGACGTAAGGTTCGAGTTGCACGGAAGCAAGAGCCAAGATCGGGCGGCGAATGGTAGCACTGTTGCTGCCGACGGCACTGCGGGCAACGGGCGCGGCTGACCGCCTTACCCGCCTTTGTCCGCATTCCACGCCGTCGCATGCCGCCGCACGCCACATGTGCGCCCCTCGGCAGAGCCGCCGTGCCACGCCCGCTCCACGCCAATGTTCGCCAGCGCACAGATCACCGGCGGACGAAGCTGCAACCTCGTACAGCGGGCCGGCCTGTGGAGAGTCAGACGGCCCTGAGCGAGCGATTCCCGATGTTTTCCGAGGTAAAGGAGAGAACCATGAGCACCCTGCGCCGTAGCTTCCAACACCTGTTCATCATCGCGGCGACCACCTGCGCCCTGACCGGCTTCAGCCAGCAGGCTGCCGCTGCCAGCGCCGAAGACCTCAACAAGGATGCTGCCCAATCCTTGCAGACGCTCTACCGCAGCAACCCCGTCGCGGAGAGCATCGCCAAGAAGGCGCGCGCCATCCTGATCTTCCCGAGCATCGTCAAGGCTGGCCTCGTTTTCGGCGGCAGTTACGGCGAAGGAGTGCTCACCCGTGACGCGCACACGGTCGGCTACTACAACTCGGTGTCGGCCTCCTGGGGCTGGCAGGCGGGTGCCGAGTCATATAGCTACGTGGTGTTTCTGATGAGCGAAAAAGCGGTGAAGTACCTCGACCGCTCGAACGGATGGGAAATCGGCGTCGGCCCGACCGTCGTCGTCGTCAATGAGGGCGCGGCCAAAAACCTTTCTTCATCGACGCTGAAGGACGATGCTTATGCCTTCATCTACGACCAGCAAGGTCTGATGGCGAGCCTGAGCATCGAGGGCACCAAGATCTCGCGCATCAAGCGTTAAGCGCCCGGCACGGCTGCTGCCATCTAACGGCAGCAGCCGCTCTCCAGCGAACATCCGTGGCTTTCGCCCAAGGCCCGCTGTTGGCATTGCAGGCGCCACTGCAAGGTCTTGAGGCGCAGAAAGCCCCGCTGCACCGCGTCTTCGTCGCCGGCGGCCTTGCTCTGACACAATCGCTCGGCAAGCATGTGCACCTGCTCATGCAGATGGACGACGGCAGCGAGTGCCGGACGGTCGCCATAGCGATCAGGCGCCTCGTTCTCCAGCCAATCGGCGAAGTGGCAATGCCGCCCCTCGGGCTGTGACACGGGTCCGACGGCGAGCAGGTAGTTTTCGACCGACCGCTCCCATGCGCGATGCTCGCTGCTGGCAAAGAGCAGCGGTCGCTCCGCGCGCTCCACCAGCGG
Organism: Rhodocyclus gracilis; assembly: GCF_009617575.1. Lineage (GTDB taxonomy): Bacteria > Pseudomonadota > Gammaproteobacteria > Burkholderiales > Rhodocyclaceae > Rhodocyclus > Rhodocyclus gracilis. The sequence goes on from NZ_WIXJ01000001.1 coordinate 400,327, forward strand.
CAGGTCGCTCCACGCCGGATCAGGCCGCCAGGCCGCCATCCAGGCGGCGAAGTCACCCGCCGGCATCGGCCGCGCGATACCGTAGCCCTGCGCCAGATCGCAGCCCAACTGCAACAGAATCGCCCCATGCTCGACCGTCTCGACCCCTTCGGCGACGACCTGCCGGCCAAAGGCGTTCGCCAGCCCCAGCACGCCGTCGAGGATGGAGAGATAGTCCGGATCGTCGAGCATGTCGCAGACGAAGCTCTGATCGATCTTCAGATGCGTCACCGGCAAGCGTTTGAGGTAGGTCAGTGACGAGTAGCCAGTGCCAAAGTCGTCGAGCGAAAACATCACGCCGATCTTGCGACAGGCGTCGATGACCTGCGAGGCTTGCGCCATATCTTCAAGGGCGCTGGTTTCGAGCACCTCCATTTCGAGATCACCGGCCTTGACCTGCGGATGGGCGGCCAGCACGCCGCGTAAATGATCGACAAAATCGGCCTGCTGCAACTGACGGGCGCCGATGTTGACGCTCACCGGCATGTGCAGGCCAGTATCGTGCCAGCGCTCGATCTGGCCGAGCGCATGCTCGATCACCCACTTGCCGAGATCAACCGCCAGCGGATGATCCTCGATCAGCGGCAGGAAGGCCGCCGGTGGCAACAGCCCGCGTTCCGGGTGCTGCCAGCGGATCAAGGCCTCGACGCCGATGACGGTGCCATTGCGCATGTTCACCTTCGGCTGAAAGTACAGCGTGAACTCGTTGTGCTTGAGCGCGCGACGAATGCGTTCGAGGCTTTCGTGCTGCCCGCGCATATGCCGATCCTGCTCGGCGTCGAACACATGGTAGCGATTCCGGCCGGCCAGCTTGGCCTGATACATGGCCTGATCGGCCTGCCGCAACAACTGATCCGCGTCGACCTCGGCGCCCTGCGGATAAAAGCTCACGCCAAGGCTCGCCGACACCTGGAGATTGAGCTGACCGAACTGCATCGGCTGCGCCGCCGCCGTGAGCAGACGATTGAGCATGTGTACACTGGCCGGCACATCGGCGAGATCGAGCAGCACGGCGACGAACTCGTCGCCGCCGAGCCGCGCCAGCGTGTCGCCCTCGCGTAGCGCCTGCTTCATGCGTGAGGCGACCGTCACCAGCACGCGGTCGCCGGCCTGATGGCCGTGACGGTCGTTGATTTCCTTGAAGCCATCGAGATCGAGATACACCAGCGCGATCGACTGCCCGCGCCGCTGCGATTGCGCCATCGCCTGTTGCAGACGATCAGCGAGCAGCATGCGGTTGGGCAGGCGTGTCAGCGCGTCGTAGTGGGCGATGTACTCCAACTGCCGCTCATGCTCCTTGATCGGCGTGATGTCGGAAAAAAGCGCGACATGCTGGCGAATCGTCCCGTGCGCATCGCGTACGGCGCTGACCGTCAACATCAGCGCATACGCCCCGCCATCGCGGCGGCGGCTCCAGAATTCGCCGTACCAGTAGCCGTCGGTCTGCAAGCCTTGCCAGATCGTCGTCGAAAAGAGATCGGCGTCGCCCCCCAGGCCCAGCGCACGCGGAGAACGTCCGAGTACCTCATCGCGCCGATGGCCGGTAATGTTCTCGAAGGCATCGTTGACGGCGACGATGTTGCCCTCGGCGTCGGTGATCATGATGCCCTCGCGGGCGTGTGTGAAGACATTGGCCGCCAGATGCAACTGCTCCTCCGCCCGCCGCCGCTCGGTGATGTCTTCAAAGACGGTGACAAAGCGCGACGGAGCGGGCGAAAACACCTTGACGCGAAAAAGCCGCCCCAGCGGCACGAACATTTCCTCGAACTCGGTCGGCTGCCGCGTGGCGACGACCTTGACGTAGGTTTCGAGAAAAGGCGCCACCGCCGTGCCGAAGGCCTGCGTCGCCGGTCGCCCGATCACCGCCTCGCGACGCATGCCGGTCTGCTGCTCGAAGGCCGGATTGGTATCGATGATGCAGTAGTCGACGACGTTTCCGCCATCGTCATAGAGCAACTCGTGCAGAGCGATACCCTCGGACATCGCCGAAAACAGCGAGGCAAAGCGCGCCTCGCTTTCGCGCATTTTCTGCTGCGCACGCTTGCGCTCGGTAACGTCCTCGAACATCACGTACACGCCGAGCAAGGCCTCGCTCTCGTCGCGCAGCGGAAAAGCGCCGACGTTCAGCCAGGTGTAGGCCTCCTGCTCGGGGTTGAAGACCCCCATGCCGACATCAAGCACCGCCTCGCCGGTACGTAGCGCCTCCATCGCCGGGTGCTCCTCGCCCGGAAAAGGCGAGCCGTCGTCGCGAACGGCGCGCCAGCGCGGATCGACCGACTTCAGCCCGCGCATCTGGGCAAAGGAGAGGCCAAGGATGCGTTCGGCCGCCGGATTGGCGGTCTTGATACGGGCAAACGCGTCCTGAAAGATGATTCCCAGCGGTAAGGAATCGAACAACAGGCCGCTGAACGGGTAACGGGAAAAGCCCGGTTTGCGGGTATTGCCGGAAGCACTGTCGACCGCCATATTCGATCCCCGGTGCAAAGTAAAAAAACCGACGAAAATCGCGCCTGTCATTGCCTCGCGCGGGCTGCTGTTGAATCGGAAGTGGTTGGTTGACAAAAAAAATCTACGTTCGTGCGATAGCGTACGGATAGTCGGCGCCATTCCCGCAAAAATGCCGATGGCACACAGGCAGAAGAACGAGGACGCCAGGGTGATTGAGGACGACGACGCCATAGGTGCCACCCTTGCCCACTACGCCGGCCCGACGCCAGACGCGCAAGCCATGGCGAATGCCACCCTCGTCGTATGGCAGCTCATCCGCACTCACCTCACCCCCATGATCGGCGAGCGCGGCGTCGATGTACTGCTCAGCCGCGCCCTGCATCTCGCGAGCACGACCTATGCGGGCCTGGGGATCGACGGCATCCACGACAGCATCGAACTGCAACGCCATGTGCAGGCGGCCCTCGCCGGCCAGACGGCGGATCGCGCCGGGCAAGCCAGCCATTGCCTGCTGACGATATTCACCGAGTTGCTGGCGGACTTGATCGGCGACTCGCTGACCGCTCGCCTGCTCGCGCCGGTCTGGGCGACGCCGCCCGATCGCACAGAGGAGTCCGCCCCATGAATTCGCACGTTCCGATCCGCCGTCTCGCCACCGGCGTTGCCGGACTCGACGCCATTCTTGGCGGTGGCCTGCCCGAGTTCTCGTTCAACGTGATCGTTGGCGCGCCCGGTTCGGGCAAGACCACCCTCGCCCACCAGATCATGTTCGCGCTCGCCGAGCGCGGCCGCACCGCGCTCTATTTCACTGTCCTCGGCGAAGCGCCGCTGAAGATGCTGCGCTACCAGCAGCAGTTTTCGTTCTTCAACGCCGACAAAATCAACGACAGCATCCACTTCATCAACCTCAGCGAAGAAATCGTCAACGGCGATCTTGGCCGGGTGCTGACGCGCATCGCGCGCGAAGTCGAAGCGCTCTCACCGGCGCTGGTATTTGTTGATTCGTTCCGCTCGCTGATCAGCGAGTCGCAGACGGCGGCAAACGGCGTGATCGGCCAGCAGCAATTTCTGCAACATCTGGGCAACCAGTTGTCCGGCTGGCAGGCGACGACGTTTCTCGTCGGTGAGGCGTGCGTCGAGGAGAATCCGCCGCCGATCTTTACCGTCGCCGACGGGCTGATCGCCCTCTTCCAGAGCGTCCATCGCAACTCGATGGTGCGTAAGATGCAGGTGCTCAAAATGCGCGGACAGGCAACGCGGCCGGGCATGCACACCTTCCGCATCAGCGGCGACGGCGTCGAGGTCTATCCGGCTGCCATCATCCACGACGACAGCGGCGCCCGCGCCGCACCGCGCGATCCCGGTGAGGGCGGCACGCGTATCGCCATCGGCGTGCCGCGTCTCGACGACATGCTGGGCGGCGGCTTGCCGGCCGGTTATTCGATGCTCGTCGCCGGGCCGTCGGGATCGGGCAAGACCATTCTGGGAACGGCCTTTCTCGTCGAGGGCGTCCGCCGCGGCGAGCCGGGCATCATTGTCGCCTTCGAACAGACACCGAGCCAGTCGCGCACACGCACCCTCGACGACCTCATCCGCGCCGGCAAGATCGGCCTGATCAATACGCGCTCGCTGGATCTGTCGATCGACGAGATCGTCCAGCACCTGATCGAACTCATCCAGAGCATGCACGCGACGCGCGTCGTCATCGACTCCCTCTCCGGATTCGAGCTGGCGGTCGCCCCGACCTTCCGCGAGGACTTCCGCGAATCGCTGTTCCGGATGATCGCTGCGCTCTCCGGCATGGGCGTCAGCGTGCTGATGACCTCCGAACTCGAAGACCGCTACACCGACCTGCGCTTTAGCCCCTACGGCTCGGCCTTCCTCACCGACGCCATCATCGTCCAGCGCTACATCGAGATCGACAGCCGCCTGCAGCGCGTCATGGCCGTCGTCAAAGTACGCGGCAGCGCGCACAGCGACGAACTGCGGCGCTTCGAGATCACCGACGATGGCATCTGCATCGGCGACACCGTGCTCGACTACGAGGGTCTGCTCGGCGGCCGCCCGACCCTCCGGCACTCATCAACGCCCGCCACGCCAGACAAATCGGGCAAATCGCCATGAACGCCGTGCGTAGCCGCCGCCCGCCCACGGGCCGCATCGCGCCAGCGCCCGAACAGGCCACTCCGCCCACTCCCGGCGCAGGCGCGCTAAGCGAACGCGAAGCCCTCGTCACGGCAGCCGAAGCGGCACTCCAGCAGCGCGAACGTGCGCTCGAACAACGCGAGCTCGCCGTACAAACTCGAGAAGAACTCGCCAACGAGCAGGCCCTGCGACGGATACACACTGAAACGCAACTGCGCGAAGCCAACGAACATCTGGTACTCGCCTCACTGCGCGCGCAGACGAAGACCGAAGCCGCCGAAACGGCGACAGCGCAAATGTCCTTCCTCGCCGAACACGATTTTCTGACCGGGCTGCCCAACCGCTCGCTGCTGCTCGACCGACTAGCGCAATCGATCACGCTGGCGCGCCGGCATGGCACCAAGATCGCGTTGATGTATCTCGATCTCGACCACTTCAAGGAAATCAACGATTCCCTCGGGCACCCGGCCGGCGACCAGCTGCTGCAATCGACGGCGCAGCGCCTGCAAACCTGCGTGCGCAACTCCGACACGGTGAGCCGCCTGGGGGGCGACGAATTCGTGCTGCTGCTCAGCGACATCGACACCGCGCAAGACACCATCCTCACTGCCGAAAAACTCATCGCCAGCATGGCCGCGCCACATGCCATCGCCGGGCATCAGCTGCACGTCACCCTGAGCATCGGCATCAGCCTCTTCCCCGACGACGGGCAAGACGTCGACAGCATGCTCAAGAATGCCGACACGGCGATGTACCACGCCAAACGCAGCGGTCGAAACCGCTATCAGCTTTTCGCGCCCACCATGAATTTCCGCCAGGCCGAACGTCGCTCCGGCACGCCTTCCGAGCACGCGCCGCCGCTTTGAAGAACGCGCACCGCGCCGCCCTGACGCCGGGCGCAGCTCAGTCGCCGAGCGAACGCCTTCCGGCCTTCACCGCGCCACGCCGTGCCTTGCTCTGCAAACGCCGCTCGATGGCCCCGCGACCAGGCTGCGTGGCCCGTCGTTTTTTCGGCACATGAGCAACACGGTCGATCAGTTCCTGCAAGCGCGCCAGCGCCTCCGCCCGATTCTTCTCCTGCTGACGGAACGCCTGCGCCTTGATGACGATAACGCCATCCTTGCTGATGCGCTGATCGCCGAGGCGCAGCAAACGCTCGCGAATCGCCTCCGGCAGCGCGGACGCGGCGATGTCGAAGCGCAAATGGACAGCGGTCGACACCTTATTGACGTTCTGCCCGCCCGCCCCCTGCGCGCGGATGGCCGTCATCTCGACATCGTCAAGGCTGATTTGCAGCGAGGGTTTCATCCGCACATACTAGCGCAGAGCACGCCGCATCGCTCAGGACAGGCAGCGCGCCGGAAAGAACGCCCAGAGCGCTCGCAGAGCCCTGAGCGTTCAGAATTCGCGGACGACGGTGCTATCGGCCGGTGGTGCGTCGTGCACCACCGTCAGCGACAGCGTGCCGATGGTTCGCCCATCCTGCGTTCCCACGGTGAAGCGCCAGTCACCATCCGCCGGATCGGCGACCCACGAGTAGCCGCGGTAGCCACGCTCGCGGCCACCCGCCGTCTGGAACTGGCTGCGCGCCACCTCATGCCAGCCGGCCTCGTCGCGCATCTCCCAGCGGTGCTCCAGCGCGGCGGTGACGCCCTTCGGCGCGAAGACCGCCGACACCCCGTACAGGCGTTCGCCCTCGCGCAGATGCAGCGTCGTCGCCTGCTCACGCCAGAACTGCCAGGCGGGAGCTTTTTCCAGCGTCAGCGCATAATGGCCGCCGTGTTGCACAAATTCGTGTCCGACCGCCATGTCGCGCTTGACCAGCGGCACCGGCGCGATCATGCCGTAGTTCCACGCCAGCAGGAGCACAGCCGCCAAGCCCCACGCCGGCAAGACGCTTCCCGGCCGACCGGGCGAAAGCCGCTGCAAGACGTGCGCCAGCACCACGCCAACGCCAGTCGAGATGTAAAACCAGCGCGCATCCAGACTGCCAACGAGCTGAGGCAAGGCGAAGTTGAACAGCAGGATGGCGCTCAAGGCAAACAGCGCCCAGGTGAGCGTGAAGCGCTTGCCGTAGCGTTTGCCGGCAAACTCGTTGCCGACGAGCAAGGCGCCGAGAAAAGCGGTCATCAGCCAGGTGCCGAGATGGCCCGAGCTTTTGAAGTAGAGAATGAACAGCGCCGAGAAGATGCCGCCGTAAAAGAAGTTGAGCAGCAGGTACGGCGCCTGCCAGAGCAACGCCGGCATGCGCCCGCGCAGACCCTCGCCCGGCTCGGGCGCCACCGCCTGCAAGGCCTCGCGCCGGGCCATCCAGAGCGCCAACACGGCGGCGCCGACGAGAAAGGCGCCCAGACGCCAGAAGTCGAGCGTCTTGACGCGCTGACCAATGGTCAGCGCATCCCAGATAAAGCCGCCAAGAAATGCAGCCAGCGGATAAAAGCGCCGCAAGGGGATCACAGCAGTCGTCTCGTCAAAAGCAGCAACGCCCAAACGAAAAACCCCGCAGGGCTTGGCGCTCGGCGGGGTATTCGTAACGGTAAGAGACCGTTTTTTGCCATGTCACTTGGCGGAGACGGAGGGATTCGAACCCTCGATACGAGTTTTAGCCCGTATGCTCCCTTAGCAGGGGAGTGCCTTCGACCTCTCGGCCACGTCTCCGAGGCGGGCGGATAATAACGGGTTCGCCGCCCGGGGTCAAACCGCCTGTGACAATACAGACAAACCGGTCAGTCACTCCGCCTTATCGAGGTCAAAGGTCTTGTGCAGGGTACGCACGGCGAGTTCGAGGTACTTTTCGTCGATGACGACCGAAATCTTGATTTCCGAGGTCGAAATCATCTTCAGATTGATGCCCTCTTCGGCCAGCGCGCGGAACATGCTGGAAGCGACGCCTGGATGCGAGCGCATGCCGACGCCAACCGCCGACACCTTACAGATGTGCTTGTCGCCAACGATCTCGCGTGCCCCGATGTGGCCCTTGACGGTTTCGAGCACGCCCAGCGTCTTGTTGTAATCGGCCCGATTGACGGTAAACGAGAAATCCGTCGTGCCGTCGCGACCGACGTTCTGGATGATCATGTCGATGTCGATATTGGCATCGGCCACGGGCCCGAGAATCTGGTAGGCGATACCCGGACGGTCGGGAACGCCAAGAACGGTCAGCTTGGCCTCGTCGCGGCTGAAGGCGATCCCGGAGATGATCGGTTGTTCCATGCGCTTGTCTTCCTCAACAGTAATCAGCGTGCCTTCGCCTTCGTCCTCGAAGCTCGACAGCACGCGCAGTTTGACCTTGTACTTACCGGCGAACTCGACCGAACGGATCTGCAGCACCTTCGAACCCAAGCTGGCCATTTCCAGCATTTCCTCGAAGGTGATGGTGTCGAGCTTGCGTGCCTCGGGAACGACGCGCGGGTCGGTCGTGTAGACGCCATCGACGTCGGTGTAGATCTGGCATTCGTCAGCACCAAGCGCTGCCGCCAGGGCGACGGCCGAAGTATCGGAGCCGCCACGCCCAAGCGTCGTGATGTTGCCGTCGGCGTCTGCGCCCTGAAAACCGGCAACGACCACGACGAAGCCCTGCTCCAGATCGGCGCGGATACGCGCATCGTCGATCTGCAGGATGCGCGCCTTGGAGAAGGTGCTGTCGGTAAGGACGCGCACCTGCGCACCGGTGTAACTTTTCGCCTTGAGGCCCTCGGCATGCATCGCCAGGGCCAGAAGGCCGATCGTTACCTGTTCGCCCGTCGAGGCAATGACGTCGAGCTCGCGCAGGTCTGGCTCGGCGGCAATCTCGCGCGCCAGACCGATCAAGCGGTTGGTTTCCCCGGACATCGCCGAAGGGACAACGATGATGTCGTGACCTTGTGCCCTCCAGCGCGCGACGCGCTTGGCGACATTTTTGATCCGCTCCGTCGACCCCACCGACGTGCCACCAAACTTCTGCACTATCAGCGCCATTCCAGCCCTACTCCCGTCACGCACTAGGCGAATTAAAGGGCCGGAGTTTATCGCATCAGGGGCACAAATAACAGGCAACTCCGGTCAAACCCAGTGACGCAAAAAGTGCGTCAACGCGTTGCCGAAAATGCTCTTGGGGTGCATCGAAAAATCGTCGCCGTCATGCTCACAATGCCACTTGCAATTCATTCGAATTGGATTATACTGCCGCACCTATGACTAAGGTCATATACCGATCACCTCCGGCAGATCAACGGAACACCCTCCGCCCAAGCGCCGGAAAGTCAACCGTTAGAAAGGAAAACTATGAGCAACGTCAAGGCGTTGGAAAAGATCGAACCGCGTGAAATCCGGCGCAAGCTGGGTTTGAACCAACAGCAGTTCTGGTCGAAGATCGGCGTAACGCAAAGCGGTGGTTCGCGTTATGAAAGCGGCCGCAACATGCCCAAGCCTGTGCGCGAACTGTTGCGCCTAGTGCATGTTGAGCAAATCGACATCAACCGCGTCAAGCGCGAAGATCTCGATGTGGTCGAGTACCTGAAGGTAGAAGATCCGACGCTGCTGAAGACCCTCAAGAAGTCTGCCAAGGCCAAGTTCAAGAAGGCGGCCTAAGCCTTGCCACCGGGCATCAGGGGTTGGCGACAACCTCGATGCCCAGGGCTGCAATCTTCTGCGCAAAGGCGCTGAAAGACGCAGCCGACAGCGGCGAAAGCCGCGCTGCATCAGGCTGTTGCGAAGGGCGTGCCAGACCGTAGAGGTGCACGCCCTTTATTTTTGCCACTGCCTGCTGCACCCAAGCCAGATACGCTGCCTCCTCGTCGGCATCGGGCGCCTCGCCATCCATCGCAAACCAGCAAGTCTGCAGCCAGGTAGGTGCGAGTTCGGCGCAGTCGAGCAAGGCCGCATGCATCTGCGCCGGCGTCCGCCGCACGCGATTGACCTGCAAAACTCCCTGCGTTGTCGCCCGGTCAATCTTGAACCAGACCTCGCCCTCTAGCTCACCAATTCGGGCAATTCCAGCCCGCACCGCCGGCCGATGCACCTGGCTGCCGTTCGTTATAAGCCTTAACCTCAAGGAATCGACCAGCCCCAGGTCGCCAAGAACGCTCGCCACGCCGACGACGGCGTCGGCAAACTCCGGCGCCGTCGTCGGCTCACCATCTCCCGAGAACGCCACGTCGACGAGGCGACGCGATTCCGCAGGAACGCAGCGCGCCATGAAATCGCCGTGCACGACATCGTGCAAGAACCCGCGTAACTCGCTCTCCAGACGCGGCAGATCGAGCGCGGGAGGCCCGCCACGCTGCAGGTTGGGTACTTGGCAATAGCGGCACGCCCAATTGCAGGCGGCGTTCGGATTCAGGTTGATGCCGACAGACACGCCGCCGGCGCGGCGCGACACGACAGGATAAACGTAGCGCAAACCGGCGCTGTCGCGGCGGTGATCAACGATGGTGAGCATGCAGACAGCCTCGTCAAAAGCCGGCATCCCACCACGCCGGCGGGGTGCCAAAGTGGCGATGATATAATCAGCCCCCGCTTAATGCCGTCCGTCCACGACCAAAATCACGAAATGCTCATCACCCGCCGCCTCGAATTTGACGCTGGACACCGAATTCCCGACCACAAAAGCCAGTGCCGCAATCTGCACGGACACCGTTACGCCATCGAAATCACGCTTTCCGGCGAGGTCATCCAGCGCGATGGCGACGCCGCCAACGGCATGGTGATGGACTTTTCCGACGTCAAGGCGCTGGCAAAAGAACATCTGGTCGACGTGTGGGACCACGCTTTTCTGGTCTATGCCGGCGACACGGTCGTGCGTCAGTTCCTCGAATCACTGCCCGCGCACAAAACCGTCATTCTCGACCGGCCACCAACCGCTGAAAACCTGGCGCAGGAAGCATTCCGCATCCTCGACCAGCGCTACCGCGACGTCTACGGCAACCACCTGTGCCTTGAACGCGTGCGCCTCTTCGAGACGCCGAACTGCTGGGCTGACGCGTTGCGCGCCTAAGCGCCTAGCTGCAACGCCCGCGCCAAGGCGACGCGGCACCGCCTGACGCTTCGGGCGGACATAAGCGAGCCCCTCTGCCACCAACCGCGCCGTGCGCCGTCGATCGTCGCGCAGGCGCGGGCAACGGCCCCGCCCGCATCAGACCGCCGCCGGTTTTTCCCTATACATACGATCGCGTTTCGCCAGCGTCGGGAAAAGGCGTAACCACGCCACGGCGATAATGACAGTGCCGACGCCGCCGCTGACGACCGAGCCGACCGGCCCCAACAGCGCCGCTGTCGCGCCCGACTCGAATTCACCGAGCTGATTCGAAGCACCGATGAATATCGAATTGACGGCCGAAACGCGCCCGCGAATGGCGTCGGGCGTCTCCAGCTGCATCAAGGTCTGCCGCATGACGACGCTGATGTTGTCCGCGGCTCCGGTCACGACCAGCGCCAGCAAGGAGAGCACAAAATGCTCCGACAAACCAAAGACCACCGTCGCGACGCCAAATAGCGCCACCGCCGCCAGCAAACGCGGCCCGACACGCCGCTCCATCGGCCAGCGCAATAGCACCAGCGAAATCGCTAACGCCCCCACCGCCGGCGCCGCACGCAGCAAGCCCAGCCCCTCTGGGCCGACGTGCAGAATGTCGCGCGCGTAAATCGGCAGCAGGGCCGTGGCGCCGCCGAGCAGCACGGCAAAGAGATCGAGCGAGGTGGCGCCGAGCAGCAACTTGTTTTGCCAGACGAAAACGACGCCGGCAAACAGATTCGTGAGGTCGATTTGCTCGGTCGACGCCACATGTCGATGTCGCACCAGCAGCATCAGCACAAAGGCCAGCAGCAGTAGCACGGCGCAGGCCACGTAGACCCGGTCCGCGCCCAGCGCATACAGCACGCCCCCCAGCGCCGGCCCGCCAATGATCGCCGCCTGCATGCCGCTGGAACTGAGCGTCACGGCCCGCTCGATCAGCGTCGCGGGCACCAGCAAAGGAATCAACGCCTGTTGCGCCGGCATCTGGAAGGCACGTGCCATACCCAGCACGACGGACAAACCCAGAATCAACCCACGCGTCAGGAAACCCACTTCCGTCGCCGCCAGGAGCAGCCCGGATACCAGCGCTTGCGCCAGCAGGCAGGCAGCAAAAATGCGGTTGCGCCGCAAACGGTCGGCGACAAAGCCGGCCGGCAGAGTCAGCAGCAGGGCGGGAACGAACTGAAAGAGTCCCACCAGTCCAAGATCCCACGCACTGCCGGTGAGGTCGTACATCTGCCAGGCAACCGCCACCATCAGCATCTGGTTCGCGGTCGTACCCGCCAGCCGGGCCAGCCAGAAACGAATGAACTGAGGATGCGCGAGGAGATCGGCGAGGCGCGTGGTCGGTGTCGGCATTGAGCAGCTTGGAGTGATGACTCCGCCTGCGGTTCAAACCGACGGCGGAATCACATGCGCCAGACAGCGCGCAGCGGCGCGAAATATCTGGCGGAAGCGGTGAGATTCGAACTCACGAACGGTTGCCCGTTGCCGGTTTTCAAGACCGGTGCAATCGACCACTCTGCCACGCTTCCGGATGTTGCCTGCGCCGCGACGGCGCGAATGATAGCACGCGATTCTGGCGACTCCGCCTGTGCCCGCTGCGTTCGGGGCGCCCCGGTTAACTGACGACCGCCACAGGCCAAGAGCACACCCCGGAAGGCTCAACCGGGGAATTCAGGCCCTTGCACCAGCAGCTTGCCAGAACGCCCCGGCACCTCGTCGAAACACACGGCGTGGCGCGGCAGGCGTTTCAGGTCGAGGCTCGCCGCCATGTCAGCCATCGATACCAGAGAGAAACCTTGCTCCTTCCAGCCTTCGAGCAAGCGCTCGAACTGTGGCAGCAAACGCATTCCTTCCAGTTCTGCATGCAGGGTGAACACCTGATCGCCCGACTGTCCATCAGTCAGCGCCAGCAGATGATCGGCGACGGAATCCGCCGTGATGTCGTCGACACCGATCAACTCATCGAGCGTCGGCAGCGTCGTCGGCAACTGCGGACAGGCGACGATCTCGCCATCGATAACCGGGATGAACGGGTGCGTGCCCCGGCAATCCGAACTGATGGCAAAGCCCAGACGCTGCGTCAGGCGCAACGCATGGCGGTTCATTTGCCAGCCGGCCGCGCCGTGCACGCGCGGCGCTTCGCCAAAAATCTCGGTGAAGCGCGCCACCGCCCGCGTCATCTCCGTTTCCACCCACGCATTGTCGGCACCGACCACGCCATCCTGCCAGCGCACGTGGTCCCAACAATGCACGCCCACCTCGAAACCGGCATCGCGCACGACGCGCAGCGTGCTGCCGCAACGGCGTCCGATATTCGGCCCCGGCAGAACAACGCCGTACATCAGGGTAAGCAGTCCGTAGTGCTCCAACACCGAAGTGCGCTTCACCTTCTTCATGAAGCCCGGCCGGAAGGCGCGGCGGATGGCGCGACCGGTGTGATCCGGCCCCAGCGAAAAGAGGAAGGTGGCGCCGGCTTGCTGGCGAGTCAGCAGATCAACCAGCGCAGGAACGCCGCGCAGGGTGCCGCGATAAGTGTCGACGTCAATCTTGAGGGCAAGGCGTTTCATGGGCGGAACGTAGCAAAGGGCAAGGACGCAACGAGGTCGATCACCGGGATTAACGCGCCCCGGCAAGAGCGACACAGCGGACGGGCGCCAGACTCGCCCCCCGGGAACGGGGCGGCGACAGGAAGGCGCGCATTATAGCGCGGCGATTCACCAAGCTCGGTGCGCTGCGCGTCGACCACCGCATCACCCGCCGTACCCAACGGCACGCCATGCACGCTGTCGCATTACGCGACAGCCGTCACAGAACGAGACAGCGGCGGACGCCTCCACGCCCACCGCCAGCGCCATGGAACGCCGCAACAACAGTGACTTAACGCTCCCTTCAGGTGTGGCACAGATATTGATATGAGCAACAGGCGACGCTGGCTGAGCGCCATTTGCAACCCTCGTCGCGAGCAATCCCCACATCACAATAATGAAGGAGACAGAAATGCTTTACGCCCCTCCCGGCAGCAACGGTGCCAAGCACACGTTCAAGACGCGCTACGACAACTTCATCGGCGGCGCCTGGGTGCCACCGACGCGCGGCGAGTACTTTGACGTCCTCACGCCGATAACCGGCAAGCCCTACACCCAGGCAGCCCGCTCCGGCGCCGAGGATATCGAACTCGCGCTTGATGCCGCCCATGCCGCCGCCGAACGCTGGGGCCGCACCTCAGCCGGCGAACGCGCCAACGTGCTCCTGAAGATCGCTGACCGCATCGAAGCCAATCTCGAACGGCTGGCCTACGTCGAGACCATCGACAACGGCAAAGCCATCCGCGAGACGCTCAATGCCGACATCCCGCTCGCCGCCGACCATTTCCGCTACTTCGCCGGCTGCCTGCGCGCGCAGGAAGGCGGTCTTTCCGAGATTGACGAAAACACCGTCGCTTACCACTTCCACGAACCGCTCGGCGTCGTCGGCCAGATCATCCCGTGGAATTTTCCGATCCTCATGGCCGCCTGGAAGCTCGCACCAGCGCTCGGCGCAGGCAACTGCGTCGTGCTCAAACCGGCGGAATCGACGCCGATCAGCATCCTCGTGCTCGCCGAACTGATCGCCGACCTGCTGCCGCCGGGCGTCCTCAACATCGTCAATGGCTATGGCCGCGAAGCCGGCATGCCACTCGCCACCAGCCGGCGAATCGCCAAGATCGCGTTCACCGGCTCCACCGCCACTGGCCGGCTGATTGCCCAGGCCGCCGCGCAGAGCCTGATTCCGGCGACGCTCGAACTCGGGGGCAAATCGCCGAACATCTTCTTCCCGGATATCGCCGCCAGCGACGATGACTTCCTCGACAAGGCCATCGAAGGACTCGTCCTCTTCGCCTTCAACCAGGGTGAGGTCTGCACCTGCCCTTCACGCGCGCTGATCCACGAGTCGATCTACGAGTCGTTCATGGAACGCGTGCTGGCGCGCATTCGCAACATCAAGCAGGGTTCCCCGCTCGACACCGAGACCATGATGGGAGCGCAAGCCTCGCAGGAGCAGATGAACAAGATCATGTCCTACCTTGAGCTGGGACGTCAGGAAGGCGCCGATTGCCTGATCGGTGGCGACCGGGCGCACCGCGAAGGCGATCTCGCTGGCGGCTATTACATCCAGCCGACCGTCTTCAAGGGCCACAACAAAATGCGCATCTTCCAGGAAGAGATCTTCGGCCCGGTGCTGGCGGTCACCACCTTCCGTAGCGAGGCCGAGGCGCTCGAAATCGCCAACGACACGCCCTACGGCCTCGGCGCCGGCGTCTGGAGCCGTGACGGCAACACCGCGTACCGCATGGGCCGCGCGATCAAGGCCGGACGCGTGTGGACCAACTGCTACCACGCCTACCCGGCGCACGCCACCTTCGGCGGCTACAAGGAGTCGGGCATTGGCCGTGAAACGCACAAGGTCATGCTCGACAGCTACCAGCAAACCAAGAACCTGCTGGTGAGCTACAGCCCGAAGGCCCTCGGCTTCTTCTGATCCGTCCGCACGAACCGGGCGACGGGGGGGCGTCTGACCGTCCGTCGCCACACTTTCTGGAGCACAGATCATGAGCAAGAGCACGTTTTTCATGCCCGGCGAAAACCTGATGGGCGCGGGCTGCCTCGCCGACGCTGTCGCCATCGTCCAGCGCAAGGGTTTCCGGCGCGCGCTGATCGTCACCGACGCGCCACTGGTGCGTCTCGGTATCGTCGCCCGCGTCGTCAGCCTGCTCGACGCCGCGGGTATCGCCTCCTGCGTTTTTGACGGCACGCACCCCAACCCGACCACGGCCAACGTTCGCGACGGGCTGGCGCTACTACGCGCGCAAGACTCCGACGTCGTCATCTCGCTCGGCGGCGGCTCGCCGCACGATTGCGCGAAGGGCATCGCCCTCTGCGCGACCAATGGCGGTGACATTGCCGACTACGAGGGCGTCGACCGTTCGGCCAAGCCACAACTGCCGCTGGTGGCAATCAACACGACCGCCGGCACCGCCAGCGAGATGACGCGCTTTTGCATCATCACCGACGAGGTGCGGCACATCAAAATGGCAATCGTCGACCGCCACACGACCTCGATCCTGTCGGTGAACGATCCCGAGCTGATGGCTGGCATGCCGAAAGGTCTGACGGCGGCCACCGGCATCGACGCGCTCACGCACGCCGTCGAGGCCTACGTGTCGACCGCCGCGACGCCGATCACCGACGCCTGTGCGTTGAAGGCCATCGAGCTGATCGCCAGCCATCTGCGCCGCGCCGTCGCCGACGGCGACGACATGCACGCACGCGGGCAAATGGCGTACGCGCAGTTTCTCGCCGGTATGGCCTTCAACAACGCCTCACTCGGCTACGTGCACGCCATGGCGCACCAGTTGGGCGGCTACTACGACCTGCCGCACGGCGTCTGCAATGCTGTCCTGCTGCCGCACGTGCAGGCGTTCAATGCGCCGTCGGTCGCGCCGCGTCTGGCCGAGGTCGCCCGCGCGCTCGGCGTCGACACCGCCGAAATGGATGTGCATGCGGCAGCGCAAGCTGCCATCGCAGCGATCCGGCAACTCAGCGCCGACGTCGATATTCCGCCGACGCTCAGCGCGCTGGGCGCCCGCCACGAAGACATCCCGACGCTCGCCGCCAATGCCCTGAAAGACGCCTGCGGTCTGACCAACCCGCGACGCGCCGAGCAGAGCGAACTGGAGGAGATCTTCGCCGCCGCCATGTAAGCCCCACACGGCCTCGCCCGCCGACGCCGCGGGTGAAGCCGCGTGTCGGCACTACGCGCAATAAAAACGGGCGGCACGCCAAACGCGTGTCGCCCGTTTCTGTTTTGCCCGGCTAGCGTCGGCCCCGCCACGCAACGGGCCAACCCGCCAGCGCAGCGCGGCTAGTGGGCGAGTCTTATCACCCTCAGTCGACCAGCCGACGCGCCTCGGCAACATCGCCGCGATAGGCTTCGAAGATGTGCTTGAGCGCCGTCTTCATATCCACCTGCGGCGCCCAGTCCAGATCGCTCATCGTATTGGCGATCTTCGGCACGCGGTGCTGGGTGTCCTGATAGCCCTTGCCGTAGTACTCACCGGAGGTCGTTTCGACCGTTTTCACCTGCGCCGCCGTCTCGGCGTATTCCGGATACTGCGCGGCGAGTTCGAGCATCATCGTCGCCAGATCGCGCACCGAGAAGTTGTTCTTCGGGTTGCCGATGTTGTAGATCTTGCCGCTGGCGACGCCGTCCTTGTTGTCGATGATCTTCATCAGCGCGTCGATGCCGTCCGACACGTAGGTGAAGGCGCGCTTCTGGCTGCCACCATCGACCAGCTTGATCGGTTCGCCACGCACGATGTGGCCGAGGAACTGCGTGATCACGCGCGACGAACCTTCCTTCGGCGTGTAGATCGAGTCGAGGCCCGGGCCGATCCAGTTGAACGGACGGAACAGCGTGTATTCGAGCCCTTCCTGCTGGCCGTAGGCGTGGATCACGCGGTCCATCATCTGCTTGGCACAGCTGTAGATCCAGCGCGGCTTGTTGATCGGGCCGAGGATCAGCTCGGAGTTTTCCGGATCGAATTCGGCGTCGCGGCACATGCCGTACACCTCGGAGGTGGACGGGAAGATCACGCGCTTCTTGTACTTCACCGCCTGGCGGATGATCGGCAGGTTGGCCTCGAAGTCGAGTTCGAAGACGCGCAGCGGCTCCTTGACGTAGGTTGCCGGCGTCGCGATCGCCACCAGCGGCAGGATCACGTCACATTTGCGCACGTGATACTCGATCCACTCCTTGTTGATGGTGATGTCGCCTTCGAAGAAGTTGAAGCGCGGATGCTCGAGCAGGTCGGCGACGCGCTCGCGGTTCATGTCCATGCCATAGACTTCCCAATCGGTCGTCTCGATGATGCGCTTGGAAAGGTGGTGGCCGATAAAACCGTTAACACCGAGAATCAGGACTTTTTTCATGGTCGTTCCAGAAGGTCAGAAAAAGTATTTGCCATCGCCGAGAACCCCGGCAAAGCGTGCAACGAAAGCGTCAGGCGACAAAGAATCGCCATCGAGAAAAAGGGAAAGCAGGCGCAGCACCTGGCCGTCCGCGGCGTCGGCATAAAAAGCGCCGTCCGCCACATACAGCCCGGCGCCCGCCGAACGCGGTGCGCGCTGCGGCGCCAACTGGCTGCGTCCGACGATCAGCCGGCTGCCGCCGAGATCGAAGAACGCCCCCGGATACGGCGGCGCCACGGCGCGGATGAGGTTATGCACGACGACCGCCGGCTGTGTCCAGTCGATGCGACCATCTTCCGGGCGGCGTCCGCCGAAATAGTTGCCCTGCGCAAGATTCTGCTCGTGATGCGGCGCGGTGCCCGCCAGCAACGCCGGCAGCACATCGTCGAGCGCCAGTTCGGCGGCGACGATCACCTTGTTGAACACCTCAAAGGCCGTATCGTCCGGCAGGATGGGCACCCGTTGCTGCGCAACGATTCGCCCGGCATCCGGCTTGGCGAGCATTTCGTGCAGCGTTGCGCCCGTCTCGCGTTCGCCGTGCAAAACCGCCCAGTTGACCGGCGCGCGGCCTCGATACTTCGGCAGCAGCGAACCGTGCATGTTGTACGCACCGCGTCGGGCCAGCGCCAGAAGCGGCGTGCCGAGCATCTTGCGGTAGTAGAACGAGAAGATGAAATCCGGCGCAATGGCAGCGATACGCGCGAGCACGTCGGGCGCGTTGGCGTCCTCCGGCGTGATCGTCGCAATGCCGTGGCGGGCGGCAATCACGGCGGCGCTTTCAAACCAGATGTTCTCGTCAGCGCTGTCTTCGTGCGTAACGAGCAGCGACACATCGACGCCATGGGCGAGCAGCGTCGACAGACAGCGTGCGCCGACCGAGTGGTAGGCAAAAACGACCGCGCGCGTCATTCCCGCGTCTCCGGAGCGGCGGCCGTCAATTCTGTCGCCGGCACCGGCACCGGAACTGGCCCGCTATCGCGTGCCGCAGCGGCCGCAGCGTCTTCCAGCACGGCATCGATGAGATAGCGCGGACGATGGCGCACCTGCAGATAGATCCGGCCAACGTACTCGCCAATCAGGCCGACGCCGAAGAGCACCAGCCCGAGCAGGAAAAAGACGATCCCGAAGAGCGTAAACATCCCCTCGGCCTCGGGCCCGACGAGCACGCGGCGTGCCGCGAGGAAGATAACAAACAGCGCTGACAGAAACGACACCGAAATGCCCACCATCGAGAACCACTGCAAGGGCACCAGCGAGAAGCCGGTCATCAGGTCGAAGTTCAGACGGATCAGGCTGTACAGCGAGTACTTCGATTCGCCGGCAAAACGCTCCTCGTGCGCCACCTCGATCTCGGTCGGGCGCAGAGCGAAGGTATAAGCCAGCGCCGGAATGAAGGTACTCACTTCGTGGCAACTGTTGATGGCATTGATGATGCTGCGCCGGTAGGCGCGCAGCATGCAGCCCTGGTCGGTCATGTGGATACGCGTGATGCGCTCGCGCAGGCGGTTCATCGCGCGCGAGGCGTAGCGGCGGAAAGCGGAATCCTGACGGTTGCGGCGGATGCTGCCGACCAGATCGTAGCCCTCGCGCATTTTTTCGACGAGGCGGCCGATTTCTTCCGGCGGGTTCTGCAAGTCGGCGTCGATGGTGACGACGATCTCGCCGCGAGAGTGCTCGAAGCCCGCCATGATCGCCATATGCTGACCGGCATTGGCGGCGAGCAGGATGACGCGGGTGACGTCGGGACGACGCGCGAACTGCTCGCGCAGCATGGCCGCCGAACGATCGCGGCTGCCGTCGTTGACGAAGAGAATCTCGTAACTGGCACCAAATGCATCGAGCGCCGAGTAGAGACGCTCAAACAAGGTCGGCAGGCCGGCCTCCTCGTTATAGACCGGAACGATGACCGAGACTTCAGGAGCGTTCATGCGCGAGCGTTTTCTACGATATCAGAGAGGTGAGCACAGACGAGATCGACATCGCTGTCGGCCATCGCCGGGAATAGTGGCAGGGTGAGCGTGCTCGCCCCGACGCGCTCGGCGTGCGGAAAATCCCCCGGCCCGTAGCCCTGCGCGCGGTACAACGCGAACAGGTGCATCGCCGGGTAGTGCACGCCGGCGCCGATGTTGCGCTCACGCAGCGCGGCGATCAAGCCGGCGCGCGTCAGTGTCATGCGATCCAGCGGCAACAACACCTGGAACATGTGCCAGTTACTCTGGATGAAATCGGCTGGCGGCAAGCCCAGGCCGATATCGCGGGCGCCCGCCGCCGGCGAGAGCCGGGCGAAATAGCGCTGCGCCAGTTCGCGCCGCCGCGCCGTAAAGGCATCGAACTGACGCAACTGGCCCAGGCCGATGGTCGCCGCAAGGTCGGTAAGGTTGCCCTTGTGGCCGGCGACGTCGACCTCCATCTCGCCGCCCTCGATACGCCGGACACCTTGCAGGCGCAGCCGCTCGCACAGCGCGACGTCGATGTCGGCGGGCAACACCAGCGCGCCGCCCTCGCTGGTGGTGAGGTTCTTGTTGGCGTGGAAGGAGAACGAGACGAAATCACCATCGCAGCCGATCTCGCGACCATCCCACGATGCGCCGAGCGACTGGGCAGCGTCTTCGATGACGCGCAGTCCGTGCTGGCGGGCGATGGCATAAAGGCGATCGCGGTCAACCGGCAGGCCGGCCAAGTCGACCGGAATGATGGCGCGCGTACGCGGCGTGATGGCCGCCTCCACCGCCGCGAGATCGATGTTGCGCGTCGCCGGGTCGATATCGACGAACACCGGCCGCGCTCCGCGATGCAGCACGACGTTGGCCGTCGACACCCACGACAGCGGCGTCGTGATGACCTCGTCGCCAGGGCCGACGCCGGCAAGCTCCAGCGCGATTTCGAGCGTGATCGTTCCCGAACTGAAGGCGCGAACGGTACGACCACCGAAGCGCTGCGACAGCGCCGCCTCGAACTCCTGAACGCGCGGCCCACTGGTAATCCAGCCGGAACGCAGCGTGTCGCCCACGGCGGCAATGGTCGCCTCGTCAATCGAAGGGCGGGTAAACGGGATGAAACTCTGCGGGAGGGGAATCATGATTTGGCGACGAGATAAACACCGACAATGATAAAACCGATGCCGATCAGTTTTTGTGCCGTTACCGCCTCGCCGAACAGCCAGGCGGCGAAAAAGGCATTGACGATATAACCGATCGACAGCATCGGATAGGCAATCGATACGGGCACGCGCGACAAGGCCATGATCCAGACGACGACGCTGACGACGTAGCAGCACAGGCCACCGAAAATGTGCGGCTCGAAGGCGAGTTTGAGTCCGACCGGCAGCACATTGGCGGGCGTGAATTCAAAATGCCCGACGACGTTGGTGCCGGCCTTGAGCAACAACTGCGCGGCCGCGTTGAGCATCACGCCGAAGAGGATCAGGGAAAACGAGACGGCGTTCATGGCAACTTTCAGTGCGCCGGCGCGGCGTCGGTCTGCGGCCGGCGGACGACGATGCGGCGCGTGTCGCGAGCGACGACCTCCATCGGCAATTCGCTGGCCACAAACGAGGTGTAGGTCGACAAGGACATCACGGCGAAGGCATCACCGCCAGCGATCCAGCGCGTGCGAAATTCCTCGAAGCTCGGCACCCAGAGTTCAGGCTGCTGGTCGATCCCGAAGCTCAGCTCGTCGCGGTAGTTCACCAGCGTCAGCGTCCGTTTCAGGTAGTAGGGCAGCGTCTGCTCGTACATGCCGACGCTATAGAACGGCACGTCCGGCGGCAGCACCGGCTTGACGTCCTGCGCGAGGTGGTATGAAGAATTCGAATACCCGAAGTTCTCATGCCCCTGAATGACGATGGTCAGCGACAGCAGCCCTGCCAGCGACAGCAGGAGAATGCCCGCTTCGAGACGCCGCCAGGCCACCAGCAGCGTGCCGCCAACCGCACCGGCGAGCAGCACGTACGCCGCGACCGTCGCCCAGCGCGCATAGGCGGACATCATCTCCAGCGGCGTTTCGGCATCAGCGTTGTCGACAATCGACGGCGCGAAATACAGCGCCACCAGCGCCACGACAACGACCACCAGCATATGCACAAGCAAGGCACGGCGTTCGACGCGCGCCAGCCAGACGCCGGTCAGCATCGCCAGCGCCGGCACCATCGGCAGAATGTAGGACGGCAGCTTCGAGCTCGACGCGCTGAAAAACAGCAGAATCACCCAGGCCCAGACCACCAGAAAGCGTTGCGGCTGGAAACCGCCGCGCCGTTCGCGGAACCACGCGCCGAGCCAACCTTGCAGCAGCATCAGCGTCCACGGCAGGGCGCCCAGCAAAAGCACGGCGAAAAAGTACCAGGCCGGCTGATAGCGCCCGTGCGCCTTCGTCAGAAAGCGCTCGAAATGCTCGTGGATGAAGAAAAAGTGGAAGAACTCCGGGTTGGCGAGCGACACAGCCACGAACCACGGCGTCACCAAGAGCAGAAAAAGCGGAATGCCGCGCAACAATTCCAAGCGCCGCCAAGGCGAGAAGTCACGCGCCAGCAACGAATACACGACCAGCGTGCCGCCACACAGTACCAGCGCGATCAGCCCCTTGGAGAGCATCGCCCCCGCCAGCGCCACCCAGACGATCAGCATCCAGCGCCGTCGCTCGCTCGCCGTCGCCTCGTCGCGGTTGGCCAGCAACATCCCCGACAAGGCAAGTTGCAGGAAGAACGACAGCCCCATGTCGAGCGTGTTGATGTGCCCGATCAGGACGACAAACAAGGTACTGGCGAAGGCTACCGTGCCGAGCAAGGCGGCCCGCGGACCAAACAGGCGCTGCGCCGTGAAAAACGCCAGCAGAACGCTGAGGAAACCCGACAGGCCAGGCCAGAAGCGCGCCACCCAGTCGTGCTCGCCGAAGGTTTTGAAAGCGCCCGCCGTGATCCAGTACTGCAGCGCAGGCTTCTCGAAGTATTTGAGGCCGTTCAGGCGGGGCGTCACATAGTCGCCAGACACCACCATCTCGCGGGCGATTTCGGCGTAGCGCCCCTCATCCGGCTGGATGAGTTTGCGATAGTCGAGCGTACCAAACCAGACAACGGCAAAGGCCAGGAGCAATACCCAAAGGCCACGGCGGGAAAGAATCGGGGCAGACGTCATCGACAGTAGATAAACGAGCGCGCGTCAGCGCAAAAAAAGAGGCCGACAGCCCCGTTGATCGGCAATCCCATCAGGCAAGCAGAAGACCGACAACAACGCGCCGTCCCTCGCCCACGAGAATATTGAAAGTACGACACGCCGCCCCCAGTTCCATGACTTCCAGCCCCTTCTGCGCCGCAACGAACGGCTGCAACAACTCGCCACGCGGAAAACGCAAGGGCGCCGGCACTCCCAGCAAGGTGACATCGCCGGCCAGTCCCGCCAGAAACTCCATATCGGCGAGCGTCAGGCAATCGAACGACGAACCACACCACGCCGGAATCACCTCGTGCGCCGAAACGG
Organism: Rhodocyclus gracilis; assembly: GCF_009617575.1. Classification (GTDB taxonomy): domain Bacteria; phylum Pseudomonadota; class Gammaproteobacteria; order Burkholderiales; family Rhodocyclaceae; genus Rhodocyclus; species Rhodocyclus gracilis. The sequence goes on from NZ_WIXJ01000001.1 coordinate 423,435, forward strand.
CGACGTTATTTTCGTAGCGCACGCCGTTGATGCTGACGTAGCCCGGACCATAGGCGGTAAACACCTTGGCGCCATCGGTCGCAGCGATTTGCAGCTTCATGGAAAATTGCGGTGCACAAATCGATAAAGTAGGATTATAGCTTTTTTGCCGCCCGCAAATTGACGAGGCGCATGCAGCCGCCGCCAGCGACAGATGCGGCCGCGCCGTCGAAGCAAAAACACGGTGCTTCGGCGTGTCGGCAAAAGAATCGGCGACTGGCAGGCCACCGGCAACTCTCGCATCGCTGCTTGCGCACCGCCAGCCAGTATTTCCCGCGCGCCAAACGCGTTTCACCACGCGCCAGCACTACGCGCTCTTACCCAGGAAGAAAGGCCCGCCCGGCCAACGCCCATGCCAAAGAACACGCCCGTTAACACGCCCGTTTCGACGAACACTTCCATTGCGACGCCCTCGACGCCCGCGCTTTCCACGACGTCTGCGCCGCAGGCAGCGAGCATCCACAAATCCGGCAAGCTGGCGAATGTCTGTTACGACATTCGCGGCCCGGTGCTGGTCCGCGCCCGTCAGATGGAAGACGAAGGCCACAAGATCATCAAGCTGAACATCGGCAACCTCGCCTCATTCGGCTTCGACGCGCCCGACGAAATCCAGCAGGACATGATCCGCAACCTGCCCAATTCGGCCGGCTACTCCGACTCGAAAGGCATCTTCTCGGCGCGCAAGGCGGTGATGCACTACTGCCAGCAAAAGAAGATCCGTGGCGTCACGCTCGACGACATCTACATCGGCAACGGCGTCTCCGAGCTGATCGTCATGGCGATGAATGCGCTACTCGATCCGGGCGAGGAAGTACTGCTGCCGGCGCCCGACTACCCACTGTGGACCGCTGCCGTCAGCCTCTCCGGCGGCACGCCGCGCCACTACCTGTGTGACGAATCGAACGGCTGGTTGCCCGACCTTGACGACATCCGCGCCAAGATCACGCCGAACACGCGCGCCATCGTCATCATCAACCCGAACAACCCGACCGGCGCGCTCTATCCGCCCGAAGTGCTGCGCGAAATCGTCGCCATCGCCCGCGAGCACGGCCTGATCATCTACGCCGACGAGGTGTACGACAAGGTGCTCTACGACGGCGAGACGCACACGTCGATCGGCTCGCTGTCCGAAGATGTGCTCACCATCACCTTCAACGGCCTCTCCAAGAACTACCGCTGTTGCGGCTATCGCGCCGGCTGGATGATCGTTTCCGGCGACAAGCGGCGTGCGCGCGACTACATCGAAGGCCTCGACATGCTCGCCTCGATGCGTCTGTGTGCCAACGTACCGGGCCAGTACGCGATCCAGACGGCGCTTGGCGGCTATCAGAGCATCGACGACCTCGTCGCCCCCGGCGGTCGCATGTGCCGCCAGCGCGATCTCGCGCACGAGCTGATCACGGCGATTCCCGGCGTCACCTGCGTCAAGCCGAAGGCAACGCTGTACATGTTCCCGCGCCTCGACCCGAAGCTCTACCCGATTGCCAACGACCAGGAATTCATCGCCGAACTGCTCGAAGCCGAACGCGTGCTGCTGGTGCAGGGCACCGGTTTCAACTGGGCGCAACCGGACCACTTCCGCCTTGTCTTCCTGCCGTACGAAGGCGATTTGCGCGAAGCCATCGGCCGCATTGCGCGCTTCCTCGAAACCTACCGCAATCGCCACAGCAAGGCCTGAAGCACTTTTCACCCCGTCCCAACCACGTCACCCATCACTCAGGACACCATGAAACCGATCAACGTTGGACTCCTCGGCATCGGCACCGTCGGCGGCGGTGTCTTTACCGTTCTTGCCCGTAACGCTGAAGAAATCACCCGCCGCGCTGGCCGGCCCATCCGCATCACGGCGGTTGCCGACAAAAACCTGGAACACGCGCGGGCGATTGTCGGTGACAAGGCCCGCCTGACCGACGACGCCTTCTCGGTAGTCGACGACCCCGAGATCGACATCGTCATCGAGTTGATCGGCGGCTATGGCGTCGCCCGCGAACTCGTCATGCGCGCCATTGCGAACGGCAAGCATGTCGTGACCGCCAACAAGGCGCTGCTTGCCACGCAAGGTAACGAGATTTTCGCCGCCGCCCAGCAACGCGGCGTGATGATCGCTTTCGAAGCCGCCGTCGCCGGCGGCATCCCGATCATCAAGGCACTGCGCGAAGGCCTCTCGGCGAACCGCATCGAGTGGATCGCCGGCATCATCAACGGCACCACCAACTTCATCCTCTCGGAAATGCGCGACAAGGGCCTGCCCTTCGCCACCGTGCTCGCCGAGGCGCAGCGCCTCGGCTACGCCGAAGCCGACCCGACCTTCGATATCGAAGGCGTCGACGCGGCGCACAAGATCACGATCATGAGCGCCATTGCGTTCGGCATTCCGATGCACTTCGCACAGGCGCACGTCGAGGGTATCAGCCGGCTGGCCGCCGAGGACATCAAGTACGCCGAACAACTCGGCTACCGCATCAAGCTGCTCGGCATCACGCGGCGCACGCCGGAAGGCGTCGAGCTGCGCGTGCATCCAACGCTGATCCCGGAAAAGCGCCTCATCGCCAACGTCGAAGGCGCCATGAATGCCGTGCTGGTCAAGGGCGATGCCGTCGGTGCCACGCTCTACTACGGCAAGGGCGCCGGCGCCGAACCGACCGCCAGCGCGGTCATCGCCGACCTCGTCGACGTCACCCGTACGGCCACGGCCGACCCGGAAAACCGCGTACCGCATCTCGCCTTCCAGCCACACTCGCTGGTCGACCTGCCGATCCTGCCGCTGGCGGAAATCAGCACCAGCTACTACCTGCGCCTGCGTGTCGAAGACCGCCCCGGCGTACTCGCCGACATCACGCGCATCCTTGCCGACCAGGGCATCTCGATCGACGCCATGATCCAGCGCGAACCCGACGAAGGTGAAGAGCAGACCGACATCATCATGCTCACGCACCAGACGCGCGAACGGCAGATCGACGCTGCCATCCGCTTCATCGAAGCGCTGCCCGCCGTACGTGCACCGCTGGTGCGCCTGCGCCTGGAAAACCTGCTCTAGGAGCGCGAGACCACGAACGCCGCACGCCAGCGGCACGACGCACAGACGGGCAGCGCCACGCGGCGCTGCCCGTTTTCATTTGAGGTGCGGCAAAGCCAGATAGTCACGCGAACGCATTTCGGCGAGCCGGCTGGCGGTGCGGAAGAACTCGCCCGCGTGCACACCTTCCGTATAAAGGCCTTCCGGCTCGCACGCCGCCGAGGCAATCAGCTTGACGCGGTGATCGTAGAAAACGTCGACCAGCCAGGTAAAGCGCCGCGCCTCCGCCGCGTGCCGCGCGCCCATCTGCGGAATCCCCGACAGCAGCACCGTCGGATAACGGCGCGCCAGATCGAGGTAATCGTTCTGCGAACGCGGACCGCCGCACAACTCGGCAAAATCGAACCAGATCACCTCGGCCGCACGGCGCCGCACGGCAATCTCGCGCCCGAGAATCTCGAGGCTGCCAGCGGACACCGCCTCGTCGCCCGCCAGCGCCGCAAAGGTCTCGGCCAGAGCCCGCTCCGCCGCTGTGTCCGCCGGAACGAGGAAAGTCTCGACGCGCTCCAGCGTACGCTGCCGGTAATCGACGCCAGCATCGACCTCGACGATATCGAGCTCGCGCTCGATCAGGGCAATCGTCGGCAGAAAGTTCTCCCGCTGCAAACCATCGGGGTAAAGGCGCTGCGGCGGGTAGTTCGAGGTCATGACAATCACCACGCCGCGCGCAAACAACGCCTCAAGCAGACGCCCGAGCATCATCGCGTCGGCAATATCGGAGACATGAAACTCGTCGAAACACAGCAAGCGCACGTCCGCCGCGATCTGATCCGCCACCTTCGACAGCGAATCGCTCGTTCCTTTGAGGGTATTCAGGCGTTCGTGCACTTCGCGCATGAAGGCGTGAAAGTGCACACGCCGCTTGCGCCGATACGGCACCGCCTCAAAAAAACAATCCATCAGGAAACTCTTGCCGCGCCCGACACCGCCCCAGAAATACACGCCACGCGGCGGCGTCGCCCGCGACACCATCTTGCGCCACGAACTGCGCCGCGCCGCCTTGAAGGACAGCAATTCGGAATACAGCCGCTGCAAACGCTCCACCGCCGCCTGCTGCGCGGCATCGGCGACAAAACCGTACTGGACGAGCCTGGCGCGGTACGCATCCAGCACGCCGTATTCGGGAACCTGCAGAATTCGATAAGGCATAGTCAAAAAAATCGCCAATAATTCAATAGAATAGACGATCACAGCACCGTCTCGGCCGAGCGTCGAAAAACGCCCCGCTCCATCCGGCAGCGTGACGGGCAGCGCAGTGTAAATCATCGTTCTCACAAAGTCCGCCCACCCCTGCGCCGCCGCTCAGCACGAAAAAAACGCCCCGTTCATCATCCGTGCGACAAAGGGTGTTGCATTCGCATCGGTAATCGCTATAATGCGCGCTTCCTTCGCAACGCCAAGCAGTTCCGGCGAACGATAGGCGCGTAGCTCAGCTGGTTAGAGCACCACCTTGACATGGTGGGGGTCGTTGGTTCGAGTCCAATCGCGCCTACCAATTCCCTCTCGGGAATTGAGAGAAAAACAAATTCAGCCACCTTCGGGTGGCTTTTTTGTTTTCTGCGCCCGAGTGCTAGCATGCCGCCTGACTCGGCACCGCCGATCCCACGAGGCCAGCATGTTTGAGCTCATTCGCCGCAGTACGCGCAGCAACGCAACCTTTGTCGGGAAGCGGCTGACGCCACGACCTGACGCTTCCTCGCACCGATCCGGACGACTCGCGCCTTCCAGCGCGACGACATCGCTGCATGCATAAGCCCACAGCACGGGACTGCGCCGCAACCGCACCACAGAGAGCGCGGCGACTGCTCGCCGCCGACGTCGGTGGGACGAAAACCCTCATGCTGCTGGCCGAAGCCAGCGCAGACAGCGATGCCGACGGGCGGCAGCCAGCACATGCGCCTCGCCCCACATCGCCACGCATCATCGTCGAGCGCCGCTACCAGAACGCCGACTGGCCCGATTTTTCAACGCTACTCGCCGATTTCCTGGGAGCCGCCGGCGAACCTGTCGCCGCCGCCTGTTTCGCCGTCGCCGGGCCGGTGACGGGCACCACGGCCCGCCTCACCTACCTCCCCTGGCAACTCGACGCCGCCGCGCTGGCGAAGCGCTTTGCCATCGGCGACGTGCTCTTGGTCAACGACTTCCTCGCTGCCGCACGCGGTATTGATGCCCTCCCGGCCACCGCCCTGCGTACGCTGCACGCCGGCAAGCCGCAGCCGGGAGCGGCGCGCGTCGTCGTCGGCGCCGGCACCGGCCTTGGCGTCGCCGGTCTGCTCGAACGCGGGGAGGAGACCCGCGTCGTGTCCAGTGAAGGCGGCCATCAGGGGTTTGCTCCGTATTCGCTCGAACACGCCGCACTCTGGCAGGACCTGTTCGCGCAGAACGGCCGCGTCACCGCCGAAGACGTCGTCTCCGGCCCCGGACTGACGCGCGTCATGGCCTTTCTCGATGGCGGTGAATGGCCGCCCGCACAGATCAGCGCGGCAGCGCGCGGCGAAGAGCGCCCCCCCGCCATCGACGCCGCAAAAGCCAGGACGGCGCTGGCGCTATGGTTCTCCGCCTTCGGCGCCTTTGCCGGCGATCAGGCGCTGACCTGGCTGGCGCGTGGCGGCGTCTATCTCGCCGGGGGAATCGCCGCCAAGCTCATGGACGAGACGCAGCAAGCGCGTTTCCTCGCCGCCTTCCTCGACAAACGTGAGCATCGGTCGCTGGCCGCCGAGATGCCAGTGCATCTCGTCACCGATGAGCGCCTGGGCGCTCTGGGAGCGCTGGCGCTCGCCGCACACCGTTAGTCGCAGAGCGCCAGCACCAGGCACGCCAGGGGCGGCAGCGTCAGTGACAGCGACGCCGGCAAATGCATCCAGTCGCCCGGCACGGCGCTAACGCGCCCGCCGTTGCCGACGTTGCTGCCACCGTAAAACGCGGAATCCGTGTTGATGAGTTCGGCGTAGTCGCCTAGCTGCGGCACACCAATGCGGTAATGCTCCCGCACCTGCGGCGTGAAATTACAGACGACGACGACAAAGCGTCCGTCGCGCGCACGGCGCAGCCACGAAAGCACGGAATGATCGGCGTCGTGACAGTCGATCCAGGCAAAACCGGCGGCATCGAAATCGAGCTCGTGCATGGCGGGGCGCTCGCGATACACGCTGTTGAGATCGCGTAACACGCGCAGGACGCCAACGTGGCGGGCTTCGCCCAACAGCGCCCAGTCGAGTTCGCGCTGCTCGCTCCATTCACGCCACTGACCGAATTCGCTGCCCATGAACAGCAGTTTCTTGCCCGGCGTCGTCATCTGCCAGGCGAGCAGCAGGCGCAGATTGGCAAAACGCTGCCAGTTATCGCCGGGCATCTTGCCGATCAGCGAACCCTTGCCGTGCACCACTTCGTCGTGCGACAGCGGCAGGACGAAGTTCTCGCTGTAGGCGTACATCTGGCCGAAGGTCATCTCGTTGTGGTGCCAGCGACGGTAGAGCGGATCGCGGTGGAAGTAGCGCAGGCTGTCGTTCATCCAGCCCATGCTCCATTTCATCGAAAAGCCCAGGCCGCCGAGATTCACGGGCCGCGACACCATCGGCCAGGCGGTTGACTCTTCGGCGAAGGTCAGCGCGCCGGCAAACTCGCCGTGTACGAGCGTATTCAGCTGACGCAGGAAATCGATGGCGTCGAGATTTTCCCGCCCGCCAAAGCGGTTGGGCAGCCACTCACCCGGTTTGCGTGAGTAGTCGAGGTAGAGCATCGAGGCAACGGCATCGACACGCAGACCGTCGAAGTGGTACTCCGCGAGCCAGCAATGCGCCGACGACAGCAGGAAGCTCTTCACCTCATGGCGGCCGTAATTGAAGATGCACGTTCCCCAGTCGAGCTGCAAGCCGAGACGCGGATCTTCGTGCTCGTAAAGCGCGCTGCCGTCAAAACGCGCCAGCGCCCACTCGTCCGCCGGGAAATGACCCGGAACCCAGTCGAGCAGCACGCCAAGGCCCGCCTGGTGGCAGGCATCGACAAAGAACTTCAGGTCGTCCGGCGTTCCGTAGCGGGCACTCGGCGCGAAATACGCCGTCGTCTGATACCCCCAGGATTCATCGAGCGGGTGCTCGCTGACCGGGAGCAACTCAAGGTGCGTGAAGCCCTGCTCCAGCGCGTAGGGAATCAGACGTGCGGCCAGCTCACGCCAGGAATAGAGGCGGCCATCGGGATGCCGCATCCACGAACCGGCGTGCACTTCGTAGATCGACATCGGCGCGTGCAGCCAATCCGTCTGGGCGCGCCGACGCAGCCACGCGGCATCGTTCCAGCGATAGCAGTCGGGCGCGGCGACACGCGACGCGTTGGCCGGGCGCAACTCGCATTCGCGCGCGTAGGGATCGGATTTCACACGCCGGTAACCATCGGCGGCGACGATCTCGAAGCGGTAAAGGTCGCCGACAGCGGCATGCCCGACGTAGCCGGCCCAGATGCCGGAATCGCCGAGGCTGACGAGCGGATCGCTGGCGCCATTCCAGCCGTTGAAACTGCCGATGACCGAAACGCTGCGGGCATTGGGCGCCCAGACGCGAAACACGACTCCGCCGGCCGTCTGCGCATGCGCGCCGAGCAGGCGATAGGTCTGCGAGTTACGTCCCTCGTTGAAGAGGTAGGTATCTTGGGGGGAACCGGCAATTTCCGGCGGACGAACGTTTTTGGGCGACATGGCGCAGTATGATAGCGATAAACCGCCCGACACATACGGCAAAGCAAGGAGATCCAAACTGATGCCCGAGCAGGACGCAATTTACAACGAACACAGCGATAGCCGATTCATCAGCCAGCTTACCCGCAATACCTTCGCGATGGTTCTGGCGGGCGGGCGCGGCAGCCGCCTGATGCAACTCACCGATCACCGCGCCAAGCCGGCTGTATTTTTCGCCGGCAAGTTCCGCATCATCGACTTCACCCTCTCCAACTGCGTCAATTCCGGCATTCGTCGCATTGGCGTCGCCACGCAATACAAGGCGCACAGCCTGATCCGCCACATCCAGCGCGGCTGGAGCTTCCTCGATGGCCGCTTCGACGAATTCGTCCAGCTGATGCCGGCACAGCAGCAGATCGACGAAGTGCAGTGGTATCAGGGCACCGCCGATGCGGTCTATCAGAACATGCACCTGCTGCGCCGCAACAAGCCCGACTACGTGCTTGTCCTCTCCGGCGACCACATCTACAAGATGGACTACGGCCGCATGCTCGCTGCCCACGTCAAACGCGGTGCCGACATGACCGTCGGCTGCATCGACGTGCCGCTGGCCGAAGCCCGCGAATTCGGCGTCATGGGCGTCGACGAAAACGACCGCGTCGTCAGCTTCCTCGAAAAACCCGCCGATCCGCCCGCCATCCCCGGCCAGCCGGACCGCGCGCTGGCCTCGATGGGCATCTACATTTTCAACACCAGGTTTCTCTTCGAACAACTGGCGCGTGACGCCGCCGAGCCGAAATCGAGCCGCGATTTCGGCAAGGACATCATCCCGCACATCGTGCCGCGTTATCGCGTCTGCGCGCATCGCCTCGCCGACTCCTGCGTCGGCATGAGCGCCGGTGGCGCCCCCTACTGGCGCGACGTCGGCACCATCGACGCCTACTGGGAGGCGAACATGGAACTGACGAAGGTGACCCCCGAACTCAACCTCTACGACGAAGACTGGCCGATCTGGACGCACCAGGAGCAACTCCCGCCCGCCAAATTCGTCTTCGACGACGACAAGCGGCGCGGCGAAGCCATCGACTCGCTCGTCTCCGGCGGCTGCATCATCTCCGGCAGTACCGTCCGCCGCTCCCTCCTGTTTTCGCAAGTGAAGGTTCATAGCTGGGCATCGGTCGAAGACTCGATCATCCTGCCGCACGTCGACATCGGCCGCCACGCCGTCCTCAAACGCTGCGTCGTCGATAAAAACTGCCGCATCCCCGAAGGTCTGGTCGTCGGCGTCAACCCCGACGAAGACCGTCGCCGCTTCCACGTCAGCAAGAAGGGAATCACCCTGATCACCCCGGAAATGCTCGGTCAGGGCGACTACCTGAATACGCCATGACGCAACTCGCCTTCCTTTGGCACATGCACCAGCCGGACTACCGCCGGCCAGGGACAGGCGAATTCACCGAACCCTGGGTGCTGCTGCATGGCATCAAGGACTACACCGACATGGCGGGGCATCTCGAACGGCACCCGCAGATGCACTGCACCGTGAACTTCGTGCCAGTGCTGCTCGACCAACTGGAAGACTACAGCGAGCAATTCGCCAGCGGACACTGGCGCGACCGGCTGCTCGCCATCGCCACCTGCGCCGATCCGGAAAGCCTGAGCGCCGAGCAGCGCCGCTGGATCAGGGGTATCGCCTTCCGCTGCCATGCGCCGACCATGCTCGAGCCCTTCGCGCCCTATCGGCGACTGCGCGACCTGCACCAACGCGTCGCCGAACTGGGCGAAGGCTGCGAACGCTACCTCGCCGGCATTTACTACACCGACCTCGCCATCTGGTACCTGCTCGCGTGGACAGGCGAAACCGTCCGCCGCGAGCAACCCGTCATTGCCGAACTGATGGCGCGCGGCAGCCACTTCAGCCTCGCCGAACGCCAGCAACTCATCGACGTACTCGGCGCTACCCTCACCGCGCTCATCGGCCGCTGGCGGGCGCTGGCTGCCCGTGGGCAAATCGAACTCTCGTGCTCACCGCAAGCGCATCCGCTATCGCCCCTGCTGATCGATTTCGCCAGCGCGCGTGAAGCGTGGGCGGAATGCGTCCTGCCCGCCGCACCGGCCTATCCCGGCGGCACCAGCCGGGTCGCCGCCCAGCTCGACGAAGGCATCGCCAGCCACCAGCGCCGTTTTGGCGCCCCTCCCGCCGGCCTCTGGCCCGCCGAAGGCGCCCTCTCGGCGGCTTTTCTCGAACAGATCGCCGAACACTCGCTGACGTGGACCGCCAGCAGCGCCGCGCTCCTGCACAACTCGCTCGGCGAAGAGGGCGATATCTACCGCCCCTGGCGCGTTGGCAACAGCCCGCTGTCGCTCTTCTTCCGCGACGAACACCTCTCCGACCTGATCGGCTTTGAATACGCCCGCTGGCATGGGCGCGACGCTGCCCTGCATTTCGTCGGCGAAGTCGAACGCATCGCCGGTGAGCACCCCGACGGCGTCGTCAGCGTCATCCTCGACGGCGAAAACGCCTGGGAAACCTACCCCTACAACGGCTGGCACTTTTTTGAAGCCCTCTACAGCGCTCTCGCCGCCCACCCACAGATCGCTACCGTGACCCTGAGCACCGCCAGCGCCGCGCAGGCCGAGCGCCATGGCGCCATCGCCACGCTCGTCGCCGGCAGCTGGGTCTATGGCAGCTTCTCGACCTGGATCGGCGACCCGGCGAAAAACCGCGCCTGGGAGCTTCTCTGCGACGCCAAGCACAGCGCCGACCTCGTTCTTGGCAGCGGCCGCCTGAGTGAGGCCGAAGCTGCCGCCGTCTGCGCCCGCCTGACCGTCTGCGAAAGCTCCGACTGGTTCTGGTGGTTCGGCGACTACAACCCGGCCGAAGCCGTCGCCAGCTTCGACATCCTCTTCCGCGACAACCTGCGCGACCTCTACCGCCTGCTCAAACTGCCCGCCCCGGCGGCCCTCGACCAGGCCGTCAGCCACGGGCACGGCGCACCCGAAACCGGCGGCGCCATGCGCCGCGCCAGCTGAGACCCCGACGCCATGACCCAGCCCGTTACCCTGCTGTTCGGCGTCCATGCCCACCAGCCTGTCGGCAATTTCCCGGAAGTGATCGCCGACGCGCACGAACGCTGCTACCGCCCCTTTCTGCATACGCTCTACGCCTACCCGGACTTCCGCTTTTCGGTGCATTTCTCGGGCTGGCTGCTCGACTGGCTGCGCCAACGCTATCCGGAAGACATGGAACTGCTCGCCGAGATGGTGCGACGTGGCCAGGTCGAACTCTTCGGCTCCGGTGACACCGAGCCAGTCCTGGCCTCGATCCCCGCCCGCGATCGCATCGGCCAGATCGAACGCCTGTCGAGCAAGCTGGCCGAGTGGACCGGGCAACGACCAAGCGGCGCCTGGCTCACGGAACGCGTATGGGAATCGTCGGTGGTGCCCTCGCTCGCGGCGGCCGGCATCGACTACGTTGCCGTCGACGACACCCACTTTCTCTACGCCGGCCAGCCCGCCGACGCCCTCGATGGCTATTTCAGCACCGAGGAAGGCGGCGTTCGCCTTGATCTCTTTGCCATCTCCGAAGCGCTACGCTACCGTCTGCCCTTCTCGCCGGCACCGGAAGCGGTCGACTACCTCGCCAGTCTGGCCGCCGCCGGACGCAGCGCCGCCGTCTACTTCGACGACATCGAGAAATTCGGCGTCTGGCCGGAAACCCACGACTGGGTCTACGGACGCGGCTGGCTGAAAGCCTTCATCGAAGGCGTTCTCGCCCACCCCGACGTAACCACCGGCACCTATGCGGACTTTCACCGCCAGCACGCCGGTCGCGGCGTCATCTACCTGCCGACCGCCTCCTACAGCGAGATGAACGAGTGGACGCTGCCGGCCGCCGCCGCCGCCGACTACTCAGCGCTGCTGGCACAGGAAGAGAACGCCGGCCGCATGGCGCGCAACCGCCCTTTCCTGCGCGGCGGCATCTGGCGCAACTTCTTCAGCCGCTACACCGAATCGAACTGGACGCACAAGCGCATGCTCGGCCTCTCCGCGCGTCTGCACGAACTGCAAACGCGTCTGCGCGCCGACACGGACGACCACCCGACCAGCGCCAGTGAATTCAACAAACCCGATGCGCTCAGCGAATCCAATCGACTCGCCGCCATCACCGAGCTGACCGAACTCACCGACACCCTCTACCGCGCACAGGCCAACGACGCCTACTGGCACGGCCTTTTTGGCGGGCTGTACCTGCCGCACCTGCGCCGCGCCCTGTGGAACAACCTGATCGCCCTTGAAGCCGCACTCGATCGCCTCGCGCCGCGCCCCGCGCTTGGCGACAGCGATGTCGACCTCGACGGACGACGTGAATGGCTCGCGCACAACGCCATCTGGCAACTCGCCGTGCGTGACGATGGTCTGGCGGCGCTGCACGAACTGTCGAACTACCCGCTGACGCATAACTTCGCCGACACCTTGCGCCGCTACGCCGAGCACTACCACAGCCGCATCGGCGACAGCGCCCCGCCCCCCGCCCCCGGCGACGGCATCGCCTCGGCGCACGACATCGTCCGCTGCAAGCAACCGATCAGCAGCGCCGACATCCTCCCTGATGCCGCACCACGCGCACTCTGCCTGGATCGACTCGACGGCGAACTCCTCGCCGACTACGCGCCGACAGCCGGTAACACGCAGACGCCGCACGCACCGATCGCCCTCCGCTTTGCACGAGCGGGGATCGTCAAGAGCTACCGTCTGATCGGCTCCGCGCTGGAGATCGTCTGGCATTGCCAGGGACTGGCCGGGCGTTCGCTCGCCGTCGAACTCAACCTCGCCATGCCGAGCTGCGACGGCTATGCCGGGCGTTACCGCCTCGCCGACGGCAGCGTTCCCGGCGGATTCGGGCAGGCGCTGCACACGACCTCCGCCTCCCGGCTTGACCTCGAAGACGGCGTCCTTGGCGCCGCTCTGCGTCTGTCGCTCTCCTCGCCGGCAACGCTTGACGGCCAGGCGCATTTCACCGTTTCGCAATCCGAAGCCGGCTTTGAAAAGATCATGCAAGCCGTCGAACTGACGCTGCACTGGCCGCTCACCAGCGACGACGAGCTCCTCACGTTGCGACTCGAGCATTTCGCCCTTTCCGATTCTTCCGATTCCTCCGCTACTGCCTCCAGCGACTGACCATGACCATGCCCGGAACCGTCTACACCCTCGAAGTCAATCCTCGCATTCCGCCCCGCCTGCAACGGCTGAGCGAGTTGGCCAACGATCTCTGGTACAGCTGGGATCGCCCGACGCGAGCGCTGTTTGCCCGTTTGCAACCGACCTTGTGGCTGGCCGTCGGCCACAACCCGAAAGCCTTCCTCAAGCGCATCGACCAGAAGCGTCTCGACGCGGCCGCCGAAGATCCGACCTTCATCGGCAGCTTCAACCGCGTCCTCTCGGCCTACGACACCTACCTCGATATCGCGGCCGATACGGCAACGCGCCACGGCTTCCATAGCGACGACATCATTGCCTACTTCTGCGCCGAATTCGGTCTGCATGAGAGCCTGCCGATCTATTCGGGGGGGCTAGGCATTCTCGCCGGCGACCACTGCAAGGCCGCCTCCGACATGGGCCTGCCGTTTGTCGGCGTGGGCCTCCTCTACCGGCAAGGCTATTTCATCCAGACGCTCGACGCTGACGGACGCCAGCACGCCAACTATCACGACACCGACTTTGGCGACCTGCCGGCAACGCCCGTTCAGGACGAGCAAGGGCGCGAGATCCGCGTCGCCGTCGATCTGCCTGGACGGCAGGTGCAAGCGCGCGTCTGGGAAGTGCGCGTCGGCCGGGTGCATCTGCTGCTCCTCGACACCTCACTCCCCGAGAACAGCGAACACGACCGCGACATCGCCCACCGTCTTTACGGCGGCGACATCCAGACGCGGCTGGAACAGGAAATCCTGCTCGGCGTCGGTGGCGTGCGCGCTCTGGCGGCAGTCGGCATCGCCCCGACGGTGTGGCATATCAACGAAGGCCACGCCGCCTTCCTCATCCTCGAACGCATCCGCCAGCTCTGCCAGCAGGGCTTGAGCTTCCCGGTGGCGCTCGAAGCCGTCGCCGCCAACGTCGTCTTCACGACGCACACGCCAGTCCCCGCCGGACACGACCATTTCAGCGAAGAGGCGATCACGCGCCACTTCGCGCAGTGGTGCGCCGACGTTGGCGCGACACCAGCGCAGCTTCTCGCGCTCGGCGAAACCGTCGGCGAGCGCGAATTCAACATGACGACGCTGGCGATTCGCGGCTCACGCCTGCACAACGGCGTCTCGCGCATTCACGGCGACGTCTCCTCGCATATCTGCGCCAACCTCTGGCCGCAAATCGAGCCCGCCGAAAACCCGCTCAGCTACGTCACCAATGGCGTGCACACCCGCACCTTCCTCGCCACCGAGTGGTTCGAGACCTTCGACCGCTATCTCGGCGTCGGCTGGGAAGAACGGCAAACCGACGCGGCGAGCTGGGCGAAAGTCGAGCAGATCCCCGACACGACCTTCTGGGGCATCCGGCAGATGCTCAAATCGCAACTGCTGCACATGGTGCGTCACCGCGTCAGCACGCAGCACGCGCGCAACGAAGATTCGCCGTCGCGCCTTGACCGTCTCTTGCGGCTGGCCGATCCGAACAAGCCGAACGTCCTGACCATCGGCTTCGCCCGCCGCTTTGCCACCTACAAGCGGGGAGCGCTGCTGTTCCACGATCTTGAGCGACTGGCGAAGATCATCGCGAATAGCGAACGGCCCGTGCTCTTCCTCTTCGCCGGCAAGGCCCACCCGGCCGACCAACCGGGTCAGGAACTGATCCGCCGCATTGCGCAGATCGCCCGCCTGCCGCAATTCGAAGGCCACATCCTGCTCCTCGAAGACTATGACCTGCACCTGTCGCGGCGTCTCGTCGCCGGCGTCGACGTCTGGCTGAACAACCCGATTTACCCGCTCGAAGCCTCCGGCACCTCCGGCATGAAAGCGGCGATGAACGGCGTCCTCAACGTCTCCATTCTCGACGGCTGGTGGGGCGAGGGCTTCGACAACCAGAACGGCATCCCCAACGGCTGGTCCATCAAGCCAGCCCCCGGCCATCTCGACGAAACTCGGCGCGATGACGAAGAGGCCAACAGCCTCTACGAAATCCTCGAAAATCAGGTCATCCCCACCTACTACCGCGTTGGCCCCGCCGGTCTGTCGACCGACTGGGTGGGCATGGCCAAGCGCGCCATCAGCAGCATCACGCCGCACTTCAACGTCAACCGCATGGTCGGCGAATACGTGCATAACTTTTACCTGCCTGCCGCCGCGCAAGGACGCCGTTATTCGGCGGAGCACTTTGCGACAGCGCACGCCATCGCCGACTGGAAGGCACGCGTTCGCGCCGCCTGGCCGGGTGTGGCACTGCGTCGCGTCGATACGCCCCCCCTGCGGCTCGGCTTTGGCGACTCGCTGCGCCTCGAAGTGATGGTGCGCCTGAATGGTCTGCCCGCCGAGGACATCGTCGTCGAAGCGGTATTCGCACGTCCGAGCAGCAGCGGCAAATCGAAAAAAGGCCGCCACGCCATCCTGCTGCCGGTAGGCGACGCCGAGCACGGCGAACAACGCTACGCCCTCGACCTGACGCCGGAACACTGCGGCAAGCTCGAGTACCGGCTACGCGCCTACCCCGCGCACGCACAACTGACGCACCGCTTCGAAATGGGAATGATGCTGTGGCTGTAGCGCAGGCCAGTCCACGCCGGCCCGCGGCGCAGCACGGCAGCGCCCGCCAACAGGAGAACCGAGGATGAGTCGCTTCGCCATTCTTTTCGCCGTTTCCGAAATCGCCCCGTGGGTCAAAACCGGCGGCTTGGGCGACGTCGCCGCTGCCCTGCCCGCTGCGCTGAAACATCGGCGGCAGGACGTACGGGTACTCGTGCCCGCCTATCCCGCCCTGCGCCGCGCCTTCCCCGAAGCACAGGAAGTCGCCAGCCTGCCCTCGCTGACCCCGGCCCTGCCGCCCTGCCGCCTGCTCGCTGCCAACGCTGACGGGCTGCCGCTGCTGCTGCTCGACTGCCCCGAACTCTTCGACCGCCCCGGCAATCCCTACCTCGATGCTGCGGGGAGCGACTACAGCGACAACGTCCTGCGTTTCGGCCTCCTGTCGCGCGTCGCTGCGCGCCTCGGCCAGCCTGATTCGCCGCTCGCCTGGCAGCCGGACATCGTCCATCTGCACGACTGGCAAACAGCCCTTGCCGCCGCCTTCCTGCACTATGAAGGCGGCGCCGCCAGCGTTCTGACAATCCACAACATCGCCTTTCCGGGCAATTTCGCGCCGAGCGACCTCGCCGCGCTGGCCCTGCCGCCTCAATCCTGGTCATTCGATGGCGTCGAGTATTTCGGCCACTTTTCCTTCCTCAAGGCCGGCCTGCAATTCGCCACCCGCCTCAACACCGTCAGCCCGACTTACGCCCGTGAAATCCTCGATGAAGCGCTCGGCTACGGTTTCGCCCCGCTGCTGCGTTACCGTGCGCAGGCCCTGTATGGCCTGCTCAACGGCATCGACACCGATGCGTGGAACCCAGCGAAGGACGCCCACCTCGCCGTGCCCTACAGCGCCGGCCGCCTCACCGGCAAACGCGCCAACAAAACGGCTCTGCAAGCGCGTCTCGGTCTGGAGCAGCGCGACGACCTGCCGCTCTTTGGCGTCGTCAGCCGGCTCACCGAACAAAAAGGTCTCGACCTGTTGCTGACACTCGGCAGCGGCCTCGCCGAACACCTGCCCGGCCAACTGGCGCTTCTCGGTAGCGGCGACCCCGCGCTGGAAGCCGGCTTCCGCGCCCTGAGCGAACGCTACCCAGGCCGCATCGCCAGCGTCATCGGCTTTGACGAAGCACTGGCGCACCAGATCGAAGCGGGCGCCGATATCTTCCTCATGCCCTCCCGCTTCGAGCCGTGCGGACTCAACCAGATGTACAGCCTGCGCTATGGCACGCCGCCGATCGTTCGCCAGACCGGCGGTCTGGCCGACAGCGTCGTCGATTGCAATGAAGCCTCCCTCGCCGACGGTACCGCCACCGGTTTCGTCTTTCAGGACGCTACCGCCCACGCCCTCTGGCAAACCCTCGAACGCGCCACCGCCGTCTGGAAACAGCCCCGTCTCTGGCGCCAGTTGCAGCAACAGGGCATGCGCCTCGACCTCTCGTGGAAGCGCGCCGCCGACGCCTATCTGGCGCTCTACGACGACACGCTCGCCGCGCATCGCTCAACTCTGCCAGCACCGCCCCCAAAGGGCAAGGCTCGTCCGGCCAAACGCGCTGCGCCGGCCGCCGCCAAAACAAAATCGCCCACCAAGACAGCCTCCGGCGGCAGTGGTCGCCGTGGGCCGCTTGAGTGAAACTGGCGCATCTGCGAGAATTGCGCCCACTCTCCAAGGAGCTCGCACAATGACCCGTCGAACGCGTACCACGACTGAGCACTAACTCGACTGCGAGCCTGCGCGACCTTCCCGAAAAGTGCGGCTCGTCCGCACTTTTTTGTTTTGTGACCGGAAAATCATGCCCCAGATCAAACTCCCCGATGGCTCCCTGCGCTCCTTTGAGGCCCCCGTAAGCATCTACGATGTTGCCGCCTCGATCGGCGCAGGCCTCGCCCGCGCTGCGCTCGCCGGCAAAGTCGATGGCAAGCTCGTTGACACCTCTTTCGTCATCCACAACGACGTCGAACTCGCGATCATCACCGAGCGCGACAACGAAGGCGTCGACATCCTGCGCCACTCCTGCGCCCACTTGCTGGCCTCGGCGGTCAAGGAGCTGTTCCCGGAAGCGCAAGTCACCATCGGCCCGGTCATCGAGAACGGCTTTTTCTACGACTTCGCCTATACCCGTCCCTTCACTCCCGAAGACTTGGCGGCGATTGAAAAGCGCATGAGCGAGCTCGCTCGCCGCGACCAGAAAGTCAGCCGCGAAGTCTGGAAACGCGACGACGCCACCGCCTTTTTCACCTCCATCGGTGAGCACTACAAAGCCGAACTGATCGCCGCCATTCCCGCCGACCAGGAAGTGTCGCTCTACCGTCAGGGCGACTTCGTCGACCTCTGTCGCGGCCCGCACGTCCCCTCGACCGGCAAGCTGAAAGTCTTCAAGCTGATGAAAGTTGCCGGCGCCTACTGGCGGGGTGATCAGAACAACGAGCAGCTGCAGCGCATCTACGGCACCGCCTGGGCCAAAAAGGAAGACCTTGAAACCTACCTGACCATGCTCGAAGAGGCCGAGAAACGCGACCACCGGCGCATCGGCAAACAGCTCGACCTCTTCCACCTGCAGGACGAAGCGCCAGGCATGGTGTTCTGGCACCCGAAGGGCTGGACCATCTGGCAGGAAGTCGAGCAGTACATGCGCCGCGTCCTCGACCAGAACGGCTACAAGGAAGTAAAGACGCCGACGATCATGGACCGCTCGCTGTGGGAGCGCTCCGGACACTGGCAGAACTACGCCGAGAACATGTTCACCACCTGTTCGGAAAACCGTGATTACGCGGTCAAGCCGATGAACTGTCCGGGCCACGTACAGATTTTCAACCAGGGTCTGCGCAGCTACCGCGACCTGCCGCTGCGTCTGGCCGAGTTCGGCTCCTGCCACCGCAACGAACCGTCGGGCGCGCTGCACGGCATCATGCGTGTGCGCGGCTTCGTCCAGGACGACGCGCACATCTTCTGCACCGAAGAACAGATCCTGTCCGAAACCTCGGACTTCATCGATCTGCTACAGCGCGTCTATGCCGACTTCGGCTTCACCGACATCCTGGTCAAGCTGTCGACCCGCCCGGCCAAGCGCATCGGCGCTGAAGAAACCTGGGACCGCGCCGAAGCGGCGCTGGCCGATGCACTCGCCGCCAAGGGACTGGCGTACGAACTGCAACCCGGCGAGGGCGCCTTCTACGGCCCGAAGATCGAATTCTCGCTGAAAGACTGCCTCGGCCGCGTCTGGCAGTGCGGCACGCTGCAGCTCGACTTCTCGCTGCCGCAACGCCTGGGCGCCGAGTACGTCGGCGACGACAACGAACGCCACGCGCCAGTGATGCTGCACCGCGCCATCCTCGGCTCGCTCGAGCGCTTCATTGGCATTCTGATCGAGCACTATGCCGGCGCCATGCCGCTGTGGCTATCTCCCGCCCATGCCATGGTGCTGAATATCTCGGAAAAACAGGGCGAATACGCAACGCATGTTGCACAAACGCTACGCAAGGCCGGACTGCGCGTAGAGTCCGATTTGCGCAACGAAAAAATAACTTATAAAATACGCGAACATAGCTTGAACAAGCTGCCGTATCAGATCGTCGTTGGCGACAAAGAGATGGCAGCTAATCTGGTGGCCGTGCGTACCCGCGGCGGTCAGGATCTCGGACAAATGTCCGTCGACTCCCTGATCGAGCGACTTCTCGCTGAAGTCGCTGCGCGAAGTGGCACGGCTTAACTTTTGTCGAATCGAGGAGCGAGACCATCGCACTGCAAAAGTCGCATCGTGTTAACGAAGAGATCAACGCACCGGAAATCCGCCTGGTGGGCGAAGAGGGCGAACCTCTCGGAATCGTAACTGTTAGAGCCGCACTGGCTTTGGCCGAAGAAGCCGGGATTGATCTGGTCGAAATTGCACCGATGGCTCAACCGCCCGTCTGTCGCATCATGGACTACGGCAAGTTCAAGTACCAGGAACAAAAGCGGCAGCACGAACAGAAGCTCAAGCAAAAGCAGGTGCAGGTCAAGGAAGTCAAATTCCGCCCCGGCACTGACGAAAACGACTACCAGATCAAGCTGCGCAACATGACGCGCTTCCTGGAAGAGGAAGACAAGGTGAAAGTCACCCTGCGCTTCCGCGGCCGCGAGATGGCCCACCAGGAAATCGGCATGCGCCAGATCGAGCGAATCAAGACCGACCTGCAGGACTATGCGGTCGTCGAACAGATGCCGAAGATGGAAGGTCGGCAAATGATCATGATTCTCTCGCCGCACAAAAAGAAGTAGCAGCAAGAAGACGGAGCGTTGTTGCGCTGCGTCGGGTTTTAGCATCACCCCAAGTGGTTCCGGGTCACCAAGAACTCCCGCCGGGAGGCACCCGTAGCCATGTTAAAAAAAGGAGCATTCAATGCCCAAGATGAAGACGAAGAGCGGAGCCGCCAAGCGGTTCAAGATTCGCGCCAGCGGCGGCATCAAGCGTGGTCAGGCGTTCAAGCGCCACATCCTGACCTCGAAGACGACGAAGACCAAGCGCCAGCTGCGCGGCATGACCGGAGTCCATGATTCCGACAAGGCCCAGGTTCGTTCGATGATGCCGTACGCGTAAGGAGATAAAAGATGCCTAGAGTTAAACGTGGTGTAACGGCGCGCGCGCGCCACAAGAAGGTTCTCGCCCAAGCCAAGGGTTACCGCGGTCGCCGCAAGAACGTATACCGCATCGCCAAGCAGGCGGTGATGAAGGCCGGCCAGTACCAATACCGTGACCGTCGTCAAAGGAAGCGTCAGTTCCGCACCCTGTGGATCGCGCGTATCAACGCCGCTGCCCGCGAACTCGGCCTGAAGTACAGCACCTTCATGAACGGCCTGAAGAAAGCGCAGATCGAAGTCGACCGCAAGGTTCTCGCCGATCTCGCCGTGTTCGACAAGCCGGCATTTGCCGCTCTGGCTGAACAAGCCAAAGCCCGGCTCGCTGCTTAAGCTTCGCGTGTGACAAAAAAGGAGGCGCTCGCCTCCTTTTTTTTTCGGTCGGATTTCATCACGAATCATGCAAACACTCGATCCCATCCTCCAGGAAGCCGTTGCCGCATTCGCAGCGACCGATGACGCCGATGCGCTGGAACAGGTCAAGGCGCGTTTCCTCGGCAAGAGCGGCAGCATCACCGCACTGCTCAAGGGCCTCGGCGCCCTGCCCGCCGACGAGCGCAAGGCCGCCGGCGCCGCCATCAACCGCATCAAGGAAGGCGTCGAAGCCGCCCTGAACGCGCGCCGCGAGGCATTGCGCCAGCAAGCGCTGGCCGCCCGACTGGCGGAAGAGGCGCTTGACGTGACGCTGCCCGGCCGCGGCGAGACGCGCGGCGGCCTGCATCCGGTAACGCGCACACTCGAACGCATCGAGGCGCTGTTCCGCTCGATCGGTTTCGACGTCGCCGACGGCCCGGAGATTGAGACCGATTTCTTCAATTTCACCGCGCTGAACACGCCGGCCGACCACCCGGCGCGTTCGATGCACGACACCTTTTATTTACAGGATGAAAACGGTGGTGTCGCCGACGGCATACTGCTGCGTACGCACACCAGCCCGATTCAGGCGCGTTACATGCAGGCGCACGTCGCCCGCTACAAGCACCTCGACACGATGCCGGAAATCCGCATCATCGCGCCGGGGCGCGTCTATCGCGTCGATTCCGACGCGACGCACTCGCCGATGTTCCACCAGGTCGAAGGTCTGTGGATCGGCGAGAGCGTCAGCTTCGCCGACTTGAAAGGCGTCGTTGCCGACTTCCTGCGCCGCTTCTTCGAGAGCGACGACCTGCAGGTGCGTTTCCGCCCCTCGTTCTTCCCGTTCACCGAGCCCTCGGCTGAAATCGACGTTGCCTTCATGGGCGGCGCGCTGAAAGGCCGCTGGCTGGAGATCGCTGGCTGCGGCATGGTGCATCCGAACGTGCTGCGTCACGCCGGCATCGATCCCGAACGCTATACCGGCTTCGCCTTCGGTTTCGGGCCCGACCGCCTGACCATGTTGCGCTACGGCGTGAACGACCTGCGCCTGTTCTTTGACGGCGACCTGCGCTTCCTGCGCCAATTCGTCTAATCGTCCAAAGATCTGCCCCGCGCTCGTTCAGAATTTGTGTAGCACTCGCCCAGAGGCCACTCACCGATCATGAAATTCTCCGAATCCTGGCTCCGCTCCTTCGTCGCCACCGACCGCAGTAGCGACGAACTCTCGCATCTGCTGACCATGGCCGGCCTTGAGGTCGAAGAGGTCGAGGCGGTTGCGCCCGCTTTCACTCACGTCGTCGTCGGCCACGTGCTGGAAGTCAGCAAGCACCCGAACGCCGACCGTCTCAACGTCTGCCGCGTCGACATCGGCAACGGCAACATCGCGCAAATCGTCTGCGGCGCGCCGAACGTCGCCGCTGGCATGAAAGTGCCGTGCGCCCTGCCCGGCGCCGTCCTGCCCGGCGAATTCGTCATCAAGGTCGCCAAGGTCCGCGGTATCGAATCCTCCGGCATGCTCTGTTCGGCCAAGGAACTCGGCATCGACGAAGACGCCTCCGGCCTGCTGCCGCTGGCGGCGGACGCCACTGCCGGCGACGACGTTCGCCGCCTGCTCGACCTCGACGACCGCCTGCTCACCCTGAAACTGACGCCGAACCGCGCCGACTGCCTGTCACTGACCGGCATCGCCCGCGAGGTGGCGGCGCTCACACACACGCCGGCACAGTTCCCCGCTATCACTACCGTTCCAGTCACCGGCAAGGCAAGCCGCGCTGTTGAACTCACCGCACCCAACGCCTGCCCCCGCTATTGCGGCCGCGTCATCAGCGGCGTCAACGCCCACGCCGCCACGCCAGAGTGGATGCTCCGCCGACTGCAGCGTAGCGGCTTGCGCCCGATCTCGGCGCTGGTCGACATCACCAACTACGTGATGCTCGAACTCGGCCAACCGCTGCACGCCTTCGATAACGCGAAACTCACCGGCACGGTACGCGCCCGCATGGCGCACGCAGGCGAAACCCTACGCCTGCTGAACGAGCAAACGGTCACCCTCACCGACGACATTCTCGTCATCGCCGACGACGCCAAGGCGCTCGCCATGGCCGGCATCATGGGCGGCGACGATAGCGCCATCAGCCTTGAGACCCGCGAGCTTTTCCTCGAATCCGCCTTCTTCGCGCCGGCAGCGATTGCCGGGCGCGCCCGCCGCTACGCGTTCTCGTCGGACGCTTCGCACCGCTTCGAGCGCGGCGTCGACTTTGCCGCGACACGGCAAGCCCTCGAACGCGCCAGCGAACTGGTGCTGGCCATTTGCGGCGGCGCTGCCGGCCCCGTCCGCGAAGCGCAGGCCGAACTGCCCGCCCGCCCGCCGGTGCGCCTGCGCACCGCCCGTGTCGCTCGCGTGCTGGGGGTGAACTTCACGCCGGCGCAAATCGCCCAGGTCTGCGAACACTTGGGTTTCAGCTTCACGCAAGAAAACGACGCCTTCGTCGTCACGCCTCCCAGCTACCGCTTCGACATCGAGATCGAAGAAGACCTGATCGAAGAAATCGCTCGCCTGCACGGCTACGACAACATTCCGTCGCTGCCGCCGCGCGCACCGCTAACCATGCTGGCACAGAGCGAAGACGCCCGCACGCTGCACCGACTGCGCCAAACGATCGCTGATCGCGGTTACCAGGAAGTGATCAACTTCGCCTTTGTCGAAGAAGCGCGCGAAGCGGATTTCGCCGCCAATAATGATCTCATTCGCCTCGCCAACCCCATCGCCAGCCAGCTCGCCGTCATGCGTTCGTCGCTCCTGGGCGGCCTCGTTGGCACGCTGCAAACGAATCTGCGGCGGCGTCAGAACCGCGTGCGCGTTTTCGAAACCGGCCGCTGCTTCAAGCGCGATGCAGCCGGCACGCCAGTCGCCGGCTTCAAGCAAGCCTGGCATCTGGGCGGCCTCGCCTTCGGCGGCGCCGCGCCTGAACAATGGGGAAGCGCCGCGCGCAGCGTCGACTTCTTCGACGTCAAAGCCGACCTCGAAGCCCTGTTCCTGCCGGCGGTCGCCCGTTTTGAGAAGACGACGCACCCGGCGCTGCACCCCGGGCGTGCCGCACGCATCCTTCTCGATGGCGAGCCGATTGGCGTCATCGGCGAACTCCACCCGCAATGGGCGCAGAAATACGAGCTTCCGCACGCTCCCATCGTCTTTGAACTCGAACTCGCCGCGCTGACCAAGACGCATGTGCCGAGCTACGCCGAGTTCTCGCGCCAGCCGCCGGCGATCCGCGATATCGCTCTCGTCGTCGACCAGAATCTCGAACTGCAAGCCATCCTCGACGGTCTCGCAGGCCACTGCCCAGCGCTCGTTCAGGAGCTCCGACTGTTCGACGTCTACACCGGCAAGGGCGTCCCGCAAGGGAAAAAAAGCCTTGCGTTCCGTATAGTTATGCAAGATACTGAAAAAACTTTGCAAGACACGGACGTCGATAGCTCCATGCAAAAACTGATCGATTACGCACTCTCGGCGTTCTCGGCGCAGTTCCGCGTCTGACGAGGAAAACAACAATGACGCTGACCAAAGCCGAACTCGCCGACTTGCTTTTCGAAAAGGTCGGCCTCAACAAGCGCGAAGCCAAAGACATGGTGGAAGCGTTTTTTGAGGAAATTCGCAACGCCCTCGAAACCGGTGACGGGGTCAAACTCTCCGGTTTTGGCAATTTCCAGCTGCGTGACAAACCGCAGCGCCCCGGGCGCAACCCCAAGACCGGCGAAGAAATCCCCATCACCGCACGCCGCGTCGTTACCTTCCATGCCAGCCAGAAGCTGAAGGCAGAGGTCGAGACCACCGCCGATGGATCCCGCGCATAAAGACATCAGCCGGGAGCCGTTACCGCCGATCCCGGCCAAGCGCTACTTCACCATCGGTGAAGTGAGTGAGCTGTGCGGTGTAAAGCCGCACGTCCTGCGTTACTGGGAACAGGAATTCACGCAGCTCAAGCCGGTCAAGCGGCGCGGCAACCGTCGCTACTACCAGCACCACGAAGTGCTGCTGGTGCGGCGCATCCGCGAACTACTCTACAACCAAGGATTTACCATCAGCGGCGCGCGCAATCGGCTGGAAGAAAGCGTTGCCGACACGCCAGCCGACGCGAACGCGCCGACCCTGGCGATGCTGAAAACCGAGTTGCAGAGCATCGCTGCGCTCCTCCGACGCGAAACTGGCGAATAGTTTCCGCACGACAAATGAAGCGCAGCCGGCGTTTTCGGATATAATGCCGGCCAGTCGGGGCGTAGCGCAGCCTGGTAGCGCACTTGCATGGGGTGCAAGGGGTCGCGAGTTCGAATCCCGCCGCCCCGACCAAAGAAATCGAAAAGAGGCCAATCTTCGGATTGGCCTCTTTGCATTTCTGCCGCGTATTTCCTTCTTCTCCCCCGCCTCAACGCCCAACGCGCGAACGTTGCCGTCAAAGCCGGAGTCAACCGAGAGCATGCCAGCCGTCGCGGATGGCCCACTGCCAAGGATTCCGAATGCCCAATTCCCCTCGCGGCCCCCGCCACGATCTGGCGCCGCAGAGCAGCGATGCCAGCGGCAGCGCTGCCGCTTCGATGCCCGCCTCCCGTAACTCGCCGCCCACGCCCGATACCGGCAACAACCCTGCCGCCCGCCCGATTTCTCCGGCAAGCGCCTTGCTCAGTCTGCTGCGCCCCTATCGCGGGCGCGTAGTCGTTGCGGCCATTGCGCTGGTCGTCGCAGCGCTGGCCCTGCTGGCGCTCGGCCAGGGGCTGCGCGCGGTCGTTGACCGTGGTTTCGCCGCCGGTGATCCGGCGTGGCTCGACCGGGCCTTGCTTGTCATGTTCGGCGTCATCGCCTTGCTGGCGGCGGCGACGTATCTGCGCTTTTATATGGTTTCCTGGCTGGGCGAGCGTGTCGCCGCCGACTTGCGGCGCCGCGTCTTCGATCACTTGCTGAGCTTGCCGCCCTCGTTTTTCGAGCAGGGGCGGACGGGTGACGTGATTTCGCGCCTGACGGCCGATACGGCGCAGATCGAAAGCGCCGTGGGATCAAGCCTGTCGATTGCCGTGCGCAACTGCCTGCTGCTGATCGGCGGGCTGATCATGCTGCTGACGACGAGTCTCAAGCTCGCGGCGCTGGTGCTCGGCGGCGTGCCTCTGGTCGTCGCGCCGATCATCTTTTTTGGCCGTCGCGTACGCGCGCTGGCGCGCAAGAGTCAGGATCGCGTCGCCGATCTGGGTAACCGGATCGACGAGACGATCCACGAAATCCGCATCGTGCAGGCGTACGGCCACGAAGATGCCGACCGACACGATTTCGCCACGCGTATCGAAGCAGGATTCGATACTGCCCGCCTGCGTATCCGTAGTCGCGCCGGGCTGGTCGCAGCGGTGATCCTGCTGGTGTTTGGCGCCATCGCGCTGATCCTCTGGATCGGCGGCCACGACGTACTGGCCGGGCGCATCAGCGCCGGCGAACTGTCGGCCTTTGTCTTTTATGCCGCGCTCGTCGGCGGCTCCGTCGGTGCGCTCTCCGAATCCTGGGGCGACCTGCAACGCGCCGCCGGCGCCACCGAGCGGCTACTCGAACTGCTTGCTGTGGTTCCCGACATTCGTCTGCCGCCGAGTCCCGTGCCCTTCCCCCCGGAAGAAGGAGCAGCCAGCAAATCGTCGTTGCCAATTCAGGCGCCGAATGGGGCGCTACGCCCTCCGCAAAGTGACTCGCTGAAGCGCCCGAGCGAAGCCCCGGCGCGCGGCGAGATCGTCTTTCAGGACGTCGACTTCCGCTATCCGTCGCGCCCCGACAGCCCGGCCCTGGAGGCGTTTTCCTTGCGCGTCCGGGCAGGAGAAACGGTGGCGCTGGTGGGGCCTTCGGGCGCAGGCAAAAGCACCGTCTTCCAGCTTCTGTTGCGCTTTTACGATCCGCAGCAGGGAACGCTCTGCATCGACGGCGTCGATCTGGCGACAGCCGACCCGCGGGCAATCCGCCGCGCCATCGCTCTGGCGCCGCAGGAGCCGGTGATCTTTGCCACCAGTGTGCTTGAGAACGTCCGCTACGCGCGCGCCTCGGCAACGCTCGACGAGGTACGCGCCGCCTGCACCGCTGCCCACGCCGCCGAATTCATCGCCGAATTGCCCGACGGCTACGACACCGATCTGGGTGAGCGCGGCGTCAAGCTCTCCGGTGGCCAGCGCCAGCGCATCGCCATCGCACGCGCGCTGCTCGCCGACCGACCGATCCTGCTGCTCGACGAAGCCACCTCGGCACTCGACGCCGAAAGCGAGCGACTCGTGCAAGCCGCCCTCGACCGCCTGATGGAAAACCGCACGACACTGGTCATCGCCCACCGTCTGGCGACCGTCCAGCGCGCCGACCGTCTGGTCGTTCTTGAACACGGGCGCATCGTCGAGATGGGCACGCACGCCGAGCTCCTGCGCCAGGACGGCCTCTACGCCCACCTCGCGCGCCTGCAGTTCGCCGCCTGAGCGCAGGACGCTGCAGCACAAGGCGGCGCGGCAAAATTCAGCGCCGCTCAGGCGCGCCGAGCCTCGACCCCAAGGCTGTTGGCCCACGCCAGTGCTTGCGTCAGCGCACCATTGATGTCGCGCGACGCAATACCCGGCAAGTCACGCAAGGTCGCCTCGACGATTTCCATGTCGCCGCTGTCGACAGCCAGCGCCAAGGCCAACAGCTTGCCGAGGGTGCCCTCGCCGGCCGTCAGCGCCTGCACAATGCGCGGCGGCACCGGCAGTTGCGCGAGGATTTCCGGCATGCCGACGCCCAAGAGGGCCGGCATCAGCGACATGATGCCGACGAGGAAGGCGTTGTCGGTGAGTTCGCGGTTGCCGGCATTCGCCTTGGCCGCCAGCAGTTCCATGAAGCGCCCGCGCGTCGCCGCCAGTTGCAGCAAGGGACTGACCGTCTGCTCGCCCTTGGGATTGGTGAACAGCAGCAGTTGCAGCCAGCGCTGGAGCTGGCGCCGGCCAAGCACCGTGATGGCGTGCCGCAAGGAGGTGATGTGCACCGCCATGCCGCTCCCCACCGAGTTGGTCAGGCGTAGCAGATTGACCGTCAGTCCTGGTTCCAGTTTGAAAGCCGTTTCGATGTCGGAAGTCTCGGCGTCTTCGAGCAGCAGCCCGAGCAGTCGCAGCAGCGTCAGCTGCGACG
This sequence comes from Rhodocyclus gracilis, assembly GCF_009617575.1. Taxonomy (GTDB): domain Bacteria; phylum Pseudomonadota; class Gammaproteobacteria; order Burkholderiales; family Rhodocyclaceae; genus Rhodocyclus; species Rhodocyclus gracilis. Next base: position 451,131 of record NZ_WIXJ01000001.1, read on the forward strand.
GGCTGAGACGCCGGCCGGCGATGATCGTCGGCCGCGCGAAGTAGAAGCCCTGAAAGAGCTCAAAGCCCAGGCCACGGCAGATCTCCATCTGCTCCGCCGTTTCCACCTTTTCGGCCAGCAGCTTCTTGCCCAGCGGTTTGAGCTTGCCGACCAGCGCGGCGAGCGCTTCCGTCGACAACTGCTGCACGTCGACCTTGATGATGTCCGCGAGTTCGAGTAGCGGGCGATAGCTGTCGTCGGCCTGAATGACGTCGTCGACGGCCAGCGAGAAGCCCTTCACGCGCAGTTGCCGACAGCGTTCGAGGACGACCGGCGTTGGCTCGACGGTTTCGAGAATTTCCAGCACGACCGCCTGCTGCGGCAGCATCTCGATCAGATCGCTGAAGAGAAAATCCTGGTCGACGTTGATAAAGCCGCGGTACGGCCCAAGCGCGTCGCCGACGGAGAACTCGGCAAAGGCGTTGGCGATGACGGTGGCCGTCGCCTGACTGGCGTCGCCCACCTCCGCCGTCACGGCGACTCCGCCGGTGCGGAATAAGAGTTCGTAGGCAGAAAGCTGCTGGTCGCGACCAAGGATGGGCTGGCGACCGAGAAAGAGTTGCTGCTCGTCAGACTCAGGCATGGTGATGAAACACTCGGGAGATGGATTTAGGACAGTGATCCTGGACGACTGTTCGCCAGTCGCAGCGCCTTAGAAAGGCAATTCAAGCCCCGGACGGGCGGCAAGCAGAACGCGCCGGAAGTCGTCCTGAATGCGCGACAGGGCGGCGGCATTGTCGGCTTCGAAGCGCAGCACGACGACCGGCGTGGTGTTCGACGAACGCGCCAGACCGAAGCCGTCGGCGTATTCCACACGCACGCCGTCGAGCGTGATGATGTCGCGCGCGTCCGTGAAGTGGGCCTCGCGCGTGAGCGCCTCGATGAGCGCGAAAGGCTCGCCCTCGCCCATGCGGATATTGAGTTCGGGCGTCGAGACGGCGTTCGGCAGGGCATTCAGCACGGCGCCGGGAGCGGCCGAGCGCGAGAGGATTTCGAGCAGGCGTGCAGCGGCGTAAACGCCGTCGTCAAAGCCGTACCAGCGCTCCTTGAAGAACACGTGGCCGCTCATCTCGCCGGCCAGCGGCGCGCCGGTTTCCTTGAGCTTGGCCTTGATCAGCGCGTGACCGGTCTTCCACATCAGCGCTTCGCCGCCGTGCTGACGAATCCACGGCGCCAGCAGGCGCGTGCATTTGACGTCGTAGATGATCGAGGCGCCGGGGCAGCGCGACAGCACGTCGGCGGCGAAGAGCATCAGCTGTCGATCGGGGTAGATGATGTTGCCCTCGCGTGTCACCACGCCAAGGCGGTCGCCGTCGCCGTCGAAGGCAAGACCGATCTCGGCATCACTGTTCGCCAGGGCCGCGATCAGGTCGCGCAGATTCTCCGGCTTCGACGGATCGGGGTGATGGTTCGGGAAATGCCCGTCCACCGCGCAGAACAGCTCAGTCACCTCACAGCCCAGGCGCCGCAGCACCTCGGGAGCGACGCCCCCGGCGACGCCGTTACCTGCGTCGACGATGACCTTCAGCGGTCGCGCCAGCTTCACGTCACTGACGATGCGCTCGATGTAGGCCTCGCTGACGCTGGCGTGCCGCAATTGGCCGTGGCCAGTGGCGAGATCGCCCGTTTCGATGCGCCGGCGCAGGCTCTGGATCAGATCGCCGGCAAGCGTCTCTCCGCCGATGACCATTTTCAGGCCGTTGTAGTCCGGCGGATTGTGGCTCCCCGTCACCGAGACACAACTCTGGCACGCAAGCTCGTAGGCGGCGAAATAGCTCACCGGCGTTGGCACGCAGCCGATGTCGATGACGTCCACGCCCGCCGCGCAGATACCCTCGGCCAGCGCTGCCGCGAGTCGCGGCCCGGAAAGACGACCATCACGCCCTACCGCGATGGTCTGTTGCGCGCGCTCACGGGCAAGACTGCCGAGCGCCTGACCAATGAGGCGCACGACGTCTTCGGTCAGCGTGCGATCGACGATGCCGCGAATGTCGTACGCCTTGAAAATCTCCGCCGCCACGCGTGGCGAAGACCGCGTTTCGAGGTCGTGCGTGGATGTCATGTCAGGTCCCGTAGCGAAAAAAAGAGAGAAGGCGACGCGGCAACCAGTCGAGATGGCCGGGAAAGGCACCGCTGACAAAACCGGCATGGCCGCCGGTGCGTGGAAAACAGCAGATCGTGCTCGGTCCGACCTGCGAGGCCAACGGCAATACATTGGCCGGCATGAAGGGGTCGTTCTGCGCGTTCACAAGCAAGGTTGGCACGCGGATCGCCGGCAGCCAGGGCTTGGCCGACGCCCGCTGCCAGTAATCGTCAGCGCTGGCAAAACCGTGCACCGGGGCGGTGTAGAGATCGTCGAACTCGTAGAGCGAGCGCGCCGCCGCGAGCTGTTGCGCGTCGATCCGCCCGGGAATGGCGCCCGGAAAGCGGTGCAGCTTTTCGGCGGCGGCGGCCTTTAGCGTATCGAGGAAATAGCGGGTGTAGACCTGATTGAAGCCACGTGCCAGATGGTGTCCGCAGGCGGCGAGATCCAGCGGCGCGCTGATGGCGGCGATGGCGGCAACGCGCGCAGACGCCCCCTCGCCACGCTCACCGGCCCATTTGAGGAGCGCATTGCCGCCAAGCGAAACGCCCGCCGCATAGCAGCGCCGACCGAGAAAGCGCGCGGCGATCCTCTCCAGAATCCACTCGATCTCGTCGCTATCGCCGGAGTGATAGGCACGCGGCTGCTGGTTCGGCTCGCCGGAACAACCGCGAAAGTGCGGCACCACGCCGCTCCAGCCGAGCGCCGTCAATGCCCGCATCAGGGTACGCGCATACGGACTGTCGGCGCTTCCCTCCAGGCCGTGAAAGAGGACGACGAGCGGCGGCAGGGCAGCCGCGTCGGCGGCAGGAAGCGTATAGGCCATAGCGCCCACGGGCGATGGCGCGGCACCAGAATCGGCGGCGGCCAGTCGCGCATCGCCTGCGGCGTCGAACCAGTCGACATCGATGAAATCGTCGTCGGGGGTTGCCCAGCGTTCCCGCCGGCGGAGCGAGGCAGCGAGGGGCGGCGGGACGATGAAGAGGGGATAGATCGTCTGCGTGTGCGCCCCGGGTAGCCAGGCGGGCGCCCGATAAGCGAGAGCGTGCGGGGCGACGCCCGCCGCCGGCGCGCCCGTCGCCAGCATCAGTGCAAGACCCGCTGCGCCAGTCCCGGCGCGCCCGTCTCGTCGCTATCGGGAAACTCGGCCGCCGCCGACGCGTGATGGGCCAGCAAGCGCCACCCATTCACGCCGCGCTGAAAGACGTTGGTCGCCAGCACGCAACTCTTCGGCGCCGGATCGTCCGCGGTGTAAAAAGTCTCGATGACGTGATGCACCGCCAGCAGCATGCTGGTCCAGTGCAGCGGCTGCGACAGGCGAACGGTGATGCGCGGCGTTGCCGCGAACAACGCCCGCCAGCGTTCGCGGATGGCCGCCGTACCTTCGAGACGGCGACCGTCGGGCAGCACGCAGACGATTTCTTCGTCGTCGGCCCACAACGCCATCAGTGCGTCGAGATCGGCGTGCGCAATCGCCTCGTAAAACGCGTTTTCGACGTCTTCGGGGCGCGCCAGCAAAGGCATGTTCATGCGAGTTCTCCCACCAAGGCGTGCGTCGCAAGCGCCGCCAGACAGGCCTTGAGCACGCGGTCGACATCCAGTTTGACGAGGCAATCGAGATGGCCGAGCGGACAGTCGCGCTTGAAGCAGGGACTGCACGGAAGACCAAGGCGCAGGACGGTTGCGCGTGGCGACAGCGGCGGCGTAAAGCCGGGCGACGACGATCCGTACAAAGCCACTTGCGACCGCCCCAGCGCAGCCGCGACATGCATCAGGCCGGAGTCGTTGCAGACGACCAGATCGGCCAGCGCGATGAGATCGATCGCCTGCGCGAGCGCGGTCGCTCCACACAAATTGCGCAGCGCGCCGTCTGCCGGCGGGGCGCCCGCCGCGCCGGCAGACGCCCGCCGTGCCGCATAAGCAGCCAACACGGTCTCGCCGATGGCGTGATCTTTCGCCGAACCGAGCAGCCAGACAGCGAATCCACGCGCGGTGAGTTCCTCCGCCAGGTGGGCGAAATGCTCGGCCGGCCAGCGTTTGGCCGGGCCGTACTCCGCGCCCGGGCAAAACACCGCCAAGCGCGTCGGCCGGGCAAGGCCAACCGCTGCCAGCGCCTCGGCCTGCTGCGCGGCCGACGACTCAAGCCGCGGCAAAGGCAGCGGACGCGGCAAAGGCGCACCTGGCGCCTCGGCAAGCTGCGCAAAGCGCTCCGCCATCTGCGGCAAGGCTTCGCCGTCGAGCGTATGCCGGCAATTCAATAGAATGAGCCGCGACTCGCCGGTGAAGCCGATGCGTTCGGGAATACCGGCAAAGAAAGGCACCAGCGCCGATTTCAGCGAATTCGGCAAGACGTAGGCGCGCGCATAGCCTTCCGCCGCCAGACGCCGGCCAAGGCGTCGCCGTTCGCCAATCGCCAGCGCGCCGTGGGCAAAGGGGTTGTCGAAAATACGGGAGATTTGCGGCATGCGTGCCAACACCGGCGCCGTCCACGGCGGGGCCAGCGCGTCGATGACAAGGCCGGGAGTACGTTCCTGCAAGCGCGCCAACAAGGGCTGCGCCAGCACGGTGTCGCCGATCCATGCCGGAGCGACCAGCAGCGCACGGAGGGCGCGCAGCCCCGGAGTAGCGCTCTGTGGCGCAACGACGGCGGCCGGCGACTCGTCGCCGCCGCACGACGGTGCATCCGCCCGTTCAACGCTTGCGTTCACACCTGCCTCCTGGCGCCAGGGCGCGGCGCCTCAATGGCGCTTGGGCGCCTCGCCCGTGAAAATGTAGTGGGCGCTACAGTAGGGGCAGGTCACCTCGCCCGTCGTCGTCACGTCGAGGAATACGCGCGGATGACGCGCCCAGAGCGGCGCGCCGGGGCGGGGACAGGTCAGCGGCAGATCCGCCGCGCCGAGCGGCACAACGCGCTCGGCATCGGCGGGCGCCTCCTGGGCGGCGGAGGGAGGAGTACGTTCCGTTTCGCTCATGAGGGAGGCCCGCCGGCAGGTCAGACGTACGCCAGCCAGTCTTCGTGCTGCGCCGCACGGCCGTGGACGCAGTCGAAGAACAGGGCTTGCAGGCGCTCGGTGATCGGACCACGACGGCCGGTACCGATCTGACGGTTATCGAGTTCGCGAATCGGCGTGACTTCAGCGGCCGTGCCGGTGAAGAAAGCCTCGTCGGCACAGTAGACCTCGTCGCGCGTGATGCGCTTTTCAATCACCGGAATACCCAGTTCGCCCGCCAGCTGGATGATCGAGGCACGCGTGATGCCCTCCAGACAGGCCGTCAGATCCGGCGTGTAGAGCTTGCCCGCCTTGACGATGAAGATGTTCTCGCCGGAGCCTTCGGCGACGTAGCCGTCGACGTCGAGCAGGATGGCTTCGTCGTAACCGTCCGTCGCGACTTCCTGATGCGCGAGGATCGAGTTGGTATAGGTGCTCACCGATTTGGCGCGGCACATGTTCACATTCACATGGTGCCGGGTGAAGGACGAGGTGCGCACGCGGATACCGCGTTCGAGACCATCGGCGCCAAGGTAAGCACCCCACGGCCAGGCAGCGACGGCGACGTGAACGCTGAGCGTCTTCGCCGAAATGCCCATCGCCTCGGAGCCGTAGAAAATGATCGGGCGGATATAGCAGGACTCCAGCGCATTGGCACGCACCACGGCTTTTTGCGCTTCCATCAGCGTATCCCGGTCGAAGCCGACCTTCATCTGGAAGATCTTGGCCGAGTTGAGCAGACGCTCGGTGTGCTCGCGCAAGCGGAATACCGCCGTGCCTTGCTCCGCCTTGTAAGCGCGTACACCTTCAAAAACACCCATGCCGTAATGCAGGGTGTGCGTCAGGACGTGGGTCGTCGCCTCACGCCAGGGCACCATTTCTCCGTCGTACCAGATGAAACCGTCGCGATCCGCCATCGACATCTTGTTTTTCTCCGTTCGCCACAAAATAGAGGGGGAAATTCTAGCCGATTTTGCCCCCCGGTTGGCGGTAAAATGGCCGCTTTCCCTAGCAAGTACGCCATTTGTCATGATCTGGAAACCGCATGTCACCGTCGCCGCCGTGGTCGAGCGCGACGGAAAATTCCTGCTTGTCGAAGAGCATACCGACGACGGGATCGGCTTCAACCAGCCGGCAGGACACCTCGAATGCAAGGAGTCGCTGATCGACGCCGTCGTGCGCGAAACGCGCGAAGAAACGCGCTACGACTTCGCGCCGCGCTCGCTCGTCGGCGTCTATAACTGGCGCAACGACGCTCGCGATCTCACGTATCTGCGCTTCACCTTCGCCGGCGAAATCGTCGGCTTCGATCCGGCGCGCGCGCTGGACGACGGTATCATCGCCGCGCACTGGCTGACGCTCGAAGAAATCCGGGCCTGCCGCGCGCAGCATCGCAGTCCGCTGATCCTGCGCTGTATCGAAGACTGGATCGCTGGCCAACGGCATCCGCTGAGCCTGCTGACTCACTTCGCATGAAACCGTCGGCCGCCTCGTCGCGCCCGTTTTCGAGCACGTTTTGGCGCCCGCTTTCGCCGCTCTCTCTGCCAGCATCCCTGCGGCGACGTTTCTGGCCGTTACCGCTTCTCCTGGCGGCTCTGGCGCTGCTCGCTGGCACTGCCTTCGCCGACAGTGCCTTCGCCGGCGAGGCGATTTCGGTGTGCTACAACTACGGCTGTCTGGTGCAAAGCGAGGTCGTTTTCAGCAAACAAAACCTCACCCGCGTCGGCGAATTGCTGGGCGATGCGCGCACGCCGGAGCACGAACGCGCCCTCATCGGCGTGGCGGTCGGCTGGCTGCTCGGCATCGCCGGCAAGCAGACGCCAATCTTCGCCGACCGGGCGGGCAATTTTGCCGATGACGGCGTCGAGGGGCGTATGGACTGCATCGACCACTCGACGACAACGACGCGCCTGCTGCGCCTCTTCGAGCGGCACCGCTGGCTGCATTTTCATCGCGTACTCGAACCCGCGCGGCGCACGCGCGGACTGATTTTTGACCACTACTCGGCGCAGATCGAGGAGATCACGCCGCCACCGATGTGCACCTCGGCCAACGAGGCACCGACGGTGTCGGACGACGCCATGTCGCGACGCTACGTCGTCGATAGCTGGTATGTAGATAATGGACAGCCCGTGCCCGTACTGGCGCGGCAACGCTGGCAGGATGGAGAAGGACCGGATGGCGACTGAACACGAATTTCCCCAGGCAGAAAGCATTGAACCGGGCGACGGCCGTACCGTCGTCGTCGGCCTTTCCGGCGGCGTCGACTCGTCGGTCGCCGCCTTGCTCCTGAAGCAGCGCGGCTGGCGGGTTGTCGGCATGTTCATGAAAAACTGGGAAGACGACGACGACGAGGAATACTGCTCGTCGCGGCAGGATCTGATCGACGTCATGAGCATCGCCGACCACCTCGGCATCGACGTCGAGGTCGTCAATTTCGCCAAGGAATACAAGGAGCGCGTATTCGCCGAGTTCCTCCGCGAGTACGCCGCCGGTCGCACGCCCAACCCGGACGTGCTGTGCAACTCGGAAATCAAGTTCCGCGCTTTCCTCGACCACGCACTGACGCTCGGCGCCGAGAAGATCGCCACCGGCCACTATGCCGGCGTGCGCACCGACCCGGCCGGCAGCGGTCGCGTGCAACTACTCAAGGCCGAAGACGCCAGCAAGGATCAGAGCTACTTCCTGCACCGCCTGAATCAGGCGCAGCTGTCGAAAACCCTCTTTCCGCTGGCCAGCATCTACAAGCGCGAGGTGCGCAAAATCGCCGCCGCCGCCGGCCTGCACGTTGCGGTGAAGAAAGACTCGACCGGCATCTGCTTCATCGGCGAGCGGCCGTTCAAGGAATTCCTGATGCGCTACCTGCCGCCGCAACCCGGCGAGATCCGTGCGCTCGACGATGAGCGTGTGCTCGGCACGCACGACGGCATGACCTATCACACCATCGGCCAGCGCAAAGGCCTGCATATCGGTGGCCGCAAGGACGGCAAAGGCGCCGCCAGCGGCGAGCACGAAGCCTGGTTCGTCGCCGCCAAAGACATTGCGCGCAACATCCTGTACGTCGTCCAGGGTCACGACCACCCGGCCCTGCTGCGCCACGACCTGAAGATCGACCAACTCTCCTGGGTCGCCGGAGAGGCGCCGCATCCGGCCTGGGTCTACACCGCGAAAACGCGCTATCGCCAGGACGACGCGGCCTGTGCCATCAGCCAGATCGACGGCGAACGCTGCACCCTCGATTTCGCCGAAGCGCAATGGGCGGTCACCCCCGGTCAGTCGGCCGTGCTCTACGAGAGCCGCGTCTGCCTTGGCGGCGGCATCATCGTTTGACCGCGCCAAACGCACGCGACACGGGCAGCTCGCGCCCAAAAGAGGGTTGCGGGGCCGATGCCGCGCGCCCCACGGGCACGCGCGGGCTGCCGGTACGCGCCGCTCTGGCCAGCGTCGCGCTGGCGGCACTCGGCTATCTGGCCCTTTCGCTATGGGCGGGCTGGCGCGATGTCGTTGCCGGCATCGACGCCGTCGGGCCACTCGTCCTCGCCGGCTTGCTGGCGCTCTCCCTCGCCAACTACCTGCTGCGTTTCGTGCGCTGGGGGCGGTACCTGTCGCTGCTCGACGCGCCGGTGCCCTGGCGCATCAACCTGCCCGTCTACTTCGCCGGCTTCGCGCTGACGACAACGCCGGGCAAGCTCGGCGAAACGCTGCGCTCGGCACTGCTGAAGCCGCACGGCGTGCCACCACCGGCGAGCCTCGCCGCCTTTTTCGCCGAGCGCGCAAGCGACTTGCTGGCCGTCATCACCATCACCTCGTTTGGCTTATGGTCCTACGCGCCGGCGCGTCCAGCCGTTGCCGCCGGGCTGGCGCTCGTTCTCGTCGCGCTGATCGGCGTGCAGTCGACGCGACTGATCGCCGCTATCGACCGCCGTGCGAGCGCGCATCCGCACGCGCTGGCCAAGCTCGTCGTCCGACTCTGCGAAATCGTCCTGCACTTTCGTCGCTGCTTCCGCCTGCCAGCCATGAGTATGGGGCTGGCCTTCGGCATCGCCGCCTGGCTGGCGGAGGGTATCGGCTTCTGGTGGCTGCTCGCCGCCCTCGGCCAGCCGCTGCCGCTGGCCGACGCCGTCTTCATTTACGCATTCGCCATGCTCGTTGGCGGCCTCTCGTTCCTGCCCGGTGGCCTCGGCGGTAGCGAAGCGGTGATGATCGGCCTGCTGACCCTGCACGGCCTGCCCGATGCCAGCGCCGTCACCGCCACCCTCATCTGCCGACTGGCTACCCTGTGGTTCGCCGTCGCCATCGGCGCCGTTTTCCTCTCCCGTCAGCGCTGACGCACTCGCCATGACGCACCGCCTCTCTGCCACTTCCGTCCCCTCCCCGACCTCGCGCCGCCACGGCCAAACTGCCCGCAGGAGCGACGCATGGCACTGAATTCCTGGGGGCGCCTGCCGAGCCTACCGGCGGCGCAGGAGATTCCCTGGCGCCAGCGCGATGACGCTCTGCCCGAGCTGCCGATTCCCCTGCTCGCCTTCGGCAATGGGCGTAGTTACGGCGATTCCTGCCTCAACAGCGACGGTGCCCTGCTGCTCACGCGCGGCACCGACCGTTTTATTTCGTTCGACGCCGCCCCGACCACGCGAGGCAACCCGACGCCGGCAACGCCAGCAACCCATCCCACCCCAGCGCACACGCAAGTCACCGCCACCGATGGCGACAGCGCCTATCTGCGCTGCGAGGCAGGTGTTTTGCTGGCTGACATCATCGAGGTTTTTCTGCCGCGCGGCTGGTTCCTGCCGGTGACGCCCGGCACGCGCTTCGTCACCGTCGGCGGCGCCATTGCCAACGACGTGCACGGCAAGAACCACCACCGCGCCGGCAGCTTCGGCGCGCATGTGCGAAGCTTCGAGCTGCTACGCTCGGACGGCTCGCGCCGGGTCTGTTCGCGCCATGAAAACGCCGACTGGTTCGCCGCGACAATTGGCGGACTCGGCCTCACCGGGCTGATCACCTGGGCGGAGATCGAATTGCGTCGCGTCGACAGCGACGGCCTCACGGTGGAAAACACCCGCTTTCATGGCCTCGACGAGTTTTTCGCCCTCAACGGCGAGGCCGAAGCGGCGTATGAATACGCGGTCGCCTGGATCGACTGCCTCGCCAAAACACCCCGAGGCATCTTCATGGCCGCCGACCACGCACCCGCCGGCAGTCGCGCCAGAACGCCGGGCAAAGCGAAACGCGCGCCGTTCACTCCGCCGCTGTCGCCGGTCAACACGGCAAGCCTCAGCCTCTTCAACCAGGCGTACTACCACCGCCCCCTGCCGTCGCGCGGGCTGACGCACCTGTTGCCGTTTTTCTACCCACTCGATGGCATACTCGACTGGAACCGCCTCTACGGCCGGCGCGGCTTCTATCAGTACCAATGTGTCGTCCCGCGCGCCGCACGCGCCGCCATCGACGAGATGCTGCACGCCATCGCTGCCAGCGGGCAGGGCTCGCTGCTCGCCGTGCTGAAAACCTTCGGCCACGACGCGTCACCCGGCATGCTCTCGTTCCCCATGGAAGGGACCACCCTCGCGCTCGATTTTCCCGACCAAGGCGAAGCCACGCAGGCGCTCTTTGGCCGCCTCGATGCCATTGTCGCGTCCGCCGGCGGCCGTCTCTATCCGGCCAAGGACGCGCGCATGCCCGCCTATCTTTTCCGGCAGGGCTACCCGCAGTTCGACGCCTTCGGCCGCTTTGTCGACCCACGCTTTTCCTCAAATTTCTGGCGCCGCATCAGCGCGTAGGCGCCACCGCAAAGTCTCGGCCAACCACTTAGCCACCCGCTTTCGGCCCACGACGCCCGCCACCCACACACGCCACCGACCGCACTTCTCACCGGACCTTCGTATGCAGAACATCCTCATCATCGGCGCCACCTCCGCCATTGCCGAAGCCAGCGCACGACGCTTTGCGGCGCGTGGCGACGCGCTTTTTCTCGTCGCCCGCGACCCCGTGCGTCTTGAGCACATCGGCGCCGACCTGCGCCTGCGTGGCGCCGCGCGCGTCGCCACCTTCGTCATGGACGCCACCGACAGCGCCGCGCATCCGGCGATGCTCGACGCGGCCGAACAGGCGCTGGGCGGCATCGATGTCGCCCTGATCGCGCACGGCACGCTGCCCGACCAGAAAGCCTGCGAAGCGTCGGTCGAACTCACGCTGGCGACCCTCGCTGTCAATGGCACCTCGGTCATCGCACTGGCGACCCTCATCGGCGCGCGCTTCGAAGCACGCAAGACCGGCGTGCTGGCCGTCATCGGCTCCGTCGCCGGCGACCGCGGACGCGCCAGCAACTACGTCTATGGCACAGCCAAGGGAATGGTCGACATCTTCATGCAGGGGCTGCGCCACCGCCTGAGCAAAAGCGGTGCGCAAGCACTGCTCATCAAGCCCGGCTTTGTCGATACGCCGATGACGAGCAGTTTCAAGAAGGGGGCACTGTGGGCGCAGCCTGACACCATCGCGCGCGGCATCGTCGCGGCGATCGAGGCGCGGCGTGACGTGGTTTACCTGCCGGGATTCTGGCGCTGGATCATGCTGATCATCCGCCACATCCCCGAGCGGATTTTCCAGCGCACCTCGCTATAAGCCGCGCATGCGAAAGACCGCGCGCAGCACGCCTTAGCCCCAAGGGGCGTAAGGCCGACGAAGTCGGCAACAGCGAAGAGTGAAAGCCGCAACGCCGGGCGGCAAACGAAACCCCGCGACACCCCGCCGGCGAACAAACCACCAAAGGCGCTATTGCGAGCGGGAGCGATGCGGCGGCGGGAGCTATTCGCTCGGTACGGTATCGATGAAGCTCTGACGCTGCATCAGCTTGTCGTACAGGCGACCGAGGTTGGCGTGCGTCTCACGCCACTCAATCTCGGGGAAGCGGAAGGCGAGGTAACCCAGCGTCGCGCCGGTGGCGATATCGGCAAGCGAGAAGTGCGTGCCCATACACCAGGCGTCTTCGCCGAGCTGTTCGGCCATGAAGGCCAGGCCGCGATCGATCTTCTCTTTCTGACGGGCGATCCAGGCGGCATCGCGATGCGCCTCGGGGCGCTTGCGCTCAAGGAAAATCAGCGCAGCCGCATCCGCCACACCATCCGCCAGCGCTTCCCAGCGCTTCACTTCCGTACGCTCACGATTCGGCGCCGGCATCAGCTTGTTGTTCGGCGTCACATTGTCGAGGCATTCGACGATGACACGCGAATCAAACAGCACCGTCTCGTCGTCCAGCACGAGCGCAGGAATCTTGCCCAGCGGATTGGCGTCGGCGACATGATTACCCGGCACCCAGGGGGATTCGATGGCGAACTCGACCTCGATCTTCTTTTCTGCGAGGACGACGCGCACCTTGCGGGCGAAAGGACTGGTCAGCGATCCGATGAGCTTCATTGGTTTCCAAGAATAGTGAGGCGCGCCAATTATAGCATTGCCGGGCCGACGGGCCTTGGCGGGCGCAGAGTGTGCGTTGGGCGCGGGGCCGCGTGCGGCGAGTGCGCCGCCCAACCGGCGCGCTGAGGTAAAATTACGGCTTACCCCCGAAAGGATGCAATCCATGCACGAGAGTTCCCTGACGTCGCTATCGCCACTGGACGGCCGTTACGCGTCCCGCCTGGACGCCCTGCGCCCGCAGTTTTCCGAATACGGTCTGATCCGGCGGCGTCTGCAAGTCGAAATCGCGTGGTTGAAGGCGCTCTCCGCCGAGCCCGCTTTTGCCGAAATTCCGCCTTTCTCTGCCGCCACGCTGGCCGCGCTCGACGCGCTGGTCGACGGTTTCGGCCCGGCCGAGGCCGCTGAAGTCAAGGCCATTGAGGCGACGACCAACCACGACGTCAAGGCGCTGGAATACTGGATCAAAGGCAAGCTCGCCGATAACGCCGAAGTGACGCGCGTCGGCGAATTCATCCATTTCGCCTGTACGTCCGAAGACATCAACAACCTGTCGCACGGCCTGATGCTCAAGGCGGCGCGCGACGAAACCATGCTGCCGGCACTGACCGCGCTGATCAACCGGCTGAAGACGCTGGCGCACGAATACGCAGCCGTGCCGATGATGGCACGCACGCACGGCCAGCCGGCAACGCCGACGACCATCGGCAAGGAGATGGCCAACGTCGCCTGGCGCCTCGACCGCGCACGCATGCGCATCGAATCCGTCAGCCTGCTGGGCAAGATCAATGGCGCGGTCGGCAACTACAACGCCCACCTCGCCGCCTATCCGGATTTCGACTGGGAGACTTTCGCCCGTCGCTTCGTCGAATCGCTGGGGCTGGAATTCAACCCCTACACGATCCAGATCGAACCGCATGACTCGATGGCCGAACTCTTCGACGCCCTCGCCCGCGCCAACTCGATCCTGATCGACCTCGACCGTGACGTCTGGGGCTACATCTCGCTCGGCTTCTTCAAGCAAAAGGTCAAAGCGGGCGAAATCGGCTCGTCGACCATGCCGCACAAGGTCAATCCGATCGACTTCGAGAATTCCGAAGGCAACCTCGGTATCGCCAACGCCGTGCTGCACCACCTCGCCGAAAAGCTGCCGATCTCCCGCTGGCAGCGCGACCTCACCGATTCGACCGTTCTGCGCAACATGGGCGTCGCCTTCGGCTACACCCTTCTTGGCTACGACTCACTCAGCCGCGGCCTCGGCAAACTCGAGATCGACGCCGAACGCATGCGCGCCGACCTCGACGCCAACTGGGAACTCCTGGCCGAGCCGATCCAGACCGTCATGCGCCGCTACGGCATCGCCAACCCGTACGAGAAGCTCAAGGAACTGACGCGCGGCCAGCGCGTATCGCGTGAGCGCATGCAGGCCTTCGTCCAGTCGCTGGAGATCCCCGACGCCGCGCGCGCCGAACTGCTGCGCCTCACGCCGTGGGACTACACCGGCAAGGCCGAAGAACTCGCCCGCCGCATCTGAGTCGAGACGACGGCAGGCCGAACGACGCGTTCCGGCTTGCCGAATTCCCCGCCACCGTGCCAAGCGCGTGGCGGCGACCAACGCCTTCGAGAAATTCCCATGAGTACGTTTCAGGACAACCTCAAGAAGCTGCCCGGCATTTCGCATCTGGCGGCGATTGACCTCTTCGACAGCGAGGGCGCAGCCGTCGCACGCATCGAAAATCAGCCCGGCCAATCGGGCTCGCTCACGCTCTACAACTACTTAGCGCAGATCTACGGTGCGATCACCCCGGAAGCCGCCGCACGGGGCGTCGAACTGTATGCCGAACACAGCGAAGACGCGCGCGCCCACCCCGGCAAACACCCGAACATCGACCGGCTTTTCAGCCTCGTCGCCGAGGCGAAGACCCTACGCATGAAACATGTATTTCACGACGATGGTGTAGTATCGTTTCGTCGTAGCAAGCCCTGAAACAACGGAGGAAAAATGAAAAAAGCATTCACCGCACTCATCACCGGCGCTACCCTCGCCGCCGTCGCTGGCGCTGCCTTTGCCGAGCCGGCCAAGAGCGAAGACCTCATCAAATGGCGTCAATCCGCCTATCAGGTTCTGCACTGGAACATGGACCGCCTGAAGGCCAACATCGACAGCCCGCAGTACAACAAGGACGACGGCATCAAGGCCGCCAACACCATCGCTGCCATCGCCAACTCCGGCATGGGTTCGCTCTTCGCCGCCGGCACCGAAACGGGCAAGGGCTGGCATCCGACCAGCGTCAAGCCGGCGTTCTTCACCGACGGCAAGAAGGTGGGCGAAGTCGCCGTTGCCTTCAACAAGGAAGCCAACGAACTGGCCAAGGTCGCCGCCACTGGCGACGCGGCAGCCGTCAAAGCGCAGTTCGGCAAGGTCGGCCAAACCTGCAAGGCCTGCCACGACGATTTCCGTCGCAAGGACTAAGCACTCGCTGGAGTCGTTGCCGCTACGCCGGCAACTCATCCATGAAAATGGCCGCCCGATGGGCGGCCATTTTTGTTGGCGGTCGGCGAGGACAGAGAGTACCGACATAGCGATGGAGGCGGACGCAACGCGAATGGCGCGTCCTCCCGGCCTCCCGCAACACCTCGCGCTATCAGCGACCTACCAGGAAGGCGCCGCCGGGGCAGTCACCGCCGGCGCGGGTGGCGGCGGGGGCAACAAGGCGCCAGAGGCGGCGTACACCGCTGCCAGGGCGATCGCCAGTGCGACGACGAAGGCAACCACACCGCCGCCCTTGGCCGACTCGCCAGCACCTTCCGGCACGTCTTTCCAGCCGGTGATCATCGGCAGCACGAGGTTGTTCTTCTTCACGCGCTTATAAAAGATGATGGCCGCCACGTGCAGCGCGATAAAGGCGATGAGCACGTTGCCAGCGAGCGAATGCAGACCGCTGATGGTGTCGCTCAGATCCTTGCCGACGAGATCGAAGAGCGGGCCACGAAACGCGATATCGTCGTTACTGAAGAGGCCGCCCAAGGCCTGCGCCAGCACCAGCGCCAACAGCGCAAAGGCCGACAAAGCGCCGACCGGGTTATGACCCAGACCATGCCACTGTCCGCGCAGATACGCGGCTATCGATGCCGGCGAGGGGAAAAACTGCGCAAAGCGCGCATACGTCGAGCCGACGAAGCCCCAGACGAGACGGAAGACGACCAGACCGACAATCGCCAGACCGAACTTGCCATGCCATTCGATGGCATTGCCGCCGATCTCGCCACTGACGAGCGCGGCGCTCACGAGCGCAAACAGTGACCAGTGAAAAATCCGGGTCGGTAAATCCCAGAGCTTGATACGTCGAATCGTCATACGTCACTCCTGGCGATGAAGAGACGACAACGCCGCCGGCGTGGTGTGCGCCCGCGGCGTGCCGTCAAACGTTAGTGGCGATCCACGGCTGGCAATCGCCGAAAGGCGTCCGGCGCGTCGCCGGACGAAAAAGCGCGAACGTCCTGCACGAACACGCGACGCGTACGTCAGGCGCCAACGATCGGCGCGAACTCCGAGTGCCGGACGTCGGTTTAGACGACGGCGCCGTCCTCGTTCGCGCCTTCGATCTTGCGCTTGGGCTTGACGAACTGATCACGCGACACGCCAAGCCACATCACCAGCGGGCTGGCGACGAGGACGGAGGAATAGATACCGAAGCAGATACCAATCGTCAGCGCCAGCGCGAAGTTGTGTAGGGTCTCGCCGCCGAAAACGAGCATCGACAGTACCATCATCTGCGTCGAACCGTGCGTGATGATCGTCCGCGAGATGGTGCGCGTGATGGCGTGGTCGATTACCTGCGGCGTCGTCAACCCCCGCGACTTCTTGAACGTCTCGCGCACGCGGTCGAAGACGACCACCGACTCGTTTACCGAATAGCCAAGCACGGCCAAGACCGCTGCCAGCACGGAGAGCGAAAACTCCCAGCGGAAGAAGGCGAAGAAGCCAAGAATGATGATCACGTCGTGCAAGTTGGCGACGATCGCCGCCACCGAGAAACGCCATTCGAAGCGGAAGGCCAGATAAACGACGATGCCGATGACGACGAGCAGCAGGGCCAGAGCGCCGTTCTCGGCAAGCTCGCGACCGACTTGCGGGCCGACGAATTCGACGCGGCGCAAGGTCGCGCCCGGCGCATCGGCGTCCAGCGCGGCCATGACGGCTTCACCGGCCTTGGCCGTCGGCTGGTCGGCCTTGAGCGGCAGACGAATCAGCACGTCGTGGCTGGAACCGAAGTTCTGCACCGCCGTATCGTTATTGCCGGCTTTGGTCAGCGCGTTGCGGATCTTTTCGAGATCGGCGGTCTGGGCGTAATTGACTTCGACCAGCGTCCCGCCGGTGAACTCGATCGACAGGTTCAGGCCATTCCAGAAAAGGAAAAATACAGCGGCAACGAAAGTCACCAGCGACACCCCGTTGAACACCAGGGCATGGCGCATGAACGGGATGTCTTTGTGGATGCGGAAGAATTCCATGTTCGCGCTCCCTTATTTGACCGTGGCCGTCGTGGCAGCGGTCGGCGTCTTGGGCTTCCAGACTTGACCGATGGACAGCGACACCAGGCGGCGACGTCCGCCGTAGATGAGGTTAACCAGCGAGCGCGAGACCACCACCGACGAAAACAGCGAGGTGAGAATGCCCAGGCAATGCACCACCGCAAAACCGCGAACCGGCCCGGAACCGAAGATGAGCAGCGCCACCCCGGCAATCAATGTCGTCACGTTCGAGTCGAGAATGGTGCCAAAGGCGCGCTCATAGCCGGCCGTGATGGCCGCCGCCGGCGTCATGCCGTTGCGCAACTCTTCACGCACCCGCTCGTTGATCAGCACGTTGGCGTCAATCGCCATCCCCAGCGTCAGGGCAATAGCGGCGATCCCCGGCAGTGTCAGCGTCGCCTGCAAGAGCGACAGCAGGGCGATGAGGAAGAGCAGATTCGCCGCCAGCGACAGCACGGAGACCACGCCAAACAGCAGGTAGTAGGAGGCCATGAAGACGGCGATGGCGGCAAAGCCCCACAGCGTCGAATTGAAGCCCTTCTTGATGTTATCGGCGCCGAGGCTCGGACCGATGGTGCGTTCCTCGATAATTTCCATCGGCGCCGCCAGCGAGCCGGCGCGCAGCAGCAGCGCCGTGTCGTTGGCCTCGACGCTGCTCATGCGTCCGGAAATCTGCACGCGGCCACCGCCGATTTCGGTGCGGATCACCGGCGCCGTGATCACCTCGCCTTTGCCCTTCTCGATGAGCAGGATAGCCATGCGCTTGCCGACGTTTTCACGCGTCACATCCTTGAAAATGCGCGCGCCCGCCGAGTCAAGCGTCAGGTGCACCGCCGGCTCCTGCGACTGGGAGTCGAAGCCCGGCTGCGCGTCGGTCAGGCGTTCGCCGGTCAGCATCACCTGCTTCTTCACCAGCAGCGGCTTGCCGCCGCGTTCGACATAGAGTTCGGTACCGAACGGCACCTGACCGGCCTGCGCCGCTTCCAGCGCGCCCGGCGTGTCGTCGACCATGCGGATTTCGAGCGTCGCCGTACGGCCGAGAATGTCCTTGGCCTTCGCCGTATCCTGCACCCCGGGCAGCTGCACGACGATGCGGTCGGCGCCTTGTTGCTGAATCACCGGCTCGGCGACGCCGAGTTCGTTGATCCGGTTGTGCAGCGTCGTCATGTTCTGCTTGAGCGCGAAATCCTGAATGCGCTTGATTGCTTCCGGACGCATCGTCGCGAGAAGCTTGAGATCGTCGCCTGCCCCTTGATCGGTCAGCTGCAAATCCGGTTGCGATTCGCTCAGCGCGACGCGGGCACGATCACGCGTTTCGGTGTCGCGGAAGCGCACCACCAGTCGCTCGCCTTCACGCGTGATACCGGCGTGACGAATGTTCTTGTCGCGTAGGAAACCGCGCAGATCGGCCGACAGCGCATCGAGGCGCTTGGTCAGCGCGCCTTGCATATCGACCTGCAAGAGGAAGTGCACACCGCCGCGCAGATCGAGGCCGAGATACATCGGCAAAGCGCTCAGGCTGGTCAGCCATTGCGGCGAACTCGACAACAGGTTGAGGGCGACGACGTATTGCGCGTTTTCCGGATCGGGATTGAACTCCTTCTCCAGCACATCACGCGCCTTCAACTGCGAGTCGGCGTCATGGAAACGCACCTTGACGCCAACCGGGTCGAGGAACAGACCGTCGTTGGTCAGTGACGCCGCTTTCAGGGTCGATTCGACGCGATCCAGCGTCTGAGGATCGACCTTGAGCGTTGCCTTGACGCTCGACACCTGCACAGCCGGCGATTCGCCGAAGAAATTCGGCAGGGTGTAGACGAAGCCGATCAATAGCGCGACGACGACGGTAACGTACTTCCAGAGCGGATAGCGATTCATGGCCTGCGACGGAATGGGTGACGAGACGAAAGCGGGACGAAAGCAAAACGACGCGAACCGAAGGTCCGCGTCGCCGGCTTACAGACTCTTCAGCGTGCCCTTCGGCAACACGAGTTGCACAGCGGTCTTCTGCACCTGGATTTCGACACCTTCCGAAACTTCCAGAGCGATATAGGCCTCACCAACCTTGGCAACCCGGCCGGCAACGCCGCCCTGGGTGACGACCTCATCGCCTCTGGCCAAGGCTTCGACCAGCGCCTTGTGTTCCTTGGCGCGCTTCATCTGCGGGCGCACCATCAGGAAGTACAGGACGATGAACATGAGGACGATCGGCAGGATCTGCATCAATCCTCCGGTCGGATCGGTGGCGGCAGCAGCGGCTTGTTGTGCGTAAGCTGAACTGATCAGCAAGGTGTTCTCCCTGAGCTAAACCGATGAAATGAGAGGGTGCATTGTAGCACCCTCGAAAATGCGTCACCCGGCAGGTGCGCCGGGGCCACGATCAGAGACGCGACTCCAGCCACTCGGCGACGGAAGCCAGCGCTACCGGCAGCTTTGCCGGATCGTTGCCGCCGGCCTGCGCCAGATCGGGACGACCGCCGCCCTTGCCGCCGACCTGCTGCGCGACGTGATTGACGAGATCGCCGGCGCGTACGCGCTTGACGAGATCAGGCGTCACCGCCGCGATCAGCGTCACACGTGCGTCAGCCACCGCGGCGAGGACGACCGCCGCGCTGCGCAGGCGGTCGCGAAGCTTGTCGGCGAGTTCGCGCAGCGTGACCACGTCGGCGCCGTCGATCTCGGCCGCAAGAACGCGCACGCCCTTGATGTCGGCGGCCTGCGCGGCGAGCGTGTCGCCCTGGCTGGCGGCCAGCTTCGACTTCAAGCGGGCGACTTCCTTTTCCAGCGCGTGCGCGTGCTCGAGCGCCTGCGCGATCTTGCCCGGCAGCTCGGCTACCGGCGACTTGAACGCTGCCGCCGCCTCGCCGAGCAGGGTGCTCTGCTGCTGCACCCAGGTCAGCGCGCGCTCGCCGGTGATCGCCTCGACGCGACGCACGCCGGCAGCGACACCGCTTTCAGCGACGATCTTGAACAAGCCGATATCGCCGGTGCGCGCGACGTGCGTGCCGCCGCACAATTCCTTCGACGAACCGATGGTCAGCACGCGCACTTCGTCGCCGTACTTCTCGCCGAAGAGCATCATCGCGCCGGTCTTCTGCGCCGATTCGATGTCCATCACGCTGGCGTCGGTGGCGACGTTGGCGAGGATTTCGGCGCTCACCAGCGCTTCGACACGGCGGATTTCGTCGTCGGACAGCGGTGCATTGTGCGCAAAGTCGAAGCGCGTGCGCTCGGCGTCGACCTGCGAGCCCTTCTGCTGCACGTGGCCGCCGAGCACTTCGCGCAGCGCCTTGTGCATCAGGTGCGTTGCCGAGTGGTTGCGCATCGTCTGCGCGCGCGCCGGGATGTCGACACGCGCCGACACGCCATCGGCGAGCGTCAGCGTGCCGGTGCGGACGATGCCGTGGTGGCCGAACACCGACGCCTGAATCTTCTGCGTGTCTTCGACGGCGAAAATGCCCTGCGCCGAACGCAGTTCGCCGCGGTCGCCGACCTGACCGCCGGATTCGGCGTAGAACGGCGTCTCGTCGAGGACGACGACGCCAAGATCGCCTTCGCGCAGCTCATTGACCGGCGCGCCGTCCTTGTACAGCGCGAGGATCTTGCCCTTGCATTCGAGCTGCTCGTAGCCGTGGAAAGTCGTCGCCGGGCCGTCGTATTCGAGGCCGGCCGCCATGCGGAACTTGCCGGCGGCACGCGCCTGCTCCTTCTGCCGGGCCATCGCCGCGTCGAAAGCGGCGGCGTCGACCGTGACGTTGCGCTCACGACAGATGTCGGCGGTCAGATCGAGCGGGAAACCGTAGGTGTCGTGCAGCTTGAACGCCGTTTCGCCGTTGAACACCTTGCCGCCACCGGCGGCCAGCGCGGCGAGTTCGCCTTCGAGGATCGCCATGCCGTGCTCGATCGTCTCGAAGAAGCGCGTTTCCTCCTGACGCAGCACCTCGGCAATGCGCGCCTGGCCTTGCACCAGTTCCGGATAGGCCGCGCCCATTTCGGCGACCAGATCGGGAACAAGTTTGTGGAAGAAGGCGGCGCGCGCGCCGAGCTTGTAGCCGTGGCGGATGGCGCGGCGGATGATGCGGCGTAGCACGTAGCCGCGGCCTTCGTTGCCGGGAATGACGCCGTCGGCGATGAGGAAGGAACAGGCGCGGATGTGGTCGGCGAGCACCTTCAGCGACGGGCTGTCCATGTCGGCGGCACTGGTTTCTCGCGCCGCCGCCTTGATCAGCGCCTGAAAGAGGTCGATCTCGTAGTTGCTATGCACGTGCTGCAGCACCGCCGAGATGCGCTCGAGGCCCATGCCGGTGTCGACCGACGGCTTCGGCAGGCGATGCATGACGCCGGCCTCGTCGCGGTTGAACTGCATGAAAACGTTATTCCAGATCTCGATGAAGCGGTCGCCGTCTTCGTCGGGCGATCCCGGAGGGCCGCCCCAGATGTGCTCGCCGTGGTCGTAGAAAATCTCGGAGCACGGGCCGCAGGGGCCGGTGTCGCCCATCATCCAGAAATTGTCGGAAGCGTAGCGCGCGCCCTTGTTGTCGCCGATGCGCACGATCTTCTCGGCCGGAACGCCGACTTCCTTGTGCCAGATGTCGTAGGCTTCATCGTCGTCGGCGTAAACCGTGACCATGAGCTTTTCCTTCGGCAGCTTGTACACCTCGGTGAGCAGCTCCCACGCGTACTTGATCGCGTCGCGCTTGAAGTAGTCGCCGAAGCTGAAATTGCCCAGCATCTCGAAGAAGGTGTGGTGACGCGCGGTGTAACCGACGTTCTCGAGGTCGTTGTGCTTGCCACCGGCGCGAACGCATTTCTGCGAGGTGGTGGCGCGCGTGTAGGGACGCTTGTCGAAGCCGAGGAAGACGTCCTTGAACTGGTTCATCCCGGCGTTGGTGAACAGCAGCGTCGGGTCTTCGTGCGGCACCAGCGAACTGGAAGCGACAATCTGGTGCCCCTTGGAGGCGAAGAACTGGAGGAACTGCTCGCGAATTTCAGCGCTTTTCATCGTAGGCGGACCGGCAGGTCAGGAGGGATTCGGAAAGGCGCGATTCTAGCATCGAAAACCCAGCCCTCCCGACCGGCGCCAGTCGCGCACCGCCCGACTGGCAAGGCGGCATGATGCCCGGCGCGCATGACCGTTGCGTTAATCGTTGCCAAGAGAGGCGACCGAGAGCGCCGCTTCAGCTCGGGCGCCGCGCCAACAGATCCGGACGGTCGGAAAAAACCGCCGCCACACCGCGCGACCAGCACTGCGCGGCAAGTTCGCGGCCATTCACCGTGTAGCAAAGCACCGGCACACCGGCTTCGCGCGCCTCGGCGAGAAAGCCCTCAGCGACGGCCTCGGCCGCGCAATGCACGCTGAACGCGCCGAGACGATCCGCCTGCGCCCGCCAGTCGGCGGGTGGCCGATGCCACAAACACGCCAGCGGCAAAAGCGGGACCGCCTGCCGTGCGGCCAGCAGTGCTTCGAAAGAAAAGGAAGAAACCAATGGCAAGGGCGCACCCTGCCAGAGCGCCGCAATCTCTGCCGCAACGCAGGCGCCCGTTGTCGCCTCACTCCCGTCGGCGGGCTTGATTTCCACGTTGGCAACGAGCGCCAAGGCGCGACACAGGGCTGCGGCCGCAGCAAGCGTCGGCAAGGGCTCACCGGCGAAGGAAGGGTGATGACGGACGCCCGCATCGAGAGAGGCGAGAACGTGGTCAGGCGTCGCCGCGACGCGGCCATGGCCAGTCGTTGTCCGCTCCAGCGTCGCGTCGTGAATCAGCCAGGGCGTGCCGTCAGCGGAGAGCGTGACGTCAAACTCGACGGCACGAAAGCCGGTGAGCGCAGCAACGCGCAGACCGGCCAGGGTATTCTCCGGCGCCAGCGCGCCACCACCGCGATGCACGAAGCACCTCGGCAACGCCCACGCTGGCGCCGGACGAATCACAACGGCGAGGCGCGCAAGGCTTGCGGCAGCACCACGTTACCGCGCTCGACCGCATCGTCGAGCGCCGCCTTGGCCGGCTTGCGGTTTGCCCACACCGCTTCCAGTTCTTCCTCGACGATCATGCGCACCGGCTCGATCTGCGACACACGCAGCGTGCGTTGGGCGCTCTTGCCCTGCAGCTGGCGCATGGCCACGTCAACGCCGGCCACATCGCCACCGAGCAAGCGGCTGCTCACGGCGGCCCGCGCCGCCGGCGTCATCGGCAGGAAGCCGCCGTTACGCGTCAGCGCGACCTGCACATCCGGCGCCATCAGGAACTTGACGAAGCTCGCCGCGCCCTTGTACTCGGCCGGCTTGTGACCACCGCCAACCCACAGCGAGGCACCATCGGCGAGTGTTTGCTGCGGTGCGCCGCGCACGTCGTCATAGTAAGGCAGCGCCGACACGCCTACCTCGAGGCCCGGCTTGTCGCGCAACGTCGCGTACAGCGCCGACCCACTCGTCAACATGCCGCATTCGCCTTCGGCAAAGCGCTGATCGGCCTCATCGCGGCGACCGAAGTAGACGAAGAAACGGCTCTTGTACCAGCTGTTGAGCATGGCGATGTGCTTGATCTGCACCAGCCCGTTGAACGCCAGGCGCCCGCGGCTATCGGCCACTTCGGCGCCATTCCAGGCGCTGGCATTGTCGATATGCACCCACGCCGGCCAGGAGGTCGTGTAGGGACAGCGGCTTCCCGCGTCGAAAAGCTTGTCGGCCGCCTGCTGCACCTCCCACCAGGTATGCGGCGGCGTCTCCGGATTGAGGCCCGCCTTGCGGAAGAGCGCCTTGTTGTAGAAGAGCACCGGCGTCGACAGGGCGACCGGCAAGGCCATCAGACGGCCTTTCGAGTCGGCCACGCCAACACGCAGTTCCGGCGACAGGCGCGCGCTGTCGAGCGGCTCCTTCGCATCGCGCAGGACTTCAAACAGCGGCTTGAAGCGAGCGCGATTGGCAACGAAGTGCGAGAGATCCTCGCGCGTCGCCAAATTAAGGAGCGTCGGCGACGCCCCTTCAGTGCTGCGCACCAGATGCAGATGGAACTCCTTCTGCGTGGCATTAAAACGGTCGACGACCGGCTCGAGACGTTCGGCTTGCGCCTCGTCGAGCTGGTGCGAGAGTTCAATTTCGGTCGGCACCGCCGGTGCAACCGGACGCGGCGTTTTGGCGGCCGTCTTCGACGCTGCCTGCGCGGTACCCACCGCGACGCATGCGCTCAAGACCAGGCACGACAACAAAGAGGTAGTACGCATTGACACTCAACTCCTCGGAAACGAACAGGCGGCGATTATAGACCCCGAAAAAGCCCCTCCCGGCGCGAACTGCAATGCCGGAGAGGCACCCGCCGGCGCGTTTACGGTTACAATTCCGCGCACATTCAAGACGAAAGCGCGATTCCCGTGACCCAACGGACGTCACCTTCCTGGCACCGGTTTATTTTCGCCATCCCTGTACTGATCGGCCTGAGCGGCGTGCTGAGCGGCTGCGATCAGGTGCAGCAAAAGCTCGGGATTGAAGACTCCGCCGCCAAAGCGGCCCGCAGCGAAGCCGAAGGCAAGGCGGTCGGCAGCGCCTGCCGCCAATCCGGGCGCGCCATCGAAGACTGCTACTCGATCTACTCGTGGCTGCCGAAAGCGCCGATTTTCGAAGGCTGGCGCGACATGGACGCATACATGCGCGAAAACAAGCTGGAGACGATCACGCCGCAACTGCCGCCGCCGTCCCCCCCTGAAACCGGGAAGAAGAAAAAACCGAAACCCGCCCCTGACGCCGAGGCAGCAACAGCTGCCGCCCCGGCCGGCGACAAGCCTGCGGAGAAGCCGGCAGAGGGTGCCGCAGACAAGGCGCCCGTCGCCAGCGAGAAGCGCTGACGCCCGCCCGGCGGCGGCGGCGCGCGAGTCGCAGGCCGCGACGTGCCGACGTGCGACTCGCGATGCGCCCCTCTGTGGCCAGTTTGCCAGATGACACGAGACACCGGCGCCAGCCCGTCGCCAGCATCGCCCATTGGCGCTCCCGCACGGGTCTGGCGAGGCTATTCCCCCGCCAGAGGCAGGGCGGACGTGTATAATCCGCGCCTCATGTTATTGATCGAACACTTCTTTGAAGGCAGGGCCGATGCGGTTTGACGAACTCGGGCTAGCGCCCGACCTCCTGAAAGCCGTTGCTGAGCAAGGCTATTCAGAACCCACACCGATCCAGGCGCAGGCGATTCCGCTCGTGCTCGAAGGCAAGGATCTGATGGGAGGCGCGCAAACCGGTACCGGCAAAACCGCTGCCTTCACGCTGCCACTGCTGCAACGCATCCTCCCCTTCGCCACCAGCAGCCCCTCGCCGGCCCGCCATCCGGTGCGCATCCTGATCCTCGCGCCGACGCGCGAACTGGCGATCCAGGTGCACGACTCGGTCAAGAGCTACGCCAAATACGTCCCGCTGCGCAGCCTGTGCGCCTACGGCGGTGTCGACATCAAGCCGCAGATTGCGGAAATCCGCCTCGGCGTCGAAGTCCTCGTTGCCACGCCGGGGCGCCTGCTCGACCTCGTCGAGCACCGCGTCATCAATTTCGGCAGCGTGCAGGCGCTCGTCCTCGACGAAGCCGACCGCATGCTCGACATGGGGTTCATCCCCGACATCAAGCGCATCCTCAGCATGCTGCCCGTGCAACGGCAAAGCCTGCTGTTCTCGGCGACCTTCTCGGACGAGATCAAGAAGCTCGCCGACACCATGCTGAAGTCGCCGGTGCTGGTCGAAGTCGCCCGCCGCAACACCGTCTCGGAAACGATCACCCACCGCGTGCACCCGGTCGCCAGCGCCTCCAAGCGCGCGCTGCTGGTGCGCCTCCTGCGCTCCGAAGAGTTCGGGCAGGTGCTGGTTTTTACCCGCACCAAGCTGGAAACGGCGCGACTGGCGCGTGAATTGCAACGCGCCGGCATCGCCGCCGACGCCATCCACGGCGACAAAAGTCAGCTCGATCGCCTGAAAGCGCTGGAAGCCTTCAAGAACGGCACGGCGATGGTGCTGGTCGCCACCGACGTGGCGGCACGCGGTCTCGACATCGATGAACTGCCGCACGTCATCAACTTCGAACTGCCGCATACGCCGGAAGACTACGTCCACCGCATCGGTCGTACCGGCCGTGCCGGTAAGCACGGCAACGCCGTGTCGCTGGTTTCGGCCGACGAAGTGCAGTACCTCGTTGATATCGAGAAGCTCATCAATCTGAAGATCGAGCAGGTTCGCATCGATGGCTTCGAGCCCGAGTCGGACTGGGAATACCCGCCGAGCGGTCACAAGAAGCACGGCCAGCGCCGACTGGCACCGACGGCGCCGAGCGCCCCGCCGAGTGGCCACGGCGCGCGTCCCTCACCGGCCGCGCCGACTGCGGGCGAACGCCGCGAGCGTCCGGCACGCCCCTCCCAACGGTCCACCTCGCGCATCGCCGCCGATGGCTTCGACTTCGACAAGCCTTACGAGCCGAAAACCAGCACCGGCAGCGAAGCCGTCGCCAAGGTGCCGGCACAAAGCAGTCCCGGAACGTCGGCGCACGCACCGCGCCGCGTGGTCGCTGCGCTGCTCGGCGGTCTCGGCCGCAAGTAGGGCCGCCGGCCACTCCGGCGCACTCCACGCCGGGCGATCGACCCATCAGCAGGTGCGGCACAGGCGAGCACTCAGTGCTCCTGATAGCGTTCGAGGATGACGTCGATGAATTCGGCCAGCGCCTCGTCGTGAATACCGAGTTCGTCCGCCACCTCGCCGCGATTGGCAGCCCAATCCGGGCTCGGCAAGGCGCTATTGAGCGCATAAATGTGGATCGCCAATTGCAGGATGGCAATCATCGTGCGCGCCGAATGGTCTTCCAACCGAGAAAAATCGTGGTGGTAGCGAATGGCGTCGCAGACGAATTCCGGCAGTTTCCAGTGCCGGGCGACGAGGAAGCCGACCACCGAGTGATCGGCTGAAAAGCGCTGATCCTCTTCGGCCAGATTCGGCCAATGCCCCGGCTCGTCGAGGCGCAAAGCCTTGCAGTAATCGGGGAAGCGCTGCATCAGCACCGCCACGCCACAGTCGTGGAAGACTCCGGCCAGGTACGCCTGATCCGGGAAGATGTTGCACACCGAGACGCGATCTTCGGCGATCAACATGGCAATCTGCGCAACCGCCCGTGAGCGCGCCCAGAAAGCTTCCAGCGCCGGCATCTGCTGCCCGCCTTTGCCGCCCGCCGAACCTGCCGAAAGCGCGATCGCCCGCACCAGATTGGTCGTCTGCGAGACGCCGACGACTTGCAGGATGCGCACCACAGACGTGAAAGGCTGATGCGCGCGAAACACCGGCGACTGCACGGCCTTGAAGAGCAGCGCCGAAATGCCGGGATCTTCGGCAATGGTCGCCGCCAGTCGTCGCACGTCATCGACGCCACTCGTCACCAGACGGGCCAGTTCGGTAAGGACGCGCGGCTGCGGCGGAATGCGGATGCCCTGATCCATCAGTTGCGTCAGCTTGCGCGCTTCGTCGTCTTCCAGACTGGCGAGGAGACCCTTGTCGATGTTCATTGACGGTAATCCTGAAACGGCAAAAAGACGGCGCAGTCATGATTACCGCGCACAGGGTTAGGGACAGATCACCTCCGCCAGCAATTCGACCCAATGGTGCACCGGAATCGTTGCCGCCGCAGCCAGGTGGTTCTGGCAGCCGACGTTGGCAGTGGCGATAAGCTCGGGCCCACCGACGCTCAGCGCCGCCAGCTTGTCGGCCCGCAAGCGCGTCGACAAAGCCGGCTGCAACAACGAATACGCCCCGGAGGAACCACAGCAGAGATGACTGTCCGCCACCGGAGAAAGTTCATAGCCGGCGGCGAGCAATAGCGACTCGACGACGCCACCGAGTTTCTGTCCATGTTGCAGCGTGCAGGGCGAGTGAAAGGCGATGCGCCGCACGCGTGCCGGAACCGAAGCAGGCATGGCGCGCCGCGCCTCCGCCAGCAGGGCGGCAAGGGCCTCGCGCTCGTCGGCCAGCACTTCGGACACGTCGCGCGCCAACGCTGCCACGCGCGCCGCCTTGGCGGCATACGCCGGATCGCCGGCAAGAATCTTGCCGTATTCCTTGACGTGCGCCGCGCACCCCGAGGCGGTGACGACGATGGCCTCGACCTCGTCGCGAGCAACCCACGGCCACCAGCAATCGATCAGGCGGCGCATGTCGTCGCGCGCTGCCGCCGGCGCGTCGAGGTGATAACGCACGGCGCCGCAGCAACCGGCGCCCGGCGCCTCGAACAGCTCGATCCCCAGACGAGCAAACACCCGCGCCGCCGCACGATTGGTGCGCGGCGTCAAGTGCGGCTGCACGCAGCCGGCGAGCACCAGCATGCGCCGTGCCGAAGTACCCCGCGCCGGCCAGGCCGGCACGCTGGTATCGCGCGGCGGAATCTTGCTCGCCACGGACGCCGGCAACAGCGGCTTCGCCCAGCGGGCGAGCGACAGGGCCGAGGCAAACACGCCACCGCGCGCCAAGGTTTCGCGCAAGACATGACGCCGCGTGCGATCGGCCAAGGGACGAGGCGAACGCGCTTCGAGCACTTCCC
This sequence comes from Rhodocyclus gracilis, assembly GCF_009617575.1. Taxonomy (GTDB): domain Bacteria; phylum Pseudomonadota; class Gammaproteobacteria; order Burkholderiales; family Rhodocyclaceae; genus Rhodocyclus; species Rhodocyclus gracilis. The sequence continues at coordinate 479,733 of NZ_WIXJ01000001.1, forward strand.
GGCCGATATCGAGCAGGCGGTGATAATCGACCCCGGACGGGCACGTCGTCTCGCACGAGCGACACGACAGGCAGCGGTCGAGGTGCAGACGCGTTCGCGCCCCGGCCTCGCCGCCTTCGAGGAGATTCTTGATGAGATAGATGCGCCCGCGCGGCCCATCGAGCTCGTCGCCAAGCAGCTGATAGGTCGGACAGGTTGCCGTGCAAAAACCGCAGTGCACGCAGGTCCGCAAAATGGCCTCGGCCTCCTGGCCGACCGCTGAATCCTTGATGAAGGCTGCCAACGATGTCTGCATCGTCAAAACTCCCGAAACAGACGACCGGGGTTGAACACTCCCGGCGCATCGAAGGCGTTTTTCAGGCGGCGGTGAATGGCCGCCAGAGGCGGCGGCAGGGGCGCGAAGGCGCCGATGGCGCTCTTCAAGGGCGCATCGCCACGAAACAAGGTGGCATGCCCGCCCGCCGCCGCGGCCGCCGCGCGCAAGGCAAGCGGATCGCCATCGCGGCGCCAGCGCAAAGCCCCGCCCCACTCGATCAGGGTTGTCCCTGTAGCCCCCCCGGCAATACCGCCGGGCGCGTCGGTGGTCGACGCAGGCTCCGCGCCATCCGCCGCCGGACGCACGGGCGGTGTCGTGGCCCTCAGTGCCAGCCGCCACAGGGGGAGCGGCTCGGCGCCGACGACGCCGGCAGCGAACTGCCGCGCATCGCCGGCCGGAGCAGTGGCGGAAAAAAACGGGTGCGTCTGCTCGCGCAGACTGCGCCAGAACACCGCCGCCTCATCCTCCGGCAGGTGGCCAACCGCCACGCCGGCAGCACGCAGCTCACGCTGCAAGGCGGCGGCCGACGAGGCGACAGCCGCCGCCGCTCCGGAGAGGCGCAGCGACAGGCGACCGCCAAACCACGCCGAGGCAGAAAGCGGTAAGGGCAGCGCATTCCACGCCGCAAGACGGCGCAGCGCCTCGCCCTCGCCGAGATCGGCAACGAGCGTGCGCTCAGCGACCGGCCGCGGCAGGGTCTTCAGCGACACTTCCGTCACCAGCGCCAGCGTGCCAAGGCTGCCGGCGAGCAGGCGCGGAACATCATAACCGGCGACGTTTTTCATGACCTGCCCGCCAAAGCTGAGCGCGCGCCCTTCGCCGTCGATCAGTCGTACGCCCAGCACGTAATCGCGCAAGGCCCCGGCCTGCGAGCGGCGCGGACCGGACAGGCCGGCAGCCAGCATGCCGCCGACGGTCGCCTGCGGGCCGAAATGTGGCGGCTCGAAAGCCAGCATCTGCCCCTGCGCCGCGAGCGCCGCTTCCAACTCGGCGAGCGGCGTACCGCAGCGCGCGGTGACCACCAGTTCGCTCGGCGAATAGGCGACGATGCCACGATACTCCCGCGTATCGAACACCTCGCCACTGCCCGGCAGCAGAGGCTGCCCATAGAAATCCTTCGAGCCAGAACCACGCAGACGCAGCGGCCGGCCATCGGCGGCGGCGGCGCGCACGCGCTCGCACCAGCGATCATGAATCGCCTTCATCGCGACCCCTCCGTTTTCGTCGCATCGCCCGGTGCAGACGCGCCATCGGCCGGATCGCCCCAGACATCGTGCGTCGCATCATCGGCCGCCGGCGCGCAGCATGGCGTGCCACGCTCGCCCGCCGTCGCCAAACGCGCCAGGCGGTATTCGCGGCAGCGTGCCGGCGTCGGGATGGCCTTGCCCGGATTGAGCAGGCCGGCCGGGTCGAAGGCGCGCTTCAGGCGTTCGAACAGCGCCAGTTCGTCGGGGGTGAATTGCGCGCACATCTGCGTCACCTTCTCGACGCCAACACCGTGCTCGCCGGTGATGGTGCCGCCGAATTCGACCGAGAGTTCGAGGATTTCAGCGCCAAAAGCCTGCGCGCGCTCGAGCTCGCCGGGCTGGTTGGCGTCGTACATGATCAGCGGGTGCAGGTTACCGTCGCCAGCGTGGAAGACGTTGGCACAGCGCAGCCCGTAGCGCCGCTCCATGTCGGCGATGGCCTGCAGCATGCGGCCGACGCTGTGGCGCGGAATGGTGCCGTCCATGCACAGGTAGTCGGGCGTGATGCGGCCGACGGCGGGGAAAGCCGCCTTGCGCCCGGCCCAGAATTTCAGCCGCTCGGCCTCGTTCTGCGAGACGCGGATGGCGGTGGCGCCCGAGGCCGCCAGCACCGCCTGCATGCGCGCCATTTCCTCGGCCACCTCTTCCGGCGTGCCGTCCGACTCGCACAGCAACAAGGCTTCGGCGTCCATGTCGTAGCCGGCGTTCACGAAGGGTTCGACGGCGTGCGTCGCCTTCTTGTCCATCATCTCGAGGCCGGCCGGCAGGATGCCGGCGGCGATGATCGCCGCCACCGCCTCGCCGGCGCGTGTCACGTCGTCGAACGAGGCGAGTGCCACCTGCGCCAGCTCGGGCTTCGGGGTCAGGCGCACGGTGGCCTCGGTGATCAGCACCAGCAAGCCCTCGGAGCCGTTGGCCACGGCGAGCAGGTCGTAGCCCGGCGCGTCGGGCGCGGCGCAGCCGAACTCGACGATCTCGCCGGCGATGGTGAGGCCGCGCACGCGCAGCACGTTGTGCACGGTCAGGCCGTACTTCAGGCAGTGCACGCCGCCGGAGTTCTCGGCGATGTTGCCGCCGATGGTGCACGCGATCTGCGACGAGGGATCGGGCGCGTAGTAGAGGCCGTAAGGCGCCGCTGCCTGCGACACGGCGAGGTTGCGCACACCCGGCTGGACGACGGCGGTGCGCGTCGCCGGGTCGATGGCGAGGATGTTCTTCAGTCGCGCCAGCGAGACGACGACGCCGTCCGGATGCGGCAGCACGCCGCCGGAGAGCCCGGTCGCCGCGCCACGCGGCACCACCGGCACGCCGAGTTCGTGGCAGACGCGCAGGATCGCCCGCGCCTGCGCCTCGTTTTCCGGCAGCGTCACCAGGAGCGGCAGCTGCCGGTAGGCGGTCAGCCCGTCGCATTCGTAGGGCCGCAGCGCTTCTTCGTCGACGCGCAGCGCGTCCTCGGGAAGCACGGCGCGCAAGCGGGCAACGAGCGCCGCGCGGTCGACGGCAAAGCGCGGCGGAGCGAAGGCGAGGCCGCTCATGGATGGGCGGGGCCGGCAACGGAAACGTCGCCATCGCCCTCGCGGCGGACGTCGAGGCGAGTGACCAGCAGCTGGTCGATCTTGTGATTGTCGATATCGAGCACCTCGAAACGGAAACCGGCGTGCTCGACGCTCTCGGTCGGGCGCGGCACGCGGCGCAGCACGTACATCATGAAGCCGGCGATCGTCTCGAATTGGTCGTCGTCGGGGAACGGCTCGATCTGCAAACGCTGTTCGAGATCGCCCACCGGCGTCATGCCATCGACCAGCCAGGAACGCGCGTCGCGCTGGATGATCTGCTCGTCCGCGGGCGTCATCAGCGAATCGCCCATCAGTGTGCAGGTCACGTCGTTCAGGGTAATCAGGCCGACGATCAGACCGTACTCGTTGATGATCAGCGCGAAATCCTCGCGCATGATCTTGAACTGCTCGATGATCTCCGACAAGGTCAGCGTTTCCGGCAGGATCAGCGCCGTATGCAGGGCGCTGTCGCCACGCAGCGACAATGGCTCACCGTTGAGCAGACGGCACAGGATGTCCTTGGAATCGACGTAGCCGACCACCCGGTCAATCGTGCCGGCGCAGACCGGGAACTTGGCATGCGGATGCGCGCTAATCTTGGCGCGAATGCTCTCGTCGCTCTCGTTACGGTCAAGCCAGACGATGCTCTCGCGCGCCGTCATCGTCGACGGCGCCGTGCGGGTTTCCAGCTCGAAAACGTTTTCGATCAGCTGCTTTTCCTGACGCGCGACGACGCCCGCTTCTTCCCCGGCATTGGCCAGCGCGACGATATCTTCCGGCGTGATGTCCTCCGGCCGCGACGGCGGCAGACCGAGCAGGCGGAGGATGTGACTGGCAACGCCGTTGAACACCCAGATCAGCGGCCGCAAGGCTTTCAGGCACAGCACCATGGCCGGCGCGATGCGCAGCGCAATCGCTTCCGGGGCGACGATGGCAATGCGTTTGGGAATCAGGTCGCCGATCAGGATGAAGCTCGTCGTGACCAGCAGGAAGGAGCAGGCGGAGCCGAGAAAACTTGCCGTTTCGGGCGACGCCACATCGACGAATAAACGCGAGAAAACAGGCGCATATGCCCCTTCACCGAGAACCCCGGCAAGAATTCCGACAGCATTGACGGAAATTTGCACGGCGGTAAAGAAATGGCCGGGCTGTTCCTGCAAGAAAAGGACGCAGGCAGCGCGTGGATCGCCCTCGTCGCGCATCTGCTTGAGCTTGAGCTTGCGCGCGGCGGCCAGCGAGATTTCGGAAAATGAAAAAAAGGCACTGGCAGCGACCAGCGCAAAAAAAATCAGCGTGTTTTCGATTGGCGTCATGCAGTTAGCGCAAAAAGCCCCGTGAAATGTGGGCAACGGGGAGACTCTAGCCCGCCGCCCGGGCGAAAGCAAACCGCCCATGCCGACGGCAAGCCACCGCTGTTCCGCCGCCCTACAGCGCCCTCCTGCCGCGCACGGCGGCGCCGGGCGGCGGTCGAACACCCTGCCGACCGCCCGCGACCGCCACGACACAAGCGCCCGCAGTTCCTGCTCTTTGCCACTCAGTTGCCGCTCTCTTCGCTGCCTTAAGACGGACTTAAGCTTCGCCACCTAGACTGCGCGGGCGTTTAGCCGAGGATGCCATGCGAACACTCCTGATTCCCTTTCTGCTCCTGCCCCTGACACTGGCGATGAGTCACGCGTCGGCGGCGGAAACTCCCGCCACGCCGCTGCTGGCGATCTCCGCGCAGCAAGCGAATGCCCTCGGTGTCGCCAGCGAACGGCTGTCGCACGCCGGCAACGGGCTCGCCAGCGGTTTGCCGGCCGAAGTGCGGATCCCGAACGAACAGTTACGCGTCGTCGCCGCGCCCTTGCCGGGGATGGTCGTCGCCATCGACGTCGCGACCGGACAGACGGTGAAGCAGGGACAAACGCTGGCGCGCCTTGCCAGCCCCTCGCTCCTCGCGGCCGAACGCGATTTCCTGCAAGCCGCCCAGTCGGCACATCTGGCCGCGCAAGCCGCGCGGCGCGATGAGCAGCTCTTCAGCGAAGGGATCATCGCCGAAGCCCGCGTCCAGACGACACGCGCCAACCACGAACAAGCAGCGCTGGCGCTGGCCGCGCGGCGTGCCGAACTGCAACTGGCCGGCGTCTCCGACGGCGCCTTGACGGCGCTCGCGCAACAACGGCGGCTGCCGAGCGAGATGCTGATCAGCGCGCCAATTGCCGGCATCGTCCTCGAACAATCGGTGCAGCCGGGGCAACGCGTGGACGCGGCGGCACCGCTCTTTCGCATCGGCAAACTGACGCCGCTCTGGCTCGAGATCGAAACACCGGCCGCACTGGCTTCCACGCTGCGCGAAGGCGCGGCGGTCAGCGTGCCGGCCGTCGGCGCGCGCGGCAAGGTCATCAACATCGGCCGCCAGATCAGCGCCGGCAGCCAGACCGTGACGGTGCGCGCACGCCTCGACGCCGGTGGCGAAACGCTGTCGCCGGGTCAGCGGGTCGCCGCTGACATCGACGTACCGGTGCGCAGCGACGGTTTCCGCGTGCCGCAATCGGCGCTCGTCCGCATCGGCGGCGACGCCTTCGTTTTCGTCGCAGAAGGCGCGGGTTATCGCCCCCTCGCCATCAAGATCGTCGGTCAGGCCGGCGATCAGGTGATCCTGCAATCCGCTCGCCTGACACCGCAGACGCGCATCGCCATCAAAGGCGTGGCGGCGCTGAAGAGCATCTGGGGCAGCGCGGCGGAATCGGCCAGTGCCGCTGCCGGCAAGGCGGGCGAGGCCAAATAACGATGCTCGCCCGACTGATCGAATTCTCGCTGACGCAACGCCTGCTGGCGCTCGTCTTCACTGCGTTGCTCGTCGGCGCCGGCGTCGTTGCCTTCAACACCCTGCCCATCGACGCCTTCCCCGACGTGTCGACAACGCAGGTGAAGATCATCATCAAGGCGCCGGGCATGACGCCGGAAGAGGTGGAAGCACGCATCACCGCGCCCATCGAACAGGAAATGCTCGGCATCCCTAAGCAGCGCATCCTGCGCGCCGTCGCCAAATACGCGCTCACCGACATCACCATCGATTTCGAGGACGGCACCGACATCTACTGGGCACGCCAGCAAGTCGCCGAACGCCTGGGCACGGTCTGGAAAGACCTGCCGGAACACGCCTCCGGCGGGCTGGCGCCGATCACCACGCCGCTCGGCGAAATGTACATGTTCACCATCGAGGGGCCGCTCTCGCTCGAAGAGAAACGCACGCTGCTCGACTGGACGATCCGCCCGCAGCTGCGCACGCTGCGCGGCGTCGCCGATGTGAACTCGCTCGGCGGCTACGCGCGCGCCTTCGAGGTCAAGCCCGACCCGGCGGCGCTCAACGCGCGTGGACTGACGCTCGACGATCTGAAGCGCGCGCTGGAAACCAACAACCGCAACGACGGCTCGGGGCGCATCGGCGAAGGCGAGGAAACGCTGCTGGTGCGTATCGAGGGCGCCATCCACACGCTCGACGACGTGCGCTCGATCGTCATCAAGGGTGCCGACTCTGCCAGCGCGCGCGGCGTCGTGCGCGTCGGCGACATCGCGCAGGTCGAAGTGGGTGCCATCACGCGCTACGGCGCCGTCACCCGCGACGGTCAGGGCGAAGCGGTCGAAGGGCTGGTGCTCGGCCTGCGCGGCGCCAACGCACGCGCGGTGGTCGATTCGGTGCGCGCCAAGCTCGCCGAGATCGCGCCGACGCTGCCGCCCGGCGTGACGATTGAACCGCTCTACGACCGCGGCAATCTCGTCGAACGTGCCGTCGGCACCGTTACCAAGGCGCTGCTCGAAGCCATCGTCCTCGTTGTCCTGCTGCTGCTCGCCTTCCTCGGCCAACTGCGGGCGGCGCTGGTCGTCGCACTGATCCTGCCGCTGTCGGCGCTTGGCACCTTCATCCTGATGAAGCTGTTCGGGCTGTCGGCCAACCTGATGAGCCTCGGCGGCCTGGCCATCGCCATCGGCATGCTCGTCGACGCGGCGGTGGTGATCGTCGAAAACGTCGAAGCGAGCCTGACGCAGGCCGGCGCGACGCGCAAGCTGCCGCTGCAACACGTCATTTACCGGGCGGTACGCGAAGTGGCGGCGCCGGTGGCCTCCGGCATCCTCATCATCGTCATCGTCTTCGTTCCGCTGCTCACCTTGCAGGGGCTGGAAGGCAAGCTCTTCATCCCGGTCGCGCTGACCATTGTCTTCGCGCTGTCTTCGTCGCTGCTGCTGGCACTGACGGTGATCCCGGCCTTCGCCTCGCTGCTGATGAAGCGCGGTGAGCCGCACGAGCCCTGGCTGATGCGCAAGCTCGACGGCCTCTATGCGCCGGCACTCAACTGGGCGCTCGCCCACGCCCGCGCCATGATCGGCGGCGCGCTCGTCCTGCTCGTCGCAGCGGCCGGCGCCTATCTGCTGCTCGGCAAGACCTTCATGCCGACGATGGACGAAGGCGATCTTGTCATGCAGCTGGAAAAGCTGCCGTCGGTCAGCCTCGATCAGACCATCGACATCGACAGCCGCATCCAGCGGGCGATTCTCGAACGCGTGCCGGAAGTAAAGCGCATCGTCGCCCGCGCCGGCTCCGACGAACTGGGCCTCGACCCGATGGGCCTGAATCAGACCGACACCTTCCTCGTCCTCAAGCCCATCGCCGAATGGCGGCGTCCGGACAAGGAATGGCTGACCAACGAACTGCGCGTCGTCATGCAGGATTTCCCCGGCATCACCGCCAGCTTCACGCAGCCCATCGAAATGCGCGTTGCCGAAATGCTGACTGGCGTGCGCGGCGATATTGCCGTCAAGGTCTTCGGACCCGATCTCGATGAACTGGCGCGCCTGTCGACCGCCATCGAAGCGATCCTGAAAGCAACGCCGGGCAGCGAGGACGCCTTTACGCTACGCAACGACGGCGTGCAGTACCTGCGCGTCGCCGTTGACCGCCTCGCCGCAGGCCGCCTCGGCATCGATATCGAAAGTCTGCAATCGGCGCTGAAAAGCCTGGTTGAAGGCCAACCCGCCGGGCTCGTCATCGAACCGGGGCGGCGTACGCCGGTGCTCGTGCGCGGCGAATTCGCCAACGGCAGCGGCGGCATCGCCGCCTTCAGCGCGCTGCGCGTCGCGGTGCCGGGCGGCGGCACGGTGCCTCTGGCGCAGATCGCCACCATCGAGCGCGTCGATGGCCCGGTCAAGATCGACCGCGAAGACGCGCAACGCTACGTCGTCATCCAGTCGAACGTACGCGGCCGCGATCTCGTCGGCTTTGTCGAAGAAGCCAAGAAGACCGTCGCCGCGACGCTGCCACTGCCGCCGGGCTATCGCATCGTCTGGGGCGGCCAGTTCGAGAACCAGCAGCGTGCCTCGGCGCGTCTGGCGATTGTCGTGCCGGTGGCGCTCGGTCTCATCTTCCTCCTGCTGTTCTCGACCTTCGGCTCCTTGCGACAGGCGGCGCTGGTCCTCGTGAACATCCCCTTCGCGCTGATCGGCGGCGTGTTTGCCCTGCTCGTCTCTGGCGAATACCTGTCGGTGCCGGCCTCGGTCGGCTTCATCGCCCTGCTCGGTATCGCCGTGCTCAACGGCGTGGTGATGATCACCTACTTCAACCAGCTGCGCGCGCAAGGGCTGGCGCTGGCCGAGGTGGTCGTCAGCGGCGCCCGCCGCCGTCTGCGGCCGGTACTGATGACGGCGTCGATTGCCGCCTTCGGCCTGCTGCCGCTGCTCTTTGCCAGCGGTCCCGGCTCGGAAATCCAGCGCCCGCTGGCCATCGTCGTCATCGGCGGGCTGCTCAGCTCAACGGCGCTGACACTGCTCTTGCTGCCGCTGCTCTACCGCCGCTTTGGCGAGGCGCCAGTGGCGAGCGCGCCGAGTGAGACCAAACGCTCCCCCGGAGAATCCGCATGAACACCGCGACCACGCCCGACGTCTGCCTGACCCTCGTCGCCGCCCGCGAAATCGAGGAAATGATCATCGACGTCCTGCTCGAACACGACGACATCGTCCGCCGCTTCGGCACGCACCCGCTCGACGCCCATGGCGCCCGCATCGGCTACGCCAGCGTCGCTGAACGCGTGCGGGGCCGCGCCGAACGCAGCCAGTTCGAGCTGTTGATGGCCAACCACGACACGCCCCGCATCCTCGACGCCCTGCGCGCCCGACTGCCGCGTGCCGACATCAGCTACTGGATCACGCCCGTGCTGGCGTACGGGAGACTCGCATGAGCACGCCCCCCCTCGCCGCGACACACCGCCCACGCGCGCGACCACTGACGCTGCTGCTGGCGCTGCTGCTCGGCACGGGCAGCCTCGCCAGTCACGCCGGTGCAGCCGGTCTGGCGCCGGCAACGCGTCTGCCCGTCTCGCCCGCCACGAGCGCCATGACGGCATCAGCCGGCGCGCCGGCAAGCGAAGTCGCCACCGACACCTATCCCGCCGAACTGCCGCCCGCCGCGCAGGCGATCCTCGCCGTACGCCAGTCGCCGCAAGTCGTCGGCGCGCAGATGCAGATCGACGCCGAGATCGAGCGGCGCAACAGTCTCGAAGCCGGGCCGTACGAATGGACGGTGCGCCTTGGCCGGCAACAGCGCCGCATCGACAGCAGCGAAACGCCGTCGACCACGCAGCGCTTCCGCGAGTGGAACGCGGCGCTCGAACGCCCCGTGCGCATGCCGGGCAAAGCGACGCTCGACACCAACATCGGCGACCAGGGCGTCGCCCAGGCGCGTGCCGCACACGCCGACGCCCTGCACGAAACCGCCCGCACGCTGCTCGGCGCCTGGTTCGTCTGGCTGCGCGAAAGCGAAACGGCGCGCCAGTGGCAACAGCAGACCGATTCGCTGCTCGCGCAGCAGCAAGCCACTGCCCGGCGCGTGCAACTCGGCGACGGCGCACGACTGGAATTGCTGCAAGCCGAGGCCGCCGCCGCGCAAGCACGCGCCGCACTGGAGCAAGCCCGCCGCCGCACCGCCGTCGCGGCCGCCGAGCTGCGCGCGCGCTTCCCGGCCATCGTCCTGCCGACGTCGGCGCCCATCCCCGGCCTGCCGCAACCGCCGAGCGGCAGCGCCGGACAGTGGCGCGAGCATCTGCTCGAACACAACCACGAGCTGCGACTGGCGCGCGCCGAAACGCAGCAGGCACGACTCGCCGCCCGGCGCAGCGACGCCGAGCGCGTGCCCGACCCGACCATCGGCGTGCACGTCGGCGGCGAACGCAGCGGCGAAGAACGCCTTACCGGCTTCACCTTGAGCATCCCGCTGCCCGGCGGCGCCCGCTCGGCGAACGCGCGCCGCGACACCGCGCTTGTCGGTGTCGCGGCGCAACGCGAAGCCGCCGTCACCGCCAAGGTCGCCGCCGAGATCGCCTCAGCCTTGGCCGGCGCGGACACCGCCTACGCCGCCTGGCAAAGCGCCGAAAATGCCGCGCGCGGGCTGGAAGACGCCGCCCGCCTGACAGCGCGTGCGCGCAGCCTTGGCGAAGCCTCACTCAACGACGTCCTGCTGGCGCAGCGCTTGGCCAACGACGCCCGTCTGGCCGCCAACAGCGCCCGCCTCGACGCCCAGGAAGCCCGCTGCCGCCTGCTGCTCGACACCCACCAACTCTGGGCCTACGGTGACGAAGGGGACGAGGAAGATGAGTGCGAGGCAGCCGCCGACGCGCAAAACGCCCGCGCCATGCGCTGAGTGGCCGCCAGGAGGCCGCGCGACCTTCTCCGCCGTAGCGAAAGCAGCGAACGCAGCCGAAAGTGCAGCCCTCGCCACCGGGCGCCACCGTGCCTCACCATGCTCCAACGATTCTTCCGTCACGTACGATGCCGTACAGACGCCGCCGCCTCGCGTTCGCGACACTGTCCCGGTCATCGCAGCATCGCCGGTCGCCACCCCATTCACCGGCGGCCGAAATACCGGCGGGGACGCACGCCGCTGGCGTTGCCCCCTCTCCCTGAAACGCGGCCACATCGGCCGAAACGTTTCATCACGCTGTCGCTCGCTCCGGGCTCGCTTCCGGGGCCGGGGAGCCTTCCGTGGGCTATTTCACTGCCGTCATTCCGCCGCCACCGCCGCACGAAACGGCGCTCCCTGCGCTGTCGCAGCTGCGCCGACTGGCCGAAAACGCACTGGTCGTGCTGTTTGTGGCGATCTTCATGGTGCTGCACTGCGCCCCGCTGCGCGCAGCCGACAGCGGTGCTTGCCGCGTGGCAATGGCTGCCGACGCTGCCGACCGTGCGGCGCCAGTGTGCCGGCAAAGCCCGCAATGACCGTCACCTTCCTGCCACCGCCGCCGCGCCGCTTCGCCGCACTACATGGCGCCTGCGCCGACTGGCAGCCGCTCGTTGCAGCGCCTTTGCCTGCCCTCGAAGCGCCTCTGCCAGCCGACACGCCAACGCCGCCGTTAACAGCGCCGCCCGCTGCCAGCACGCTGATCGCGGCAGCACCGATCGCCGAAATCGACATTCCCCCCCTCATCAACGCCGCGCCCAGCGCAGCGAAGACACGCCTCGACGCGCCCCTTGTTGCCTCCGCAGCGCCCGCGCTGGGCGAGGCGACGCCCCGCATTGTGGCCGATGCATTGACACCGGCTTTCAAGACTATCGACACCCGGCCATAACGCCACCAGCGAGTTGCCTTTGCGGCAAGACGCGCCTCGCAAATATTGACAATAGCCACCCAAAAGCAAAGACTATTTCCTCAAAGGAAACAGTCAATGCCCCAAAATCACCCAACCCCAGCCTCTGCAGCGCCCCGCGCCAGCGAAACGCCCGAACAAAGTACCGACGAGGTGTCGCTGCTGAATCATCTGGGCGAAATGGCGGTGTTCGCCCGCGTGCTAGAGGCCGGCAGCTTTTCCGCCGCCGCGCGGCAACTCGCCCTCAGCACCTCAGCGGTCAGCAAGCAGATCGGCCGTCTCGAACACGCGCTTGGCGTTCGTCTCCTGAACCGCAGCACGCGCGCGCTGAGCCTCACCGACGCCGGACGCGCCGTACATACCCACTGCGCGCAACTCGTCGCCGCCGCCAACAGCGCCCGAGACGCCGCCAAGGGCCAGGGTGCTGCTCCCGCCGGGCGTCTGCGCATCAGCGCCCCCATCGCCTACGGCACGCAGCACATCGCCGCCGCGCTGCCAGGCTTTCTCGCCCGGTACCCGCAGATTGAGGTCGAACTCGTGCTGCTCGACCGAGCGGTCGATGCGCAGGCAGAGGGCTTCGATCTGATCATTCAGCACAGCGCGCCAGGCGACGGAAGTCTCGTCAGCCGACCGCTCGCGGCGAGTGAAACCGTCGTCTGCGCCGCTCCTGCCTATCTGGCACAGCGCGACAGGCCCGGCCAGCCGGAAGAGCTTGCCGCGCATAACTGCCTGCGCGAGAGCCACGCTCACAGCGAACTCTGGCGCTTCATACCCCGACACGATGCGGGCAAGACCGACGTCCAGACCATCAGGGTCAGCGGTAACTACCGCGTGAACAGCCACGCAGCGATCGTCGCCGCCGCCCTGGCCGGGATCGGCATCGCCCGTCTGCCACGTCGCTGCGTAGCCGACGAGCTTGCCAAAGGCAGCTTGTGCGAACTGCTGCCCAACTGGCGCACGCCCGACGTGCCGGCCTACGCCGTAGGCCCTGCATTTGAGGCACGCCCCCCGTTCGCCGCCGAGCGCTCCAGCGGCGCCGCCATCCGCGCCTTCATCGAGCACCTGCTGGCTTACGATGCCGCCCAAGCGCAGATCATGGCGGCGGCGACCACCGAAGCGCCAATCGCGCCTGATGTGCCCGGCGCCCCCGGAACACCTGCCGACACGAGCAAGCCCGCGCACGATGGCCGCGCTTTCGTACGCCCGTCCTGGATGGGCTGGTAGGGGCGACGTCATGCGACTGCTCATCGTCGAAGACGACCCTCTCCTTGGCGACGGCATGCAGGCCGGCTTCAGCGTGAACTGGGTACACGACGGACGTGCCGCTGAAGCGGCACTCGCCAGCGAAGGCTACTCGGCACTGGTACTCGACCTCGGCCTGCCCGGCGAGCCGGATGGACTGGCGCTACTGGCGGCGCTACGCCGGCGCGGGGCGGCGCTGCCGACATTGATCGTCACCGCGCGCGACACAGTCGCCGACAAACTCGCCGGACTCGATGGCGGTGCCGACGACTACCTCGTCAAACCTTTTGACCTCGACGAACTGGCGGCGCGCCTGCGCGCGCTGATCCGCCGCAGCCACGGCCGGCCAACGGCGCGCATCGTGCACGGCGAAATGGAGGTCGACGTTGCGGCACGGCAGGCGACGCTGCGTGGAGCGCCCGTCGAACTCTCGGCGCGCGAATTCGCCCTCCTGGAAGCCCTGCTCGAACATCGCGGACGCGTCATGCCGCGCGCCCGCCTCGAAACGCTGATCTACGGCTGGAATGAAGAGCCGGAGAGCAACGCCGTCGAAGTGCACATCCACCATCTGCGCCGCAAACTCGGCAGCACGCTGATCCGCACCGTGCGCGGCGTCGGCTACACCATCGACCCGACGCCATGACTCCAGCAGTGGCGCAACCGCCCCCAACGAACACCACGCCCGCACACACCGCGTCCGGCCAGCACGACGCTGACAGCACGACCGGCCATGCGCGCTTCTCCCTGCGCGGACGGCTGCTGTGGCTGCTGCTGTCGGCGATTGCCGGTCTCTGGCTGCTCATCGCGCTCGCTGTTTTCGTGCGCGCCCATGATGTCGCCGACGAGCTTTTCGACGCGCAAATGCGGCAAATGGCGAGCAGCCTGCTCGATACCAGCGCCGCCGGCCCCGACGCCCTGCCCACTTCGCTCGAAGCGGTGGCGGCAGGGCGCGCACCGGCGCTCGTCTTCCAGCTGTGGCGCCGCAACGTGACGACCGATGGCCGACATGAAGAAGCGCCAACGCTGCTGGTGCACTCGAAGGCCGCCCCCCACACGCCGCTCATCGACGGCGAGGGCTTTCGCGAGCAGCAATGGGGCGGCGAACTCTGGCGCTTCTACAGCCTGCGCGACGCCAGCGGGCGCTACGAAGCGCAGATCGGACAGCAGCACGACGTCCGCTACGCCCTCGCCCGCGCCGCCGCCGGCCGCATGCTGATTCCGTTGCTGGCCGGGTTGCCGCTGCTGGCCTTGGCCATCTGGCTGGCCATCGGCCACGCCCTGCGACCGCTATCGGCGCTCGCCGCCGCCGTCAGCGCCCGCCGTCCGGACCAACTCGACCCCATCCCCGTCAGCGCACCGCCGGCCGAAGTGTCACCGCTGATCGACGCGCTGAATGGCCTCTTCGAGCGCATCCATCGCACCCTCGATAACGAACGCCAGTTCACCGCCAACGCCGCACACGAACTGCGCACGCCGCTGGCCGCCCTGAAAACGCAGGCGCAAGTCGCCCTGCGCGCCGAGAGCGAAGGCGAGCGCCGCGAGAGCCCCGTCCCCGAACGGCGGCATGCCCTTGAACAGGTGATCGCCGGCGTCGACCGGATGACGCGCCTCACCGAACAACTGCTCCTGCTCGCCCGCCTCGACCCCGAACACACAGCGCTGGCGCGGCAACACGTCGACCTCGCCGCCATCGCTGTAGACGTTTGCGCCCTGCTCGACGCCAAAGCGAGAACGCATGCCGTCGAACTCGCCTTCGTCACCGACAGCGACGCCGCGCCACACGCGCCACACGGCGCCAGCATCTTCATCGAGGGCGTTGGCGACCTGCTCGCCGCGCTGCTGCGCAATCTCATCGAGAACGCCATCCAGCACGCTCGCGTCGGCGGCACGGTAGATGTCAGCCTGCGCCAAGACGGCAAAACGATTGAGCTCGACGTCGATGACGACGGCCCCGGCATCCCCGAAGCGCAGCGCGCGCAGGCGCTCGAACGCTTCGAGCGCCTCGGCGAACGCGGCGGTGGCGGCAGCGGACTCGGGCTGTCGATTGCCGCCCGCATCGTCGCCCTGCACGGCGGGCAGCTCGATCTGGCCGAGAGCCCGGCAGGCGGGCTGCGCGCCCGTGTGCGCCTGCCGGTGACGCACGGCACCGCCTGCCCACCCCGCTAGAGCCCCCCTCACCTCCACATGCCCTCGCACCTAGCCAACGCTCCGCACATGCTGCCAACTTCACGCGCCAACGACTGTCCGAGAACAAGACCGCCGCCGCACACCGCCTGATGCACGCACGTTCTATCCACACCCCGCTTTCGCAAGGAACCGCCTTCATGCCCAAGACCACTGCCGCGCCGGACGTCCCGGCCGATGCGCCAATAGACGCCCCCGGCTGCGAGCGTTGCCGGAATCTCGACGCACTCGATTTCGAGTTTTCGTTTGCCTATCAGCCGATCATCGACTTCCACGCGCGCCGCATCTTCGCGCATGAAGCGCTGGTACGCGGCCCGCAAGGCGAATCCGCCGCCTCGGTGCTGGCCAGGGTCAATGACGACAACCGTTATCGCTTCGATCAGGCGTGCCGGGTGAAGGCCGTGCAGGGTGCCGCCGCGTTGGGCATCCAGGAATTCCTCTCCATCAATTTCATGCCGAACGCGGTCTATCAGCCGGAAGCCTGCATCCGCTCGACCTTCGCGGCAGCACAGAAGTACAACTTCCCGAAAGAGCGGATCATCTTCGAGGTACTGGAAGGCGAGAACATTTCCGACCGGCCGCACTTGATTCGTATCTTCGAGGAATACAAGCGATTCGGCTTCCAGACGGCGCTCGACGACTTCGGCGCCGGCTATGCCGGTCTCAACCTGCTGGCGGATTTCCAGCCCGACATCATCAAGATCGACATGGATCTGGTGCGCCACATCGACACCAGCAAACCCAAGCAGGCCATCGTCGAAGGCATCGTGCACATCGGCCGGCAACTCGGTATCCGCATCCTCGCCGAAGGCATTGAGACGCGCGCCGAGCGCGATTTCTTCCTCAGCTGCGGCGTCACCCTGATGCAGGGATATTTTTTCAGCAAGCCGGCCTTCCAGGCCATCGGCAGCATCGACGCCAGCGCCTGGCAGTGAAGTTGGCGCGCTGGCAGCAAGATGTCGGCGCGGCGGGCTGCTCGCCTGTTTTTAGACGTCGCGGCCCGCCCTCGCCATGCCTTGCGCCCCGGTGCCCGCCTACGCGAGCAGCAACAGAACAGCGACGAGCCAGCTGACGAAGGCGCCGGCGAGGTGCCGGTCGCGCAGGAGCGCGGCGGAAGGATCGCCACCGCCGCCCCGCCGATGCAGGAGGAAGAGGTAGCGGAAAACGCCGTACACGACGAAGGGCACGGTGTAGATCAGCTGCGTCGTACCATGCAGCGCCACCGTTTCGGCGCTGACGGTATAGAGGCTGTAGCTGACGATGGCGCCAGCGGCGCAGATGCCTATCATCTGGTCGAGCAAGGCCGGATCGTAGTCGTCGAGCACCTTGCGATGGCTGCCGCCGCGCCCGTCCATGGCGTCGATTTCCGCCCGCCGCTTGGCAAAACCAAGAAAGAGCGTGAGCATCATGCCGCACAGGAAAAGCCAGTGCGAAGGCGCGATGCCAACCCCCAGCGTGCCCGCCAGAATGCGCAGCATGAAGCCGGCCGAGATGATGAAGACATCGAGCACGACGACGTGCTTGAGGCCCATCGAATAACCGACGTTGAGCACGGCATAGCCGACGATGATGCCGGCCGCCGTCAGCGAGACCGAGGCGGCCAGCGCCAGCGCGCCGCCAATGCACACGGCGGCGAGCAAGAGGGCCTGCGTGGCGCTGATGGTGCCGGAGGCGAGCGGGCGATGCCGCTTGTCCGGATGCTCGCGATCGCGCTCGCGATCGGCAAAATCATTGATGACGTAGACCGCCGAGGCCGCCAGCGAAAACGCCGCGGCAACCAGCACGACATCGCGCACCAGCGCCAGATCACCCCAGGCGTGCCCAAACAGGAGGCCAACGAAGACGAACCCGCTCTTCACCCATTGATACGGGCGCAGCAGTTTGAGGTAAGGAGCAAGACCGGTCATGAGAGGAGCCATTCGCCGCGATTATCGTGGTTTTAGCGGCAGCATGCCGCCGGTGTCGTCGGGGAAATAGCGCGTGCAGAACTCACACGGGCTATCCGCCCGGCGCGGCATCCAGGCAGGTGCACGGTAAAAGCGGTCGCGCACACGCGTCAGCACGCCGTCGCGATACGCCGCATAGCGGAAACCTTCCCCGAGCACGAGCGTGTAGCGCACGCCATGAAGATCAATGTGTTGCAGCGCAATACGCTCGAAATACGGCGCGTACTCATCCGCCGCCGGCTCGCTCTTGCGCAGGATCAGCACGCGACCGCCATCGTGCACGCGCCAGTCGGTCAGGAAATCGTCCTGCCGCGCGTGGTAGGAGCCTTCGCCGAACACCGCGAAGGGACGCCGCGCGTGATAGGCCAGCGTCGCCGCCGGCGAATAGCCGTCGGTGGCAAAAAGATAATCGTCCGCCCAGGGTTGCAGGCGAGCGAGCAATTCGTCGGCGCGCACCGTCAGCACAATGCCGTCGTATGCGCTGCTGTTGCGCCAGGTCTCCAGCGGCAGCGTGGAAATGACGCCGATCAAGAGCACATGCGCGACGGCAAACAGTGCCGAGCAGCGCAGCAGACGCGCCACGTTCGCCAGCGGCAGCGCCATCGCGCCGATCGCCGCCAGCAGCGGCGTAAAAGACGCCAGCCAGTGCAAGCCCACCGACTTCTCGAAGGAGAGAAGGAACAGCAGCAACAAAGGCACGCCCGCCAGCCATAGCACCGCGCCAACATCGGCGCGCTGGGCGGCGGCACGCAATGCCGCGCGTTGGCGCCAGAGCGCGATCAGCAGCCAGGGCGTTGCCAGATAGGCGAGGCAGACAAAGTAGAGCGGCGGGTTCTCTGCCTGAAAGCCCGCATCGGCGGTGCGGTTGACGAAATTGAAGAGAACATTGACCCAGCAATGTCCGTTGTTCCACCACAGGTTATAGATCGGCGCCGGCAAGGCAGCGAGAACGAGCACCGCGAAGCCTGCCCAACGGCCCCGGTCGCGGCGCGCGAGCAGGACATGCGCAAGAATGCCGACACCAAGCAGCGCCGCGAAGTATTTACCAAGAAAGGCGCCGCCCAACAGCAGTCCGGCGACGCCTTGCCAGAGCAAGGCACGCGGCAGATTGCGGGCGCGCAAGGCAGCGACGTAAGCGCCAACCGCCAGCACCGAGAAGAGGATCACCGGCGTATCGGTGGTGATCAGGACATTCCAGACCGACGCCGGCTGCAACAAGACCAGCATCGCCGCCAGACGCGCCCGTTCGCTGCCGAGAGGCCGCGCCAGCTGCCAGGCCACCAAGGCGAGGGCGCCGGGCAGCAACACCGCTGGCAGACGCAGAAACCACTCGGCACGCGAGGCCTGAAGGAGCGCCGTCAGCCACCAGCCCACCATGGGCGGATGATCGTAGTACCCGCCTGCCGGATGCTCGCCCCAGAGAACGAAGTAGGCCTCGTCCCCCGTCATCGGCAGGACAGCCGAGAACCAGAAACGAAAGACGAGGAGCGCCAGCACGAGGGCGACACCCAAGGTGCCGCCACGCCAGGCGTTCGCCCACCGGGCGTTCATCGCCACCGCCCCGGAGAGCGCCCGAGCACCCGCGAACTACTCGCCTGCCGCGGCCAGACGACGCTGGCGGACACCCTCGGCGAGGGTTTCCATGACGGCAAGCGAGTCCTCCCAGCCCAGACAGGCGTCAGTCACGCTCTTGCCGGCTTCCAGCACACGGCCCTCGACGAGGTCTTGCCGCCCTTCGATCAGATGCGACTCGACCATGACGCCGATGATGCGCGTATCCCCGCCCGCCAACTGACCGGCCACATCGCCGGCAACGTCGATCTGCCGCTTGTACTGCTTGTTGCTGTTGGCATGCG
The DNA here is from genome assembly GCF_009617575.1 of Rhodocyclus gracilis. GTDB lineage: Bacteria > Pseudomonadota > Gammaproteobacteria > Burkholderiales > Rhodocyclaceae > Rhodocyclus > Rhodocyclus gracilis. Next base: position 498,692 of record NZ_WIXJ01000001.1, read on the forward strand.
AGAGGTCGATCATCAAGCGCGCGCCAAGACCGGCCGCCGCAATCTCGCGACAGGCAGCGTCGACGGCCGGCGCATCGAAGTTCGGCTGTTTGCCGCCGCGCAGGATGACATGGCAGTCCTCGTTGCCGGAGGTCGACACAATGGCAGAATGCCCGGCCTTCGTCACCGACAGGAAATGGTGCGGCGACTGCGCGGCGCGGATGGCGTCGATGGCGATGCGTACATTGCCGTCGGTGCCGTTCTTGAAACCGACCGGGCACGACAGGCCGGAGGCCAGCTCGCGGTGCACCTGCGACTCGGTCGTCCGCGCACCGATGGCCCCCCAGGAAATCAGGTCAGCCGTGTACTGCGGCGTGATCGTGTCGAGGAATTCCGTCGCGCACGGCAGGCCCATATCGTTGATGTCGAGCAGCAAGCCACGCGCCAGACGAACGCCCTCGTTGATACGGAACGAGCCGTCAAGGCGCGGATCGTTGATCAGGCCCTTCCAGCCCACGGTCGTGCGCGGCTTCTCGAAATAGACGCGCATCACCACGAGGAGATCATCGGCGAAGCGATCCGCCTCTTTTTTCAGGCGGCGGGCGTACTCGAGCGCGGTCGAAACATCGTGAATCGAACACGGCCCGATCACCGTCAGCAGGCGATCATCGGCGCCCTGCAAAATGCGGTGAATTCCCTGACGCGCGTTGTAGGTCGTCAGAGCGGCATGCGCGCCGACCGGAAACTCGCGGAAAACATGCGCCGGCGGCACCAGTTCCTTGATTTCGCGGATGCGAACGTCGTCAGTATTCGGCTTGCTTTGCAACATCGTGAGAGACCCCGGCCAGTGTCAGCCGCGTATCGCCGGCTGATTTCGGAAAGGGCATGATTCTACGCGAAAGCGCCCGCGCCCGCTCCCACCGGGCAGGCGCGCCGCACCGGCCGCTGGCGCGCTTACGCCGTACCGCCCACCGTCAGGCCGTCGATGCGCAGTGTCGGCTGACCGACGCCGACCGGAACGCTCTGTCCTTCCTTGCCGCAGGTGCCGACGCCCGGATCGAGCGCCAGATCGTTGCCAATGAGCTTCACCTGGCGCATCGCCTCGGCGCCCGAGCCGATCAGCGTCGCTCCCTTGACCGGTACTGTGACGCGCCCGTTCTCGATGAGATAGGCCTCGGACATCGAAAAAACGAACTTGCCGTTGGTGATGTCGACCTGGCCTCCGCCGAAGTTCACCGCGTAAATGCCCTTTTTCACCGAGCGGATGATCTCCTCGGGAGTCTTGTCGCCATTCAACATGCAGGTGTTGGTCATGCGCGGCAGCGGCAGGTGGGCGAAGGACTCACGGCGCCCGTTTCCGGTCGGCGCGACGCCCATCAGGCCGGCGTTGAGGTGATCCTGCAGATAGCCTTGCAGGATGCCGTCCTCGATCAGCACGGTGCGCTGCGTCGGCGAACCTTCGTCATCGATGTTGAGCGACCCGCGCCGCCCGGGGAGCGTGCCGTCGTCAACGACAGTGACGCCCTTGGCGGCAACGCGCTTGCCGACGCGGCCGGAGAATGCGGAACTGCCCTTGCGGTTGAAGTCGCCTTCGAGACCATGACCGACCGCCTCGTGCAGCAGGATACCCGGCCAGCCGGGGCCGAGAACGACCGGCATGGTGCCCGCCGGCGCCGGACGCGCATCGAGGTTGGTCAATGCCTGATGCACCGCCGCCTGCGCGTAGTGTTGCAGCAACTCGTCGGTAAAGAGCGCGTAGTCGGCGCGCCCGCCACCGCCCGCCGAACCTTGCTCACGACGGCCGCCATCCTCGACGATGACGGTGATCGAGACGCGTACCAGAGGCCGTACGTCAGCGGCCAGCCGGCCACCGCTGCCGGCGATCAGCACCACCTCGTACTCACCGGCAACGTGCGCCATCACCTGCGCCACGCGCGGGTCGGCGGCGCGCGCCAGCGCTTCCAGTCGTTCGAGCAGGCGCACCTTGCTTGCCGCATCGAGCGAGGCGAGCGGGTCGAGCGGCGCATACAGGCGGTGGCCGGGCGATTTCTTCATGGCCGGCACGCGGCGATTTTCGCCCGCCGCCGCAATCGCCCGCACCGCGTGTGCCGCGTCACCCAAAGCCGCCAGACTGATGTCGTCGGAGTAGGCAAACGCTGTTTTTTCACCCGCCAGTGCGCGAACACCCACCCCCTGATCGATGGAAAAGCTGCCCGCCTTGACGATGCCTTCCTCGAGGCTCCAGGCCTCGGATCGGCTGTACTGGAAGTAAAGATCGGCGTAATCGACCTGTCGCGTCATAATCTCGCCGAAGAGGCGCGACAGATCGCGGGGATCGAGGCCATGCGCCGTCAGGAGCGTCGCTTTGGCTTGGGTGAGCAGTGTTTCGTGGTGTGCGGTCATGAGGGGCAGTGAGAAGTATCGGTAACAAGGGCCGGAGAAGGGCCGGAAGCGGCCGGGCGAATCACATGACGCGATGCGCCAGCGCCGGCAGACTGGCGCGGATTTCGGCGATACGCGCCGGATCGAAGCGACCGAGAACGACGCCGGCGCCTTTGAGTTTACGGTCGAGGACGATCCCCCAGGGATCGATCAGCATGCTGTCACCGTGCGTTTCGCGGCCGTTTTCGTGGCGGCCGCCCTGCGCACTGGCGACCAGATAGCACTGGTTTTCGATGGCGCGGGCACGCAGGAGGATTTCCCAGTGCGCCTGCCCCGTCGTTTCGGTGAAGGCCGCCGGCAAAGCCAGCAAATCTACGACACCAAGCGCGCGGTAAAGCTCCGGAAAACGCAGGTCGTAACAAATGGACAGGCCCACCCGCCCGAACGGCGTGTCGAAGGCGACCGGGCGCGTACCGGCTTCGATGGTCGCACTTTCGTTGTAACGCTCGGTGCCCTTCTCGAAACCGAAGAGGTGCACCTTGTCGTAGCGGGCGACGCGTGCGCCATCCGGTGCGTAGGCGACACTTGAGTTGAGCACCTTGGCCGGATCGTTGCCGGCGAGGGGAATCGAGCCGCCAATCAGCCAGATGCCGTGCCGCGCCGCTTCTTCGGCGAGAAAGGACTGGATCGGCCCGTTGCCGTCGGCTTCGCGCACGCGCAGCTTGTCGCCCTCATTCATGCCCATGATGGCGAAATACTCGGGCAGCACGACGAGTTCGGCGCCCTGCGCTGCCGCATCGGCGACAAGGCGCCCGGCGGTGGCGAGGTTATCGGCAACGCGCGGCGCCGAGATCATCTGCACGGCGGCGACCAGCGCCGCGCGATGGCCGCGTACCGGGGCATCGGCGGGGGGCAAAGACTGAGGCTTAGCGGGAGTCACGAGAGTCTCCTGGCGAGGGGGTGGCGGTATCCGGCACGCGCAGCGTTGGCGCATCGGTGCTCGCGGCGCGCGAGAGCTTTTCGACCTTCGGATCGTCCCACGTTCCGGTGACGAGATAGTCGAAACCAAAGAGATGGTTGAGCGGGTTTTGCAGAATCTTGTGCGCGAACAGAGTGGCAACGCCCGCCACCGGATTGAGCAGGGCGACGCCAAGCGCCGCCGTGCCGCCGAGTTCGGGCTGCACGGTCACACTCAGGCGCTGCGTCTCGCGCGCGAGGTCGGTATCGCCGCGCATGACGACGCGTGCCGCCGGGCCGTCGATCTGCAAACGGTCGGAATGCATGATGCCACCCTGCATGCTGAGCTTGCCAGCCATGCTGTCGAAGGCGAATCCGTCGCTGAAAATATCGCGGAAATCGAGCGTCACCCGGCGCGGCAGGGATTGCAGGCTGATCAGACCGATCAGCTTGCCGGCGCCGGGATCGACCTTGACGAACTGCCCCTTGGCCGCATCGAGCTTCATCTCGCCGCTGAGTGTCGCAAAATCGAGGCCGCTCGGCGGCCCGACCCAGGCGACGGAGCCGTCGAGCTGCGCCGTCCCGCCACGTACGGTGCCCGGATAACCGAGCCGTTCGAGCAGTTTGCCGATATCGCTGGCGGCCAGCTTGAAATCCAGCGAAGTCCGGTTGCCGGCGGCGAATTGCCACTGGCCGCTGGCGCTGAGCGTGCCGGCGGGATTGCTCAGGCGGATGCGATCCAGCCGCCAGACACGCCCTTCGTTGCGGGCGGCCAGTTCGAGGCGACCGAAATGCCGCGCGCCGACCGAAAACTCGTCGGCGATGACGTCGAGCGCCGGTAATTCGTCCACGCTGTCGACAACCTCTGGCGGCACATCGCCCCCCGCGCCAAGCGATTCGATGGCGAGCTGCTTGAGGCGCGCCGAGAGCTTGCCCTTACCGCTGCCATCCCATTGCAGATCGCCAAGCACCTGCCGCGATCCGAGATGCATCAGCCACTGCGCGCCCTGCGCCGTTGCCGTGAGATCAACATCGTTAAAGCGCCGCCCGAAGAGGCGCATCTCGCCGCTACGCAAGGAAGCGCTGGTGAAAGCGGACGGTGCGCTATCGGCACTGCCGGCGTTGCTGGCATTCGCTGCGTTGGCCGTCTTGCCCTTGCCCGAACTGAAGAGGTGTCGCCAGAGGTCGGCGTCGAACTGACGGGCGGTCACATTGAGGGCCAGACCGCGATCCGGCAGACGCAACGGCCGGCCAATTGCGATGGCGCCGCGCTCGACCACATAGTCGTCAGCCGGACGGCGGCGAATGATCTGCCCGCTGAGCAGCGCGCCTGCCGGCGTTGCGCTGGAACTACCGGCAACGCCGCCGAGCGAGAAACGCAGCTGATCGCGTGGAATCGGTTGCGCCGCCGCACCGCGCGCGCCGCGTGCCGGCGGCTGCGGCATCAGCGAGGCCTTTTCAAAGCGCAGCAGCAGATTGTCGTTGGCGCTCTTGTTGAAGGGCTCGGGCAGCGTCGAACTCAAGCCATTCAGGTTCGACTCGATCGTCAAATCCGCCGCGCGCTTGCGCACCCGCACTTCGCCGCGATAGGCGAAATTGCCCGAGAGGCGATCAAATAAGGGCGAATCGAACTGCCGCCGCAGCTGCCCGGCATTGATCGAGCCAGAAGCGTCCACCAGCACGCGCCCGTCAGACTGCGTCCCGCCCTTGATCTGCAACGGCCCGCCCAGAAGGGTGCCGCTGATTTCCGGCGTCGACAGGGCCTTTTCGCTGAAATGCAGCACGCCGTTGACCTGACGCAGCGGCGGCAACGCGGGTTCGATCGTCACCTCGTTGTTGACGAGGCGGAACGCCCCTTCCAGGCGCGCCTCGTTCATCAGCGCCAGATCGAGCGGCAGTTTCAGCGACAGATCGAGGACGCCCTCACCCGACGCGCGCATGTCGTCGGTGAAGTGGTCGATCTTCTCGGCGACCGGGCTCTGATCGATGAATTTGAGGAATTCGCTGGTCGGCCCTTCTGCCCGGCCGTTAACCTTGAGCATCGTCACCGTCGCGTCGAAATCGGGAATTTCCGCATGCGTCGCTTTCAGGTGGGCGCCGAGAATCGACGCCCGCTCGACGTCGACGCTCATGCCCGGCCCCTCGAAACGCAGAACGCCGTCAATGCCGGTGATCTGCGGCCAGCCCGGAGCGTAGTGCAGCGTCACATCGTGGGCGCGCGCCGTGACGAGAAAGCGCCCCTGCGTCGGATCGACGAAGGGGAAATGCGCCAGATCGCCCTTCAGCGTCAGCTGTACGTCGCTGGCCGTGCCGGCGAGCAAGGCACTATGCAGCCACTGGCGCGCCTCGACGTTGACCGCGTGCGGCATGAAACGCCAGACGGCGCGACCATCGGCGCGGCTCAGACTGCCGGTCAGATCGATGCTGCCCGGCCCCTCGCCGGTATAGCGATAGCTGCCTTGTGCACTGCCGGCGGCGTCGGCACTGGCAAAATCCGCCCGCGTCAGTTGCGCCTCCAGCACGCCGTCGCGAATCGTCCATTTCGCCTCGGCATTCAGCGAGTCGAGCGCTTGCAGCGGCTCGGGGAAAACGCTCGGCACGTCGAGGGAAACCTTCTGCGTACGCAAACTGGCACTACCGCCTTTTTGCGTCAGATCAACGCTGCCCGCGAGGCCGCTGAAGCCCGGCATATAGCCCTGCGCGGCGAGCGCCAGCGCCTCGAAGCGCGCCTTCAGTGCGTATTCCTTGAGCGACTCGGCATCGCCCTGCCAGGAGGCGCGCAAATCGCTGACCCGCCCCTGCGGCGCATACTCGGCGAGCCACTGGCGGGTGCGCGCGTCGAGCGGCAGATAGGCAGCCAAAGCTCTCAGGGCCGAAAGATCGATCCGGTTGGCGCGAATGCTGCCGCTCACCGCGCCCTGCTCGCCGGGCTGCCAATCCACATGGAAATCGGTCGGCGGCAGGGTGACTGCCGGAACGCTCGTAGCGACGGCCGGGAGGTGGGAAGTGACCGAGGAATGGGCGGCGGCTTGCGGCGAAGCGGCCGGCGGCGTGGCCACTTTAGCCGCTTTGGCCGGCGCCTCAGGGGTGTGCGTCGCCGTGCTGGCCGGCGTGCTGGCCGGCGTGCTGGCCACCGCCTGGCTCGCCGTCTCCGGCGCGGCCACGTCAGCTTCCGCGCGCGCCTGAGCCGTCGCCAGCGCGACCTGCGTGCCGTCGACCGTAAAACCGTGCTCGCTCAAGGCGACGGCGAGGCGCCCCTGCATCCGTTCGAGTTCGAGTTCGGGCAGACGCGGTGTCAGGCGCAGGCGGACGTCGCGCAAGGCGAGGTCGGCAGTGACGACACGCGGCTTCCCATCGGCCACATCGACCCAGGCACGCACGGCACCACGCCCTTGCGGCAGAGTCACCGGGTAATCGATCCACCGTCGCCACACCGCGAGATCGGCGTAATCGATCTCGCCATACAACTGGCCTCGCCAGGCGTCGGGATGATCAAAACTGCGCCCGCGCAGATCGCCGCGCAGATCGATCTTGGCGGCCAGCTCCGGCGACGGCAGCGCCGTCACACCAAAGCGGTGGCGGCTACCGAAATTATCGAGGCCAAAATTCACGTCCTCCAGCACCAGCGCCGGCGCGGCACGCAGCGCATCCTCCCAGATGATGGTGGCGCCGCGCACGCGGATATGCCGCTGATCGAGAATCCAGTCCGCCGCACCGCTGCCCGTGGGCGAGCGCGCCAGCGGGATGCCGGCGACGTAAATCTGTCCATCGGCATCGCGCCGCAGATTGAGCGTCGGCTCGTCAATGGCGAGCAGGCGCAGCTTCAACTGGAAGGTCGTCGCCGTCCACCAGGACAGCACCGTCTGCACGCGCGAAAAAACCAGCGCTGGCCGGCCTTCGGCATCGGCGATGCGAACGTCGATCAGGGCGAGGTCGGGATTCACCCCCTGCCAGCGCGCCTCGATGCGACCGATACTGACGGAGAGGCCAAGCCCCTCGCTCGCCATGCGCTCGATATCGCCCCGGTAATGCTCGATATTGGGCAGCACGCTGTAGCGCAACACCAGCACCGCCGCGACAAACAAAAACCAGAGTACGGTGGCAGCGACGAGCAAAACGCGGCCGAGACGACGCACCGCCGGCTGCGCCAGAAAAGGCCAGAGACGGTGAAAGCGGTGGTAAAGCGCCTGACGCAGTGGATGAACGGCCATCAGACGGCGCCGTCAGCGGCGGGCTTTTGCCAAAATTTGCGGGGCGTCACTAGAATGGCGGGCAGAAAGCCGGAAGAAGAAGCCGTAAAGCCCCGATTGTAAAGCATCGGCTCCGTAGGCCGCAGCGCCGTGTCGACGGTGGCTCGCCGGCAACGGTGGCCAGCCACCGAGAACCTGATGACCGACGCCCTTTCGCCTCACTCCCCCCCCTCGCCCTCGCCGCTTTCTTCCGTCGCCCCGGATTCCCCCCCCGCGAGCCACGGCGGCCTCACCGGCGACGAGGCGCCCGACTGGGGCCACGCTCTGGCGCTCAGCCGCTGGCTGCGGCAACTGCTCGCCGGGCATCCCGAGATCGGCGACTGGCTGCACACGCATGCCGGCGCCCCCGTCAGCGAATCCCTGATGCTCGCCAACCTGGCGGCGGCCGCCGACGGCGACGAGAGCGCCCAGCAGCATGCGCTGCGCGTGCTGCGGCAGCGCGTCATGGCAACCCTCGCCGTCCGCGATCTCGCCGGTGTCGCCCCCCTCAGCGAAGTGATGGAGACGATGACGCTCCTCGCCGAAGTGACGGTCAACTTCGCCCTCGCTCACGCGCACCGCGCGCTGGTGCAGCGCTTTGGCGAACCGCTCGATAGCAACGGAGTCGCGCAGCGCCTGCTCGTCATCGGCATGGGCAAACTCGGTGGCCGCGAGCTGAACGTTTCGTCCGACGTCGACTTCATTTTTGTCTATCCCGAAGAAGGCCACACCGCCGGCCGCGCCGACGGCAGCGGCGTGATCGATGCTTACGATTTCTTCAACCGTCTGGGCAAGCGCCTGATTGCCGCGCTCGGCGAGATCACTGCCGATGGTCAGGTGTTCCGCGTTGACATGCGTTTGCGGCCGAACGGCGACTCCGGCCCGCTGGTCTGCTCGCTCGACGCGCTGGAGAACTACTTCGTCACGCAAGGGCGCGAATGGGAACGCTACGCGTGGATCAAGGCGCGCGTCCTCAATGCGGGCGACAACCTGCAAGCCGAGTGGGTACTCGCGCTCGAGCACATCGCCCGCCCCTTCATCTACCGCAAATACCTCGATTTCGGCGCCATCAACGCGATGCGCGACCTGCACGCGCAGATTCGCCGCGAAGTGGCGCGCCGCGACATGGCCGACCACATCAAGCTCGGCCCCGGCGGCATCCGTGAAATCGAATTCATCGCGCAAGCCTTCCAGCTGATTCGCGGTGGCCGCGATTCCGGGCTGCGCATCCGGCCGACGCTGGCAACCCTCGCCGCACTGGCGCAGCGGCGCCAGCTGCCGGAAGCCGGCGAGCGTGAGCTGGCGCTCGCCTACGACTTCCTGCGCCGCCTCGAACACCGCCTGCAATACGTCGACGACGCGCAGACCCACCGCCTGCCGGCAGGCGAAGAAGAGCGCGCACAGATCGCGCTCGCCATGCATTACCCCGACTGGAATGCGCTCGTTGTCGACCTCGACGCCCACCGCGCACGCGTTGCCCATCACTTCGAACTGGTTTTCTCCGAGCCGGCTGAAGCCGCGCACGCCCTGACCGGCCTCTGGCAGGGCCACTGCGACAGCGAGACGGCGCTGGACTGCCTCGCCGGACTCGGCTTTCGCGATCCCAAAGGGGCGGGGGAACGCCTCCAGCAGTTCCGCGCCAGCGGCCGCTACCAGCAACTGCCGGCGAGCAACCGCGAACGCCTCGATGCCCTTGGCCCGCGCCTTCTGGCGGCTGCCGCGGCGACGCGTGCGCCCGACGCCACCTGGCGGCGCGGTCTCGACTTTCTGGAAACCATCAGCGGGCGAGGCGCCTACCTCGCCCTGCTGCAACAGTATCCGCAAGCCCTGCAAAAGGTGGGCGAACTCGTCGGCAGTTCATCGTGGGCTGCCGAGTACCTCACCCGCCACCCGATCCTGCTCGACGAACTGCTGGACTCGCGCCTCTACGAACTGGCGACCGACTGGGATGGATTTCGCAGCGAACTCGCCGCCCGCCTTGCAGAAAACCGGGGCGACACCGAACGCGAAATGGATCTCCTGCGCGAACTGCACCACGCGCAGGTCTTCCGCCTGCTGACGCAGGATCTCGCCGGCCTGCAAAGCGTCGCGCGCATCTCCGACCACCTCTCGCAACTGGCCGACATCCTCCTGCAAACGACGCTGGATCTGTGCTGGAGCAAGCTGACGCGCCGCCACCGCGAGCAGCCGAAGTTTGCCGTCATCGGCTTTGGCAAACTCGGCGGCAAGGAGCTGGGGTACGGTTCCGACCTCGACATCGTTTTCATCCACGACGACGACGATCAGGAAGCCGGCGCCATTTACTCGCGGCTGGCGCAACGCATGATCAGCTGGCTGTCGAGCCGCACGCCGGCGGGCATCCTCTTCGAGACCGACCTGCGCCTGCGGCCGAACGGCGACGCCGGCCTCATGGTCAGCCCGCTCGCCGCCCTGCACGACTACGAGCGCGACCACGCGTGGGTGTGGGAGCATCAGGCACTGACGCGCGCCCGCTTCTGCGCCGGCGACGCCGAGCTTGGCGAACGTTTCGAGGCCATGCGTATCGATATCCTCCGTCAGCCGCGCGAGCACGACACGCTGCGCCGCGAAGTCCTCGCCATGCGCCAGCGCATGCTCGACGCGCACGCTTCCGGCAGCGACATCGAGTTCGATATCAAGCAAGACCCCGGCGGCATCATCGACGTCGAGTTCATCGTCCAGTACCTGATCCTCGGTCACGCCCACGCGCACGCCGACCTGTGCCGTAACATCGGCAACATCGCGCTGCTGCGCCTTGCCGCCGAGCTTGGTCTGATCTCGCCCACACTCGCCGAGGCGGTGCGCGAAGCCTACCGCCACTACCGTCGTCTGCAACACGCCAAGCGCCTCGATGGCGTGCCGGCAGCGCGCGTCGAACGCGCCGCCATGCGCGCCGACATCGACGCCGTGCGCGCCCTGTGGCGCGAAGTGTTCGACGATGTTGGCGAGGACTGAACGACGCGCCATTTTTCCGTCCCCATTCGTCACAGTTTCTTCGTCCACTCGCCAACTCGTCGCCCGACCTTCGTCCGCTCACCCCTTTCGCCACGCCGCGCGCGCCCTTTTGAGAAAGGCCCGTATGTCCGCCCCCGCGATCCCGGAACACTCCGCACAGCCCAGCCAGGCCAACCGCGCGCCGCACCCCTGGCGCTTTTTCCGCATCGGCGGCTTCGATCAGGTGCGGCTCGACAGCGCCGCCGACCTGCTGGCGCTCGACGCGCTCGACCAGAAACTCTGGGTGGCCCTCGCCTGCCCGACCGCCGGCCTTGAATTCGACCCGACAACGCTCGCCCTGCTCGACGCCGACCGCGACGGTCGCATCCGCGCGCCCGACCTCATCGCCGCCTTGCAGTGGACGGCCCGGCACCTCCACGACGCCGAACTCCTCGCCCGTGGCACGCACCCTCTGCCACTGGCCGCATTGGCGCGTGACGAAGGCGCCGCGTCGGCCGACGCGCCTGCGGGCGGGCATCTGCTGGCCGCCGCCCGCGCCCTGCTGATCCGCCTCGGACGCGATGCCAACGCCCCGGACGCGTCGATCACGGCGGACGACGCCGCCGCTGCCGACGCCCTTTTTGCCAGCGATCCCTTCAACGGCGACGGCGTCATCACCGGCGCCGCCGCCAGCACCCCGCGCGTGGCACAACGGATCGACGACATCCTCACCCTCACCGGCAGCGCGCCGGATCGCAGCGGACAGCCCGGCATCACGCAGGCGCACGTCGACGATTTCTTTGCCGCCGCACGCGCCCTGGCCGATTGGCAAAACGCCCCCAGCCGCACGCCGGGGCTCTTGCCGCTCGGCGCCGATAGTTTGGATAAAACCGGCAGCAGCAACGCCGCAGCCGCGAGCGCCTTAGCCGCCGTGCGCGCCAAGATCGACGACTATTTCACGCGCTGCCGTCTGGCGGCCTTCGATGCGCGGGCGACGACGGCACTCAATGGTTCCGACGCCGACTTCCTCGCCTTGGGCGCGCGCCTCCTCGCCAATGCCGACGCCGATGCCGCCGCATTGCCGCTGGCGCGCGTCGAGGCCGACCGCCCCTTGCCGCTGACACACGGCGTTAATCCCGCCTGGGCCGGCGCCCTGCAGGACTTTGTCGAGCGCGTGCTGACGCCGCTCGCGGAGTCCGCGAGCACAACCGCCACGACGACGCTCACCGAGGAGGACTGGTGCCACGTCTGCGGACGCTTTGCCGCCTATCTCGACTGGCAAGCCAGCAAACCGGCGACACCGCTGAGCGATGCCATCGCCGCACGGTTCACCGCGCCGGAACTCGCCGATCTGCTGGCGAGCGACGACGAAGCGGCGCTCAGCGCACTGATTGCCGCCGACGCGGCCCGCGCCGACGAGGCCGCCGCGCTGGCTGACGTGCAGCGGCTCGTCCTGTACGTGCGCGATCTCGCCCACCTGGCGGACAACTTCGTTGCTTTCCGAGGTTTTTACACCGGCCGCGAGCCGGCGATCTTTCAGAGCGGTACGCTGTATCTGGACGGACGCAGCTGCAACCTGTGCATCCCTGCGCTCGACCCGGCGCGACACGCGGCACTGGCGGCGCAATCGGGGATATTCCTCGCCTACTGCGACTGCGTGCGCGGCAACGAAAAGCGCTCGATTGCCGCCGCCTTCACGGCGGGCGACTCCGATCAGCTGACGGTCGGCCGCAACGGCGTCTTCTACGACCGGCAGGGCCGCGACTGGGATGCGACGATCACGCGCATCGTCGATAACCCGATCAGCCTGCGCCAGGCTTTCTGGTCGCCCTACAAAAAGCTCGCGCGCCTCATCGGCGAACAATTGCAGAAGGTCGCCGCCGCGCGTGCCAAGGCGGTCGACGATAGCGCTGCGGCGCACGTCCTCGGCCTGCCGGGCAACCTCGTTCCCGCCGGTCTGCCGCCGACAACGCCCGCCGCGGCCAGCGCGGTACCACCGCCGGCCAAGCCCGCTGCCTTCGACGCCGGGCGCTTCGCCGGCATCTTCGCCGCCATTGGTCTGGCCATCGGTGCGATTGGCGCGGCGCTGGCGTCGCTCGTCACCGGTTTTCTCGGGCTGCCCTGGTGGCAGATGCCAATTGCCTTGGCCGGCCTCTTGCTGATCGTTTCGGGGCCAGCAGTGGCGCTCGCGGCCTTCCGTCTGCGCAACCGCAATCTGGCGCCGCTACTCGACGCCAACGGCTGGGCGGTGAATGCCCGCGCGCGCATCAACATCCCCTTCGGCACTTCGCTCACGCACGTCGCCAAGCTGCCGGCCGGCGCCGAGCGTTCGCTCAGCGATCCGTATGCCGAAAAGAAAAGCCCGTGGGGCTTTTACGCCTTCCTGCTGATCGCGGCGGCGCTGCTGGCGGTGGTCGCCGTGCGGCTGTTCGGCGGCCACTGAAGGCAGCGGCCGGCCGGCGAACAGCTGCCCGCCTAGAGACGGCGCAAGCGTTCGCCGGCGGCGGCGAGGGTCGTTTCCTGCTTGGCGAAGCAGAAGCGGACAAGGCGCGCGGCGCGTGCCGCCTCGACGCGTTCGCCGCCGTAAAACGCCGAGAGGGGAATCGCCGCCACCCCCGCCTCACGCGTCAGCCACAACGCAAACTCGTCGTCGGGCAGATCGGAGATGGCGTCGTAGCGCGCCAGCTGGAAGTAGCTGCCGCGGCAGGGCAGCAGTTCGAAGCGCGAATCGGCCAGTTGGGCGCGGAAAAAGTCACGCTTTTCGGTGTAGAACGCGGCCAGTTCGAGATGCCGCCGCGCCTCCCGCATGTAATCGGCAATCGCCAGCTGGCACGGCGTATTGACGGTAAAAACGTTGAACTGGTGCATCTTGCGAAAATCCCGCGTCAGGGCTGCCGGCGCCATGACATAGCCGATCTTCCAGCCGGTGATGTGGTAGGTCTTGCCAAAAGACGAGACGACGATGCTGCGCGCCGCCAGCGCCGGATGCGCCACCACGCTGAGATGGCGCGCACCGTCATAGACCATGTGCTCGTACACCTCATCGGAGAGGACGACGATGCCGGTGCCGTGTACGAGCGCGGCGAGCGCATCGAGATCGTCGGCACCGAGCAATGCGCCGGTCGGATTGTGCGGCGAGTTGATGATGATCATGCGCGTGCGGGGCGTGATCAGCGCCGCCACCTGCGGCCAGTCCGGGCGAAAGTCCGGCACGGCGAGCTGCGCATGAACGACCCGCCCGCCGACCGTCTCGATGGCGGGCGCGTAGCTGTCGTAGACCGGCTCGAAGACGATGACCTCGTCGCCGGGCCCGACGAAGGCCGCGATGGCGGTAAAGATCGCCTGCGTCGCCCCCGCCGTGACGGTGATTTCGCTGTCGGCGTCGACTGTCGTGGCGTACAACGCCGCCACCTTGTCGGCGATGGCGCGGCGCAACTCGGCGGTGCCGATCATCGGCGGATACTGGTTACGCCCGGCGAGCATGGCGCGATGCGCGGCGTCGAAAAGGGCCGGTTCAGCCTGAAAGTCAGGAAAACCCTGCGACAGATTGATGGCACCGCACTCGTTCGCCAGAGCGGACATGACGGTAAAGATGGTCGTCCCGATGGCGGACAGGTGCGGGCGCGAGGCAATGACCGGCGCTTCGGATACAGGGGCATTCATGGGGCAAGACGCTTTCGTGCAGACTCAGTGGGTTGCCGGCTCGACGCGGAACCCGGCAATGGATTGGCTCAGATCGGTCGCCGCGTCGCGCAACTGCCCGGCGGACTCGCTCATGTGGCGGGAAGCGCCGGTCGTTTCTTCGGCCGAGGTGGAAATGCGCTCCATGTTAACCGCGATATCGGTGCTCGCCGTCTTTTGTTCCTTCACCGACCAGGCAATGTCCTCGACCCCCTTGCTTGCCGATTCCACGGACTGCCGCGCCTGATTGAGGGTGGTTTCGACCTCGCTGGCGAGGCCGGCGCTGACCTCAATGGATTTCAACCCGGCCTCGACGGCGGCGTGTACCTGATCGGTCTTCTGGATGATCGACTGCGCCACCTCGTCGATGCCGGCCGCTGAATGGCCCGACTTCTCGGCGAGCTTGCGTACCTCGTCGGCGACCACGGCGAATCCGCGGCCCTGCTCGCCGGCGCGCGCCGCTTCAATGGCCGCATTGAGAGCCAGCAGGTTGGTCTGATCGGCAATCTCGCGCACTTCCTGCGTCATGCCGGTAATGGCGCTCGTGCTGCGCACGAATTCATCGACAGCCGCGGCAATCGCTGACACCGTCGTCTCGATGCGGCGAATTTCGGCGACCAGCTCCGTCACCTTGCGATTGCCTTCGTTGGTGTTGTCGACGCTCTCGCCGGATTGCTGGCGTACGTCCTCCGCCGTGTCGGCGACCGTCGCAATCGCCACCGTCAGTTCTTCGACCGAGGCGGCATTGCTCGATACCAGACGCGCCTGCTCATCGGCCGTCGAGTGCAACAACTCGGCCGTCGTCGCCATGTCGGTCGCCGCACGATTCACCGACTGCACCGACGTCGCCACCTGCGCGACCAGCGTCTGCATCTTGCCGATCATGGCGTTGAACGCCTGCGCCATCTTGCCGACCTCGTCGCGCTGATCGGCCTTGGCGCGATGCGTCAGATCGCTGCTGGCGGCGATCAACTCCATCACGTCTTCGAGATGCTTGATCGGACCGGTGATCGAGCGGATGACGACAGCAGCCAGAACGATCAGCAGCAGCACCGCCGCCGAAACGAAGATCGCCAGCCAGCGACGCACGCCGTCGTACAAAGCCTGCGCCTCTTCTTCCTCGCGCCCCTCGCTGGCCGTCGCGACACGCTGAATATCGCTGACGAGACCGTCAATCATCTCCGTCGGCTTGCGGTCGATCCCCTTGACCTGCTTGTCGACCACGGCCGCCGGATCGCTGGTGTTGCGGTCGTAGGATTTCAGCGCCTCACGATACATCGGCCCGAGCTTGCGAAATTCGGCAATCGTCTCGGAAACCTTTACCTGATCGGCAATCCCCAGTTCGTCGACCAGATTCTTCAGCGTATTCAAACGCTCGGCGACCGCTTTTTCTTCCTTGTCGAAACCGGCGAGGTATTTATCGTAATTCGCCGGGTCCTTGCCGCGCAGGAGAATGTTTTTCCATTCCTGCACCTGAATCTTGAAATTAACCTGCGCCGCCCGCGCGCCGTCGACCGCCGCGAGAAGCTTCTGGTGCGTGTTGATCGTCGCCTCGATTTCGGCATTCAGCCGACTCGCCTGCCATACCGAAAAGACACCGACCAGCAGCAGAGCCAGCACCGAAACAAACACCAGAATCAATAGCTTGGTGCGAATCGCCAAATCTTTCATACCCGTTTCCTCGAAAAGGTGACGCCCATCTCATGCCGATCCGGAATACACGCCAGAGACCCGACACCAGACGCGGTCGCGCCGTGTGCAGCCATCGGCACATCTTTTCTAGAATATCGCGGAACCACGCCATGCGTAGAGTAAAGACAGGCGCCATAGCTCGCACGTTCCTGATTAACGAAAACATCACACAGGGCACCAAACGCGTGCCGACAGAGTCAGCGTCAACAGCGGTGCCATCCCCTCGGCGGCGGCGGATTTTCTCTCCGCATCCCTTCGACTTACGGCGCCCCCCACCTTTACCCGCCCCCCCTGTTTTCCACGTCCCCTCGGAGACAGCATGCACCTCGCCCCGCTCGCCCACCGCCCGCTCTCCCGGCACCTGTTCGCCAAGCATCTGTTCGCCCATGTCCTGTTCTGTCTGAGTCTGGCGCTTGGCAGCTCACTGGCGCACGCGCAGACCGTCCCGTCGCATGCCGAAGGGCTACACGAAGAGTTGATCAGCGTCGATCTCGGCGATGGTCGCCAGCAGCAAGGCGTCCTCTCCTTACGCGCGGGTAGCCAGGCGCCAACACGGCTCGCCGTTCTGCTCCCCGGCTCGCCGTCGGTCGTTCGCCCGGTGGTTGCCGACGGCGTCATGCAAAGCTCGCGTCTGACCGGCAATTTCCTGATCCGCGCCCGCCGCCATCTCGTCGATGCCGGACTCGCCACACTGATCGTCGATTGCCACTCGGCCAGCGGCGACGAATGCAGCAGCGGCTATCAGGCCAGTCGCGAGCGCTGGCGCGATGTCGAACCGCTGATCGCCGCCGTGCGTCGCCAGCAGCCGGAGATTTGCGAGGTCTGGCTCGTTGGCACCAGCAAAGGAACGATCTCGTCGTCCTTCATGGCGCTGTACGGCGGCAATGCCGTGGCCGGCGCCATCCACACCGCGACCATCAGCGAACCGTGGGCCAAAAACTCGTACCGCGAACTCGCCGGATTCGACTACCGCGCGCCGACGAGCCCGCAGTTTTTCATCCACCACCGCGACGACCCGTGCCCGCTGACGAGCTACGCCGGCATCAGGAAAATCGCCGAACGCTTCCAGAAACCCTTGCTCACCGTCACCGGCGGCAGCGACTTTCAAGGCCCGCTCTGCGCCGCGCAGACAGAACATGGCTTCAAGGGGCGCGAGCCGGAAGTCATGGCAGCCATCCGCAGCATCATCGTCACCGGCCACGCCGAGCGTCTCGACATCCCCTGAGCCGCTCCGCCGCAGTGACGACGCAGCGAGCACCGCTGGTAGAATGCCGGCCCATGAACGTACACGGCACCCCCACCCGCACCATTCGCCCCGCGCCCGTCTCCGAAACCTCTGCGCGGGCCATCGATATCATCGACCAGACCGCACTGCCGCACGACTTCCGCTGGCTGCGCCTCACCTCGCTCGCCGACGCGGCGCACGCTATTCGCAGCATGCAGGTGCGCGGCGCACCGCTGATCGGCGTCACCGCCGCCTATGGCGTCGCGCTGGCGCTCAGCGAACGCGCCGACGAGGCAACGCTCCGCGCCGCCGTCGCCACGCTGGGTGCGACGCGGCCGACGGCAGTGAACCTGCACTGGGCGCTGGCGCGCATCGAAGCGCATCTGCTGGCGCTGCCGGTCGAGCAGCGCGCCGACGCCGCCTGGGCCGAAGCCGCCGCCATCGCCGAAGAAGACGTCGCGCAATGCCGCGCCATCGGTGCCCATGGGCTGGCGCTCTTGCGCCCGCTCGCCGGCCGGCGCGAACGCCTGCAACTAATGACGCACTGCAACGCCGGCTGGCTGGCGACGGTCGATCACGGCACGGCGCTGGCGCCGATTTACGCCGCCTTCGACGCCGGCATTCCGGTGCATGTGTGGGTCTCGGAAACACGGCCGCGCAACCAGGGCCTGCTCACCGCGTGGGAACTGGCGCAACACGGCGTGCCGCATACCGTCATCGCCGACAACGCCGCCGGCCTCTTGCTCGCGCGCGGCGAAGTCGACGCGGTGATCGTCGGCGCCGACCGCATCGCCGCCAACGGCGACGTCGCCAATAAAGTCGGTACCTACCTCAAGGCGCTCGCCGCCAGCGCCGCCGACGTACCCTTCTTCGTCGCCGCGCCGCGCTCGACGATCGATTTTGCCTGCGCCAGCGGTGCCGACATTCCGATCGAGGAACGCGAAGGCGACGAGGTCCGCGTCGTGCATGGCCGCAACGACGCCGGTCAGCCCGCCGCCGTGCGCCAGCTGCCGGCGAGCGAAGCCGTCGCCAATCCGGCCTTCGACGTCACCCGAGCCAATCTGGTGACGGCGATCATCGCCGAGCGCGGCAGCACACCGGCGAGCACCGACGGCCTGCTCTCGCTTTACCCGGAAGAGCGCCGTGGCTGAGTTGCGCCGGCAGCTGATCGAGAGCGCGCAAGCGCTCACCGCCGCCGGGCTGAACAAGGGCACCGCCGGCAACCTCAGCGTGCGCTGCGTCGAGGATGGCGTGGACGGCTACCTGATCACGCCGACCGGCATGGACTACGCGACGCTCGTGCCCGAGGACATCGTTTTCCTCGCACTCGACGACGCCGATGCGGCGCGCCCGCGTGGGCGGCGCAAGCCTTCGTCGGAATGGCGCTTCCACCGCGATGTGTACGCGGCGCGGCCGCAAGCCGGCGCCATCGTGCACACGCATTCGCCTTTCGCCGTCAGCCTCGCCTGCCTGCGCCGCGACATCCCGCCTTTCCACTACATGATCGCGCGCTTCGGCGGTGATACGGTGCGCTGCTCGTCCTACGCCACCTTCGGTACGCAGGCGCTGTCGGACGCTGCGCTCGTCGCGCTCGCCGACCGCTCGGCCTGCCTGCTCGCCAACCACGGCATGCTGCTCTTCGGCGCCGACCTCGAACGCGCGGTGGCGCTTGCCGTCGAACTCGAAGCGCTGTGCGAGCAGTACTGGCGCGCCAGCCAGCTCGGCCAGCCGGTGCTGCTCGACGCCGACGAAATGGCCGTGGTGCTGCAAAAATTCGCCGGCTACGGGCAACAGTAGCGCGCCGACGGCGGCGGATCGTTTTTGCACAGGCGATTATCGATGCGTGTCGACACTTTCCGCTCCGCCGCCGCGCTTGCCTAATCTTTCAACGCCGCCCCAACTCTCGCCGCGTTCGCTCCGCGCTACCAACGCCGCACCACTTCCGACATTGATCCCTCACCGAACCGTTGCCGCCCGAGGCCGCCATGCTGCGCATTACCGAACTCCGTCTGCCGATTGACCATCCGCCGCACGCACTGCCGGCGGCAGCGGCCGCGCGGCTGGGCATCGCCGTTGGCGACATCGCCGCGCACACGGTGTTTCGCCGCAGCGTCGACGCGCGGCGCACCGGCGCGCCGAGCTTCATCTATACCGTCGATGTCACGCTCGCCGACGCCAACGGAGAAGCCGCGCTCCTCGCCGCTCTGGCGGGCGAGCGCACAGTCTCGCTGACACCGGACACCCGCTACCGTTTTGTCGGGCAGGCTCCCGCCAGCGGCCTGCCGGAGGCGACCCGCCCGCTGATCGTCGGCTTTGGCCCCTGCGGCATTTTCGCGGCACTGATCCTCGCGCAGATGGGATTCCGGCCGATCGTCCTGGAGCGCGGCAAGGAAGTCCGCGAACGCACCCGCGACACCTGGGGGCTTTGGCGGCAAAGCACGCTCAATCCCGAATCGAACGTGCAATTCGGCGAAGGCGGCGCCGGCACCTTCTCCGACGGCAAGCTCTACAGCCAGATCCGCGACCCCAAGCACCACGGACGCAAGGTGCTCACCGAGTTCGTCAAGGCCGGCGCGCCTGAAGAAATCCTCTATCTCGCCAAGCCGCACATCGGTACCTTCCGCCTCGTCTCCATGGTCGAGGCGATGCGCCGCGAGATCATCGAACTCGGCGGCGAAATCCGCTTTCAGCAACGCGTCGACAGCCTCCTCTTCGACGAGCCCCCCGCCACAGCCAGTGACCAGCCGGACATGCGGCGCCTGCGTGGCGTCCGTCTGGCAGGCGGCGAGGAAATCCTCAGCCGCCACGTCGTCCTCGCGCTCGGCCACAGCGCCCGCGACACCTTCACGCACTTGCATGAACTCGGCGTGGCGATGGAAGCCAAGCCTTTCTCGGTCGGCTTCCGTATCGAACACCCGCAGTCGCTGATCGACCGCGCGCGCTACGGGCGGCACGCCGGCGACACGCGTCTTGGCGCCGCCGACTACAAGCTGGTGCATCACGCCAGCAATGGCCGCACTGTCTACAGCTTCTGCATGTGTCCGGGCGGCACCGTCGTCGCCGCCACCTCGGAGGAAGGCTGCGTCGTCACCAACGGCATGAGCCAGTATTCGCGCGCCGAGCGCAACGCCAACTCCGGCATCGTCGTCAACGTCTCGCCGGAAGACTTCGGCGGCACACCGGACGATCCGCTGGCGGGCATCGCCTTTCAGCGCCGGCTCGAAGCGCATGCTTTCGTTTTGGGCGGCAGCACCTACGCCGCGCCGGCGCAGCGCGTCGGCGACTTCCTCGCCGGTCGCGCGTCGACGACGCTGGGAGGCGTCGTCCCCTCGTACAAGCCGGGCGTACATCCGACCGATCTGTCCAGCGCCCTGCCCGACTGGGCGATCAGCGCGCTGCGCGAGGCCATTCCCGCCTTCGAACGGCAGATCAAGGGATTTTCCCTACCCGACGCCGTGCTCACCGGTATCGAAACGCGTACCTCATCGCCGCTGCGCCTGCCGCGCGGCGACGACCTGCAAAGCATCAACGTGCGCGGCCTCTACCCGGCCGGAGAAGGCGCCGGCTACGCGGGTGGCATCCTCTCGGCGGCGGTAGATGGCATCCAGGTCGCCGAAGCGCTCGCCCTCGATCTGCTGGCCAGCGGCATCACCCACGACTAAGCGCGGCAACTTGGCCACGGGCGAACGCGGAACGAGGTGAGTTGGAGCGAACGAGACAAGTTGAAGCCTGCCCAAACGAAGCCAGGCGCCGATAGCGAACGTCTATCCGCGCGTTGATGAGTTTTCATTGGTCTGGACGACGGCGCCGGGCGAGCATGGCAGTGTTTTCATCGCCTCGACGAGGAGCGAACCATGTCAGCCCTGCTCTTATCCGCGAACGCTCGCGTGGCCCCGCGCTCCGCGCCGGCCCGTCCACACCAGCGATCACTCCGTAGCCGCCTGCGCCGCCAAGTCGGCCTCGCACTGACGCTGGCCGGCGCACTGGTCGTCGTCGGCGACACCTTGCCCCACCTCCTGGCCTGAGGGACTATCGGCGCGGAGTACGCCGATACCGGCCGCCCGGCGAAAAGCCACGCTGGGGCGGGTTTGGGCAAGTCTGCCAGCGCTACGGCGCGTGCGGAATGTTGCGCAGCAGCTGCTTCTCGACACGATCAACCGGCACCAGACCGCTGCGCTCGAACGGATGGCGGCCCAGCCCGTCGAGCTCGATATCGCCGAGCAAACGGTAGTCGATCATCGTCCGTCCGTCGCGTTGCGCTTCGCGCACGACCCGCAACACGCTGAGCAGGTCGCTGCGCACGTCGATCACCAGCACGGCATCGTCTTCGGGAGGAATCGTCAGCGGCGCAAGCGAGCGGCCGCTGGCAAAGCGCTGGCCGGCGAGTTCGACGTTCAGCACCAATGACTTGAGCGGCAAGGGCTGTGCGTTGGGGTTATCGAGCCGCAGCTTGATCGCGAAATGCTGCTCGAAAAGAGTGCCTTCGCGCCATTCGATGCCGGCCAGCGAGACTTCCGGCGGCTTTTTCGGCACGGAGAGAGCGGCGCAGCCCGCGAGTACCAGCGCAAACGCCAGCATCCCCACCGCGCCAACTGCCCGCCGCCGCGCCAGTCCCGCGCGGATGCCTGCCGTGACGCTCACGAGGCGCTCCCTTCGTCCTTGCCGGCCACGCCGGAAAGTCCCTCCAGCAGCTTGAGGACGGCGATCGAGTCTTCCTCGCCCAGGCCGTTGCCGACGAGCGCGTTGAAAAACTGTGAGGTCGCCGCCGTCAGCGGCGTGAAGACGCCTTGCTGATGCGCGCTTTGCAGCACGATGTTGAGGTCTTTCTGGTTCATCCAGGCTTTGAAACCAGGCGCGAAGTTGCGCTCGAGCATGCGCTGGCCGTGGTTTTCGAGAATGCGCGAACTGGCGAATCCGCCCATCAGCGCCTCGCGCACGCGCCCGGCATCGACGCCGTTGCAGGCGGCAAAATTCAGTGCTTCCGCCACTGCCAGAACGCCGACGCCGGTGAGAATCTGGTTCGCCGCTTTGGTCACCTGCCCGGCACCGGAGGCGCCGATGTGCAGGACGCGACTGCCAACACAGGCCAGTGCCGGTTGCGCAAAGGCGAACGCCGCCGCGTCGCCGCCCACCATGACCGAGAGGCTACCGGCGATGGCGCCGACCTCGCCGCCGGAAACCGGCGCATCGAGAAAGGAAATGCCGCGCGCGGCCAGACGCTCGCCAATACGGCGCGCGGCGGCGGGAGCAATGGTGCTCATGTCGACGGCCACCAAGGGGGGCGCCCCCGGATCGCGTAACGCCAGCGCGTCGACGACGCCACTCTCGCCGAGCATCACCTGCTCGACATCGGGCGCATCCGCCACCATCGAAATGACGAGATCGGCGTTGGCGGCCGCCGCCGCCGCGCTGTCGGCCGTGCGCGCACCGGCTTCGGCCAGCGGCCGCATCGATTCGGCGCGCCGCGCCCAGACCGTGACGGCGTGCCCGCCCCGCAGCAGATTCAAGGCCATCGGCCGACCCATGATGCCCAGACCGATAAAAGCAACTTTCATGTGGACTCTCCTGAAAAACGGACGCGTCTAAACCGGTCCGGCATGCAACAGCTGTTCGGCGCGGCTCAGATTTTCGGTCGCGCCGACAAGAACGAGCACATCGGCGCCGAGGACGCGTGTCGCCGGATCGGGATCATCGCCGCGCACTCCCCCGCGCCGCAAGGCGTCGACGCTGACGCCAAAGCGCCCAAGGTCGAGATCCGCAAGGCTGCGCCCGACCGCATAGGACTGCGCCTCGACGACCACGCTCAGGCGCTCGGGAATCTGCCGCCGCAGCGCATCGCCGTCGGCACTCTGCCGGTCACGCTGGCGGTCGCTTTCGCTGCGGTAGAAGGCGCGCAGCGAGGCGTAACGCTCGGCGCGGGTGGCGCGCACCTGCTGGATGGCGCGCTCGATCGGCACCCCCAGCTGCGACAGCGTGTGCGCTGCCAGCATCAGGCTGCCCTCGACCACCTCCGGCACCACTTCGGTCGCGCCGAGCGATTTCAGCCGGTCGATCTGCGTATCGTCCTGTGTCCGGACAATCACCGGCACTTCCGGGCGAACGCTACGCAGCAGATCGAGTACCGCCTCGGTCGCCGGCTGTTCGGCGTAGGTGATGACCACCGCACGCGCACGCGCAATGCCGGCGGCCATCAGCACCTCCCGCCGGTCAGCGGCGCCGAAAACGACGTTCTCGCCCTCATCCTGCGCCTGCCGGAAACGCTGCGTATCGATATCCAGCGCGATGAACGGAATCTGCTCGCGGGAAAGAAAGCGCGCCACGCTCTGCCCGGTGCGGCCGTAGCCGCAGACAATCACGTGCTCGCGAATATCCATCGCATGCACGGCGATATCGTGAATGGCCTCGGCGCGATGCGCGAATTCGCTGCCCGACAGGCGCTTGCCGACGTGCGCTGCCCGCGCGATGAGAAACGGCGCCAGAAACATCGACAGCAGCATCGCCGCAATGGTGACCTGAAAGGCGTCGGCCGGCAGCAGACGGCTATCGGAAGCCAGTTGCAGAAGCACCAGCCCGAATTCCCCCGCCTGCGCCAGCTGGGCGGCAGTACGCAGACCGACATCGAGCGGATTGCGCAACAGCAGGGTCAGCAGCAGCATCAATCCACCCTTGGCGCCGATGAAGAGCGCCAGCGCCATCAATACCTGCGGCAGATGCGCCAGCACGAAGCCCAGATCGAGCATCATGCCGACCGTCACGAAAAAGAGACCGAGCAGCACATCGCGGAAAGGCCGGATATCCGCCTCGACCTGATGCCGGTACGGCGTCTCGGCGATCAGCATGCCACCCAGAAAGGCGCCAAGCGCCAGCGACAGGCCGGCGGCAGACGTCGCCAGCGAGAGACCGACGACGACCAGCAGCACGTTCAGCATGAACAACTCGGGCGACTTGTGGCCGGCGACGAGATCGAACCAGCGCCGGATCAGCCGCTGCCCGACCAGCACGATGACCGCCAGTACCAGCACCGTCTGCGCCATTGCCAGCGTCAGCGTTTCGGCCAGCGCCTCCGGCCCCTTGCCCAGGGCGGCGAGGACGATCAGCAAAGGTGCCACCGCCAGATCCTGAAACAGCAAGACCGCCATGGTCTGCTGCCCCGGCCGCGAATGCAGTTCAAGGCGCTCGGACAGCAGCTTGGCGACGATGGCGGTCGACGACATGGCGCACGCCGCGCCGATGGCGAAACCGACGCGCCATTCCTGACCGTAAAAGAAGATCGTCACCGCCATGGTGCCGGCCAGCGTCACCAGCAACTGCGCGGCGCCGAGGCCAAAGACCATGTGGCGCATGGCCTTGAGCCGCGACAGGCTGAATTCCAGCCCGATCGAGAACATCAGGAAGACGATGCCGAACTCGGCGACGCTGGAGACCTGCTCGTTTTCGGCGAAATACGCGGCTCCGTGCGGCCCCAAGGCGATGCCGACCGACAGGTAAGCGAGCATCGAGGGCAGACGCAACACGCGCGCCAGCGCCAGCGCAGCGACGGCGGAGGCCAGAAGAACCAGCAGTGATTGCAGCGCGGCGGGCATGTTCTGCGGCCAACTGGCGGGAGGAAAGGGAGGGATCGTAGCACACGCCCCCCATTCGGCGCCGCCGCGATATGCGAACGATTGCTATCCAGAGATCACCGGCGCAGGCGCGCCGGAGCAACGCCGGAGGCCAATTCAGAGGCAGCTCACCGGCGATTTGCCAGCCATGCCCCCGCCATTAACGGGCCGGCCACCGGCAGGTTATCGCCCATTCGCAGGCTATAATCGCCGCCCACCCGCCGCTGCACGACCGCCGGACAACAAGGTCCGGCACGTGTCCGATCGCTCATCGCCGCAGGGCCAGCCGGGAGCGCCGCCACCCGCTGCGGTGCTTGCCGGTGCCTTGCCTGCCCTCGCCCAGCCCTCGAACAGGAGATCCCCGTGGAGTCGTCGCACGCCATCGAAGCTGCCAAACACGTTCTGCAGATATTCGGCACCGTTCTCGCCATCGGCATGCTCTCCGGGCTGCTGGCGAAAAAGATCAAGGTGCCCGACGTGGCGATCTTCCTCATCGTCGGCATCCTCATTGGCCCGGAGCTGGCCGGCCTGGTCGACGTCAAGGCCGATTCGGCGATCAACCAGCTGATCCTGATCTTCGGCTCCTGCTACATCCTCTTCGACGGCGGCGCCTCGCTCAAGCTGAAAGTACTGAAAGAGGTGTGGATCACCATCCTGATCATTTCCACCCTCGGCGTGCTGATCACGGCCGCTGTCACCGGCGTCACCGCCTATTACGTCCTCGGCGTGCCGATGATCGTCGCCGCGCTGCTCGGCGCCACCATCGCGTCGACCGACCCGGCGACGCTGGTGCCGATCTTCAAGCAGCTGACGATCAAGGACCGCGTCGCGCAAACCGTGATGAGCGAGTCGGCGTTCAACGACGCCATGGGCGCCATCGTCACCTTCACCGTACTCGGCATCGCCATGGGCGCCGGGGAATTCTCGCTTGCCGCGGCAGCTGGCGATCTGCTCACACAGGCTGGGCTGGGCATCCTCGTCGGCGGTGTTGCCGGCTACGCGGCGGCGTTCGTCATCGCGCACGAGAAATACGACTTCCTCGTCGAATACGCGCCCCTCGTCACCTTGATGGCCGTCGTCGGCGCCTACATGAGCGCCGACCAGTTGCATGCCAGCGGTTTCATGGCGGTCTTCGTCTTCGGCATCATCCTGGGGAACAAGGACATGTTCGGCTTCGCAATGGAGCACGACGAAGAAAAGCGGCTGGAGGAATACGTCCTCACCACGGCGCTGATCATGCGCATGTTCATCTTCATCCTGCTCGGCACGCAGGTCGATTTCGCGCTGATGAACCGCTATCTGGTCGGCGGCGGGATCGTTGTCGCTGTCTTCATGCTCGTCGCGCGCCCGCTCACCGTCTTCGTCTGCGCCGGTGTCGACCGGCGTGCGCGCTGGAGCGTCAAGGAACTGCTCTTCATGTCGTGGACGCGCGAAACCGGCGTCATCCCGGCGGCGCTGGCCGGATTGCTACTCGGCATGAAAGCGCCGGGCGCCGAAATGATCGCCTCGGTGACTTTCATCGCCGTGCTCATGACCATCCTCATCCAGGCACCGACGACCGCCTGGCTCGCCAGAAAGCTCGACCTGCTGGTCGATTAGCGAGGGCGGGAGTGAGAAGCGCCGCGAGAACTCCGGTCTGCGAGCCGGCGGGGCGCTCATCCGAAATTGCTCCGGAGTTGTTCCGGTGCTGAGCGGGTGACGGCTGGACGCTGACCGGATGCCGAGCCGACGGGGCGTCGAAGACAACTCCCCCGCCAACCGCCCGACGATTACTCGTTGTCGAGAATCAGGAGATGCACGCGGTACGGGCCGTGTGCGCCGAGAACGATGGTCTGCTCGATGTCGCCGGTACGCGACGGGCCGGAAACAAAATTGACGGCGCGCGGCAGGCTGCCACGTTCGCTGCGCAGGAGGGCAAACGCCGCTTCCATGTCGGAGACAATGCGCGAAGCCGGCACGACGGCAATGTGCGTCTCGGGCAGCAGGCTGGTCGTCGCCGCCGTCTGCGGGCCGGACAGCAGCATCAGCGTACCCGTCTCGGCGATGGCGCAGAAAGTGCCGGTAATGCCCAGCAAATCGTCGCCACCAGCAGGACGCCCCGCCAGCACGAGGCCAGCCGACTGCCAGTCGAGATCGGCAAGCTCCGGCCAGCAGACGCCTGTGCCAGGCAAACTGTTGGCCGCGAGGTAACGGGCAACGGCCGCCGGCACGTCAGCACGCGTCGCGAGCCGGTCGACGGTCGACGACATCGATAGCGAACGCTCGGCAAAGCGCGCGGCCAGATCGCCGCGCGGTTGCGGTCGCGGACCGGCCTGCGGCGTTGCGATCATCTGCGCCACCGCCTGCCGGCGGGCGGTCAGCGTCGCCGGATCGCGCGCCAGCGCACCGCGCACACGCGCCAGAATCTCATCTCGTGCCTCGCTCATGGCTCAGGCCGCCAATGTCTTGCCGTGCGGCGCCAGAAGCGCACCGACGCGCGTCGCGAAATCGCCCTGCCCGACCGCGACCAGCGCTTGGACGCCCTCTGCCGTGGCGAGACCGACGACGGCCGCGTCGTCGCCGTGCACGAGGTTCAGGACGCCGCCCGCGAGGCCAGCCTCGCCCAGCACTTCTGCCAGCGCGTAAAGCGCCGATGGCGCCCGCGGACTCGGCTTGATCACCACCGTCGCGCCGGTCCGCAAGGCCGCCAGTGCGCGCTGCAAGGGCGCTGCCAAAGGCGAATGACGGTCGGCCACGAGGGCCAGCACGCCGGCGCCCGCCGCGAATTCGGCAGAAGCGTCAGCCGCCGCGGCCAGTGCCGCCACGCTGGCGGCCACTTCGGCACTCGCCGCTTCCGGCGAGAAGCCGTTTTCCTCGCTGATCAGCCCGGCGAAATGGTCGGCATAGGTCGTCAGGCCATCGGCGGCAGCGGCGAAAACGCGCGCACGTCCGGCTGCGCCGAGCGCACGCCAACCTGCCTGCGCCCGCTGTGCGGCGCTGACCGCCACCTGCGCTTCATCGGCGCCGGTGAGGGGAGTGCGGCGCAGCACCTCGCCCGTGACCGCGTGGCAAACGTCGCAAAACTGCGTCGTCATCGTGAGGTATGCGTGGCCGTCGATCCACAAGGGAATGACGAGAGTGTCTTGACTACCCGACATGGGATTCCTTTACGGTGTTTTATTGAGTATTGCGGCGGCGCGCGGCGTAGCGGTCGCGGAAGGTACCGCCCTGCGGTGCCGGCAGATCGCGGCCAAGCGTCCACGCTGGCGCGAGACCCAAGACGCGAATGCGGTCTTCGCCGCCTGCCAGCCAGCCGAGATAACGCGACAGCAGGCGGGCGGCGCGCGCGTAAAACGCCGGGCGCATCGCCAGCCAGGCCCACGCCTTGCCGCCCAGTCGCTCGGACCACGGACGCAAACCGCGAGTTGTCTGCCGTTCGCGTAGCGTCCGCAGCAACTGCGACAGGGGAATGCGCACCGGGCAAACCGAGCCGCACTGGTTGCACAGCGTCGACGCCTGCGGCAGGTCGAGCGCGCGCTCAAGCCCGGTGAACATGGGCGTCAGCACCGAACCCATCGGCCCCGGATAGACCCAGCCATAGGCGTGACCGCCGACGGTCTGATAGACCGGGCAATGGTTCATGCAGGCGCCGCACCGGATGCAGCGCAGCATGTCGCGAAAATCGTCGTCGAGGAGGGTACTGCGGCCGTTGTCGACGAGGATGAAATACAGATGCTCGGGGCCGTCCGGGTCGCCTTCGCCCTTGACGCCGGTAAGCAGCGAGACGTAATTGGAAATCGACTGCCCCGTCGCCGAGCGCGTCAGCACGCGCAGCAGCGTCGCCACATCGTCGAGCGTCGGCACGACTTTCTCGATGCCGGTGATGACCACGTGCACCTTCGGCAGGGTCGTCACCATGCGGCCGTTGCCTTCGTTGGTGACGAGTGCGACACCGCCGCTTTCGGCGATCAGGAAATTGCCGCCGGAAATGCCCATGTCCGCCGACAGGAAATGCTCGCGCAGCGCCTCGCGCGCCTCACGCGTCAGCGCCGGAATGTCCGTCTGCCGCGGCTTCTTGTGCGTGCGCGAAAAGAGATCGGCGACTTCGTCGAGGTTCTTGTGAATCACCGGCGCGATGATGTGCGACGGCGCTTCGTTGCCGGCGATCTGCAGGATGTATTCGCCAAGATCGGTCTCGACCGGCTGCACGCCGCCGGCTTCCAGGGCAGCGTTGAGATCCGCTTCTTCCGAGAGCATCGACTTCGATTTGATCGCCTTCTGTAAACCGTGGCGACGCGCGATCTCCAGCGTGTGCGCGCAGACTTCGGCGCCATTGCGCGCCCACAGCACGGTCGCACCGCCCGCCGTCGCCTTGGCCTCGAAGGTTTCCAGCCAGACGTCGAGATCGTCGATGACCTTGCTACGGATCGCCTGCGCCGCGTCGCGAACCGCCTCGAAATCGATGGCATCGGCCTGCCCGGCCGCCGCCGCGCACGCCTTGGCGTCGGCGTCGAAGGCACGCACCGCCGCCGCCCGCATGTCGACGAACTTGCCTTTCGCGGTTTTCAGGTTGGCCTGCAGTTTGACGTCGGCCAGCCGCTCACCCACGCGTGCCGCGAAATGCATCGATTGCTGGCGCATCAGAGAGCTCCTCCGCCGGCGACGCCCTTGGCGCCGCCTGTCGCTGCGTCGGCGCCGTGCTCGACGCCATCGACGCCGGCCAGCACTTCGGCCACGTGCAGGACGCGCGTCTGTTCGTCGCCTTCCCGCCGCAAGCGGCCTTCGATGTTGAGCAGACAGCCCAGATCGCCGCCGACGATGGCGTCGGCCTGCGTCGCACGCACGTTGCCGCACTTGCGCGCGGCAATGGCCGCCGACAGATCGCCGAACTTGAGCGAAAAGGCACCACCGAAACCGCAGCACTCATTGGCCGCCGTCATCTCGCGCAATTCGAGGCCGGGCACTTTCGACAGCAAGTGCCGCGGCTGTTCGCGAATTCCCAACCCGCGCAGGCCGCTGCACGAGTCGTGGTAAGTGACACTGCCGGCAAAGCGGCCGGCGACGGTGTCCACCTTGAGTACGGTACACAAGAAATCGGTGAGTTCGAATACACGCGCGGAGAGCGCCTTCGCCCGCGCCGCCCAGTCGTCTTCGTCCGCCAGCAGCAGCGGATACGCGTTGCGGATGTGGTCGGCGCACGAACCCGAGGGCGCGACGACGTAATCGAAGCCCTCGAACTCGGCGATCACCTTCTTTGCCAGTTGCTGCGCCACAGCACGGTCGCCGGAGCTGTAGGCGGGCTGTCCACAGCACGTCTGCCCGTCGGGAACCGTGACGGAACAACCAGCGTCTTCGAGCAACTGCAAGGTGGCAAAACCGACGCTCGGACGCATCAGGTCGACAAGACAGGTAACGAACAGGGCAACGCGCATGATGGTAAGCTAGTGCGCCGCACAAACGGCGGCGAATGAAGGCAGAGCGGGCTCCGCGGAGGCGCTATGGTAGTCTGCCGACCGTGAAAACGAAAGCCGCACACGGTGCAAGCCGGCGCACGACCAGGGTGGGAAATGACTGAGCAGGCCACAGAGAAATCGTCAATTCAGGTGATCGAACGGACCTCGGCCCTGTTCGCCGCGCTGGCTGAATTGCCGTCGCCCGCCAGTCTCAAGGCACTCGCCGCACACGCTGGTCTGCACCCGTCGACGGCGCACCGCATTCTCGCCTCGCTGGCCAGCGCACGTCTCGTCGAGCGGCACGAGGGCGGCACCTACGCGCTGGGCATTCGCCTGCTGGAACTGGGCGCGGTCGTCAAAGCGCGCCTGTCGATCCGCGACGTAGCCCGCCCGCTGATGGAACGCCTGCACGAAAGCATCGGCGAAGCCGTCAATCTCGGAGTGCGCGACGGCGACGAAATCATCTATATCGAACGCACCTCCGGTGGTCGCGCGCTGCTGCGTGTGGTCTACCTCGTCGGCGGCCGCGCACCGCTGCATCTGACCTCGCTCGGCAAGCTCTTTCTGGCCGCCGACAGTGCCGACGCGGTACTCGCCTACGCCCGCCGCAGCGGTCTGCCGGGAAAGACACCGCACTCGCTGACTACGCAAGCGGCGCTGGAACGCGAACTCGACTGGATTCGCCGGCACGATCTGGCCTTCGATAACGAAGAGGCGGAAATCGGTCTGCGCTGCGTCGCCGCACCGATCCGTGACGACGAGGGGCACGTCATTGCCGGCCTCTCGGTCTCGGCGCCGAGCGAACGCCACGACGCCCGCTGGGCGGCGCAGGTGAAGTCCTGCGCGCAGGCGATCTCGCAGGCGCTCGGCTATCGCCCGCCCGCCCCGACGCGCCTCGCCTGAATCTGCGCCGCGCCTTTACTGGAACGCGTCCAGAGCGCAAACACGCGGCTGAGCACGGAGCAAGCGCGCGTGAAACCGGTGCATCGCAGATAGCACGTCAGCGTGGTTAGCGATGGACGCCGCACACGACGCACTCCGACACACCCGTCACAAAAAAAAGGCGCCCGTTCGACGGGCGCCCGCGACACCGACTGCCTATACGATCAGGCGCGCAGATCAGGCGCTCAGGCGCGCGTCGTTGCCTTGCGCTGCGCGGACGAGCCTTCCATCCAGCGCTTGATGCGGTTGGCGTCACCGATGCGCGTCAGTTTGCCAGCGGAGTCGAGCAGAACGATCACCACCGGCTTTTCGGCAACGCGTGCCTGCATGACGAGGCACTTGCCGGCTTCCTGGATATACCCCGTCTTCGACAGCATGATGTCCCAGCTATTGCTGGCGACGAGACGGTTGGTGTTGTTGAACTCCATGCTGCGCCCACGAATTTCCGCCGTGGCATTCGCCGTCGTCGAAAACTCGCGAATCTGCGGATAGTGCGCCGCTGCCGACACCATGCGCGACAGATCGCGGGCGGTGGAGACGTTCTCGCTGGTCAGCCCCGTCGGATCGGAGAAGTGGGTGTACTTCATCCCCAAGGACGCCGCCTTGCGGTTCATCGCCGCAACGAAGGCGCTCATGCCGCCGGGGTAGTGGCGGGCCAGCGCGTGTGCGGCGCGGTTTTCCGAGGACATCAGGGCGAGCAGCAAAGCCGTTTCGCGGGTCAGCGTCGTTCCCGGCGCCAGACGCGAGCGGCTGCCGCGCAGCGTGTCGATATCGTCTTCGGTGATGGTGATGGTTTCCTGCATGTCCGGCGCGCTGTCGAGCACGACCATGGCCGTCATCAGCTTGGTGATCGACGCAATCGGCGCGACGACATCGGCGTTTTTCTCGAAAATGACGCCGCCGCCCTGATCGACCACCAGCGCCGACACCGACTGCACGGAAACCGTCGAATCGCGCGTCGCGAGGCGGCTCGCCGAACCACTGTCGGCGGGGCTGGCGATGACCGGACGCACATTGCTCGCATGCTTGGCGTGCACCTTCGCGGAGGTGGCGACTTTTGCCTGCTCCCTGGCGGGCGCCTTGGCCTTGGCGTGCGGCTTGCTGACGGAGGGCTTGGCCTTCTTGTGCGCCGAGGTATTCGTCGCGTCCTGCGCCGCGCCGGCAACGCCTACGTTGAGGCCGAGTGCCAGCACCGCCGCGGTCAGTAGTTTGACTCGCATGTAAATCTCCCAGCATGTAAAACGTGGCGCCGATTCTACCCCCCTTTCCGCGAAATTAAAAAAAGACAATAACAATCAGTCTGTTGAGAAATCAATCTCAGGAGGCATCTGAACAACTCGGGCGCCACGCCAGACAGCCCACCGCCCCACCCCGCCCGGCCGTGCAGACGGCGCGCGGCAGACAGACCCGGCGCGCGCGAGTACATGCGAGCACGGGAGTGCGCGACGTATTGCGTGCCTGCCCAGACGAGCCATCGCCCCACGGAATTACCCGATTTCAAGTAACGCCGCCGCCCGCACGATGCGCTAGGATTCCTGCATGACGTAACAGAGTATTAATGCCATCGTCGAGGGGGAGCCGCCCGGAAATTCATCAGCCGGGCAGCGCCGCTGCGGCGCCTGACCACTGAGCACAAGGAGTACGCGTGCAGGAGATAGCGAAAGGAGCGGGCAGCGATGCCGCCGCTGTTGCCGACGCTGTGAGCGACAGTGATCCGGGCCATGACATCGCCGCGCCAGAACGCCCGCGGCAGGCGGCGCACACGCCGTCGGCGAACGAACAGGGCGGGCAGGCAGATTCCGGCCTCAGCGATGCCCTGCCGACAGGCACGGCATTCGCGGCCCCGGTCAAGCCATCCACGCACTCCGCCCACGCGACAAACGCCTGTGCCCCGGCGTCGGCCTTCGCCTTCGTCTCCGCCGAAACCCTGCCGGCGATTGTCGTCGCCGACGCGCGCGCGAACGACGCATCGGCAAACGAGCAAAGTGGCGGCTCGCCGCTCATCACGGAGCGAACGGGCGACTTCGCCAACGACTATTGCATCGCCGGGATCGGCGCCTCGGCGGGCGGGCTGGAGGCCTTGTGCGCCTTTTTCGACTGCATGCCGGCGGACAGCGGCATCGCTTTCGTCGTCGTCCAGCATCTGGCGCCCGAGCAAAAAAACGCCGGCGCCGACATTCTGGCGCGCCACACGCCCATGCCGGTGCGCGTCGCGGTCAACGGCATGCGGCCGCGCCCGAACGAGGTCATCACGACGCCGCCGCACACGACCATCCAGCTCGTCGACGGTGCGCTGCGCTTGCAGGCGCAGGGGCGCCAAGGATCGAGCGACCTGCAGATCGACCGCTTTCTCGCCTCGCTCGGACAGGACCGCGGCGACCGGGCGATCGCCATCATTCTCTCCGGCGGCGGTGCCGACGGCGCCATCGGTCTGAAGCGGATCGAAGCGAGTGGCGGCATCGTCATCGTGCAATCGCCCGAAACGGCAACCTACCCGACCATGCCGCGCAGCGCCATCGCCACCGGACTGGCCAGCGAAGTGCTGTCGATCCCCGAAATGCCGGGCGTCCTCCTCGACTACGCCCGCCATCCCTACACTGACGGCCCTCACTCGCTGCCGCCGATCGCCAAGATCGCCGGCGCCGTCGAGGACATCCTGACGCGCCTGCGCAATCAGCGCGGCTACAGCTTCGCGGGCTACAAGCACGGCACACTCATCCGCCGCATCCAGCGCCGCATGGGGCTGCGCGGCATCCTGCGCTGGAACGAATACGCCAGCCTCCTGAAGCGCGACACGCGCGAAACCGACGCGCTCTACCAGGACCTGCTGATCGGCGTCACCGAATTCCTGCGCGATGCCGACGCCTGGGCAGAACTGCGCGAAAAAGTGCTGATGCCGCTCGCCACCCTGAGCGCCACGCACGAACCGCTGCGCATCTGGGTCGCCGGCTGCTCGACCGGCGAAGAGGCGTACTCGATTGCCATCCTCACCCGCGAAGTCCTGCGCGAGCAGGGCAGCACGCGCGGCGTGCAGGTCTTCGCCACCGACGTCAACGCTGCCGCCCTGCAAACCGCGCGGCGCGGCACCTACCCGAGCGGCATCGCGGCGCTGCTGCCAGCAGGCTGGGCCGAACGCTACTTTCATCCGAGCGACGACGGTCAGCACCTGCGCATCGTCCGCGAGTTGCGCGAATCGGTCGTTTTCGGCGCCCACAACGTACTCGCCGACCAGCCGTTCTGCCGCCTCGACCTCATCTGCTGCCGCGATCTGCTGATCTATCTCGACAGCGAAACGCAGCAACGGGTGCTATCGCAGTTTCACTTCGCGCTGCGTCCGGGCGGCACGCTGTTTCTCGGCAACGCCGAATCGGTCGGCCAGCAGGAAGACATCTTCCTGCCGATCTCGCGGCGCTGGCGCATCTTTCAGCACGCCGAGAGCATTCCGCAGCGCAGCGGCGACGGCGTCTTCGAAACCTTGCCGGAACCACGCACCTCGTCCTCCCGGCGCAGTATCGAAGCGCTCGCCGAGCAACTCATCCTCGACCACTTCTCGCCCGCCGCCGTCCTCGTCAACGACAAGTTCGAGGCACTCTATTTCAGCGGGGCGACCCTTGAGTTTCTCAACCGCCCGCGCGGCACGCCGACGCGCGATGTGCTGACGCTGGCGCGCGACGGCCTGCGCCCACCGCTGCGTAACGCGCTGCGCCGGGCCATCGCCGAATGCAAGAGCGTCCGTGTCAGCGCCCGCCTGAAGCAGGCGACGGGCTTTCAGCCGGTGCGCATCACCGTCAGCCCGGCGGGCAGCAACACCGGCGGTGAAGCGCTGCTGCTGGTGGTCTTCGAACACCGCGCGCAACTCGCCGAAGCGCAGCAGGAACACAGCGAAAGCGCGCAGATCCGTCAGCTTGAAGAAGAGCTGAAAAGCGTTCACGAAGAACTCGACCTGACGGTCGAACGCCTCGAAAGCGCCAACGAAGACCTCAAGGTCGCCAACGAAGAAGTCCTCTCGATCAACGAAGAATTGCAGTCGATCAACGAGGAACTCGAAAGCGGCAAAGAGGAAATACGCGCCATCAACGAGGAAGTGAAAGTCGAGAACCAGCAACTGCACGCCAGTATCGAGAGTCTGAACGCCCGCCGGCGCGAGACCGAACTGCTCTTCATCAATGCCCGCCTGGCCACGCTGCGCCTCGACCAGAATC
This sequence comes from Rhodocyclus gracilis, assembly GCF_009617575.1. GTDB lineage: Bacteria > Pseudomonadota > Gammaproteobacteria > Burkholderiales > Rhodocyclaceae > Rhodocyclus > Rhodocyclus gracilis. The sequence continues at coordinate 533,966 of NZ_WIXJ01000001.1, forward strand.
TGCGCATCCGCTGCTTCTCGCCGGCCGTGCGCGATCTGTGCAAGCTGCTCGCCGGTGACTACGGGCGACCGGTGACCGACATCTCACCCGACTGCATCGGCCACGGCGTCGCCGAAGATGCCGCTGCCGCGCTCGCCGGCCAGAGCCCGCGCGCGCGCGAACTGCGCCTCTCCGACGAACGCTGGTGGCTGCGCCAGATCTACCCCTCGCGCACCAGCGACGGCCAGATCGACGGCGTCATCGTCACCTACGCCGACATCAACGACAGCAAGGAAAACGCCGAGGCCGCCGCCGTCGCGCAGCGGCGCATGGCGGAAACGCTGGAGGAACGCGTCGCCAGCCGCACCGGCCAGTTGCGGGCACTGGCCGCCGAGCTGTCGCTCGCCGAAGAGCGCGAACGCCGCGCGCTGGCGCAGGATCTGCACGACGATCTCGGGCAAGTGCTCTCCATCGTCAAGATCAAGCTCAGCTCGCTCGATCACAGCGAACGACGCGGCAAGATGCGCACTCCGCTCAAGGAGATCGAATCGCTGATCGACCAGGCCAACCGCTCGGTGCGCTCGCTGATGATGCAACTGAGCCCGCCCATCCTGCAGACGCTCGGCCTGAGCGCCTCACTCGAATGGCTGGCCGAAGAGATGGAGCGCGTCTTTGGCGTTGCCGTGCGCATCGACGACGACGGCGCCGACAAGCCACTGGAAGAGCCCGCCCGCACCAGTCTCTTCCGTGCCGTGCGCGAACTGCTCATCAACGTCGCCAAACACTCGGGCACACAGGTCGCCGAACTCAACTGCCTGCGCGACGGCGCCAACATCACGGTTTCCGTCACCGACAACGGCAACGGCTTCAACTACCCGGAATCGGTCGACGATCTCATGCAGCACGCCAGCTTCGGCCTCCTGAGCGTACGCGAACGCGTCGAATTTCTCGGCGGACAAATGCACGTCGACAGCGCCCCTGGTGACGGCACGACGGTCACCCTCACCATTCCCGTGGGCGACAGCAGCACACACTTTCCGGAGGAAACCCCATGACCACCCGCGTCCTGCTCGTCGACGACCACAAGATCCTGCGTGAAGCACTCGGCAGCGTCCTCGAACGCGAAAACGACCTCGCCCTCATCGGCGAAGCCAGCGAAGGCGACGAAGCGCTGCGCCTGTCGCGCGAGTTGAAGCCGGACGTCGTGGTCATGGACATCGGCCTGCCGCTCGTTTCCGGGATCGAAGTCACGCGCCGCCTGCTGCGCGATCACCCCGACATCCGCGTGCTCGCCCTGTCGACCTTCTCCGACCGCCGCATCGTCCTGCAAATGCTCGACGCCGGCGCCAGCGGCTACATCGTCAAGTCGGCCGGGCGCGACGAACTGCTGCGCGGCATCCGCTCGCTGGCGCAAGGCCGCACGTACATCTGCCCGGAAGTCGCCGCCATCGTCGTCGACAGCGTACGCGGCCGCAAGCCGACGCAACGCATCAACGGCGAACGCCTTGGCCGGCGCGAACGCGAAGTCCTGCAACTGCTCGCCGACGGTCGCACCTCGCCGGAAATCGCCGGCACGCTGCACATCGCCACCAGCACCGTCGAAGTCCACCGCCGCAACATCATGCGCAAACTCGACCTGCACAGCGTCGCCGAGCTGACCAAATACGCCATCCGCAACGGCCTGACGACCGCCTGAAGCGCCTCCGCCACGCCAGCGCCCCAAGCCCAACGACGCCCGCCATGTCATGCGCCGAACGCCAAAGACGCTGCGAACTACGGCATATCCGACAGCCCGTATCAACACTTGCCGGTATATTCCATGAACATTTCCTCTCGCTATAGTCGGCGCCAATGCAGTCCGTACCATCGAGGGCGCGCCAGCCGTGCGCGCCCAGCCGCGAGGAGAGACGCATGCCGATAGACGAACCTCGTACTTCAGAAGACGGCGCCGCCCTGCACGACGATCTGGAGAGCTTCCGCCAGCGCATGGCCGCCGCCAGTGAATCGCTGATGATCACCGACCGCGATGGCGTCATTCGCCATGTCAACCGCGCCTTCGAGCGGCTCACCGGTTACACCGGCAGCGAAGCGCTCGGCCAGCCCGCCCACCTGATCAGCTCGGGGCTGCACCCGGAGAGTTTCTATGCCGAGCTATGGAACACCGTTCTCGCCGGGCGCGAATTCCGCGCGCTATTCACCAATCGGCGCAAGGACGGCGAGATATTCCACGAAGAAAAGACGATTCGCCCTTTCGTCGATAGCGACGGCGAGCCAGCCTTTCTGGTCGGCGTCGGTCGCCCGGTAAATGACTTTGTGCATGACGCGCTGGCGCGTCTGGAACGACTCGCCAATATCGACGGGCTGACCGGGCTGCCCGGACGCACACTCTTCCTCGACCGTCTGGCGCAGCATTGCGCGCGCGCCGTGCGGCACGGCAAGGCCTTTGCCGTCGCCTTTCTCGACCTCGATAACTTCAAGTCGATCAACGACCGCTTCGGCCACGCGGCGGGCGATCTGGCGCTGTGCGCCACGGCACGGCGCCTGCAGGAGGGCGTACGCAAGGAAGACACCGTGGCGCGACTGGGCGGCGACGAATTCGGCATCATCCTCTGCGACATCCACGAACGCGACGCCATCGCCCAGATTCTCGACAAGATCATCTCCCGTCTGGCGACGGGCATCCTCATCGACACCACGGCGGTGCCGATTCACAGTAGCGTCGGCGTCAGCATTTTCGCGGCGGACGAAGTCGCCGACAGCCGCGGCGACGAACTCTTGCGCCGCGCCGATCACGCCATGTACGCCGCCAAGGCCGCCGGCGGCGGGCTGCGCTTTGCCCACCCGCGCAACACCGTCGCGCCGCTCGCCACGCCCCTCTCCACGCCGCTCCCCGGCGCACCCTGCGCGACGGTGATGGCTATCGCCGTGCCGCTTGCCCCGGCAAACGACCCCGTCTTGTCCGATTCCGCACCAGCGCCGGCAACGGCCTTGGCGACGGACACATCGACAACGCCTCCCCTGCGGGGGGATGACACGCACGAAGCGATGGCTCAGCCCTCTTCGTCGCAGCGCTGGTGCCCTCCCCCGCCGGCAGGGCCCGTGCCCCCCGCCAACAACGCAGAAGACGCAGACACAGCACGCACCGCACACTCCCCACTCACTACAAAAACCGCACCCCCGGCATACGCCGCCCCCCCACCGGACACGCGGAGCGAACACGAAGCCCATGCGTCATCCGGCAGCGGGGAGTAATGCCGAAACGTCGTCAGAAGACGAAAGCGCAGCGGACGCCGCAATTGTCTCCGGGGCCACGATCGCCGCGCCCGCCTCGGCCGCGGAGCGGCGCGCAGCGTGAGTCGCCGGCGCTGTCTTGCCCCGATTGCCGGTGAGCGGCGGCGGGCGTTCGCGCCGGGCGCCCTGCACATGCACCTGCCCGGCCTCGCCGACGCGTCCGCGCACAACGACGTCAACCGCAAGAAATTCGCGCAACAGCGCCACCTCATCGCACAAGGTCGGCGTAATGCGGCAGGTCGAAAAGCTCGAACGCCCCTGCGCGAACGCCAGTGGCAGCACCAGCTGGCTCGCCTGCCAGGGGTCCAGCGCCCCGTCGACCGCAACGTGCGTCAGCAACTGCTCGGCCGCCTCGTCGGCGACGGCATCGCCGTTGCGCCCGAGCGTGCCGGAGGCCCAGTAGCACTGCTGGCTGTGTTCGAACTCGGCGAAAAGCACGACAAAGGCGCCGGGACAAACCGCCGGCACGAGGCACGGCTCGATGCTCAACGGCACGCCGAGCGGCTCCAGTCGGCGCAACGCCCGCGCCCGCTGACGTTCGGCGACCGAGCGATCCAGCCCGGCCACCACCGCGTAACCACGCACGCCGAGCAAGGCACCGCGCGTGCGCACTTTCAGCGCCGCCAGACGCGTGACAGGACGGATGCCGGCGACGATCATGCCGCCGCCCCGCGGACTGAAGCCCGCGCGCAGCAACTGCGCGCTCACCCGCAGTCCGGCGTCTTCCAGCAAGGGCAACAAGGCCTCGGCGAAATACTGGTAACACGGACTATGCGGCGCATGCGTCGCGCCCGCCAGCCGGAGGCGCGAGGACGAACCGGCGAAACTCAGGGGCAGAAGAAGCGACAGCAGCAAGGACACCGCTGAGCCCTGCGCCGGCACCGAGAACGAGTAATCCCCCGCCACGCAGCGACGCGGCGCGAAGCTCAGCGTCTGCGATCCGGCCATCGCCCCGGTGACCTCGGCCTGGCCGATACGCGCCGCCGCCTCGATGCCTCCCAGATCCCCGAGGCGCAAGCCCGGCGTCTGCCGCCGTGCGCGAATGTGGCGCAAGCGCACCGGACGCCCCGTCAGCAAGGCGAGGCTCAGCGCGCTACGCACCGTTTGCCCGCTCTCGACGGCCTCAATGTCGATCATCGGGCGGTCGTGCGGCAGGCGTGGCGGAGCGCAAGGCAACACGCCCCAACGGCGAGGCGGCGAACTCAGGCGGCGGCTGGCACCGGATGGTGCGCAGAAAGAGCGGCGAATTTGTCATGGTCGCTCCACAAAAACGGGCGGCGACCCCGATGGCGAAGCCCGACGGCCCACTCTAGCCAGCGCAAGGCCCACCGCCAATACAGCCTTCGCAGAGTTTCCGACTACGGCAAACCGGGTAATGGCGACACCCTGCCGCGCCCGGCGACGCGATCAGGCGTTCGCGAAACCATTCGGGCAACTCGGCACATCGGCGATTTGTGGGATAATCGCCGCCTCTTTCACCCCCAAAAACGGGGCCAGCAGCTTCGCCGACTACGCCCCGCCACTCAGGTCTTGCCTCATTTTCCCGCATCCGCCGGGCCGAATTTTTCCGCTTTTGCCCGCCGCGACCGACGCTTTTCTCCGACCGGAGCCCGCCGGAACCCTCCGACGCCCCCCGGCCGCACCGCACTGTGCGCCGCCCGCGACGAGTCCTGTTTTCCGTCCTGTCATTGAGAGTGCATGTCATGAATCCAAGCGTTTCACTTAACGTTCCTGAATACGTCAAACACCGCCGACTGATCCAGTGGGTCGCCGACATCGCCGCGCTGACGCAACCGGCACGCGTTGTCTGGGCCGACGGTTCGCAAGAGGAGTACGACCGCCTCTGTGGCGAGATGGTCGACGCCGGCATGTTCATCCGCCTGAACGCGGAAAAGCGTCCGAACTCCTACCTCGCCTGGTCGGACCCCTCCGACGTCGCGCGCGTCGAAGACCGTACCTTCATCTGCTCCGACACCAAGGAAGAAGCCGGCCCGACCAACAACTGGGAAGACCCGGAAACGATGCGCGGCACGCTGAACGGCCTGTTCCAGGGCTCGATGCACGGCCGCACGATGTACGTCATCCCCTTCTCGATGGGGCCGCTCGGCTCGCCGATCGCGCACGTCGGCGTCGAAATCAGCGACAGCCCCTACGTCGTCGTCAACATGCGCACGATGACGCGCATGGGCCGTGCCGTGTTTGACGTGCTCGGCGCCGATGGCGAATTCGTTCCCTGCGTGCACTCGGTCGGCGCCCCGCTGTCACCCGGCGAAAAAGACTCGCGCTGGCCGTGCAACCCGGAAACCAAGTACATCGTGCACTTCCCGAAGACGCGCGAAATCTGGTCCTACGGCTCCGGCTACGGCGGCAACGCGCTGCTCGGCAAGAAGTGCTTCGCGCTGCGCATCGCCTCGACGATGGCGCGCGAAGAAGGCTGGCTGGCCGAACACATGCTGATCCTCGGCGTCGAATCGCCGGCCGGTGAAAAGACCTACGTCGCCGCCGCCTTCCCGTCCGCCTGCGGCAAGACCAACTTCGCCATGCTCATTCCGCCGAAGACCTTCGACGGCTGGAAGATCACCACCATCGGCGACGACATCGCCTGGATCAAGCCGCAGACCGACGCCGACGGCGTCACGCGCTTCTACGCGATCAATCCGGAAGCCGGCTTCTTCGGCGTAGCGCCCGGCACCTCCGAGAAGACCAACTTCAACGCCATGGCGACCTTGAAGGAAAACATCATCTTCACCAACGTCGCGCTGACCGACGACGGCGATGTGTGGTGGGAAGGCATGACCAAGGAAGCCCCGGCGCACCTGATCGACTGGCAAGGCAAGGACTGGACGCCGGCCATCGGCAAGGAAACCGGCCGCAAGGCAGCGCACGCCAACTCGCGCTTCACCGCGCCGGCGTCGCAATGCCCGTCGATCGACGCCAACTGGGAAAACCCGCAGGGCGTGCCGATCTCGGCCTTCCTCTTCGGCGGCCGTCGCGCCACCACGGCACCGCTGGTGCAACAAGCCTTCAACTGGGACTTCGGCGTTTACCTCGCCGCCACCCTCGGTTCGGAAACGACCGCCGCCGCCTTCGGCGCGCAAGGTGTCGTCCGCCGCGATCCGTTCGCCATGCTGCCCTTCTGCGGCTACAACATGGGCGACTACTTCGCGCACTGGATCAAGATGGGCCGCAAGATCGATGAAGCGCCCGGCATCTTCTGCGTGAACTGGTTCCGCACCAACGAGAAGGGCGAATTCCTGTGGCCCGGCTTCGGTGACAACATGCGCGTCCTGAAGTGGGTCGTCGACCGCGTGCGTGGTCGCGTCGGTGCCAAACAGGGCGAACTCGGTCTCCTGCCGCACTACAGCGACATCGACTGGAGCGGCCTCGACATCAGCGAAGAACAGTTCGCTGCATTGACGAAGATCGACCCGGCCGAATGGACGACCGAACTCGCCGGCCACGCCGAATGGTTCGACAAGATCGGGGCGAAGACGCCGCAACAGCTGCGCCTGATCCGCGACTATTTCGCACTGGCTTTCCCGAAGAAGGCGAGCTAAGCCCCTCCTTGCTCCGGCCGGCGCCTGCGCGTTGGCCGGAGCTGCGGCACGCGGTACTTAAGCACCACTCGTAAGCGCTACCAGTACGCGCTGCTGCGCCAAGCTGCTCGTACTCGCTGTTCGTACCACGCCGTTCACACCATTTACGCCGCTGCCTCCGACCACCGCCCTTGCGCGGCTCCGGTGGCAGCGGCGTTCCACTTTCTCCTGTGGAGACTCGCATGGCATCACGTCCTTCTCAGGCAACGCCGCCGGCAGCGCCCTCTTTTCCCGCCCCGCGCGTCGCTGATATCTCGCCTTTCCACGTCATGGAGTTGCTGGCGCGCGCACAAGCGCTGGAAGCCGAAGGGCGCGACATCGTCCACCTCGAAGTCGGCGAACCGGACTTCCCGACGCCGGCGCCGATCATCGCCGCCGCGCAGGCGAGCATCGCCGACGGCCGCGTCTTCTATACGCCGGCGCTCGGCTTGCCGGCGCTGCGGCAGGCGATTGCCGATTTTTACCGTCAGCATCACGGCGTCGACGTCGCGGCTTCACGCATCGTCGTCACCGCCGGCGCCTCAGGCGCGCTGCTGCTGGCACTCGCCTGTCTGGCCAGCCCCGGCGGCGAATGGCTGCTCACTGACCCCGGCTACCCGTGCAACCGGCACTTCGTGCGCAGTTTTGAAGGCGTACCGGTCGGCATTCCGGTCGGTGCCGAGAACGGCTTCCAGCCGACGCTCGATGATCTCGCCGCGCACTGGAACGAGCGCAGCGTCGGCGCCCTGCTCGCCACGCCGGCCAACCCGACCGGCACGCTGATCGAACCGGAACGGCTCGCCGCCATCGCCGACTTCATCCGCGCCCGCCGGGGGGCACTGATCGTCGATGAGATTTATCTCGGTCTGACTTTCGACAGCGACGCGCCGACGGCGCTGGCGCTCGGCGATGACCTTTTCGTCATCAACAGCTTCTCGAAGTATTTCGGTATGACCGGCTGGCGACTGGGCTGGCTGGTCGTTCCCGACGCCTATGTGCGCGACGTCGAAAAGCTGGCGCAAAACCTCTTCATCGCGCCGTCAACGCCGGCACAGCACGCGGCGCTGGCCGCCTTCGCGCCGGAGACGATTGTGCTTCTGGAAGAACGCCGCGCTGAATTCCGCCGCCGCCGCGATTTCATGGCGCCCGCGCTGGAAGCTCTCGGTTTTCGCATCACCGCGCGCCCGGATGGCGCCTTCTACCTCTACGCCGATTGCAGTGCGCTCACCAACGACAGCGAGCGTTTCGCGCACGAACTGCTCGAAGAAGCCGGCGTCGCCGTCACGCCGGGGCTCGACTTTGGCAGCCACCGCCCCGAACGCCACTTGCGCTTTGCGCTGACGACCTCGGTGGAACGACTGGGCGAAGCCGTCGAGCGGATTCGCCGCTTCATCGCGAAAAAAGCTTAGCGTCCAGAGGCGGTGGTGCGATGGCACGGACTCGCGGCTAGCACTGCCGCGGTGGAATCCCCGTGCCGACGAGCCGTGGCCACTCGAAATACGGCCCCGGATCGGTCTTGCGCCCCGGCGCGATGTCGCTGTGGCCCGCCAGCGCCTGCACAGGATGACGTTCCGCCAAGGCGCGCAGCAAGGGGCGCAGGGCAGCGTACTGGGCATCGGTGAACGGATGGGCGTCGCCGCCTTCCAGTTCGATACCGAGCGAAAAATCGTTGCAGCGCGACCGTCCTTGCCAGTTCGACACCCCGGCATGCCAGGCGCGGCGGGTGGTTGCGACGAACTGAATGAGTTCGCCATCGCGCCGGATCAGAAAATGCGACGAGACACGCAAGTGGGCGATGCCGGCGAAGTAGGGATGTGCCGCCGGATCAAGCGTGTTGGTAAACAGCCGCAGGATGTCGTCGCCGCCGAATTCGTCGGGCGGCAGGCTGATGGCGTGGATGACGGCGAGGCAGATCGCCTCTCCCGCCGGCCGTTCGTCGGCATTCGGCGATTCAACACGCCGCCCGCCCGACAACCAGCCGGCGGCGTCGATCACAAGGGGGGCCTCCGTGACGGCGCTGCCTTCTGACGGCGCGAGCGGCGTCTGCGCGTTCGGGTTGTCAGGCGTGGCGTGTCCGGCGGGCATGCGTGGCGCCACCTCAAGAACCCGCCGGATCTTGCGGATGATCGCGGCGTCGATGCTCGGGCGTGCAATAGAACTGCCCGCCAACGCGCTCGCTCTCGCTCTCCGGCACGTTCACGCCGCAATGCGCACAGACGACCATGCGTTCGGCGCCGCGCACACGCGGTGGCGGCACCGCGCCACGCGGCCGACGGCTACGCCACCAGTAAATCAGAAGCCCTGCCAGAGCCATCAACACCAGCAATTTAGCCATGCCATCCTCGTTCGCTGCCAAGGCGGGCAGGATAGCAGATGCGCCCGCCCGACCCGCCGCGCCAGCGGCCCCCTGTGTCACACAACCGACACTGAAGCCCTGCAGGCGCCCGAAAAGGCCGTGACGACTTGACGGGAAAACGCCTAATGCGATCTACTTCGCGGCTTTGATCGCGAGGAACCCACGCCATGTCTTCTGCATCTCGAGTCCTGAACGCCGCACTACGCAACAAAATCATGTCCGCCGACGAAGCGGCGGCCCTGATTTCCTCAGGGGTCAATGTGGGCATGAGTGGTTTCACCGGCTCGGGCTATCCGAAGAGCATTCCGGCCGCGCTGGCGCGCCGCATTACGGCGGCGAACGAAGCCGGCGAGAAATTCCGCATCGGCGTGTGGACCGGCGCGTCGACGGCGCCTGAACTCGACGGCGCGCTGGCCAGTGTCGACGGCGTCGAGATGCGTCTGCCCTACCAGTCCGACCCCACCTGCCGCAAACGCATCAACGCCGGTGAAATGGAGTACATCGACATTCACCTGTCGCATGTCGCGCAATTCGTCTGGTTCGGCTTTCTCGGCAAGCTCGACATCGCCGTCGTGGAAGTCGCCGGCATCCTCGAAGACGGCCGCCTGATTCCCTCGTCGTCGGTCGGCAACAACAAGACCTGGCTCGACCAGGCCGACAAGGTGATCCTCGAGGTCAACTCCTGGCAAAACGCCCAGCTCGAAGGCATGCACGACGTCTACTACGGCACGCAACTGCCGCCGAACCGTCAGCCGATCCCCATCGTTCGCCCCGGCGACCGCATCGGCGAACCCTACCTGCGCTGTGATCCGAGCAAGATCATCGCCGTCGTCGAAACGAACGCGCCTGATCGCAACACGCCGTTTACGGCGCCGGACGACGACTCGCGCCGCATCGCCGGCCACGTCATCGAATTCCTCTCTCATGAAGTGAAGATGGGCCGCCTGCCGGCCAACCTGCTGCCGCTGCAATCGGGCGTCGGCAACATCGCCAATGCGGTGATGGCCGGTCTCAACGACAGCCCCTTCGAACACCTCACCGCCTACACCGAAGTGCTGCAGGACGGCATGCTCGACCTCATCAAGTCCGGCAAGCTCGACTTCGCCTCGGCGACTGCCTTCTCGCTCAGCCCGAACGCACTGGCCGAGCTGAACGCCGACATGGCGCTGTATCGCGACAAGATCCTGCTGCGCCCGCAAGAGATCAGCAACCACCCGGAAGTGATCCGCCGTCTTGGCGTCATCTCGATGAACGGCATGATCGAAGCCGACATCTTCGGCAACGTCAATTCGACGCACATCATGGGCAGCTCGATCATGAACGGCATCGGCGGCTCCGGCGACTTCGCGCGCAACGCCTATCTGTCGATCTTCCTGACGCCTTCGCAAGCCAAGAATGGCAGCATTTCCTGCATCGTGCCGATGGTCTCGCACACCGACCACACCGAACACGACGTACAGGTGCTCGTCACCGAGCAAGGTCTGGCCGACTTGCGCGGCCTGTCGCCGAAGCAACGCGCCAAGGTCGTCATCGACAAGTGTGCGCACCCGGACTTCCGTCCGGCGCTGCACGACTACTACGAGCGCGCGATGAAGCAGGCCTCGGGTCGGCAAACGCCGCACATCCTCGACGAAGCCCTCTCCTGGCACAGCCGCTACCTGAAGACGGGCAGCATGCGCTAACTCGCCAACACCGACTGACCGCTGCCGCCCAGCCACGCATGGTAGGCACGGTCAGTCGTAAACGCGTGCCGGGAGACAAGCTCGTGCACGACGAAATCAAATAGCGCACTGACGCCGACCTTCCCCGCCGCATAGTCCTGCGCCAGACCATCACTCCGCGCCAGCAGTGCCGCATGTTCCGCCGCGTGCGAGTCGAGTCCGGGAAACTCGACACCGCGCAAGACCCCCTCTTCATCCGCAAAGTGCTGCGCGATCTCGCCCTGCAGGCGCAGGACGATCTGTGCAATCTCATCCGACGAACGCCCGGACACGCTGGCGTCGAGCAGATCGTTGGCGCACTGGAAAATCGCGATGTGCTGGCGGTCGATCAAGGCGTTGCCCGAGAGATAGCTGTCGCGCCAACTCAGGGCGCTGACGTCGAAAGGCGCCGTATCGTCCGACTTCCCGTCCCGCCCTGACGCCACGCAAGGCGCCAGCACGTCGGCAACGACGCGATTACGCCCGTCGTTCTTGGCCTGATACAGCGCCGCATCCGCCCGCCGCAACAGCGCCTCCGGCCGCTCACCCTTGCCGGGCAGCAAGGCGGCGACGCCGATACTGACGCTCACGACGCCGAATTCGGAGAGTTCGTGCGGCATCGCCAGATCGCGCACCGCCGCGCAAACGGCCTCGGCAATGCGCTGAATGTTCGCCAGATCGGCCGCCGGCGCGACGAAGGCGAACTCCTCGCCGCCATAACGCGCCACCAGATCGCCACCGCGCTTCGCCGTCGCCGCCAGCACCCGCGCGACGCGCCGCAGGCATATATCGCCCGCCTGATGGCCGTAGCAGTCGTTGTAGCGCTTGAACCAGTCGACATCGAGCAGCGCGAGTCCGAGCGGCTGCCCACCGCGCGCCGCGCGACTCCACTCGCGGGCGAGCACCTCGTCGAAGTGGCGACGGTTGGCAATGCCGGTCAATGCGTCGATGCGGCTTAACGCCTCCAGCTTGCCGTTCAGCGCGCGCAGCTCATCCGTACGCGTAGCGACGCGCTGTTCGAGAGTCGCGTTCAGCGAATTCAGGGCGTGCTGCTCCTGACGCAGTTCGGAGAACAGCTGCTCGTTTTCGGCGAGCGACGCTTTCAGCCGCTTCAGGGTGCGCTGGTGCGCATTCATCATCGCCTGCACAATGAGGATCATCACCGCCGAAATGCCGATGAACGCCTCCATCGACGCCGCGCTCATGAGCGTGTCGGACGAAACAAAAGGCCCGTAGCCGCGACTCGTGCCAAACCAGACCACGAAGTAGGTCAGCGCGAGAAACAGGAAGGTGAAGGTCTGGCTGCGCGTCACCGCGACGTATACCAGCGGCAGATAGATGAAGACCGACTGTTGCAGCACCGGCGAGAGTTGCGCCGTGCCCGGACCAAAAATCGCCCAGGCCAGCGCCAGCAGGCCGAGCGTCGCCAGCGCGTGTGGCGTCAGTTCGCGCCACGAACGCCGGGGATAGCGCTGACAGACGCTGGCGATGAATGGCGGCGCCATGATCAGTGCGCCGACCGAACTGCTGAAGGTCCAGCACGCCAGCGCCTCGGCATAACTGATCGACCACGGCTCGCCCAGCCACCAATACACGCTGACGCCCACCAGCGCCGACACCAGCCCGTAAGCGAACATCGCCGGCAAGAAGCGGCGCAAAACCCAGCGCAGACGACCAAAGGACGACGACAAACGACGCACCCGGCCACACAGGCGCACGACCAGCAAGGAGGCGAGCACATTCCCGCCGACCGTCGCCAGAACAATCAGCACCGACGCAGACGAAAACAGCGGACGGCCGATGGCGTAGAAATGGGCGAGTACGGAAAAGAAGCTGCCCAGCACGATCGCCGGCCAGATCCGCGCGCCAAACAGCAGGGAGGCGGCGACGGCAGCGCCCGCAGCGGGCCAGACATCGATCGTCGCAAAGACGCGTTGTGCCAGCAACGCCAGACACAGATACGTTCCGGCAACGACGAGTTGATGCTGCAACAAAGGGCGACGAAACATGCGAACCACCAGAACCGTGACCGGGAGCTAACCGCCGAAAATAGCACGTCTGGATGCGAAAAATTTAATACTCATTTCATATAAGTTAGAAAATACCGACTTACCGGTACTGCATACCCCGTATGCCACGACTGACGACAGCGCCATGGATGACACGTCACGAAGCTCACTTCCTCTCGCCGCCCATTGTCGAATGTGCTCGGGTAACACCCGACACTCACACACGGCATCGCTACTTATCAAATCGACTGTAAAGAAAAATCAGGCAGTTAAACTTCCTCTGGAAGTATTTCCCCGGACAACTTATCCTCTCGACAAACTACCCACCTGTGGTACCTTTGCCGTATGTGATAGCGCACAACGCCGGATACTTACGCGCATAGACCCTCCCCCCGAAGGACGATGAAAAAACCATCAAAGCCAATACCTCCGCTCTCCGGCACGGCGTGGCAAAATAACGATGGCATATTATCGCCCCTCTGGCTGGAGCCTCGTGGATACCATTACCGTTTACGCGAAGCCTTCGACAAGGCGCCCGTCGGCATGGCGATCTGCTCACTCGACAGCCAGATACTTTTTGCCAACCAGCGTTTGTGTGGCCTGACGGGATACTCCGAAAGCGAGTTGCGTCAGTTGCCGCCGGAACAGCGCTCACTCCCCAGCGACCTGGCACGCGAATCGCAGCTGCTGGAGCAGTTGCTGCAAGGGAACGTCGAAAACGTCTCGCTGGAAAAAAAGCTGCTGCGCAAGAACGGGCATTTTCTGCATGTCCGCAAGAACATGGTCGGACTGCGCGGTCAGGAAGGCCAGCTCGTCTCACTGATTGCTCATATCGAACACCTCGCCCCCCGCAAGGAGGCCGCAAAGCCTGCGGCCGCGCAGATCGACTCTTTCGCCAGCACCGTCATCGGCATTCTGGAGGCAGAGCGCAAGCGCATCTCACTGGAACTGCACGACGAGATCGGCCAGTCACTGACGGCCCTGAAGATCGCCATCAAGCGCGCCGACGAGCACGCGCAAAACGCCGAAGCGCATGAAGCGCTCAATCAGGCACGCCTGATCACCGAGCAATTGATGCACAAGACGCGCACGCTCGCCCACCGTCTGCGCCCTGCCGAACTCGACGAACTCGGCTTGCCCGCCGCCTTTTGCTCCTGCCTGAACAAGCTCGTCCTGCCGCCCGAGACCCGTGTTTTCTTTGAAGAACAGCTGGCCGACGCGCGCTTTTCGCCCGAAATCGAACTGTGCTGCCTGCGCGTGGCGCAGGAAGCCATCACCAACGCCCTGCGCCACGCGCAAGCCACGCAGATCAAGGTCGAGCTCGTCTTCGAACACGACGAACTGCGCCTGAGCGTGCGCGACAACGGCACCGGCTTCACCCCGCCAACCTCGTCCGACAAACGCGCGACGGCGGGCGCCCCAAGCCCTCTGGGCCTCATCGGCATGCGTGAGCGCAGCCTCTCCTGCGGCGGCCAAATGCTGATCAACAGCCGCCCCGGCGAAGGCACCGAGATCCTCCTTTCCTTCCCCCAGCCGCAAAAACGAGCATGACTACACGCGTTCTCCTTGCCGATGACCACCATCTGGTCCGCGCCGGCATTGCCTCATTGCTGCGTGACGCCGGCGGCGTCGACATCGTCGGCGAAGCCGCCAATGGTCAGGAAGCCGTCCGCCTGACGGGCGAACTGCAACCGGACCTGCTGCTCATCGACCTCTCGATGCCGGGCATGTCGGGTCTGGAAGCGATCAGCATCATCAATGAAGCGCAGCCCAAGGTACGCGTCATCGTCCTGTCGATGCACATCAGCGAGGAATACGTCTTGCGCGTATTCCTGCAGGGTGCGGCAGGGTATCTGCTCAAGGATTCAGCACCCGAAGAATTACCTCTGGCCATTGCCGCCGTCATGCGCGGCGATCTCTGGCTGTCGGCGACGGTATCGAAGATGGTCGTCGCCGGCTACCTCGATCCAGCCACCCTGCTCGACAAGAGCGATGGATTAACGCCCCGGCAGCGGCAGGTATTAAAGATGATTGCCCAGGGTAAAACCACGAAGGCGATCAGCAGCGATCTCAGTCTCAGCGTCAAAACCATCGAAACCTATCGCGCGCAAATCATGGAGCGGCTGGATATTCACGACCTGGCCGGTCTCGTTCGCTACGCAATACGTCAGGGAATCACCCCGTTATAAGGTCGAATAACTAATTAAGGGATTTCGTCGCCCTTATCAGGAACACCCTGATTGACCCCTTGACCCCTCTTTCTGATAATCCAAATGCATAAACCTTGAGCTTCTGCTTAAGCGCTTGTGCGACAAGCGGTTTTCCGCCACTCGGTCGGGCGGCACCGTCGGATTAACCAGATCGAGGAAATCTCATGCAATTCGCCGCACTCAGCGTAAAGGCACGGCTCGCGATCATGACCGCCGTCGCCTTGCTCGGCCTGATCGCCATCAGCACCTACTCGCTATTCAACCTGCGCAGCAACCTGCTCGAGGACCGCAAGGAAAAAATCCAGGCCCTGGTCACCTCGGCCAACGGCGTCCTCAGCCGCTACCAGGATCTTGCACAAAGCGGTGCCCTGGCCGACGACGAGGCCAAAAAAGAAGCCATCAACAGCCTGCGCGCCATGACCTACGGCAGTGGCGACTACTTCTTCATCTTCAACCGCCAGGCCGAAACCCTGCTCGCCGCTGCGCAAGGCGGCAAGCAGCACGCAATCGACCCCTCGCTGATCCAGACGATCATCCACGCCGGCACCACCGGCGAAAACCGGGGCTTCTTCAGCTACCAGATCGCCCGCCCCGGCAGCGACACGCCGATTCCCAAGACCTCGCTTGCCAGCGAATTCAAACCCTGGGGCTGGGTATTCGGCACCGGCATCTACATCGACGACGTCGACGCCGTCTTCAAGACCGAGGCATTTCGTCTCGGCGGCATCATCCTCGCCGCGCTGCTGGTGCTGATCGGCGTCTCTTACCTCGCCGGCAAGTCGATCACCCATCAACTCGGCGGCGAACCGAACGAAGCCAGTGCCATCGCCCAGCGTATCGCCAGCGGCGATCTGGTGACGGCGGCGACACGCCGCGCGGCCGCCCCCGATAGCCTCATCGCCTCGATGGCAACGATGCAGGACCGGCTGAAGGCGATCTTCACGGAAATCCGCACGCTTGCGCATGGCCTGAAGGGCGACGCCAACCAGCTGGCGGACTCGGCGGACGAAATCCGCAAGGCCTCCGAAGTGCAATCGAGTTCGACCGCCGCCACCGCCGCCTCGATCGAGGAGATGACGGTCAGCATTCACGAAGTCTCGCAGATCGCCCGCGCCACCGAAGAGAACTCCAGCCGCGCCGCGCAACTCGCCGAACAGGGCCACGCCCTCGTCAACGCGTCGGCAACGCAGATTGCCGATGTCCTGACGACCGTCAGCACATCCTCGACGCAAATCCGTCAGCTTGAAACGCGCACACAAGAAATCGGCAGCATCGCCGGCGTCATTCAGGAAATCGCCGAACAAACCAATCTGCTGGCGCTCAACGCCGCCATCGAAGCCGCGCGTGCGGGCGAACAGGGGCGTGGCTTCGCCGTCGTCGCCGACGAAGTACGCAAGCTCGCCGAACGCACCGCCAAGGCCACCGGCGAAATCGGCGTCATGCTTTCCGCCGTGCAAGTCGGCACGCACGACGCCGTCGGCGCCATGGAGCAGGCCGTGCCGCAAGTGGAAGCCGGTCTCGCCAAGGCACGCGAAGCCAGCGGTCTCTTGCAGGACATCCTCAGTCAGGCCGTCGACTCGCGCGAGCGCGCCCGCGAAGTCGCCTCGGCGACCAAGGAACAAGCGGTAGTGGCCGGCGACATCGCCCGCAACGTCGAGAGCATTGCGACGATGACCGACGAAACCAACGCCACCATCCAGAACAACGCCGCCTCGGCCAAAGCGCTGGATGCCCTGGCGTTACAGTTGGACAAGGCCGTCGAATACTTCCGGGTCGCCTAAATGCGGCGCCCCTCACCCGAACAGCTGGCACCGCCGCCCGATGCACCGGCCGCGAGTGCCACCGACCCACCGCTGCGCCTTGACCCGGCGCCCGAGCCAGCACGCACTCCTGTGCACGGCCTCGCTCTCAGCCCCGCTGCCGACCTCGACGAGAGCGGAGCGGCAACGTGGCTACGCGACGCGACAATCGACAGCCTGCCCTGCCCCGTCTTTCTGCTCGACGACGATGGCCGGCTGCGCGCCTGGAACGATCTTTTTCAGGCACTGTGTGCGGCGACAGGCGAGGCGCTTCTCGGTCGCTCCTTCGCGGAATTCATCGGCACCGACGCCCTCGCCGCGATGCTCGCCGCGCTCGCCGACCCGGCGGCCGAGGCAGCGCGCCGGCATAGCGGGAGATTCCTTTCGCCGTACGCGCCCGCGCGCCCGCATGAATTCAGCCTGCGCCGCGACCCGACGCGACCGGCGACACTGATCGGCACACTCAGCGACAGCAGCGCCCGCCACGCTGCCGAAGCGCACGTCGAAAAACTCCAACGTACCCTGCGCCTGCTCAGCGACTGCAATACCACGCTGTTGCACGCCGACACCGAACTGGTGCTGCTCGATGAAATTTGCCAGCTGATCGTCGACCGTGGCGGCTATCGCATGGCCTGGGCCGGCTTTGCCGCCGCCGACGCCAACAAGACTGTCTGTCCGGTGAGCTTTGCCGGCCATAACGACGGCTTTCTGCAAAGCATCGAAGTCGTCTGGAGCGACTCGGCGCTCGGCGATGGCCCCACCGGCAAGGCCATCCGCACCGGCCGCCTGCAGATTATGGAGAACATCGCCGACGTTCCGCCCAGCAGCCACTGGCGCGACGCCGCGCTCGAACGCGGCTACGTCGCCGGCATCGCCATTCCGCTGCGTAGCGACGGCGAGGTTTTCGGCTCACTCGGCATCTACTCCGGCGAGGCCGACGCTTTCGGCGAAGAAGAAATCGCGCTGCTCAGCGATCTGGCGAAAAACCTCGCCTTCGGCATCCAGAATCTGCGTAGCCGCCGCCGCCGCGACGAGGCCGAAAAGCGCCTCGAACACCTCGCCCACCACGACCCCCTGACCAACTTGCCGAACCGCCTGCAACTGCGCAAGTTCTACGAAAACGCCGCCGCCACCAGCGCCCGCGCGCGGCGCAGCATGGCGCTGCTCTACATCAGCCTCGAAGGTTTCAAGGAAATCAACGACAGCCTCGGACACGACATCGGCGACCGGCTGCTGATGGCCGTCGTCGAGCGCCTGAAGAAGCGCCTGCCCGAAGGCGACTTCCTGAGCCGGCACGGCGGCAAGGAATTCATCGCCCTCTGTCAGGACACGCCGAACAAAGCCGTCATCGAAGCGCGCGTCGCCGACCTGCTGCGCGCCGGCGCCGATCCGGTGGTGTTGGGCGGACACACGCTCTACCTGTCGTTCGGCATCGGCATCAGCCGCTATCCGGAAGACGGCACCAGCCTCGACATCCTGCTGCGCAAGGCCGACGCCGCGCTCGGACATGTGCAGGGCAATGGCGGTGGCGGCAGCCGCTTCTACGAAAGCCGGATGAGCGTCGATGCCATGGCGCGCCTGCAACTACAGGGCAGCCTGCGCAAGGCGCTCGCCAACCGCGAATTCGTGCTGCATTACCAGCCACAGATCAACATCGCCAGCGGCGAGATCGTCGGCGTCGAAGCCCTCGTCCGCTGGCAAAAAGCCAACGGCGAACTGGTGCCGCCAAACAGCTTCATTCCCGTCGCCGAAGACAGCGGGCTGATCCTGCCGCTCGGCGAATGGGTCATGGAAGAAGCCTGCCGGCAAGCCCGCGTCTGGGACGAACGCGGCCTGCCGCCGCTGACGGTCGCCGTCAATCTCTCAGCGCTACAGTTCCGGCATGGCAACATCCTCGACTGCGTTGCGCGCACCCTCGACGAAAGCGGCCTGCCGCCGCACCGGCTCGAACTGGAGCTGACCGAATCGATCCTGCTGCACGATACCGACATGGTCCTGCAGACGATCAACGGCCTGCACCAGCTGGGCGTCAAACTCTCCATCGACGACTTCGGCACCGGCTATTCGAGCCTCGCTTACCTCAACCGCTTTCGCGTCGACAAACTGAAGATCGACCAGTCTTTCGTGCGCAGTCTCGGCGGCGACGCGGACGACAGCGCGATTGTCCGTGCCATCATCCAGCTTGGCCGCACGCTCAAACTGTCGGTCATCGCCGAGGGCGTCGAAACCGACCGCCAGCTCGCCTATCTCGGCAGCTTCGGCTGCCACGAAGCGCAAGGCTATCTGTTCAGCCGCCCGCTGCCGGCCGCCGAACTGACCCGGCAACTCACCGCGAAGCTCGCCACGCACGACGGCGCGGACTTCATCCGCTGGGAGCCCTGCTGAGGGTGGCGATAACGTTGCGCCACGCCGCCCCCGCGCCGCCCGAGGAGCAAGACGCCGCCGCTAGGCGACGCCGAGGCAGAGGTACTTGATCTCGAGATACTCGTCGAGACCATGCCGCGAGCCCTCACGACCGACGCCCGACTGCTTGATGCCGCCAAACGGCACGACTTCGTAGGAGAGCAAGCCGGTATTGATCGCCACCATGCCGTAATCGAGCGCCTCGCCAACGCGCAAGCAACGCCCGACATCGCGTGAGTAGAAGTAGGCCGCCAAGCCGTATTCGGTGGCATTGGCGAGGGCAATGGCCTCTTCCTCGCGTGAAAAGCGCAACAACGGCGCCACTGGCCCGAAAATCTCTTCCTGCGCGATACGCATGGCGGGCGTCACGTCCGCCAGCACCGTCGGCTGGAAGAAGCCGCCGCCCAGCGCATGCCGGGCGCCGCCGCTCAGCACGCGGGCGCCATGCGCCTGCGCGTCGACGACCAGCGATTCGACTTTGGCGACCGCTGCCGCGTCGATCAACGGCCCTTGCGTGACGCCCGCATCCGTCCCACGGCCGACGCTCAGCGCCGCCACGCGCGTCGCCAGTTCGGCGGCAAAGGCCTCGTAAATCCCGTCCTGCACCAAAAACCGATTGGCGCACACGCAGGTCTGCCCGGCATTGCGGAATTTGGCGGCGACGGCGCCATCGACCGCCGCCTTGACTTCGGCATCGTCAAAGACGATGAAGGGCGCGTTACCGCCCAGTTCGAGCGCCAGCTTCTTGATCGTCGGGGCGCACTGCGCCATCAGCAGGCGCCCGACCTCGGTCGAGCCGGTAAACGACAGATGGCGCACCACCGGACTCGCGCACAGCGCGCGGCCAATCGCCACCGACGCCTGCGCGCTGCCCGTCACCACGTTGATGACGCCGGCGGGAATGCCGGCACGCTCGGCCAGCTCGACCAACGCCAGCGCCGTCAGCGGCGTCTGCTCCGCCGGCTTGATCACCACCGTGCAACCGGCAGCCAGCGCCGGCGCCACCTTGCGCGTGATCATCGCCAGCGGAAAATTCCACGGCGTGATCGCCGCGCAAACGCCGACCGGCTGCCGCAGGGTGATGAAGCGTTTGTCAGCCACCGTCTGCGGAATCGTCTCGCCGTAGGCGCGCTTGCCTTCCTCGGCAAACCACTCGACGAAGGACGCGCCAAAGGCCACCTCGCCCTTGGCCTCGGCCAGCGGCTTGCCGCCCTCGGCCGTCACCAGCTGCGCGAGATCGTTACTGGCGGCGAGAATCAGCTCGAACCAGCGCCGCAACACGGCGCCGCGCTCTTTCGCGGTGAGCGCCCGCCAGGCCGGCAGGGCCGCTTCAGCGGCAGCAATCGCCCGCTGCGTGTCGATTTCCCCCGCATTGGCCACCTGCGCCAGCTGCGTGCCGCTGGCCGGATCGAGCACGGCAAAGGTCTCGCCGCCCGCCGCGTCGCGCCATTGCCCGTCGATGTAACACTGCTGCCGCAGCAGCCGGAAGTCCTGAATGATCATCTCGCGTCCCGTCGTAGCGTCTGGAAACAGGCGACTGCCTGAGCGCGAAGGACTATGCACCCATCAAACGCCGGCGAGCAAGCCCACGCCCGATCGGCCCTCGATACGCCTTCACCCGCCGGGAATGCGGCGGCCAGCCCGGATTAGCCGCCTATCTCCGCCAGGCGCGGCGGCGCCACCGGCAGCTGCGCGCAGTCGAGCGCCAGCGCCCGGCAAAGCTGCTCAGGAGGAACGGGATGCCGACGGGCGGCGGCGAGGTACTCCTGACGAAAGCGCAACTGAACCGTCTCGCCGTCCGGATACCCCTGATACGCCGCGTTGGCCGCGCGCAGCCAGGCGACGAAGCGAAAAGCGGTTTCCGCCGCCGTATCTGTCCCGATCTCGATCTGATTGCTACGCAAACAGGCGGCGTACTCGTCGAGCAGTTCGTGAATGGCGTGATCGCAATTGAGTGCGAGATCGAGGCCGCGCTCGATGCCCTGCGCAGACTCCTCCGGCCGCGCGTGCCCCGGCGCGCTACCATGCGCGGCGGCCGGGCCGGCCCCGACGCCCACCGCGCCAGCCAACAGCGCCAGAGCCACGACCCGTCGCCCTCCTTGCCGCACGCGGGCGGCGATGCAACAACGCATAAGCACCTCGACAACCGGGGCGGACGACACGCGCCGCCTACCCCGGCAACACCAACTCAGAACTTGCGGATGCGATTCAAGGGCGCCGGCGAGTAAGGAGCGCTCGCCGAGGTATTGGCTTTCCACCAGGCCACCTGCGCGTCGATATCCTGCGCGCCACCGAGACGATTCGTGCCCTTGTTGAAGATGGTGAAGCCGTCGCCGCCGGTCGCCAGGAAACTGTTGACGGTGACGCGGTAGGTCGCCGCCGGATCAACAACCGCACCATTGATCTTGAGCGTGCTGCCATCGATCTTGTCGCAATCGGGGCGGCTCGCGCTCCAGGCGTAGCTGAGCGATGCCGACGGTTGCAGGAAGCGGCCGCCGCTCGTCTGGGTGTTCCACGCCGTGCAGCTGGCAGGCGCCTTGGCCGATGGCACGAACTGCTGCTCCAGAACGCGCTTGAGATCGTCGCCAGTCAGGTCGAGCACCACCAGATTGTTGCCGAAGGGCATGAAGGTGAATGCCGCGTCGTAGGACACCTTGCCGTCGCCCGCGCCCTTGTTGTTGGGATGCGTCGCCGAGTAGGCGAACACCGGATCGGTGCCACGCAAGCCGCCGTAATTGGTGAAGGCGACAACGGCGCCGCCCTTGTCCGCCGGCGCGGTGGCTTCGAGGAAGGCATCGCCGACGAGATCGCCCGCCTGCGATTCGCCGGCCGCGTTCTGCGCCTTGCTGATGTCGCGGTCGATGTAGCCGATGATCTGGCCGGCAATCGGGCGCGCCAGAGCCTTGTAGCCATCGACGATGTTCTGGATCGGTGCTACCGGCGTCAGCGCCGACGGATCGACGACGACGTTGGTGGCGCGGGTGCTTTGCACGTCGCGGCTGCGCGTATCGATGGCCAGATCGATGTCGGTCACCAACTGACCATATTTGCCGGCACTGGTCAGACGGCGCCCGTCAGGACGCTGCGCATCGGGGCGCACGCAGTTGTACGCCCAGTGCGTGTGGCCGCTGACGATGACATCGACCTCCGGGTGCAAGCGGTCGAGGATCGGCACGATGGCATCCGATAATCCCTTGCAGTCATCCTTGCCGCCGCTGGTGAAGCCGCCTTGATGGATGAGCAGGACGATGGCGTGCACACCCTGATTGCGCAGTTGCGGGATCAGCGCATTGACCGTATCGGCCTCGTCGGTAAACGTCAGGCCGCCAACCCCCGCCGGCGTGACGATCGACGGCGTGCCTTGCAGAGTCATGCCGATGATCGCGACCGGAATGCCCTGGAAGCTCTTGATCTTGTAGGCGGGAAAGAGCGTTTTGCCGGTAGCGCCGTTCTGCACATTGGCTGCCAGATACTTGAACTTCGCGCCCTCAAACGGCACCGGCGTTCCCACGTCGGCGCCGCGGCAGGTCGTCGCCGGATCGACGGCCACGCCGTTAAGATCGACGCTGGCACAGCCGCCATTCTGCTTGCGCAGCAGTTCCGCCGCGCCGGCATCGAATTCGTGATTGCCGACCGCATTGAATTCGAGGCCCAGCCGATTCATCACCTCGATGCTGCCCTCGTCGTGGAACAGCGCCGACGCCAGCGGGCTGGCGCCCGTCAAGTCACCTGCGGAGACGACGACGTTGTTCGGATTGGCCGCTTTCAACTTCTGCACGAGAGCCGCCATGTTGGCCACGCCGCCGGTCGACGGTACGCCGAAGAGCGCGCCTTGCTTGTCGAAGGAGCCATGAAAATCGTTGAAAGCGATGACCTTGACGGCCAGTACGTTGCCGACGTCGGAGGCGCTAGCCGCAGCGATCAACGCCGCCTTTTGCGTGCGGCTCAACTGGCTCTCCGGCACGGCATTGATCACCGCCGTCGCGTTGGCGACGAATTTGGCGTGGCTCGCCCAGCTCGTGTTGGGCAGGTCGGCCTTGAGCAGGTCGTTGAGCGTGCAATTGCCCGGCCCGGCGCCGTCGGCGTCGACGTTGGCAATGCCGCTATCGACGCCGCCGATGAAGACCGAGGTCCGCGTGTCGGGTGCCGCGCAGGTCGCCGCGCCGGCCATTCCCGAAAACGCCAGCGCCAGCGCGCCGGCAAGCAGTGTCGTTTTACGCATGGACGCTCTCCCCGCGCACGGCACGGCGCCGCGCCGCCCAGCCGAGCAGGCCAAGACCGGCCAGCAGCAAGGCATACGCGTCCGGCTCGGGAACCGCCGTCACCTGCAAGCCGCCAATGCCGGCGCCCACGGGCGAACGGCTGACAAGGCCGGTAATGACGTGCGTGCCCGCGCCGAGCAGCCACTGGCCATGACTCCAGTCGCGGCTGGCAAAGGCGGCGTCGAAATCAATGCCGATATCCTGCGTATTGGCAAGCTGCGGCGCCGAAGTGAGGCCAAGCGAGCGGCCGTTGTCGAACACTTCGAAGACGTCACCCGTCGTCCCCAGATCGGTCACCTTGAGCCAGGCCGGACCGCTCAGCGACAGCGAGAACGACAAATTGCCGGGGGCGTTGGCAGCAAAATCATCGAGCCAGTGACTACCGGCGTCGGCGAAATAAAAGGTATTCCAGTCCGGCGTCGTCAACGGGGTCACGCTATCGGCGTGCGCGCTCAGCGCTGCCGCAGACAGCGCAACGGCAATCAGGGAATGGGCGAATTTCATGGCGATCCTTTGTCTGGCGTTGGTCGGTCCCCGCGACAGGCAGCCGGCAGGGTGAGCGCCACGCTAAACAATGACCATTGCATCGCGTTGAACACCCCCTGGCTACTTCGGCAGGGGGCAACGACTGGCGCTAAGGCGCCTCCGTGAATCGCCATACGCGCTTTGAGGCGCAGCGCCCCACACGCTGGCCTTGCTCAGCGCGCCATCGCCGCGAAGGTACGCCCGGCCGCCAAGGCCCAGGAAGCGACCGAATCGGGCAGGAAGAGTGGCCGGGAAGTGCCCGCGCCCGCGCCGGCGTTTGGCGTGGCGGGCACGGCCTCGCCCGCCGCCTCGCGCGCCCCCCGCAGCATGATCTGCGTGGCTTCGAGCGCCTCGATCCACGGTAACAAAACCCGTGCCGAAAGTACCTGCCGCTCATCGACGATGGGCTCCATCGACTCGATGAAAAAGTCGTCCGCCAACTCCGGCGCCTCGAGTTCGACCGTCTGCAAGACCAGCACGGCGGCCGTCACCTCGTCGGTCGGCACGGTGATACTGTCAGGCTTGCAGACAAAGCCGACGGGCATGTCGCTGTCGAGGAGCCCCGCCGGCAGCCAGCCTGCGCGCACGACGCCTTTCGGCAAGGTTTGTGGCGGCATCAGCAGCGCCTCAGGCCGATTGGCCGACGCCAGATGCAACAAGGCCGGCGCCCCCCAGAGAGGCCCGCCCAGCGGACCGCCCATCGCCAAGACCTCGCGCGCCAGTGAAAGCAGCGACGTACGCTCTTCGCCCACCACACCGGCCAGATCGGGCGATAACTGGGGATAACTCGTGCATTCGAGCCAGGAACGCGCCGCCGCGATCGCATCGCAGTAGCGGCCAGCTTTGAGATGGGCAATAACGGGGCGGTGCATGATCCGGAGCCATACGCGCAGGAAAAGACGAAGCGGCGATTTTGCCCTGAGAACGCGACGGCTGGAATCGGAATCCGACGAATCCGACGCCTGAGCGCCCGATGACGAGAAATCGCCCGCTTACACGAACTCTGCGCGCCCGCAGGCCAGACGGGAGAGGGGAACGTCCGATTGGTGCGAAACGAATAGCGCCACACCCCGTCCTCCACCGAAAAACCCAGATCACGCGTCGTCGCGGCAGGGCTGGACGCTCACGGGGTATCAACGCAGAAACGTAAAAAATCAGAGTTTTTTAGAGCACGGGAGCAGAACCGGAGCCGGAATTATTCTTTTTGAATATTTTCAAAAAGATTTCTGGAGCACGTATTTTTGCGGAACATACCCGGACGGGTATTCCTACTCCCCCAGTAGATCACCAGCCGTGTGGTCGACAACTCCCCACAGCGCCACCTCCCAAACTGGGTCTGCGCGGCAGCACAAGATAATTGAACGGCCGTTTCCTGCAGGAACTGCCAATCAACGTTCCAAGATCAGCGCGCTACCCATACTGTTCCTTATCCATTAATGGAGAACCAATGCAGCAGCCCCCATTCTGGAGCCATTCCCCAACAGCAAGGAATCTTATCGCTGCCGCCGTGCAGCACGGGGCTGGTCGTTGACCGTTGATACGCATTGACGACAACCGCGGCGAATTTTACTTGCGCCGAGGCGCGGTCATTCCGTAGGGATGGCGAGTGCCCGCAGAATCTCATTCACCTCTGGCTTGATCTCATACTTCATGGTTTCGTGAGACTCGCCACCAAGGGAAACTGATCTTTTCTTGAAGTTGAGCGGGCGCGTCTCGATGATATAAACAGGCCGATCAGTAAAATTACCGCAGATTTTGCAACGAGCCATTTTTCCCGCCGCAAAATAATTATCTAAGATATTGATTTTAATAACAGAAAATCAAAACAATAATTAAACCCAACAGCGACAAATCACTTGTGTTATTTTATTCAAACCGGATATGCGGTAACGAGGGGAATTTTTCATGTCGGGCCTGATGTCACTGCGGGTATCTACCCGTATGCAATTGCTCGTATTACTGACTCTGAGCGGCTTGCTGGCGCTCTGCTTGGTCGGGCTATTTCAGCTCAAGGGCAGTTTGCTTGAGGATCGCAAGGAGAAAACACAGAACCTGATCGAGGTCGCTCTCGGCGTCCTCGAATACCACCAGCAGTTGGTGAAGGACGG
Organism: Rhodocyclus gracilis; assembly: GCF_009617575.1. Taxonomy (GTDB): domain Bacteria; phylum Pseudomonadota; class Gammaproteobacteria; order Burkholderiales; family Rhodocyclaceae; genus Rhodocyclus; species Rhodocyclus gracilis. The sequence continues at coordinate 560,183 of NZ_WIXJ01000001.1, forward strand.
CAAGCTGTCCGAGGACGAGGCGAAGAAAGCGGCGCGCGAGAGCCTGCGCGGCCTTCGCTACAGCGGCAGCGAGTACTATTTCATCCTCGATACCGACTGCAACTACATATTGTTGCCGCCGAAACCGGCGTTCGAGGGCACGAACAAGAAGGACATGAAAGACGCCACCGGCAAGCTGGTGGTGCAGGAAGTCGTCAGCGTCGGTCAGCAGGGCGGCGGTTTCGTCAACTACTGGTTTCCACGTGCCGGACAGGACAAGCCCGAGCCAAAGCTCTCGTATTCGAAGGTATATGCGCCGTGGGGTTGGGTCGTCGGCACGGGTATCTACATTGACGATATCGATGCCGCGTTCCGCCACGCCGCGCTAATCTTTGGCGCCATCTCGCTGGCCTTGCTCGCAGCACTGAGCTTTTTCGGCTGGCGCGTCAGCGCCAGCATCCTGCGTCAGCTCGGTGGTGAGCCACGGACGGCGACGGCGGTGATGGAACGTGTCGCTGAAGGCGATCTGAGCGCCGATGTCGGCTCGCCGCCGCACGGCAGCCTCTTGTACGCGCTCGGCGGCATGGTCGTGGCGCTGCGCAAGCTGGTCACCGAGATCAACACCGACGCCGACCGCGTTGTCCGCAATGCGGCAGAGATCAGTCACGCGTCGACCGAGGTGGCGACCGCCGCCGGCCAGCAGGCCGACGCGACTTCGTCGATGGCGGCGGCAATCGAGCAAATGACCGTCAGTTCGACGCACATCTCGGACAGCGCTCACGACACCGCACAAGATTCGCAGACGGCCATGAACCAGGCTGCCGACGGCGGCGCGCGCGTCGACCAGGCTTCAGCGGCGATTCGCCAGATTTCGTCGACGGTCAGCAGTGCCTCGCAGCGGATTATTGCGCTGCAAGGACGCGCCACGCAGATTTCGTCAATCGCCAACGTGATCAAGGAAATCGCCGCACAGACCAATCTGTTGGCACTCAACGCGGCGATCGAGGCGGCACGCGCCGGCGAGCAGGGGCGCGGTTTCGCGGTCGTTGCCGACGAGGTGCGCAAGCTCGCCGAGCGCACGTCGGAGGCGACGACCGAGATTGAGCAGATGATCGTCGGCATCCAGAGCGACACCAGCGGTGCCGTCGATGCGATGAACGCGGCGCTGCCGGAAGTCGAGCAATGCGTGCAACTGGCGGGTTCGGCGGCCGATTCGCTGCGTGCGATCGAAGACGGTGCCGGACGCACCCTCGAACGCATCCGCGAGATGGCCAATTCGACACGCGAGCAAAGTGCGGCAAGCACTTCGATCGCGCAACGAGTCGAGCAGGTCGCGCAGATGGTCGAGGAAACCAGCTCGACGATCCGAGGCACAGCCGAAACCGCCGCAGAACTTGAGCAGATCGCCGTCAGCTTGCGTTCGCAGATTGGACGCTTCAAGGTTTGAGTAGGCGCGCAAACGGTCGCATCTCCGGGACGGTGGTAGCGCTGTGGGGCCGACGTCCCCCCGTTTTTGGTAGCAGAGGGCTTTAGAGTCCGAGGGTAACTTACCCGATTTCCGGGTGAGTCATTTGGCATAGGCGGCGGGAGCGACTTCGCCGCTGAAGGTATTCGCCTTCCTCGATGCGACCGGTAAATGGGACCCCGCGCTGCCCTTCGTTCTCGGAGGTACCGTGGTTATCGCCGCTATCAGCTTTCACTGGATATTGAAACGCCAGCGACCGGCATTCCATCAGCAGTTCCACCTCAATCCGGCCCCCCGATCTGGCGCGAGTGCAGGGATCGGCGCTGTTCGGCATCGGCTGGGGAATTTACGGCAACTGCCCAGGACCGGCAATCGCCTTGCTCGCGGCACCCGACAATCCCGAAACGACGATTTTCCTGACCGGACTGGCGACCGGAATCTCCTGCATTTTCTCGTCGCGAAGCGAAGAAAAGCGACGGCAAACCCGGTTCGCCTCGAAGCGCGGTTCGCCAAGGTCATATCGTTGTCTCAACCCAGATCGCTGCGCGCTAAAGGGGTTTCGACTTTCTAGCCCACCGGTACAAGGAGAGTGTCCGAGCTACCCGCCATCCTTATCCCCGCCGCCGGGGTGTTGATCTACGCCAACGTCAGCAACCGGTCTCAGCGCAGGTACAGCTCGGTGGTCCTTGTTGAATACGGAGGGGAATACCGATAAGGTATCCGGCAGCAAAGCCTAAAGAAGAAAAAAGCTCTGATTTCTCAGAGCTTTTGACTTGAATAAGTGGTCGGGGTGAGAGGATTCGAACCTCCGACTCCTGCGTCCCGAACGCAGTACTCTACCGGGCTGAGCTACACCCCGACGGAAGAGATTTACTCGGCAGTTGCGTTAATATTTCCGTGCAACTGCAAAGGCTGGCAATTCTAGCAGCGAATCTTTGTATTGGGAAGCCGGTAATGCATCTAATGCACGCGCAGCGAGTTTGGCCTCGTTCTGCGCGGCCTGCTGCGCATACTCCAGCGCGCCCGACGCACGAATTGCCGCGAGCACGGCCGGGAAGTCTTCTCGGCCGCCCTGCTCGATCGCCTTGCGCACACACGCCGCCTGTTCCGGCGTGCCGCGCTGCATCACGTAGATTAGCGGCAGCGTCGGCTTACCCTCGGCCAGATCGTCGCCGAGATGCTTGCCGGTTTCGGCCTCGGCCCCCGAATAGTCGAGGATGTCGTCGACCAGCTGGAAAGCCGTGCCCAAGTGCATGCCGTACGCTGCGAGCCCGCGTTCAATTTCCGGCGATGCGCCACCGAGAATGCCGCCAATTTGCGCAGCAGCCTCGAAGAGCTTCGCCGTCTTGAAGCGGATCACATGGAGATAGCGTTCCTCATCGACATCGCTGTCGTGACAGTTCATCAACTGCAGGACTTCGCCCTCGGCAATGATGTTGGTCGCCGACGAGGTGACACGCATGACGCGCATGTCGCCGATCTCGACCATCATCTGGAAGGCGCGCGAATAGAGGAAGTCCCCCACCAGCACGCTCGCCGCATTGCCGAAGGTCGCATTCGCCGTCTCGCGGCCACGCCGCAATTCGGACTCATCGACCACATCGTCGTGCAACAAGGTGGCGGTATGAATGAACTCTATGACCGCCGCCATCTGGTGGTGGCGTTCGCCGCGATAGCCGAGCGCGCCGGCAGCGAGAAGCACCAGCGCAGGACGCAGGCGTTTGCCGCCCCCCTGCACGATGTACTCGGCGACCTGCCGAACCAGCACGACATCCGAATGGAGTCGGGCACGGATGACGGCATCGACGGCCTGCATATCTGGCCCGATCAGACTGTAGAACTGTTCCAGCTTCACCCGGGTAAATGCCTTGGCGAAAAAACGCCAGATGGTAGGCGCCGCCGCGGCTAGCGTCAAGCTGCGCGCTGCCAAGACACTCTCCACCAAACAGCGGCCCGCCAAGAGCTGGCGCCCCGACCGCACAAAGCCACACAAAAAGCGGGAAAAACGCGGGGAAACCTTTGACGCAGAGGGATAAATCCGTATAATTCACGGTTCGTTTCACCTCGTTTCGTTCTTTGGAGTCCAACATGTACGCGGTCATAAAAACCGGCGGCAAGCAATATCGCGTTGTCGCTGGCGAAAAATTGAAAATAGAACAGATACCGGCAGAAGTTGGCGCAGAAATCACCATCGACCAGATCCTCATGGTAGGAGAAGGCGAGTCGGTGAAGATCGGCGCTCCGTTTGTTGCTGGCGCCTCCGTCAAGGCCACGGTCCTCACGCAGGGCCGCCACGACAAGATCAAGGTCTTCAAGATGCGTCGCCGCAAGCACTATCGGAAGCAACAAGGCCATCGTCAGAACTACACTGAAATCCGCATCGACGGCATTTCGGCGTAAGTGTCGACCTGACTTGAGAGGAATCTGAAAAATGGCACACAAAAAAGCAGGCGGTAGTTCGCGTAACGGCCGCGACTCAGAATCGAAGCGCCTTGGCGTCAAGCGCTACGGCGGTCAACTCGTCGCTGCCGGCAACATCATCGTTCGCCAGCGCGGCACCGAGTTCCACCCGGGTGAAAACGTCGGCATCGGCAAGGACCACACGCTGTTCGCGTTGGTCGAAGGCCGTGTCGAATTCACCATCAAGGGCGAAAAGCGTCGCCGTACGGTTCGTATCGTCCCGGCAGCCTGATCGCCGCGGCACGGATCGACGACGCCATGCGTCGCCGGAAAGCCCTATCCTCGCGATAGGGCTTTTTAGTTTTTAGCTGCAAAAAGCCTCGGAGGGCGTCCAATGAAATTCATCGACGAAGCGAAAATTTTCGTCGCTGCCGGCGACGGCGGCAATGGTATCGCCTCGTTTCGGCGCGAGAAATACGTGCCCATGGGCGGCCCCGATGGCGGCGACGGGGGACGTGGCGGCAGCGTTTACGCGGTCGCCGACCGTAACATCAACACCCTCGTCGAGTACCGCTACACGCGGAAATTCCTCGCCCAGCGCGGCGAAAACGGCGGTTCCGCGGACTGCTATGGGCGCGGTGGCGAGGACATCGTCCTGCGCATGCCGGTCGGCTCGGTGCTCACCGACATCAACAGCAACGAGATCGTCGCCGACCTGGACGTCGACGGCAAACGCGTTCTCATCGCCAAAGGCGGTCGCGGCGGCCTCGGCAACATCCACTTCAAGTCGAGCGTCAATCGCGCGCCGCGTCAATGCACCAAGGGCGAAGCCGGCGAAGAGCGCGAACTGAAGCTCGAGCTGCGTGTCCTCGCCGACGTCGGCCTGCTCGGCTTGCCGAACGCCGGCAAGAGCACCTTCATTCGCTCAGTCTCGGCGGCTCGCCCAAAGGTCGCCGACTACCCCTTCACGACCTTGCACCCGAATCTCGGCGTGGTGCGCGTCGCCGAAAACAAGAGCTTCGTCATTGCCGACGTCCCCGGCCTGATCGAAGGCGCCGCCGATGGCGCGGGCTTGGGCGTGCGCTTTCTCAAGCATCTGGCGCGCACCCGCGTGCTGCTGCACATCATCGACCTGGCGCCACCCGACCCGGACGCCGATCCGGCGCGTGACGCTCGCGCCATCGTCGGCGAGCTCGAAAAGTACAGTCCGGAACTCGCGGCACGTCCGCGCTGGCTGGTGCTCAACAAGCTCGACCTGATCCCGGAAGACGAACGCGAGGCACGCATCACTGCCTTCCGCGAGGCCTACGGCCCCGCCGATGCGTGCTTCTGCATCAGCGCCATCAACGGTGAAGGCTGCCGGCCACTCATCTTCGCCGTGCAGGACGCGCTGGAAAAGCTGGCGCCCCCCGTTCCCAACGCACCGCCCGTCGCCCCTGCCTTCGCGGACGAGGGCGGCGAGCCGGGCCACGACGGCTCGCCGCACGCGGCGCTGGAGGAGGAAAATGCCGCAGACGAAAGCAACGACGAGGACGCCCATCACGCGGAGCCGCGCGCATGAGTCAGCCGCTTGCCGACGCCCGCCGTCTGGTCGTCAAAGTAGGTTCAGCACTCGTCACCAATAACGGCGCGGGCCTTGACCTCAAGGCCATCGGCGAATGGGCGCGGCAAATCGCCACCCTGCGCGCCATCGGGCGCGACGTCGTACTCGTCTCCTCCGGCGCCATTGCCTGCGGCATGCAGCGTCTGGGCTGGACGCGTCGCCCCTCCGGCGTACACGAACTCCAGGCAGCAGCAGCCGTCGGCCAGATGGGACTGGCGCAGGTCTACGAAAGCGCCTTCGTTGCGCACGGGTTGCAAACGGCGCAAGTGCTGCTGACGCATGAAGACCTCGCCGACCGCAAGCGTTACCTCAACGCACGCTCAACGCTGACGACCCTGCTGGGTCTGGGCGTGGTGCCGATCATCAACGAGAACGACACGGTCGTTACCGATGAAATCAAGTTCGGCGACAACGACACCCTCGGTGCCCTCGTCGCCAATCTGGTCGAAGCGGACGCGCTGATCATCCTCACCGACCAGCGCGGCCTGTATACCGCCGACCCGCGCAAAGACCCCGACGCGACGCTGATCGAGACGACCCGTGCAGGCGATCCAGTGCTGGAAAGTATGGCCGGCGGCGCCGGCACGCAATACGGCAAAGGCGGCATGATCACCAAGGTGCTGGCGGCAAAACGCGCGGCCCGCAGTGGCGCCCACACCGTCATTGCCAGCGGACGCGAAGCCGACGTGCTGCCGCGTCTGGCCCGTGGCGACGGTGTCGGCACCCTGCTCATCGCCGACACGCAGCCGCTGACGGCGCGCAAACAGTGGCTCGCCGATCACCTGCAGTTGGCGGGAACACTGCATCTGGATGCAGGTGCGGTCGATGCGCTGCACTCCGGCCGCAGCCTGCTGCCGGTGGGCGTCTGCGACATCGAAGGCGATTTCGAACGCGGCGCCGTCGTTGCCTGCGTCACACCTGAGCGCCGCGAAATCGCGCGCGGCTTGGTGAACTACAGCAGCGGCGAAGCACGCCGTATCGCCCGTCACGCCAGCCAGGACATCGCCACCGTGCTCGGCTACGAACACGAGCCCGAGTTGATCCACCGCGACAACCTGATTCTGCTCGAGTAGAAAGCGCGCCCGTCGCTTACCGGACGGGCGCCGCGCAGAAGACCCGACTTCCGGTCTTCCCTCGGCCTTTCCCCTGACTTCCCGCTCTCTTCGTTAGCCGAAGAGAGCGGCGAGCGCTTCGCCCGGCTCGGGCGCACGCATGAAGGCCTCGCCGACGAGGAAAGCATTCACTGACTGATCGCGCAGACGGCGCACGTCGTCCTTAGCAAGAATGCCGCTCTCGCTGACGACGATCCGCTCCGGCGGGATGCGCGGCAGAAGATCCAGCGTGGTCTGCACATCGACGACGAAGCTGCGCAGATTGCGATTGTTGATGCCCATCAGGGGCGTCTCGAGACGCAAGGCGACCTCCAGCTCGGCCGCGTCATGCACCTCGACCAGAACGCCCATACCGAGACTGTGCGCCAAGGCTTCCATGTCGCGCATGGCCGAGAGATCGAGCGCCGCCGCAATCAGCAGAACGGCATCCGCCCCCATCGCCCGCGCTTCATAGACCTGATACGCGTCAACGAGGAAATCCTTGCGCAACACCGGCAGCGCGCAGGCCGCCCGTGCCGCTTGCAAGTAGGCAGGAGCGCCCTGGAAGAAGGGCTGATCGGTGAGCACCGACAAGCAGGCCGCGCCGTACCGTTCATACGAACGGGCGATCTCCGCGGGCCGAAAATCCGCACGCAACACCCCCTTCGACGGACTCGCCTTCTTGACCTCGGCAATGACGGCCGCCTGCCCGACATCGACGCGCTGGCGAATCGCGGCGACGAAACCGCGCGCCGGCGCTTCGCGCGCCAGACTTTCCGCTTCGTCGCGCAGGGCGTGGAGGGGCTTGGCACTGCGGGCAGCGGCAACTTCTTCGTGCTTGACGGCGAGGATGCGCTTGAGGATATCGCTCATGCCGCCCGCCGCGTGTAGGCCACGAAGTCGTCGAGCTTTTGCCGCGCAGCGCCGCTGGCGATCTGCTCGAAGGCAAGGCTCACGCCATCGGCAAGCGTCGGCGAAACGCCGGCAACGTAGAGGCTGGCTCCGGCGTTGAGGGCAACGATGTCACGCGCCGCGCCCGGCTGATTCGCCAATGCGCCCAGGAGCACCGACTTCGACTCCTCGACGCTGGCAACCCGCAGTACGCGCGGATCGTGCACGGCGAGATTGAACTGTTCCGGATGCACGACGTACTCGGTCACGCGACCATCGCGCAACTCGCCGACGCAGGTTTCACCGGAGATCGAAATCTCGTCGAGGCATTCGCGGCCAAAGACGACCAACGCACGCGCGCTGCCCAGCCGCTGCAACACGCGTACCTGAATACCGACGAGGTCTTCGTGAAAGACGCCCAGCACCTGATTGGGCGCGCAGGCCGGATTGGTCAGCGGGCCGAGGATGTTGAAAATCGTCCGCACGCCCAGTTCGCGGCGCACCGCGCCGGCGTGCCGCATGGCGCTATGGTGATTGGGGGCGAACATGAAGCCGACGCCAACCGCTTCCAGACACTCGGCGACGCGCTCCGGCGACAGTTCGATATTCGCGCCGAGGGCTTCGAGCACGTCGGCACTGCCCGACGACGACGATACCGAGCGGCCGCCGTGCTTGGCGATACGGGCACCACCAGCGGCAGCAACGAACATCGCCGCCGTGGAGATGTTGAAGGTATGCGCACCGTCACCGCCGGTACCGCAGGTGTCGACGACGCGCGAGGTATCGGCGAGCGGCACCTTGGTCGACAACTCACGCATCACCTCGGCCGCCGCCGCGATTTCGCCGATGGTTTCCTTCTTCACCCGCAGACCGGAAATGATCGCCGCGATCATCACCGGCGACAGTTCGCCACCCATGATCTGCCGCATCAGCGACACCATTTCGTCATGGAATATCTCGCGATGCTCGATGACCCGCGTCAACGCGTCCTGCGGCTTCATGCAGCGTGCTCCTCAAGGAAGTTTTTCAGAAGATCGTGGCCGCGCTCCGAGAGGATCGACTCCGGGTGAAACTGCACGCCCTCGACCGCCAGCGTCTTGTGGCGCAGGCCCATGATTTCGCCGTCGTCCGTCCACGCGGAGATTTCCAGACACTCCGGCAAGGACTCGCGCTCGACGGCCAGCGAGTGGTAACGCGTACAGGACAGAGGATTCGGCAAACCACGAAACACGCCGCTATTCGTATGCTGCACCGGCGACACCTTGCCGTGCATCAGCTTTTGCGCGTGCACCACGCGCCCGCCAAAGGCTTCGCCAATCGCCTGATGCCCCAGACACACGCCAAGGATCGGAATCTTGCCGGCGAATTCGCGAATCGCCGCCAGCGACACCCCCGCCTGCGTCGGCGTGCCGGGCCCCGGCGAAATCACCAGATACTGAGGCGCCGCCGCCGCGATACCAGCAAGGCTGATGGCGTCATTGCGCACCACCTGCACGTCCTGCCCCAACTCGCCGAAATACTGGACGATGTTGTAGGTGAAGGAGTCGTAGTTGTCGATCATCAGCAGCATGGTGCGACCTTCCTCTTGTTCTATGGAGCCGGCGTACCCGTAAACCGGGCATAAAGACCCGCACGCGACACCCGAAGCGAATACACGAAAGGCGTCATTGTCGCCCAGATCAGCGTCGCTAGAAACCCTCGCCCTGACACACGCCGGCGCTCGGCAGCTCCCAACTTCACGCCCGCCCCTGCCTCCATGCCCAGTCGCATGTACCACACGCCTTGCCAATCCGGCAGTCTCATGCCGGATGGAAGCCCCTGCGCGAGCGATTTGACAGCAGGAAGCGCGCCCCTATAATGCGAACCACTCTCAAAAACAAGCACCCTTCCGCCGCCCTACGGCACCATAGAAGAGCCCACTTCGCGAGAGTGCCGACGCTCCTTGGCGTCGGATCGCTATCCCGCTTCGCACCACGCACTGCCTGCCAGCCACCGACGGAACTCCCGAGGAAGCCAGCCCCCGGCATCACTTGGAGTTTCCATGCACTTCCCGACCCCACTGCCGTCGGCACTGCGCCGTCGTCCGCTCGCCCTCGCCCTGGCCGCGTTCTGCGCCTCTCCGGCCTTTGCCGCCGATCCCGTAACGACCGAGGAACGCGTACTCAGCGCGGTGACCGTCACCGACAGCGCGGACGCCAGCGACAGCACCGAACGTTCCGGCCTCTACACCACGCGCAAAAGCAGTTCCGCCACCGGGCTCGCCCTCTCGTTGCGCGAAACACCGCAAACGGTGTCGGTCGTTTCGCGCAGCCAGATGAACGACTTCCGTCTCGACAGCGTTAACGAGGTGCTCGCCGCCTCGTCCGGCATTACCGTCGAAAAGGTCGAAACCGACCGCACCTACTACACGGCGCGCGGCTTTGACATCACCAATTTCCTCGTCGACGGCATCGGCCAGCCCTTTGCCTACGGCAACGTCAATGGCGATATCGATACGGCGCTCTATGACCGCATCGAAGCCGTCTACGGCGCGAACGGGCTGACCTCGGCTACCGGCAACCCGTCGGCAACGGTCAATTTCGTCCGCAAGCGGCCGACGGCGGACTTTGCCGCCTCGGCAGGACTCAGCGCCGGATCCTGGGGCAAAACGCGCGTCGATGCCGAGGTATCGGGCAAACTCATCGACTCCGGGCGGATTCGCGGACGCTTCGTCTTTGCACGCGAAGACGCCGACTCCTATCTCGACCGTTACTCGCGCGACAAAACGGTTTTTTCCGGCATCGTCGAAGCCGACCTGAACGAATCGACCGTCCTCACCCTCGGCCACCAGCAGCAGCGCAACAACAACCACAGCCCGCTGTGGGGCGCCCTGCCGATGCTCTACAGCAACGGCCATCCGACGCACTACGACAGCTCGACCAGCACTTCCGCCAACTGGGCATACTGGAACTCCCGCAGCGCCAGCACGTTTGTCGAACTCGCCCACGAGATCAACGCGGACTGGAGCGCCAAGGCGACGCTGACGCGCAGCCAATACGACAACAACGGCGCCCTGTTCTACGTCTACGGCACCCCGGACGCGAGTACCGGCCTTGGCCTCGCCGCCTACCCCTCGCTCTACGACATGAAAAACCGCCAGACGCAGGCCGACGTCTCCGCTCAAGGGCGCTTCTCGCTCGGTGGCCGCCAGCACGAACTCACCTTCGGCGCCAACAGCTCCGAGTCCGTGCTCGACGACGTATCGCACTACGGGCGCGGCATCGGCACGCCGCTACCGCCGCTGCAAAACTGGGACGGCAACTACCCGATGCCGTCGTTTGACGCCTCGGTCAACGGCAGCCACTTCGTCTTCCGGCAAAAGAGCGCCTATGCCGCCACCCGTCTTGCGCTGAACGACGATCTCAAGCTGATCGTCGGCGCCCGCTCGACGCACGCGGAAAGTAACGGCACCTCCTACGGCGTCGCGCGCGAAAGCAGCGCCAGCAAAGTCACCCCCTACACCGGCCTGCTCTACGACCTCACCGCCAACTTGAGCGTCTACGCGAGCCATACAGCCATCTTCACGCCGCAATACCAGCCCGACGCCTCGGGCAACCCGCTCCAGCCGGTGGTCGGGCGCAGCCGAGAAATCGGCCTGAAAGGCGAATTCCTCGACAAGAAGCTGAACGCCTCGCTCGCTTTCTTCAAGACCGAACAGCACAACATCGCCGAGCAAGCCGGCACGATCGGTCCGCTCACCGTCTATCGCGGCATTGAGGCGAACTCGCAGGGCATCCAGCTCGACGCCTCGGGACAACTCACCTCGCGCCTGCAAATGAGTTTCGGCTACACGCAACTGGCGATGGACGATGGCGCCGGCCATGACGTGCGGACTTACGTGCCGCGCCGCCTGTTGCGTACCGCACTGACCTATCGCGTGCCGGGCATCGAAGCGTTGAAAGTGGGCGGCAGTCTCAACTGGCAGAGCGACACCTACCGCAACACGAGCCTCGGCGAAATCCGGCAAAAGGCCTACGCCGTGCTCAACCTGATGGCGCGTTACGACATCGACAAGAAGTGGAGCGTCAGCGCCAATCTCAACAATGTCACCAACGAGAAGTACATCGCCAGCCTCTACTGGGATCAGGCCTACTACGCCGCCCCTCGCAACGCCAGCATCGCGCTGAACTGGCGCTACTAGCCCGCCATGCGGCAAGGTCTCGTCGTCCTGCATCGCTATTGCGGTCTCGCCTGCGCGCTATTCCTGACGGTCGCCGGTCTGACCGGCGCCATCATCGCCTGGGATCACGAAATCGACGCCTGGCTCAACCCGCAGTTTTTCCAAGCGGCGAAGAGCGACGCGACCTTGCCGCCCCTGCTACTGGCGGAACGGCTGGAAGCCGCCGAACCGCGCCTGCGCGTACGCTACCTGCCCCTTACCCTCGAAGCGGGGGAAGCCCTTCAGCTATTCGTCGAGCCCCGCACGAGTGGCGCAGGAAGCGGGAGCGGCGCCACTTTTGACTACAACCAGGTCGCCATCGACCCGGCGACCGGCGATGTGCAGGCGCGACGCGAATGGGGCAAGCCCACGCTCGAGCGCGAAAACCTGCTGCCCTTTCTCTACAAGCTGCATTACAGCCTGCATCTTCCCGACGCCTTCGGGCTGTCACTCGGCACGCTGTTCATGGGCGGCATCGCCATCGTCTGGTGCTTCGATACGCTACTGGCGCTGTGGATATCCTTTCCCAGCCGACGCAACTGGCGCCAGTCGTTCGCCTTCCGCTGGCGCGCCGGCGGCTATCGCCGGCAGTTCGATCTGCACCGCTCCGGCGGCGTCTGGCTATTCCCGCTGCTCATCACCCTTGCCGTCACCTCGGTGTCGATGAATCTGCGCGACGAAGTCATGCGCCCGCTGGTCAGCTGGTTTTCACCGCTGACACCGGCGCCAGCCTCCCTGCGCGTGCCCCCCGCAATCACCGACGAGCCACACCGCGACATCGGCATGCGCGCCGTCCTCGACATCGCCCGCCGTGAAGCCTTGGCGCGCGGCATCACCGCCCCCGCCGGCGGCATCTATCACGACCAGCAGCAGAACGTGTACGGCGTCGGCTTCTTCGCCGCCGGCGCCAGCCACGGCGATGGCGGCCTAGGCAATCCCTGGCTGAGCTTCGACGCGGCCAGCGGCCAGTTTCTCGGAGCGGACATTCCCGGCACAGGCACGCCGGGCGACATTTTCATGCAGGCGATGTTTCCCCTGCACTCAGGCCGAATCGCCGGCGTGCCCGGCCGCGCTCTGATCTCGGCGAGCGGCCTATTGATCGCCGGCCTGTGCCTGACCGGCCTCGTCATCTGGGCAAAAAAACGGCGCGCCCGCCACCTCTCCGGTCGCGAACGCGCTTCTCTGGTACGCCCCCTCGGCAAGCCGCGTGGTGTCTAGCAAGGGAAAGCCACCGCGGCGGCCCCAGCAAATCCGGGCCACCGCCCCGTCGCGCTTAGCGCATGCCGGGCATCATGCCTTTCATGCTGCGCATCATCTTGCCGATGCCGCCACGCGAAAACTGCTTCATCATCTTGCGCGTCTGCTCAAACTGCGTGAGTAGGCGGTTAACCTCCTGCACCTGCACACCGGCGCCGGCGGCAATGCGGCGCTTGCGCGAGGCCTTGATGAGATCGGGATGCGCGCGCTCCAGCGGCGTCATCGAATTGATGATGCCCTCGATGCGCGCCACCGCCTTGTCCGGCGCACCGGCGGGCATTTGCCCGGCCGCCTTGGCAAACTGCGCCGGCAGCTTGTCGATCATCGCCGTCAAGCCGCCCATCTGGCGCATCTGCGCCACCTGATCGCGGAAGTCAGAGAGATCGAAGTCCTTGCCGGACTTGAGCTTCTTGGCCAGCTGAACGGCTTTTTCCTGATCAACGCCCTTCTGCGCCTCTTCGATCAGCGACAGCACGTCGCCCATGCCGAGAATGCGCGACGCCATGCGTTCCGGATGGAAGGGTTCCAGGCCGCTGAGCTTTTCGCCGACGCCGGCGAACTTGATCGGCCGCCCCGTCACATGCCGCACCGACAGCGCCGCGCCACCGCGCGAATCGCCATCGAGCTTGGTCAGCACGACGCCGGTCAGCGGCAGCGCCTCGTTGAAGGCACGCGCGGTATTGACCGCGTCCTGACCGAGCATGGCGTCGACGACGAACAGCGTCTCAATCGGTTTCAGAGCCGCGTGCAGTTCGGCGATCTCGCGCATCATCGCCTCGTCGACGGCCAGACGACCGGCGGTATCGACGAGCAGCACTTCGTAATAGTGACGCTTGGCCCAGTCGAGCGCAGCACGGGCAATATCGAGCGGCGTGTCGCTGACCGAGGAGGGGAAGAAATCGACGCCCGCCTGCCCGGCGACGGTCTGCAACTGGGCGATAGCGGCGGGACGATAAACGTCGCACGACACGACCAGCACCTTCTTCTTCTGCGTTTCGCGCAGCAGCTTGGCCAGCTTGCCGACGGTGGTCGTCTTGCCGGCGCCCTGCAAGCCCGCCATCAGGACAATGGCCGGTGGCTGCGAGGCGAGATTCAAGCCTTCGTGCGCAGCGCCCATCAGGCGCGTCAACTCGGCGTGCACGACGCCAATCAGCGCCTGTCCCGGTGTCAGGGAACCGACCACCTCCTCGCCAACGGCCTTCTCGCGCACGGCGGCGATGAACTCCTTGACCACCGGCAGGGCAACATCCGCCTCCAGCAACGCCAACCGAACTTCGCGCAAAGCGTCGGCAATATTGTCTTCGGTGAGGCGTGCCTCGCCGCGTAGCGTTTTGACGACGCGACCGAGACGCTGTGTGAGGTTGTCGAGCATTTGGCTTCCGGCTTGGTGTAAACTTGAGCGATGAGCGACATTCTACTGCAACTTCCGTACCCCATCGTCGCGGCGCTCCTTTACGCCGTGCTGGGTTATCACTTCTGGAACACGCGCTGGCGGGAAACAGACAAGCCGCTGATCGCCCTCCCCATGCAACCGTGGGAACGTGGCGCCATCCTGGCGGTACTGCTCGTGCATGGCACCGGCCTCTACGTCGAGGTCTTCGGCACTGGCGGCATGCGTTTCTCCTTCAGCCTCGCACTCTCGCTGATGCTCTGGCTGGCGGTCCTGATTCACTGGCTGGAGAGCTTCCACGCGCGCATGGACGGTCTGCAACCCATGGTACTGCCGCTCGCCGCCGTCTGCGCCTTCCTGCCAGCAGTCTTCCCCGAGGTGCGCGAACTGGCGCACGCTCAGGCGCTCGGCTTCAAGCTGCACTTCCTCGCAGCGATGCTGGCGTACAGCCTCTTCACGCTCTCTGCCCTGCACGCGCTTTTCATCGGTTTTGCCGAACGCAAGCTGCATCGCCGCTCGACGACGCGCGGACTCGGCAGCCTGCCGCCGATCCTCACCATGGAAGCGATGCTCTTCCACATGATCGGCGTCGGCTTCGTCCTGTTGACGGTCGCCTTGGGCAGCGGCGTGTTCTTCTCCGAAGAGATTTTCGGCCGTGCGCTCGCCTTCGACCACAAGACGCTGTTCGGCTTCGCCTCCTGGGGCATCTTCGCGGCGCTGCTCGTCGGTCGTACCTTCTACGGCTGGCGCGGTCGTCTTGCCTTGCGCTGGACGGTCATCGGCTTCGTCATGCTGCTGCTCGCCTACGTCGGCAGCCGCTTTGTCGCCGACGTCATTCTCGGACAAAGCTAAAACCCCCACAGCGTCTGGACTGTGCACGCGGCTTGACAAGCGTCAACGGCCGTCGCGATACTCCAGACGCTGAATTTCCGGCACGTCCACCTCGACGGCCCGCCCAGGCCCCACGCCCTCCGTGCAAGACGAATTTCCGCTGTCGGTACAATTTGCCGCACTTGGCGTCCTGCTGATCCTTTCCGGCTTCTTCTCGATGTCGGAGACGGCGATGATGGCGGCCAACCGCTATCGTCTGCGCCATCTGGCCCAACAAGGCAATCGCGGTGCCGCGCAAGCCTTGCGACTGCTGGCCGATCTCGACCGTCTGCTGGGCGTCATCCTGCTTGGCAACAACCTCATCAACGCCGCCTCGGCCACACTCGTCAGCGTCATCACGATCAGCCTGTTCGGCGATGAAAAATGGGTGCTCGGCTTCAGCACGCTGGCCGTCACCTTCGCCATTCTGGTCGTCTCCGAAATCTCGCCGAAAGTCATCGGGGCCCGCTACGCCGACCGTCTGGCCATCGTCGTCGGCTACGTCCTGGCACCCATGCTGCGACTGGCCTACCCGGTCGTGTGGTTCGTCAATCTCTTCGTGCGCGCCCTGCTGGCGATGATGCGCCTGCCGGCGACGACCAACGAAGAAGCCAACCGTCTGACGACCGGCGAACTGCGCACCCTCGTCCTGGAATCGGGAAACCTCATCCCGCCCAAGCACAAAAGCCTGCTCGTCAATCTGTTTGAGCTTGAAGAGACGACCGTCGAAGACGTCATGACGCCGCGCGCCTCGATCGAAGCGATTGACCTCGATGCCCCGTGGGAAGAAGTCACCGCGCGTCTGGCGACGAGCTACCACACCCGTCTGGCGGTCTATCGCGGCGAACCGGACAACATCGTCGGCATCATTCACCTGCGCCGCCTGATCGGCCTGATGCACCGTGACGAACTGAACTCACAAACGCTCGCCGAGCACGTGCAAACCCCGTATTTCATCCCGGCCGGCACGCCGGTCGTTGCGCAGTTGCAGTTTTTCCAGGACAACCGGCGCCGCGCCGGGCTCGTCGTCGACGAATACGGCGAAGTCCTCGGCCTCGTCACCATGGAAGACATCGTCGAGGAAATCATTGGCGAATTCACGACAGCGCTGCCCGGTTCGACCGCCTCGCTCGCCTGGGGCGCCGACAACAGCGTGCTGGTCGAAGGCCGCCGCCCCTTGCGGGAACTCAACCGCAAGCTGGGTCTCGCATTGCCGCTCGACGGCCCGAAAACGCTCAACGGCCTGATCGTCGAGTATTTCCGCGACATACCGGAAGCCGGCATCGGCCTGAAGATTGCCGGCGTCGCCATTGAAATCGTCCAGACCGAAGACCGCAGCATCCGCGTGGCGCGCATTTTCCGGCCCAAAACCTGAGGCCGTGCGCGCCTTTACAAGCCTGCACGGCGCCGGCATGATCGCCCCCCGCGCCTTCAGGCGCGCGCGCCGCCCCTTCCGACTGACCAACATCCCCGCAGAAACGGCACCGCCGACTCGCCGCTGAGCGGGCACCGACATGATCACGGAACTCTTCCTCTTCGCCGACCCGACCCTCTTCGCCGCTGCCTGCGCGCTGCTCGGCCTGCTCGTCGGCAGCTTTCTCAATGTCGTCATCCACCGTCTGCCCCTGATGATGGAAAACGAGTGGCGGCAGCAATGCCACGAACTGAGCGGCGCCCCCGTGGCCGCCGTGAAACCGTTCAATCTGGCGACACCGCGCTCGCGCTGCCCGCACTGCGGACACACTCTGAGCGCCCGCGAGAACATCCCCATCCTGAGCTGGCTCGTGCTGCGCGGACGCTGCGCCGCCTGCGCCACGCCCATCCCGCTGCGCTACCCGCTGATCGAAGCAGCGAGCGGCGTCCTGTCGCTGCTGGCGGCGCTGCATTTCGGCCCAGGCATGCACGCCATGGCCGCCCTGGTGCTGATCTGGGCACTCATCGCGCTGGCCATGATCGACCTCGACACGCAGCTTCTGCCGGACGCCATCACCCTGCCATTGCTGTGGGCCGGATTGCTGTTCAACCTCAACGACACCTTCGTCTCCCTGCATTCGGCCGTGATCGGCGCGGCGGCTGGCTATCTGTCGCTGTGGTGCGTGTATTGGGCCTTCCGCCTGGCGACCGGCAAGGAAGGCATGGGCTACGGCGATTTCAAGCTGCTCGCCGCGCTGGGAGCATGGTTTGGCTGGATGATGCTACCCCTCATCGTTCTACTCTCCTCGGCGGTGGGCGCCGTCGTCGGCATCACGCTGATCCTCTTTGCCCGGCACCGCCGCGAGACACCGATCCCCTTTGGCCCCTATCTGGCCGCCGCAGGATTGATCGCGCTGTTCGGTGGCACGCAGCTGACACAGCTGTGGCTGACGCTTCTGTAGCAAAAAACCACCGCTGCCCTTGTAAAAACACCGTTCCGCCGCCACATGCCTAGGCACTCGCCCGCTGCGGCGGCTCAGACCCACGTTCCCATTCAGGTATAATTTTCCCCATTAGGAGGATAACGATGCCGATTTACCCTTATCGCTGCGAATCTTGCGGTTTCGAGAAGGACCATCTGCAAAAACTCAGTGATCCGCAGATTTCCGTCTGCCCGGAATGCGGCAGCCATTCCTACGCGCGGCAGCTGACCGCCGCTGGCTTCCAGCTCAAAGGCGGCGGCTGGTATGAAACCGACTTCAAGGGCGGCGGCTCCTCATCCGCCAGCAAGCCCGCCAAAGAAAGCCTGCCGCCCTGCGCCGGCGGAACGGGCGCCTGTGGGTGCGCCAACAACTGATGAAACGCTATTTCATTACCGGCCTGTTGATCTGGGTACCTCTGGCCATCACGGCCTGGGTGCTGTCGCTGATCGTCAGCACCATGGACCAGTCACTGCGACTGTTGCCGGAGTCTGTACATCCGCACTCGCTGGTCGGTTTTGATATTCCGGGTGCCGGCGCCCTGCTGACGCTTGCCGTCATCCTTCTCACCGGGCTTGTCACGGCCAATATCGTCGGACAAAAACTGGTGCGCTGGTGGGAGCTCCTGCTGGCACGCATCCCGGTGGTCAATTCGGTCTATAACAGCGTCAAGCAGGTTTCCGACACGCTGTTTTCATCGAATGGGCAAGCGTTTCGCAAGGCGCTGTTGGTCCAGTACCCGCGTGCCGGTTCGTGGACCATCGCCTTTCTGACGGGGCACCCCGGCGGTGATGTCGCCAATCACCTGACCGGGGATTGGGTCAGCGTTTATGTTCCCACCACGCCGAACCCGACCTCCGGCTTCTTCCTGATGATGCCCTCGGAAGATGTCATCGAACTCGACATGAGCGTCGACGAGGCACTCAAATACATCATTTCGATGGGCGTTGTCGCACCGCCTTCACCGCGTCTGCGCAAGAAAAACGCCCGTACGGCCATCGCCGATCCTGCGGCCTGATTCCTTCCAGGCCAACTCCTTAACGACTCCGACGCCCGCCAGGGCGTCCAACGCTAGCGCTATCACATCATGAGAACTCATTACTGCGGGCAACTCAATTCCGGACTCATCGGCCAGGAGGTCACCCTCTGTGGCTGGGTGCATCGCCGGCGCGACCACGGCGGGGTTGTCTTCCTCGACCTGCGCGACCGCGAAGGTCTGGCGCAGATCGTCTGCGACCCGGACCGTCCCGAGATGTTCGCCATCGCCGAGTCGTTGCGTAACGAGTTCTGCCTGAAAATCACCGGCCGCGTCCGCGCCCGCCCGGCAGGTACGCAAAACACCAATCTCGCCTCCGGCGAAATCGAAGTGCTGTGCCACGACATCGACGTGCTTAACGCCTCGGTGACGCCGCCCTTCCAGCTCGACGAAGAGAATCTCTCCGAAAACGTCCGCCTGACCAATCGCGTCATCGACCTGCGCCGCCCGCAGATGCAGAAGAACCTGCAACTGCGCTACAAGGTGGCGCGCGCCTTCCGCCGTTTCCTCGACGACGCTGGCTTCATCGACATCGAAACGCCGATGCTGACGAAGAGCACGCCGGAAGGCGCGCGCGACTATCTGGTCCCGTCGCGCGTGCATCCGGGACAGTTTTTCGCGCTGCCGCAATCGCCGCAACTGTTCAAGCAGCTGTTGATGGTCGCCGGCTTCGACCGCTACTACCAGATCGTCAAGTGCTTCCGCGACGAAGATTTGCGCGCCGACCGCCAGCCGGAGTTCACCCAGGTCGATATGGAAACCTCGTTCATGAGCGAGGACGAAATCACCGCGCTGATGGAAAAGCTGATCCGCCGCGTCTTCAAGGAAGCGATCGACGCCGACCTGCCCGATCCCTTCCCGCGCATGACCTACGCCGAAGCCATGCAGCGCTTTGGCTCGGACAAGCCCGATCTGCGCGTCACGCTCGAGCTGACCGAGGTGACCGATCTGGTGCGTGACGTGTCGTTCAAGGTCTTCGCCGGCGTCGCCAACAGCGAAGGCGGCCGCGTTGCCGCGCTGCGCATTCCCGGCGGCGCGACGCTGACGCGTGGCGAAATCGACGAATACACCAAGTTCGTCGCCATCTACGGCGCACGTGGCTTGGCCTACATCAAGGTCAACGACGCCAGCCAGCCGAACGAGACCGGCCTGCAGTCGCCGATCGTCAAGAACCTGCACGAAGCCGCCTTGCGCGGCATCCTCGAACGCACTGGCGCCGTTTCCGGCGACCTGATCTTTTTCGGTGCCGACAAAGCGAAGGTGGTCAACGACGCGCTCGGCGCCCTGCGCGTCAAGCTCGGCCACGAAAAGGGCTTCGTTAACGGCAAGGCCTGGGAGCCGCTGTGGGTCGTCGACTTCCCGATGTTCGACTACGACGAGGACGCCAAGCGCTGGGTCGCCTGCCACCACCCCTTCACCAGCCCGAAGGACGAGCACCTCGACCTGCTGACGAGCGATCCGGGCAAGTGCCTGGCCAAGGCCTACGACCTCGCGTTGAACGGCTGGGAGCTCGGCGGCGGCTCGGTGCGGATCCACCGCGCCGACGTGCAGGAGAAGGTGTTCGCCGCACTCGGCATCGGCGAGGAAGAAGCGCAGGCCAAGTTCGGCTTCCTGCTCGACGCGCTCAAGTACGGCGCGCCGCCACACGGTGGTCTCGCTTTCGGCCTCGACCGCATCGTCACCATGATGACCGGCGCCGAATCGATCCGCGACGTGATCGCCTTCCCGAAGACGCAGCGTGCGCAATGCCTGCTCACCGACGCGCCCTCGGGCGTCGACGAGAAGCAACTGCGCGAACTGCACATCCGCCTGCGCCAGAAGCTCGAGACACAGGTCGATGTGGCGAGCGAACCGGCGACGTCGCAAGGCGCCTGAACGCGCTGACACCACTGCAGCCACTCACTCGCCCCAACGCCCCGCCCGTGCCGTTCGCCTCTTTCCTCCGATTCGGCCAGCACGTGCGGGCGCTGTTGCTACTGGCGCTGGCCGCGTGTGTCTTCGGCTTTCCGGCGCAGGCGCGTGACAGTTTCAACGAACGCGCGTTTTTCGCCCCCCCCACCAGCGGCATCGGCACGGTGGCAGTGGCCGACCTGCCGCCGGAAGCCCGCGAAACGCTGCGCCTGATCCGGCGCGGCGGCCCTTTCCCCTTCGTGCGCAAAGACGGCAGCGTGTTCGGCAATTTTGAACACCGACTGCCCGCACAAGCGCGTGGCTACTATCGCGAGTTCACCGTCCCCACCCCCGGCGCCCGCGACCGGGGCGCCCGTCGCATCATCGCCGGCGGCGAACCGCAAGCGGCTCCTGGCGGCGAGTTCTACTACAGCGACGACCATTACCGCACTTTCCGCCGGATTCGCGAATGAGCGAACTGCCCTATTTTCGCGCCGCGCTCGCCCGTCCAGGCATTGCCGGCCTGCGCCGTCTGCCCGCTGCCGAATGGCCGACGCTGGCGGCCGCCGCCGAAGCGCTTGGCTTGGCCTGCGTCACCGTTGATCTCAGTGACTGCGACAACGCTACTGCGGCCTTGCGCGAACTCGGCAAGGCGCTCACCTTCCCCGACTGGTACGGTGCCAACTTCGACGCCCTGAGTGACTGTCTCGGCGACTTTGCCGACGAACCGGCGCGTGGCGCCGTTCTTTTGCTGCACGGCGACACGCGGCTGCGCACGGGCGATGCCGACGGTGCCGCGACCTTGCTGGAAGTCTTCGCTGCCGTCGCCGAAGCTCGCCAAAACAGCCTCGCCCCCCTGTGGATTTTCGTTCCGGCAGGCGACCTGCCCGACTTCCCATGAGCGACGTCAGCGCAGCACCGCGCTGGAAGCGGCCGGTCTCCGTCCTCGTCGTGATCCACACGCCGGATTTACAGGTCTTGCTGCTCGAACGCGCGAGCCATCCCGGCTACTGGCAATCGGTCACCGGCAGCCAGGAAGAAGGCGAAAGCCTCGCCGAAACAGCCAGGCGCGAAGTCGGCGAAGAAACAGGAATTGTCGTCGCGGCAAACAGTACCGCCATCGCTGACAGCGCTAGCGACACCGGTAGCTGCTACCTGCTCGACTGGCAGCAAAGCTCACGCTTCGAGATTTTCGCCGAATGGCGTCACCGCTACGCGCCAGGCGTGACGCACAACGAGGAACACGTCTACTCCCTCGAAATACCTGCGCCCTGCCCGGTCACGCTCGCCCCCGGCGAACATCTCGCCTACCGCTGGCTACCCTGGCAGGCCGCCGCCGCCGAGTGCTTCTCCTGGAGCAATCGCGACGCCATCCTCGCCCTGCCTGAACGCCTGCGCCGCACAACACCGGGTCGTTAAACGCCCCGGGCTGCGGGCTTGTCGGGAGACTCAGGCACTCGCCGCAAGGCGCGCATCGAGGCATTGCGGGCAGTAACAGGCGGCTTCCTCCGCCGTCGGCACGGCGACGCCGGGCGGCTTGTCCATGCACCAGCAGCGCGCGGCACCTTCGGCGAGACCGCAGCCGAACTCGCGGCCACAGGCCATGCAACGGTTGGTTTTGACGGCAGCGCCGGCATTGCCGGCAGCGCTTCCCACGACGGGTGTTGCCTCAACCATGATGGACTCCTCTCGATGCGTGCGATGAAGACGATGGCAGCCACGCTGCCGAATCACGCGGCACACCACCGCACAGACCCGGCGAACGGCGTACCCGCATGGCACATTGTGCCTGAAAGTAACATCGTCCACGCAGCAGACCGCCATGCACGGGGAGCGTTCCGCCAGCGCCGCCTCCCAGCCGACTCCCGCGGCCGTTTCTTTGCCTCGCCGCTGTCCGTCGCCGCTTTCCATCACTATTCGCCGCCGGGTAGAATCCGCCGTCCTCTGCTTCGGGCGCCGCTCTGCGGCGACCGATCTTTCTGCCACTTTTTGCCGCAGGATTCCCCGCCATGACCGATCGTCTCTCCGGACCGGATGTCGCCGCCGCCGTTCTGGCCGAAGCACTTCCTTACATCAAGCGTTTTCACGGCAAGACCATCGTCGTCAAATACGGCGGCAACGCCATGACCGACGAGCACCTGAAGCAATGTTTCGCGCGCGACGTGGTGCTGCTGTCGCTCGTCGGCATGAGCGTCGTCGTGGTGCACGGCGGCGGCCCGCAGATAGAGCACCTGCTTGCCCGCGTCGGCAAAACGGGCGAATTCATTCAGGGCATGCGCGTCACCGACGCCGAAACCATGGAAGTCGTTGAAATGGTCCTCGGCGGGCAGGTCAACAAAGATGTCGTGAACCTGATCAATCAGGCGGGTGGGCGTGCCGTTGGCCTGACCGGCAAGGATGGCGGGCTGATTCGCGCGAAGAAGCTGCTGCTCGACGATCGCGAACACCCCGGCCAGCAGATCGACGTCGGACAAGTCGGCGACATCACGCAGATCGATCCGTCGGTGATCGCGCACCTGCAAAACGGCGCGTTCATTCCGGTGATCGCCCCGGTGGGCGTCGGGCCAGCGGGGGAGACCTACAACATCAACGCTGACGTCGTCGCCGGCAAAATCGCCGAAGTGCTCAAGGCCGAAAAGCTGGTGCTGCTGACCAACACGCCGGGCGTACTCGACGACAAAGGCGAGTTGCTGACGGGCATCACGCCGCGCCAGATCGACGACATGATCGCCGACGGCACCCTCTCCGGCGGCATGCTGCCGAAGATCTCCTCAGCCCTGGACGCCGCGCGCAACGGCGTCAAGAGCGTGCATATCATCGACGGACGCGTCGAACACGCCCTCCTCCTCGAAATCCTCACCGACCACGGCGTCGGCACGATGATCAAGTCGCGTTGAATCGCGAAAACGTGACAGCCCGGCCGATGGACAGGCGCGCGAGCGCTCCCCCATCGGCGACACACCCCGCGCGAAGAGACAGGCAGCTCACCTGGCTCTTCGACCTCGACAACACGCTGCACAACGCCAGCGCGCACGTCTTCCCGCACATCAACCGCGCCATGACGGCGTATATCGTCGAGCACCTGGCGCTCGACCACGCGGGCGCCAGCCGCTTGCGCCAGCATTACTGGCAGCGCTACGGCGCCACCCTCCTCGGCCTGATCCGCCATCACGCGATCGATCCGGCGCATTTCCTGACGCTCACGCACCAGTTCGACGACCTTGGCAGCCTGCTGGTCACCGAACGCGGGCTGCGCGACACCCTGCGCCGGTTACCGGGGCGCAAGATCGTCTTCTCCAACGGCCCGGCCACCTACGCCGAAGCGGTGTTGCGCTTGAGCGGCCTGTACGACTGCTTCGACGCCGTCTATGCCATCGAGCAGATGCGTTTCATCCCGAAACCGGCGCCTGCGGCGTTCTACCGCGTCCTGCACGCCGAGCGCCTCGATCCCCGTCGCTGCATCATGGTCGAGGACAGCGCCGCCAATCTGGCGACCGCCAAACGGCTCGGCATGAAAACAGTGTGGGTAAGCACCAGCTTGCGCCGCCCGCCGCATGTCGACGTCCGCGTGCGTTCGGTACTCGATTTGCCCCACCGATGCTGGCCGCTATAATCGCGCATCACAAAAACGAGTAAACACGGGGAAGAAGCCATGCCAAAGCCGGGCGAACGCCGTCTGCAAATCCTGCAAACGCTGGCCGAAATGCTGGAAACGCCGAAGGGCGAAAAGATCACCACGGCTGCGCTGGCCGCCCGCCTCGAGTGTTCTGAAGCCGCGCTGTACCGCCACTTCGCCAGCAAGGCGCAGATGTTCGATGGCCTCATCGAATTCATCGAGTCGAGCCTTTTCGGCGTCATCAACCAGATAGCCGGCGAAGAGACGCAGGGTTTGCGGCAGGTCGAGCACATCCTCGCCCTGTTGCTCGGCTTCGCACAGCGCAATCGCGGCATGACGCGCGTTCTGATCGGCGACGCCCTCGTCAATGAAAACGAGCGCCTGCAGGCGCGCATCAACCAGCTGCTGGAACGCGTCGAAGCGGCCATCAAGCAGTCGTTGCGCGTCGCCGCAACGCAGGAAGAACTGGCGACCGACGCCGATTTTGCCGGGCTCGCCAATGTGTTGCTGTGCTACGTGCTGGGTCGCTGGCAGCTTTACGCCAAAAGCGGCTTCACGCGCGAACCGCTGACCGCCTGGGCGCAGCAATGGACAATGCTTTATTTCGCCTGCCTGAGCCAAGGCAAAGAAGCGCTCGGCCCGTCCGCTGCCAACTAATGCCGGCAACGCCGCCAGACGCGCGGCGCAAGAAGCACGCGGCGGGAAAAACTGCAATATCCCGCCGCACAAAATAATCGAACGGCGTACAATACTGCGCTTTCGTCCCCGACGAAGCTCGTAGCCTCCCCCGATGCACACCCCTCTCTTCGTGACCGCAGCCCTTGCTGGCTGCCGCGGTCTGCTTGCCGCACACGCCCCTGACTGTGCGCCACTCCCGCCATCGGCGGCTGGCGCCAGCCTCCACTCTTCTTCATCCTTTCGCACTCACGCCGCCCCGTGTCGGGTATCCGGCAGCCACTGCCAGGAGACCGAACGTTGAATCGCGAAACAAGCCGTGACCCGCAACGCATGCCGTTCATCGACGCGCTCAAAGCCGTCGGTTCGCAACTGATCGTTCTGCACCACCTCGCCTTCTACGGCCCGATGTCTGATCGCGCCTACGAACTGGTGCCGGGAATGATCGACTGGCTGTACGGCAACGCCCGTATCGCCGTGCAGGTATTCCTCGTCGTTGGCGGTTTCCTCGCCGCGCGCAGCCTCGCGCCGGAAGGGCGCCTGCGTACGGCAACGCCGCTGGCGCTGCTGAGCCGCCGTTACCTCAAGCTCGTCATCCCCTACCTCGCCGCCATCGGCATCGCCATCGTCTGTGCCGCCGTCGCGCGCAGCTGGATGGACCATGACTCCATCCCCGATGCGCCGACCGCCGCCCAGTTCGCTGCCCATGCCCTGCTGTTGCACGGTGTGCTGAACATCGACTCGCTCTCGGCCGGCGTCTGGTATGTCGCCATCGACTTCCAGCTGTTCGCGCTCCTGCTGGCGCTGCTCTGGCTCGGACAACACTTCGCCGGCACCCACCATGGCAGCAGCCGTCAGAACCAGGAAAAGGTCATCGGCGCCGCCCTCGTCGCCGCCCTCGCTGCCGCCTCGCTCTACGTCTTCAACCTCGACGCCGACTGGGACGACTGGGGCATCTACTTTTTCGGCGCTTACGGGCTGGGCGCGCTCACCTACTGGCTCTCGGCACGTCCTCGCGCACTGCTCTGGCTCGCCGCGCTGGCGGCGCTGGTCGGCATGGCGCTTGTCGTCGAATTCCGCTCGCGCATCGCCGTCGCCCTCACCGTGGCGCTGGCACTCGGTATCGCACGCCACACCGGCGGCCTCGAAAACTGGCCCGGCAAGGGGATCGGTGGCGCGCTGGCTTCGTATTTCGGCAAGATTTCCTACTCGGTTTTCCTGCTGAATTTCCCGGTCGCCCTCGTCATCAACGCCGCCTTCTCGCGTCTGGGCATCGACGATCCGGCGCTCAACATCGGCGGCATGATCATCGCGTGGATCGCCTGCAACATCGCCGGTGCGCTCTTCTTCCACTTCGTCGAGAGCCGCACGCGCGAATGGCAGGAACGCATCAGCCAGCCGGTCTCGGCTGTTTTTCGCCTGATCGTTCGCTAAGGCGCCCGCGCCGCGCTTAGCGCTGGCGACACCACTGGCAACACAAAAAAAGCCCCGTGCCGAAACATCGCACGGGGCTTTTTCATGCGCCCGCCACACCGGATTCCCCGTGCGGCGAGCACTTCAGGGGACGACGCTTACTTGCCCTTCTTCAGCCACTCGGCAGCGTCAAGCGCGAAGTAGGTGAGGATGCCATCGGCACCGGCGCGCTTGAAGCCAAGCAGGCTTTCCAGAACACAGGCTTTTTCGTCGAGCCAGCCGTTTTGCACCGCAGCCTTGAGCATCGCGAATTCGCCGCTGACCTGATAGGCGTAGGTCGGCACCTTGAACTCATCCTTCACGCGACGGACGATGTCGAGGTAAGGCATACCGGGCTTGACCATCACCATGTCGGCACCTTCTTCGAGGTCGAGCGCGACTTCGCGCAGCGCCTCATTGGAGTTACCCGGGTCCATCTGGTAGGTGTACTTGTTGCCCTTGCCCAGATTGCCGGCGGTGCACAGCGCATCGCGGAAAGGACCGTAGAAGCTCGACGCATACTTGGCCGAGTAGGCCATGATGCGCGTGTAGATGCGGCCATCGCCATCCAGCTCGGCGCGAACGCGGGCAATACGCCCGTCCATCATGTCCGACGGCGCCACCACATCGGCACCCGCCCGCGCGTGCGCCAGGGCCTGCTTGGCCAGTACTTCGAGCGTTTCGTCGTTGAGCACGTAGCCTTTGGGGTCATCGGCGGCAATCAGACCGTCCTGCCCGTGGCTGGTGTAGGGGTCGAGCGCGACGTCGGTGATGATGCCAAGCTCCGGAAATTCCTTTTTCAGACGGGCGACGGCACGCGGCATCAGGCCATCGGGGTTCCACGCCTCCTCGGCACCAGGCGATTTCAGCGCTTTATCGATCACCGGGAACAGCGCCAGCGCCGGCACGCCCAGCGTCAGGGCACGTTCGGCCGTCTTCAACAGACGATCGATGCTTTGACGCTCGACGCCCGGCATCGACGCCACCGTTTCCGTACGGTCATGCCCGTCCAGCACGAATACCGGGTAAATCAGGTCGTCGGGGGTGAGCACCGACTCGCGCATCAAGCGGCGCGAAAAGTCATCGCGGCGCATGCGGCGCATGCGCGTTACGGGAAAGCCACCAGTCGTAGTCATGGATAGTCCTGCCATTCAGTTACCAAGGTTAAACACACCGGCCGCAACAATTTTCGCCGTAGCCGGAACTTTCTGTCCCCCGAACATCTCAGAGCAAGCAGATGGCTTCTGCCATCTCCCGCTTCACCTCCCTGAGCGGGTGCCTTAACCCCATTAAGGCTGTTTCGCCCCCGGCACACCCTTCGCCGGGGGCTTTTTATTGGTCGGCTGAAAGCTCCACTCGGCGTCATCCAAGGCGCGACGAAGCGGGGCTACAACCGTCGATCTGTCTATTTTTCGCTAGCGTCCGTGTTGCTATCCGCCGCGATTGGCGTCTTGGCATCGTTCGCCTTGTTCGTAACGTTGGCAACGTTCGTCCCGTTCGTCTCGTTGGTCGCATCCGCAGCGACAGAGACGAGCGATTCTGGCGTCGACTGCGCCTGCCGGGCCAGCTCGGCACGCCGTTCCTGACGCGCACTCGGCAAGGCACTGGCGGCTGCACGCGCGCTCCAGCCCTTGGCCGTACGATTGCGCGGCCGCGCCTTTTTCTCTGTGCGTGGTGCCGCTGGCGGCGCCGGTGTCGCCTGGACATCCAGGCCCATCCAAGCGCCGAGAACTTTTTTCGCGGCGTCGACACCAATTTTCTTCAAACTGGAAAACAACTGAACGGAGCAGCGCTGTGCAAAATCTTCGTCGCCCAAGGCCCGCACGGATTCGCGCATTGCCTGCAGCGCGCGCATCTGCTCGGCGCGCGTCAGCTTGTCAACCTTGGTCATGAGCACATGCACCGGCTTACCCGTCTGCGCGAACCACGCCAGCATCTGCTCGTCGAGCTCGGTCAGCAGGCTGCGACAGTCGACGATCAGCACCAGTCCGCGCAGCGGCTCGCGAAAGCGCAGGTAAGGCGCCAGCAGCGCGTCCCACTGCGAGCGAATATCGCCCGGCGCCTTGGCAAACCCGTACCCGGGCAGGTCGACGAGGTAGCGCCCTTCACTGAGGCTGAAGAAGTTCAGATGCTGCGTCCGCCCCGGCGTCTTCGAGACGTAAGCGAGGCGCGTGTGATTGGCGAGCGTGTTGATCGCCGAGGATTTTCCGGCATTGGAACGCCCGGCAAAGGCAACTTCTCCGCAAGAATCAACGGGCAGGTCGCCAAGTCGCGCGACGGTCGTATGGAAAACCGCCTTCTGGAACAGTGGCATGGGAAATCGGCGTAGTTCGCCCGGAAAGCAAAGTGTTATAGAATACCAGCTTTGCAGCTCCCGTTCTCCGGCCTCAGATTCGTCAATAGGAGTTTGAACATGATTCGTACCACGGCGCTCGCGGTTCTCCTGGCCGCCACCCTCCCCGTATTCGCGAGCGAAGCCGCAAATACGAAAGTCGACCTCGAAAAGGCCAAGCAGATCGCCAGCAGTGTCTGTGTCGCATGCCACGGTGCCGACGGCAATGCACCGACGACGGCGTTCCCGATCCTCGCCGGCCAAGGTGCCGACTACATCACCAAGCAGCTCGGCAATTTCAAGACCATGGTCCGCAACAATCCGATCATGTTCGGCATGGCGGCATCGCTCAGCGATGACGACATGAAGAGTCTCGGTGTCTATTTCAGCCGTCAGGAACACAAGGCCAACGCCTCCAAGGACGAAGCACTTGCCGCTGAAGGCCGTACCCTGTGGCGTCGTGGCGATTTCGCCAAGGGCATCCCTGCCTGTGCCAGCTGCCACGGCCCCGCCGGCGCCGGCCTGCCCGCCCAGTTCCCGCGTCTTGCGGGCCAGTACGCCGAGTACACCGAAGCGCAGTTGAATACCTTCCGTAGTGGTGAGCGCGCCAACGATCCGGCCGCCATGATGCGGACGATCGCTGCCAAGCTGTCCGACCGGCAAATCAAGGCAGTCGCCGACTACGCTGCCGGCCTGCACTGAGTCAGCGCACTCGCAAAGAAAAAGGGCGGTCTCGACCGCCCTTTTTTCGTTAACCGGGTACTCGTAACGGAGCAAACCCGCCGCGCGCCGCCGAAGTCTCTCCGAAGTCCCACAGACAGCCAAGCTGAGCCAGCCCAGGCGACGCAACTCGTAGCCACGCGAAATTCCTGCGCCGCTGTCGGCAACGCCACGCAGTACCGTGGTTGCTCCTGACGCTACCACTTCAGCGCCGCGTCTTCACTCCGCCCCGTGCGTACGCGGTGGAACGAAGCGGACGATGGCGCGACCATCCTCCGCACGACGCGACTCAGCGCGCCAGGCGTGGCCGTAAATCACTTCCAGAGTGATCGGCAAACGCCCTTCCTGCATCGATCCCGCGCACGCCGCCGTGAAACGCTCGAATTCGCGACGTCCCATCAGCCCGCGCCGCCGGGAACGTAACGCACAGCCGCCGCCGGCGCGCAGATCGGCGAGCGCAGCGGAAAGCGACGGATAAGTCAGCGTCAGCGTTTCCATGTTCATCACCGGATCGGCGAAACCGCTCTCGACCAGCATGTCGCCGAGGTCGTGCATGTCGACAAAGCGATGCGTATGCGCATGAGGATCGGGGCGTGCTCGGCCTTCGCTACCTTCGCCGCCGTACGCCGTCGCAAACGCGGCGCGCAGTTCTTTCAGCGAGTCGGGGCCGAGCGTCGAGAACATCAACAAACCGCCCGTTTCGAGGAGGCGATGCGCTTCAGCAAAGACGCTGCGCGGCTCGGCCAACCAGTGCAGCATGAGATTCGACCAGATAAAGCCGAAGCTGGCGGAAGAGAGCGGCAGTGCGGCGGCATCGGCCGCCAGCAAGGGCGCGCGCGCGCGTCGCAAGAAGGGCAACAGCCAGCTGTGGGAGCGTTGCTGGCGCTGGGCTTCGCGCAACATCGCCGGCGACAGATCGGCACCGAGCACCGCTGCGCCAGGGTAGCGCTCATGCAAGGCAACGAGGTCGGCGCCGCTGCCACAGCCCAGATCGAGGATGCGCCGCGGCGCGATGCGCACCGGGTCGAGGTGCTCGAAGAGGCGGCGCGCGATCTCGCGCTGCACCACCGAGAGGGAGGCATAAGTGCCTGCCGCACGCGCGAAATTCGCCTGCACGCGCCGCCGATCGATGGCGGCGCGGTCGGTGCCTGACTCAGGCGCGCGCGTCATTGCCACGGCTCGCCCGACGTCACCCGCCGAGCAACCGCTTGGCGAAAGCGCTCAGATAGCGCGCAGACCAAGCTTGGCGAACAACGCCTGATCGCGCTCGGCGTCGGCGTTCTCGGTGGTGAGCAGGTTTTCGCCGTAGAAGATCGAATTGGCGCCGGCGAAGAAGCACATCGCCTGCAGCTCTTCCGACATGTTCTGGCGGCCGGCCGACAGGCGCACGAAGCTCTTCGGCATGGCGATGCGCGCCGCAGCGATGGTGCGCACGAACTCGAAAGGATCCAGCGGCGGTGCGTTTTCCAGCGGCGTGCCGGGAATCGGCGTCAGGTGGTTGATCGGCACCGACTCGGGCGGCGGTTCCATCGCCGCGAGCTGCGCGATCAGCGCCGCGCGGTCGCGGCGCGACTCGCCCATGCCGACGATGCCACCGGAGCAGACCTTGAGCCCCGCGCCACGCACGCGGCCGAGCGTCTCGACGCGGTCGGTCTGCTTGTGCGTGGTAACGATGTTCGTGTAGTGCTCAGCCGAGGTGTCGAGGTTGTGGTTGTAGTAGTCGAGACCGGCGTCCTTCAGCGCCTCGGCCTGACCGTCCTTCAACATGCCCAAGGTGACGCAGGTTTCCAGACCAAGCGCCTTCACCGCGCTGACCATCTCGGCGACCTTGACGAGATCGGAGTCCTTCGGGCCGCGCCAGGCGGCGCCCATGCAGAAGCGCGACGCGCCTTGCTCCTTGGCGGCAGTGGCGGCAGCAACGACTTGCTCGACCGACAGGAGCGACTCACGCGGCTTCTCACCTTCGTGATGCGCCGACTGCGAACAGTAGCCACAGTTCTCGCCACAGCCGCCGGTCTTCACCGACAGCAGCGCCGAACGCTGCACTTCGTTGGCATCGAAATGGGCGCGATGCGTCGTATGGGCGCGATGCAGCAGATCCATCAAGGGCAGCGCGAACAGCGCCTCCACCTCGGCCACCGTCATTGGCGCGGCCGACGCGTTGCTGGTCGTGGCGTGCGCGACGCCCTCGACCGGATGGGAATGCCCCGCCGCAGAGGCGAGGTTGGCAGCAGCGGTAAGATCGTTCATGAAAGCGCCTGATCGTAAAAGCAAAGAGGCCGAATTATGAACCATTCTCCCCGACCATGGCGATGACCAAGGAGAATGCGGACCGTGAGCGCCTTCGCTCAGACCGTATCGAAGTAGTCGTCGCCCAGATCGTCGGCGGCAAAATCGCTCGTCGAACGATCCTCGCTCTCGGCGCGGGCAATAGCGTCATCGCCGTAGTAATTGTTGACGACGACATTTTCGGTCGAAGGCCCCGGCAGCGTGGCGGAGTTACCCGAGCCGAAAAAGCCGGATCCGGCATTGTGCCCGCCCATCAAGTGTTCGATGCCCTGAAAGAGGAAGGAGCCGGCCACCACGCCCGCCGCGGTGGTCGCCACCGAACCCAGCACGCCACTGCCCCAGGACGAGGCCGCCGTCGCGGCGGGAGCGGCAGGCGCCGCAGCGGCATGGGCCGGCGCCGCAGCCACCGCCGGAGCAGGCGCCGCAGCGCGGCCCCAGGCGTTGCCACTCAAAAAGCTGCTACCGGCACCGCTGGCGGCGCGGCCTGATTCCAGACGCTCGTTGGCACTGGCGAGTTCGCGTTGCAAACGCTGATTCTCGGCTTGCGCCGCCTGCACCGCCTGCTCCAGCAGAAACGCGCGCTGCACCAGCAGATACGCCGCATCCGGCTGCCGCGCGCACGCCTCCCGAATCAGCGCCGCGGCCTCGGTATCCTTGGCCCCTGCTTGCGCCTGCGTCAGCTGCTGAAGAAAACGGCTGAGCTGTTCGTGTTCCTGAGCATTCATGAAGCACCTCCTGGAAGAATAAACAACACTGCACACGGAGCCGCATCTTGGACCCAAGGCCTTTCGCGGCATGTTCAGGCATTGCGACAGAGTGTATGTATTTGTTTCGCCCCGCGCTGCTGCGTGGGGCGTGTATCCGGCGCAGGCGCGGCGGCGCGCGCATGCGAGGCAGCGAAGTTGCCCGCCATACGCCCGGCTAGGGCGCACACGTCTCCGGATCGCTGGCATAGGCCGCCAGACCGCGCTCGCCCAAGCGCGCGAGATAGCAGGCGTAATGGCGCTCCCAGGCGTATGCACGATCGTCGGCGAGCAGCCCCGGCAGGTTGGTCAGATCGATTTCGGCCACCTGAATGGCATCGCCGCCCGTCGCCTGCAACAAGCCGTCGAGCAACAGCAAATCCGACAGGAGATACGCCGCGTGTTCCGGCGCGATGCCGGCCAGCGCCGCACTCGCCTCGACACTCAAAGCGGACAGATGGTCGATCGCCGCGCGGATGCGCGCTTGCGACAACTGCGGCGCCGGATTCCCATCCAGCCGGGTCAGCGCCGGCAAAACGCCACGCGTGACGGGCCGACTGATCGCCGTCATCGTTGCCCCCTCGGGCAAGGCCGCGCGCACGCCGGCAAGCCGCTTCGCCAAAGCCTCCCTCGCCAGAGCCAGAGACGCCGGTAACATCGGTTGCAGATGGCAGGCCTCGTCAGCGGGAGCCCCCGCCAACTCGCACAGCTGGCGATACCAGACCTTCTGCCCCAGTGTGTCGACAAACGACGTACTGGCGCCGGCAATTTGCAGGCTGCCGCCGCCGATATCGAGCACATGCGAAGTCTGCAAGCGGTCACCGAGCAGTTGGCGGGCAGCGACGTAGCCGTAGGCGCCTTCCTGAAGCGGTGGAATGACCAGCACGGCGACGCCGCTCGCTGTGTGAATCTCGGCGAGCATCGACACCAGCGCGACCGGCTCGTGCGCCAGGGCGAAACGCCAGGCCGAAAAACCGCCCCCGACGCGGGCACACTCCGAGGCGAACGCTGCCTGACGCGGCAAGGCGTTCAGGGCAGCGATGGTCGGCACGAGCGTGTCCCGCACACCGCGACCGCTCCACTGCGGCGAGAGGTAGTCGATATCGGCACGCGCCGTCGCCGCGCTATTCGACGCGCCCGCCCGAATGCCGGAAGACCCCATGTCGAAGGCCACGCGACAGTCGCCGGCGTGAGCCAATCCGCCCCCGACGAGGCAGACGCCAAGGCTCGCCCGCTGCAAGACCCGGCACAGCGCCGCACGAGACGCCAAGCGACGCGCCCGAAGGCGCCACCACGACAGCCGCAGGGGACGCATACGCCGGCTAGAGATGCAAATAGCCGACGACGCCGACGACAAGCCCAAGGCCGGTCGCTCCGTACACGCTCACCAGCATCCAGCGCTTGCGTGTCAGCAGGGTGATGGCAGAGAGTGCAATGGCGATCTGCAAGAGCGTCGTCGCCAGCGCCCAGCGTTCATGGACGTGCATCTCGACTTCGCTCTTCTCGTCGGCTTCCTTGGCGGCGGCCTCGAGGCGGTCGGCCTCGACCTTGATCTCTTCTTTTTCTTTCTTGTAGCGATCAACGGCCTGACGGAATTTCTCCTGCGCCTCGCCACTCGTCAGCGTCACCGACAGCTCGGCGAGATTCTGCTTGTTGCTCTTGGCCTGATAGTAGTTCCACTGATTCGAGGCCGACGTCTTCTGGATCGCCGCCTCGTTCTTGTAGAGCAGCGCGGCGTTCTGCGAATGGCCGCCCATGTAGCCAAAAATGGCGCCAATCGTCGACAACACCGCCGTCAGCACCGCCAGACGCGACGTGAAATTGTCGCCGCCGTGCTGGGCAACGTGTTCGACCTCATGATCATGCGGACCGTGAACGTGAAAACCATGTTCGGACATCTGTATATTCTCCTTGGGTCAAGCGGCGACGCCGATGGTGCGGATAGTTCGAATGGTGCGGCTGATTCGCCTACCGCGACTATTGCGGATATCGCACACCGCACACACTGCGTATCGCCTTCAATGGCAGGGGCGAATTCTAATGAAAAACGCGCGCCGGCCGGCGCGCCTTTTTGTACCGCTCGTCGCGGGCAAAGCCTGTGCGCCCGACACCGCTAGAATGCGAGCAAC
The DNA here is from genome assembly GCF_009617575.1 of Rhodocyclus gracilis. Classification (GTDB taxonomy): domain Bacteria; phylum Pseudomonadota; class Gammaproteobacteria; order Burkholderiales; family Rhodocyclaceae; genus Rhodocyclus; species Rhodocyclus gracilis. Next base: position 594,602 of record NZ_WIXJ01000001.1, read on the forward strand.
AGCCCCTTGCCCCCCGCGCGCCTTTCGACCTCGGATGCCCACGCACGTCTTTCCCCCTCGCCGCACACCGCCCGCGCCCGTGCGTGTCCGCCGCCCCGCAGTCCTGCGCGGCCAGATTCGCAGCACCTGCGCCTTAGGCGCCGCGCTGCTCTGTCTCGTCGCCCAGCCGGCGCTTGCGCAGAGCGACCGATGCAGCGAATTACCGCCGCCCTCCGTCACCATCAAGCACTTCGACGAGCCGGTGACGTTCAACACCCGCTTTAGCTACAAGGAACTGACGCATCTGGGCGCTGCCGCGGTGCGACCGGGGCAGCAGGTGCTTGGCCTGACGCGCGGCAAGGCCGTCGTGCAGTTTGCCAGCGAGATGCCGACCTATCGCGATCCGACACAGCGCTGGGAGTGCTTCAGCCCGCAGATCACCCTGACCATCGGCTTCAGCCCGATGACCGTTTATGTCGCCAAGGAATTCCCCGAAGGCAGCTGCGCCTACCAGGAAATCTACGCGCACGAGCAGCGCCACGTAAAAACCTATCAGGCCCATCTGGCGAGCATGGAAATCAGCCTCGGCGAGACGCTGCGCCGCCGCTTCGCCACCGGCCGGCCCTGGCGAGGCGAACAGGGGGAAGCGCGCGCGCAGCTGCTGCGCGAAATCCAGGAACGCTGGACGCCTTACGTCCAGCGCGAATTCACGCGCGGCGACGCCGCACAGGCGCTGCTCGACACGCCCGAAGAATACGAGCGTGTCGCCTCCAGCTGCGACGGCGAAATCCGCAAACGCCTGCGTTAACGCTCCGCTGCGGGCGCCCGGAAGCGCAGGCTGTAATCGAGCGCCGCCGTGCCGTTCGCCGGCACCTCCAGTGTCCACACCGCAAGCTGCGCCGATTCCCGGCCGCCTGGACGGCTTTGCTGCACGATTTCAGCATCGCCGGGCACGCTCTCCTGCACACGCACCGTCACCGCCTCATCGCGCGCATTGCGGAGCTCGTAATGTACGGTAGCCTCGATCTTCCCCTCGGCCAGCGTGCGGAACGCCGCCTGCCGGCGTTCCGCGTTCAGATCGAAGGCTTCGCCGAGCCTGACGCGCACCGTCTCGTTCTTCGCCGTATGCGCCAGACGATCCTCGCCGACGAACTGCGCCGCGCCCTGCCGATCGCGCGCATAAACGCGCACCACCCCGGCCGGCAGCGGCACGCCCAGATCGCCGCCGCGATTGGCGAACTCGATGAAGACAGCGGGCTTGAGCTTTTCGACGCCTGAGCCGGCGCGCCCGCGAAAGATCGCTTCGCTCCCCGCGAGCACGTACTCGCGGCGCACGGGAACCGCCGCCGCCGACAGCAGGGCCAGCTGCTTCGTCTGGTTGTCAGCAATCGAGGTCGGCCGCGCGATGCGGTAGAGGTGGTAATCGAGCAGCGACTCCTCCACTGCGTCGGCCTTGGCGCGCGCGCCGGCCGCCATCATCACGGCGCGCAGCGGCGCCATCTCGCGCACACGGTTTGGCGTTCCCGCCACCAGCTGCAACTGCACGTCCTCGTAGGCCGCGCCGCTGCTATTGGTCAGCGTCACCCAGCCGGCAAGATCCATGTGCCGGGCGTCGGCCGACAGATTGGCGACATAATCGGCGTGCCAGCCAAGCCCGCCGGTGAGATAGGAAAGCTCCAGCGAGCGTGCCCCTCCCGCTGTATCCAGCAGCATGGTCAGCGTCGGTCGGTCACGCAAACTCGGCGGCACCGCATCGAAAAGCAGGCGCCCCGGCACGCCGGTCTCGACACGGTCGGCAAAGCGCAGCACGACGCCGTTGTTGGCCGACAGCACCGTCGCCCGCTCACGGCTCTCGTCTGCGGCCGCGCGCGGCGTACGCAGCACCGTCACCTCCCGGCCGACGTATTTCTCGAGCAGTTTTTCCGGCGTCAGCAGATCGAAGTCGAAATTCTGCTCAAGCACGCTCAGACGAGCACCATCGACCGCCTGCAAGGCCGCCGTTTCCGGGCGAATCTGTCCGGAAACCTCCCGCCAGGCGAGACGCACGACGCCCGCCGGCAGACTGACGCGACGGCGTTCGCGCACCAGCGCCAGATCGTCGTTGTAGACGGTGATCGCCGTCGCCTCGCGCTCGCTGGCGGCCGCCACGCGCTCGCCCGACGCTTCGCCGGCGACGCTCTGCGCACTGGCGCCACTTGCCAAGAGCATGCCGATTGCCAACAATCCTCTCATCCGCATCGTCCTGCCTCCTTTGATTAGCTGCGTCAGCATACCCTGCCCGATGCCGACTCGAACGTCCGCCCCGTCGCGGCTGCGCCGCGCACTGAACACGCTCCTGGCACAAGACTGTCTGCTCTGCGGTGCCAGTAGCGGCGCACAAGTGCTCTGTGCGAACTGCGCCGGCAGACTGCCCGCCTTGCCGCCGTGTCTGTGCCCGCAATGCGCCTTGCCAACGCTGCGTGGCGAGCGCTGCGGACGTTGCCTGACGCGCGCGCCGGCATTTGATGCCACCCGCGCCGTGCTGCCCTACGCCTTCCCGGTCGACGCCCTGATCCAGTCATTCAAGTACGGCCACCGGCTCGCGCCGGCGCGCTATTTTGGCGAACGTCTGGCAGAGCGGGCCAGCGGCCTGTGCGTGGACCTCGTCATCCCCTTGCCGCTGCATGAGACGCGCTTGCGCCAACGTGGCTTCAATCATGCCCTCGAACTGGCGCGGCCACTCGCCGCCCACCACGGCTGGACGCTCGACGCGCACAGCTGCACCCGTATCCGGGCGACGGCGCCGCAAGCCACACTGACGGCCGACGAGCGCGCTGGCAACCTGCGACAGGCCTTTCACTGCGCACGCGATCTGAGCGGTCTGCATATCGCGCTGGTGGACGACGTGCTGACCAGCGGCGCCTCGCTCCACGAATGCGCACGCACGCTCAAACTGCACGGCGCCGCCCGCGTCACGGCGCTGGTCGTTGCCCGCGCCTTGCCAGCGGAAGACGGACTCAGCGCAGCTTCTGCTCGATCAGCGTCAGCAGATCCGGCGTAAGCGTGCCGCTCGCGCGGGCGCGCTGCCAGGCGTCACGCGCCTCCGCCGCATGGCCGTCGGCATCGAGCGCCAACCCAAGACCGAGCCACCAGCGCCCTTCCGCCGGCGCCAGACGCGTCGCCTGCGCGTAGCGTTCAACGGCCTCGTGCGCGCGGCCCATCCGCAGCAGCACATGACCGGCGAAGCCCTGATAGTCGGCATTGCCCGACGCGGCGGGCAGGGAGCGCTGCAAGGCGCGCCAGGCCGCCGGCAGATCGCCGCGCTCGACCTTCAGACGCGCCAGACTCATCGCCCACTGCACGTTCGCCGGCGCCAGTTGCAACCCCTCGTCGAGCAAGTCGGCCGCCTCGTCAAAGCGCCGCGCTTCCAGCAGCAGCCGCAACAACAGCTGGCGCGACGCCGTATGCGTCGCATCGATCGCCAGCGCGTTGCGTAACTCCTCTGCCGCGTCACCCGTCCGGCCCGCATTCAAGGAGCCGAGCGCACGGCGGTAGGTCGCCTCGGCGCGTTCCGACGGCGAAGCGGGCACCGGCGACTTGTCGATGGCCGCCCCGCTCGTCCGCGCCGCCGGGGCCGGGCTGGCGCCATCGGCACCAACCACCACCCGCCGCGTCTCCGGCAGCGCCGGCGTCGGCAGAGCCGGCGAGACTTTCAGTGGCTCGGCTTTTTTGGCAACGGCCTCCGGCGTGGAAACGCTGACGCCGCCCTGCGCCAAGGCAAGCGGCACGGCGGGTTTCTGGGCAAGCACAGCAGCGGCGGGCGGCTGTGCGGCGGCCGGCGCGGCCTTCGTTGGCACAGCAGGCGGCGGCGACGAAGCGGCGGCAACGCCCTTCGGCGACACAGCAGGAGATGCAGAGGCGGGAGAGGCAGAATGCGGCGCAACAGGAGAGGCCGCCACCGTCGTACGCGGCAGGGTGGCCGCCGGCGGCGCAGCCGCCCCCGCCGTGATCGGCGCCGGAGCGGTGACGGCCGGCGCGACAGGGTTCTTGGCCAGCGTAGCCGTCGCGTTTGTCGGCGAGACGGGTGCTGCCGCTGCGGCTATCGCCACACTCGCACCGGGTGCCGCGGGCGGATTGGCCGCCGGGGCGGCACCCGACGCCACGGTCGGGGCGGACGTCGGCGCGGCAGCGGGGGCTGCAGCCGGTGCCGGGACAGCGCCGGCGATGGCGCCGGCACTGACGCGCGAGGCGTCTCCCGCTGAGCGATTGAGCGTCCAGAAAGCGCCCGCCGCCAGCGCGACGCCCACGGCAGCGAGCGGCCACCAGGACGTCATCTGCCGGCGCGGTGCCGGCGGCAGGGGACGCACGTCCTCCGGCAAGCCGCGCCGTGCGCCATCGGCGCCTTCGCGCGCCTCGATATCCTGCAACATGCGATTGATCAGGCTCATCGCGTTTCCTTAAGGTTGGCCGGCATGGCGCGCTACCACCAGCCGGGATGCCGTGCGCCCTGGGTGTCGGCGGCGGCCATGCGCACGTGCCGACGCTCGACGCGTTGCTGGCCTTCGCCGAACACCGCCAGCAGGCACTTGTGCGCGAGGATGTTGACGAGACGCGGCGCGCCGCCGCTGGCGCGATGCAGTGCACGCAGCGCCGCTGGCGAAAACGGCAGCTCGCCGCGATAGCCCGCGACGCGCAGGCGATGCGCGAGATAGGCCGGCAATTCGCTCTTGCCAATGGCGGACAGGCGGTAGTGAAAGGCGATGCGCTGCAACAACTGGCGCATGTCGTTGCGCGCCAGCGTCGCGTCGAGTTCGGGCTGTGCGAACAAGGCGATGTGCAACAGTTTGCGCCGCTCGGTTTCGAGATTGGAGAGTAGCCGCAGCGCCTCCAGCGTCGCCACCGGCATGGCCTGCGCTTCGTCGATGCAGACCAGTACGCGCTTGCCCTGCCGGGCGAAATCGAGCAGGGCACGGTTGATCCGCCGCAACAGGTGGTAGGCGTCGAGATCGGCGAAATCGCTCATGCCGAGTTCTTCGGCCAGCGCACGCAGAAGTGTGTCGGCGTCGATGGCCGGATTGGGCAGATAGGCCGTCACCCATTGCTTGCCGAGCGTTTGCAGCAAGCGGCGGCAGAGCAGGGTCTTGCCCGTCCCCACCTCGCCGATGATCTTGACGAAGCCCTCGCCGCCGTCGAGCGCCATCAACAAGGTGTTGAGCGCCTCCTGGTGCGACTGCAGGGCGCAGATGAAGCTGGTATCCGGCGTCAGGCGGAAGGGCTGATCGCGCAGCCCGAAGTGGCTCTGGTACACCGTCCCTCCCGTCCCCGCCTCAGCGCGGGCGCAGCTGGCGCGGATCGAGTTCTTGCAGGCGGTTCTGCGTCTCGCTGAGGTCGTCCTTCCAGCTCGATTCGTTCTGGATCAGCGTCGGCTTGATGAGGATGACCAGCTCGCGCTTGGTCAGCGAAGACGAACGCTGGCCGAAGAGCAGGCCAACACCGGGCAGACCGCTGGCGCCCGGCAGACCGCTGCGGTCGCTCGACTGGTCCTGCTTCATCAGGCCGCCGATGGCGACGATGTTGCCGTCCTGCACGCGGACGATGCTGTCCGTCTCGTTGATCGCGCTGGTCGCCAGCGGCAACGTGAAGTTGCCGAGGGTACCGAGGTTGATCGTCTTTTGCTGCTCGGCGACGACGCTGACCGAGGGATGCACGTGCAGGATGATGTTGTTGTTGTCGTCGATCTGCGGCGTCACGTCGAGGGCGATACCGGAGAAGAACGGTTGCAGCGTGATCGACGGCGACGACACCGTGCTGGTGCCGACCGAGGTCGTCGTCGTGCTGACGTTGGTGACGTAGAGCTGATCGGTACCAACCTTGAGCACGGCCTTCTGGTTATTGATGGTGGCGATGCGCGGGCTGGACAAGACCTGCACGCCGCCCTGCGATTCCAGGAAGTTCAGCAAGGCCGCGAAATTGTTGGTTTGCAGCGCCAGACCGAAGAAGCCCTGCCCCAGCGCGGTCGCCGACGCGGCGCCGGCCACCCCCGGCGTCACCGAAACGCCAACCGGCCCGGTAATGGCCCCCGTCGTCGACAGCGACGCGCCAGCGCCGACCATGCCGAGTCCGTAGCGGTTGTCGCGGCCACCGAAAGCGCTCCAGTTCACGCCGGACTGGAAGGCTTCGCTCAGCGACACCTCGATGATTTTGGCTTCCAGCATCACCTGCCGCTCGACGATCATCTGCGTTGCCCGCAGGTAGTTTTCGACCTCGCGCAACTCGGCCGGCATCGCCTTCACCAGAATGACGCCGGAGGCCGGGCTGACGATGACGTTACGGCCATCGGCGTTGCCGACGATGGCATTGAGTGCCTGCGTCAGATCGCGCCAGAAATCGCTGTCCTGCGTGGTCAGGATGCGGCTGCTCTGCACCATGCCGCCCGAGGTCGTCGTCGGCGTCGTTCCCGTCGTCGTCGGCTGCGCCACCGGCGTCGGCGTGGAGGTGTTGTTGTTACCGGTCGTCGAACCGTTGCTGATCGAGCTCGACGTCACACGCACGTCGGACTGCCCTTGCCGTTTGCCGGCGAGGTAATTCACCTGAAAGATGCGCGTCTGGATGGCGTTCGACTGAATGTAGATGCGCGTGCCTTGCGTCTTGAACTCGTAGCCATACATCTCGCGGATCGTCTCCAGCGCTTCGCGCAGCGTGACGTTCTTGAGATTGACGGTAATCGTGCCGCTGACGTCCGGCGCCACCAGCATGCTGTAGCGGGTACCGCTGACCAGCGCCATGAAGACCTGCGCCGCCGGCGCATTGCTCACCGCCAGATCGAAGCGCGGCTCAACCGGCGCCGCCGTCGGCGCGTCGAGTTGCAGCGGCGGCAACATGGCTTGCGCGACCGCATCGTCGCCGCCCCGCGCCTTGCTCGCCGATGCGCTGGACAGCTCGCCGCCAATCCGGTCGAAAGTGGCACTCGGTGCTTTCAAAGGCGTGGCGCAGCCCGAGACGACGAGCGCCGTCAAGGGCACAAGCAGGGTGAGCACATGCAGTGCATTCGATTGCAGCTTCATTGGTTACCTTTTTTCAACATGCCTTGAGTCGCTTTCCGGGTCTCACCGGTCGGCGTCTTTACCGCCTCCGGCGTCAGCAGCAGACGCAGCGTACCGCCCTCGCCCCGCAGCACCACCTCGCGCTCACTGACGCGCACGAGACGGCTGCCGTTCCACACCTCGCCCAACCGCACCCATTGTCCGCTAATCAGCGCCGCAGGTTTTCCCTGACGCGGCAGCATCACCGATTGCAGCGCCGGCCCGCTATCGGCCTCGGCCGCGCCGCTGTCGGTCGCCACACTCGCCGGAGGACGCGTCGGATCGGCGAGGGCCGGCAGGCTCTGCGCTGTTGCTGTCAGCGTCGTCGACAGCAACAGCGTCGCCAGCGCGCATTGCGCAAGCTGGCCCACGCGTATGGAGCGTTTGGAAAAACTCAGACGATCAGCCATGCGCGATCCAGACTCAGGGTATATACGGTCAGCGTCAATACCAGCCTTGGCTGCTTTTCGGCCGCGAGCGACACCTCGCTCCACAGCAGCTTGGCGGGCGATTTCTCGACGCGCGCGAGGTAAGCCGCCAGATCCTGGTAGCTGCCCTCGAGACGGATTTCAACACCATGCTTGAAGAGCCCGGCCACCGGTGCCGCCTCCTTGGCGGCGCCCGAATCGACGCTGGCGGGTTTGCTCGCGTCTTTCGCCACCTCGGCGTTGCCCTCCGGCGCCGTCGTCCGCGACGCGGCTTTCGCCTCGGCAACGGCGCTGACGGGCAGCGTGCGCAGGCTGAGCAGACGAAGGCTGCTGTTGCGGCCGATCAGATCCTCCAGCAGACGCGACATGTTCTGCGGCGGCACCAGGGAACTCTCTAAAGTCGCAAAGCGGGCGTTCAGTTCGCTCAAACGCTGGCTGGCCGCTTCGAGCTGTGCGCGTGCGGCAACGTCGGGGTCGCGCGCGGGCGACTGCAATTCCACCAACTGCGCCTGCACGGCGGCGAGACGCTCGCGTTGCTCGACGATGGCGCTCTTGCCGTTGCTGGCGGCGCGCAATTGCGGCTCGAGCAGAACAACCCAGCCGAGCAGGAGAATGCCGCCGACAACGCCGGCAAAGATCAAGGCGCGTTCGCGCGCGGAGTACGCCTCGAAGCGGGCGGAGACGGGGGCCGAAAACCGGAGCCACCAGGCGTTCATTGCCGTCCTCCCGTTGTTGCCGGTGCGCCGGCAGTCGTTACGGGTACCCCCGCGGCATTGACAGCATTCAGCAGACTGGCCGCCGTCACCGGCACGACGGCGCCGGCAGCATCGGCTTTGGCGGGCGGCGCCACCGGGGCGGTGGCAGCCGACGCGGCCTGCGGTGTGCCCGCCCCGGCCCCACCGTTGATCGTGCTGTCTTCGCCGCCAACGGCGTTGGCCGAACGCAGCGAAAACTCGACGTAGCGGATCGGCCGCGATGCCGCCGCGCTGGCGCCGGCACTGGCCGCAGAGGACGCCTCCGGCCGTGCCGGATCGGGTTCGACGCGGCGCATGGTGAGCGTCGCAAACTGCCGGCCACGGAAGATCGGTTCGCGCGCCAATCCCTGCACATAGGAGGGCAAAACCGCCGGATCGAGCACGGCGCCGCGCAGTTCGATTTCTTCACCGCCAGCGCTGACCGAAAAACCGGTGAGCCAAAGGTCCGCCCGCGTCTGCCGCGAAAATCCGAGCATGAAGTCGGAGAAACCGTGCGTATTGCCGATGCGCCCCGAATCGAGCACATCCATCACCGCCTGCCGGGTTTCCAGTCGGGCATTGACTTGCGCCAACTGCCCGGCCAGTGCTGGCGAGACGCGCCGCTCGGCGAGCGATTTTTCGAGCGCCGACAGACGCGTCTGATCGCGCGCGAGTTCGCCTTGCAGGGAGCTTAGCTCGACGGCGGTATGCGCCGCGTCAAAGCGGAAATAAACCGCCAGCGACGCCACCAGCGCCAGCGACACGGCGGTGGCGATGCCGAGCGTGCGGGCCGTGGCCCACTCGCGGCGAGGGCGCAGCCGCGCTTCGTAAAGATTGATTTCCTGCGTCACGCGGCAACCTCGTCAGAACGCAGGGCGGCACCGATGGCGAGCAGGCTGGCCGCTTGCCGGCTGCGCTCGCGCAATTCAGGTACCGACGGAAAATCCATGACCGTCGCCAGATCCATGTCGACCACCGGCACGTAGAGGTTCTCCGCCAGAAAACCGCGCAACTCCTCGACGGGCGGGGAAACCGCGAGCAGCAGCTTCGAGACCGAGATGAAGCTGAACTGACGGTCGAAATTATCGAGGCTGCGCTGCAACTCCAGCGCCAGACGCTCGCGCGCCTTGTCGCGGCGGGCGACATCGTCGTCGGCCAGTTGCAGGGCGGCGATCTCGACGCGGCGCACGGCGATCAGCTCGCCGCGATACGTCAGCGTCAGGCGTCCGCCATTTTCGTCGAGGTGCAGGAAGGCCAGCCCCCGGTTTTCGTCCTCAAAGAGCGCCGCGATGTTGCGCTGCGCGAGTTCGGGAATGTCGATGCTCGCCAGCGTCACGTTCGCATCCTCGAACGGCAGCGCGCAGGCACGCACAGCGGATTCGGCGGCGGCGGCGACAAAAATGCTGGCCTGACGACCGCCCCCCTCCAGCGGAATGTCGAGAACGTCGACGCACGCCGTATCTACCGGGAAATCGACCAGCCCCTTCAAGCCCCAGCGCGCCGCTTCCCTGCGTTCGGCTACCGGCACATTCGGCGCATCGACCTGCGTCAGCGTGTAGTGGCCAAGCGGCAGCAGAGTCGTACAGGCGTACGCCTTCAGCCCATGCGAAGCGCGCAGGCGCTCCAGAGCTCGTTTTTCGTCTTCTTCAACGCGGAAAGATTCCAGCAAGCGAATTTCCGGTCGCGCACCGGAGTGGCGTACACCATGGGCCAGAACCACTCGCCCCCCCTGTACCACCACCGCCAGCCAGCCCGGCTGACGCCGGACTCGGGATAACGGCAACATTCCTGTTCTCATCCTTATATTCAGGGCGAAGCGTACTTTCTAACGTGCTAAATCACAAGGGATTCCGTTGCAGCAGAGCCATACGACATGACACATCAGTAGGTCTCCCGGCGATAGATCAGCGGCGTCTTGCGCACACCAAAGGTCGCCCGCGCCGTCGGTACGTTGCCAAACCAGGGCACATTACCGGCCGTCGCGCTCGACACCGTCGGAGAGACGCAGGTCTGACCGCTGGCCGCCGCGCCCGTATTGACCGTCAGCGCCACCGAACCGCTATTGCCAGCCCCCGGCGCTTTAAGGCGTAGCGGGAATTTTCCGTTGGCGGCGGTTTGCGCTGTGGCCGGGACGAAGTAGGTTTCGCAAGCCGAAAGATTCTGCTGATAGCCCGACAGGGCGATGCTCGACCCCGCCAGCGATGTGCAAACGTCGTCGCGGTTGGTAACGTAATAGCCGCCCGCGTTCCAGTACTGCGCCTCCAGGGTGAGCGGCAGATCGAGTAACTCCGATCCATACGCGTTGGCGAGCCAGAGACGCCCCGAGCGGATATGCGCATTGCCCTCGGCGAAGCCGGCGGAGCTCACCGCATCGTTGTCGGTCGCGCGCACGCTGATGGTTCGGGGCGCCGTCGGCGTGGTGCTGAAGGTGTAGGTCGGCGTGTTGACGCTGGCGAATCCCTGCCCGGCCCCCGCCGCGCCGGCAAAGGCAGTGCCAGGAATGCTGCCGGTCGCGCCAAAGCCGCCAGGCGAGGGCGATCCGGAGCCGTCGCTGAGCGTGACACCGTTGGCGAACGCGTTGGCGTAGTTGAGGGTGTTGGCCGAGGTCGCATTCAGCGCGTCGATACGCACCGTAAAAGGCTGCCCGGAGTAGGTAAATGGAGCGGCACTGCAGCCCTCGATCGTCGTCGTCTTGAAATGATCGGGGATGAAGCGCCCGAGCGACACGGCAGCGGTGTTACCGATATGGCAACCGTACTGACCGGCCGCGTTGACGCTGACCGCGAGGTTGGCGTTGCCCGTCGTGTCGGTGACGCAATCTCCCTGCGCGCTATCGACGGCAGTGAACGAATCGTCGAGGAAAGCACCCGGCGCGAGGTAGAGGTAGCCGACCTCGCTGTACGTGGCGCTCACGGCCGCCGCGTTAGCGATCAGCGAAGTCGGTGTCAGCGTGCCGACGGTGCCGCCGCTTTGCTGCGTGGTCGCTTGCGTGCTGATCTGGGCGGAAAGTTTGGTGCCATCCTGCAAGAGCGACCCCGCGTACGCGTCGCTGGCGCTGGTCGACGTGATGGCTTGCAGACTGAAGACGGCCCCCGCCTTGATGACAGGCGAGGCCGTCGCCGACGGCGCGGCGGCAGACGCCGAGGTCATCAGACTGACGGCGCCCGGCCGCACGGCAAACTGGTCCGTCGAGCAGGCGGGCGCTTGCGAGGTAAAGCTGCCGCAGGTCCCGTCTGTGCACTCCTTCACCCGGCAGCGCAGCTTTGCGTACGCACGGCTGACCGAAAACGCGCCGGTACGCGTGCGCCCCGCCGCACTGGAGGGATTGCCCGAGACAAAGGCCACCGTTTGCGCGGCGACCGGATTGGCGTAGGCCGAGCATGTTGCCGCCGGCGTCGTGTCGTCGAAGAGCTCAACCTTGACGTACTTGGAACTGCCGCCCGCCGCGACGTAGTTCGATTCCAGCGTGCCGTCGCTCTTCAGCGCAGCGATGTCGATGGCGAAATCGGCGCCGGCGAGCTTGGTGTACAGCGGATGACGCGCGGTCGCCACCCACGGCACGTTGGCGCCGGTTTCGAGGCAATCGAACGCGCCGGCGTTGGCGGAGTTGCCCGGATCGGTGACATACGGCGCACAAATGCGCAGGTTGGCGATTTCGCGATAGTTATTGCTGGTCCCGGTCGAACCGGCGAAGGAAACCAGCCAGTTCTGCGGCACCGCCGCCTGCCCGCTGCCGCTCGCCAGCACATCGAACTTCGGAATCAGCGTCGTGTAGTTGCTACCGCCGCCCGATACATCGCGCTCGACCGTCACGTAGGCATTGACGTTGTTGGTGTGGTCGATGGTGATGCGAAAGTGCTGCGACGTCGCCGACGTGTTCGAACTCCGCCAGAGCGGCGTCGTCAGGGTGCCGGTACTCGCGAGCAGCGCATAGCCGTTCAGGCCGCTGCCACTGCCGCGCACGGCGACCGCATTGGCGCGAAAGCCTGCCGAACTGTTGGCCCCGCTCGGCGCCGACCAGCCCGCCGGGTAACCCGGCCGCCCTTCGGTGTTGTTGGAGAAATTGCCATATTCGTCGAGACCAACCGCCAGCCAGCCACCGGCAAAGCCATTCACCGAACCATCGCGCGAGGCATAGCCGAGCGAGCCGCCAAAGCCCCCCGGCTGCGGTGCGACGCTGGCGTCGGAAAAGACCACCGACAGACCATCGGCGCCACTGCCGCCGTACACGTAATAGTCGAAGTCGACGACGATCTTGTTGCCGGCGCCGGGGAACCACTTTTTCAGCTGCAACATGGTCGATTCGTTGCCGGCATTGGTCGTCATGCGGATGCGCGGCGAGCCGCTGACGTTCGCCACGGCAGGCGTAAAGCCACCGCTGATCGACAGGGCATTCCACAGCGAACTATTGAGCGTGCCACTGGCAAAACTGTCGACGATGCAAGTGTTGCTCGACCCCTGGCAGGCCGACGGCATGCTCTGCCCACTGTTGTTACTGACGCAACTCGTCCCGCAAGTACCGCCGGAGAGGCAGCAGACACCGCCGACCGAGGCCGCCCAGCCAAGGTAAATACTCTTCGAGCTACTCGCTGTGACGCATTTGCCAACCGTTGCCGACGACGAATACAGGATGACATTGCCGCCCGTACTGGTCACGCTGCCCAGTACCTGATCGCCACTCCCGAGCGAAATATCGCTCGCCGCCAGCACGTTGCCACCCACGCTCGCGCCGGAGGAGTTGATCTGCACCTGGCCCGCCGTGCTCGTCACATTGGCGCCAACGGTCGCTCCGCTCTCGAGCAGTACGGAACTGTAGGCATTGACGTTGCCGGAGACCGTCGTCCCCGAACTGCGCAGGGCAATCCAGCTTCCGCTGCTGACGACATCGCCACTCACGGAATTGCCACTGCTCAGGTTGATCGAGCCCGCCGCGTTGATCGAGCCCGTCACCGTATCCCCTGAGCCCAGCGAAACATAGCCCGAGGTCGCCACCAGATTACCGATGTAGTCGCTCCCCCCGCTATCCGAAATCGACGACGCCGTGATCGAGCCCGTCACGCTCGAGTACCACTGCGTCGAAAAATAACCACCCGCCGTGATGTCGCCGATGACGTTGCTGTTGTAGCCGAGCGAGATATTCCCCGTCGCCGACAACGCTGCGTTGACGTTGGCGTAGTTGTTTCCGGCGATGGTGTCAGCGGTGATGACAAAACCACTGGCCGTGCTACCGGTATTGATTTCGTTGCCGTTGAGCCAGAGCGTGCCGGAAACCGCCAGCGTCGTATTGGGGTTGCGGACACTGATGCTGTCGTTCCAGTCCAGACTGAGACCAAAGGGGCAGGTGTAGCGGGTACTGCTGGACTGGTAGCACAAACTGGGCAACTTACCCGGCAAAACGTAGTTGGTCGCCTGCGCGGCAAGCGGCGCGAACAGGACGAGGGCCAGCAGGGCGCCACGCACGCGCTGGCGCAGCCAGACGCCCAGACGCACCGTGCAGCGGATCGCGGCACACGACGCAGTCGCCGCGCGGCGCAGGGGAAAGGTGTCGGGAGTCAAGGGCATCGCGGATCAGCAATCAAAGGGAGCGGCGGTGATGGTCGAATCGCGGCATTTCTCGACGCGCACGCGGGCTTCGCGCTCGATGGTCAGCGGCTGGCTCGCCGTGGCGCGGGCCGTTGCGGTGATCTCGAACACGCGCAGCGTCTTGCCACCCTCGGCATATGTCGTCGTCGCGCCGGGATACGGCGTGCAGCGCACCGATACCTGGTAGTCGGAGATCGTCGTGAGCACCGTCGGATTGGTTGCAAAGCAACTCGGCAGGGCGGCCGAATCGCCGTTGGGGTCGAGCTGAAAAAGGCCCCACTCGACGCCGGCCTGTGCCGCCTGCAGGGCCCGACTTCCTTGCACGTCCTGCGCGGCGGTCGTATTCGACGAACTGACGACTTGCGCCATGATCGCCGCCAGCGCCGCGAACAACAGCAGCAGAAAGATTGCCGAGATGATCGACACACCCCGCTGCGCGCGCCGGCGACCGACAAGGCGACGTCTCGGCGCAGCCGGCGACCGTGACGGGAGCATTGATGACAGCAGCGGCGGAGGCGACAGCGGCGACGACGTTCTCATGGCGTATTCACCACATCGACCTGATGCAGGAGGGTAATGCTCTCGTTGTTGCGCGTCAGCGTCACGCGCATCGACACCAGACCATTGCGCTGCAAGGCACCCGGCGCGTAGTTGAAGGTGCATGCGCTGACGCCGGCGACCACGACCGCCGAGCGCTCGGCCGTGCATCCGGCGTAGACGGGCAGACTGCCAAAGGCGCTGGGCTGCGTCGCCGCGAAGCCGTAGCACCAGTGCCGCCGAAGGGTGCCGAGATCGGGATTGGCGGCGTTGGGGGCGCATTCGAGCGTCACCGGGCCGCCGACGATATGAAAGCGATTCTGCGGCGAAGCAAAGGGAAACTGCGCGGCGCCAACGGCGTACGAGAGATTCGACAGCGTGCCGGTTTTGGTCAGCGCCCGCCGGGTGCTCGACGTCGCCGTACTGGAGTAGACGTCGGCGCCGGGGATGCCGAGGTTGAACACCACCAGCTGATCGCCGGCAGTCACCTGCACCGGCGGCCCGAAAACATCGAAGGAATTGTCGGTAGTAGACGTGAAATCGGCGGGATCGTCGCTGGCGCCGCCCCCCGGCTGCGCGCGGTAGCGGCCGGCGTCCTTCACCGGCACGAATTCGAGCATATTGCCGCCGGCGGAAAGACGCACGCTGTTGGGCAGCGCGGCCTGCAACTCACGCGCCATGCGCCGCAAGGCGGTATCGGCGGCGTCGGCAAGATCGGCGCGATTGGCGACATCGCTGTAACTGCTGATCTGCGTACGCGTAAACATGCCGACCAGCGCCAGCAAGATGCCGCTAATGGCGATGACGACGACCATTTCGATCAGCGTCACCCCACCCTGCCAGCGACGGAGGGCGAGCATTCTGCCGGCAGCCGTGCGGCGGCGAATCAGGCGGGCAGGATCAGAAGGCGCGCGGAGCATAGCGGAAGCGATACGTACTCAGACTGTAGTCGTCCTGGCCGGCATGCGACACCGTCACCGTGACCCGCAGGGCGGCACCCGCGTCGGCAAGGCCGAAATCGCCGCCCGCCCGCGCCACGGCGACGCTGGCGGTGTATCCCGCCATGGCGAAATTGCCGGTGATGTCGTCGATATTGAGTTTGCTGAAGCCGCCGTAATCGGCGACGTTGTTGAACTGCGGCGCGTTATAGCGCGTCTCGTTGGTAGGCGAAGGCGTCGAGAGGGCGCCGCCGCCCTTGTCCTGCGAGGCAGCGGCACCGCCCGTGCACTGCGCGGTCGAGCTTGCCGTCGCCGCGTTGACATCGGCGGGGTCGCAATAGGTGAACGGCTGATCGGCGGCCTCGCGCAGCACCGACTCGGCAATCGCCATCATCTGCTTGCGCACCATCGGATCGGCGCTGCCCCGCGTCAGCGAAGCAATGACCGACACCAAGCCGACGACGCCGACGCTGACGATCACCATAAAAATGATCAATTCGATAAGCGACAGCCCGCGCTGCCGGACACGCGGCGCACCGGGCAGGGCGGACTCAGTGCACATAGCCCGTCCCGTCCTCGATCGTGATGGCGAGATTCGCCGGCAAGCCCTGCACGGTGATGCTCTGCGCCGCACTGGCGTCGCCGAAAGGATTGAAGCTCAACCCGCTCGCGGGATAGGACGAAAAGGCCGCCGTGCCGTTCGCCGACACGAGCAAGGGGCTGCCGCCGGGTCCGGGCAAGGGAACACCTGCCGCGCAATCGGCGTCGCCAAAATTGGCGGCGATGCGGGCGGAGAGGGAATTCGCGGTAAAGGTGACGCAGACCAGTCGCCGGGCGGCGACGGCCGATTTTTGCGCATAGCGCAGGGCCGCCAGCGTTTCGTCGCGCAAGCCGCGCTCCTCGAAACCCGTACGACCGGTAAAGCGGGGTAAAACCAGCGCCGCGAGAATGCCGACGATGACCAGCGTGACAACGAGTTCAACCAGCGTGAAGCCGCGCGCGCGAGTGAAAAACGAGAACCCGGACGAACGACCGGGTTCTCGTCTGACGCGCGGCACCTGCCGAAAAAAAGGCGCGCGAATGGCTAACCCCTTTTTCTGGCGGGACGATTAGCAACCGCTCGCGGTCGTCGTGTACGTCGGAGGCACGGTGGTCGAAGTCGCCGCTGCATAAACAACACCGCACGTGGAAGCATCCGGCGTAGCGCCCACCTTGTAAGCGATTCCCGGATGCGCCGTAGCCGTATCCGCGACCAACTTGTTGCCGTCAAGGTCCATCACCTTGACAAGATCACTAGACGTAGCAGCAAAACCGTAGGCGAGGTTAACCGTTGCAGCACCAATCGTCAGAGAAGACGTCGCACTCGATGTGGAGCCCGCAGCAGCAGCCTTGGCGTAAATCAACGAATTGGCGGAGCGCATAGAACCCTCGGTCGCTTGCACAACCGAGGTGCGCGCGTCCTTGCTCAAGTCCAGAAATTTCGGCAGCGCCGTCGCAGCGAGAATGCCCAAAATGGCAATGACAACGATCAACTCAATCAGAGTGAAACCCTTTTGACTACTACTCATGATGCCCTCCTTGTAAAAAAACTCAGCAACCGGAAACCGTCAAACCACTAATCGTCGCGGCGATGTTGGGGCCTGTCGGCTGGGTGTAATTGAAGAAACACGTCGCGGCGTTGGTCGCCCCGACGACGCTGAACGTGGCAACGCCGCTAGCGGCGGTGTAGGTGTAGCCCTCGGCTTCGGTCTGCGCCTGCGTCGGCGTAAACGTGCCGGTGAGCCCCGCCGCCGAGAGGATGCCGGCAGCGCCGCCGTAAGGCGTCACCGCCGGATAGCCGTAGGCCATGGTGATCAGGCCGTTTTCGGAACAGACCGTACCGCTCGCGCCGATGTTGTTGTCGGCCTTGCTGCCGCCACCGGCGCAGTTGTCGGTGTCAGCCACACCGGCGCGCGACAGGGTCGTCGCGTGCACCAGCGCCGTCGCCGCCGCGACGCTGCCGCGCGCCGCTTGCAGCTTGGCGATGCGCGCGTCACGTTGCAGGTTGATGAAGCGGGGCAAGGCGACGGCCGCGAGAATACCGAGAATGATGACGACGACGATAAGCTCGATCAGCGTAAAGCCGTGCTGCCGTCCTGATCGCGTGGGGTGGGTCATGGAAGTCTCTTTCGTGATGATCGAAGGTCGTGCGGAAGGGTGAAATCGTTGGCGGCGGGAAAGGCGTCAGTATCGCACGCTCAGGGGGGGCCATCGTCGAGTCGCAGCAGGCCAACGCCCGCCAGGCGGGCCGCAGCGCCCGTCGCCTCGACACCGCGCACGAGGCGAAAACGCGCCTCGTTGCCGCGCCGGTAGCGATACACCAACTCGCCGCGACTGCGGTTGAAATACCAGACGCCGGTAGTCGACGCGGCGGGCGGCACGGCCAGTTCGCCAAGATAGGCGTCCGGCTGTCGCTGCACCCAGCGCAGGGGATTGTCGCTGGCCGGCAAGGCGCCGCCGACCAGTTCGTGATGCGCCAGATAGTCGAGCAATTCGACACGCAGCGCCGCGACCTCCGTCTGCACGGCAGCCTCCTCGATCTGCACACGCGTTCGTTCGAGCGCCGGAAAGAGAAACGCCAGCAAGATGACGACGATGAGGATGAACACGGCCAGTTCGTATTTGCGGCGGTCGCTGGCGGGCATGGGGCGTCTCCATCAGCGTTTGAGGGCGACGCGGCCCAGATCCCACATCGGCAGGAAGACGCCGAGCGCCAGAATCAGCACGAGCACGCCGAGGACGACGATGAGGATCGGCTCGATCTGCTGGCCGAGCGTCTTCAGTTCGTATTCGACCTCCTGCTGATACATCTGACCGACTTCTTCCATCATGTCGTCGATGGCGCCCGACTCCTCGCCAACGGCGATCATCTGCAACACCACCGGCGTAAAAACACCGACGCCCGCGGCCGCGCGCAGCACGCTTTCGCCGCGTTCGACACCCTCGCGCATGCCCTCGACGCGGCGGGCAATGAACGCGTTATCGACGGTCTGCGCCGAATTCGACAAGGCCTGCATCACCGGCACGCCGCTCTTGGCACCCAGCGCGAAGCTGCGGGAAAAACGCGCCAGCGCGGCCTTGCGCAAGATCTTGCCGGCAATCGGCAGGCGCAGCGAGATGCGATCCCAGGTGTAACGCCCGCCCACCGTGGCCCGCCAGCGGACGAAAGCGATACCACCGCCGATCACCGCCGCCAGCTGGATCGGCCAGGTCCGCACCATGAAGTCGGAGAAGCCGAGCAAGAGCCGCGTCATCAGCGGCAACTGCTCGCCAAAGCCCTGAAAAACCTTGGCAAACGACGGGATGACGAAAATGTTGATGACGACAATCGCCACCGCCATGGCGATGAGCACGAACATCGGGTAGCGCAGCGCCGATTTCACCTGCTCGCGCATGTAGCGCTCGAACTCAAGGTGCTGGAAGAGGCGCAGGAAAATCTCGTCGAGCAGGCCGGTCGCTTCGCCGACACGCACCATCGACAGATAAAAGGGCGAGAACACGCGCGGATGCCGCCCCATCGACGCCGACAGTTCACGCCCGGCCTCCAGGCTTTCGCGCAGGTCGAGAATCACCGCGCGCACGGCCGGATTGGTCGCCGAATCCTGCAAACCGGAGAGCGCGCGCATGATCGGTACGCCAGCCTTGAGCAGCGTGTGCAGCTGGCGCGAGAAGAGCATCAGATCGATCTGGGTGACTTTCGGCCCAAACAGCCCGCCGCCGCTCGCCGCCGCCTTCTTCGCGCGTGTCGGGCGGATGTCGACCGGCGTCAGCCCCTGCCCGAGGAGAATGTCGGCAATGGCGCCGGCATTGGCGCCGTCGAGCACACCCTCGACCAGCTGGCCACCGGCGTTGCGTCCTTTGTAGGCAAAAGCGGGCATGGATCGTCAGCTCGGCAGGCGCACAGGTTCAGTCATCGAACTGGTTGGTGACGCGCATCGCCTCGTCGATGGTCGTGCGCCCGGCGCAGGCCAGTCGCACGGCATCGCGGCGCAAGGTGTGCCCGGCCATCTGCCGCCGCGCCGCCTGCACAAAAACACCCACTTCGTCGCTGTTGATCGCCTCGACGAGCTCGTTGCTCATTTCGAGCATCTCGTAGATGCCGGTACGCCCCTGAAAGCCGGTGTTGCCGCAGTGCGAGCAACCTCGTCCGTACCGGAAAGTCTGCGCGTCGACGGTGTCGCCCAGCTCGCTGCGCAGCCATTCGCGCTCGTGCGGCGCCGGCTGATAGGGGGCCGCGCAGTTGTCGCAGACCAGCCGCAACAGGCGTTGCGCCAGCACCATCTGCAAGGACAAGGCGACCATGTAGCGCGGCACGCCCATGTCAAGCAGACGAATCGGCGTCGATACGACGTCGTTGGTGTGCAGGGTCGACAGCACCATATGCCCGGTAATGGCCGCCCGCATGCCGATCTCGGCGGTGGTGTCGTCGCGCATTTCGCCGACGAGGACGATATCGGGGTCCTGCCGCAAGGCCGAGCGCAGAACGCGCTCGAAGCCAAGATCGATCTTGTCGTTGATCTGCACCTGATTGATGCCGGGCAGCCGGTATTCCACCGGGTCTTCGACGGTGATGATCTTCTTCTCGTCGGTATTGAGTTCGGCCAGGGCGGCGTAAAGCGTCGTCGTCTTGCCGCTGCCGGTCGGCCCGGTGACGAGCACCATGCCATTCTGCCGCCGGATCGCCCGACGCAGCCCGGCGAGCACCTCGGGCGGCAAACCAAGCCGATCCAGACCGAGCAGCCCGGTATTCTGGTTGAGCAGACGCATCACCACCGATTCGCCGTACTGCGTGGGCATCGTCGATATCCGCACATCGACCGGCGCGTTGCGCACCTTGATGACGAAACGGCCATCCTGCGGCAGACGCTTCTCGGAGATATCGAGGCCGGAGACCAGCTTCAGGCGCAGCGCCATCGCCGACGCGATCTTGGCGTCGGCCTCGGTCTGCAAATGCAGCACACCGTCGATACGAAAACGGATGCGCAGTGAATGCTCCTGCGGCTCGATGTGCACGTCGGAAGCGCGCAGGCGCAGCGCTTCGTCGAACACAGTCTGCAACAGTTTGACGACCGGCGCTTCCTCGGCACCGCTGCCGGTACCGAACATGTCGCCGAATTCGACGGGCGTATCGCCCAGTTCGGCAGTCAGCTCTTTTGCCAGCCCGGAGATTTCCTCCGTGCGCTGATAGACGCGGTCGATCAGCGCCAGCAGCTGCGTTTCGGTGACGACGGCCAGATCGATCTCGCGCCGCAGGATACGCGCCACCTCGTCGTAGGCCTGCAAATCGGTCGGATCGGCGAGCCCGACGCGCAGGCGACCGTCGTTTTCGGCGAGCACAATGGCGCGAAAACGCCGCGCCTGCGACTCGGGCAGCAAGCGCACCAGATCGGCGGAGGGATTGAAATTCTTGAAATCGACGAAGGGGATGCGCAGCTGCCGGGCGAGCGCCTGCGAAATCGCTTCTTCCGTGACGAACGCGCTATCAACGACAATACGACCGAGCTTGCGACCGCTGCGCTTTTGCTCATCGAGGGCGAAACGCAATTGTTCGCTGGTGAGCAGACCCTGTTGCATCAACAGGTCGCCTAAGCGAATCTTTTCCGGCCGCGCCATCCACAAGCTCCAGTGACTTTATAAATACCCTCGCCAACGGTCTGATTCTAACCGAATCGACCCGGCGGCCGGTTTGTTTAACATGTTTTTACGGAAAGCGTCCCGTGTTTGCCGTCGTTCTCTACCAGCCCGAAATCCCGCCCAACACCGGCAACGTCATTCGCTTGTGCGCCAATACCGGCGCCGACCTGCATCTCGTCGAACCTCTCGGTTTTCGCTGGGACGACCGCCAGTTAAAACGCGCCGGACTCGACTACCACGAATTCGCGCGCGTCTTCCGGCACGCCGACTGGGCGACGGCAAAAGCCGCGCTGGCCGGGCGCAGACTCTTCGCCCTCAGCACCAAGGGCGAGCGACGCCCCGATGAAATCGCCTTCCTGCCGGAGGATGTTTTCGTCTTCGGCCGCGAAACGAGCGGTCTGCCGGAGGAAGTCGTCGCCGAATTCGCCGCAGAACACCGCCTGCGGCTCCCCATGCGCCCCGGTCAGCGCAGCCTCAATCTCTCCAATGCCGTCGCCGTGACGGTGTTTGAGGCCTGGCGCCAACAGGGCTTTAGCGGCGGCTGTTGAATCAGGCGCTTTCGTCCTTGGGGTCGCGCGTAAGCAGTTGCTCGACCGCCGCCGAGGCCGGGATGCCGGCATGCAAAATGGCATCAACAGCTTGCGTGATCGGCATTTCGATGCCCATCTCACTGGCGCGGCGCGCCACCTCGCGGGCGGTACCGACGCCTTCGGCGACGTGGCCCAACTCCTCGAGAATCTGCGGTAGCGTCTTGCCGGCCGCCAGCGCCAGACCGACCCGGCGGTTGCGCGACAAATCGCCCGTACAGGTGAGAATGAGGTCGCCCATGCCAGCGAGCCCCATGAAGGTTTGCCGTTGGCCGCCGACGGCCAGGCCAAAGCGCGCCATTTCCGCCAGTCCGCGCGTCACCAGTGCCGCCCGGGCGTTATGTCCAAGACCCAGACCGTCGCAAATGCCGGCGGCGATGGCCATGACGTTCTTGACGGCACCGCCGATTTCGACACCCTTGAGGTCGTCGCTGGCGTAGATGCGCAGACGCGGACAGTGCAGCGCATGCGCGATGCGGCGGGCGAATTCGATATCCGCCGAGGCGAGCGTCACCGCCGTCGGCAGACCCTGTGCCACTTCTTCGGCAAAGCTCGGACCGGACAAGGCGCCGCAGACAAAATCGCCCCCCAGTTCTTCGGCGACGATCTGATGCGGCAACTTGCCGCTCGCCGCTTCCAGCCCCTTGCAGACCCACACCAGCGGCGGCACCGGGCCAAGCGCCCTTACACTCGCCAGAGTCGCCCGAAAGCCGACAAGCGGCGCGGCGATGACCAGCAACTCGGCACCAGCCACCGCCTCGCGCAGATCGCTGGCGAGCGCCAGCGCATCGGGCAGACGATGCCCCGGCAAAAAGCGGCGATTCTCGCGGCACTCGCGCATCTCGGCGACGAGATCCGCTTCACGCGCCCAGAGGGTGACGGAATGACGACCAGCAAACGCGACCGCCAGCGCCGTTCCCCAGGCGCCTGCGGAAACCACAGTGATATTCATCGACAACACGACTTCCTGTTAAAGACCCCAGACCTGATTGGCGCGCACGAAACCACTCTGCCCGTCGACGTGCCGCACCTTCGCCCAACCGCCCGGCACGAGTTCGACGAAATCGAGCAGCACGCCTTTTTCGGCGTCGAAGACCAGCGGCGACGACTCGTCGGCCGCCTGACGGACGCTGGCGCGGCTGGCGGTGACGATCAGGGTGCGCTGATCCGACAGACTCTTCTTATCGATCCACGCCAGCCCGCCGGCGGCATCGCGCACCTTGATCCAGCCATCGAGCACGACGACCGCCTCGACCGGCGTACCGCGACGGATGACGAACAGCGGCACGCCTTTCTGCGACGGCGAATCGTAGAGCACCGTGGGCGTGTCGACGCTGCGGTAATCGACGGCAAACGACGGCGCCGCCGCGGCAAGCAGGAGAAATAGAGCCAGTGGGCGGTGCAGTCGCATGCGCGCGCTCCCGAAGAGAGACTTACTGGACGGTTGCCTCGGCGGGGGCGCTGGCCGCCGCGTTTTGCTGTTCGAGGCGCTGGAAGTACAGCGTTTCAAAATTGACCGGTTGCAGCAGCACCGGCGCAAACCCGGCGCGGATCACGGCGTCGGAAATGACTTCGCGCGCATACGGGAAGAGGATGTTCGGGCAGGCAATCGAGAGCAGCGGATCGAGATCGCCCTGCGGCACGTTGCGTACGCGGAAGATGCCGGCCTGGCCCGCTTCGACGAGGAACACGACTTTTTCGCCGAGGCGGGCGGTAACGGTCACCGTCAGCGTGACTTCGAAGACTTCTTCATTCAGCGGCTGCGCGGCGCTTTGCATCTGAATGGTGATCTCGGGCGATTCCTGCTCAAGAAAGATGGCCGGCGCGTTCGGCACTTCGACCGACAAATCCTTGATGTACAGCTTCTCGATCGAAAAAACGGGGGATTCCTGTTCGCTCATGGTGGGGTCTCGTGGTGAAAGGGGAGTAATAAAGGAAAGGCGGAAGGTCAGTTGCCCGCCAGCAAGGGCAGCAGGCCGCCGGCGCGGTCGAGCGCCACCAACTCGTCACAACCGCCCACATGCGTTTCGCCAATGAAGATCTGCGGCACGGTACGCATACCGCCGCTACGCTGCAACATTTCATCGCGCCGCGCCGGATCGAGATCGACGCGAATCTTCTCGATCTCGGTGACACCCCGTTGCCGCAACAACTGTTCGGCACGGATGCAATACGGACAGACGCCGGTGGCGTACATCAGAACCTTGGCGGTGCTCATTTGCGCGCGCCTTTCCTGATCGGCAACCCGCCCTGCACCCAGGCGTCGATACCGCCGTCGAGGCTATGCACCTTGGTAAAACCGGCCTTGGTCAGCTGCGCACAGGCTGTCGCCGAACGCGCGCCGGACTGGCAGATGAGGATGAGCGGGCGCTCCTTGAATTTTTCAAGCTCCGTCAGACGATCCTTGATCTGCCCGGCGGGGATGTTGCGCGAGTCGGCAACGTGGCCGGCGGTGAATTCGGCCGGCTCACGCACGTCGATGGTCAGCGCGTCCTCACGGTTGATCAGCAAGGTCGCCTGCGTCGGCGAAAGCCCCTTGCCGCCGGGACGGCGGATGAAGGTCGCCAGCAACATGGCACCGCTGGTGACAGCAATGGCAACGAGAAGAAGGTTTTGTTGAATGAATTCCAAGCGGGGCTCCAAGTACGACAGTCGTGCGGGGTTGGAAACTTACCATGCCGTTTGCCCGAAAAGCGCAGCCAGCGCACGACGGCAATGCGCAAACGCGCAAAAACACGGGCATCGCCAACAGGCGGCAGATCGGCACACGAAAACTCGCCGCGCTCTCCGGCCCTCCAGCATCGCCGACGCGCATTGCACGCCGGTGACGTGAAGCGAAGATGGCGGCCCGGAAAGTGCGCCCGAAAGGACCGGCCAAGGCGCATGCGGCTCGTGAAAGGCGTCAATCCATTATAAAATAATTCCCCCTGCGCCGTATGTGACGCCCGCACGGCTGATTTCTGGCACAAAAGCCGCAGCCCGCCGCGTCGCCGACGCCTCCACTGCTCACTCAGACCCCCACTCTTTCCGCCCACATGAAGAAGATCGTATTGCTGCGCCATGGTGAATCCACCTGGAACAAGGAAAACCGCTTCACCGGCTGGACCGACGTCGACCTCACCGAACGCGGCCTCGCCGAAGCGAAAGCCGCCGGCCAACTGATGAAGGACGCCGGCTTTGCCTTCGATCTGGCCTTCAGCTCGGTACTCAAGCGCGCCATGCGCACGCTGTGGATCGCCCTCGACGAGATGGACCGCCTGTGGATTCCGGTGCACCGCTCCTGGCGCCTCAACGAACGCCATTACGGCGGACTGCAAGGACTCAACAAGGCGGAAACCGCCGCCAAGTACGGCGACGCGCAAGTCCTCGAATGGCGCCGCAGCTACGATGTTCCGCCGCCCGCACTGGCGCTCGACGACGAGCGCCACCCCCGTTTCGACGCACGCTACGCACCGGCCTACAGCGGTCTCTCCGCCGAAGAGCTGCCGCGCACCGAATGCCTGAAAGACACCGTCGCCCGCTTCGTCCCCTACTGGCTCGAAACCATCGCCCCGGAGGTCAAGGCCGGACGCAGCGTCATCATTGCCGCCCACGGCAACAGCCTGCGCGCACTGGTGAAATACCTCGACAACATCTCCGACGACGACATCGTCAATCTCAACATCCCGACCGGCATCCCGCTGGTGTACGAACTGGATGACGATCTCAAGCCGATCCGCAGCTACTACCTCGGCGATCAGGAGGCGGCACAAGCAGCCGCGGCCGCCGTTGCCAATCAGGCACGCAGCGCCTGAGCGTCCTGCCGTCGCCGTCAGCGGCGCGCGGCGGCAGAGCGCCTGCCCCTCCGCCCTGCACCGCGCCCGTCTGCGGCTCGTCGGCCTCACCCTCTGCGGCCTTTTGAGCAGCGGCGCGGCGCTGGCGGCGAATGCCAACGCGCACGCCAAGGACACCCCGCCCGTCCGCGAGGTCGCCGACAAGCGTAACGACCTCAAGGATCTGCGCGGACAGATCGAGGCGATGCGCAAGGATCTCGCCAACGCGGAAGGTTCGCGCGCCGACGCCGCCGACCAACTGAAGGACGTCGAGCGCGAAATCTCCATCATGCAGCGCGATCTGCGTGATCTCGCCACGCAGCGTAGCGATCTGCAAGCGGCGCTGGCCCGCCTCGCCACGCAGTCGCGCGACATGGAATCGCGCGTCTCCGGGCAACAGCAGCAACTCGAACAACTGATCCGCCACCACTACCTGCAAGGCGACCCGGACGTAATGCGCCTGCTCCTCAACGGCGACGATCCGAACCAGATTGCCCGCGACCTGCACTACCTCGCCGCCGTCGGCCACGCACGCGGCGAGTTGGTACACGAAATCGAAAACGCCCTCGCGCAAAAACAGGCCCTCGCCGCCGATACGCGCGAACGCGCCGCCGAACTGGCGCAAGTCGAAGCCCAGCAAAAAGCCAAAAGCGAAGCCCTCGTGCAGCGCCGCGAACAACGGCGAGCCGCCCTCGAAAAGATTTCCGCGCGTATCAGCGCCCAACGCAAGGAGATCGGCGCCAAGGAACGCGACGAGCGCCGGCTGACGCAACTGGTCGACCGGCTGGCGAAAATCATCGCCGCCCGCCCCGCCCCCCGGCGCGAAGCGCCCCCCGCCGAAAAACCCGCAGAACGCTCGCCGGAGCGCAACACCCCGCGCGAAGAGCGCGGCCGCCCGACACCGGCGAAACCGGAGACGCGCCCGACAGAGATCGTGAACGAACGTACGCCGCAAGCGCAGGATTCCGGCAGCTTCGCCCGCCTGAAAGGCGACCTGCGGCTGCCGGTGCGCGGCACCATCAGCAACCGCTTTGGCAGCGCGCGGCCTGAAGGCGGCACATGGAAAGGACTCTTCGTGCGCGCGGCAGCAGGCAGCGAAGTCCGCGCCATTGCCAGCGGGCGCGTCGTCTTTGCCGACTGGATGCGCGGCTTCGGCAATCTCCTCATCGTCGACCACAGCGACGGCTATCTGTCGATCTATGGCAACAATGACGCATTGCTGAAACAGGTTGGCGATAACGTACGCGGCGGCGATGCCATCGCGGCCGTGGGCGACAGCGGTGGCAACCCGGAATCGGGTTTATACTTCGAACTCCGCCACCAGGGGCAACCGCTGGATCCGTTGAAGTGGGTCAGCGTCAGATAACACGCGGCATTGGAGTGCTACAGATGGGCAATTGGAAAAAGGCCGGACTCATTTGCGCCGGGTTTGTCGGCGGTGCGGCAGTCAGTCTCGCGGTGACGGTATTTGCCGACAAGGACGTGCGGACGGGCCTGCCGATCGAGGACTTGCGCACCTTCGCCGAAGTCTTCAACGCGATCAAGCAAGGTTACGTCGAGCCGGTCGACGACAAGACGCTGATCAGCAACGCCATCAGCGGCATGGTTTCCAACCTCGACCCGCACTCCGCCTACCTCGACGCCGATGCCTTCAAGGAGTTGCAGGTCGGCACGCAGGGCGAATTCGGCGGTCTTGGCATCGAAGTCGGCATGGAGGATGGCCTCGTCAAGGTCGTCTCGCCGATTGAAGACACGCCGGCCTACCGTGCCGGCATCAAGAGCGGCGACCTCATCTACAAGCTCGACGACACGCTGGTCAAGGGCCTGACCCTCTCCGACGCCGTCAAGCGCATGCGCGGCAAGCCGAAGACGCCGATCAAGCTCGGCATCCTGCGCAAGGGTGAAAGCAAGCCGCTCGAACTCACGCTGCTGCGCGAAGTGATCAAGGTGCAGAGCGTCAAGTCCAAGCTCGTCGAACCAGGCTTTGGCTACCTGCGCATCACCTCCTTCCAGGAAAACACCGTCGCCTCGCTCGCCAAGCACATCGGCGACCTTTACAAGCAAGGCCCGCTCAAGGGCATCGTCCTCGACCTGCGCAACGATCCGGGCGGCCTCCTGAACGGCGCCGTCGGGGTCTCCGCTGCCTTCCTGCCGCCGAAGACGCTCGTCACCTCGACCGATGGCCGAACCGAAGACGCCAAGCACAAGTTCTTCACGACGCCGGAGGACTACCTGCGCAGCACAGGCGAAGATCCGCTGCGTGGCCTGCCGGAAGAAGTCCGCAAGACGCCGATGGTCGTGCTGGTCAATGGTGGTTCCGCCTCGGCCTCGGAAATCGTCGCCGGCGCGCTGCAGGACCACAAGCGCGCGGTCATTCTCGGCACGCAGACTTTCGGCAAGGGCTCGGTGCAGACCGTCATGCCGCTGCCCGGCAACACCGCCATCAAGCTGACGACGGCGCGTTACTACACGCCGTCGGGCCGCTCGATCCAGGCCAAGGGCATCGTTCCCGACATCGTTGTTGAAGATCCGGCCGCTGGCGATACCTCGCAGAACCTGCGCGAAGCCAATCTCGAGCGCCACCTCATCAACGACAAGGACAAGGACGCGCCGCAAGCCAAGGAAGCGCCGAAAGCGCAAAACAAGGCCGCACCAGCCAAGCCGAAGAACGAGGGTGACGACGCCGCCGAGCCGCCACTGCGCGAACTGGCCTCGAAGAACGACTACGTTCTCAACCAGGCGCTCAACCTGCTCAAGGGCCTGCAGATCCTGCAGCCCCGTCCGTAGTCAAGGCGCGCACAGCATGCGACGGCAGCAGGCGGTCGCCCGGCCAGAGCCGCCGATCCGCAAGGAACGGAGTGTGCTGTTCGCGCGTTTCCCGCCGCAGCAGGCGACGCAGGCCAGCGACTGGCTGCTTGACGAGGTGCGCATCGATGCGGCGGCCGACGAAGTGCGGCGCGCCGTCGACATCGCCTACGATCTGCGGCAACACACCTTGCAGGAAATCGAATCGGGCCTCGAAGATCGTGGCTTCCACCTCGACAGCACCCTGCTGACGAAACTGCGGCGGGCGCTGATCTACTACGTCGAAGAAACGCAGCTGCACAATCTCGACGCCCCGGAGACCGCCCAGAAGCGTTCGCAGAACGAGGCGTATACACAAGCCTGGTCGCAAAGCCTGCACGGCGACCACGACGACACCCCACCGGAATGGCGCAGTTACCGCTAGAGCCGGCGGCGCACGTCAACCTGCGGGACGACGATCTGCTGCGCTACAGCCGGCATGTGCTGCTCGACGAGATCGGCATCGAAGGCCAGCAACGCCTGCTCGCCGCGCGCATGCTCATCGTCGGCGCCGGTGGCCTGGGCTCGCCTGCCGCGCTGTATCTGGCGAGCGCCGGTGTCGGGCATCTCGTTCTTGCTGATGGCGACACGGTCGATCTCTCCAATCTGCAGCGCCAGATACTGCATCGCGCCGACCGCGTCGGCGTGGCGAAGGCCATCTCCGGGCAGCAGACGCTCGCCGATATCAATCCGCACATCGTCGTCGACGCCATCGCCAGCCGACTGGAGGGCGAGGCGCTCGCCGAGCAGGTTGCGGCGGCCGATGTCGTACTCGATTGCTGCGACAACTTCGCCACGCGGCAGGCCATCAATCGCGCCTGCGTCCGCCATCGGACGCCGCTCGTCTCAGGCGCGGCGATCCGCTTCTCCGGCCAGCTTGCCGTTTTCGACCGACGTGACGAAGACGCGCCCTGCTACGAATGCCTGTTCCCGGAAGGCGACGAGGTAAATCCGCCGCGCTGCGCGACGACAGGCG
The DNA here is from genome assembly GCF_009617575.1 of Rhodocyclus gracilis. GTDB lineage: Bacteria > Pseudomonadota > Gammaproteobacteria > Burkholderiales > Rhodocyclaceae > Rhodocyclus > Rhodocyclus gracilis. The sequence continues at coordinate 623,754 of NZ_WIXJ01000001.1, forward strand.
TCTTCGCCCCGCTCACCGGCGTCATCGGCGCTCTGCAGGCAGCCGAAGCGCTGCGCCTCGTCATCGGCTGCGGCGATGCCGCCACCGGGCGTTTGCTGCGCTACGACGCGCTGCGTCTGCAATGGCGCGAATCACGTCTCATCCGCGACCCTGGCTGCCCTGTCTGCGGCCATTAACGCCACCAAACGCACACTGCAGGCCACTTCCGGCCACCCAAGCCCCCCGAAGCACTGCGGCCTTCAGGCGCTGCGCGCGACGATGCGCAGATCGTCGCCGACCTGACGCACGTCGCGAATCTTCAACAGGGGACGCTGCGTAAGATCGCCCAAAGGCGGCAACGCAAACATGCCCTGTGCTGTCGTCCCGAGGAGACACGGCGCGAGGTAAAAGAGGAATTCGTCGACCAGTCCGGCCGACACCAGCGCCCCGGCAAGCCCTTGCCCCGCCTCGACATGCACCTCGTTGACGCCGCGCCGAGCGAGTTCGGCGAGCAGCGCGGCGAGATCGACCTTTCCCGCCACGCCCGGCACGACGAGCACTTCGGCGGCACGCGCTTCGAGCGCCGCCGCGCGCGACGGCTCGCGCTCGGCGCAGGCAAAGAGGATCTGTCCCGACGCCAGGAGACGCGCATGTGTGGGCGTGCGCAACTGGCTGTCGACGATGACTTTCAGCGGCTGACGCGGCAACAGGGAGCCATCGTCTGCGCGCGCCGAAAGTTGCGGATCATCGGCCAGCACGGTACCGCTCGCCGACAGAATCGCGCAGGCACGCGCCCGCCAACGCTGCCCGTCGGTACGCGCCGCCGCGCCGGTAATCCACTGGCTGCGACCGTCGGCCAGCGCCGTGCGGCCATCGAGACTGCCGGCCATTTTCAGCCTTACCCACGGACGCGCGCGCGTCAGCCGCGAGATGAAACCAATGTTCAATTCGCGCCCCTCGTCGGCGAGCAAACCCGTTTCGACACGGATGCCGGCAGCGCGCAGCAGAGCGATACCGCGTCCGGCGACGCGCGGATCGGGATCGTCGAGCGCAACAACGACGCGACCGACACCGGCGGCGCGCAAGGCCTCGGCGCAGGGCGGCGTACGCCCGTAGTGGGCACAAGGTTCGAGGGTGACATAGACCTCCGCACCGCGCGCCGCCTCGCCGGCAGCGGCCAGCGCAAAGACCTCGGCATGCGGCTGCCCGGCGCGTTCGTGCCAACCTTCGCCGACGACGCGCCCGTCACAGACGATGACGCAACCGACGCGCGGATTGGGCGTTGTCGACGCGAGGCCGCGTGCCGCAAGACGCAGCGCGCGCGCCATGAACTCATGATCGGCGGCGGAAAACATGGCGGTGACTTCCGATAAATGGGCGCGCCGGAGCGCGCTTCAGCGCGGCCAATGACGCCACGTTCGCGGACTACGAACGGTGGCGGCTGGAAACTTCGCGAATGACATCGGAGAACTCGTCGACGTCTTCAAAGTTGCGATACACGGAGGCGAAGCGGACGTACGCCACCTTGTCGAGCTTCTTCAGCTCGCGCATGACCATTTCGCCGATCTTGCCGGAAGGGACTTCGCGCTCACCGAGAATCAGCAACTGATCCTCGATGCGGGCGATGGCGGCGTCGACCGCTTCGGTGGTGACTGGCCGCTTGCGCAAGGACAGCCACAGGCTGGCGGAGAGCTTCTCGCGGCTGTAATCGACGCGCGAGCCGTTTTTCTTGACCACCTGCGGCAGGTGGATTTCGGCACGCTCGTAGGTCGTGAAACGCTTGTCGCAGGTCAGGCAACGACGACGGCGGCGAACGATGTCGCCGTCATCGTTGATACGCGTATCGACAACGGTCGTCTCACTGGCGGCGCAGAAGGGACACTTCATCGGGGTGTCGCGCCGCCGTCAGGCAGACTCACGCGCCGTAGACGGGGAACTTGCGGCACAGCGCCGCCACGTCGGCACGCACCCGCGCCAGAACGGCTTCATCGTGCGGCGCATCGAGCACGTCGGCGATGAGGTGGGCGACTTGCTCCGCTTCGATTTCGGTGAAACCACGCGTCGTCATTGCCGGCGATCCGATCCGGATACCGGAGGTGACAAACGGCTTTTGCGGATCGTTCGGAATCGAGTTCTTGTTCACCGTGATGTGCGCGGCCCCCAGAACGGCTTCGGCTTCCTTGCCGGTGATGTTCTTGGCACGCAGATCGAGCAGGAAAACGTGCGACTCGGTGCGACCGGAAACGATGCGCAGACCGCGCTCTTCGGACAGCACGCGCGCCATGACGCGAGCGTTGGCCAGCACTTGTTCCTGATAGTTACGGAACTTCGGCGTGGCGGCTTCCTTGAAGGCAACGGCCTTGCCGGCGATGACGTGCATCAGCGGTCCGCCTTGCAGCCCCGGGAAAATCGCCGAATTGATGGCCTTTTCGTGCTCCGCCTTCATCAGGATGACGCCGCCGCGTGGACCGCGCAGCGTCTTGTGCGTCGTCGTCGTGACGACGTCGGCGTGCGGCACCGGATTCGGGTAGCCGCCCGCCGCAATCAGGCCGGCGTAGTGCGCCATGTCGACCCAGAAAATCGCGCCGATTTCCTTGGCGATCTTGGCGAAGCGTTCGAAATCGATGCGCAGTGCGTAGGCCGAGGCACCAGCGATGATGATTTTCGGCTTGTGCTCACGCGCCAGCGCTTCCATGCGCGGGTAGTCGATTTCTTCCTTGTCGTTCAGGCCGTAGGCGACGACGTTGAACCACTTGCCGGACATGTTGAGCGGCATGCCGTGCGTCAGGTGGCCGCCTTCGGCGAGGCTCATGCCCATGATCGTGTCGCCGGGCTTGGCGAAGGCCAACAGCACGGCCTGGTTGGCCTGCGAGCCAGAATTCGGCTGCACGTTGGCGGCTTCGGCGCCGAAGAGCTTCTTCACGCGATCGATCGCCAGCTGCTCGACGACGTCGACGTATTCACAGCCGCCGTAGTAACGCTTGCCGGGATAGCCTTCCGCGTACTTGTTGGTCAGCTGCGAGCCTTGCGCCTGCATGACGGCGGCGCTGACGTAGTTTTCGGAAGCAATCAGCTCGATATGCTCTTCCTGGCGACGGTTCTCGTTCTCGATCTCACGCCAGAGTTCGGCATCAACAGTTGCCAGGGTGTCTTTTGCGGAAAACATCGTGCGCCTCTCAAGCCCTTGAAAAGGGGGCGATTGTAGCATGCGGCCACGCCGTCTCAATGGCGCGCGGGCGTCACGAAGTTACATCAGCTCGTCGCGCCCTGCGTCGGCCAGATGGCGGACGTCGCCCCACTCGGTGATACGCCAGCCGTCGGCGTCGCGCACGACCCGGTTGATTCCGGTATTGGGAATGAGGAAATCGCGGCGCGTATCGAGCGGCAGCCGGCGTACGAAGCGATTGACGAGATCCAGCACGCCGCCGTGCGTCACCACCAGAATCCGCTGTCCGACATGGGCATCCGCCAGCGTCTGCAAGGCGGCGGCGATGCGTGCGAAATGCGCGGACAGACTCTCGCCGTCGCCGGGCGGCACCGTCTCGGGGTCGCGCCGCTCGACCGCCGCGTACTCCAGCGGGAAACGCTCGCGCGCCTGCGTGCGCGTCAGCCCCTCAAACAGGCCGTAACGCCGCTCCCGGAACGCCGGCAGCAGACGCACCTCGTGATCGGTAGCGGCGCCGATGCACTCGGCGGTCTGCCGGGCGCGCGCCAGATCGCTGCTGTACAGCGCGTCCCAAGACTCTGTGGCCAGACGGCGGCCAACGGCGGCCGCCTGTTTCAGACCGACGGCGTTGAGTTCGATATCGAGATTGCCCTGAATGCGGTCACCGACGTTCCAGTCGGTTTCGCCGTGGCGCACCAGACAGATCCGTGTTGCCGCCTCCGCATTCACATTCGCCGCCCCGTCCCGCACCACTGATTCCCCCGTCACCACGTCAGACTCCACCCTGCAACGCCGGCCACTCGCACGGGCTTGACCTGCCGCCTGACGCACCAAAAAATGCGCTGGCGGGCGCATTTGTCATACTGCACCGGACAAAAGATTTGGTCAGGCCCGAGAACTTCATGCAAGACGAAGGGACGAAAGCAAGACTGAATCGCCGGAGGCAGGGCCGACACACGCGACGACATGACCGCATTAGCGCAGGACAGCCGGCATAAGAAGACCGGCATAGTACAACAAACCCGGAGACACGCTCAGTGGAAGCACTGCTCACCTTTTCGCGTCTGATTGACGCACTGACTGAACGCATCGGCAAGGCAACGACATGGCTGGTCATGATCGTCGCCCTCATCAGCGCCGGCAACGCCAGCATGCGTTACTCGATCAACTGGAGCTCGAACGCGCTGCTCGAAATCCAGTGGTACCTCTTCTCGGCGATCTTTCTGCTCTGTGCCGGCTATACGTTGATGAAAAACGAGCATGTGCGCATCGACATCATCAGCGGCCGCCTGAGTGCACAGAGCCGGGCGTGGATCGACATCTTCGGCTTCGTGTTTTTCTTCTTCCCGATGGTCTATCTCTTCGTCAGTCTCGGCTGGCCGTTCTTCATGATGTCCTTCTCCGGCGGCGAAATGTCGTCGAACGCCGGCGGGCTGATCCGCTGGCCGGTGAAAATCCTGCTGCCGGTCGGTTTTGCGCTGCTCGCGCTGCAGGGCGTCTCGGAGCTGATCAAGCGCGTTGCTTTCCTGCGCGGACTGATCGCCGATCCGACCGAAAAGGAAGGCATCAGCGCCGAAGAGCAACTGGCGGCTGAAATCGCCGCGACGGCCCGTGGGGAGCGCGTATGAACGAGTTCCTCATCGCCAACATGGCGCCGATCATGTTCGGCGCGCTGATTGTCTTCATGCTGGTCGGCTTCCCGGTCGCCTTTGCGCTTGCCGCCAACGGCATCTTCTTCGGCCTGCTCGGCATCCATCTCGGCCTGCTCAACGAGTCGCTGTTCATGGCGCTGCCCGAGCGCGTCTTCGGCATCATGAACAACGACACGCTGCTCGCCGTGCCCTTCTTCACCTTCATGGGGCTGGTGCTTGAACGCTCGGGGCTGGCCGAGGAACTGCTCGACACCATCGGCCAGCTGTTCGGGCCGATCCGCGGCGGGCTCGCCTACGCGGTGATCTTCGTCGGCGCGCTGCTGGCGGCGACCACCGGCGTCGTCGCCGCGTCGGTGATCTCGATGGGCCTGATCTCGCTGCCGATCATGATGCGCTACGGCTACGACCGGAAGATCGCCTCCGGCGTCATCGCCGCCTCGGGAACGCTGGCGCAGATCATCCCGCCGTCGCTGGTGCTGATCATCATGGCCGACCAGCTCGGCCGCTCGGTCGGCGACCTCTACGAGGGGGCGCTGATCCCCGGCCTCACCCTCACCGCGCTCTACGTCGGGTTCATCTTTCTGGTCAGCATCTTCCGTCCGGCGGCGGTGCCCGCCCTGCCGCTGGAGGCCCGCTCGCTGCATGGCATGAAGCTCCTCATGCGCACGCTGACCTCGCTGGTGCCGCCGCTGCTGCTCATCTTCCTCGTCCTCGGCACCATCTTCATCGGCGTCGCCACGCCGACCGAGGGCGGTGCCATGGGCGCCACTGGCGCGCTGCTGCTGGCACTGGCGAAAAAGCGTCTCTCCTGGAGGCTGCTCCGCCAGGCGATGGACTCGACCGCCAAGCTGACGACTTTCGTCGTCTTCATCCTGATCGGTGCGCGCGTCTTCTCGCTCACCTTCTATGGCGTCGACGGCCACCTCTGGGTCGAAGAGCTACTCACGGCCTTGCCCGGCGGGGTGGTTGGCTTCCTCATCGTCGTCAACATCCTCGTTTTCGTACTCGCCTTCTTCCTCGACTTCTTCGAACTGTCGTTCATCATCGTGCCCCTGCTGGCGCCGGTGGCCGACAAGCTCGGTATCGACCTCGTCTGGTTCGGCGTGCTGCTGGCAGTGAACATGCAGACCTCGTTCATGCACCCGCCCTTCGGCTTCGCGCTCTTCTACCTGCGTTCGGTCGCGCCGAAGGAAGTGAAGACGTCCGAAATCTACTGGGGCGCGATTCCCTTCGTGCTGATCCAGATCATCATGGTCTCGCTGATCATCGTCTTCCCGAACATCGTCAGCTACGGCGACAGCGGCCACGGCGATACGAAAAAGCCCGAGGTCGAACTGTCGATCGAACAGCTCCAGCAAAGCGGAAGCAGCGACGCTCCCGCGCAGAAAGACGACGACGATCTCGCCAAAACGCTGCGCGGCGAAAAGTAGCAACTGCCCCTGCCCCGCCAAAGAGAAAGCCCCGCCAAGCGGGGCTTTCTGCACAACACACCAGACGACTGCGCCGTCTGGAGAGTCCTACTTGGCGCCGTGCAGGAACTGCGCCATTGAGGCTTCGGCGATGCTGAACCAGGCGTTTTGCACCTTGGCGTATTTGAAGTAATCCTCCGATATCTTCTTGAACGCCGGGCTCTTCGCCGACTCTTCGGCATAAACCTCCTGCGAGGCCTTCTGCGCGGCCTGCATGATCTCGTTGCTGAAGCGACGCAGCTTGACGCCACTGGAAAGCAGCCGCGACAGCGCCGCCGGGTTCTTGTGGTCGTACTCGGCCATCATCGTCACGTTCGCCTCGAAGGCCGCCGCCTCAAAGGCCGCCTTGTACTCGGCGGGCAACTTGTCCCACTCCTTCTTGGCGACGAAGAAGTGGATCACCAGACCCGGCTCCCACCAGCCCGGATAGTAGTAATTCTTGGCGACCTTGTAGAAACCAAGCTTTTCGTCGTCATAGGGGCCGACCCATTCGGCAGCGTCGATGGTGCCTTTTTCGAGCGACGGATAGATATCGCCACCGGGGATCTGCTGCGGTACGGCACCGAGCTTGGCCCACACTTTCCCGGCGATACCGGCGACACGGAATTTCAGCCCCTTGATGTCGTCAAGGCTCGTCAACTCCTTGCGATACCAACCGCCCATCTGGGTGCCGGTGTTGCCGCCGGGGAAGGACTGCAGGCCGTAGTTGCTGAAGAATTCGTCCATCAGCTTCTGGCCGTTGCCGTAGTAGAACCAGGCGTTCGCCTGCCGGCAATCCATCCCGAAGGGCAGCGCCGAGCCGATGGCGAAAGTCGGCTCCTTGCCGAAAGAGTAGTACGAGCAGGTATGACAACACTCGACGGTGCCGGCCTGCACGGCATCGAGCGCCGCCGGCCCGCCAGGAACGAGTTCGCCGGCCGCAAACACCTGAATCTGGAATTTGCCGCCCGTGAGTTCTTTCACCCGCTTGGCCAGCACTTCGGCGCCGCCGTAGATCGTGTCGAGGCTCTTCGGGAAGCCCGACGTCAGACGCCATTTGATGGTAGGTGTCGTTTGTGCGATCGCTGGCATCGCCAATGCTCCGGCCGCCAGCCCCACACCGGTCTTTTTCAGGAAGGAACGTCTCTCCATGGTTTGTCTCCTCAGGGTTTGGAAGGGGAACGCCTGAAGATTAACGCCAATGCCGTCGCCATGAAACACCCCATCCCCACCGGCAGTCCTGATCGAACCCTTCCTGCCCGTACCGCACGGAGCGGCGATGGAGAACGCCGTACCCGACGCTCAGTCGCCTGCGACCTTCATCTCTTCAATCAACAGCGAACCCACCTGCTTCGACCCACGAACGACGACATCGTTGCCGATGGCCGCAATCGAACGAAACATCTCGGCGAGATTGCCGGCAATGGTGATTTCCTCGACCGGATGGACGATCTCGCCGTTTTCCACCCAGAAGCCGGCGGCGCCGCGCGAATAATCGCCGGTAACGTAATTGATGCCCTGTCCGAGAAGTTCGGTGACGAGCAGGCCGCGATCCATCTTGCGCAGCATCGCCTTGAAGTCGCGCTTGCCGGGTTTGACGATGAGGTTGTGGCTGCCACCGGCGTTACCGGTGCTCGCCAGCCCGAGCTTGCGCGCCGTGTAGGTACTCAGGAACCAGCCGTGCAGGATGCCATCGACGACGAGATCGCGATCCCGCGTTGCCACCCCTTCGCCGTCAAACGGCGAACTGGCGAGCGCGCCCGCCAGATGCGGACGCTCGGCGATATTCACCTTCTTGGAAAACACCCGCTTGTCGAGGCGTCCCATGAGGAAGGACGCCCGCCGATAGAGGCTGCCGCCGCTCGCCGCATGCACGAAGCTATTGAGCAGGGAAGCCGCCAGCGGCGCCTCGAACAGCACAGGCATCTTGCCGGTCGGAATCCGCCGTGCGCCAACGCGAGCCAGCGCCCGCCGGGCAGCGGTATCACCGATTGACTCGGGCGAAGCCAGCAGCGACGCATCGCGCGCCGTCGAATACCAGTCGTCGCGCTGCATCGCATCGCCCTTGCCGGCGATGACCGAGCACGACAGCGAATGGCGCGAACTCGGGTAACCGCCCATGAAGCCGAGACTGTTGGCGAGAACGAAATGCCCTTGCTGCGTCGCGACGCTCGCCCCTTCCGAATTGGTGATCTGCTTGCCGACGGCAAAAGCCGCTTCCTCGCAGCGCTGCGCCAGCGCAATCGCCGCTTCGATCGACAGATCCCACGGATGATGCAAGGCGAGATCGGGAATGCTCCCCGGCTGCGCCAGCCAGTTCGCGTCGGGCAAACCGGCGCAATTGTCTTCGGCGGTAAAGCGGGCAATATCGAGCGCCGCCTCGACCGTCTGGCGCAGCGCTTCCGGCGAGAAATCGGACGTACTCGCGGAACCCTTGCGCTGACCGACGAAGACCGTCACACCGACGCCCTTGTCGCGGTTGTACTCGATCGTCTCCACGTCACCGCAACGCACGGTGGCAGACTGGCCAAAGCCCTCCGAAACCTCGACCTCACAGGCGCTGGCGCCCTTGGCGCGGGCATGAGCCAACGCGTCAGCCGCCAGTTGCTGCAAGGTCGCAAAGCCATGCGCGAAGTGCGCCGGAGCAGCGGAAGGAGCCGGTGAAGCGGCGGCGGACGGTTTCGGGGAACGAGGCATGGTGGCGGGCAAGCGGGGGGTAAAGCCGCTATCATAGCAGTTCGCCCAACCGCGCCGCCGCGACTCTACGGGGTCAAAAATGCGACTTGCCGCGACGTTTCATCCCTTTCCCGGAAGCCCTCAGACGATGCCCGCCGACCACGACGCCGACACCGAACTCCCCCTCTCGAAGACCCGCCGCAAGCAGGCAATGGAGGAGCTGCAAACGCTTGGCGAAGAACTCGCCGGCCTGTCGTCTGACCGCCTGAAAAAAATCGATCTACCGGAAAGCCTGCACGACGCGGTGCGACAAGTGCAGCGCATGACGCGCAACGACGAAGCGCGGCGCCGGCAGATGCAGTACATCGGCCGTCTGATGCGCGACATCGATCCGGAGCCCATCCGCGCGGCGCTGGCCGAGGCGCGAGGCGACTCGGCCGTCGAAATCGCCCGCATGCACCGGCTGGAACGGCTGCGTGCCGCCATCCTCGCCGACGAACGCGCGCTCGGCGAGGTCGCCAACGAATTCCCCGGTGCTGATTTACAGCATTTGCGCGCCCTGCGCCGCTCGGCGCTCAAAGAGCAAGCGAATGGCAAACCGCCGCGCAGCTATCGCGCCCTCTTCCGCGAGCTGCGCGCCCTGAGCGGTGACACCACGCTGGGCACCGACGCTGCCGACGCGCCTGACGCTGACGACGCCAGCGACGACTGAGCCGCCGACCACGGCAGCGGCGAGCGCCACGGAATCAGCGTGATCGACGCGGCCAACAGCGTCGCCGCGCCGTCCAGCTGATTTCGGCAACGCCGGCGTAACGCCCTTCCGTTACAATCAATCCGGTTACCTCGACCGGATATTGACGCCCGCATGCAGCAGTACCTTGATCTGATGCGCCATGTGATCGATCACGGCGCAGAAAAATCCGACCGCACCGGCACCGGTACGCGCTCGGTTTTCGGCTGGCAGATGCGTTTCGACCTCGCCGCCGGCTTTCCCGTCCTCACCACCAAGAAGCTGCACCTGCGCTCGATCATCCACGAGCTCTTGTGGTTCCTGCGCGGCGACACCAACACCGGCTACCTGCGCGAGAACGGCGTGCGCATCTGGGACGAGTGGGCCGACGCCGACGGCAACCTCGGCCCGGTCTATGGCCACCAGTGGCGCCACTGGCAGACGCCCGACGGGCGAGAGATCGACCAGATCGCGCAACTCGTCGCCAGCCTGAAGAACAACCCGGACTCGCGCCGGCACATCGTCAGCGCCTGGAATCCGGGCGACGTCGAGCACATGGCGCTGCCGCCCTGCCACGCGCTGTTCCAGTTCTACGTTGCCGACGGGCGCCTGTCGTGCCAGCTCTACCAGCGCAGCGCCGACATCTTCCTCGGCGTGCCCTTCAACATTGCCTCCTACGCACTGCTGACGCTGATGCTGGCGCAGGTCTGCGGGCTACGCCCCGGCGATTTCGTGCACACGCTCGGCGACGCGCACCTCTACAGCAATCACCTCGAACAGGCGCGGCTGCAACTCTCCCGCCGCCCGCGCGCGCTGCCGACGATGCGCATCAATCCCGAGGTCAGCGACCTCTTCGCCTTCCGCTTCGAGGACTTCGCCCTCGAAGGCTACGATCCCCACCCTCACATCGCGGCGCCTGTCGCCGTCTAGGCCATGACCCCAACCCTCGCCGCTGCCTGGAAAGACCTTGACGATCTCGCCCGCACCGAACGCGGGTTGAGCTTGCGTGAATTGTTTGCCAACGACACGGCGCGTTTTTCGCGCTTCTCCTGCCGGGTCGGCGGGCTGCTCTTCGATTACTCGAAGCAGCGCATCAGCGAGGCGTCGCTGGCGCACCTGTTGCGGCTGGCCGAAGCCGCCGAGGTCAGCGACTGGCGTGAGCGTCTCTTTGCCGGCGAAGCGATCAACACCAGCGAAGACCGCGCGGCCCTGCATTTCGCCCTGCGCCGGCGGGGCGCGGAGCCGCTTTTCGTGCGCGGCGTCGATGTCATGCCGGAGATCCGCGCCACGCAGACGCGCCTGCGCGAGTTTTCCGACGCGGTACGCAGCGGCCGCTGGCGCGGCTATTCGGGCGAACCGATCCGGGCCATCGTCAATCTGGGCATCGGCGGCTCCGACCTCGGCCCGCGCATGCTGACCACCGCCCTGCGCGCCATCGGCCACCCGACGCTGGCGGTGCACTACGTCGCCAACGTCGACAGCGCCGACCTCGCGCCGCTGCTCGAAACGCTCGATCCGCGCACGACGCTCTTCATCGTCGCCAGCAAAACCTTCACCACGCTGGAAACGCTGACCAACGCCGTGACGGCGCGCGAGTGGCTGATCGCCAACGCCGGCGACAGCAGCGATGGCCCCGAAAGGACGGCGCAAGCGCTGGCACGGCAATTCGTTGCCGTCACGGCGCGCAGCGACACCGCCATCAGCTTCGGTATCGCGCCAGACATGATTTTTCCCTTTAGCGACTGGGTCGGCGGACGCTTTTCGCTGTGGTCTTCCATCGGGTTGCCGCTGGTGCTGGCCATCGGCATGGACGCTTTCGAGCAGTTGCTCGCCGGTGCCGCCGCCATGGATGAACACTTCCGCACCGCGCCGGCACGCGAAAACCTGCCGCTCTTGATGGCACTCGTCGGCGTATGGAACAGCAGCATTCTCGGCGCGAGCGCCTACGCCGTCGTGCCGTACAGCCAGTCGCTCGCGCTATTGCCCGACTACCTGCAGCAACTGGAGATGGAAAGCAACGGCAAAAGCATCGGCCGCGACGGCCAGCCGCTGCAACGCCCGGCAGCACCGGCGATCTTTGGTGGCGCCGGTACCAATGCGCAACACGCGTGGTTCCAGCTGCTGCATCAAGGCGGACGCCTGCTCCCCGTCGACTTCGTCGCCATCGTCGAAAGCGACTACCCGCTGCCCGGCCACCACGAACGGCTGCTGGCGAGTTGCTTCGCGCAGAGCGAGGCGCTGGCCTTCGGCGAACCCGAAGCCGACCCCGCCTACCGCCGCTGCGCCGGCAACCAGCCCTCGTCGACCTTCGTCCTGCCGCGCCTCGATCCCTACCATCTCGGCGCGCTGCTCGCCGCCTACGAACACAAGACCTTCGTGCAGGGAGTCCTGTGGGGGATCAATTCCTTCGACCAATGGGGCGTCGAGCTTGGCAAACATCTGGCGCAGCGCCTGCTGCCCGCCATCGAAAGCAACACGCCGCTGGCGACCCGCTGCGACACTTCGACGGCGGGTCTCATCGCGCACTGCCGCGCCGTGCGCGAACGCCATCTGTAAGGGCGGCGCCGGCGTACGCCGCTGCCCACCACGCGCTTTTTGGTCGAAGCCTCACCAATCGAGGCCTCTCTAAAACGGGCGTCGCGACATCAGGCGCTGCGGGGAGCGCAGGCTTCCTGCGGCGCACCGGCCACGCACCCCGTCATTTTTCCGCTCCATTTTTCTGCTCGTTTCCCGACACCCCACTCATGACGTCAACGCCCCCTCCCGCCCATGAAGGCGCTGCGGCCACGCCGCAACGCCTGTCGCTGATCGCCGTCGTGGCACGCAATCTCGCCATCGGCCGCGATAACGGACTGCTCTGGCATCTGCCCGAAGACCTGCGCCACTTTCGTGCGACGACGCGCGGTTGCGCGGTGATCATGGGCCGACGCACCTGGGAATCGCTGCCGGCGGCGTTTCGCCCCTTGCCGGGTCGGCACAATCTGGTGCTGACGCGCGACCACGGATTCGTCGCGCCGGGCGCCAGCATCGTGCATTCGCTGGAGGAGGCGATTGCGGCGGCGGGCGGCGGCGAAGTCTTCGTCATCGGCGGTGCCGAGCTCTACCGACAGGCGCTGCCGCTCGCACAGCGGCTGGTGCTCACCGAGGTGGCGGCCGACGCCGACGGCGACGCCTTCTTCCCGCCCGTCGCCGCCGACGAGTGGCAGGAGATCGGGCGGCAGGAAGGCAGCCGCAGCGAACCGGCGTTCGACTTCGTCAGCTACCAGCGCATCGCCGACGCGCGCTGAGCGCGATACGGAAGCGCGATACAGCATTCCGCGCCATTCAGATTTCGCGCATCTCTCGGCGCGACGAAGCCGCAGGCGTAATCGGATTTCAGGTTGGCTGGCTGACCTAAGACGCTGCGGGGAGGGTTTTGCGCACATAGGGATGTCGCGCCCATAGCGCATGACGGGAGCGGGGCCGGGGCGCCTCATGGCTGCACAAATCGTTGCCCCGGCCCCACTCCCGTCATGTCGAGCCGAGTCGGTGCATCTGACGAAAGGCGAAAGGCAGAAACAGCGGACGGCAGAAGAGGTGGTAACCGTACGCGGCCAAGCCCGACAAGGCGGGCCGGGCGGCGGGTGCGACGATTTGTGCAGCCATGAGGAGCGCCCGGCGCCCGGCCCGCCGCACGCACCGCACGCACCAAGCCAAGCCTAAGCCACCCGCAATTCACCACGCGCCGTACGCCGAACCTACGCGCGGCGCCCGATTCCACCCCACCGCACCGCAAATGCGGGAATAAGGACTCCGTCCCAGAGCTCAGTACGCCGTGGCAGTCGGAGCCGCCGCCAATGAAAAACGGGCTCGGTCCACCGACCGAGCCCGCTCACCCCGCTACTAACAAGCTCAGCGCACGCAGTCGACGAAGTACTGCGCCTTGCCGTCGACGACTTCCTTGACCAGACCGTGAATGTCGGTCTCGAAGCCTGGGAATTTCTCGTTGAATTCGCGCGCGAACTTGAGGTAGCGGACGATCGTCGCGTTGAAGCGCTCGCCAGGAATGAGCAGCGGGATTCCCGGCGGGTACGGCGTCAGCAGGATGCTGGTGATGCGCCCTTCGAGCTCGTCGATCGGCGTGCGGTCGACCTCGCGGTGCGCCATGCGCGCGAAGGCGTCGGCCGGCTTCATCGCCGGTTCCATGTTCGACAGATACATCTCGGTGGTCAGTCGCGCGATGTCGTTGGCGCGGTAAATGCCGTGAATCTGGTCGCACAGGTCGCGCAGGCCGATGCGCTCGTAGCGCGGGTGCTTGGCGACGAATTCGGGCAACACCTTCCACAGCGGATGGTTGCGGTCGTAGTCGTCCTTGAACTGCTGCAGTTCGGTGACCATCGTGTTCCAGCGGCCCTTGGTGATACCGATGGTAAACATGATGAAGAACGAGTACAGGCCGGTCTTTTCGACGATGACGCCATGCTCGGCGAGATACTTGGTGACAATCGCCGCCGGTATGCCGAATTCGTCGGAGAAGTCGCCGTCGACGTCGAGCCCCGGCGTGATGATCGTCGCCTTGATCGGATCAAGCATGTTGAAGCCCGGCGCCAGATCGCCGAAGCCGTGCCAGCGTTCGCCGGCCTTGAGCACCCAATCCTCACGGTCGCTGACGCCCTCTTCGGAAAGGTCGTCCGGGCCCCACACCTTGAACCACCAGTCGGCGCCCCATTCCTCGTCGACCTTGCGCATGGCGCGGCGGAAGTCGAGCGCCTCGCGGATCGATTCCTCGACCAGCGCCGTGCCGCCCGGCTCCTCCATCATCGCCGCGGCAACGTCGCACGAGGCGATGATCGCGTACTGCGGGCTCGTTGAGGTGTGCATCAGAAAGGATTCGTTGAAGCAGTCGCGGTCGAGCTGCCGCGTCTGCGACTCCTGCACCAGAATCTGCGACGCCTGCGAGAGTCCGGCGAGCAGCTTGTGCGTCGACTGCGTCGAGAACAGCATCGAATCGCGGCAGGGCGCGCGGTCCTTGCCGATGGCGTGCATGCCGCGATAGAAATCGTGGAAGGTCGCGTGCGGCAGCCAGGCTTCGTCAAAGTGCAGCGAATCGATGCGGCCGTCGAGCAGCTCCTTGATCTCCTCGACGTTGTAGAGGATGCCGTCGTAGGTGCTCTGCGTGATCGTCAGCACGCGCGGCTTGGCCTTGACGTCGCGCGCAAACGGGTTGGCGGCGATCTTCTTCTCGATGTTTTCCCAGCGGAACTCTTCCTTGGGGATCGGACCGATGATGCCGAAGTGGTTGCGCGTCGGCATCAGGAACACCGGAATCGCGCCGGTCATGATGATCGCGTGCAGGATCGACTTGTGGCAGTTGCGGTCGACGACGACGACGTCGCCCGGTGCGACGGTCGAGTGCCAGACGATCTTGTTCGAGGTCGAGGTGCCGTTGGTGACGAAGAACAGGTGGTCGGCGTTGAAGATGCGCGCCGCATTGCGTTCGGAAGCGGCCACCGGCCCGGTGTGGTCGAGCAGCTGGCCGAGTTCGTCAACGGCGTTGCAGACGTCGGCGCGCAGCATGTTCTCGCCGAAGAACTGGTGGAACATCTGGCCGACCGGGCTCTTCAGGAAGGCGACGCCGCCCGAGTGCCCCGGACAGTGCCACGAATAAGAACCGTCGGCGGCGTAGTGCGTCAGCGCGCGGAAGAAGGGCGGCGGCAGCGATTCGAGGTAATCCTTGGCTTCGCGCACGACGTAGCGGGCGATGAACTCCGGCGTGTCCTCGAACATGTGGATGAAGCCGTGCAGCTCGCGCAGCACGTCGTTCGGGATATGCCGCGAGGTGCGCGTCTCGCCGTGCAGGAAGATCGGGATGTCGGCGTTGCGGAAGCGGATTTCCTTCACGAAGGCGCGCAGTTCCTCGATCGTGTCGTCGGCGCGGTCGGAAACGAACTCCTCGTCGTCGATCGACAGGATGAACACCGAGGCACGGCTCTGCTGCTGCGCAAAGGAGGTCAGGTCACCGTAGCTGGTGACGCCGAGCACTTCCATCCCCTCTTCCTCAATCGCCGTGGCGAGCGCACGGATGCCAAGGCCACTGGTGTTTTCGGAACGGAAGTCTTCATCAATGATGATGACGGGAAAATGAAAACGCATGGTGTACCTACCCCCTGCCCCCTCCTCGGATGAGGGGGTAACGACTGTTTTCCCGCGCGGGCGCGGCTTTACTCGATGAGTGGCACGGCGCCCCCCTGCGGCACCGTGCCGGCGCGGCTCAGATTTTCGGCAGCGTGACGCCGACCTGGCCCTGGTATTTGCCGCCGCGATCCTTGTACGAGGTTTCGCACATTTCATCGGACTCGAAGAACAGCACCTGCGCGCAGCCTTCGCCCGCGTAGATCTTCGCCGGCAGCGGCGTGGTATTGGAAAATTCCAGCGTGACGTAGCCTTCCCATTCCGGCTCGAAAGGCGTCACGTTCACGATGATGCCGCAACGCGCATAGGTGCTCTTGCCCAGACACACGGTGAGCACCTGACGGGGAATGCGGAAATACTCGACGGTACGCGCCAGCGCGAACGAGTTCGGCGGGATGACGCAATAGCCCTTGCCCGAGACTTCGACGAAGGACTGCGGATCGAAGTGTTTCGGATCGACGATGGTCGAGTTGATATTGGTGAAGACGCGGAATTCGTCGGCGCAGCGAATATCGTAGCCGTAGCTCGAGGTGCCGTAGGAAACAATCTTCTCGCCATTCGCTTCACGCACCATGCTCGGCTCGAACGGCTCGATCATGCCGTGCTCTTCAGCCATGCGGCGGATCCATCGGTCGTTCTTGATTGACATCGCTCGTCACCCGTCAGCGGAAAAGGCGCACATTCTACGATGAGTCTGTGTCGATTGTGCGGCGGAAAAGCCGACGCAACGGTGCGCCCGGCAACAGAAAAGCGCGGGGCGTGGCAGTCTTGCAACGGATGGCGGCAAACGCCCGGCGCGACGCGGGATTTCCCGCCGCGCCGGAGGGTGTTTCAGGTGTTCTGCACGACGATGTTGGGGAAGCGCGAACTCATGTCCTTGGCGCGTTCGCCGACCTTCACCGCGACGCGGCGGGCGATGCTGCGATAGCGCTCGGCAGCCGGCGAATCCGGCGCCCCCACCACCGTCGGCCGGCCGGCGTCGGCGAGTTCGCGGATCGAGCGGTCGAGCGGCAGCGAACCGAGCAGTTCGACCTCGTAGTCGGCCGCCATGCGCTCACCACCGCCTTCGCCGAAGATGTGCTCGGCGTGGCCGCAGTTCGAACAGATGTGGATGCTCATGTTTTCGACGAGGCCGAGGATCGGGATGCCGACCTTCTCGAACATCTTCAATCCCTTGCGCGCGTCGAGCAGCGCGATGTCCTGCGGCGTGGTGACGATCACCGCGCCAGTCACCGGGAATTTCTGCGCCAGCGTCAGCTGAATGTCGCCGGTGCCGGGAGGCATGTCGACCACCAGATAATCGAGATCGCGCCAGCGCGTCTGCCGCAACAACTGGTCGAGCGCCTGCGTCACCATTGGCCCGCGCCAGACCATCGGCGCATCCGCTTCGATCAGGAAGCCGATCGACATCACCTGCAGGCCGAACGCTTCCAGCGGTTCCATCGACTGCCCGTCGACGCTCTCCGGCTCGCGGCCCGACAAACCAAGCATCTGCGGCAGCGACGGGCCATAGATGTCGGCGTCGAGCAAGCCCACGCTGGCGCCTTCCTGCGCCAAGGCCAGCGCCAGATTGACGGCGGTGGCGCTCTTGCCGACGCCGCCCTTGCCCGAAGCGACGGCGACGATATTCTTGACGCCCGGCAGCGGCTTCAAACCATGCTGCACGACGTGCGCGATGACCTGCGTGCGCACCCCGATTTCGACCTCGCTGACACCGGCCAGTGCTTCGAGACAGCCACGCACGGCGGCGCGAATGGCGCCATGACGCGATTGCGCCGGGAACGGCAACTCGATGTCGAGCGCCACGCTCGACCCCGCGATGCGCACATTCTTCACTGCCTTCGCCGTAACGTAGTCCTTCTGCAAATCGGGGTCGATCAGTCCGGAGAGCGCCGCGAACACGGCGTCGAGACTGAGGGCTTCACTACCTGTCATGGCAAACAGCTCCTTACGGGATCGATGGACGAAAAAAAATCAGCGGGGAAGGGGGCGCACGGTACGAACGACGCGCCCCATGCAATACCCGATTATTTTACTCCGGTTTTAGCCGGTTCAATCAAGCGCGTGCCCGCACTTTGCTAGAATGCCTTCTTCGTAACGTTTGCCATTGCCGCCCGGTTAGCCATGACCCGCCAGATTCTCGTCACCTCCGCCCTGCCCTACGCCAACGGCTCGATTCACTTGGGCCACCTCGTCGAATACATCCAGACCGACATCTGGGTGCGTTTCCAGAAGATGCGCGGACACGAATGCTGGTACGTCTGTGCCGACGACACGCACGGCACGCCGGTGATGCTGCGCGCCGAGAAGGAAGGCATCGCGCCCGAAGTTCTGGTCGAACGCGTGCGCGGCGAGCACAGGCGCGACTTCGCCGGCTTCCATGTCGGCTTCGACAACTTCCACACAACGCATTCGGACGAGACGCGCGAGCTTGCCTGTGAAATCTACCAACGCCTGAAGGCCAACGGACTGATCGCTGCGCGTACCATCGAGCAGTTCTTCGACCCGGTGAAGTCGATCTTCCTGCCCGACCGTTTCATCAAGGGCGAATGCCCGAAGTGCGGCGCGAAAGATCAGTACGGCGACAACTGCGAAGCCTGTGGCGCCGCGTACACGCCGAACGAACTGAAGAACCCGTACTCGGCGATCTCCGGCGCAACGCCGGTGCTGCGCGAATCCGAACACTACTTCTTCCGCCTCTCCGACCCGCGCTGCCAGGATTTCCTGCGCCAATGGACGCAGAACGAGGCGCGCCTGCAGCCGGAAGCGGCCAACAAGCTGCGCGAATGGCTCGGCGAACCCGGCGACAACCGGCTGACCGACTGGGACATCTCACGCGACGCGCCCTACTTCGGCTTCGAGATTCCCGACGCGCCGGGCAAGTACTTCTACGTCTGGCTCGACGCGCCGATCGGCTACATGGGCTCGTTCAAGAACCTGTGCGCGAAGCGCGGCATCGACTTCGACGCCTTCTGGCAGCCCGATTCGACCGCCGAGCTCTATCACTTCATCGGCAAGGACATCCTCTACTTCCACGCGCTGTTCTGGCCGGCGGAACTCAAGCACGCCGGTTTCCGCACGCCGACCTCGGTGTTCGCGCACGGCTTCCTCACCGTCGACGGGTCCAAGATGTCGAAGTCGCGCGGCACCTTCATCACCGCCGAGAGCTACGTCACGCAAAAGCTCGACCCGGAATGGCTGCGCTACTACTACGCCGCCAAGCTGTCGGCCTCGCTCGAAGATATCGATCTGAACCTCGACGACTTCATCGCGCGTGTCAATTCCGATCTGGTCGGCAAGTTCGTGAACATCGCCAGCCGCTCGGCCGGCTTCATCGCCAAGCGTTTCGGCGGCGAACTCGCCCCCTGCGACACCACGCTGCCGGCCTGGCAGGCGCTCGTCGAACGCGCGCCGGCGATTGCCGATCTCTACGAAACCCGCGAATTCGGCAAGGCCATGCGCGAAGTCATGGCGCTCACCGACGCCGCCAACCAGTACGTCGACAGCGTCAAGCCCTGGGAACTCGCCAAACAACCCGAGCGCGAAGGCGAGCTGCACGCCGCCTGCAGCAACGCGGTCAACCTCTTCCGCCAGCTCGCCATCCTCCTCTCGCCGGTACTGCCGGCGCTGGCGGAAAAAGTCGCCACCTTCCTCAATGTCGCCCCCTTCGCCTGGCGCGACCTCGGCCAGCCGCTGGCGCCGCGCCACGTCATCAACGCCTACCAGCACCTGATGACGCGCGTCGACAAGAAACAGATCGACGCGCTCGTCGCCGCCAACCGTGAAACGCTGGCGCCCGCCAGCGACGCTCCCGCCGCCAAACCCGAAAAGAAAGCCACCGTGACTACCCCTGCATCGGCTCCCGCCACCACCGCGACCACCGCGACCACCACTCCCGCCAGCGAAGCCCCGGCCGCCACGCCGACGATCGCCATCGACGACTTCATGAAGGTCGACCTGCGCATCGCGCGCATCGCCGACGCCGGCCCGGTCGAAGGCGCCGACAAGCTCGTACGTCTGTCGCTCGACCTCGGCCCGCTCGGCACGCGTCAGGTCTTCGCCGGCATCAAGTCGGCGTACGACCCGGCGCAGCTCATTGGCCGGCTGACGGTGATGGTCGCCAATCTGGCGCCGCGCAAGATGCGCTTCGGCCTCTCCGAAGGCATGGTGCTCGCCGCGTCCGACCCGGACGGCAACGCACCCGGTATCTTCCTGCTCGCGCCCGACGCTGGCGCGCAGCCGGGCATGCGCGTCAAGTAAGACGCCGGGGGAACGACGATGTCTTCCCCTGTGACCTCCTAGGCGCCGAGGGCTCGCCCTTGTCGCCGCTGGCGCTGATCCTCCTCGCCTGCCTCGTCTGGCTGGCTATCGGCCTGCTCGGCGCAACATTTTCGCGCCGCTTCGTTTTCGTCACCCGCGTGCTGTTCCCGGCGGGGGCGCTGGTCGCGGCGACGGTCGCACTCACCGCGCTCCTGGCGCTCCTCACGCAGGGCGATACGCCACACACGGCCATGCTGCCGCTCGGCCTGCCCGGACTGCCCTTCCACCTGCGCCTCGACGCGCTCTCGGCCTTCTTTCTCTGCCTGCTCGGCGCCGTCGCCGCCGGCATCTCGCTCTACGCCGCCGGCTACTTCCGCCGCGGCCAGGGCAGCACGCCGGGCCTGCAGTGCCTGCTCTACCACCTGTTCCTCGCCAGCATGGGCGGCGTACTGCTCGCCGACGACGCCTACTTCTTCATGGTGGCGTGGGAGTCGATGGCGCTCTCCTCGTACTTCCTCGTCACCTCGGATCACCGCATCGCCGAGATCCGCCGCGCCGGCTTTCTCTACCTGATCGTCGCCCACGTCGGCGCCATCGGCATCCTGCTGTCCTTCGGTGCGATGAGCGGCGGCACCGGCGATTACACCTTCGACGGCATCCGCACCAACGCGCCCGAGGGCTGGCTGGCCTCGGCCGCCTTCCTGCTGGCGCTCGGCGGCTTCGGCGCCAAGGCCGGCCTGCTGCCGCTGCACGTCTGGCTGCCCGAGGCACACCCGGCGGCGCCGTCGCCGGTGTCGGCGATGATGAGCGGCGTCATGCTCAAGACCGCGATCTACGGCCTGCTGCGCGTCACCTTCGACCTGCTGCCCGAACAGCAATGGTGGTGGGGCGCGCTGCTGCTCGGGCTGGGGCTGGCGACGGCGCTGTTCGGCGTCGTCTTCTCGACGGTGCAGAGCGACATGAAGCGCCTGCTCGCCTACTCGTCGATCGAGAACATCGGGCTGATCTTCGCCGGCATCGGCCTGTCGCTGGTGTTCGCGGCCAATTCGATGCCGCTGCTCGCGGCGCTGGCGCTGACCGCGGCGCTCTACCACTGCCTCAATCACGCCTTCTTCAAGAGCCTGCTCTTCCTCGCCACCGGCTCGGTGCTGCACGCCACCGGCCAGCGCAACCTCGGCCGCCTCGGCGGACTGATCCACCGCATGCCCTGGGTGGCGTGGCTGGCGCTGCTCGGCGTCGTCGCCTCGGCCGGGCTGCCGCCACTCAACGGCTTCGTCTCCGAATGGCTGCTGTTGCAGAGCTTCCTGTTCACGCCGCAACTGCCGCACGGCTACCTGAACATGCTGCTGCCGGTAGCCGCCGGCGCCATCGCGCTGACCGCCGCGCTGGCCGGCTTTGCCATGGTCAAGTTCTTTGGCGTCGTCTTTCTCGGCCAGCCGCGCGAAGAGCATCTGGCAAAAGCGCACGACGCCGGACGCATGGAGCGCCTCGGCCTGATCTGGCTGGCCGCCGGCTGCGTGCTGCTCGGCGTGCTGCCCAACTTCGTCATCGCCGCGCTCGACCCGGTGACCAATTTCCTCGTCGGCGCCGGTTTTGCGCCGGCCGCCGACAAGGGCAGCTGGCTGTTGCTGGCGCCGATCAGCGAAGAGCGCGCGAGCTACAGCGGCGCCATCTTCCTCGGCGGTCTGCTCGCCTTCACGCTGGCGCTGTTCTTCGTCGTGCGCGCCGTCTTCCACGGCCGGCTGCGCCGCGCCGACGCCTGGGATTGCGGCTTTCCGCTGCTGAGCGGGCGCACACAGGACACCGCCGAAGGCTTCGGTCAGCCGATCCGCCAGGTGTTCGCGCCCTTCTTCCGCATCACGCGCGAGCATCCGTCGCCCTTCGACAAGGAGCCGCATTACCGCATCGTCGTCGACGACCCGCTGTGGCACTGGCTGTACCTGCCGCTCGCCTGGCTGGTCGATCTCGGCACGCGCGTCGTCGGCAAGCTGCAGCGCGGGCGCATCGCCATCTACCTGCTGTACAGCTTCGTCACCCTGCTCGCCCTGCTGGTGTTCACCACACGATGAGCCTCTACGCCTTCGCCACCCAACTACTGACGCAGCTGCTCGAGCTGCTGATCGCGCTGGCGCTGGCGCCGCTGCTCGGCGGCTGGGTCAATGTCTGCCGCGCGCGCCTGCAGAAGCGCTGCCCGCCGCCGCTGCTGCTGCCCTACCACAACCTGCTCAAGCTCTTCCGCAAGGACGTGCTGCTGGCGCACAACGCCTCGTCGCTGTTCCGCGTCGCGCCGTACCTCATCTTTTCGTGCATGGCGCTGGCCGCGGCGCTGGTGCCGACCTTGTCGACCGAACTGCTCTTTGCGCCGGCAGCCGACGCCATCGCGCTGGTTGGCCTGTTTGCGCTGGCGCGCGTGTTCATCGCGCTGGCCGGCATGGACGTCGGCACCGCCTTCGGCTCGCTCGGCGCGCGCCGCGAAATGCTGATCGGCTTTCTGGCCGAACCGGCGCTGCTGATGGTCTTCTTCACCGCCTCGATCATCTCGGGCTCGACCTCGCTGGCGACCATCGTCGGCACGCTGGCGCATCACGAGTTCGCCATCTACCCGAGCCTGGCTTTTGCCGGCGTTGCCTTCACCATGGTGTCGCTGGCCGAAAACGGCCGCGTGCCGGTGGACAACCCGACGACGCACCTCGAACTGACGATGATCCACGAGGCGATGATCCTCGAATACTCCGGCCGCCACTTGGCGCTGATCGAATGGGCGGCGAGCCTCAAGCTCTTTGCCTACTCTTGCCTCGGCATCGCGCTGTTCTTCCCCTTCGGCATTGCCGAATCGACCGGACCGGGCGCGCTCGCCGTGGCCGGCGTTTTCCTCGTCGGCAAGCTCGCGGTCGGCGGCTTCGTGCTGGCGCTGATCGAAACGCTCAACGCCAAGATGCGCGTCTTCCGCACGCCGGAATTCCTCGGCACCGCCTTCCTGCTGGCGGTGCTGGCGATCCTCGTGCATCTCTTGCTGGAGGGCGGACGATGAACCCGCTGGCCTGGCTGCCGACGCTGCCCGGTTTGCCCTTCGCCGGCCAGCTGATCAACCTGTGCGCGGCGATCATGCTGCTGCTCGCCTTCGCCATGCTGGCGCAGCGGCGAATCGTCACGCTGATCAACCTCTTCGCGCTGCAGGGCGCGGTGCTGTGCCTGTCGACGGCAATCGTCGCGCTGTCCACCGGCCAGTCGCACCTGTGGGGATCGGCGCTGATCACGCTGCTGCTCAAGGTGATCCTGCTGCCGTGGATCCTGCACCGGCTGGTGCACAAACTGTCGGTGAAGTGGGACGTCGAGACGCTGTTCAACATCCCGACGACGATGCTCGTCGGCATCGGTCTGGTGATCATCGCCTTCAACGTGGCGCAGCCGATTTCCGAGTTTGCCGGCACGATCACGCGCGCGACCATCGGCATCGCGCTCGCCTGCGTGATGCTCGCCTTCCTGATGATGATCACGCGCAGCAAGGCGGTGCCGCAGGTGGTCGGCTTCATGTCGATGGAAAACGGCCTGTTCTTCGCCGCCACCAGCGCCACCTACGGCATGCCGATGGTGATCGAGCTCGGCGTCGCGCTCGACGTGCTGGTCGGCATGGTCGTCTTTGGTGTGTTCTTCTTCCAGATCCGCGAGAAGTTCGACAGCCTCGACATCCGCCACCTCGAAGAAAAGACGAAGCAGGAATGAACGCGAGCCCCGACGCCATCGAAACGCTGGCCCGGCAGGTCGGCGCTGCGCCGCCGCTGGATGCGCAGCTGGGCACGCAACTGAGTGCGCTCCCGGTGGCGGACCCGGCCGCGCTGTGGCTGCTCGCCGCCGTGCTGCTGCCGTCCTTCGTCGGCGGTGCGCTGCTCGGGCTGATCGGCCACCGCCGCTACGCCGCCGAAATCAACATCGCCGCCAGCCTGGCAACGCTGCTCGGCGCTGGCGCGCTGACGCTGCACGTGATCAACACCGGGCCGGCGAGCTTCTTTGGCGAACAGTTCTTCGTCGATCCGCTCAATGTCTTCCTGATCGCGCTGACGGCCTTCGTGGGGTTCACCACATCGCTCTTCTCGCGCCCCTACCTGCGCGCCGAGGTGGCGCGCGGCAAGCTCGACGGCGGCCGCATGCGGCTCTACCACAGCATGTTCCAGCTGTTCATGGGCGCCATGCTCACCGCCTTGTCGACCAACAACCTCGGCATCCTGTGGGTGTCGATGGAAGCGGCGACGCTCGCCACCGTGCTGCTGGTCGCGCTCTACCGCACGCCCGCCAGCCTGGAAGCGGCGTGGAAGTACTTCATCCTGTGCGGCGTCGGCATCGCGCAGGCGCTGTTCGGCGTGATCCTGCTCTACTTCGCCGCCGAACGCGTGCTCGGCGCCGAAGGCGGCGCGCTGCTGTGGACGCACCTGAACGCGATCAAGAGCGACCTCGAACCGACCGTGCTGTCGCTCGCTTTCATCTTCCTGCTGGTCGGCTACGGCACCAAATGCGGCTTCGCGCCGCTGCACAACTGGCTGCCCGACGCGCACGCCGAAGGGCCGACGCCGGTATCGGCGGTGCTTTCCGGGCTGCTGCTCAACGTCGCGCTGTACGCGGTGCTGCGTTGCAAGACGCTGGTCGACGGCGCGCTGGAAACGCACTTTGCCGGCAACCTGATGATGGGCTTCGGCCTCTTCTCGGTGGTGGTCGGCGCATTCAGTCTGGCGCGGCAGAAGGACATCAAGCGCCTGTTCGGCTATTCGTCGATCGAGCACATGGGGCTGATCGGCTTCGCCTTCGGCATGGGCGGCCCGGCCGCGTCGTTTGCCGGCCTGCTGCACATGACCGTGCATTCGCTGACCAAGTCGGCGATCTTCTTTGCCGTCGGCCACGCCGTGCAGAAGGTCGGCTCGGCGGCCATCGACGACATCCGCGGCCTGCTGCGCGCCTCGCCGATGATCGGCTGGAGCCTCGCGCTCGGCGCGCTGGCCATCCTCGGCATGCCGCCCTTTGGCGTTTTTGCCAGCGAATTCCTCATTCTCACCACGGCCATCCAGGAGCATCAGTGGGCGGTGCCGATCCTGCTCGTCTCGCTCGGCGTCGCCTTCGCCGCCGGGCTGGGCAAGGTGCAGGGAATGGTCTTCGGCGACGCGGTGCCGGTGCTGCCTGGCGTGCGTCCGGCGACGCTGCCGGTGCTGCTGCATCTGGCGCTAGCGCTGCTGCTCGGCCTGTGGATACCGCCCGAACTCGCCGACTGGTATCGCGCCGCGGCGCATCTGCTCGGCTGACGGAGAGCAAGGATGAACACCCAGCGCTTCCTCGACCAGCCCATCGACTTCGCGCCGCTGCCGGCACAGGCTTTTCCGGTGTGGCACGCCGAACTCGCCGCCGGCGACGACGCCGCGCTGCTCGACTTCTGCCGCGCCGCCCGCGCCGCCGGCCGCTGGCTGGTGACGCTGTGGACGAGCATCGACGGCGGCAGTCACCGCCCGGCCGCGGCGCCGCTGCTGCCCGACCCGGCCGACGCCGCCAGCACGGCCACGCCGCAGAGCGCCGCGCTGCACGTCGCGCTCGACCTCGCCGAAGGGCTGGTCTGGCTGACGCTGCCGCTGCCGGCCACCGACGCGGCGCAGTCGGCAGGCAAGCCGGCCGAAGACACCACCGGGCAGCCGCCGTCGTACACCTCACCCTTCGCCACCTTTCCCGATCTGGCGCCGATCTTCCCCTCGGCTACGCGCCTGCAGCGTGCCGCGTTCGACCTCACCGGCGTTGGCCCGGCCAGCGGCGACCGCCGCCCCTGGCTGCGCCACGCCAACTGGCCGGCGGACTGGTTTCCGCTGGCGCCCGACACGCTCGCCGCGCCAGCGCCGCGCTTTGCCACGCAGGCCGAGGACTACGCCTTTGTTCGCGTCGAGGGCGAAGGCGTGCATGAAATCCCGGTCGGGCCGATCCACGCCGGCGTGATCGAGCCGGGGCACTTCAGGTTTTCGGTGGTCGGCGAGTTGGTGCTGCGCCTCGAACAACGCCTCGGCTGGAAGCATCGCGGCATCGCGCAGCGCTTTGCCCGGCTGTCGCTGGCCGGCGCTGGCGCCACGGCGGCGGCGAAGCTCGCCGGGCGCATTGCCGGCGACAGCACGGTGGCGTGGGCCTGGGCTTTCTGCCAGGCCGCCGAAGCCATCGCCGCGCAGGCGGCGACGGGCGGCTTTGCCGTGCCGCCGCGCGCGCTGCTGCTGCGCGCCCTGCTGCTCGAACGCGAGCGCGTTGCCGCGCATCTGGCCGACCTGGGCGCGCTCGGCAACGACGCGGCTTTCGGCTTTGGCCTGATGGAATTCCTGCGCCTGCGCGAAAACTGGCTGCGCACGCAGGCCGGCATTTTCGGCCACCGGCTGCTGATGGACTGCGTCGTTCCCGGCGGCGTGGCGCGCGATCTCGGCGCCGACGACGCCGCTAGCCTGCGCGCCGAGTGCGCCACGCTGGCCGGCGAACTCGCCAAGTTGCACGCCATCTACGACGACCACGCCGGACTGCAGGACCGCCTGCTCACCACCGGCCGCGTCACGCCGGCGCTGGCCGCGCAACTGGGCCTGATCGGCCTGCCCGGCCGCGCCAGCCTGCAGGCGCGCGACCTGCGCTGCCGTGGCGACCACGCGCCGTGGCCGGCGCTGGCGCCGCAGATGGTGGTACATCCCAACGGCGACGTTGCCGCACGCGTACTGCAGCGCTTTGCCGAAATCGACGAATCGCTGCGCCTGATCGGGCGCATCCTCGACCAGCTGGCCAGCACGGAAGGCGACTACCGCGCGCCGTGGCCGGAACATCTGCCCACCGCCGCCAGCGGCTTGGGCTGGGTGGAAGGCTGGCGCGGCGACGTGTTCGTGGCGCTCAGCACCGGCGCCGACGGCCACATCCGCCGCTGCCACACGCACGACCCCTCGTGGCACAACTGGCCGGTGCTGGAACACGCGGTGATCGGCAACATCGTTGCGGACTTTCCGCTGATCAACAAATCGTTCAACCTCTCCTACGCCGGAGTGGATTCATGAACCCTTTCTTGCGCGCACTGCTGCGCCAGCACCCCGCCGCCGACCCGGCGCCGGCACCCGACACCTCGCTGTGCCCGCCGCGCACAGCGGCAACGGGCGGCGACAGCACGGAGAGCAAAGAACCCGCCGCCTGCACGCCGGCGCAACTCGCCAGCCTGGCCAAGGCGCTGGTCATCCGCCACGTGGATAGCGGCTCGTGCAACGGCTGCGAACTCGAAATCGGCGCGCTAAACGGCCCGCACTACCGCCTGGAAGCGCTCGGCGTGCGCTTTGCCGCCAGCCCGCGCCACGCCGACGCGCTGCTCGTCACCGGGCCGGTCAGCGGCAACATGGACGTTGCCCTGCGCCGCGCCTGGGCCGCCGTGCCGACGCCCAAACGGCTGATCGCCGTGGGCGACTGCGCCTGCAACGGCGGCATCTTCGGCGAGAACTACGCCTGCCGCGGCGGCGTGGGCGGCGTGCTGCCCGTCGACGTCGCCATCCACGGCTGCCCGCCGACGCCGGAACGCCTGCTCGCCGGCATCCTCGCTGCCGTCGCCCCGGCAACAGCCGACCACCACGCATCGGCCAGCGAAGCGCAGGCCGACGAAAAACCGTGAGCAACAGCAGCAAGCGTGCCGAAACGGTACTCAAGCTGCGCGTGCGCGGCCGCGTGCAGGGCGTCGGCTACCGCCGCTCGCTGGAAATTAAGGCGCGCGCGCTCGATCTGGCCGGCTGGGTGCGCAACCTCGCCGACGGCAGCGTTGAAGCCTTGGTCGCGGGCGATCCGGCGGCGGTGGCCGAACTCTGCGAATGGGCGCGGCACGGGCCGCCGCTGGCGCGGGTGGATGCGGTAGAGACGCCGGCGCTGGAGTGCGATGAGGCGGGAGCGTGGGCGCCTTATCCGTTTGCGGTTTGCGCCAATTTCTGAAGTTTGGCAAGGCACGGCATTACTTGGGCATGGCGGGCGCTCAGCAATTTACGCCCTATATATAGGGCATAGGTCAACCAATCACGACGTACTTTCGCCGGATATGCACATATGCGCAGAAATACGCATCCGTTCGAGATAGCCGAGCAATTAAGAGCCTCCGCACTAGCCTGTGTCGCCTATGCTTGCCAAGCTTTTTCCGGGCAGTGCGTAGAATACGAAAACCATTGACGACGACTCATCAAACAAATATAAAGTCGAAAATAGAAGACTTTTCTTTTGACTATTCTCCACTGGCAGGTTAATTGGCTATGCACCCCACCGCACTATCTAAGGCCGACCGGCTAAAACTGCTACTGGCAGAAGGCTTCTTCCCTTCTCAGCTACCTCCTTGCTTTACCTCTCATAATCTTGCCGAAAAATACAGCAAAGTCGTTTCCCGATGGGACAAATTAAAACCAAATCGCTGCGTTGAGGATACTGAATGCGAGCGTTACTCAGTAGCGCGAGTCGGACATGGCCGGCGCCCCATATCGATCCCCAATCCCGTTTCCCAATTTTACCTTTCTCGATTCATATCCAACAATTGGGGAAACATATATCGACATCTACAAAAGAGCAGAATTTCACTTAGCAAACCGCAGTTCAAGCGTGATATTGGACGCGCAATATCGATCACAGCCGCATCTGAAATAGCGGAGCAGAAGTTACTACGATCCGCAGGTGCGCGCTTCGCCTTAGTAACAGACATCTCCCAGTTCTTTCCATCTCTCTACACACATGCAATACCGTGGGCATTGCACGGAAAGTCAGTTTCCAAAGACAAGAGAAATAGAAAAAATCCAAAATATTACGGAAACACATTAGATGAGTTGGCCAGAGCCTGCCAGAACGCACAAACCATCGGGATACCCATCGGCCCAGACACCTCGCATATAATTTCTGAGATATTGGGCGTCGCCATAGACCTTGAAATAAAGAAGCGGTTAAAAAAATGGCCCCGAGGACTACGTCACGTCGACGATTTCTATTTGTTTTTTGACACGGAAGCCGAAGCAGTAAAAGGGCTTGCATCAGTAACATCGTCGCTTCAGGAGTTTGAACTACGCCACAATATTTTAAAAACTCGAATAATCCCTGTGCAGTTGCTTAATGAAGACTCGTGGACTCACGGAATTGGCGCATTTGAGTTTTCTTACGACGTGGCAGGCCAGCGAAAAGACATTCACAGATATTTTGATTTATTATTCGATGCCGAAAAGAAAAACTCCGATGAAAATGTGGTCCTTTACGGACTAAGAAAACTACAAACGCAAATTATAAAACGACCCAATTGGCCGATATTTCAAGCCTATTTATTCCGCTGCATTCTACAATATCCTAATACGATCCAAGACGTTGCAACCATTGTAGCCACGTACATCGAACACAACTTTCCCGTTAAGAACTTTAGGGCACAATGGGCAAACATTTTAAATGGACTGATTCAGCAGTATGCTCATGTGGAAGGCCATAGCGAAGTCGCATGGCTACTATGGCTATCCAATCTGCTCGATGTAAGACTAGCCAAAGAATCAGTCGGTGCTCTTGAAAAAATACATAGCTCAGTTTGCATCTTGCTGGGCCTCCACCTTGAAAAGCGCGGACTATTGCAACGCAAGCTAAAGCGATCATCACTTGGGGACTATCGTGACTCAAAAGCTCTCTACAAGAGTAGCTGGCTACTTACATACGAGGGTGCGCGACAAGGATGGCTACCAGAGGTCGCATCACTCGTTAAAAATGACCAGTATTTCGGGCCAATGCTGAACGAAGGAATAGGTTTTTTTTCCGAAACCGGAAACGTGGCACCAATATTTCAGCTGAAGAGGGAGCACGACTCGATATCCCATCCGTTCAACGACGAATATTTCGACGATGATGAGGACATCTCTAATTATTTCGATTTCAGCGACATCGCCGAAAACTACCTGAACAGTCGGAGGCGTAGCATTTCGCACTCGCGTGATGACGAAGACGAAGAACGCGACAACACGGTGCAAATAGATATTTCCAGCCTTTGGGACGACATTCCGCTATAAGCCGCAGAACATTTAGTGATTAATTTTGCTTTCCTGCGCACTTACATTCCGCATTCACGCTAAATTCTGCCCTCAAGTTTGTTATTTTTGGATCGAGCCAGCATCAAAATTTTCTGTACTGACCGACCAATTCAAGAGTTCTGGCCTTCGACAAATAACTTACCAACAACTGACCTAGATTCCATAAAGTATCAATAACTGCCAGAGCCGATCTACAACCCTCCCCATGAAAAACGGCCCGCATTCCTGCGAGCCGTCCCCTGCTTCACCAGCTACTGGCTTCCGTCAGTCAGCCACCCTCACCCCAACTCCACCAGCAAGTCCTTCGCCTCGATGCGGCTGCCGGAGGCGACGTGAACGCGCACTACCGTTGCGTCGCGCTCGGCGGTGATCATCGTTTCCATCTTCATCGCTTCGATCGACAGTAGCGGGCTGCCCTTGCTCACGGTCTGGCCGGCCTTGACCAGCACCGTGCCGACCATGCCGGGCATCGGCGCGGCGACATGGTTGGGGTTGCCGGCTTCGGCCTTCGGCGCGGTCTGCGAGGAGACGACGGCGCCCTTCTTCGGCACGCGCACGGTGCGCGGCTGGCCGTTCAGCTCGAAGAACAGCTTGACCATGCCGTCCTCGTCGGGCTCGGTGCGGCCGATCAGGCGCACGATCAGCGCCTTGCCGGGGTCGATTTCGATGGTGACTTCCTCGCGCGCGCTCATGCCGTAGAAGAACAGCGGCGTCGGCACCAGCGAGACGTCGCCGAAATGGCGCTGATGCTCGGCAAAGTCGGCGAAGACCTTGGGGTACATCAGGTACGAGGCGAGGTCGTTGTCGTTGATGTGCCGGTCGACGCGCTTTTCGGCCTGCGCGCGCGCGGCTTCCAGATCGACCGGCGGAATGTCGGCGCCGGCGCGGCCGGGCAGCGGCTTGCGGTCCTTGAGCACTTTCGCCTGCAGCGCCGGCGGGAAGCCGTCGGCGGGATAGCCCATCTCGCCGCGGAAGAGCGAGATCACCGACTCGGGGAAGGCGATTTCCTTCACCGGGTCGGCCACGTCGGCCGGCGTCAGCTCGTTGGCGACCATGAACAACGCCATGTCGCCGACCACCTTGGACGACGGCGTCACCTTGACGATGTCGCCGAACAGCTTGTTCACGTCGGCGTAGCCCTGCGATACCTCGTCCCAGCGGTGTTCGAGGCCCATCGCGCGCGCCTGCTCGCGCAGGTTGGTGTACTGGCCGCCAGGCATTTCGTGGCGGTAGACGTCCGAAGTGCCCGAGCGGATGTCGGCCTCGAACGGCGCGTAGTAGCGGCGCACGCCTTCCCAGTAGCGGGCGAAGGGTTGCAGCTTCTGCGCAGTGAAACCGGGGCTGCGCGGATCGCCTTCCAGCGCCGCCACCAGCGCGCCGAGGCTCGGCTGCGAGGTGAGCCCGCTCATCGAATCCATGGCGCCATCGACGGCGTCGACGCCGGCCTCGACCATCGCCAGCACGCTGGCGATCGAGCCGCCCGAGGTGTCGTGCGTGTGGAAATGGATCGGCAGGCCGACTTCTTCCTTCAGCGCTTTCACCAGCGCGCGCGCCGCACGCGGCCGGCAGACGCCGGCCATGTCCTTGATGCCGAGGATGTGCGCGCCAGCCTTTTCCAGCTGCTTGGCCATGTCGACGTAGTACTTGAGGTTGTACTTCGGCCGGCTGCTGTCGAAGATGTCGCCGGTGTAGCAGATCGCCGCTTCGCACAGGGCACCGGATTCCTGCACCGCGTCCATGGCGACGCGCATGTTGTCGACCCAGTTGAGCGAATCAAATACGCGGAAGACGTCGATGCCTTCCTTGGCCGCCTGCTGCACGAACTGGCGAACGACGTTGTCGGCGTAGTTGGTGTAGCCGACGGCGTTGGAGGCGCGCAGCAGCATCTGGAAGAGGATGTTCGGCGCCGCCTGGCGCAGCTTGTGCAGCCGCTCCCACGGGTCTTCCTTCAAAAAGCGCATGGCCACGTCAAAGGTGGCGCCGCCCCAGCATTCGAGCGAGAACAGTTCCGGCAGCTGGCGCGCATAGTGCGGCGCAATCGCCAGCATGTCGGCGGTGCGCATGCGCGTGGCGAACAGCGACTGGTGCGCGTCGCGCATGGTGGTGTCGGTGATGAGGATGCGTTCCTCATTGCGCATCCACTCGGCGAAGCCCTTGGCGCCCAACTCTTTCAGGCGGTCGCGGCTGCCCGGCGGCGGCGCGATGGCAAGGTCGGTCGCCGGCAGCAAGGGCGCGGCGAGCGGCAGCTTGGGCAGCGTGCGGCCCTTCATTTCATCGTTGCCGTTGACGATCACGTCGCCGACAAAGCGCAGCAGGCGCGTCGCGCGGTCGCGCCGCTTGGGGAAGTGGAACAGCTCGGGCGTGGTGTCGATGAAGCGCGTCGAACACTCGCCGGAGATGAAGGCCGGGTGGTTGATCAGGTTTTCGAGGAAGTGCAGGTTGGTCGCCAGCCCGCGCACGCGGAACTCGCGCAGCGCGCGGTCCATGCGGTGAATGGCTTCGCCGCTGCTCGGCGCCCACGCGGTCACCTTGACCAGCAGCGAGTCGTAATAGGGCGTGATCACCGCGCCGGCGTAGGCGGTGCCGGCATCGAGGCGGATGCCGAAGCCGGCGGCGCTGCGGTAGGTGGCGATCTTGCCGTAGTCCGGCGTGAAGTTGTTTTCCGGGTCTTCGGTGGTGACGCGGCATTGCAGCGCGTAGCCGTTGAGATGAATGTCGGCCTGCGCCGGCACGCCGGACTCGGGCGTGCCGATCTTCGCGCCTTCGGTGATGTGAATCTGCGCCTTGACGATGTCGATGCCGGTCACCTGCTCGGTGACGGTGTGCTCGACCTGGATGCGCGGGTTCACTTCGATGAAGTAGAACTTGCCGGTGTCGCCATCCATGAGGAATTCGACGGTGCCGGCATGCGTGTAATTGACGGCGCGCGCGAGCTTCAGCGCCGAGCTGCACAGCTCGTCACGGCCGGCGGCGTCGAGATAGGGCGCCGGCGCGCGTTCAACGACCTTCTGGTTGCGCCGCTGCACCGAACAGTCGCGCTCGAAGAGGTGCACGGCCTGCTGGTGGCGGTCGCCAAGAATCTGCACTTCGACGTGGCGCGCGTTGCGCACCAGCTTTTCCAGATAGACCTCGTCGTTGCCGAAGGCGGCGCCGGCTTCGCGGCGGGCAACGTCAAGCAGCGCGGCGAGGTCGGCTTCGGATTCGATCACGCGCATGCCGCGGCCACCGCCGCCCCAGCTGGCCTTGAGCATCAGCGGATAGCCGATCTCGGCGGCGAGTTTCGCAGCTTCGGCAAAGTCGGCCGGCAGCGGGCCGGTCGCCGGCATCACCGGCACACCGGCAGCCACCGCCGCGTTGCGCGCGGCCACCTTGTTGCCGAGCGTGCGCATCACTTCCGGCGTGGGGCCGATGAAGGCGATGCCGTTTTTGGCGCAGGCTTCGGCGAAATCCGGGTTTTCCGACAGCAGACCGTAGCCGGGGTGGATGGCATCGACCTTCGTCGCCTTGGCGATGCGGATAATGTCGTCGATGTCGAGGTAGGCCGAGATCGGCTTCTTGCCGGCGCCGACCAGATAGCTTTCGTCCGCCTTGAAGCGGTGCAAGGCAAAGCGGTCTTCGTTTGAATAGATGCCGACGGTGCGGATGCCGAGCTCGGTGGCCGCGCGCATGACGCGGATGGCGATCTCCGAACGGTTGGCGATCAGGATTTTGCGGATGTCCACGTGCGTAACTCCCCCCGGATGTAAGTTCGGCCTTCTGTGGGCCAGTGCTGCCCGGCGGCGGCAAGCCGGCGCGAAGCAGTTCGTGAGTTTGCCAGCAAATGAGGGGATTAGGCGCACCGGCGCGCACGCCAACGACATTTGCCGCAGCGGCCATGCGCCAGAGTCAGACGGCACCGGGGCGTAGAGGTAGAATGCGCGATCTTCACGCGTCCTACTTCAACCCCGTTTCCGAGTCGAAAACATGCCGGTCAAGCTCGTCCAGTCCACGCCTTCTGCCTACCAATATCCGCTGCTGATCAAACAACTGTTGCTGACGCCGCTGGCCATCGCCCCCGACCAGGAAATCTGCTATCAGGACAAACGCCGCCACAGCTACCGCGAACTGCGCCAGCGTATCGGTCGCCTCGCCAACTGTCTGACGACGCTCGGCGTCGACGCCGGCGACACGGTGGCGGTGATGGACTGGGACAGCCACCGCTATCTCGACTGCTACTTCGCCATCCCGATGATGGGGGCGATCATCCAGACGGTGAACGTCCGCCTCAACGCCGAACAGATTCTCTATAGCCTGAACCACGCCGAAGCCGACGTGCTGCTCGTCAACAGCGAGTTTTTCCCGATTGTCGAAGCCATCGCCGCGCGGCTGACGACGGTGAAAAAGCTCGTCCTCCTGAATGACGAAGCCACCGAGCCGGCGCTGCCGGCAGCGATCAGCCAGGTGCTGCACTACGCCGGCGAATACGAGACGCTGCTGGCTGCGGCCGATAGCGACTACCCCTTCGCCGATTTCGACGAAAACGCGCAGGCGACGGTGTTTTACACCACCGGCACCACCGGCAATCCGAAGGGCGTCTATTTCAGCCACCGCCAACTGGTGCTGCACGCGCTCGGCTGTGCCGCCGCGCTCGGCGGCGCCAACGGTAACGGCCGTCTGCACCGCGAAGACGTCTACATGCCGCTGACGCCGATGTTCCACGTGCACGCCTGGGGCTTCCCCTACATCGCGACGATGCTGGGCTTGAAGCAGGTCTATCCGGGCCGCTACCAGCCCGATGTGCTCTGCCGCCTGATCGTCAGCGAGGGCGTGACCTTCTCGCACTGCGTGCCGACCATCCTGCACATGGTGCTCAGCCACCCGCACGCGAAAGACCTCGATCTCTCCGGCTGGAAGCTGATCATCGGCGGCTCGGCGCTACCCGAAGCGATGGCCGCCGCGGCCTTCAAGCGCGGCATCGACCTCTTTACCGGCTACGGCATGTCGGAAACCTGCCCGGTGCTGACGCTGGCGCACCTGTCGACGACCGACATGCAAGGCAGCCCGGAAGAGCAGGCCGTCCTGCGCGCCAAGACCGGCCTGCCGCTGCCGCTCGTCGACCTGCGCGTCGTCGATGCCGACATGAACGATGTGCCACACGACGGGCGTGCGACGGGTGAAGTGATCGTCCGTTCGCCCTGGCTGACGCAGGGCTACCTGAAAGCCCCGGAAGCCTCGGAAGACCTATGGGCCGGCGGCTACCTGCACACCTCCGACATCGGCAATATCGACGCCGCCGGCTATCTGAAGGTCACGGATCGCAGCAAGGACGTGATCAAGGTCGGCGGCGAGTGGACCTCATCGCTCCAGCTCGAAGACATCGTCGCCAAACACGAGGCGGTGCAGGAAGTCGCCGTCATCGGTGTTGCCGACGCCAAATGGGGCGAACGGCCGCTGGCGCTGGTCGTGCTGAAAGCCGACTACGTCGGCCAGGTGACCGAACACGCCATCCGCAACTACGCCGCGCACGCCATCGAGGCAGCCGGCGTTTCGCGCTATGGCCTGTTGTTGCAGGTGAGCTTCGTCAAGCACCTGCTCAAAACCAGCGTCGGCAAGATGAACAAGCTCGCCATGCGCGCCAACCCGCAGGCGCTGCGCGACTAGGCGAGCGGACGGCGGCAGAAGCGAAGCGGGCCGGCAGCAGCAAACTGAGCCGGCGTCGCGATTAATCCGCCGCGTCGAACAAGGCGCGCAGGGACGCCTGATAGGCGGCCGCCTGCGCGTCGTTTTCAGCGGGCGCCCAGGGCGCGCGTTCGGCCTCGGTGAGCACCTGCCAGGGGCCGGCCTTGGCCTCGAAAAACACCGTGCCCGGCTCGCAGGCCAGAACGGAGTGAAAGACACCGTGCGGGATGTCGACGCCGATGCAATCGCTGCCCGCCCGCAACTCGGCGTAGCGCACCGGCTGGCCGGCATCGTCAAAGAACACCACGCCGAGAGAGCCGCGCACGACGAGCATGGTCTCGTCCTTCGCCGGGTCGAGATGGCGGTGCGGCGGCACGTAGGAGCCGGGCTCGATGGCATTGAGCAGGCGATGCGCGGCATCGCTCTCGTGGCGGTGGAAGTTGCGGTTGCGGCGACGGCGCGGGCTCGTCATCGCCTCGTCGACGAGCGAATCGAGCAGGGCGCGGTCGATGAAAGTGGGCGTATCCATGGGCATCCGTAGAAAGTAAGCGGCGAAATAAGCGGAGATCGGATGTAACAGGGCTGGCTGAGCGCGACTCAGGCGTAATCGATACGCACGCGCGCCTCGCCGAGCCAGGCGGCAAGCGCCGCCACCAGTTCGTCGTCGAGAGTGACGCGCCAGGCGTCGCCGAGCTGCAACTGGCACTCGGCCAGTTCGTTGCGGTAAAAAATACGCACGGCGCTGGCGCCGGGCACATGCGGCGTCAGGAGCGTCTGCATGTGCTGCAAGACCGCCGCCGGCTTGCCGGCCAGCACGCTGCCGTCGATGGAGAGCGAGAGGTGGCGGGCGAAGCGGCCGCGCGCCTCCGCCAGCGTCAGCAGCCGTTCGGCAACGACGCGCACGCGTCCCTCGCCGGCGAAGTCGTCACGGCTGATCTTGCCCTCGACGATGAGCACTTCGTCTTCACGAATCTTGTTGCGCTCGGCCTCGAAAACTTCGTTGAACACCGACACTTCGTGCGCGGCCTTGCCGTCGTCGAGCATGACGAAGGCCATCTTGCCGCGCGCCGTGAGCTTGCTGCGCACACCGGTGACCAGACCGGCGACGAGTTGCGGCTCGCGCTGCGCTTCCAGACGATCGAGCGAACGGCGGACAAAGCGGCTGATCTCGCCGCGCACGGCGTCGTACGGATGGCCGGAGAAGAAGAAGCCGAGGGCGATCTTTTCTTCCGACAGGCGCTGCTTTTCGTTCCAGCGCGGCGTCTCGACGTAGGAAGGTGCGTGCTCGCTGGCGTCCTCGCTGCCGAGAAGGTCGAAGAGACTGGTTTGCAGCGCGTTGCGCTCGGCCTGCTCGGCCGCTTCCATGGCGATGCCGACCGAAGCGAGCAGCCGCGCGCGGTGGTCGTCGAGCGAATCGAAGGCGCCGGCGCGAATCAGCGCCTCGATGGCGCGGCGGTTGACCAGGCGTTTGTCGGCGCGGCGGCAGAAGTCGAAGAGATCCTTGAACGGCCCGCCCGCAGCGCGCACCTCGATGATCTGGCGCACGGCCTGTTCGCCGACGCCTTTCACCGCGCCGAGGCCGTAGCGGATGGTCTTGCGATCCACCGGCACGAAACGGTAATCGGAGGCGTTAACGTCGGGACCGAGGATGGCGATCTTGTTGGCCAGCGCGTCGTCGTGGAAGATTTTCACCGAGTCGGTGTTGTCCATGTCCGACGACAGCGTCGCGGCGATGAAGGCCGAGGTGTGGTGCGCCTTCAGCCACGCCGTCTGGTAGGTGACGACGGCGTAAGCGGCGGTGTGCGACTTGTTGAAGCCGTACTCGGCGAACTTCTCCATGAGATCGAAGAGCTGCATCGCCAGCGCTTCCGGGTAGCCTTTTTTCTTCGCCCCCTCGCGCATGATGTCGCGGTGCAAGGCCATTTCCTCGGCCTTCTTCTTACCCATCGCGCGGCGCAGCAAGTCGGCGCCACCGAGCGTATAGCCGCCGATGATCTGCGCGATCTGCATCACCTGCTCCTGGTAGACGATGACGCCGTAGGTCGGCTCGAGGCAGGCTTTCAGATCGTCGTGGAAGTAGTCGATCTTCTGCTGGCCTTTTTTCCGCAGGATGAAGTCGTCGACCATGCCCGAGCCGAGCGGGCCGGGTCGATAGAGCGCGAGCACGGCGATGATGTCTTCAAAGCGGTCGGGAGCGAGCTTTTTCAGCAGCTTCTTCATGCCCTCCGATT
This sequence comes from Rhodocyclus gracilis, assembly GCF_009617575.1. Lineage (GTDB taxonomy): Bacteria > Pseudomonadota > Gammaproteobacteria > Burkholderiales > Rhodocyclaceae > Rhodocyclus > Rhodocyclus gracilis. The sequence goes on from NZ_WIXJ01000001.1 coordinate 661,780, forward strand.
CGACCTGGAACACCGCGGTGGTGTTGGCATCGCGCAGGATCTGGTAAGTCGCCGTATCGGCGAAGGACATGGTGTCGAGATCGGGGCGGCTGCCGGTCAGCGCCTCGACGTACTCGACGGCGAGCTTGATGATGGTGAGGTTGCGCAGCCCCAGAAAGTCGAACTTGACGAGGCCGACCTTCTCGACGTCGTCCTTGTCGAACTGCGACACCGAGGCGCCGCCTTCGGCCGAGTAGAGCGGGCAGAAGTCGGTGAGCTTGCCCGGCGCGATCAAGACGCCGCCGGCGTGCATGCCGACGTTGCGCGTCAGGTCTTCGAGGCGATAGGCGAGGTCGAAGAGTTCGCGTACTTCCTCTTCTTCGTCAATGCGCGTTTTTAGCTGCGGCTCGGCTTCGAGAGCTTTCGCCAGCGACAGCGGCTTGTTCGCTTCGAGCGGGATCAGCTTGGAGAGCGAATCGCACTGGCTGTACGGCATGTCGAGCACACGCCCGACGTCGCGGATCACCGCCTTCGACGACATGGTGCCGAAAGTGGCGATCTGCGACACCGCCGCCGCGCCGTATTTTTCGCGCACGTACTCGATGACGCGCCCGCGCTTGTCCTGACAGAAGTCGACGTCAAAGTCAGGCATCGACACCCGTTCGGGGTTGAGGAAGCGCTCGAACAGCAGCGCGTAGCGCAAGGGGTCGAGGTCGGTAATCCCCAGCGCGTAAGCGACGACCGAACCGGCACCGGAGCCCCGCCCCGGCCCGACCGGCACGTCGTTGTTCTTGGCCCAGTTGATGAAGTCGGCAACGATCAGGAAGTAGCCGGGGAAGCCCATCTGCACGATGGTTTCCGTCTCGATGCGCAGCCGCTCGACGTACTCGGGACGGCGACGGGCGCGCTCGTCCTCGTCGGGATAAAGCTGCGCCAGACGACGCTCCAGCCCCGCCGCCGCCTCGCTGCACAGAAAGTCATCGAGCGAGACGCCGGCCGGCGTCGGGAAGTTCGGCAGATAGTTCTTGCCGAGGGTGATTTCGAGGCTGCAACGACGGGCGATCTCGACCGAGTTTTCCAGCGCTTCCGGCAGGTCGGCAAAGCGTTCGATCATCTCGTCGGGCGTGCGGAAATACTGCTCCTCGGTAAAGTGCTTCGGCCGCCGCGCATCGCCCAGCACCTGCCCTTCGGCGATGCAGACGCGCGCTTCGTGCGCCTTGAAGTCGTCGCGCTCAAGAAACTGGATCGGGTGTGTAGCCACCACCGGCAGATCGAGCGCTTCGGCCAGCGCGACAGTGCCAGCGACGAGCGCCTCCTCGTTCGCACGCCGGCCATCGGCAGGCTCGACACGCTGCACTTCCAGATAGAAGGCACCGGGAAAGAGCGCCGCCCAGGCGCGTGCGCGCGCCGTCGCCTGCCGCTGCGAGCCTTGCGCCAGCGCCTCGCCGATATCGCCATGCACGCCGCCCGAGAGGGCAATCAGGCCATCGACGCCGACCTCGCGCAACATCTGCCGCGTCACTTCGGCGCGCCCCCGCGTGCGCGGCGCGAAGTACGCGCGCGTCAGCAGTTCGCACAGTTGCAGGTAGCCGCGATGCGTGCGGCAAAGCAGCAGCAGGCGGTGCGGCCGGTCGTTATCGGCGTCGTTGGCAATGAAGACATCGCAGCCCAGCACCGGCTTGATGCCGGCCTTGCGCGCCGCGGTGTAGAACTTGACGAAGCCGAAGAGGTTGGCGAGGTCGGTCAGTGCCAGCGCCGGCATGCCCAAGGCGGCGGCACGAGCCACCGCGTCGTCAATGCGGACAATGCCGTCGGTGATCGAGTACTCGCTGTGCAGGCGGAGGTGGACGTAGCGGGGATCAGACATGCCGGCATTTTACCCTGCACCGCCGGGTGACGCCGGGCGTTCCGCGCGCGGACAGGGCAAGCGCCGCAGCCAACGCCGCGACGATGCAGGGATCGCTGAGCGTACCCGCTCGAGGGCACGGCTCACGGCAAGGCTCAGGCCGCGTCCAGCCACTCCAGTATCGGCTGCCATGCTGTGAGATCGCGGGCGGCGCGTGACGGCGGCAGATCGAACAGCGTCATGCCGTTGGCGACGGTCTGAGGGTAGAGCTGCGTATCGCGCAGATAGGCGAGCACCGGCAGCTCGTAGGAGGCAAGAAAGCTTTCCAGTTCGCTCGCCGCCCGCGTGCGTGCGTCGACCCGCATGCCGACGACGGCGACGAAGGTGCGCTCCTTGCGCACCGCCTTTTCGGCGAGCAGCGTTTCGAGAAAATGGCGCGTCGCCAGCATGTCGAAAAGCGAGGGCTGCACCGGCACGATCACCCGGTTGACGCGCTTGACGCAGCGTTCGAGCGCCTTGCCGTGCAGGCCGGCGGGCGTATCGAGCACGACGCGCGTGGTGCCGGCCGGCGGCCGGGCGGTCAGGCTGACGGCCTTGCCCGTGGCGGATTTGCCCGCCGCGCCGGCTTTGCCCGCCTCCCCCGCCTTGCCGCGTTCGCCAAGCTCCCAGGTGCCGATACGCGGCAGTTGCGGCGAGCGCAGGCGTAGCCACTCGCGCGAGGACTGCTGCACATCGGTATCGCCGAGCATGACCTGCTCGCCGGCGCGCGCGAAATAGCCGGCCAGATTGGTAGCCAGCGTCGATTTGCCGGAACCCCCTTTGGGGTTGGCGACGAGAAACGATTTCATGCCACGGACTCTGCGGTGAAAAGCTGCACGGGAGGCGAACGAAGTCAGCGCCAAGGAGAGACGATGGAGAACAAACGCCCGTCAGCCTAGCCGCTGCCCGTTTTTTGGGCAAGGCAGAAAAGCCCTTTGCCGACGACGACTTGCCGCACTCGTCCTCCGTTCGCCCACACCTTTATCCACAGAATCTGGGGAAAACCCTGCGGGCAATGTGGCAAACCGCCCGCCGCACCTAGCGCGGCGTCAGTTTGGCGTAGGCGAGCGCCAGCCATTTGACGCCGGCGCTGCCGAAATTGACCTGCACGCGCGCATCGTTGCCACCGCCTTCGGCGGCGACGATGACGCCCTGCCCGAAGCGGCTGTGCTCGACGTTCTGGCCGATGCGCAATCCGCCGTACGCGTCAGCCGCCATCGGCGCCTGCCCGTAGCCACCGCTGCTGCTCGTCTGGCTCGTTGCCTGACTGCCGGCGCCGTAGCCGCGCCCGTAGGCCAGCGTCGGCGCCGCAACCGGGGTAATGCGCGACAGCAGGGCCACCGGCAGTTCATCGAGGAAGATCGACGGCGCGCAGTAGCGCGTCTGCCCGTGCAGCATGCGCGTCTGCGCCCAGCTGAGGTAGAGGCGCTTGCGCGCACGCGTGATCGCCACGTACATGAGGCGGCGCTCTTCTTCGAGGCCGTCGCGCTCCTGCGCGGCGTTTTCGTGCGGGAACAGCCCTTGTTCGAGGCCGCTCAGGAAGACGGCGTCAAACTCCAGCCCCTTGGCGGCGTGCACGGTCATCAACTGGATCGCCGTTTCACCTGCGCCCGCCTGATGCTCACCGGCTTCCAGCGAGGCGTGGGAGAGGAAGGCAGCCACTTCGCCCCCCTCTTCGGCGGTGCGGTCGCCGTCTTCACGCAGAAAGCTGACGGCGGCGTTGATCAGTTCGCTCAGATTTTCGAGGCGCTCGCCGCCTTCTTTCTCGCCGAGATAGTGCTGGCGCAGACCGCTGACGTCGATGATGTGCTCGACCTTTTCGGGCAGCGGCAGCGCTGCGGTTTCGCTGCGCAGCTTTTCGATCAGGCGAATGAAGCCGCCGACCGCCGTTCCCGCCTTGCCCGAGAGGCTGGCGGCGGCGTTGTAGAGGCTCGAATTGGCGCGGTGCGCCGCTTCCTGCAAGGCTTCGAGGCTGCGCGTGCCGATGCCGCGCGTCGGGAAATTGACGACGCGGGCGAACGCGGTGTCGTCGTCGGCGTTGGCGATCAGGCGCAGGTAGGCGAGCGCGTGCTTGATTTCCTGGCGCTCGAAGAAGCGCAAGCCGCCGTGCACGCGGTAGGGCACGCCGGCGGAGAAAAGCTGGTGTTCGAGCACGCGCGACTGCGCGTTGGAGCGGTAGAGCAGCGCGATCTGGTCGCGCTCGATGCCGTCGCGGATCAGTTCGCGTACTTCGTCGACAATGAAGCGCGCTTCGTCGAGGTCGGTGAAACCCTCGAAAACCCGGATCGGCTCGCCGGCGCCGGCGTCGGTCCACAGGTTTTTGCCGAGCCGGCCACGGTTGTGCGCGATCAGCGCATTGGCGGCATCGAGGATGTTGCCGTGCGAACGGTAGTTCTGCTCGAGGCGAATGACGTTGAGGACGCCGAATTCGCGCTCGAAATCGCGCATGTTGCCGACCTCGGCACCGCGAAAGGCGTAGATCGACTGGTCGTCGTCGCCGACCGCAAAGACGACGGCCTGACCGGCACCAAGAGCCCCCGGCGCCCCGTCAGCCGGCAGCACACCCGGCCCACGCCCGGCCAGCAGCTTGAGCCAAGCGTACTGGAGCTTGTTGGTGTCCTGAAACTCGTCGACGAGGATGTGCGAAAAACGCGTCTGGTAGTGGCGACGCAAGGGCTCGTTGCGGTTGAGCAACTCGTAGGCGCGCAGCAACAACTCGGCGAAGTCGACGACGCCTTCGCGCTGGCACTGCGCTTCGTATTCGGCGTAGAGCGCGACGCGACGGCGCGTCCAGTCGTCCCACGCTTCCGCCTCGCCGGCGCGGATACCCTGCTCCTTGTGGCTGTTGATGAAGTGCATCAATTCGCGCGGCGGGAATTTTTCGTCGTCGACGCCGAGGTTCTTCAGCAGGCGCTTGATCGCCGACAGCTGATCGCCGGAATCGAGAATCTGGAAGAGCTGCGGCAGCCCGGCCTCGCGGTAGTGCGCGCGCAAAAGGCGGTTGCACAGGCCGTGGAAGGTGCCGATCCACATGCCGCGCGTATTGATCGGCAGCATCGCCGACAGGCGGGTGAGCATTTCCTTGGCCGCCTTGTTGGTGAAGGTCACCGCCAGCACGCTGTGCGGATTGGCCTGCCCGTGCTGGATCAGCCAGGCAATACGGGTGGTAAGCACGCGCGTTTTACCGCTGCCGGCACCGGCGAGGATCAGGGCGTGCTGCGACGGCAGAGTCACCGCCGCGAACTGGTCGGGATTAAGACCGGCAAGAAGATCGGACATGAATGGGCAATTCTGGGAAAAAGTAGACGCGAAGTGAGGGCACGATAAGCGTGAGCGGATAAAGCAGGCACGCAGCACACGGACGGAGAAAGCGCGCCAGTTGCCACACAAGCACCGCAGACAACCGCTGCGCGGGCCACCGAGCCACACAGAGGGCAGTACCGGCCGCCCAGCGCAGGCTGGGCACCGCCCCGCCTCTCGGGAATACGCCGATTATCCTTGATCCGACGCCGGAGCGGGCGCCACGCACGCGGCGGTTGGCGCCGCAGGGCGTGCGCCGCGCACCGTCTGAGCACACGCCAAACGCCCGCATTCGCCGGCAGACGCATTGAACCAAGGGCGGCGCGCGCTTGCCATAGGAGCATTGCTGCGCCGCACCAATTACGCAATTAACGCCCCGCGCACGCAGAAAGCCATGCGGGGGAATACGCGACTGGCCCGCCAACACTCAAGGACACCCACCATGCAAGCCCCGATGATTCTGCCCTGGATTGCCCACCGCGCCGGTATCGGCGAGGCGCTGGCACTCAAGCTCTGGCGCCGCGCAGTCGGCGAAGCCGAGCAAATGAGCGTCGGCAGCGATCGCGCCGAGTATTACCGGCTGGCAGTTGAACGCTTTATCGATCTCGCCGACAGCGAGGCCGACGGCTCACTCGCCCGTAGCGTCGGCAGCGCACACGCCGCGCCGCGCACACTCAGCCTCGCCTGGGTGTGGCGCCACCAGACGCGCATGTCCTACCTGGGACTTGTTGCCGCCAAGAGCGCGTGCACGCTCTGGCAGCAGCAGTGGGCCGCCTGTATCCCCACTTGCATCCCCGCCAGCCGCGCGGCCGAGAAGCGCGCCGCCTGAGCGCGCCAGCCAACGAGGCGGCATGCGCCGCAAGGCACGGCGCAGAATTTATCGGGGACGAACGCGTATAATCGGCGCCTTTGGCGACATCTGCAGCCGCCTCGTCACGCGCGAGTGCTTTCACTCATGTCGGGGCGCTCGCCTCGACGCGTCGCCGCATGACGAGACACCGCCGTCAGCCTGACCGACGGAAGTAGCCGCTGCGCCGCCCACACCGACCGATCTTTTCGCGAACGACTCCCCGCCCCATGCTGGAAAAATACCAACCCGCCGACATCGAACTCGCTGCCCAGCAACGCTGGCAGAAAACCGCCGCCGCCCGCGCCGTCGAAGATACGAGCTGCCCGAAGTACTACTGCCTGTCGATGTTCCCCTACCCCTCGGGCAAGCTGCACATGGGGCACGTGCGCAACTACACGATCGGCGACGTGCTCGCGCGCTTCCACACGCTGCAGGGCTACAACGTGCTGCAGCCGATGGGCTGGGACGCTTTCGGCATGCCGGCGGAAAACGCGGCGATCCAGAATAAGGTGCCGCCGGCGCAGTGGACCTACGCCAACATCGAGTACATGAAGGGCCAGCTGCAGCGCCTCGGCTTCGCCATCGACTGGGAGCGCGAGGTCGCCACCTGCAAGCCCGACTACTACCGCTGGGAGCAGTGGCTGTTCACCCGCCTGTTCGAGAAAGGCCTGATCTACAAGAAGCTCGGCACGGTGAACTGGGATCCGATCGACCAGACGGTGCTCGCCAACGAGCAGGTGATCGACGGCCGCGGCTGGCGCTCGGGCGCGCTGATCGAAAAGCGCGAAATCCCGATGTACTACATGAAGATCACCGCCTACGCCGACGAGCTGCTCGCCGCGCTCGACGACCTGCCCGGCTGGCCCGAGCAGGTGCGGCTGATGCAGAAGAACTGGATCGGCAAGAGCACCGGCGTGCGCTTCGCCTTCCCCTACGAGCTCGACGGCAAGGCCGACCAGCTGTGGGTGTTCACCACGCGCGCCGACACGATCATGGGCGTCACCTTCGTCGCCGTCGCCGCCGAGCATCCGCTGGCGACTTACGCCGCGGCGAAGAATCCCGAGATCGCCGCGTTTGTCGAGGAATGCAAGAAGGGCGGCGTCGCCGAGGCCGACATCGCCACCATGGAAAAGAAGGGCGTGCCGACCGGCATCTTCGTCACGCACCCGCTCACCGGCGAACAGGTCGAGGTGTGGGTCGGCAACTACGTGCTGATGGGCTACGGCGACGGCGCGGTGATGGCGGTGCCGGCGCACGACGAGCGCGACTTCGCGTTCGCCAAGAAATACCGCCTCGCGATCAAGCCGGTGGTGGCTGTTGCCGGTCATGAATTCTCGACCGACGCCTGGCAGGAGTGGTACGCCGACAAAGCCAACGGCGTCTGCGTCAATTCCGGCAAGTACGACGGCCTCGACTACGCCGCCGCCGTCTACGCCATCGCCGCCGACCTCGCCGCCAAGGAGCTGGGCGAGAAGAAGGTGCAGTTCCGCCTGCGCGACTGGGGCATCTCGCGCCAGCGCTACTGGGGCTGCCCGATCCCGATCATCCACTGCGATTGCTGCGGCGACGTGCCGGTGCCCGACGCGCAGCTGCCGGTGGTGCTGCCCGAGAACGTCGTCGTCGACGGCGCCGGCAGCCCGCTGGCGCGCATGCCCGAGTTCTACGAGACGACCTGCCCGAAGTGCGGCAAGCCGGCGAAGCGCGAAACCGACACGATGGACACCTTTGTCGAGTCCTCGTGGTACTTCCTGCGCTACTGCTGCGCCGACAACGACCAGGCGATGGTCGACGAGCGCGTCGCCTACTGGTGTCAGGGCGGCATCGACCAGTACATCGGCGGCATCGAACACGCCATCCTGCACCTCTTGTACTCGCGCTTCTGGACCAAGCTGATGCGCGACGTCGGCCTGTTCGACAATTTCCCCGCCGGCGCGCGTCTCGACGAGCCCTTCGCCAACCTGCTGACGCAAGGCATGGTGGTCGCGCCGACCTACTACCGCGACGAAGCCGACGGCAAGAAGCTGTGGCTCAACCCAGCCGACGTCGATCTCGAATGCGACGCGCGCGGCCGCCCGGTGGCGGCGACGCTGCGCGCCGACGGCCAGCCGGTGGTCATCGGCGGCATCGAGAAGATGTCGAAGTCGAAGAACAACGGCGTCGACCCGCAGGCGCTGATCGACCAGTACGGTGCCGACACCGCGCGCCTGTTCATCATGTTCGCCAGCCCGCCCGACCAGTCGCTCGAATGGTCCGACGCCGGCGTCGACGGCGCCTTCCGCTTCTTGAAGCGCCTGTGGAAGATCGTCTACGACCACAGCAGCGTAGGCAGCGTCGCCGCCTACGTTCCCGGCCAGGACGGCGAACTGTCGCCGGCGCTGAAGGCTTTCCGCCGCCAGCTGCATCTGGCCATCGGCAAGATCGCCGACGACTACGGCCGCAGGAAGCAGTTCAACACCGCCATCGCCGCGGTGATGGAACTGCTCAACGCCTACGGCAAGCTCGCCGACAGCGAGCCGCTGGCGCGCGCCGTCCGCCAGGAAGCGCTCGAAGCGGTGGCGGTGCTGCTCTGGCCGATCGTTCCGCACATCGGCGAGGAACTCTACGCTACGCTCAAGCCGGGCTGCGCGATCAGCGACGCCGGCTGGCCGAAGGTCGATGAAGCGGCGCTCAAGCAGGACGAAATCGAGCTGATGCTGCAGGTGAACGGCAAGCTGCGTGGCAGCCTGCGCGTACCCGCCAGCGCCGACCGCGCCGCCATCGAAGCGCAGGCACTGGCCAGCGAAGCGGTGCAAAAGCATCTGGCCGGACAGGCGCCGAAGAAGCTGATCGTCGTCCCCGGCCGTCTCGTCAACATCGTCGTCTGACCCGAAAGAGCCTCCCGATGCGCGTCCGTACGCTGGCGGCCACCGCCTTCCTCATCGCCGCGACCCTGCTCGCCGGCTGTGGCTTCCAGCTGCGCGGCGCCTACACGCTGCCTTACGAGAGCCTCTATCTGGCGCTGCCCGACTATTCGGAGCTGGGCGCCGGGCTCAAGCGCACCATCCGCGCCTCGGGTGCGACGCGTCTGACCGACACGCCGGAAGACGCCGAGGCCATCTTCCAGCCGACCGGCGAATTCCGCGAAAAGGTGATCCTCTCGCTCTCCGGCTCCGGTCGCGTGCGCGAAGTTCGCCTGCGCTACCGCTTCAACTTCCGCGTCGTCGACATCAAGGGACGCAACCTCGTGCCGCCCGGCGAGATCGAAATGACGCGCGACATGAGCTACGACGACTCCAACGTCCTTTCCAAGGACCAGGAAGAAGTCCTCCTCTGGCGCGACATGCAAAACGACATGGTGCAACAGATGATGCGCCGCCTCGCCGCCGTCAAGCCGCAGCCGGCCAACACGTTCGACTGAGCAAGCACGCCCCCCCTGACGAAACACGGCCCATGCAAATCCCCGGAGAACGGCTGGCAACGCACCTCACGGGCGAGTTGCGCCCGCTGTACGTCGTTTATGGTGACGACCCTCTGCTCGTCATCGAAGCCTCGGACGCCATCCGCGCCGCCGCGCGCCGGCAAGGCTTCGACGAACGCACCGTGCTGACGGCGCTCGCCGGCTTCAACTGGACGCAACTGCATCACGCGGCGGGTGCGCGCTCGCTCTTCGGCGGACGCACGCTGATCGAACTGCGCATCCCCAACGGTAAGCCGGGCCGCGAGGGCGGTGCCGCGCTACAAGACTACGCCAAGCATCCCTCGCCGGACGCCCTGCTGCTGGTGACACTGCCCGAACTCGACTGGAAGGACGAAAAAGCCGCCTGGCTGACCGCCCTCGGCAACGCCGGCGCCGTCGTCAAACTCAACGCGCCCAAGCTCGCCGACCTGCCCGCCTGGATCGCCGCGCGTCTGCGCCGGCAAGGCCAGAGCGCCGACGCCGAGGGACTCGCCTTCATCGCCGAACGCGTCGAAGGCAATCTACTGGCCGCGCATCAGGAAATCCAGAAACTCGCCCTGCTACATCCGCCCGGCGCGCTCACTCGCGAGGCGATTCGTGAGGCTGTCCTCGATGTGGCGCGCTACGACCTCGATGCGCTGCGCGACGCCATGCTTGCGGGCGATGTCGCGCGCTTTACGCGCACTCTCGATGGCCTGCGCCAGGAGGGCGAAGCGCCGCCCCTCGTTCTCTGGGCACTAACGGAAGAAATACGCGCCCTCGCGCAGATTCACAGCGGGCTCGCCAATGGGCAGACGCTCGATGGACTGCTCCGCGACGCCCGCGTCTGGGGCGCACGACAAGGGCTGATCAAGCAGGCGCTACGCCGCGTTGGCGCGACGGGCGCAGCCGCCTGTCTGACGCATGCCGCGCGTATCGACCGCCTGATCAAGGGTATTGGCAACGGCAATCTGTGGGACGAATTCCTGCGCCTGGGCCTGCTGGTCGCCGCCCCGGCCACCGCCAGACGCTAAAACGCAAAAAGGGCCAGTCGCCCGGCGACTGACCCGCATGAGTGTTTTCCGCTGACGCTAGGAAGAACGATCTGCAGAAAGCGGCGGCACAGCGACAGAGGCATCGTTGGCGACAGGAATATCGGTCGCACGCCCGGACTGCGCGGCAACGACCTCACCTTCGGAGGTATCCGGCGCCAGGCATTCCCAGGCGCACTCGCGACCATCGACACCACGGACATCCTGCGTGCTGGCGCAGCCCGACTCGCGCACCAGGCACTCGCCGGTGCAATGCTCGTCGACCACCACTACCCGCATTTCGGTATCCACTTTGCGCTCACCGTCCCAGAAGCTGCATGTTGCGCACACTTTTACTTCAGTGGGCAGAATGAGTTTACGTTGCATGGATGATTAACCGTATCTTGTTCGCATTGCTATGAACGTCGGAGTGTAAACTTTTTGCTTGGTTCCGTAAGGTTTTTCTACGCTCGCTGACAGGCCGCGACAACCGCCACCGCAGGCCCGCTGAGCGACGGTTCACAGGACAGCCACAAGCACCGATAATCAGACACTTGCCGCACGATCTTCGCCACACTCCTACCGTCAAAGAAAATTACATGGATATTGAGCACTACATGCAGAGCGTCGGCCAGCGCGCCCGCGCCGCGTCGCGCGCCATGGCTCGCGCCGATAGCGGCGCCAAAAACACTGCGCTGAAGGCCATCGCCGCCGCCCTCCGTCGCGAATCAGCCGCGCTGCTCGCTGCCAACGCGGAGGATGTCGCCGCCGCGCGTGCCGCCGGACTGGAGCCGGCAATGCTTGACCGCCTGACACTCACCGCCCAGGGTGTCGCCAAGATGGCCGAAGGCGTCGAACAAGTCGCAACACTCGCCGACCCGATCGGTGAAATCAATGACATGAAATACCGCCCGAGCGGCATCCAGGTCGGCCGCATGCGCGTGCCGCTCGGCGTCATCGGCATCATTTACGAGGCGCGGCCGAACGTCACCGCCGACGCCGCGGCGCTCTGCCTGAAGTCGGGCAACGCCGCGATCCTACGCGGCGGCTCGGAAGCGATCCGCTGCAACCGCGCCATCGCCGCGCTGGTGCAGGAAGGACTCGCTGCCGCCGGGCTGCCGGCCGACGCCGTGCAGGTGATCGACACCACCGACCGCGCCGCCGTCGGCCACCTGATCACCATGCGCGAGTACGTCGACGTGATCGTCCCGCGCGGTGGCAAGGGGCTGATTTCGCGCCTCTTGGCCGAAGCGCGCGTGCCGATGATCCAGCACCTCGACGGCAACTGCCACGTCTACCTCGAAGAGGAAGCCGACCCGAACAAGGCGCTGAAAATCATCGAGAACGCCAAGACGCAGCGCTACGGCACCTGCAACACCACCGAATCGCTGCTCGTCGACCGCTCGGTCGCCGCCATGCTGCTGCCGCCGATTGCGCAGATGCTGACGCACAAGGGCGTCGAGATCCGCGGCTGCGCCGAAACCTGCGCGCTGGTCGCCAATGCTGTGCCGGCAAGCGAGGACGACTACTACGCCGAATTCCTGGCACCGGTCATCTCGCTCAAGGTCGTCGCCGACATCGACGAGGCGATCGCACACATCAACCAGTATTCGTCGCATCACACCGACGCCATCGTCACCGACAACCATCCGAAGGCCATGCGCTTTTTGCGCGAAGTCGACTCGGCGTCGGTGATGATCAACGCGTCGACGCGCTTCGCCGACGGTTTCGAATACGGTCTCGGCGCCGAAATCGGCATCTCGACCGACAAGATTCACGCACGCGGCCCGGTCGGCCTGAACGGTCTGACCTGCGAGAAGTGGATCGTCCTCGGCGACGGCCACGTGCGCGCCTGAGCCGCCCATCACACCACCTAAAGAGCCGCACAGACGGCTCACCACTCAACCAAAGGAGACACCCTGATGAACCGCCTGCGTTCCCTGCTCGCTGCCTGCTCTTTCGGAGTACTGACACTGTTGACCTTGCCGACGGCGCACGCCGTCGAAGCCGGCGGCATCAATTTTGACGACCGCGCCCGCGTGGGCAACAGCGACCTCGTTGCCAACGGTGCCGGCATGCGCAAGAAGCTCTTCATCAAGGTGTACGCGATGGCGCTCTATCTGCCGGCGCGGCAGAGCGACGGCGACGCCGTGCTGGCCTCGCACGGCGCCAAGCGCATCACGGTGCAGATGTTGCGTGATGTCACCGCGCAGCAATTCGTCGACGCGCTCAACGAAGGCATTGCCGAAAACCATACCCCGGCCGAACTCGCCGCCCTGAAAGACCGCGCCCGACAATTCGCCGACGCCATGCTGTCGGTCGGCGAGGCGAAAAGCGGTACGGTCGTCCAGCTGGACTGGCTACCCGAAAGCGGCACGCGCCTGACGATCAACGGCCAGACGCGTGGCCGCGACATCGCCGGCGAAGACTTCTACACCGCCTTGCTGAAAATATGGATCGGCCACAAGCCGATTCAGGACGAACTCAAGCAAGCGCTGCTCGGGCGCACACGCTGACGTCGCACACAACACGTAGGCTTCTCAGATGCCGCACGCCCCGCTGCCCTTCCACGCCATTGTTCCCGCCGAGTGCTTCTGGCTCGGCCTGCGCTGCGCACAGTTGCCCGACGCCGACGGCCAGCCCGGCCGCCCGGCGCTGGTTGGCGTTCACTTTCTCGACGCCCCCCGTGCATACGTGACGGCGCCTGCCGCCTGCGCCGATCTGGCCGCCGAGAGTGCGCGTCAGCTCAAGGCCTGGCTCGCCGATCCGCGTGTGCGCTTCGACCTGCCGCTGGCACCGCGCGGCACGCCGTTTCAGCACCGCGTCTGGGCCACCATCGCCGCCATTCCGCGGGGCGACACGCGCACCTATGGCGCCGTCGCCAGCGAACTGCACAGCGCGGCGCGGGCGGTGGGGCAGGCCTGCGGCGCCAATCCGCTGCCGATCATCGTGCCGTGCCACCGCGTCATCGCCGCCAACGGGGGGCTTGGGGGGTTCGCCCGCGCAGAAGGCGGTTTCCTGCTCGACGTCAAACGCTGGCTCTTGCAGCATGAGCACCAAGGCTGACCCGGACGCGTCGACGCCCTCGCCGGCGGACCGCGAAGAGATCGACGCATTTTGCGATGCCTTGTGGCTCGAAGACGGCCTCGCCCGCGCCTCGCTGGCGAGCTATCGCAGCGACCTGCAACAACTGGCGCTGTGGCTTGCCCGCAGTGACGAAACGCCCGCAGCGAAGGAGCGCAGCACGCGCGCGTTGCTGCCGCAAGCCGATGCAGCCCGCCTGACGCGCTTCGTCGCCGATCTCTCGCACCGCGTCGCCCCCGCCTCGCAAGCGCGCTACGTCTCCAGCCTGCGCCGCTACTACCGCTTTCTCCTCGCCCGTGGCCGCATCGGCGAGGACCCGACACTCCAGATCACGCAACCGCTGAAACCCGGACGACTACCGAAAGCCATCAGCGAAACGCAGGTCGATGCCCTGCTCGGCGCGCCCGACGTCGACACCCCCCTCGGCCTGCGCGACCGCGCCATGATCGAGACAATCTACGCCAGCGGACTGCGCGTCTCCGAACTCGTCGGGCTGACGCTGAACGAGGTGAGTTTCGACATGGGCGTCGTGCGAATTTTCGGCAAAGGCGCCAAAGAACGCCTGGCGCCGCTCGGCGAACAGGCCGTCGACTGGCTGCGCCGCTATCTCGCCGAAGCGCGCCCCGACATCCTCAACGGCCAACGCAGCAACGCCCTCTTCGTCACCGCGCGGGGCGGCGCCATGACCCGTCAGCAGTTCTGGAACCTGATCAAGCGCTACGCCCGCATTGCCGGCATCGCCGAAGAGCGACTGTCGCCGCACGTCCTGCGCCACGCCTTCGCCACGCACCTGCTCAATCACGGCGCCGATCTGCGCGTCGTGCAACTCCTCCTCGGCCACGCCGATATTTCGACCACGCAGATTTACACGCACATTGCCAGCGAGCGACTGAAGTCGCTGCACGCCAAACATCACCCGCGCGGCTAAGGCGAATCCCCAGACGCACAGCAAACCATGAAGAAAGAACACGTTTCCGAAACACCCGCGACGCAATTCCTGCATCGCCAGGGTATCGAGTTCTCCAGCCACATCTACGCCTACGAAGCGCACGGCGGCACCCGCGTCTCGGCACGCGAACTGGGCGTCGACGAGCACTGCGTCGTCAAGACACTGGTCATGGAAGACGAACACGGCAAACCGCTGATCGTCCTGATGCACGGCGACTGCAAAGTCTCGACGAAAGAACTTGCCCGCCAGATCGCCCGCAAAAAGATCGAGCCCTGCGCCCCCGAGGTCGCGCAGCGCCACAGTGGCTATTTGGTCGGCGGCACCAGTCCTTTCGGTACCAAGAAAGCGATGCCGGTATTCGTCGAACGCAGCATCCTCGATTTGCCGCAGATCTACATCAACGGCGGCAAACGCGGCTTTCTCGTCTGCCTCGCGCCGGAGGTACTGACGCGCGTCCTCGCCGCAACGCCAGTCGACGCGGCACTACGCGACTGAGCCGCCTGAACAGCGCCAGCCGCCTGGCCGCTAGACGCGGGCGCCGCGCTCAATGACGACGCCGACGCGCCGCACGCCCCGGATGACGCCCTGCTTGGCGATGGCGACGCGCACCCAGCCCGCGCCAAAATCTTCGAGGAGGAGCGTGGCGATGTATTCGGCGAGCTTTTCCAGGAGATTGAAGCGACGCTCGGCCAGTTCCTGACGCAAGCGGGCGACGACCGTTGCGTAGTCGATGGTGTCGCCGATATCGTCGCTGGCACCGGCACTCGCCGTCGAGACGCCGATCTGCAAGGACAACTCGATGGTCTGAGCCATCGCTTTTTCGCGCGGATAAATGCCGATGTGGGCGGCGAGCCTGAGCTCTTCGATGAAAATGATGTCCATGCAGCGGGGCGGCGGAGAGGTTAGAATCGCGGGCCGACCGATGCTGTCGTCGTGCCTGCGCGTAGCGCCGGAGGCGGCGCCAGCCGTGGCGCACCGCCCTGCGATGCGCCAGCAAGGTCGCCATTCTAACCTCTAAGCCAGAGTCGCATGCCCGCCGAACTGACCGCACCGCTTGCCACCTTCCAAAGCCTGACGCCACCGGACGCCCTCGCCCTCGTCGCCGCCTATCTGCTCGGTTCGGTACCTTTCGCAGTCATCAGCAGCCGCCTCTTCGGCCTCGCCGACCCGCGCACCTACGGCTCGGGCAACCCCGGCGCCACCAACGTCCTGCGCAGCGGCAACAAGGCAGCGGCCATCCTCACGCTGCTTGGCGACGCCCTCAAAGGCTGGTTCGCCGTCTGGCTGGCGGCATACTCCGGCGCGACGCCACTGCTCGTCGGACTCATCATGCTGGCAGTCTTCTTCGGCCACCTCTTCCCGATCTTCCTCAAATTCAAGGGCGGCAAAGGGGTCGCCACGGCGGCCGGCGCACTGCTGGCGGTGTCGCCCGCCATCGGACTGGCGACGCTAGGCGTCTGGCTCGGCATCGCGCTGGTCTTGCGCTATTCGTCGCTCGCTGCCATCTGCGCCGCCGTCGGCGCGCCGCTACTGACGCTTTGGCTACACGGTGCCGACGAGCTGACGATCACCGTCGGCGTCATGGCGCTGGCGCTGATCGTCAAACACCGCCACAACCTGCAACGCCTCATCGCCGGCACAGAGCCGAAAATCGGCGGCAAGAAGACCTGAGCGACGGCGGTACGCTGAAGGCGCTGACGGACGGCCAGAGGCCCAACCACCAGCGGCGATAAAGCCCCGGCTTTACGCCACCAGATCGGCCAGCGGCCAGCGCGGCCGAATGGCAAAGCTGCCCGCCGCCTTGCCGGGCGTGCCCGCCTGCAAACGCAGGGCGCCGGCCAGGGCGATCATGGCGCCGTTGTCGGTGCAGAACTCGAACTCGGGGTAATACACCGTCGCGCCGGTCTTCTTTGCCCGGGCGTCGAGTTGCCGACGCAGTTCGCGATTGGCGCCGACGCCGCCAGCGACCACCAGTTGATCGAGGCCGGCAAGGCGCAAGGCAGCGCTGGATTTCTTCACCAGCACCTCGACAATCGCCGCCTGGAAAGCCTGCGCAATATCGGCCCGTTGCGTCTCGGCGAGTGCTGACTCTCCCCCCAGCTCGCGCACTTGAACGAGCACGGCCGTTTTCAGGCCACTGAAAGAAAAATCGAGATCGCCGGAATTGAGCATCGGGCGCGGCAAGCGAAAAACGCCCGGCGTTCCCTTTTCCGCCAAGGCCGACAAGGCTGGCCCGCCCGGATAACCAAGGCCAAGCAGTTTGGCGGTCTTATCGAAAGCCTCGCCGGCCGCATCATCGAGCGTTTCGCCCAGCAGCGTGTAACGTCCGACGCCATCGACGCGCATCAACTGCGTATGCCCACCCGACACCAGCAAAGCGACAAACGGAAAACGCGGCGGCGTGCGCGACAGTAATGGCGACAGCAGGTGACCTTCCAGGTGATGCACCGGCACGCTCGGCACACCGAGCGCCATAGCCAGCGATTCAGCAAACGCCGCGCCCACGAGCAAAGCGCCCGCGAGCCCCGGCCCCTGCGTGTAAGCGATGGCATCGATCTCGGCAAGCGAGCACCCGCTCTGCGCGAGCGCCTGCCGCAACAAGGGCGAGATGCGCCGGATGTGATCGCGCGACGCCAGTTCCGGCACGACGCCACCATAGGCTTCATGCATCGCCACCTGCGAATGCAGCGCATGCGCGAGAAGCCTGCCGCCATCGTCGGAGCGATAGAGCGCGACGCCGGTTTCGTCGCAGGAAGATTCGATGCCAAGGATAAGCATGGGCGGCATTCTACCGCACCCAAGCCCCCTCCCCGCCTGCCGTTGCGCGCGACGCGCCCACAGTGCGCTTCGAAATCAAAAACCCCCATTAAAAACACTGGAATTTCCGCGACGTCTTCTCTATAATGCGCGGCTCTATTGAAGCCGTTTCCTCTGACCGATCACCGCTCGCCGGCCCGGCCTGAGTTTGACGGGACTTCGCTGAGATCACCGAACCCGCCGAGCCGGCGCCATCGCCCGATCCCCGCAGCCTTCCGCTGCTGGCCGGACCCGATGGTCGAAGGTGCCGAACGGATTTGCCGGATTCTGAACCTAGGATTGAGTCAATGCCCGCCATTCGCGTCAAGGAAAATGAACCGTTTGAAGTTGCGATCCGCCGCTTCAAGCGCACCGTCGAGAAAACCGGTCTGCTGACCGAACTGCGCGCCCGCGAGTTCTACGAGAAGCCCACGGCTGAACGCAAGCGCAAGCTGGCCGCTGCCGTCAAGCGCCACCACAAGCGCATGCGCAGCCAGCTCCTGCCGCCGAAGCTGTACTAAGCGTCCATTGCCTCACCGCCTGAGCCGCCTGTCTGACGATGGGCGGCTTTTGGTGTTTATACCGACGGTTTTACCAAGACGCAGCGTCGCAGGGCTCGAACGATGCAGTTCATCGCTTGAAGCAGCAAAAAACACTGTGGCGCGGCGGCCGCACCGGCGACCCCACACGTTAAGAGACGGCTGACCATGACTCTGAGAGAACAAATCGGCGACGACATGAAGTCGGCGTTGCGCGCCCGTGAAACCGCACGACTCGGCGCGATCCGGCTACTCCTCGCCGCCATCAAGCAGCGCGAAGTCGATGAACGCATCACGCTCGACGACGATGCCGTTATCGGCGTCATCGGCCGCATGCTGAAACAGCGCCGCGAGTCGGTCAGCCAGTACCGCGCCGCGGGCCGCAACGACCTCGCCGACGCCGAACAGTTTGAAGCTGACCTGCTCGAAGCCTACCTGCCCGCCGCGCTCTCCGACGCCGAACTGGACACCGCCATCGCCACAGCCATCGCCGCAACGGGCGCCAGTCGTCCGGCCGACATGGGTCGCGTAATGACGACACTGAAAGCGACCATTGCCGGCCGCGCCGACATGGCCGCCGTTTCGCAGCGCGTCAAAGCGCGCCTGACGAACGCCTGAGCATCCGGCACACCTCCCTCGCCGAGCCACCCGCTCCGTGATCCCGGAATCCTTCATCCAGGAACTGCTGCATCGCGTCGACATCGTCGACCTGATCGACGCACATGTTCCGCTGAAGAAAGCCGGCGCCAATTTCGCGGCCTGCTGCCCCTTCCATAACGAGAAATCGCCCTCGTTCACCGTCAGCCCGACAAAGCAGTTCTATCACTGCTTTGGCTGCGGCGCGCACGGCACGGCGATTGGCTTCCTGATGGAATACTCCGGGCTGGGCTTCGTCGACGCCGTACACGACCTAGCCCAGCGCGTCGGCCTGACCGTCCCGACCGACGATCATCGGCGCCCGGCCGACGCACCGCGTAGCGCCGCGCTCTCCGACATCATGGCGCGGGCCGCGCGCTTCTATTACGAATCGCTCAAAACCTCGCCAAAAGCCATCGCCTACCTCAAAGCGCGCGGGGTCAGCGGCGAAGTGGCACGCCGTTTCAGCATTGGCTACGCACCTGACGACTGGCAAAGCCTGCAAGGCGTTTTCGCCAACTACGACGACCCCGCCCTGCAAAGCGCTGGCCTCGTCATTCGCAACGAACAGGGGCGCCTGTACGACCGCTTTCGCGACCGCGTGATGTTCCCGATCGCCAATGCCAAGGGCGAGGTTATCGCTTTCGGCGGACGCGTCCTCGGCGACGGCGAACCAAAATATCTCAACTCACCGGAAACGCCGCTCTTCGAAAAAGGCCGCGAAGTCTTTGGCCTGCCGCAAGCGCGCGCCGCCCTGCGCGAAACCAACACGGCAGTCGTCGTCGAAGGCTACATGGACGTCGTCGCCCTCGCCCAGCACGGTGTCGGCAACGCCGTGGCGACGCTCGGCACCGCCACGACGGCGACACACGTCCAGAAACTGTTGCGCCAGGTCGACCGCATCGTTTACTGCTTCGATGGCGACAATGCCGGGCGCAAAGCCGCCTGGCGCGCCCTCGAAAACAGCCTCGAAGCACTGCCGGTACAAAAGAGCATCGGCTTCGTCTTTCTCCCGCCAACCGACGACCCCGACAGCTTCGTCCGAGCCAACGGCGCGGCGGCATTCGAGCGCCTCGTCGCCACCGCCACACCGCTCTCCGACTTCCTGCTTAGCGAACTCTCCGCCCAGTGCGATCTCGGCAGCGCCGAAGGCCGCGCGCAACTCGTCGCCGCCGCCAAGCCTCTTCTGGCGCGCCTGCAGACGCCGATCCTGCGCCTACAGATTGTCAAACGACTCGCCGAGACCAGCGGCTTTTCGCAAGCCGAAGTCGAACGTCTGTGCGAACTGCGCCCCATCGCCCCGCCCGCACCGGCCCGCGCCCCGCGGCGCGCCCCGTCGCTCGCCCGCGCCCTGCTCGGACTCCTGCTGCACAAACCGGAATTGGCGAAACGCATTCCGCTCTCGGCACTTTCGGACAGCAGCGCCGAATCGCGCGCCGTCCGTCAAATCTGCCTGCTGGTGCGCGATGCTGGCGACGCCGTTCCAGGCTGCGCCGCCCTGCTCGAACGGCTGCGCGGCAGCAGCGAGGAGAACGTCCTGCGCGACGCCGCCGCGGAACTAATAGAGCGACCGTTCGCCGAAGAGGACATTGACCGTGAATTTGACGGCGCGCTGATTCGCCTGCAAGAGAGCGAGCAGCGGCGTGCTTTCGCGGAGCTGCAAGCCAAAGTCCAACGACTGGGCGTCGGCGGCTTGAGCGACGAAGAGAAGCGCGACTACATCGCAGCACTCACCGCCAGCGTGCGCACCCCTGCGTCCGCTGCCGATGACTGACTGCCGAGAAAGCGCTAAGTTGTGATAAAATTTACGGTTTTTCCAACATATCGCTAACCGGGAAGAGGGTCATGGCAAGGGAAAAGACAGCGACTCCAGCGAAAGACGTCAAGACCAAATCGGCCAAAGCCAAGGCTGCCGCAGACCTGCTCGTGCAGGCCGGCTCCTCGCCGTCGCCCGTCGACGCCGAAACACGCAAGACGCGGCTGAGAAACCTCATCAAGCAGGGCAAGGAACGCGGCTACCTGACCTACGCGGAAATCAACGACCACCTCCCCGACGACGTGGTCGATGCCGAGCAGATCGAAAGCATCATCAGCACCTTCAACGACATGGGCATCCAGGTCTATGACGAGGCGCCCGATGCCGAAACCCTCCTCATGTCCGACGCCGCGCCCGCTGCCGGCGCCGATGATGCCGACGTGGAAGAACAGGCTGAACAAGCCCTGTCGACCGTTGACTCCGAATTCGGCCGCACGACCGATCCGGTGCGCATGTACATGCGTGAAATGGGCTCGGTCGAACTGCTGACGCGCGAGGGCGAGATCGAGATTGCCAAGCGCATCGAAGACGGCCTGAAGCACATGATCCAGGCGATTTCCGCCTGCCCGACGACCATTGCAGAGATTCTCGACGCCGTCGACAAGATCGGCCGCGACGAAATGCGCATCGACGAACTGATCGATGGCCTGGTCGACCTCAACGCCGACGCCGGCCCCGGCGAAGTCGAGGAGCCGGAAGAAGAGGTCGAAGAGAGCGACGACGAGTCCGAAGACGAGGAAGGCGGAGAAGCCGCTGCCGCGTCGGCGTCGCTCCTGCAACTGAAAACCGAAGCACTCGAGCGTTTCGCCAACATCAAGGCGCTCTACACCAAGGCGCACAGCGCGCTGGTGAAGAAGGGCTCGCAGGACAAGACCTACCTCAAGCTGCAGCAGCAGATCTCCGACGAGATGATGAACATCCGCTTCACGTCGAAGACCATCGAACGCCTGTGCGACTCCGTGCGCGCCATGGTCGAAGAAGCGCGTGGCTGCGAACGCAGCATCCAGCGAATCTGCGTCGATAAAGTGCGCATGCCGCGTCAGCACTTCATCAAATCCTTCCCCGGCAACGAACTCAACCTCGCCTGGGTGGAAGGTGAAATCGCCGCTGCCTCGCGCAGCTACGGCCCGATCCTGACGCGCAACGCACCGAACGTCGTCGAAGAGCAAAAGAAGCTCGCCGCGCTGCAGGACCGCATCGGCATCCCGCTCAAGGAACTGAAGGACATCAACAAGCAGATGTCGACCGGCGAAGCCAAGGCCCGCCGCGCCAAGCGCGAGATGACCGAAGCTAACCTGCGTCTGGTCATCTCGATTGCCAAGAAATACACCAACCGCGGCCTGCAGTTCCTCGACCTGATCCAGGAAGGCAACATCGGCCTGATGAAGGCCGTCGACAAGTTCGAATACCGTCGCGGCTACAAGTTCTCGACCTACGCGACGTGGTGGATCCGTCAGGCGATCACGCGCTCGATCGCCGACCAGGCGCGCACCATCCGCATCCCGGTACACATGATCGAGACGATCAACAAGATGAACCGCATCTCGCGGCAGATCCTGCAGGAAACGGGTCTCGAACCCGATCCGGCAACGCTGGCCAAGAAGATGGAGATGCCGGAAGAGAAGATCCGCAAGATCCTCAAGATCAGCAAGGAACCGATCTCGATGGAAACGCCGATCGGCGACGACGACGACTCGCACCTTGGCGACTTCATGGAAGACCAGTCGACACTGGCACCGACCGACGCGGCGCTGTATTCCAGCCTGCGCTTCATCACCAAGGACGTGCTCGACACGCTCACGCCGCGCGAAGCCAAGGTGCTGCGCATGCGCTTCGGTATCGAAATGAACACCGACCACACGCTGGAAGAAGTCGGCAAGCAATTCGACGTGACGCGCGAGCGCATCCGCCAGATCGAGGCCAAGGCACTGCGCAAGCTGCGCCATCCGTCGCGTTCGGAAAAGCTGCGCAGCTTCCTCGACAGCGGCAACTGACCCGGTGGCAGGTTTTCCGGGCCTGTAGCTCAGTTGGTTAGAGCAGAGGACTCATAAGCGTTTGGTTGTTTTTGTTGATTCTTAATAAATTCAAAGAGTTATAAGATTTTTTAGGGTTCTAAAAACAAAGTAGGCTACGCATAGGCTACAAAAGTCGTAAAAATTTCACAGGGCCCCTAGCTCATGCTTAGGTTAGAGCAGTCGACTCATAATCGATTGGTGCTCGGTTCGACTCCGAGGGGGCCCACCAAACATCTAAAAGCCACTCATTGAAGTGGCTTTTTTTTCGGCTGTTGTGATGGTTGGTGTGGGGCAAGGGGTGTTGAAGTTCCAAGAAGAAGTTATCCTATGGAACAAAGATGAAGAAGCTAGTAAAAATAGAGACAACAAAATTCAGGAAACATGTAGCTGGCTTAGATGCCAGTGAATCAGAAAAAGATAAGAACATGCCTACACTTCATTGGGTCGGAAAAAACAAGGTGGTAAATCATCACCACGAAGTGCCTTTCCGTTTGCTGGATAAGAAGTACAGCTTTGCGGGGAATGAAGGTACGCCTGCCAATTCCACGAACAACAAAATCATTCATGGCGACAATCTAGAAGCCTTGAAGAGCCTTCTTCCTGAGTTTGAAGGCAAGGTGAATTGCATCTACATTGACCCACCTTACAACACTGGCAATGAAGGCTGGGTGTACAACGACAATGTGAATGATCCCAAGATCAAGAAGTGGCTTGGTCAGGTTGTTGGTAAAGAAGGCGAAGACTTAAGTAGACACGATAAGTGGCTGTGCATGATGTATCCGCGCCTGAAGATGCTTCATCGTTTGTTGGCTGATGATGGGGTTATCTTTGTTTCCATTGATGACAACGAGGTTGCTAATCTGCGGTTGTTGATGGATGAAATTTTTGGCCGTGGCAACTTCATTGCGGAGATGATTTGGGAAGGTGCTTTCAAAAACACGGCTAGTCAAATTGGGGTGAATCATGAGTATGTGATTCTGTATGCCCAAAACAAGTCAAAAATTGCTAAAGAATGGAACATTGCAAAGGATGCAGCAGAGCCTGTTCTGAAAGAGGTTGCACGACTCAAGAAGAAGCATGGTGAGGATTACGAAACTGCATCAGAAGAGTTAGCAGGCTGGTTTCGTGCGAACAAAGCCAATGAGTGTTTTGCACATAGAAGATTCAGGTACATCGACAAAAGAGGTGCATATAAAGAGGATGACCCAACTGCACCCGGTGGCCGCAAATTTGAGCTAATAAACCCAAAGAATGGAAATGTCATTCCTCTTCGTGCAAACAGAGGATGGGCATTTGACCAAGCAACATTCAATCAGATGGTTGATGAGGGCAGAGTCAGTTTTGTGACTGAAACGACCATCATGATCAGACGATATTTCCACGAAACAGACACAGCAACACCTCAAAGTGTGTTCTATCAGCCCACTCGTTCGGCTTCTGAAAGACTTGCCTCAATCATTGGTGCAGGGAAATTTGAGTATCCAAAAGATGAGACTATCGTTCAAAAGTTTTTTGAGATGGTGGCAGGACCAAATTCTGTCATCCTTGATTCTTTTGCTGGTAGTGGCACAACTGCACATGCCGTCCTGAATCTCAATGCACAAGATGGTGGCAATCGTCGGTTCATCTTGTGTGAAATGATGGACTATGCAGATACCCTTACTGCTGAACGGGTCCGCCGTGTCATCAATGGTTATGGTGAAGCCAAAAAATCTGTGGCAGGTTTGGGTGGTGGCTTTGAGTTCTACACCGTTGGAACCGCTCTCTTCAGAGAGGATAAGAACCTCAATGAAGAAGTAGGCGCCGAAGCTATCAGGGGCTATGTAGCGTACACAGAAAACATCCCCACTGAACAACGGTGGGATACAGAGAATGCTGTGAGCCAATATGCTTTGGGTTCAACAGATTCTGCTTTGTGTGTTTTCTACTATGAGAAGGATCGGGTGACGACACTTGATATTGATTTTCTTGGAACATTGAATATCAAGAATTTGCCTTCCAGACCTGAACAGTTTGTGATTTATGCAGATAAATGTGCTCTGGATAGAGACTTCCTTTACAAGCATGGGATTACCTTCAAGCGTATTCCACGTGACATCACACGGTTCTAAGAAGAATAAATATGGAACTCAAAGACTATCAAGCTGATGTTCTGACGGACCTCAGCAAATACTTGGAAACCCTGCTTGAGTGCAAGGGCCATCTTCCCAATGCTTTCAACCAGTATTGGAAGGAACGTGGTGTTCTTAATCAAGCCTACAAGAACAACATCAAGGAAGTGCCACATGTATGTGTGAAGGTTCCTACTGCGGGTGGGAAAACCTTCATTGCAGTGAATGCCTTGGACAGAATCTTTTCTGCATTTTCTGAATACAACCCGACACGGCCTAAGTTCGTAGTGTGGCTGGTGCCTTCTTTGACCATCCTTGAACAGACAGTTAAGAACCTGTCCAACATCGATCATCCATACCGCCAGCGGTTGAATGACTTGTTCAGTGGTCGTGTACAGATTTATGAGAAGGCTGATGTGCTTCAGGGGGCAGGCTTCAATGCTGACACCGTGAAGGAACAGCTTTCTGTGGTGGTGATGTCGTTTGACTCGTTGAAGGCCACCAACAAAGAGAACCGTAAAGCCTTTCAAGAGAATGGCTATCTAGCTTCGTTCTTGAATGATGACAGTGAAGTTGTTGAGCCACTGGAAGGAACAGACCCTTCAGCACTCATCAATGTCATGCGGACCCTCAAGCCGATTGTGGTCGTGGATGAGAGCCACAATGCTGAAAGCACTCTGTCTGTGGACATGCTTCGCAACCTCAATCCGAGCTTCATTTTTGACCTGACTGCTACCCCGAGGGATAACAGCAACATCATCAGCTATGTAGATGCCTTGCGACTCAAGAAGCAAAACATGCTCAAGCTTCCTGTGATTGTTGCCAATCAACGAAGCCAAGAAGATGTGATCATGGCAGCGTTAAACATGCGGCGCCAGTTGGAAGAGTTCGCTAAGAAAGCAGAAGAAAAAGGTGGTGGCTACATTCGTCCGATCGTGCTGTTCCAGGCTGAACCGAAGAACAAGGATGACACCACTACCTTTGAGAAGGTGCGTGAAATTCTGCTGGATTTGAACATTCCACCAGAACACATTGCTATCAAGACGGCCAACATCAACGAGTTGAAAAATGTTGATTTGATGAGCCGTGATTGTGATGTGCGATACATCATCACAGTCAATGCACTGAAAGAAGGATGGGATTGTCCTTTTGCTTATGTGCTAGCGACACTGGCGAATAAGTCATCTGTGGTGGATGTGACTCAGATCTTGGGTCGTGTGCTTCGCATGCCATACACCAGAAAGCACAGTACTGAACTCTTGAATCTGAGCTATGTGTTCACCTCGTCCAGCCACTTCCAGAACACCTTGAGTCAAGTGGTTGCAGGTCTGAACAAGGCTGGTTTCTCCAAGAAAGATTACAGAGAATTTGACCTGTCTACGGTTGAGCCAGAACCAACACCTACCCCGACACCTGATCAAAAAGAGTTCGACCTTACTGGTCAAACTGGTGAGGAAAAACCTGCTGAAACGGGTGATGGCCAGGATCTCGAAATTGAGAAGAGCAAGCTCAATCCTGATTGGGAACAACAAGCTGTAGAGCAAGCTGCTACAGCCACAAATGGCACACAGCCAGCTTCAACGGAAGGTGACACTACAGGTGTTGAAGCCATCAAGAATCAGGCTGTAGAACAAGCGAAAGAATTTGAAGAACAGGCCAATGCTACGAGTGGTGAATCTGTTCCTGAAGAACTGAAGGCCCATATGAATGAGCACAAGATGAAGCCGATTTTTGAAGCATCGGCAAAGGCGATTGAGTTACCTCAGTTCTTCATCAAGCTGCCTTCTGATGGTGGATTCTTTGACAGTGGTGATGAGTGGCACAAGCTGGCTAAAGAAAACCTGCTGTCCAACTTTGTGCTTGCGAACCTTGATGCAACCATCAACTTCACTGCCATTGAATCTGATGTTTACAAGGTGGACGCTGAAGAGATTGGCAACGGTGAAAGTGCTCCATCATTCACCGTTGTGAAGAAGGCTGAGAAGGAAAAGCTGAACAGCATCATCAAGAGTCAGCCCACTTCGGGCCAGATTACATCTATCGTTGGTCGCTTGTTTGGTCTGATTGGGAAGAACACCTTCTACCCGATTGAAGACAACGATGTGAAGCATTACCTGAAGCGAATCGTTGAGGCCATGAGTGCTGATCAACGTGCTGATTGCCTTGAACGAGACTATGCCTATGTCAAGCTCATCAAAGACAAGATCCAGGGTCTTGCCAATGAGTATGCTGCAAAGGAATTTGGCAACTGGCTAACCACTCAGAAGATTAAGCTTCGTCCATCCTTCTCACTGCCGGCGACGATTGCACCAAGTGACAATGCACCTGCTATCAGCAAGAGTCTGTATGTCACTGAAGGCAGTGTGAACAATCTTGAAAGCAAGGTCATTCGTGGTGTTGCGGAACTGGAAAACATCATCTGGTGGCACAGGAACCTTGAGCGGGGTAAGGGTTTCGTCATCAATGGGTTCTTGAACCATTACCCTGATTTTGTTGTTCTCACTGAGAGCAAGAACATCATTGTGGTGGAAACGAAGGGTGACGATAGAGATAACTCAGACTCCAAGGACAAGCTGAAACTTGGCAAGATTTGGGAGTCTCAGGCTAACCAAATCGCACATGAAACAGGCTACCGCTATCACTACATGATGGTATTTGAGAGCAACCCGATTGAAGGGGCTCACACCACTGGTGATGTTCTGAAGCTGATTGAGGCTCTGTAAGTGGAGTAGATAAAAATTGAAAGCACCTTCGGGTGCTTTTTTACAACCTTAAAAAAGGGGGAATCATTGACCTGCCCGGAGATTTTCGGACCATCTAAAACTTGAGAGGATGGCTTCCTTGAAGAGAGGAAGTCATGAGGAAGAGTCGATTCAGCGAAGCCCAAATGGTGACGATCCTGCGCGAAGCGGACAAGGCGCCGGTCGCGGAGGTTGCGAAGAAGCACGGCATCAGCGAGCAGACGATCTACAGCTGGCGCAAGCAGTACGGCGTCCTGGATGCCGACGAG
>NZ_WIXJ01000020.1 GCF_009617575.1 Rhodocyclus gracilis
AGTTCTTTAAAAACGAGACAATTGATAGGTGTGGGTGCTTGTCGAGGTGACCGGACGCGAGTTCGGGAGCAAAAAGAGACGAAGTGCTCGCACTGAAGTAATAGCGATCTTGGAGAGATTCGAGATTGCGACGTCAAGCGAGAGTTTTATCAGGAATTAAACTGAAGAGTTTGATCCTGGCTCAGATTGAACGCTGGCGGCATGCCTTACACATGCAAGTCGAACGGCAGCACGGGAGCAATCCTGGTGGCGAGTGGCGAACGGGTGAGTAATGCATCGGAACGTGCCCTGAAGTGGGGGATAACGTAGCGAAAGTTACGCTAATACCGCATATTCTGTGAGCAGGAAAGCAGGGGATCGCAAGACCTTGCGCTTTGGGAGCGGCCGATGTCGGATTAGCTAGTTGGTGGGGTAAAGGCCTACCAAGGCGACGATCCGTAGCGGGTCTGAGAGGATGATCCGCCACACTGGGACTGAGACACGGCCCAGACTCCTACGGGAGGCAGCAGTGGGGAATTTTGGACAATGGGCGAAAGCCTGATCCAGCCATGCCGCGTGAGTGAAGAAGGCCTTCGGGTTGTAAAGCTCTTTCGGCGGGGAAGAAATTGCTCAGGATAATACCCTGAGTAGATGACGGTACCCGAAGAAGAAGCACCGGCTAACTACGTGCCAGCAGCCGCGGTAATACGTAGGGTGCGAGCGTTAATCGGAATTACTGGGCGTAAAGCGTGCGCAGGCGGTTGTGTAAGACAGACGTGAAATCCCCGGGCTCAACCTGGGAACTGCGTTTGTGACTGCACGACTAGAGTGTGGCAGAGGGGGGTGGAATTCCACGTGTAGCAGTGAAATGCGTAGAGATGTGGAGGAACACCGATGGCGAAGGCAGCCCCCTGGGCCAATACTGACGCTCATGCACGAAAGCGTGGGGAGCAAACAGGATTAGATACCCTGGTAGTCCACGCCCTAAACGATGTCAACTAGGTGTTGGTGGGGTTAAACCCATTAGTGCCGTAGCTAACGCGTGAAGTTGACCGCCTGGGGAGTACGGCCGCAAGGTTAAAACTCAAAGGAATTGACGGGGACCCGCACAAGCGGTGGATGATGTGGATTAATTCGATGCAACGCGAAAAACCTTACCTACCCTTGACATGTCAGGAATCCTGAAGAGATTTGGGAGTGCCCGAAAGGGAGCCTGAACACAGGTGCTGCATGGCTGTCGTCAGCTCGTGTCGTGAGATGTTGGGTTAAGTCCCGCAACGAGCGCAACCCTTGTCATTAATTGCCATCATTTAGTTGGGCACTTTAATGAAACTGCCGGTGACAAACCGGAGGAAGGTGGGGATGACGTCAAGTCCTCATGGCCCTTATGGGTAGGGCTTCACACGTCATACAATGGTCGGTACAGAGGGTTGCCAAGCCGCGAGGTGGAGCCAATCCCAGAAAGCCGATCGTAGTCCGGATTGCAGTCTGCAACTCGACTGCATGAAGTCGGAATCGCTAGTAATCGCGGATCAGCATGTCGCGGTGAATACGTTCCCGGGTCTTGTACACACCGCCCGTCACACCATGGGAGCGGGTTCTGCCAGAAGTAGTTAGCCTAACCGCAAGGAGGGCGATTACCACGGCAGGGTTCGTGACTGGGGTGAAGTCGTAACAAGGTAGCCGTAGGGGAACCTGCGGCTGGATCACCTCCTTTCTAGAGCAACACTGACGCAAGTACCCACAACCTATCAATTGTCTCAAGCTGCGCAGACGGAGGGTCTGTAGCTCAGTCGGTTAGAGCACCGTCTTGATAAGGCGGGGGTCGTTGGTTCGATTCCAACCAGACCCACCAACGTCCGGGAAGCTAGGCGTTGCGTTATCAAGAAGGGGGATTAGCTCAGCTGGGAGAGCACCTGCTTTGCAAGCAGGGGGTCGTCGGTTCGATCCCGTCATCCTCCACCACCTCTGTAATGCGTCTAGCAAGTAGAGCCAAGCACATCGTGTGTGTTTTGCTCTGACTGCTAGTCAGTAAAAGTTACTGCGCTCTTTAAAAAAATGGAAGAAGGTTGTATCGCTGTCGCCGACAAGCATATGGCAGCGATACGGTTGTAATTGCATCGATCTCCTCTTACAGCTAGGAGGGGGTCGCACAAATGAGTTGCCCTGTGACTAAGGGTTCTTGCAAGAGAGCTCAAGGTTATAGGATCAAGCGAATAAGTGCATGTGGTGGATGCCTTGGCGATTACAGGCGAAGAAGGACGTGCAAGCCTGCGAAAAGCTCCGGGGAGCTGGCAATGAAGCTTTGATCCGGAGATGTCCGAATGGGGAAACCCACTCCGCAAGGAGTATCCCAGACTGAATACATAGGTCTGAGGAAGCGAACCCGGCGAACTGAAACATCTAAGTAGCCGGAGGAAAAGAAATCAACCGAGATTCCCAAAGTAGTGGCGAGCGAAATGGGACCAGCCTGCAAGTGATAGTCGAACTGTTAGCGGAGGACTCTGGAAAGTGTCGCCGTAGTGGGTGATAGCCCCGTACGCGAAAACAGATTGATGGTACTAAGCTTGCGACAAGTAGGGCGGGGCACGAGAAACCCTGTCTGAACATGGGGGGACCATCCTCCAAGGCTAAATACTCGTAATCGACCGATAGTGAACCAGTACCGTGAGGGAAAGGCGAAAAGAACCCCGGGAGGGGAGTGAAATAGATCCTGAAACCGCATGCATACAAACAGTGGGAGCCCCTTCGTGGGGTGACTGCGTACCTTTTGTATAATGGGTCAGCGACTTACGTTCAGTAGCGAGCTTAACCGAATAGGGGAGGCGTAGGGAAACCGAGTCTGATAAGGGCGAATAGTTGCTGGGCGTAGACCCGAAACCAAGTGATCTATCCATGGCCAGGATGAAGGTGCGGTAACACGCACTGGAGGTCCGAACCCACTAATGTTGAAAAATTAGGGGATGAGCTGTGGATAGGGGTGAAAGGCTAAACAAACTTGGAAATAGCTGGTTCTCTCCGAAAACTATTTAGGTAGTGCCTCAAGTATCACCGACGGGGGTAAAGCACTGTTATGGCTAGGGGGTCATCGCGACTTACCAAACCATTGCAAACTCTGAATACCGTTGAGTGCGAGCTTGGGAGACAGACATCGGGTGCTAACGTCCGGTGTCAAGAGGGAAACAACCCAGACCGCCGATTAAGGTCCCAAAGACATAGTTAAGTGGGAAACGAGGTGGGAAGGCTCAGACAGCCAGGAGGTTGGCTTAGAAGCAGCCATCCTTTAAAGAAAGCGTAATAGCTCACTGGTCGAGTCGTCCTGCGCGGAAGATGTAACGGGGCTCAAACTATGCACCGAAATCGCGGATATGTACCTAGTACATATGGTAGGAGAGCGTTCCGTAGGCCGTTGAAGGTGTCTCGTGAGGGATGCTGGAGGTATCGGAAGTGCGAATGCTGACATGAGTAGCGATAAAGGGAGTGAAAAGCTCCCTCGCCGAAAGCCCAAGGTTTCCTGCGCAACGTTCATCGGCGCAGGGTGAGTCGGCCCCTAAGGCGAGGCTGAAAAGCGTAGTCGATGGGAAACAGGTTAATATTCCTGTACCTCTTTGTAATGCGATGGGGGGACGGAGAAGGTTAGGTCAGCCGGGTGTTGGACGTCCCGGTTTAAGCGTGTAGGCGTGCCCTCTAGGCAAATCCGGAGGGCTTAGCTGAGGCGTGATGACGAGGTCTCATTGAGACCGAAGTGATTGATACCATGCTTCCAAGAAAAGCCTCTAAGCTTCAGTTACAGAGAGACCGTACCGCAAACCGACACAGGTGGGCAGGATGAAAATTCTAAGGCGCTTGAGAGAACTCAGGAGAAGGAACTCGGCAAATTAGCACCGTAACTTCGGGATAAGGTGCGCCCCAGTAGGTTGTAGAGCCTCGCGCTCGAAGGCCGAAGGGGTTGCAGTGAAATGGTGGCTGCGACTGTTTAATAAAAACACAGCACTCTGCAAACACGAAAGTGGACGTATAGGGTGTGACGCCTGCCCGGTGCCGGAAGGTTAAGTGATGGGGTGCAAGCTCTTGATCGAAGCCCCGGTAAACGGCGGCCGTAACTATAACGGTCCTAAGGTAGCGAAATTCCTTGTCGGGTAAGTTCCGACCTGCACGAATGGCGTAACGATGGCCACACTGTCTCCTCCTGAGACTCAGCGAAGTTGAAATGTTTGTGAAGATGCAATCTCCCCGCGGCAAGACGGAAAGACCCCATGAACCTTTACTGTAGCTTTGCATTGGACTTTGAACCGATCTGTGTAGGATAGGTGGGAGGCTTTGAAGCCGGGACGCTAGTTCCGGTGGAGCCAACCTTGAAATACCACCCTGGTTTGTTTGAGGTTCTAACCATGGCCCGTGAATCCGGGTCTGGGACCGTGCATGGCAGGCAGTTTGACTGGGGCGGTCTCCTCCCAAAAGGTAACGGAGGAGTACGAAGGTACGCTAGGTCCGGTCGGACATCGGACTGATAGTGCAATGGCATAAGCGTGCTTGACTGCGAGACCCACAAGTCGAGCAGGTACGAAAGTAGGTCATAGTGATCCGGTGGTTCTGTATGGAAGGGCCATCGCTCAACGGATAAAAGGTACTCTGGGGATAACAGGCTGATACCGCCCAAGAGTTCATATCGACGGCGGTGTTTGGCACCTCGATGTCGGCTCATCACATCCTGGGGCTGTAGCCGGTCCCAAGGGTATGGCTGTTCGCCATTTAAAGTGGTACGCGAGCTGGGTTTAAAACGTCGTGAGACAGTTTGGTCCCTATCTGCCGTGGGCGCTGGAAGTTTGAGAGGGCCTGCTCCTAGTACGAGAGGACCGGAGTGGACGAACCTCTGGTGTACCGGTTGTGACGCCAGTCGCATCGCCGGGTAGCTATGTTCGGAAGAGATAAACGCTGAAAGCATCTAAGCGTGAAACTCGCCTCAAGATGAGACTTCCCCGGGGACTTGATCCCCCTAAAGGGTCGTGGAAGACCACCACGTTGATAGGCTGGGTGTGGAAGCGCAGCAATGCGTTAAGCTAACCAGTACTAATTGCCCGTGCGGCTTGATCCTATAACCTTGCGCAACTCCCGCAATTACAACTAATTCCCCTTCTTCCAGACGTACGCCCTCACCGCGTGCGTTACAGTTTTGCTTGGCGGCCATAGCGCTTCGGACCCACCCCTTCCCATCTCGAACAGGACCGTGAAACGAAGTTGCGCCGATGATAGTGCACTTCCCGTGTGCGAAAGTAGGTCACCGCCAGGCTCCCATTCCGTCACCGCGCCCCTCATGCCCATAGGCATCGAGGGGCGTCGTGCGT
>NZ_WIXJ01000021.1 GCF_009617575.1 Rhodocyclus gracilis
AGTAAGAGTCGTTTGCCGAAGGAATCGGGCGGGGGCGGGCGTGGTTGGCCTGCGCCCGTTCGTTTCCGGGGGACGCTATAAGGGGGCAGCCTGAGGCATGCCTTCCGATCGGAGGATCGAACGATGGCAATGTTAAGTTTTGAGAGGAAGTACCGCGTACGCGGAGGCCAGCTGATCGGAGGCGCGGCGCTGGACTTCTGGATCGGTCCGTTCTATGTGGGGTTCTTCGGGATCACGGCGGCGGTATTTGCGCTGCTGGGAACGGCACTGATCGTGCTGGGTGCCTCATGGGGTCCGACCTGGAACCTGTGGCAGATCAGCATTGCGCCGCCGGATCTGAAATACGGTCTGGGCCTGGCGCCGCTGCGCGAAGGCGGTTTATGGCAGTTCATCACGATCTGCGCCGTTGGTGCATTTGTCTCGTGGGCACTGCGTGAAGTCGAGATTTGTCGCAAGCTGGGTATCGGATATCACATTCCGTTCGCCTTCAGTTTTGCGATTTTGGCGTATGTCACGCTGGTGGTGATTCGTCCCTTCCTGTTGGGTGCGTGGGGACACGGCTTCCCGTACGGGATCATGAGCCACCTGGACTGGGTGTCGAACACCGGCTATCAGTACCTGCACTTCCACTACAACCCGGCGCACATGCTGGGGATCGCGTTCTTCTTCACGACGACGCTGGCCTTGGCGCTGCACGGATCGCTGATCCTGTCGGCGACGAACCCGCGCAAGGGAGAAGCGGTGAAGACGGCGGAACACGAAAACGCCTTCTTCCGTGACGTGGTCGGGTACTCGATTGGTGCGCTGGCGATTCACCGTCTCGGTCTGTTCCTGGCCCTGTCGGCGGCCTTCTGGAGCGCGGTGTGCATCGTCATCAGCGGTCCGTTCTGGACGCGCGGCTGGCCGGAATGGTGGAGCTGGTGGCTCCAGACTCCGAACTGGCGCTAACAGGGAGCGACACAAATGGCCGAATATCAAAATATCTTCAACCAGGTCCAGGTGCGCTCGCCGGCGCACCATGGCGTCCCGCACACGCGGGGCCAGTCGGGCCGCATCGGCACTCCGTTCTTCGTCAATCTCCTTGGCAAGATCGGTGACGCGCAGATCGGACCGCTGTATCTGGGCTTTACCGGGGTCGCCTCCCTCGCCTGTGGCTTCATCGCTCTCCTGATCATCGGCATGAACATGGCCGCCCAGGTTGCGTGGAGCCCGATGGAGTTCGTGCGGCAACTGCCGTGGCTGGCTCTCGAACCGCCGGCGGCGAAGTACGGCTTGTCGTTCCCGCCGCTCGCCGAAGGGGGCTGGTGGCTGATGGCGGGCTTCTTCCTGACGCTGTCGATCCTGCTGTTCTGGGTGCGCACCTATCGCCGCGCCGTGGCGCTTGGCATGGGCACGCACGTCGCCTGGGCCTTCGCTTCGGCGATCTGGCTCTACCTCGTTCTCGGTTTCATCCGCCCGGTACTGATGGGCAGTTGGGCGGAAGCTGTGCCTTTCGGCATCTTCCCGCACCTTGACTGGACGGCGGCGTTCTCGATCCGTTACGGCAACCTGTACTACGACCCGTTCCACATGCTGTCGATTGCCTTCATGTACGGGGCGACGCTGCTGTTTGCGATGCACGGAGCGACGGTGCTGGCGGTGTCCCGTCTTGGGGGCGAACGCGAGCTCGAGCAGATCACCGACCGTGGGACGGCCTCGGAACGTGCGGCGCTGTTCTGGCGCTGGACGATGGGCTTTAACGCGACGATGGAATCGATTCACCGCTGGGGTTGGTGGTGCGCGGTGCTGGTCACGCTGACCGGCGGCATCGGCATCCTGCTCTCTGGCACGGTGGTGGACAACTGGTATCTGTGGGCCGTCAAGCACGGCGTGGCGCCTGCGTACCCGCAAGTCTTCCCGGGAGTTGTTGATCCGGCCACCATCACGACGGGGGTGACGCAATGAACGCCAGGAATCAGAAGCTGGCCTGGGCCGCTGGCGCCCTTGGGCTGATCACCCTCACCGCGGGTTGCGACAAGCCGCCGCTGGAGACGGTGCAACCGATCCAGCGTGGCTACCGCGGCCTGGGGATGGTCGAGATGTACAGTCCGGCGACCGTTGCCGCGCTGGCGAAGACGCAACAGTCGCCGGCGGCCGCGCCGGCGGTGCCGGGAGGTGGGCCGCTGGCGGCCAGCATCTACCAGAACGTGCAGGTGCTCAAAGACCTCGACATTGGCGAATTCAACCGTCTGATGGTCTCGATCACCCAGTGGGTGGCACCGGAGCAAGGCTGCTCCTACTGCCACGCGGACGGCGATCTGGCGGCCGACACGGTCTACACCAAGGTCGTTGCCCGGCGCATGCTGGAAATGACGCGCCACATCAACAGCGACTGGAAGCCGCACGTCGCCGAGACGGGCGTTACCTGCTACACCTGCCACCAGGGCAAACCGGTCCCGCAAAACATCTGGTTTGCCGATGCCGGTCCGAAGGGCGCCGGTGGGCTGATGGCGACGCGTGGCGGGCAGAACACGCCGGCTCCGGCGGTCGGACTGACGTCCCTGCCGTTTGATCCGTTCAGCATGTTCCTCGAGAAGGCGACTCCGGTTGCGGCGATCTCGAAGACCGCGCTGCCGGTGAAGGGGGCCAACCCGGCGGACGTGAAGAGTTCGGAGGCCACCCTCGGCTTGATGATGCACATCTCCAAGTCGCTGGGCGTCAATTGCACCTACTGCCACAACACCCGTTCGTTCGCCGAATGGAGCTCGAGCACGCCGCAACGTGTGACGGCCTGGCACGGCATCCGCATGGTGCGCGACCTGAACGTCGACTACCTGAACCCGCTGCGCGACACCTTCCCGGCGAAGCGTCTCGGCCCGCAGGGGGATGGACCGAAGGTCAATTGCGCCACCTGCCACAACGGTGTCTACAAGCCGCTGTATGGCGTGAGCCTGCTGAAGGACTACCCGGCGCTGAAGAAGCCGGCGGCGAAGGTGGCTCCGGCCGCTGCGCCGGCGGCGGTGGAAGCCGAAGCACCGGCCCCGGCCGGGACCTGATGTAGGTTTGCGGTACGACCTCGCAAAACGGCCAGCCTGGCAACAGGCTGGCCGTTTTGTTATGAGGCAGGGAGTATGGCGGGCTGGACGGGCGGACGGAGAGAACGGTCGCAGGGCGACGCTACGCGGTGGTAGGCGGTCTAGCCGGGGCGCTTCCGAGGAAAGCGCGCAGGTGGCAGCGG
>NZ_WIXJ01000022.1 GCF_009617575.1 Rhodocyclus gracilis
CGCCCCGCCTTCGCCAGATCGTTCGCCGCCGTCGCTCCCGCCGGGCCGCCGCCAATGATTACTGCGTCGTAGATGTCGTTCTGCGTCATGCTCAACTTTCCGAAGCGTGGGCTAGCACCTCGCCGGTCGACAGTGGTACCTGCACCGTATCGGCGGCGACAATGGCTTGCGCGGCAAGCCGTGCCGAGTAAATGAAGAGAAGGGCTTCGCCGGCGAAGACGACGGCGTAGGCGTGGATTTGCGAATCAAGCACGGCGCGCGCCGCGTCGCTGGCAACCGTCCCAAGGAAACCGCCAACGGCGAAAGCGATGGCTTGCGCAGCACCCCACAAGCCCATGCGGACGCCTTCCCGCGAGGCGCGTCCGGCGCCCGCGAGCGACATCATCGAGCCAATCGCCGAAACCGCAAAGGCGCCATTGGCTGCGCCAAGGAAGAAGACGTTCGCACGCAGCGGCCAGGACTCGCCGACGACACCGCCGAGCGCCAGGGCCAGCAGGGCAATCGACGACGCGAAACAGCCGCCGATGGTCCATTGGCGTAGGGTGCCGATGCGCACGCTGAGAAAGCCGACGAGCAGCATGCCGAGCAAGACGCCGCCGTGCTGGACGCTGGCGAGCGTCGTCGATTCGCCGGGCGTCATCCCGAAGATGGCGCCGGCGAAAGGCTCGAGAATCAAATCCTGCAAGCTGTAGGACAGCATCGAAATGAATACGAATATGGTGAAGCGGCGCGCCACCGGTTCTGCCCAGACTTGTGCCAGCGCTTGCCGGAAGGGCAGCTTCGGCGTGTCGTCGGCGAGCGCCGGCGTCGTTCCTTCAACGCCCCAGACAGCGGCGACGGCAACGCAAAAGGCGATCAGCGAAACGCCACCGGAAACCGCCACCAGCCGGTCAAGCGAGAAGGGATCAAGCAGCTTGCCGGCTACCGCCGCCGTGATGATGAAGCCAACGATCATCATCACCCACGCCGCTGTGGCGGCCGCGCCGCGGCGTTTTTCTTCAACGCGCTTGGCGAGCAGCACGAGCAGCGAAGTGCCAGCGGCGCCGGCGCCCAGGCCGATAGCGGTGAAGGCCAGCGCGGCGAGCAGAATGCCGAGGCCTTGCTGCGTTTCCATGAGCGCTGTCGCGGCGGCGGCCGTGAAGCCGCCGAGTGCCAGCACAGCCATGCCGCCGATGATCCAGGGCGTGCGCCGGCCGCCCATGTCCGAGCCATAGCCGAGTCGCGGCCGCAGCAGTTGCACGACGTGATGGATGCCGACCAGCGCGCCGGGGATCATCGCCGGCAGCGCCAGTTCGACCACCATGACGCGGTTGAGCGTCGACGTCGTTAGGACAATGATCGCGCCGAGTGCCGTTTGCACCAGCCCAAGGCGAAGGATGCCGAACCAGCCGATACGGTCGCTCATTGCAAGCCCCCGAACTGTTGCAGCGCGAAGGCGGAGGTCATCATGCCGGAGACGTAGAGGGTGACGCCGAAGGCGGAGAGGAAGG
>NZ_WIXJ01000023.1 GCF_009617575.1 Rhodocyclus gracilis
TGAGGCTGCACCGGATTTAGTACCGGTCTAAGCTGGAAATTTCCGGCTCTTGGAAGCCCTCCGGTGAGGGCTTGTTCCTGCACTGGCGGGCGAATTCGGCGGGTGTCATCCAGTTCAGCGCCGAATGGGGACGCTCCTCGTTGTAGTACCGCCGCCACGCCTCGATTTTGCCTTTCGCATCGTCCAGGGACAAGAACCAATGCTCGTTCAGGCATTCCTCCCGGAAGCGACCGTTGAACGACTCGACCTTAGCGTTATCGGTCGGCTTCCCCGGCCGGGAGAAGTCCAGTTCCACCCCGTTCTCGTAGGCCCACCGGTCCATCGCTTTCGAGATGAATTCGCTGCCATTGTCGACCTTGATGCTCTTCGGCAGCCCACGGCTGTGGCGCAGTTGCTCAAGAACACGCACAACATCCTCTCCCTTCAAGCTCTGGCCGACATCGATCGCCAAGCACTCGCTGGTGTAGTTATCGACAATCGGCAAGGTGCGAAGCCGACGGCCATCGAACAGTGCGTCAGCCACAAAGTCCATGCTCCATATCTCGTTGATGGCCGATGCGTGCCGCTTCGGCTGTCGCAGACGAGCCGCCTTGTTTCGCCGCGGCCGATGGTGGCGTAACGACAGGCCCATCTCACGATAGAGTCGATAGACCCGCTTGTGGTTGTCCTTCCAGCCTTCTCGCCTGAGTAGCACATGTACCCGTCGGTAGCCGTAATGCACGCGCGTCGAGGTGATTTCCTTGATGCGCATGATCAGCGGTGTGGCATCCCGCGCCTGGGAGCGATAGCCATAGACCGAGCGTGAAATCTTCATCACGCCGCACGCCTGGCGCTGGCTCGCCCCGAACCGGCTGATCAGATGATCGACGAGATCTCTGCGGCGAGAAGGCTTCAGAGCTTTTTTGCGAGGACGTCCTGCAGCATGGCTTTGTCGAGCGAAAGATCGGCGACCAGGCGCTTGAGCTTGCTGTTCTCTTCTTCCAGTTGCTTCAGGCGCCGCAACTCCGAGGGGCCCAGCCCCCCGTACTTCTTGCGCCAGTTGTAGAAGGTCGCATCCGAGATGCCCATCTTCCTGCAGACCTCAGCCACCGGCGTGCCGACGTCCGCCTGCTTCAGGGCGAAGGCGATCTGTTCTTCCGTAAACTTCGATTTCTTCACAGCACAATCTCCTTTCAACATCACGAAAATTGTGCCGAAAATTCCAGCTCAAATTGGTACGAAATTTCGGTGTAGCCTCAC
>NZ_WIXJ01000024.1 GCF_009617575.1 Rhodocyclus gracilis
CCCCAACAAATGCGCGAGGTCCTTGAGGAAGACGCGGACATGGGCGAAGGGTTTTCTGCGCACCAGGCGCTTGTGCAGGTACGACTCCCAGGTCAGTTCCTGAATGTCCGGATCGGCGCACAGCTTGACGAACTTCTCGCGCCGGCCGTCCGAGGTGTACCAGAAGCGCTGCAAGAGTCCGAGCGCCCAGAAGACGCGGCCATGCGCCTTCATGAAGTGGCGGCGCGCCAGTTGCAGGGAATGCGCATTACCCGTCGCCAGCAAGGCCTCGACCGCCTCGGCGGCGTAACGGCCACCGGCCAACGCGTAGTAGATGCCTTCCCCGGAAGCCGGCGCGACGCAGCCTGCCGCATCGCCCGCCAGGACGATATCGCGGCCGTTGTCCCACTTCGCCAGCGGCTTCAAGGGCAGGGGAGCGCCTTCGCAGCGCAGCGTCTCGGCCGCATCGAGGCCGGCGATCTTGCGCAGATCGGCGGTCGCCTTCCGGAGCGGAAAGCCCTTGATCTCGCTACCGACACCGATACTCATCGTGTCGCCGTGCGGGAACACCCAGCCATAGAAATCCGGCGACACGCGCCCCTGATAATACACATCGCAGCGATCCGGATCGGCGTGCGCCGGCGTGCGGATAATCTCGTGGTAGGCAAAGACATAGCGCATCTGCTCGGCGCCCGGAATGCACTGCCGCGCCACCTGCGAATTCGCCCCATCGGCACCAATCACGGCACGCGCCCGCACCTGCCGTTCGACACTCTCCGGCGCCGCGGGAATATCGACGGGATTGAGCCCATCCTGGCCGGCGACATCGCCCTCGGCCGCCGGTGCCGTGACCGTCTCGCGGTAATGCACGATGGCCGTGCCATCGCTATCGCGGGTGATCTTCAGGTAGTTACCCTGCCGCCGCTCGGCGCCCGACGCCGCCGCGCGATTGCGCAGCCATTCGTCGAAATCCTTGCGATCGACGAGGCCGACGAAACCGATGGGGATCGGCATGTCGACGGCGCGTCCCGAGGGGGCGATCATGCGCGCCGACTTGGCGCGTGCGACGAGCACCTCTTCGGGCAGATCGAATTCCTTGAGTGCCTGCGGCGGAATGGCGCCGCCACAGGGCTTGATGCGGCCGCCGCGCTCGAGCAGCAGCACGCGCCGCCCCGCCTTCGCCAGATCGTTCGCCGCCGTCGCTCCCGCCGGGCCGCCGCCAATGATTACTGCGTCGTAGATGTC
>NZ_WIXJ01000025.1 GCF_009617575.1 Rhodocyclus gracilis
CGGTCGCAGGGCGACGCTACGCGGTGGTAGGCGGTCTAGCCGGGGCGCTTCCGAGGAAAGCGCGCAGGTGGCAGCGGAAGGCTCTCCGCGGGTGATCGGTTCGGGGTGAGCTGTGCGCCGCTTCCGGGATATCGCCGCCGAGTAGCGTCGGGTCCTGATCGGCTACCGGCAGCTACCAACGCACGGCGAAAACGCACGCCGGCGCGCCCTGCGCTTGGCAGTGGATTTCTTCAACGGTCGTTCGAGCGCTCACGAGTTCGCGGAAAATGCGCGCGAAGGTGCCGGCGTAAAAATCGCAGACCGGTAATTCACTCACCGCTCCACGGCATACAGGCCCATCGCAGATCGTCAGCAGCAAAGGCGCTTGTCGATTGCCGAACTCTGCGCTGAAGCGGCCGCTGCCGGTGAAGGTCCAAGCGTGTTTGGCAATGGCCGGGACGAGAATGCGTGCGGCCAGAGGTGCCGGCGTCAGGCGCAGCACGCGCTGCGCGGGCTTCGGAATCCGCTTGGCGAGCAGATAGTCGCCGGTGCGCCGTCCCGCGTCGCGGCCGATCTCCGCCAGTTGCGCAGGAGGAAGCGAGGCACGCAGCGTTGTGTGTAGCCGCACCACCCAGTTTTCGTCGATCATCGCCGTCGGCGGCGAATGCAGACAGTCCTCAAGGCCGGCTGCCGCGAAGAGCTGCGTGGTTTCTGCGCGGCCATACAGAGCCTCGAGCGCCTCGCCCATGCGGATGATCGCGTTCGGGCCGATTTTCCCGCCGTCATTCGCGTGGAGAGGAGTCGATACAAGAGTCGGTTCAGTCACGAGGATATCTGCCCGTCAAACACTACCAATCGATTAGTGAGAGGTACACCGAGCCACAGGCTTTGCTCTGCCACGACGGCGCACCGTCACGCCTTTGCCAGCCCCAACAAATGCGCGAGGTCCTTGAGGAAGACGCGGACATGGGCGAAGGGTTTTCTGCGCACCAGGCGCTTGTGCA
>NZ_WIXJ01000026.1 GCF_009617575.1 Rhodocyclus gracilis
TTGCGAAGAAGCACGGCATCAGCGAGCAGACGATCTACAGCTGGCGCAAGCAGTACGGCGTCCTGGATGCCGACGAGGTGAAGAAGCTGCGCCAGATGGAACAGGAGAACGCCCGGTTGAAGAAACTGCTGGCCGAGCGGGATCTTGAGATCGAGGTGATGAAGGAGATCGCCGCAAAAAAATGGTGAGCGCACCCGCGCGACGTCAGCAGGTCGAGTACGCCAAGCGGCGTGGCCTGTCGGAACGACGCGCGTGTGCGCTGCTGAGGCTTGCGCGCTCCGCGTTGCACTACGAATCGCGGCGGCGGAAGAAGGACGCACCGGCGCTGGCAGCGATGGCGATTCTGTCGGCGCAATACCCGCGCTATGGTTACCGGCGAATTCGGGTCTTCCTGGAAAGGCAAGGCCATCGGATGAGTGCGGACCGTACCTGGCGCTTGTGGCGTCAGGCAGGACTTCAGGTGCCGCGCAAGCGTCCCCGCCGACGGATTGCCACAGCCCGGCCGCGGGCACCGCTCGCCGCCGGGCAGGTGTGGGCCTACGACTTCGTCTTCGACCGCTGTGCCAACGGACAAGCACTGAAATGCCTGACCGTCATCGACGAATACACCCGCGAGTGCCTGGCGATTGATGTGGCCGGCTCGATCCGTTC
>NZ_WIXJ01000027.1 GCF_009617575.1 Rhodocyclus gracilis
GCGGGAAGCACCGGGTCTATCGCCTGATGCGGCAGGAAGGCTTGCGCGCGCAGGTGGGCTATCGTCGTCGGTCAGGTCATTACGGCAAGCCGGCGGTCGTTGCCGAGAACCCGCTGGCGCAGCAGTTCGCCGTCGCAGCCCCCAATCAGGCCTGGGTGACGGACATCACCTATATCCGCACCCATGAAGGCTGTCTGTATCTGGCGGTGGTGCTCGACCTGTTCTCGCGTCAGGTGATCGGCTGGTCGATGCGTTCGCGAATCGACCGCGAACTGGCGATCAATGCCTTGTTGATGGCGGTGTGGCGGCGCAATCCCAGGACGCCCGTGATTGTTCATTCCGATCAGGGTCGCCAGTACAGCAGCCTCGACGGGCAGTCCTTCCTGAAAGCCCATGGCCTGGTCGCCAGCATGAGCCGACGCGGGAACTGCTACGACAACGCGGTCGCCGAGAGCTTCTTCCAGCTACTGAAGCGGGAGCGAATCCGCCGCAAAACCTATCTCGACCGCGACGAAGCCC
>NZ_WIXJ01000002.1 GCF_009617575.1 Rhodocyclus gracilis
CTCGTCGGCATCCAGGACGCCGTACTGCTTGCGCCAGCTGTAGATCGTCTGCTCGCTGATGCCGTGCTTCTTCGCAATCTCTGCGACCGGCGCCTTGTCCGCTTCGCGCAGGATCGTCACCATTTGGGCTTCGCTGAATCGACTCTTCCTCATGACTTCCTCTCTTCAAGGAAGCCATCCTCTCAAGTTTTAGATGGTCCGAAAATCTCCGGGCAGGTCAGGTCCACTTGGCGCCGACCACGTAGAG
Source organism: Rhodocyclus gracilis (assembly GCF_009617575.1). Taxonomy (GTDB): domain Bacteria; phylum Pseudomonadota; class Gammaproteobacteria; order Burkholderiales; family Rhodocyclaceae; genus Rhodocyclus; species Rhodocyclus gracilis. Next base: position 248 of record NZ_WIXJ01000002.1, read on the forward strand.
GCCATCGCCCTCGCGCCATTCGAGCGCCTTGAACCAGCCGGCGGCCGGCGCGGGCTGACCGTTCTTTTCTGCGAGAAGCGTCTGGTGCTCGTAGTCGATGACGAAGTCGACGCCCGTCGCCGCCACCTGATTGATCAGGGCGGCGGCGATGGTGGCGTCCATGCGCCAGGCGGGGATTTCGGCGGGGCGGCCGTCGCGCGCCCGGAACTCGCCGGCGGGGAGCAGGCGAAAGTCAGCCGCCGCGTTGACCTCGAAGGTGAGGACGGCAACGCGGCCGGCGGCGCAGCGGGAGGCGGAGGGCTTGATTGGGCTCGACATGCGGCCACCTTAGGGGGTGGCGGTCGAGCCTTCCATTAACGGGGGTTAGAACCTGATGCGGGGTGCTCGCGGGGCGGTGCGGAAAGGGAGCGAAGGGGAAGGTTTGCGCGTTGCCATGGCCCGAATGATCGGGCGCGCGCGAGGCCAGGTGTAGGGGGAAGCGGTTTGGTGGGAGGCGCTATTTACCTAGGGAGGCCGGGGCGCGCCTGATCACGCAGCCAAGCGGAGCACCAACGCAGGCAGATTCCAAACCGCCAGAACCAGGCAGCCATAGATGAACGCACTGACGGCCATCGCCACATGAAGAGTGTTGCGACGCGACTGAATCAGGTTCGTGAAACTTGTGCGCTTTTCTTCCGACGACGTGTAGTTTCTGAGCGCGTCGAGCCATTTATCGCCTTCCCGCTGTGTCAATACGTCATCGCGACGATGTATCACCAACTGCAGGACAATCGAAAGCAACAGATAACCTGCCAGAAACTTGAGGAACAACCCCAACTCCGGGCTGCTCAGCAGCCCTTCCAGCTTCTGCTGGTCGAATTTTCCAACAAAGGAAAACGCGATGAATGCCAGTACCCCAAGCAAGTCGCGCAGCAGCGAGCTCACCAGCTCACGAGCCTTTGTAGCGTAATGATCGGACTGTGACTTCATGTCCTTCATCAGGTCGCGCAGTTCCTTGTAATACGCGTCCTTGCGCTCAAGGATGACGAAGGGGTAGCTGTCTTCGGCTTGTTTTAGAGCGAAGTCGAGATGACGATCCAAACAGGCCAGGAAACACTCACCCGGGTTCAAGTCGAGCGACAAGCGGTCCATCAGCAGCTTGAGCCGCGTCTCCGGACGCTCCGCATAAACCCAAGCCACTGCGGCGACCAAGCGCTGGTGGAGGCTTCTCCAGGCCAGTTCGGAATTGGCGTTCCACAGCGGCAGCGAAAAGCGTTTGGTACCGCGAATCGCTGCCGTGATCGCACCCTCAGAATGCTTGATGTCGTTTGCCAGGCAGGCGGCCAAGACAAGACACCCAAGGCGCATCAGCGGTTTAGCCACTGCCGAATCGAGGGCACCCCATGTGAGCGCCCAGCCCTTCGGCGCAATGCGCATATTCGGACCGCTGCTGGCAGCATGGACGAGCGCATGAACATCGACATCTTCGGGAAGGCGAGGGCCCTCTATCCGCTCCGGAGCCGATGCGTCGAGCGGTAAAACCCACAGCAAAGGGCCACCAACCGGGCTTTTCAGATCACCGACGCGGATCGTGACCGGCTTGCTAAAGTCGGGGTCGTACGCGCTGGAACGAATGAAGGGATTCAGTGTTTCCAGCCAACTGCACAAGCCCTGCTCAGAAAAGAAGAACAGCGTCGCTTCTTCTTTCCTGGCAGGCCAAAGGGACGATAGCCCCGCCTTGCCGAGACTGAAGCTCCAACCGAGCCCCAAAAAGCTATCGTCGTCAGTGAGCTCACCACTATCGACCGACTCGCCGCCAACTACCAGTGACGGCCTTGCATCCGGAACAACCAACTGAAGTTGTGCGCCAATTTCGGCTAGCAAGGAAGCTTGCGCAGCACTCAGACAGGCCCCCTCAACCGTAAGACGAAAGCTCTCCTCGTGCGCCTGTGCGCCCGATCTGCAAAGTGCCTCGACTCGGTCGAGCAATTTGCCGGCTTCCGTCATGTCGTCAGTTCTTCAATGTGAGTTTGCGGGTTTCAATCGTGATCCGTTCCCGGCCGTCTGGTAGGGTCTCTGTCTTGAGACCGACCGCCTCTTTGTCGCCTTCGAACGTGATCGTCACCCCTTCGGAGGTCAAGTAGTGCTGTTTGCACTCGGCAGGACGTAGAGATCCAGGACGCGGAGTGAATTGTTGCCCAGCGACCCCCGCGGCGGCAAGCGCCTCTCGCAATTGACCGGACATTGCCTGTTTTCGGGCGGGATCTTCATCCTTGACCACAGCATTGATGAATTCATCCGTCTCGAACGTGTCATGGTCCTTCAGATAGTTCTGTGCGCGTCCGATATAGCCCGCCGCGTCCTCGCCTGGCGGGATCGCATCCTTGTCCAGGCCGCGGGCCCACTTTTTGACAGCAAAGTGGGTCGCTCTCGTCAGCTCGGCATCTTGCTGGCGTTCCGTGACGCCTAGGAAACCCTTGAAATAGTCCGTCAGACGCGGCTTCGTTTTGCGGTCATAGGCCAGAACATCCCAGGCAAAGTAGCTGTCTGCATCGATCACAGCACTCTTCTGGATGGAAGACTTGGTTTCGCTGAGAGCGTTCGGGTTATCGGTCATTACGGCGATCTTCCGCCCCCCTTCCACTTTTCGTGAGTACGAAAACGAGGCGCTTTTATCCATTTTGACCAGCAGGATCAGCTTCTTCCATTCATTGGCGCTGGCCAAGAAACGCACGACCGCCACCACGAAAACGCCTTCCGCCATCTGGTTACGGTGGCGGTCGGCAAAATCCGTCGCGATCTGCCGGGAAATTACGTTCAAGTTGTGGCGCTCTGCGACAAGTTGCTGGCACTTTTCCTTGAGGTGCACCGCGTCTGGCTTGAAGACGTACTGCGTTCCTTCCAGGATGTCTTGGAGACGAGCCAGAAAGAACTTCTTCTGCTTGGGCTGCAGGCTCACTTCATCAAGAAATTCGACCTTTTCTTCCTTCCCCGCGTCGAGTTCGATGATGTGGAAGATGAAATCAAGAATCTCAAGGCTGTCACGTTGACTCTGACTCAGTACGGATTCGATTGGAGTTGGCACGGGCCTTCCTTCATGAAGAAGATGGTTGATTGAAATTTACGTGTTGGTGACCGACTACTTGCAACTGTTACTTTTGATGCTGAAAGCCTTGCGAACGGCAGCGCCCGCCACACGCTGCAACGCCGCGCCAATCCATTTATAAACGCGCAGGACGATCTCATGCCGTCCGCGGCAGCCATCCGCCTGCCCTACGGCCCCGTTAAAGCCTCGTAGCGCCTTTCCTCCTCTCGATGCCGCTCGAGAGTGCGCCGCCAGTCACGAGTGCTTTCTTGCTTTGGCGATCAGCTATTCCTTCCTCTCAGCAGGTTTCGGATGCCGCGTCGCCTCGGCCGCGCCCCGACGAACGATGAGTGCTTCCACGTGATGGATATCCGCCTTCACCATCTGCAGCGCATCCAGCATCGCCCGCCGCCGGCGCGTCATCCAGACCACCGTTCCACTTACTGCAACGAGGCAGATGGCAAGCACGATTCCAGTAGTTGGCGAGGGTGGCGCCCCCCATGTCGCTACCAGGAACGTCAGCAGTGCCCCCATCGATCCGCCGAACCACCAAACGGTCGGGTGCAATATGAACTCGCGAAAAACAGCGCGGCGCTCTCTCAGCAAGGCTTCACGTTCGACGCGAAGCTCTGGCTCGCTCATCTTTTGATACCGCGTGACATTGCCGTAGTGGTTGACGATTTTTTCGGCCGCTTGACCGAAAGGCGCATTGAAATTGCTTTGCTTCATGATCCCTTATTGATGATCTTTCCCGCAGCCTGCCCGAGGGGCGCGTTGTAGTTCTTCTGCTTCTTGATCTTGGTCTTTACTGCCGCCGGTTTCGGCGGTGTTGATTGAGCACTGCCGCCCTGAAGCGCCCCAATGGCCGCCGCCTTGACTGCCAGCGATGCCTCGCGAAACAGGCTGATCAGCTCGCGCTCGTCTTCCGTTGATGTCGGCGCAAAGCCACCTCCGGTAAGAATCCACGCGGGGTCGGCGTCGAATTCTGCCCACAAGCCCAGCAGAGCCTTTGTGTCCAGCAATCGCTCGCCGCGCTCCCACGTTCCAACGGTCTTTCGATCTACACCGAGGCTTGCCGCGAAGTCGGATTGAGATAGGCGGCCACGAAGCGCCTCTATGCGCTTGCCAATCTCCGTCAAATTAATCTCGTGTGGCACACAAACACCCCTTGACGATGGGAGATTGATCTCCCATAATTCACTCACACCGCACAACACTGTACGGCGACTTAATCGACACCCGAAAGAGCGCCCCCCCCCGAAGGATCTCCCATGAAACAACTGCGTACTGCCGAAGAAGCCCGCGCCGAACTGAAGCGTCAGGGCATCTCCATCACCGCCTGGTCGCTGGCCAACGGTTTCTCGCCGAACCTGGTCTTCGAAGTCCTCGGCGGCCGTAAGAAGTGCGCTCGCGGCGCCGCCCACAACATCGCCGTCAAGCTTGGCCTCAAGGACGGCGTCGTTTGCACCGACCCGGCCCGCGCTCTCGACACGCATGCTGATCGCCGCATCGCCGCGTGAGTCCTGCTATGCCAACGACTGCCAAAGCCCTTTTCGACGCTGCCTTTGCCGGCCCGCGCGATCCGCGCAGCGAGGCCTACAAGGCAGGTGTTCTTGCCGCGCTGCGCTACCGCATCGACGGCGACCGCATGACCAACCCCTTTCCGCCAGCGTCGGCCGAGTCTGACGCCTGGTACGCCGGCACATCGGAAGGGCACGCCCTCTGGCGTAACCATCAATCCGTCGCTGACCGACTGGCTGCGTGAGGTCCGCCATGACAGCCGACCAACTGCTCGCACTGCTCGCCGAGTTCAACGGCAGCAACCACGTCGAACTCGCGATCAAGTACCGCATTACTACTGTGCAGGTTCATCGCCTGGTAGCGCAGCTGCGTCACGCAGCGCTGCGCGCGGCGCTCCTGGCAGGCGTTGAAAACTCCGCGCAAGTCCTCGTGGCATTCCGGTTTCAACAGGAGTTCCTATCTGGCACCGAAGCTGTGCTTCAAGCCGTTCAAAAGGCCAGAGCAGAGGGCTATGAGGATCGTCTTGTGCTTGCTCTGCATATTCTCGCGGCAGCGCCTGCAGCAACTGCGCCGGACTCCGGCCCGACTCCGCCAGTTGCGCCAGGAGAAAGCCAATCAGCGCCTCAAGCCCATCCTGATACAGCGCCGCCTCCTCCAGCGCCGCCGAAGTCGTCGCTGCCATCTGATGCAAGCCGTATTCCATTTCAGCCATGACGCACTCCCCTATCCAAATTATCGACGCTTCATCGTATTTCATGCAAACGACTTGCAACAGCCGCAATCCCGCAATTTGTTTGGCGCGGCCATCCGCCGCCCGGAAAGGGGGCTCCCAATGAGCCGCCGCAATTGGAAACGCGTGCAGCCGACCAGCCTGCGCCACGCGCTGGAGTTGTGCAAAGACCACGCCCGCGAGCGCCGCAACCTCTCGGTTGAGCGCATCGCCGACGAGATGGGCATCACCGATCACTGGTCGCTGTACAAGTGGATTCAGTCCGGCCGCTTCCCAGCCAACCTGATCCGCCCCTACGAAAACGTCTGCGGCATCGACTTCGCCCCCCGCTGGCTGGTGGCCAGCGCCGGCCGGCTGATGGTCGACACCCCGACCGGGCGCAGCGCCTCGGCCGCCGACATCAACGCGCTGCAGGCGGTGCTCAACGATGCCGTCGGCGCGCTGATCGGCTTTTACGCCAGCCACGCCAATGCAGACGAGACGCTCGGCGCGATCCAGTCGGCGCTGGAGACGCTCGCCGCGCACCGCGGCAACGTCGTCAAGCATGCGCAGCCTGAACTCGACTTTGCAGGAGAGGCGGAATGAGCGAGACCCCGCAAACCATCGCTGCCGCCGGCAAGGTGCTCGAGGTGCTCAATGTGCTGATGGGCCACTTTGCCCACGGCCTCGCGCCCTCGGAGCTTGCCAAGGCCACCGACCTGTCGCCCAGCGCCATCGCGCGTTGCGTCGCAACGCTCGTCGACGCGGGCTTTGCCGAACGCATCCCCGAAACCGGCCGCATCCGCCCTTCGACGCGCTTTGCGCTGCAAGCGATGTCGATCATGCGCTCGATCGAATCGGCCAAGAGCCGGCTCGACGAGCTGGCCGCCCGCATCACCACTCAACGTTAAGGAAGAACAATGGCACGCACGCCCAGCCAAGCCACCCCGATCAGCCACGCCGTCCTCGAAGCGGACGCGCCCGGCCTGCCGGCGATCCGGGATGAGATCGCCCAACTGGATGTTCTGGAGACGCAGCTCGACGCTCGCGTTCGCGCTGTCGCTACGCAGATCGGCTACCAGCTGCCCGGCGGCTACACCGACCCGGACCTGATTCAGCGCGACATCAGCGCCAGCATGCGCCGCAGCGTCGAGGCGTGCCTCGAAGTCGGCCGCGGCCTGACGGTGCTGAAGGCCGCTTGCGAGCACGGCAATTTCATCGCTCGCCTGGAGGTGCTCGGTATCGAAACCCGCGTTGCCCAGAAGTTCATGGGGACCGCGCGCAAGTTTGCAAATGCGACGTCAACGCCGCTTTTGAAGGCGGCTGGCAACCAGACCAAGCTCTTCGAAATGCTGGTGCTCGACGACGAGCAGATCGAGGAACTCGAACTCACCGGCCAGAGCGGTGAACTGAAGCTCGACGAGATCGCGACGATGAGCGTCAAGGAATTGCGCGCTGCGTTGCGCGCCACGCGGCAAGACCTCGAAGCCCGCGGTGAAGTACTCGAAGGCAAGAACCGCAAGATCGACGAGCTGACCGAATCGCTCGCCAAGGCGCAGCGCCGCGTGAAGGCGCTGCCGCCGGCCGAGGTGGCCGACGAGCTGCGCAAGGAAGTCACGCAAATGGCGGGCATGGCCGAAGTGGGCATCCTCGCGCTGCGCTCCGGGTTGGCGGCGCTCGCCGAGCATGCCGAGACGCACGGCGCCAACCACGAAGACTTCACCGCCGGGCTGATCTGCCAGCTGGAGCTGGCGATCAAGCAGCTGCGCGGCGAGTTCGACATCAAGACCCGTCCGGACGGCGACGACACGCCCGAGTGGGCGCGCCCCGGCGCCGAAGCGCGCATCAAAGAAGCGACGGCTGCTGCGATGGCAGAAAACGGCTGGGCCTTCGATGCGCAGGGAAAGATGGTTCCCGCCGAGCTGGCGAAGAAGGGCTGGGAACTCGATACGCAGGGCCGCATGGTGGCGGCCGGCACGGTGGCAGAGGCCTGAGCCATGAGCCCGGCGCTGACGGAAAGATTGGTGTCGCTGGCCTGCGCCCTTCGCCAGGCGGCGCACGGCAGCAAGGACGCCATCTACCAGGCTGCGTGCCAGGAACTGGGGATGTCGCGCGCCACGTTGCACCGCAAGCTGAAAGAGGTGGCCATCATGGGCGAGCGCAAGAGGCGTCGCGACGCCGGCAAGACGGCACTGTCGCGCGATGAGGCGCTGGTGATTTCCGGGGTGCTGACGAACTCGGCGCGCAAGAACAACAAGCGTCTGTTCGGCGTGGGCGATGCGGTTGAAGCGTTGCGCGCGGATGAGAAGGTGCGCGCCGAGGGCATCGACAAATCGACCGGCGAAGTCCGGCCGCTCTCGCACAGCACGATTCACCGCGCGCTGCGCGCCTACAAGCTGCACCCGGACCAGCTGGCCGAGCCGGCGCCGGCGACGCAGCTGGCCAGCCTGCACCCGAATCATGTGTGGCAGATCGACGCCAGCCTGTGCGTGCTCTATTACCTCAAGCCCGGCGCCGGCGCACGTGCGCGCGAGAGCGGCCTGCAGGTGATGGAAGCCGACAAGTTCTACAAGAATAAGCCGAAGAACCTCGCCCGCATTGCCGCCAACCGCGTTTGGTCGTACGAGCTCACCGATCACACCAGCGACTGGATTTACGCCGAGTACGTGATGGGCGCGGAGTCCGGCGACAACCTGTGCTCGGTATTGATCAACGCGATGCAGGAGCGTGGCGGACAAGACCTCATGCACGGCGTGCCGAAGATCCTGATGCTCGACCCGGGCTCGGCCAACACGGCGGCGATGACGAAGAACCTGTGCAAGTCGCTCGGCATCCGGCTGATGCCGCACGCGCCGGGCAACGCCCGCGCCACCGGGCAGGTGGAAAACGCGCGGAACATCATCGAGCGCAAGTTCGAAGCGCGGCTGAAGTTCGAGCCGGTGGCGAATCTCGACGAGCTCAACGAGCGCGCCCGGCAATGGCGGATGGCGTTCAACGCAACGGCGATTCATCGCCGGCATGGACGCTCGCGCAGTGCGGTGTGGATGACGATTACCGCAGCGCAACTGGAGAAGGCGCCGCCCGTGGAAGTGTGCCGTGAGCTTGCCGTCGCGGCGCCCGAGCCGCGCACGGTGACGCCGCTGCTGCGCGTGCAGTTTGCCGGCCGCGAGTGGGACGTGTCGACGGTGCCGCAGGTGATGGTTGGCGAGAAGGTGCTGGTGACGCGCAACCCGTGGCGCGACGATGCGGCGCAGGTGGTGCGGATCGACGCCGATGGCCGCGAGGTATTCCACGTGGTGGCCGAGGTGAAGAAGAACGAATTCGGCTTTGCTGAGACGGCTGCGGTGATCGGCGAGCGCTATCGCGCGCCGGCCGATACGCCGGCGCAGACGACCAGCAAGGAAATCGAGCGGCTGGTGATGGGCGCGGACACGCAGGGCGAGGCCGAGGCGGCACGCAAGGCGAAACGCCTGCCTTTCGGCGGCGAGTTCCATGCCTTCAAGACGATCACCGATACCGAACTGCCGAACTATCTGCCGCGCCGCGGCCGGGCGCATTCGCTGACGCCGCCGACGGTGGAGTTTCCGCCGCTCTCGCACGTCGAGGCCGCACGCCGTCTCAAGGCGAGGCTCGGCGAGCGCTGGACGAGCGAGCACTTCGCGCGGCTGGCAAAGCGCTTTCCCGAGGGCGTTCCCGAAGACCAGCTCGATACGGTTGCCGCCGAGCTCGAGGGCGCGCGCGCGGCACTGTGCGAACCGGCGGCGCGGCTTCGCGCGGTGGGAGGTGCGTGATGCTCAGGCTGAAGCTTTTGCTCGGCCCTCCGGGCTGCAGGCAGGCCGATCTGGCGCGGGCACTGAAGGTATCGACCGCGACTGTCGCTCAGATCGTCAATCACGGCTCCTGGCCAAAGAGCTTGCCGCAGGAAACGCTCGAGGCGGGAATCCGGGCCTTTCTTTCGCAGGCCAATGTTCCAGCGGCCGATATCGCAACCGCCTTCGAAGTAGTGGGGCAGACGCGCGCCAACGCGCCTGCCCCGGTCTCCCCGCAGCAAACCACTGACGACTTACCCAAGGAGGATTCCATGTTACTGCGTAAACAAACCCTTCACCCGGCGACGAAGAAGCACTTCTCGCTCTTCCGCGACCCCTTTGCCGAGGATGCCATCCAGTCCGACGAAGACATGTATGTCAGCCCCGATATCCGCTATGTGCGCGAGTCGATGTTCTCGGCGGCCAAGTTCGGCGGCCTGCTCGCCATCGTCGCCGAGTCCGGCGCCGGCAAGACGACGCTGCTGCGCGACCTGGAAGAGCGCATCGAGCGCGAGCACCAGCAGATCGTGCTGATTCGCCCCTACGTGTTGGGCATGGAAGACAACGATCAAAAAGGCAAGACGCTCAAGGCCAGCCACATTGCCGAGGCGATCATGGCGACGGTGGCGCCGCTGGAGCGGCCGAAGAGCAGCCCGGAGTCGCGCTTTCGGCAGTTGCACCAGGTGCTGCGCGAGAGTCACGCGGCGGGCTATCGGCATTGCCTGGTGATCGACGAAGCGCATGCGCTGCCGATTCCGACGATCAAGCACCTGAAGCGCTTCTTCGAGCTGGAAGTGGGCTTCAAGAAACTGCTGTCGATCATCCTGATCGGCCAGCCCGAGCTGCAGGCGAAGCTGTCGGAACGCAACGCCGACGTGCGCGAGGTGGTGCAGCGCTGCGAGATGGTCGAACTGCCGCCGCTGGATGGCGGGCGCCTGGATGACTACCTGCGCTTCAAGCTGGAGCGTGCCGGCAAGGCGGTTGCCGACGTGATCGACGCGGGCGGCATTGACGCCATCCGCGCCAAGCTGACGGTGACGGCGCAGCGGCGCGACAAGGCGGAGACGGTCTCGCTGCTGTATCCGCTGGCCGTCGGCAACCTGATGACGGCGGCGCTGAACGTCGCCGCCGAGATCGGCAGCCCGCTGGTGACGGCCGACGTGGTGCGGAGCCTGTGATGAGCGCCGCCCATCATCTCCAGCCGCGGGCGCTGATCGACTCGGCGGCGCCAGACGCTACTCGCCAAACGTCGATCGCGGCGGCTACCAAGCTGATTACCAGCTTGCTGAACGCCGTGGTGTGGCTGATCAGCCAGCGCTTCAGCGTGATCAGTTTCCACGGATCGCGCGACATCGGCGGCGACAAGATCGTGATCGTCGTGGCGCCCAGCCCGCGCCTGCATGTGGTCTTCAAGGATGACTGCGCCTGGCGCCAGCGGCGGCAGGACGGCGCGCTGACGATCTACACGTGGTTCGCCGATCGCTTCGGCGTGCGCATCGAGTGGGAGGAAGTGACATGCCTTTGAAGCCGATCACCCTCTTCATCCGCTGGCTTGTGCGCCTGCAGCTCGCCTTCCGGCTGTCTTTCTACCTGCGCTACTCGCCGCGCCGGGCGTGGCTGCTGGCCAAGCGGGAGGGCCTGGCATGAGCAGTCTTTTAGGTCGCGACCTACCACCTGTGCGCCGGCACCGATCTCTCCGCTTTTTCCGTTTCACACTGAACTGAAAGGACTCACATGGCAACCGCCAAGAAAACCCGCATCAAATCGGCTGCCGCGATTGTCGCGGTGCCGCAGAACCGCGAGCAGGCCGCAGAGGCCGTGCGCGAGATCGGCGAGCGCCAGCGCGAGCTGGCACGCATCACCGCCGACATGAACGACGAGCTGGCGCGCGTGAAAGAGCGCTGGGAGGCTGCGGCCGAGCCGCACAACGCCCGCATTGCTGCCCTCACGCAGGGCGTGCAGACGTGGGCCGAGGCCAACCGCGAGGCGCTCACGCAGGGCGGCAAGGTGAAGACCGCCGCGCTGACCACCGGCGAAATCCTCTGGCGCCTGCGCCCGCCGAGCGTGCGCGTCACCGGCGCCGAGGCGGTGCTCGACATCCTGCGCCGCATGGGCCTGACGCGCTTCATTCGCTCGAAGGACGAGGTCAACAAGGACGCCATCCTCAACGAGCCGGAGGCCGTGGTGGCGGTGCCGGGCATCAGCATCCAGCAGGGCGAGGATTTCGTGGTCGTTCCATTCGAGGCCGAACTGGCCGGGGAGGCAGCATGAAGAGCATCAACGCAAAGACGGTATCCGGCGGCGACGCGCTCGCGATCCGGAAGGAGAAGCAGCTCAACCAGGCGCAGTTCTGGGGCCCGATTGGCGTATCGCAGTCGGGCGGCAGCCGCTACGAAAGCGGCCGCAAATTGCCGAAGCCGATCCAGCTGCTGCTGGCCATCGCGCACGGCAGCGAGGCCGTCAGCCGGAAGGCTGTGGCGGAGATTCGCGGGGAGAAAGCAGCATGATCGACGAGTGCAGCTACCTCACCAACGGCATTCACGGCTACGCCTGGTAGGAGCCGCGACGCCGCTAACCATCGCCTCAAGCCGCTCCTCCGGGGCGGCTTCGGGAGACTGCCATAACCGGGAACATCACATGACGACCGAACGCGACAAGATCATCGCCAAAATCCGCAAATGCCTCGCCCTGTCGGCCAGCGCCAACGAGCACGAAGCCGAGGCCGCGTTGCGCCAGGCACGCAAGCTGATGGAAACGCATGGCGTTGCCGACCTCGATATCGCTGCGGCCGAGGCCGCTGAGCGACGCGCAAAGGCCGGTGCCAAGGCGAAACCGGCCCAATGGGAAGCAAGCCTTGCGATCCTCACGGGAGAGGCCTTCGGTTGCCGAGTGATCTTCAGCCAAGGATGGGATCGTGCGAAATGGGAACCCATCGGCGAATGGGCCTTCATCGGCACGGGCGCTGCACCAGAGATTGCGCAATATGCCTTCAGCGTTCTTCTTCGGCAAGTGCGGCGCGCGCGGTCTGAGCATATCAAGATCAAGCTCAAGCGCTGCAAAACCGAGACCAAGACACGACGTGCCGATCTGTTCTGCGAAGGATGGGTGGATGGCGTTTCGCGCGCGCTCGGCGCATTTGCCAGCTCGGATGCTGGCTCTTCGGCGATCGAAGCGTTCGTGGCGAAACGCTACGGCGCTCTTGACTCGCTTGAAGCGCGTGATCGCAACGCGGGCAGGAAGCTGCACGACCATGAATACGACGACGCGCAGGCAGGGCATTGCTCCGGTCGTCAGGCTGAGTTGAATCGTGGTGTTGGTGGCGGGTCTGCGCCACTGGCATTGGAGTGACGCCATGAAGACATCAATCTGGAACCGTCGGCGCAGTGCCGAACAGCAGCGCGCGGCGGAGATCACGCAGATCCACGTTGCGCGGCAGCAGACCGGCATGGCCGAGGATACGTATCGCGGGCTGCTGGCGTCGATCGAGCAGGTTCAGTCGTCGAAAGACTTATCTGCGCTCGGCCGGCGCCAGCTGCTCGAGCATTTTCGCAAGCTGGGCTGGAAACCGCGGCCGCCCAAGAAGGCGCCGGCGGCGCGGGCGCACAAGCCGATCGCGCTCAGCAAGGAAGAGATCGAGGCGAAGATTGCAACGCAGTTGAAGGCACTTGGCGCCGAGTGGGGCTACGCCTACGCCGTTGGCCGGCGCATCTTTCCGGACATCGCGCGTTGGGAGTGGCTGACGCCGGAGCAGCTGGGCGCGGTGTCTTCGGCGCTGGAGCGGACGATCCGCTTTCGGGAAAAGTCGGCGCAGAAGGAACAGCGGGCATGAGCCGGGGAGCGCCGCAGCTGATTGCCGACCTGGCGGAAACCATCGCCGCCGAGCTGGTGAAGTCCGGTCAGACGGAAGAAATCGCCGTGGAGATCGGCGTGGCCGTTGCGGACAAGATTCGCGGCGACTGGGGCGGCGAGCCGATCTATATCCCGAAGGGCTGCGCGATCGACATTTCCCGCCGCGACATGGAGATTTTCGAGAAATTCAACGGCACCAACCACCACGCGCTGGCGCGTGAGTACAATCTGACGGTCATACACATTTATCGCGTCGTCAAGGCCGTCCGCCTCGAAATGGTGAAGAAGCGGCAGGGGGCGCTGTTCTAGGGGGGAATATGAAGAGGGTTCTGATTTCGGCGATGTTCGTGGCTGCCCTTGGCGGCTGCGGCTCCGGCGACCCGCAGCCGCCGAAGACGATTCAGGAAATTAGCCAGAGCATCGCAGCTGTTCACGAGGAGAACGGCATCCTGAAAATCAGTCTTGCTGGCAGGGCTGTTCTGAGAGTCAAAGATCTGATGCAAAACGCGTCAATGGAGTCGTATCGGATCTCGGAATCGCTGGTGAAGTACTTCCCTTCTTCCTTGAAGAAGGATGTTGTATTTGTCGTTAGTGCGCCGGTCCAGGACAAATATGGAAACGGTTCCGTTTCCCCCGTTTTCGAGTTGCAGTACCGCGCTGACGACCTGAAGAAGATCAGCTACGGCAGCCTTTATCACAAGCAAATGCTTGAGATGGCTGAACCGGTGAAGTACTTAAGCATCGCCGGTGCCGAGGCCGTTGTCGAATGGTGCAAAGATGATGATAACCGGAGCGCTGCACAGCAGTTCTGCGCTACAAACGCTCGATAGCAGATCAGCAAAACGCTTCCGAGGCCCCGCTCAGAGCGGGGCTTGTTGTTTCTAACTGCGGTTAATGGAGCCTTCGCGCGCGCGTCGCTAACGTGGGCGCATGCCTCGCGAAATCTCCCTTATCGTCATCCATTGCAGCGCGTCGCCCAACGGCGACAGCCTGTTCCGCGGCACGCCCGGAACGCCGAGCCAGATCACGCCGGCGCAAACGATCGACGCCTGGCACAAGGCCCGCGGATTCAAACGCGACGCGGCAATGTGCCGAATCTGGAATCCCGATCTGCGCTCGATCGGCTACCACTTTGTCCTCTACAGCAACGGTGCGGTCGCCACCGGTCGCGCGCCGGCCGAGATCGGCGCCCACGTTGCCGGCTTCAATCAGAAGAGCCTCGGCGTCTGCCTGGTCGGCACCGACCGCTTCACCTCGGCGCAGTGGGACTCACTGCGTGTGCTCATCACCGGATTGCAGAAGAGTTATCCCAGCGCCCGCGTCGTCGGGCATCGCGACCTGTCGCCCGACACCGACGGTGACGGCGTCGTCGAGCCGCGTGAGTGGCTGAAGATTTGCCCCGGCTTTGATGTTGCTGCGTGGATCGCCGGCGGCATGCAGGCCATTTCCGCACACCTCCAGGAGGATTGATATGGAACCGCTCACGATTGCGCTGGGCTTGGCCCAGATCGCGCCGAGTTTGATGCGCTACTTCGGCATCGGCGAGAAACCCGTTGCGATTGCCGAGCAGGCGATTGCCCTCGCCAAGAGCGTGACCGGCGCCACCAGTGGCGAACAGGCGCTGGCGGCGCTGCAGGCCGACCCGAAGCTGGCGCAGGAATACCAGCTCGCCGTGCTCAAGGCCGATGCCGATCTGGAAGCTGCCTACCTCGCCGACCGGCAGAGCGCGCGCGACCGCGACATCAAGCTGCACCAGGCCGGCTACGCCAACAAGCGCGCCGATCTGATGGTGCTGTTCGACGTGATCGGGCTGGTCGCCTGCCTGGTGGTGCTGTCGCTGTTCCGCGCCGACATTCCCGGTGAGGTGGTCGGCCTGCTCTCGACCATTGCCGGCATCTTCGGCCTGTGCCTGCGCGACGCGCACCAGTTCGAATTCGGATCGAGCCGAGGCAGCCGCGACAAGGATGTGCTGCTCAACGGAGGCGCCAAGTGAAAGCCCGCTGGATCTGGCTCTTCCCACTGCTCATTTCAGCAGTGATGTTCTTCCGTGCCTGGTGGGCAGCCGGCCACGAGAGCGGCCTTAGCGCGTCCGCCCTGACTATTTCGGTGCTCGACGCGGCAATCGTCTCGATTGCCGCCTTCGGCGTCACTTTTGCGCTGTGGGTGGCGGTCCGTGAGCGCTGACCTGATCGACAACGCCAGCGGGCGCAAGGCTGGGGGCCGCCGATGACCGTTCAGATGGAGCTTTGGGGGCTGGCCACCTTTCTGGTCGGGCTGGCGATCACGTTCATGAGCTGCGTTTTCGGCTTCGCTCGCGTACTGGGCGCGCAGATCGATCAGCGCCTCAGCGAGAAATTCAAGGCGCAGGAAGAGGCGCGCGAGGTGGGCAGCAAGGCGTTGCGCGAGCACATCGACCGTTACATCGCACAAGCCGATCGCACGGCCGACCAGGTGGCGGCGCTTGAGCGGGACTTTTTGCGCTGGCAGGCGGAACTGCCGGTGAATTACGTGCGGCGGGAAGACTACGTGCGGGGGCAAAGCGTGATCGAGGCCAAGCTCGACGCGCTCTACAGCAAGCTGGAGGTGGTGCAAATGAGGGGGGCAAACAATGGTTGATACCGCCAAGGTTCGGCGCGAGTCGATGCGCTGGAATCTGATCAATACGCTGGATAAGGCGCGGCCGCACACCAGCAGCGAGGCGTTTTTGCTCGACGTGATGCGGGCGATCTATCCGGACGCGACCTTGCTGGAGGTCCGGCGCGAACTGGATTACCTGGCGGATCGGCGACTGGTCGATCTGAACAAGATGCCGTCGGGCGCGTGGTTTGCGGATCTGACGCGCTACGGCGTCGATATCGCCGAATACACGATCGACTGCGCGCCCGGCATTGCGCGGCCCGAGAAGTACTGGAGCGAGTGATGGCTCGGCGGTCGAACATTGACGGACTGCCGGAAGACGTTCGTCGGTGGCTTGAGCGCGCGCTCGCGGAAAACAATTTCAGCGGCTACCAGGCGCTGGAAGAGATGATGCGGGAGCGCGGCTATAGCATCAGCAAGAGCGCGATTCACCGCTATGGCCAGAAGATCGAGCGGCGCTTCGCTGCCATCAAGGCCAGTACGGAGGCGGCGCGCTTCCTGACCGAGGGGGCGGCCGACGACCAGGACGCGCGCTCGGAAGCGGTGATCGCCCTGGTGCAGACCGAGCTCTTCGAGAGCATCGTAAATCTGCAGGAGGCTGACGATAAAGGGTTGTCGCCGGAAGACCGGATCGGCCTGCTGTCGTCGGCGGCGAAGAACATTGCGACGCTGGCGCGGGCGTCGGTCAATCAGAAGAAATTTCGGCTTGAGGTGCAGGAAGAGACGCGCCGGAAGCTGCTCGAAGAGCAGGCGAAGAAGCTTGATGCTCTGCAGAAGAAAGGCGGCGTGACGCCCGAGACTCGCGCAGCAATCCGCGAAGCACTGGGAATCGCGTAATGGCCTTCAGGGGCAACGCTAAGTGCATTCCGCGTGACGTCGACGCGATCTTCCTACCCTATCAGTCGCGGTGGATCACCGATGATTCGATCCTGAAGCTGATGGAGAAGGCCCGGCAGATCGGTCTTTCCTGGTCGTCTGCCTACAAGTGCGACGAGCGCACTGCCGCTCAAGGCGCGCGCAACGACCAGTGGGTCAGCTCACGAGACGATCTTCAGGCTCGGCTGTTTATCGAAGACTGCAAGATGTGGGCGAAGATCAT
The DNA here is from genome assembly GCF_009617575.1 of Rhodocyclus gracilis. Classification (GTDB taxonomy): domain Bacteria; phylum Pseudomonadota; class Gammaproteobacteria; order Burkholderiales; family Rhodocyclaceae; genus Rhodocyclus; species Rhodocyclus gracilis. The sequence continues at coordinate 16,936 of NZ_WIXJ01000002.1, forward strand.
GGACCTCGCGGCGAATGATCTCGGCGAAATCGTAATCGACCCGAAGGCAAAACTGACCGCCTACGTGCTGGAATTTGCCTCAGGCAAGCGGATCCACAGCATGAGCAGCAATCCAGACGCCCAGGCCGGCAAGCGCGGGGGGCGCGTGCTCGATGAGTTCGCGCTGCATCCCGACCCGCGCAAGCTCTGGTCTATCGCCTATCCAGGCATCACTTGGGGCGGCAATCTGGAAGTCCTTTCCACGCATCGCGGTTCTCACAACTTCTTCAACGAACTGATCCGCGAGGTCCGGGAGAAGGGGAATCCGAAGAGCATCAGCTTGCATCGCGTGACGCTACAGGACGCCCTGGATCAGGGCTTCCTCTTCAAGCTGCAGCAGATGTTGCCTGCAACCGATAAGCGTCAGGCGATGGATGAGGCGGAGTATTTCGATTTCGTGCGCGCCGGTTGTGCCGACGAGGAGTCGTTCCAGCAGGAGTACATGTGCAATCCAGCCGACGACGATACGGCCTTCCTGGAATACGACCTCATCGCAGCATGCGAATACGCAGCCACCCTGAACTGGCAGCAACGGGGCTCCGGGCGGATATATACCGGTATCGACATCGGCCGAAAGAAGGATTTGACGGTGGCTTGGCAGGTCGAGGACGTCGGCGACATGTTGCTTACCCGTCGTGTCGAGCGGCTGCAGAACATGCGCAAATCCGATCAGGAGAAGATTCTCTACCCGATGATCGAGGAAAGCGATCGCACCTGTATTGACGCGACCGGCCTCGGAATCGGCTGGGCTGACGACGCGCAGGACAAGTTTGGTTCCTACAGGGTCGAGGCGGTGACATTCTCCACCAAGGTTAAGGAAGAGCTGGCGTATCCGGTTCGCAGCAAGATGGAGGACCGTAAGGTGCTCATTCCCTACGATCCGAAGATCCGCGCAGGCTTGCGTTCTGTGACGAAGCAAACGACCAGCGCAGGCAATGTTCGCTTTACTGCAGAACGCACGCCTGACGGCCATGCCGATGAGTTCTGGGGGCTGGCGCTGGCGATTCATGCGGCATCCAGTCCGCGATCGCCAATTGAATTCACCGCCGCCCCGTCCCGCGCCAGCCGCTGGGATGGCGACGGCCACAGTTACGGTTCAGGAGCCTGGTAATGGCGCAGATCATCGACATCAATGGCCGCCCGCTGCGGCGCGAGACGCTGGCCGAGCCGCAAACTTCCCGCATTGCCAATCTGGCGCAGACTTTTGCCGGCCATCCCTCGCGCGGCCTGACGCCGCCGCGGCTGGCCCAGATCCTGCAGCAGGCCGAGGCAGGCAATCTGACGGCGCAGGCCGAGCTGTTCATGGACATGGAGGAAAAGGACGCGCACCTCTACGCCGAGATGAGCAAGCGCAAGCGGGCGTTGCTGACGCTGGACTGGCGCGTGGTGCCGCCACGCAATGCGAGCAAGGCGGAAGAAGACGACACCGCCTGGGTGAATGAGGTGCTGCGCGACTTCGCCGACCTCGAAGACCTGATGCTCGATGCGCTGGATGCGATCGGCCACGGCTTTTCTGCACTTGAACTGGAGTGGCAGATGGTCGGCCGCGAGCGGCTGATCGCCGCGGCGCACCATCGGCCGCAGAGTTGGTTTCAGCTGGCGCGCAACGACCAGAACGAGTTGCGTCTGCGCGACAACAGCGGCGATGGCGCCGAGCTGCAGGCGTTCGGCTGGATTGTGCACACGCATCGCGCGAGGAGCGGTTACATCGCGCGCGGCGGGCTGCATCGTGTGCTGGCGTGGCCCTTCCTGTTCAAGAACTTCGCTGTGCGCGATCTGGCGGAGTTTCTGGAAATCTATGGGCTGCCGATGCGCCTGGGCAAGTACCCGTCCTCCGGGACGTCGCCGGAAGAGAAGGCGACGCTGCTGAATGCGGTGGTCAGCATCGGCCATGCGGCGGCCGGCATTATCCCGGAGGGGATGTCGATCGAGTTTGAGGAGGCCGCCAAGGGGGCTTCTGATCCCTATGTGGCCATGATCGACTGGGCCGAGCGCAGTATCAGCAAGGCGATTGTCGGCCAGACGACGAGCAGCGAGGCGAAGTCGACGGGAATGGGCAGCGGCATTGCCAATTTGCACGGCGAGGTTCGCCGCGATTTGCTGCTCTCGGATGCGCGCCAGCTGCAGGGCACGCTGACGCGCTGGCTGGTGCAGCCGTTGCTGGCGATGAATCGCGGGGTGAGCGATCCGCGGCGCTTGCCTCGCTTCGAATTCGACACCGGCGAAGCGGAGGATCTGAAGCTGTTTGCCGAGTCGCTGCCGAAGCTGGTGGCGATGGGCATGCGCATCGATCCGGCGTGGGCGCACGAGAAGCTGCGCATTCCTGAAGCCGCAGAGGGCAAGCCGATTCTGGCGCTGGCGCGGCCGCAGCTTGCCGTTCCGCCTGACGAGCGCCCGGCCGAGGCGGCCGACAAAGGCGGGCAGGCGGCAGCGCGAGTTGCGCTGAAGGGCGGTAGCCGGGCTACGGCCGAGCTGGATGAGTTCGACCGTCTGGCGGAAGAGATGGCGGGCGATTGGGAGCGGACGCTGACGCCGCTTGTTTCGCCGATCGAGCGCCTGGCCGAGGAGTGCAAGACGCTGGAGGAGTTCAACGCGCGGCTGCCGCAGACGATTGCGCAAATGGATGCCGAGGCGCTGACGCAGCTGCTCGCCCAGGGCAATTTTGCGGCGGCGATCTTCGGCCGGGTCGGTGGCGGCCAGGTCGATTGATATGGCGCCGCGCATCGATCTGAAGCTGCTTCCGCCGGAAGAGGCGATCGCCTTCTTTCGGCAGAAGGGTTTTCAGATCGGCTTCGACTACCGCGATGTGTGGCAGCAGGAGCATCAGGCGGCATTCACCGTCGCCAAGGCGATGCAGGTCGATCTGCTGCAGGATATCCGCGCACAGATCGACGCGGCGCTGGCCAACGGTACGACGCTGCAAACCTTCATCGCCGAGCTGCGGCCCAACCTGGTCAAGCGCGGATGGTGGGGGCGGAAGCTGATGACCGATCCGCTGACCGATGAGACCAAGGACGTGCAGCTCGGCAGCCCGGCCCGGCTGAAGGTGATTTACGACATCAATCTGCGTACGGCGCACGCAGATGGCCAGTGGACGCGCATCCAGGAGGAGAAGGAGACACTTCCATTCCTGATGTATGACCACACGCCGAGCGCGTACGAGCGGCCCGAGCACGCCGCATGGGACGGCAAGGTGTTGCCAGTTGATGATCCCTGGATTCGGGCGCATTACCCGGTGAAAGCGTGGGGCTGCAAGTGCCGCGTGATCCAGATGGGCCAGCGCCAGCTCGACCGGCAGGGCCTCAAGGTCGGCCAGGCGCCGGCGGAGAAGTACAGCACCTACACCAACAAGCGCACCGGTGAGACGCAGCAGATCCCGGCGGGCGTCGATCCGGCGTTTCATTACCCGCCGGGCGGCCGCCTTGAGAACCTGGGCAAGATGCTGGCCGAGAAGGTCAGCGCGCTACCGGCGGCGATGGCGGATGCTGTCACGAAGGAAAAGCGGTAAGGTCGGGGGCCGCTCAATTCAGCGGTTTGGATTGCCGCTCTCGCCGGGCTTCGTTCATTTCCGCTGTTGCAATAAGATTGCGCGGCCGATCTCGGAAACTCCCGGCTTGTTCCAGCTCTTCCCGGATTTATCGCGCTTCTGCCCCTTCCTTTATCTCACTCCCCTTTATCCGTGGGAAAGAGGTTTCATGTTCGCCGATTCGCATGGCCGCCCACAGTGGCACAATTGACAAAATAAACGCCAGTTCTGCCACAAACACATGCTGCCCATTGCCCTGATCGTCGAACCCGGCGCGACGCCTTCGAGCGTCATGCTGACGATGGATATGCTTAACGTCGCCAGCCGTTCTCCGGAGGCCGAGGGCTGCCGGCTCGATATTCTCTCGGTGCACGGCGGCACGGTGCGTCTGTCGCCGTGCGTGTCGGTCGATACGCAGGCGATGCCGGAGGTGTTGGCGGGCTATGCGGCGGTGATCCTGCCAGGGTTCTTTGCCGCCGACGGCGCAGCGCTGATCGAGCAGTTGCAGACGGTCTGGCAGCCGGTCATTGCCCGCTTGCGTTCGCTGCCCGGCGAGACGCTGCTGGCGGGGAGTTGTTACGGCACCTTCGTCCTCGCCGAGAGTGGCGTGCTCGACGGCGCTACGGCGACGACGCCCTGGTGGTTGCAGGCGGAGTTCCGGCAGCGCTATCCGCGTATCGCGCTCGATGCCGACGCGGTCGTTGTCGATAGCGGCCGATATCTCACCGCCGGGGCGATGACGGCGCATACCGATCTCACGTTGCATGTCCTGCGGCGTCTGTTGGGGGCGGCGCTGGTGCGCAGCGTCAGTCGCATCATGCTGGTCGATGGCGCGCGCGATTCGCAGCGGCCGTTCATGGCGCTGCGCCGGCAGTTCGATGATCCGTTAATCCAGCAGGCGGCTGACTGGCTGGCGGCGCACGGCAGTGCTGCGGTGACGACGGCGGCGCTCGCCGAGGCCCTGCATGTCAGTTACCGCACCTTGCATCGGCGCTTTCAGGCAGCGGCGGGGATGCCGCCCCTGGCGTATGTGCAGGATCTGCGCGTCGAGCACGCCAAGGAGCTTCTGGAGAGCACGCGCATGAGCCTTGAGCAGATCGTCGCGCGGGTGGGCTACAGCGATGTGCCGGCCTTTCGGCGCCTGTTCGTGCGGCGCGCGGGCTTGAGTCCGGCGCAGTACCGGCAGCGTTTCCGGCGCGGCTGAGCGTGCGCGCTTCTCGTGTGGCTTCTCACGGCGGCATAAGTGCATAACGAAGCCGTCTTTGGCGCGCCGCTCGGGCTGGCCTAGAGTGCGGGCTTTTCTAACCGGGCGCCCGCGAGGCTTTCTGCCATGAGTGTTTTCTCGATCCATTCCGCCACCTTCCCGTCTTCTCATGCAGCGCCGTCGCTCGCCGCGCAGGCCGGCGAGGTGATCCACGATCATGCCGAGATCGCCCGCCGGCTGGCGGCGCTTGGCGTGCGTTTCGAGCGCTGGCAGGCCGCTGCGCCTTTGCCGGCGAACGCCGACGCGCAGGCGGTGCTCGCCGCCTATCGCGAGCCGCTGGCGGCCTTGAAGGCGGAGTACGGCTTTCAGTCGGTCGACGTGATCCGCGTGCAGGCGGGGCATCCTGATCAGGAGACGCTACGGCAGAAATTTCTCGCCGAGCACACGCATAACGACTTTGAAGTGCGCTTTTTCGTCGAGGGGCGCGGCCTCTTTTATCTGCACGTCGGCGAGACGGTGTTCGCGCTGCTCTGCGAGCAGGGCGATCTGGTGAGCGTGCCGGCGAATACGTCGCATTGGTTCGATATGGGCGAAACGCCGGACTTCACCTGCATTCGCCTCTTCACCCGCGAAGACGGCTGGGCGGCCGAATTCAGCGGCGATCCGCTGCCGGCGAGCTTTCCGTCGCTGGAGGGCTACGCTGCCGCCGTCTCGGCGCTGCGGCGCTAAGGGCGCGGCCCTCCGGCGGCCTGTTGGCTTACGCGGGCGCGCTCAGGCCAGTGCGATTTCCAGGTCTCTGATGAGATCAGCCGCATCTTCGAGACCGACCGAAAAGCGGAAGATGCCGTCGCCCGCGAACTCCCGGTAGGTGGCTTCCTGCGCGCTCGTCAGGGTGAAGGAGGTGCGCAGCATGTCTTGGGTGGCGAGGTAGAAGATCAGGCTGCGGTGATGCCCCAGCGAGACGGCGTAGTGAATGACCTCCAGCCGTTCCGCGAAAGTGCGGGCAAGGATTTCGCCCGCGCCCTTGACCTGAAAGCTGATCATCCCGGAGAAGTTCTTCATCTGCCGACGCGCCAGCTCGGCCTGCGGGTGCGAGGCCAGTCCGGGGTAAATGACCCGCGCGACGCGTGGGTGGTCTTCCAGCCAGCGTGCCACGCTGAGCGCGTTTTCTTCATGCGCGCGCATGCGCAGGGGTAAGGTCGCCAGACCGCGCATGATCAGCCAGGCATTGAAGGGGCTGATGATGCCGCCCAGATGAATGCCGACTTCTTTGCGTAGAACGGCGAGATCGGCCACCTTGCCCAGCACGGCACCGCCGATGGCGTCACCGTGCCCGCCGATGTATTTCGTCAGCGAATGCACGACAAAGTCGGCGCCCGACTCCAGCGGACGGGTGGCGACCGGCGTGGCGAAGGTGGAGTCGACGATCAGCCTGGCGCCCGCCGCGTGCGCGATGGCGGCGACGGCGGCAATGTCGGTGAGCTTGAGGATCGGGTTGGCGGGCGTTTCGGCGTAAACCAGACGCGTCGTCGGGCGCAGGGCTTGCCGCAGGTTCTCCGGCTGCGAGAGATCGACGCGCGAAACCTCGATGCCCCGCGCGGGCAGATAGTCCTTGGCGAATTCCGCCACGCCGGCGTAGCTCACGTCGGAGATCACGAGGTGATCGCCGGGTTTGAGAAACTGCAACAGCAGGCCGGTGCTGGCGGCCATTCCGCTGGCAAAGGCAATGGCCGCCTCGGCGCCCTCCAGTTCTGCGAGTTTCTGCTCCAGCTGGGTAATTGTCGGGTTTCCCCAGCGCGTATAGATATATGGGGTATTTTCCCCGAAATCCTCGGCAGAGAAAGAAACATCCGGGTCGGTGACGTAGGTGCTTGACATCACCAGATTCGGCGAAGACGCGCCGGTGATTTTGTCGGGGGTTTCTCCGGCGTGGACGGCGAGTGTGGCGAAGCCTTTTTTATATGTCATTTGATTCGATTTCCTTTCCGCTTGTTTCCTGTGGATTAACGCACGGGCGTACGGCTCGCGAGGAAGGGTGCCCTCAGTCCGCGCAAAGGTTCCGGCCAGATATTCCGAGCGCGCCTCTGCGGGATGTTCAGTCGGGCGCCTCTGCCGTCGTGCCGTCAGCCGTGCCGGGGCGACAGTCATTCAGGCAGGCGGCGGTCAGGACGATCTCGACCTTGTACTTCGGGTGGGCGAGCCGGGCTTCGACGCAGGCGCGCACCGGCGCCGAGCCTTCGGGCACCCAGGCGTCCCAGACGCGGTTCATGGCGTCGTAATCGCCTATGTCGGCGAGGTAAATCGTCGCCTGAAGAATACGGCTCGCGTCGCTGCCGGCCTGCTGCAACAAGCGTGCGACGCTGGCGAGGAGATTCTCGGTTTGTGCGGAAATATCGGCGTCGAGATTGGCGGGGACTTCGACGATATACACCGTTTTGTTATACGTTACGGCATCGGAGAATCGGCGGGTGGTGCCCAGGCGTTGAATGGTCATGATCGGATATTTTTACGTAGTCGAAATATGGGGCGCTCAGAAGGATTTTTCCTTGCTATCTGAGCGGGGTGCGTAAAAAAGTAAAGAAATATTAATCGCGCGCCGGCGTGTGCGTGCAAGCATAGCGCACATAGCCCACATGGCGGCCTGGCCTGGATACCCTGACGGCGAGATTTTTGAGGCACAGGCCGCTATTGCACAGTGTGGTTGAATCTATATAACGCTTTACCCTATGCTGCGACCGCACGCTGCCTATGGGCAGGTGGCCGCAGGCCGCACTGAATGCGCTCCGAAGACGCTTCAAGCTCATCTCTGCCCGCAAGTCGCGCCGGTTTTTGACGGCGCGGGAGGCGGGGCTGGCGGGGGCGTGTTGCGAGTGAAAACCGATGACGAAAGGAACCTCATGGCCCACACGACAGCGGAGCTCGAAGAGCTCCTCATGCAGCGCTCGCTGACCGATACGCAGCTTCAGGCTGCGGCGGCGGCGGCGCCGGATTTCCGGATTCTGCCGGAGGCGACGGTGATCAAGATCGGCGGGCAGAGCGTCATCGACCGCGGTCGGGCGGCGGTGTATCCGCTGGTGGAGGAGATCGTCGCGGTGCGCAAGCAGCACAAGCTCTTGATCGGCACGGGCGCCGGCACCCGTGCCCGGCATCTCTACTCGATTGCCGCCGGGCTCAATCTGCCGGCGGGTGTGCTGGCACAGTTAGGCGCTTCGGTGGCCGACCAGAACGCGGCCATGCTCGGCAGCCTGCTCGCGCAATACGGCATCTCGACGGTGGACGGTGCGGGGCTGGCGGCGTTGCCGCTCTATCTCGCGGAAGTCAGCGCCGTCATTTTCAGCGGCATGCCGCCCTACAAACTGTGGATGCGTCCGCCCGCCGACGGCGTGCTGCCGCCGTATCGCACCGACGCGGGCTGCTTCCTGCTGGCCGAGCAGTTCGGCTGCAAGGCAATGATCTACGTCAAGGACGAAAACGGCCTCTACACCGCGAATCCAAAGACGTCGAAGAACCCGACCTTCATCCCGAAGATTTCGGTCGATGAGATGAAGTCTGCCGGCCTGCATGACTCGATCCTGGAGTTCCCGGTGCTCGACCTCCTGAAGTCAGCGCAGCATGTCCGCCAGGTGCAGGTCGTCAATGGCCTCGTCCCCGGCAACCTGACCCGCGCGCTCGCAGGCGAGCACGTCGGCACCATCATCACCGCGAACTGAGGCGCACGTCATGGCTGATACTTCCAACCAAATCAAGCACGTTATTTCTCCGCTCGCGCGTCAGACCCTGCAGGATGGCAGCCTCACGCGTCCGGTCGCCGGGGTGCGCCCCATCCGTCTGCTGCCCTGGTTGCAGGTCGTCAAGATCGGCGGTCGCGTCATGGATCGCGGTGCCGAGGCGATCTTGCCGCTCGTCGCCGAGCTGCGCGCGCTTTTGCCCGAACACCGGCTGCTGATTCTCACGGGCGCCGGCATTCGCGCCCGGCATCTGTTCAGCGTCGGTCTCGATCTGGGTCTGCCGGTCGGCACGCTGGCGCCGCTCGCCGCCAGCGAAGCAGGGCAGAACGGCCATATCCTCGCCTCGCTGCTGGCGGCGGATGGTGTTTCTTACATCGAACATCCGACCATCGCCAATCAGCTGGCGGTGCATCTCGCGGCGGCGCGGGCGGTCGTTGGCAGCGCTTTCCCGCCGTATCACCACCACGAATTCCCCGGCTCGCGCATTCCGCCGCACCGCGCCGACACGGGGGCCTTCCTCCTTGCCGATGCCTTTGGCGCCGCTGGCCTGACGATTGTCGAGGACGTCGACGGCGTCTACAGCGACGACCCGAATGGCGTGAATGGCGGAACGGCGCAGTTCTTCTCCGAAACGAGTGCGGCCGAACTGGCAAAGACCGATGGTTCGCTGCCTTTCGACCGCGCCCTGCTGGAGGTGATGGCCACCGCCCGTCACATCGAGCGGGTGCAGGTGGTCAACGGGCTGGTGCCGGGGCGGCTCACCGCCGCCTTGCGCGGCGAGCACGTCGGCACCTTCGTGCACACGGCGGCGCGCCGCTGAGCTAAGTCGCCAGCCCCTCCTGGCGCGGTCTGCCGTTCAGGCTGCGCCAAAAGTAGTCCGGCCCCCGGCGCGCGTAGTGGCGCCGGGGGCCGGACTTTTTTTGCGGTGCTTGGCGTGTGTCGGCGGATTCTGCCGGGGGCCGGGATGCTGGGCGATCGGCTAGCGGGCGGCCCAGCCCAGCCTAGGCGCCGATGGCGGCCAGCGCGCCGGCGAGATCGCGGCGTAGATCGCCGACGTCTTCGACGCCGATCGACAGGCGCAGCAGCGAGTCGCCGATACCGATGGCGGCGCGCAGCTCGGGCGGAATGCTGGCGTGCGTCATGATCGCCGGGTGCTCGATCAGGCTTTCCACACCGCCCAGACTCTCGGCCAGTGTGAAAACGCGGCACTGCTCGAGCATGCGCAGCGTGCCGGCGAGGTCGGTGGCGAGTTCGAGAGTGATCATGCCGCCGAAGCCGCTCATCTGCCTGCGCGCCAGTTCATGTTGCGGGTGCGAGGGCAGGCCGGGGTAGATGACCTTGGCAACGCCGGGTTGCTGCTCCAGCCAGGCGGCGAGTTCGAGGGCATTGGTGCAGTGGCGCTCCATGCGAAGCGCCAGCGTCTTGACGCCGCGCAACGCGAGATAGCTGTCGAAGGGGCTGGCGATGGCGCCGAGCGCGTTGTGCAGGAAGGCCAGCCGTTCGCGCCAGGCGGCCTGACGCGGCTCGCCACCGACGACGGCAACGCCGCCGATGATGTCCGAGTGGCCGTTCAGGTACTTCGTCGTCGAGTGCATGACGATATCGAAGCCGAATTCCAGTGGGCGTTGCAGGGCCGGGCTGGCAAACGTGTTGTCGGCGACGGTGATGATGCCGCGCTCGCGGCAGATGTCTGCCAGCGCCTTGAGGTCGGCCAGCCGCAGCAAGGGGTTGGTCGGCGTTTCGACCCACAGCATGCGCGTATTGGGGCGGATGGCGGCGGCCAGCGCGGCCGGATCGGCGAGATCGACGAAGCTGAAGTCGAGTCCGGCGCTCTGCCGGCGTACGCGCTCGAACATGCGGTAGGTGCCGCCGTAGAGGTCGTCGCCGGCGATGATGTGGCTGCCGGTGTCGCAGAGTTCGAGCAGGGTGGCGATGGCGGCGAGCCCCGAGGCGAAGGCGAAGCCTTGCGCGCCGCCTTCCAGATCGGCCACACAGCGCTCGAAGGCCCAGCGGGTCGGGTTTTGCGAGCGACCGTAGTCGAGCCCGCCGTGCACGCCGGGGCTGTGTTGCACAAAGGTCGAGTTGGCGTAGATCGGCGTCACCACGGCGCCCGTTGCCGGGTCGGCAAACTGGCCGGCGTGGATGACGCGGGTGGCGAAAGCGAGATCGGCCGGTTTGGCCGCCGCAGCGGCGTTGGCGTGGTCGAGGTAGTTGAAGTGTTTAAGGTCTTGGCTCATCGGCGATGGGTCTCTGCGGTGGACGCCCGGACGGCGGTGTGGGCCGTTTGGGCAAAGGTCGTGGAAATCGGGGGAATGTTTGTGTTCGGAGCGGGTGGCAGCAGGAAAGAACAGGGCGGAGAAGACGGATAGGGCGGATGGGCGGCGCGTTTTCAGGGCAGCAGAAAGCCGCGCAGGCTATCGAGAACGGCGTCGGGTGCTTCGGCCATCAGGGAATGGCCGGCGCCAGCGATGGTCGATAGCCCGGCTGTCGGCAACAGGCTTTGCAGGGCGAGGGTGGCGCGCAACGGCGTCATGCGATCGGCGCTGCCGGCGACGATGTGGATGGCCGCGTCGATCTGCGCCAATGCGGCGGCGTCAGGCGCGTAGCGCCGGCACGCGTCGAGCCCGGCGAGCAGCACGCCGGGGCGCTGGCGGGCCATCAACTGCCGGTTGCTGCCGAGCAGCCAGACGCCCGGCACGGTGTTGCCACCCAGCAGGCCGCGTGGCGAATGCGACCAGTCGTTGATCATCTGCCAGGCCGTCGCCTCGTCGTCGCGTGCCGCTGCGAGCAGCCCGTCGGCGACCGGCATTGGCACCGAGCACCCCAACAGCGCGAGGTGGCTGACGCGCGAGGGGGCGGCCCGCGCGGCGACGTCGAGGGCGATCAGCGATCCCATGCTGTGGCCGACGAGCGCGGCACGCTGGATATTCGCCGCATCGAGCAGCGCGACGATCCAGTCGGCGGCCTCTTCAATGCTGGCCAGCGGCGTGCCCGCGCTGCGGCCATGCCCCGGCAGATCGGGTACAAGGACGCGAAAGCCGTGGTGCGCGAACCAGCGGCTTTGCAGCGTCCAGCCACTGTGATCCTGCCCGGCGCCGTGGATGAATACAACAGCCGGCCTGGCTGAATCAGCGTCGGTGGCGACGGCCGCGACGCCGCCGGTATAGGCGTAGGCGGTCTGATTGGCGATGAGCAGATTCATGCCGCCGCTCCTGTCGCCGGGGCGCTCGGCGCGGGCGTGCTCCCCACGCTGACTTTGCCTGCCGCCGCGAGGCCGCGCGCGAGGTCGGCGAGCAGGTCGTCGGCGTCTTCGAGGCCGACCGACAGACGAATGGTGCCGGGCGCGATGCCGGCGGCCGCGAGTGCCGCGTCGGACATGCGGAAATGCGTGGTCGAGGCCGGGTGGATGACCAGCGATTTGGCGTCGCCGACATTGGCGAGATGCGAAAAGACCTTCAGCGCCTCGATGAAGGCGCGACCGCGCTGTCGTCCGAGTTCGCGGTCGCCTGCCAGCGAGAAGCTGATCACCGAGCCGGCACCTCGTGGCAGAAGCTGCTGAGCCACGGCATGGTCAGGGTGATCCGGGCATTCGGGATGGACAATGCGGCTGATGGGCGCGCCGGCGTCGCGCCGTTGGGCGAGGAAATCCAGCACCCGCCGCGCGTTTTCCGCATGCCGCGCCATGCGCAGCGGCAGCGTCTCGACACCCTGCATGAGTTGAAAGGCCGACAGCGGCGACAGACAGGCGCCGAAGTCGCGCAGCCCCTCGCGGCGGGCGCGCAGCAAGAAGGCGGCTACGCTCGATTCCTCGGCAAACACCATGTCGTGAAAGCCGGGGTAGGGCGCGGTCAGGGTCGGGAAATGCCCGGCATGCGCCGTCCAGTCAAAGCGTCCGCCATCGACCAGCAGGCCGCCGACGACGGTGCCGTGACCGCCGAGGAACTTGGTTGCCGAATGCACGATGAGGTCGGCGCCGTGCTCGAAGGGGCGCAGCAGCCAGGGCGTCGTCAGCGTCGAATCGACCAGCAGCGGCACGCCGTGCTCGTGCGCGATCTGCGATACGGCGGGGATGTTAAGGACGTCGAGGCCGGGGTTGCCGAGCGTCTCGCCGAAGAAGAGTCGCGTGTTCGGGCGCACCGCCGAACGCCAGGCGTCGAGGTTTCGCGGATCGACAAAAGTTGTTTCTATGCCGAATCTTGGCAGCGTGTATTCAAGTAAGTTGTGCGATCCGCCGTAGAGCGAACGCGAGGCGACGATGTGGCTGCCGGCGCCCATCAGGGTAACGATGGCCAGATGCAGGGCGGCCTGTCCGGACGCGACGGCAATGGCGCCGACACCGCCTTCGAGCGCGGCGATGCGCTCTTCCAGCGCGGCGGTTGTCGGGTTGGAAATGCGCGAGTAGACGTGGCCGGCGCGTTCCATGTTGAAGCGCGCAGCGGCCTGCTCGGCGTCCTTGAAGACGAAGGAGGTGGAGAGGTAGATCGGTTGCGCACGCGCGCCAAACTCACTATCGGGCGTTTGCCCGGCATGCAGGGTCAGGGTGTCGAACTGATAACTCATCGCGGACAGGGGCTCGGAAGGAGAAGCGGTGACGGAAAGAGGCAGAAAAACGGCGGAAAGGCTGGCAAAGACGGCGACGAGACAGCAACGGGAGCAAAGCGGCGTTCCCGGCTGACGGCGGTCGCTGCCAGAGCAGTTGGCGCGGCAGCTTACCGGCTTGCCGCGCGGCGTGCCATGACGCGTTTTTAGCTTGCTTATTCTGCCTTGCCCATCTGGGTGCCGCCGCCGGGGTATTCGCCGTCGCCGCACCGTTACGGCAGCCTCTTTCGACGCAGCCTGCGGGGCGTGACAGAGACGGGGCCGATGCATATACGGCAGGCGAAATAGCTTAGCAGAACTGCATCGTTCGCCTGCCTGCGGTGCGCGACTAGGATCGTCGCCCATATCCCACGCCGTGCTTGTGGCACGGCGGCGCGCGTCCTCTCCGCACATTTCAAGGAGCCTGTCATGGCGACTGCCTCGTTTGCTACCCCCCGCGTTGCTCCTCTGGCCGAGCGCCAGGCCGCGCTGCTTTCTTCGTCGCCCGCCTCGCTCGAGCCCGCGCCTGCTGCTCCGCTTCTCGCTACGCCCTTGTCTGCCTCGCCGGCGGCGCGGCGCAGTTCGCCGGATTCGCGTTTCTGGAACGCGGCGCTGGAGACCCAATCGCGCGCCGACTGGGAGCGTCTGAAGCTCGCTTCCTTGCAGGCGCATTTGCAGCACGCGTATTTCGGCTCACCGTACTACCGTGCGGCCTGGTACGCGGCGGGCGTGCATCCGTCGCAGTTGAAGACGCTCGACGATTTGCGGCGCTTTCCGTTCATTAACAAGAAAATCGTCCGCGACCGGCAGTTGGCGGCGCTACCCTTGGGCGACCTCTGCGCGGTGCCGGAGCGCGACATCGTCTACATCTCGGCGTCCAGCGGTTCGACGGGCGTGCCGACGGCGTCGCCGTTCACCCAGCAGGATTTTGACGACTGGATCGACTACGAGGCGCGGCAGTTTTGGTCGTCCGGCTTGCGCCCGGAGGATCGCTACGCGCATTCGCTGAATTTTTCGCTCTTCGTCGGCGGCCCATGCGTGCTTGGCGCGCAGAAGCTGGGCGCTTTGTCGATCCACGCCGGTACCTTGCCGTCGGAGCGTCTGCTGACGGTTCTGCGCCAATTCTCCGTCACGGCGATCTGGACGACGCCTTCGTACGCCTGGTATCTCGGCGAGACGGCGATCAAGCAGGGGATCGACCCGGCGCGTGATCTCTCCGTGCGGCGCATTTTCGTCGCCGGCGAGCCGGGCGGTTCGATTCCCGAAACTCGCCAGCGCATCGAAGCGCTGTGGGGCGCTTCGGTCTACGACTACTACGGTCTCTCCGACATCTTTGGTTCCTGCGCCGGCATGTGCGAAGAGAAAAACGGTCTGCACTGGGCCGAGGATCACATTCACGTCGAAGTGCTCGACCCGGAGAGCGGCGAGCCGGTGGCGGAGGGCGAGCGCGGCGAAATGGTGCTGACGACGCTGAAGAAATCCGCGCGGCCGATGATCCGCTTCCGCACTGGCGACATCGTCTCGGTGACGACGGAGCCCTGCGCCTGCGGTCGTACCTCGATGCGCCTGCTCGGCGTGCATGGCCGGCTCGACGACATGCTGATCATCAAGGGCGTGAACATCTTCCCGAGCGACGTTGAATCGATCGCGCGCAAGGACAAGCAGTTGACCGGCGAATACAAGCTGATCGTCCGCCGCGTCGCGCATCTCGATGAACTGACGGTGCAGATCGAGCGTGTCAGCGCCGATGCGTCGGTCGATGCCGAACTGGCGGGGCGCTTTGCACACCACCTCAAGTCGGTGACGGGCGTTTCGGCGAAGATCGAAGTCTTGCCGCCCGATACGCTGCCGCGCGAGACGCACAAGGCCAAGCGCGTCGACGATCAGCGCAACAACGTCTGGGGAAAATAGTTTTTATAAAACGTGAGGTTGTTGGCGTTTTATAAAGTGATACATCAAGGTCAAAGCCAGCCAGCGCGCTTGAATCGGTAGTAGAGAAAGCCGCAGGTGCTGGCGATGACCGCCAGCGCTGCGGGGTAGCCGTACTCCCATTGCAGTTCGGGCATGTGGGTGAAATTCATGCCCCAGATGCCGGCGAAGGCGGTGGCCGCGGCGAAGATCCCGGCCCAGGCGGCGAGGCGCTTGTTAACCTCGTTCTCTTCGATGGTGACGAGGGAGAGATTGACCTGGATGGCCGTGCTGATGGTGTCGCGGATGGCGTCGACCGAGCCATTGATGCGGTACAGGTGATCGACGACGTCGCGGAAATAGGTCTGTGTTTCGGCGCACAGATGATGGATGCGGCCGCTGGTGAGCTTGCCGGCGGCTTCCATCAGCGGCGCGACGGCGTGTTTGAGCGTCGTCACCTTGCGCTTGAGTTCGTAGAGACGTTCGATGTTCGAGCGCGCCGCGCCCTTGGCGAAGATCTGCTCTTCGACGCGTTCGAGTTCGGACTCCAGCGCGTCGATGACTGGAAAGTAGCGATCCACCACCGCGTCGAGCAGGGCATAGAGCACGAAGCCGGAGCCGTGGCGCAGCAGCTCCGGCTCGCGCTCACAGCGTTCGCGCACGCCGAGAAAGCCATGTCGGCTGCGGTTCCGCACCGAGAGCACGTAGTTTTTGCCGACGAAGACGTTGACCTCGCCAACGTTGAGTTCCTCGCCGTCGAGTTCGACGAGGTGCATGACGGCAAACAGCGATTCGCCGTATTCCTCGATCTTTGGCCGCTGATGGCCATGGCTGGCGTCTTCCACGGCCAGTTCGTGCAGGCCGAATTCGGCCTGCATTTCCGCCAGTTCGGCATCGCTGGCGTCGCGCAGGGCCACCCAGACAAAACAGTCCGGACGACTGACGAAATCGCTGATAGCAGAGATCGGGATGTCGTTGAGCTTGGCGCCTTCCTGATAGGTGGAGCAGTTGATCAACATTTGGGGGGGGGATTCTCCGGCGGAGTGGCTGACTTGGCGGGCGTGGCAGTCGGTGTTGGCCGACAAAATCTCCAACAGCGTGCCCGGCAGCGGTGCATCCGCAGGCACCGCCGCCGTTGACCGCTCGCACTCTAGCCGAAAACCCGTCCTGCGGATAAGCCGCTACGCACGCATCACTAACGCGCGCCGTCAGGCGGCATTCAGCCGGAAGGCGTGCGACGGCGCTGCGTTGGAGGCAGCGCCGGCATCGAGTCCGCCGCGCAGCGCGGCGGCCCGTTCCGGCAGGGGCGGTGCCTGCACGAGATCGACATCGCCCCAATAATCCGTTCCCGCATGCTCAGCCAGACCGCTGGCGTCGATGAGCAGACGCGCCTCCAGCGTGCGCAGCGGCGCAATCAGCGCGCCGAGCGGATGGCCGGAAGCCAGCAAAGGGCGGTCGAGACGGATGATCTGCGGCGCCAGATCGCGCAGCAGGGCGAGATGGGCACGGTTTTGGGCGATGCCGCGCACGGCGATGCCGTAGCCGCGTGCACGATAGTCGGTCAGCGCGCGGATGAGGTGCGCGCGTTGCGCGGGATCGGCCTCATCGACGGGCGAGATATCGAGTTCGAGGGTGATCTGCTTTGGCAGCAGGCCGCACGGGCGCAGGATTTCTTCAAAGGCCAGCCCGTGATCGCTGGCGACCCCGAAAATATGGCGCGGGTGAACATCCAGCAGCAGGTTGCCGCGCAGGCGTTGCTTGAGGAAATTGAGGGCGTGCAGGGTACGCACCTGGCGGTCGAGCTGGATGAACTCCTCGTCGCTGCCGGGGAGCACGAAGACGGCGTCTGGAGCGACCGGGCGCTGCGAGACGAGGCCGCTGACGCGCAGCGAGGCGGCGTGGCCGTGTGCGCTGCCGCTGCGGGTTTCGACGATGGGCAGGAAGATCGATTCGAGGCACAGATCGGCGAAATGGAGCTGCACATCCCCGTGTTCGGTCGCCACGAAAGGTGCCGGCGCGCGCAGGGCGTCGCGGGCGGCATTACGGGCGTTGAGGTGGCGCACCAGATCGGCAAGTGGCATGACGTTTTCTCCGAAGACAGGGCAGCGCCCCGGAGGCGAACGATACCGCCATGCGCGATGGCGGGCTAAGACTTTATGACGATTTATATAGCGGCGGAACGCATATTGGCGGGTGTGCGGGCGTAAAAAACCGGGAGTCCATGGGCCTGCCATGCGACTCCCGGCCGTTGGCGACACCTCGTTTAGACGGCGGCCAGTGCTTGGTCGAGGTCGGCGATCAGGTCGTCGATGTGCTCGATGCCGATCGACAGGCGCACCGTGTCTTCGGTGACGCCTGCCTTGAGCATTTCTTCCGGCGACAGTTGGCGGTGCGTCGTCGAAGCCGGGTGGCAGGCGAGCGATTTGGCATCACCGATGTTGACGAGGCGCGTGAAGAGCTTGAGCGCGTCCTGGAAGCGCGCGCCGCCGGCACTGCCGCCGTCGACACCGAAGGTCAGGATGCCGGAGGGGCGACCGCCCAGGTATTTCTTGGCCAGCGCGTAGTCCTTATGCCCCGGCAGACCGGAGTAGTTGACCCATTTCACCGTGGCGTGGCCTTGCAGATGCTGGGCGATGCGCAGCGTGTTGTCGCAGATGCGGTCCATGCGCAGCGGTAGCGTCTCGATGCCTTGCAGGATGAGGAAGGCGTTGAAGGGCGACAGGGCGGCGCCCATGTTGCGCAGCGGCACGACGCGGGCGCGGCCGATGTAGGCTGCCGCGCCGAGCGCTTCGGTGTAGACGACGCCGTGGTAGGAAACATCGGGCTCGTTGAGGCGGCGGAAGCGTTCCTTGTGCTCCGCCCAGGGGAATTTGCCGCTGTCGATGATCGCGCCACCGATTGAGTTGCCGTGGCCGCCGAGGTATTTGGTGAGCGAATGGACGACGATATCGGCGCCATGCTCGAAGGGGCGACAGAGGTAGGGCGAGGGCACCGTGTTGTCGACGATGAGCGGGATGCCGTGGCGGTGGGCGACGTCGGCGATGGCTTCGAAGTCGGTGACATTGCCGAGCGGATTGCCGATCGACTCGACGTAGATGGCCTTGGTGTTGGCGTCGATCTGCGCGGCGAAGGCGGCGGGGTCGCGGTAATCGGCAAAGCGCACGCTGATGCCGTATTGCGGCAGGGTGTGGGCAAATAGATTGAAGGTGCCGCCGTAGAGGGTCGACGAGGAAATGATGTTGTCGCCGGCCTCGGCAATCGTCTGGATGGCGGCGGTGATGGCGGCCATGCCCGAGGCAACGACCAGCGCGCCGACGCCGCCTTCCAGCGCAGCCAGGCGCTTTTCCAGCACGTCGTTGGTCGGATTCATGATGCGCGAGTAGATGTTGCCGGCGACCTTGAGGTCGAAGAGGTCAGCGCCATGCTGCGTATTGTCGAAGGCGAACGAGCTCGTCTGGTAGATCGGCACGGCAACGGCTTTGGTGGTCGGATCGGGGCTGTAGCCAGCATGAACGGCCAGAGTTTCCAGTTTCATCGCAGAGTCCTTGGTGGGAAGCGACCGGCGCACTGAGGGGCTGGCGTCGGCAGCGTTGGGGGGAGAGTGACCGTCGCGCACTGTAGCGAGGCGGCCACGGGCGGCGAAAGAAGCAATGTGCATTAGTTTATAACCGGAATGCACGGCGGCGTAGGCAAAAGGCTGAGCTTTGGCGTGGTGCGCTCACGTGAGCGCCGTGCGATGGCTCAGTCGTTCGTCCGCTGCGCGGCGATCAGGGCTTGCCGTGCCGGAGGCGGCACTGGCGCTGGCGTCGACGTATCGAGGCCGGTGGCGCGCACACGCGGGCGCGCGCAAGTGCGCCGTTGCGCCCCCGCGCCCGCCGCAGGGGCGCAATCCGGGGCGGCGCAGTCGTGGCAGTGCGCCTTGCTCGTCACGGCGTTGGCCGTCGCTGCTGAAGCGCGTGCCGGGGCGGCGCCGACGATGCCTGCGGAGGTGCAGATCTCGTCGGCGAGGTAGGCCGGATCGGCGACCTTCAGTTCGGCCCCGGCGTGAGCCGGTGTCAGGGCGAACAGCGCCAGGACGGCGAGCCCTGCGCAGAAGCTGCGGTGGTGCGGAGCGGCGTTCATCGGATCAGCCATCGGACGACGACTCGGCTTACCAGATGAAGAAGACCGTGTACCAGATGCCGGCCATCAGTGCCGGCGGCAGGCACATCAGGGCAAAGGCGGGAGTTTGCCGCAGACGCGAGGCGCCGGTTTGCAGGATCAGGCGTCCAGCGAGCCAGAGAGCGCCGGCAACGCCGAGTAGCAGCAGCGTCACGCGCAGATCGGTCATCCAGGCAATCGGCCATTGCTCGGCCTTGAGGTGCGTCAGGGTGAGCATCGACAGGCCGAGGAAGACGCTGACTCCGGCGAGGGGGGCCAACGCCATGGTCAGACGTTGCCAGGGCAAGGCGGGATCGCGCAGCAGGCGGGCGGCGAGCAGCGGCGACAGGGCAAGGCAGCAGCCGAGGAGGAAACCGCCGCCGAGGATGTAACCGAGTACCAGCGCGCCGTCGAGCCAGGTAAAGACATCGCTGGCTTCGGGATAATGCGTCAGCAACCACCACGGGGCGTCGTCCTGCAGGAGGGCGAACGAGTTGCGCTCGATCAGCCAGTCGGCCAGTTGCAGTTTGGCGCGTACGAACCACGGGTTGACCGTCCACTGGAAGGCGGCGGTGGCGACGCCGAGGATGCCGAAGAGCAGGGTGATGGCCTCCGCCGTCGTCGCCCGCGAGTTGGGGGCAACGATCTCGCTGCCGGGCAGGCGCGGCGAGAGCTCGACCGCGTCGCGATGCCCCGCGCAACGGCCGCAGGCGTGGCACTCGGCGGCACTGGTCATGCGCCGGATGTCGACCAGAGGCGCGCAGTTGACGGGAGTGATCGGAATCGTCCGGCGGCTTTCTTCCTGATCCCAGCGTTCGCGATCGACGCGGTAATGCAGCGGCGCTACCTTGGCAAGAATGGCAAAAACGCCCGAGGCCGGGCACAGATAGCGGCACCAGATACGCTTGCCGCGGCCGTAGATCAGGCCGATGGCGACGGCCGCGACGCTCGAACCGCCGAGCACCAGCAGCGCCGCCTGCGGGTATTCGTAAACGCTGACCAGTTGGCCGTAGACGGTGGTACACACGAAGGCAACGAACGGCCAGCCGGACCACTTCAGCCAGCGCGGCACCGGGCGCCCCAGGCCGCGATGGCTGACCCATTCGGTCAGCGTTCCTTCCGGGCAGAAAAGTCCACACCAGACGCGCCCGAGACTCAGCGTGGCGATCATCACCCCCGGCCACCAGACGCCCCAGAACATGAACTGGGCGAAGAGTCGCAGGTTGTCCCAGAGGTGCGCCCCCACCGGCGGCAGGGGCATAAAGGCGGGGATGATCACCAGCGCCATGTAAAAGACGACGACGAACCATTGCAGGCCGATGACCACGCGTCGGTGACGGGCCAGCGTGCGCCCGACGGTGGCGACACCCCGCCGGAATCCCGAAAGGCTTTCCGCCGCGGCGATATCGGCGGCGGGCAGGCTGCTCGCGCAGGCATGGGCACGCGGCTTGCCCTCGGCGCTAATCGGCATGAGCGCGGCGTGGGCGAGGGAGGAGCATGTCGAACATTGGCTGGCCGGTTTCACGGAAACCTTCTTATCGGTGGAGTCGGGATTTGACGAAAAGCACGCTGCCCCAGTAGCCGAGGTAGGCAAGCAGCAGCATCAGCGAGGGTTGCGCGCGGTAGCCGACCAGCGTTGCCAGCAGCGAACCGCCGGCATTCGTGTCATCGAGCAGGCCCGAGCTATCCCACACCGGGTCGAGGAGCGGCGGCAGCCAGCCCATGCCGATCAGTCGTTCGACGCCGGCGACCAGCAAGGCCGCCGCGAACACGAGCAGGAGGGCGCCAGTGGTCTTGAAAAAATGCCGCGGATCAAGAAAGCGCAGTCCGCGCGAGGTGGCCCATGCCGTCAGTAGCGCCAGTGCGAAACCGGCGAGGGCACCGATGGCGAGGGCCGAGCCGTCGCCGTGCTCCATACCGAGACCGTAGAGAAAGATCACGGTTTCGGCGCCTTCACGGGCGATGGCCAGGGCGCTGATGCTGGCAATGCCGATCCAGCTGCCCTGATCGGCCGCTCGCGCGAGTCCGGCTTCGAGATGGCCTTTCATGTGGCGGCCATGACGCGCCATCCACAGGACCATCTGCGTGATCAGCCCGGCGGCGACAAAGAGAATTGCCGTCTGGAACCACTCCAGCGCCTGCCCGGAAAGCTCGTCCTGCGCCGCCAGCATGGCCCAGCCCAGCAGCAAGGCCAGACCGACGCCGCTGCCGACACCGATCCACAAGGCGCGCAGACCGCCCGGCGCCGGGTTGCGCTTCAGCCAGGCGTAGAGAATGCCGATGACCAGCATGGCTTCGACGCTTTCGCGCCAGACGACAAAGAGTGCGTTACCCATACGATTTCCTGCCTTGCGGCGCTATTTGGCGACGATGCGGCCTTGCGCCGTTTCGGGATGAAAGTCGCCAAAGAACTTGTAGGTGCCGGGCTTCAGTGGTTGAAAGATGAGGAAGCTGGAGGCGCCCGGAGCGAGCACCTTTTCTTTCTTCAGTTCGATACTCTCGAACTCCTCGGCGCCGGGGCCTTCGTTTTTGATCATCAGCCGGAATTTGCTGCCAGCCGGCACTTCGAGCGTATCCGGCACGAAATGTCCGGCGCGGATCGTCAGGTTGAAAGTGGGAATTTCCTGAGCCTGCACCGGCGCCAGTGCTGCGAACAGCAGCAATCCGGCGATGATGACCGGGCGGTTGAGGAAGCACAGGGCGCGGTACAGGTTCATGGTTTTTGCCTTTCTGGATCAGAACGCGAGTTGCGCACGCAGGCCGAGAATCTTCACGGCCGAGGCGTCCGCATTGCCGCCGAGTTGCGTCAGGTATTGCAGGTTTGGCGTCAACTCGAACTGCTTGGTGATGCGGTAGCGGTAATAAAGCTCGGCGATTTTTTCGGCACCGGAGGGGTTGTAGGTGAAGCTGTTGATGCACTGGTTATTCGCATCGAGTTCGAGGCATGCCTCACGCGGCGAAGCCCGGAATTCGTTGCTGGCGTGCAGGGCGCCCACGGCGATACCGATGGCGTCGGCGCCGCGCGACCAGTACGCCCCGCTGATTTCGGCACCGAGCGTGAGGGCGCGGTCAAAGCGCACGGCGCCGTTGGTTTGCTGGCCGTAGCGGCTGAACAGCGTGACGCCGTCGCCGACGCGCTGGTCGATCGACAGCCCCCAGCCCGCATGCTTGGTCGTCGTTACTCCATCGAAGTCCACCGCTTTGCTGCGTTGCCAGAAGTAGGCGCGGTAGTGACCGGGGAGTCCGTCAAAGAAACGCAGGGTTTTTTCGGCCTGCGCCATGATGAGCGGCGAGGTCAGACTGCGCTGATAGTTCGAGCCCGTCTTGCCGGAGCCAAAGAAGCCAAGCGACAGGCGCCACGGTTCGGGTTTGTTGAACTCGTTCAGGTACGAGGCAACGAAGCCCGGCTGGAAGCCATTGGCGTCGACGCCGATCTGCGCACCGGCGTCGAGCAGCGGGTTGTGCACGAAGATCGAGTTGAGGAACTGCCGGCCTTCGTCACCTGCGGCGACGTTCTGGTCGAAGAAGCCGAAGAGGTCCATCTTGCCGAAGGTCAGCTCAAGTTTCTCCCGCGAGCGTGGCTTGAAGCCGCCAAAGGGCAGGGGGATGCTCGCCTGATACCAGGCCTGACCAAGAATGGCGACCGAGTCATCCGGGCTGGCGCCGCTGGCACGGAAGGCTACCGCGTTAGGCGCCGAGGCAAAGGCGCCGAGGTTGCTCATCGGTGCATTCAAGCCTTGCCCCTGGCCGATACGGACGTGAGCAAAGATTTTTTGCTCGGTATCGCCAATCGGGTCGAGCGGCAATTCGACGGTGACGTCGGTGCGGTAGTTGAGCTGGCTGTTGCCGTCCTTCAGTCCTTGCGGCAGGCCGCTCGGGCGCTGCGCGACGGTGGTCAGGCTCATGCCGGCCTTGATGCCATCGAGCGCGTCGATCTTGCGTGCGGCCTTCTTGACCGAGAGCGCGTCCATTTCGACGGCCTTCAGACGGGAGGTGAGTTCCGGCTCGTATTCAGAGACGTTGTCGTTGTCGAGTCCTTGATTGACGCGCGCCTGGGTTTCTTCCAGCGTTTTCACGCGCTGTTCGAGCACCGGGGAGGCGTGTTGCGTAGCGGCTTTCACCTGCTGTTCGAGCTCGGCATTGCGTTTTTCGAGCTGCTCGAGGCGGGCGTTCATCTTTTCCAGCAAGCGCAGCGTTTCGTCCTTCTGAGCGGCCGCGTGGGCCGGTACGGCGATCAGCGCTGCGCACGCCAATGCCAGTGGTCGCAGGGGAAAGTTCGCCAGGCTCATCGCTCAGTACCCGCCCTTTTTGCCGATGCCCACGTACGTGAACTCGTTTTCAACTTCGAAGGGCTTGAACCAGGGGCGAACACCGGTCAGACGATCGGTGTGGCGGCCGAAATGGGCGTGCGGATTGGCCGAGGGCGGCAGGATGGTGTATTTGACCTTGTACTTGCCCGGGCCAAAGAGCTTGATGTTGTCGCCGTAGTGCGGGCCGTCATTCGCCACCATCGGCATGAAATCGCCGCTGATTTTCTGGTTGGTGTCGAGCTTGGTGACTTCGTACTTGACGAGCAGATAAGGAATCCACGCTCCTTCTTCGAAGCCGTTGGGGTTGTTGCCCAGCGCGTGAATATCCGCCTCGATGTGGACGTCGGATTCCTCAACCTTGCGCATCATGCCGTCCGGTTCCATGGTGACGGCTTGCAGGTAGATGGCCGCGATTTCCATGCCATTGCGCTGCTGCGGGGTGCCGATCGGGTATTCGACGGCAAGTGCGGATGTAGCAACAAAAGCCGTCAGCGAAACAGCGCAGCTGGCAGCGAGGTGACGAGCGTTGAACATTAGACTCTCCGATAATTGATGTCTGCTGCAAATGAGAAGCGTTATTAATATAGGGCGAATGATCGGAGGCGTCAACGTTTTGCATAATCGGCTGGCGAGGGGATTGGCCGGCGAAACGGCCCTACGCCGAGGGCAGGAACGTGAATCCGGGCGGCGAATGGTTGAAGAGTTGAAGGCGACCAACATGGCGTCCAGCAGACTGATGACGAGCGCCGGCAGCGTGTCTGCTTCATATTCTTATGAACAATTCTTCGTTCTTTTTGGCGTCACCCGTCGCTAACCTGCCGCCAACATGCCATCCGGCCAGGAGCTAGCCATGAATTGCCCGGCACATCAGGAAATCCACCTCGTGTTTCGCCGCCACTGTGGAGGCGGTTGCTGTGTTTGACGACTGTCGACAGCCGACGTCCTGCGCGAGTGGGGCGAGCGGATTGCCGACCTTGCAGCGCAATGCGCTGCGCAAGATTTTCGGACGCTCCGAGTTTTCGCCCGAAGAAGTCGTCGCCTTGGGCTACCGGCGCTTGCAGCAAGCCGAGGGAATCGGCACCAAGGGTTTGAGCACCATTCTCGAATGGTTGCACGCGCACGGGCACGATCTGGTGGTCGCGCCGCCGTCGCGGCCGCGACGTAGCGGCGTGCGTACCGGACAGGACGTCGATCAGGCAATCCGCCTCCTGCGTCAGAACGGCTACGACGTGCTGCGCCGCGAGTAGGGCGACATCGTCCGCAGGCATCGCGAATGCGCCTCATTGCTTATTCACGATAAGCATTAGCTGCGAAAAATTCCGTATTTCTGGCGATTACGCGGCGCCGTTACATTGGCTCTGGATTGTGCGGCCGGGAGCCACCATGAGAGTCACTGAATTGCTGGACCATTTCAATACCTTGAACGGTATCTGGTTCAGTGAAGGCGCGTCTGCGACGGCGGCGCGCTCTGCCGAAACGCGCCTTGAAGTCGTTGCCGGACGCGTCGAAGCGCTTGACGCCAGGCACCGCCTGACGACGGCCTTCCAGCCGATTGTCGATGCGCGAAGTGGTGCCATTCGTGGCCACGAAGCCTTGCTGCGTCCGTGGCGCAACTCGCTGTCGAGCGCGATACGCAGCGCGCAACGGGGTGGGGCGAAGGCGGACTGGCAGTTCGTTTCGCCCGAAGATTTTCTGGCGAGTTCCGACGACGGCCTGGACATCGTTCGCCTCGACCGACTCTGCCGCACCCTGCATTCGCTCAATTTCAGCCTGCATCAGCCGCCGGTGAGCGGCGATCTCTTTCTCAACGTTCATCCGCACCATCTGCTGTCGGTGAGCGGCGAGCACGGCGCTTTTTTCGAGTCGGTGCTGCGCCGTTGCGGATTGGCCCCCGAGCGCGTGGTGATCGAGATACTGGAGAGCAGCGTCGACGACTTGCCGCGATTGGAAGTGGCGCTGGCGAACTATCGGCGGCGCGGTTTCCGTATCGCCATCGACGATTTTGGGCGGCGTCACTCCAACTTCGACCGTCTCTGGCAGTTGCAGCCGGATATCGTCAAGCTCGACCGCAGCCTGATCGTCGCCGCCAGCGAGAATCCGCGTGTGCGGCGCATCGTGCCGCGCTTGGTCGACATCATTCACGAGCTGGATGCCACGACCGTCTTCGAGGGCATCGAGACGGCGGCGCAACTGTCGCTGGCAATCGATGCCGGCGCCGATGCCTTGCAAGGCTATCTCCTGGCTCGCCCTGCACCGGATTGCCGCCATGAGCGCCTTGATCTGGCGCGGCTGCGCGCCACTCCGGCGTTATCCCCGCGGGCGTTGGTGGCGACGGCGGCGGGCGCCATCTAGCGCAAGGTACGGAATGCCCTTGCGCCGCAAGGGCAGCCGAAAACTACGTTCAGACGGCGTAAAAAAGCCCGGTGTCGCTGACGACGCCGGGCTTTTTCGTGGTGGAGGACAAACTCAGACGGGCAGGCCGGCAGCGTCGAAGATGCCTTCGAAAAGGATCGAGCTGAGGTAACGCTCGCCGGAGTCTGGCAGCACGACGACAATCGTCTTGCCGGCGTATTCCGGGCGGTGCGCCAGACGCACGGCGGCGGCAGCGGCGGCGCCGCAGGAGATGCCGGCGAGAATGCCTTCTTCGCGCGCCAGACGACGGGCGAACAGGACGGCGTCTTCGTTGCTGACTTGCTCCACCGCGTCGATCAGCGACAGGTCGAGCACGGCGGGAACAAAGCCGGCGCCAATCCCCTGAATCTTGTGCGGTCCCGGTTTGATCGGCTCGCCGGCGCGGGCCTGCGTCAGCACCGGACTCGTCACCGGTTCGACGGCCACCGACGTGATCGCCTTGCCGCGCGTCTTTTTGATGTAGCGGGAAATACCGGTGATGGTGCCGCCGGTGCCGACGCCGGAGACGAGTACGTCGATCTTGCCTTCGCTGTCGTTCCAGATTTCCGGGCCGGTCGTTTGTTCGTGGATTGCCGGATTGGCTGGGTTCTTGAATTGTTGCAGCAGGACATAGCGATCCGGCTCGGCGGCGGCAATCTCTTCGGCGCGGGCGATGGCGCCGCCCATGCCTTTGGCGCCTTCGGTGAGGATCAGTTTGGCGCCGAAGGCGGTCAGCAGCTTGCGGCGTTCGATGCTCATCGTTTCTGGCATCGTCAGCGTCAGCGGAATGCCCTTGGCGGCAGCGACGAAGGCCAGCGCGATACCGGTATTGCCGCTGGTCGGTTCGATCAGCTCTTTACCCGGCCCGAGCAGGCCGCGCTTTTCGGCATCGGCGACCATCGATGCGCCGATCCGGCACTTGACGGAATAGGCTGGGTTACGGCCTTCGATTTTGGCGAGAACCGTTGCGGCAGCGCCGTCGGTTACGCGGTTGAGGCGAACGAGCGGCGTGTTGCCGATCGATTGTGCGTTGTTCTGGTAAAGCGCCATGAATCTCTCCTGAAAAATCCGGCCTTCCGTGCCAAAAGGGCGGGGAATGAGCGAGAACGAGGTTGAAGAGCCAATCGGTACAAGGGGGTGCAGCAAAAGCGTCGCCATGCGGCGCAGCGCACAGTGTAGGCGGGCCGGCCCAGGCAATTAAGGACGAAAAATTCATATCGACAGATCGCTTGGCGATAAAGCCACGGTGCTATGGTCAATCTCGGCAATATGGCGGCCGCTGTGGGTGCTGCTGCCGCGGGGAGGGTGCCACGCCATGGGCGTCAATCGGAACGCGCTTATGCGACCGCGCCTGATAAGCAAATAAAGATTCCTTCGTTCGCCGGCTCAGCGGGGCTGCATAGACTCGGCTCACGTCCATCCATTCACGAGGAATTTTCCATGAAAATCAGAGGTGTTGTTGCCGGTCTTGCTCTGGCAGCGCTCTTTTCGGCCGCGCACGCCGCCGACGTCAGCTTGCTGAATGTCTCCTACGACCCGACGCGCGAGTTCTACCAGGACTACAACACCGCGTTTTCCCGTTACTGGAAGGCGCAAAGCGGCGATAACGTGACGATCCGACAGTCGCACGGCGGCTCCGGCAAGCAGGCGTTGAGCGTGCGCGACGGTCTGGAAGCCGATGTCGTAACGCTGGCGCTGGCCTACGACATCGACGCCATCGCCGACCAGGGGCTGCTGGCCAGCGATTGGCAGAAGCGTCTGCCGCACAATGCCTCGCCCTACACGTCGACGATCGTTCTCTTGGTACGCAAGGGTAATCCGAAGGGCATCCACGACTGGAACGATCTGGTTCGCCCCGACGTCTCGGTCGTCACGCCGAATCCCAAGACCTCGGGCGGCGCGCGCTGGAACTATCTGGCGGCATGGGGCTACGCCCTGAAGCAGCCGGGTGGCAACGAAGCCAAGGCGCGCGATTTCGTCAGCCGCCTCTATCGCAACGTGAAGGTGCTCGACTCGGGCGCGCGTGGCGCCACCATCACCTTTGTCGAACGTGGCATCGGCGACGTGCTCGTCGCCTGGGAGAACGAAGCGTATCTGGCGATCCGCGAACTCGGGCCGGACAAGTTCGACATCGTCACGCCGTCGGTATCGATCCTCGCCGAACCGCCGGTCTCGGTCGTCGACAAGGTCGTCGACAAGCACGGCACGCGCAAGGTGGCGAAGGCGTATCTCGACTACCTCTACAGCACCGAAGGGCAGGAACTGGCGGCGAAGCACTACTACCGTCCGCGCGACGCCAAGGTGGCCGCGCGCTATGCGCAGCAGTTCGGCAAGGTGAAGCTCTTTACCATCGACGACGTTTTCGGTGGCTGGCGTAATGCCCAGAAGACTCACTTCTCCGAAGGCGGCGTCTTCGACCAGATCTACCTGTCGGGCAACAAATAAGCAGGACCGCGACTAAGCCAGCAGGGCGCTGACGCCCTGCTGGCCCATGACGACACCAATGACGATAATCAGCACGCCCGAGAAATACGGCGCGTAGCGCGAGAACTGGCCAAACCCCGACCAGCGACGCGCCACCTGCTTGGCGCCCATTGCCGCCAGCACCCCGGCCGCCACCATCGTCACCGCCAGACCCACGCTGAAGCCCAGCACTAGCGTTGCGCCGAGGGCGATTTTCTTCAGTTGCAGACAGAGCAGGAGAATCGTGATCGACGCCGGGCAGGGGATCAGCCCCCCGGTCAGACCGAAAATCACGATTTCGCCGTTCGACACCTGCCGGTTGGCGAAGCGTTCGCGAATTTCCCGCGCATGTGCCCGCGCGTGCGCGTCACCGTCTTCCGCCTCGCTATGCGCGTGTGGCGCTGTCGCGACACCATGTGAATGAACGTGGCTATGGTCGTGGTCGTGCGTATGCCCATGCGCGCCCGACTGCTGGCGCCAGGTTCGCCAGAGCATCCACAACGCGACGCCGACGATCAGCACGGAGGAGGCGACTTGCAGGTACGGCTCGCTGGTTTCGACGTTCCAGCCACTACCGAAATAGAGCCCGGCCATGGCAATGAGCCAGACCACCGCCGTGTGGGAAAGCGTCGCCGACAGCCCCAGCAGCACCGCCTGTCCGACCGTGCCGCCAACGGCGACAATAAAGGCGGCCATGATCCCTTTGGAGTGGCCAGGTTCGAGGCCGTGCAAGGCGCCAAGCAGGATCGCGCTGGGCAGGAAGAGCCAGGCATTGCCCTGTTGCAGCAGCGTGGAAAACTCCGTCATGTTGGCATCTCGGCGAGGTAGAATCGTATCTGAATCATACTGCCCCCCAGTATAAAATACTACCCCTCAGTATATTTCCGGTTCGGAGTGAAGCCATGGCGCACACCATCAGCAACAAGAACAAGCTGCTCGCACGGGTTCGCCGCATTCACGGCCAGACCGCTGCCTTGGAAAAACTGCTCGATGGCGGTGGCGACTGCATCGCCACCTTGCAGCAGATTGCGGCAATTCGTGGTGCGGTCAATGGCCTGATGGTCGCCGTGATCGAAGGTCACCTGAGCGAACACGTCGTGCAGGAGCCGCTTCTTGAGCAGCGGCAACAGGATCTCGACGTGGTGCTACAGGTGATCAAGTCCTATCTGAAATAAGCCGCAAACAAATTTCTGCCTTTGTTATAACCTTTGATGCTTAAAAGCTAATAAATAATTATTGGAAAGCATATTGCAGGATTCCTACACTCTCCCCATCCCATGAACGCCCCTCGCACACGCGACGGGCCATGACCGGATTCAGGAGAGCAGGGCCATGAATTTCCAGCAGTTACGCATCATTCGCGAGACCGTCCGCCAGGATTTCAACCTTACCGAAGTCGCGAACGCGCTATTTACCTCGCAACCCGGTGTCAGCAAGCATATCCGCGACCTGGAGGACGAACTTGGTATCGAGATTTTCGTGCGGCGCGGCAAGCGGCTGCTGGGGCTGACCGCGCCCGGCGAAGAACTCGCCACGGTCGTCGAGCGCATGCTGATCGACGCGCAAAACCTGCGCCGCATCTCCGATCAGTTCGCCAGTCGCGAAACCGGCCGCTTCACCATCGCCACGACGCACACGCAGGCCCGCTACGCTCTGCCGCGCGTCATCAAATGGTTCAAGACCGATTACCCGAAGGTACACCTGACCCTGCATCAGGGCAGTCCGCGCGAGATCGCCGACATGCTGAGCAACGGCGAGGCCGACGTAGGCATTGCGACGGAGACGCTCGATCAACTCCCGAGTCTGGTCGCTTTCCCTTGCTACACCTGGAACCACGCGGTGATTGTGCCGCACGGACACCCGCTGCTGGCGCGTACCGAGCCGCTGACGCTGGCGGCGCTCGCGGAATACCCGATCATCACCTATCACGAAGGCTTCACCGGGCGCGCACGCATCGACGAGAGCTTTGCCGCCGCCGGCCTCGTGCCTGACATCGTGCTCTCTGCCATCGACGCCGACGTCATCAAGACCTACGTCGCGCAGGATCTTGGCGTTGGCATCGTTGCCGCCGTCGCCTACGACGCCGACAAGGATCGCGAACTGGCGCTGATCTCTGCCGATGGCTTGTTTCCGCCCAACACGACGCGCCTTGCCGTACGCCGCGGCACGTTTTTGCGGGCATACGCGCACGCCTTCATCGAAAAGCTCGCCCCCGAACTGAGCGAAGAAGTCGTCAAAGCCGCCATCAAGGTCGCCGCGCCGGTCGACGCGTAAATGCGCTGACGCACCTTCCTGCCGGTAGAATTCCGGCATGGACGACGAATACTTCATGCGTGAGGCCATGGCGCTGGCCGATGCGGCGCGGGCGCGGGGCGAGGTTCCCGTGGGCGCCGTCGTCGTGCGCGAAGGCACGATCATCGGGCGCGGCAGCAACGCGCCGATTGGCGCTTCCGACCCCACTGCCCACGCCGAGATCGCTGCCTTGCGTGACGCCGCACAGCGCCTCGCCAACTACCGCCTGCCCGGCTGCACGCTCTACGTGACGCTCGAACCCTGCGCGATGTGCGCGGGCGCCATCATGCATGCGCGTATCGCCCGCGTCGTCTATGGCGCGCGCGACCCCAAGACTGGCGTGCACGGCAGCGTGCTCGATCTCTTCGGCGTGACGCAGATCAATCACCACACGCAGGTTGAAGGTGGCGTGCTTGCCGATGAATGCAGCCGTCTTTTGTCCGAGTTTTTTGCCGCCCGCCGGGCACAACGGGCGCTGACATGAGCAGCATTCTCGATATTTCCCTGGCGCAGCAGACACTAAGCCTGCTCGATGCCGATGGCGCGCTACTTGCCCGCTATGCCGTCTCGACTGCGCTCAATGGCCCCGGCGAGCGTGCTGACAGCGGTTGTACGCCGCGTGGCTGGCATGTGATACGCGCCCGCATTGGCGCGGGCATGCCGGAGAACACAGTGTTTCGCGGTCGCCGCGCGACCGGCGAGATCTATTCACCGGCGCTGGCGGAGCGCTTTCCGGCGCGCGACTGGATTCTGACGCGCATTCTCTGGCTTTCGGGCTGCGAGTGCGGGCGCAACCGCCTGGGCGCGGTCGACACGATGCGGCGCTACATCTACATCCACGGCGCGCCCGATTCGGCGGCGATGGGCGTTGCTGGCTCACACGGCTGTATCCGCATGCGCAACGCCGACATCGTCGAACTCTTCGAGCGCGTTCCCGCCTACACGCGCGTACTCATCCGCGAAGACTGAGCCTCAGGCGCTTTCTTCTTCGGGATGCACGCGCGCGCCGATGCTCAGCGCCGCGCCATCAACGTCTCCCAGATGTAGCGTGCGGCCGTCGGTGAATTCTTCCTGAATGACCGCAAGCGCCTCAAAGCCACCCGCCGGAGAGGGCGCGCCGTCGACCACGCAGCCGCACGCCTGCGGCGCGTCGCCGCCGACCCACAGTGCTTCGCCCGCCACAAGCGGCGCCTCGGAGTGCAGGCGATAGAGGTGGCGCTTGATCTTGCCGAGGTAGCGTGTCCGAGCGACGACTTCCTGCCCCGGATAGCAGCCTTTCTGGAAGCTCACGCCATCGATTTTTTCGAAATCGGCCATTTGCGGCACGAACTCTTCGCTCGTCGCTGCCACAACCAAGGGCCAGCCCGCGCGAATCTCCTGCCAGCGCCAGACAGGCGTGCCAACCGGACGGGCTTGCTTCGCCAAGGCCTGCCAGCGCGTCGGCGCATCGGCGGCATCAATGGCGATTTCGTAGCGATTTTCAGCGCGGCGCAAAACCCAACCCGTGGCGAAGTGCGCCAGCGCGAGGTCTGCGGCGGGCACCGGCAGGCCGGCGCTGGCCAGCGCCGATACGGCGTGCGGGCCACTCAGGCCGAGCAGGACGCGCGCCGTGCCGACTTCGTCGATCTTCACCTTCGAGCGCAAGACGTAAAGGCGAAGGCGTTTGGCGATGGCGGCGCTCAAATCGGTCGCCAGGCGCAAGGTGTAGGTGGCGTCTTCACGCAGGAGGAAGAAGCTTGCCAGCATGCGCCCCTTGGCCGTGCACCAGGCCGCCGGCTGCGCGCTGGCGTCAGCGAGGCGGCGCACATCGCTCGTCAGCTGGTTGTGCAAAAACTCGCGGGCGTCGTCGCCCGAGCAACGGATCAGCGTCAAATGCGGCAGAGGAGCGAGCAGCGTTTCGCCGCTGTCTGCGCGGGCGACCTGCAGTTCGGCGGCCGCATCGCCAAAGTCGGCGATCTCGGTGTTGACGAGGCGGGCGCCAGCGGCGCCAAGGAATGCGTGCCAGTCGGGATGTGTCATCGCGGCTTTCTTTCCGGTAGGGAGGGGCTATTATATGCGCGCTCCGCGCGCTGAACGTGCGACGCCGTGCCCGGATACGAGCACCGGCGAATGCTGCCAACAGACGTTGAGCTTCCCCGGATTGTTCCCCCTCTGCTCCCTCGCTTGAATCGCGGCCCTGCCGCGCTGGATCGATGCTCAAAACCCTCAGGAACCTCATTTTCCTTGCCGTGCTGCTGGCGGTGGCGGCTGGCGGCGGCTTTTACCTGTGGGTGTCGTCGCCACTGAATCTGGTCCGTTCGCCGCTCGAATTCGACATCGAGCCCGGCAGCAGCCTGCGCTCGGTGGCGCGCCAGTTGAACGAGGCGGGGATTGCCATCGATCCGCGCGTTTTTGTTTTGCTGGGCAAACTGTCCAGCGCCGAGACCTCGCTCAAGGCAGGCAGCTATGTCATCGAGAGCGGCAGCACGGCGCGCGACCTGCTGGCAAAGCTGACGCGAGGCGATGTCACGCAATCCGACCTGGCGTTCATCGAGGGCTGGACCTTCCGCCAGATGCGCGACCGTCTGGATGCCCATCCGGATCTGCGCCACGACGCGCGCGGCCTCTCCGATGCCGAGTTGCTGCGCCGCATTGGCGCACCGGAAAGCGCGGCGGAAGGGCTGTTTTTCCCCGATACCTATACCTTTGCCCGTCGCTCCAGCGATATCGACCTTCTTGCCCGCGCCTACCGCACCATGCAGCGGCGGCTGGCGCGCGAATGGGAAGGGCGCGCCAGCGGCTTGCCCTATCGCAGTCCCTACGAAGCCCTGATCATGGCCTCGATTGTCGAGAAAGAGACGGGGCGCGACAGCGACCGTCCGCTGATCAGCGCGGTCTTCGTTAACCGTCTGCGGCAGGGCATGCCGCTGCAGACCGATCCGACGGTGATCTATGGTCTGGGCGACCGTTTCGATGGCAACCTGCGCCGCCGCGATCTGACGAGTGATACCCCCTTCAACACCTACACCCGAAGCGGCCTGCCGCCGACGCCTATCGCCTTGCCAGGGCTGGCAGCCTTGCACGCCACCCTGCATCCGGCAAACAGCCGCGCCCTCTACTTCGTGGCGCGCGGCGATGGCAGCAGCGTGTTTTCTGAAACGCTGGACGCACACAACACGGCAGTCGCTCGTTATCAGAAAGGCAAGACGCGATGAAGCGCGGTCGTTTCATAACCTTTGAAGGACTCGACGGCGCCGGTAAAAGCAGCCAGATCGATCACGTGGCCTCCTCCTTGCGTGCGCGAGGCCTTGGCGTCGTAGCGACGCGCGAACCGGGGGGCACGCCGCTCGGGGAAAAGCTCCGCGAACTCCTGCTGCATGAGCCGATGCATCTGGAAACCGAGGCGCTGCTGATGTTCGCCGCCCGCCGCGAACATCTGGCGGAAGTGATCGAGCCAGCGCTGGCGCGCGGCGAGTGGGTCGTCTGCGACCGTTTCAGTGACGCCACCTGGGCATATCAGGGCGGCGGGCGAGGGCTCGACCGTGCCAAGTTCGCACAACTCGAACACTGGGTGCATGGCCATCTGCAACCCGACCTGACCTTGCTCTTTGATCTGCCGTTTGCCGTGGCGCAAGGCCGCATCGCAGCGCAGGCTCGTGGGCTGGACCGCTTCGAGCAGGAGCGGGCAGATTTTCACGAGCGCGTGCGGGCGGCCTACCTTGAGCGCGCCGCCGCGGCGCCGCAGCGCATTCGCCCGATTGACGCCAACCGCAGCGCGGACGAGATTCGCAAAGAGATTGAAGAAATCATCGCAAGGCTTTGTTAATGAAAATTACTGAGCTTCACGAAAACGTCTGGAGCGGGCTGCTTGCCCGCCGCGAACGACTGCCGCATGCGCTGCTCTTCGCCGGTCAGCAGGGCGTCGGCAAGTTCGAACTGGCGCGCGCGTTCATCGCCTTTTTGTTGTGTGAATCGCCGGCCAAGACGACGCAGGCCTGCGGTCATTGCGTCGCCTGCAACTGGCTGGCGCAGGGCAACCATCCGGACTTTCGCCTGTTGCAGCCCGCCGCCTTGAGTGAAGCGGCGGATGCCGGCGAGGATGTCGGCAAAGAGGCGGGGGAGGCGAAAGAGTCCTCGAAACGCAAGCCCAGCGCGCAGATCACCATCGACCAGGTGCGCGGGCTGGACGACTTTCTGCATGTCGGTGCGCATCGCAACGGTGTACGCGTCGTCCTCGTCACTCCGGCCGAGGCGATGAACCGCGCGACCGCCAATGCGCTTCTTAAATCACTTGAAGAACCCGCCGCAGGTATATTGTTTTTATTGGTTTCAAGCGAGCCGGCGCGGCTCCTGCCAACAATCCGCAGCCGCTGCCAGACGGTGCCGATTCCGACACCCGCACGGGAGCTTGCCGCCCGCTGGTTGGGCGATCTTGGTGTCGACGACGCCGAACGCTGGCTGGCCTTGGCCGGCGGCGCGCCGCTGCGTGCCGTCGAACTGGGGCGCAGCGGCGCGCCCGCCGATGGGCGCGCGCTGCTCGACGCACTGAGCGGCGAACTGGCCCGTGGCGACACGCTGGATGCGCTCGCCTCAGCGGCGGCTCTGGATCGCGTGGTGAAGGCCGAAAAAGCGCTTTCGCCACTGCCGCGTCTGGTCGATTGGCTGCAACACTGGCTCTTCGATCTGACGCTCACCAGTTGTGCCCATGCGCCACGTTACTTCGTGCGGGAGCAGGGGGCCTTGAAACGCTTGGCAGTCAGGACGACCTTGCCGCGTTTGCTGGCCTTCGAACGCAAGGCGATACAATATCGCGCCGAAGCCGAGCAGCCGCTCAACAGCCGGCTCTTCCTCGAAGAGCTGATGATGAGCTACGCGGCGCTTTTTTCCCCTTCTCTGACACGAGATCCGCATGCTCGTTGATTCGCACTGCCACATCGATTTTCCCGAACTCGCCGACGATCTGCCGAACGTACTGGCCCGCATGCAGCAAAACGGCGTGACCAGCGCGCTGTGTGTCGGCGTGACGATTGAACATCTGCCACGCCTGCTAGCCATCGCCGACGCCCATCCATCGATTTTCGCCAGCGTCGGCGTGCATCCGGACAATGCCGCCGATCCCGAGCCCTCGCTCGACGATCTGCTGCGTCTGGCGGCGCATCCGAAGGTGGTCGCCATTGGCGAAACGGGGCTCGACTACCACTGGCACAAGGATCGTCCGGAATGGCAGCGTCAGCGTTTTCGCACGCACATTGCCGCCGCCCGCCAGTCGGTAAAGCCGCTGATCATTCATACGCGCGAGGCCGCCGCCGATACCCTCCAGATCATGCGGGAGGCGGGGGCAGATCGTGTCGGCGGGGTGATGCACTGCTTCACCGAAGATTGGGAAACGGCGTGTGCCGCGCTTGATCTGGGCTTTTACATCTCCTTTTCGGGCATCGTCACGTTCAAGAATGCCGTCGCCCTGAAAGAGGTCGCCAAGCGGGTGCCGCTCGATCGCCTGCTTCTTGAAACCGATTCACCGTATCTCGCGCCGGTGCCGTTTCGCGGCAAGCTCAACCAGCCGGCGTACGTTCGCTATGTGGCAGAGGAAGTGGCCCGCCTGCGCGAAATGCCGCTCGAAGAGCTCGCGGCGGCGAGCAGCGACAACTTCTTCCGTTTGTTTTCCTGTGCCCTGCGCCCCTGATACTGGCGAGCAGCGCACGTGTCCGGGCGCGCGACTTGCGTCGCTCCCTTGTTTCGGAGAGAGAAATGAATAAGACCTTGGGCTACGTGCTCGTCGCCGGTGCCTTGATGTTGCCCCTCGCCGCGTCGGCGGGGGTGTACGACGACATGCTGACGGCACTGCGCTCCGGTGACAATGGCGCCGTCGTCGCGTTGCTTGATCGCGGAGTCGACGTCAACACGGTCGACCGCAATGGCGACACCCTTCTCATGCTGGCCGTGCGCGAAAACAATGCCGAACTGCTCGACCAGCTCCTGCTGCGTCGGGCGCGCCTGAACAGCCGCAACCGCAATGGCGACACGGCCCTGCGGCTCGCTGCCTTTGCCGGTCAGGAGGCTTTTGTGCATCGGCTGGTCGAGGCGGGGGCGGCGGTCAATATGTACGGCTGGACGCCGCTTGCCTACGCCGCTTACAACGGCCACGCCAGCATCGTTGACTACCTGCTCAAGCGCGGCGCCGAGATCGACGCGCGAACCGAGAACGGCAGCACGGCCCTGATGGTCGCCGCGCGTAATGGCCACCAGGCGGTTGTCGAGGTGCTGCTACAGCATCACGCCAATCCCAATCTCGTCAATGAAAACAACGACGCGGCGCTCGATTGGGCCGAACGCAGCGGCAACACGCAGATCGCAGCGCTGCTGCGGGCGGCGGGCGGTCATGCGGGGAGCGCCATCGTCATCGAGTTGGCGCCGCATTCCACAGCGCCCGCGATGGGAACCGGCGCCGACGCCGCTCCTGTCGTCACGCCGCTGGCCGTCGAGGAAAACGTGGCGGTAAAAACGGAGCCGGCCGCCGCCCACACGCACGGCGCCGGAAATGACGCCAAAAACGGCGTAGCGCGTTAGTCAGATAAGGCCGGAGTGTCCGCCAAGGAGTCCAAGGCGACCGCCCTGATTTTTCCGGACTGCATGAAGCGGTTCAGCACGCGGTAGATTTCCGGATCAAAGGCGGCCGGAGCGTCCGCTATGGCAGCCGTCAGATGTGCCGGAATATCGGCCGCATTGGCGACGCTGCCGAGCCATCGCCAATGATCGAAGAGGTGATGGTCTTCGCGCAGGCCAAATTCGTCGCGCTCGATGTAGCGCACGATCCCCGCATGCGGCCAGTGCTGCAGGCGGATGCGGGCCAGGGCGGCTTGCAAGCGGGCGCCATGCAGCGCCGGACTTTCCTTGCCGACGCACGCGCCGCGGCAGGCACGCTGGCGAAACGCCACGCAGGGCTTGCCTTCGGCGGCATCGCCCAGCCCCAGCAGGCTGAAACACAGATGATTCGCCTCCGCCAGCTTGCGCAGCGCCAGCAGAGCCTCGCGGCGACTGGTGTACAGGCCGTAATCGTCCTGATCAATGACGAAGTTTTCGGGCGCGGCGGCGACGAGTTCCGGGCGAAAGTCACCGAGCGCGCGTTCGTGTAGCCGCCAGGTGTAGAGCTCGGCGGGCAACGGACGCTGCGCGCGGGAAAAGGCGATGTCATTCAGGCGCGCGCCAAACTCGCCGGCGCATTCGCGCCACTCGATGCGTCGCGTGGCGCGAACGAGCGTGCTCTCCCAGCGCGCCGGCGCCAGCAGGCCGAGCACCTGCCGGCGCACATTGGCGCTGCGCGCACTGTGCAGCAGCTTGCCATCGCCATCGTAAAAGGCGAAAGCGCCAGCGGATTCCGGCAAATCATCGGCCAGCGCCGGGTCGAGATGCGGCGGCAGTTCGACGTGGCCGACGATATACGGTACGGCGGCCCAGACTGCGTCCGGCGAAAGGCTCGCACTCCAGCATTGCCAGACGTCCCACAGCACGCGGGCATCGGCCAGCGCACGGTGGCGGGCGTCGACATGGATGCCGTGGCGCTCGATGAGCACCGCGAGGCTGTGCCGGTGATGCTGCGGAAAGAGCCGGCGCGACAACTTCACCGTGCACAGGGATCGCGAGCGAAAGGCAATGCCGAGGCGGGCGAATTCGCGCTTGAGGAAGCCATAATCGAAGCGCGCGTTGTGCGCGACGAGAAGGCGGCCCTGCAGACGTTCGAGCAGGGCAGGGGCGAGTTCGGCAAAGCGGGGAGCGGTCGCCGTCATCGCCGTGTCGATCCCGGTGAGGCCGGTGATGAAGCCGCTGATCGGCTGTTGCGGATCGACGAGGGAACTCCATTCGCGCACGCCGTTTTGATCGACTTCGACGAGGCCGATCTCGATGATGCGATCCACCGCGAAGTTCGCACCGGTCGTTTCCAGATCGATAAAGACGAGCGGCTCCTCAATCAGGGACGCATCGAACGGAGTATCAGCCATCAATCTTTCGCTATCAAAAAATTATTTAAAACAATCAACTGTTGCGCTTTATTAACGCAATGAATGAGGTTTGCTCCGGCCGCGCGATGCGCTCGTAACGATAGAACGAGACGGCGCTCGGCGTATGCAGGCGGGGGGATGCTACTCGTTTCCCCGGCAGGATGGCGCCCGGTTTTAGGGGCAAGCTGGCAAGGCGGGAAGCTGCCCCTATGCCGGGCTAAAGGCCGATGCAGGCCACGGGCGGCGTGGTGATCAGGGCAGGGAGGATGGGTGTGGGGCGCTTGTCCTGGTGGCGACGGAGCCGCGCCCGCCGCAAGTTCAGAGATGGGTGATGATGGCGTCGGCCGGCAGGCGCGACTTCGGCAGCGCGGCGTTGAAATCGTCGCCGCTGCGGTAGCCGAGGCTGGCGATGACGACGCTGGTCAATCCGTCGGCGCGCAAGCCAAGCTCCTCATCAAGCGCTCTGGCGTCGAAGCCTTCCATCGGGCAGGCGTCGATTTCCAGCGCAGCTGCGGCGAACAGGAGGGTGCCGAAGGCCAGATAGAGCTGCTTTTCCATCCAGGGCTGCACGTCCTTGGAGTCGAAGCGGTGCAGGTCGGCGTAGTAGCGACGCGATTTGCGCTGGCCGGCCTTGGCTTCCGGGGTGGCAAAGCGACCGTCCCGGTCTTCCTGCTCCAGAACGGCGGCAAGGTGGCTCTCGTCGAGGGCCTGTCGCGCGCAAAAGACGATGACGTGCGAGGCATTCATGATCTTCGGCTGGTTGTAGGCGAAGCTGCCGTGCGTGGCCTTGGCGATGCGCGCTTTGCCTTCGTCGGTATGGGCGATCACGAAGTGCCAGGGCTGCGAGTTGACCGACGAGGGCGCGTAACGCAGCAGGGTTTCGAGTTGCGCGAAGGTCTCGGCGGGGATTTTTCGCTTCGGGTCGAAGGCTTTGGTGGTGTGGCGCGTGGTGGCGATGCGGGCGATGTCCATGGTGACGCTCCTCGGTTAGCGGGTCAGAGTCCATTAAGGCTGCGCGCGCCGTATGCCTGAGAGCTTGACGCGAGGCATGGGCGCGTTCCGTCTTGCTTGCCGGTGATGGTACCAAATACCCGACGACGGTTGTCGGGATAGCCGTTTCCACCCCGAGAGGGGCGTGCTTCCCGGCGTAAAAAAGGCCTATCCCCAGCCTGTTGCTGCCGGGGATAGGCCCGTTACGGCTCGGCTCTGCCGATCAGAAGGCGATCTGCCCCTTCAGCCAGAAGGTGCGGCCAGGCTCGTTGATGCGGGTGTTCGGCGGGAAGAGGTCGGCGCCCGAGATGCCGCTCGACTGTCCGCTCTTGGAGAGAAACTCGGCGTAAGCCTTGTTGAAGACGTTGTCGACGCCGGCAGTAATCAGCGAACCCTTGGTCGGGCGCCAGCCGGCATTGAGCGAGAAGACGCCAAAGCCACCGCTGCGCCCGAGGTCCTTGCCGTTCGCCACGATGTTGCCGGAGCCCAAGTCGTAACGGTTCTGTGCGGCAACGAGACGCCACAGGGCGCCGTAGGAAAGACGGCCGTCATCGTAATTGATCGCGAGGCGCATTTCGAGCGGCGGT
This sequence comes from Rhodocyclus gracilis, assembly GCF_009617575.1. GTDB lineage: Bacteria > Pseudomonadota > Gammaproteobacteria > Burkholderiales > Rhodocyclaceae > Rhodocyclus > Rhodocyclus gracilis. The sequence goes on from NZ_WIXJ01000002.1 coordinate 57,068, forward strand.
TGTTGCGCCAGAGGCTTGCCGTCGGTGTCGTTGTTGCCGCGCACATAGGCCAGCGTGCCGGTAGTCGTCCACGTGGAGGAGATGCGGTAGCTGGCATCGGCTTCGCCGCCGAAAATCGTCGCGTTGACGTTGCGCGTCTGGCCCTTGTCCCAGTTGATCAGGATGTAGTCGTTGACCTTGGCGTAGAAGGCAGAGAGGGAGGTTTGCCAATCGCCGTATCGCCATTTGCTGCCGACGTCGAGCTGGTTGGTTTTTTCCGGCTTGGTCGACAGGAAATCGCTTTGCTGGGTTGTCGGGTCTTTTTCCAGCAGCTCCCAGTAGTCGGGCAGACGCTCGGCGTGGCCGAGCCCGGCATAGACCGTCGCCCCTTGCCCGGCGATGTCGTGCTCATAGCGGAAGAAGCCGCTCGTCAGGGTGTCGCGCCGCGTCGCGCCTTTGGTGGTGTTGGTCGGGGAGGTGGCGGTGCTGTAGCCATCCGGGCGACGGTCGGTGGCGTCGTGCCAGTCGATACGCAGGCCGCCGATCATGCGTGAGTCTTGCGCCAGATGGTGCGTTGCCTCGGTAAACAGGCCGCGTTGCCCGAATTCGATGTCGTCGCGCCAGGGCAGTGACTCATAGAAGGCGGTGGCAGCGGCGGCGCTCGACTTCATCATCGCGCTGCGGTAACGGTGGCGGTCTTTTTTGGCGTCGCCACCGACGACGATCTGCCAGTCGTCAGCCGGTGTCAGTGTGACGGCGAGACGCCCGCCGGTGGTCGTGCGGTCGGGATTCATGGCGGCATAGGAGGTCGCCGTGTTGGCGTTCGGGCGAAGACTGTAGTTGTCCATAACATGGTCGACGTGGTTGTAGTAGGCCAGCGCCTCGATCTTGTCGACCAGGTCGGAAATGTGTCGCCGCTCGAATTTCAACGACAGGTTTTCGCGCGCGAATTTCGAACCGTCCATCGAGCGGTCGGCGTAGGCGGCCTGGCCGTCACTGCGGCTGTAGGCGAGTTCGGCGAGCGTGTTGTCGTCGGGCGTGAGGCCCAGCGCGAAGTTGCTGCTCCAGCGCGTGTAGCGCGAGTGGATTTTTTGCCCGTTGCCATCGGTGTAATCGTCGGCGTGGGCGCGGGTGCCGCCGAATTTCAGGTAGTAATCAGGCGTGCCGGCACGCGCCGACAGCACTTCGTCGTTACGCCCGGCGCTACCGAGGGTGACGCTACCGTTACCGCTGATGCCGGCTTCGGCAAGGCGCGTCGAGTCGCGTTCGAACAGCACGACGCCCGCCGATTGGCCTGCGCCATAGCGCACGCTCTGCGGCCCCTTGATGACGGTGACGCGGTCGTAGGATTCTGGATAAACGTAGGCTGTCGGCGGGTCCATCCGGCCACCGCAGCCGCCGTAGATTTCCTGCCCGTCGAGCAGGATACCGAGGCGCGATCCGGCAAAGCCGCGCAGCACCGGATCGCCGTCCGTCGCTCCTTTGCGAATGACGGAGAAGCCGGGAATGCTCTTGAGGAAGTCGGCGCCGTCATGTGCCGGCAGTGGCTGGCGCGGTGCTTTCGGGTCGGTGACGACGGTTAGTGGTTGATCCATGCGCGGCGCAGTGACGACCACTGCGTCGAGTGCGCCGGGATCGTGTTCGTCGGCGGCAATGGCATTCATGCAGGGAAGCGCCGCCAACGAGGCGGCGAGGATGGTCTTTTTCACATGTAGTCCTTAACGATACGAGAGACGCGCCGAAACGACGGCCACACAGGGCCGCGATGCTCGGAGCGATCGAATGAGCTGAGAAGCAGGCAGAGGAGGGGGAGCGGCCGTGCAAGGCGCCCCACTCAGGCGTCAGGTAGACGCGGGATCAAGCAAGCGCGGCGGGAGGTGCGCGCGGAGCGTCAGGGCGGTGCTTGGGAGCAAAATCCCGTGGCGGCGGTTCCGCCGGCGGAGCATGCGTCGTCTGCGCGACGTTGCCACCAAGGCAGCCGGGATTACCGGCGCTTAAGCTTGCACAGGCATGTAGCTTGCACCACATGCAGTGCTGTGCTGGGTGGTGCGCGTCTTCCGAATCGGCAGGCGCGACGCTGCCCAGCGAGACAACGCCGGAGGCCGTGCAGATGTCTTCTACCGGAATGGCGCCGCCACGCGCGTCCGCGTACCAATTTGCCAGAGCAGGCGCCAGCGTCGCAAAGACGACAGCAGCAATGGCGAGCCAGCGGACCCAGCGGTGAAAGCGGACGTGCATGCGTCGATCTGCGCTCGTTAGCGGAAGAGATTGGCAAAGGGATCGGACACGCCGTTTGGAGAGCCCACCCGAGAATCCTTTACAGCGCGGCCGTGGACTCGCGGATTGTGCGTCACGATCAATGGCGCCAATCGATCATGTTTCAGAGTGTTTCATAGTATCGTTAATAAAAATTATTCGCAATAATGCAGAGCATTGGCAGATGAGCTTGCAGGGACCCGGAGAGCTAAACGATTCGGTGATGAGGTTCAGCGGCGGAATCTGGCGTCTTCACAACGGTGCGCTCTGCGCTGAGGAAGCGCCGGTGCCTCATTGTCGATGTCGATTTAGTCTGGCGCTGAATATCTGCGTTATCGGCACGGGTGTGGCGCTCGTATCAATCCGGATGTTCTGCGCCTTGGGCTGCGCATTGCGCGCCATATTAAGTCGCATAATTTGTATTATGTTAAGTCGGAAACGGACCAGTAAAAGGCGCAAGACTTCGCCTTTCACACTCGGCGGGCAACTCTCCGCCCTCTGCCCTTGATTTTTGCAACTATCGTCCGTAATGCCTTGGTCATCTGATCGATTAATAAAATCGATCAATCAAGCCACCAACGATAAGAAAAAATCATGGAAAAAAAAGAGCCGCAAACGGCCATCCGGGCGGATCGAGACGAGTGGGCCGAACTTCTGGGCGTATCCCCGACGCCCGCAACGCTGGCGAAGGTCGGCATCAACGAGACGACGTGGACGGCGATCAGGCGCGGGCGTGCGCCTCTTGTTCCAGTCTCAGCGTACCGGGCGGCACGCTTCCATCGCTATGGCGATCTTTCGGAGTTGGCCGGCGGCGAGTGGCGCGGCTTCGCGGTCTGCGACGGCGCTCTGACGGTGCCGGGGGTGAAGCGCCCTATCCCGGCCGGCGAATTGCGGGCGTGGTGGGCCACGCTGGCCGAGTTGCATGCGCTGCGCTTTCAGGTCGTTCAGTTGCAGCGTGACGTTGAGCGCGCCGACGCGGCGCTTGAGGCCGCCGAGCAGCGGGCGGCTTACTACCGGCGCCAGCTGGTGACGGAATCCCGGCTTGCGCTGATGCTGGCCGGGGCGTGAGCCGTCAGAAAGTCAGTTTTCCTACGACTTTCCCTTCCACCGCTATCTCGCAGGTTACATCCCACCACTGCGGCGATTTCTGAACGCTGGTGCAGTGGGCTACGGCTGGCTTTTGGCCGATGGCCCCGGCGGCGGTACCGGCGAACGAGTAGGGATCGAGCGGGCCTTCGATCACGGTCGCCCCGCTGTCCTGAACGATCAGCTTGTAGGCGCGTGAGGTGGTGAAGAAGTTGTCGTCGTAAGTCTTGACGATGTGCCCTGTGACGAAGTGCGATTTCCCTGCGTCGTCAGTGAATCCGAATGCGGGTGATACGTCGCGGCTTTCGGTCGTTGCACACGCTGTCAGTGCCGCCGAAGCGGCGATAGCGATCAGTGTCGATTTGCTCATCATGCCCCCCTTGAATTGACGGCAGCATGCTAGCAAAAAGGCCGGCGATTTGCCGGCCTCTCTGTGTGGGTGCCCTACTTCACTTCTTGACCGCCCTGACGGCGAAGAAGACGGCGGCGGCGACGAGGATCTGTCGCGCGACTCTGCACACCTGGCACTCGGTCATTTGTCGTTGCTCGGCGTCAGCGAAAACATGTCGCGGTACTTCTGCGGCAGGCTACGCACGACGAGGGCGGCGATCAGGGCGCCGGCCGCGACGATGATGGCTTCGCGCAGCACTTCGGGCATTGTCGGGATGATCTTGTTCACGTCCTCACTCCCGTCAGTTGGTCAAGTCGGCGGTGGGCCAGCGCCGCCGACTCTTTTACGTCGCTGATGCGTTCGTGCATGGCGCGCAGGTCGGCGCGGATGCCGCCGTAGATGGCGCCGCCGGTGATGAGTAGGCCGGCGATTTTCATGATCACGTCAGCATCCATGCTACCCCCGCTGTTCCGGCAGGAAGACGGCAGCAGCCCCGGCGGCGGCGACGCCGAGTTGCGTTACTGCGTTGATATGCTCCGGCGGTGCGCCGAAAAGTGCGGCGAGCGCGGCGAGGCCGGCCCAAGTGGATGGTTCGCGAAGGCGGGCGAGTACGTTTTTCATGGTGGTGGCTCCGGGTTGAGTTATTTGGTGAGGTTGGCCCATGCGCCCGACAGGAAAGTGCCAGCCGGGCAGCTGAACGAGGCATCCCAGAGACGGCCGGCGGCAAGGTCTAGCTCGCACTGGGTTTTATTGGTCTGCGGAATACCGACGACTTCGCCGATGCCGATGACGGTACCGGTCACGGCTCCGGCGGCAGCATCGATCGCTCCCTTTCCGATGCCGGACGCAATATCGCCGGTGTTGATGCTGGCGGCTTGCCAGCGTGTGATCAGGTAAAGCGCGAGCAGGCCCATGGCGGCGCCGGCAAGCAGCGGCATGGCAGAGGTTTTCATGCTTCGAATCCGGTGATGGAGGTGAAGCCGCGCACGCCCGTCGACGGGGCGTAGATCAGCTGGCCGTTGCGGTAGTAAAGCCCGCCAATGCCGTCTCCATAGGGGGCGCCGCTGAAAATCTGGTCGGGGGAGCCAGAGACCGGCAGCGGGCCGATGATGCTGCCGCCGCTGCTGCTGGAGCTGCGCTTGTTGGTGAGGACGTAGCCGACGCCGACGACGGCAGCGGCGACGGCGAGCATGGTGGTGAGGTCTTTAGGCATAGGTGCCTCCGGCATCGGCGAAGAGTTGACGCGCTTTTGCGCTTGATATGGTCGGCTGGCCGTAGGGCGAACCGGGGAGGCTGGCCCACTCTTTCGCGCACTTTGCGAGTGCGGTATCGAGTCGGCCGGCGTAAACGTCAGTGAGCGCGCCGCGACGGCGGATCAGCCATGCGGCGGCTTGATCTTGCGAGGCCGGCGAGAAGTCGGGCAGCGACAGCGCCGCCCTCGCCTCGTCCCACGTGCCGGCAAGGAACTGGTAGGCGCCGGCAGCGGTGGAGGTGATCTGGCGTCCGCCAAGCGTGGCGGTGACTTTGCGGCGTGGGTGGTCGCTGTAGTCGTCGAAGAGACCGCCGCCGAAGAGCGTGCGGTAGCCGTCGCGGCCAGCGGTGCCTTCGGCGTTGCGGATCAAGGCGAGGAAGGCTTGCAGGTTGCTGTCGTTCATGTCGATGTTTTTGTTCACAAAATCGGTGGCGGAGTCCCACATGCCGCCCCAGTCGATGCCGTCTGCACTGGTGTCGGTGCTTGTCTCGTCGGTGGCAGCGTTGGCGGCGCGTTGCCATAGCATCAGCAGAATGGCGCCGACGCCAAGACCGATCAGCGCGCCGCGCAGACTCATTTGCCTACCACTGCGGCCAGCAGACGGCGGAAGTAGCCTGGTTTGGCCGGTTCCGGCTCGAAACCTTCTGGCGCGTCTTGCTGGCCGTCTAGGTCGTCGTCTTGCTCCGGGACTGGCTCAACACTCCATGCGCCAGCACGAAAAAATGCGGCGAAGCCAGACGGCACTTCTGCCGGCGGCTCTTCAAGCGTGGCGTGGCGGGGCACGAGCCATGCGCCCGGCTCAAGCGGCGACGGATCGGCACGGCTTGCTCCGGTGTAGAGGCCGGTGTCGCCGTCGTAGTGATAGACCGGTGGCGCCGGCAGTGTTGGTTCGCTGATGTTTTCCATGATTTACCTGTCAGGGCATGTAGGCTATGCAGGGCAGCACGGCGACGTTGCGGGAGCGCGTTTCGGTGCCGCCAGTTGCGCCCGAGTTTATTGGCCCACCGGAAATTGCCGTCATATTCGCGTTGCCGCTGCTGCACTGCACTAGCTGTATTGGCAGTGTGTGACTGTGCGACTGGATAGCTCCTGACTGCGCGCTACCGATCAATCTCCCGGTATCAACGCCTCGGCCGTCGTCGAGGCCGCGCAGAAATTCTCCGCGCAGGTCAGGGATAGAGAACGTCGTCGAGCCATCGCCGGCTCCGTACGTCGTTCCAATCCGGTTGAAAAGCCACGCGTACGCCGTGCGCGACAGCAGTGCGCCGTTGGCTTTGATGTAGCCGTAGGGCGGCGTCGCCGTCAGTTCCCAGACGAAGAGCGGCCGATCCGGCGGCGGCGTTGAGATACCCACGGCGTCAGCCTTCGACGATGACGACGTTGGCGTTGCTGGCGATGCTGCCGATGGCTTGCACGGCATTCGCCGGGCACCAGCCTTCCGCAACGTAGCTGCCGCCCGGTGCGATCTTCACGCCGTTGGCGGCGGTGGCCGGGCCGGCGCCGAAGAACAGATACACGACGCCGGCCGCGTCATTGTTCTGGACCATCAGATATCGGCGCCCCGGCTTTGCAGCGAGGATTTGCGTGCTGGCGTTGGTGACGTTGGCGGTGGTCTGCGTCGCGTTGCCCGTGCTGTTGGTGATGGCGACTGAGCCGGCGGCGCGGTCGTAGCCGGCGTTTCCTGAGGTGATGCCCACCTGGACATCTTGCGCGGTGGCGCTGGTGATAACTACTTCATCAAATCCACCATCCGGCTGACTCCAGAAGCCATCGAGAACGTTCGTTGCGGTGAAGGCCGGCGAGCCGTGGCGCATGAAGATTATCGATACCGGGTTTGCAAGCGACAGGACGCGGAAGTAGCTGCCGGGTACGCCGAGTCGCCATTGCTGGCCGGCGGTGAGTGTTTGTTGGTAGGTCTGCACGATCAGCCTTTCTTAAGTGCGCTTACGGCGACGATGCCGGCGATGATCATTCCGCCGGCGACCATGAAGCGCTGGCCGCTGCTGGCGTCCTGCGCGGTTTTGTAGGCAGAGCCGACGTTTTCAGCCGACTGTGCGACGAGCTTCTGCGATTGCTTGTCGAGTTCGAGCACGTCCTTGGCGAAGCCGAGCAGCTTGTCGATGCCGCTGTAGGCGCTGACGGTGCCTGTTTTCGCGAGGTCGATAGCACCATTGATAGCGCCTTGATCCAGCACGGAGACATTCACGGTCGAAGAATCGGACGAGACGCCAACGCCGGTATCGACGACGAGGCGCTTATCAGTTGTGTTGGTTGTGGTCGTATTGGCTGACGAACTGCTGCTGCCGCCCCCGCCTCCACAACGGTATCCGCCGCCGATCTTTGCAGCGGTGGCCGAGTCGCCGAACGGCTCGCCGATTGCGTAAAGCTGTTGCCGGGTAGTCATAGCGTTTTCCCAAGGATGATGCCGCGCACCTGATAGCCCTGCTGCGCGAGCTTGGAGACAAGCCCACGGCGGCGCGTCTGGATATGCACGGCGGCGGCGCCAGAGGCGCGCGCGGCGTTTTCAATGGCCGGCACGATGGTTGCCGTCAGATCGACGGGCGAGCGAACCGCCCTGCCCGCTCTGATCCACACAATGTCGCCGCCGGTCATGCGCTCGCGCACCAGCGCGAAGGCGCCTACTTGGCCGGCCTCGTCGTCGACGTGGTAGCACTCGGCACCGGCCAACAGATCATCGAGCGACGACAGGCCTCCCGATGTATCTGTTTTCGGCGCGTCGAGGCCAGCCAGCAGCGCGCGGACGGCAGCAGCGGAGGCAGGGCGCAGGGTGATGGCGCTCATTTACGCGACTTCTTCCAGACGGCGTAAGCGGCCAGAGCGGCGAGGCCGATATAGAGCCAGTTGATTGACTTCGCCGAGTTGGCCGTAGAGCCGTGCGTTGCGACGTTCCAGCCAGAGAAGTCGAGCGATGTTATTGAGGTCTGATCGGCGCGGGCGCTCGACGGCGCAGACTTTGGCGAGAGGATTCCGCCGAGCACTTGCGATCCGGCCATGATTCCGACGCTCCATGGGTCGGCTCCCTTCGGGGAGACAGCAGCGGTTTCTCCAGCCATTACTTCACCAGCAGGAGAATGACGCCGCCGACGAGCAGTAGCGGCAGCAGCGAGTTAAGCGACGTGTTGTTCACGATCTGCCCGTTAGGAAGTCGCTGGCCGTTGATGACGACAGGCTGAGTGTTGTTCGCTTTCACAACGCCGCCGATAGCATCGATCATCCGAGGGAAACCGTTGTTAATGATTGAATCCCAGTTGATACCGCCCCCGGAAGACGAGGAAGTTGTGCTGTCAGACCCGAAGGACGGCAGCGGGTCGTCAACGTAGTAGCTTGGAGAGCTATCCATGCCGGAGTAGTTCAGGCCAAAGTCGCTCGGCTTGGTAAGGTTGAATCCGTACAGGTCGTTGCTCATTTTTTGCTCCAAAAAAAGGCGAGGAGCGCCCTCGCCTTTTGGCTCCGCGCGGTGGCTTAGGCGTTGTTCGGCTTGTCGAGCATTTCAACGTACACCTGTATCGAATCTGCCGCCGTCAGGAAAGTGTTGAACTCCAGCGACTTGGCATCAGCCGTCACCAGCACGCCCGACTGGTTGTTATCAACGATCGGGTCGTATACGTAGGTGTTAGCCTGCGGAACCTTGCGATATTCCTGCTGCGAAAAACGAGCGTCGTAGCAGCCCAAATCCCAGATTGCGAGGCCGTTTTTCTTGACTTCGAGGCGGTTCAGGTTGCCGGGCGTTGCGCCGGAAAACGAGGTGCCGGCGTAGAAGAAATGCACCCGCTTGACCAGCGCGCCCATGGGGTTGAAGTTGACGGGGAACTTGCCTGCGACGTTGGAACTGGTCGGGAAGTAGAGGATTTTGTGAATAACGTCGTTACCCTGACTCGCGGTGAAGTAGCCAAAGGAAGTCAGCGTCGGCGCGGTGGCGCCGGTGATGGTGATTTCGACGGTCATATCGTCGAGGTTCGGGAGGTCGTAGCCGCCCAGTTCCTTGCCTTGCAACGTCGGCGCGTCACGCTCGGTGAAGTCGATAGTCAGGTGGTTCGCGTCGTCGAACAGCCCTTTATATTTGTTGATGCGGTCGAGGAACGTGCCAGTGATGTTGTAGACGGTGCGGACGCCGAGCTTGAGCTTGATATCCGTGATCATCGCCTTCGTAAACGTGGTGCCGCCAAGGACGAGAACGAGGCGCGTCAGCGTCAATGCGTACTTCGGAATTTTCACCGTGGCAACGCCCGTATTGACGACGTTATTGAACGGGGGAATTTGCTGAATGATCATTTTTGGCGGACTCCTGTTAGCCGTTCAGGGCGGTGTCGACGAGCGACGAGGTAATGGGCAGCTTGCGGAAGATGTAGATGGCGGCGAGCACGGTGACGGCGCTCATCGCGGCGGCTTTGATGGTGGAGGCGTTCATGGTTAGGCGCTCAGGAGGCTCTTGACCTGATCGGGCAGGTAGGGCTTGGCGAAGTTGATAATGACCAGCGAGATTGCGGTGATGATGACGCCCTTCATGATGGCGTCCGTCGAGGGAATCGGCAGGGACATGTCTTAGGCTCCGGTGGTGTTGGGGTGAGTTAAAAATGAAAACGGCGCCAGATTCACACCTGGCGCCGCCTCATACAATCCCCTGTAAAAAGAGCTACGTAGCTCCTACAGCTATAGCATGTAGCTCCTACATAGCCCTTAAAACTCCAGCCGGCCGCGCCGCGTTTCGCCGGTGTCGGCGCGCTCGATCCACTCCAGCTGTTGCAGGTTGCGTAACTCGTCGGGATCGCAGTCCAACTCGTCTGCCATTACCTTGCGGTCATTGCGACCTTGCAGCCGGCCGCAATGAATCAGCGTTGCGTTGCCGATGATGGTCTTATCGATCAGCGCCGGGCGCTGGCTGATGCCGAAGATTGTCAGCCCTTCGCTGCGCCCTTGCGTGACGCAGAGCAGCCAGCCCGGCGGCGACCAGCCGGCGCGCGTGACTGTCGCCAGCTCTTCGGCAACCAGCGTGCAGTTCTTCCAGTGAAAGGCTAGGCGGCACAGGCGGTCAAACTTCTCTTTGTATGATGTCGGCTCAAATCCGGGGCGGAAGATGGCGCGAAGTTCGCCCGATTTTCCGGCGGCGAGCATGGCGCGGCCAAGGTCGCTGATGCTGGTGAATACCTGGCCGAATGCGGAGTAGTCGCTGGTCGGTTTGGCGTCCCAAACGACAAGCCGGCTTGGTCGGCCGGCTTTGAGTTGTCGCTTGATCCACTCGGTTTTGCCAGACCCGGAGGCGCCGATGACGGCGATGATTCGGGCGAGCGCCGGGGCGCCTGATGTGCGCTTTCTCATGCCGGCATCAGCTGCCCACCGGTGTCGCTGATCGGCAACGCCGGGGCGGCAGCAGTCGGTGCCGGCTTGTCGCCCTGCTCTTTCTTCTCGTCCTCTGCTGTGCGCTCGGCCATGAACGCCTTGTGCGCTTTCGCCGTTTGCACGGCCAGCGGCAGGGCTACGCCAACAAGGGCAATCTCGGCGCCGTACTGAGCCAGCCAGCCGCCGACGTTCCACTGATACTTCGCGGCGACAGGAACATATGCACTCGCCAGCTTAGTGAGCTTGTCTTCGGTGTAGATCGTCGGCAGGTAAGGAAGCAGCGGCGAGGCCATGGCGACGACGACGCCGAAGAGCGCGCGGGTTTCGTCGACTGGATCAACTATCGGCGCGGCAGCAGCGGCGTCGGCTTGGGCTTGCGCCTCGGCGTCCGCTTGGCCGTCTGCCGCCGTTTCGATGATCGCTTCGATTTGATCGGTTTCCATGGCTGGCCTCAGTAGATGTCGAACGCGTTGCGCGTCTTCTCCGGCGCCCTGGGTGGCGGCGCCGGCGGCACTTCAGCCGGCGCCGCCGAGCGTGCTGCGGGCGGCGGGGTGGTATTCGTCGGCGCCGGTTCTTCAAGCGCCTTGATGATCTTCTCGCGGATGCGTTCGTCCGACAGTTCGGATCGGGCGAACATTTGGCAGTGGCAGCGGTTGCAGGTGACGACGGCCAGTTGAGACTTGCTTACGCTCACACGCGCGCGCTCGCTGCCGCATGCGGGGCAGCGGTAAAAGCCGATTGCGTTACTTGCCATGTTGGAGTTCCTTCACTTCTCGGTTGAGGGCGACCAGTGCGGCCAGCACCGGCTCCATGTACTGGGCAGCGACGAGCCGGATGTGCACCGGCGCCTTCTCCCACTCGGCGACGGCCTTCTGTACGCACTGGTCGGCGGTCATGCCGTCAGTTCCTCTTCATTTTTGGCGGCGGCGGCATCGAGCCGGCTTTCGAGTTCTTCCAGTTCGCCCAGGGCGAGCTTGATCAAATCCCACCCAGAGTCTTGCGGGATGCGGCTCTGCGCCTCTTCGATCTTTTCGCGGACGGATCGCAACTGTTCTTTCACGGTTTTCCTCCTAGTTGATGGCGTAGCGGCCAGCGAAGGCGCCACGGATGACGACGGCGCCGCTGTTGGTCGGCGCTATCGATGCGATGGCATTGACGTAGTCGTCAATGTCGGCCTGACACGTTGCGTCGGCCACGTACCGCATGAAGTCGGGCAAGCGGGCGCGGCGCAGGACGGTCTGGAATTGCTCGGTGGTGAGTTCGCCGACTTCGATCTGTTCCGGCAGCCGCGAATCGTCGGCGGCGATTTCATCGTCGGTGCGGTCGCTGTCGACGCCGAGCGCCTTCTTGAGTCCCGGCGTCCACGTGATCGCGCGCTTGCCTGCGATGTGCTTTGCGTATTCGCGGAAGCGGCACGCCGCCCACGCGTCGCCGTTGCCGGCCCATGTGAGCAGCTGGAAGGGCGTGAAGTGCATCAGACCTTGCCGCTCGCCGGCCGCGCCGGTCTTCTGGTAGCTGGCCGTCATTTCTGACGACGCGCCCCAGCGCTCATCCCGGCCATACTTTGCGATGTACTCTGCCGCCTTCGTTCCGCCGCGCACGTTGAAGCTGTGCTTCATCATGTCGGTGACTTTCGAGCGGTCGCCGAAGCCCACCTTCAGCAGCAGATTCACCCACTGCAAGCGAAGCTCGGCTATCTCCGGGCTGTCGAGGTCGCCATGTTCGTTGATCGGAGCGCCCTCGCCCAAGCCGCCGGCCTTGGCGAACACGAGCATGTGGACGTGCGGGTGCCAGCCGTTCTCTTGGCTGATCGTCAGTTCGAGCGCCGACACTCGGCCGACGCAGCCGGCTTGCTGCATCAGGCGCTTCCAGGTGCGCGAGTTCTGCATGCGCTGGCGGACGTTGGCGAAGCGCTCAAGCATTTCGCCGAGGTCGTGGTCAGCTTCGTGCGGAAAGGTCAGCGTGAAGAGGTAGGCCGCACCGCCGTTTCCGACGTGCGCCGTCATGCCGGCGGACAACTCTCGGCGCCGCTCTTCGCAGATGCGCGCCGCGCATACTGGGCACGTCCAGATTTCACCGCAACGGTTCAGGCCGGTGAGGCTGCTACCGCTGCCGTCCGCGTTGCGGAAGACGCCGACGCTACCGCTTTCGCGCTTGAGCGACCGGCAGCACCAACAGGTGCGGTGCTGCTCTTTCCACTCGACGCCCTTCTGCCAGAGCAGCCCTTGCGCGGTGCGCTGGAGGGCGTAGCGCCCCGCCGTCGCGGCTGGCGATTTCGTCTTTGCCGCGCCGCCCGCGTGTAGGGATTTCGTGTAGATACCGAGAGGGCGACCGGCGCCCGCAGAGACGGCCGCGCTCATGCCGCAACCCTCCGGTCGACGGCGCACGAAGCGGCGACGGAAACGAGCCATGCGGCCATTTCGGCCGGCGTGTGTTCGCGCTCTGCCTTCGAGCACTCCGGGTAAGCATTTCTGTTCTTTTTTCTGCTCGTCGCGATCACGTGCGAAGGCTGATCGATGCGCAGTCGGAAGGCCGGCAGCATTGATGGCGAGACGCCGACGACATAGAGCCAAGTGCGCTTGCGCGCTCGATGCCCGAGCCAGTGCTGATCAAGGCAGAAAGTGAAGCCGCCGAACTGGTCGAACCCTTTACCTGGCAGCGGCAGGCCAGCGGCAGGCCATAGCGACGACTGCGCCGGATGTTCGAGCACGCCGCCGAACTGGCGAACGGCATCGATCGCAAAGAAGGCCAACGCCTTTTCATCCTCGCGCGGCTTGGCAAAGGCGCGCAGACGGCCCCAAGCACGGCACGGCGGATGCGCGACGACGGGCAGCGGCCCGGCGTAGGTGCGCGCGTCACGATCGATGTCGTAGACGTCGCAGCCGGGCATGGTCTTGTAGATCGAGTCGCGGCGAGCGAAGAGGACAGCGACCATCATGCCAGCACCGTCCAAAGTACCAGCGCGAAGCCGGTAGCGGCAGCGCCTACGGACGCGACGAGACCGGCGAACTGCAGCCGGCGGCGGCGAATCTCGGCGGAGAAGATGGCCCGCTGAATGGGCAGCATGCGTGGATGGCTCATCATGCCGCCAACCCGATCTGCTGCTTTTCCGGCAGTAGCCGGTTCAGGTACGCCTGCAGTTCGAGCGTGCGCGCCTGAATCGCCTGGCGCTCGAGGTGGCTCAGTTCGTACCAGCGGCAGAAAACGAGATCGATGTCGAGGCCGGCGGCGTTGAGCAAGACGACGCGCACCTGTGCGCCGGTCGCTTGCTCCCACAGGTCGCGGAAGCGGATGTCGGGCATCATGAGGCACCGCCTTCCTCGCGCGCTTCGATCATGGCTTCGGCGAGCGCGTAGCATTCGCGAGCGATGGCGCTGGCGAATTCTCCCGGCTCAAAATCGGGCGCAAGGCTCGCCAGATAGCCCTGCAACGCCTTGCCGGCGAAGTAGTCGCGCAGCGTCATGCCTGGATGCTTGACGGTGAATTCTTCCTGCCCGCTTGAGCAGATAGCCCCTCTGCGTTCGACGTGCCTTATCTGGATGACTTCGCACGGGAAAGCCGGCTGTTTTCCGCTGGCGCTCATGATTTCCGCCTCGCTTCGAAGTCTTGAGCGGTGGCGAACAGCTCGGCCGAGACGCGGTTCTTGGCGCAATAGCGCAGGGTGGCGAACCAGCCCCAGCGCTTCAGGTTCTGCGCGGCGCGGATTGCGGCGGCGGCTGACCCTTTACGATCTGTTTCCATTGCGTTGTCTCCCCAGACGATGGCCCCAGCGTTTCGGTAGGTGCCAGTCCCGGCCCTCGCTACTGTGCTGGGGAGACAGAAAGTGGGCGCGCTTGGGACTGGCGACGCGACTTATAGCGCAACGCTGCCAAACCATGCAAGAGCGCTACGTTATTGCAGCGCTCTTTACCTAGCGCATATCCTCTGCATGTCCATTCAGTCTGGGGAGACGTTCATGGAAACAACTGCTGATGTTATTGAGGCACTAAAGATCAAGCTTGGTGCGAGGTCTGACTATGCCATCGCGAAGAAGATGGGTTGGTCAACGTCCCGCGTTTGTAACTATCGAAAAGGTCGGGCAAACCTTGACGATTTAGCCGCTTTTCAGGTCGCCGAGATTCTTGATTTAGACCCAGCAAAACTGATCGCTCTGAAGCACGCCGTGGCAGCAAAAAACGAGGAAGAACGGGCCACTTGGAAGGCCATTCTTGAGCGTCTCGGCGGCGCTGCTGCCCTTGTCCTGCTTGGCGTTGGTCTTGGTGGATCGCCCTCGCCCGCTCAAGCCTCTCAAACTCAGGCTTCCGAGACTTTTTGTATTATGTAAACTTATAAGCGTGACAGAATAAACGCATGCGCCTTGATCGTTAGCATCAAGCCCCTTCTCCACAACATCGCTCTCGAGCGACAAGTGACAACACAGCGGACGAGCCTGAACGATAATCAGCGCTTCACTCTTGGAAAAACGCAGATGCTCCTGATCGACTTCTCCGATGCGCAGGCAAGTGGCGACTGGCAGGCGATTGGCGATCGTGTCATGGGGGGCGTCTCGCAGAGCGTCTGGCTACCGCAGGAGCTGAGCGGTGCTGCCTGCGCCGTATTCACCGGAGTTGTATCGCTGGCCAACAACGGCGGTTTCGCCTCGGTGCGTAGCCCGGATGTGTCGTGGGACTTGCGCGAGTACCGTGCGCTCCGCCTTACGGCGCGTGGCGATGGGCGGACTTACAAATTGTCCTTGAGCGATGACGCGGCTTTTGACAGCGTGCAGCACCAGAGCATGTTTGCCGCGTTCCCCGGCGATTGGCAGTGCATTGACTTGCCGTTTAGCGGTTTCGTCGCCCGTCGGCGTGGCCGAACGCTAATCGATGCTCCGCGCCTTGATTGCTCGGCGATCCGGCGCCTTGGGCTGATGACCGAACTGCGCCAAGGCGGGCCGTTTCGGCTGGAGTTGCTTCGCGTGGAGGCTGTTTGAGCCAGCGCAGCCAAGGATTGGCGATTTGCGCCCTCCTCCCCGCTGGCTTTTGAGAGGCGAGCGATGCGCGTAGCGTGAGAGGCACATGCAACCCGGCGCTCGATACCGGGTTGCACGCGTAACCGTCTCGGACTCAGGCCGTAAGACGAGCCGCTTCGATCGCCGAAAACTCTTCAAAGGCCGCCAGAGCGTTGGCGGAGTACATCATCGAAGGGCCGCCCCCCATGTAGACGGTCATTCCCAGACACTCCTCGACTTCCGCACGCGTCGCCCCCAGTTTGACCAAGGCTTGGGTATGAAAGCCGATACAGGCATCACATCGCGCGCCCACGCCAAGCGCCAGCGCGATCAGTTCCTTGGTTTTTTTATCGAGCGCGCCGTCGCGGGAGGCGGCGCGGGCGAGTTCGGAGAAGCCCTTCATAACGTCGGGAATATCGACGCGAAGGTGCGCGAGTTGCTTCGATACCGATTGCGTCAGGTCGCGGTAGCTGGTGGTGGCGGTGCTCATGATGTTCCTTTCGTGGTGAGGGTGTGTCGGCGGCGCGTTCTGCACACCGCGAAGATGTGTTTGTCCGGAACATCGCTTGTCGTAAGAGCGCTGACGAGCGAAGCGCGCTAGAATCAAACAATCCACTTGCAAACAATATATAAATATATATATTGTTGTCAACCTCAAACGGCTAAGAACATGGACACCTCAGCGACGATGGTCGACGTTGAAGAACTCCGGGGCGCGGCGACGCGAACTGTCGGAGTGTTGAAAATCCTGGCGAACGAGGATCGGCTCTTGCTGCTCTGCCAGCTTTCGCAGGGCGAGCGCTGCGTCAGTGAGCTCGAAGAACAGCTAGGCATTCGCCAGCCGACTCTCTCGCAGCAGTTGGGCGTCTTGCGTAGCGAAGGAGTGGTCGCCACCCGCCGGCAGGGGAAAAACATCTACTACAGCGTCGCCGAGCCGGCGATGCTGGAGATCCTCGCCCTGCTCTACCGCCTCTATTGCCCACGGAGCGAGTCTGATGGCGATTGACTGGGCCGCTTTCACCCCTTTATCTGCCCTCGCCGGCGGGACGCTGATTGGTCTCGGCACTGCCTTGCTGCTGCTTGGTAACGGCCGCATAGCCGGCATCAGCGGCATTCTGGGCGCCTTGCTGCGGCCGGCGACGGGAGAAATCGCCTGGCGCGTCGCCTTCGTTAGCGGCCTCATCGCCGCGCCGTTGCTGTGGCCCCTGCTGGCGCCGCGGCCGGTCGTGCATGTCGAAGCCGGCGCCCCGGCGTTGCTTATCGCCGGCCTGCTTGTCGGCCTCGGAACGCGCTATGCCTCTGGCTGCACCAGCGGCCATGGCGTTTGCGGCTTGGCGCGCCTGTCGAAACGCTCGCTGGTGGCAACGCTCGTCTTCATGGCGAGCGGGGTGTTGACCGTAGGGATCACCCGCTATTTCTTGTTCGCATGAGACGCACGGCCATGCCACTACTGAACGCCCTGCTATCGGGCCTGATTTTCGGCGCGGGATTACTGCTGTCGGGCATGGCCAATCCGGCCAAGGTGCTTGGCTTTCTTGACGTTGCCGGCGCCTGGGACCCGTCGCTGATGCTGGTCATGATCGGCGCCATTGCCGTCGCTTTCTTGCCTTTTCGCTTTGCCCGTACGCGGACAAAAAGCTGGCTCGGCGAAGCGATGAGCCTGCCGAGACGGCAGCAGATTGACCGCCGCTTGCTTCTCGGCAGCGCGCTCTTTGGGATTGGCTGGGGAATCGCCGGCTTCTGCCCCGGCCCCGGACTTCTCTCCATCGGGCTAGGGCTGCCGCAGGGGCTGCTCTTCGTACTTGCCATGCTCGCCGGCATGGCCTTGTTCGAAGTAATTGAGCGTGCGCGCGCGGCTAAGCCGTCGCCGCCGACGAGTCGCTGACGAAGCGGTAGCCCACGCCGGACTCGGTGAAAATGTGGCGCGGGCGCGTCGGATCGTCCTCGATCTTCTTGCGTAAAAATCCCATGTATACGCGCACATAGTGGCTGTCTTCGACGTGCGACGGCCCCCACACGGCCTTCAGCAACTGCCGGTGCGTCAGCACCGAATCGGGGTTGGCAATGAGATAAGCCAGTAGCCGGAATTCGATCGGCGTCAGGTGAATCGGCTGCCCTTCTTTTTCGATCAGGCGCTTTCCCAGATCGATTCGCAGCTTGCCGAACTCATAGACACTCGCTCCGCCAGCGCTGCCGCGTGCGCGCCGTCGCAAGTGCGCCCGGACGCGCGCCAGCAGTTCAGCGACGCCAAATGGCTTCATCAGATAATCGTCCGCGCCGGCATCGAGCGCCGCCACCTTGTCGGCCTCTGCCGTGCGCGCCGACAGGACGATGACCGGAATTTCCGACCAGGCGCGGAAGTCGCGAATGAAATCGATCCCGTCGCCGTCCGGCAAGCCCAGATCGAGGACGATCAGATCGGGCTGGCGCGTACCGGCTTCGATCAGCCCGCGTTTCACCGAGTCCGCCTCGAACACCTGCCATTGCTCGTCTTCGAGCGCCAGACGAACGAAGCGGCGGATGTGGGCCTCGTCTTCGACGACGATGATCACCGGCTTGTTATCGGCCATTAATGCCCCTCCGCGTTATCCGTCAGTTCGGCGGCGGCGAAATCCGGAGGATTGCCGCGCGGTAGCGAAAACTCGAAGCGCGCGCCGCCTTGCGGGCGGTTGTGGGCGTGAATCTCGCCGCCGTGCGCTTCGATGATGGCGCGACAGATCGCCAACCCGAGGCCGACGCCACAGGTCGAGCTTTCGGCCTGCCCGCGCTCGAATTTGCGGAAAATCAACTCTTCCTTACCCGGCGGGATGCCGGGACCGCTGTCTTCCACCCAGACATGCACCTTACGCTCGGAAAGCTCGGCGCCAATGCAGATCGGCGTTCCCGCCGGCGTATATTTCGCGGCGTTTTCGAGAAGATTGCAGAACACGCGTTCCATCAGGACGAAATCGATCTCCAGCAGGGGCAGGTCGGCGTCGAGCGCCACCTGAATGGGGTGCCGACCGATGCCACGTTCGATGATGCGCAGCGCGCTGACGACCACTTCGTCGAGCGGCTGCCACTGGCGGTTCAGCGTCACCCGGCCGGCCTGCAGGCGCGCCATGTCGAGGAGGTTATTGACCTGACCACTGACGCGCAAGGCTTCCTCTTTCAGCGACTGCGCGATCTCGGCCTGTGCACCACTCGGTGCCGGACGCGTCAGCAGGAGCGAATCTGCCAGCCCGACGAGGACGCTCATCGGCGTGCGCAAGTCGTGCGAAATCGCCGACAGCAGCGAATTGCGCAGGCGCTCCGATTCCATCTGGACGGTGCTGTTGCGCGCCACTTCGACGTAGTGCACGCGTTCGAGCGCAATGGCGATGAGCGAGGCAAAGGTATCGAGCAAACGCCGCTGCTCCGGGATCAGCAGGCGGTCGACACTGCGCAGTTCGAGGGCGAGCACGCCGCGCAGGCGCATCGGCGCTTTCAGCGGCAGATAAAACCCCGGCGTGGCGGCGAGCGTATCCGTGCCCTGCCCTGCGACTTCGCCATGATCGAAGGCCCACTGGGCGATCTCGCGATCGACGATCGGCAGGCCGTTGAGCGAGGGCAGCGGAGCTTGCAGGTGATCGTTGTCGTCGGCAAGGAGGAAGGCCGCCTTCGCGCCGAATTCGGCGACGATGAAACGCTCGCCGATTTCGGCGATCTGCTCCGGCATCAGCGCCGCCGAGAGGTCGCGCGACATTTCGTAGAGCGCGCGCACGCGCTGTTCGCGGCGAGTCGCCACGTTGGCCTGGTATTTGTAGCCTGCCGTCAGCTGACCGGTAATCAAGCCGACCACCAGCATGACGAGGAAAGTCATCAGGTACTGAACGTCGGTGACCGCAAAGGAGATGCGCGGCGGCACGAAAAAGAAGTCGAAAATCGCCACCGACAGGAAGGACGCCAGTACCGATGGCCCCCGGCCATACCGCACGCTGACCAGCACCACCGCCAGCAAAAACAGCATGACAATGTTGGCGAGGTCGAAAATCGGAAAGAGCACAGCCCCGGCCAGCCCGGCCAACGCGCAGGCGACGGCTGCCATGGCATAGGAGGTCCACGGCGTCGTCGATTTTTCGCTGACGGTCTGCCGCTCGAAGCGCGTGCGCTCTTCGTCGCCTTCGCTGCTGGCGACTTCGATGATATCGAGATCACCGGCGATGCGGCCGACGCGCTCGGCGAAGGATCGCCGCCACGGACGCCAGTTGCCGCCGGTACGGCAGACGACGATCTTGGCGAGGTTGTGGTCGCGGGCATATTTGACGACCAACTCCTCCGCGCTGTTGCCGGAGAGCGTCGCCGTCTGCGCGCCGAGGTCTTCGGCAAGCTTGAGATTACGCAGTATGCGGTGACGGTTGCGTTCCGGCAGACGTTGCAGATCGGTGGTCTCGACGTAAACCGCGTGCCAGGGCACTTCGAGGCGGGCAGCGATACGCGCCGTGCTGCGAACCAGTTTTTCGCTGCCCTCGCCCGGCCCGATGCAGGCGAGCAGGGAATCGCGCGTCTGCCATACCGAGGAGACGAATTTTTCGCGCCGGTACTGCTGCATTTCGTCGTCGACGCGGTCGGCTGTGCGGCGCAAAGCCAGTTCGCGCAGGGCGATCAGGTTGCCCTTGCGGAAGAAATTGCGCACGGCGCGCTCGGCCTGGTTGGGCAGATAGACCTTGCCGTCCTTCAGGCGCTGCAAGAGTTCGTCGGGCGTCAGATCGACCAGCACGACCTCGTCGGCAGCATCAAACACCTTGTCGGGCACCGTTTCCCAGACGCGGATGCCGGTGATCCCGCTGACGACATCGTTGAGCGTTTCGAGGTGCTGGACGTTGACCGTCGTGTAGACGTCGATGCCGGCCGCAAGCAGTTCGTCAACATCGAGCCAGCGCTTGGGATGACGCGATCCGG
This sequence comes from Rhodocyclus gracilis, assembly GCF_009617575.1. GTDB lineage: Bacteria > Pseudomonadota > Gammaproteobacteria > Burkholderiales > Rhodocyclaceae > Rhodocyclus > Rhodocyclus gracilis. The sequence goes on from NZ_WIXJ01000002.1 coordinate 77,297, forward strand.
GCGCGTTCGAATGCGCCAGTTCATCCATCAGGATCAACTGCGGCATGCGCGCCAGCGCGCCATCGAGGTCGAATTCGCTCAGGTTGCGTTCGCGGTAGGCGATCTCGCGCAAGGGCAAACGTTCGACGCCCTCGGCCATCGCCTCGGTGTCGCGGCGGCCATGTGTCTCGATGACGCCGATGAGCACATCGACGCCTTGCGCCTGCTGCTGGCGGGCCGCGCTGAGCATGGCGTAGGTCTTGCCGACGCCAGCCGAGGCGCCAAAAAATATCTTCAGTTTGCCGCGCCGGGCGCGGCTTTCCTCCTGCTGGACGCGCGCCAGCAGCTGGTCAGGATCGGGGCGTTGCGTATCTCGCAGGTCGGGCATCGAAAAAATCCGGCAAAGCGCGTCAGATCTTTGACGTGCGGAAGGTGTCAGGTTGGGTCGGCATTACGGCATCGTTCGCCGCCTCGTCCGGACCAAGACGGGCGCGCGCCGCCGCCATCTCCGCCAGCACACGGGCGCGTGCCAGTTCGGGAAAGCGTGCCTTGCAGCGCGGCGAGCACGGCTGTGCGCGGCCATAAGACAGACGATGCAGAATCGCCGGGATCGCGTGCCACCGCTCGCAGACCGGGCAACAGTGCAGCACATCAGGCGCCCTAGGCGGTGTGTTCGGCATAGCGCGCGAGCGCCTTGGCTTGCGGGGCAATTGAAGAGGAGACGATGAAGGTCGCGCTTCCCGATTCATTCTCCAGCGCCAGCGCCAGACTGGGAGCGGCCACGCCGCTCACCGCCAGACGCGCCGAGGGCCCGTAGGCGGCGAGAAAGAGCTTGAGTGCCGTCAAACCGAGCCGGCTCGCCGGGAAACTCGTTTGCGTCATCGAGCCGTCTGGTGAAAGCGCGGCGATTTCCAGTACATCGTGTCGGGCGGCAATCCCGACACATAGGTCCGTTTGCATGCGTACTCCTCTGGTTGCTCAGGCAAGGTTCGCGCACCCGCGGTGCGCGCCCTCCCGGAGCAATTGTGCGACTTGCGTAGCGTCACAGCATAGGCGCAGTCGCTGGCGAAGTCGTTGATCGGCGAACAACTGCGTTGCCTCGGCAAAAAGATGCAGGTGCTTTTCCGTCGCCTGCTTGGGCACCAGCAAGACCAGCAGTTCGGAGACGGGCAAGCCATCCGGCGCATCGAAAGGAATCGGCGCCGCCAGCCGGATGAAAAGCACATACATCCGCTCAGCGTCCTGCACGCGCGCGCAGGGTATGGCGACGCCATGCCCGAGCGCGCTCGAGCCGATCCGCTCGCGGCGCCGTAAACCGTGGGCAACGCCATCGGCTGAGACGCCGTAGGTGTGCGCCATGTGCTGGCCTACAGCCGCGAACAGATCGTCCCGGCTGGCGGCGGCGAGGTCGAGCAGGACATCGCCGACCGTCAGGTGCTCGGCCAGTGTACTCGCCATGGCCGGCGCCAGCATCCGCTCCGGCGCCGCCATCAGCAGGCGGCGCAGCGGAGTCGACCACTCCATCAAGGGGTGACGAACGGTCATGGCGGCGACTCGCTAGAAGCTCTTGCCGAGCGAGAAGACGACGGTCGCCCGACCCGCATCGCGCGTCTGGCTGCCGTTCTGCGCGCCCTGGTTATTCATCGAGTTCGAGAAGCAGTAAGGCTGACTGCGCCCGCAATCGCCCTTGGCATTGGTGTCGACATAGGCCGCACCGACGACCCAGCCGTCGATCTCCTTGCTGGCGCCGAGCTTCCAGTCGGTATAGCTGCCGTCATTAAGATTCCGGGCGTGCAGACGGCCGACGTGGCCGTTCAGGCTCCAGCCTTCGCCGAGATCGATCGTCGTCGACGCGTCGAGATACGAGGTGCCGCGCGTGTCCGGCGTTGAGAAGTAGTCGTCGATCGCGTAGGAATACTTCAGGGCCAGCATCTGCCAGCTTGCGCCGATGTAAAGCTCTTTGTTATCAATCGATCCGCTGTTTTTCTTCGAGTTATTTGTCAATGTCGCATCGGTACCGGGATAGGCGTAATAGATGGCGCCGACGTCGAAGAGAACATCGCCGACGCTATGTTTGATGCCGCCGTAGAAGTCCATTTCCAGGTTGCCGCCGGGGTAGCCGGCGCCGGAGCTGACGTTGGAGTTCCAGTTGCCGAGGTATACACCGCTGGCGTGCGTGTAGTCGAAGCCGCCTTGTAGGGCCGGCTTGCCGAAGGTCTGATCGATGCCGCGGAAGCGGTAGTTGGAAAAGAGGCCGAGATTGCCGGTCAGCGTGTTGTCGGCGGCGGGAGCGCTCTGCGCCAGAACACACGGGCTGCTGAGGGCGGCGGTTGCCAGAAGGACGGCGGAGGAGAGAAGTCGACGCGTAGAAAGCATGAGCAAGGATTCCTGTGAATTAACGGGTGGCATCGAGGGCCAGATTGAGAGCCAGCACATTGACGCGCGGCTCGCCGAAGACGCCCCATTGACGTCCTTCGGTATTCTTTTCAACGAGGGCGCGGACACGCTCGACCGTCAGTCCGCGCGCCTTGGCGACGCGCTGAACCTGCCAGTCGGCGGCGGCGGGGCTGATGTGCGGATCGAGGCCGCTGCCGGAAGCCGTGACGAGATCGACGGGGATCGGGCGGTCGTTCTCCGGGTCGGCGGCTTTGAGCGCCGCTACCCTGCCCTGCACCGCGTCGACCAGCGCCGGATTCAACGGCCCGAGATTCGAGCCGCCGGAAGCCGTGGCGTTATTCGGCTGCGGCGCCGTCGCCGACGGACGCCCCCAGAAATAGCGCGGGTCGCTGAAGTTCTGGCCGATCAGGCGCGAACCGATCTCCGTACCGTCGCGGCTCACCAGGCTGCCGGAGGCTTCTTCGGGAAAAAGCTGGCTGACGACACTCGTCACCGCCAGGGGGTAGAAGGCGCCGGTGACCAGCGTCAGCAGGATGAACAGGCTGACGCCCGGACGCAGCAGATGTTGCAAAGCGTTTTTCATGTGACGTTCCTTTCTCAGACGAGCCCGCTAGCCGCGATGCCCATATCGATCAGCTTGATGCCGACGAAGGGCACGACGATGCCGCCAAGGCCATAAATGGCGAGGTTCTGGCGGAGAATGGCGGCCGCGCCGAGGGCACGGTAGCGAATGCCTTTCAGCGCCAGCGGAATCAGGAAAACGATGATCAGCGCGTTGAAAATCACCGCCGACAGGATGGCCGAGGACGGGCTGTCCAGCTGCATGATGTTCAGCGCCGACAGCGCCGGGTAGGTGCCGACGAAGGCCGCCGGGATGATCGCGAAGTACTTGGCGATATCGTTGGCGATGCTGAAGGTGGTCAGCGAGCCGCGCGTCATCAGCATCTGCTTGCCGGTTTCGACGACCTCGATCAGCTTGGTCGGGTTGGAGTCGAGGTCAACCATGTTGCCGGCCTCTTTCGCCGCCTGCGTGCCGGTGTTCATGGCCACGGCGACGTCGGCCTGCGCCAGCGCCGGTGCGTCGTTGGTGCCGTCGCCGGTCATCGCCACCAGCCGACCTTCGGCCTGGTACTGCCGGATCAGCGCCAGCTTGGCTTCCGGCGTCGCTTCGGCGAGGAAGTCGTCGACACCGGCTTCGGCGGCGATGGCGGCGGCCGTCAGCCGGTTGTCGCCAGTGACCATGATCGTCTTGATGCCCATCTTGCGCAGGTCGGCGAAGCGCTCCTTGATGCCGCCCTTGACGATGTCCTTCAGCTCGATCACGCCGAGAACGCGCGTGCCGTCGGCGACCACCAGCGGCGTGCTCCCCAGCCGGGCGACGGCCTCGACCTGCTCGACCACCGAACGCGGGAAGCTCGCGCCCAGCCCCTCGACATGACGGCGGATGGCGTCGGCGGCGCCCTTGCGGATTTCGCGTTCAGCGAGATCGACGCCGCTCATGCGCGTCTGCGCCGAGAAATGCACGAAGCGCGCGTCAAGCCCGGCGATGTCGCGTTCGCGCAGCTGGAAGCGTTGCTTGGCGAGAACGACGATGCTGCGGCCTTCGGGCGTTTCGTCGGCGAGCGAGGCGAGCTGCGCGGCGTCGGCCAGATCGGCTTCGGAGACGCCTTCGGCGGGCAGGAAGGCCGCGGCCTGGCGGTTGCCGAGCGTGATCGTGCCGGTCTTGTCGAGCAGCAGTACGTCGACGTCGCCGGCGGCTTCAACAGCGCGCCCCGAGGTGGCGATCACGTTCGCCTGCATCATGCGGCTCATGCCGGCGACGCCGATGGCCGAGAGCAAACCGGCGATGGTCGTCGGGATCAGGCAGACGAGCAAGGCGACGAGCACCGTGAGGCTGATCGGCGTGCCGCTCCCGGCGACGTCGACACTGAACAACGAGTACGGCAGCAGGGTCGCAGTCACGCCGAGGAAGACGATCGACAGCGCGACCAGCAGGATGGTCAGCGCCACTTCGTTCGGCGTTTTCTGCCGCTTGGCGTTTTCGACCATGGCGATCATGCGGTCGACGAAGGTCTCTCCAGGATTGACGGTGACGCGAACAACGATCCAGTCGGAGAGCACGCGCGTGCCGCCCGTCACCGCCGAGAAGTCGCCGCCCGATTCGCGGATCACCGGTGCCGATTCGCCCGTGATCGCCGACTCGTCGACCGAGGCAACGCCTTCGATCACCTCGCCGTCGGCGGGGATGACGTCCTGCGCCTGAACGAGGATCACGTCGCCGCGACGCAGATCATTGGCCTGCATCATCTGCCAGGGCGCGCCGAAGCGCGGTTCGGCAAGACGCCGCGCCCAGGTTTCCTTCTTCAGGCCGCGCAGCGAAGCGGCTTGTGCCTTGCTGCGGCCTTCGGCGAGGGCTTCGGCGAAGTTGGCGAAAAGCACCGTAAACCAGAGCCAGACGGCGATGGAGAGGATGAAGCCGGCCGGCGCCTCGCCTTCACCGCCCAGCGCCTGAATGCCGAGGATCGTTGTCAGCACGCTGCCGACATAGACGACGAACATCACCGGGTTGCGCCATTGCACGGCGGGGTTGAGCTTCTTGAAGGCGTTGGCGGCAGCTTCCACCACCAAAGCCGGGTCGAGCAGGGAAAAAGTCTTGCGTGTCATGTCTGATTCTCCTCGCTCACTGACCGGACCAGAGCAGCAGATGCTCGATCACCGGCCCGAGCGCCAAGGCCGGAACATAGTTGAGCAGCCCGACCAGCAGTACCGTGCCGATGAGCAGCACGACAAACAGCGGGCCGTGCGTCGGCAAGGTGCCGACACCGACGCCAATCCGTTTCTTCGCCGCCAGCGAGCCGGCCATCGCCAGCACCGGCACGATCACGCCGAAGCGACCGAACCACATGGCGAGGCCAAGCATCACGTTGTAGTACGGCGTGTTGGCCGACAGGCCGGCGAAGGCGCTGCCGTTGTTGTTGGCCGCCGAGGTAAAGGCGTAGAGGATTTCCGAGAAGCCATGGGCGCCAGGATTGGCGACACCGGCGCGGCCGTCGGCGAGCATGACGGAGATGGCGGTACCGATCAGCACCAGCAGCGGCGTGACGAGGATCGCCAGCGACGTCATCTTCATCTCGTGCGCTTCGATCTTCTTGCCGAGGTACTCAGGCGTGCGTCCGACCATCAGTCCCGCGACAAACACCGCCAGGATGGCGAAGGCGAGCATGCCGTAGAGTCCGGTCCCCGTGCCGCCGAAGACGACTTCGCCCAGTTGCATGGCGACGAGCGGCACCATGCCACCCAGTGGCGAATATGAATCGTGCATCGAATTGACGGCGCCACACGAGGCCGAGGTCGTCACAGCGGCGAAGAGGCCGGAGTCGGCGATGCCAAAGCGGGTTTCCTTGCCTTCCATCGAGCCGCCGCTGGCATCGACGCCCAATGGCGTCAGCAGCGGGTTGGGCTGCTGCTCGAACGTCATGGCAGCACCAGCGAGAGCGACGAAGAGCACGGTCATCGCGGCGAGGATCGCCCAGCCCTGACGACGGTCACCCACCATCTTGCCGAAAGCGAAACAGAGCGCGCAGGGGATCAGGAAGATCGCCAGCATCTCGATGAAATTCGAGAACGGCGTCGGGTTTTCGTAGGGGTGCGCCGAGTTCGCGTTGAAGAAGCCGCCACCGTTGGTGCCGAGCATCTTGATCGCTTCCTGCGACGCCACCGGCCCCATGGCCAGCGTTTGCGTCTGCGTTTGCGCCGGATCGGTCAGTACGGCGCCGAGAGCATCTTTCAGCGCCTGCCCGTCCGCACCGAGGCGCGGCGCGTCGTAGTGCGTCACGTCGAGCGTCATCACGTCCTTGTAGGCGTCGAAATTCTGAATCACGCCCTGACTGCACAGGAGAACCGCACAGATGAAGGAAAGCGGCAGCAGCACGTACAGCGTCACACGCGTCAGATCGACCCAGGCATTGCCCACCGTCTTGACCGAATGACGGGCAAAACCGCGAATCAGGGCAATGACGACGACGATGCCGGTGGCCGCGGAGAGGAAATTCTGCACTGTCAGCCCCAGCATCTGCGTCAGGTAGCTCATCGTCGATTCGCCGCCATAGCCCTGCCAGTTGGTGTTGGCAACAAAGCTGATGGCGGTGTTGAACGACGAATCCGGGCTGACGTTGGGGAAGCCTTGCGGATTGAGCGGCAGATACACCTGCAGGCGTTGCAGGCCATAGACGGCCAGCAAACCCAGGAGGTTGAAGAGCAGCAGCGCAAAGGCGTACGCCAGCCAGCCCATTTCTTCATCGTGGCGGATGCCGCACACGCGGTAGAGCGGCCCTTCGATCTTGCCACCGGCGCGGAAGCGCCCTTCCATCACGTAGGCGATGTAGGTGCCCAGGGGCTTTGCCGCGACGAAGAGAACCAGCAGAAAGAGGCCGAGGAGGATCCAGGCATGATTGCTCATGAGAAATCCTCCGGCCACAGCAGCGCAGCAAGCAGATAGACCAGCAGCGTGGCGGCAGCGAAACCACCGAGGGCGTAGAGGCCGGTCATTTTTTGCCTCCCAGCCGGTCACAACCGGCGGCGAAGCCAAGCATCAGGACAAAACAGACCCCGAAGCCTGCCAGAAAGGCGATATCCATAAACATACTCCGTGAAGGTGAAACAACACGGTTATGCTAGGAAATCAGCTATGCAATTTCTGGTAAAACCTGCGGCGGCAATATAAAAAAACCGTAAAACCGGTCGTCGAAGCCAGGCGCCATCGACAACGGGTAGCTGCTGGATACGGCGTTATTGCGAGGTTTCGCGAAAAACAGGTATGGTGCCCGGAGCGGGAATCGAACCCGCACAGCCTTTCAGCCGAGAGATTTTAAGTCTCTTGTGTCTACCGATTTCACCATCCGGGCGCCGCGAGCAGGGGAAAGACAGCGGAGAAAAAACGGCGTGGATAAACCCATTAGCAGCGACCACATGCTGGCGCATTCTAGCCTGCTGGCTGATGCGCTTCGATAACGAAATTAACTCGTTAACGGAAAAGGGGAAAACGCATCGCGCTTTCCCCTTTTTTAATGGAGCGGCAGAAGAGTCTCGAACTCTCGACCTCAACCTTGGCAAGGTTGCGCTCTACCAACTGAGCTACTGCCGCAAAAACCTACGTAAAACCTACGTAAACCATTTCTACCTGGAGGCGCGAGCCGGAGTCGAACCGACCTACACGGATTTGCAATCCGGTGCATAACCGCTTTGCTATCGCGCCCTGCCCGCTCGGCGCGGGACTTGCAACTGCACAAAAAAGCAAAAATGCTTTTTTTTTGAAATCTGGAGCGGCAGAAGAGTCTCGAACTCTCGACCTCAACCTTGGCAAGGTTGCGCTCTACCAACTGAGCTACTGCCGCGTGAAACGAGTGCGCATTATAAAGTCTGTTTTTCCCCTGTCAAGCGATGATGCGACGTTTATCCGAGGAAAAATTGCGGTTTCGTGAATGCAGCGCCCGCCGAGCGGCATGCTCTCACTGGCTGCGTGCACGATTCCGCGTCGATCAGTGGCGGCGCTTCTCCTGTTCGACGATCTCCGGCCACGCCATGCGCATGTAGTAGCCCATCGACCACAGGGTGAGAACGGCTGCCACGTAGATGAGCCACGTTCCCGAGGCTTGCGCATCGATGCCGGCGACCGGCGCATGGTAGAGCAGCAGGGGGATTGCGGCCATTTGCGCCATCGTCTTGACCTTGCCGATCATCGACACGGCCACGCTCTTGTGCGCCCCGATCTGCGCCATCCACTCACGCAAGGCCGAGATCGTGATCTCGCGGCCGATGATGATCGCGGCGATCACCGCATCCAGCCGGCCAAGCTGCACCAGCATGATGAGGGCGGCGGCGACCATGAGCTTGTCGGCTACAGGGTCAAGGAAAGCGCCAAAGGCGGAAGTCTGCTCCAGACGGCGGGCAAGGTAGCCGTCGAGCCAGTCTGTCGCCGCGGCGGCGACAAAGATCAGTGTCGCCAGACTGTCGCGTGTGAGCAGGCCGGGCACCCAGGATTCCGGCGCGTAGTAGACGCCGATCATGGCCGGAATCAGGACGATGCGCAGCCAGGTCAGAAATATGGGCAGATTGAAAGGCATCAGCGTAGAGCGGCGTGGATTCGTTCGGCGAGTTCGCGGCTGATGCCGGGAACGGCGCACATTTGTTCGACCCCGGCGTCGGCCAGCCCCTGCAGGCCGCCGAAGTGGGAGATGAGTGCCTTGCGTCGTTTCGGACCAATGCCTTCGATGTCTTCAAGACGCGAGGTACGACGGGTTTTACCACGTTGCGCGCGGTGTCCGGAAATGGCGAAGCGGTGGGCCTCGTCGCGCACCTCCTGAATCAGGTGCAGCGCCGGGTGTTCGGGCGGCAGATGGAGCGGTTCGCGGCCGTCGGGAAAGATCAGCGTTTCGAGCCCCGGCTTGCGCGCCTCGCCCTTGGCCACCCCGATCATCGGCAGGTGCGACAAGCCCAATTCTTCCAGCGCGGCGGCGGCCGAGGCCACCTGCCCCTTGCCGCCGTCGATGAGGATCAGCGCCGGCGCGATGCCTTCGCCGGCAGCCACCTTGTCGTAGCGGCGCAACACAGCCTGGCGCATCGCCGCGTAGTCGTCGCCCGGCGTGATGTCACGAATGTTGAAGCGTCGATATTCGGCGCGACGCATACCGTCCCCCTGATAGACGACGCATGACGCGACGGCCGATTCGCCCATGGTGTGGCTGATGTCGAAGCACTCGATGCGATCACCGTCGAGCGCCAGCACCGTCTGCAAAGCCTGCAAACGCTGCCCTTGCATCGAGAGCGTCGCGCGGCGGGCGACGATGGCAAGACGAGCATTCTGCTCGGCCATTTCCACCCAGCGGCGCGCCATCGCCAGTCTCGCCTCGCCAACCGGCACCGTGCGTCCGGCGAGCGCACTGAGCGCCTCGGCCGCCTCGTTGTCGCTCGGCAGCGGGCTGACGAACACGCGTTCGGGAACCGGATGCACCAGATAGTGCTGTTGCAGGAAAGCCAGCAAGGCCTCTTCCGGGCTGCATTGCGAGGCGTTGCCGGGGAAGAGCGGTCGGTCGCCGAGATGGCGCCCGCCGCGCACCATCGCCAGATTGACGCAGAGCATGCCGCCTTCTTCGACGGCGGTGACGATGTCGACGTCCTCGCCGCGGCTGCTTTCGATGAACTGCTTTTCCTGCACATGGCGCAAGGACTGGATCTGATCGCGCAATTGCGCGGCGCGTTCGAAGGCCAGATTGGCGGCCGCGGCCTCCATGGCGGAGGTCAACTGACCGATGACCTCCTGCTGCCGACCTTGCAGGAACATCGACGCCAGCCGGACGTCGGCGGCGTAACTCTCGGCATCGATCAGGTCGACACACGGCCCGGAACAGCGACCAATCTGCTGCAAGAGACAAGGGCGCGAGCGATTGGCGAAAACCGAGTTCTCGCAGGTGCGCAGACGGAACATCTTCTGCAACAGATGCACGCTGTCGCGCACCGCGACGGAGGACGGATACGGGCCAAAGTAATCGGCGCGCCGGTCGGTCGCACCGCGAAAAAACGCGAGACGGGGAAACTCGTCACGCGTCAGGACGATGTACGGATACGACTTGTCGTCGCGAAAGAGGATGTTGTAACGCGGCGCCAGTCGCTTGATCAGGTTGTTTTCAAGGAGCAGCGCCTCCGCCTCCGAGCCGACGACCGTCGTCTCGACACGAACGATCTGCGCCACCATCAAGGCAATGCGCGGGCTGGGATGATTCTCGCGGAAGTACGAGGAGACCCGCTTTTTCAGGCTCTTCGCCTTGCCGACGTAGAGCACGACATCGCCCGTACCGATCATGCGATAAACGCCCGGCAAATCCGTCAGCGTCGCCAGAAATGCTTTGGCATCGAACGGAGCGGTGGCGGGAGAGGCGATTTCCGGCTCGGCAGCGGCATTTGCGGGCAGGGAGGCCCGCGTGTCGGACGCTGGCGACAAGGTCGCAGAATCAGGCGGCGGGGCGTTGTCGGAGGCGGTAGGCAACGCGTCTGGTAGCGGTCTGGGCGGCTGGGGTAGCATGTCGGCCCCGATGTTATCACGCGCACCGATGCCCACCCTCGCCCCTTCCCGTGCTGAACGCTGGGATATTTTCTGTACCGTCATCGACAACTACGGCGATATCGGCGTCAGCTGGCGACTGGCGCGGCAGCTCGCTGCCGAACACGGCATTGCCGTCCGCCTGTGGGTCGACGATCTACGGTCTTTCGGCGCGCTCTGCCCGACGCTCGATACATCGCGGGAGCGGCAGCAGATCGCTGGCGTCGACATTCGTCGGTGGCACAACGTCACCCTGGACGAAGAGGAGTCGGCTACGCTGACCGAAGACTCCGATGACGCACTTCCCGGCGAAGTCGTCATCGAAGCCTTCGGCTGCACTCTGCCGGAGTACTTCGTCGCCGCCATGGCAGAGCGGGCACACCCGCCGTGCTGGATCAATCTCGAATACCTGAGCGCCGAGCCGTGGACGCTGGGTTGTCACGGACTCTCCTCGCCGCATCCGCGTTGGCCGCTGACGAAATACTTTTTCTTCCCCGGATTTGACCCAAACGGCGGCGGCCTGCTGCGCGAGCGCGAGGTGCTGGCGCAACGCGACGCACGTACCGGGCAAGGACAAAAGCCAGCGCACATCGAGCATTACCCGAACCTGGCGCCACTTCCCGGGCGCGGTCTGCGCATCTCGCTTTTTGCCTACGAGACGCCCGCGATTACGGCTTTGCTCACTATCTGGGCAGAACTGGCAACGCCGGCGGCCCCGATCTGCTGCCTCATCCCCGCGTCGCGCGCCCTGCAAGCTGTCGCCACGTTTTTTGGCCAGTCGCTCCAACCCGGCGATGTCTGCCGCCGTGGCGCACTCGAAATCCACGTACTGCCCTTTGTCGAGCAAGCGCACTACGACGCCCTGCTGCAAACCTGCGATGTGAACATCGTGCGCGGCGAAGACTCTTTCGTGCGCGCGCAATGGGCGGCGAAACCCCTCCTCTGGCACATCTACCCGCAAGACGAAGACGCCCACTGCGTCAAACTCGACGCATTCCTCGACATCTATTGCGCCGCCCTGCCCGCCGCCGCCAGCGCCGCCCTGCGCCGATTCTGGCATGGCTGGAATGCCGGAGAACTCGATGCCGACACCTGGTGCGCTTTCGCAGACGCGCTGCCCACGCTGACCAAGCACGCCGCCGTATGGTCGGCAAGGCTCGCCGAGCAAGAAGATCTCGCGAGCCGGTTGGTGCTTTTCTGTCGCGCAAGGGTATAATTCAGGGTTATTTTTTTAATGCCATTATCGGAAACGCACTATGAAAACCGCTCAGGAGCTTCGCGCAGGCAATGTGTTCATGGTCGGCAACGACCCGCTGGTTGTCCTTAAGGCCGAATACAACAAGTCGGGCCGCAACGCCGCCGTCGTCAAGATGAAGATGAAGAATCTCCTGACCGGCGCGCCGAGCGAAACCGTCTATCGTGCCGACGACAAGTTCGAAGTCGTCGTGCTCGAGCGCAAGGAAGTCACCTACTCCTACTTCGCCGACCCGATGTACGTCTTCATGGACGCCGAGTACAACCAGTACGAGATCGAGTCTGACTGCATGGGCGACGCGCTCAACTACCTCGAAGACGGCATGCCCTGCGAAGTCGTCTTCTACGACGGCAAGGCGATCTCGGTCGAAATGCCGAATTCACTGGTCCGCGAAGTCATCTACACCGAACCGGCCGTCAAGGGCGACACCTCGGGCAAGGTCATGAAGCCGGCCCGTTTGTCCACCGGCTTCGAACTGCCGGTACCGGCTTTCGTCGAAATCGGCGACAAGATCGAAATCGACACGCGCACCAACGAGTACCGCGCTCGCGTCAAGTAACCGACGACGCAGCGTCATGCAAAAAGGCGGCCGAGGCCGCCTTTTTCTTTTTTCGTCATCCGCGTTTTGTCAGAAGCCCGACATGGGCTACACGGGCTACATGCACTCCTCTTCGATCTGCCCGAGCAAGGACAGCGCATGCTCGTCGCCCACCCCTTCGAGCGCATCGCGCAGGCCCTGCAAGTAGCAATGCAGCATGAAGAGTTCGTCGTGTTTGCCGCTATTCAGACGCTTCAAGAAATAGTCCCAGAAGGGATTACCGTTCTCCGGACGCTCGGCATGCACACGGATCAAGCCCACTAGCTGGCGTGCTCTGGCGTCGCAGTCGATGTTGCTGAAACTGACATAGCGATCTCGCGTTTCTTCGGTCATCTCGCAAATCCTGGCGCAGCCGCCCTCACGTTGGCGGCAACTAATACATGAAAAACATGGCGCTAGCCGACAAAGCAGATAAATCACATCAGCTTTGAAAACGCCGGCCCCGTACCCCCCGTCAATGCGCCGTTTCGGGCGTATGTCGGAAAACCACCCGCCAAACGAACGCTACGGGGTACCAGCAAACTTCACGCCAGTTGCTGGGCTGCGGCAACGCCAGCGAGGTAGCGCGCATCGTCGCCGAGCGCATTGCGGGGGATGGCGGCCTGCGTGCTCCGCAGCGCCGCCCGCCGGACGGCGCGCTTTTCTTCCGCCTCCGGATGCCACTGCTCAAGCAAGGTGTCGACCGAGGCAGGCGCATTGCAGACCAGCAATACGTCGGCCCCGGCTGTCCAGGCGGCATGTGCGCGGGCGAGGATGTCGCCCACGACACCGGCCCCGGCCATCGACAGATCGTCGCTGAAAATCGCGCCGGCAAAGCCAATATCGCGGCGCAAGAGGTCCATCCAGACCGGCGAAAAGCCAGCGGGACGCTCATCCACTGCCGGATAGATGACGTGCGCCGGCATCACGGCATCGAGCGCAAGATGGCGATAAGGCTCGATATCGGGCGCGATCTCGTCGCGCGGGCGCGTATCGACGGGGATCGCCACATGCGAATCCGCCTCCGCCCAGCCATGGCCGGGGAAATGCTTGCCACAGGCGCCCATGCCAGTCTGCCGCAGTCCTTCGATGAGCGCGCCGGCCAGCGCGACGACGGCAGCCGGGTCGCGGTGAAACGAACGGTCGCCAATCACGCCGCTATGCCCCCAGTCGAGATCCAGCACCGGTGTGAAGGAAAAATCGATGCCGCAGGCGCGCAGCTCGCTCGCCAGTACAAAGCCAATCGCCCGCGCCGCCGCCTCGCCTGCCTCGGCGTCGCGATCCCAGGTATCGCCCAGACGCCGCATCGCCGGCAGCCGCGTGAATCCCGCGCGGCAGCGCTGCACTCGCCCGCCTTCGTGGTCGATGCCGATCAGAAGTTCGGGACGCACGGCACGCATCTCGGCACACAGCTGCGTCAGTTGCGCCGGGTCACGGTAATTGCGGGAAAACAAGATCACGCCGCCGACGAGCGGATGGCGAAGCCGGCGCCGGTCGCTCTCGGTGAGCGCATGCGCTTCGACGTCGATCATCAGTGGGCCGGGAAGCGCCAGCGGCGAAGCGGAAAGCCCCTCGGAATCAAGGCGAGAAGAGTTCATACGTATTCCAGAACGACAAAGGCGACGGCAAATTCGCGCTCGTCGCTGATCGAAAGAAAGGCGCGCAGGCCGCGCGCCTCCAGCTGATCGCGCAAGGCGGGGGCAAAGGCAAAGGCGGGCTTGCCCAGCGCGTCGTGGATCACCGCGATGTTCGGCAAGGTCGCCGGCGCCACAACGCCCGTTCCCAATGCCTTGGCGAAAGCCTCCTTGGCCGCGAAACGTTTGGCGAGAAAACGCCCCGGATCGCTCGCCTTGGCGAAGTCGGCAAACTCTTCCGGCGCCAGCATTTTTTCCAGCGCCCGTTCGCCGTGCCGCTCCCACAGGCCGGCGAGCCGGGCGACGGCGGCGATGTCGGTGCCGACGCCCGCGATCATCGCGTGGTCGTGCAGGCGTGCGCTTGAGCTTCGCGCATCAGGCGCTTCATCTCGCTCACCGCCTCGCGCAGACCAACGAACACGGCGCGGCTGACAATGGCGTGGCCGATATGCAACTCGCGCACTCCAGCGAGGCGGGCAACCGGCTGCACGTTGAAATAGTTGAGCGCGTGCCCGGCGTTGAAGCGCATATCCAGCGCGCGAATGGCATCGCCCGCTGCGCGGATTTTTTCCAGCTCGGCGATCACGGCCGGCCGCTCGGGATCGCGCCCCTTGGCATGAAAGGCGTGCGCGTACGGGCCGGTGTGCAGTTCGCACACCTGCGCGCCAATGCGCGCCGCCGCCTCGACTTGACGCAGGTCGGCGTCGATGAAGACGCTGCTGACGATCCCGGCGTCGGCCAGACGACTGACCGAGTCTTTCAGCGCCGCCTCGTTGCCAGCGACGTCAAGACCGCCCTCGGTGGTGACTTCCTGACGCCCTTCGGGGACGAGCATCGCCATGTTCGGCTTGATGCGGCAGGCGATCTTCACCATCTCGTCGGTCGCTGCCATCTCCAGGTTGAGCTTGATCTGCGTCAGGTCGCGCAGCTTCAGCACATCGTCGTCCTGAATGTGCCGGCGATCTTCGCGCAGGTGGATGGTGATACCGTCGGCGCCGCCCAGATGCGCTTCGACGGCCGCCCAGACGGGGTCGGGTTCATAGGTGCGACGCGCCTGACGGATAGTCGCCACGTGGTCGAGATTTACGCCGAGTTCGATCATGACAGTTCCTGTAGCTCCATGAAAATCTTGCGGGTTTCGAGCCCCTTGCCGCCCGTATAGTGGGTGATCAATGCCCGCATCAGCGGCTTCGCTTCCGCCAGCGAACGGGGATCGGTGAAATCATCGTGCGCCAGATCGATCAGGGTCCGACCGCTGACGCACAACGGCGAGTCGCCCGGCGCCGCAAGACGCACCGGACCCCGCTCGATTTCGTAGGCGTAACTGGCCTCGGCACTGATCCCGGCCCCCTCGACGTCATGCGCCAGCGTCAGCCCGTAGCCCAGTTCGCTCAACAGGGCGCACTCGAAACGCCGCAAATCGGCCTCGTGCAGACCATCGGCAAAGCGCCGCAAGGTCTGCGCATAGACGGAAAACAGGCGCTCGTGCGCATCTTCGCGAGGCAACAGGTTGAGCAGCAGTTCGTTCAGGTAGTAGCCGCAGAACAGCGCCTTGCCGGAGAGCAACGGTTGTCCGCCCAGCCATTCGGCCTTCGTCAGGGTCTGCACCTCACCCTTGCCCGACCAGCCCAATTCCAGCGGCTGAAAGGCCATGAGCAAGCCGCGCAGAGCCGAGCGCGGACGCCGCGCTCCTCGCGCCATCAGCGAGACGCGCCCCCAGTCGCGCGAGAACACCTCGACGATCAGACTCGTTTCGCGAAACGGATAGGTATGCAGCACATACGCTGCCTGCGCATCGACGCGGTGCCGCAGCATGGCTCAGAAAGTCGCCGCGCCGCCGGCAAGACGGCGCCCTCGCCTCGACCTCGGGAAGCGGATGGCACCAAGGAAAGAACGGTCGCGCGGGCGGCGACGAACAGAGTTCATTCGTAACCGAGACTCTTGAGGAGGCGCTCGTCGTCGGCCCAGCCGGATTTCACCTTCACCCAGACCTCGAGAAACACCTTGCCGTCGAAGAGTTGCTCCATATCCTGACGGGCTTCGCTGGCGATGCGCTTCAAACCCTCGCCGCCCTTGCCGATGACGATGGCCTTGTGCCCCTGCCGATCCACGACAATCGCCGCGCTGATGCGGCGCAGGGCGCCATCGACTTCAAATTTTTCGATCTCCACGGCGGCGGAATACGGTAGCTCGTCGCCCAGCAGGCGGAAGAGTTTTTCGCGCAGAAATTCAGCGGCCAGAAAGCGTTCGCTGCGGTCGGTAATCTGCTCTTCGTCGAACAGCAAACCCTCGTGCGGCAGATGGCGCCGGGTTTCCGCCAGCAAGGCGTCGATCTGCGCACCCTTGGCGGCGCTGACGGGAACGATGGCCGCGAAATTGCGGCGTGTCCCGATCTCGGCGAGGAAGGGCAAGAAACGCGCCTTGTCTTCGATGCGGTCGATCTTGTTGAGTACTGCAATCACCGGCCGATCCGCCGGCAGCAAATCGAGCACCGCCTGATCAGCCGGGCCGAAACGCCCGGCTTCGATGACAAAAAGGACGGCGTCGACATCGCCCAGCGTCTGGGTAACGCCGCGATTCATCGAACGATTGAGGGCGTTGACATGACGCGTCTGAAAGCCCGGCGTGTCGACGAACACATACTGCGCATCGTCGTCCGTGCGAATGCCGGTAATGCGATGCCGCGTGGTCTGCGCCTTGCGCGAGACGATGCTGATCTTCTCGCCGACGAGACGATTCAGGAGAGTCGATTTGCCGACGTTCGGACGCCCGACGATGGCGACGAATCCCGATCTGCGTTCGTTGCTCATGCGTGCTCCTTCAAGCGCTCCAGGGCCCGTTCAGCGGCCATCTGTTCGGCGATGCGCCGGCTCGAACCGCTGCCTTCGGTGCGCACCCCCAGTTCGTCGATCACACAGGCAACGACGAAGTGCTGAGCATGCGCCTGTCCATCGGCCCCCACCAGCGAATATTTGGGCAGCGAGAAACGCCGCCCCTGCAATAGTTCCTGAAGCCGCGTCTTGGCATCCTTGTTCGGCTGCCCCGGCGTGATGGCGGCGAGCAAAGGAGCGTAGAGGCGCGAAATCACCGCGTCGGCAGCATCGAAACCGCCATCCATCCAGATCGCGCCAAACAGCGCTTCCATAGCGTCGGCAAGGATCGACGGGCGCTCGCGACCACCACTGCGCGCCTCGCCTTCGCCCAGACGCAGGGAGTCGCCCAAAGCGAGCGACTGCGACAGACGGTGCAAGGTCTCCTGACGCACGAGGTTGGCTCGCAAGCGCGACAGATCACCTTCGGGCAGCGCAGGAAATTGCTCGAACAAGCGGCGGGCGATGACGCAGTTGAGAATCGAATCGCCAATGAATTCAAGGCGCTCGTTGTGTGGCGAACTGTGGCTACGGTGCGTCAGAGCTTTCAGCAACAAGGCGCCGTCGGCAAACGAATAGCCGAGCGCCAACTCAATCGGACGCGCCGTCATGCAGCACGCCCCGCGTTAGCGCACGGCAACTCAGCCGCATACCTGAACGCGTCATGCGCGCTACGGGCAAACGGAAACCCTCGCAGGGTCGCCGTCATTTCATGCCGATTCACTGGCATCTCCTTAGTGAAACGATCCGACACGTTTCAGGTCATTAAAATTAAACCAGATGAAAAAAGCTTTGCCGACGATATTCTGCTCGGGAACAAAACCCCAGTAGCGACTATCCCGGCTATTATCACGATTATCGCCCATCATGAAATACTGCCCTTCCGGCACTTTGCAAATCACGCCGGAATGGTTGTATAGGCAATCTTCGCGATGCGGGAAAGCCGACGCGTCGTTGATAAACGCCGGAGCATCCTCATCATTCAGGAAGCGATGCTCGACCGGGCCGAGTTTTTCGACGAACTGGTGCGAGTAAAACAGGCGTTCGGGGTGCAGATAATCGTCGACCTGGGTGACCTCAACCGGTTCGCCGTTGATCGTCAGACGCTTGTCCTGATAAGCGATGGTATCGCCGGGCACGCCGACAACGCGCTTGATGTAATCGACCGAAGGATCTTCCGGGTAGCGAAACACCATCACATCGCCGCGCTGCGGACTACCGACGTTGATGATCTTCTTGTCGATGATCGGCAGACGAACACCATAGGCGTATTTGTTGACGAGAATAAAATCCCCCACCAGCAAGGTCGGAATCATCGAACCGGAAGGAATCTTGAACGGCTCAAAAACGAATGAGCGCAACACAAAAACCAGCAGGATGATGGGGAAGAAACTCGCCCCATATTCCACCCACCAGGGGTCTTTGCTCCCCGCCGCGCGCCGCCTCCGCATGATAAATACGTCGACCGCCCAGATGGCTCCACTTACCAGCAGGAGGATAAACAGGATCAGCGCAAAATTCACGAAACGGCTCCGTTACTTCGTTAACAGCGTTATTTTCCGTCCACCCGCAGGACGGCAAGAAAGGCCTCCTGCGGAATTTCAACCGCACCGACCTGCTTCATGCGTTTCTTGCCGGCCTTTTGCTTTTCCAGCAGCTTCTTCTTGCGGGTGATATCACCACCATAACATTTGGCGAGAACGTCCTTGCGCATCGCCTTGACGTTTTCACGCGCGATGATGTGCGAACCGATTGCCGCCTGAATAGCCACGTCAAACATCTGTCGCGGGATCAATTCGCGCATTTTCGAGGCCAACTCGCGCCCACGATATTGCGCGCTGGCGCGGTGCACGATGATCGACAAGGCGTCGACACGCTCGGAATTGATCAGCACGTCGAGCTTGACGACATCGGCGGCGCGATACTCCTTGAATTCATAGTCCAGCGAGGCATAACCACGCGAGGCCGATTTCAGCTTGTCAAAGAAATCCATCACCACTTCGGCCATCGGGATTTCGTAGACCAACTGCACCTGGCGCCCGCGATACGTCATGTTGATCTGACTGCCACGCTTCTGATTGCATAGCGTCATCACCGCGCCAAGGTAATCCTGCGGTACGAAAATCGTCGCTGTGATGATCGGCTCGCGAATTTCTTCGACCTTCGACGAATCGGGCAAGCGCGAGGGATTTTCGACGGTAATCACCGTGCCATCGCGCATCGCCACTTCGTACACCACGGTGGGCGCCGTCGTGATCAGGTTCTGATCGAACTCGCGCTCAAGGCGCTCCTGGACGATCTCCATGTGCAGGAGGCCGAGGAAACCGCAGCGGAAGCCAAAACCCAGCGCCTGCGACACCTCCGGCTCAAAACGCAGCGAGGCGTCGTTGAGCTTGAGCTTTTCCAGCGAATCGCGCAGCGAATCGTACTGGTTGGACTCCACCGGATAGAGGCCGGCAAACACCTGCGACTGGATTTCCTTGAAACCCGGCAACGCCACCTCAGCCGGCCGGTCCGCACGGGTCATGGTGTCGCCAACACGCGCCGCGTCGAGTTCCTTGATACCGGCGATGACAAAACCAACCTCGCCCGCCGAGAGCGACTCGCGCGTCAAGGACTTCGGCGTGAATACGCCGACCTGTTCGCACAGATGGAGCGAGCCCGTCGACATCAGGCGAATCTTGTCTTTCGGCCGCAACACACCATCGACCACTCGCACCAGCATGACGACGCCGACGTAGTTATCGAACCATGAGTCGATCACCAGCGCCTTCAAGGGGGCCTCGGAATCGCCCTTTGGTGGTGGCGTACGGGCGATGATCGCCTCGATGATGTCTTCAACGCCCTGCCCGGTCTTCGCCGAAGCGAGAACCGCCTCGGTCGCGTCGATACCGATGACGTCCTCAATTTCCTGACGCGCCTGATCGGGGTTGGCCGACGGCAGGTCGATTTTGTTGAGCACGGGAACGACTTCGACGCCAAGCTCAATCGCCGTGTAGCAATTCGCGACTGTCTGCGCTTCAACGCCTTGCGACGCATCGACAACCAGCAAAGCACCTTCGCAGGCCGACAGGGAACGCGAGACTTCGTAGGAAAAGTCCACGTGCCCCGGCGTGTCGATCAGGTTCAGCTTGTAGACCTGACCGTCGCGGGCGCGATAACTCAGCGAGGCCGTCTGCGCCTTGATGGTGATGCCGCGCTCCCGCTCGATATCCATCGAATCAAGAACTTGCGCCTCCATCTCGCGATCGGACAAGCCGCCGCACAGGTGGATGATCCGGTCCGCCAGGGTCGACTTACCGTGGTCAATATGGGCAATGATGGAGAAATTGCGGATATGTTGCATGCGCTCAGTCGCTGTACTCTGCAGTAAAAACATTAAAAAGCCGGCATAACCCACTGATTATCAATTCAATCAGTCAAGCACCTACCGACCTTGAATAAACACGGTGAAGAACACCGACGACGGCACTTGCCGCGACGGTTTTTGGCAGTGACGGAGAAACGAAGCTGGCTCCCCCCACAAACGTGCTCGCCGGCCATCGACCGCCAACGCCGCCAGAACGGCCGCGCATTATACCGCGAAGGCATCCCCACCGCCGGGCGCCGGGCAAGGCAAAGCCCGGCAAATGGGTGATAAACACTCGCCTGCCGCGTCACGCACGACCGCAAAGCCTCCGCCAGCCAGATGCACGACCGACTCAGGCATGCGCCGTCAGATATGCGCGAACCTTCTCCTCATCAAGATGATAGTGACAAAGCTCCGTATCACCATGCAGCAAGACGGGGACGAGTTCGTCGTAACGCGCCAGCAAGGCCTCGTCGGCATCGACATCGACAACCGCCAGCGACGCTGAAAACTCGCCCAGGAGCGGCGTCAGCGCCACTTCCATGTCGTGACACAGATGGCAGTACGACCGCGATATCAGGGCCAACTGGACATTTTTGGACACTTCACTCTCCTTTGCGCTCGCCTAGCGGCTTGATATTGATGAATGTCTGCATGTCGCCGCGACGAACCAGCAAGGAAACCGATGCCGACCGATCGGTTTGCACGAGGAGCTTGTTGAATTGCTCGACGCTTTTCAGTTCGGTAACGACGCCGCGCGCAATGACCGCCAGCAGAACGTCGCCGGGACGCAGATCGCTGCGCGCGCCGCTGCCGCGCACATCTTCCACCAGCAGACCACCGTTCAGCTTCAACTCCCGTCGCTGCTCAGGCGTCAGTTCCGAGACGGCAAGCCCCAGCCGGTTGGTCGCGCCCTCGCTGGGGGCTGCCTTGTTGCGGCTCGCCCGCGTCGCGACACGCTCGTCCTGACTCTCGCCGACGAGGACCGTCAATTCGCGCGCAATCCCCTTGCGCCAGATCACGAGAGGCACCCGCGTACCCGGTCTGACGCCACTGACCATGCGCGGCAAATCGCCCGAACTGAGCACTGGACGTCCATCGAACTTGAGGATGACGTCACCCGCCTCGATACCTGCCTTGTCGGCCGGACCGCCGCGCTCGACCGAATTGACCGCTGCACCTTGCGCCTTGGCCAGACCGAAAGAATCGGCGAGATCCTTCGTCAGCTCCTGGATCACCACGCCAATGCGGCCGCGGCTCACCTTGCCGGTGGCTTTCAGCTGCGTCTGCACCTCCATTGCCACGTCGATGGGAATGGCGAACGAAATCCCCATGAAGCCGCCGGAACGACTGTAAATCTGGGAGTTGATGCCGACCACCTCACCTCTCATGTTGAACAGTGGCCCGCCGGAATTCCCCGGATTGATGGCCACGTCCGTCTGAATGAAAGGCACCAGATTTTCCTGTGGCAGCGAACGTCCTTTGGCACTAACGATGCCCGCCGTCACGCTGTTTTCGAAGCCGAAGGGCGAACCAATCGCGACGACCCATTCGCCGACGCGCAGCGCATTCGGATCACCGAGGCGCACCGTCGGCAAACCGCTGGCGTCGATCTTGATCAGCGCAACGTCCGTCCGCTTGTCCGCGCCGATCACCCGTGCCTTGAACTCGCGCTTATCGGTGAGCTTGACGGCGATCTCGTCGGCCGAATCGACGACGTGGGCATTGGTCAGGATGTAGCCGTCGGCGCTGACGATAAAGCCCGATCCCAGCGAGCGGCTCTCGAATTCCCGCGGCGCGCCCTGCCCTGATGGCGGATGCTGCGGCATGAAGCGGCGAAACAACTCCGCCATCGCATCGTCGTCGTCAAAGGGAAAGGGGGTTGCGCCACGCGCGGCATTGCGGATCACCTGCGTCGTGCTGATATTGACGACCGCCGGCCCTTGCTTGTCGACGAGATCGGTGAAGTCCGGCAACAGACGCCCCTGCGCCTGCGCCACGAACGAAATCAAGCTGAAAAAACAAACCGCAAAAAGATGTTTCATGATCAGCGAAACCTCCTGAAGCAGAGTGTAGAACGGGGAGATGACAGAACGAGGCGGCCCCGACCACACCGGGAACCGCGCGCGGGGTGCCGCGAGTGGATCGCTAACGCCCTGCGCTCAGTGGCTCGATCACGGGCTGCATACCAGCATCCAGCACGCCGCGCCGCTGATTACGCCGCAGCAGCAGCCAGCCAGCCAATAGCCCGAAAGCGGCACCGGCGAAGCTCGCCAATTCGCCGGCAAGGAAGGCGCCGCCTATCGCGCCGGCAAGAAAGAGCAGCAAGGGAATGGCGTAGGCGACAAGCGCGCTGCGCCTGACCGCGCCATCGGCGATGGTCACGCGGACACGTGCGCCGACGCTGAGCCGCTGTGGATTCAAAGCACGGAAATTACGCGGGGCGCTACAAAACATCCGGCCGATATTCGGCCCACCGCCACAGCCACCGGGCTCATGGCAACGACCGCACCCACCTTCATCCATCTGCACCAACGCAAAATCGCCATCCAGCGCCGTCACGGTACCTGAAGCGTCAACCATCGTGCTCCTCCTACCAGCGCCGATCCGGCGCCGTCGCCAAGAGGGGACGCAGGCGCGCGGCCACCGCTTCACGCGCACGGAAAATGCGCGACCGCACCGTGCCGATCGGACAATTCATGGTCTCGGCGATTTCCTCGTAACTCAAGCCTTCGATTTCGCGCAGGACGATTGCCGTGCGCAACTCTTCGGGAAGCGCGTCCATCGCGGCATTGACAGTCTCGCCGACCTGCTTCGACTGCAGCAGACTCTCCGGCGTGTTGATGTCGCGCAACTGATCGCCATCCTCGAAATTCTCCGCCTCGTCGGCATCGAATTCGGTCGAAGTCGGGGCGCGGCGACCCTGTGCAACGAGGTAGTTTTTGGCGGTATTGACGCCGATTCGGTACAGCCACGTGTAAAAAGCACTGTCACCGCGAAAGGACGGTAGCGCGCGATAGGCTTTGATGAAGGCCTCTTGGGCAACATCTTCAACCTCGGCGGGGTCCCGGATAAAACGAGAAAGTAGCCTTCCCAGCTTGCGCTGGTATTTTGCGACGAGAATATCGAAAGCGTACTTCTCGCCGCTCTGTGCGCGCTCGACCAGTTTCTGGTCTGTTTCGCGTTCGCTCATGCTGGATGAATCCCCATTGGATAGCCCAATACGGCGTGGAGTATAGCGCAAGCCAAGCAACGGAAGTGGTGCGAAAAAAATATGGATTCCACATACATCTTGCAACATATCTCAACGCCGCCGGAGGCCCGTGCCACAAGGGATTCGACAGCTTCCTGCAAGGAGCGTGGTATATTTGCCGCTTTTCGTTGGAAGCCAGTCCCGTGACGCTTCACTTCGACGTTCTGATTATCGGCAGCGGTCTTGCCGGTCAATCGGCCGCATTGCGGCTCGCAGATACCCACCGCGTTGTCGTCATCAGCAAACGCGCTCTGGAAGACAGCGCCTCCAGCTGGGCGCAGGGTGGCATCGCCGCTGTTCTCGACAGCCGCGACTCGATCGAGGCCCATATCCGTGACACCTTCACGGCCGGCGCCGATCTCAACGATGCTGCCGCCACCCGTTTTGTCGTCGAAAATGGCCGCCGCGCCATCGACTGGCTGATCGAGCAAGGCGTGCCCTTCTCGCGTGACGAAAAGGGCTACCACCTGACTCGCGAAGGCGGTCACAGCGCGCGCCGCGTCATCCACGTCGCCGACGCTACTGGCCTTGCCGTTCAGGAAACCCTGACGCCCAAGGTGCGACGCCATCCCAACATCACGATTCTTGAAAACCACATCGCGATCGACCTGATCACGGCAGCCAAGCTGGGCCAGCCTGATGACCGCTGCCTAGGCGCGTATGTGCTGAACACGCAGAGTGGCGAGGTGCTGACGATTGGCGCGCCGAACACGCTCATCGCCACAGGCGGCGCCGGCAAGGTCTACCTCTACACGACCAACCCGGATACCTCGACCGGCGACGGCATCGCCATGGCCTGGCGGGCCGGCTGTCGTGTCGCCAACATGGAATTCATCCAGTTTCACCCGACCTGCCTGTATCACCCGCAAGCCAAGTCATTCCTGATTTCCGAAGCGGTACGCGGCGAAGGCGGCATCCTGCGCCTGCCCGACGGCACACGCTTCATGCCGGCACACGACGAACGCGCCGAACTCGCGCCACGCGACGTCGTCGCCCGCGCCATCGACTTCGAGATGAAAAAACGCGGCCTCGACTGCGTCTATCTCGATATCTCGCACAAGCCGGCGGACTTCCTCTCCGAACACTTCCCCAACATCCTCGCCCGCTGCCTGGAGCTGGGCATCGACATCACCCGCCAGCCGATCCCGGTCGTTCCGGCGGCCCACTACACCTGCGGCGGCATCGTCACGGACCTCGACGCGCGCACCGACCTGCCCGGTCTCTATGCCGCCGGCGAAGCCTCGTACACGGGGCTGCACGGCGCCAACCGACTGGCCAGCAATTCGCTGCTCGAATGTCTTGTTTTTTCCGAGGCGGCGGTCAAGCACATTCAGGCTCATACCCCTCCGGCCCTGCCGACCCTGCCGGCCTGGGATGCCAGTCGCGTCGCCGACCTCGACGAAGAGGTCGTCATCTCGCACAACTGGGATGAACTGCGGCGCTTCATGTGGGACTACGTGGGCATCGTGCGCACGACCAAGCGACTGCAACGCGCACAACACCGGATTCGTCTGCTCATGCGCGAAATCGAGGAGTTCTATTCGAACTTCCACATCACGCACGATCTCATCGAACTGCGAAACCTTGTCGTTACCGCCGACCTGATCGTGCGCTGTGCGCTCAAACGACGCGAAAGTCGCGGCCTGCATTTCAGCCGCGACTACCCCGACCTCCTCGCCACGCCCAAGCGCACCATTCTCAGACGCGGACGCCCGACGCGCCGCTAGTATCAGCGCGCCAACGCAACCAGACGCGCAGGGCGCGGAATGGCTCGCGCCCATGAAAGCAATCGGCAGGAAGCGTCAGGCTGAGGCGACGATCTCGCCTCCCCGCCTCGGCGGCTTCCACACGCAGGCGCAGCACGACGCACCACGGCAGCAGCGCCGTCTCCGGCAAGACGCAGCACTCCTCCCATTGGCCCGCAGCATCGCGCACCGCGAACCCACCCCGCACGCCGCAGCGTAACGCGCTCACCGGCGCCGGACGCGCACTCCGCCAAAACGAGAGCAGCAACAGCAGATCGCAAACAGCAGCAACCCACGCCGGCCAGGCGGGAACCCAAACGCAAAGGGCTGCACCGAAGTGCAGCCCTGCAAGAAAGAGCGGTAGTGCGCGCGATGGGCGAAGCTCAATCAGCCGGACCGACGACACGACGGTCGCCGATCCGCTGCCCGCCGCCGAATCAGACGCGCCGGATGACAAGCGTGCCGTTGGTGCCGCCGAAGCCGAACGAATTCGACATGGCCACATCAATGGCCATCGGCCGCGCCTCGTTGGCGCAGTAGTCGAGGTCGCAGTTTTCGTCCTGATTGAAGATGTTGATCGTTGGCGGCGAGACCTGATGGTAGACCGCCAGCGCCGAGAACACCGCTTCGATACCGCCGGCAGCGCCGAGCAGGTGACCGGTCATCGACTTCGTCGAGTTCACCACGAGCTTCGCCGCATGATCGCCGAAAGCGCGCTTCACGGCGACGGTCTCCGCCTGGTCGCCCAGCGGCGTCGAAGTCCCGTGCGCGTTAAGGTACTGCACATCGTGTGGATTCAGGCCCGCGTCGCGCAAGGCTGCCTCCATGCAACGCGAGGCACCTTCACCATCCGCACACGGCGCGGTGATGTGATTGGCATCGGCGCTGCGGCCGTAACCGACGAGCTCGCCATAAATGCGGGCGCCGCGTGCACGGGCACGTTCGAACTCTTCCAGCACGACAACGCCAGCGCCTTCGCCGAGGACGAAACCATCACGATCACGATCCCACGGACGACTTGCCGTGGCCGGATCATCGTTACGCGTCGACAGGGCACGCGCCGCGCAGAACCCCCCCATACCGAGAGGCGAAACGGTCGATTCGGCACCGCCGGCGATCATCACATCGGCGTCGCCGTAGGCGATGATGCGCGCGGCCTCACCAATGCTGTGCGTGCCGGTGGAACAGGCCGTTACCAGCGAGATGTTCGGTCCCTTGTAGCCATACATGATCGACAGATTGCCGGAGATCATGTTGATGAGGGAGCCAGGAACGAAGAACGGCGACACCTTGCGCACGCCCCCCGCCAGATAGTCGTCGTGCGTCGTTTCGATCAGCGGCAGGCCGCCGATACCGGAACCAACCGAGACGCCGATGCGTTCAGCATCATCAGGATTGGCCGTCAAACCCGCGTCACGAATAGCCTCCATCCCGGCGGCGATGCCGTAATGGATGAAGGTATCCATGCGCCGCGCGTCTTTCGGGGCAATGTACTGGGTGACGTCGAAGTCCTTGACTTCACCAGCGATCTTCACCGGGAACGTCGACGTATCGAAGCGCGTGATCCGATCGATACCGGAGCGTCCGGCAAGGATGTTTTGCCAGGCCTGATCAACCGTGTTGCCGACCGGAGATACGATCCCTAGGCCGGTAATGACAACTCTGCGGCGCGCCACTTTTTGCTCCCGGAAAATAACGAAACGACCGGATACGACTACTACCGGATTTCAAAAGACTGCCGGCAATACGTGCCGGAAAAAGAGAACCGGACCGCCACACTCGCGTGCCAGTCCGGCGACAGGGCGACCAAAGCGTCGCCACTGCAATTACTTCTTGTGATTGACGACGTAATCGATTGCTTGTTGAACCGTCGTGATCTTTTCTGCTTCTTCGTCGGGGATCTCGCACTCGAATTCTTCTTCGAGGGCCATCACCAGTTCGACGGTGTCCAGCGAGTCGGCACCCAGATCGTCAACGAACGAGGACTCGTTCTTGATATCCGCTTCGTTCACGCCGAGTTGTTCAGCAACGATCTTCCTGACACGCTGTTCAATGTTTTCCATTTTAGGGCTCCTTCCCTGATTGCCGGTTTCAAACAAACCGGCGCATTCTACCAAATCGACCGACGCATACCAAACTTCAACGCCGGCCCTCCAAGAACTCCTTACTACATCAACATGCCGCCGTTGACATGCAGCGTCGTCCCGGTGATGTACGCCGCACCGGGCGATGCGAGGAAGGCAACCGCAGCGGCAACGTCCTGCGGCGAACCCAGACGCCCCAGCGGAACGTTGGCCAGCATCGCTTCTTTAACCTTCTCGTCCAGCACATGGGTCATGTCCGTGGCGATGAAGCCCGGCGCTACGCAATTGACCGTAATGTTGCGGCTACCCAGCTCGCGCGCCAGAGCGCGGCTCATTCCGCCAACGCCAGCTTTGGCAGCGCAATAGTTCGCCTGCCCCGGATTACCGGCATGACCGACCACCGACGTCACATTGATGATGCGTCCGCCGCGCGCCTTCATCATGCCGCGCATGACGGCTTTCGACAGCCGGAACACCGCCTTGAGATTGGTCTCGATGACCGCATCCCACTCATCGTCCTTCATGCGCAAAGCAAGGTTGTCGCGGGTGATGCCGGCATTGTTCACCAGAATACCGACCGCGCCGTGCGTCTTTTCGATATGCGCCAGCAGCTGTTCGACCTGGGCGGCGTCACGCACTTCGAGCACGCCGCCTTCGCCCTTGAACCCCGCCTCGGCGAGATAGGCGCCGATACGCGCCGCACCCTCTTCACTCGTTGCCGTCCCGATGACGGTAGCCCCCAGGCGGGCGAGTTCGAGCGCAATGGCTTGACCAATACCGCGCGATGCGCCGGTAACGAGGGCGATTTGTCCATCAAGCATGAGCCGACTCCACGGAAGAAAGGGCTGCTTCGAGGGTAGTGAGATCTGCCAGCGCAATGCCGGTAACGCCTTCGGCACAGCGCTTCGTCAAACCGGCGAGTACTTTGCCCGGCCCGCATTCGATTACCGAAGTCACACCCTGCGCAGCAATCGCCCGCACGCTATCGACCCAGAGAACGGGCGAACACGCCTGACGGACCAGGGAGGCTTTGATGACCTCCGGATCCGTCTCGATGCGGGCAGCGACGTTATTCACGACCGGAATCTGCGGCACGGCGAAATTGACCGCCGCCAAGCCTTGCGCCAGACGTTCTGCCGCCGGCCGCATGAGCGAGGAGTGGAATGGCGCGGAGACCGGCAACAGCACGGCACGCTTGGCGCCGGCCGCCTTGCACAGCTCGCAGGCGCGCTCGACGGCGCGCTTGCTGCCGGCAATCACGGTTTGTCCGGGCGCGTTGAAATTGACCGCCTCGACGACTTCGCCCTCGCCGGAATCGGCAGACGCCTGCACGCACGCCGCACGAATCCCTGCGTCGTCCAACCCCAGAATGGCGGCCATCGCGCCCGTTCCTGCCGGCACCGCCTCCTGCATCGCGGCTGCGCGCAGACGAACCAGCGGCACCGCGTCGGCAAAGGAGATCACGCCCGCCGCGACCAGCGCCGCGTACTCGCCCAGACTATGTCCGGCGACGACCGCCGGCAACGCACCACCTTTTTCGCGCCACAAGCGATAGACGGCGATACCTGCCGCCAGCATGACCGGCTGCGTATTCACCGTCAGGGCCAGCGCCTCGGCGGGGCCATCCGCCACCAACTGCCAGAGATCTTCGCCCAGAGCCGCCGATGCTTCGTCAAAGGTCGAGCGCACGATCGCGGCATCGCCATAGGCGGCCATCATGCCGACCGACTGCGAACCTTGCCCGGGAAATACGAACGCAAATGCCACTGCGAATCCTCCGTTGAACGTTAAACCAAAGCTGAGTCGCACACTGGCCAGCCGTCAGCCGAACCAGCGCCGCTGCGGTCGATGACTGCCTAGAACTCGAAGAGTACCGCGCCCCAGGTAAAGCCTCCGCCCACACCTTCGAGCAGGACTTTCTGACCGCGCTGCACGCGACCGTCGCGAACCGCGGCATCCAGCGCCAAGGGCACAGAGGCGGCCGAGGTATTGCCGTGGCTGTCGACCGTGACGATGACCTTGCTCATGTCGAGCCCCAGTTTGCGGGCGGTCGCCTCGATGATGCGGATGTTGGCCTGATGCGGAATCAGCCAATCCACCTGCGTCGGCGTAACGCCAGCGCTCTCACAGCACTCCTGCGCAGCTTCGGACAAGGCCTTGACGGCAAAGCGGAAAACCGCCTGCCCATCCATGCGCAAGAACGGGTCACCCGTCACCTGTCCATCCCGCACGTTGCCGGGAACACACAGGATGTCGCGGTACGCGCCATCGGCATGCAAGGAAGAAGCGAGAATGCCTGGCGCATCGGCAGCTTCCAGCACGACCGCGCCGGCGCCGTCGCCGAACAGCACACAGGTGGAACGGTCCTGCCAGTCGAGAATGCGCGAAAACACCTCGGCGCCGACGACCAGCGCGCGACGATGCCCACCGGCACGAATAAATTTCTCGGCAATCGTCAGCGCATAAACAAAGCCACTGCACACTGCTTGTACATCGAAGGCCGTCGCGCCGCTGTTCCCCAGACGCCCCTGCAACATGCAGGCAACGCTCGGAAAGACATAGTCAGGGGTCGACGTCGCCACGATGATGAGATCGATATCGGCGGCACTGACACCAGCCGACTGCAAGGCGCGCTGGCTGGCCTCGACGGCGAGATCGCTGGTCGTAGTGGCAGCATCGGCAAGATGACGGAAGCGGATGCCTGTGCGTGTGCTAATCCACTCGTCGCTGGTATCAATCCCGCGCGCCACCAGATCGTCATTGCTGACCGGCGCGCCGGGCAAATAGCTGCCAACTCCGGCAATTCTCGCGAACATCAAGCAGGCTCCGGTTGAGTCTGGCCTTGCGCCACGCGCTCGGCGATACGCGCCAAAACGCCGGTGCGCACGGCGTCCGCTGCCCGCGCGATGGCGAAGCCGTAGGAAAACGCGTCCGCCGAACCATGGCTCTTGACGACGATACCCTTGAGTCCGAGCAGACAGGCGCCGTTGTAACGGCGATGGTCGAGGCGATTCTTGAAGCGCTTGAGGACCGGCAAAGCCAGCACGGCGATCAACCGCGTCAGCATGTTGCGCCCGAACTCCTGCCGCAGGAAGAACGCGAGCATCTGCGCCAAGCCCTCGGAGGTCTTCAGCGCCACATTGCCGACGAAGCCATCACAGACGACGACCTCGGCTTCGCCTTTATACAAGCCATCGCCTTCGACGTTGCCGATGAAGTTGAGCCCGGAATCCCGCAGCAGATCGGCCGCGCGTTTGACAACATCGTTACCCTTGATCTCTTCCTCGCCGATATTGAGGATGCCGACCGTGGGACGATCATTGTGCTCGATCGCGCCGACCAGCGAAGCGCCCATGATGCCGAACTGCAGCAGATGCTCGGGCGAGCAATCGACGTTCGCCCCAAGATCGAGGACGTGCGTATGACCGCTTTGCGTCGGCAAGGAAGCACAAATCGCGGGACGATCGATCCCTGGCAACATTTTCAGCACGAAGCGTGAAATAGCCATGAGCGCGCCGGTATTACCGGCCGACACACAGGCGTCCGCCTCGCCGTGGCGCACCAGATCAATGGCCACGCGCATGGAGGAATCCTTCTTGTTGCGCAAAGCAAGCGAAGGCGACTCATCCATGCCGATAATCTGGCTGGCGTGGCGCAAGGTGACACGCGGAAGATCGGCGGCGCCCACATACTTGCGCAACACATCTTCCTGTCCCACGAGAACGACGGAGGCATCGGGCGTGTCGCGGACAAACGCCAACGCGGCCGGCACCGTGACTGCCGGACCGTGATCCCCGCCCATGCAGTCGATGGCGACGGTAATAGTCATCAAATCATCAAATTCGGCGCAAAACAAAGGGCAGAGAAGCCACCCTGCGGATGGCTCGTCTGCCCTCGTCTGGGCGAATTACTCGCCCTTGGCCTTGGCGACCTTCTGGCCGCGATAGAAACCGGACGGGCTGACGTGGTGGCGCAGGTGCGCCTCGCCCGTCGTCGGCTCAACCGCCAGCGGCGGGTTGGTCAGAAAATCGTGGGCGCGGTGCATACCACGCTTGGAAGGGGACTTCTTGTTTTGCTGAACAGCCATGAATCGCTCCTGTCTTCAAAATCAGCTTGACCGGCCCTTGAGGGCGGTCAGCGCGGCAAAGGGTGAAACACTATTTGCACCCTGCCCAAGAGCGGGCGGAGTACAGCTTTCATGCCGCGGCGCCAACGGCAGAGCAAGAATGATCTCGTCCTCAATCAGCGCCACGACGTCAAGTTCTCTTTGTGCGGGAAGCAAATCCTTCGAGTCGTCTTCGACTTCTTCCTGCGATAAATCCACTTCGCGGCTCACCAACTCGAGCAGATTGCGCAACTCCAACGGATAGCGCATCGACTCAAGACAGCGTTGGCAACGCACTTGCAGCAGCGCATCAATCTCAATGCGCAACTGCGGCTCGCCTTGCGGGCCTCTTGCCGCATCAACCCGATAGCGCACTGCGCCGTCGGTTGCCGACAACCAGTCATGCAGACGAGCCAGCCCAGAGACAGGCAACTCGCCTTGCAGCGAACCCTCATCCCGGACAAACGACAGGCTGTCAATCACGATCCGTTGCGGCATAGGGGGCGCATGATATTATTTTCGCCCCCCGAAGTCCAGTCGAATACGACACTGGCCCACACATTCTTCGGCAGGGCCGGCCTCTCGCCATTTCGCACGCATTCCTGCCCTTTTTCCTAGCCTTGGCGCCTGGCACAAACCGCATTGAGCGCCCTACTCTTTCTTCCGACCAGCGCAACACTCCAGTCATCGACCATGAGCAATTCAACACCAGCGCAACTCGTCCTCGCCTCAACCTCCCCGTTCCGCCGCGAACTCCTGGAACGTCTCGGACTACCCTTCACCACCGCAAACCCGGCGACCGACGAAAGCGCACGCGCGAATGAAACCCCGCAAGCTCTCGCCCTGCGCCTTGCCGAAGCAAAGGCACGCGCCGTCTCCGCACAATTCCCCAACGCACTGATTATCGGCAGCGACCAGGTCGCCTATCTGGGAGACGAGCTATTCGGCAAACCCGGCACGCACGAAAACGCCGTCCGGCAACTCAAAAAAATGAGCGGGAAAACCGTCGATTTTTATACCGCGCTTTGTCTTGTCAACAGCGCCACGGGGCACGCGCAAACCGTCGGCGTCCCAACCGCCGTCACATTTCGGCAACTCAGCGACGACGTAATCGAGAACTACCTCCGCCGCGAGCGCCCCTATAACTGCGCCGGAAGCGCGAAGTCCGAAGGGCAGGGCATCGCCCTGATTGAGCGCATCGATGGCAGCGACCCCAACGCGCTCATTGGCCTGCCACTGATCGCGCTGTGCACTCTACTCTCCAACGAAGGCGTCGCAGTCGTCTAAGGGAGTGTTCCGAAAAGAGCAAAACACCCCCCGCAACAAAAACGGGAGGACGCATCCTCCCGTTTCGCGAACGCCGCACACGCTCTAACGCAAGCGCGTCACATCGCCCTCGCCCAACAGACCGAAGCTCAGATTGCGCGCCATGTCGGCCCCCAAACGCTTGGCAAAGCGCTCGGCGATGTTGTCCTTGACGGTGTAATCGAGCAGCTTTTCCGCTTTGAAAATGTCGCGCGCCACGGAATCCACCGTGCCGTAGTCGTCGGCCAAGCCCAGCTGAATACTCTGGCTGCCCGTCCACATCAAGCCTGAGAACATATCCGGAGTTTCTTTTAGGCGCTTGCCGCGGCCTTGGCGAACCACCTCGATGAACTGCTTGTGGATTTCAGCGAGCAGCAGTTTGGCGTGCGTCTTCTGCTTCTCGTCCTGCGGCGAAAACGGATCAAGAAAACCCTTGTTTTCGCCCGCCGTGAGCAGGCGGCGCTCAACACCGAGCTTCTCCATCGTGCCAGTAAAGCCAAAGCCGTCCATCAAAACGCCAATCGAACCAACGATGCTCGCACGATTGACGTAGATGCGATCCGCCGCCACTGCCACATAGTAGCCACCGGAAGCACACATATCCTCGACCACCGCATAGAGCGGAACTTCCGGATGGAGGGCGCGCAGACGGCGGATTTCGTCATTGATGATGCCGGACTGAACAGGGCTGCCGCCAGGGCTGTTGATGCGCAGAACGACACCTGCCGTACCCTTGTCCTCGAAGGCCGCCTGCAAGGCGCCGGTAATCTTCTCGGCGCTCGCCTCACCTCCCGGTTCAATGACGCCGTGCAGATAGATCACCGCCGTGTGCCGCCCCTCCGCGAGCTTATCGGAGTCCCCCCAGTCAACGACCAAGGCCAATACGGCGATCAAATACACCAAGACAGCGGATTTAAAGAAAATCCCCCAGCGGCGCTTCACCCTTTGCTCTTGCAGCGTGGAAAAAGCGATTTTTTCCAGCAACTGGCGTTCCCACTGCGGCTCGTTTTGCGGGGTTTCCAAAATAGACTCGTTCTCGATCAAATAAGGAAGGCCGTCATGCACCGGGACGGCAACCGGAATACAGCACTCTCAGCGTCGACCACAAACCGACAAAGCGAGTGCCTTCAAACAAAAAATTCAGGCGTCGAGTATAGCGTGGAATGAAGGTCTCTTTGGCCGCCGGCGCTTCGTGAGCCGCCCCATCGCACAATCAGACGAGAACACGCATCGACTTCACGAATCACTCAAACGCCCCGAACTGCGACAAAAGCGCTCGCGACCGAACAAAAGCACCGCGCAAGCCCCCCCGTCAGGCGTTCGCTCGCAGCCAAGTCGTCAACTCAGCAACCGAATCGACGCGCGCAAGCGGCGCCAGCGCGTCGAGAGTCTCGGCCGGATGTGCGCCGTAGGCGACGGCAAGACCCGCAACACCGGCATTCTTCGCCATCTGCATGTCGTGCGTCGTGTCGCCGACCATCAAGGTCCTTTCGGGCGAAACAGCCAGTTCGTCCATCAACTCTTCGAGCATCTGCGGGTGCGGCTTTGAATGGCACTCGTCCGCACAGCGCGTCGCCACGAAGCGATGGGCAAGCGCGCTAGCACGCAAGGCTCGGTCGAGGCCTTGCCGACTTTTGCCCGTCGCCACAGCGAGCAGAAAATCCTGTTGCGCCAACTCATTCACCAACTCGGCCGCCCCTGCAAAGAGTTTCAGCGCGTGGTCTCCGGCGAGGTAGTGGTGGCGATAACGCTCCACCATCTGCGGGTAACGCCCTTCCGGCAGATCAGGAGCGGCGTAGCGCAGCGCGTCATGCAGTCCCAGGCCGATGACGTGTCGTGCCCGCGCCTCCGGCGGTTCCGACACATCGAGATCGCGACACGCCGCCTGAATGGCTTCGACAATGGCCCCCGCAGAATCGAGCAAGGTGCCGTCCCAATCAAACACGATCAGATCAAAACGCTTGGCCATAATCCTGCGCGTCATGTTGCGAAAGGTAGTGCAAGAAAGCCACTAGCGCCGCCGGCAGCGAGGACTCCAGAAAAACCGGTTCGCCAGTCAGGGGGTGAGGCAAGCGGATCTGCTTGGCGTGCAGGAACATGCGCTTGAGCCCCTCCCGCTGCAACTCACGGTTGAGCGTGAAATCACCGTACTTTTCGTCGCCAACGATAGGAAAGCCCAGGTGCGAGAGATGCACGCGAATCTGATGGGTGCGCCCGGTCTTCAACTCCGCCTCAAGGAGGCTGAAACGCCGCCACCGGCCGAGCAGACGGAAGACGGTGTGCGAGGCTTTCCCGTCGTCAGCGACACGCACCCGCCGCTCACCTGACGGCAACTCGTACTTCAGCAGCGGCAAACGCACATTGCGCAAGGGATCCATCCAGCGCCCGCTGACCAGGACCCAATAGCGCTTATCGACTCCGCCGCCACCCCGGAATTGATCATGCAGAGCATTCAACGCCGAACGCTTCTTGCCAACCAGCAAAATCCCGGAAGTTTCGCGGTCGAGGCGATGCGCGAGCTCGAGAAAGCGTGCCTCCGGACGCTGCTTGCGCAGCGCCTCGATGACACCAAAGCTGACGCCACTCCCGCCGTGCACGGCAATGCCGGCCGGCTTATCGACTGCCAGGAACGCGTCGTCCTCGAAGAGGATCGGCAAATCGGCCTTGATGGCAGCGCCATCGACGATCTCGGCATCGCGCTGCGCCACACGCAGCGGCGGAATGCGCAGCAGATCACCAGTCTTGAGACGATAAGACGCCTCGACGCGGCCGCTATTGACGCGCACCTCGCCGCTGCGTACACAGTGATAGATTCGGCTGCGCGGAACCCCTTTGCATACCCGCAACAGATAGTTGTCGAGGCGCTGCCCGTGGTCTTCTTCGCTGACGATTGTCTTTGTTACGGAAATTTTGCCAACTTCGGCCATATTTTTATATACTGGCGTGGATTTGCGTCTCGGATGGAAAGGGGCGCTGACCCGTGAGACCGTCGAACGGCTGCAGTCATGAAGATTGACTGCGACGCCTATTTTCCGGCAGGCCTCAGTCGTCCCGCTTGCGCCAATCTGCGCAAGATCATGTTCCGCGCAAATCACCTGGTTAAGTACGCTCACCAAAAGTAGCGATACTACTTCATTTGCGCGCGCCCAGCACGTGCGGACCGCCCCAAGCAGATTTCCCGGCCTTGAAATTCAAGGCGCGAAAACAGACCGGACCAGCGAGACATTTCTTTAGTTGCCAAACCGGAAAGCCCATGAAGCGTCCTGACTACAACTAATCCGTCGCTGCCTGCACAAGGCGCTCCCCCCGTTTTAGCGCGCGGGAGCCAAGCTGATGAAACGCATGCTTTTCAATGCAACACAGGCCGAAGAACTCCGTGTTGCCATTGTCGATGGTCAGAAAATTATTGATCTCGATATTGAATCGGCCGCAAAAGAACAACGAAAAAGCAATATTTATAAAGGCGTCATCACCCGCATCGAGCCCAGCCTCGAAGCAGCGTTCGTAGACTATGGCGCCGAGCGCCATGGCTTCCTGCCCTTCAAGGAAGTCTCCCGTGCTTTTTTCCAGCCGGGCGTTGAGGGCAGCAAGGCCACCATCCGCGAAGCTCTGCGCGAAGGCCAGGAACTCATCGTTCAGGTCGACAAGGATGAGCGTGGCAACAAGGGCGCTGCGCTGACCACCTTCGTCAGCCTTGCCGGCCGCTACCTCGTGCTGATGCCGAACAATCCGCGTGGCGGTGGTGTTTCGCGTCGCGTCGAAGGCGACGAGCGCGCCGAATTGCGCGACATCCTCGACCAACTGCAAACGCAACAAGGCATGAGCCTGATTGCGCGCACGGCCGCCATCGGCCGCAGCGCCGAAGAATTGCAGTGGGACCTCAACTACCTGTCGCAACTGTGGAAAGCCATCGAAGGCGCCGCCAATCAACAGCAGGGCGCCTTCCTGATCTATCAGGAAGGCAGCCTCGTGATCCGGGCGATCCGCGACTACTTCCAGCCTGACATCGGCGAAATCCTGATCGACACCGACGAGGTATTCGAGCAGGCGCAGCAGTTCATGTCGCATGTCATGCCCGGCAACGTCAATCGGGTCAAGCGCTACCGCGACGACGTGCCGCTCTTTTCGCGTTTCCAGATCGAACACCAGATCGAATCGGCGTACTCGCGTCAGGTCAACCTGCCCTCTGGCGGCGCCATCGTCATCGACCACACCGAAGCGCTCGTCGCCATTGACGTGAACTCCGGCCGCGCCACGCGCGGTGCCGATATCGAAGAAACGGCGTTCAAGACCAACCTCGAAGCTGCCGAAGAACTCGCCCGCCAGCTCCGCCTGCGCGACCTCGGCGGGCTGATCGTCATCGATTTCATCGACATGGAAAACCAGCGCAACCAGCGCGAGGTGGAAAACCGCCTGCGTGATGCTCTGCGTTGCGACCGTGCCCGCGTGCAAACCGGCAAGATCAGCCGCTTCGGCTTGATGGAACTGTCGCGTCAGCGGCTGCGTCCGGCCCTCGCCGAAACGAGCTACATCCCCTGCCCGCGCTGCTCCGGCACCGGCCACATCCGCAGCGCCGAATCGGCCGCCCTGCACATCCTGCGCATCCTCGAAGAAGAGGCGATGAAGGACAACACCGCCGCCGTGCATACACAAGTGCCGGTCGACGTCGCCACCTTCCTGCTCAACGAGAAGCGCGCCGACATTCAGGCCATCGAGTTGCGCCAGAAGGTCAATGTCCTGCTGATCCCCAATATCAACCTCGAAACGCCGCAGCACAGCATCGTCCGTCTGCGTCATGACGAGTTGAATCAGGAAGACCTGCAACTGCCGTCCTACAAGCTGGTGGATGCGCCACCGGAGGAAACGCGTCGCCCCGGCTCCCTCGGCGGTGAGCCGCGTCCGCCCCGCCAGGAAGCCGCGATCAAGAACATCCGCCCGGCCCAACCCGCACCGCTCGCCGTCGAAAAAACGCGCGAAGGCGCTGCGGTGCGTGAAGCGGCACCGGTTGCCCCGCGTGACGGTGGCGTCTTCAGCCGCCTCTTCTCCTGGCTGATCCCGGCTGCACCCAAGCCCGCCGAAACGCCGTCCGCGCCAGCAGCCACCCCGGCGCCGGCTGCGACGTCGGCAACGCCTGCACAACGCGAAGGACGTAATGATGGTCGTCGCGGACGCGGTCACGGTCGCGACGAAGAGCGCGAACGTCCTGCCCGCGAAGGACGCGACGGTCGTGGCGAAAATTCACGTGACAAGCGCGAAGAGCGCCCGGCGCATGCCCGCGACGAAAACCGCAAGCCGCGCGAAGCCAGCAAGGACGGACGCGACAACAAGGAAGGCCGTGACAACCGCCGTCCGCAACGCGGCGAGACTCGTCCGGAGCAGCCGCGCAAGGAAGCGGTTGCCGTGGAAGAAGCGGTCACGCCGGCCACTATGGTCGCCGCCACCGAAGTTCCGAGCGAAGAGACATCCACGGGACGTCGCCGTGGCCGTCGCGGCGGTCGTCGTGACCGTGGCGAGCGGCTCGAGCAAACCGCCGACCGTGCAGAAGCCGTTGATCAGGGCCGCACGTCGCCGCAGATCAGTGAGGCCGCTCAGCCGGTAGCGCCGGCGCTTGCCAGCGAAACGTCCGCCAGTGCCGCACCGACTGAAGCTCCGCGTGCTGCTGCTCCCGTGGCGCACGTCGAGCCGACGAGCGCTCCACAGGAAGCCCCAGCCGTCGTCAGCAATGCTCAGGTACCGACGGCTATCGCTCCGGCAGCTGCCAAGCCGATCGTAGCCCCCGAGCACGTCGCGCTTGAGCTCGCCCCGGCACCGGTTGAAACCGTCGTCGTCGCCACGCCGCCCGTCGAAGCCGCCCCGGCGCAGCAGGAGGCTCCGCGTGAGGCCGCAGCGACTGAGACTGTTCAAGCAGCCACCGAGCAGCCGGTCGCCGCCGTGCCGGTCGCGGCTCCTGTCGCAGAGGCGGCGCCGCAAGCCACCTCCGTCGCCGTCGCGCCGGTTGTCGCAACGCCTGCGCCGGTCGATCTCGACGAGGTTCTCGCCAGCAGCGGACTGGTGCTGGTGGAAACCAGCAAGGCAATCGCTGCGCCGCAGGAGCCTGCGGCACCGGTAGAAGCGCCGCGGCCGCGTCGCCGCCGTCCGAGCGCACCGCCGCCGGTCGATGAGCCGCTGCAAATGGTTGAAACGCGCAAGTAAGCCGCGCGAGGCACCAACGACAACGGGGCGCTATCAAGCGCCCCGTTGTCGTTGACCTGTCGAAACGGCTAATCGGCGGATCGGTCCGCGGGGTCCCCTTCGCCCGACACCTGCGCCGAACCGACAGAACGAACCGGATTGACCGGATTTTCTGCCGACTCGCCAGCAGCGACGTGCTGCACGGCTGCGAGGCGTTCTTGCAGAACCGCCAGCAAGCCGGCGGACGCGTCCTCGACCATGTCGATCACCAGATCGAAGCCGTAGCCGAGGCCGTAAAAAGGATCGGGCACCTCGTCGTCCTCAAAACCTTTGGCGTAGTCCATCAACAAGCCAAGACGCTCGTGCTGCGCAGGCGCACAGAGACGGCGCAAGCACTCCAGATTGCTGCGATCCATGGCCAGAATGAGGTCGAAGTACTCCATGTCCTGCGGCGCCACCTTGCGCGCGCGCATGTCCGTCAGGTCGTAGCCGCGACTGGCGGCGGCGCGCTGCGTACGCAAATCCGGCGCTTCACCGACGTGATAACCGTGGGTGCCCGCCGAGTCGACTTCGACCTCGGCATCGAGGCCGTGACGGCGCAATACTTCGCGAAAGACGCCCTCCGCCGTCGGCGAGCGGCAGATGTTGCCCATGCAAACGAAGAGGACTTTGATCATCGAAGCGATTCAGTGATGGGCCGGAGAAAATCCCCGCCGCAGGTTGTCCGAACGCGTGCGGGAGGGCGTTGCCACGCGCAAAGAGGATGCAAATTGTGAACAGCCGAGCCTGACTATAACCGACAACTCGGAAGACGCTCAACGCGCAATGCTCCGCGCATGAAAAAGGCCGCATCGCTGATGCGGCCTTTTTGCCGGGCGAATCGATCTCCGCGCGCGCCATGGCGCACGCGCGCGGTGCCAAGCGCCGCCTTAACGTGCCCCGGCCGAGAGAGCCAGCATCAGATCGTTGATACGACGGACAAAACCCGCCGGATCGTCAAGCGTGCCGCCTTCGGCGAGCGTCGCTTGTTCGAAGAGGAGGTTGGCCCAATCGCCAAAGCGACCGCCTTCGTCACCGCCTTCGTACTTCAGACGCTGCACCGCCGGGTGATGCGGATTGATTTCGAGGATCGGCTTGAAATCCGGCGCCTTCTGGCCGGCCGCCTTGAGGATGCGCGACAGGTTGCCGCCGACATCGTGTTCGTCGGAGACCAGGCACGACGGCGAATCGGTCAGGCGCAGGGTGACGCGCACGTCCTTGACCTTGTCACCGAGCGCGGTCTTAATCTTGTCGACCAGTTCCTTGTACTCGTCGGCGGCCTTGGCGACTTCTTCCTTCTCGGCTTCGTCTTCCAGCGCGCCCAGATCGACGCCGCCCTTGGCGACCGATTGCAGCGGCTTGCCGTCGAACTCGGTCAGGCTGCCAGTGACCCACTCGTCGACGCGGTCGGAGAGCAGCAACACTTCGATGCCCTTCTTGCGGAAGATCTCGAGGTGCGGACTGTTCTTGGCGGCAGTAAAGGTTTCGGCGGTGACGTAGTAGATCTTCTCCTGGCCTTCCTTCATGCGCGACACGTAGTCGGCGAGCGAAACCGTCTCGTCAGCGGTATCGGCATTGGTCGAGGCAAAGCGCAGCAGCTTGGCGATGCGCTCCTTGTTGGCAAAGTCTTCGCCGACGCCTTCCTTGAGCACGCGGCCGAATTCCTTCCAGAAGGTGGCGTACTTTTCCTTTTCGGCGACGTCATCGCTGTCGGCCAGACCTTCGAGCAGGCCCAGCACCTTCTTCACGCAACCGCCGCGAATCGCCTCGATATCCTTGCTTTCCTGCAGGATTTCGCGCGAGACGTTGAGCGGCAGATTGGCCGAGTCGACAATGCCGCGCACGAAGCGCAGGTAGAGCGGCATCAGCTGCTCGGCGTCGTCCATGATAAAGACGCGCTTCACATAGAGTTTGACGCCGTGACGCGCATTGCGATCCCAGAGATCAAAGGGCGCGTGCGCCGGAACGTACAGAAGCTGGGTGTATTCCTGCTTGCCCTCGACGCGCGCATGCACGTAGGCCAACGGCTCCTGGAAGTCGTGCGAGACGTGCTTGTAGAACTCCTTGTACTGCTCGTCGGTAATCTCCGATTTCGGACGAGCCCAGAGCGCCGACGCCTGATTGACGGTCTCTTCTTCGTCGCGAACGACTTGCTCGCCCTTCTCCTGATCCCATTCTTCCTTATTCATCAGGATCGGCAGCGTGATGTGATCAGAGTACTTGCGGATCACCTGACGCAGTTTCCAGCCAGAAAGGAACTCGTCGTCGCCTTCGCGCAGATGCAGGATCACGTCCGTGCCGCGCGTCGCCTTCTCCGTCGCCTCGACGCTGAAATCGCCCTCGCCGGCCGACTCCCACTTCACCGCCTCATTGGAGGCCAGACCGGCGCGACGCGAGACGACCGTCACGCGGTCGGCAACGATGAAGGACGAGTAGAAACCGACACCAAACTGGCCAATCAGGTGCGCATCCTTGGCCTGATCGCCGGTCAGTGCCGAGAAGAACTCACGCGTGCCCGACTTGGCGATGGTACCGAGGTGCTCAATCGCGTCTTCGCGCGACAGGCCGATACCGTTGTCGGAGATAGTCAGCGTGCGTGCTTCCTTGTCGGCACGAATGCGGATTTTCAGCTCGCCGTCGTCGCCGTAAAGATCGGCGTTGTTAAGCGCCTCGAAACGCAGCTTGTCGCAGGCATCGGAAGCGTTGGAAACGAGTTCGCGCAGGAAGATTTCCTTGTTGCTGTAAAGCGAATGGATCATCAGCTGCAGCAGCTGCTTGACCTCGGTCTGGAAACCCAGCGTTTCCTTAGTAGCACTCATGCAAATAGCTCCCTTGTGCAGATGTTCGATGGAATGAGATGTCGGCGCGAAAGGCGGCGGTCAGGCCGACGGTGTGCGTAGCGCACCGTCGGCCTGACCAACGAGACACAGCTTTCGCGAACGAGCGGCAGATGGGGATACTGCAGCCGATTTCAAGATGGCCTCGTCGACGCGCATCGCGTCAGGCAGACGCGCGGCTAATCGTCGACCGATGCCAACGCGCAACGATTGCGGCCGGCGTCCTTGGCCCGATACAGCGCCCGGTCGGCGCGCGCGAGGAGCGTATCGATGCTGTCACCGGCGTGATGAATGGCGATTCCGATGCTGACAGTAAACGCGATGGGCGCATGCCCGGCGCCGACGCAACGGACCGCCTCGACGGCGCGCCGGATGCGCTCAGCCGCCTCCTGGGCGCCCTCCTCACCGGTTTCCGGCAGCACGGCGGCAAACTCCTCGCCACCGATTCGCCCCAGAAGATCGACGGAACGCGTCTCATCGGCGAAGACACGGGCAAAGAGCCGCAGGGCCTCATCACCCACCGCATGCCCGTTGCTGTCGTTGACGCGCTTGAAATGGTCGAGATCGATCATCAGCACCGCCAGCGCCCGCTCGAAGCGCACGGTTCGCGCCAACTCGGCTTCGGCCTGCGCCAGAAAATGCGCGCGGGTGTTGAGATTGGTCAGCGGATCGGTGGTCGCCAGACGGCGCAGTTCCGATAGATGACGGTAATGCTCGATCGCCACCGTCGCCAACCGTGCCGCATGCGTCACCACGGTCTGCTCATGGGGCAACTCCGGACGTGGCGCGTGAAAATAGAGCGAGAACGCTCCCAAGGCGCGCCTTCCGGCAGAAAACAGGGGCGTCGACCAGCAAGCCTGCATCCCGTTCTGCGCCGCGCAGGCGTGCCGACCAGCCCAGAGCGGACTGCTGGCAATGTCGTCGACACGAACCGGGTGGCCGAGATAAACGGCGGCACCAGCCGCTTCGGCCGTCGGCCCGACGGCCAGACCAATGCGCTGACTGCGGAATTCGTCGGAGAGGCTCGGCGCGACCGCGTCGCGAAACGTCACGCCGTCACCGTCGAGCAACTCGATCGCGCACGAAGCGCCCGGCATGTGCCGCTCGGTTTGCTGGCAAATCTCGGAGAGGATCACGGACAGCGGCTCCCCGACGGCGATCAGCTCGAGAATGCGGTGCTCGCTGACCATCAAGGCATCCGCGCGCTTCCAGTCGGTGACGTCCATCGCCGCGTCGATCAGCAGAGCGGCGCCGTCCACCTCGACCTGATGCTGATGCGCCAGCAGAATGCGTCCGTCGGGCAACACCTGCTCGCGCACGAAGGGGTGGTGCTCGGACGCCAGACGGGCTGCGTCGTCCGGCCATTCGCCTCCATCAGTGGCAGGCGCAGACGCCTCATCGCGCTGCCCCAATAGATCAGCGGCCGGGCGACCGAGAAATTCGGCGGCCTGCTCATTGACGATCAGATACTCGCCGATGGCGTTACGCACCTGCACGCCGATTGGCAAAGCGTTGAGGATCGCTTCCGTCAGGCCGGTCTGATGGACGAGCTGGCGCTGCCCTTCCTTGACCTGCTGCGCCTGCCATTCGATCTCGGCGAGCAAATCGCGAACGTAGTCGCTCTCGATCACGTCGAGAATGTCGGAAAACGCGAGCAGGGAAACCAGACTGCCATGCGCGTCCGTGACGCCCAGATGGCGGATACCCTGCCGCGCAAAAATACGCCGTGCCGCGAACAAGGGCTCGTCCTGCCGGATCGTCAGCAAGGGAAAATGCGCAATCGCGCCTGCCGCGATATCAAGCTGCGCGTCGGCCAAGGCGCCGACGATGTCGCTACCGGTGATGATGCCCATTCGCTCGTCGTCACAGACCACCAGTGCGTCGATCCCCTGCTGACGCAGTTCGGCGCGCACCTCGGCCAGCGGCCGGTCGGCCGTCACGATCACCGGTCGCCGCCGCGCTACCGAAGCGACATCGCGCGCGGTCAGACACGATGCCGCCGCCTGATGGCGGACGACATCGGTCTGCGTGACCATGCCGCAGCGCTGACCGTTCTCATCGACCACCAGAAGATGACGGATACCCTCGCGCTGAAAGCGTTGCGCCGCCTCGCCGAGCGTTGCTTCCGGCGAAATCTGCCGGACCGGCGCGCTCATCAGCGCACGCACCGGTTGTTGCAGGTCGGCGACCGAATTGAACGTGCCGCTCAAGGCGTCGCTGGCCGTCCAGATACCGCAGGGAAGGTCGTTCTCGACGATCAGAATCGAGCCACACCCCGCCGCGCGCATGCGCGCGGCCGCCGTCGCCACCGGCGTGTGCGGCGCGCACTCGAGAAGCTCGCGCTGCATCACCTCGGCTACCAAATAATCCCCTTTCATGCCGGGTTGTCCTCATAGCAAAGTGCTGAGACCTCAACCTCCCGCCAGCCCGCCGGACTCTGAAAGCGGACCAGGTCGCCCACCCGCGCGCGCAAAAGAGCGCGCGCCAGTGGCGATACCCAACTGATCCAGCCTCGCGCCAGATCCGTCTCGTCGACGCCAACGATGCGAAAGGTCTGATCCTCCCCTTCCTCATCGGTCAGTGTCACCGTCGCGCCAAAAAACACTTGATCGCAGCCCTGACGCAGCGCCGGATCGACCACCTCGGCCAGATCGAGACGCTTGGTCAGAAAACGGATGCGGCGATCAATCTCGCGCAAGCGTTTTTTGCCGTAGAGGTAATCGCCGTTTTCGGAGCGGTCGCCATTGGATGCCGCCCAAGCGACCACTTCGACCATCTGCGGCCGTTCCCGACGCAGCAGGTGCTCAACCTCCGCCTTCAGCCGGGCATGCCCCTGCGGCGTAATGTAATTACGGGTGCCCGCAGGCAGGGGCGGCGCAGCGGCCGGGGCGCCGTCCTCATCCTCGTCTTCGTCGCTCTCGCGGGTGAATGCCTTGCTCATTGCTTTACCACGTAGATAACGCTCACGAGGACAATGCCCTCGCGGCAGAAGTTGCGGAGATCAGTAACCGATATTGAACGCCGCGACATCGACGCGCACATGCTCGCGCGCCAGAACCAGCGCCGCGCTGCGTGCAAAGCGCAGCGCCCACGCGTCGGCCTCGATGAAATGCTGTTCGCCGCCGTAACGGGCAACATTGAGAATCTTGTCGATGATCAGCACCTTACCCACCGGATTGCTGGGCTCGCATTCCAGGTCGGCGAATTCGCGGTCGAACCAGCGCCGCGCCTCC
Source organism: Rhodocyclus gracilis (assembly GCF_009617575.1). Lineage (GTDB taxonomy): Bacteria > Pseudomonadota > Gammaproteobacteria > Burkholderiales > Rhodocyclaceae > Rhodocyclus > Rhodocyclus gracilis. The sequence continues at coordinate 122,225 of NZ_WIXJ01000002.1, forward strand.
TCCGGCGACCCGTCGTTCAATTCGCTCTCGGCAAACCTGAAGACATAGTCACGGTTCTCGCCAAAGGCCACGGTTACTTGATAGTGCATTGTCTCCTCCTGGGTGGTCACTGCTTTGTTGGTATGACAGCTATTCTATGCGGAATTGCCCGTCGCCGAGCCAGTGCCAGCGCAGGCAAAACGCGGCGTTGGCATCCATCGCGGCAGCGCGCACATCCGCCGTGGGTGACAGACCCAGCACGCAGCGCCTCGCTCACCACGCTGGCTCGCGGCACGGCGAAGGGGCTGCCAGCGATCAGCTATAATCGGCGCCCGACAACGTCTGCCGCAACTCTTCGGGCTGCGGCCTGCAACCGTGGCCACATCGAATTCTTCTGCCTCACCCGTCTCTGGCGCCCCAGCCAACGTATCGGCCAACGCCCCCGCCGCTGCCGGCGCATCGCACCTTGCGCCCATCCTCGCTGCCGTCGCGCTTGATCTGCCAGCGCTGCCCAAGGCCGGCGAACGCTACGTCTTGCCGCCGCTGGCGGGCTCTGCCGACGCGCTGGCGATTGCCCGTCTGGCCGCGCAATCGCCCGGACAACTGCTCGCCGTCATCAGCGCCAGCGCTGCCGACGCACAGCGGCTGCAAGAGGAAATTCCCTGGTTCGCGCCGGGGCTACGGGTTCGTCTGCTGCCGGACTGGGAAACCCTGCCCTACGACCGTCTGTCACCGCACCACGACCTGATTTCGGAACGCCTGGCAACGCTCTACGCCGTCATGCGCGGCGACTGCGACGTGCTGCTGGCGCCCGTAGCCACGGCGGCCTGCCGTCTGGCGCCGCCGCAGCATCTGGCGGCACACACCTTCTTTCTGACGAAGGGCGAACAACTCGATGCCGAAGCGCTGCGCGCGCAGCTGACGCTCGCCGGCTACGCCCACGTCACGCAGGTGGTCTCGCCCGGCGAATACTCGATCCGCGGCGGGCTCATCGACCTCTTTCCCATGGGCTCGCCACTACCGTACCGCATCGACCTGTTCGACGACGAAATCGAGAGCATCAAGACCTTCGACGTCGACACGCAGCGTACGGTCTATCCAGCACCGGAGATCCGTCTGCTGCCGGCGCGCGAATTCCCGCTCGACGAGCGCGGTCGTGCCGGTTTTCGCCAGCGCTTCCGCGAGCGTTTCGAAGGCGATCCAGCGCGCGCCTCGCTCTATCGCGATGTGTCCAATGGCGTTGCACCGGCCGGCATCGAATACTGGTTGCCGCTGTTCTTTGAAGAGACGGCGACGCTGTTCGACTATCTGCCGGAAAACGCCACGCTGATCGCGCACGGCGACGTACCACAGGCGCTGCGCTCGTTCTGGCAGGACGCCGAAGCGCGTTACGCATTGCTGGCCGGCGACCGGACGCGGCCCCTGCTGCCACCGGGCGAAGTCTTTCTCGCCGAAGAAGCGTTCTTCGTCGCCGCCCGTCGTCATGGCCGCCTGTCGATGGTTCGCGGCAATACCGGCAGCACCACCGTACCGCCATCTGTCGCCGTCGACCGTCGGGCCGACGATCCCCTGAGCCAGCTGCGCGCCTTCCTGACGAGCTTCAAGGGCCGCGTCCTGCTGCTGGGCGAATCCGCCGGCCGCCGCGAAACGCTGGCCGAACTGCTCGCCGAGCACGGCCTCAAGCCAGCCGCCAGCGCTGATCTGGCGGGATTTTTCGCCAGCGACGCGCGTCTCGCGCTGACCGCTGCGCCGCTCCAGGAAGGCTTCATCCTGCACGCTGGCGAGGCGGCTGACCCACGCGAAGCCATCGCTTTCCTGACGGAAAGCGAACTCTTCGCCGGCAGCCCGGCGCGCCGTACGCATCGTCAAACGCAACGCCGCGCCTCCGTCGAAAACTGGCTGCGCGACCTGACCGAGCTGAAGGTCGGCGACCCCGTGGTGCACGAGCAGCACGGCATCGGCCGCTATCAGGGGCTCATTTACCTCGACCTTGGCGACGGCGATACCGAATTCCTCGAACTGCACTACGCCGACGGCAGCAAACTCTACGTACCGGTCGCGCAGCTGCACCTGATTTCGCGCTATTCCGGCAACGACCCGGAAAACGCACCACTGCACTCGCTCGGCTCGCCGCAGTGGGAAAAAGCCAAACGCCGCGCCGCGCTGCAAGCACGCGACACCGCTGCCGAACTGCTGACGCTCTACGCCGCGCGTGCAGCCCGCCAGGGGCACGCTTTTGCCTTCAAGGCCAGCGATTACGACGCCTTCGCCGACGGCTTCGGCTTCGACGAAACGCCCGATCAGGCCGCCGCCATCGCCGCCGTGATCGAGGACATGAAATCGGGCAAGCCGATGGATCGCCTCGTCTGCGGCGACGTCGGTTTCGGCAAGACCGAGGTCGCCCTGCGTGCCGCCTTCTGCGCCGTCGCCGGCAACAAGCAGGTCGCCGTCCTCTGCCCGACGACGCTGCTCTGCGAGCAACACTACCGCACCTTCTGCGACCGTTTTGCCGACTGGCCGGTGCGGATCGCCGAACTGTCGCGCTTCCGCTCGGCAAAAGAATCGACGCAAGCCATCGCCGAACTGGCCGACGGGCGGCTCGACATCGTCATCGGCACGCACAAGCTGCTGCAAAAAGACGTGCAGTTTGAGCGACTCGGGCTCGTCATCATCGACGAGGAGCACCGCTTCGGCGTGCGCCAGAAAGAAGCGCTGAAGGCGCTGCGTGCCGAGGTCGACGTGCTGACGCTGACAGCGACACCGATCCCGCGCACGCTCGGCATGTCGCTCGAAGGTCTGCGCGACTTCTCGGTGATCGCCACCGCACCGGAAAAACGCCTGGCGATCAAGACCTTCGTCTACCCCTTCTCCGACGGCATCCTACGCGAGGCGCTACTGCGCGAATTCAAGCGTGGCGGCCAGGTGTACTTCCTGCACAACGAAGTCGACACCATCGAGAACATGCGCGAGCGCATCGCCAGCCTGGTGCCGGAAGCGCGCATCGTCGTCGGTCACGGCCAGATGGGCGAGCGCGATCTGGAGCGCGTCATGCGCGATTTCACGCAACAGCGCGCCAACCTGCTGCTGTGCACGACGATCATCGAAACCGGTATCGACAATCCGCACGCCAACACGATCATCATCAACCGCGCCGAAAAATTCGGTCTGGCGCAGCTGCACCAGTTGCGAGGCCGCGTCGGTCGCTCGCACCACCAGGCCTACGCCTACCTGCTGACGCAAGACGAAGGCGCCCTCTCCAAGCAGGCCAAGCAACGCCTCGAAGCCATTCAGGCAATGGAAGAACTCGGCTCCGGCTTCTTCCTCGCCATGCACGATCTGGAGATCCGTGGTGCGGGCGAAGTCCTCGGCGAAAACCAGTCGGGGGAAATGCAGGAGGTCGGCTTCAACCTTTACACCGAGATGCTCAACCGGGCCGTCGCCGCGCTCAAGCAGGGCAACGAACCCGACCTGACGCAACCGCTCGGGCTGGCGACCGAAATCAACCTGCACATCCCGGCGCTGCTTCCCGACGCGTACACCCCGGACGTGCACGAGCGGCTGACGCTCTACAAACGCCTCGCCAACTGCAACAGCAGCGACGACATCGATGCCATGCAGGAAGAACTGATCGACCGCTTCGGCGAACTGCCGCCGCAAGCGCAGTGCCTGCTGGCGACGCACCGCATCCGCCTGCGCGCAAAACCGCTGGGAGTGGCAAAGCTCGACGCCACACCAACGCAAATCGTCGTTCAGTTCGTCGCCAACCCGCCGATCGATCCGATGCGCATCATCAATCTGATCCAGAAACAACGCAGCTATCGGCTGGCCGGGCAGGACAGGCTGATCCTGACACGCGCCAGTGCCAACCTGAGTGACAAGATCGGCGCCATTCGCGAGATGTTCCGCCAGCTGGGCGGATAGTCGCCCGCATCGCGCGGGCGTAGCGCCAAGGGCGCCTACGGACGTAGCAACGGACAGCGGCCGTCGGCGACGGGGCGGAACACCTCGTCGCCGGGAACGACCCGGTCGATCACCAGGATGTCCAACGGATCCTTGATTTCCTCGGGCGTCCGGACGTGGGTCAGGTAAAGGTCGTGCACCATGCGGCCATCTTCGCGCAGACGCGCGTTGCGCATGATCGGATCGCTGATCGGCAGTTCGCGCATCATCTTGACAACCTTGATCCCCTCGTCCGAATTGCCGGCGGCGACGGCCTTGAAGTAGTGCGTGAGCGACGAATAGACGCCGGCCTGGGCATCGCTCGGCATGACGCCGGCGCGCTCGAAGAAACGCTGCGACCAGCGCCGCGCCGCGACGTCCTGATTCCAGTAAAACGACTGCGCCAGCCGCATTCCCTGGGCGAGTTGCGGCGTAATCAGCTGCACGTCGCCCAGCGTACCGATAATGACCGCCAGCGTCGTCTTGCCGCGGCTGACCGCCAGTAAATCGAAGCTCTCGCGCACCGCCCGCACCATGTCCTGACCGGCATTGAGCAGCGCAATCACCTCGGCGCCTGAGGCCACCGCCTGCCGCAGTTGCGGAAACAGGCTCGCCGCCCCGCGCGGGTGGCGCACGCTGCCGAGCACCTTGCCGCCGCGCGCCCGAATGACGCTCGCCAGCACGGCTTCGACGTTGCGCCCGAATTCGTTGTCGACGGTAATGAAGAACCAGCGGCGCTGCCCTTCGTTCGTCAGCGCCTTCGCCATCAGCGTGGCGTAAGCCTGCCCGTTGAACAGCCAGTGAACGCCGGTCGCCGCGCACGCTTCGCGCGTCAGGGCATCGCTGGCGACCGCGTTGTAGAACACCACGGCGCCGCGCTTGCGGTTGATCTCCTGCACCGCCGCCGCCTGCGGCGAACCGACCACATCGCCGATGACATCGACGCCTTCGTCGTAGAGCCATTGTCGGGCGATCTGCGAGGCGCGCGTCACGTCATTGCCATGATCGGCAAAGACCAGGCGAATCGGACGCCCGGCGACCTTGCCGCCGACATCATCGATCGCCATCTGCGCGGCGATGACGGAGCCCTGCCCGGTGAAATGCGCGTAGCTCGAATGCATATCGAGGAGCAGCCCGACACGGATCTCGCCATCAGAAATCTCTGCCTGCGCCAACCCCGCCTGAAACAGCGAAAAAAACAGCAAGGCCCAGTGCCGTAAGAGCCGGATGGCTGACGTGGCCGGCATTTCCCGCCGTTGCCAGAAGGTGGTCAAACGCCTCGGAACGCAAGCCAGCGGAGCGCATTCGATCAAGCTCGACTCCTTGGAGAAAGGCGGGCTGGCGATGATAATGGCGTCGCCGACTTCCGGCAAGCCAAGTCAAAACGCATGTCGATCGTCAAAACCGTGGCTCCTGACGTGTCCATCAACACGAAAAAATCGAGCGCTACCGCCCTGCGGCAGCTGCGGCGCGCGCGCGTACTGAACATCGTTTTCGCACTGGCGAGCATTGCCGGCGTCGCGCTGGTCGTTGCCTTCGAACGCTTCAGCGTCCTGCAGGAAGAATACCTCGCCGCCAACTTCGACAGCGTACATAGCGCCCGGACACTTCTCAAAACGCGCAGTTTCCTCGATATGGCCGCGCAAGAGCTAGACGATGCGCGCGGCGACCCGACGCACCGAGTCGAAAACATCAATCGTGCCATCGGCCACCTGATGCTGGCAGAGAACTACGCGGACGAAGGCGGCAACGACGGCAAGGAACGCCGGCGCGCGCTGTTCGCCCGCATCCAGAGCACGCGCCTTGCCATCGAAAACGAACAGCGCAGCCATGCCGGACAGCCCGCGACGGCGCCCCACCAGCTCGACCACGTGCGCGAACTCGCCGCCGAAGCCGGGATAAACGAGCTGGAGAGCTGGGGCAACCTGTCAGCGCTGAACAACGCGCTCGCCAACCGGATGCAGCAGATCCGCATCTTCATCATTTTCTTCGTCGCCCTCTTGCTACTGATCCTCGGCGGGCTGGCGCACATGCTGATGTGGACGCGGCGTGCCGAAATCGATCTGCGGCGCGCCAAGCTGGCGACCGAAGTCATCCAGCAGACGACGCTCGACACCTCGCCGATGGGCATCGTCTATATCGACACGTCGAACATGGACGACCGCCGCGTCAGCGTCGTCAATCAGCCGATGGCGAAGATGTTCGGCTACCCCATCGAGAGCATGATCGGCCTGAAGGTCGGCCTGCTCTACGCCGAGCCGGGCACCTACGAACGCTTCTCGCGGGAGAAGCCTCCTCTGCTGGCAGCCGGCAGCGTTGTCCGCGAAGAAGTGCTGATGCGCCGACGCGACGGCAACCATTTCTGGTGCTCGCTATCGATCAAATCGATTGACCCCGGCGACATCACGCGGGGGGTGGTGTGGACCTGCGAAGACATCAGCGAACGCAAGGAAGTCGAGCGCCAGCTGATGCAGGCGCGCGAACACGCCGAAGCCGCCAGCCGCGCCAAAAACGAGTTTCTCGCCAACATCAGCCACGAACTGCGCAGCCCCTTCGCCGGCATTCTCGGCATGCTCGAGCTTCTCCAGCGCACCCCGCTCGACGACAGCCAGCGCCGCTACACGCGTCTCGCCGAGGACGCCGCGCTGCACATGCAGGTGTTGGTCAACGACCTCCTCGATCTGTCGCGCATCGAAAGCGGGCGCATCTTCCTCGACGCCGCCCCCTTCGACCTGCCCCGTCTGCTCGCCAACATCGCCGAGCAATACCGCGAACGCACCGAGTCGCGCGGCCTCGCCTTCGTGCTCGACTCACACGATGTGCAGGTCGAACGACTGCTCGGCGATCCGGTACGTCTGCGCCAGATCATCGAAAACCTGCTCGGCAACGCGATCAAGTTCACCCGCACCGGCGAGATTCGCCTCGAAGCAACCTGCGTCGTCAGCGGCAAGGAGACGGCGCGCCTGCAACTGCGGGTCATCGACACAGGCATTGGCGTCAGCCCTGCCCTGCACGAGCAAATCTTTGACAAATTCGTGCAGGTCGATCCGTCCACCACACGCACGCAGGGCGGCGTCGGGCTCGGGTTGGCGATCTGCCGGCAACTGCTCAATCAGATGGGCGGCCAGATCCGTGTCGACAGTCGCCCCGGCGAAGGCTCGTGTTTCTCGGTCGACGTCGAACTACCGATCGCCAGCGGCCCGCTTGGCGAATTGCTCACCACCGGCGGCAACGCAGACGGTGATCTGCGCCAGAATCTTCTCTTGCCAAGCCCTACCAACCTCACGCCGAGCGTACTGCGCGGCGTTCGCGTACTGCTCGTCGACGATCAGGAAACAACGCGCGTCGCCTGCGCAGAACTCTTGCGCGATGCCGGTTGCGAAGTCTGCGAAGCCGCCGATGGCGACGCCGCGGTCGAGCAAGCCCTGCGTCAGAAACCGGCCCTGATCCTGATGGACTGCCAGATGCCCGGCACCGACGGCTATCAGGCGACACGCCGCATTCGCGCTGCCGAAGCGGCCGATGCGCGCGGCGAACACACGCCGATCATCGCCCTGACCGCACATGCCACCGCTGCCGACCGCGCCAAATGTCTGGCGTCAGGCATGGACGACTACCTCACCAAACCCGTCGCGAGTGCGCTGCTGCTCGGACGCATGGCCGCCTTCCTCGCCAGCAAGCGCATGGCGGCATCAGATCCTGCCGAAAGCGCAACCGCCCTCCCGCGCCAGCGGCCGATGGCGACGGACGGCGCCGCGTTTTGCGGCACCCTGCTCCTCGTCGAGGACAACCCGGCGATTCAGGAAGCGACCCGCCATCTCCTGGAGCAGGCGGGCTGCACGGTCGTCGCCGCCGACGACGGCGAAGCGGCGCTATCTGCGCTCGCCGCGCAGGAATTCGACCTCGTCCTGATGGACTGCAAGCTGCCGACGCTCGACGGCTGGGAAGCCACCCGCCGCTGGCGCTCGCACGAACGCCAGCAACGCCTCGCCCCTACCGCCATCATTGCACTGACCGCCGCCAACGACGAAGAAACGCGCGAACGCTGTGCCGCCGCCGGCATGAACGGCGTCCTCGTCAAGCCCTTTGCGGGCAGCCAGTTGATCTCGCTGCTGACCTGCTGGCTCGGCGAAAGCAGCGCGCCGCCATCGTCGGCGGACGAATCAGCCCCGCCGCCGGCGCTTCCATCGGCGTGAGCGGGAACGCTGAGACAGCAAAGCGCCGGGTCCGGCGGCGATTGCCGCAGCGCAGCGTTGGCGAAGCGGGTAAACTCGCGGGTCTACCGCGTTGCCCGCCGACGCTCCTGCTGCGCCTTGCCGCTGCCGCTCTGGCTACTTTTTGACCGACGCCTCTGACTACGCTTATGACGACTCCCGATATCGACAACATCAACGTTGCCGCCTTCGACCCGATGCCGACGCCGGACGAAATCCACGCCCGTTTGCCGCTGACGGCAGTGGCGGCCCGCACTGTCCGAGACGGACGCGCCGCCCTGCGCGGCATCCTCGACCGCACTGACCACCGCCTGTTCGTGGTCGTCGGCCCGTGCTCGATCCACGACCCGGTCGCCGGCCTCGATTACGCGCGTCGGCTCAAGGCGCTGGCGGACGAAGTCAGCGATACCCTTTTCATCGTCATGCGCGTGTACTTTGAAAAGCCGCGCACGACCACGGGCTGGAAAGGTTTCATCAACGATCCGCACATGGACGACTCATTCCGCATTGACGTTGGCATGGAGCGCGCCCGTCGCTTCCTGCTCGACATTGCCGAACTCGGTCTGGCCGCAGGCACCGAAGCGCTCGACCCCATTGCCCCGCAGTACCTCGGCGACCTGATCAGCTGGACCGCCATCGGCGCGCGCACCACCGAGTCGCAGACCCACCGCGAACTCTCCTCAGGCCTGTCGACGCCAGTCGGCTTCAAGAACGGCACCAATGGCGATATCGGTATCGCCGTCAACGCCATCGTGTCCGCCTCGCGCCAGCACAGCTTTCTCGGCATCAACGAATGCGGCCGCTCGGCGGTGGTGCGAACGCGCGGCAATCGCTACGGCCACCTCGTCTTGCGCGGTGGCGACGGACGCCCGAACTACGACACGGTATCGGTGCAGATTGCCGGCGAAGCGCTCGCCAAAGCCGGTCTGCCAGTCAACATCGTCGTCGACTGCTCGCACGCGAACAGCTACAAGAAACCCGACCAACAACCGCTGGTGCTCGAAAACGTCGTCAATCAGATTCGCCTCGGCAACCGTTCGCTGATCGGCGCCATGCTCGAATCGAACATCGTCGCCGGCAACCAGCCGATCCCCGACGATGTCGCGAAGCTGGCCGACCTCACCTACGGTTGCTCGGTGACCGACGCCTGTATCAGCTGGGAAACGACTGAAAAAGCTCTGCGCGAAGCGGCCGCGCGTCTGCGCGACGTGCTGCCCGGCCGCCAATAAACTCGCCCCATGACTACACCCACCGTGAGCCGCGACCTCCTGCTGATCGGCGCGGCCGTACCGACCTTCCTCCTCGACCGCACGGCCGCCGCGACCGGCGCCCAGCGTATCGAACCCACCCCGCCGCAAGCCGTTCGCCTGCATGGCGCGACGCGCACGCCGGCTTTCGATAACGAGATCGCCCCCCTCCTCGAACAGGAAAAGCTCGACTGGGCCTTCATCGACAGCGGTCGGCGCCTGAGCGATTTCGGTCTGATCGTCTTCGATATGGATTCGACGCTGATCACCATCGAATGTATCGACGAACTGGCCGATTTCGCTGGACGCAAGGCAGAAGTATCGGCCATCACCGAGGCGGCGATGCGCGGCGAGATCGACTACAGCGAAAGTCTGGGGCGCCGCGTCGCCGTTCTCGCCGGCCTCGATGCGCGCGTGCTGGCGCGAGTCTTTGCCGAGCGTCTGCACCTCTCGCCCGGAGTCGCGACGCTGCTCGAACATGTGCGTCATGCGGGACTGCGTACGGCGATTCTCTCCGGTGGTTTCACCTATTTCACCGAGCGGCTGCGGATCGAACTCGGCTTCGATTTCGCCACATCCAACCGCCTCGAAATCGCCAACGGACGCCTCACCGGCCGCGTCATCGGCGAAGTGGTCGACGCGACGGCCAAGGCGGCGCATCTGCGGCGCTTGCGCGAAGAATTCGGCCTGCAACGCGAGCAGGTCATCGCCGTCGGCGATGGCGCCAACGATCTCTTGATGATGGCCGAAGCCGGACTGTCCGTCGCCTTTCGCGCCAAACCGGCAACGCGGCGCGGCGCCGACGCCTCCCTCAGCTTTGGCGGACTCGACCGCATTGCCGTCCTGCTCGACGCGCCACCGCTGCCGACGGCGCACGCCTGATTTACCCATAACTCGCCCACAACCCACCGCAACTGCCAGTGATTCGCACACACGAGAGCGACAGCCTGCATCCTTTGTAACATTTGCTTACCAGAATAGCGGCGCTCACTGGCATGCCAACGACGATGAGCGATTACGACGAGTCGGCCGAGGCCCCTGAAAAGGCAAGACGCCATAGTCGAATGTCGTATAAAGTCGCCCCTTAACGAACTGTCTGTCAGCTTACAGGCAGGCTCGATCTTTACAATTTGTAATTTTCTGACAGCAGACCATGAAAGAATTTCAGGAAGTCGCCCACTGGCTCGGTCAGCATCGGGCCTTGCATGCCGTTCCGCTCGTCGAGAGTCTGCCTGCACCCGCCTTCCGGATGGAGGGGCACGACCACGTTTCTTTCAGCAGCAACAACTATCTCGGACTGGCCGCGCATCCGCGCATGATCGCCAGCGCCCGCAAAGGTCTGGAACGTTACGGCGTCGGCAATTGCGAATCGCGTCTGCTGGGCGGCGATCTCGAAATCTACGGCCAGCTCGAACGCAAACTCGCCGACCTGAAGGGCAAAGACAGCGCCCTGATCTTCGCCACCGGCTACCTGACCAACCTCGGCGTCCTCGGCTCCCTCGTCAAGACCGCGCAAGTGGCCCGCATGTACGGCTATCGCCGCGCCGGCCGCCATGACTACGCGTATTTTTCGGACGAATACAACCACGTCAGTATCCGCGAAGGTATCCGCCTGTCGGGTGCCGACCGTCTGACCTACCGCCACCTCGATCTCGACCACCTCGACACGCTCCTCACCGGCTCGCAGGCGATGACCAAGATCATCGTTACCGACGGCGTCTTCAGCCAGGACGGCGATATTGCGCCGCTGCCCGAACTGCTCGCCATCGCCGAGCGCCATGACGCCATGCTCTACGTCGACGACGCGCACGGCACGGGCGTGCTTGGCAAAACCGGTGGCGGCATTACCGAGCATTTCGGCATCAACAGCGAGCGTCTGATCTGCATGGGAACGCTGAGCAAGGCGTATGGCGCCATCGGCGGCTTCATCGCCACCGACTCGTACATCGGCGACATCCTGCGCCTGACCTGCCCGGCCTACGGATTCACCTCGACCCTGCCGCCGGACCAGGTGTTAGCCGTCAGCGAAGCCATCGACATCGTGCGCGAAGAGCCCGGCCTGCACCTCAGCCTGTGGGAAAACCAGCGCTACTTCGTCGAACAGATGTCGCATCTTGCCTACACCCTGATCGCGACGAGCACGCCCATCGTGCCGATCCTGATCGGCGACGAAGCGCTGACCGACCACTTCTCCGACCTGTTGCGCGCCGCACATCTGCACGTCGACAGCGTCAAATTCCCCGCCGTGCCCCGCAATCAGGGGCGTTTGCGGGTCATCCTGAACGCCGGCCACACACGGGAGCAAATCGACCGCCTCGTCAGCGAACTGGCGGCGCATCAGGGTTTGCTGATCAGCGCGGCGGCTTAAGCCGCCCTAGGCTCACCTGAGCCAATCCTTGCGGCTCACCCCTGCCGCAGGAAATCCCGCACCAGCGCAATCTGGGCCGCGTCGAAGAACATCGGCGCGTGCCCCACACCGGCCACTTCAACGGTTTGCGCGCGCGGTCCCCGCGCCGCCATCTCCGCCAGCGTCTCGGCGCTGAGGAGATCGGAGAGCGCGCCCCGCACCACCAGCGTCGGGCAACGCACGCGGTCGTAATACGGCCACAGGTCGATGTCACCACCGTTGGCCTGAAGGCGAAAATTCTCGGCGATGCGCGGGTCGTAGCGCATATTCCAGCGCCCATCGGCCATCGATTTGATGCTCGACTCCGTCAGTCGTCGCCAGCCGTCATCCCCCAGATCGCCAAACGCGGCGCAGACGAAGCGCAAGAAACGCTCGGCCTCATCGACGGAGGCGAAACTCGGCGCCCGGCCGACGTACTCCCCAATGCGACGCAAGCCCTCCGCCGGCAGAAACGGGCCAACGTCGTTGAGCACCAGACGCGTCACCGGCGTGTCGTCGAAGCTCGCGATGATCATGCCGATCAGGCCGCCCATCGACGTCCCGAGCCAATCGACCGATTCAACGTCGAGCCGCGCCAGCAGCGTCATGAGATCGGCGATGTATTGCGGAAACTCGTAGTAACGCTGATCCACCAGCCAGTCGCTGTGGCCGCGCCCGACCACGTCGGGGCAGATGACGCGATAGCCGTCCGGAACGAGTTGCTCGGCCAGCAGCGAAAAATCCTCGCCATTGCGCGTCAGACCATGCACGCACACCAGGGTGCGTGGCGCCGACGGCGCGCCATACTCGCGATACGCCATGCGATGCACACCGGCCGCCGAAACGCAGCGCACATCGCGCTCGCGCACGCTGATGACTGGTGGCTTGCTGGCTGGCTCCGGCGGTCCTCGCATCATCGGCTCCCTGAAGGTGACGACTGGCATCCACCGTCGCACATCGCGTGCCCGGCTCGCCGCCAGTCTAGCAGCATGTGCGCGCCAACCATCATGACAAATGCAATACAGCGCAGCCGCCACCTACGGTGTATTCCAGTAATGCCGGTGCGTCTGGCGATAGGCGCTCGCCGTCAGCACATCGCTCACGCAAAAATGGATGGCGCCATCGCGATCACTGCGCCAGTGACGGGCCTCGGCATAGCGGGCGAGCACCTCGGGGGCTGGATGGCCGAAGCGATCGCGATAGGCGGCCGAAAAGACCACGTCTCTCGCCGCGACGGCGCTCACGAAAGCCGGTGTCGACGACGAGCGACTGCCGTGATGCGGTGCGACCAGCACGTCGCTGCGCAGCGCTGCCGGCGCACGCGCCAGCAGAGCCGCTTCGTCCGACGCCTCGATATCGGCCACCAGCAAGGCGGATCGCCCGCCGGCGCTCTCCACGCGCAAGACGCAGGATAGATGATTACTCGCCTGCGCCCGCTCGTACGCGTCCGGCAGCGGGTGCAGCACGCGAAAGCGTACGCCGTCCCACGCCCAGGTTTCCCCGGCGCGACAGCGATCACCGCCAAGCTCCTGCATCGAGCTTAACGTCCGCACGACAGGCAGCGCGGCCATCACCGACGCCGTTCCGCCGGAATGGTCGTTATCGCGGTGCGAGACAAGCAGGGTATCGAGGCGCGTCACGCCCGAAGCCCGCAAGAACGGCACAACGACGCGCCGCCCAGCGTCCGCATCGGCGTGATAACGCGGCCCGGTATCGTAGAGCAGCGAATGCGTCTGCGTGCGGACGAGCACGGCCAGTCCGTGCCCGACATCGAGCACATCCAGCCAGAATTCGCCCGCCGCCGGACGCGGCGCCGGCACTGTCAGAGCCGGCAGCATGAGGAAAGCGCCCACCCAACGGGCCGGAAATCCGCGCGGCAACAAGAGACAAAGCACGCCCAAGAGCGCCAGCAGCGTCGCGCCCAGCGAAGGCGCCGGCTGTTGCCAGAGCGGCCACTCCGCCAAGGACTCCAGGCAAGCCATGAGCAACGACAGTACCGCGTGGTCGAGCCCGATCAGGGGGGGCCACGGCAGCGCCGCAAAAAGCAGCGCCAGCGGCGTAATGACAAAGCTGACCAAGGGAATCGCCACGGCATTAGCGAGCGGCGAAACCAGCGAAAACTGCTGAAAAAGCAGCAGCAGGAGCGGTAAGCTACCGACCGTTACCGCCCACTGTGTCGTGCCCCACTGCGCGAGATGCCCGCGCCAGTCGCGCCACGCCGGCACCGCGCCAACGCGCGGCGTACCGACGTACAGCAACACGCCCACCGCGCCAAAGGAAAGCCAGAAGCCAACCGACAAAACCGCCCACGGGTCGCATAAAAGTACCGCCAACAGCGCCAGCAGCAAGGTCCGCGCGGCACCAAAATGGCGTCCGGAGCATAAGGAAAGCGCGACGACGCTCAGCATGTACAGGGTCCGCTGAGCCGGCACGGCAAATCCCGCCAGCAGCGCATAAGCACAGGCCGTCAACCAGCCGGCGACGATAGCCGCGCGTTGCGCTGGTTGCCAGAGCATCAGACGCACACTGCGCCGCCATAAAAAACCGACCTGCGCGCCGCACAAGGCAGCCAGCATCGTTACATGCAAACCAGAGATCGACATCAGGTGCGTCACCCCGGTGCGGTTGAAAAGACGCCACTGACTCTCCGGAATCGCTTGCTGTTCGCCAATCGCCAAGGCTTCGAGAACTCCGGCATAGGGCGCGTCGCCCAATGTGCGGATGAAGCGCTCGCGCAACACGTCACGCGCCCGCTCGACCAGCACCGCAAACGAAGGAACGAACGCCGCCAGCCGTTGCGGCGGCGAGCGCGAACGCACATACCCCGTCGCCCGGATACCGCGCTCGAACAGGGATGCCTCGTAATCGAATCCGCCCGGATTGGCGCCACCGTGCGGACGCTTCAGGCGCACCGTAAAGCGCCAGCGCTCGCCCGGATGCAGCGGCGGCGTCGCGCGTTGCGACACATCGTTCGCCGTCGCAGCGTCGGAGGCATCACCTAGCTCGTCGCCCTCGTCGTCCCACGCGTGATACCAGGTCAGCAGCACACGCGAGGGGAGTTGCAACGGCGCAGCGGGGGCGGCGAGATCTGCCGGATTGTCCGCTCGCCCGGAGGCGGTCGGCGCACTCGGCGAATCCGATGCATTTGATAAATTCGACGAATTTGATGCGTTCGTCACGCTCGACGCCAACTCCGCCGACTCGATCATCAACTCGAAACGCTCGCCACGTGCAAAGCGCTGCGGCAGGCTGGCAACGACGCCAGTCAGCCGGATGTCCTGCCCTTCGAGCGCCGCCGGCAACGCATCGTCGAGTCGCTCGGCGGCACGCCATGCCGCCCACGAAAAGCCCAGCCCGGCGGCCGCACCGGCCAGCGCCAGCCATGCCAGCACGCCGAACGTCACAGTTCGCCGCCCGACGGTGAAGATGAGTAGCGCCGTCAGTACGGCGACGAGCGCCACGGCGAGAATCGCCGGCCGTGCTGGCAATTCGGGGAGCTGTTGCAGCAATACCACCCCGCCAGCGAAGGTGCTGATCGACAGAAGCGAGGGGTCGCGGACGGGAGCGGGGACCGAGGCATGCATCGCCCCGATTACAGCAGAAATTGCCTATGGCATAAACAGGCGGCACATAAGGCCCCGCATAACGCCCTCTCGGCGATACAGGCGCGGACGATTTCCCGTAGAGCAGACGCGACCAGCCGCCGCGCCAGCGCGCGTCAGTGCGGCGCCGTGACCTCGGCGAGTGTTTGCAGAAGGCCGTCGCGCAAGGTCAGGATGCGATCGGCACGCGCCGCCAGCGCCAGATCGTGGGTGACGATGACAAAGCTCGTGCCGCGCGCGCGTTGCAGATCGAGGGTCAGATCGAAGACGCTTTCCGCCGTCTGCCGGTCGAGGTTGCCGGTGGGTTCATCCGCCAGAACGCAGGCAGGGGCGGTCACCAGCGCGCGCGCAATCGCTGCCCGCTGCCGTTCGCCGCCGGAGAGTTCGCCGGGGGTGTGGCGGACGCGGTGCGCCAGACCGACATCGCTCAGTGCCGCCTGCGCGCGCGCCAATGCCTCGTCACGCGGCATGCGTCGGATCAGCAAGGGCATGGCGACGTTCTCCAGCGCCGTGAATTCCTGCAACAGGTGGTGGAACTGATAGACGAAACCCAGATGCTGGTTACGCCAGACGCCGCGCTCGCGTTCGGAGAGGCCGGCGAGCGAACGCCCCATCAGTTCGACGCTGCCACCATCCGGCGTATCGAGGCCGCCAAGCAGATGCAGCAAGGTGCTCTTGCCAGAGCCGGAGCTGCCGACAATCGCCACGCGTTCGCCACGAGCGATGTCGAGATCGACGCCTGCCAGCACGGGCACGGCTTCCTCGCCCTGCCGAAAAACGCGGTTCAGACTGCGTGCCGAAAGAACGACCTCACTCACTTCTCTCACTTCATTCATAACGCAGCGCCTCCGCTGGATTAACGCGCGCTGCGCGCCAACTGGGGTAGAGCGTCGCCAGCAAGGACAGGAAAAAGGCGACGACGGTGATCGTCCCGACATCGCCCCATTGCAGCTCCGAAGGCAACTCGGAGATGTAATACACCTCGCGCGACAGGAACTGCGTGTGGAAGAGGCGCTCGATGAACGGCACCACCACATCGATATTGCTGGCCAGCGCGACGCCACCGGCGACCCCGGCGGCCAAGCCGATGGAGCCGATCAAGGCGCCCTGCACCATGAAGATCGCCATGATGCTCGCCGGGCTGGCGCCCAGCGTGCGCAGGATGGCGATGTCGGCCTGCTTGTCGGTCACCGCCATGACCAGCGTGGAGACGATATTGAAAGCCGCGACGGCAACGATCAGCGACAGGATGATGAACATCATCCGTTTTTCGATTTCGACCGCGCGGAAGAAATTGGCGTGGCTTTGCGTCCAGTCGGACAGATAGGCGTCAGTGTCGAGACGCGAGGCGAGATCGCGCACCACCAGCGGCGCGGCGAAGAGATCGTCGAGCTTCAGGCGCACGCCCGAGACGCGATCACCCATGCGATAGAGCAGCTGCGCGTCCTCCATGCGGATCAGCGCCAGCCCGCTGTCGAACTCGAACATGCCGACTTCAAAAATCCCGCCAACCGTAAATGTCTTCAGACGCGGCACGACGCCCGCCGGCGTGACGACGCCTTGAGGCGCGACCAGCGTCACCTTGTCGCCGACCGTCACCGACAAGGCGCGCGCCAGTTCGGAGCCCAGCACGATATTGAAGGAGTCCGGCTGCAGCGAATCGAGGCTGCCTTTTTTCGTGTGGGCGCGAAATTGCGCGACTTTCTCTTCTTCGTCGGGGAGGATGCCGCGCACCATCACGCCGCGCACGGCGGAACCAAAGGAGAGCATGCCCTGCGCCTGCACATAGGGCGCCGCCGCCAGCACGCGCGGATGCGTCGCCGCCTGCTTCGCCACCTCTTGCCAATCGCTCATTTCGCCATTGGCACCGCTGATCTGCACGTGCGAGACGACGGACAAGATGCGTTCGCGCAACTCGGTCTGAAAGCCGTTCATCACCGACAGTACGACGATCAGCGCCGCCACGCCCAGCGCCACGCCGGCCATCGAAATCAGCGAAATGAAGGAGATGAAGTGATTGCGCCGTTTGGCGCGTGTGTAGCGCAAACCGACCAGCAGTTCGTAAGGCGAGGCCATCGGCAACGATATCCGTGAATTCGAGAGAGTTGGGCTGAGCCCCCGCAACGCTGGCCGCCGGACAGTCCGTGGCGCGGCAACGCCGCGCCCGCGCGCCAAGGGCGCCTCGCAGCAAGGCGGGCATGAGGCAACCAAGGCCGCGAAGGTCTGGCCAGAGCGGCCGCCGCCCGGGTAGCGAGTGCGGCAAAGGCGCCATGTTACACTCATCGCGCCCGTTTTCGCGGCGGCCCGGCCTGCTGACAGCCATCGCGACAGCGCCCATTCTTTCTCCCAGCCCCGCCTCTGCATGCCCCCAGTCCCGCACCTCACCCTGCTGGTTCCCGAACTGTTGCGCCCTCCCGCAGCGGCGCAAGGGCATGCAGGCGAGGCGCGCGCACCTCAACTCGAGAAACTGCTGGCACGCAGCCAGCGAACGCAGACCTCACCGCGCCCGTTTGAAACACTGCTGGCTGAAACACTCGGCCATAACGAAGCCGACGGTTACCCCCTGCCCTTCGCCGCCTGGCGGCGGCGAGGTGACGGCCTGCCTGACGAAGCTGGCTGGCTCTGCGCTGACCCGGTGCACCTGCGCTTTCTCAAAGAACGCATGGCGCTCGCCGATAGCCACCGTTTTTCGCTCGGCGACGACGAAGCAAAGGCGCTGGTCGCCGCGCTCAATGCGCACTTTGCCGGCCGTGCCGAATTCGTTGCCGGCGCTGCCGATCACTGGTACTTGCGGCTAATAGCCAATGACGCGCAAACGTCAGCCGAGGCCTCGCTACCACAAAGCGCTCCGCCGCCCGACATGCAGAGTCTCGCCCTGCCGCCCTTGTCGGCGGTCTCGGGGCGCGGCGTGAGTCAGCAACTGCCGCAAGGCGCCGCCGCCCGACCCTTGCGCCAGCTGCTGCTGGAAGCCCAGATGCTGCTCAGCGCCCATCCGCTCAATACGGCACGCAGCGAGCGCGGTGAACTTCCCATCAACAGCCTCTGGCTATGGGGGAACGGCGCCACAGCATCCGCGCCAGCCATCTCGGCAGACGCCCTCGCCACCGCCTACAGCGACAACGCGCTGGTACGCGGTCTGGCCGGCGCTTCCGCCCAGACAAAAACCGCCGCCCTGCCCGGCGACGCCAGTGCGTGGCTCGCGGCACAAGGCGCGCAAAACACGCCGACGCCGCACGCACTCATCGTCTGCGACGCGCTGCTCGGCCCCGCTCACTACGACGACGAAGCTGCCTGGCAAGCCGCCCTCGCCGATCTCGAACAGCGCTGGTTCGCACCGCTGGCCGAAGCGCTGTGGCGAGGGCGCTTGTCGCGCCTGACGCTGCTCTCCACTACCGTCTTTGGCGTGCTGCGCTGGCAAGCCAACCCGGCGGCCCGCTGGCAGTTCTGGCGACGCCCGCAAACGCTGGCACAACTTGCCTGCCACTTCGCTGCCAGCGACTCCGCTTCCCCTGAAGAATCTGCTGCAAGGACTTCGCCATGACCCGCATCGTGACTCGCCCCATACCGCCGCGCGCGCAATGGCAACTCGAACAGGAAGGCGTGCATCCGCTGCTGGCGCGCCTGTACGCGGCACGCGGCATCCGCTCGCGCGACGAACTCGACACCTCGCTGTCGGCGCTTCTGGCTCCCGCCACGCTGACTGGCGCCGCCGAGGCGGCCGTCCTCTTGGCCGATGCCATCGAAGCCGACGCCCGTATCCTCATCATTGCCGACTACGATTGCGACGGCGCCACGGCCTGCGCCGTTGGCGTGCGAGCCCTGCGCGCCTTTGGCGCCCGCGTCGATTTTCTCGCGCCCAACCGTTTCGACTACGGCTACGGCCTCTCGCCGCTGATCGTCGAACTCGCCGCCAGCGCCGACGCGCCGCCTGACCTGATCGTCACCGTCGACAACGGCATCGCCAGCGTCGAAGGCGTCGCCCGCGCGCAGGAGCTTGGCATCGCCGTTCTGGTCACCGACCACCACTTGCCCGCCGAAACCCTGCCGGCGGCCGACGTCATCGTCAATCCGAACCAGCCGGGTTGTGACTTTGGCAGCAAACATCTGGCCGGTGTCGGCGTCATCTTCTACGTGATGCTGGCGCTGCGTGCCGAACTGCGTAGCCGTGGCGCCTTCGCTGAGGGCGCCAAGGAGCCGAATCTGGCCGCCCTGCTCGATCTCGTGGCGCTTGGCACGGTCGCCGACGTGGTGCGCCTGGATCGCAACAACCGCATTCTCGTCAGCCAGGGCCTGCAACGCATCCGCGCCGGACGGCTGACGCCCGGCCTGCGTGCGCTGTTCACGGCCGCCGGGCGTGAGCCGGCCAAAGCATCGGCCTTCGATCTCGGTTTCCTCGTCGGCCCGCGCCTGAACGCTGCGGGACGTCTCGCCGACATGTCGCTCGGTATCGAATGCCTCATCACCGAAGACGAGACACGCGCGCTGGCGATTGCCCAGCAACTCGACGCACTCAACCGCGAGCGTCGCGAAATCGAAGCCGGCATGCAGGAACAGGCCCTCGCCTGGCTGGCGCAAGCCGCTGCGGCCATGAGCAGCGACAGCGCCGGTGTCTCGCTTTTCAACGCCGAGTGGCACCAGGGCGTCGTCGGCATTCTCGCCTCGCGCATCCGCGAACGTCTGCACCGGCCGGTCTTCGCTTTCGCGCGCGGCGAGAACGGCGAAATCAAGGGCTCGGGCCGCTCGATCCCCGGACTGCATCTGCGCGATGCCCTCGATCTCATCAGCAAGCGTGCGCCGGGATTGCTGTTGCGCTTTGGCGGCCACGCCGCAGCCGCCGGCGCGACCTTGCGCGAAGCCGATTTCCCCCGCTTCCGTGAGCTATTCGCGGCAGTAGCCGGCGAACTGCTGTCGCCCAGCGACATGACACAAACGCTGGAAACCGACGGCCCGCTCGAAGCCGGCTACTACGCTCTCGACACGGTGCGCCTGCTCGAAAACGAGGTCTGGGGACAAGGCTTCCCGCCGCCGGTCTTTGCCGACGACTTCGTCGTCGAAAGCCGGCGCCTGCTCAAGGAAAAACACCTGAAACTGCGACTGCGCAAAGGAACGCAGCACTTTGACGCTATCCGCTTCAACGCCACCGAATCGCCGGACGGCAACCGCGTGCACGCCGCCTTCCGCCTGTCGATCAACGACTACAACGGCGTGCAGAGCACACAACTGATGATCGAGAGCTTCGCCGACGCCTGAACGGACGGCGGCTCAGTGAAAATCACGGCTCGCTGTCGGCACGCGGCCGAGCCAGGCCGACAGATCGACCAGCCGCTTGGCGACAAGGTGCACCACCGCGCCCTCGCGGCTGATCTGGCCGAACACTCCCAGGAGGCGGGCTGACAGCAACTCACGTCGCTGCCGCTCGACCAGCGGCGCGTGGACGACAACATTCGTCAGCCCGCTTTCGTCTTCCAGCGTCACAAAAATGATGCCGCTCGCCGTTCCCGGCCGTTGCCGACAGGTAACGATGCCGGCCACGCGCACCAGTTGCCGGTCGCCCGCCGTGCGCAACTCGGCGGCACAAAGGAAGCGTCGCGCCTGCAAGGCCCTGCGCAACAAGGCGAGCGGATGGCGACCCAAGGTCAGCCCCAGACTCGCATAATCGGCGACGATATCCTCGCCTTCGCTGGGCACCGCCAGCAGCGGCGCCGGCGCATCGGGCGCCGCAGCCGCGCCGGCGCTGCTGAGCAGATCCAACTGCACCGGCGCATCGGCCGCCGCCCAGGCCGCCGCGCGACGATGCCCGGCAATCCCGGCGAGCGCGCCAGCCGCGGCCAGCGCCTCAAGGTCGCCACGCGACAAGGCGGCGCGCACGGCCAGATCGTCCACCGAGCGGAATGGCACAAGACGCCGTGCGCCCACGATACGTGCGGCGCCAGCGTGACTGAGCCGGGCAATGCCGGTCAGCCCCAGACGAACGCCCTGCAAGGCGTGCGGTGCGGCCTCGTCCCCGCGATGCGTCGTCTGGGCGACGAAGGCGAGGGGCGGCTCTTGTGCCGGTATCGGCGATTGAGGCCCCTTCTGCCTCGACTCTTGCGTCCGCGCCAGCCTCGGCTCGAGCGTCGCCTCAACCGCGCTCGCCTGTACATCGACCGGCCGTACCTCGACGCCATGCCGGACCGCGTCGCGCACCAGCTGCGCCGGCGCGTAGAAGCCCATCGGCTGGCTGTTGAGCAGCGCACATAGGAAAGCGTCGGGACGATGGCATTTGAGCCAGGCCGAGACATAGACGAGCAGCGCGAAGCTCGCCGCGTGCGACTCGGGAAAGCCGTATTCGCCAAAGCCGCGGATCTGCGCACACAGGCGCTGGGCAAAGGCCAGCGCATAACCACGTTCGCGCATGCCGGCGATCAGCTTTTCCTCGAAGGGTTCGAGGCCGCCCTTGCGCCGCCACGCGGCCATGGCGCGGCGCAGGCGGTCGGCCTCGCCCGGCGTGAAGCCGGCGGCGACGACGGCCAGTTGCATCACCTGCTCCTGGAAGATCGGCACGCCGAGCGTGCGCCCGAGCACCTCGGCGATTTCCGGGCGCATCGGCTCGATGGTCTCGCGTCCGTCGCGCCGGCGCAGGTAGGGATGCACCATGTCGCCCTGGATCGGGCCGGGGCGCACCAGCGCCACCTCGATCACCAGATCGTAGAACTGGCGCGGTCTCAGCCGCGGCAGCATGGCCATCTGCGCGCGCGATTCGATCTGGAAGACGCCGACGGTGTCGGCGGCGCAGATCATGTCGTAGGTCGCCGGGTCTTCCGGCGGAATCTCGTCCATGCGCCGGCCGACGAGATCGAGCGCGCGGCGGATCGCCGAGAGCATGCCGAGCGCCAGCACGTCGACCTTGAGCAGGCCGAGCGCGTCGAGGTCGTCCTTGTCCCACTGGATCACCGTGCGCTCGGGCATCGCCGCGTTCTCCACCGGTACCAGCCGCGAGAGCGGCCCGCGCGACAACACGAAACCGCCGGTGTGCTGCGACAGGTGGCGCGGAAAGCCGCGCAGCGCCTCGGCGAGCGCCAGCCACTTGGCAACGCGCGGACTCGCCGGGTCGAGGCCGATCTGCGCCAGCCGTTCGGGCAATTGCTCGCGCTTGTCCCACCAGGCCAGCGTCGAGGCCAGCGCGTCGATCTGCGCCGGCTCGAAGCCGAGCGCGCGACCGACGTCGCGCAGCGCGCCGCGCGTGTGGTAGCTGATCACCGCCGCCGCCAGCGCGGCGCGGTCGCGACCGTACTTCTGGTACAGATACTGGATCACCTCCTCGCGCCGCTCGTGCTCGAAATCGACGTCGATGTCGGGCGGCTCGCCGCGTTCCCTGGAGATGAAGCGCTCGAAAAGCAGGTGCGAGCGCGCCGGGTCGACCTCGGTGACGCCGAGCGCGTAGCACACCGCCGAATTGGCCGCCGAACCGCGCCCCTGGCAGAGGATGCCGCGACTGCGCGCAAAGCTGACGATGTCGTAGACGGTGAGGAAGTACGGCTCGTAGCCGAGTTCGCCGATCAGCGCGAGTTCATGCTCGACGCGCTTGCGCACCTCCGGCGGCACCGCTGATGGCACCGAATCGCCGTAGCGCCGGGCCAGTCCGCGCTCGGTCTCGCTGCGCAGGAAGGATGCCGGCGTCTGCCCGTGCGGGACGACTTCCTCGGGGTATTCGTAGCGCAGTTCGTCGAGCGAAAAATCGCACTGCGCCGCCACGTTCAGCGTTTCGGCGAGCAGTTCGGGCGGATACAGGCGCGACAGGCGTAGCCGCGTGCGCAGGTGCCGCTCGCCGTTGGCGAACAGGCGCTCGCCAGCGGCGAAGACGCTGGTGCGGTGGCGGATCGCCGTCAGCACGTCCTGCAAGGGACGACGGGCGCGCACATGCATGTGTACATCGCCCGCCGCGACGGCCGGCAAGGCGCAGGCCTCGGCCAGCGCCAGCAGCGTGGTAAGCCGCCCGCGATCATCGCCCGTTGCATGTAACTCGACCGCCAGCCAGCAGCGTCCAGCGAAACGCTCGGCGAGAAACCGACCCTCGGCGCAAAGCCTCTCCCATGCGTCCGCCGCCTCGTCGGCCAAGGCGCCCCCCGCTTCACGGGCGTGCTGCACGCCCGAGGGCGGTGGCACCCACAGCGCCAGACAATCCGGCACGGCGCCAAGAGCCTCCTCCCATGCGCCAGCCGGCGGCGCAGTCGCGGCGCGTGCCGACTCTTCGCGCACGACAAAGGCCGGTGTGGCCAGATCGCCGCGCAGCAGGCGGTACGACCCCTTGCTCGCGCGTCGCCGCGCCAGCGTGATCAGCGCCGAGAGATTGCCGTACCCGGCGCGGTTCTGTGCCAGCAGGACGAGGCGACACCCCTCGCGATCTTCGCCGCTGCCTCCAGGCGTTTGGCTCGCCTCACCATCGGTACGGCCATCGAGACGGAATTCCGCGCCAATGATGAGGCGCAGGCTATGTGCCCGCGCTGCCCGGTGCGCACGCACAACGCCCGCCAGCGAGCACTCGTCGCTGAGGGCGAGCGCCGTGTAACCCAAGGCGTGCGCGCGCGCGACCAGTTCTTCCGGATGCGACGCGCCGCGCAAAAAAGAGAAATTCGATACGCAATGCAGTTCGGCGTAATCGGGCAAGGCGCCGGGAGGATGACTATCCACGCCCCCCCTCACGCAAAGAGGCCGTGCACGAACCAGCCATCGACGCAGCGAAACACCCAAAGCCACTCGTCGCGCGGCGAGACGGCAATGAAGTAATCGCGCTGCACATCGCCAGTCGCGCCGGGCTCACCGTCGTCCCACCAGCCGCTCTCGATGCGTTCCGGCCCTGCGAGCAGATGCAGCGCACCGCCGCGCTGCGGCTGTCCGCCCACCTCGGGCAAGGCCTGCGGCGGCGACAGGAGATAGAGCGGACGGGGCGCGGACGGGCGTGCCGTCGCCATGGTCATGCTCGGCGCCATCCGCGCGAGCGGCCCCGACGCCGGGGCGCGGCGGGAAGAAGCCGTCTCCGACCAAGGCGACTCGGCGTGGGTTGCGCATTCCGGGCGATGATCTTCCACCGCGCGCAGACGGAAAACCCGCTCTTCACCCAAGCGCGCCTGCAAGCGCTCGATGAGCTCGGCGACCCGCGCATCGCCGCCGCCATTGCCCGCGGCGCCATGCGCCGCGTCAGAAAACAGCTGGCCCTCGCGACCAGCCATCGCCTCCAGGGCATCGATACGCAAGCACATCGATTCGACCGCCGCCGGCAAAGGCAGACGCGCCAGTCGTTCGTCGAGAACGCGCGCGATGCGCTGGGCGTCGCGTGTCGCCTCGGCAAAGGCAAGAGCCAGTTGTACCGTCGGTGCCGCTCGGGCGCCTCGCTCGCAACAAAGTTCGAGGACACATTCCCGAACGCCAGCAGCACGTACCGCCAACCACCCCGACAAGGCGCCGATCAGGTGGCGGGCAGCAAAGGCCAGTGCCGGCGCACTATCGCTGCGCGCCGACAGTTCGAGGCGCAGCGCGAAGGATTCGGGAAAGACAAAGCGCGCGCGCGGATCGGGAAGCTCGCCCAGCGCCCGCGCAAGATCCTGAGCAAACGGCAGCCCGAGACGCCGGCTCAGACCGGCACGCGGCAAACGCAGCACGTCGCCGAGCGTCCGTGCACCAAAGGCCGCGAGGCGCTCGGCCTGCTCCGGCAAGAGTACCGCCAGCGACAGCGCGCCAAGACGCTGCGGTAGCAAAGCCAGGTCGGTGCATGGACGCACCTCGCCCGCACGGGCAAACCACTCCGCCGCCAGCGGCGTCGGCGCCAAGGCAGCTTGGACAGCAAAGCCCTGCGCCGTCGCCTCCGTCGCAATTTGAGGAAAAAGCCGCTCGACGCCGCCGAAAAGACGCAGCGAAGCGCCAATCTCAAGGAGCACGGTCGCGGGCGGCGCCAGACTGACCTCAGACGTGAAGGCACCGGCCCAACAGGCGAGACGCTGTAAGGCGGCGATCTCTCGTGCTGGATCACGCGGGCGAACAAAAAGCCCCGGCAAACGCGCATAGGCACTTGCCAGACGCAAGCCCGGCGTCACCCCTGCCGCAAGCGCGGCGTCGTTCGCCGCGACGATGCCCTCGCCCGCGACGACGACGCTAGGCTGTGCGGATTCCGGAAGCGCGTCGAGCGGCAGGCGCGGCAGGAACAGGGCGAGCCAGAGCATGTATCGGAGCGACGTGAGACTGTGCGGGTGGGGTCGCGCGCGGCCGCCAAGCTGCCGGGCGCTGAACGGAAAGCGAGAGCATGTGGAGCGGAGGCGCACCACGCCGCTTGAGTATCTGCACGCCAAGCCGCTCGCCGGCACCCGTTAGGCACAGCCGCAAGGGCGCGGGTGACGCCTGTGCGGCACACTCTTGCGGACGGAAGACAAAGAGCAGCGAGCGACTCTCCTCCGCCGCCAGATGCAGACGCCGCAGCAGCGCCGCATCCGCTTCCGGCAGCCAGGCGACCACCGCACCGACGCCCTCGGTATCGAGCGCGAGCGCGCAGGTCCAGGCAGCGTCACGCCCCGGCGCGCTGCTAACGACGAGCAGGCGCGACAAATCAACGCCGCCGCGCGCCAAGGCCGGCGCGTGCAGGGCGTGCGGCGGGGCGACGCACACGACCCACGCCAATTCGCCAGCCGACAGATGCGCCAGCGCCGGCAGGAGCAAGCCTAGTTCGCCGACACCGCGCTGCGCCGGCAGCAGCTCGATCAGGCCACCGCGCGGCCAGCCGCCGCCCGGCAGTTCGAGGTCCAGCGCGGCGAAGCCGGTCGCCAGCCCGGGGAGCGGCGCCGACGCGAGGGAATCACCACGCCAGATGTCGGCGCGGGCGAGAATATCGGCAAGAGGAATGGCGCGCATGGCGGCGAAGGCGAAGCAGCTGCCTTACATCGAATCGCCGCCGCGGATCAGGCCGACAGCGATCCCTTCGATGGTCAGCGAGGTCGTCCGGGTGTCCACCACAATGGGGTCGAAATCGGGGTTTTCGGCGACCAGCTCAACGACCGGACCATGCCGGCGCAAGCGCTTGACGGTGACTTCGTCCTCGACGCGGGCAATGACGATCTGGCCGTCACGCACCTCGCTGGTCCGGCTGACGGCGAGCAAATCACCGTCGAAGATGCCGGCATTGATCATCGACAGCCCGCGCACCCGCAACAGAAAATCAGCGCGCGGGCGAAACAGGCTGGCATCGAGCGCGTAACGCGCCTGCACGTTCTCGATGGCGAGAATCGGGCTGCCGGCGGCGACGCTGCCAATGAGCGGCAGGCCAAGCTGCTCGACGAGGCGGATACCGCGCGCCGAACCGGGCTCGAGGACGATCGCCCCCTTGCGCGCCAAGGCCTTGAGATGCTCTTCGGCAGCGTTAGGCGAGGCAAAACCAAAGGCACTGGCGATTTCGGCACGCGTCGGCGGCGCGCCGAGGACTTCCAGCGAGTTGCGGATGAAATCGAGGACTTCTTCTTGGCGCGGGGTCAGCTTGAACATGGACGCAGCCTTCCGGTAGACGATGACTGTATTTTTATACAGTACCGCACCAAAGGCAAGCCCCCGCCGCGCACGCGGCCAGAAGAAAACGCCCGCTCAGTCTCTTTCGTCGATCCAGGCTTGCTGGATGGCTTCGAGGATTTTTTCGCCGCAACGCTTGGCGTCGTCGGCAAAGCCCGGCAGGGCCTGCGTGAGCCGCATCAGATCAACGAAATTGACGGTCAGCGGATCGACCTCGGGGTGGTGCTCGGCGAGCGCAACGGCGATGTCGTTGATATCAGTCCACTTCATCGGT
Organism: Rhodocyclus gracilis; assembly: GCF_009617575.1. Classification (GTDB taxonomy): domain Bacteria; phylum Pseudomonadota; class Gammaproteobacteria; order Burkholderiales; family Rhodocyclaceae; genus Rhodocyclus; species Rhodocyclus gracilis. Next base: position 149,392 of record NZ_WIXJ01000002.1, read on the forward strand.
GCCCTTCCTTGGTCATGTTGATGGTGTAACGCGGAATTTCGATGACCAGCGGCGTCTCGCCGACGAGCGCCTGACACGACAGCCGCGACGTCGGCTCAAGCCCCCAGGCCTTGTCGAGCAGGTCTTCTTCCAGATCGTCGGCGGGCGGCAGCGATGCGAAACCCTCGCGCACGACGATGTGACAGGTCGTGCACGCACAAGACATCTCGCAGGCGTGCTCGATGGCGACCTCGTGCTCCAGCAAGGTCTGACAGAGCGATGCGCCGGGCGTCGCCTCGATCACGACGCCCTCGGGGCACAACTCGGCGTGCGGCAACACGATGATCTGCGTCATGCCTGGTTTTCCTTTGCGGTCTCGTTGATCTGCTCGAGCTCGTCGAACTCTTCCTTCTCGCCCAGTTCGGCGAAGTCGTCGATACTGCGGCCGGCAAGCGCGCGGCGGATGCCTTTATCCATGCGCCGTGCGGCGAAGTCGCGCGTTTGCGCATCCACCTCGTCCATCGCCAGCGTGATCTGCCGACGGTTCTCGCCGAGGGCGGCCGTTTGCAAGGCGACGATGGCGGCGTCGACACGGGCGCGCTCGCTGGCATCGAGCAATTCGCCGTCGTTCTTGAGGGCCGACTGCACTGCCTCGATGAGGCGTTGCGCTTCGACTTGCGATTCCTTGAGCGCGCGACGGAAAGCATCATCACGCGTGTGCTCGAGCGAATCCTTGAGCATGCCGGCGATTTCGTCGTCGGAGAGGCCATAGGATGGCTTGACGACGACGCTGGCCTCGACGCCGGAGGTCTGCTCGCGCGCCGACACCGAGAGCAGGCCGTCGGCATCCACCTGGAAGGTGACGCGAATACGCGCCGCGCCAGCGACCATCGGCGGGATGCCACGCAGTTCAAAGCGTGCCAGCGAACGACAGTCGCTGACGATTTCACGCTCGCCCTGCACTACATGGACCGCCAAGGCTGTCTGACCGTCGCGGAAGGTAGTGAAATCCTGCGCCCGCGCCACCGGAATCGTCGAGTTGCGCGGCACGATCTTTTCGACCAGACCGCCCATCATTTCGAGGCCCAGCGAAAGCGGGATGACATCGAGCAAGAGCCAGTCGTCGCCGGTGCGGTTCCCCGCCAGGAGGTTCGCCTGTTTGGCCGCACCGATCGCGACGACCTTGTCGGGATCGAGGTTGTTTAGCGGTTCCTGTTTGAAATATTCGCCGACAGCGCGCTGCACCTGCGGCATGCGCGTCGCGCCACCGACCATGATGACGCCCTTGACGTCGCCAATGCCCAGCCCCGCATCGCGCAGGGCTTTCTTGACGGGTTGCATGGTCTTGGTGATCAGGGTGCGCGTAATGTCGGTGAAGGTTTCCGTCGTCAGCGTCAGATCGACGACCTCGCCACTGGCCAGACGTGCCGTGATCGGCGCCGTGCCGTGAAAGGTCAGGTATTCCTTGGCTTCGCGCGCGCGATTGAGCAGCAAGCGGGAATCCTCGGGCGAAAGCGGCTTGAGGCGGGCAGCCTCGAGAATCCAGCAGTAGATGCGTTGATCGAAGTCGTCGCCGCCCAGCGCCGAATCGCCGCCAGTCGACAACACTTCGAAGACGCCGCGCGACAGGCGCAGAATCGAAATGTCGAAGGTGCCGCCGCCGAGATCATAAACAGCGAAGACCCCCTCGGCACCGTTATCCAGCCCATAGGCAATCGCCGCCGCTGTCGGCTCGTTGAGGAGGCGCAGGACATTGAGGCCGGCGAGACGCGCTGCATCCTTGGTCGCCTGCCGCTGCGCGTCGTCGAAATACGCCGGCACGGTGATGACGGCACCGACGAGTTCGCCACCGAGCGCCAACTCGGCCCGCTCGCGCAGAGCGCGCAGCACATCCGCCGATACCTCGACAGGGCTCTTGCTGCCGGCCACGGTGCGCAAACGCACCATCCCCGGCGCATCTTCGAACTGATACGGCAGCGACTCGCGGTGGGCGATGTCCTGCAAACCGCGCCCCATGAAACGCTTCGCCGAGGCGACGGTATTGCGCGGATCGCTCGCCTGCTGCGCCAGCGCCTCGTAACCGACGGTGCATTCGCCATCGGCACCGTAACGCACCACCGAGGGCAACAGAGGGCGCCCCAGTTCATCGTTGAGAACGACCGCCAGTCCGGAACGCACCGCTGCCACGAGCGAATTGGTCGTACCAAGATCGATACCGACGGCGAGGCGACGTTCGTGAGGTGCGTCGGACTGGCCGGGTTCAGCGATTTGCAGAAGTACCATGAAAAGGTGTTCCGGATAAGTTGCGGTAATTACACGCCGCTATGAGGCGGCGTGCACACAAGCCGTTTGGCGGGCTGTCCGTCATAGCCCAGCCCCCCGCGCAGGGCGCAGGCGGGCAAGAACGAGGGAGAGCGGGACAAGGCGTCCATCACTCGTCGAGTGCGGCCAGTGCGTCGTCAATATCGGCGAGCAGTTTTTCTTCGAACATCAGGCGGCGAATCGCGTCAGCCGCCTGCGCCAGCGGCGTCGTGCGCTGGCTGTCGGCCACGGCTGCCGCCGCTGCGAGAATCGCTGCCAATGCCTCGTAGCCCGCACGCAGGGCCAGCGCCCGTTCATCACGCAGGCTTTCGAGCGTTTCCACCTGACGGGCGGCAACGGCGTCGGCGACCGTCTCGCGCAATTCCATCTGGGCAACGAGAAAATCCGTCGGCAGCGCGTTGTTACGCACGAAATCGCTTTCGCCGCCCAGTTCCGCCAAGAGGTAGCGGGCGCGCGAAAGCGGCTTTTTCAGGGTTTCATAGGCCTCATTCACGCGCGTCGCCCATTGCAGGGCACGCCGCCGCTCGCTGTCGCCGGCCGTGACGAAACGATCCGGGTGCGTCTGCGCCTGCAAGGCGCGGTAATTGCGTTCCAGCGCCGCGGTATCGATCCGAAAGTCGCGCGCGAGACCGAAGAGCGCGAAGTGATCCGCAGCGAAGCGCGCGTCCGACAACGCGCCCGCCGCCGCATCGGCCGCGCCGGAATTTACGGCAGGCGCCACACCATCCGCGAAATCAGTCATCAGACGTTGAAGCTCTCGCCGCAGCCGCACGCGTCCTTGACGTTCGGGTTGTTGAACTTGAACCCTTCGTTCAGGCCTTCGCGGGCAAAATCGAGTTCAGTGCCATCCAGATACGGCAGGCTCTTGGCGTCGACCAGAACGCGCACGCCGTGCGACTCGAACTGGATGTCGTCGCTGCCCAACTCGTCGGCGAATTCAAGCTTGTACGCCATTCCCGAGCAACCGCTGGTGCGCACCCCAAGGCGCAAGCCGATACCGCGCCCGCGTTTGCTCATGTAGTTGAGCACATGCGTGGCCGCCTTTTCCGTGAGCGTAACCGCCATTTACTGGCCTCCTTGATATTGTCAGTGTCGAGTCGCCGGGTGGCCGGCCTTACTCCGGTTTCTTCTTGCGAAAATCGGCGACGGCGGCCTTGATGGCATCCTCGGCGAGGATCGAGCAGTGAATCTTGACCGGCGGCAGCGCCAGTTCTTCGGCGATCTGCGTATTGCGGATTTCGAGGGCCTGATCGAGCGTTTTGCCCTTGACCCACTCGGTCACCAGCGACGAGGAAGCAATCGCCGAACCGCAGCCGTAGGTCTTGAAGCGCGCGTCCTCGATGATGCCGTCCTTGCCGACCTTGATCTGCAGCTTCATGACGTCGCCGCAGGCCGGGGCGCCAACCATGCCGGTCGCCACGCCCTCTTCTTCCTTGCCGAAGGAGCCGACGTTACGGGGATTTTCGTAGTGCTCAAGAACCTTGACGCTGTATGCCATGTTGAAACTCCTTACTTGATTTCCAGCGAGATGAATTGCGAGGCGAAGCGACGGATTGCCTGTATGGCAAGCTTAGTGGGCCGCCCATTGCACGGTCGACAGATCGACGCCTTCCTGGACCATTTCCCACAGCGGCGACAGTTCGCGCAGCTTGCCGATCTTCTGGTGCAGCAGCTTCACCGCGTAATCGACTTCCTCTTCGGTGGTGAAGCGACCCAGCGTAAAGCGGATCGAGCTGTGCGCCAATTCGTCGTCGCGCCCCAGGGCGCGCAAGACATACGACGGCTCGAGCGACGCCGAGGTGCACGCCGAACCGGACGATACCGCCAGATCCTTGATCGCCATCAACATCGACTCGCCTTCCACATAGGCAAAGCTGATGTTGAGGTTGTGCGGCACGCGCTTCTCAAGATCACCGTTAACGTAGACCGCCTCGATGTCGGAAAGGCCTTTCAACAGACGATCACGCAAGGCGCCGATGCGCACGTTCTCGACGGCCATCTCTTCGCGTGCGATGCGGAAAGCCTCGCCCATGCCGACGATCTGGTGCGTCGCCAGCGTTCCCGAACGGAAACCGCGTTCGTGCCCGCCGCCGTGCATCTGCGCTTCCAGACGAATACGCGGCTTGCGGCGGATATAGAGCGCGCCGATGCCCTTCGGGCCGTAGGTTTTATGCGCCGAAAAGCTCATCAGATCGACCGGCAGCGTCGCCAAATCAATCCCCACCTTGCCCGTCGCCTGCGCCGCGTCGACGTGGAAGATCACGTTGTGCGCACGGCAGATCGCGCCCAATTCGGCAATCGGCTGAATCACGCCGACTTCGTTGTTAACGAGCATCACCGAGGCGAGGATGGTGTCCGGCCGCAGGGCTGCCGCAAACACCGCCGGATCGACGAGGCCGTTTTCCTGCACGTCGAGGTAGGTCGCCTCGAAGCCCTGACGCTCCAGTTCGCGCACCGTGTCGAGCACCGCTTTGTGCTCGGTCTTGACGGTGACGATGTGTTTGCCGCGCCCGCTGTAGAAGTTGGCGGCGCCCTTGAGCGCGAGATTGTTCGATTCCGTCGCGCCGGAGGTCCAGATGATCTCGCGCGGATCGGCGTTCACCAGCGCCGCGACCTGCGCCCGCGCTTCTTCGACCGCCGACTCGGCCTCCCAGCCGAAAGCGTGCGAACGCGAGGCCGGATTGCCGAATTTCTCGACGAGGAAAGGAATCATCTTTTCGGCGACGCGCGGGTCGACCGGCGTCGTCGCCGAATAATCAAGGTAGATCGGAAGCTTTACCATCATTTCACTCCAGGTTCCGGCCTTTCCGGGGCAGCAGCACGCCACCGGGGAAAAGCCCTCTGTTTTACCGGTTCAACCGGAGAGCGCCACGGCGCCAAGCCGTCGCAGGTTGAGCGCCATCGCCTTCAGCGCAAAAACGAAATCATCAATTTGCCGCTCGGTATTGCCAGTCCCCAGGCTGACACGCACTGCTCCGCGCGCCAGATCGGCATCGACGCCCATTGCCAGCAGGGTCGCCGACGGCCCATGGTCGTTGCTGGAGCAGGCACTGCCGCTCGCCACCGCGAAGCCGGCACGGTCGAGACGCGCGACCAGCGTCTCACCATCAATGCCGGGCAAGGCAAAATAAGACGTGTTGGGCAAACGGCCGTCCGGCGCGCCAAACACCGTCGCCCCGAGATCCGCCAGCGCGCTTTCGAGTCGCCGGCGCATCGCGTCAAGATGCGCCGCACCCTCCGCGCGCCGGGCCACCGCCCGCTCGCAAGCAAGGCCAAAGCCAACGAGGGCGGCGATATTCTCCGTTCCTGAACGCAGGCCGCCTTCCTGACCACCGCCGCCGATCTGCGGTTCGATGTCGATACGCCGGTCGCGGATCAGCGCTGCAGCGCCCTGCGGCCCGCCAATTTTGTGCCCCGAAATCGTCATGGCGCCCACCCCGGCCGCATTCAGCTCACGAAAATTGAGCGGCACGCGTCCCAAGGCCTGCACGGCGTCGGTGTGAAAAATCGCCCCCGCCGAGCACGCCTGCGCAGCCAATGCCGCCACATCCTGTAGCACGCCGGTTTCGTTATTGGCGAGCATCACCGACACCAGCGCGGGCCGCAAGGCCAGCGTCGCCTGCCAGTCGTCACGCGCAAGGCGGCCGTCTGCGGCAGGCGCCAGGTGCCGTACGTCCCAGCCTTGACGCGCCAGTTGCGCCGCCGGGCGCAGCACACTGGGATGCTCCGCCGCACTCACCGCCAGCAAACCAGGCGGCAGACGAGCGGCAGTTCCCTTGAGAAAGAGGTTGTTGGCTTCCGAACCACCGCTGACGAAAACCACTTCATCCGGCTCGGCGCCGACGGCCGTAGCCACCTGCTCACGCGCGAGGTCGAGCGCACGCCGGGTGTTCCGGCCGTACTCGTGGCGCGCCGAGGCATTGCCGAAGCGCTCGCCCAGATAAGGCAACATCGCCTCGCGCACGACAGGATCGAGCGGCGTTGTTGCGTTGTGGTCGAAGTAGACCGGCGCAAACATGATTGTCAGGAGAGCGGCGTCGGCGAGGGTTCGGCGACGGTGACAGCACGGGCCATCAGGACTCGCCGCTCCGGCGCGACACTCGCCACCAGCGGCGCCAAGCCGAGTTTGCGACGCTGACGATCGACAAGATCCGCCAGCGACACGGAATTGAGGTAGTCGTACATCTTGCCGTTGAGCGTCGTCCATAACTCGTGGGTCATGCAACGATCCTCGTCGCGGCAATTCTCGAAACCGCCGCACTGCGTCGCGTCGAGGGGTTCATCGACAGCGCGGATGATGTCGGCAACGCTCACCTTTTCGAGAGGCCGCGCCAGACAGTAGCCACCTCCCGGACCGCGAACGCTGTCAACCAAGGCGCCCCGGCGCAGCTTGCCGAACAACTGTTCAAGATACGAAAGGGAAATCTTCTGCCGCTCACTGATACCCGCCAGCGTCACTGGCCCATCGCTGCCATTGAGAGCCAGATCGATCATCGCCGTCACTGCAAAACGTCCTTTGGTCGTCAGTCTCATGCCGTCTCCTTCGATCCATACCCGACTCTTCGAGTCAACTAAGCCAACTATAGTTGAGCGACCGGAAATTAGTCAACTATTTTGCTCAGGTATTGTGGATCGAAGCGCCCGACAACCGCCAGTTCGTCTTCGATGCTGCCCCCCGCCTCCTCAAGACGGGCGCGGAGAAGCTCAATGCGGCGATCTGTTTCAACGGCGTGGTCGAGCAGACCGTGGATCGCCTTGGCCAGTGGATCGTCCTGCGAGGACGCCAGTGCATACGCCGAAAAGCCGAGCCGGCCGGCTTTCTCTTCACGCTTGTGCGCCTGTTCGCTATCGATGATGCGCGCCGGGTTGCCTACGGCCGTCGCCCCGGCCGGCACATCCTTGATCACCACCGCGTTGGAACCGACTTTGGCCCCCGCGCCGATGGTGATGGGGCCGAGCACCTGCGCTCCGGCACCGACGACGACACCGTCGGCGAGTGTCGGATGGCGCTTGCCCTTGTTCCAGGACGTGCCGCCCAGTGTCACGCCGTGATAGAGCGTCACATCATCGCCAATCACCGCCGTTTCGCCGATGACGACGCCCATCCCATGGTCGATGAAAAAGCGCCGGCCAATGGTCGCCCCCGGATGAATCTCGATGCCGGTAAGAAAGCGCCCCCAATGCGAAATGAAGCGCCCCAGCCAAAAGAGACGGCTCTGCCAACAGGCATGGGCCATGCGGTAAAAAATGACCGCGTGGATTCCGGGGTAACAGGTCAATACCTCCCACGACGAACGAGCCGCGGGATCGCGTTCGAAAACGGACCGGATATCTTCACGCAAACGCCTGAACATAAAAAAACGAGTCTCCGTCAAAGGAGGAACGAGAGGCATGGCGGCAAAGCGGGCGAAAGCGGCCAAGAAAAGCCCGCCATCAAAGGCGCAACGCCGCCACCCGAGTGCCATGAAGCGGCGATTCTAGAATGCCCGACTGCCGCGATCAACTTTAACGCCCGCCATCCGGCGAGACAGACCGCAGCGAGAGACAGACCGCCGTACAAAACCAGGAGAAAACGCCCCCCGTCAGCGCGGCAAGCGCCGCTCAACGGCGTCGAGAATGCCGCGCAAGATATTCACCTCGTCGCGCTCGAGTCCGGCGCGACCGAAAAGTCGCCGCAGTTTCGGCAGCAAACGTTTAGGCTGACGCGGATCGTGAAAGCCGGTATCGATCATGACGCGTTCGAGATGCGCGTAAAAACGCTCGGTTTCGTCGAGCGTCGCCACCGGCGAACTGAAGGGAGTCGTCGGCGTCACCGTCGGCGGTACGCCGGCGAAGGCCGACAGGCGCAACTCGTAACAAAGCACCTGCACCGCCGCGCCGAGATTGAGCGACGAAAAGTCCGGGGCCGACGCAATGTGCGCACAGCGCTGACAGCGTTGCACCTCGGCATTCGACAGCCCGGCGGTTTCGTTACCGAACAACAGGGACACCGGCCCGGCGTCGGCGTGCGACAGCAGCACGGGCGCCGCCTCGCGCGCCGCCAGCGACGGCGGCCCCAGATCGCGCCGCCGTGCCGTCACGGCCACGGCGAACACCGAACCGGCGAGCGCCTCGTCAAGATCGGTACACACCTTGGCCGAGGCGAGGATATCGTCGGCCCCTGCGGCCCGCGCGCTGGCTTCGGCGTCGGGAAAGCGCTTTGGATTGACCAACACCAGTTGCGACAGGCCCATCGTTTTCATCGCCCGCGCCGCCGCGCCAATGTTGCCGGGATGGCTCGGATGCGACAAAACGACGCGCACGCGCCCAAGAATATCGGTCGAAATAGTCGAAGTCACAGGAGGATCACGGAAGTCACAAGAGACGGTGCGGGCCGCTTCATATAAAATGCACGGTCCTACCAACGAGGCCAGACGACGCGGGCGAATTTCTTAAGCCCGACGGGTTCGAAAAAAATGCATCCAGCACTCAACATTGCCATCAAGGCGGCACGACGCGCCAGTCAGATCATCAACCGCGCCTCGCAAGACATTGACCGCTTGCAGATCGTGCGTAAACAACAAAGCGATTTCGTCACCGAAGTCGACCGCGCCGCCGAAGCGGCGATCATCGAAACCCTGCGCGAAGCCTATCCGGAGCACGCGATTCTAGCAGAAGAGTCCGGCCACTCCGCCGGCCGCGCCGGCGAGAGCGAGTTCGAGTGGATCATCGATCCGCTCGACGGCACGACCAACTTCATCCACGGCGTGCCGCAATACGCGGTCTCGATCGCCCTGCGCCATCGTGGCCAACTGACGCAGGCGGTGGTCTACGACACCGTGCGCAATGAGCTGTTTGCGGCCAGCAAGGGCGGCGGCGCCTTCCTCAATGACCGCCGCATCCGCGTTTCGCGTTGCCTGCGTCTTGACGAAGCGCTCATCGGCACCGGCTTCCCCTACCGTTCCTTTCAGCACGCCGACGCTTATCTCGGCATCTTCCGCGAACTGATGCAAAAGACGGCGGGCATGCGCCGTCCGGGCGCGGCCTCGCTGGATCTTGCATGGGTCGCCTGTGGCCGGCTCGACGGTTTCTGGGAATTCGGCCTGTCGCCGTGGGATATGGCAGGCGGCGCGCTGCTGATCTCCGAAGCCGGCGGCCTTGTCAGCGACCTCGCGGGCGAGCCGAACTACCTCGACACCGGCAACCTCGTCGCCGGTAACCCCAAGGTCTTCTCGCAACTGCTGCAAATCGTGACGCCCTTCCGCTCAGCGGCGCTGCCAGCCTGACACCGATTCACCGCCCTGAAGCTTGGCCCGACACGGGCTGCGGAGCGTAGCCATGATCGTCACCGACACACATCAGGATGCGCCCGCAGCGGATTTTCCGATTATCGGCATCGGCGGCTCGGCGGGCGGACTGGAAGCATTCGAGCAGTTTCTCAAGGCCGTGCCGGCTTCTTCCGGTGCGGCCTTTGTCATCATCCAGCACCTTGATCCCACCCGCGAAGGGGTGGTCCCGGAAATCCTGCGCCGCTCGACGCCCATGCCGGTACTGGAAGCCCAGGACCGCATGGTGGTCCTCGCCGACCACGTTTACGTCATCCCTCCCAACAAGGACATGGCGCTCGAACAGGGAACGCTGCGCCTCTTCGCTCCGGCGGAACGGCGCGGCATGCGTCTGCCGATCAACTTCTTTTTCGCGGCGCTGACGCGGGAACGTCAGCGCCGTGCCATCGGCGTCGTGCTCTCCGGCATGGGCAGCGACGGCACACAAGGACTCAAGCTGATTCGCGAAGCGGGCGGTCTGACGCTGGCCCAGGAGCCACGCACGGCGCGCTTTGACAGCATGCCGCGCAGCGCCATCGACGGTGGCGCGGTCGACATCGTTGCCTCCGCCGGCGAACTGCCCGGCCGCATTCTCACCTACCTGCTCCACCTGCCGGTGAGCGCAAAGAATGCTGCCGTCAGCGAAGATCTCGTGCATAGCGCACTGGAACGCGTCCTGATCCAGCTGCGCAACCGCACCGGGCACGATTTCTCACAGTACAAGAAAAGCACGGTCTATCGGCGCATCGAGCGCCGGATGGCGATCCACCATATCGACGGGATAAACACCTACGTCGCGCTGATGCGCGACAACCCGCAAGAAATCGACCTGCTCTTCAAGGAACTGCTGATCGGCGTGACGCACTTCTTCCGCGACCCGGCGGTCTGGGAACACATGACGGAAGACGTCATCCCGCAATTGCTCAACGCCCATCCGGAAGGCCGCGCTCTGCGCGCCTGGACGCCCGGCTGCTCGACCGGCGAGGAAGCCTACTCGCTGGCCATCGCCTTCCGCGAGTGCATTGAGCGAATCAAGCCCGTCGGCAACTACTCCCTGCAGATTTTCGCCACCGATCTTGACCCCGAGTCGATCGAGCGCGCACGACAAGGCTATTACCCGTCGAGCATTGCGGCCGACCTGCCGCCGGAACGCCTGGCGCGCTTCTTCATCGCCGACGGCAACGGCTATCGGGTGATCAAGGAAATCCGCGAAATGGTGATTTTCGCGGTGCAGAACATCATCATGGACCCGCCGTTCACCAAGCTCGACTTGCTGACCTGCCGCAACCTGATGATTTACTTCACCGGCGAACTGCAAGAAAAGCTGATTCCGCTGTTTCACTACAGTCTGGTGGCGAACGGTGTCCTGCTGCTCGGCAGCGCCGAAACGATTGGCCGCTACAGCGAGCTGTTTTCGCCGACACACCACAAATTCCGCCTCTTCAAGCGCCTCGAAACCACAACACGATCCTCCGCCATCGAATTCCCGACCCGTATGCAACCCACTCCGGACAATAGCGACGAGCTGCGCCAGCCTGCGCTGGCCCCCAACCTGCAATCGCTCGCCGAACAGGTCGTGCTGAAACACTTCACGCCGGCCGCCGTTCTGGTCAACGACCATGGCGATATCGTCTTCATCAGCGGTCGCACCGGCAAATACCTCGAACCCGCCGCCGGCAAGGCGGATTGGAACATTCACTCGATGGCCCGCGAAGGGCTCGACCGCGCCCTGCGCCGGGCGATGGGCGAGGCCATCGCCAGTGGCAAGCCCGTGACGGCTGATGACGTCACTGTCGACACCGATGCCGGCAACCAGCTCATCACGCTCGTCGTACGTCCGCTCGACGAGCCGCTCCCCTTGCGCGGCATGCTGATGGTCGCCTTTTTTGACGAGCGCGCGCGCCTCGATAATCCGCCGCGCAAAAAACGCCGCGGCAGCGCGCCACAAGCGGTGGAATCAGACGAAATCGAGCGGATCACGGCGCGCGCACGCGCCGAAGTCCGCGCCATTCGCGACGAAATGCAGATCTCGCAGGAAGAACTCAAGTCGGCGAATGAAGAGTTGCAGTCGACCAACGAGGAATTGCAATCGACCAACGAGGAACTCACCACGTCCAAGGAGGAAATGCAGTCGCTCAACGAAGAATTGCAGACGGTCAACGCCGAGTTGCAATCGAAGGTCGACGATCTGTCGCGCGCCAACGACGACATGAACAACCTCCTCAACAGCACCGACATCGCCACCGTCTTTCTCGACAACGCGATGAACGTGCGCCGCTTCACCAGCGCCGCCACGCGCATTATCAAGCTGATCCCCGGCGACGTCGGGCGCCCGCTCTCCGACATCGCCAGCGAACTGGAGTACGGCGACCTGCAAGAAGACGCCCGCGAAGTGCTGCGCACGCTGGTGTTCTCCGAAAAGCAGGTGCCGGCGCGCAACGAACGCTGGTTCTCGGTGCGAATCATGCCCTACCGCACCCTCGAAAACGTCATCGACGGCGTCGTCATCACCTTCGCCGACATCACCAAAACCAAGCGCCTCGAAGAAGAGCTGCGCAGACTCCTGGCGCAAGGCAGCGCCGACGCCGCCCAAAACCACGGCGCCTGACGCAGAAGCGAACAGCCCACACCTAAACACCTATGACGGACCACCTCGCAACGACCGTAAGCGACGACGAACTCGCCCGCCACACACCGATGATGCAGCAGTACCTGCGTCTGAAAGCGCAGCATCCGAACACCCTGCTCCTCTACCGGATGGGCGACTTCTACGAGCTTTTTTTTGAAGACGCCGAAAAAGTCGCCCGCCTGCTCGACATCACACTCACCTCTCGCGGGCAATCGGCAGGGCGGCCGATCCCCATGGCTGGCGTGCCCTACCACTCGCTGGAGCCGTATCTGGCACGGCTCGTCAAACTCGGCGAGTCGGCCGCCATTTGCGAACAGATCGGCGATCCGGCGACGAGCAAAGGCCCGGTCGAACGCGCCGTCATGCGCATCGTCACACCGGGCACGCTCACCGACGCGGCCCTGCTCGACGAGAAGCGCGACACACTCCTGCTTTCGCTCACCACCGACCGCCGCCTCGCCGGGCTGGCCTGGCTCAACCTTGCCAGCGGCGAATTCCGCGTCAGCGAGGTCGCCGTCGAACAACTGCCAGCGACACTCGAACGTATCCGCCCGGCAGAAATCATCCTGCCCGACAGCCTCACCGCGCCCGTCTGCGAAGGCGCCGCTTTCACCCGCCGCCCCGACTGGCACTTCGACGCCGCCACGGCAACGCGCGAGTTGTGCGCGCATTTCGCCACTGCCTCGCTGGATGGCTTTGCTGCCGAGCAGTTGCGGCCAGCGCTCGCCGCCGCCGGAGCACTGCTCCGCTACGCCCAGGCAACGCAGGCGCGCGCCTTGCCGCACGTACGCGCCTTGCGCGTCGAATCTGACGACACCTACCTTGGCCTCGACGCGTCAACGCGCCGCAATCTGGAGCTGACCGAAACCCTGCGCGGGCAAGCGGCGCCGACGCTCTACTCCCTGCTCGACGTCTGTGTCACAGCGATGGGATCGCGCTGCCTGCGCCACGCGCTGCATCACCCCTGGCGGACAACGACGATCCCCGCCGCCCGCCACGAAGCCGTCGAATCGCTGCTCGACGATGGCGCTCGCCCGCTGCGTGCCGTACGCCGTGCCCTCAACGGCATTGCCGATATCGAGCGCATCGGCGGGCGCATCGCCCTCTTTTCGGCGCGGCCCCGCGATCTTTCCAGTCTGCGCGACAGTCTGGCGCGACTCCCCGAACTACAGGCACCGCTCAGCGCCAGCGAAGCGCCGCTGCTGCAAAGCATTCACGCCGACCTGCACCCACCGCTCGCCGCGCTCGATCTGCTCACGCGCGCCATTGCCCCGGAACCGGCGGCGATGGTCCGCGACGGTGGCGTCATCGCGACCGGCTACGACGCCGAACTCGACGAACTGCGTGCCATCAACGACGACTGCGGCGCCTTCCTCATGGCACTGGAAGCGCGCGAACGTGAGCGTACCGGGATCGCCACCCTCAAGGTCGAATACAACCGCGTGCATGGCTTCTACATCGAACTGTCGAAAGCCAACGCCGACCGCGCCCCGGACGACTACCGCCGCCGGCAGACGCTGAAGAACGCCGAACGCTACATCACGCCGGAGCTGAAAGCTTTCGAAGACAAGGCCCTCTCGGCGCAGGACCGCGCACTGGCGCGCGAAAAACTGCTGTTCGAGGAAATCCTTGGCGCCCTGCAAGGCGAGTTGCCAATACTCTCGAAGATCGCCGCCGCCGTCGCGCACTTGGACATGCTGACCGCCTTCGCCGATATCGCGACGACGCACAACTACGCCCGGCCACGCTTTACCGAAACACCGGGTCTCTGGATCGAAGGCGGACGTCACCCGGTAGTCGAAAGTCAGCTCGCCGATGGCAAGCCCTTCATCGCCAACGACCTCAGCTTCGACGACACGCGCCGCCTCCTGCTGGTCACCGGGCCGAACATGGGCGGCAAATCCACCTACATGCGGCAGAACGCGCTGATCGCCCTGCTCGCCCATATCGGCAGCTTTGTGCCGGCAACGCGCGCCCTGCTCGGGCCGCTCGACCGCATCTTCACGCGCATCGGCGCCGCTGACGATCTCGCATCCGGCCGCTCGACCTTCATGGTCGAAATGACGGAAGCCGCCGCCATCCTGCACCACGCCACCGACAGGAGCCTCGTGCTGATGGACGAGATCGGTCGCGGCACGTCGACCTTCGACGGCATGGCGCTCGCCGGCGCAATTTGCCGCCGCCTGCTCGAAAAGAACCGTTGCCTGACGCTCTTTGCCACGCACTATTTCGAGCTGACCCTGCTCGCCAACGAATACCCGCAACTCGCCAACGTCCACCTCGACGCGGTGGAACACGGCCACGGCATCGTTTTCCTCCACTCCGTCGAGGAAGGGCCGGCCAATCAGAGCTACGGCATCCAGGTCGCCGCGCTCGCCGGCATCCCCGCACCCGTGCTGCGCGCCGCACGCCGCCAGCTCCGCGAATTCGAGGAGCGCGCCGCCGCCAACCCGCTCTACAACTCGCTGCAACCGGATTTGTTCAGTGCTGGCGCCAGTATCGACGAGGGCTTCGACAACGCGCCGGAAGCCCCGGCACCCCTGCACCCGGCGCTGGAACGACTGGCACAGACCGATCCCGACGTGCTCACGCCACGCCAGGCCCTCGACGCCCTCTACGCCTTGAAAGCCCTGCTCGGCCCCAGCGACGCCTGAGGCGAGACCTTCTCCCCGCTTGCGCTCGCGGCGCAAGGCCGCCGCCCACCACGAGCGGTGACCGCAAGACGCCCATAAAAAAACCGGCGCCCCCGCCAAGGAGGCGCCGGCTCGGCGCTGATCGCTGTCGGGCAGCCAATCAGTCTTCGTCAGCCTCTTCGTCGTCGATGCCGCCGCGTTCGATCTCGGCAGCACTGGCGGGACGAACCGCCGTCACCGTGCAGGTAAATACCAGCGCCATGCCGGCCAGCGGGTGATTGCCATCGAGGACGACTTTATCGGCGGCGATTTCGGTCACGCGATAAATCTGGAAGTCGTCTTCGTCAGAGGCTTCCGGCGCTCCTTCAAACTGCATGCCGACCTGCAATTCCTTAGGGAAGGCGTCGCGCGGCTCGATCTGGATGAGCTCGGCGTCGTATTCGCCAAACGCGTCGGCCGGCTGCATCTTCACCGTCACCGACTCGCCGACCTTCTTGCCGTGGATCGCTTCTTCGATCATCGGGAAAACATCGTCGTAACCACCGTGCAGATAGACGATGGGATCTTCGCCTGCATCGACCAGCACGCCATCGGGATCGGTCACGTTGTAGTCGAGGGTAACGACCGTGTTCTTTGCTACTGTCATGTTCATGAATCGAGTTCCTTAACTACGCGGAGCATTTCGAGCGCGTGGCCCTTGGCGTTGACGCCATAGAGTGCCAGCCTGACGACGCCCTGTTTATCGATGACGAAAGTCGAGCGAACGATGCCGTGTTTCTTTTCACCGTCGACCTCTTTCGCCTGCCAAACGCCGTACTGCCGGCAGATTGTTCCATCAACGTCAGCAAGGAGACGCACTGCGATGCCGTGTTTGTCGCGAAACTCGGCGTGACGCAGACAATCGTCCCGGCTAACGCCGAGAATGCAACAGTCGAGGCGCGCAAACGCCTCTTCGTGATCTGAAAAATCGGTCGCCTGCAAGGTGCATGAAGGCGTGTTGTCCCGAGGGTAAAAATACAGGAGCACACGCCGGCTTCCACGAAATGCAGCCAGATCGACGGCTTCCATATCAGCATCGGGAAGCACGAAGGTCGGCGCCATCTGGCCTGGTTTCAGCATGCGGACTCCTCAAGGACGCATCCCGATTCGGACGGCAATCGGGACGGCCTGATTCTAACCAAGGCAAGCCGCACTGACCACTACACGCCGATGAAAAACCAACACTCGCCATGGATAAAACCGGGAGGCGACAAAGACGCCGGAAATACAGGCTAGCGTGCGCGCGCAGCCGCGGGTGGCATCGGCGCAGAAGACGGCGCCGCGCTGGAAGAATCCGTTTCGGCGGGATGTTCGTTGGCCGCCTGCATGCGGTCGGGAATCTGCACGAAAACCTCGCTTTGCTTGATCATCCCCAGCTCAAAGCGGGCACGCTCCTCAATGGCCTCGAAGCCCTGCTTCAGATCGCGCACTTCGGCATCGAGGCCGCTGTTGCGAATCTGCAGCTTCTGGTTGGCCTCGCGCTGCTGCTCCAGCTGGTGACCGACGTCCCAGACACGAAGCCAGCCACCTTTGCCGATCCACAAGGGGTACTGCAAGAGGGCAATCAGAGCGATCAGAGAGAGCGTCAGCCAGCGCATTCAACCCCTCCCGCACAGCACGCCGACGCGCGACGCGAACGAGCACGAGTTTCCTCGAAGCCGTTCGCCGCCACGCGCCGTCGAGGCACTAGCGCAGATTGTAAAAAGCGTCGCGACCAGGATAGGTGGCGGTATCGCCGAGATCTTCCTCGATGCGCAGCAGTTGGTTGTATTTGGCGATGCGGTCCGAGCGCGACAGCGAGCCCGTCTTGATCTGCAAGGCGTTCATACCGACCGCGATATCGGCAATGGTGCTGTCTTCGGTTTCGCCGGAGCGATGCGAAATCACCGCCGTGTAGCCGGCGCGCTTGGCCATTTCGATGGCGGCGAAGGTTTCCGTCAACGTGCCGATCTGATTGATCTTGATCAGGATCGAGTTGGCGATGCGCTTCTGAATGCCTTCTTTGAGGATGCGCGTGTTGGTGACGAAAAGATCGTCACCGACGATCTGCACCTTGTTGCCGAGGCGCTCGGTGAGGAGTTTCCAGCCGTCCCAGTCGCCTTCGGCCATGCCGTCTTCGATCGAGACGATCGGGAATTGATCGGCCAGATTCGCCAGATAATCGACGAACTGAGCGGAGGTCAGTTGCAACTTTTCGCCGGCAAGGTGGTACCGGCCGTCGCGGTAGAACTCGGAGGCGGCGCAGTCGAGCGCGATCAGGACATCACTGCCCGCCTGATACCCCGCTTGCTCGATCGCTTGCAGAATCAGCTGAATCGCCTCGGCGTGGCTGCCGAGGTTCGGCGCAAAGCCGCCCTCGTCGCCAACAGCGGTAGAGAACCCCTTCTTGTCCAGCAACTTCTTCAGCGCGTGGAAAATCTCGGCGCCGCAGCGCAGCGCTTCGCGGAAGCTGTCCATGCCGACCGGCATGATCATGAATTCCTGAATGTCGAGGCTGTTGTTGGCGTGCGCGCCGCCGTTGATGATGTTCATCATCGGCACCGGCATCTGCATCGAACCGGAGCCGCCGAAGTAGCGATAGAGCGGCAGGCCGGATTCTTCGGCAGCCGCTTTGGCAACGGCCATCGACACGGCGAGAATGGCGTTGGCGCCCAGACGCGACTTGTTGTCGGTGCCGTCGAGGTCGATCAGAGTCTTGTCGATGAACGCCTGTTCTTGCGCGTCGAGGCCGATGATCGCTTCGGAAATCTCGGTATTGATGTTCTCAACCGCTTGCAGGACGCCCTTGCCGAGATAGCGGCGGGCATCGCCGTCGCGCAGTTCGATCGCTTCACGCGACCCCGTCGACGCACCCGACGGCACGGCAGCGCGGCCCATGACGCCCGATTCCAGCAGGACATCGCACTCGACCGTGGGATTACCGCGCGAATCGAGAATCTCGCGGGCAACGACATCAACGACAGAACTCATGAAAGAACCCCTTCAGACAGTAAAAAATGTCGCGAACGCGACGACAGCAGATGCACACCCCATCCCTGATAGCCCTGCCGCGATTCTGCCGCTACTCCCCGGCGAGAATGCCGCTCGCTGCCGAATCTCGCACTACCCAAGGTGGTGCGCTCACCGGCATATCGTATCAAGCTGTTGCCTTACACCATCTACCTGCCAGCAAACCCGGACGGGCCAATGATCCGTCAGACGTGGCGCAACTCTTCAAAACCTGCCGATTTCACGGCGCGATCCAGCGCCACCAGCGTCGTCAGCAGACTCTCCATACGCGCCAGCGGCCAGCTATTCGGGCCATCGGACAGCGCATCTGCCGGTCGCGGATGCGTCTCCATGAACAAGCCGGCAATCCCCGTCGCCACCGCTGCTCGCGCCAGCACCGGCACGAACTCGCGCTGACCGCCCGAAACGTTTCCCTGCCCGCCGGGCAACTGCACCGAGTGCGTCGCGTCAAAGACCACCGGACAGGCGGACTCGCGCATGATCGCCAGACTGCGCATATCGGAAACGAGGTTGTTATAACCGAACGAAGCGCCGCGCTCGCAAACCATCAGCGTATCCGCACCGCCATTGGCCTCGCGCGCCTTGGCGACGACGTTCTTCATGTCGCCCGGCGCCAGAAACTGGCCTTTCTTGATGTTCACTGGCTTGCCCGTCGCCGCGACCGCATGGATGAAATCCGTCTGGCGGCAAAGAAAAGCGGGAGTCTGCAAGACGTCGACGACAGCCGCCACCGCCGCCACATCGCGCTCGTCATGCACATCGGTCAGGATCGGCACGCCCACCTGACGGCGTACATCGTCGAGCAAGGCAAGACCAGCGTCGCGGCCGGGGCCGCGCGGCGACGCCCCGGAACTGCGGTTGGCCTTGTCGTAGGAGGCTTTGAAAATGTACGGGATGCCGAGACGCGCGCAGATTTCCTTCATCTGCCCGGCCACATCGACGCACAGCGACAATGACTCCGCCGTGCACGGGCCGGCGATCAGAAAGAACGGCTGATCGAGACCCGCCTCGAACCCGCAGAGCTTCATGCCTGCGCCCGGTGCGCCAAGGCTGCCCGCACGAAAGCCGTAAACAACGGGTGTCCGGCGCGCGGCGACGACGTGAATTCCGGGTGAAACTGACAGCCGACGAACCACGGATGCGCCAACGGCCCGTCTTTCGGCAACTCGATCATTTCGCAGAGCGCGGTTCCCGGCGCCCGGCCAGAAACGACCAGCCCCTTGGCTTCCAGCGCATCGAGCAGCGTGTTGTTGACCTCGTAGCGGTGCCGGTGCCGCTCAACCACCTCGGCGGCGCCGTAAATCTCACGCGCCAGCGAGCCTTCGCGCAGTTCGCAGACCTGACCTCCAAGGCGCATCGAGCCACCGAGATCGGAATTCTCGTCGCGCTTTTCGATACGGCCGGAGGCGTCCTGCCATTCGGTAATGAGGCCGATCACCGGGAACGGCGAGGTCGCGTCGAATTCCGTGCTGTGCGCGCCAACCATACCGGCCACATCGCGAGCGAACTCTACGACAGCGAGCTGCATGCCGAGGCAGATGCCGAGGTAAGGCGTACCGCTTTCGCGGGCGTAACGGATCGCGGCGATCTTGCCCTCGGTGCCGCGCTTGCCGAAGCCGCCGGGAACGAGGATCGCGTCCATGCCACGCAGCGCGCCGACGCCAAGCTTTTCGATCTCTTCCGAGTCGATGTACTCGATGTGCACCCGGCTTTGCGTGTGAATACCGGCGTGTTTCAAGGCTTCGCTGAGCGATTTGTACGACTCGGTGAGGTCGACGTACTTGCCGACGAAAGCGATCTTCACCTCGTGCTTCGGGTGATCCAGCGCATCGACAAGCTTTTTCCAGACCGACAGATCAGCGGCATGGGCGAGGATGTCGAGCTTGTGGCAGACGATCTCGTCGAGCATCTGGCCGTGCAGCATCGCCGGAATCTTGTAGATCGAATCGGCATCGAGCGCTTCGATCACCGCCTCGCGCTGAACGTTACAGAAGAGCGCGATCTTGCGCTTTTCGTCTTCGGGAATATGGCGATCGGCGCGACACAGCAGGACGTCGGGCTGAATGCCGATTTCGCGGAGTTCCTTGACGGAGTGCTGCGTCGGCTTGGTTTTCAGCTCGCCGGCCGTCGGAATGTACGGCAGCAGCGTCAGGTGGATGTAGCAGGCGTTGTTACGCCCTTCATCCAGCCCCATCTGGCGGATTGCCTCAAGAAACGGCAGGGATTCGATATCGCCGACCGTGCCGCCGACTTCAATGATGGCCACATCGGCCCCCGCGGCGCCGCGGACGATGTGCGCCTTGATCTCGTCGGTGATGTGGGGAATGACCTGAACGGTCTTGCCCAGATACTCGCCGCGCCGCTCCTTCTTGATCACCGACTCGTAAATCTGGCCAGTGGTGAAGTTATTGCACTTCTTCATCTTGGCGCTGGTAAAGCGCTCGTAGTGGCCAAGATCAAGGTCGGTCTCGGCGCCGTCTTCGGTGACGAAGACTTCGCCGTGCTGGAACGGACTCATCGTTCCAGGATCGACGTTGATGTAGGGGTCCAGCTTGAGATGGGTGACGCGCAGACCGCGGGATTCGAGAATCGCACCCAGCGATGCGGCGGCGATGCCTTTACCGAGCGAGGAAACGACACCGCCGGTAACGAAGACGTATTTGGTCATGGAAGGACGGGCAGCGGGAAAGCCGAATGATAGCCGAAAAGGCGAAAACGCTCCAAGCGCGTCGGTCGCTTTGCGTCACCCGAGTCGGGTGGCCGAGCACGCCGACGCGCGCAATCAGGCCGCCGGAAGCAAAGCCAACTCACGCTCCAGCGCCCGCGCATCGGCGTCAAAGCGGCGAATGCCGTCGGCGAGTTTTTCGACCGCCATAGCGTCTTCGTTATGGCGCCAGCGATAGCCGGCCTCGTCGAGCGCAAGCCGCTCATCGGCGCTGCCATCGTCTGGCGAAAGCTGGCGCGTCAGCTCACCGGAGCGGGCAGCCAGTGCGTCGAGCAACTCGGGGCTGATCGTCATCAGATCGCAACCGGCCAGCCGCTCGATCTGTTCGATCTTGCGGAAACTCGCGCCCATGACTTCGGTGGCGTAGCCATGGCGCTTGTAGTAGCGGTAGATGCGCGCCACCGACGCAACGCCGGGATCCTCGTCCGGCGCAATGTCGGCGACGCCTTTGGCCTTGCAATACCAGTCGTAGATGCGGCCGACGAAAGGCGAAATCAGCGTAACGCCGGCATCGGCGCACGCCGCTGCCTGTGCGAAAGAGAACAAGAGCGTCAGATTGCAGTGCACGCCTTCCCGCTCCAGACGTTCGGCGGCGCGAATCCCTTCCCAGGTGCTGGCGACCTTGATCAATACGCGTTCGCGCCCAATGCCGGCGGCGGCGTAGCGATCGATCAGCGACAGGCCGCGCCGCACCGTCGCCTCGGTGTCGAAACTCGCGCGCGGATCGACTTCCGTCGACACCCGTCCGGGAACGAGCTTGAGAATCTCGCCGCCGATGTCGACCGCGAGCTGCTCGATGGCGCCGGCGACATCACCGCGCGCCCGCGAGCGCGCCAGCGACGCGCTGACCAGCGACTGCGTGTGCGGATCGCGCGCCGCCTTTAGCAGCAGCGAGGGATTGGTGGTTGCGTCCTGTGGCCGCAGACGGGCGATCGAGAGCAGATCGCCCGTATCGGCAACGATGGTGGAAAAGCGTTTCAAAGAAGCCAGATGGTCAGTCATTACCGCAATCCTTGTAGGTTTCAGCCGAGCAGCACAGGCAAGAAAGGCCGATGTATCCGGTCGCAGCGCCGGAGCCGCGCGCTTATGCCGGCCACAACCAGTCGCGTACTTCCGGGCGGTCGATGCCGTGGCGATGCGCGTACTGCGTCTGGTCGATGATTTCGTTCTTCATGCGCTCCTTGACGTAGGCCGCCGCCGAGCGCAGTTGGGGAACGCGATCAATGACGTCGATCACCAGGTTGTAGCGATCCACCTGATTGATGATCGCCAACTCCAGCGGCGTGTTGATACTGCCCTGCTCCTTGTAGCCCCGGACGTGAACGCGCGACTGGTTGCTGCGCCGGTAAATCAGTTTGTGGATCAGCCACGGGTAGCCGTGGAAGTTGAAAATGACCGGTTTGTCGGGCGTAAACAAGCTGTCGAAATCGGCATCGCTGAGGCCACTCGGATGCTCCTCCGGCGGCGCGAGGCAAAAGAGATCGACGACATTGACGAAGCGCACGCGCAGATTCGGAAACTCGCGGCGCAGGATTTCCGTCGCCGCCAGCGCCTCCAGCGTCGGCACATCGCCGCAACTGGCCATGACGACATCGGGCTGATCCGGCTCACTCCCCTGATCGTCATTGCCAGCCCAGGACCAGATGCCGATGCCCTTGGCGCAATGGCGGATCGCCTCATCCATCGACAGATACTGCAAATGGCTCTGCTTGTCGGCGACGATGACGTTGATGCGGTCGCTGCTGCGCAGGCACTCATCGGCCACCACGAGCAGGCAATTGGCATCGGGCGGCAGGAAGATGCGCGTCACCGCGCTGCTCTTGTTCGTCACCACATCGAGGAAGCCCGGGTCCTGATGCGAAAAACCATTGTGATCCTGCCGCCAGACGGTCGACGAAAGCAGGATGTTCAGGGCCGAGACCGGCGCGCGCCAGGGCACCTCGCGCCGGCTGATGTCGAGCCACTTGGCGTGCTGGTTGAACATCGAGTCGATAACGTGGGCAAAAGCCTCGTAAGTCGCGAAGAAACCGTGCCGACCAGTGAGCAGGTAGCCTTCGAGCCAGCCCTCTAGCGTGTGCTCGGAGAGGATTTCCATCACCCGGCCGTCGACGGACAGGAAGCCGCCATCGGCGTCTTGCGGAATCATCTGCGCCATCCACGTCTTGCCGCTGACTTCGTAGATCGCATCGAGACGGTTGGACGCCGTTTCGTCAGGGCCAAAGACGCGGAAATTCGTCGGATTCGCCCGCATCACATCGCGCAGCAAAGCACCCAGCGGGCGCGTCGTATCGGCCCGCGAATGTCCGGGATGCTCGACCGGCACCGCGTAATCGCGAAAATCAGGCAGACGCAGCTCGCGCCGCAGCAGGCCACCGTTCGTCACCGGATTGGCGCTCATCCGCCGCCGCCCTTGCGGCGCCAGCGCCCGCAGATCAGCGCGCAGGCGGCCATCGGCATCGAACAGCTCATCCGGGCGATAGCTGCGCAACCAGGCTTCGAGCTGAGCCAGATGCGCCGGATTGCGCACCACGTCGCCAATCGGCACCTGGTGCGCCCGCCACGAGCCTTCGATAGCGTGGCCGTCGAGCACATGCGGACCGGTCCAGCCCTTCGGCGTACGCAGCACGATCATCGGCCAGCGCGCACGGGTCGCGACGCCGCTCGTGCGCGCCTCCCGTTGAATGGCCTTGATGTCGGCGATGCAACGCTCAAGCGTCGCGGCCAGCGCGCGATGCACTGTTTCGGGATCGTCGCCCTCGACAAAATGCGGCGTCCAGCCGTAGCCACGGAAGAGGTGATCGAGTTCCTCATGGCTGATGCGCGCAAGGATCGTCGGATTGGCGATCTTGTAGCCATTGAGATGCAGGATCGGCAGCACAGCCCCGTCGCGGATCGGGTTGATGAACTTGTTCGAATGCCACGAAGCCGCCAGCGGACCGGTTTCCGCCTCGCCGTCGCCAACCACGGCGGCGACGATCAGGTCGGGATTGTCGAACGCGGCACCGTGCGCGTGCGACAGGCTGTAGCCGAGTTCGCCGCCCTCGTGTATCGACCCCGGCGTCTCCGGCGTCGCGTGGCTACCGATGCCGCCAGGGAAGGAAAACTGGCGGAAGAAGCGGCGCAGACCCTCAATATCCTCGCTCTTGTCCGGATAAATTTCGCTGTACGTACCTTCGAGATACGCCGGGGCCAGCACCGCCGGCGCGCCATGGCCGGGGCCGGCGACAAAGATCACGTCGAGGTCGTATTTTTTGATCAGGCGATTGAGATGCACATACAGCATCGTCATGCCGGGATCGGAACCCCAATGGCCGAGCAAACGCTCCTTGATGTGCTGCGGCGCCAGAGGCTCACGCAGTAGCGGATTGTCGAGCAGATAAATCATGCCCGCCGCGAGGTAATTGCAGGCCCGCCACCAGGCGTCGAGCGCCGCGAGTTCGTCATGAGAAAGCGGCAACGGCTCGCTTACGGGCAAAGCGACATCAGTCATGCCTGACTCCGAAGAAGAAAAACACACCTGCCACACATGCATGGCGATTAAGCCAGCGAGAAAAAACAGTCACTGCCGAACGTTCCAGTGGCTGCAAGGAAACCATCGCCAGCGCCAGGAGAAGGATTGCAGCGCAGCATCTTGCCACGCGAAATCAGGCCCTCGCATTACACGCACATGACCTCGCGATGACGCGCGCACAGCCGAACCATAACGCAACACACCACCACACCGCCAATCGGTCAGCCATCTCGTGGCTCACCTCACGCCAGAAAAGCCCCGCTCAGACGACGTAAAAGAAGATCACCGCGAAGTGCACCGCACTGCCGGCAACCACGAACAAATGCCAGATCCCGTGCCAGTGGCGGAAGCGTTCATCGAAGACAAAAAACACGATACCAACGGTGTAAAGCAGACCGCCCAGCGCCAACCACGCGAAGCCTACCTCACCCAAACGGGCTATCAGCGGCCGTATCACCAGCAAGGCGACCCATCCCATCGCCAGATAAATCAGGAGCGACAGCACCCGCGCCTTGGAGCGGCTGCGCATCTCCTGCAACATGCCAATCGCCGCCAGCGCCCAGACACCACCGAGCAGCCCGAGGCCCCAATCATCGCGCAGGGTGATCAGACAAAACGGCGTGTAACTGCCGGCGATGAGGAGATAAATGGCCTGATGGTCGAGCTTGCGCAGAATGCCTTTCAGCCGCCCACGCACGCTGTGATACGCCGTCGAGATGCTGTAGAGCAATACCAGCGTCGCGCTGTAGATCAGCACGCCGATCAGCGCCAGACGATCGCCCGCCAATAGCGTGCGCACCACCAGCAAAACGCTCCCCGACAGGGCCAGCACGGCGCCCACCAGATGGCTGATGGCATTGAAGCGTTCTCCGTAGTACATATGCGCTCCCGAAGTCATGCCCGCGGCGAATGAGCGGCCTGCCCGGCGGCGCTCGTCCCTCGCCAGCCTCATGGCGAACCGCTGGCGGGAAGGCGCACAAGCTGCCATGCTGAACGCCGAATGCCGAATGCCGCAAATTCTGAATTCTGAAATTTCTGCCCACGCGCAACGCTTGCCCGATACCAGCTTTACGGCCACCCGCGCGCAACAGTTCGACCCGTTCCTGTCAGCATGGACCAAAACCGGCACCTTTGCCGGAGCGGCTTTCCACACGCAGCAGCAGTCCTTCGCGGGAGGCAAGGTGAACGAGAGCCAGGCATCTGACGACACGTCGCGCGCGGGCGAGGCCGCCGTCGCCCAACGCCGCGAGCACGACGCCTTCGGCGCCATCGACGTTCCCGCGGAACGCTTGTGGGGCGCGCAGACGCAGCGCGCGTTGCAGCATTTCCAGATCGGCGACGAAAAGATGCCGGCGGCACTGATCCTCGCGCTGGCCGAGGTCAAACGCGCCGCCGCCCGTGTGAACGGCCGTCTCGGCGAACTTCCGCCGGAAAAAGCCGACGCCATCCAGCGCGCCGCCGACGAAGTCATCGCGGGAGAGCATTTCGGCGAATTCCCGCTGCCCGTCTGGCAGACCGGCTCCGGCACGCAAACCAACATGAATCTCAACGAGGTGCTCGCCAATCGCGCCTCCGAGCTTCTCGGCGGAGGCCGTGGCGCGGCCTGCCGCGTTCATCCGAACGACGATGTGAATCACGGCCAGTCGTCGAACGACGTCTTTCCGAGCGCCATGCACATCGCCGCCCTACTCGGCATCAAGCACACTCTCCTGCCCGTCTTGGGGCAGCTGCGCGACGCGCTGGCCGCCAAATCGGCCGAGTTCGCCGACATCGTCAAAACCGGCCGAACGCATCTGCAGGACGCCACGCCGCTCACGCTCGGCCAGGAATTCTCCGGCTACGTCGCGCAACTTGCCCATGCCGAAGACGCCATTCGCGCCACCCTGCCTGCACTGCACGAGTTGGCCATCGGCGGCACAGCCGTCGGCACCGGACAAAACGCGCCAGCCCACTTCGGCGAAGCCGTCGCAGCCGAACTCAGCGTGCGTCTGAGCGAGCCCTGGGTAAGCGCCGCCAACAAATTCGCCGCTCTTGCCGGGCACGAAGCCCTCGTCGCCGCGCATGGCGGGCTGAAAACGCTCGCCACAGCGCTCACCAAGATTGCCAACGACCTGCGCTGGCTCGCCTCCGGCCCGCGCTGCGGGCTTGGCGAGCTGCGCCTGCCAGAAAACGAACCGGGCAGCTCGATCATGCCGGGCAAGGTCAATCCGACCCAATGCGAGGCGCTGACGATGATCTGCTATCAGGTGATCGGCAACGACGTCGCCCTGACGCTGGGCGCCGCCGCCGGCGCCTTTGAACTCAATGTCTACAAGCCTCTCATCATCCGCAACTTCCTGCAGAGCCTTCGCCTGCTGAGTGACGGCATGAGCAGCATGGAGCGCTGGTGCGTGCGCGACATCACCGCACAGCGCACGCACATCGCCGAACTGGCGGGCGCATCGCTGATGCTGGTTACTGCGCTGGTACCGCACATCGGTTACGACCGCGCGGCCGACATAGCCAAGCGCGCACATCGTGACGGCCTCTCGCTCAAAGCCGCAGCACTGGCGATCGGCGGCATCAGCGCCGACGATCTTGAGCGCTGGCTCGATCCTCGGCACATGCTTGGCACGGCGGGCGACAAAGACTCCGGCAACGACGCCGCGCACTGATTGCAGGCGACGGATTTGCAATCGCCGGGCCCGCAGAAGAAAATGCGGCTCGAATCAGCGATGGGGTAACCACAAAAATGCGTTTTTCTCGTGAACTGGCGCGCGCAAGCTTGCTCGCCGCACTCGCCACCGTCAGCCTGAACAGCCAGGCCGCACCAGACGAAATTCAGGTTTATACCGAAGAAATGGACGAACCCGGTGATTTCGGCCTGGAACTGCATGTTAACTACGTCCCGAAAGGCCGGCGCGAGGCGACGTACGATGGCGAAATGGCGTCCAACCATCGCTTGCAGGTAACGCCCGAATTTTCGTACGGCATCAGCAAGACACTGGAAGCGGGCCTTTATCTGCCCGTCGCCATGAGCACCGACGGCAACCTCTACGGTAACGGCGTGCGTTTGCGCCTGAAATACATCGCCCCGCGCGCCGATGGCGATCACTTTTTCTGGGGGCTGAACGGCGAATTCGGCTCTTCCGCGCGCCGCGTTTCGGAAAGTGCCCTGACGCTGGAATTCCGGCCGATCATGGGCTACCGCGACGAAAACTGGCTGGTCAGCTTCAATCCGATTCTCGATGCCGATCTATCGACCAACGTCAGCCGGAAGCCGAATTTCGAGCCGGGACTCAAAGTGACGCACCGCGTCGGCGAAGGCAAACACGCCGGATTCGAGTATTACGGCGAGTATGGCCCGGTCGGCCATTTGCTGCAGGGCGACGAGCGGACGCACTATCTGTACGGCGTCATGGATATCGACCTGCACGGCTTCGATATCAATTTCGGCATCGGCCGCGGCTTCAGAAGCGCCGAAGATCAATGGGTAGCCAAGGCGATCATCGCCTTCCCGCTCAACTAAGGAGAGACCATGTTCGCCAAAGCTCCCGTCGCGGCTCTCGTCGCCCTCGGCGTACTGGGCACCGCGCAGCCGGCGTCCGCCGAAACCATTGGCTGCGTGACGACGGCCTGGAAACTGATCGGCGCCAATCACAAAGTCTGCGTCGAAGCCTTCGCCGACCCGAAAGTGCCGGGCGTCACCTGCCATGTCAGTCAGGCCAAGACGGGCGGTGTCTCCGGCACGCTCGGACTGGCGCAAGACCCATCGCAATTCTCGCTGGCCTGCCGGCAGACCGGCCCGATCTCGCTACCGCCCAAACTGCCGCGCGAAGACACGGTATTCAGCGAGGACACCTCCATCCTCTTCAAGGAAACCCGCGTCGTCCGCCTCTGGGACGAGGCGCATAACACCCTCGTCTATCTTGCAATCAGCCGCAAACTGATCGACGGCGCACCAGCCAACAGCATTTCGACAGTGCCGGTCATGCCGTGGGGCGGACGTTAGTCGACGCAAAAAAAACGCCCGACCAAAGGGATGGTCGGGCGTCGTGAGGCGAAGGCTAACGTCTAGCGAAAGATCATGACTTCGTCACGGCTCGACTCCTCGCGCACGCGATAGCTGCCATCGCGCACCGCACCACCGCTCAGCCCACCGAGTTGCTCGTCGAGTTGACGGGCAACATCTTCACCCAGGCTCTTCGACACCTCGGAAATCACTTTGCCGCGATTGAGTACGACGCGGCCGCCGCGCGTCGTCAGCAGCTTGACGTCCTGCCCTGTTCCCATCGCGCTGAACGCGGCCTTGATCTTGTAATCGCGCGTGCTGATCAGGCTGAATTCGCCCACCAGCTCAAGGCTCAGCGTGTTGGAAATGGTATTGGTGTTGTCAATGGGGTTGGCCTCTTGGCGAAACTCGATGCTGTTGAGCGAGCCGAAGAGCACATAGTCAGCACCGGGATACTGCCCCTGCTTGATGCGGGCAATGATGTCGTAGAGCTTCTCCGTGTGCTTGGCATCGGTAAACGGCTTGCCTTGCACCAGCTGGAAGCGTCCTGACTTCAGCATTTCACCCTTGATGTCGGCAGTGAATTTGCGCAATTCGCCACGATCGATGTAGCTATACGTGCCTTCGGCCTCGTAATAGCTGCTTTCGGACTTCGCATTGATCGAGCCGCTGCTGCGCCGTGAATAGGAAGCGTCGGACTCCCGCTCGCTCTCACGCCCGGAAGCACGCAGCGACGATTTTTGCGTCGCGGCAACCACCCGGAAATATTCGCTGACGCGCTCTTCATACGCCAGATCGGTCACCGCAACCTTCGGCGGTGCGGCCACAGCACTCAGGCTGAGCGCAGCAAGTACAGCGCACACGCCCGTGCGCGCAAAACTCATGGCATTCATTTCAATCTCTCCCGAAAACCGTAATGACGAAGCCTAGCGGCGCGCCGTCTTGCGGATTTCTTTCTCATCGGTCCATTCCACGACACCGGTTTCGATCTCGATCAGGCGCAGGTTGATCTTGTAGTACACGTCCTTCTGATCGGCAGTCTTCTTGATGATCGAGGACACAGCGCCGTCGAGCCGGTACTTGGCGCCCTGCATCTTGCCCATCTTGACTGACTTGCTCTTGTCGTAGAGACCGCTCTGATTCTGGCGACGAAGCTCATCCACCTGATTCTGCATGTCTTCGCCCTCGATCGTGTAGCGCACGCCGTTCTTCTGCAACTGGGCAAGGATGGTGTCGGTGATGAGACGCGTATCGAAGTACTCGCTGGTTTTGTTCTTGACCGGCGAAGCCATCAGCAACTGGCGTTTACGAATGAGGTCCTGAATCAGCGGCTCTTGAATCAGCGACTGCGTCATCTTTTCGGAAATCATCTGGATGTCGGTCGAACCCAGATCGGTGGTGACTGTCTCCACCGCCTTCGCGTCACCGTAGCTGACGTTGCCGCTACCGGTCGTCGGCGAGGTCGTCTGACAGGCCGACAGAGAGAACGCCAGGGCGCCGGCGATGAGCGTCAAACGAAGGGCGTGTGAATTTTGAGCTTGCATGTAATTTTCTCCAAAAAAACAAGCGAATGACCGCCCGAGAGCCGTCAGAATCTGAAGCAGAAACCGCCGGGCAGCGAAGCTACCCGACGAAAAAGGCGAATCAGGCGAAGCGGCCCTACCCGCCAATACCCGCTATCTCAGTTATTGCCACTGTTATCGGGGCTTTGCAGGACGAGTCGGAAATCGGTCGCCTTGAAAGTCGGGGCAACGACATTGATGAATTGTTTTTGCGCGCCGTAAACGAGCAAGGGCTTCCACGGCTCGTCATCCCAGACGCTAAAGCCATCTCGGTCAAGCCATTTGAAGCGGTAATACAACTGCTGATTGCCGTTGCTGGTGTTGGTGATCTCGGCCTGAATGCGCAGGAGGTTGTCACGCTTGACGGCGCGCAGGTCGGTCACGCGCAGGTAGCGCATCTGCCCTTGCTCTTCGATTTTGCTGGCGATGGTCGGCCCAGCCGGTTGCGACGCTGCCTCGGGAGGCGTTTGTGCCTGCACCGAAACAGCGAAAACCGCCGCGGCAAGACCCAGCGGAATCAGAAAACGTCGGCTCATTTCACTCTCCTGAAGATTTGGTGGCAGGCGCGGCCTTGGGCGCCTTTTTCGGCGTTGCCCGTGTCTTCTTTTCGGGCGCCGCAACGGCGACCGGTTCGGACGCTTCGGTCGCAGCGGCAGCATCGCCGTTGGCCGCTGCTGATTGGCCAGCATCGACTGCCGCAGTGGGTTGGGAAATATACACGGCGCCGCCCGTCAGACGAATAGGCACGATCGAGAACGGTCCACCGATCAGCACATCGGCGCGGAAGGTGCCTGCGCCGGTCTGGAATTCAACGGTCTGCCGGCCTTGCGGCAGAATTGCCCGCGCCACGGAAATGGTCTCGGGCAAGGTACGCCAGCTGCGATCATCCGCCTGCTCGGTAAGCACCGAGGCGACACTGACGACCAGTCCGGCAATCGGATTCGCCTTATTCGCCTGCTCTTGCGCCGCTGACTTGAGCGCCGCGCGAACAACCGTGCGCAGAATGATGCCCGGCATCTGATCCTTGAGCAGACGCCGCGCCATGCTATCGACGTTCGTCAGGGTTTCCACGGGCAACTGACGGCCGGCGACAGTCAGCGAAGCCGGCACGAAACCACGGTTTTCCGACTTGATCAGCGGGAAGGAGAGCGGCGTGATGACAAAGCCACGATCACGCGGAATGGGAATCGGCACCATCACCGACTTCCACGACGGCGCGAAGCCCGACTCGACGACGAACAGCACGTCCGATTCGCGCGGGCCGGGTTTGCGCCGACCGACGTTCTTCAGGCTGTTTTCGACAATCTTCCTGTTGGGCGCGAGTTGTAATGCGTTGCGATAGCCAGGCTCGGCTAGCGATGGCTCGCCGGTGACTTCGAAGAAATAGCCCGCGAGGTAGTGGGCAAAGGCGTTCTGATAGCCGTTCTTCAACTCCCTGACATCGGGGGTATCGAGCTGATCCAGCGGGTAGTTTTTGAGCAGCGAGGTATCGGCGTTGACGTGCCGTTTGTCGCCGTCTTCCTTCAGCTTGTCGTATTCCTTTTCGCGGAATTCCTCGATGAGCTTTTCACGCTCATAGGTTTTTTTCATCTCGATGCGCGCGAGATCGAAATTGCCGAGCAACAGGTGGTCGAGCGTCAGACGTGAGGAGAGCATCACCTTCTCGTAGTCCTGTCCGTCGTAGCGACGCGTCTTGTCGTTGAGAACGTAGCTGCCAATATCTCCGATCAGCTTGCCCGGATTGGTATGGGCGTCGTCCTCCCACTGCTGAACAATGGCGTCGGCCTGCAACCAGGTATCGCGGCTGCCCGTGTAGTCACGACCGAGCTTGAGCAACTCACCCTTCTCGAAGTAGTAGAGGATATCTTTATCCTTGTTCAGCAGCCCCGGCGCATTGTTTTTTTCCAGTTGATCGACGGCCTGACGAACCGCTCCGGTCTTGACGAGAGTAACCGTCTCTTTTAACTCCGCATCGTATTGCCGCATCGGATTACCCGCACAGCCCGCCAAGACGACGACCGACAGCGTCACCGCTACGGCAAGAACTCTTTCCTTCATGAACACCCCTTCCCTTTCGATTTGTTAACCCCCGCATCCCCTCAAATCCGCTCGATCACCGCGCGATGGGGAATCTCCCGCTACCTCGCGCGCGGGCGAAGTACTTCGGGTGCGGTAGTTTAACCAGATACCGTCATTGTCATAAATACAAATACCGGTACCTCTACTCGAAATATCAGAAGGCGAGTTCTGGCCGATCGCGGAAATGCTCGAGTGCCTCGGGATTGGCGAGCGCCTCGATGTTTTTCACGGGCCGTCCGTGCACGACATTGCGCACGGCCAGTTCGACGATCTTGCCGCTCTTCGTGCGCGGGATTTCCGCCACGTGGAGGATTTTGGCGGGCACATGACGTGGAGTCGTATTGGCGCGAATTTGCTGGCGGATGCGCGTCGCGAGTTCGTCGTTGAGTGCCGTCCCCGGACGCAGGCAGACGAACAAGACAACGCGCACGTCGTCTTCCCAATCCTGACCGATGACCAGCGCCTCGAGCACCTCCGGCACTTGCTCCACCTGCCGGTAAATCTCCGCCGTACCGATCCGCACACCGCCCGGATTCAGCACGGCATCGGAGCGGCCGTGGATGATCAGGCCGTCATGCCGCGTAAGCTCAACGAAATCGCCGTGACACCAGACGCCGGGGAATCGCTCGAAGTACGCGGCGCGATACAACTTGCCGTCATGGTCGTTCCAGAAGCCGACGGGCATGGCGGGGAACGGCTGGCGGCAGACGAGTTCGCCGCGCTGCCCGGAGCCCGGCGTGAGCAACTGACCGGCATCATCGAACACGTCGACCGCCATCCCCAGCCCGCGACACTGCAATTCGCCGCGCCACACCGGGCGAATCGGGCAACCCAGCGCAAAACACGAGAGAATGTCCGTCCCGCCCGAAATCGACGCCAGCAGAACGTCCTGCTTGATCTCGCGGTAGACGTAATCGAAGCTCTCCGGCGCCAGCGGGCTCCCCGTCGAAAAGATCACGCGTAAGGCCTCAAGGCGATGCGAGTGGCGCGGCGACAGCGCATTCTTGGCGAGCGCGTCGATGAATTTGGCTGAGGTACCGAAATGCGTCATTCCCTCGGCGTCGGCGTAATCGAAAAGAACCGTTCCCGGCACGCCCGATTCGCCCACCGCGAAGGGCGAACCGTCGTAGAGCAGCAAGGTCGCCTGCGAGGCAAGCGCCGAAGCCAGCCAGTTCCACATCATCCAGCCGCAGGTCGTGAAATAGAACACGCGGTCGCCAGGGCGTATATCGCTGTGGAGTTGATGCTCCTTCAGATGCTGCAACAAGGCGCCGCCGTGACTGTGCACAATGCACTTGGGGATGCCGGTCGTTCCCGACGAAAACATGATGAAGAGCGGATGCGCGAACGGCAGCGGCGCGAAGTCAATCTCCGCCGGCGAATACGGCGCCACGAAGTCATCCCAAAGCACGCCGCCAGCCACACTCGCCAGCGCTTGCGCCGTCGCGGCCCCCTGCCAGGCGACGACCACACTCGCACGCAGCGACGGCAGGCGCGCCGCAATCTCGGCATTTTTCGCCATGCAATCGACCCGCTTGCCGTTGTAGCGGTAGCCGTCGACACAGACGAGCACCTTCGGCGCAATCTGTCCGAAACGGTCGAGGACGCCAGAGACGCCGAAATCCGGGGAGGCCGAAGACCAGATCGCGCCAAGAGATGCCGTGGCGAGCATGGCGATGATCGCTTCCGGCATGTTCGGCAAATAACCGGCGACACGGTCACCTGACTCGACGCCCGCCCCCCGCAAGGCCTGCGCAAACCGCGACGCCTCGGCACGCAACTGACGACGCGAGAGACGCCGCCGTCCGGGTTCTTCACCGCGAAAGACCAGGGCATCTTGCGCTTCGTCCAGCGCCTTGCCGGCCGAGGCCGCGTCGCCAAGAGCAGGTCGCAGTAAATTCTGCGCGTAATTCAGGCGCGCCTGAGGAAACCAGCGCGCACCGGGCATGGCCTGCGCGTTTTCCAGCACGATCGAGCCGGGATCGCCGAGAACGCCGCACTCGACCCACACCGCCCGCCAGAAGTCTTCCGGCTGCTCAACCGACCAGCGCCAGAGACTCTCGTAGTCGTCCACCGGCGCAGAATAGCGCTCGCGCACGGTGGTGATGAAGGCTGCCATCCCGCTGTCGGCGCGCCGTTGCGGGCTGGCTTGCCACAGCGGGGTCTCCGCCTCCGCCGCGAACGGCGGACGCACGTTTCCATCGAGCATCGTTTCTCCTCCAGTGATGAGTGGTCGCCTGACCGGCCCGCGCAGGGGCACGGCGACTCAGTCGGCGGTCAGCGCGTGACGCAAGACGTCGGGCAAGGGCGTCGATTTGCCGCTGGCGACATCCATCCAGACGATCTTCGCCTCACCGCTGGCGTAGAGCGTGCCGTCGCCCTGACGGCGAATCTCGTAGAAAGACGGCACACTGCTACGTCCCGGCAAGCCGCAGAACATCTGCACCTCAACGACGCCCGGATAGGTCAGCGGCAGGTGAAAGGTACACGCGGCGCTGATGATGACGGGGGCGCTTCCTTGCGGCATGGCGGCGAACCCCATCCGCTCGAGATACTCGACGCGGCACTGCTCGACGTAGCGAAAATAGATCGTGTTATTGACGTGCCCATACGCGTCCATGTCGCCCCAGCGAATGGGAATCAAGCTGGTATGGACGTGTTTCCGCCGAACTTCCATGGTGTCTCCTCGTTTTTGGACGGGGTCTCGCTTTTTTTGCCAAAGTGCGCCATGACGCTTGACGCGAAAGCGTTTTTTTCCATACGATACCGTATTGTAAACAGCATAACAACACGTGCCGACCAAGGCATAGACGCATTCCGGCAAAGGAGATCACGGTGCAACGCGAGACCATGGAATACGACGTCGTAATCGTCGGTGGCGGCCCTGCCGGCCTCTCGGCGGCCATACGCCTCAAGCAGATGGCCAACGAGGCGGGGCGCGACATCAGCGTCTGCCTGATCGAAAAAGGCTCCGAAATCGGTGCCCACATCCTGTCCGGCGCAGTGATGAATCCGCGCGCACTCGACGAACTCATCCACGACTGGCGCGAACGCGGCGCGCCGCTCGACACGCCGGTGACGGAAGACCGCTTCTACATCCTCTCCGCCGAAGGGCAGCTGCATGTTCCGCACTGGATCATGCCAACCTGCTTTGACAACCACGGCAACTACGTCATCAGCCTGGGCGCCGTCTGCCGCTGGCTGGCGACGCAGGCAGAGGAACTGGGCGTTGAAATCTATCCCGGTTTTGCAGGCAACGAGGTCTTGTTCGACGAGACGGGCGCGGTCAAGGGCGTGGCAACTGGCGATATGGGGCGGCTCAAGGACGGCAGCGAAGGGCCGGCCTTTCAGCGTGGGATGGAACTGCATGCCCGCTACACGTTTTTCTCCGAAGGCTGTCGCGGCCAACTTGGTAAGCAGCTGCAGGCCCATTTCTCCCTCAACGCTCACAACGACCCACAGACCTACGCCATCGGCATCAAGGAACTCTGGGAAATCCCCCCGGAAAACCGCGAGCCTGGTGTCGTCATTCACACCGGCGGCTGGCCGATGGATCCGCACACCTACGGCGGCGGCTTCCTCTACCAGATGCAGGACGGACTCGTCGCGGTCGGCTTCGTCATCGGACTGGGCTACGAGAACCCCTACCTGTCGCCCTTCGAAGAGTTCCAGCGCTACAAGACCCACCCCCGGATTCGCGAAATCCTCACCGGCGGCAAGCGCATCAGCTACGGTGCCCGCGCGATTGCGGCCGGCGGCCTGCAATCGCTGCCCAAGCTGGTTTTCCCCGGCGGCGTTCTCATCGGCGACGACGCGGGTTTTCTCAGTGCCTCGCGTATCAAGGGTGCGCATTGCGCGATCAAATCGGGAGCACTGGCGGCAGAAGCCTGTTTCGCCGCGCTGATCGAGGATCGTCGTGCCGATGAACTGAGCGCCCTGCCCGAGGCATTCCGCACGAGTTGGCTGTACGACGAGCTATACGCGGGCCGCAACTTCAAACCGTGGATGAGCAAGGGGCTACGCAAGGGCGCACTCATGTTTGGCATCGACCAGATCATCTTCCGAGGCCGCGCCCCGTGGACACTGCGCAACCACGCCGATTTCACTCGCTTCAAAGCGGCAGCCGAATGCACTCCCATCGACTACCCCAAGCCAGATGGCGTGCTGAGTTTTGATCGCCTGTCATCGGTCTTCCTCTCCAACACCAACCACGAGGAAAATCAGCCCTGCCACCTGCTGCTGACTAACCCGGAAAACGCCATCCGCGTCAACCTTGACATCTACGATTCACCCGAGCAGCGCTATTGCCCGGCGGGAGTCTACGAAATCGTGCACGATGCCGTCGGCAATACCCCCCGCTTGCAGATCAATGCGCAAAACTGCATTCACTGTAAAACCTGCGATATCAAAGACCCGACGCAAAACATTACCTGGGTTGCGCCGCAAGGGGGCGAAGGCCCTAATTACCCCAATATGTAGCACGCGCCTGTCCATTTGCACCAAATAGGTGCAGCAAGCACCATCTTGGGATATCGGCCAAACACGGCGGGAAAACACCCCGCCGACAGCGAAGAGAGCCGCCAGAAACCCATCGGCAGCGCATCGGCGATTGACCAATAACAATTAACAATCAATCTCTTGCAGACGTCATTAACACCACGCCATATACTCAGCGGCCCGGCGGGCCGGGGAATTTTATTGATTCGTCGTGACAGCCGTGTTGCGGATGCAACGCCAGGATCAAGATTCTTCGATTTTTTCGCGCCGAATCTCCCCAATATCCACTGATTTTCGCTAAATTGTAGCCCGCGTTTGGCTGCTCGCTTATCGGCGGGCATGTCCGGGCGGGTTCTGCCTGCGAGCAGCGGGAAACATCCACTGCTGCATGTATTCATTTTCCGCACGTCTGTTATGCCTGGATCGACTCGGGGCTGCATGCCCGAGACGAGCCTTTTTTTGCACGCCACTTTATACACGGGAGGAAATATGCGAGTTGTCGCCAGATATCTGGGCGCAGTAGCCTGTATTGCGGCGCTGGGATGCGGTACCGCCCAAGCACGCGACTGGAGCGTCATCAAGGATTCGGGAACCATCATTGCAGCAACCGAAGGGGCTTTTTACCCCTTCAACTATTTTGAAGGCCCGAAGCTGACCGGGTTTGAAGTTGAAGTCGCCGAAGCCGTTGCCAAGAAGCTTGGACTGAAGCTCGAATGGCGCGTCGTCGCGTTTGACGCCCAGCTCGCCGCCATCCGCCAGGACCGCTTCGACTTCGCCATCGCTTCGCACGGCTACACCGCCGAACGTGCCAAGTCGGTCGATTTCGCCAACCCGCACTACTGCACCGGCGGCCAGATCGCCGCGCACAAGGACGGCCCGCTGACCGTTCAGGCGCTCAAGGGCAAGACGGTTGGCGTGCAACTGGCTACCAGCTACGCCGACAACGCCAAGAAGATCGGCGACATCGGCGAACTGAAGACCTACAAGGCAGACCCGGAAGTCTTCTCGGCCCTGAAGGCGAAAAAAATCGACGCCTGGATCTCCGACAAGTGGGTGATCAAGGGAACCCTCGACAAGAACCCGGATTCCGGCATCGTCGCCGGCGAACAGGTCTTCGTCGAACGCGTCTCGATGATCCTGCGCAAGAACAACAAGGAACTGATGGACCAGCTCAATCATGGCCTTGCTGAAATCATGAAGGACGGCACCTACGCGGCCCTGTCGCAGAAGTACTTCAAGACCGATGCGTCCTGTCACTAATAGGGCGGAAATCACGGCATGAAGTGGACCAGAAAAAACCCCGGATGGGTGATGTTTGCAGCGATGATCGGGCTGCTGCTCTTCCTCTGGGGAATGGCGATTCCGCTCGCCGCTGCGCCTGACCCCATCGGGCCGGCAGCAAAGCAGTTCGCGGAAGGCGCTCGTGTAACCGTCTGGCTGAC
This sequence comes from Rhodocyclus gracilis, assembly GCF_009617575.1. Lineage (GTDB taxonomy): Bacteria > Pseudomonadota > Gammaproteobacteria > Burkholderiales > Rhodocyclaceae > Rhodocyclus > Rhodocyclus gracilis. Next base: position 187,114 of record NZ_WIXJ01000002.1, read on the forward strand.
CCTGATATCGGGATCGGTAGGCGTTGTCTTGGGTGTGATCGCGGGCTTGGGCAAGTTGTCTGCCTTTGCTCCGCTACGCTGGCTCTGCAACTTTTACGTCTGGCTGATTCGTGGCACGCCGTTACTGTTGCAGATTCTGTTCGTCTGGTTGGCGGTGCCGCAGATATTGCCGGATTCCCTGCAAATCTCCGACTTCGCCTGTGCGGCTATTGCCCTGGCGCTCAACATCGGCGCCTACAACACCGAATGCGTCCGTGCCGGCATTCTGGCTGTCCCGCAAGGACAGGTAGAAGCCGCCCGCGCGCTCGGCCTGTCGCCGTTCCAGACCTTCATGGACATCGTCTTGCCACAAAGCATGCGCGTTGCCCTGCCGGCGTTGGCCAACAACCTCGCTTCTCTGGTCAAGGACTCGTCGCTGGCGTACGCCATCAGCGTCGTCGAATTGACCATGGTCGGTTATCGCATCCAGGCCGAAAGCTATCAGCCGATCCCGGTATTTCTCACGATTGCCATGATTTACCTGATTCTAACCACCGCCTTTACCACCCTGACGGCGGCGCTCGAGAACCAGCTCGATGTCGGCAGAAAGCGTCAGGAGAACAGCTGAATGGATACTCACCAAGCCAATCTCCGGCCTCTGATCGAAGCGCAGAAAGTCAGCAAGCATTTCGGCAGCTTTCACGCCTTGAAAGAGGTATCGGCCACGTTTTACGAGGGGCAAGTCACCGCCATCATCGGGCCGTCCGGCTCAGGGAAATCGACCTTCCTGCGCACGCTCAACCGCCTCGAAACACACGACTCGGGCAGCATCCGTGTCGACGGCATCGAGCTGAACGACGACCTGAAAAACCTCGACGCCATCCGGCGTGAAGTGGGCATGGTCTTTCAGAGCTTCAATCTGTTCTCGCACCTGACCATCTTGCGCAACGTGGCACTGGCGCCGATCCGCGTGCGCAAGACGTCGCCGGCCGAGGCAGAAGCGAAGGCCATGGCCTTGCTGGAACGTGTGGGACTGGCGGACCAGGCGCATAAATACCCGGTGCAGCTCTCCGGTGGGCAACAGCAGCGCGTTGCCATCGCCCGCGCCCTGGCCATGGACCCGAAAGTCCTGCTCTTCGACGAGCCCACCTCGGCGCTCGATCCGGAAATGGTCAACGAAGTCCTCGCCGTCATGCGCGAACTGGCGCACACCGGCATCACCATGCTCGTCGTCACGCATGAAATGGGATTTGCGCGCGAAGTTGCCGACCGCATCATCTTCTTCGACAACGGCGTCATTCTCGAAGACACCACGCCAGAAGCCCTGTTCACGCAGCCGGCGCACGAGCGTACCAAAGCGTTTTTGTCTCAAGTGAAGCACGGTTTTTGATGCACTGCCTTTCCCTGTTAGCCCAATAAAAATCACCTATCAAGGAGTAATGATGAAGCGTAAGAAAATCGTCCTCGCGCTTGTCGCCGCTGGCCTCTGTGCCGGCGCACTGCCGGCGCACGCCGCCGCCGGCGACGCCGACCGCATCGCGCAGCTGGAAAAGCAACTGAAGATGTTGCAAGAGCAAGTCGAAGCGATGAAGAAATCGGCCGCCACGAGCCAGGAAGTCGCCGACCTGCGCGACCAGGTCACGGCGCAAGGCAAAGAAGCCGTCGTCGCCGGCGACATCCCGAACTCGTTCCGCATCCCGGGCTCGGACACGTCGATCCATCTCTATGGCATTGCCGAGATGAATATGATCCGCGAGTTCAAGGGCGACAATGGCAATAACGATTACTCGACTTTTGCTCCATACATTCCACTGCGCGGTTCGACATTAGCCAGCCGCAAGGGTGAAACCTATTTAACGGGGAGAACCAGCCGCATCGGCATCGAAGGCGCTACGCCGACCCCCTACGGAGTAGCGATGGTCAAAATCGAGGGGGATTTCGCCAATGATCCTCGTACCGGCAATTCCCAACTCAATGGCAAACTTGGCAACATCCAGACCCAGCAAGGCACGAACAGCTACGACTTCCGTCTGCGTCATGCCTACCTACAGGTAGGCCCATGGTTGTTCGGTCAAACGTGGTCAACCTTCATGGACGTCGACAACACCCCGGAAACGGTGGACTTCAATGGCCCGATTGGTTCGACGTTTATTCGCCAGCCGCAAATTCGCTATACCTACGCGACGCCGCAATACGGAAATTTCAGCGCCGCTCTCGAGAACTCGGTTAGCTATGTTCTTAGATCCAGCGACTGGAGCGCATCGACCGACGGATTTTCCAAATCGCCCGACTTCATCGTGCGCTGGGACAAACCCTACAACTGGGGCTCGATGAGTCTGCGCGCAGTCTCCCACGAACTTCGCGTTCAGGGCGCTCTTGGCGACCAATCACGCCGCGGCTACGGTCTCGCTGCCAGCGGCCAAATCAAGACCGTTGGCGATGATTTCATCAGCTGGATCGTCACGGGAGGAAACGGGATTGGCCGCTACTTTAACTACATCGAAGGTGCTGCCTATAATTCAGCAACCAACACGATTGAAATGGAAAAAGTGCTGGGTTTAGTTCTTGGCTACCAACATAAGGTAAGCGATCAGTTGCGCTTTAATTTTGTGTATGGGACGCAAAAGAGCTACAACAGCGGCTACACCGATCTCGCTATTGCAAGCGGTTATGGTGGTTCCGTGACGCAGAACGGCAGTGATCAAGGACAATTTGGTGTCAACCGTCGGGTCAGCCAGTTGCATATCGGTGGAATCTACAATCCAGTCAAAGTTGTCGATATTGGTCTCGAGTATATTTACGGAAAACGCGAAACCTTGCTGGGCGAAAAGGGCGACATGTCTCGCGTGAACTTTCTTGCCCGCTACAACTTCAACTGAGGCACCCTCCGGCGGCGGCGCGTTTTGGCCGCTGCCGAGCACCGACGGGGCGCTTGCCGCGCTTTCGTCAGTTCAAACCGCCCCTTTCGGGGCGGTTTCTTTCTTCGGGCGGACGCCCGCCTGAGGAGAACCGAATGGGCCACGACTTTTTTTCCTCCGTATTCCTGCTCCTGCTGCTGCTCGACCCGCTCGGTAACGTGCCGGTATTCCTGTCGCTGCTCAAGGATCTGCCACCGGCGCGGCGGCGGCACGTCGTGCTGCGCGAATGCGCGGTCGCGGGCGTTGTATTGATCGTTTTCGTTTTCGTCGGCGACGTTCTGCTGAAGGTGATGCACCTCTCCGAACCGGCGCTGGAAATCTCGGGCGGCATCATCCTCTTCCTGATCGCCATGGGCATGGTCTTTCCGCGACCACCGGTGATCGATACGGATGCGCCGCCCAATGGCGAGCCATTCATCGTACCGCTGGCGATTCCGATGATCGCCGGTCCGGCCGCGCTGGCAACCGTGCTGCTGGCCTCGCGGCAAGCGGAACAGCCATGGCTGCTGGTCGCCGCCATCGTGGTCGCCATCGCCATCAGCACGCTCGTTCTGCTGGCCGCCGGCTGGCTTTCCCGCATGTTTGGCAAATCCGGGCTGCAAGCCATGGAGCGGCTGATGGGCTTGGTATTGACGGCCATGTCGGTGCAGATGCTGATTTCCGGCATCCGCATTGCCTTCAATCTGGCGCCCGCGACGATGCCGTAACGGCCACCTCCCGACGTGGCTGCCCTTTCCCTCGAATTCCCGGCGGAACGTGTGCGCCGGGCCACCTTTTTGTCTGCCTGATCAATGAGTCGAACCCTTGCCAATTGTCTGATGCTGCTTGCCGCCCTCATCTGGGGAACGACCTTTGTCGCCCAGCAACTCGGTATGCAGGACGTCGGCCCACTGACCTACACGGGGATTCGCTTTCTCATCGGAGCAGTGTTCATATCGCCGCTGGCACTGCGCGAATATGGGCGTCTGTCGGCGAGGGGGGTCGTGCTGACGCGACGCGATTTCATCTCGTGGAGCGTGCTGGGCGGCCTGCTTTTCTCGGGAGCAATACTGCAACAGGTCGGCATGCTGACGACCACCGTCACCAACGCCGGCTTTCTGACGGCGATCTATGTTCCGCTCGTGCCCGTACTCGCCTGGCTGGTGCACGGGCAACGACCGCACCGCTCCACCTGGCCCGCCGCCTTCGGCTGTCTTGCCGGTACCTATTTGCTCAGCGGCGGGCATTTCGACGCCATGACCGTCGGCGATTTCTGGGTGATTGCCAGCGCCTTCTTCTGGGCGGCACACGTGCTTTGGGTCGGACGGCTGGCAGCGCACAAGGGAACGCCCATTCTCGTGGCGCTGACGCAGTTCGTCGTCTGTGGCCTGCTCGCCAGCACGGCGGCGCTCGTCACCGAACCGATCTCCCTGCAAGGCGTCGAAGCCGCCATGCCGACAATCCTCTACGGCGGCCTACTTTCGGTCGGCGTCGGTTACACCTTGCAGGTGGTTGCCCAGCGCCATACCCGCGCCGCCGATGCCGCCATTCTGCTGAGTTCGGAAACACTGTTCGCCGCCATCGCCGGCGCCGTGTATCTCGGCGAAAGACTCGATGGCATGCAGATGGCGGGCTGTGCCCTGATCTTTGCCTGCATCCTCGCCGTGCAGTTGATCCCCTTCATCGGCCAGGCACGCAACAGCGGCGAAAGCGCCCACTAGGAAGCTTTTTCGCCCGAGATCGTCCGATCATCGACTCGCCCCACCCACCGGCTGCACAAAAAACGGCGGGTGGCAGCCTGCGCCACCACCCGCCGTCGCTGGCCGAAAGTGCTTAGAAGCGATCCTCGTCCAGCGCCATGACTCCCGGCGCACCGAAAGTGATGCAATCGGCCAGTCCGTCCGCTTGCGACAGGATATGGTCGGCGAAGAAACGCGCAGTGACGATCTTGTCCTGATAGAACGGATCGGTATCGCCCGCATCGATCTTCGCCTGCGCAATCAGTGCGGCCCGCGCCATCTGCCAGCCCCCGGCGACGATCCCCAAGAGCATCAGGAAAGGCGTGGCGCCCGCCGAAGCAGCGCGCACGTCGACGCCGTAGGTATCGACGATCCAGCGCCCGGCCTCGGCAAGGGCTTCGACGCCCGCCGCAAAGCGACGATGAATCGCCGCGAAATGCTCGCCACTCGCCTGCCCCAGATCGGCGTCGAGGGCGCGCATCTCTTCGATCAGCGCATTGAGCGTGGCGCCACCCTCGCGGGCCATCTTGCGGCCGATCAGGTCATTCGCCTGAATACCGGTCGTTCCTTCGTAGATCGCCGAAATGCGGGCATCGCGCAGGTATTGCGCCGCCCCCGTTTCCTCGATGAAGCCCATGCCGCCGTGCACCTGGATGCCGGTCGAGGCGACCTGAATGCCGACCTCGGTGCTCCAGCCCTTGACCACCGGAATCATCAGATCGACGAAGGCCTGATTGCGGCGGCGCGTCGCCGTATCCGGGTGGCGCGTCGCCACATCGTGCGCGGCGCCGACCACATAGGCCAGCGCGCGCGTCGCCTCGGCATGGGCGCGCATGCTCATCAGCATGCGACGCACATCCGGGTGGCGAATGATCGGCACACGCGGCCCGCCACGCACGCCCGTTTCGACGCACTGAATGCGGTCACGGGCATAATCGCGGGCACGCTGGTAGGCACGCTCGCAGGCAGCAACGCCTTCGAGACCAACGCCAAAGCGCGCTGCGTTCATCATGATGAACATGTATTCGAGGCCACGATTCTCTTCACCGACCAGATAACCGACGGCCCCACCGTGATCACCGAAAGCCATCACCGCCGTCGGGCTGGCGTGGATGCCGAGCTTGTGTTCGATCGACACGCACCAGGCATCGTTGCGCGCGCCAAGGCTGCCGTCGGCGTTCACGAGGAACTTCGGCACGACAAACATCGAAATCCCTTTGACGCCCTCGGGCGCCGTCGGCGTACGCGCCAGCACCAGATGGACGATATTCTCGGCCATGTCGTGGTCGCCGTAAGTGATGAAAATCTTCTGGCCGAAGATCCGGAAGCTGCCGTCGGCCTGCGGCTCGGCGCGCGAGCGGATCGCCGACAGATCGGAGCCAGCCTGCGGCTCCGTGAGATTCATCGTGCCGGTCCAGACGCCGCTGGTCATCTTCTCGAGAAAGGTTTTCTTGAGCGTGTCCGAGCCGCACAAGGAGAGCGCCTCCGCCGCGCCCCCCGTGAGCAGCGGACAGAGCGAAAAGGCGTGATTGGCCGACTTCCACATCTCCGTGACCGCCGCGCCGACGAGCTTCGGTAGCCCCTGCCCTCCCCACTCCGGGTCCGACTGCAAGGCGGTCCAGCCGCTTTCGGCAAAGAGCGCGTAAGCCTCCTTGAAACCGGCAGGCATCGTCACCCCCGGCCCATCGCCGTTCGCTGACCCGTTTGCCGACCATTTCGCCCCCTCGCGATCACCGGGGATGTTCAGCGGCGAGAGCACCCCTTCGGCAAACTTCGCGGCCTCGTCGAGGACGGCATCAACCAGATCGACGGTGGCGTCCTCGTACCCCGGCAGTTGTGCAACCTGATCGAGACCGGCAAGTTCTTTAAGCACGAACTGGATGTCACGCAGCGGGGCAACGTATTCACTCATTGCATTCTCCTTCAGCGGGGTTCAGGGCCGGGGGCCGCAGAACGGCCTCCCGACAAAGGGAAAAAACCAAAAAAGGGGGAGCGCGCCGGCGGAGGGAAAGCGTCTGCGCGCCTCCGCCGGCGGAAACCTCAGCGCAATGCGGCGGCCAGCGCCGGTGCGACGTCGAACAGATCACCCACCAGCCCGTAATCGGCCACCTGGAAGATGGGCGCCTCCGGATCTTTGTTGATGGCAACGATTACCTTGCTGTCCTTCATGCCGGCGAGGTGCTGGATGGCGCCCGAAATACCGACGGCCACGTACAGATCCGGGGCGACGATCTTGCCGGTCTGGCCGACCTGATAATCGTTCGGCGCATAGCCGGCATCGACAGCGGCGCGCGAGGCACCGACGGCAGCACCGAGCGCATCCGCCAAGGGTTCGAGCACGCTGTGAAAATTGTCGCTGCTACCCAGCGCACGGCCACCAGAGACGATGACGCGCGCTGCCGTCAGTTCGGGACGCGCCGACTGCGTCAATTCGCGACCGACGAGACGGGAAAGGCCAAGATCAGGCCCCGCCGCCAAGGCTTCGACGGAAACCGGCGACGCCTCGCCAGCGGCTTCGAAGGCCGTACCGCGCACGCTGATCACCTTGACCGGATCGACCGATTGGACGGTCGCCAAGGCGTTGCCGGCGTAGATCGGACGCACGAAGGTATCGGTCGAAACAACGGCGACGATGTCGGAGATTTGTGCCACATCAAGCAGGGCAGCGACGCGCGGAAGGAAGTTCTTGCCCGCCGCCGTCGCCGGCGCCAGCACGTGGCTGTAGCCCGGCGCATTGGCAACGACGAGGGCCGCGAGGTTTTCCGCGCCGTGGTCGGCATAGTGCGCCGCGTCTACCAGGCGCACACGCGTCACGCCGGCAATGCGCGCCGCCGCCTCGGCGACGGCCGCACACGCGGAACCGGCGACCAGCACATCAATGTCGCCGCCAATCTGGGTAGCCGCGCTAATGGCGTTACGGGTCGCCGGCTTGAGGACGGCGTTGTCGTGTTCGGCAATAACGAGAATGGGCATCAGATCACCTTCGCTTCGTTTTTCAGTTTTTCGACCAGCTCCGCCACGTCAGCCACCTTGACGCCACCACTGCGGCGAGCCGGTTCGGCCACTTTCAGCGTCTTCAAGCGCGGTGCCACGTCCACGCCAAGCGCTGCCGGCGTCGTCGTTTCGAGCGGCTTCTTCTTCGCCTTCATGATGTTCGGCAGGGTCGCGTAACGCGGCTCGTTCAGGCGCAGGTCGGTCGTCATCACCGCAGGCAGGGCGATTTCGATGGTTTCCAACCCCCCGTCAATTTCGCGGGTCACCGCAGCGGCGGTCTTGTCGGCGTTGACGACCAGCTTCGAGGCGAAAGTCGCCTGCGGCCAGCCGAGCAGTGCGGCGAGCATCTGGCCTGTCTGGTTGGAGTCGTCATCGATGGCTTGCTTGCCGGGAATGACCAGTTGCGGCGATTCCTTCTCGCACACCGCCTTGAGCAGCTTGGCCACAGCGAGCGGCTGCAATTCGACATCGGTCTCGATCAGGATCGCGCGGTCGGCGCCAAGCGCCAGTGCCGTGCGCAGGGTTTCCTGACTGTTAGCGAGACCGGCGGAGACCGCCACCACTTCGGTGGCGATTCCCGCTTCTTTGAGGCGCACGGCCTCTTCGATGGCGACTTCGTCAAAGGGATTCATCGACATTTTGACGTTGGCAAGATCGATGCCGGAGCCGTCGCTTTTGACGCGCACCTTGACGTTGTAGTCGACCACTCGCTTAACGGGCACGAGAATCTTCAAGGGTCTTTCCTTTCATGGCAGCGGAGCAAGTACTCCAGAGCGCATTATGCGGCGAGTTCATGACAAGCGCACACGCATCGCCGACCGTTTGACAGCTTTGGAAGGCGTCCGGACAATAAGCCATACCCTAGAGTATGGAAGCGGCTACGCTACCGTACGCGCAAGGCGGCTGTCAAGGCGATTAAAACGCTCGTTTGACGTACAACTTGCCCCTGTCCTGTGCCAATCACCATGTCACAGGAGCGCATCGCGCGCCGGATGCTTCACCCGATTGGAGAACGCTGCTGTATGGATGTGCAACACGACAAGCCACGCCAACCCCTCGAACGACAGAACTGGATCGACGCCGCCTTCGACGTCCTCGCCGATCAGGGGATCGACGGTCTGCGCGTCGAAACGCTCGCCAAGCGCTGCGGCGTCACCAAAGGCAGCTTTTACTGGCATTTCAAGGATCGTCAGGATCTTTGCGCGGCGATTCTGGATGACTGGAAAGACGGTCGCATTCGCGACATCAACCGGCAGACGGCCAGCGATCCCGGCCACGAGCGCGAGCAGTTACAACGCGTCATCGAGGTCTACAGCGCCGCCCGCAACCGCAAGGGCGTCTGGATCGAACTCGCTGTGCGTGACTGGGCGCGGCGCGATGAGGGCGCCGCGCGCATTGTCGAAGAGGTCGACGCCTGGCGCCTCGAATGCACGCGCAAGCTCTTCGTCAATTGCGGCTATTCGGACGATGAGGCGAGGAGCCGCAGCCTGCTGCTGTACGCCTACGTGTTTGGCCAGAGCCTGATGGCCTACGACCGACAGGACCCGAAGAACAGCGACTTCAAACTCTGGATCGCCGACCGCATTCTCCGCAACTGACCGAACGATTCGCTAAGGCTCTTGATCTGGACCGAACGGTTCAGTATCATTCGCCGCACTCTCTGCGAACTCCTTCCTCATGCCGCGCTGCCGCGAATTTGACATCAACGAAGCTCTCGATCAGGCGCTCAACGCGTTCTGGCTGAAGGGCTACGCGTCGACCTCGCTGTGCGATCTGCTCACCGCCATGGGCCTGAGCAAGAGCAGTTTCTACGAGTGTTTCGGCAGCAAGCGTGCGGTCTTACTGGCGGCGCTGGCGCGCTACAGCCAACGCGAACTCGCCGAGTCGCGCTGCCATTTCGCCGCCGCGCGCCCTGTTCCGGCCCTGATTGCCGACTGGATGAATCAATCGCTCCTGCCCAACACCTGCCGCCCCGGCGAGCGTTGCGGCTGTCTGGTGCTCAATCTCGCCATTGAACTGGCGCCGCACGACCCGGAAATCGAAACCGCCGTGCGGCAGCACATCGATGCCTTGAACGACTGTCTCGCCAGCGTCATCGCCCGCGGCAGAGCGGAAGGCAGCCTGTCGGGCAAGCTCGATCCACCGCGCGCCGCCGACGCGCTACTCAACGTCCTCACCGGCACGCATGTCCTCGCCAAAGGCGGCGTCGAGCGCGAACGGCTGCAGTGGGTTATCGACGACCACCTCGCCAAGCTCTTCGCAGACGTCGCCGTGTCACATTGAGACGAACACTCATCCGCATTTTTTTCAACGTTCAGGACCGTCCGGTCCAGTCACCCAGGAGAATACGATGACCGCCGCTCACAGTTCCGCTACGCCGCCCGACCTTTTCGCACCTTTCGCCTCGCACGGCCTCACGTTCAGCAACCGCATCGTCATGGCACCGCTGACGCGCTCACGGGCGCTGGCCGGCGACATTCCCGGTCCGCTGACGGTCGAGTACTACCGGCAGCGCGCCAGCGCCGGGCTGATCATCAGCGAAGCCTCGCAAATCTCGCCACAGGGCAAGGGCTACATCCAGACACCGGGCATCTACAGCGCCGAGCAGATCGCCGGCTGGCGCCGTGTGACCGACGCCGTGCATGCCGCTGGCGGCAAGATTTTCATCCAGCTCTGGCACGTCGGACGTATCTCGCACCCCGACCTGCAACCCGGCGGCGCGCTGCCGGTTGCGCCCTCGGCGATCCAGCCGGAAGGCAGCGCATTTACCGCCAAAGGCATGCAACCGCTGGTGACGCCGCGCGCACTTGAGGTTGGCGAACTACCCGGCATCGTCGCCGACTACCGTCGCGCCGCCGAGAACGCGAAGGCCGCCGGCTTCGACGGCGTGGAAATCCACGGCGCGAACGGCTACCTGCTGGATCAGTTCCTGCGCGACAAATCGAACCATCGTCAGGACGCCTACGGCGGCAGCATCGAAAACCGTGCCCGTCTGCTGCTCGACGTCACCGACGCCGTTCTCGGCGTCTGGGCTCCCGAACACATCGCCGTGCGCCTGTCGCCGCTGTCGACCGTCAATGACATCGACGACAGCGATCCGGTGCCGCTCTTTACCTACGTGACGCAGCAGTTGTCGGCTCGCCGTATCGGTTTTCTGCACGTCATCGAAGGAATCACCGGTGGCGCACGTGACCCCGGACGCGGCATCGCACCCGACTTCCTGCGCGCGCACTTCGCCGGCACCTACATCGCCAACAACGGCTACACCCGCGATACGGCCATTACCGCCCTCAAGGAAGGTCATGCCGATATGATTGCCTTTGGCCGCCCCTTCATCGCCAACCCCGATCTCGTCGCCCGCCTGCGCGCCAACGCCGCACTGAACGAACTCAACCCGGCCACGCTCTACGGCGGTGACGAACACGGCTATACCGATTACCCTTCTCTCGACCAACACGCCTAGGACCCCCATGCAAAACTTCACCTACCAAAACCCGACACGCATCCTCTTTGGACAGGGCCGCATCGCCGATATCGGCGGTCAGATTCCCGCTGGCGCGCGCGTCCTCATCACCTACGGCGGCGGCAGCGTCGTCAAGACCGGCACCCTGGCCGAAGTCAAACACGCGCTGACCGGTGTGACGGTCTTCGAATTCGGCGGCATCGAGGCCAATCCGACCTACGAAACGCTGCTACAGGCCGTCGAACTGGCGCGTCGCGAAAAGATCGACTTCCTGCTCGCCGTCGGTGGCGGCTCGGTCATTGACGGCACCAAGTTCATCGCCGCCGCCATCCCCTTCGCTGGCGATCCCTGGGACATTCTCGCCAAGCGCGCGCCGATCACCAGCGCCGTGCCGTTCGGCAGCGTGCTGACGCTGCCGGCTACCGGCTCGGAGATGAACGACGGCGCCGTCATCACCAAGAAGGCGACGCAGGACAAGCTCGCCTTCTCCAACCCGCGCCTCTTCCCGCAGTTCTCGGTACTCGATCCGGCAAAGACGCTGACGCTGCCCCCGCGCCAGGTCGCCAACGGCGTCGTCGATGCCTTCGTGCACATCGTCGAGCAATACCTCACCTACCCGGTCGAGGCCCGCGTTCAGGACCGCTTTGCCGAAGGCCTGCTGCTGACGCTCATCGAAGAAGGCCCGCGCGCGCTCAGCGAACCCGACAATCTCGACGTGCGCGCCAACATCATGTGGACCGCGACGCTGGCACTGAACGGCCTGATCGGCGCCGGCGTGCCGCAAGACTGGTCGACGCACATGCTCGGCCACGAGATCACGGCGCTGCACGGCGTCGATCACGCGCAAACGCTCGCCATCGTTCTTCCCGCCATGCTGCACGTGCGGCGAGAAGAAAAGCACGCCAAGCTCGTCCAGTACGCCGCACGCGTCTGGGGCCTGCATGACGGCGACGAAAACGCCCGCATCGATGCGGCCATCGAGCGCACGCGCGAGTTCTTCGAGTCGCTGTCGGTTCCCACCCGCCTCTCGGCCTACGGCATCGGCGCTGACGCCATTCCGGCGCTCGTCGCCCAGCTCGAACGCCACGGCATGAAGCGCCTTGGCGAACGCCGCAGCCTCGATCTGGCAGCATCGCAGCGCGTCTATGAGCTCGCGGCGTAAGCCCGAGCGCGCTGTCTACGCCCGCTGACACCGGGAAGTCGTTCACGGCCCATCCGTTCGGACGACTTCCCGGCGTCGCATGAGATGCGTAAAGTGCCGGGAATCGGGCATTTCAATGCCCCGCCATTCCCCGGAGATTACGCATGCTTCACCCGCTTGCCGGCCAGCCAGCGCCTGCTTCGTACCTGTGTGACGTTCCCGCCCTGCTGGCGGCTTACCAGCGCCTCCCCGATATTAGTCAGGCCGCGCAACGCGTCGCCTTTGGCACCAGTGGCCACCGTGGCAGTGCACTGAACGGCAGCTTCAACGAAGCACACATCCTCGCCATCGCGCAGGCAATTGCCGACTACCGCGCCCAGGCCAACATTCGCGGACCGCTGTTTCTCGGCAAAGACACGCACGCCCTGTCGGGCCCGGCGCAGGAAAGCGCGCTGTCGGTGCTCGCCGCCAACGGCGTCGAGGTCTACCTGCAACAGGACGACGGCTTCACGCCAACGCCGGTCATCTCGCACGCCATTCTGCTAGCCAACCGCAACGCCACGGCCGCTCGCGCCGACGGCATCGTCATCACCCCCTCGCACAATCCGCCCGGCGACGGCGGCATCAAATACAACCCGCCGCACGGCGGCCCGGCGGATACCGACATCACCGGCTGGATCGAACGGCGCGCCAACGCCTTGCTGGCCGACGCCAACCGCGACGTCAAACGTCTGCCCTACCCGGCCGCACTCACCGCCGCGACAACGCACGCCATCGACCTGATGACGCCCTACATCGACGACCTCGGCGCCGTCATCGACATGGAGGCGATCCGCCGCGCGGGGCTGCGCATCGGCGTCGACCCGATGGGTGGTGCGGCAGTGGCCTACTGGGCGCCGATTGCCGCCCGCTACGGCCTCGACATCACGGTGGTCAATCCCAAGGTCGATCCCGCCTTCGGCTTCATGACGCTCGACCATGACGGCAAGATCCGCATGGATTGCTCCAGTCCTTACGCCATGGCGAGTCTTGTCGCGCTCAAGGATCGCTTCGACATCGCCTGGGGCAACGACGCCGACGTCGACCGACACGGCATCGTCACGCCCTCGCAGGGGCTGATGAACCCGAACCACTTCCTGGCCGTCGCCATCCGCTATTTGCTCGAACATCGGCCGGCCTGGCCGCGCTCCGCCGCCATCGGCAAGACGCTGGTGTCGAGCAGCCTGATCGATCGCATCGTGAATGATCTGGAGCGCACGCTGTTTGAAGTGCCCGTCGGCTTCAAATGGTTCTCGGCCGGGCTTCTCGACGGAGCGCTGTGTTTCGGCGGCGAAGAAAGCGCCGGCGCCAGCTTCCTGCGCCGCGACGGCAGCGCGTGGACGACCGACAAGGACGGCATTCTCCTCGGACTGCTGGCCGCTGAAATCACCGCCGTCACGGGACGCGATCCCGGCATGCACTACCGCGAACTCGCGCAACGCTACGGCACGCCGTACTACCAGCGCATCGACGCGCCAGCGAGCCCGGCGCAGAAGGCCGCCTTCAAACAGCTCACCGCCGAACGCGTCACCGCGACGACGCTGGCGGGCGACACCATCCTTGCGCGCCTCACCCACGCCCCCGGCAACGGTGCCGCCATCGGCGGGCTGAAGGTGACGACGGCCAACGGCTGGTTCGCTGCCCGTCCGTCAGGCACGGAAGATATCTACAAACTCTACGCCGAGAGCTTCAAAAGCCCAGAGCACCTGCAACAGGTGATCGCCGAAGCGCAAAGCATCGTCAACGCCGCGCTGGCGGACTGAGCCAGCGGCGACGCATCCGTCGGGCCATTCGCCCCATTCGCCCCTCAGACGGCGACGCTCTGCCCCGCTACGGGCGGTGTCGCCGGCTCCGGGCCGAGAGGCTCCTGCCGCAAATACGCCCGATACACGCAGGCGGCGCGCAACAGGTTCGCCAGCAACAAACCCTGCGCCAAGGCGAACACTGCACCGCAGATCCGCGCGAACACCTCCGGCCAGACGCTCGCGAGTACCAGCAGTAAACACGCGGCGAAATGGCAACGCGCCTGCCGCAGCATCGCCGGCTCGCCCAACACCTGCCGCATGTTCGGCGCCGGCCCGCGCCTTGCCGCGTTGCGCGCGTGCAGCCAGACGAGAAACGGCACGATCTTGTAGAGCATTCCCGTCATCGCGCTGAGAAAACCGCCGACGATGATCAGCCCACCGAAAAGCACGGCGCCTCCCTGTCCCGCCAGCCAATCCGCCGCCGGCACCTTCAGCACGTCCAGCGGCGGCAGCCACATCAGCGCCTGCCGCAGCAGCCATAGCGCGCAGGCGAGGAGCGCGCACAGCATGGCGACGCGCCAGCACTGCTGCGTCGCATCGAAGCGTGCGCGTTTGCTGCGCGACTGCACCCACAACGTCACCGCCGCCAGTACCGCCCCGGCGACCGCTGCCGCCACCGCAAAGACCGCTGCCGCATGACGCCAGCCCGCCAGATCGAACACCGTCCAGGCGAGCACGAAGGCGAATGCCGCCCGCGAAAACCCGCGCTCGAACCAGCGCGGATAACTCGGCGTGAGCTGAAACATCGGCACCACCACCAGGGCCACGCCGGCGAGCAGCACGCCGCCCCAGGCCACGAAACCCCAACTCAGGTGGATGTCAGCCAGCGCTGGCAACGGCAGACTCAGCGCCCCCGCCAGTCCGGCCGCCAGCAATGCGCCGAAGATGAGCGTCACCGTCAGGCCAAGCAGTGCCAGCCGCATATCGCGCACCGTCGCGCTGGCGTTGCCCTCGTCGCGCAAGGCGACGACCGCAGCGGCAACGAAGCCAAGAATGCCCACGCTGAGCAAAGACGCTGCGGCGCCGAATGCGACCGGCGCCGACAGCCAAAAGGCCGCCACCAGCAGCACCGTCCCGGCACTGATCGCCGCGTGCACCCAGCCCGCTACGCTCAACGGCCGCTCCATCTGCGCCCCGGCGACCACCGGCAGCAGTTGGCACAAGGCGCCCAGCATCACCTGCAGCATGAAGCCGAGAGTCAGCAGATGCGTCACCGCCAACGTTGCCGGCATCCAGCGCGAGGCGAAGAAATCGCTGCCGTGCACGACAAGCAGAACACCAGCGGCCATGGCAAAGATCGGCGCCGTCAGAAAGAAACGCATCGGCGCGGCCAGCGGCGGCGCCTGATCGAGCGAAAGTACGGTAGCCATCCTTACCCCGCCTCGCCCATACGCCGGGCAATGAGAATCTCGAAAATCCCCGGCGCCGTCGGCGTGGTGCGCCACGCATACCCGTGTTGCGTGAGGGCGCGGTAAAGCGGACGCGGCTCGCGCGGCAGCAACAGCAGGAGCTTGCCCTCCGGCGGCAAGGCATCCAGCGCCTCGAAGGTACGCACGAATGGTTCGGGCGGCTCTAGACCACGGGCGTCGAGTACGGCATCGGCGCCCAATGCGCGCCGGCGGGAATCGATCCAGTCGCCCCCCTCGGTCGCGCCAAGGGCTTCGACATCGCCAGCCGGCACCGCCCCGCCGCCCTCGCCCGTCGCCTGAGCCTGGGCCTGGGCCGCGGCAAAGAGGCACGCGCACTCCGCACAGACAGCGGCGAGCGCAGAAGCGCTCACGCCCTCAGACGGAGCACCGGCGGCGGCTGCGAGTCCACTGGCCGGCGCGCTCAGGCTTCCGTCTTCAACCGGCGCGGTCACGCGGCGGCCTCTGAAGAACTGATCTCTGCGGCATTGACAGGCGAGGCACCGATAATTGACTCGCGCAACGCGCCGACGAGCGTCTCGCCGCCCACGCCGAGTTGGCGGTCGCACATCGGGTAGAGAATGCTCTCTTCCTTGACGTTGTGCTGCTGCATCAGGATGAGCAGCGTTTCCGCATCGCCAAGATAGTCGTCGCTGTTCCCTGCGGCCAGAGCGGCAGCAGCGCTGGCAAGCAGATCGCGCATCTGGCGGTGCTCACCGCGCATGACGGCGGTCGGCCCCTCGCACATACCGGTTGCCGCCTCAAACGCCGGGAAAAGCAGCGACTCTTCCGCCGCGAAGTGGGCGAGGATCGCCTCGTTGAAAGCGGAGAAAGCGGCGGCCGCGCGTGCCTTGTCCTCATCCGCCAGGGCCGCCTCGACGGCGGCAAACAGGGCATCGCAATGGCGATGATCGCCAGTCAGAAAGTCCCGAATCTGTGTCATGACCGCTCCTCAGAAAATGAGCGGTCATTGTCCTCAGGCCACGCGTGTCGCGACTTTGAGCCGAATCAAGAAATTCGGGATTGCCGGCAGGAGGCCCCGCCGGCAATCGGCGCCACACAAGGCACTACAGGCAGCATCAATCGTCGCTCAGCACGCCGGTCAGTTGCAGCAGGCTCAGGAAAAGGTTGTAGATCGACACGAACAGGCTGACGGTAGCCATGATGTAGTTGGTTTCACCGCCGTGGATGATGTTCGAGGTCTCAAACAGGATCAGCCCCGACATCAGCAGCACGCAGGCTGCCGACACCGCCAGCGACAGCCCCGGCACATGGAAGAACACCGCCGCCAGGCTGGCGAGGAACACCACCAGCATCCCCACCGTCAGGAAGCCACCCATGAAGCTGAAATCCTTGCGGCTCACCAGCGCGTAGCCCGACAGGCCCAGGAACACCGCACCCGTGCCGCCCATCGCCATGGCAACGATCTGTCCGCCCCCCGGCAAAGCGAGGTAATGGCTGACGATGGGTCCAAGCGTGTAGCCCATGAAGCCAGTAAGGCCAAATACCGCCAACAGGCCCCAACCGCTGTCGCGCAGGCGCGTGGTCAGGAAGAGCAGGCCGAAGTATCCGACGAGGGTAATCAAAATGCCGGGATGCGGCAGACCGAGCGAAGCGGTCACCGACGCAACACCGGCGGAGAAAAGCAGCGTCATCGCCAGCAGCGCATAGGTATTGCGCAACACGCGGTGCGATGACAGCAGCGACGAACGCGCTACGTCGCCACTACGGGCAATCGACAGCGGGGACTGGCCCAGTTGATTCATGACGTATCTCCTCGGCAAAACAGGTTGAAAGCAATGATCAATCGACAAAACGGGCTGCCAGCCGGGGAAGCGGCCGGCAGCCCCCGCCGCCGGAGGGAGAAGCCCCCGGACTGCGGCAGAGCGCAATCTACAGACTTGTTGTCATCAGGTAAATTCGCATTATCGACTCATTCATATCGACTTTATCGAACAAAGAGAGTTCCCGCAAAGCCTAGCGCTCCAGGACATAGCGGCCCGGCGCGGCATCAGAGGGATCAGCGGCGGCCGCCGCCGCAGGCGCTGCCTGATCGTCGGTGACCGCGACGCGCTCGCCACACTGCGGCGCCAGCCAGTCGCGCCAGTCCTCCCACCACGAGCCCGGATGCTCGACCGCGTGCGCAAGCCAATGCTCGACGTGGTCGTTCCGCGCTGCCACGCCGACGCGAAAGTGACGCTTCGGCGGGTTTACCACTGGATTGACGATGCCGAAGATATGCCCGGACGAAGACAGGACAAAGCGCATCGGTGCCGCCACGTTGATGAACTTGCGGATGCGATAACACTGCTGCCAGGGCGCGATATGGTCGTCCTCGGCCGTCACGGCGTAGAGCGGCGCGTCGATGCGGTCGAGGTCGATCGGCTGGCCGGCAATCGTCAGGGCATCGCGCTTCTTTAAATTATTGTTGAGGTACATCTCACGCAGATAAAACGAGTGCATCGCCTGCGGCATACGCGTGCAGTCGACGTTCCAGAACAGCACATCGAAGGCCGGTGGCGCCTCGCCGTAAAGGTAGCTGTGCGTGACGTAGTGCCAGATCAGGCTGTTCGAGCGCAGCAGGCGGAAGCTCGACGACATCTGGCTGCCGTCGAGATAACCCTGTCGCGCCATCATCTCTTCGAGCGCGGCGATGCTCGACTCATCGATAAAGACGTCGATATCGCCGGGGCGCGCAAAATCGGTCAGCGTCGACAGCAAGGTCCAGTGCGCCACCGGCATGCGATCGGGCGCGTACTGGCGTTTGGCCCAGGCCATGTAGGTGGCGCAGAGGGTGCCGCCAATGCAGTAGCCGACCAGATGCACCTGCTTCGCCCGGCTGATGCGGAGCGCCTCCGTCACAGCCTGATCGACGCCCTCGCGCAAATAATCGTCGAAGCGCACGTCGGCCATGGCGGCATCGGGATTTTTCCAGCTGGTGATGAAGACCGAAAACCCCTGCGCGACGAGATAGCGGACGAGGCTCTTTTGCGGCGTGAGGTCGAGGATGTAGTACTTGTTGATCCACGGCGTGACGATGACGATCGGCGTGGCAAACACGGTCGGCGTCGTCGGCGCGTAGTGAATCAGCTCCAGCAACCGATTGCGCAGGACAACGCGCCCCGGCGTCAGCGCCAGATCGACGCCCACCGTGAAGGCGTGCTCGTCGACCATGCGCACTGTCCCCGCCTTGAGGTCGTCCGCCCACAAGGCAGCGCCGCGCAACAGGCTCTCCCCGTGGCTGTCGACGAACTTCTGCCAGGCCAGCGGATTGCTCCAGAAAAAATTGGTCGGCGCCATGGCGTTGAGCCATTCACGCACCCAGAACGCCGCGCGCCGACGCGACTTTTCGGACAGCCCCGGCGTCTCGAAGAGCATGTCCTGCAAACGCCGGGTGAAGAGAAGATAGTTGTCCTTGAGGATGCTCCAGCTGGGCGACTCGCTCCAGACCGGATCGCTAAAGCGCGGATCGTCGACATTGCGGCGAGTTACGGCCCGATTCGCCCCCACATCCGCCGCCTCCTCCGGCAGCCCCCAGGCACGGCGAACAAGCCGCTGTTGCAGGGCAACATACTCGTCGCTCCAGCCGGCCAGCGCGCGCGACAGTTCCATGGGATGTGCAAGCCACGCCGCGCAGGCATTGAGCACAGAGGTAGTGACGCCAAAGGGGTCAAGGCGCTGTTCTGCCGCAAGCAAGGCGCGTTCGACGCCATTGGCGTGTTCAGGCGACAGCCCTGCGATGGCATCCGCAGCCCCTCGCCCGGATGCGGCGGGGTGGTGCGCGGGCAACGATTCGCGTGTATCCATGACAGCCTCCTTCGCTCAGACATGACGCCACCGTCAGCGTCGTACGACAACGAGCACCTATCGGCGCAGCAACCCACATCACGGGCGACACGACCGGCGCGCATATGAGGCCGGAGCGCTTCGGGACGGAGGGTAGCGTCCCCGCCCACGCGAGGAAACGGCATCGTCCCCTCGCGTGGGGCCCCTCACAGTTCGTAACTCTGCTCCGGATGCGCCACTTCGACCTGCGCCCATCCCAGACGCTCGCGTACGCGATCAGCGAAGGCCGCCGAGGTCGCCGCTTCGCCGTGCATGATGAATGTTCGCTGCGGCGCATGCGCGAAGCCGCCCAGCCAGGCGAGCAAAGCAGCCTGGTCGGCGTGCGCCGACAATCCGCCAATCGTGCGAATCGCCGCCCGTACGGGCGTCGGCTCGCCAAAGAGTCGCACCAGCCGCGCCCCGTCGACGAGGCGCCGTCCCAGCGTCCCGACGGCCTGAAAGCCGGTGATCAGCACCGTACATTCCGGTCGCGGCAGATTGTGCTGCAAGTGATGCTTGATCCGCCCGGCGTCACACATGCCACTGGCCGAGAGGATCACCGCGCCCGAACGCACCTCGTTGAGGCGGATCGACTCTTCGGCGTCGGCGACGAACTGCACGCGCACCGCCTCCGGATGGGCGCGCTGCCAGTCGAGCAAGTCGAGCGTTTCGGCATCGAGAAGCGTCTGGTGCCGCAGGGTGATCTGGGTGGCCGTACTCGCCATCGGCGAATCGACGTAGACCGTCAGCGGCGAGAGCCGTCCGCGCCGCACCAGATCGGCAATGACGAAGAGCATTTCCTGCGTCCGCCCGACGGCAAACGACGGGATGATGACGTTTCCGCCGCGTTCGTGCAGGGTCGAGGTGAAGGCCTCGACGATCTCATCCTCCGTCTCCGTCAGCGGTCGGTGCAACCGATTGCCGTAGGTCGATTCGATGAACACGGCATCCGCCTCCTCGATCCACTCCGGGTCACACAAAACAGGCCGCTGCGGCTGCCCCAGATCGCCGGAGAAGACGAGTTTGCGCGTTGCATCCTTCTCGCTGAGCCAGAGCTCGACGATGGCCGAGCCGAGAATATGCCCGGAATTCCGCAAACGGCAGCGCACGCCAGCCGCCGGCTCGAAGCTCTCGCCATAGTCGACGGCACGCAACTGTCCGAGCACAGCCTGCGCCTGCGTCACCGTGTAGAGCGGCGCCTGCATTGCACGCGCTTTGCCGCTATTGCGATGCTGACGGCGCAACTGCCACTCGCTTTCCTTTTCCTGGATGTGCGCGCTGTCCTGCAAGAGCACGCTGACAAGATCGATCGTCGCCGGCGTCGCGTAAATCGGCCCGCGAAAGCCAAGCATGGCCAGACGCGGCAGCAATCCGGCATGGTCGATATGGGCGTGCGTGAGAACGACAAAATCGAGCGCGCGTACGTCGAACGACAGCGCCGAAACATTCTTGGCATAGGCCTCCCGTCCGCCCTGAAACATGCCGCAGTCGACCAGGAAATTCGCCGTCTCGTTCGTTACCTGGGTACAGGAGCCGGTCACCTCGCCGGCGGCGCCATGAAAGACAATTTTCATTGTTGTTCTCCCCATAAATTGCCGCCTGCCGGCGGACGTTCAGAACCCGTAAAGCGCTTCCTGTCACCCTGCTCGCCGGTTGTGGGGCATAGCCTGCCAGGCGTAGGATGAGCCCACAGCGCTTGCCGCAGCGCGCAGGGCAGGATTGGCGAACCGCCACCCTGCCGGTGCGCGCGCGATTCGTGCTGTAGCAGTCGTTACTGCCCCTTTTTCCGTCAAGAGGTTCATGCCATGTTCAAAAACATTCTCGTCCCCACCGACGGCTCCTTGCTTTCTCAGGAAAACTCGCGCCGCGCGGTGACGTTTGCCAAAGAAACCGGCGCCCGGATCACCGCCTTTTTCGCCAAGCCCGGCTACCCCGTCACCTACTATGGCGAAGGTGCCCTGATCGATCCGACCTCGCCGGAGAAATTCGCCGAGCTGGCCGAACAGCAGTCACACGAAAACCTCGCCTTCATCGCCCAGCTCGCGCAGGAAAACGGCGTTCCCTGCGACACGGTCTCGCTGACCAGCGATGTGCCCTGGGAAGCGATCATCGAAGCGGCGACGCGCCATCACTGTGACCTCATCTTCATGGCCTCGCATGGCCGGCGCGGCATCAGCGGCCTGCTGCTGGGCAGCGAAACGAACAAGGTCCTCACGCATTCGAAAATCCCGGTGCTGGTCTACCGCTAGAGGCCCGGCACGCCACCTTGCCCTTCGCCAGCGCCACGCCAATCCCATTCGCGCGTGCGGCTGGCGAAAGGCAAGGTAATGGGCGCCCCGGCATTTACACGTTCCGTTAGACCTGAGTCTGCGTCACCGAACGGCGGAAACGTTCCAGCGCCAGCGAGAAGAACACGCTCCCCAAGGCCAGCATCGCCAGCAGGTCTGTCCACACGGCCGCAAAGCCGGCGCCACGATAGAGGATGGCTTGCGCCAGACGCACGAAATAAGTGGTCGGCGCCAGCAGCATGAAGTTCTGCACCGCCTCCGGCATGCTTTCGCGCGGCGTGGTGCCCCCCGAAAGCATGAGCAGCGGGATGATCACGAGAATGATCAGCAGCCCCAACTGCGGCATCGAACGCGCGACAGTACCGAGGTAGACGCCAATCGACGCAGCGGCAAAGAGATATAGACTCGCCGCGCACAAAAACAGTGGCAGTGAGCCGGCAATCG
Organism: Rhodocyclus gracilis; assembly: GCF_009617575.1. Lineage (GTDB taxonomy): Bacteria > Pseudomonadota > Gammaproteobacteria > Burkholderiales > Rhodocyclaceae > Rhodocyclus > Rhodocyclus gracilis. The sequence continues at coordinate 209,134 of NZ_WIXJ01000002.1, forward strand.
GCACCCCCAGCACCTGACGCACGACGACGAGCAGGGCAAAGCTGGCACCGATCAGCACCGCCAGACCGTTCGCCCATATTTTCGCCAGAACGATCTCGAACGGCGCCAGCGGCATCACCAGCAGATGCTCGATGGTGCCATGCTCGCGCTCGCGAATGAGTGCCGCGCCGACGAGGATGATCGTCAGCATGGTGATGTTGTTGATCACCTCCATTACGCCGCCGAACCAGAGACCGTTGAGGTTCTGGTTAAAGCGCACGCGCGTCACCAGATTGATCGGCGTCTGCGCCGAATCACGCCGCCCCGTGAGGTACTCGCTGATTTCCCCGGCGGCGATGTTCTGGATGTAGCCGGCGCCGATGAAGGCCTGGCTCATGATCGTCGCGTCGATGTTGAGCTGCACGTCCGGACTGCGCCCCGCGACAAGATCGCGCTCGAAGTTCGACGGAATGACGATCACGAACGAATAGCGGCCGCGATCCATCGCCGGGTCGAGTTCGGCGAGCGTAATCTTGACCGGCGTATGGAAAAACGGCGGATAGAGCGCATCGGCAAGACGCCGCGACAGCGGCGAATCGTCCTCATCGACCACCGCTACCGGCGCCTTGTGCAGTTCCAGCGAGGTACCGGTCGCCGCCTCGTAGATCGCGCCCGAAAACGCCCAGACGATCAGCGTCAGCAGCACTTTGTCGGCGGCGAGGCTGCGCAGTTCCTTGACGCCAAGCCGGTAGATATTTGCCAGATGCAGCCGCAGCGGATGGTCGGGCGAAAAGATGGAGACGCGTTTCATCGGCTAGCGCTCCTGCTTGCGCAGCAGCGCAAGACTCGACAGGGTCAGCACCGGGATGAAGATCGCCAGTGCCAGAAATTCGCGGCCCAGATCGGCAAAGCCCAGGGCTTTGGTGAAGACACCCCGGCTGATATTCAGAAAATACGTCGCCGGATAGCCCTGACTGATCCAGTAGCCCATCCCTTCCAGCGAGCTCACCGGCGAGGTCAGCCCGGAAAACTGGATGGTCGGCAGCATGGTCAGGATCGCCGTGCCAAAGAGCGCGGCAATCTGCGTATTGGTAAAGGTCGAAATCAGCAGGCCGATACCGGTCGTCGCCGTCACATACAGCAGGGCACCGACGCTCAAGGCGAGAAAACTGCCCTTCACCGGCACACCGAACACGACAATGACCTGTAGCACGAGCGCAAAAAAACTCACCATCGACATGGCGATGTACGGCAGCTGTTTACCGAGCAGAAATTCCAGCCGTGTCACCGGCGTCACGTACAGGTTGGTGATCGACCCCAATTCCTTCTCGCGCACGACGCCGAGCGCCATCAGGATGGCCGGCACGAAAACGAGCAGCAGCGGCACCACCGCCGGTGCCATGGCGTAGATGCTGCGCACGTCCTGGTTGTAGCGATAGCGCGCCTCGATGCTGGCGACAGCGACCCCCTCGCCGCCACTGGCGTCGACGGCCAGATCGGCGAGATAGCGTCGGTGCATCCCTTCGACATAGCCGCGTACCGTCTCGCCGCGGTAGGGCATGGCGCCATCGATCCAGACGCCGACCTCTGGCGTTCGACCGCGGCGCAGATCGCGCCCGAAGCCGGAAGGAATCTCCACCGCCAGTGCCACTTCCCCGCGCCGCATGCGCTGGTCGAGATCGGCATCGCCGGTGAGTGGCGCCTGCTCGATGAAGTAGCGCGAACCAGCGATGTTGTGCAGATAAGCACGGCTCTCCGGCGTCTGGTCGCGGTCGAGCGCGGCGAAACGCAAGCCTTCCACGTCAAGCGAAATGCCGTAGCCGAGCACGAACATGAGCAAGACCGAGCCCAGCAAGGCGAAGGTCAGGCGAATCGGATCACGGCGCAACTCCAGCGTCTCGCGGTAGGCGTAGCCAAGCAGACGACGCAGGCTGAACCACGGGGGCGGCTTTGCCGCCGCAGCGATGCTGGCCGGCATCTCGCCGGAAGGTGTACCTGCTGCTGGCGTAGCCTCTGCCACGGCCTCCCTGGCCGGCGGTGCCGCGCTATTCGATGGCGCGGGAGACTCGCCGGGTGCCGTCGGCTCGGTGGCGGGCGACGCCGCCTTCGCCGCGCTGGCCGAAGCGGCGTTCGCCTCTTCGAGGAAAGCGATGAAGGCCTCCTCCAGCGTCGCCGTTCCCCGCGCCCGGCACAGCCCCGCCGGCGTGTCGCTCGCCAGCACCCGGCCAGCGTGCATCAGCGAAATGCGGTCGCAGCGCTCGGCCTCGTTCATGAAGTGCGTGGAAATGAAGATGGTGACGCCCTGCTGGCGCGATAGCTCGATCAGCAAGGCCCAGAATTCGTCACGCGCAATCGGATCGACGCCCGAAGTCGGCTCGTCAAGAATGAGCAGTTTCGGTGAATGAACGACCGCCACCGCCAGGGACAGGCGCTGCCGGATGCCAAGCGGCAAGGCGTCGGCGCTATCGTCGAGATACGTCATCAGGCCGAAGCGCGTCACCAGAGCATCGATGCGCGCGGCGATCTTCTCCTCCGGCAGATGGAAGAGACGCGCGTGCAACTCGAGGTTCTGCCGCACCGTCAGCTCGCCGTAGAGCGAGAACGACTGCGACATGTAGCCGACCTGCTTGCGCGTATCGAGGTCCTTGGCGTCAACCTCACGGCCAAAGAGATGCGCCGTTCCTTCAGTCGGCGGCAAGAGGCCGGTGAGCATCTTCATCGTCGTCGTCTTGCCGCAGCCGTTCGAGCCGAGGAAGCCGAATATCTCGCCACGGCCGATGCGGAAGCTGACGTGATCCACCGCCGTGAAATCGCCGAAGCGCTGCGTCAAACCATCGGCCTCGATCGCCAGATGAGCGGATTCGTCAGCGTCCACCTGACGCGGCGGGATCGTCAGCGTCTGATGGCCGTGCCGCTTGGCCTCCGGCAGAAGCGCGATGAACGCGTTCTCCAGCGTCGTCTCGCCCGTCTTCGCCAGCAGTTCGGCGGGAGAACCGGTGCCGATGACACGCCCTTCGTCCATCGCCGCCAGCCAGCCGAAGCCGGCGGCTTCTTCCATGTACGCCGTGGCAACGAGCACCGTCATGCCCGGCCGGCGCGCGCGGATGGTGTCGATCAACTCCCAGAACTGCCGGCGAGACAAGGGATCGACGCCGGTCGTCGGCTCATCGAGAATCAGCAGATCCGGGTCGTGAATGAGCGCACAGCACAACCCCAGCTTCTGCTTCATGCCGCCGGAGAGCTTCGCCGCCGGCCGGTCGCGGAATGCCGCAAGGCCGGTGCTTGTGAGCAATTCGTCGATACGCGTACGGCGCTCGCGCGCCTTCTGCCCGAAGAGGCGCCCGAAAAAATCGACGTTTTCGAGTACCGACAAGGTCGGGTAAAGATTACGCCCGAGCCCCTGCGGCATATAGGCGATGCGTGGCTGCACGCGGACGCGGTGGCGGCGATTGGCGATATCGCCGCCCAGCACTTCCAGCGATCCCGATTGCACAACGCGCGCGCCGGAAATCAGCGACAGCAGCGTCGATTTACCGACGCCGTCCGGCCCGATCAGCCCGACCATGCCGCCTGCGGGCAGATCGAGCGTCACGTCGTCGAGCGCCGTCACCTTGCCATAGCGCTGGCTGAGCGACCGCACGCGCACGACCGGTGGCACGGCGAGCACCTGCGGGGAAAGAACGCCGGGAGCCGGCACGGGCGCTTACCTTTTGCCCAGCTTATCCGGCCACGGCTGCGCAGGATCGAGACGGAACCACGCCACGGCGGGCGTACCGACGGTGATGCGCTGTACGTTGGCCTGCAACCAGTCGGCGTCGACCTTCAGGCGCACGCGGAACATGAGTTTTTCGCGCTCGTTGCGGGTTTCCACTTCGCGCGGCGTGAATTGCGCGCGCGGCGAGACGAAGCTCACATGCGCCGGAATCACCTGATCCGGCCACGCGTCAGCGACGATCCGCGCTTCACTGCCAAGCACCACGCGCCCCGCTTCGTTGGCGGGCAAAAAGACGTAGAGGAAAACGTCGCTGAAATCGAGCAGGGTCAGCACCTTGCCCCCCGCCGGCAACACCTGTCCCGGCTCGGCCAGGCGGTACAGCACGCGTCCGTCGATGGGCGCCTTCAGCACGGTCTCGCCAACGTTGGCACGCAGGCTGTCCGCACGCGCCACCGCCGCTGCCTGCGCGGCATCGGCCTCATCGACCCGCGCCCGCGCCGCGGCGAGAGCCGCTACGGCACCGTCCTCGGCGCTCAGATCGCGGTCGAGACGATCCTTGCTGATGAAGCCGCGTTGCACGAGTTCCTGCGAACGGGCCAGTGTGCGCTGGGCAAGCCGCTGGTCAGCCTCGCCCTTGCGCACGCCCTCGCGCGCCTCGCGAACAGCCTCCTGCGCCTGCCGTACCTGCGCCTCGGCTGCGCGCAACTGGGCGGCAACATCGAGGGCATCAAGTTCGCCGACGACTTCGTCGGCCCGCAGCGTCGCCCCTTCGCGCGGCTGCAAGCGCAGCAGCCGGCCCGGCACCTTGGTGGCAACGTCGACCTCCGTCGCCTCAATCCGCCCGGCACCGGTGGCAAAGCCGGCCGGCAAAGCGGGCGGACGTGTCAGAAAGTAGGCCGCCGCCGCGCCCCCCGCCAGAACGACCAGCCCAATCACAACCTGCGAACGCGAGATGCCCAAAGCCATGCCAACCCCTTTAATGACTGACCGGTCAGTAATAATCAATAGTATATCTCATCCGCGCAAAAAGGTTCCCGTCTGCCGGCGCACATACGCCGCCGGCGATTCCGCTCCGCGGTGTCGCCATTTTTTCATCATCCGGTGCTAGGCTTGGTCCCTGACAGCACAGCCACAGGAGGCCCGTCGCATGGCGAGGGAAACGCTGCCGCAGATACTCGAAAGCCGCACCTACGACGACATTGCCCTCGGCGATAGCGCCGAGTTGACGCGCACGCTGCGTCCCGAGGACATCCAGCTGTTTGCCGTCATGTCCGGAGACGCCAACGCCGGAGATGTTGATCCTGAATTCGCGCAGAGCGGCCTGTTTCGCGATGTCGTCGCCCACGGCATGTGGAGCGCCTCGCTGATTTCGACCGTTCTCGGGACGCAACTGCCCGGCCCCGGCACGCTGCTCCTCGAACACTCGCTGCGCTTTCTGCGTCCAGTCAGTCTCGGCGATACCATCCACATCGTCGTCACCGCCCGCGAAAAATTCGCGCACAACCGGCACATCGTCTTCGACTGCGAATGCCGCAATCAGGAAGGCCAGAGCGTCGTCAGCGGCAGCGCCGAAGTGCTGGCGCCGACGCAGAAATACCGCACCCGCCGCGCCGCATTGCCGGAGGTGACCATCTCCGACCGCTATGCCCGCCTGCAAACGCTGCTGGCGCGCGCCAGCGGCCTGCCGCCCGTCGACATGGCGGTCGTCCACCCTTGCGACGCGGAATCGCTCGGCGGCGCCCTCGCCGCCGCTGAGGCCGGATTGATCACGCCCATCCTCGTCGGCCCGGCCGCCAAGATACGGGCCGTTGCGGCCGAAAACGCACTCGATCTCGCCGCGCATCGCCTCGTCGACGTCCCGCACAGTCACGCCGCCGCCGCCATGGCGGTCAGCCTGACGCGCAATGGCGATGCCGCGGCGCTGATGAAAGGCAGCCTGCACACCGACGAACTGATGGCCGAAGTCGTCGCCCGCAGCAGCGGTCTGCGCACCGAACGGCGCATCAGCCATGTCTTCGTGATGGACGTGCCGACCTATCCGCGGCCGATCCTGATTACCGACGCCGCCGTCAACATTGCCCCTTCGCTGGCGGAGAAGCGCGACATCATCCAGAACGCCATCGATTTCGCGCAGATCATCGGCGTGCCGACGCCAAAGGTCGCCATTCTGTCTGCCGTCGAAACGGTCAATCCCTCGCTGCCATCCACGCTCGACGCAGCGGCCCTGTGCAAAATGGCCGACCGGCGGCAGATCACCGGCGGACTCCTCGACGGCCCACTGGCCTTCGACAACGCCGTGTCGCTCGTTGCCGCCAAGAGCAAGGGAATTCACTCTGCCGTCGCCGGGCAGGCCGACATTCTCGTCGTTCCGGATCTCGAATCGGGCAACATGCTGGCCAAACAACTGGAATACCTCGCCAACGCACTGACCGCCGGCATCGTCCTCGGCGCGCGCGTACCGATCGTCCTGACGAGCCGCGCCGACACTTGCGAGACGCGCATCGCCTCGTGCGTCCTGGCCGTCCTCATCGCCCACGCCAACCCGCCGGCCAATCACACGGAGAACACGCGATGAGACACGGCATCCTCACCATTAACGCCGGCTCGTCGTCGATCAAGTTCGCCCTTTTCGACACCGCCGGCGGACTGGCCAAGCGGCCGGCCCTCTCCGGGCAGATCGACGGACTGGGCGCCGAGGTCAGCCTGAAAGCACGCGACGAAGACGGCGCCCACCTGCCCGAACTCTCCCTCGCGCCGGGCATCGACCACGAAGACGCCCTCGCCGCCTTGCTGCGCTGGCTGCCGCAGGCCGAAGGCGGTGAAGGGCACTGGCAGATCGTCGCCGTCGGCCATCGCGTCGTGCACGGTGGCGAGGTCTGCACCCAACCCGCACGCGTGACGCCAGAACTCCTCATCGCGCTGGAAGCATTCTGCCCGCTCGCCCCGCTGCATCAGCCGCACAATCTCGCCGGCGTGCGCGCCTTGGCCGCGCTGATGCCCGAGGCAAGCCAGGTCGTCTGCTTCGACACCGCCTTCCATAGCCAGCAAGCCGCCGTCGCCCGCGACTTCGGGCTGCCTCGCGCGCTGACCGACTCCGGCATCAAGCGCTACGGCTTTCATGGCATTTCCTACGAATTCATCGCCCGTCGTCTGCCGCAGTACACGACACGTGCCGAGGGCCGCGTCGTCGTAGCCCACCTTGGCAACGGCGCCAGCCTGTGCGCCCTTCAGGCAGGCCAGAGCGTTGCCACGACGATGGGCTTCACGGTGCTCGACGGCCTCGTCATGGGCACGCGCACCGGCAACATCGACCCCGGTGTGATCCTCTACTTGCTCGAAAGCCGCGGCCTTGACGCCGCCGCGCTGACGCATCTGCTCTACCACGAGTCGGGATTGCTCGGCGTCTCCGGCATCAGTCAGGACATGCGCACCCTGCTCGCCAGCGAGCACCCGGCCGCTAGCGAAGCCATCGAGCTCTTCTGCTATCGGGCCATACGGGAAATAGGCAGTCTCGCCGCCGCACTCGGCGGCATCGACGCGCTCGTTTTCTGCGGCGGCATCGGCGAGCACGCCGGTGAAATCCGGCGCCGCATCGTCGAAGGATGCGCCTGGCTCGGCGCGACTCTCGACGCCGACAGCAACCGCCGCGCGGCAACGCGCATCAGTACCGCGGAGAGCCGCGTCGAGGTGCTGATCATCCCCACCGATGAAGAATGGATGATCGCCTGCCACACCGCGGAACTGCTCGGCATGAGGGTCTAGCGCCGCACATTCAAGGACTTGCCATAGCCCTGCGGCCAGCACCGCTGGAAACTACATTTAGTCAAGTCGTTGCACGATGCCACTACCTGTAGTAGCTTATCACCCGACCGATGACCACGGCCCGCTAGCGCCATTAGCTCTGGTGCCAGCCGCAACGCCCGGCAATCACACCCCGAAATTCGTTCAAAAAATCTCCGTTTCTGTCCGCGACAGCCGCCCGGCACAAGGCGCTGGCGCGAAGACAAACGGGGGGCGAAATGATGATATGGCCGACCAAGAGAGCCGACACCGACCACCCATCGATGGCCGCGCCCGGCGCCGAACCGACGACAGAACGAACGCCTCACAATCCAACGCGAATACGAAAGACACGACAATGAGTAAAGACGCGCAGCAACTCTCGCTCGCCAGCATTCCCGAAGCCCCCGCCATCGCCCCCCTGCCCGAACAGGAGATTTCGGTGGAAGTGCTCATCGAAAAATACGCCAAAGGCAAGGAAACGAGCGTTGGCGACGTGCGTCGCCGCGTTGCCCACGCGCTCGCCGAGCGCGAAGACGAAAAGCAGCGCGCGCATTGGGAAGGCCGCTTCCTGTGGGCGCAGGAAAACGGTTTTGTACCGGCCGGCCGCATCAACTCGGCGGCTGGCACTGATCTGGCGGCAACGCTGATCAATTGCTTCGTCCAACCCGTCGGCGACTCCATCGTCGAAGTCGTCGATGGCAAGCCCGGCATCTACAGCGCGCTCGCCGAAGCCGCCGAAACCATGCGTCGTGGTGGCGGCGTCGGCTATGACTTCTCATCGATCCGCCCACAAGGCGCGCGCGTCAAGGGCACGCAATCGCGCGCTTCCGGCCCGGTGTCGTACATGCGCGTCTTCGACCGCTCGTGCGAAACCGTCGAATCCGCCGGCGCCCGCCGCGGCGCGCAGATGGGCGTCCTGCGCTGCGATCACCCGGACATCGAACTCTTCATCCACGCCAAGGACAAGGGCGACCTGACCAACTTCAACCTGTCCATCGGCGTCACCGATCCCTTCATGCAAGCCGTCGAGGACGACGCCAACGTCGAACTCGTCCACCGCGCCGAGCCGAACACCGAAATGAAGCGCAATGGTGCCTTCCAGCGAGAAGACGGCCTCTGGGTGTACCGCACCGTGCACGCCCGCGACCTGTGGGAACAGGTGATGAAGTCCACCTACGACCATGCCGAGCCGGGGATTCTCTTCCTCGACCGCATGAACAAGGACAACAACCTCTACTACTGCGAGCTGATCGAAGCGACCAACCCCTGCGCCGAACAGCCTCTGCCGCCCTACGGCTGCTGCTGCCTCGGCTCGATCAACCTGACGCGCTTCGTCAACAAAGCCTTCTCCAGCGACGCCGAATTCGACTTCGCCGCCTTTGGCGAAGTGATCAAGGTATCGACGCGCATGCTCGACAACGTGCTCGATGTCACCGCCTGGCCGCTCGACCGCCAGCGCGAAGAAGCCGCCAACAAGCGCCGTGTCGGCCTCGGCTTCACCGGTCTGGGCGACGCGCTGTGCATGCTGCGCCTGCGTTACGACCGTCCCGAAGCAACGGCGATGGCCGAACGCATCTCCGAATTCCTGCGCGACACGGCCTATCTGGCCTCGGTCGAACTCGCCAGGGAGCGCGGCGCCTTCCCGCTCTTCAACGCCGAGCTCTACCTCTCCGGCGGCAACTTCGCCTCGCGTCTGCCGACCGAGATCAAGAACGCGATCCGCAAGCACGGCCTGCGTAACTCGCACCTGCTGTCGATCGCGCCGACCGGCACCATTTCGCTCGCCTTTGCCGACAACGCCAGCAACGGCATCGAACCCCCCTTCTCCTGGACCTACAACCGCAAGAAGCGCATGGCCGACGGCACGCTCAAGGAATACGCCGTCGAAGACTACGCCTGGCGCCTCTTCAAGCACCTCGGCGGCGACGTCGAAAAACTGCCGGAATACTTCGTCACCGCGCTCGAAATCTCTGCCACGGCGCACAAGAACATGGTCGCCGCCGTCGCCCCGTTCATCGACACGGCAATCTCCAAGACGGTGAACGTTCCCGCCGAATATCCCTACGAAGAATTCCAGGATCTCTACATGAGCGCCTGGAAATCGGGCCTCAAGGGACTCGCCACCTACCGACCGAACAGCGTGCTCGGCTCGGTGCTCTCCGTCGAATCGCAAAAGCAGACCGAAGAAAAGAAACAACCGCAGGACTTCGTCAGCGGCGACGCCAATCGCCGCCTGACCATCAAGAACCTGCCCGCCCCCGTGCTCTCCAGCCTGCGCTGGCCGAATCGCCCGACCCTGCCGGACGGCAATCTGGCCTGGACGTACATGGTCGAGCAGCCGCAGGGCAAATTCGCCCTCTTCGTCGGCGACGTCGAACAGGAAGGTCAGGCGTGGCCCTTCGAAGTCTGGGTCAATGGCCCGGCCGCACCGCGCGGCTTAGGCGCCGTCGCCAAAACGCTGTCGATGGACATGCGCGCCAACGACAGCGCCTGGCTCAAGCTCAAGCTCGAATCGCTGGCCAAGACGCCCGATGGCGAAGGTTTCGATCTGCCGATGCCGCCGCACGGCGGCGACAAGCGCGTGCCATCCATCGTCGCGGCCATGGCGCAACTGATCCAGTACCGCGTTGAACAGATCGGCGCCTTCCGCAACACCGGCCCGACGCCGGTGCTCGACGCCCTCTTCAGCCTGAAAGAGCCGAAGACCGGCACCGACGGCACGCTCTCCTGGACGGTCGACGTCTTCAACCCGGCCACCGGCGAAGACTTCGTACTCGGCCTCAAGGAAATCATGCTGCCCGACGGCGTCACCCGTCCCTACTCGGTCTGGCTCTCGGGCAACTACCCGCGTGCCCTGGACGGTCTGACCAAGCTGCTGTCGCTCGACATGCGCGTGCTCGATCCGGCCTGGATCGGCATGAAGCTGCGTAAGCTGCTCGACTACCCGGAACCGCTCGGCGACTTCATGGCCTTTGTCCCCGGCACCCGCCGCCAGCAGAACTACCCGTCGACGGTGGCCTATCTCGCGCACCTCATCATCCACCGCTACGCCATGCTCGGCATCCTCGACGAAAACGGTCTACCAATCACGCAGATGGGCATTCTCGAAACGCCGGCCGACAGCGTCGCCGCCAAGCCCACCGCCGGCAAACTGTGCAACGAGTGCGGCAACCACACCGTCATTCGCAAGGACGGCTGCGACTTCTGCACCGCCTGCGGTGCCGTTGGCTCGTGCGGCTGATGGGGAGAGCGAAACTCCGGCCTCACTGCGCGAGCAAAAGGCCGGAGTAGCCCGCCAAATGTCGGTTGCAGCAGATGCCCCCCCTAAAAAATCCCCGGTGATCAGTTCCTCACCGGGGATTTTTTTGTGCTCAACATCTGCTGGCGGAACAGACGGCCAGGCACGCAGTTCCTGATCTACGGCCCAGCCTGCAATTCCGAATCAGTCAGCACGAATTCCGTTTGATTGCTCAGCTGATCCAGAGCGAATTCGATAAACCGCCGCACGCGTGCCGGTTGGGCCCGGCGACTGCCGTAGTAGAGGTAGACGCCCATATGGGCAGTCATGTGCTGAAGAAGCAGTGGCCTGAGTCTGCCGGCCCGGATGTGCGGCACTGCCGAGATCGCCGACAACTGTCCAACCACCTGACCGTCCAGCACCGCTCGCAGTTCGAGTTCGATGTCGTTGGTAGAAATTGCGGGCGGCAGGTCGCGGCTGACTAACTCGCCATCGACTTTCACGTACCACGGATAGACCTTCCCGGTCGCCGGATGGCGAAAGACGCTACACCGATGCGCGGCCAGGTCTTCAAGGCGCAGTGGCAAGCCATGCCGCTCCAGATAGGCCGGCGATGCACAGATGATCAACTGGATGGGGAAGAGCTTTCGGGCAATCAAGCCTTCTTCGGGGGGCGCACCGATCCGGAAGCCAACATCGGCCCGCTCCAGCACCCAGTTGCTGATGTGATCATCGAGATGCAGGTCGGGCTGTATCTCCGGGTATTGCTCACAGAACGCATTGAGTACCGGCCATATCACCGGAACAAAGCCCGAGCGGGGTGCGGCGATGTGGAGCGGCCCGGCGATTTCGTCCTTGGCGCTGCGGACGCGTTGCAGGGCTCGCTCCAGCATCGCCAAGGCGGGCTGCGTAGCCTCCAGGAGTTGCTGCCCTTCGTCGGTCGGGGAAATGCTGCGGGTCGTGCGATGCAGCAAGCGGACGCCCAGACGCTGTTCCAGTTGCGACAAGGCCTGACTGGCTGCCTGCGGACTCATGCCTTGAGCGGCGGCGGCCTTGCGCAGGCTACCCAGTTCGACGGCCTTCGCAAAGATTTCCATCGCCCGTAATTCGTTGATTGGCACCGTAGCTCCAGAGGCTGTTCAGAACAGGTCGATTATCAACTTTTAATTGCTACTGGTTCAAGCTTTTGGACGCTATTAAATGGACAGTGAGATGGCTAATCTTCAGCCCAACAGATGAGCACCACGGAAAAGCCGGCACGGCGGAACCGCAACCAAGTATGGCAAAGGACTAGGGCGATGAACTCCATAGATCAAAACGATCGCCAGGATATATCACCGGGGCGCCGGGACTTTCTGACGGCGTCAATGCTGCTGGCAGCCATGACGATGGTCTCAGGCAATGTGACCGCGGCCGGTAGGGCGGCCCGTGCGCGCAAGCTCGAAATGCCGATGCGTCAGTTGGGCGCCCTCAGGGTCTCGGCGATTGGCTTGGGCTGCATGAACGTGGCCTGGGGTTTTGCGCCGCCGATTCCGAAACCCGATGCCATTCGCCTGATCCAGGACGCCTATGAACATGGAGTCACATACTTCGATTCGGCCGAGGTCTATGGTCCCTACATCAGCGAGGACTATGTCGGCGCCGCGCTCAAACCGGTACGCGACAAGGTGGTGATCGCCAGCAAGTTTGGCTTCGATATCGACAGTGCTGGCCAGATTCGTGGTCTTAACAGCCGGCCGGAGCATATCCGAACGGTGGTCGAAGCCTCGCTCAAGCGCTTGGACACCGATGTCATCGACCTGTTGTACCAGCACCGCGTCGATCCCAATGTGCCGATAGAAGACGTGGCGGGCGTGGTCAAACAGCTGATCCAGGAAGGCAAGGTGAAACACTTTGGTCTGTCGGAAGCGGGGGCGGCGACGATACGCCGTGCCCATGCCGAACAACCGCTGGCTGCTGTCCAGAATGAATACTCCATCTGGTCGCGTGACCCAGAGGGCGAAGTGTTGCCGGTCTGCGAGGAATTGGGCATCGGCCTGGTCGCCTGGGGACCACTCGGCAAGGGCTATCTGACAGGAAGAATCCCGGCCTCGGCAACTTTTGCCAAGGGTATCGACCTGCGCGCCACCATGCCGCGCTTTACCCACGAAGCGATGATCGCTAACCGGTCCGTGATCGCATTACTGGAAAGGGTCGCAGAACGCCATGGCGTTCTGCCCGGCCAGATTGCGTTAGCCTGGTTGCTCGCCCGGAAGCCATGGATCGTTCCCATTCCCGGCACAACCAAGATCGCCCACCTCCGGGAAAACGTAGCGGCAGTCCAGGTCAAGCTTACTGCCAAGGACGTTGAGGACATCGACACGGGCTACGCCAGTCTCAATATCGTCGGCGAGCGTTCCGCGGAAGCAGTGATGGGGCTGATCGACATCGGCGCCCGTGCCGGTACCTCTTCCGTTGGCGGACACGGCATTTCCCCGCTCCGCCAAACATCGTCCGCGAACTAGGAACAAGGAGAAAGCCATGAGTGAGCAAAACAACGTAAGCGGGGCGCCCATCGAAAGCGTTGGCCGTCGTCAATTCATGGCTGTTGGTCTTGCCATGGCCATGGCAACGATGCCAATCGCTTCGGCTCAGGCTGCTCCCAGTCGGCCACAGGGCCGCATGCCAAAGAGAAAGCTCGGCACTCTGGAAGTGTCCGCGATTGGCCTCGGCTGCATGACCATGAATGGAGGGCAGTACAACCCGCCGAAGGATACGCAGGAGATGATCGCCCTGATTCATCAGGCGGTTGAACGCGGAGTGACCTATTTCGACACAGCCGAGGTCTATGGCCCCTTCGTTAATGAAGAACTCGTTGGCCAGGCACTGGCCCCGTTCAAGGGCGATGTGGTGATCGGGACCAAATTCGGCTTTGACATCGACGCGAACGGGCGTCGGACCGGCGCTCTGAACAGCCGCCCGGAACATATTCGTCAGGTAGTCGATGACTCCTTGAAGCGTCTGAACGTTGAGGCCATCGACCTGCTGTACCAGCATCGCGTCGATCCCAAGGTGCCCATCGAGGATGTGGCTGGTACGGTCAAAGACCTGATCGCCCGTGGCAAGGTCAGGCACTTTGGCCTGTCGGAACCCGGCATGAAAACCCTGCGCCGGGCACATGCCGTTCAACCCGTGACAGCAGTGCAAAACGAATACTCACTGCTGTGGCGAGGCCCGGAACGGGACGAGTTGTCCATCTTCGAGGAACTGGGCGTTGGACTGGTGTCCTGGAGTCCACTGGGACTGGGCTTCCTGACCGGCAAGCTTGGCCCTAACTCCCGTTTTGACGGCCCTGGCTATACCGACTATCGCAGCTTCAACCCGCGCTTCACCCCGGAAAACCTCAAGGCGAACATGCCCTTGGTCGAAATGTTGCAGTCCTGGGCCAAGCGCAAGGAAGCGACTCCCGCTCAGGTGGCGCTCGCCTGGTTACTGGCCCAACGCCCCTGGATTGTGCCGATCCCAGGTACGACCAATCCGGCCCACCTGGATGAAGACTTGGGAGCGCTGTCGGTACATTTCACGCCTACCGAACTGCATGAGTTCAATACCGCTTTCGCATCCATCACTGTTCATGGTGAGCGCTTGCGCAAGGAATTGCTGGTCATGTCGGGCCAAGAAGCCCCAACCAAGGAGTAATCCCCATGAAAAACCTCATTGCCACCGTGGCCACGGCTGGCTTGATTGCAAGTGCTGCTGGTGCCGAAGAATTGGCGGGCGTTCAAGTCACCCACATTGGTACGCAAGCCTCTGCCGCCGGCCCCACCGAGTTCTTTTCAGGGGTCGTCCGCATTGACACCCCTTTCAAAGGCAGCGGCCAGGCACGTATCAGCGGTGCCACCGTCACCTTCGAGCCTGGTGCGCGAACTGCCTGGCACACCCATCCGCTAGGACAGACCCTGATCGTGACCGCAGGCTCAGGGAGGGTACAGCAATGGGGTGGCCCGGTGCAGGACATCCGGGCCGGCGATACGGTCTGGATTCCACCCGGGGTCAAGCATTGGCACGGGGCTTCTGGCAGCACCGCGATGACGCATATCGCCATCGCCGAAGTGCTCGATGGCAATGTCGTCGAATGGCTGGAAAAGGTCAGCGACGACCAGTTCGGAAGTCGATAGGCCAAGCTGAATAACGAAAGGAACACATCATGGGCAAAGTTGTTGTCGTCATTGGCCCGGGTTCGATTGGCCAAGCCATCGCAAGAAGGGTTGGAGTGGGCAAGAAAGTTCTGCTGGCCGATCTGCGTGAAGAGAATGCTCTGGCTGCAGCCAAGACTCTCCGCGATGCCGGGTTTGAGGTCAGCACCGCCGTGGTCGATGTTTCGTCACGGCAGTCAATCCATGAGTTGGTCGAGCAAGCGCAGGCACTTGGTGACATCAGCGGGCTGATTCATGCCGCGGGTGTCTCGCCAACGCAGGCGTCTCCCGAAACCATCCTGAAGGTGGATCTGTACGGTACTGCCGTCGTGCTGGAAGAGTTCGGAAACGTGATTGCCCGGGGGGGTTCCGGTGTCGTTATCGCCTCGCAATCCGGCCATCGTCTGCCGGCATTGACCGACGAACAGAACAAGGCGCTGGCGCTTACCCCTGCCGATGAACTGCTGACGCTGCCGATGCTTCAGCCGGATCAAGTGAGCGATCCACTCCGTGCCTATCAGTTATCCAAACGCGCGAATTCGCTACGGGTCATGGCCGAGGCGGTTCGCTGGGGCAAGCGTGGCGCCCGGATCAACACGATCAGCCCCGGAATCATCATCACACCGCTCGCCAGGGATGAACTCGCGGGCCCGAGAGGGCCGGGCTACCGGCGGATGATTGACCTGTGTGCCGTCGGCCGAGCCGGAACGCCGGATGAAGTAGGCAACGTCGCCGCCCTGCTGATGGGGCCGGATGGCGCTTTCATCACTGGCAGTGATTTCCTGATGGATGGCGGCGTCACGGCTGCCTACTGGTTTGGTGAACTGGCCCCCGCCACATGAAGCTCGCTCTTGCGAAATTAACCGACAGAAACAACGGAGGACTCAACATGGAAAACTTCACCTTCTTCAATCCGACCAAGATCGAGTTCGGCACGGGCAAGGAGCAGCTGATTGGCCAGATTCTGGCCGGGCATGGCATCAAGAACGTCCTGCTGTGCTATGGCAGCGACCGGATCAAGCGCGACGGACTGTTTGCGACGGTGAGTGACAGTCTGAACGAGCGTGGCGTGCGATACGTCGAATGCAGCGGAATTGTCAGCAACCCGGTACTTTCCAAAGTCCGCGAAGCCATTGCGCTGGCCCGCACGCATCAGGTCGATGCCGTCCTCAGCGTGGGCGGCGGCTCGGTGCTCGACAGCTCCAAGGCCATCGCCGCCGGCGCGCTTTACGCGGGCGATGTGTGGGACTTGTTCATCGGCAAGGGCCGCATTGAGGCTGCTCTGCCGGTTTTCGACATCCTGACGCTGGCAGCTACCGGCAGCGAAATGAACAACGGCGCCGTGGTCACCAATGAGCAAACCAAGGAAAAGTTTGCCATCAGCTCGCCCCACACCTTCCCCAAGGTTTCCATCGTCAATCCCGCGCTGATGCAGACGGTGTCGCGCGACTATCTGGTGTATTCCGCTGCCGACATCATCGCGCACGCGATCGAGGGCTATTTCACCGCTACGGAGCAGCCCAGATTTCATTCGCGCATGGTCGAAGCCATCATCAACACGGTGATCGAAACGACCGAGACCCTGCTCGAAAACCCGCAGGACTACCACGCCCGCGCCGAATTCGCCTGGGCCTCCACACAAGCCCTGAACGGTCTGATCTATGCCGGCACGGCCGGATTTAGCTACCCCAACCACATGATCGAGCACTCCTTGTCGGCGCTCTTCAATGTGCCACATGGCGCCGGCCTGTCGGTGGTCATCCCCGCCTGGATGAAGTGGTATCACAGCCGCAATCCGCAGCAGTTCCAGCGTTTTGCCCAACACGTATTCGGCGTGGATACCCCCGAACAGGGTATCGCTGCGCTGGAGGCGTGGTTCGACAAGATCGGCACGCCCACCCGTCTGTCCCAGTTGGGGATTCGCGAGGCTGACTTGCCGAAGACCATCGAAAACATCCTCGGCAACGCCCAGTGGTTCGGCATCGCCGAGATTTACACGCGCGACGTCGTTACCACCATTCTCAACCACGCACGGCAATGAGCCTGAACGTATTGATCCTGGGTGCCGGTGGCCAGATCGCGCGGGTGGCCACCGAGCTGTTTCTAAAGACAAGTGATGCCCACCTGACGCTGTATCTGCGCCAGGCGCAACGTCTGGGTCGGGCAAATACAGACCGTGTCCGCGTAGTGGAGGGCGACGTGCTCGATCTACCGGCCCTCACGGCAGCCATGGCTGATCAGGATGTGGTCTACGCCAATCTGGATGGACCTTTGGAACAGTTGGCGCGGAATATCGTGGCGGCCATGCGTGAAACCGCGGTGCGTCGCGTGATCTTCGTCAGTTCGATGGGCATCTACCGCGAAGTCCCCGGGGAGCACTACCGCAGCATTCTTGACCCGTACCGCGACGGTGCAGCGGTCATCGAGGCGTCCGGGCTCGACTACACCATCATCCGGCCAGCGTGGCTCAACAACCGGGATGAAGTCGCTTACGGCACAACGCAAAAAGGTGAGGCCTTCAAGGCCAAGGATGAAACCGTATCGCGCAAGAGTGTCGCCCACCTGATCATCAAGCTGGCGACCACGCCTGGACTCGAAATCGGCAGCAGTCTGGGTGTCCACCGAGAAGACAATTAATGCGAATACTCGACATGAATACACCAATGCAAACACGCAAACTCGGCAGTAGCGGACTTGAAGTATCGGCCCTCGGTCTGGGTTGTATGGGCATGAGCATGGCCTACGGCCCTCCGGCCGAGAAACGGGAAATGATTTCTCTAATCCGCCACGCCGTCGAATGGGGCATCACCTTCTTCGACACGGCGGAGCTCTACGGCCCTTATGTCAATGAGGAACTGGTGGGTGAAGCGCTAGCCCCCTTCAGGGGAGAGGTGGCAATTGCAACAAAATTCGGTATCCGTATGGAGGGTGGTCAGCAAATCCAGTGCAGCCGTCCCGAGCAAATTCGCCAGAGCGTCGAAGGTTCTCTGAAACGACTGGGCGTCGAAGCCATTGACCTCTACTACCAGCATCGCGTCGATCCTGATGTGCCCATTGAGGAGGTTGCAGGCACGGTCAGACAACTGATTCTTGAAGGCAAGGTCAAGCATTTCGGAATGTCGGAGGCAGGTGTCAATACCATCCGCCGTGCTCATGCCGTGCAGCCGCTGACGGCGGTGCAAAGCGAATACTCCTTGTGGTGGCGCCGTCCCGAAGACGAACTGCTGCCGACACTGGAAGAACTGGGCATCGGCTTCGTGCCCTTCAGCCCACTGGGAAAGGGCTATCTGACCGGCAAGATTGACGAGAACACGCGCTTCGACGGCGCAGATTTCCGCAACATCGTGCCGCGATTTACGGCAGAGGCGCGCAAGGCAAATCAGTCGTTGGTTGATCTGCTGAAAGGGATTGCCGTCGCGAAGGACTGCACACCGGCACAAATTGCTCTGGCGTGGCTGTTGGCCAAAAAGCCGTGGATCGTTCCGATCCCCGGCACAACAAAGCTGGGACGTCTGGAAGAAAACCTCGGCGCGACCTGGGTCGGGCTGCGACAGGATGAACTCGCCCGCATTGATGCCGCCGCCGCCAGCATCCCCATTCAGGGCGCACGTTACCCCGAGGCACTGGAAAAACGGACAGGGCTTTGAGCATCGAGCGAGGTCGAGTGGCGGCGTCCGTCCCGGAGGCGACGCCAGACAGAGGGTTCAGGGTGCTCGCCATCCTGAGCGCCCTGATGTCTTTCGCGTCAATTTCGACCGATCTTTACCTCCCTGCCCTGCCGGCCATGGGCGAGTCGCTGCATGCCGAGACTGGCTCGGTCGAACTGACGATCTCCGGCTATCTGGTCGGCTTCAGTATCGGCCAGCTTTTCTGGGGGCCGATTGGTGACCGCTACGGTCGGCGCCTGCCAATCACCCTGGGCCTGCTGCTGTTCATCATCGGCTCGGCCGGCTGTGCCCTGTCGAACAACGTGCCGACGATGATTGGATGGCGCATGGTGCAGGCCATCGGGGCCTGTGCCAACGTCGTTTTGGCGCGTGCCATGGTGCGCGACCTTTACGTTGGCCCGCAGGCCGCCCGGATGCTGTCGGTACTGATGACCGTGATGGCCATTGCCCCACTGATCGGGCCGAGTGTGGGCGGCCTGATTCTCCATGTGGCGACATGGCACGCCATCTTCTGGACGCTGGTCGGTGTCGGCATGGCTACCCTATGGGCGCTAACTATCCTGCCCGAAACCTTGCCGCCCGAGCGACGTAATCCGCAGTCGATTACGTCGGCTTTCCTCGGTTACGGACGACTGCTCCGGCAACCACGGCTTCTGGCCTATGCCGGCGTCGGAGGGAGTTTCTATGGGGGAATGTTCGCCTATGTAGCGGGCACACCTGTCGCCTACATCTCACACCACCACGTATCTCCGCAACACTACGGCCTTCTCTTCGGGCTTGGCATTGTCGGAATCATGCTTGCCAACCAGATTAACGCCCGTCTGGTTCGCTGCTTTGGTATTGATCGAATGATCCGATTCGGGGCGGGCCTCGCCACCTGCGCGGGAATGATTACCGCCCTCAATACCTGGCAGGACTGGGGTGGGCTATGGGGGCTGGTTATCCCCCTGTTTTTCTTTGCGTCAGCGACGGGGTTTATCGTCGCCAACGCCATTGTCGGAGCAATGGACGGATACCCAGAACAAGCCGGTGCGGTTTCTGCATTGATCGGAGCCACTCAGTACGGCACGGGAATCCTTGGTTCGGCAGCGGTCGGTTATTTCGCCAATGGCACGCCATTCCCCATGGGGGTAAGCATTGCTTTATTCGGCATGGGGAGCCTGGTGTTTTCCTGCGGACTAAAACCACAGCGTAAGCCGCAAGCCAATACTGATTGATTCAAACTCAATGGGATTTATGGAGAGCGGTCAGCGCACTTCGACGCTTACGACTTAAATAATCCTGAGGCAATGCCACGGGTATCTTTTGGCCTTCCGCGCCATCACTCTACGGGAAGTGAAGATGTTTTTTCAGACGAGCATAAAAATCAATGGCATGGCCTGCGTGGCAGCCGCTATTGGACTTTTTTCGGGGACTATCATGGCCGCAGACTATACGAAGAATCCGTTCACTTTGGCGTATGACGGAGCAATCACCGAGAACGTGAAGGGCGCCGTAAATATCAATCCGGTCAAGTACAAGCTCAATGGACTGGATATCGCCGCGAATGTATATACCCCGGCCAACTACGACCCAAACAGGAAATATCCGGTGATCGTCGTCGCGCATCCGAACGGTGGCGTCAAGGAGCAGGTGGCAGGCCTGTACGCGCAGCGCTTGGCTGAACAAGGCTACATCACGATCACCGCGGATGCGGCGTACCAAGGGGCAAGCGGCGGGCTGCCGCGCAGCGTGGACAAGCCTGCGAACCGTATCGAGGATATCCATGGCATGGCCGATTTCATTACTCAGTATCCCGGAGTCGATGCGAAACGCCTGGGG
The DNA here is from genome assembly GCF_009617575.1 of Rhodocyclus gracilis. Classification (GTDB taxonomy): domain Bacteria; phylum Pseudomonadota; class Gammaproteobacteria; order Burkholderiales; family Rhodocyclaceae; genus Rhodocyclus; species Rhodocyclus gracilis. Next base: position 229,513 of record NZ_WIXJ01000002.1, read on the forward strand.
CTCCTCGGCATCTGCGGCGGCGGCGGCTACGCCTTGGCCGCCGCGGCAACCGACAAGCGGTTCAAGTCGATCGGCACCGTCAGCATGTTCAACTCCGGACGGGTTCGTCGCAATGGCTACGTCGATTCCCAACTTGGCAGCATCCAGCAGCGCTTGCAGCAGGCTGTCGACGCCCGCGCTCAGGAAACGGCTGGAGGGGAAGTGCTTTATTCCGGCGACGCCAATCTGACGGATGAGCAGATCGCCAAATTGCCGTTCGACCTGTATCGGCAGGGATACGCGTACTACTGGAAGACGCATGCACACCCCAACTCGACGTTCAAGTACACCACGAGCAGTCTGCTGGACCTGATGCGCTTCGACGCTACCGACCACCTCGAACTGATTCAGCAGCCATTGCTGATGATCGCAGGCAGCCAGGCCGATAGCCTGTACATGAGCGAGGATGCGTTTGCCAAAGCCACCGGCACGAAGGACAAGGAGTTATTCAGGATCGACGGGGCGACGCACATCGAAACCTACTGGGTTCCGCAGTATGTCGATGCGGCCCTTGCCAGGCTGTCGGCGTTCTATGCGAGAACCCTGTGAGACAGTGGGCTGTGGGTGAATCACCCGGACTTGCCACGTACCGTTACGCCGTAGACATGCGACAGTTGAAGGCATCGTGAGCAACAAGCCATAACGTGTTCTGGCAAAATGGCCCCGGCGGTGCAAATCGCCGGGGCTTGTTTTTCGTGCAGCGCCTCCGCCATAGAACCACCGCCCCACCTCCCGCCTGCCGCCGCTACCCACCTGATGACCGCTCTCGACCCGCAAACGCTGCTGACGCTCAACGTCGTCAATCTCCTGGCGCTGGCGATCCTGCTGCCATTCATCATGGGGCAGAAGCTCAGCAGCGCAGCGCAGGCAGCGCGCCGTTCGCTGATCGTGCACTCCGGCGCGTGGATCGCCGTCATCCTCTCCGAGCTGTGGCCGACGAACTGGTGGCTGAACATCAGCCTGTCGACGGTCTCGATGATCTGCTACAGCAGCTGCAACTGGCTGCTCTATCAGGCGCTGACCAACTGGCTCGGCGAACGCCCGTTCCGGCGCCCGCTGATCGTTCTGGCGATTGTCATGCCGATCGGCTACTTCCTGTTTTTTGACACCTACGCCTGGCGGGTGGGCTGGGCGAACCTGCTGATCGCCATACAGGTCGCCATTCTGGCGAATGCGACGCTGCGACCGAAAACGCGGCTCGTCGGTCCCTGGCGCTACGTGCTTTGCCTTTGCCTCGGATCGATGTCGGTCTTCACCCTCGCCCGCGGCGTCCTGGGCTTCTTCTTCGAGCCGCTCTACCCGAATTTTGCCGCGCCGCATCCGATCAACCTGATCTCCCTCGTCATCGCCAACATCACGATGGTGCTGGGCAGCGTCTCCGTGCTGGTGGCGTGGCGCGAAGAGGCCGAGTTGCAGCTGCGCGACCTGACGGTGATCGACCCGCTGACCGGGCTATTGAACCGGCGCGGCTGGAGCGAGCAGGCAACGCCCGCGTTTTCGAGCAGCCTGCGCCACCAGCTGCCGCTGGCACTGCTCGCGCTTGATCTGGACTTCTTCAAGCGCATCAACGACGAGCGCGGGCACGAAGCCGGCGATGCCGCCTTGCGTCTCTTTGGCGAAGTGCTGCGCCAGCAGGCGCGGACGGGCGACGTCCTTGCGCGCATGGGCGGCGAGGAGTTCTGCGTGCTGCTACCGCTGACCGACGCCGAAGCCGCCAAAGCCTTCGAGGCACGCATCCGCACCACGCTCGAAGAGGCCGCTGTCGCCCGACTGGGGTTCTCGTTCAGCTATAGCGCCGGCCTCACGCACCGCAGCGCGGACGACCGCGATCTGGAAAAACTGCAACTACGCGCCGACGAGGCCCTCTACCTCGCCAAGAGCGAAGGACGCGCGCGCCTCGTCGAGCGCTAGCGCCGGGCGCCGCGCGTGTTGGCGCAAGCGCTTCAACACCAGCCCTGCTTCCACACCTCAGCGTTCGTCAGCTCACGCCAGGGCAGCACCCAGCTGCGCCGCGAATGAACGGCCTCCAGCTCGACCTCGACGATCACCGCCTCATCGTCGGGATCGGCGATGAGGCGAGTGACGATGAAGTGCTTCTCTTTGTGTTGCGGCGCCACGGCGGTCCATTTGCTGAGCAGCAGCTTCGCCGGGTTCAGCCGCCGCAGCGACGCACGCGGCGCGGCAGAGGCGTCCGACGCCGCCGGCGTTGGACGCGCCGGATCAGGCGGATTGTTGCGCAAGGTAATGCGCCTTCACGGCTTGCCGGCGTTGTTCGAACTCCTGACGCAGATCGCGGCGAATCTTTGCCGAGGCGAAGCGGCGTTTTTCGTCGGCAGTCGTCGGATTCAGCGGCGGCACCGCGCATGGCACGCCGTCGTCGTCGACCGCCACCATCGTGAAAAAGCAGCTGTTGGCGTGGCGCAACTCCTGACTGCGGATATTCTCGGCGATCACCTTGATGCCGATCTCCATCGAGGTACGGCCGGTGTAATTCACCGAGGCGAGAAAGGTCACCATCTCGCCAACGTGAATCGGCTGCCGGAACATCACCTGATCGACCGACAAGGTCACGACGTATTTTCCGGCGTAGCGCGAAGCGCAGGCGTAGGCCACCTGATCGAGCAACTTGAGAATGATGCCGCCGTGCACATTGCCCGAGAAATTCGCCATGTCGGGCGTCATCAGCAAGGTCATCGACATTTGCTTGGCGTGCAGCGCGGGGTCCGGCGAGAACGGCGTCGTAGTCAAAGCGTTTTCCTGGCAAAAGTGGCGTGAAGTGAGGAACGCGACGGCGAAGGCCATCCCTCCGCAAAACGTCGCCGCCCGATTGTACGGGGCGAGGCGCCTGCGGCGAAATGAACGAACACGGCGAACTTCGCGAAGGCGCGCGCAAAGCACGCAGGAGCAAGGTGTGCGCCCCCTTTATGCAAGACGATGACGACACACCGGCCGCCCCATGCGCCTACCGGCGCGCCCACGAGCACTGCGATGAGGGCACGCCGACGGCACGAGGCACAGGCCAAGGGCGCTCGCGCAGCCGTAGCCGTAGCCGTAGCCGTAGGCATTTTCCCGGCGCAGGCGCAGGCCGCGCCGCGCGTCAGCAGCTCAGGGCAGGCACCGGCGCTGCCGCCGGAAACGCCGGCCGTCCCTGACTTTGCAGGTGATGGCCGATCCACGCGACGATGTCGTCCGCCGGTAGCGGCTTGGCGAACAGGTAGCCCTGCCCTTCGGCGCAGCGCATGTGCTGAAGAATGGCCTTCTCCGAGCGCTTCTCGATGCCCTCGGCGACGATGCCCAGCGACAGACTGTCGGCGAGTGCGACGATGGCGCGGGCAATCGACTCGTTGGCCGGCGTCTGCTCGATGTCGCGCACGAAAGACTGGTCAATTTTCAGGCGGTCGATAGGAAAGCGCCGTAGGTAGCTCAGGCTTGAATAACCCGTGCCGAAGTCGTCAATCGCCAGACTGACGCCGAGCGATTTGATCTCTTGCAAGGTCCGCAGCACGCCTTCGACGTCGTTCATCAGCACGCTCTCGGTCAGCTCCAGCTCGACCTGCTGCGGGTCGACGGCAAAGGCGGTCAGCTGCTCGGCGAGATAGCGCGGCAGATCGCCCTGCCGGAACTGCAGGGCCGAGATGTTGATCGACATGCGCAAGGGCGGCAGTCCCTGCTGATTCCACTCGCGCAGCTGGCGCAGGGACTCGCGCAGCACCCAGTTACCGAGCGGCACGATGAGGCCGCTTTCTTCGGCCACCGGGATGAAGTGCACCGGCGAGACGAGGCCTCGTTCGGGATGTTGCCAGCGCACCAGTGCTTCGACGCCGCGCAGTTCGTGCGAAGCGAGTTCGACCTGTGGCTGAAAAAACAGCACGAGTTCGTTGCTCTCGATGGCGCGGCGCAAGTCGTTTTCGAGCGACATGCGCGCCGGGTTGTACATCGCCGTCGCCTTCGAGTAGCGGCAAAAGCGGTTGCGACCAGCGCTCTTGGCCTCGTACATCGCCGCGTCGGCCTTGGCGAGCAAGGGGCTCAGGGCCGTGTCGTCGACCGGATACAAGGCCGCGCCAACGCTCACCGTCACCACCAGCGAGTGCCCGAAAAGCTCGATACGCTCGCGCATCGAATCGAGCAGGCGCTGCGCCACCCGGTCGACGTCGGCGGCGTCCTCAAGGTCTTCCATGAGGATGACGAATTCGTCACCGCCCAGACGCGCCAGCGTGTCGTTGCGCCGGGCGGATTTCTTCAGGCGCTCGACGACCACGCGCAGCACCGCATCGCCGACGCTGTGGCCGAGCGAGTCGTTGATCTGCTTGAAGCGGTCGACGTCGACAAAAAGCAGCGCCGCCAGCGTGCCTTTGCGCTGCGAATCGCGGCACGCCTGATCGAGCCTGTCCGCCAGCAGCACGCGATTGGGGATGCCGGTCAGGTGGTCGTAATGCGCCAGGTAATAGAGTTCCGACTGCTTGCGCTGCGTAATCACGTTCAGCAGGTCATGGCCGTTGGCCACGCCGAGATAACGTCCGGCGCTGCTGACGATGAAGCCCGTCACCATGTGCTGCATGCCGGCGGTGATGATGATCTGCGCCACATCCTCGACGCTGCACGAATCCTCGACGATCACCGGCGCCGTCGCCTGGTATTCGGCGTGCTGCAAGAGATCGACGATGCTGCGCCGGCCAAAGATCTCGCGGCTGTAGGGCTTGCTGAAAAACTCGATGAACTTGCGGCGGTCGACCAGCGCCAGCGGCCGGTCATTGGCATCGACGACCGGCAGGGCGTAAAGCTCCTCGTCGGCAAGAAAGCGCTCCAGCGTCTCGTGGCTCGGGGCATGGCTGCGCACCGGCACGAGAAAGCGCAACAGATTCCGAACCGTCGGCATCTCCTGCAAGCGCCCGTCGTTGATGAAGACAAACTGCCGCTGCCCGGCATCGACGACACGGTCGGAATGGGCAGCGCTCTCGGTAAGACGGGGAGTCATGGTGATCGGTCCTGACGGACATACCTCATGCAAAGGGCGACTGCCAGCACAGCGTGCGCGCCACCGGGGGTTTCGGACACGCGATGATGCGCAAGGAACGTGAACAATTGATGACAGACCCGGCGCTCTGGGTGGCGGCGACTATGACACTTGACAAGAAAGCTTCATATTTTGCCGCTGCGAGTGTCGCAAAATGCCCTCACGTTGTACCCCGCCGCAGCGCCGCAAAGGCGCCCTTCGCGGCGCCCCCATTCTCCCGATTGACCCAGCGGCACGCCTGTCTGCACGGGGCGCCGCTTCATTGCCAGCCCGATGCCCACGCCCCCTCTTTCCGCCGCACTGTCCAGCGAGTGCCTGCATTGCCGCAGCGATCTTGATCGCCTGCTGGCAGAGGGCAGCGCGCCGGTGCGCTTTCGGCCGATTGCCGAATTCGCACGCGGCGAGGTCTGGGGGCACATCGCGAGCGTCTGCGGTTCGCCGGAGGGCCGGCTCTACACGCCGCGCAAGCTCGTCACCATCGCCCGCCACGTCGGCCGCATCGAAAAGCTGGCGAGCGTTTTCTTCGACGGCACGGTGCGCCAGTACGTCGATGCCGGCGCGCATGGCACGCTGATCTTCTCCTTGCTGGAGTGGGAGAATCACTGCCTCGACCTGCCGCTCTCGGCGCTGCTCTGCGGCGCGCTGGCGCGGCATGGTCTGCCGCCGGAGCGCGTCGCCATCCTGCATCCCGGCCATGATCCGCGCACACCGCGGCAGCAAACGCTCGCCGAATCGCTGGGCGCCGTCCGCGCCGCCGGCATCGGCCTCGTCTCGCTCAATCTCGGCTGCGAGTGTGGCGATAGCGGGCTGTGGACGCAGCTCGCTCCCGACCTCATCCTCGTAGACGAAATGCTGCTCAGCGGCATCGAGCCGTCGGCGCTGCATCGCTCGCGGGTGGCCGGACTGATCGCCGCCGAGCGCGGGAAGGGCCGCCTCGTCGCCATGAGCGGCATCAGCAGTCTTGCCGTCTGCCGCGCCGTGATGGAAATGGGCGTCACGCACGGGGCCGGCGACTTCATCGGCCGCAGCAATCTCACGCCATCGACCATCGTCTCCGCCGCCGCCAGCAAGCTGATGCTCGAACAGCGCCCCGGCGGCGCCGATGCCGCCGATGGCACGCGCCATGTCCTGCATCGCCTGCTGGTGCCAGTGCCGCCCGCCGCGCCGAGCGACACCGCCGATTCGGTCTTCGCCCGCTTCGAGAACGATGCCGGCGTCAGCGCCATCGCCGTCGTCCGCGACGATCACCCCATCGGCCTGATTTCGCGCTTCGACATGGTCGAGAACATGGTGCGCCCCTACCGGCAGGAACTGTACGGGCGCAAGCCCTGCACCCGTTACATGGACGCCGAGCCGGTCATCGTCGACGTTCGCCTGTCGCTGCCCGAGCTTTCCGAAGTGATCGTCGGCGCCCACCCGCGCCACCTGATCAGCGGCTTCATCGTCACCGAACATGGCCGCTACCTGGGCATCGGCTCCGTGCAGGACCTCATGCGCGAAGTGACGGCCATGCAGATGCAGGCGGCGCGCTACGCCAACCCGCTCACCGAACTGCCCGGCAACGTGCCGATCAACCAGCACATCGACAGCCTGCTGGCAGCGGGCGAGTGGTGCGCCATCGCCTACGGCGACCTCGACAACTTCAAGCCATTCAACGACGTCTACGGCTTCGCCCGGGGCGACGCCGTCATCCGCCTGACGGCCAGCGTTCTCGCCCGCGTCTGCGACCCCGAATACGACTTTCTCGGCCACATCGGCGGCGACGACTTCATCATCGTCTTTCGCAGCCGTGACTGGCAGGCGCGCTGCCAGCAGGCGCTCGACGCCTTCGCCGGCGAGATCCGCGAGTTTTTCAGCGAAGACGACATCGAACTGGGCGGCTACGTCACCGAAAACCGCAAGGGCCAGCCCGAATTCCACGCCATCACCTCGCTCTCCATCGGCATCGTCGATGCCGCACCGGGCATGTTCGCCAACCATCTGAGCATCGCCCGCGTCGCCGCCGAGGTGAAGAAAAAAGCCAAGGCCATCGTCGGCAACAGTCTCTACACCAACCTGCGCACCTACACGCACGGCGAAGAAACCGGCAGCGGCGCCAGCCGCCCCGCCGAGGCACCTGCCGGCACAGGCGCCACACACGCCGCAATATCCACGGGCAGCCCCGTCAGCCCGAGCGCCACAGCCGACGCCGCATTGCCGGCGAGCGCCATCCGGCAAACCAGCGACGAAGTCTTCTGACTCGCCCGCCGCCCTGCGCGACATGCTCACGCCATAGGCCTGCCTAGTCCGAACGGCTCATTCCTTCGGAATATTTGCCGCCGTCGCTTCACTCCCATGTCACACAGCCTGCCTAGACTCGCAGCTCTCGTCGGCGCTCGCCGGAAAAGCGGTCGAGCCCGGCGAAAAGTGCTCGTTCAAGCCTCGCGGTAACGCGTTCGCGCGCTGGCCGCCACGGCGACGACAGGCGGCGCAGGACGACGGTGCGCCGGCTTGCCAACGCAACGACGCAACGACGCGCTTCCCCTAACACTCCACTTGGCGTTTCTCTCCCAGCCCATGACAACGCGTTCGCAACGCTTCCCGCACCGCGGCTTCACCCTGCTCGAACTGCTGGTCGTGATGGTCATCATCGGCCTGCTCGCCGGCTTCGTGGCACCGCGCTTCTTTGCCCAGATCGGCAAATCGGAAACCAAGGTAGCGCGCGCCCAGCTCGACTCGCTGGAAAAATCGCTCGACCAGTACCGCCTCGATGTCGGACGCTACCCAAGCAGCGAGCAGGGACTGGCCGCACTCATGGAGCGCCCCTCGGGACTGACGCGCTGGGCGGGGCCGTACCTGAAAAAAGCGGTGCCGCTCGACCCCTGGGGCAACGCCTACGTCTACAAATCGCCGGGAGAACACGGCGAATTCGATCTGCTTTCCTATGGCAAGGACGGCCAGCCGGGCGGCACCGGCGAGGCCGAGGACATCACCAACTGGTGACGTATGGAATACCGGATCAAGGCGGTGCAGCCCGGTCGCGGCCTCACCCGCCTGACGCTCGATGCCAGCACCCCCGCCGAAGCCAGCCGCCGCGCCGAGGCGATGGGATGCACCGTGCTCTCGGTCAGCGGCGGCGCGCTGTCACTGCGACCGACACGCAAGAGCGCCTTTCCCTTGCTCCTTTTCACACAGGAGCTGCTGGCCCTGCTGCGCTCGGGCATCTCGGTGCTCGAAGCCGTCGAAGCGTTACGCGAGAAGGAGGCCCGGCCAGCGGTGCGCGGCGTGCTCGACGGCATCCACGGCGCCCTGCGTGAAGGCAAGACGCTGTCGGCGGCGCTGGAAGCGTCGAACACCCGCTTTCCGCCGCTCTTCATCGCCACGGTGCGCGCCAGCGAGCGCACCAGCAGCCTCGAAGAGGCCCTGACGCGCTACGCCGCCTACGCCACGCAACTGGAAGCGCTGCGCGGCAAGCTGGCCAGCGCCGCGCTCTATCCCTGCCTGCTGCTGCTCGTCGGCGGCCTCGTCATTCTCTTCCTGATGGGCTACGTCGTGCCGCGCTTTGCCCATATCTACGAGGACATGGGCGGCAAGCTGCCGCTGGTGTCGCGCCTTTTGCTCGAATGGGGCGGTTTCGTCGAACAGGCCTGGCCGCTGCTGCTGGCCGGCGGACTCAGCGTCGTCGCACTCATCGTCAGCGCACCGGGGCGCGCCTTCCTGCTGCGTCAGGGCGAGCGCTTGGCCTGGAAGATTCCGGCGCTCGGCGAGCGGCTGCGCGTCTTCCAGCTGGCGCGACTGTATCGCACGCTGTCCATGCTGCTGCGCGGCGGCATTCCGGCGCCGCAATCGATGAAGATGGTCGCCGGTCTGCTCAGCGCCAGGCTGGCGCAAGCGCTCGAACGCTCGCGCCACCGCGTCAGCGAAGGCACGGCGCTCTCGGCGGCCTTCGAGCGCGAAGGGCTGACGACGCCCGTCGCCCTGCGCATGCTGCGGGTCGGCGAACGCGCCGGCAACATGGGCGAGATGATGGAGCGCGCCGCCGCCTTTCACGACGAGGAAATGGCGCGCTGGGCCGACTGGGCGACGCGTCTCTTCGGCCCGGCGCTGATGCTGATCATGGGGCTGGTGATCGGCGTCATCGTAGTTTTCATGTACCTGCCGATCTTTCAGCTGGCGGAGAGTGTGCAGTGAACGCCCCCGACCTGGCGCTGCCCGCCGTGCCCTTCAGCGCCGCCGAGATCGCCCGCGCCCGCGCGCAGACGGGCACGCCCCTGCTCGACGCATTGGAAACGCAGAGCGCTCTCGCCCCCGCCGACTTCTGCCGCCGCCTCGCCGCGACCGTGCGTCTGCCCTGGCTGAGCCTGCCGGAAATGCAGGCGCATACGGCGGCCTTTGCCGTCATTCCGTTCAACGAAGCACTGCAACGCGGCTGCGTGCCGCTGCGCACCGCCGACGACCGGCTCCTGCTGGCCATCGCCGACCCCTTCGATTTCGCCGTCGGCGACTGGGCGCAACACCGCGCCGGACAGGTGCTCACGTTGCATCTGGCGGCACGCGGCGATGTCACCGCCTATCTCGCCGCCTACGAAGAATCGCTGCGCGCGATGGACGATATCGTCTCCGATGCCGGCAGCGCCGAGGACGACGCCGAGGGCGAGGAAATCTCGCTGAAAAGCATCGGTGAGGACGCCAGCCCGATCGTCCGTCTCGTCAACTCGACGCTCTACGACGCGCTGAAAGCCGGCGCCAGCGACATTCACCTCGAAACCGCACCGGCCGGCATCTTCATCAAATACCGCATCGACGGCGTGCTGGTCAGCGTTGGCGGCGTGCAGGGACGCGACACCGCCGAGCAGGTCATTTCGCGCATCAAGGTGCTCGCCGAACTCGACATCGCCGAGCGCCGCGTGCCGCAGGACGGACGCTTCCGCGTCCTCGGCGGCGGCCGGCGCATCGACGTGCGCGTCTCGATCATGCCGAGCATCCACGGCGAAGACGCCGTACTGCGCATCCTCGACCGCCAGCGCATCACCGACAGCGTTACTGGCCTGCGTCTGGAAACGCTCGGCTATCAGGGCAGCACGCTCGACTGCCTGCGCCGCCTCTCCAACGAGCCGTACGGCATGCTGCTCGTCACCGGCCCGACCGGCAGCGGCAAGACGACGACGCTCTACGCGGCGCTCGGCGAGATCAATCACGGTCACGACAAGATCGTCACCATCGAAGACCCGGTCGAGTACCAGCTCCCCGGCATCCTGCAAATTCCGGTTAACGAGAAGAAGGGGCTGACCTTCGCGCGCGGTCTGCGCTCGATCCTGCGCCACGACCCGGACAAGATCATGGTCGGCGAGATCCGCGACGGCGAAACGGCGACCATCGCCGTGCAGGCGGCGCTCACCGGCCACCTCGTCTTCACCACCGTGCACGCCAACAACGCCTTCGATGTGCTCGGCCGCTTCACGCACATGGGCGTCGACCCGTACAGCCTCGTCGCCGCATTGAACGGCGTCGTCGCGCAACGTCTGCTGCGCGTCAACTGCCCGGCCTGCGCCGAAGACGAAACACCGTCGCCGCAACTTCTGGCGCAAACCGGGCTGGCCGACGCCGAGGCGCGCGCCGGCTTCCGCTTCCGCCGTGGGCGCGGCTGCGCACAGTGCCGGGGAACCGGTTTCAAAGGCCGGCGGGCGATTGCCGAAGTGCTGGTGCTCGACGACCGCCTGCGCGAAATGATCGCCGCGCGCGAGCCCGTACGGCAGATCAAGGAAGCGGCGCAACGCAGCGGCACGCGCCTATTGCGCGAGGCCGGCCTCGACCTCGTGCGCGCCGGTGACACCAGCCTCGCCGAACTCGACCGGGTCGTCGCCTGAGCATGATCTCCTTGCCTCTTGCCCCCGCCGCCGGCTTTCGCGAACGCATTCGCGTCCTGCTGGCGGCCGACCGTATCGTGCGGTGGCGTCAGGGCGACTGCCAAACGCTCCGCGTTGCCGCGCCCACCGGTACGGGCCGGCCGGATTGGGCCGCCGCGGTGGCAACGCTCGCCACCGCACTCGCCGCCGACGGTGAAACGGCCAGTGCGGCAAGCCCAGCGCCAGACGCCGCCCTGCAACACACGCCGGACGAGTCAGCCGGCAACGAAGCGAGCGCCGCCCTGACGCGCCTCGCATCGCTGCCCAGTGCACCGGCGCGCTGGCTGAAGCACTGGCAGGCGCCGCGCCTGGAGATCGTCGTCGCCGAGCACTTCGCGCGCTGGCTGGTTCTCCCCTGGCAGGCAGAAATCAGCACGCCCGCCGAAAGCGAGGCCTTCGCCCGTCATCGCTTGCGCGAGATTTATGGCGAAGCCGCACGTGGGTGGAGCATCGTCTGCGCCGAGCGCCCCCCCGGCGAAGGCACACCGGTCTGCGCCATCGACAGCGCGCTGATCGAGGCACTGCATGCACTCGCCCGTGCGCGTGGCTACGCCCTCGAATGCGTGCATCCGCTCTTCGGCGCCGCCGCCGATCACTGGCGCGCCGCCCTGCCGCGCGGCCTCGTCGGGTTCGCCGTCGCCGAAGGCGACGTACTGCAGCTCGGACTACTCCACGACCGGCGCTGGCACGCCATCCAGCGGGCCAGCCTCGCCGCCGACGACGATCCCGGCGCTGCTTTGGCGGGCCTCTTCGTGCGCACGGCGCTGGCCGCTGGATTCGCCGCCGATTTCGGCAGCGAATCCACGCAAGGGACTACGCCGGGGGCGGCGCAACGGGGGACGACGCAGGCGGCGCCCCGCCTCTTCGTTTGCGGAAATGCCGCCGCCCGCTGCATGGCGGCCTTCCCGGCGGAGCGCTGCCGTCTGCTTGGCAGCGCGCTGCCCTGGCTCGCGGGAGTTGCTGGAGTTACGGGACTTTCGGCAGCATCGCCCACGCCACGTCAACGCAGCGCAGGCGAGGTCGTGTGAGCGCGCTGGCCATCGATTTTGCAGCGCAGCGGACGCGCGCACCGAGCCTCATCGGCTTCGCCCTGCTGCTGGCGGGCGCAGTGTGTGTCGCCGTCGTCAGTCTCGACATCGACGACAGCGAAGCAGAACTGGCGGACGCCACCGCGCATCTGCGCCGTCTCTCACGCCTGCACGCGGCCGACGCGCCACGCCCGAATGCCGCCACAGGCAAAGGCATGCCGCCGACGACTGCCGCGGTCGCCAAGGTACTGCCGCGCCTCGCCGCGCCGTGGCCGGCCTTGCTCGGCGAACTGGAAAGCAGCGCCGAACTGCCGGCCGCCCTTATCGGCGTCGAGATCGATGCCCGCACGCGCGCCCTGCGCCTGACAGGCGAAGCCAAAACAGTCGACGACATGCTCGCCCTCGTCGAGCGTCTGCGCGCCAGCCCGCAGCTTGCCGAGGTCTATCTGCAAAACCATGAACCGCGGAGCATCGGCGCGACGACGGTCATCGACTTCACGATGCAGGCGCAATGGCGGGAAACGCCGCCATGAGTGCCACGACGATGCAGGAGCCTGCGGCACGCGATAGCGCCGCTCAAAACATCGGCGCCCGTACGCTTGCCGCTGCGCCCGCGCGGCCAGCGCCAGGCCGCGCGATGATCGTCGCGCACCTGCGCTACCTGCTGCGCCGAGCCGGCTGGCCGGCGCTTGCCGGCCTTGCCCTGCTGGCAACGGCGTTGGCGATGTACACCCTGCTGCTGGAAACGACGCGCGCGCAGGTCGACGAGACGCGCGCCGCCATCGCCAAGGCTCGTCAGGCGCCGCAGGGCGCTACGCGTGACGCTGGCAGCGATGCCGACACCCTGCTGGCCGCCTTGCCGACCCGCGCCGCCCTCGAAGGCGTGATCGCCGCCATCCACCAGGCGGCGGCGCGCGACGGGCTGCTCACCGCCACCGCCGAATATCGCGTGCGCAAGGAAGGCGAACTTATCCGCTACGAAATCGCGCTGCCGGTCAAAACCACCTGGCAACCCTTGCGCCACTGGCTCGCCGAGCTTATCGAATCATCGCCCGCGCTGGCCATCGACGAACTCAGCCTGCGCCGCGACAGCGCCGAAAACGCGCCGCTCGACGGGCGCGTGCAGTTCACCGTCTTCCTGCGCGCCGACGCCCTCAAGGAATCAGCCAATGCCGACGCCAGCGGCGAGGCCGAGCGTCCGGCGCTGCCCGCCCGCCACGACCCGCTGCGCGCCGAAGAGCAAGGCGACGAAGCGCCACACCTCTTCGCCGCCCGCTCCTGGCAGCCGCCCCCGCCCCCGCCGCCTCCCCCCGCCAAACCGGTCGCGCCGCCGCTGCCCTTCAAGTACGCCGGTCGTCTGCAAGACGAGAGCGGCCTGCGGATTTTCCTCAGCCAGGGCAACACCACCTCGCTCGTCAAGGAAGGCGACCACCTTGGCAACTACGAAGTCGTGCGCCTCACCGCGTCCTCGGTCGTCCTGCTCTACCGCCCGCTGCAAGAGAAACAAACCCTGATTTTTGGAGGTGACGAGTGATCACGCTGCTCCCGCCGGGACGACGCTGGCAAGGCGCCGCGCTCGCGGCCCTCGCCGTGCTGGCGTTTGGCGTACTCGCCGGTTGCGCCGGTAATCCGGCCATCGAAGCCAGCCGCAAGTTGCTCGCCGCCGGCGACACCGACGCGGCCATCGAACGGCTGGCCGACGCCACGCGCCAATCGCCCGACGACACCGAGCTGCGCGCCATCTACCACCGGCAACGCGAACTGGCGGCCTCGCGCCTGCTCGCCGCCGCCGACAGCGCGCGCGCCACCGACCGCAACAGCGAAGCCGAAGCGATCTACCGCCGCGTGCAGCGCATCGACCCGGCCAACCCCCGTGCGGCAGCGGGCCTCGCCCAGATTGACGCCGACACGCGCCGTGCCGCGCTCGTCAAAGAAGGCGAAGCCGCGCTGGCCAAAAACAACGCGACGCTGGCCGAACGCAACGCCCGCACCGTCCTCGCCGAAGTGCCGGGCCACGCCGCCGCGCGCGCGCTCATGCAGGCGATACAGGAGGAGAAAGCGCAAGCCGAGGCACGCGCACTAACGCCCAAGGGGCCGCCGCCCAAACCGATCTCGATGGAATTCCGCGACGTCCAGATCAAGACCGTTTTCGAGGTACTGGCGCGCTCCTCCGGGCTCAACTTCGTCTTCGACAAGGACGTCCGCTCCGACACCAAGGTGACGATCTTCATCCGCAACAGCAACGTCGACGAAATCGTCCGCCTGATCCTTGCCACGCAGCAACTCGACAGCAAGCCGCTGAACGACAACTCGCTGCTCATCTATCCGAAGACGGCCGCCAAAGCCAAGGAACATCAGGAGATGGTCGTGCGCAGCTTCTTTCTCGCCAACGCCGAAGCCAAGCAGGCGCAGATGATGCTGAAGAACGTGCTGAAGGTGAAAGACATCTTCATCGACGAAAAACTCGGCCTGCTCGTCGTCAAGGACACCGCCGAAGTCGTCAAACTCGCGGAACACCTGATCGCCTCGCTCGATCTCGCCGAACCGGAAGTCATGCTCGACCTCGAAGTGCTCGAAATCAGCCGCAACCAGCTCTACGAACTGGGCATCAGCTTCCCCGACCAGATTGGTTACGGACGTATTACGCCCGATGTCTCCAACAAGGTCACCGATACCAACGGCGTCACCATCAGCCAACAAACCACATTTGGCGGCGCGCTGGCGCCCGGCTACATCGACCTGCGCAGCCGTAGCGGCCTGACCACCTTCACCGCCAACCCCGGACTGCTGCTCAACCTCAAATCGAACGGTGGCGACAACAACCTGCTCGCCAATCCGCGCATCCGCGTCAAGAACCGCGACAAGGCGAAAATCCACATCGGCGACAAACTGCCGGTCTTCACCACCACCGCTACGGCCAATGTCGGCGTCGCCGCCTCGGTCTCCTACCTCGACGTTGGCCTCAAGCTCGACGTCGAGCCCATCGTGCATATGCAGGATGAAGTGGAGATGAAGGTCGGCCTCGAAGTCAGCAGTGTCGTCAAAGAGATCGTCGGCCCCAGCAACTCCACCGCCTATCAGATCGGCACGCGTAGCGCGACGACCACGCTGCGCCTGAAAAACGGCGAAACGCAGATCCTCGCCGGCCTCATCAGCAATGAAGAACGCAACAGCGCCAACAAGCTGCCGGGGCTTGGCGACATTCCGATCTTCGGCCGCCTCTTCGCCAGCAACAAGGACAGCAGCAGCAAGACCGAAATCGTCCTGCTCATCACGCCGCGCATCGTGCGCAGCCTGACGCCGCCGCAAGTGAGCGAACCGGCGCGGGCAGCCGGCACCGAAATCAGCGTGGGCGCACCGGCCCTGCGCCTGAGCCCGACCGCGCCGCGCAGTCTGAGCATGCCCGCCCGCAGCGGCGCCGCGCCGGTCGCTACCGGCGGTGAACGGCCCGCAACGCCCATGCTGCCCGACGCCCCCACGCCGAGCGAAACGCCCGAGGCCGCCCCGCCCCCCACCAATGCCAGCGATGGTCGCAACGACAGCAACGCGCAAACGGGCAGCGCCCCACCCGCCGCAGCGCCAGAAACAACGCCAGCATCGCCCTCAGCACCGGCGGGCGGCGAAGCCGCCGTTTTCAGCGTCGCGCCGCCGGGCGTCGAAAACACCTCGGAGCTGCGCCCGTGACCGCTCGCCGACGCGCGCGTGGTTTCACCCTGATAGAACTGGCGGTGACGGTCGCCATCGTCGGCCTGCTGGCGACGATGGCGCTGCCGCTCGCCGAAACGACGATCCAGCGCAGCAAGGAAGCCGAACTGCGTAGCGCCCTGCGGCAGATTCGCGAAGGCATCGACGCCTACAAGCGCGCGGGTGAGGAGGGGCGTATCCGCCTGCGCGCCGACGCCTCCGGTTACCCGCCCCGCCTGGACGACCTGGTCGACGGCGTCGCCGACATTCGCCGGCCTGATCTCGCCAAGATCTACTTCCTGCGCCGCCTGCCGCGCGACCCCTTCAACACCGATCCCTCGCTCTCCGCCAGCGCAACCTGGGGCCAGCGCAGCTACGCCAGCCCGCCCGATTCGCCCGCCACCGGCGACGATGTGTTCGACGTCTACTCCCTCGCCGAAGGCGTCGGCCTTAACGGCATTCCCTACCGCCAATGGTGAGCCGGCCACTACCCTGCCGCCGGCGGGGCTTCACCCTGATCGAACTGATGGTGGTCATGGCCATCATCGCCGTCCTGCTCACCATTGCCGCACCGAGCTATTTCCGGCATCTGGAGCGGGCGCGCGAAGCCAGCCTGCAACAGACGCTGGCCGTCGTCCGCGACGCCATCGACAAATTCCACGGCGATACCGGCGCCTACCCGGAGACGCTCGCCGACCTCGCCAGCCGGCGCTATCTGCGCGCCGTGCCGGTCGACCCGATCACCGACAGCGCCGAGACCTGGCTCCTCATCCCGCCGCCGCCCGCCAACGGCGCCGGTCGGGTCTGGGATATCAAGAGCGGCGCCGAGGGCACCAGCACGCGCGGTACGCCGTATGCCGACTGGTAAGCTCAGCGGACGCTGCCCGGGGTGGATACCCCCGCAGGCGCCCATCAGCCCCGCAAGCGCCCCCGCGATCGCGCGCCCCCTCTCACCGACGACCGCGCTCCCTCTCACGCGCAAACTCACGCGCAAAAGCAGACAAAAGGGCTACACCTACCTGCTGCTGCTCTTCGCCGTCGCCGGGCTTGGCATCATCAGCGCCGGCGTCGCTGAAAACTGGAGCACGCTGACGCAGCGCGAACGCGAGCGCGAGCTGCTCTTTGTCGGCAACCAGTATCGCGAGGCGCTGCGCCGCTACGCCGAAGCCAGCCCAGCCGCCAGTTCGCCCTACCCGGCGACTCTCGCCGAGCTGCTGCACGACCCACGCTTTCCCGACACGCGCCGGCACCTTCGTCAGCTCTATCCCGACCCGCTCACTGGCCGGCACGACTGGGTTCTCATGCGGCAGGAGGGACGCATCACCGGCCTCTACAGCCCGGTCGAGCGCACGCCCCTCAAGCAGGACGGCTTCGCCACGCGCGACCGTGAATTCGCCGGCGCCAAAAGCTACCGCGACTGGAAGTTTTACGTCACGGGCAGCGGCGCCATGCCGCTCCCCGCGCAGCCCGCTGGGCGGGTAGGTGAGCTGGCGGGAGGGTTGGCAACGGAGTCGGCAACTGAGTGGGCAAATCAGCCGGCGAATGCGCAGGCAACTCCACGGGCCAGCAATTCGGCAGACGATGCCAATGTCAATAGTCCGAACGAGGCCGTACAGGCACAGCCCGTTTTCGCCGCTCCGTAACATCCCGTTACTACGCTTAACGCTTACCTTACCCGATTCATCAGGGGGTTCCCGATGCCGTATCCAGCGCGTACCTGAGTTGACGCACGCATGTCTGCCGTTCATCCACTCGAATATCTGATCATCCTGACCGACCGTGAGCGCGAATATCTCGTTCGCGCCATCGAGTCGGCCATCCACGTGCGCAAGCGCCACCAGTTTTTCCTCTGGGCACAGGGGCAATTCCGGGGCGTGCTGCAACACGAAATCCTCGTCTGCGTGCGTCTTGACGACAACCAGCAGGTGCAACAACTCGAATGCCTGCACGGCACGGTACTCAAGGACGAAAGCTACGACCGTCTGTGCAACCCGCTCAGCGGTGTTGCCGTCACGCTGGCGCGCCATTGCAGCCTGACCAACCCGCTGATCCTTGCCTCGAGCGGGGCGCTCACCCCCGAACACGCCGAACTGCGCGCCCTGCTCACACAGAGCGGCCTGCGCAATGCGCTGGCTTGCTCGACCGACCGCATTCTCGGTGGCAACTCGGTGTACATCCTCTTTGACCTCGTCGAAGAACCCAGCCAACGGCACGCGCATCTGCTCGAACTGCTGCTGCCGCACCTGCAAATGGCGATGATGCGCCTCGCCGAATCCGCCAACGCCGAACCGGGCATGGCGTTCAACGGCGCGACCCGCCTCGTCACCGGACGCGAAGTCGAAATCCTGCGCCTCCTGCAACAAGGCAAGAGCAACCACGAAATCGGCACGGTCCTTGGCATCAGTCCGCTGACCGTGAAAAACCACGTACAAAAAATCTACCGCAAGCTCAATGTGCAAAACCGCGCCCACGCCGTCTCGCGCGGTATTTCCCTGCGCTTGCTCGATTCTGGCGCCGGCTGAAAGCATGCCCGCGCAACTCTCCTGGGGCCGGCGCACATGGCGCGCAACGGCGGGCATACACGCTCCCCGCCCAGCGCAAAAGCCGCGCCTGCCCCGCCTCTTCCGGCTGCCGCAGTGGCTCGCCGCCCTCCTCCTCAGCGGCGTAGGCGCGCTCGCCTCCAGCGCCAGCGTGGGCGCGGCGGAGTTGGCTCCCGAGTTTGACTGGCTGCTGCCGGCCAATGCCTCCCCGGAACGCCCTCTGCGTCACGGGGCGGCGACGCCCCCCGTCTTTCGCGCCGCACTGGCACTCACGGACAGCGTCGACAGCGAAACACCCGCCGAAACGCAAGCACTCCTCGACGCCATTCGCACCGGCGACACCGGCCAACTGAAAGCCCTGCTGAAAGCGGGCGCCCCGGTCAATCTCGCCGATACGCGCGGCGAACGCGCGCTCGCACTGGCGAGCCGCGCCGGCCGGCTGGAGATGGTGCGCCAGCTGCTCGACCAAGGCGCCAACCCCGACCTGCGGGGCAGCGACGGCATGGCGCCGCTCTCCAGCGCCGCCCTCGCCGGCAACGTCGCCGTCGCCCGCCTGCTGCTCAAGGCGGGCGCGGATGTCGACCGACGCGGCGCGCACGGCAACACACCACTGCACGATGCGATACGACTCAACCGCATCGCGATCGTCGAAGCACTCCTGCCCTACCGCCCGAACCTCGAATGTCAGGACCGTGACGGCCTGCACGCGCTGGCCCTCGCCGCGCGTGAGGGGCGCGGCGAAATCCTCGCCGCGCTGCTCGCCCATGGCGCTGCCGTCGACCTCCCCGACCGCGACGGCCGTCCCGCGCTGTTCTGGGCCATCTACACGCGGCAGCGGCAAAGTACCGACCTCCTGCTCGCCGGCGGCGCCAACCCCGGCGCCATGTCGACCGACTTCTGAGTCGCCGCTCCCGCCAGCCCTCGCCCCACTCGTTGCTCTCGCTTTCCGCGCACTCGCAACCACGCCACATCGCCTCACGCAGCAACGGTGACGACGATGGCATGGCCCGTTCGCCGCGCCGCTAGTGCAAAGCGACTACGAAATGCTCCTGACCGCAACGCAAAGGACGTAAAGCCCGCCCGCCAGAGTGCGCGGCAAGGTCGGTGGCATATGCCGCCGGCCGGTTTTCCCCCTCATCCCATCAGGAGAATCAGACATGAATTTCAAACTCAAGATGATCGCCGCCGCCGCGGCAATGGTCGTCGCCGGCGGCGCCAGCGCTGCGCCGATCAACAACGGCGCCAACGGCAACGGCGACCTTTTCTTCAATATCTGGGACAGAACCGGTTCCTACACGCGCAACCTCGGCATCGACCTCAACAGCTTCGAGACGCTCGTCGCCACGGGTAAAACCAATCTCGTCTTCGGCGCCGATACGCTGCTGACGAGCTTCCTCGGCACGCATACGGGTGCGCTGAACTGGAACGTGCTGGCCACCGACAAACAAGGGGCCGTGCGTGTTCTCGAGACCGCACAAGCGGCAGCAAAACTGACAAACAAGGACTCGAATATCGTCGTAACTGCTGCTGGACAAACCACCGCCTTGGTGACGGGAATCAACTCGAAACTCGCCGCTAGCAACTCGGCCATCTACGGCACCGCCGACACCGGCTACATCAACAGAGCGACCAGCGGTTCAAATGTCGGTATCAGCGTCATCAACAACAACATCGGTTGGACGACCGCAGCGCTCGGCACGCTGAACAACAACAGCTTCGCCAACGGACTGCTGCTCAAGGAAGCGCTCGGCAACGCGACCGGTATTACGGCAATCCAGATCGCAACCCTGGGGGGCGGCGACACGCGCGCCTGGTTCAAGGATGGAACGCTGACCATCGCCGCTGCGGTTCCCGAACCCGAGTCGTACGCGATGCTGCTCGCCGGTCTCGGCATGCTCGGCTTCATGGCGCGTCGCCGCCTCAGCAACCGCGCCTGATCTCCCGAACCCTCACGACACTCCCCGGCGCCGCCGGGGAGACAAACAAGGAGCGAACCCATGAAAATGAACAAACTCGCTGCGCTTTGCGCGCTCGCCTGCGCCGGTCTCGCCGTCAATGCCTCGGCCGCCGGACTGTCGACCGCGCAAAAAGCCGTCCTCGACGACGCCAACAGCAACGGCCGCGTCATCTACGTCGCCGGCGCTTCGGCGGTGCAGAAGGGCTTCGGCGGCATCGTCGCCAAGCTCTTCGTCCCCGGCACCGTCACCTGGTACGGCAGCGCGCAGGACACCACCGGCTCCGACTACTTCGCGGTCGCCGGCCAGCTCGCCGCTGACGCCGGCAGCTGGGCCGGCCAGAACGCGATCTTCATCGAGCGCGTCGTCGGCGGCTCGGTCTATGGCGTCAATTCGGTCGCCCGTGCCGAGTCGATCGACACGCTGCAAGTCACTTCGAGCGATTGCGGCACTGCCGGAACCGGCGTCGACGCGAAGACCGCCTTCACCTGCACCGTCGGTGCCAAGAATGCGATTCCCGACGCCGGCATCTCCGACGTCGCTCCGGCGTTCTTCCAGAGTCTCTACAACACCGAGGGCGAAACTGCGGCCGATGCACTCGACCCGGTGACCGAACTGCCGCGGCTTACTTCGACCGCGATCTACGGTCTGGCTTTCGGCCCGGCGGTGACGACCACTGTCCCGACCACGGTCAAGTTCACCAAGGCCAACATCGCCGCAATCCTCGCTGGCAACGTCGGCACCTGGGACAAGGTGGCGGCCGGCCTTTCCGGCGACATCGTCGTCTGCCGGCGCACGCCGGGTTCGGGGACGCAGGCGGTGTTCAACGCCTACTTCGGCAACTACCCGTGCACCGGAAACGTCAACGCGCCGGCCGACCGCTACGCTTCGACCGCGTGGAGCGACAGCGATCGGACCTTCACGGTGAGCCCGGGAACCGGCGGTCTGGTCGTCGTCGAGAACGCGTCGTCGGGCGACGTCAAGAACTGCCTCAACGCTGCGGTGAACGGTCCGGGCGCCTACGATGCGACGAAAGGCGCCTACGCCAACGACTATGTCACCAGGGATCGCAACGGCAAGCCGGTGAAGGTGCACTTCACCGCCGCCGGCAACAAGGCGATCGGCGTGCTGTCGATGGACAGCCTCAACGGTTCGACGACGACGAGCAAGTGGACCTTCCGCAACCTCGACGGCGCCGGCCAGATCACCTGGACCGGCAACGCCGCCGACCTGCCGGTCGTCACCGGCAGCGGCAAGAACGCGACGGTCAGCGCCGACGGCACCAGTGGCAACTACATCGACGGCACCTGGGACCTGCAGGCCTGGGAGTCCTTCAACATCCCGGCGCGCACGACCGGCCCCAAGCTCGAAGTGCTCAACAAGTTCCTGACGCTGGCGCAGGACCCGGCGGTGCATGCCGCGGTTCCGGCGCTCAAGTACGTCACCGCCGGCATCCCGGGCAACGGCTACACGGGCGCGCGCGTCCTGCAAGCTGCATACCTGAACGGCGACCAGTGCGCGCCGTACAACAAGCAGTAACAGTCCCCACAGCACCGCTGTAACGAAGCCGTAGCAGCCGCGGCCCATGGGCAACCATGGGCCGCGCCGCATGGTTCTTTTGGATCAAAAAACGTCCGCACGGACTACGTTTGGCGAATGTCGGCCAACGGGGGCAGTAACCGTCGATCGCCATAATCCATTCGCCATGCAACGACTCTCTCCTCCCCTGTTTTTGCTGCCCGCATTCATCGTCTGCGGAGCGACGCTTGCCTCGATCAACTCGGCGGCAGGCTTCGAACTTCTCGAGTTCTCGGTCGAAGGAAACAGCGTGCTGCCCGACATCGAGATCGAGCGCGCGGTGTATCCCTCCCTCGGGCCGGGCAAAACGCTGGCCGATATCGAAAAAGCGCGCGCCGCACTCGAAGCCGCCTATCAGGACGCCGGCTACCTGTCGGTATCGGTCGTCGTGCCCGAGCAATCGATTGACGAAGGACAGGTCCGTCTGCTCGTCGTCGATGGCCGCGTCGACGCACTCAAGGTCAGCGGCAACCGCTTCACCTCGCGTAGCGAATTGCGCAGCGAAGTGCCCGAACTCGCCCCCGGTACCGTTCCCCATTTTCCGACCATGCAGGCACAACTGGCGCAGGCGGGTCGCTCCCCCGATCGCCGCGTGACCCCGTTGCTGCGTCCTGGCAGCCGCCCCGGCACGATGGAAGTCGAACTCGCCGTCGAAGACGATCTGCCGCTGCACGGCAACATCGAAGTGAACAACCGGCAAAGCCCCGACACCTCGGGCCGACGCATCGAAGCCGGCGTGCACTACGACAACCTCTTCCAGCGCCAGCACAGCGCCGGTTTCAACTACGTGCTGACGCCGGAAAACCCCGATCAGGTCAACGTGCTATCGGCCTTTTACAGCGCCCCCATCGGCGGCGGACGCTCGCTCTCGGCCTTCGTGCAGCACTCCAACAGCAACATCGCGACCGCGGGCGACAGCTCGGTCATCGGCAAGGGCACGACGCTCGGCGCGCGGCTCTCGCTGACGCTGCCGAACCCGCCCGGCACGAGCGGCCTCTTCCACTCGCTATCGCTCGGCATCGACTATAAAGACCTGCAGGAAACGCAGAACATCCTCGGCGCCGACCAGAAAGTCTCGCCGCTGCGCTACTCGCCGCTGATGGCGCAATACACGCTGAACAGCCTGGGCGACGCGGGCGAATTCCTCGCCAATATCGGTCTCGCGGTCAATCTGAATACCTCGACGCAGCGCATCAACTGTCAGGGCTACGACACCGACCAGTTTGCCTGCCGCCGCTACGGCGCACGCCCCGGCTTTTCGGTCCTGCGCGGCGACCTTGGCTACACGCATCGCCTGTTCGGCTGGGAGTGGTCGGCCCGCGCCGATTTCCAGGCCAGCGCGCAGCCGCTGGTCTCGGGAGAACAGATTCTCGCCGGCGGCATGGACAGCGTGCGCGGCTACTACGAAGGCGAGGCCGCCGGCGACCGCGGCTGGCGCCTTCGCTCCGAACTGAAAACGCCCTCGCTCGCCGACATCGGCAACACCCGACTGCGCGCCGCCGGCTTCCTCGAAGGCGCCAAGCTCTCGCTCAACGACCCGCTGCCCGGACAAACCGCCGAGTTTTCGCTCGCCAGCGCCGGCATCGGCCTGCGCCTGAAAGGCGACAAGGCCGGCCCGCTCGTCGCCCTCGATCTGGCGCAGGCGCTGAAAGCCGGGCCGCGCACAGCGCGCGGCGACAAGCGCCTGCACGTGCGCATCGGCTACGAATTCTGAGGCGGCCGATGCCTTTACCTGCGCCATCCACCGGAGAACGATCATGAACAGCGACCGCTATCGCGTGATCTTCAGCGACGAACGGCAAACCTGGGTGGCCGTCGCCGAAACCGTGCGTGGACGCGGCAAGAAGCCGTCGCTGCGCAAACTCGCCGCCGTCGCCCTGGCGCTTACCGCCGGCACCGGCCACGCGGTGCCAACGACCGTCACGCCGCCTCCCAACGCCATACCGGTGCCATCGACGGCGGCCAGTTCGGGGCGCCCTTTTGTCTTTTCGGGCACGGTCGCCGGCGGTCAGCCAGCGGTGACGACCAACGCCGCCGGCGGCCGCGACATGGCGATCACCACACCGAGCCGCACGCTCGGCCTGAACTGGGACAGCTTCAACGTCGGCACAACCTCGTCAGTCACCTTCAACCAGCCCGACGCCAGCGCGCGTGTGCTGAACCGCATCTGGAGCAACGATCCGAGCGTCATCCTCGGCAAGCTCAACGCCAACGGTCAGGTCTATCTCATCAACCAGAACGGCATCCTCTTCGGCAACGGCGCACAGGTGAATGTCGGCGGACTCGTCGCCTCGTCACTCAACATGAGTGACGCCATGCGCGCCAAACTCCTCAACTCGGGGCTGCCGACGGCAAAGGGCGATTCGCTCGAATTTATCTGGGACGGCAACGCCGACGGCTTCAACACAGGCTTCGTCACCGTCGACGCCGGCGCGGCGATCCGCACGCCGTCCGGCGGACGCGTCGTGCTGATCGCGCCAAAGACCGCCGAGAACCTTGGCTTGATCGCGGTCGCCAACAAGAGCGATGGTGGCACGGGGGCGGCCGAAGCGATCCTTGCCGCCGGTGGCAAGGTGATCCTGACCGCCCCTGACGATCCGGCCCTCAGCGGCCTCCTGATCCAGACCACCCCCTGGCAGGGCAAGGACGCCCAAGGTAATGCCGTCACCCTTGACGGCAGCGCGGCGAACCGCAGCGGCGGGCGCATCGACGCCGGCACCGGCAGCGTCAATCTGGCAGCGCTGGCGGTCAATCAGCAAGGCATCGTCAACGCCAGCCAGGCCGTCACCCTGAACGGCAGCACGATGCTCGTCGCCGGCACGACCCGCACGAACGAACTCAAGCTGCAACTGCGCGGCGCCAGCGCCGACATCAACCTCGACAATGGCACGACCGAGACAGCGGACAGTTCGGCGATACAGACATCGCTGATCAGCGTCGTGCAGAACAGCAGCCAGGCGCAGATCAACTGGAGTGGAGGCTTCCGCCTGCGCAGCGACCAGACGCTGCGCTTCGTCCAGCCCGGCAGCGGCTCGATCACCTACAACTTCATTTTCGACGAAACGCGCAACAGCAACGCAGCGCTGCGCTCGATCATCGACGGCCGCATCACGGCCAACGGACAACTCTTCCTGATCAACGAAAAAGGCTTCGAATTTCGCGCCAACGCCAATCCGCTGGCGTTTGGCGGCAAGCTTTTCCACGCCGACGTGCACGCCGCCAACCTCGTGGTTTCGGCGCTGGCGATGAACCCCGATGTGGTCAAAAACGGCTTGCTCAATCAGGACGGCTTCAGCGAGCGCACTTTTTATCTTTCGCGCGCGCAATGGCTCGCCGCAGACTCCAGCTCCAACGACGACGCCACGCGCGCGGCCGAGCGCGCGGCCAATCTCGCCGCCGCGAGCGCGAAGGCCAAGGCGGCATTTGATCAGGCAACGATCAAGATCGGCCAGGGCGTCACCCTGGGAACCGCTGACAACGGCTACGCCATCCTCGTCGGCAGTTCGGTCACCCAGGGCGGCCGCATCAGCACACCCAAGGGGCAAACGCTGATTGCCGCCGGTGCCGATGTCTACCTGAAAGCCCCCTACTCCGCCGCTCTGCGCGGCTTCAGTGCCGAAGTCAATCCGCTCTATGTCGTGCGGAACTGGAGCAATCCCGACGGCACCAGAGACATCTGGAACGTCATCGCGCACGGCAGCATCGTCAACAACGGCAGCATCAGCGCCGCACTCGGCGATATCTCGCTGGTCGGTTTCAACCTCACGCAAGCCGGCCAGCTGGCGACGAGCACCTCGGTCACGGCTAACGGCTCAATCCATCTGGTCGCGCGCGATCAGGTGGCGCTTTCGGGTCTCTACAGCACGCTGACGGGCGAACTGACATCGGCTGCAACGGCACGCGATGTCGACTCCAGCGGCGTCATCGCTTACGCAGGCGAGGCCAAGTCGGCGAACCAGGCGAATTTCCTCCCCGGCCAAGTCGGCGGCACTCTTGAGCTGACGCCGGGCAGCACGACGCAAATCGTGCTGGATGGCAGCTCCGGCAAGACCATTACCGCCGATCAGAGCTTCATCAGTTCGTCGATCGAAGGCATCGGCGCAAAAATCAAGATCGACGGCACGAGCAACGGCATCGCCGGCGCGCAGCTGCTGGCTCGGGGCGGACGCATCCAGTTCCTCAGCAACAACCGCTTCGATGGCACCAGCGCATTCATCAACGATCCCCTGCTGCTCGCCCAAACGGCCACACCGGGCGCCGGCATCGGTGTCTTTGTTGGCGACGGCGCCCGGCTCGATGTCTCTGGGGCGACTGCCAGCAAGTCGGTCGCCGATCTCTTCATCAAGGTCGAACTGCGCGGCGATGAGTTCGCCGGCAATCCGCTGCAACGCAACGGCGCGCTGCGCGGACAGACGGCGTCGGTCGACATCCGCGACGCTGTCGGCATTGCCGATCTGAGCGGCTGGATTGGCAAGGTCGGTCAGGGCGTCGCCGAGCGTGCGGCGAGTGGCGGCAGCATCGCGCTGCGCAGCGCGGGCAGCGTCATCGTCAAAGCGGCGGCCGAACTCGACGTCTCCGGCGGCCGCGTCGATTACGCCGCGGCGACGGTGTCGGAATCGCGCGCCATCACGACCGGCGGCCAGAGCTACCGGCTCAACGACGCCCCGACCGCCGGCAGCTACACCGGATTGATCACGGTCAATCGCCAGGAAGCCGCCTACACCGAAGGCAAAAGCGCCGGGACGGTGCAGATCGTCGGCAACAGCGTCGCTGTCGATGGCAAGCTGAATGCCGCGACGGTGCGCGGCGCACGGCAACGCAACGTCGGCAATCCGGCCAGCGACCGCTACGCCATTCCGCTGGGCGGCCAGTTGATCATCAAAGACGCCGGTCAGCATTTCGCCGATGCCAGCGCCAGCCCGCAGATCGTTTTCGTCAAGGGAGCGGCCAACGCCGCCGCCGGACTGGACGAAAACAGCGACGGACCGGCGCGCCTCGAACTCTCGCAAACGCTGGCCGACAAAGGCTTCTCACGCTTCGACATCCAGAGCGACGGGCGCCTCGATATCGGCCGCGATATCGCGCTGAATCTCGCCCCGGGCGGCAGCTTCAAAGCGAGCGCCTGGCAGATGAATGTTGCGGGTCAGATCGTCGCCCCGAGCGGCAGCATCGATCTATCGACCAGCGCCCGCGACGCGCAAGGCAAGAGCTATGTTTACGGCGACCGCAGCAACACCCTGCTGATCGATAGCGGCGCGCGCCTCTCGGTCGCCGGCACATGGGTTAACGATTATCTCGACGGCTTCCTGTCGACGACACCCAAGGCGATCAATGGCGGCACGCTGCGTCTGGCCTCGCTCTACGACGTCGACGTACGCAGCGGCAGTCTGCTCGACGTCTCCGGCGGCGCGCTCGTCAGCACGACCGGCACGCTCAGCGGCGGCAACGCCGGCAGCATCACCCTCACCAGCGGCGGCATCAACAAACCGGATGCGCCCGGCGAACAGACGACATTGAGCGACGGCGTACGGCGCACCGCGAGCGTATTCCTCGACGGCACCCTCGCCGCCTACGCGCTGGGCAAAGGCGGATCGCTCGAAATCGACACTTCTCACGTCACGCTCGGGACACGTTTCGACAGCAGCCGCACGCGCGCGCAATCGGCGACGGAGCGACTGGCCACGGGTAGCGCGGGCATCGGCCTGTCCAGCAATTTCTTCAACACCGGCGGCTTCTACAGTTTCACGCTGGTCGGCCGCGATGGTGTCGATGTTCTCGCCAATACCCGCATCGTGCCGACGCCTGCCAACTGGTCGCTGCTCGGCATCCCCGGCTACCGCTATCAGGCGAGCGGTTCGGCTATCGGCGGATTCGCCCAGACGCGTGTCCTCGACCCCGCCTTGCGCGCCGCACCGACATCGCTCGCGCTGGCGACGCGTTCGCTTAACTTCGGCAAGCTCAGCGTTGGCGAAAACGCTTATCTGGGCGTTTCTCCGCAAGGATCGATCTCCCTTGAGTCCTGGGCGCAGCTCACGGTACTCGGCACTCTCGCCGCCCCCGCCGGCAAGATCACCCTGAGGCGCCCGGCCAATCGCGCCAACGATCCTTTCAACCTGCAACTCATCGACTACTCGCTGGGAAAGCAATCCGAGTCGATCTACCTCGGCCCGCACAGCCGCCTGCTCGCCGGCGGCGCCACGCTCCTCGACGCCGCCACGCGTAACGCGCTCGACGCCGGTCTCTCGGCCGACCAGCTGCGTAGCCAGTATCGCTACAAGGGACAGGTGCTCGATGGCGGGCAGGTCAGTATCGACGCAGGACTCGGCTATCTCGTCACGCGCAGCGGCTCGCTGATCGACGTCTCGGGCGCCGCCGACACGCTCAATACCGCTGCCGCATCCGGCTACGGCGGACTGAGCTACGCCGCGCAAACGATTGGCAGCGCAGGCGGCAGCGTCAGTCTGGCAGCGCGCGAAGGCATGCTGCTCGACGGCAGCTACGCGGCAAGCGGCCAGAATGGCGCCGTCGGCGGCACCTTCTCGGCCCGTCTGGAACAGCACACGCTGCAAGGATGGGACAGCACGGAAATACCGCCGGAAATGAGCGCAGCCCGACAGCTCACCCTCTTCCAATCGGCGGGCACGCATCCCGAGCAGTGGCAGCTGAACGCTCAGGATACCGGGGGGTATCTCGATGGCACAACGACACTCCCGCTCGCCGGCAACGGTCAGGCACGCCTCGATCTGGCGACACTCGATGCCGGCAAATTCGGCTCCTGGTATCTCGGCAGTCAGAATGAAATTCGCTTCGATGGCGTGATCAACGCACGCGTCAATAACCAGCTGCGCCTCGACGCGCCCGTCTTTAGCGCCACCTCGTCCGCCTCGCGCGTCAACTTCACGGCCGCCGCCATCGGTTTGGGAAATTACCAGTCCGCGTCGGCGCCCCCCGGTAACGCGAAGAAGGGCTCGGCCAACGCCGTCTTCAGCGCACGCGATATCGGCATCTCCGGGAATTTCAGCTGGAACGGTTTTGCCCAAAGCCGCTTCAACAGCAGCGGCGAGATCCACTTCGACAGCACCGCCAACTCCGCGCCAAACCGCCCCGGAGGGCGCAATTTCAGCGGGCAGATGAGCGCCAGCGGCGAACTCGACTTCGCCGCTGCGCGTCTCTCGCCGTCCACCTGGAGCGATTACCGCGTCGATCTTGGCAACGCGGCAGATGGCCGCATCGCTATCGACTATCTGGCCGGAGCCGCCGCTGGCGCCGCGCTGTCGGCAGGCGGGCGCCTTGAATTCAGCGCCCAGAGCATCGAGCACAACGGCGCAGTCGTCGCCCCTCTCGGCGAGATCGTTTTCAACGACGGCGGCACCCACACCGGGTCGATCACCGTAGGATCGGGCAGCGTCACATCGGTCGCCGCCGACCGCACGCTCCTGCTCGGACAAACCGACCAGTCGGGACGCCTGTGGCAATTCATCGCCTCCTCCTGGAGCCCGTTCTCCCAGTCGCTCACGACCAGCTCGTACGCCATCAACAGCGTGCCGGACAAGGCGATCCGCATCGACTCCGGCAACAGCAATGTGAAGAGCGGCGCCACCCTCACGCTCTCGGGCGGCGGCGAGGCCATGGCAGCCGAATTCAGCCCCGGCACGGGCGGCAAGAGCAACATTCTCGATCTCTCGACCCTCGGCAACGCCAACGTTTTCGCCATCCTCCCCTCGTGGTCGGGCAATTTCGCCCCGCAGGACAGTCAGGCGCAGGCGTACTACAACGTCACCGCACAGGGCGGCGGCACCTTCAGCCCGGTGCCGTCGCTCCAGGCGGGCGACCAGATCCGCATCGGCGACGGCAGCGGCCTTGCCGCGGGCGCGTACACGCTGCTCCCCGCACGCTACGCCTTGCTGCCCGGCGCCTATCTGGTCTCGGTAAAACCCTCGCAAGATCAGGTCGTCGCCGGCGCCAAACCGCAACTCGACGGCGCGACCCTGATCGCAGGCACACGGCTGGCCGTAAACGCCGACGGATCGAGCAGCGCCTATTCGCAGCGACCGCTGACGCTGGAAATCGCCAACGCCAGCGTCCTCGCGGCACGCGCCAGTTACCTGAAAACGACGGCCAGCTCCTTCTTCTTCGACACGGCAGGCGCCACGCTGCCCGGTGACGCCGGGCGACTCAGCGTCACCGGTCGCAACACCCTGAGCTTCGACCCGACGGTCAACGCGATGTACGCCGCTGCCGTGAGTAGCGCCAACGGCCGCAGCCGTCCGGGTAATGGACTGCAACTCGATCTCGCGGCGCCCAAACTCCTCGTCACCGATGGCAGCAGCGTCAGCGATCCCGCCTACGCCGGCTGGACGCGGATCGATCAGCAAAAGCTCGCTGCCATCAATGCCTGGAGCCTGCTGCTGGGCGGCACGCGCGACAGCAACGGCGTTGTCGAGACCGTCAGCAGTTCCATTGCCGTCGCCAACACCGGCGCCAGCGACGCAACGCACAGCCTTTCGGGCAGCGAAATCCTGCTGAGCGCGCTTGAGCGCATTGATGTGAAGGACGGCAGCGCCGTCAGCGACAGCGGTAACACCACCAGTTCGACACAAGGATTGACGCTACAAAACGGCGATGGCGCCTTCCTGCGCGTCGCACACGGCGCGCAGCGCGAACTGGCGCGCCGAGGCACCGTCAGCCGCACTGCGGGGGATCTCGTACTCGGTAGCGGAGCGCACATCGCCGGCCGATCGCTGATCTTTGACGGTACACGCAGCACGCAACTGGGCGGCGTCATCGATGTCGGCACCCCGACCGCCAACGGTTCGCGTAGCGGCGGCGCCATCGCCATCGGCGCCGGGCGCATCAACGTCGTCGGCGACGACAGCGCCCCCGCCGACGGCCTTAACGTCAGCAACACCAGTCTCGCGCGCTTTGCCAAAGTCGATGAACTCAAACTCGCCAGCTACACGACAATCGATCTTTACGGCAATGCCGAACTGGGCACGGCCGACCTCACCCAGCTGACCCTCGCCGCGCGCGGCATCGCCGGGCATGGCGCCAGCGACAGCGTCGCGCAGGTAAAGGCGAAAACCGTCAAATTCGCCAACCCGAATCAGAGCAGCGGCAACCTCGCCGCCAACGGCAGTGGCGCGCTGCACGTCAACGCCACGACCGTCGTGATCGGCGGCAACGCGACAACGGATATGCGCAACGCCGAGAGCGCCGGCTTCGGCGTCAGCGGCTTTGGCAAGGTCAACATCAGCGCCGCCAGCGAACTGCGCTTTGAAGGCACCGGCGTCACGCGCATCACCAGCGGCACCAGTGACGCCTCCGGCCAGCCCGTACCGGTTGCGCTGAGCATCGACGCCGGCCGGATCACCGCCGCGGCGGCCTCCAACCAACTGCTGAGCGCCAGCGGCACGACGCAAATCCTGAGCACAGGCAAGGCACCGGACAGCGCCGCCGGACTCGGCGGCACGCTGGAACTGCGCAGCGACTCACTCGATGTCGCCGGCCGTATCAACGTGCCCGCCGGCAAGCTCACGCTGACCGCCAATGCAGGCGACCTGCACCTCAAGGACGGTGCCGCGGTCAGCGCTGACGGCGTCAAGCTCGCCTATGGCGACACCTTCGCCTACGCGCCCGCCGGCGAAATCGTGCTGACATCGGCCACCGGCAACGTCAACGTAGACGCCGGCGCGAGCGTCTCGGTGTCGGCCGTCAGCGGCGGCGATGCCGGAAAACTCACGCTGCGCGCGACCCAAGGCACTGTCGCGGCGGCAGCCGGAACGCTCAAGGGCAGCGGCGACAGCAGCAACGATAGCCTCAAGCAAGGCAGCCTCGTCATCGACGCCAACAGCGTCGACCTGACGGCGCTGGCGAACGCCGTTCTCGATACGCCGACCAGCGCAGAGCCGAGCCGCCAGCACTTTGCCGGCAGCTGGGACGTTCGCCGGCGCACCGGCGATCTACGGCTGGCGGCGGCCAACACGATCAAGGCGGCGCAAATTACGCTCGCCGCAGACGCCGGCAACATCAGCATCGCCGGCACGCTCGACGCCTCGGGCAAGAGCGGTGGCGAAATTGGCCTGTACGCAAAATCGGTCAGCGCCAGCCAAGGCCAGAGCACGGGCGGCCGAATCACGCTGGAAAGCACCGGCCGCCTCCTCGCCAACGCCGGCGAGTACCTCGCCAAGGCGGCGGGAACGCGCGGACGCGGCGGTAACGTCACCCTCGGCGTCGATGGCGAGGGCAGCACTATCGACCTGCAGGCCGGCGGCTTCATCGACGTCTCGACCGCCAGCACGCAATCGACCGATGCCAACGGCAACAGCGTCAGCGTCGCCAGCGCCGCGCCGAGCGGTCACCTTACCCTGCGCGCCCCTCGTATCAGCAACGCGCTCGATATCGTCGCGACTCCCGCAACCTCGACGACGATCGCCTCAACCGTCTATCAGGTGACAAGCCCGGGCAGCCTGCACGCCGGTTCGGAATTCGAATTCACGACCGATGCCTCGAACACCGGCACGACGTCGCTGATACTGAACAACCTCAACAACTACGCCCTGGTCATGCCGGGCGGCGGAACGCTGGCGAGCAACGCGCTTCCCGCCCGGACGCTCGTCAAAGCCGTCTTTGACGGCAGTCGCTTTGTCATCGTCAAAATCGGCAACACCAACTATTTGCCGAATACCGCAGCGACCAGCGGCTATATCAGCAACACCAACAACTACACGATCAATACCGGGACGGCGACCCCGTATTACACCGGCCAGATCGCCTATTTCACGATTACCCGCGGCAACCTCGCCTATGCGCAGAAGGGACAGGTCACTCTCAACATCAGGAATCAGGGAGCCAAGCCTCTCGTCAAAAACGACGGCACGAGCTTCATCAATGCCGGCGAACTGACTAACGGCAATTACTGCGCGGTATACGACGGCAGTCGCTTCGTTCTGGTGGCAAGCACGGCAACGCAATACTCGAGCAGCGCCACGACCTGGCTTGCCTCGTCAAGCGCCAGCGCGACGCACGCGGCCACCACGGCGAGCACCAATTTCGTCGTCAGCAATGGCAATCTCAGCCGCCTCACGCCCGGCAGCGTCGTCAGCTTTACCGCCGACGTCGTCAATAGCGGCAGCACGACGCTCTCGGTCAACGGCTTCGGCGCCATTCCACTGTCCAAAAACGGCGGCGAAATGCTGGCCTCCGGCGACATCAAATCCGGTCAGACCATCACTGCGGTCTACGACGGAAGCAGTTTCCAGATCACTTCGCTCACGGCGGGCAACCTGCCGACGCCCGACTTCGGCACGGCGCTTGGCATTGGGCCGATCCTCAGCACGATCAACGGCAGCTCCGCCACCTCGCCCGTCGTCGTCGAAGCATTCAAGGCGTATTCCGTCACCGGCAATGCCAGCATCGACAGCAAACGTCTGGCGTTGTGGCAGGCCGATAACGCCGCCTTCATGGCCCAGGCGGCGGCGATCGCGAGTCGTCTGACGCAAGGACGCAACGACTCGCTAGCGGTATCGGTGCGCCCCGGCGTCGACCTGCGCGCCACTGGCGATATCAACGTCGACAACACGATCAATTTCGCCGCAGGCAGCAGCAACGGCAACCTCACTCCAACGCTGTGGCGCTACGGCAGCGCTGCCGATCCGGGCTATCTCTCGTTGCATGCGGGAGGCAATCTGAACGTCAACGCCACGATCAGCGATGGATTCACGGCATCGAACACCACCACGGGAACGGGCACGGCGACGTATCAGGGCAGCGACCGCGACGGCCGGCCGCTGGCGAGCGGCGGCTCGTGGTCCTATCGTCTCGTTGCCGGCGCCGACCTCGCCGCCGCCAATCCGCTCGCCGTTCTCGCCAACGCGGCCAGCACCGGCAGCCTCAACATCAATGCCCCGCTGGTGCGTACCGGCACCGGCTCCATTGCTCTGGCCGCGCAGGGCAGCGTAACGCTCGCCGACGGCTCGGCTGTCTACACGGCCGGCATCGCCGACACGGTGGTCAGCGACAGATACGGCAACGACCTGAATTTCATCTTTGCGCCAAGCTATTTCCGTCCCCTCGGTGGCGGCAGCAGTCCGGACCCCGTCCTCGGGATTCCGTACAGCACTGGCGATACGACCAACAATGGCGTGCGCGCCTTCTACCTCACAGGGGGCGGCGACGTACGCGTCAGCGCCGGCGGCAGCATTGTCGAGGCGACGCAGGGATCGACTGCGGACTGGCTCGTGCGATACGGGTCGAGCGACAACGATACGCAGTGGTATAGCCGCGTCGCCTCCTTCCGCAACGGCTTTGGCACACTGGGCGGCGGCAACCTCAGCCTCGTCGCCGGCGCCGACATCCGCAATGTCATGGCGGTGGCACCGACCAACGGACGCGTGCCGGGCATCAATGGACAAGCACGCGCCGACCTCGCGAAGATCAACGGCGGCGGCAACGTGAATGCCGAGGCGGGCGGCTCGATTCTCGGCGGCACCTTCTACGCGGAAAGCGGCACCCTGCGGGTCGAGGCCGGCCAGAGCATTGCCTCGTCAGCCGCCGCCAACGCCTCGGCCAGCGATATGGCCAAGGGCTATGCGCGCTTCGGTCTGGGCGACACGCAGGCGCACATCGTCGCCGGTGGCGACGTCGACGTCTACGCGATATTCAACCCCCTCTCGTCGACTCCGACCTACAAGGACAGCAGCGGCAATCCGCTCAGCTTCTCGCTTGGCGACCAGAACAGTTACCGGACCCGGATCAACACCTATACCGACGACACTGTGTTCGACCTCGTCTCCCTCAACGGCGCCGTCACGCTGGCGAATCTCGCTCAGGAACAGGGGAACAGCAATGGCGACAGCAGTGGCGGTGGGTTTGCTCCGAGCCGCGTCAAGGTAACGACCTTCGATGCCGATACCGGCAGCATCATTGGCGGTCTTTCGCAGATTCCTGGCAGTCACGGACAACTCGATCTGCTGGCCGCCAAAAACCTGCAACTGACGGCCATCACCCAGTACGACACGCCCGCCACACAGCTGCCCGGCATCGGCAATCCTTCGCCGACGGGCAACTACCCCTTCTCGCTGACGATCCCCAGTCTCGCGCACGGCAGCACGTCCTGGCACGCCAACGACAGCGAAGCGAGCCACCTCGTTGCGCTCAACGGCGACATCAGCGGTCCCGGCAGCAACGACGTCATCGCCCGCTTCAACGAAGCGGTCCATGTACAGGCGTCGGGCGATATCACGGGCGGGCTAAGCATCATCGCCCAGCACTCGACGGCCAATGACGTCACCCGCATCCAAGCCGGCGGGAACGTCGAGTTCCTGAGCGGGCCTGCCGCGACCACCGTCTTCCAGGTAAGCGGGCCGGGGCGCCTGGAGGTTGTCGCAGGCGGCAAGGTCGACCTCGGTTCCGGACAGGGCATCGTTACCCGCGGCAATCTCGCGAATGCGTTCCTGCCGGAAGGTGGCGCCGATATCTTCGTCATGGCCGGAGCGACGGCGCCCAACTATTCGGGATTCCTCACGTTCCTGCGCGACAACAAGTTCGCTGTCGGCAGTGACACCAGCGACGTCGGCCTGCGGCAACGCTTCTACACGCTGTTGCGCGACCTCGGCCGCGAAGCCATCGCTGGCGGCGGCGAGGCGAGTTACGCCAAGGGCCGCGCAGCCATCGCCGCACTCTTCCCCCAAGGCGCGCCGGGCGGCGGCAACCTCGATCTTTTCTACAGCATGATCAAGACCGAACAGGGCGGCAACATTGCCCTGCTCGCGCCGTACGGCGGCGTCACGGTGGGTATTGCCACTCCCAACCAGGACCTGCTTGCCCTCAAGAAACCCTCTGAACAAGGCCTGTTTACCATCCGTGGCGGCGACATCCTTGCCTACGTCAAGGACAGCTTCCTCGTCAATCAGTCGCGAGTGTTCACGCTTAACGGCGGCAACATTCTCGTCTGGGCCGATCAGGGCAGCATCGACGCGGGCAACGGCGCGAAGACCGTCAGCGCGACACCGCCGCCGGTGCTCGTCGTGCGCGGCGGGCAGATCGTCCTCGACGCCTCGAACTCGGTTGCCGGCTCCGGCATCGGCGTGCTGGCCTCGCGCGACGACACGCCAGCCAGCGACATGGACCTCTTCGCCCCGCAAGGCGCCATCGACGCCGGCGATGCCGGCCTGCGCAGCACCGGCAAGATTTCACTGGGCGCGCAGACCATCCTCAACAGCAACAACATTCAGGCGGCCGGCGGTGTCGTCGGTGCCCCGGCGGCTGTCGCGGCGCCGGCCCCGGTCACGGCGCCCACCTCGCCGACCAACAACGCCAGCGCCGCCGACGCGGCAACGGCCGCACTCGCCAACCGCGATGGCCGGCAAGGACTGCTCACCGTCGAAGTGCTCGCCAATGGCGGCAATGGCGACGACGCCGTCGGCGCCACACCGACAACCGACTCGCCGCCCAGGAAGAAAAAGAACCCCGCGGGCGACGGTGACGAGAGCGCCACCGACGCTACCCCATCTTGATGCCATTGTAATAATTTGAGCACACACTCCACGCCACACGACCGCCACGCGCTCCCCCTGTCCGCCCGCCACACCCATCAGACACTGCTCACCCGCCCCCATGAATAAACTCACTCACTGGATGGCCGCCGTACTTGCCCTGTCCAGCCTCGCCGCCCTCGCCGCTCACGCCGCCGAGACCTTCGCGCCCGACGACTGGAAGCACAGACAGACGATCAGCATCGATACGAGCGCCGATGGCGTCGAGCTGAAACAAGGCGCCAGTCTGGTACCGCTGGCCTTGCGTCTGCACAGCGGCAACTTCGCTTTTGCCGAGGCGCGCGCCGACGGCAGCGATCTGCGCGTCACGGCCGCCGATGGCAAGACGCCGCTACGCTTTCACCTCGAAAAGTACGACGCCACCAATGAGCTCGCCGTGCTCTGGGTGCAGCAGCCGAAACTCACGCCGTCGGCCAAAACGGACGCCCTTCAGCTCTTCTGGGGCAACGACAAGGCCGCGCCCGGCAGCGACGCCAAAGGCAGCTACGACGCGGCGCAAACGCTGGTCCTGCACTTCTCTGACAACGGCCCGCTACGCGACGCCACCGGCAACGCCAACCATCCGCGCGACGTGCAGCCCGCAACCGTTGCCGGCCCGCTTGGCGGAGCGATCCGCCTCGATGGCAGTGCGCCGCTCATCGTCCCGGCGGCGCCCTCGCTGCGCCTGATCGCCGCCAACGGCTTCAGCTTCAGCGCCTGGATCAAGCCCGGCGACGTGCAATCCGGCGAGCTTTTCCATCAGGGCACGGGCAGCCAGAGCCTCGCCATCGCTCTGGCTGGCGGCAAGCTCACCGTCACCTTCAACGGCAAGACGATCAGTTCAAGCGCGAACATCGCGCCGGGCCTCTGGCAACACGTCGCTGTCACGCTCGCCGGCAAGCGCGTGCTGCTGTACGTCAACGGCGCCGAAGCAGGCAGCGGCGAACTCGCCAGCGGCGACCTTGGCGGCGACATCAGCCTCGCCGCCGGTTATCGCGGCGACCTCGACGAACTGACGCTGGCGGCGACGGCGCGCCCGGCGGACTACATCAAGGCACTCTACGGCAGCCAGCAGCCCGACAGCCCGATGCTCGCCCCGGCCGATGACGACGAAGGCGAAAGCGTCTCCTATTTCTCGATCCTGCTTGGCGCGGTGACCGTCGACGGCTGGATCGTGATCGGCATCCTGATGCTGATGGCCGTCATCAGCGTCGCGGTGATGATCGGCAAAACGCGATTCCTCGTTACCACCCAGCGTGCCAACCGCCACTTCCTCGAACGCTTCCGCGCCGAATCCGACGCGCTGCTCGACCCGGATACCGAAGCGGCGCGCGCCATCGCCAATGGCGGCGAAGTCAGCGCCTCGCCGATCTACCGCATCTACGCCACGGGCATTGCCGAAATGCGGCAGCGCTTCGCCGCGCGCGGCCGCGCCGGCGGTCTCAGCGATTCGTCGCTGAACATCATCCGCGCCTCGATTGACGCGGCGATGGTGCGCGAGAGCCAGCGCCTGAACAGCCAGATGGTGCTGCTGACCATCGCCATTTCCGGCGGGCCTTTCCTCGGTCTGCTCGGCACCGTCGTCGGCGTGATGATCACCTTCGCGGCGATTGCCGCCGCCGGCGACGTCAATGTGAACTCGATCGCGCCCGGTATCGCGGCGGCGCTGGTCGCAACGGTCGCCGGTCTGGCCGTCGCCATTCCGGCGCTGTTCGGCTACAACTGGCTGGCGATCCAGATCAAGAACGTCTCGGCCGACACACAGGTGTTCGTCGACGAGTTCCTGACGCGCGCCGCCGAACTGCACTCGCGCTGATCGCCGACCATGCAGATCCAGGAAGAAAACCAGCCCTACGACGACATCAACGTCACGCCGATGCTCGATCTGGCCTACGTGCTGCTGGTCATCTTCATCATCATGACCACCGCCTCGGTGCAGGGGGTGAAGGTCGATCTGCCGAAAGCGCAGGCGTCGACCAGCCTGGCCAAGCCGCAGACCAAGGCGATCACCATCAACCAGACGGGCGACATGTTCCTCGACGCCTACCCGGTGACGATCGACCAGCTCGAACAGCGCATGGCGCAGTACCGCGCCGTCAATCCGCAGCTGTCGGTCGTCATCAAGGGCGACGCGCACGTCCAGTACGCCCGCGTCATGGAAGTGATGGAACTGCTCAAGCGCAACGACATTACCAGCCTCGGGCTGGCCACCACGCACGCCGCGCCCTAGACCATGCAGATCCAGAGCGAAAGCAAACCCTACGACAGCATCAACGTGACGCCGATGCTCGACCTCGCTTACGTGCTGCTGGTCATCTTCATCATCATGACCACCGCCTCGGTGCAGGGCCTGTCGATCGACCTGCCAAAGCCGTCGAACAAGCCGGTGACCGAAAAGCACGATCTGAAGATCATCCAGATCCTGCCCGATGGCTCGCTGCATCTGAACGGCGCCGGCGTCAGCGTCGGCGAACTCGAAATCCAGCTGAAGAGCGCGCTCGCCCGCGACCCGAAGACCGCCGTCGTCCTCAAGGGCGACCCGGCGGTGAATTACGCGCGCGTCGTCGAAGTCCTCGATCTCACCGGGGCGATGGGCATCGGCTCGGTCGGCCTGATCACCGCCCGTATCGGCAACTGAACGCAGATGAGCACGAACGCGCCCCCACGCCGGCATCCGGCGCAGATCGCCCTGCTCGCCGTCGCGGCTGTCCTTGGCATCGGCCTCGCCCTCTGGGGGCTGAAAAGTCTGCTCGGCGGCGGCCATGAACGACCGCGCAAGCCGCCGACGGTAACGCTCATGCCCGACAC
Source organism: Rhodocyclus gracilis (assembly GCF_009617575.1). Taxonomy (GTDB): domain Bacteria; phylum Pseudomonadota; class Gammaproteobacteria; order Burkholderiales; family Rhodocyclaceae; genus Rhodocyclus; species Rhodocyclus gracilis. The sequence continues at coordinate 268,575 of NZ_WIXJ01000002.1, forward strand.
GCCGCCACCGCCGCCACCGAAAGAGGAAAGGAAGCCGGAGCCGCCGAAGGAAGAGAAGAAAGAGATGCGCAACGAGCCGCCGAAAGAAGCGCCGCCCGCGCAAAACGCGCCGCTGAAGATGGAAGGCGCCGCCGGCGACGGCGGCAGCCCCTTCGCCGCCGGATCGGTCGGCCGCGACTACGTCGGCGGCAGCATCGGCAGCGCCCTGCAAAACGCCTATGCCGGTCGACTGCAACGCCATTTGCAGGAAGAACTCAACCGCAACCGCAAGCTGCGCGAATCGGACTACCGCATCACCGTTCGTCTCTGGCTGCGTCACGACGGCACGGTCGAGCGTGCCGAACTGGCGCAAAGCGCCGGCAACGCGGCGCTCGATCAGCTCCTGCGCGAGACCTTGCTGCAAATCGCACCGATGCGCGAGGCGCCGCCGGACAACATGCCGCAACCGATCCGCATTCGTATCACGGCCCGCGGCGCGGGCTGATCAAACCATTCTTCAAGGGAGAATTTCGTGGAGTTTTTTCGCTCACCGTTGCAGCTTGGCGTTGCCGGCCTGTTCGTTGCCTCGATGTCGCTGGCGCCGGCGGCGAGCCATGCCGCGGACGAACGCGAGTCGCTCGAAACACTGCGCCAGACGACGCTGAACCTGATCGACGCGCTGGTCGAACAGGGAATCTTCAGCCGGGAAAAAGCGGCCGCCATGATCAAGAACGCCGAAGCCAAAGCACAGGCTGCCACCGCCAGCGCCGCCAAGGACAAAACCCGCAGCGGCGCGCCCGTGCGCGTGCAATACGTTCCCGAAACCGTCAAGAACGAGATTCGCGAGCAACTCAAGCAGGAAGTGCTGGCGCAAGCGAGAAGCGAACGCTGGGCCGAGCCGAACGCGATCCCCGCCTGGCTCGACTCGATCAAATGGGAAGGCGACATACGCCTGCGCTACCAGGCGGACAGTTTTGACCGGGACAACACCCCCGCCGCCAGCTACGCCGCGCTCGCCAACACGTATGGCGCCACCCGCGCGGCGGGCTTCACCGGCATGAGTACGGCAAACGCTTCCCCCGTCGCCAACAACAACACCACCGAGAACCGCGAACGCTACCGTCTGCGCGCCCGCCTTGGCATGCTCGCGAAAATCTCCGACGAATGGAGCGCCGGCCTCCGCCTGTCGACCGGCAACACCACTGACCGCGTGTCGACCAACCAGACGCTGGGTCAGGACTGGAACAAATACGCGCTCGTCGTCGACCGCGCCTACGTCAGATACGACCCCGCCGAATGGCTCTCGCTGAGCGGCGGACGCATCCCCAACCCGTTCTTCTCGACCGAACTCGTCTGGTCGGAAAACCTCAACTTCGAAGGTGGCGCGGCCAGCCTCAAAGGCAGCTTCGCCAACAACAGCTTCAAACCCTTCCTCACCGTCGGTTACTTTCCGATCAAGGAAGACAACCCGCCGGCAACGCACGGGCGGGCGATGAGCGGCGCGCAGGCCGGCGCACAGTGGGATCTCAGCAGCAACACGCGGCTGAAGTTCGGCGCCGCGATGTACAGCTTCAACAACTTCGAGGGCCAGAAAGAAAGCAATACCAGCTACCAGAACAGCGCCTCATACGGCCAGTACGAATACGGCGCGAGTCTTCGCCAGAAGGGCAACACCCTTTTCCGTACCAATGCCCCGCTCGACGGCGCCACGTCGACCCTCTGGGGGCTCGCCTCGCGCTTCCGCCCGGTCAACCTCACCGCTTCGCTCGATCTCGCGCATTTCGACCCGGTGCACGTCGTTCTCACTGGCGACTACGTCAAGAACACGGCCTTCGACCGTGGCGAGATCGCCAACCGCACGCAAACGTCGATAAGCGACGGCAAGGACTACGGCTATCTCTACAAGATCACCGTCGGCATGCCCAAGCTGGAAAAGGCGCGCGACTGGCAAGTCGCTTTCTCCTACCGTTACCTCGGCTCGGACGCAGTCGTCGACGCCTTTACCGACTCCGACTTCGGTCTGGGCGGCACCAATCTCAAGGGCTACATGCTCTCCGCGCACTACGGCATCGACCGCAACGCCAATATCGGCCTGCGCTGGTACTCCGCCGAATCCATCGACTCCTTCTCCCTCGTCGCCGGCCAGCGTTTCGCCGTCGACGTCCTGCAGGCAGACCTCAATGTCCAGTTCTGACCGCGCCGCCACGCGTGCCTTCAGCAGCACACGCGCCGCCACCCACCCCCAGGCTTGCCTCGCCCTCGCGCTGCTGCTCGGCGCGCTGGCGGCCCCCGCCGATGCTGCCGACAAGACGCCCGGCAAGGAGCAACTGCGCCGCCTGCAACAGATGCAACACAAGCTCGAACAGGAGAACGCCCAACTGCAACAGGAAAAAGCCGCCGCCGATAGCGAACTTGCCAGCGTGCGCCAAAAAGCCGACGGCGAAACGCGCCGGGCAACGCTCCTGCGCCGCGAGGCCGACGCCCTGAAAAGCGCCAAAGACGCCATCGCCGCTCGACTCAGCGACACCGAAAGCGAACTGCAGCGCACGCAGGAGCAGTTACGCGCCAGCGACACCGAGCGTCGACGCCTCGACGCACTGGCCGCCGAGCAGAAAAAAGCCCTCGCCGACTGCGCAGCCAGAAACGAGGCGCTGCATCAGCAAGGCGTCGATCTCCTCGAGCGCTACGAGAAAAAAAGCTGCCTCGATTCTGCCTTGCAGGGCGAGCCGTTTACCGGGCTGAAACGCGTCGAGATCGAAAACCTCATCGAAGACAACCGTGCGCAACTCGACGAGAAAAAACTGCGCCGCTAGGGCGTTCTGCCTCACCTTCCCCTGCCGCGTCCTTCCCGCTCAACGCGTCGGCGGAACACCAGACGAGCGGCGTCGCCAATGACACTCCTCACGCAGGCCGCGGAGGACGCCCGAGCGGCACTACCGCGCAGCCTCCCCTTCGCCCTCTACATCGCCTTTCTCGCGATACTCCCCTGGCTGCGCGCTGCGCTGCCGGCGGGCTGGGATGGACGTTGGCTGTATGGCGTGCAGATTGGCGCCGTGCTGCTGGCGCTGCTTGCTTTCGCTCCGCGCTTTGGTGAACTGCGCCCCGTCGCCCTGAGCGGGCGCGCAATGGCCACGGCCATCCTCGTTGGCGCGGGCGTTTTTGTCGTCTGGATTCATCTCGACGCGGCATGGGCGACATTTGGCCGCGCCGGCAGCGGTTTTGACCCGCGCACGCCGGCGGGCGATATCGATTGGCCGCTGGCGATGCTGCGCCTCTTCGGCGCCGCTGCGGTCGTGCCGGTGATGGAAGAGCTGTTCTGGCGCTCGTTCATCCTGCGCTGGATCGACGAGGCCGCCTTCCTGCGTCTCGCGCCGGCGGCGATCAGCCTGCGCGCGCTGGTAATCAGCGCCGCCCTCTTCGGCATCGAACATACCCTGTGGTGCGCCGGGATTATGGCCGGCCTCACCTACGGCGCCTTGTACCGGCAAAGCGGAACGCTCTGGTCGCCGATCCTCGCGCACGCGACGACCAATCTCCTGCTCGGCATCTGGGTGCTGGCCACCGGCCGCTGGTGGTTCTGGTAATTCTGGTGAAACGGGGCGCTCAGTGGTCGTCGGGCGGGACGCCACCATCGCGATGCGCTGGCTGAGGATCTTCAGCGACGCCATCCGCCGCCTCCGCTCCCTCGCCGTCCACACCGGTGTCAGTCCCCAGCGCGGGCCAGCGCGGCGTGACGCGAGCGAGGCGCTCGTCAGTATGGGCCGCCGACGCGCCCGCCATTGCAGGGCTTGAGGGCGAAGGCGCCGCAGCCACATTACCAGCGGCCCGCGCCGCAGCGCCGGCGTGGCGCCCATCGCGGCGTCGGCCGGCGATGGCGGGCGCGATGGATTCGCTCGCCACGGCATCCGCCGGCTCGATGTCGGTGAAAAGAAGGGTGCCGTCGCCGTCTTCCACTACATAGAGCGCGGTCGCGCCGAAATACTTGACGGTCGACGCGTGCGACGGCGTCGGCAAGGCCACGCAGCCGAGCCAAAGACAAAGCCCGACCCTGACCCCGAACCCAGGCAGCACGCCACGTGCGCGCAGGCCCGGCGCGGCAGAAAAAAAACTGGCGGCCCGAAGGCCGCCAGCCAGTGCGTCGTGTGACAAGACGCCGCGACCTCAGGCGCCGTGCGACCGACGGCGACGCGCCAGCGCGCCGAGCAGCAGCAAGCCGCCGGAGAGCATGGCCCAGCTTTCGGGCTCCGGCACCGCCGCGACCGTCTGCAAACGCAGGTTGTCGTAATTGACGCCTGCGGGCAGGAAGATCGAGGAGACGTTGTTGAACGTGCCAGTCGTCTTCAGCAGAAGGCCGGGATTGCCGCCTTGCGTGAAGTAGAGCTGGCTGCCGGCGATCTCGTGCCCCGTCGCGTCGAGGAAGGAGAGATAGCTGCCGTTCAGTTGCAGGTTGCCGTAGCCCGAGGTGTCCTGCTGGATCGAGAAGGCGGCGATGTTCACCGGCGCCGCGAAGGTGAGCAGGATCGGCTGGTGGTCGTTGAACAGCACGTTGTTGCCGGAAACGGCGAACGGGCTGCTGATCACCCGCACGTCGCCATAGGTGGCCGTAGCGTCGATCCAGTGGAAAGTGCCGGTGTAGCCGTTGGCGTCGACATCGTCTTCACGATCCGGATTGACGAAGCGGGCCACCGAGCCCCATTGGCCGAGGGCCGAATTGGCCGTGCTGCCGGAGGCGACGTTGTCGAAGCTCAGATTCACATCGATGGCGATGTCAGCCTGCGCCGCCGCACTGGTCGCCGCGAGGGCGGCGGCGAGCACGGCGTTACGCAGGGTAAAGATTTTTTTGCGCATGCGAATACTCCTGGGCAAGTGAAATTACTTGGCGCCGCCGATGGCGATCTGGCCGAGCTTGAAGAAGACGTCGGTGTTGTCAAAGACGCCGGTGAAGAGCGAGGCGCCGCGACCGTAGGCCGACAGCGGAATGTCGGTCGCCGTATGCACGGCCTGCTCGCCGGAAACCTGACCGCTGATCAGGAAGCCGTTGCCAGTGCGCGCCGCTGCGTTAACCGGGTAGGTGTTGAGCGGTGCCGCACCGACGAAGGGCTGCTGCGAATCCTGCGCCGGCTGCGGATAGGCTTGCCAGGTTTCGTAGCGGTCGGCGTTAGCGCCGTAGCCGATCAGCATCTTGCCGGCGATGTCGGTCGTCTGCGGGTAGCCGTCGGCGTTGATCGTGTATTTCGGGAACTTGGCGGCTTCGTAGGTGGCGACGTTGCTCTTCGAGGCGCCCGTGCCCGTGTAGGCACCGATGATCGCCGCGCCGGCGCACTCGTGGTCGGCGGTGACGATGACGAGGGTGTCGGGATTGGCGGTGGCGAAGTCCTTGGCCTTCTGGATGGCGCGATCAAACTCGATCGTTTCGAGAATCCAGCGGTCGCTGTCCATCAGGTGTGCCTGCTTGTCGATCGAGGCGCCTTCGACCATCAGCACGAAGCCGTTGGCGTTGTTCTTGTTCAGCACCTTCAGCGCCTTGTCGGTCATTTCGTCCAGCATCGGCTGATCGGGGAAGCCGTAGTCATTGACCACCGTCGACACGCCACGACGCGCGTTGATCTTGTCGAGCGCGACGTTCATGTTCGAGAAGGTGAAGAGACCGAGCAGCTTGTCGGGAACGCCAGCGGCGTCGAGCGCGCTCTTGTCGGGCGCGTAGGTGTAGCCCGCCGACTGGAAGTCGGCGATCAGGTCACGACCGGCGTCGAGCTTGCCCTTGCTGGCGCCCCAGCCGGCGACGAGGTCGTCGGGCAGCACATAGTCGGTCGAGGTCTTGCGCTGCGAGCCGTTGGTTGCCTGCGGATTGGTCGAATTCGAGGCATTCGGCAGGAACCACTTGCGACCGCCCCCCATGAGAACCGTCAGGCCGGTCAGTTTGCGGTCGTCGAGGAACTGGTCGACGATGCCCGTGCCGTTGCCGCGGTTCGAGGTGTGCACGGCGTTGGCGGCCGGCGTCGCGTCGAAGACATCTGCGGTGGTAACGATGCCAAGCGCAGTGTTGCGGTTGCGGTGCAGGTATTCGGAGAGATATTCGACGCGCGGGTTGTCAAAGGCGTCGGTGGTGTCGTCGGGGAAGACGCCTTCCTGATTGTTCTGCGCCTTGTTGCCGGTGACGTAGTTGGCCATGCCCGGCGCCGAGTCGGTGACGATCGAGTCGAGCGAGGCGGTCATCACCATGCCGGTGTAGGGGAAGGTGTCCATCGCCAGACGGCCCTGCGCCTTGCCCTGCGCGTAGCCCTTGGCCATGATGCGCGCCGCCGTGCGGTGCGCGGCGCCCATGCCGTCGCCGAGCATGATGATGATGTTCTTCGCCGGACGGCCGTTGTTGGCGACGATGCCGACGACTTCGAAGTTGCCGTCGCGCGACACCACCGAGCCATCGCTCTGTGTCGCCACGGCCGTCAGGGTGTGCACGCCGACCGATTGCGTCGAGTAGGCACGCAGCGAGGCGGCCACCGCGTTCGGCACAGTGGCGGTGATCGCCGTCGCCGGCAGCAGGCTTTTGTTGCCGACGACGCCGTTGCCGCTGATCGTGCCGACGCTGACGCCGTCGACCTTGAATTCAACCGAGCTGATCGTCTGTCCGGCGTCGGGGCGAACCGTCGCCTGCAGGTCGAAACGCTGACCGGGGAGGAAGCGTGCCAGCGTCACCGCGTCAGCGGAGAGCGGGTTCGACGGCGGCGTCAGGCGCGAAATCGTCGGCGCGGCGTCGGCGACACCCGCGGCGGCAGCCAGCGCACAGAGCAGCGCGGGCAGGATCTTGCGAGCAAAACAAGGCGTAGGCATGAAGAAATCTCCGGGATTCAAGGTGGGGAAAAGCGTCAGAAAAGAACGAAATGAACGACGGGCAAAACGTGGGGAGCGGGAACGACGTGACTAAGCGGGGCCAGGCAGCACGGATCAAACGCCTCCCCCGCACGGGCGAAAGCGCGCGGAATCATCAGGACTCGCCGCAACGACTGCGTGAGCATCAGCGGGCCACCGCGCGAACGACGGGCCGCGCACGCAGCAGGCGTCTGGAAAGCGGGGCGTCGAGTTGCAGGCGCACGCTGGAGACGCGTCCGTCGGCTTCCTCCTGCGCGCCGACTTCGAGCGTGCCGGTAAGATGCAGGAGTCCGTCGATATACGGCGTGGTTTGCGTGCCGGCTCCCTGGACGTGGACGGTGACGGTCGACGGCGGCAGATCGTCGGAAAGGCTTTCGTCCTCGTCGCCGAGCACAACTGGCAGCGGCGAGAAGAGGAAGCGTCCGGCGGTGGGTTCCTCCTCGCGCACCATGTAGCCGACGAGACGCACCGTCTTGCCATTGAGCGCGAGCAGCCTGGCTGACGGTTCGAGTCCGAGCGGGCCGACCGGCATGGCGAAGAATTCGCCGAACTTGAGGCTGGCAACGCCCGCCTTCAGCGGCGGCAGTTCGCCACGCACCTCGATGGCGGGCAGGCGATGCGGCGTCACCGCCTCACCGTGCGCCAGCGCGACGGTGGGCGTGAGCGAAAGGAGTCCCGCCGTCAGCCACAGCGCCGAGACACCCGCCGGCCACGCCGACAGCGTCCGCCGACGGCGGAGGTCATTGTTTACATGCATTAAATCGTCACTCCGGAAAACCCTGCAACGAGGGCGTGCGGAGCATCTTAGAAGTGACGCATGTCAGACGTATTAACGCCGGCTAGTTCCGGCGGCAGGCGAGGCGATGCCTTGGTCCGGCTGGCCTTAGCCCAAATGGGCGGAGCGCCCTGCCGCGCCCGCCTCAGTGGCGCCGTCGCGCCGAACGCTGGAGCAGTCGCAGCAGCACGACGGCCAGCAAAACCCCGACCAGATCGGCCGCGAGATCGGCGAGGTCGGACTGCCGACCGGGGTGATAGCGCTGCAAGGTCTCGTCCAGCGCGCCGACGGCGAACGCCAGCGCCCCCGCCATCGCCAATCGCCGCCCGCCGAAGCCGCAGGCCAGAAGCCCGGTCAGGCAGGCGAAGGTCGTGGCATGGGCGAGCTTGTCCCATGGCGGCACGAACAGGCCGACCGCCACGGGCGTCGCGCCTAGCCCGAAAAGGCCCGTCACCAGCAGCCCGGCGCCGAGCAGACAGGCCAGCGCAAACGCCGAAACGCCAGCCACCTCGCCCGCCAACTGCCGGCGCAGGAACTCAATAGGCATGCCGGTCCTTGAGAACGACGCTGACCGTCTTGGCGATGATCCACAAATCGAGGCCGAGTGACCAGTTACGCAGGTAATCGAGGTCGTATTCGATGCGCTTTTGCATCTTGTCGACCGTGTCGGTTTCGCCGCGATACCCGCTGACCTGCGCCCAGCCGGTGATGCCCGGCTTGACCTTGTGGCGCACCATGTAGCCCTTGATCAGGCGGCGATACAGCTCGTTGTGCGCCACCGCGTGCGGACGCGGGCCGACGATGCTCATGCGCCCTTGCAGGACATTGATGAACTGCGGCAACTCATCGAGCGATGATTTGCGCAGGAAGGCGCCCAGACGCGTTACCCGCTGATCGTTGCGCGTCGCCTGCACGATGCGCTCGCCGTCCTCGCAGACCGTCATCGAGCGGAATTTGTACACGACGATCTCCTTGCCGTCGGCACCATAGCGCCGCTGCTTGAAGAGCACCGGGCCGGGCGAACTGCGTTTGACGCCAACGGCAATCGCCAGCATCAGCGGCGAGATCAGGACAAGAATCAGCAGCGACAGGACGATGTCGCTCGTTCGCTTGATCGCGCCATCCAGCCCGGTGAACGGCGATTCGCAGACGGCGACGGCGGGGATGCCACGAATGTTCGCCAGCCGTCCCTGAATCAGGTCGGTCACGAAGACATCGGGGACGAAGTAGATCGATGCCGTCGTATCGCGCAGATCGTCGAGGAGCGCCATGATGCGAGGCTGTGTCGCCATTGGCAGGGTGATGTAAATCAGATCGACGCGGTTTTCCTGCACAAAACCCAGCGCCTCGCCGACCTTGCCCAATAAGGTGGCGCCGCCGCCCGCGTCCCCCAGACGCAGGCGGTCGCGGTCGTCGAAAAACCCGAGCACGCGCACGCCGAGAAACGGGTCGTCACGAAACTGGCTGGCCAGTCGCGCGCCGTGATCGGTCTTGCCGATGATCACTGCCGTCCGCTGGTTGCCCTGCATGGCAAGCACCCGCGGCACCAGCGCCCGCGCCGCAAGATGCGCCGCCGACAGCGCCAGCGGTGTCGCCAGCGCCCAGGAGAGCAGCACCTCTGCCGGAAAGACCTTCAGATAACCGCTGGCGTAGCCAAAAAACAGCAGCAGCAGGGCCAGTGCGCACCAGTAGAGGATAACCTCCCGCACCAGCTTGCCGGGGCTATCCTGCAAGCGCGACGCGCCGGGGAAGCTCAGCGAAAAGACGATCAGCGCCAGCACGACGATAGGCGCATCGATGCTTGCCTCGTGGACGAGCGTGCACACCGCCAGCATGGCGACGATGACCAAGGGATCGAGCGTCAACTCGAGCAACGAGGTCAAGCTGAGTTGCGTCTTGAGCAGACGCTGCTGACGATTGAGAACGGCGAGCATGGGAACCGGGGGGGCAGGGGCAAACCGCAGACGAGCGGGCGAACCGCCAAAATACCCGTGCGATGTGGAGTAAATATGACCGGGGACTACGCCCTAGCGTACTCCCTTGTCATCTGCCATTCATATGGCCCACCTAGACTAGGCAGCCGATGACGCCCCCCGCTCCCGATCGCGCGCACTGCCCCCGGGCAAGAGCGCGGCGCCCCACCTGAACGCCGGCCGATGTCGCCCCGACGCGCCTGCGTGGTGATCGCCCTCGGCCTCATCGCCCACACGCATACGGCGACCGCCTACCTCGATCAGCCCTCGCCCGGACTGCTGCGCTACGCCGCCACACGCTTCGGCCCACCGGCGCCACCGCGCATCCTCCACTGGCAGCACGAACGGGCGCCAAGCGACATCGGCAGCCTCGGCCAACTCGCCGCGATCAACGCCAAGGCCAACGCCATCCCGCCGGTGAGCGATCTCGAACACTGGCAGCAGGCGGAATACTGGGCAACGCCGCTCGAATTCGTCGCCAGCAACGGTGGCGACTGCGAAGACTACGCCATCGCCAAATACTTCGCCCTGCGCGACGCCGGAGTGCCCAGCGAACGCCTGCGCATGACCTACGTGCGGGCGCTCAACGGCAGTCGCATCGAAAACCACATGGTCCTCGCCTATTACGCCACCTCCGGCGGCGAACCGCTGATTCTCGACAATCTCAACCCGCGCGTGCTACCCGTCTCCGAGCGCCCCGACCTCATCCCCGTCTTCAGCTTCAACGACGACGACGTACGCCGCGACGGCATCCCCATGGTGCGACGCTGGAAAGACCTGCGCCAGCGCATGCAGAGTGAAGGCGAGCTATGAACCCACCGCGCGAGGCCATCCCATGACCCTGCAACGACAGCTTGTCCTTGGCGGCGCGCTGATCTTCGGCCTCGCCCTGCTCGGCATTGCCGTCGGCCAGTGGCAGGCCGGCCGGGAATTCCTGCGCGAACAGATGGCCGCCCACACGCAGGAGACAGCAACGGCGCTCGCCCTGTCGCTGAGCAGCGCCCTGCGCGACAGCGATCCGGCACTCGTCAGAACGACCGTGCTTCCGGTTTTTGACCGTGGCTACTACCGGCGCATTCGCGTCAGCGACGTCGACGACCGAACCGTCGACGAAGAAATCGCCGACAGCAGCGACACCGCGCCACCGCCGCGCTGGTTTGCCGCCCTGGCCGGCCTCGAAGCGCCGCACGCCGAAGCCAAGGTGATCGCCGGCTGGCGGCAGGCCGGCCGCGTCGAGGTCGACGCTGACACGCAATTCGCCCTGCGCCAACTCTGGCACGGCACGACGCAGGCGCTCCTCTGGCTACTCACCATCTACCTGCTGGCCTTGCTGCTGCTGCGCCAGTGGCTGCGCCGGCTGCTGGCGCCGATGGCGGCGGTCGAGCGCATCGCCAGCGCGGCGGCAGCACGCCGCATTACGCCCATCGCGCTACAGACCCGCGTGCGCGAACTGGCGAATTTCATCGCCGGCTTCAATCGCCTCGTCGATCTCGTCAACAGCCGACTGCACGAGGAAGAACGACGCGCCGAGCATTTTCGGGATGCCGCCCTGACCGACCGCCTGACCGGGCTCCCCAATCGGCACGGACTGGAAGTACAGTTGGCCGGCAACCACGACGCCCTGTGGCTTGGCTTGATCGAAGCGGGCGGCGTCGAGGAGATCAACCGCCGTCTGGGATACGGCGCCGGCGACGACTTCATCCGGCGTGTCGGCGAGTGCATCCGGCAGACCTTCGCCGACGCGACGCTGGCGCGTCTGCATGCAGCGACCTTCGCCGTCGTCCTCGGCGAGAGCAGCGAAGAAAAGCTGCACCAGCTGAGCGCCGACGCGCTCGCCGCCATTGATGAAATCACCCGCAACGCGCTCGCCGAAACCACCCAGGCCGCTGACAGCACCGAAGCCACGGCAGCCATCGAAGTCATTGCAACCGGGGCAGGCAGCGACAGCGCCTCGCCCCGCCCAGCCAGCCCCGTGCCGCATGGCGCCGCCGGCTGGACGGCGCTCGACAGCCACGCCGCGCAGACCGCGCGGGAAAACGACGACGCAGCCAGCCCCGCGCCCAGCACGGCGCCGCCCGCCACATTGCTCGGCAGCGCACTGGCAGCGGCCGATCAGGCGCTGGCAGCGGCAAGCGCCAACGGCCGCAGCCACATCTGGATTCGGCATGAGGCGCCCGCCCCCCACGGCCTCGGCAACCGCGCCATGATCCGCTGGGTGGAACACGCGATCAGCGACGGCAACTTCACGCTGGCCGTACAGCCGGTGATCGGCGTCGGCGACCACGGCGCCGTGCTTCAGTCCGAGATTTTTTTGCGTCTGCACGGGCCGCACGGCGACCTGCTGGCGGCGCAGCGCTTCTTCCCGCTCGTCCTGCGCGAACGCGATGGCGAGTTTATCGACCGCGCCATGCTCGAACGGGTGCGCCGCGCCGTCGACGGCGGCCAACTGCCGCCCGGCCCCCTCGCCGTCAATCTGTCGCTCGCCAGCTTTCGCAGCGGCCGTCTGCCCGACTGGCTGCTACGCTGCCTTGAGCGCTGGCCCGCCACGCATCGCCTCGTATTCGAGCTGCGCGAAGGCGACGCCACCGCCGCGCTGGACGCCGCCGAACGCTTTGCCCACGCCCTACCGGCAGACTGCGCCGGCGTCGCCATCGATCACTTCGGGCTGCACGCAGGCGGCGTGGCGGCGATGCGCCGCCTCTTGCCGCAGTACGTCAAGCTCGACGCCACCCTCTCGCAGCGGCTTGACGCCGTCGAACGGCGCTTTCAGGTCGACGCGCTGGTGCGCTCGGCGCACAGCCTCGACATCCCGGTATGGGCGCAGGTCTTCGACAGCCCCGGCGCGCTCGACGTACTCGCCGAAATGGGCGTTGTCGGCGCCCAAGGCTACACGCTGGCCGGCGAACAGCTCCTGCCGCCGCCCGTCCCCGCCGATACGCCGAACGGCCCATAAAGCGCCTGCAAGACAACGGCAAGTCTGTCATTAACCCGCCCTATCGTGCGGGTATTCCCGGCGGTTGCCGATCCGCCGCTCGCGGCCCCGCGCCTTCCATTCGCTCTGCCAACAACGCCCCCGGCATTGGCGGGTGAGAAAGGCCGGTGAAGCGCCCTCGGTCACGGCAAGGAGTACGGCCAGGCGCGGGCGGAGTCAGCGATAAAGCCAGGCGCGCCGGGATTCCACCCACTTTTGCGGAGGCTTTATGGATAGGCGTGCATTTCTGAAGTCAGGCTCCATCGGTGTCGGCGGTCTGCTCCTGAGTGGCGGCAGCATGACTGCCCTGATCCGGGAGGCCATCGCGGCGGAATCGGGCGCGTCGACGCCCTGGTGCTTCGGCGTCATGGCCGACACGCAGTGGAGCAACAAGACGAGCGACCCCGCCAATCCTGCAAGCTGCGCCATCAACATCATCTCTGCGCTGAACCAGCGTTTCATTGAACACGGAGCCAAATTCGTCGTGCAGGTCGGCGATCTCGTCGATAGCGAATCCTGGGACTGCCCGCCGAGCTACACCAACGACCCGTTCGGCAACGCCGGCAAGAAAGCCATCCGCACCCTGCCCTACCGGGCCTGGGCGGCGCAGGCGCTGTACGACGCGGGCATCGGGTTTTTCCCCCTGCGCGGCAACCACGAAGCCAGTCAGAAGGCGGCCAGCGAAATCCCCGCCCTCTTTCCGCAGACGACCGGCGGCGGCAACAACGTCGGTATGCTCGACCGCATCGTCAATAGCGCGACCCCCGGTCTGCTCGGCCTGAGCTACGCCATCGATGTCGGCAATGTCCGACTCGTCCTGCTCGATCAGTTCACGCGCCGCGACGGCACCGGCGGCAACGCCAATACCAACATCGTCGACCAACTCGCCTGGATCGATCAGACGCTGGCGAATCGCAGCACCGACACGCACGCCTTCGTCCTCGCGCACAAGAACCTGATCGGTCAGAACCATACCGACTGTCTCTTCGGCGCCGATCCGGGCAGCAATCCGGCCAGCCGCAATGCCTTCATCGCCAGCCTGCAAGCCAACCGCGTCGGCTACGCGCTCGGCGGCCACGACCACATGCATCACCGCTCGCAGGTCGCCAGCCCCGATGGCACCGCACGGGCCGAGCAGATCATCTGCGCCTCGAACAGCTACAAGTTCTACATCCCGAAAACGCCGAAGAACGACACAGCCGGGCGCGAAAGCGTCATCGCCAGCGAACTCTTCACCATCGGCTACTACCTCTTCACCGTCGACGGGCCGAGCGTCACGGTCGAGTTCTACTCGTCGAGCCACGGCGCCGATTACGGCGACATCGATCTTCTCGCCTCGCCGAGCAGCTACCAGTTCTACCGCCGCGAGCGCTTCGGCTACAGCCTCAATGGCCGACAGTTCGCCATCGCCCCGAATCAGAGCTACACCAGCGTGCAAGACAGCTATCAGGGAACCGTGGCGAAGATCCTCGACGGCGGCAACGCTGACCGACCCGACGACGTCGATATCTATGGGCGCAAGGAAATCAAGACCGTCAAAACCGGCTGGAAAGCCATGCCCGCCGGCGCGGCCAGCGCCGTCCTCAAGCTCTCGGGTCTCGACAACAACCTCGACCTCTGGAACGCCGCGCTGAGCGGCCCCCTGCCCAACAGCGACGCCGATTACGTGACGGACACCTACGTCCTGTCGCTCTCGTACGACCCGACGCTCGTTCGCCCGACGCAGCTTGGCACCGGCTTTTGCCTCGCGGCGAAAAACGCTGACGGGCGCTGGGTCAATGCCGTCGATCTCAACGCAGGCGGCAGCAAGAAACTCGTCATTGGTCGCTGGCGCGCCGGCTACGCGCTGGGCACCTACGGCATCGATCCGAGTACCCACACCGTGTGGGCCGTACTCAACCGCGATGGCGAATACGTCGCCCGCATCGTTTAACCCTTCGTTGGAGACATTTTCGTGAAAAAGACCCTGATCGCCATCGGTATCGGCTTTCTCGTTCAAGGCTATGCCCTCGCCGCCCACGCCACCGTGCTCGATTTTGAAACGCTGGCGAACAACGACGACCTGATTCACGACCTGGGCGCGAGCTACATCGAGAAAGGCTACCGGCTGGAAAACCTCGGACACTTCCCTTTCTCGACCTACGGTAGCCAGAACCCCTTCTTCAGCGGTTCGACGGCGCTGATCAACGACAACGACGCCGGCATCACGCGCCTGAGTCTGGTCAGCCAGGGCGAATTCGCCCTGCGCTCGATCGACATGGTCACCCTGTATCCGGGGCTGACGCCGGACGGCGCCGACATCACCTTCACCGCCCTGCGCACCGACCACACGATCATCAGCCGCGTCATCCACATCGACGACCGCCTGCCCGGCAGCGGAGCACAGACCTTTACCTTCGGCAGCGACTTCGAGCATCTCGCTGCGGTGAGCTGGAGCAACATGGCCAGCTACCACCAGTTCGACAACATCAACGTCACCGCCGTACCGGAGCCCGAGAGCTACGCGATGCTGCTCGCCGGGCTTGGACTGCTGGGTGCACTGGCTCGCCGCCGTCCCCGCGCAGGCCTCGTCTGAAGCAGGAGGGCAACACGCCGACAAGGCTGCACGCGCGCATCCGTCGCGTGCAGCCAGCAATATTCCAGGTCAATAGGATGTTCGGACTACGCCCGGACTATAGGGTGACAAACGCATGCAATGTAGCATCGTCATCATTCGCGGCGGGTGACATGGAGCGCCGCGTGTCGTAGGTCTTCGACAGGCTGGACACGCCTCTACGATCCCCTGCAAAGACTCGTCCGCACTGCCTTTGAAGCGCTTTCCACCTGGCGCCGAAGAAGGTCGCTCCCCTTACTGAACTCGCCGCCCCGACCGCTGGGGCGCACCCGGTTACGTCCGTTGGCCGGCAATGCCGACGTCACGAAATTTTCCTGAAAGGAGAAGCTCGCCACGCAGCACTTGTCATCACGCGCCCGTTACGGGCAGCCGCTGCCGCCGTGCATTTCTCCCTCGCGCCCCTCAAGGACCGTCATGCCCATCCGCCACGCTTCACGTCCCGCCATCCTCACCCTCTCTGTCCTCGTCCTCGCCCTCGCCGCGTGTAACGACGACAAGAAAGCCGGCACGCAGGTCGCTGCCAAGGTTAACAAGGAAGAAATCTCCGTGCATCAGGTCAACGACGCGCTCGCCCGCGCCGGCAACCTGCCGCCGGAACAGGTCAAAGCGGCCAGCCGGCAAGTGCTCGACCACCTCATCGATCAGGAATTGCTGGTGCAGAAAGGCATCGACCAGAAGATCGACCGCGATCCGCAGGTCATGAAGGCAATCGAGGCGACGCGGCGCGAAATCATCGCCCGCGCCACCCTCGAAAGCACCACCGCGAATGCGCCCAAGGCAACAGCAGCCGAGGTCTCGGAGTTCTACACCAAGCGCCCCGAACTCTTCTCCGAACGGCGCATCTTCAATCTGCAAGAGCTCACCATCGCCGCGACGCCCAATCTGGTGCCGCGCCTGCAGGAGCAACTGGGCAAAGCGAAAAGCCTCGGCGATATTGCCGCCTGGCTGAAGAGCGAGAACATTCCCTTCGCCGCCGACAACACCACCAAGGCCGCAGAACAACTGCCGCTCGATCTCCTGCCCCGCTTTCACCAGATGAAGGACGGGCAGATCGCCGTCATTCCGGCGCGCGACGGCGTTCTCGTCACCCAGTTGCTCGCCTCGCGCTCGATGCCGCTGGACCTCAAGGCCGCGACGCCCTTCATCCAGCAATTCCTGAACAACCAGAAAAAAATCGATCTCTCGAACAACGAGATCAAGCAGTTGCGCCAGCAGGCCAAGATCGAGCTGGTTGGCGAATTCGCCACGCCGCTGGCCGCCGCAGCACCTACCGCCGCCAACGACGGCAAGCCCGTCACGCCGCCCACCGCGAACGCCGCCCCGACCGCAGGCGCCCCCGCCGCCACGCAAAGCGCCTCCACTGCCCCCACCGGCAGCACGCCGGACGGCTCGACCATCGCCGCAGGCAAGCCCACGGCTGCGTCGGCCTCTACCGCCCCTCCCACCTCCGCTCTCCCCAGCGCCACCGGCAAGACCAGCAGCAACGCCGCGGCGATGGAAAAGGGTATGGCAGGCCTCAAGTAGGCCCGCCAGCACCATCACGAGACAACCCCATGACACGCACCGCCACCATCATCGCTCCCACCGGACGCCCCGCCCCCGGCACCGAGAGTTTTCTCGACCGGCTGTCGATGTCGGAGATCCGGCGTTTCTTCGCGACGCTGGAAGCGGTCTCGCATATCCGTCTGCCGATCGAGCTACTCGCCTGGCTGCGCGGCGACGTGCAGTCCTTCCTCTCACACGAGGCGCTGATCATCGTCTGGGGAGACTTCTCGCGCGGGCTGATCCACTACGAAATCCTCTCGGCCAACGGCACCCATGTCGCGCGCCCGGACGAGCGCGCCGTTCTACCGCTGCTGCAAGGGCTCTTCGAACGCTGGATCGGCAATCGCCGCAAGCCCTTCCACATGACCATCACCTCCAGCCTTTTCGGCTGGCAGAGCTTGCGTAGCCTGCACCGGGCGTGCGCCGGCGACAGCGAGGCAGATAGCGCCCTCGTGCACGGCATCAAGGACGAACGCCGTCGCCACGATTGCCTTTATGTGCTGCTCGGCGGCCGCTCCCTGCAATCGCCGCAGGCACTCGAAGCGATCTCGCTGCTCCTGCCCTATCTCGACACTGCGCAACGCCAGGTGACGCACCTGGCCAGCGCCCAACTGCAGGGCGAAAAACCGCAGGCCGACGCCAGCAACGACGGCGGCCCCGCCACGCTCTCGCCGCGCGAGCTGGAAATCATGGAATGGGTGAGCAAGGGCAAGACGAACCCCGAGATAGGCATGATCCTCGACATCAGCATGTTTACGGTGAAAAACCACCTCAAGCGGATTTTCAAGAAACTCGACGTTCTCAACCGCGCACAGGCTGTCGCCAAGTACAAGGCGCTCATCCTCGCGATCTGATTTTTAATAGCAGCGCGACATACGCGCAACACATTAAAAATAACTGACATTCGTTTATTACTTTATGTTGTAGCGCAAAAGAGCTACTAACAACTTATCTAACCATTTCTTATGTTTTTACGAGTCTGATAAGGCCATTTCGCGGAACGCGAAAACTACCTAGGATCAAGGAGCATTGCCCCGTTTTTTTCTCCTTAATCCCTACTTTCAAGGAACCTGACCATGACTCACTCGCTCCGCAAGAAGGCAGTCGGCGTTGCCGTCATGCTTGGCCTCGCTGCGGCCTCGCTGGCCCCGCTTCAGGCCTCCGCCACGACCTACGACCTTGGCGTGAACCCCAGCTTTGCCGACACCGTCACCTACAAGGTGAAGGGCACGTTTGAGGACCTCTTCACGTTCACGCTGAATCCGGCCGCCGACCTGGCCGCACAGGGCGTGGCGCTCAACTTCACGAAGTTCTCGAACATCACTGGCGGAACGTTCCAGCTCTTCTCGGGCATTCCGGGATCCAAGCAGGCGACCAGCATCGGCACCTCAGTCTCGCTGAACAACATCGAGCACGACTACTTCAAGCTCAGCAGCGGCGACTACTTCTTCAACGTGCGCGGCAAGGTGGACGGCACGGGCGGTGGCTCCTACATCTTCTCGCTGGTTGCCACGCCGGTGCCCGAACCCGGCGAATGGGCGCTGCTGCTCTCCGGGCTTGGCCTGATCGGCACCATGATTCGCCGGCGCAGCCGGTCGCTGGGTGCCTGAGCATCACCACCGGACGTCCTGCCACCGGTAGTACTGGCACACACGACCTGCGAACGGCGACGCAAGTCGCCGTTTTCATTAAAAGCGCTTTATTTACCAACATTTATTTCCATTCGCATATCGACAGAGCAATGGTCTGGTAACAAAGAATTCGTACCATCTCCGGACCCCGCCGGAGCCCCATGAAGCATCAGAAATGGGGCGCTTACGCCACGATTTCCTTTCACCGCCCTGTTTTTGAATCGACGACGATGCCACGCTTACTCTCTGTACTGCTGTTTGCCCTGCTGACGCTGCTGGCGCCGCTGACGCGCGCGGCCGACCCAAGCGCCGACTACCGCCTTGGCGCGGGCGACGCGATTCGCGTGCAGGTCTTCCAGAATCCCGATCTGACCATCGAGGCGCGTGTCGCCGAAGGGGGCACGATCACTTATCCGCTGGTGGGCGCCGTCAAGCTCGGCGGACTGGCGATCTCCGAGGCCGAAAGCACCATTGCCGACGCCCTGCGCCTGGGCGGCTTCGTGCAGCAACCGCAGGTCAACATTGTCCTGCTGCAAGTGCGGGGCAATCAGGTCGCCGTGCTCGGCCAGGTCAACCGGCCCGGACGTTTCCCGCTCGAAACGACCAACACCCGCGTCAGCGACATGCTCGCTGCGGCGGGCGGCGCGACCGTCGGTGGTGACGACATCGCCATCCTGATCGGCCTGCGCGACGGCAAGCCCTACCGCAAGGTCATCGACGTTCCGTCGCTCTATCTCGACGAAAACTCGCAGGACGACATCACCGTTGCCGGCGGCGACAGCATCTACGTCCACCGCGCGCCCGTCTATTACATCTACGGCGAAGCGCAGCGCCCCGGTGCCTACCGCGTCGAGCGTGGCATGACCGTCATGCAGGCGCTGGCAATGGGCGGCGGCCCGACGATCCGCGGTAGCGAATGGTGGCTGCGGCTGCATCGCAAAAGCGCCGACGGCAGCATCGAAAAAATCTCGCCCAAGCTGACCGATCCGGTCCTGCCCAATGACGTGATCTACGTCCGCGAAAGTCTCTTTTAAGGAACGCCCGGCATGACACTGCAACAGTTCCTGCTCATCCTGCGCGCCCGCGCCCGCATCATCCTCTACACGCTGCTGGGGGTCGTTGCCCTGACGCTCATCGTCAGCCTGCTGCTCCCCAAGCAATACACCGCCAGCACCGCCGTCGTGCTCGACGTGAAATCGCCCGATCCGGTCGCCGGCATGGTGCTGCCGGGGCTCATGGCACCGGGCTACATGGCCACGCAGGTCGACATCGTCAACAGCGACCGCGTCGCCCAGCGCGTCGTCAAGCTGCTGCACATGGACGAAAACCCGAAGATCCGCGCGCAGTGGCAGGAAGCCACCGAAGGGCGTGGCGACCTCGTCTCCTGGCTCGGCGAACTGCTGCAGAAGAAGCTCAACGTCAAACCGTCGCGCGAGAGCAACGTCATCAACATCTCGTTCAGCGGCAGCGACCCGGCGTTTGCCGCCGCCGTCACCAACGCCTTCGCCCAGGCCTTCATCGATGTCAGCCTCGAACTCAAGGTCGAGCCGGCCCGCCAGTATTCGACATGGTTCGACGAGCAGACCAAGCTCCAGCGCAGCAAGCTTGAAGCGGCGCAGGCGGCGCTCTCCGCCTATCAGCAGAAGACCGGCATCGTCGCCACCGACGAGCGCCTCGACTACGAAACGGCCAAGCTCAACGAGCTTTCCAGCCAGCTCACCAACGTGCAGGCGCAGACCAGCGACAGCCACAGCAAGCAAAAGTCGGCGGGCGGCTCCGAAACGCTGACCGAAGTGATCCAGAACCCGCTCATCAACAACCTGAAATCGGACATCGCCCGCCTCGAAGCCAAGCAGCAGGAAAGCAGCATCAACCTCGGCAAGAACCACCCGCAGACGGTGCGCAACGCCTCCGAAATCGTCTCGCTGAAAGAGCGACTGGCCGTCGAAACGAGCAAGATTTCCGGCAGCCTCAGCACCTCGTATCAAGTCGGCAAACAGAAGGAAAAAGAGCTGCTCGAAGCCATCGACGCGCAAAAGGCGCGCCTCCTCGACATCAGCCAGCAACGCGACGCCATCAACGTCCTCAAGCGCGACGTCGAAACCGCGCAACGTGCCTTCGAGGCCGTCAGCCAGCGCGCCTCGCAGACGCGCCTCGAAAGCCAGTCGGTGCAGACCAATCTGGCGGTGCTCAACCCCGCCATCGAGCCGCCCGAAGCGTCGTCGCCGAAGCTTCTCCTCAACCTCATCCTGTCCGTCTTCATCGGCACCCTGCTCGGCGTCGGTGCCGCAATGGCGCTCGAACTCGGCAATCGCCGCATCCGCTCCGCCGCCGATCTGAGCGACGCCATCAAGCTGCCCCTCCTCGCCAGCATCGGCTCGACGCACGCGCCTCCGACGCTGCGCGAAACGCTGCTGTCTTTCTTTGCCTGGCGCAAACGGCCGCTGGCCCTCGCGCGCTGACCGGAGCCCGATCATGCAACTTCTGGAACCTTCCGTTTTTGCCAAGACGCCGGGCGGCAGCACCTCCATCGGCGCCCTGCTCATCGATGCCGGCCGGCTTTCCGCCGACAACGCCGAGCGCATCCTTCGCGTGCAGAAAGAACAGGGCAAACGCTTTGGCGACGCCGCCATCGAACTCGGACTACTCACCGAAGACGACATCCGCTTCGCCCTCTCCTACCAGTTCGACTATCCCTACCTGCCGGCCGGCGACAGCAGCCTGAGCACTGAACTGGTCGCCGCCTACGCCCCGCACAGCCCGACGGTCGAACAATTGCGCGCCCTGCGCAGCCAGCTGATGCTGCGCTGGTTCGACGTTGAAGCCAACAACCGCTGCCTCGCCATCGTCAGCCCCGGCAGCGGCGAAGGCCGAAGCTTCATCGCCGCCAATCTCGCCATCGTCTTCTCGCAACTCGGAGAACGCACGCTGCTGATCGACGCCGACCTGCGCCAGCCTCGCCAGCACGAGCTTTTCAAGCTCGGCAACAGCCAGGGGCTCTCCGGCCTGCTCGCCGGTCGCAATGGCGAAGAAGCGGTCGTCCGCCTGCCCAGCCTGCGCTCGCTGTCGGTGCTGCCGGCCGGTGCCGTGCCGCCGAATCCGCAAGAGCTGCTAGGTCGGCCGCAGTTTGCCGAAGTGCTCGCCTCACTCGCCCGCGACGTCGACGTCGTCATCCTCGACACGCCCGCCGCTGCGACGTGCGCCGAAGCGCAAGCCATCGCCGTACGCGCGGGCGCTGCCGTGCTGCTCGCCCGCAAGAACGTCAGCAGCGTCACGCAGCTCACGACGCTCACCCGTCACTTGCAGCAGGCCGGGGCGACGCTGGTGGGATCGGTGCTGAACGACCTCTGAGCCTCGCACGACTCCACACATCCCATGGCCATTGACGCCCCTTTCCTGACGCAACGCGACGACGCGCGCTGGCTGGTCTGGCTGCCCATCGTCGCCGGTCTGCTCGCGCTCTACCTGCCGACGCTGGTCGATCTGTTTCAGGGCATCTGGAGCAGCGACGAGCAAAAGCATGGCCCCATCGTCCTTGGCATCGCCTGCTGGCTCGCCTGGCGCAAGTGGCCGGCGATGTGGCAGGCGAGCGAACACAGCCGTGGTTCATTAGCTGGCTGGCCGCTTTTCCTGATTGGCCTCGCGCTTTACGCGGTGGGGCGATCGCAGGACATCCAACTGGTCGAAGTCGGTTCGGTCATCTGGCTGCTGGCTGCCATCCTGCTCCTCACCCGCGGGCCACAGGCATTGAAAGCGCAATGGTTTGCCCTCTTTTTCATGCTGTTCATGATTCCGCTACCTGGCGCCTTCGTCGACACCGTCACCATGCCGATGAAGATGGCCGTCTCCTACGCAGCAGAACAAGTGCTCTTCTGGCTTGGCTACCCCATCGCACGCAGCGGCGTCATTCTGCAGATCGGCCAGTACAAGTTGCTCGTCGCCGACGCCTGTGCCGGCTTGCACACGCTTTTTACCCTTGAAGCGCTCGGCTTGCTCTACCTCAACGTCGTCCGGCACGACTCGCTGTTCCGCAACGTCGCGCTGGCCTGTTGTATCGTGCCGATCTCCTTCACGGCGAACGTCATCCGCGTGATGGTCCTGACGCTCATCACCTATCACTTCGGCGATGAAGCGGGCCAAGGATTTCTGCATGGTTTCGCCGGCATGGTGCTGTTCCTCACCGCACTGCTGCTGATCATCGGCGTCGATTCCCTGCTACATGCCGCCACACGGCGTCATCGGCAAGCCGATAGCCCTTTGGCCCGGCGTTGATGCCATGAATGTCTGGCTGCGTAACCTCATCCTGCTCGTCCTGATGCTTGCCACCTCAGGCATTGCCGTCGCCCTGCGCCCTTCACAGAAAATCGCCGACCAAGGGCCGAAGGTCGATCTTGAAACGATGATTCCGCGAGCCTTCGACAACTGGCACGAAGACACGCAAGCCCCTGCCGTCATCGCGGATCCGCAGCAAAAAGAACTGCTCGAAAAGATCTACAACCAGACGCTCTCACGCACCTACGTCAACACGGATGGCTACCGGATCATGCTCGCCATCGCCTATGGCAGCGAGCAAAGCAGCACGATGAAAGTCCATAAGCCGGAGATCTGCTATCCGGCGCAGGGTTTCACGCTGGAACGTAAGAGCAGCGGAACCCTCGCCCTCGCCGGCGGCAGCATCCCCGCCACACGCATTCTCGCCACCCTCGGCCAGCGCAGCGAACCAGTGACGTATTGGACGACGATCGGCGATCACGTCGTACGCAGCCGCTTCAACCGCAAACTCGTCGAAATCGGTTACGGCCTCACCGGAAAGATACCGGACGGTCTGCTGGTTCGAATTTCGTCCATCGATCACGACACAGACAAAGCCTATGAGATCCAGAACGGATTCGCCGCGCAGATGCTGAACGCTCTCAGCCCTGCAAGCCAGCAACGACTCATCGGCTCACTGGAAAGCAATTAACCCATGAACAGCTCACACCCGACTGGCGATTTACTCTCTGGCCACGGCAAGGTTGCCCTGATTACCGGAATTACCGGGCAGGATGGCGCCTATCTCGCCGACTTTCTCCTGCAAAAAGGCTACATCGTTCATGGCATAAAGCGACGTGCCTCGCTATTCAATACCGACCGGATCGATCACCTTTACCAGGACCCGCATGTATCACACAGGAATTTCATCCTGCACTACGGCGATCTGACGGATTCCACCAATCTGATACGGATCATCCAGCAAGTCCAGCCAGACGAGCTATATAACCTCGCCGCCATGAGTCACGTCGCCGTCAGCTTCGACACGCCGGAATACACAGCCAACGCCGACGGCATTGGCACCCTGCGTCTGCTCGAAGCGATTCGCATCCTCGGACTGGAGAAAAAAACCCGTTTTTACCAGGCCTCGACCAGCGAGCTTTATGGTCTGGTTCAAGAAACGCCACAACGGGAGACGACACCGTTTTATCCACGCAGCCCCTATGCCGTCGCCAAGCTCTATGCGTACTGGATCACCGTAAATTACCGCGAGGCTTATGGCATCTACGCCTGCAACGGCATTCTCTTCAACCATGAATCACCGCTGCGTGGAGAAACCTTCGTCACGCGCAAGATTACCCGCGCCCTCGCCCGGATAAAACTCGGCCTGCAGGACTGCCTGTATCTGGGCAATCTCGATTCCCTGCGGGACTGGGGACATGCGCGCGACTACGTCGAAATGCAATGGCTGATGCTGCAACAAGCCCACGCAGACGATTTTGTGATCGCCACCGGCGTGCAGTACAGCGTTCGTCACCTCGTCGAGATCGCCGGAGCAGCACTTGGTTTGAAAATCTCCTGGCGGGGAAGTGGCGTCAACGAAACCGGTAGCACACCGGATGGAAAAACCATCATCCGCGTCGACCCACGCTATTTCCGCCCGACCGAAGTGGAAACACTACTCGGCGATCCACGGAAGGCACACGCCAAACTCGGCTGGGCGCCCAAAACAAGTTTTACCGAACTGGTCTCTGAAATGGTCACCGAAGACCTTAAAAGCGCCGAGCGTGACGAACTCGTCAAAAAGCACGGATACACAACGTTTGACTATAACGAGTAGGAATCATGCGGCTTCACTTTGGCGCTTTCAACTGCCCGCGTGAGGGCTGGATCAATACCGATGTCACCCCGCACGTACATATTTCGCGCATTCCAGGGCTCGCGCGCGTTATTCACGCGCTCGGCAAGATGAGCGACCAGCGTCTCGTCGAACATCAGCGGGGCGTCTTCCGGAAAGTCGAGTATCTCGACGTCACGAAGCCCTGGCGTTACGGCAGTGGCAGTTTTGACGCCATATTTTCCTCGCATGTATTCGAACACCTACCTCTGCATGGCGCCCGGAACTGCCTCAAGGAAAGTTACCGTTGTCTCAAGACAGGCGGTGTGATTCGCCTCTCCGTCCCCGATTTGGATGCATATATCTCACGTTATCTTCCAGAACATTCACTGGACTGGGCCATCGGTTTTTTTGAGGCAAACGAAACCTCAGAAAAAAACATGCATCACTTCATGTACAACTTCGACAGTTTGAGCGCACTTCTCCATTCGGTTGGATTTTCCTCTATTCAGAGACAGCACTATAAGCAAGGCCGATGCCCGGATGTAGAGAAAATGGATAACCGACCTGATTCACTATTTGTTGAAGCAATTAAATAAGCAGATGAAGAAGCACGAAAAAATCTATATCGCCGGACATCGCGGCCTCGTCGGCTCGGCGATTCTCCGTCGTCTGCTTACCGACGGGTTCAGCAATATCGTCGTTCGCACCCATGACGAGCTTGACCTCACCGATCAACAAGCGACAGAAAAATTCTTCGCTTCTGAAAAACCGGATGTCGTATTTCTCGCAGCCGCCAAGGTGGGGGGGATTCTCGCCAACCAGGAGTTTCCGGTGGAGTTTATCCGGGATAACATCAACATCCAGACGAATGTCATTGGCGCCGCCTATCAGCACGGCGTCCGCCGCCTTCTCTTTCTCGGCTCGAGTTGCATTTATCCCAAACTCGCCGCGCAACCAATTCGTGAAGAATCGTTGCTGACGGGACCGCTTGAACCCAGCAACCGCCCCTACGCCATCGCCAAGATCGCCGGTATCGAAATGTGCTGGAGCTATAACCGGCAATATGGCACACAGTACCTTTCGGTCATGCCGAGCAATCTGTATGGCCCCGGCGACAATTACCACCTGACACATAGTCACGTCATCCCGGCGCTGATTCGAAAATTCCACACCGCCAAGCAAACGGGGGCCGCCGAGGTGCTGGTGTGGGGCACGGGTCGCGCGCGCCGAGAATTCGTTTTCAGCGACGATATGGCAGATGCCTGCGTTTATCTGATGCGCCTTCCGTCTGAACGTTTCGCTGAGCTTCTTGGCCACACCACCCGCGAGAACGCTACCGAGATCGCACATCCTCCCATCGTCAACATCGGCGTCGGTTCGGACATGACGATCAGTGAACTGGCCGAGGCGATCCAGCACACGACGGGCTACCAGGGGCGTATCCGCTACGACGCGACCAAACCGGACGGTACGCCACAGAAACTGCTCGACACTTCGATCCTCAGTTCGCTCGGCTGGACGCCAAAAACCCCGCTGACCGACGGTCTGCGTGCGTCCTACGCGGATTTCCTGCAACAGCAGACGCGTTCATGACGCACGCCCTGGCCGCCCAGAAACTTGGAGCCGACGCGCACCACGCCGATCTCTCCGGCTGGTTCGCGGTACTGGCGGCGACCATCGGCGGCACGACACTCGGCTGGTACTTCAACGATCCGGGACTGTTTTTTGTACAGCTACCGATTTTCCTGATCGCACTGGGAGTCGGTTCCATCGCCTGGATCGGCGTCTTGCGTAATCGCTCGACGTGGCTACCGGTGTCCATGATCGGCTTTGTTTTTCTGGTCATGGATTTGACCCTCCGCTCCGGCTATGTGAGCGGCGGCAGCTTCGACATCCAGTCCGTACTCAAGGGAGTCGCCTGGGTATTCGTGCTGACGTATGGTCTGGCTAACGGCGCCAAAAAACTGCCGCAGGACGCCTTGCTCCTGCTCTTTTTCGCCTACACGCTGTATGCCTTCGCCAGCGCCTTCTACTCCAAGGCCATGCTGTTGGGCGTGGGCAGCGGCTGCGCGCTGCTCGCCCTGTCCACGTTCGCCGGCGTCATCGGCTCATGGGATCGAGCGACACTCACCCGCATGTGGGGGGGCATCTTTCTCGCCTGCGTCGTGATGGGGATGCTCTCCCTGACGCTCTATTTCGTCGCACCGCAAATGGCCATCGACATCGTCGCCGGGCCGAACCGCCTGCGCGGCGCGACCGGCTCTGGCAACAGCCTCGGCCCAATCATGAGCATCGGCATCCTGCTCGGCATCTACCACTGGTCCGACGCGACCAAGGCAAAACGATTCGTCCTCGCCATCACGCTCGTTCTCCTTGCTGCGGCGCTGCTCATGAGCCAAAGCCGCGCCTCGATCTTTGGCCTGATCGCGGGCATCCTCGTCGTCGCCGCGCTCGGCAATGTGCTGGTCTCCATCGTTGCGCTGCTGCTGGGGTCTGTGGCAATTTGGTCCTTGTATCAGCCGGGCGTCGTCGACAGTCTGCTCTCCGAGCTTGCCGCGCTGATCTCGCGCACGGGCCGGGTGACAGAGATCACGTCGTTCACTGGCCGTAGCGATATCTGGGCCGCCGTAACGCATAAATGGCTGGAGAGCCCCTGGATCGGTTTTGGTCTCGGCAGCCCACGCATCGTCATTCCTGAGGCTTACGCCGACCGCTGGGGCAACACTCACGAAAGCGCGCACAACTGGCTGCTGGAAAGCCTGATCAGCTTCGGCATCGTCGGCACCACGTTGCTGCTCCTGTTCCTCGTCGCACTGGGCTGGCGTCTGTGGCGACTCAAGAAACCCGACGCCTCATCAGCGAGCGGCGGTACGCCATCCACCGACTGGCCGATGGTGCTCTTCATGCGCCGCTGCTTCGTTTTCTGCCTCGTCAGCGGACTTATGGAGAAAGCCTTCGCGGGGATGCCCAGCCCGTCCTTGATCGCCCTCAGTTGTCTGGCAGGCAGCTGCACCGCCCTCGCGCACCGAAAGTCGCGCCCTGTGATCGCTGACGACTCTGTTCCATGGCGCGCGTCGACGAACACCAGCGTACGACGCCCCGGCGAGGCACACGGATGAAGCCACACAGGACGATCCGCCTCCTGCTGCTCACCCTCGCCCTGAGCCTTGTCAGCATGGCGCGCGCAGGCGAAGGGATACCCGACGCTTATTTCGGGATGCACATCCACAACGCCGATGCAGGAACGCGCTGGCCGAATATATCGTTTGGCGCGTGGCGACTCTGGGACGCCAACGTCACCTGGCGAGACCTCCAGCCGGAACGCGAGCGCTGGAATTTCACGCGTCTCGATCTCGATGTCGCCATGGCCACGCTGACCCACACGGAGCTACTGTTACCGCTGGCATTGACGCCGCAATGGGCGTCGAGTCGGCCCACCGAGCAATCGGCCTATGGTCCCGGCCATGCCGCCGAGCCGCTACAGATCGAGGACTGGCAACGCTACGTCGACACCGTCGCCCGACGCTACGCCGGAAGGATCGCTGCTTTCGAGATATGGAACGAGCCCAGCGATGCCGGTTTCTTCAGCGGCGACATCGATACCCTTATCCGCCTCAACTGCTCGGCCTACGAGATCATCAAGTCAGTATCACCCACCGCCATCGTCGTCTCGCCCTCTGCGAGCTACCAGCTAAAAGGTATCGACTGGCTGAGCAGCTACATAGCGCGCGGCGGGAAAGGCTGCTTCGATGTCATCGGCTTCCACTACTACACCCTCGCGCACGAAGCACCGGAAGCGATCATCCCATTGGTGCAAGCCACGCGCAGCATGCTTGCCAGCCACGGCCTCGGCAGCATGCCGATCTGGAATACCGAATCGGGGTGGTACATCCTCAATGCGCAGAAGCCCCTGACCGTCCCCTGGCACGCCCTTGACCAACGCACAGCGTCGGCCTACGTAGCGCGGGCACTGATACTCGGCTGGGCCAGCGGCTTGCGCCGTTTCTACTGGTACGCCTGGGATGACGGCAATCTCGGGCTCTTTGACACGCAAGCCAAAACGTCCAAACCCGCAGCGGCCGCCTACACGAAGGCTGCCGCCTGGATGCGAGGCGCCACGGACATTCGCTGCGGCACGCTGGTGCCAACCGGCATGCTCTGCGAAATTCGGCGCGATACCGGTAGCCACTGGGCGCTCTGGAGTACCGCTGCCAACTTCACCGTGCCGGTGCGCGCCACATGGCTCGGCGGAAGTCTCGAAACCCTTAGCGGAACGCGTAGTGACATCAAGGCCGGCAGCCGCATCGAACTCGGCCCTGAGCCAGTGCTCATCACGCCACGCGGGACCTGAAGGAAGAGATAGTGGGAACGTTCGCGCTATCTCCGCGCCTCTGGACGATGACCGGCAACCTGGCGACGCGAGGCGCCGGTTTCGTCACCTCGCTGATCATCTCGCGCCTGCTTGGCGTAAACGAACTGGGCGTCTATTCGGGCCTGATCAATACCGCGACCGCCGTTTCCAACCCCTTCGCCGTCGTCGTCACCAACAATTCCACGCTGCTTGCTTCACAGCATGCCAAGGCGGATACGCCGGCAGTCCTCCGCGCCAGCTTCCTCATTGCCGGTCTGTTGGCCTGCGTATCGTCAGCGTCACTCGCATTGATCTATCAGTTCGGCTTGTCAGACGCCAGCGCTTCACAGCCGCTGCTGATCGCTGCGGGCGTCGCCGTAGTCCTGAGCCAAGTCGTCGGCGGCGTCGCGTTGGGATTTCTCTACGGCCGTAACGAATTCGCTTGGCCGTCGAAGACAGCGATTTTCTTCGCACTGGTCACGCTCACGTTTTCGTACCTCGTCGTCCGCCAATACGCGCTGGCAGGTGCTTTCCTGCTCCTTATCATCCTCTCACTCGGCGCCCTCGTCACCCTGAGCACGCAGGCCATCCGCGCGCAAGGCACCGCGCCAGACGAGGACCACAGCACGCCAGCGCACATCGTCGCTACCCGCTACCTGCGCTCGGCCCCCAGTGTCCTGAGCATTGCCATCAACAGCGGCGTGAACTGGGTGTGCACCATCTATCTTGTCGATACCGCTTACGGCGCCGCCGGCATCGGTGTGGTTGCCGTTGCCGGACAGTGGATGAACCTGATCATGCTCCCGGCAACAAGCTGGGGAGGCGTCACGCTCAAATCGATCGCGGACGCCATTAACGATGTCCATCATGCCCGTCTGCGCGAAGTCACGTGGGCACTGATGCGCAAAAACCTCACGGCGACGTTGGCGCTCGCCGCCGGCATTGGCCTGACTTCCTCCTTCATCGCCCACGCCTACAACCTAGCCGACACCGACCTGGCGTGGGTGATCTGCCTCAATTGCCTCTGCGCCCTTGTCGCCGCCGCCAACAACGTCCTCGAGCGTCTGCTGCTGGCACTCGACCGCCAGAATGCCTGGCTTGCCTTTTCGCTCGTCGGCTTCTCAGTGCAGTTGGCCGTCACCTACTGCTTTATCGGCGAGGGAGTCTGGATGGTCGCCGTGGGCGTCTTCGCCGGCAGTACCGTCCTCATGCTGCTGGCCATTGCGAGCACGTTCATGTCGCCCGCACTGGCGAGCCGGGAGGCGCGATGATTTCGGTCGTCATCCCCCTCTACAACAAGCGATCGACCATTGGCGCCGCCATTGACTCCGTGCTCACGCAGAGCGTCGACAATTGGGAACTCATCGTCGTTGACGACGGTTCCACTGACGACGGAGGGGAGGTCGTCAGCCGCTATGCCGACCCACGCATTCGCTTCGTCAGCAAAGCGAATGGCGGAGTCTCGACGGCCCGTAACGAGGGCGTCGCACTGGCAGCGCACGACCTCGTAGCCTTCCTCGACGCTGATGATTCGTGGCACCCAGAACATCTCGCCTCGCTTCTCGAACTGCGGGGCCGATGCCCGGACGCTTGCCTCTTAGGCTGCGCCTATTTCATCACCAACGACGCCGGCCACACGCGAAAAATCTGCGTCAACGAGGCCGAGATCGATAGTGAAACCGCCGAGGTCGGCAACTATTTCCGCTTCGCGGCGGGGAAGGACCGCCCGCTTTTGACCTCTGCCGTAGCCGTCAGCAAATCCGCCTTGCTGGCGACAGGAGGCTTCCCCGTCGGCGTAGCGGCAGGAGAAGACATCATCACCTGGGCGCGTCTTGCCTACGCCGGCAAAGTCGCCTACTCCAAGCGCGCGACCGTGTATTACGTCTTGCCGGCGATTTCGCGCAAGCGTACCGCCCGCGACATCCGCCGCCCGCAACTGCCCGACCACGTTGGCGACGAACTACGCCGACTCGGCGCACAACGCCATTCGTTCGGACGCTCGCTCGACGCGTACCGCGGCGACTGGCACCGCATGCGGGCGATCCTCTTTCTAGAACTGGGAGATCGCGCGGGATTCGTTCGCGAACTCCTCATTGCCATTGCCACGAGCGGTATCGCCCTGCGCGATTTCGCCAACATGGTCTTATTGCCACTCCCCGAAACGCTGCGCGGAGAAGTGTTGTCGCTCTGGCGGCAGCGTCACGCCATGCGTTCCCTGGTCAGGCGCCCCCGCTCATGAATGCCGTCACCGAACACGAGGATGTAGCAACAACCTCCGTGCGCCGACGCGTGGCGCTGGTGACGAATCTGCTCGCTCCCTACCGCCTGCCCGTCTTCGAGCGTGTCGCCGCCGCCAACGGTATCGAGTTTTGCGTCTTCTTTTGCTGCGGCAAAGAGCCAGACCGAGCCTGGGAAGTCGAAGCGGGATCGTTCGCAAAAGTATTCCTGCGGGAAAAATTCATAACGTTTCGCGGGCGCTTCATTCATGCCAATCCTGATCTCTGGATAAAGCTGCGCGAATATCAGCCGCACATCGTCATCACTACCGGCTTCAACCCGACGCATATGCTGGCCTTTGCCTACGCTCGCCGCTTTGGCCTACCACATATCGCTATGACCGACGGCACACTGGCTTCCGAAGCCACGCTCAGTCCACTGCACCGTCAGGTGCGCCAGTTCGTATTCGCACGAACGCACGCATTCATCGGCGCCAGCGACGGCAGCCACGCTCTCTATCGCAGCTACGGCATCGCTGACGAACGCATTTTCAAGTCACACCTGTGCGCCAACAATCCCGCCTTTTTCGCGGGCACGCCGGCCCCTAAGCGCTTTGATTTCATCTTCTGCGGGCGCTTTGTCGCAGTGAAGAACCCGCTATTTGCCATCGATGTCGCACGCGGTGTCGCTCAACGACTCGGGCGTCAGGTATCGATCATCTTCGTCGGCTCGGGAGAGATGGAAGCGCAGATGCGCGTCGCCTGCGAAAAGGCCGCCAGCGAAGTCGCGGCCACCTTCACCGGCTTTGCACAGCAGGACGAACTGCCCGACTACTACGGCGCGGCGCGTGTTTTCCTCTTTCCCACCTTATGGGATCCGTGGGGAGTCGTCGCCAACGAAGCGTGCGCGGCCGGACTGCCGATCATTTCTTCGCCGGAGGCCGGGTCGGCGGGCGAAATCGTGCGTCATGGCGTCAATGGCTTCGTACTTACGCTCAACTACAAGGCGTGGGTCGACGCCGCCACGCGCCTCTTGTCAGAGGCCGATCTCTACGCTGCAATGTCCGCGCGTAGCCGTGAACTGGTCCAACCGTACACCTTCGATCACGCGGCAAAAGGCGTGGTGGACGCGATAGAGCACTGCCACTGGCGAGACACGCGCGATACGCCTTCCCTGCCTGCCAGCATCGTCGCCCAAGCGGAACCTCCGGCGACGATCCGCCGCGAATGCAATAAGCGGGTCGTCATCATCCAGCGACGGATGACGCATTACCGTATTCCCCTCTTTGAGTTGATGCGACGCTCATTGGCCGAAGCTGGGATCGACCTGATCGTCGTCTACGGCGACGCGACGGCAGAAGAGCAGAAAAAAAATGATGCCGGCACGTTGCACTGGGGAATCTATGTCCCCTGCCGCTACTGGCTCGGTGGACGCATCTGCTGGCAAAACGCACACGCGGAGACCCAAGCGGCCGATCTGGTCGTCGTGACGCAGGAAAATCGTCTCCTCTTCAACTACGTCATGGGGATGCTGCACCGCCCCAAAAAAATCGCCTTCTGGGGGCATGGACGCAATTTTCAGGCGAGAGACCGCAACTCGCTCAGTGAGCACTTCAAACGCCGCGTGGCACTCACCCCGGACTGGTGGTTTGCCTACACGCGCATGAGCGAAAGCGTGCTGATCGGAGACGTCGGCTTTCCCCGCAAGCGCATCACCGTCCTGAATAATTCCATCGACACCTGCGCTCTGCGTCGTCTGCTCAACGACATCACGGACGAGCAACTGCGCGAAACGCGTGCTGCTCTGGCGCTGGGCGATGGCCCGGTGGGACTCGCCATCTCGTCACTGCACGCCGACAAGAAAATCGACTTCCTCATCGCTGCGGCCCATCGTATACGCGAACGCGTCGCCGACTTTCAGTTGCTCATCGTCGGCGACGGCCCCCTGCGCGCAACGGTCGAGCACGCCGTGATCGAAGCGGATGGCTGGATTCACTGGCTCGGCGCACGTACCGGGCAAGACAAAGCGAGGCTGCTAAAGCTCGCGCGCATCGTGCTCAATCCGGGTATGGTCGGTCTGGGCATCCTCGACGCGTTTGTTTCCCAGCGCCCTTTGGTGACGACGGCCTACGAGTTTCACTCACCCGAAGTTGCCTATCTGGAGCATGGCGTTAACGGTCTGATGGTCGCCGACGACCCTGAAACCTACGCCGATGCCGTCGTTGCGCTGCTCGCTGACGAAAGCCTGTACCGACGTTTGCAACAAGGCTGCGCCCGCTCCATCGAGTCCATCTCACTGGAGACCATGGCCGCACGCTTTTGCGGCGGCATCATCCAGTGCCTTGGCCTACAGGACGCCGCCCAGACGGAGTTGCTGGCATGAGTCTGTCGCCGCACATCACGCAGCCGGATAACGACACCAACAAACTGCGCGTACTGCTCGTACATAACGCCTACCAGCAGCGCGGTGGCGAAGATGCCGTCGTCGACGCCGAACACGCACTCCTGCGAGAACACGGCCATGCAGTCGAACTCTTCCAACGCCACAACGACGAACTGCTGACGATGCCACGCTGGCAAGCCGCGCTCAACACGCTGTGGTCGTCGGAGTCAGCAGTGCTGATTACGCGAACGATTGAGCGCTTTCGGCCGGAGGTGGTGCACTTTCACAACACTTTCCCGCTGATTTCTCCCGCCGCCTACTGGGCTGTCCGCGCCGCCGGCCTGCCGGTGATCCAGACCCTGCACAATTTCCGTCTGCACTGCCCGCAAGCGATCTACCTGCGTGACGGCAAGGTTTGCGAGGAATGCAAGGGGCGCGTGCCCTGGCGCAGCGTCGTCCACGCCTGCTACCGCGGCTCACGCGCCCAATCGGCCGTCGCCAGCGGCATGCTGCTGCTGCATCGGGCACGCGGCAGTTACCGACACGCCGTCACCCGCTACATCGCACTCAACGACTTTTGTCGCGAGACACTGCTCGCCGGTGGACTGCCAGCCTCACGCGTACGCATCAAACCCAACTTCGTCGATTTCACCCCACCACCCGCCGATGCGCTGCGCAGCGGTTTTCTCTACGTCGGCCGCCTCTCCGAAGAAAAGGGAATCGCCGTGCTTTGCGCCGCATGGGCGGCGTCAAGAGGGCAGGAACTGCGCGTCGCTGGAGCCGGCCCCGACGCTGCCTTGATTGGGCAGCGAACGGATATCCGCGCCCTCGGCGCCCTCTCCGGCGCAGACGTCCGCCGCGAGATGGGCCGCGCCACCGCGCTCGTCTTGCCAAGCATTTGCTACGACAGTTTCCCGCGTACGCTCGTTGAAGCCTTCGCCTGCGGCCTGCCCGTCATCGCCAGTCGTCTCGGCCCACTGACGCAACTGATCGACGATGGTGTCACCGGTCTACTCTTCGAAGCAGGCAACGCCGATGAACTGGCACAAAAACTGGTCTGGGCCAGTGAGCATCCGCAGGCTCTGGCGGAAATGGGGCGACGCGCACGCGCCAGATACGAAGCGGAGTTCTCCGCTGAACGCAACTACGCGCAGTTGATGGCCATTTACCGCGAAGCCATCAGCGCCATTAACGAGGATGCCGACGCATGAGCACCCCGCAACGCCTTACTGCGCCGGTGATCGGCGCTCCCATCGACGCCCTCCACTGGTCCGACGCACTGCAACGCATCGCCACCTGGGCAAACGCCCGTGAGTCGCGCTACGTCTGCATCTGCAACGCCCATTCGGTCGTCACGGCCGGCCAGGACGCGCGCTTTGCGACGATCATCGCCAACGCCGACATGGCGACTCCCGACGGCGCCCCCGTCGCCTGGATGCTGCGCAAGCTCGGCTTCGCCGGACAGCAGCGCATCAACGGCCCCGACCTGATGTGGAAGTACTGCGCCGAAGCGGCGCAGCGCGAGGAGGCGATCTTTCTCTACGGCAGCAGCGCAACAACGCTGGCGATCCTGCAAACGCGCTTGCAAACGGCACACCCCGGCCTGCGGATCGCCGGCGCCATTTCGCCCCCCTTCCGGCCACTCTCCGCTGCGGAGGATGCCACCGACGTCGCGCGCATCAATGCCTCGGGCGCAGGCACCGTCTGGGTCAGCCTTGGCTGCCCAAAGCAGGAAGCCTGGATGGCGGCACATCGAGGGCAAATCCAGGCCGTCATGATCGGCGTCGGCGCCGCGTTCGACTACCACGCCGGCACCCTGCCGCGCGCCCCGCTGTGGATGCAGCAGCGCGGCCTTGAATGGCTGCACCGCCTGCTCTCCGAACCGCGTCGGCTCTGGAAACGCTATCTGCTGACCAACACCCTATTCATCCTCGGCGCCCTAAAACAACTGGTGAGCCATCATGCTGGACGCTAACACCTTCCTCCACGTCGTCTCGGCCACGCCGCTGGTGGCGATTGACCTCGTTCTCCTGCGTGCGCCGGGCGAAGTCCTTCTTGGTCTGCGCAACAACCGGCCGGCGCAAGGCTTCTGGTTCGTTCCCGGCGGCCGTATCCGCAAGAACGAAACGATACGCGCCGCCATGGCCCGCATTACCGCCGCCGAACTCGGCCTGCCGCTCGCCGACCTCCCCGGCGCGCCGCGACCCATCGGCCATTTCGAGCATTTCTACCCCGACAGCTTTGCGGGTTCGGCCGAGGAAATCGGGGTGTCGACGCACTACGTCGTGCTCGCCTACGCGCTCACCGTCCCCGCCGACTTTCAGGTGCCGCACGCCGACAGCCAGCACGCCGAACTGCGCTGGTGGTCATTGCACGAAGCACGCACCGCTGCCGCCGTCCACCCGCTCAGTCAAGCCTACCTCGCAGCGGAGCGACTCGCATGCGCGTGACGAGCGCCGTCCCTGCCGCCCGCGATCCGGCTGCCGAGCAGATCGAGCCGCCACCTACCTGCAGGCCCCTCCCGACCCGCCGAGCCCCCCACCCCGCCCGTCCCCTTGCCCCTCCCGTTGCACCGCCGCGCGTAGGCCGAGCGGACTACGCCCCACGTCATGCGCCAGGCATGCGCGAAAGGCACACTCCCGGCCCGTTGTTCTCATCGCATCCCCCTCAGCGCACATCTCGGCGCCGCCCCCGGTTGACCGCCTCTCTCCCCTTCTTCCCTCGCGGGCGTCCTGCCCGCCTTCAGGAGTTATTGCCCGTGAAAAAGACCCTGCTCTCGCTGTCGCTGGCCTCGCTCTTTGCCGCACCGCTCGCCCACGCCTCGATCGATCTGATCGCCATTGGCAGCCTTTCCGGTAGCTCGGCGGGCAGCTTTGCCGACCTCTCCGGCCTGACCGGCACGCTCGAAAACGGCACCGCCGCCAACATGCTCGGCGGCCTCGGCTCCGGTCTCGCCTGGGCGGGCAACAACACCTTCCTCGCTCTGCCGGATCGCGGCCCGAATGCGACGCCATGGAATTCCGCGCTGGACGACACGACCTCCTACATTCCGCGCTTTCAGACCGTCACGCTGGCGCTGAGCGCGCAGCAGGACACGCGCTACGGCACCGCGCATCCGCTCGCCTTTACCCTGACGCCGACGCTGACGGCGACGACGCTACTCTCCAGCCACACGCCGCTCAACTACGGCGTCGGCGGCGCGCCGGCGCAGAACACCGCCAGCACGTACTACTTCAGCGGTCGCTCGGATAACTTCGCAGCGGGTCAGAATTCACTCAATCCGGCCAACGCGCGCCTCGATCCGGAAGGCATCCGCGTCGCCAACGATGGCCGCAGCGTCTTCATTTCCGACGAATACGGCCCCTACGTCTATCAGTTCGACCGCTTCACCGGCGAGCGCATCAAGAGTTTCGCCCTGCCCAATACCTTCGCCGTTGCCAACCTCTCGTCGCAAGGCGCCCGCGAGATCAGCAGCAACACCAGCGGCCGCGTTGCCAACAAAGGCATGGAAGGCCTCGCCATCACGCCGGACGGAAAAACGCTCGTCGGCTTCATGCAAAGCCCGCTGATCCAGGACGGCGGCGACGGTGGTCGCGCCAACCGCATCGTCACCATCGACATCGCCAGCGGCGCCACGCACCAGTACGCCTACGACAACAAGATCGGCAGCAAGAACTACAACAGCAGCGAAATCCTGGCAGTCAACGACCACGAATTCCTCGTTCTCGAGCGCGACGGCAAAGGCTTGGGCGACGGCTCCAGCGCAGCGGTCAAGCAGATCTACAAGGTTGACCTCAGCGGCGCGCAGGACGTCTCCGGCCTGAGCGGCGAAGCCGCCTTGCTGGCCAAGGCGCCGAGCAAGACGCTGTTCCTCGATATCAAATCGGCGCTGGTCGCCTTTGGCATCCCGGCCGACCAGATTCCGGCGAAGCTCGAAGGCCTGAGCTTTGGTGAAGATGTCGTTATCGGCGGCGTCGTCAAGCACACGCTCTACGTCGCCAACGACAACGACTTCGTGCCCGGCGTCGCCGGCAGCAACAAATTCTTCGTCTTCTCGTTCAGCGATCAGGATCTGGCCCACCTGCAACGGCAAAACATCGCCGCAATCCCCGAACCGGAAACCTACGCGCTGATGCTCGCCGGGCTCGGCCTCATCGGCCTCATCGCCCGCCGTCGGCGCGCGCGCTGAGAAGGGGGCGCGACGCCATGAGCCGCATCACTCCGGTCATCCTCTCCGGCGGCAACGGCAGCCGTCTCTGGCCGCTGTCACGTCGCGCCCTGCCCAAGCAACTGCTGCCGCTGCTCGGCGGCGAGACCATGATCCAGCAGACGCTGACGCGGCTGCATGGCCTGCCGGAGCTGGCGCCAGCAGTACTCGTCTGCAATCAGGAACACCGCTTTCTGGTTGCCGAGCAAGCCGGCGCGACGCCCATCGACATCGGCGCCATCTTTCTCGAGCCGGCTGCACGCAATACCGCGCCCGCCATCGCCGTCGCCGCGCTGCATCTCGTCGCGAGTGGCAGCGGGAGTGATGGCGTCATGCTGGTGCTGCCCGCCGACCACGCCATCGCCGATGTCGCCGCCTTCCACGCCGCCGTGGCCGCCGCCACGCAGGCCGCCGAGGCGGGATGGCTCGTCACCTTCGGCATCACGCCGGATTCGCCGCAGACCGGTTTTGGCTACATCCGTGGCGGAGAAGCGCTCGCAGAAGGCAGCGGCCGCCACGTCGCCGCTTTTGTCGAAAAGCCGGACGCACGACGTGCCGCCGAATTCCTCGCCGACGGCAACTACTACTGGAATAGCGGCATGTTCGCCTTCCGCCCCGAAGTCTTTCTGGCCGAGCTTGAACGCTACCGACCCGATATCCTCGCCGGCGCGCGTCTGGCACTGGAAGGCGTTGCGCCGGATCTCGGCTTCTATCGCCTCGACGCGGGCGCCTTCGCCGCCTGCCCGGCCGAGTCGATCGACTATGCGGTGATGGAAAAAACGCACAAGGCGGTCGTCATCCCCTGCGATATCGGCTGGAGCGACATCGGCTCCTGGCAGGCGCTCTGGGCGCACACGCCGCACGATGCGTCCGGCAATGCCCTCGTCGGCGACGCGCTGGCACTGGCGTCGCACCGCTGCTACGCGCGCTCCGGCAGTCGTCTGGTGGCACTTCTGGGCGTCGACGACCTCATCGTCGTCGAGACGGCCGACGCGGTACTCGTCGCCCACCGCGACCGCGCCGAAGAGGTCAAGCAGCTCGTCGACGAACTGGCGCGCCAGGGGCGCAGCGAAATCGCCGCGCATCAACGCGTCTATCGCCCCTGGGGCTGGTACGAGGGTGTCGATGCCGGCGAGCGCTTTCAGGTCAAGCGCATCATGGTGCTGCCGGGCGAACGCCTCTCCCTGCAACTGCACCACCACCGCGCCGAACACTGGGTCGTCGTCTCCGGTACGGCGCGCGTGCACTGCGACGGCGAGGACACCCTCGTCAGCGAAAACGAATCGACCTTCATCCCGCTGGGCGTCGTTCACCGTCTCGAAAACCCCGGCAAGATCCCGCTCCACCTGATCGAAGTCCAGTCAGGCAGCTATCTGGGCGAAGACGACATCGTCCGCCTGCAAGACGACTACCGACGCGAGGAATAATCCCATGTCCAGAATTCTCGTTACCGGCGGCGCCGGATTCATCGGCTCGCACACCTGCGTCGCCCTGCTGGCGGCCGGTCACGACGTCACCGTCGTCGACAACTTCAGCAACAGCAAGCCGGAAGTGCTCGCGCGCATCGCCCGCATCAGCGGCCGCTGGCCGACCTTCGTCGAAGCTGACGTACGCGATCAATGGGCTCTGGAGCAGGTTTTCGCGCAGGGCGAGATTTCTGCCGTCATCCATTTCGCCGGCCTCAAGGCGGTCGGCGAATCCGTCCGCGAACCGTTGCGCTACTACGACAACAACGTCGGCGGCACGCTGGCGCTGCTACAGGCAATGAAGCACGCCAAGGTCAAAACGCTGGTCTTCAGCTCATCGGCAACCGTCTATGGCGATCCCGAATCCCTGCCCTTGCGCGAAGACGCGCGCCGCAGCGCGACCAACCCGTACGGACACACCAAGCTCGTCATCGAAGACCTGCTGCACGAACTGGTCGCCGCCGAAGCCGACTGGCGCATCGCCCTGCTGCGCTACTTCAATCCCATCGGCGCGCACGAAAGCGGGCTGATCGGCGAAGACCCGCGCGGCATTCCCAACAACCTCCTGCCCTACATCGCCCAGGTCGCCGCCGGCCAGCTGAAAACGCTGAGCGTCTTTGGCGCCGACTACGACACCCCCGACGGCACCGGGGTGCGTGACTACATCCACGTCAGCGACCTCGCCGACGGCCACCTCGCCGCGCTGCGCTACCTGCAACAGCAGTCGGGTATCCGGGCGATCAATCTGGGAACGGGTCAGGGTTACAGCGTGCTGGAGATCGTCCGCGCCTTCGAAAAAGCCAGCGGAAAGAAGGTGCCCTATAGCATCACGCCGCGCCGTAGCGGCGACATCGCGGCCTGCTACGCCGATCCGTCGCTGGCCGCGCAGACACTCGGCTGGCGTGCCCAGCACGGCATCGAGCGCATGTGCCGCGACGCCTGGCGCTGGCAAATGACGCATCCCTGCGGCTATGACACCCCGGTGGAAGCGACGGCTTAGGCGGCGCAAACCGGGAAACGCGCGGTACTCAGCGCCGCCGGCGCGCCCGCACCGCCACCAGCAGGCCAAGACCGGCAAACATCAGGGCATAGCTCGACGGTTCCGGTACCGTCGAGACGCGGAGATTGTCGAGTAGCACATATCCGCGACTCAACTCGCCGAAGCGCACCGACCGCAGATTTGTGAAGCTATCGAGCGCATAGCTCTGAAACACCGTCGGCGATACCTCGAACCGCGAACTAAGCTCGCTGCCATCCTGCCGCACGCCGGTCAGCGTCAGCCATTGCGACTGCGTCCCGAAGTTGTTGTAGCCGCCCACGTCAAAGCGCAGCAGATCGAACAAGGCGCCGCTGCGCGACGCCAGGGTCTCGAACCCATTGCCACCCGCATAGTAGGCCAGCGACATCGTGCCGTTGCTCGCACCATAGCGGGTATTGGGCACGATCAGCGCATGCCCGACGCCGGTCGCAAATGAAAACCCATCAATGAAAAAGCGGGTCGTCGTTGTCGGTGTCAGCGTCTGGTCGTTGAAATCACGGGTTTCGGTAACCGCCTCGGCAAAAGCGGAGGAAAGCGCGAGGGACAAGGCAAGCGCAACGGAAGACAGGGTTTTTCTCGTCATGGAAAGATATCCTCTCAGCGAATCAGCACCGCGCGCAGTCAGCGGATGCCGGTCAAGATAGCGTCCGCACGCGTACCGCGAGGGCCGTAGACAGTGCACGGCTGCCCGACATCGGGCGCAACAGGCAGGCTCAAGGAGGAGTCGCCCATCGAATACCCCTGAGGCAGACCACCATCGAGCAGCAGCGTCGCATCAGAACAATCGTCAACGACAATGCCCCGACTGGCGTCGAGCTTGCGTGCCGCATAATTGATCGTTGAAGACGAGGAAATTCCGGCGGCCACCCCCTCGGTCACTGCCTGTTGGGCATCCTGACCAAGGTCGACAAACTTCGGCAAAGCCGTCGCGGATAACACGCCGAGGATGACGATGACGACAATCAACTCGACCAGCGTAAAACCGGAACTCTTGGCAAAAGCAGAAATACCTGACATGAAAACGGAAAACCCCGCGCAAAGAACAATTACCGGGCAGAGCAGCAGCGTCCGCTCAGACCAGCACCCCGCGCCTGAAAATTCCGCTTTACCATGAGGCCCAAGCCTGTAGCAGCGACGGGAATTTCCGGTTGATGAGCTTTTTTGGCGCGAGATTCAGGGTACCGATATGTTGAAGTCTCTTCAAGCGTTCGTCATCGAGCGGATGAAATTTTATTCCGATAAAACTCTTGCTTGCGTGCGCCACTACACCTTCTGCCGTAAAAATTGATTCTTCACTCAAATTGAGTATATCGACAGCACAGTAGTCGCCCTGCTGCACGCCCAGTTCGAACAAGGCGGATTCAAACAGTGCGCCGTGCAGGGAAAGGTCGATCAGCGAACCGCGATAGGCCATGAAATTGAGCCGCAACTCGCCTTTCGAGTGAAAGGGAAAGCGGGGAGTCCGGCGGCGATCATCCGGGAGCATGCGAGTCATCCTGAGGTCGTATAAGTCGCGCCGACTATACGAGCCTTATGTTGCGATCTCTTGTCAGCCGGCCGAGACGTTCGGGACGTCCTCCGCCACCTGCGCAGCGAGGTAACGGGCAAACGCCTCGCCCGTCTCGGGATGGCGCAGGCCGAAGACGACGGTCGCCTGCAGATAGCCGAGCTTCGTGCCGCAATCGTAACGGGTGCCGTGGTAGCGATAGGCGAGCACCTGTTCCTCGGCGATCAGCGAGGCGATGGCATCGGTGAGCTGAATCTCGCCACCGGAGCCGGGCGCCACCGTCTCCAGATGCGTGAAAATCCGCGGCGTCAGAATGTAGCGACCGACCACCGCCAGGGTCGACGGCGCGGCGGCGGGTGCCGGCTTTTCGACGATGGCGCCGATCTGCTCGATGCGCTCCGCCACCGGGCGCGACTCGACGATGCCGTAGCTGCCGGTATCGGCGCGCGCCACCTGCTGCACGCCGAGTACCGAACAACGATAGTAGTCGTAGGTATCGGTCATTTGCCGGAGCACCGGCGTCGGCGCATCGAGGAGGTCGTCAGCGAGCAGCACGGCGAAGGGCTCGTCGCCGACGATCGGGCGCGCGCAGAGCACGGCGTGGCCCAGTCCGCGCGCTTCCGGCTGGCGAATATAGATGCAGTTGATGTTCTTCGGCAGCAGATTGCGGACAAACTCCAGCAGCGCGTGCTTGCCGCGGCGCTCCAGCTCGGTTTCCAGTTCGTAGGCCTTGTCGAAGTGGTCCTCGATGGCCCGCTTGCTGCGCCCGGTGACGAAAATCATGTCGGTGACGCCCGCCGCCACGGCCTCTTCGACGGCGTACTGAATCAGTGGTTTATCGACAATCGGCAACATCTCCTTGGGTGCCGCCTTGGTTGCCGGCAAGAAACGCGACCCCAGTCCGGCCACGGGAAATACTGCTTTCGTTACTTTTTTCATGGTGTCGCCCATTCCAGAATCTCGTCCGCCGGCAGTGGCCGGCCAAAGTAGTAACCCTGCATGTCCTCGCATCCCAGATCGGCCAGCCGCCGCGCCTGCTCTTCGCTTTCGACGCCTTCGGCGATCAGGTGCAAACCAAAGCCCTCGGCAATACCGACAATGGCGTGAATGATCGACGCGGCGCCCTGATCCCGCCCCAGATCGCGAACGAAAGACTGGTCGATCTTGATGCTGCTCACCGGAAAGCGGCGCAGGTAATTGAGCGACGAATAGCGCATGCCGAAATCGTCGATGGCAACGCGCACGCCGTGCTGGCGAAGCTGCCGCACGGTGGCGATGACGTCCTCGGCATCGTCGAGCAGCAGGCTTTCGGTGATTTCGATCTCCAGACGGTCGCAGCCAATCCCGTGCCGGGCCGGCGCGGCGACGACGCGTTCGAGCAGATCCTTGCGCTCGAAATCGCGGGCCGACAAATTCAGCGCCAGCCGCAAGTGCCGATGCCCGTCGGCGTGCCAGAGGGCCAGTTGCCGGCAGCCTTCCTGCAAAACCCAGTCGCTGATCCTGCAGATCAGCCCGGTCTCTTCGGCCAAGGCGATGAAGCCGCCCGGCGCGAGCAGGCCCAGCCTCGGGTGCAGCCAGCGCAGCAAGGCCTCCATACCGATCATCTGGCCGCTGCGCTGGCTGAATTGCGGCTGGTAATGCAGTACGAACTCCCGCCGCTCAATGGCCAGCTGCAAGTCGTTCTCGAGGCTTAAGCGTTCGCGCCGCGCCTCGCTCATGTGCGGCGAGTAGAAGCCGAAGCTGTTCTTGCCGGCGTTTTTCACCTGATACATCGCCAGATCGGCGTGCGCGATCAAGGCCTCGACAGTCTCGCCATCGCGCGGAAAGACGGCGATGCCGATGCTGGCGGTGGGCCGAAATTCCTGTCCGCCGAGCATGAGCGGCGCGCCCACCTCCTGCGCGATTTTCTCGGCAACGCCGACGACATCGTCGGCATGCAGCAGATCGGGCAGCATCACCGTGAACTCGTCGCCACCGAGCCGCGCCAGCGTATCGCCGGCGCGCAGGCAGTGCTTCAGGCGTTGCGCCACCGTCTTGAGCAGCTGATCGCCCTCGGCATGGCCAAAGCTGTCATTGACCGTCTTGAAGCGGTCGAGATCGATGAACATCACGCCCAAGAGCGTCGCGCGCCGTGCCGCCTGACTCAGCGCCAGCGCCAGACGGTCGCGGAACAGCACGCGGTTGGGAAGCTGCGTCAGCAGGTCGTGGAAAGCCTGAAAACTGATTTTTTCCTCGGCCCGCTTGCGCTCGGTGATGTCGCGCGCAATGCCGTACGTTCCCATGAAGCGCAGGGCATCGCGCGGCATCTCTGTTTCGTAGATGCCGGTGGCGCTCAACATGGCGACGATGAAACGATTGTCGACATGAACCACCTCGTCGTTCTTGCAGCGCAGGCGGATTTCGACATTCGCCGACGCCCGCCCACCGGTGCGGCGCTCGGCGAAGGCGTAACGCGCGCGTTCGCGGTCCTCTTCGTGCACCAGTTCGGTATACGGCTGCCCGACAAGCTCTTCGCGGCAAAAGCCCAGCAGGCTCTCGACGCGGCCGTTGACGAAGACAAACCGCCCGGCTTCGTCGAGCGTGTAAATGATGTCCGGCGCCTGCTCGACGAGAAAGCGATGCAGACGCTCCGATTGCTCAAGGCGCGCCGCCAGCAGCGCATGGCTGCGTTCGAGGCGGCGGCGCTGCAAGGCGCGCTCAACCGCCCGCAGCAGAAGCACAGGATCGCAGGGCTTGCGCACAAACTCGCCGGCGCCGCCACGCAGGGCATCAATCGCCGAGTCGATATCCGGATCGGCGCTGACCATGATCACAATGGCCGAGATCGCCCGCTGCCGCGCCCACTGCAAGACCGCCAGACCGGAAATATCCGGCAGCCGGATGTCGAGCAGCACCACGTCGAAAGTGTCGCTATCGAGACGCGCCATCGCCTCGCGGCCATCGGCGCATTCGACGATTTCCGCCCGTCCGGCAAGCAGTTCGCGGTAGCTGTCGCGCAGCCGCGCTTCGTCGTCGACGATCAGGATGCGCTGTACCGGCTCCTGCGCTGCGCCGGCAAAGTCGAGGCTCGAATACGGCAGCTCGCCCATGGCCTACGCTCCCGCCGCCGGCAGATGAATGCTGAAGAGCGTGCCGCGCCCCGGCTGCG
The DNA here is from genome assembly GCF_009617575.1 of Rhodocyclus gracilis. GTDB lineage: Bacteria > Pseudomonadota > Gammaproteobacteria > Burkholderiales > Rhodocyclaceae > Rhodocyclus > Rhodocyclus gracilis. Next base: position 313,341 of record NZ_WIXJ01000002.1, read on the forward strand.
CCGAGCAGACGATACGTCCGCCCATGGTCGACACCAGTTCGCTGACGATCGACAGGCCGAGGCCATGCGCCCCGCCCTCGGCAACCTGCCCACTGCTCAAGCGCGCCCAGGTCTCCGGCGGCAGGCCCGGACCGCTATCGTGCAAGCGCAACTCCACCCAGCGCCGCTCACCCTCGTAAGCGCCAGGCACCAGCTCGATCGTGTAACAACCGCCTTCCGGCATCGCCTCGGCGGCGTTTTTCCACAGGTTGAGCAGGATCTGGATCAAGGGATCGCGCCGCGCCCGCACGCGGCTGTCGGCCAGCGGCAGATCAAGCTTCAGCTCGATACCACGCGCCGCAAACAAGGGCTGGCGATAGCCGTCGAGCAACTCCTCGATCAGGGGGCGCAACGCGCACGCAGCGTCGGCCTCGCTGCCCGACTCGCGAGTCGCCGGCTCGCCAATCGCCTGAAGGATGCCGGCGACGCGGGCGATTTCTTCATCGAGCACCGTCAGTTCGCGCAAGGCGGCGCCTTCGCCGGAGAGCTTGCGCTCCAGCAGCTTCAGGTAGTTGCGAATGATCGCCAGCGGATTGCCCGCTTCGTGCGCGACCTGCCGCGCCCGCAGCCGATAACGACTGGCGAGCGCCTCTTCGTTCGCCTGCTCGCGCGCCCGCGCCTCGCGCGAAGAATCGATGCTGGCGGCGACGATGCGCGCAAAATTGCTCAGCCAGGTCAGTCGGCGCTCGACCCGTGGCCAGTGCGCGCCGGCGATGCCGAAGAGCAGCATGCCCAGACACTGGCGCCGGGCAATGAGCGGCACGCAGAGCAGACCGTCGCCACCGAGTGCCCGCAGAATCTGGATATCCGTCACACTCAGGCTCGCCGCGCTGCCGTCGAAACTGCACAAAGGCAGCCCCTGCAAGGCAGCCTGCGCCGCCAACGAGGGCGAGGTGACGAGCGAGATTTCGAGACGCCGCAACAAGGCCGACTGACCGCCGACACGGCTGCCCGACAGCAGCCGATGCTCCGGCTCCACGAGCAGCATGCCCATGCGATGCAAGCCAAAGAGAATGCGCGCCGACTCGCGCACCGTCAGCATCAGTTCCTCGTCACTGCTGACGGCGAAGAGGCTCGCCTGCAACGGCTGCGCGAAAGCCATGCCCTGCATCATCTCGTCGATGGGCGAGGCTGGCGGTGGTGGCGCCGCCTTGAGGCGAATCAGCGGCAGCGACACATCCAGCGCCGTGCCATCGACGCCGAGCGCCGCGGCGATGCCGGCAATACGCTGTCGCGCCTCGGTGCGCAGCGACGCGAGGCTGTCCGCCGGCAGCGCCAGCAGCGTCGGCGCGAACTCCAGCGAACTGTCGCCAGTCGCGAGGGCCGCATGCGCCGCCCAGAGAACCCGCGCCAGCGCCTCGGCATCAGCAATCCGCTCGACACTTTCGTGATGAAAGAGGACGGCATCGCCGAGCGCGGGGGCAATCTGCCACTGATCAATCAGCCACGCCCCCACCGCACCGTGGTGCACACCGAGCAACTGCCGTTCGGCGGCACACAGGCCGTCTTCCTCATGGGCCTCGTAGAGACGCGCCAGCAGGCCCGGGTATTCGGCCACGCCATTAAGCAGCACCAGCTGCCCCGTATCGTGCAGCAGACCAGCCAGATAGGCCTCATCGGCATCGGCCAGACCGCTCGCCTGCGCGATGGCACGCGCCAGTTCAGCCACTTCGAGGGCATGCACCCAGAAGCCCGCGAGATCGCACTCGACCTGACGCGCCACCTCGTCGAACGCCGACTGCACGGCCAGACACGCCGCCATCGAGCGCACAAAGCGCGTTCCCAGCACCGTCAGGCAGTCGTCGATGCGCCGAAACTCTCGCCCGCGCCGCAAAGCCGGCGCATTCGCCACCGACAGGACGCGCGCGCTGAGACCGGGATCACGCCCGATAAGCCCGGCCAACTCGGCGAAGCTCGCGCCATCGTCGTCGGTCAGCGCCAGCACGCGCAGCAAGACCTGCGGCAAACTCGGCAGCGACGCACCTTCCAGCCGACCCGCAAGATCGGCGCCGATGAACCCCGTGGCGAAGGCGGCCGAATCCGGCGCACGTTCCGCCGTCACGGGAAAATCTGAACTCATAGCGGCGCAAAGAGGGCAAAAATGGTAAAGCTCATGACAATACGATCCGACTGTTGCAGTTTTGCGGCACACGGCCTAGCCCCCGACACATTCCTCCGCCATCGCCTGTACCGCAGCAAAGTCACGCGCGCCAAGAGCGTCGTCAACGCACGCGAAGCCCGAAATGTGGGGCACCGCCCCACTTTTTTATGCAAAAAGCGTTATTTTTTGCAGCAGAGGCGAAATACGTGCAACCGACAACGCCATTGCCGGTCGACGCAGTTCGGGCGATCATTCGGGCGCGCTGCACTCACGTATCGGCCCACCGCCCGAAAGCACGGCCGGAACCGACACCACGAGACGCGTCGCATAACGAGGAGGTGCCTCACATGTCAGCCACGCAACGATCATCGTCACGCTCCGCCGTTCCCGCTGTGGAACGCAGCCCCGCCATGCAGCGCATCCTGCGCCTGCTTGGCCGCAAGTCGAACATGGCCGTCAGCGACATGTCCGCCGAAGCTTTCGTCGGCGCCACCACCCTCGCCTGCGGCGGTTACGTGCGGGCACTGAAGAGCGCCAAGCTCATCCACATCAGCGGCTGGCGCAAGACGCGCCGGGGCTTTTCGACCCCGCTCTACAGCGCCGGCCACAAACCCGACATGCCGCGTCCCGAATACGACGACAGCGAACGCAACGCACCGGGCATGGAACGCATCGTCAGTGCCCTGCAACGTCTCGGACCGATGAACTACCGCCAGATCGCCGATGCCTCCGGCCTGTCGCTCAACACGCTCAAAAACGCCGGCTACCTCGACGCCCTGCGGACGCAAAAGCGCATCCACATCTGTGGCTGGCAACGCGCGCGCAACGGCCCGATGTCAGCGCTGTACGACCTCGGCGCCAGCGCCGACGTGCCAAAACCGCAGACATTGAGCGCCGCCGAAAAGAACCGCCGCTGTCGCGAACGCAAACACATCCTCTGCGGCGACCGCAGTCTGCTGGCGCAACTGGGTGCCGTCGCCCAGCTCTGACCTGGCACGGGTGACCGTCCAACAGCTACCCCGGCGACGTCTGCGGCACCCCCTGTATGGATTACACAAATCGCCGAAACCCTAACGGGATCACGGGCTTGCGCTATAATTCCGCGCTTACCTAAAGTCCCTGTGCGACCTTCTGTCGCCCGTGCCGGCAGCTAGCTGCCGGCACCCCGGGACACAGACAGGATCGCGGATGACGCTACGACTCACGCTTGCTGTTGCACTCGCCTGTGCCTGCATCAACGCGACGGCGCAATCGCGCAGCAACACGACCGACGACGAACAGCTGGCACTGTCTCTGTCGACCTCGCTTCCCGGCTTGCGCACCCCCGAAGGCAGTCCCGCCCGCACCCCCGGCCTGCGTAACGAACCGGACTCGATGCCCGTCTTCGAGTTGTCGCCGACCCCGCTGTCGAGCGAAACCATCGATCTCACCGCCGAACACGAAGACCTGTTCATGCGCTTGCGCAGCGGCTTTTCGATTCCCAACCTCGACAACGACCTCGTTCTCTACCACCAGCAGTGGTACCTCAACCGGCCCGACTACCTGCGGCGCATGGTCGAGCGCAGCCGGCGCTACATGCACCACATCATCGAAGAGCTCGAGAGGCGTGGCATGCCGACCGAACTGGCCTTGCTGCCGATGGTGGAAAGCGCCTACAACCCGCTCGCCTACTCGCGCGCCAATGCCTCGGGCCTGTGGCAGTTCATTCCGTCGACGGGCAAAAACTTCAAGCTGCAACAGAACTGGTGGGTCGACCAGCGGCGTGATGTGATCGCCTCCACCGCCGCCGCGCTCGACTACCTGCAAAGCATTTACGAGATGCACGGCGACTGGCATCTGGCGCTCGCCTCGTACAACTGGGGCGAAGGCGCCGTCGGCCGTGCCATCGCCAAGAACCGCGCCAAAGGGCTGCCGACCGATTACCAAAGTCTCACCATGCCGCCGGAGACGCGCAACTACATTCCCAAGCTGCAAGCCCTGAAAAACATCTTCGGCAACCCCGAACTCGTCCGTCAACTGGGTCTCGCGCCGCTACCGAACCGCCCCTACTTCACCACCATCGTCTGGCCGGCCAACATCGACGTCGACGTCGCCGCCAAGCTGGCTGAAGTGCCGGTCGACGAATTCCTCGCGCTCAACCCGGCAAACAACCGGCCAGTGATCGCCGCCGATACGCCGCTGGTTCTGCCGACAAACAAGGTCGACACCTTCATGAGCAACCTCGACCGCCGGCAGAGTAACGATAAACCCCTCTCCTACTGGCGCTCCTACACGACGCGTCCTGGCGAGAAGCTCGAAACGCTGGCGCCGCGCTTTGGCATCACGCTGGAGAGCCTGAAAGCCGCCAATGGCATTGTCGGTCGCCTGCGCCCGCCCCCCGGATTCACCCTGCTGGTACCGGCGCCGGACGGCTCGGGCAGCATCGAACCGGCCGCCATGCTCGCGCAACCGCGCCTGCCCGCCGCCGACCCGACGCCAACCAGTACCGCGCGCAGCTACGTCGCCCGCAAGGGCGACACCCTCGCCAGCGTCGCCCGACGCAATGGCATGAGCGTCGCCGAGCTGAAAAAGCTCAACCGTCTGTCCAGCGAACGGCTGCCCCCCGGCACCAAGCTCACCCTCGCCGCACCGCCCGAACCGGCCGCCCGCGTCCGCACAACGCTTGCCGTCAGCAAAGCCGGAAGCAACGTGACCGACAAACGCCTGGCTGCCGCCAGCAACACCCCCCCCGCCAAAGGCAAAGCGCAGGCTAGCGCGCGCAACGCCACCGGCAAGCCCACCGCCGTTGCCGCACAGGCTGCGAAAAAGCCCCGGATCACGCGCTACACGGTGCGCAAGGGCGACACGCTCGCCTCGATCGCCCGCCACTTCAAAGTGGATGCCGACGACCTGATGCGCTGGAATCACGTCTCCGCCAGCACGCTCCAACCCGGACGCACGCTGACCATCCAGCTCGCCAGCAACGACTAGGCCGCCGCAGCGGCGTGCTTAGCGAGCGTTAAGCACGCAGTACACCGTATGCGTCGCCGACACCGCCACCGGCGCGGGATATGCCGTACGGCACTCCGCCCCGGCACGTGGGCAACGCGGGTGGAAATGGCAACCGGCCGGCGGATTCGCCGGCGACGGCATTTCGCCTGAAAGCGCCGGCGGCGGCGCCTCGTCCGCCGAGCCGATGCGCGGCACCGCCGCCAGCAAGGCCTGGGTGTAGGGATGGCGCGGCGAATGCAGAACCTCGCCGACCGTTCCCCGCTCGACGATTCGCCCGAGGTACATCACCGCCACCTCATGCGCCAGATGCTCGACGACGGCGAAATTGTGCGTGATGAGGAGGTACGCCAGCCCCAGATCCGCCTGCAAGCTGCCCAGCAGATTAAGAATCTGCGCCTGCACCGAGACATCAAGCGCCGACGTCGGCTCGTCGCAGACAATCAGTTCGGGCTGCACCGCCAGCGCCCGCGCGATGGCGATACGCTGGCGCTGTCCGCCAGAAAACTCGTGTGGATAGCGCCCGGCCGCCGCCGGATCGAGGCCAACCTGCGCCAGAAGCGCTGCCACCGCGGCTGCCGGCGACGCCTCTGCCCGCCCGAGGCCCAGCGCCTGCATGCCTTCAGCGATGATCTCACCGACCGACAAACGCGGATTGAGCGAGGCGAACGGGTCCTGAAAAACCATCTGCATGCGCCGGCGCAGTGGCCGCAAGGCACTGCGCGAGAGGCCCGTCAAGATGCGTCCGTCGAGTTTCACTTCACCGGCCGTCGACGCAATCAGCTGCAAAACGGCCTTGCCGACACTCGTCTTGCCACAACCGGATTCCCCCACCAGCGCCAGCGTGCGACCGCGCTCAAGCGCCAGCGACACGCCATCCACGGCGCGCACCGCCCCTACCGCGCGACGCAACCATCCCTGCCGAATCGGAAAATGCACGGCCAGATCGCGCACTTCCAGCAGCGGCGAGGGCGCCGTCAGGGCAGAGCCGACTTCCGTGCCCTCCGGGACGATGGAGGACACCTGAACTGCTGAGACCTGAACGGCAGCTTCCTGAGCGGTGAATTCCTGAATTCTGAATTCCTGAGATGAGGCGGCTGAGCCCACATGTGCTGCCTGTGCCGTGCCTGAAGCGGCCATTTCCGCCGCTAACGGTGCTGACACCGCTGACGCAGCCAGCGCCACTTCATCAACGCGGTGGCAACGCACGCGATGCCCCGGCGCCACCTCTCGCCAGGCCGGTGCGGCGAGCGTGCAGCGCGTCTCGGCATGGGCGCAGCGTGGCGCGAAGCGGCAGCCGGCAGGCATCGCCGACAAGGGCGGCACCTGCCCCGGAATCGTCTCCAGACGGTGTCCGCGACCAACACCGTCAGGCAAAGCGGCGAACAATTTGCGCGTATAGGGGTGGCGCGGCGCGGCAAAGAACATCGCGCGTGGCGCTTCCTCGACGATCTCGCCCGCGTACATCACGCCGACCCGCTGCGCTGCCCGCGCAACGACGCCGAGGTCGTGCGTAATCAGGAGGATACCCATGCCGCGCTCGGCTTGCAGACGCGCCAGGAGATCGAGAATCTGCGCCTGAATCGTCACATCAAGCGCCGTGGTCGGCTCGTCGGCGATCAATACCTGCGGCTCGCCAGCGAGCGCCTCCGCGATCATCACCCGCTGCTTCATGCCACCGGACATCTGGAAGGGATACGCGTCGATGCGCCGCGCCGGATCGGCGATGCCGGCGGCAGCGAGCAGCGCCAGTGCGCGTTCGCGGGCATCCGCGCGGCCCATGCCACCGGGCAAGGCCTCGATGATTTGTTCGCCGACGCGCAACACCGGATTGAGCGAAGTCGCCGGCTCCTGAAAGATCATCGACACGCCGCGACCGCGCACGGCGCGCATCTCGGCTTCTGACAGACGCAGCAGATCGCGCCCGGCAAAACGCACCTCACCGCCGAGAATGCGCCCGGCGGGTGGCAACAGACGCATCAGCGACAGCGCCGCAACCGATTTGCCGCAGCCCGATTCGCCAAGCAGCGCAAAGGTTTCCCCAGCGTGCAGCGTGAAATCGATGCCAGCAACGGCGGTCAGCGTGGTGCGCCCCGCCGCAAAGCCGGTGCGCAATCCGCGTACCGACAGCACGGATTCGCCACGCGGCGGCGTTTGCCGGGGCTGCACGGCGAAGTCGATTTCGTGGCTCATGATGACCCCACCAGACGTGCATCGAAGGCATCGCGGACGGCGTCAGCCAGGAGGTTCGCCGCCAGCACCAAGGCCACCATGAAGGTAAATGCCGCCGCCAGCGACCACCAGACCGCCGGCTCGCGGGCCAGCTCAAGGCGGGCGTTATTGATCATCGTGCCGAAACTGATCATCGTCGGATCGACGCCGATGCCGACATAAGACAGCACCGCCTCGGCCAGCACCAGACTGGAAAAATCCATCACCAGCGCGATGACGACGATGTGCATGACGTTAGGCAGAATATGGCGGGCGATGATGCGCAGATCGGAGACGCCGAACGACTGCGCCGCCTGCACGAACTCCAGCTCGCGCAGCTTCATCGCCTCGCCGCGCAGGAGGCGCGCCAGCCCCGTCCAGCTCGTCAGCCCCAGAATGAAGCACAGCGCCAAGAGGCGCAGGTCGGCACGCTCGGCAGCGGTGGCAAACCACTGCGGGTGCGTGTCGATGAGCACCTGCATCATCAGCACGGCCGCAGCGATGAGCAGCACGCCGGGAATCGAATTGAGCGTCGTGTAAAGGTACTGGATGAGATCGTCGATCCAGCCGCGAAAGTAGCCGGCCGCCAGCCCGAAAAATATCGCCAGCGGCAAAGTCGTCAGAGTCGTCACCAGACCGATCACCAGCGCGGTGCGCACGCTCTTCAGCACCTGATAAAAGACGTCCTGCCCCACCTTGTCGGTACCAAAGACGTGATAGTCGCCCGCCAGCGCCAGCATGGGCGCAACGACGAGCGCGATCGCCGCCAACGTCAGCAACACCGCCCGCCAGGCAAAGACCGTCTCACCGCGCCACAAACGCCGGCCCACCTCGGCAAAGGCGAGCGATTCGCGGCGCGCGAGCAACTGTACGACCCAAACAACCACGCCCGCCCAGACGATCAAGGCCGACAGCACGGCGACGCCTACACGACGGGAGATATCGTATTGGCGCGCCGCCGCCAGCGCGGCCGCCTTCTCTGACATGGCTGACGTAGCCGGGAGGGCCGACGGAGCCATCGCAGAAGAAACCGGCGAGGCGTCTGTCGTCGCCGAAGGGTCTGCCGTGCGGCGCGACACTCCGGCATTCGCGTTCGCCGTATCGCCGTCAGTCGCCTCGGCAGGCGCCTCCTCCCGCAGCAAATGCGCGCCGCCGAAGCGCAGGCGCGGAAAATCGCGCACTTGCTGCACACTGCCATCGGCAGCGCGGATCTCCTGCGTTTCCTTGGCGAAGGCGTGCGTTGCCAGCGGCGCCGAGTAGGTCTTTTCGCCACGCAGGCGGAGCGGCACCGCCAGGGCATCGAGTACGGAAAGGGTTTCGATGGCGTAGGCCGGGGCGGCAGATGCCCCCGCCGCCGGGGTATCGAGAGCCGGCCGATAGTGCAGCGAGTCGAGCAGACCGACGACGACGAACACGGCAACGACCGTTGCCGCAGCCATGCCGGGCCGGCTGCGGCCGACGCGTCGCCAGGCGGCGGCCAGCGGCGGCTGGCGACGCGAAAGCAGGCCCAGCACGAGCGCAGCCAGCGCCATCAACCAGACCAGCGCGTCGGACCAGAGAATGACGGGGAGCACGTTCATCGGTCGAAACGAATGCGTGGATCGACCAGCGCATACGAGAGATCCGTGAGCAGCAGGCCGACGATGTAAAGGGCGGAACCGATGAAGACCATGGCGCGCACGACGGCGAAATCCTGCGAATTGATGGCGTCGATGGTGTAACTGCCAAGCCCCGGAATGCCGAAGAACGACTCGGTAAGCAGCGAGCCCATGAAGAGCAGCGGAATCACCGCCACGACGCCGGTGAGGATCGGAATCATCGCGTTCCGCAGAACATGGCGGAAGAGGATCAGCGTCTCCGGCAGCCCCTTGGCGCGGGCCGTGCGCACGTAATCCTTGCCGATCTCCTCAAGGAAAATCGTCCGGTACCAGCGCGTCGAGGCGCCCAGCCCCGAGACGACGCCAATGAACACCGGCAGCAGCAGGAATTTCCACGCATCCAGCCCGCCGGCATAGCCCGAAATCGGCACCAGCTTCCACACCTTGCTGATCAGGAACTGCCCGCCAATGATGTAGAACAGACCGGACACCGACATTGCCGCCACGCACAGCACGACGCCCCAGAAATCGAGCGCCGTCGCGCGAAAAAAGGCCAGCAGCAGCGCCAGACTGATACTCGCCAGCAAGCCGAGGACAAAGGTCGGCACGGCAATCGCCAGCGACGGCCCCATGCGCGACTGGATTTCATGGCCGATATCGCGCCCGTCCTCGGCGCGGCCGAAATCGCCGGCGAACATGCGCGCCGATTGCGTGAAAAAAATGGTGTCGGTGACACGCCCCGTCCCCGTTGCCGCCGTATTCACGAAAAGCGGCTTGTCGTAGCCGCGCTCGCTCTTCCACGCGGCAACCGCCTCGGCGGTGACGCGCTTGACCCCCAGTTGCATGCGCGCCATGTCATCGGGCGTGTTGACGATGAAAAAGAGGGCGAAGGTAATGACATTCACGCCGATCAGGATCGGCACGGCGTAGAGCAGGCGGCGCAGGATGTAGGCAAGCATCGTCGTCTACTCCTGCGGCGCGCTGGTGCCGCGCTCGCGCCGCCGATAGGCGCCCCATGCCGGCAGGAGCAGCGCAGCGAGCGCTGCCGCGCCAAGGGCAAAAGGCCAAAGGACCGGCCGGTTCCACTCATGGCGGCGGCGTGCGCGCTCGGCCACATCGATGCGCTGGTACTTGAGCGTGTTGTTGCCCACCTCGCTCGGCTTGCGATTCAGCAGCCAGGCGTGGCTCAGCGTGTAGCTTTTCGGGTGAAAGCCAAATACCCAGGGCGCGTCCTGCCGGACGAGGCTCACCATGCGACGGATCATCGCCAGTCGCTCGGCATCGCTGTCGCGGTTCTTCATCTGTTCAAACAGGCGGTCAAACTCGGGGTTGGCATAGTTCGACGAATTCTCGCCACCATGAGCCAGACGGCCCTCGCGGCCGTTCAGCAAAAAGAGAAAGTTTTCGGGATCGGGATAATCCGCGTTCCAGCCGAGGTAGTAAATCTGCACCGCCCCCTTGCGCAGCTTTTCCTGGAAGCGGTTGAAATCGGTAGCACGCACCACGAGCTGCACGTCGATCTTCGCGAACTGCCGCGTCAGCCAGTCGAGGTTCGACTTGTCGCCCATGCCGCCGCCGGTGGTATCGAGGTTGACCACCAGCGGTTCGCCGGTTTTTGCGTCACGCCCATTGGGGAAACCGGCTTCGGCGAGCAGGCGCTTGGCTTCGGCAACTGACTTGCGTCGCGCCTTCCCATCGATCCAGTCGTAGACGACGGGGTTGATACCCGCCAGCCCTTCTTCATAGCCGAAAATGCCGGGCGGCAAAGGCCCCATCGCCGGCACGCCGCGGCCGTTCATGAAAATCGAGATGAACTCCTCCTGATCGATGGCAATCGAGATCGCCTGCCGCAGCTTCCGGTTGCGTTCGGACAGACCGCCGACGACCGGGTCGAGCAGGTTGAAGCCCATGTAAAAGAGCGAGGCACGCACGCTCGTCAGGAGGCGAATCCCCTTGTCGCGCATGTCGTCGGTGAGCTGCACCTCGCCCCCGCCGCTGAAGCGCACCGCCTGGTCGAAGCTGTCGGACGAAATCCCCGAGGCGTCGTAGTAGCCTTGCAGGAACTTGTTCCAGTACGGAATGCCTTCCTTCTCGCGCGTAAACACCGCCTGATCGATGAACGGCAAGGGCTTGCCGCAATCGGCCAGCAGCCCGCTGGCGGCGTCGGCGGGCGTTCCTTCGCACGGGAAGGTTTCGCCATGGAAATTCGGATTGCGGCTAAGCACCATGCGGCTGTTCGGATTGTTTTCGCTCAGGTAGTAGGGGCCGGTACCGACGGGATACCAGTCGAGCGTCAGATTCTTCGCCGCCATGCCCGGTTGGCTGTAGAAGCGGTCGGCCTCGCGCGGCACCGGCGCAAAAAAAGGCATGGCCAGCCAGTACAGGAACTGCGGGTATTTGCCTTCGATAGTGATGCGGTAGCGATAGCGGTCGAGCTTCTCCACCCCCGCCAGCGGAAAGCGGTCGAGATCCAGCCAGCTTCCCGCCGGTGCGGCTGCGGTCGCGGCGGCCAGCCGGGCGCCAAGATCCTTCAGTCCGACGATGCGCTCGGCCATCATGCCAAAGATCGGCGAATGCACGCGCGGATGCGCGAGGCGTTTGATCTCGTAGATGAAATCGTCCGCCGTCAGCTCACGCGTTCCCGTCTCGGGAAAATCGGCAAGCCGCTCGATGCCGGCGAGTTGCTGCGCGTCGAGCGCGGCATAGCGCGGCTGCCCGACGGCGTCGAGGGCAAACGCCGGGTGCGGCTGGAAGCGAATGCCCGGTTTGATCCGAATTTCATAAACGCTACGCGCCACCGCCTCGGCGGGAGCATTGGCCGGCAACTCGCGCCCCGCCGCGTCGAAAAGCCGCGCCACCGGCACCACCTCGGCGCTGCCGGGGATCAGCGTATACGGGCGTTTCAGGTAGTGGTACTGCAAGGGCGGCTCATAAATCTGCGCCGTGAAGACACCCTCGTCCTCGGTGTAGGACTGCGCCGGATCGAGGTGCCGTGGTCGCTCGGTGAACGCCGAGTAGAGGATGTTGCCGCCGCGCTCGGTTGCCGGATAGGGATCATTCCACTCTGCCCCGCAAGCGGCCAGAAAGGCGAGCGGCAACAGGCAGAAACACGAGCGCAGAAAAGACATGCGCGGAGTGTAGCGGATGCCCTACCCTCCGTCATCCGCCGTCATGCGGCGCAATGCAGCGGGTAAGCCGGCGCAAGCGAAGGCCTGCGTCAGCGGCGATTCCATTATAATGCGCCCCTTCCGCACCCTCCGCGGCGTGCCACGAGATACGCCCGGAGTCCGCTAACATCTCCAAACAAACGGGAGAACTCATGGGATTCCTCGCAGGAAAGCGCATTCTCATCACCGGCTTGCTGTCCAAGCATTCAATTGCCTATGGCATTGCCAAGGCCTGCCACCGGGAAGGTGCGCAACTCGCTTTCACGTACCAGAACGAACGCTTTCAAGAACGCCTCGCCAAGTTTGCCGCCGAGTTCGACAGCACGCTGATTTTCCCGTGCGATGTCGCCGAAGACGCGCAAATCGACGCCCTCTTTGCCGCCATTGCAACGCACTGGGAAGGGCTCGACGGCCTGGTTCACTCCATCGCCTTCGCCCCCGGCGAAGCCATCGAGGGCGACTTCCTCGACGGCATCTCGCGCGAAGCCTTCCGCATCGCCCACGACGTTTCGTCCTACAGCTACCCGGCGCTTGCCAAAGCGGCGCGTCCGCTGCTGCAAAAGGGCAACAACCCGGCCCTGCTTGCGCTGACCTACCTTGGCGCCGAACGCACCCTGCCGAACTACAACACGATGGGCCTCGCCAAGGCCAGCCTCGAAGCGGCAACGCGCTATCTGGCGTTCTGCCTCGGCCCGCAAGGCGTTCGCGCCAACGCCATCTCGGCGGGCCCGATCAAGACGCTGGCGGCTTCCGGCATCGGCAACTTCGGCAAGCTCCTTGCCTACAACGCGCACAACGCGCCACTGCGCCGCAACATCACCATCGAAGAAGTCGGCAACGCCGCCGCCTTCATGCTCTCCGATCTGGCAAGCGGCATCACCGGCGAGATCATGTATGTCGATGGCGGCCTCAACACCACCGCCCTTGGCAACCCGGCGCCCCTGCCGGCTTGAACGAGCCAGTACCCGTAAAAAAAGCCGCGTCTAGCGGCTTTTTTTACGTCTGCGATCTTGGTTATCGTGGTTATCGGCGCTTGCGACGGGTGACAGGCTTCGTGGCGGTTTCCGCCGGGTACCAAGGCCAGCCAATCAAGGAGTAGCTGGCCAGGAGAGTCAGCAACAAAACCCGCGCTCCCGCGCATCCGGCAGACGCCCCGGCCAGCACCTCACCGGGAACGTCTGCCGCCGACGCTCAGCGCTCGCTGGCGTCGAGCGCCTTGCGATTGATTTCAACCTTGGTACGGGCACGCAGGGACGCCAGATAGGCTGCGAAGTCTTCCTGCGCTACCACCGCCGCGTAATCGCGGGCCACGGCACGACGACGCGCTTCGTCGACGTTCTCCGGCTGGCTGACCTTGCTGATGCGATAGATCGCGTAGTCACCATTGTCGAGCGTCATGCCGACATAGGCGGGCAGCTTCGCCACCGGCGCCTGCAACACGGCACGCGCGACGACCGGCGGGGCCGGCAGGGGTTGCAGACGCGAGAAGGTCTTGTCAGCGCCCCAGTTGGCCTTGTCGCCGGCCACGCCTTTTTGCAACTCGGCCAGACGTGCTTCGCCGGCCTTCTTCGCCAGCGCCGCCGCTTCACGCACTTTAAGATGCGCTTCGATCTGCGCCTTCACCGACTCGAGCGGACGTGCTGCCGCCGCCTGATGCTCGACGACGCGTGCCGACAGCAGCGTGTTAGGCGCAATTTCCACAGCCTCGGTGTTGCGCTTGTTCTTCAGCGCGTCGTCGGAGAACAAGGCGGCCTGCACCTTCGCGTCACGCAACGGGCCAAAACCCAGCGCCTGTTGCGGTTCGGCGTTCTTCGGCATCCAGCCGCTGGTCTCGATCTTCAGACCAAAACGTTCGGCGGCCGGCTTGAGGCTGTCCGGTTGTTCGTAGACGAGGTTGGTAAACGCCTCGGCGGCTTCGGCAAAGCGCTTCGACGCGGCCTGATGCTTGAGTTCGGCAACGATGTCCGGACGCACTTCTTCAAGCGAGCGTTGCTTGCCCGGACGGATCGCCGTCACCTTGATGATGTGATAGCCGAAGTCAGACTTCACGATGCCCGAAATCTCGCCTTCCTTCAGCTTGAAGGCCGCCTCCTCAAAATCCTTGACCATCGCGCCGCGGCCGAAGAAGCCCAGATCGCCGCCCTTCGCCGCCGAGCCCGGATCTTGCGAACGGGCACGGGCGATGTCGGCAAACTTCGCCGGCGACTGCTGCACTTCTTTCAGCAGCGCCTCGGCGGCCGCCTTGGTCTTGGCCGGGTCTTTGTCCTTGTCGAGCAGGAGAATGTGGCTGGCGCGACGTTCTTCAGCGGACTGATAGCGATCCTTGTGGCCCTCGTACCAGGCCTTGACGTCTTCGTCGCTGACCTTGGCCTGCGCCAGCAGGGCATCAAGCGACAGCACGACGTACTCGGCGCGCACCTGATCGGGCGTCTGGAAGAGACGGGCGTTTTCGTCGTAGAACTTCTTGATCGCCGCCGCGTCGATGCTCACCTGGCTCGCGTACTGCGCCGCCGGCAAGCGCAACTCGCCGGCCAGACGCTCTTCCGACTCGACGCGCAGGATGGCGTCGCCGGAGGTCTTGGAGACGATACCGCTGTCGCCGACGGCGCCGACCAGCTGCTGCAGCGTCAGATCCTGGCGCAGTTGCGCTTCGAACTGTGGCTGCGTCATGCCTTGGGCGCGCAGTGCAGATTCATAGCGATCATTGGAGAAAACGCCGTTTTCCTGCAAGGCGGGAATGCGGCCGATGAAATCACGCAGGGCGTCGTCGCTGACGGTAAGCCGCGAGTGATTCGCCTCGACCAGGAGCAAACGCTTGTCGATCAGAGCGTTGAGCGTCGCCATGCGCGCTTCGGGCGTATTCATCTGCTCGGGTTTGAAGTTGGCACCGAGCGTCTGACGCATGCGGTCTTGCTGTTCGCGCCAGGCCTGCTGGAATTGCTGGTTGGTGATCTTCGAATCGCCGACACTGGCCGGATCTTCTCCAGCGCTGCCGCCACGCACGTAGGAGTCCACCCCCCACAAGGCAAATGGCAAGGCAATCAGGACGAGAAATATCTGAACGATTTTCCGGTTGTTGCGGACTGCGTCGAACATGATGAAATGAGCGCCTGTGAGTCGTTTCAAGACTGGACGGTCGTCGGCAAGAAAAAAAGGCGAACTCTCGTTCGCCTTCTGCTTGCCTGGCGGAGTGTCAAAACCGCAGCACGACCCGTTGTGAAAACCTGAGAATCCTTTGCCTTAAGGTCTTGCGCGCAGAGGACATTATGCAAAAACCCATGCCCTGAAAACGCCCATGACCGGCGGGCGCATGATAGCAAGAAAGCGGTTTGCAGGCCAATTGAGGGACACCGGCACTTCGCCCACCGACCGCCAGCGACTGCCGCGAATGCGCGCAGGAATGCCCGCGCCTCACGCGCCGCCGCGCCGCATTCGCCGCATTCGCCGCCGCGTGCGACGATCATTTCTGGACATCATGAGACACCCCGCGTAGCATCGCCGCCCCGCTCAAAGCCGTCCGTCCCGCCACCATGTCTCACGCCCCCTCCGCCCGCGCCTGCGGAATCGATTTCGGCACGTCAAACTCGACGGTCGGCTGCCTGCGGCCGGAGCACCCAACCCTGCTGACGCTCGAAGACGGCAAGGTGACACTGCCCTCGGTGGTTTTTTTCAACGCCGAAGACGAAAGCACTCGCTTTGGCCGCGCCGGTCTCGCCGACTATCTGGCGGGCTACGAAGGCCGGCTGATGCGTTCGCTGAAAAGCCTGCTCGGCAGCCGCCTGATCGAAGGCAAAACCGAAGTCCACGGTCGCTCGCTTCTCTTTCGCGACTTGCTCGCGCAGTTCATCGGCGAACTGAAACGCCGCGCCGACCAGCACGGCGAGCGCCCTTTCGCGCAGGTCGTAATGGGCCGCCCGGTCTATTTTGTCGACGGCAACCCGGAGGCTGACCAGGCGGCAGAAGCAACGCTGGCCGAGATCGCCCACGCGGTCGGCTTTACGGACGTGAGCTTCCAGTTCGAGCCGATTGCGGCGGCCTTTCACTACGAAACCAGCCTGGCGCGCGAAGAGCTTGTTCTAGTTGCCGACATCGGCGGCGGCACCTCCGACTTTTCGCTCGTTCGCCTCTCGCCAGCGCGTGCGCGCAAGGACGACCGGCGCGACGATCTCCTCGCCAATGGCGGCGTACACATCGGCGGCACCGACTTCGACCGGCAGCTCAGCCTCGCCAGCGTCATGCCGCACCTGGGTTATCGCAGCCAGCTGAACAGCGCGCGCGAGATGCCCTCCGGCATCTTCTTCAACCTCGCCACATGGCACACCATCAATTTCGCCTATACGCGGCAAGTTCTGGCCGAGCAGCAGCGCCTCGCCATCGACGCCCGCGAACCCGAGAAAATGGCGCGCCTGCTGCGCCTGATCGACACGCGCGCCGGCCACTGGCTGGCGAACGAGGTCGAACACGCGAAGATCGCCCTCTCCGACAGCGACCGCATCGACCTGCCGCTCGACCGTCTGGAAGCCGCGCTGACACTACCGATCACACGTGACGAATTCGATCAGGCCACGGCAGGTCTCGTGGACTCCGTCGAATCAACCGTCGCCGGCCTGCTGCGCGATGCCGGCGTCGCGGCGGAGGCAATCGACACCGTCTTCTTTACCGGCGGCTCCAGCGGCGTGCCGCGCCTGCGCCAGCGCATCGCCGCCCTGCTGCCCAAGGCACGGGCGGTCGAGGGCGACCTCTTTGGCAGCATCGGCGCCGGACTCGCCGTTGAAGCCGCGCGCCGTTACGGCTAGGCCAAGCAGCGACACGCGGCAGGAGTCAGGCGAGCGCCGCGAACACGGCGGATGCGACAGGCAAACCGGGGCGCGAGGGCAGGACACGGCACCGCTGGCGGCACCGTCATTCCCTGATCAATGGCCCACCACCGTGCGCCAGAGCACGGCAGCCCCTACGGCCACTCCGTCGCATCGACCAGCACCGTCAGCATGGCGGCGAGGCCTACCGCGTCCTCAGCGTCAAAACGGCCCGGACGCGGGCTGTCGATATCGAAGACCGCACATAATTGACCGCGTACCCGCACCGGCAGCACCAACTCCGAACGGGAATCCGCGTCGCAGGCGATGTGGCCGGGGAAGGCATGCACATCCGGCACAATCTGCACGGTCTGCTCGCGCGCGCAGGCGCCACACACGCCGCGCGCAAAGGGAATGCGCACGCAGGCGACTTTTCCCTGAAACGGCCCAAGCACCAGCTCCTGCCCGCGCACCATGTAAAACCCGGCCCAATTCACCTCGCCCAGAGCGCCATACACCAGTGCCGAGAATTGGGAGAGATTGGCGAGCCAGTCGCGCTCGCCCTGCAAGAGCGCACGCGTCTGCTCTGCAAGAAGCGCGTAAAATTCGCGCTTGTCGGCAGTTGCCGGCGGGGTAAAAGAAGTATCCATGCGCGGAAACTAGCGCGAGACGCCCCACCAAGGCAAGGCGTCTCGTGGGATGCCCTCGGTTCGCCGCCAGCCGCCGCCCTTCAGTGGTTGGCGGTCAATCAGATACGGTACTGGCCGACGATCCTTTGTAGCTGCTGCGCCAAACCGGCGAGTTCCTCCGAGGTTTTCGAGGTCGTCTCGGCAGCGGCGCTGTTCTCCTCCGTCATCTGCGCGATTTTCTCGACCTGCTGGGCGATCTCCATGCTGGCCGTGCCCTGCTCGCGAATCGAGTTCGTGATCTCGCTGACCATGTTGACCGTCTCGCGTGAGCCGTTTCCGATCTCCTGCATCGCACCACTGGCCTGCTCGGCGTAGCTGACACCGGCGCCGACCGCGCCTTCCACGCCCTGGATGCTCTGTACGGCGGCTTGCGAGCCCGCCAGCATCTGCTCGATGGTCGTAGCAATCTCCTGCGTCGACAGAGCCGTCCGCTCGGCCAACTTGCGCACCTCATCGGCCACGACGGCAAAGCCGCGCCCCTGCTCGCCTGCGCGCGCCGCCTCGATGGCGGCGTTCAAAGCCAGCAGGTTGGTCTGATCGGCGATTTCCTTGATGGCCGAGACGATGCTGCTGATTTTTTCACTCTGTTGCTCAAGCTCGGCGAGTTGCCCCGAGGCTTCCTTGACCGTATGGGCGATGCCGTTGATCGACTCGACGGTGCCGGTAATGACCTCTTCGCCCTTGCGCGCGACATCGCCGGCGTGGCTGGCAAGCTTGTTGGTATCACCCGCGCGGTCGGCAACGTGATTGACGCTAACCGTCATTTCTTCGACCGCCGCCGCCATGCTGGAGGCCGCTTCGCTCTGCTGCCGCGAAGAAGACGACATCTCGTGCGCCGCCTCCGCCACCCGTTGCGCCGCCTCGCTGACCGATCCCGCGTGCCCGGTAATGTCGCGGAAGCTCTGCTGCAAGCGATCCGTCAGGGCGTTGAACGCCCGCGCCACCTTGGCGATTTCGTCACGCCCTTCCGCCGGCAGGCGGACGGTGAAATCGAGGTCTTTCTCGACGCGTGAGAAAGAAGCCACCATGCTGGAAAGCGAACCCGAGACATGCCGGTACATGATGAAACCAATGGCGGCGATGAGCGCGATAAACAGCACGATAACGGCCAGGAGAAGAATCTTTGCCCGATCGTAAGTCGCGTAAGCCGCGTCGGCATTCTGGGTGGCGAGGTCGTAGTTGTACTGACTATGGTCGTTGAGCGCGGTTACCAGCCCGTCGATGGTTTGCCGTGCCTCACCGAGTATCTTGACCCCCTCTTCTTTTCTCCCCTGATGAAGGTCCGCGAGAATTCTTTCGGCAACCACGACATACGCGTCCACGAAGCGGTTATCCGCTGCCAGCAACTCTCGATCCTTATCGTCAGAGATAAGCTTCTCGTAATCCTTCAGCGCCGCTCTACCTTGATCGATACGCTTGTGAAAAAGGGCTTCCAGCGCGGCTCTTTTCTCTGGATCGGCTTCGACCAGCGCGTTCAACAGCGAAGGCCGCGCCCGCAGCAACGCGACTTGGGCTTCACCTAGCGTCTTGATACTAGGCAGGGAGTTCTCGTTGGTATAGCGAACGCCAACGTTGATATTCGATATTTCGTAAAGGCTGAAGCCCCCCATACCCAGTAATGCGCCTACTGCAACGACAACCAGTACGACTATTCGGGCTGCAATGCTCATCATGCCTCCTCGGCCAACTGAGTGCTTTTCCGTGTATTCCGGATTGTCAAACCTTGTCGTGCGGGTAGCCCGTCGCTCAGGTGTATCAGCAGGCTGCACCACACAGCCATCAAGATCGTGTCTTGATCGCTAGCTAGGGCAACCGGTACGGGACTTGGTTCAACGAGGTCAGCACGCACGATACTGCCTGAGGCTTGCGGTGACGAAGACCGTGGAGAGACCGAGGCGCTTCGCGTCAGCGTTCCCTCAGCAGGCTGATTGGCAATCTGGCGCAGCTTTTCGATTAGTGTGTTCGCCGCGTGGAGGTCTGTTCTTGTGAAGGTGTCACGTCAATTCACACGTTCGCGTTCGAGCTTGCTTGGCAACGTCGATAACTGAGACTGCGCCAGACACAACAACGCTAAGGCCGTACAGGTTTTACGGGCGCTGTCTATGCGAGGTTTGCCACGCCAGGGAGAGCGTTGCGTAGCACCTTGTGTCTGCTGAACTACGCGAACAGAACCGGGGGTTCTCTGGATTCACGCGGCGGCGAGGACTCAGAAGCGAATTACCACGACTAATCCTCGAGCGAAAAGATGAGCATGGAGAGCGGGGGACGGTGCAACCCAAACGGCTAACCACCACCCGCTTTGAAAAAGGGCGTTAGCAAACGTCAGCGCATTATCTTTTCGCGGCGAAAGCCAGCATGGCGTGCGGAAGCACCTGCTCATTAGTGAGATCACCGGATGACTGCATACCTTTGAGCGTCCGCAAAAGCATCTGTTCGACCACCGACGTCGCCCCGTAGGGGGGGGGCGACGTTCAATCGGGTTAAATGGCGCGATTCCCGTCAAGACGAGTTGGACGGCTCGGCGACGTTTTAGCCTGAGGATGGCAGTCGAAGTTTGGCTGTCACCCAGCAGTCACCTTGTAAAACCCAAGCGGGGATAACTGGAAGGGAAAAGATATGCTTAGAAAAAGAAAAAGCCGCTGATAAACAGCGGCTTGATCTTATGGTGTTGGCGGAGTGGACGGGACTCGAACCCGCGACCCCCGGCGTGACAGGCCGGTATTCTAACCAACTGAACTACCACTCCAGTATTACGACGAGGCTGCAGTTTTGGTGGGTGCTGACGGGCTCGAACCGCCGACATCCAGCTTGTAAGGCTAGCGCTCTACCAACTGAGCTAAGCACCCGCGAGCTGTCGAAACAGCCGCGCATTCTACCTGACTTACCCGGAAAATACCAGCCAAAAACTCGCTTACCCACACACGCCCGACGAAAGCATCACTTTGCCGAAGAAAACAGCCAAACAACCACCTCGACACAGTCAGCCAAACGCCAAGCAAAGCACTGCGAAAACCAAGGGCCCAAACCTTCCCGACACGCTGACATGCTGCACTAACGCGCGGCATGTCAGCAAGTGCGGCTAATGAGTGACGAGCGTTGTCGCCGCCCCTTCGCTGACCGCCGGCGCGGCGGCCGGCGCGTCCGCCAAGGGTTCGGGGGCCCGCTCAAGGGCGTGCTGGAGCACTTGATCGATCCACTTGACCGGGATGATCTCGATTCGGTTTTTCACGCTATCCGGAATCTCAGCCAAATCCTTGACGTTTTCCTCCGGAATTAAGGCCGTCAGCAACCCACCGCGCACGGCGGCCAAAAGCTTCTCTTTCAGCCCACCAATCGGCAGCACTTCACCGCGAAGGGTAATTTCCCCCGTCATCGCCACGTCGCAGCGCACGGGAATGCCGGTCAGCACGGATACCAACGCGGTACAAATGGCGATACCTGCCGATGGCCCGTCTTTCGGAATCGCCCCTTCAGGCAAGTGAATATGAATATCGCTCTTTTGATAGAAATCATCGGCGATACCCAAGGAGCGAGCGCGCTTGCGTACGACCGACAAGGCCGCCTGAATCGACTCCTGCATGACGTCACCGAGCTTACCCGTCGTCGTTGTCTTGCCTTTACCGGGCAATACCACCGATTCAATCGTCAGCAATTCGCCACCGACCTCGGTCCACGCAAGACCCGTCACCTGACCGACCTGATTTTCACGACCAGCAAGGCCAAAGCTATAGCGCCGCACACCGAGATACTTTTCGAGATTCCGCGCAGTAACCGCCACTTTAGTCTGGTTCTTGCGCAGCAAGAGCATTTTCACGACCTTGCGGCAAATCTTCGACAACTCGCGCTCCAGCGAACGCACGCCGGCCTCGCGGGTGTAGTAGCGCAATATATCGCGCAGCGCGCTTTCGGCCACCGTCAACTCAGCCTGCTTCAACCCATTATTCTTCATCTGTTTCGGCAACAGATAACGCTGGGCGATACTGACTTTTTCGTCCTCGGTATACCCCGATAAACGAATGACTTCCATGCGGTCAAGCAAAGGCGCGGGAATATTCAGGGTATTCGCCGTGGCGACGAACATGACCTCGGAAAGGTCATATTCCACCTCGACGTAATGATCCACGAACGTCGAATTCTGCTCTGGGTCCAGCACTTCCAGCAGCGCCGAACTGGGGTCACCGCGAAAATCGAGGCCCATCTTGTCGACTTCATCGAGCAGGAAGAGCGGGTTTTTCACCGCCACCTTGCTCATGTTCTGCAGAATCTTGCCGGGCATCGAGCCGATATACGTGCGGCGGTGACCACGCACCTCCGCTTCGTCGCGCACGCCGCCCAAGCTCATGCGCACGAACTTGCGATTCGTCGCACGAGCAATCGACTGCCCCAGCGAGGTCTTGCCGACGCCCGGAGGGCCAACGAGGCAAAGAATCGGCGCCTTGAGACGATCGACACGCTGCTGCACAGCGAGATACTCAAGGATGCGTTCCTTGACCTTCTCCAAGCCCCAGTGGTCCTTGTCGAGCACTTTTTCAGCTTCGGGCAGATCCTTGCTGATGCGGGTCTTCTTGCGCCAGGGCAGGCCGACCAGCGTCTCGATGTAGTTGCGCACGACGGTCGCTTCAGCGGACATCGGCGACATGAGGCGCAGCTTCTTCAACTCGGATTGCGCCTTGTTCAGCGCCTCCTTGGTCATGCCCGCCGCGCGAATTTTCTTGTCGAGGTCTTCGAGGTCTGCGCCCTCTTCGCCCTCGCCCAGCTCTTTCTGAATCGCCTTGACCTGCTCATTCAGGTAATACTCGCGCTGGCTCTTCTCCATCTGGCGCTTGACGCGGCCGCGGATGCGCTTTTCCACCTGCAGGATGTCGATTTCGGACTCGAGCTGCGTCAGCAGGCGCTCGATACGCGCACGGATATCGAAGAGCTCCAGCACTTCCTGCTTCTGTTCGAGCTTGAGCGGCAGGTGTGCGGCGATGGTATCGGCCAGACGACCGGCCTCTTCGATGCCAGCAATCGACGTCAGGATTTCTGGCGGAATCTTCTTGTTCAGCTTGACGTACTGGTCGAACTGCGCGATCACCGCGCGGCGCAAGGCCTCGACTTCGTGCTCAACGCCTTCATCGGCCTCAACCGCACGCGCACGGGAGACGAACATCGACTCCTGCAACTCGACCGACTCAACGACGGCGCGTTGCGTTCCCTCAACGAGCACCTTGACGGTTCCGTCGGGCAATTTAAGCATCTGCAGGATGTTGGCGATACAACCGACCGAGTAGAGATCCTCAGCTTCCGGCTCGTCCTTGGCCGCAGATTTCTGCGCCACGAGAAGGATGCTCTTGCCCGACTCCATCGCGACCTCAAGCGCCTTGATCGACTTGGGGCGACCGACGAAGAGCGGGATCACCATGTGCGGGAAGACCACCACGTCGCGCAAAGGCAACAGCGGCAGGTCAACAGACTCAACGGCGAGTGGGGTAGTGGATGACATCAATGGGCGCCTTAGAGGTAAACGTCGACGCCCCACATGGGGGCATCGACGGACATTTCAAGCCGCAGCGGCGCGGCGCGAGAGCTCAGTTGGAGCCGGAGACCTTCGGCGTGTCGGCGTAGATCAGAATGGGCTTGGCGTCGCCAGAGACCATGTTTTCGTCGATCACGACCTTTGAGACATTCTCCATGCCGGGGAGTTCGTACATGGTGTCGAGGAGGATCGCCTCCAGGATCGAACGCAGACCACGCGCACCGGTCTTGCGTTCCAGGGCCTTGCGCGCAATCGCCGTCAGGGCAGCCGGGCGGATTTCCAGCTCGACTCCTTCCATCGCGAAGAGCTTCTGGTATTGCTTGACCAGCGCGTTCTTCGGCTCGATGAGAATCTCCACGAGCGCCTCGGTAGAGAGTTCCTCAAGCGTCGCCACGACCGGCAGGCGACCGATCAACTCGGGGATGAGACCGAATTTGATCAGATCTTCCGGCTCGACATCGCGCAGCACGTCGCCAATGGCCTTGCGGTCATCCTTGCTCTTCACCTCGGCGCCAAAACCGATGCCACCGCGCTCGGAACGATTACGAATGACCTTTTCGAGACCGTCAAAGGCACCACCGCACACGAACAGGATGTTCGTGGTATCAACCTGAACGAAGTCCTGGTTCGGATGCTTGCGCCCGCCCTGCGGCGGCACCGAAGCGACTGTTCCTTCGATCAGCTTGAGCAAGGCTTGTTGCACACCCTCGCCCGACACGTCGCGCGTAATCGAGGGATTGTCGGATTTACGCGAAATCTTGTCGATTTCGTCGATATAGACAATGCCCTGCTCAGCCTTCTCGACTTCGTAATCGCACTTTTGCAAGAGCTTCTGGATGATGTTTTCAACGTCCTCACCGACATAACCCGCTTCA
Organism: Rhodocyclus gracilis; assembly: GCF_009617575.1. GTDB lineage: Bacteria > Pseudomonadota > Gammaproteobacteria > Burkholderiales > Rhodocyclaceae > Rhodocyclus > Rhodocyclus gracilis. Next base: position 337,323 of record NZ_WIXJ01000002.1, read on the forward strand.
GTGAGCGTCGTTGCATCAGCCATCACGAACGGCACATTCAGCAGACGCGCCAAGGTCTGCGCCAGCAGGGTCTTGCCCGAGCCCGTCGGCCCGACGAGGAGAATGTTGCTCTTCGCCAGTTCGACGTCTTCTGTGTGACGCCCGTGGTGGCGCAAACGCTTGTAGTGGTTGTAGACCGCCACCGAGAGAATGCGCTTGGCCGACTCTTGGCCGATCACGTACTGGCCGAGAATCGAGAAAATCTCCTTCGGCGTCGGCAAGTCGGGGCGGACGCTCTTGCCATCCTGCTCGCCGGCGATCTCGTCACGGACGATGTCATTGCAAAGCTCGATGCACTCGTCGCAGATGAAGACCGACGGGCCTGCAATCAGCTTCTTGACCTCGTGCTGACTCTTGCCGCAAAACGAGCAATACAGCAGCTTTTCACTACCACTTTTCTTTTCCGGCATGTTCGCCTACCTCTCCCCTGAAGGACGACCAATACGTTGCACGAGCAACGCGCTCAAGCGGCCTGCCGGCTGAGCAAAACCTTGTCGATCAATCCGTATTCCGCGGCTTCTTGCGCCGACAGGAAGTTGTCACGATCAGTATCTCGCTCAATGCGGTCGACTGGCTGGCCGGTATGCAGCGCCATGATCTCATTGAGTTTTGCGCGCAAGGAAAGAATTTCCTTGGCATGAATGGCAATATCCGACGCCTGCCCCTGAAAACCGCCCATCGGCTGGTGAATCATGACACGAGAATTCGGCAGGGCAAAACGTTTCCCCTTGGCACCGGCCGCCAGGAGGAAAGCCCCCATCGACGCCGCCTGACCCAAGCACAGCGTGGACACATCGGGCTTGATGAACTGCATGGTGTCGTAGATCGACATCCCGGCGGTCACGGAACCGCCGGGCGAATTGATATAGAAGTGAATGTCCTTGTCAGGATTATCCGCCTCAAGGAACAGCAACTGCGCGACCACCAGATTGGCCGTCACGTCGTTTACCGGACCTACCAGGAAAACGACGCGTTCGCGCAAAAGACGCGAGTAGATGTCGTACGCCCGTTCGCCGCGGCCGCTCTGCTCGATGACCATCGGCACCATGCCCAGCGCTTGCGGATTCCAGCGGCTTTCGCCGCTCGCGTCTTCATGCATGCTCATACACACTCCTTAGGCCGAGTTCTGACAAAAACGTCAAGGTTACGACAGCTCTCTCAGGACTGGCGTCCCATCAACTCTTCAAAAGCGATCGGTGCATCGCTGACGCTCGCCTTGGCCAACACCCAATCAACGGCCGCCGCTTCAACCGCAACCGCTTCGATTTCGGCCAGACGCTGCGGCTGGGAATAGTACCAGCGCACGACCTCGTCCGGATTCTCGTAGCTCTGCGCGGCCTCTTCGATCAACGAACGCACTTCCGCAGGATCTGCCTTCAGATCGTTCTCGCGAATCACTTGAGCAAGAATCAGCCCCAGCTTGACGCGACGTTCAGCCTTTTCGGTAAACCATTCAGGCTGAACAGGAAAATCAGCCCCCTTGATGCCACGCTGCTCCATTTCCTTGCGCGCCTGATCGACCAGACGCTCAACCTCGCCCTCGACCAGTGCCTTCGGTGCCTGCACCGGCGTCACCTTGAGCAGCAGCTCAAGCACTTGATCCTTGACGCGAGCACGCAGACGCTTCTTCACCTCACGGCGCAGATTGCCTTCGATCTCGCTACGCATGCGTTGCACGTCGCCGTCTTCAACCCCCAGCGCACGTGCGAAGTCGGCGTCAACTTCCGGCAGCACCGGCGCCGACACCTTCTTGACCGTCACGTCGAAGCTCACCGCCTGACCGGCCAGTTCAGCGGCCGGGTAGTCGGCCGGGAAGGTCATGTCGAAAGTCTTCGACTCACCCGCCTTCAGGCCAACGATGGCCGCCTCGAAATCGGCGAGCATGGCACCGCGACCGAGCACAAAACCGTAGTCATTCGCCTGACCACCGGCGAAAGGCTCGTCGCCCTTGCGGCCGAGGAAATCGATCACCAACTGGTCGCCGTTTTCGGCGGCGCGATCAGCCTCTTCGTAGCGCACGCGCTGATGACGGAGGATGTCGAGCGTGCTGTCGATTTCAGCCGGCGTCACTTCGAAGGCAGCGCGTTCGATTTTTTCACCTTCCAGCGCACCAACCTTGACCTCCGGATAGACTTCGAAAACAGCCGAGAATTCGAGGTGTGTCGTGCTTTCGGTCGCCTTCGCCTCGATCCGCGGATAACCGGCGACGCGCAGCTTCTGCGCCTGAACCGCCTCACCGAAAGCGCGATCGATCGCGTCGGTGAGCGCCTCGTGACGCGCCTCGTCGCCGAACTGGCGACGAACGATGGCTTGCGGCGCTTTGCCCGGACGGAAACCCGCCAGCTTGAGCGTGCGCCCCTTGAGCTTCAGGCGTTGCTCAACATCCTTCTCGAAATCAGCCAGCGCAACCGCAATATCTACGCGCCGTTCGAGAGGATTCTCAACGGGCGCGGCGGACTGTTCGGAGGCGGAAGTGTTTGCGACATTCGTTTGCATTGGAATCCTCAGGAAGTGCGGGCAGAAGGACAAAAAACCGAGCATTTGGTGCGAGAGAAGGGACTCGAACCCCCACGCCTTGCGGCGCTGGAACCTAAATCCAGTGCGTCTACCAATTTCGCCACTCTCGCGGGCAGTCTGCAATTTTAACCGAGATCGCCCTATACTGTCAGCCGGCGATACAGACACACTTTGACACACTATTTCGCAGGTTTTACCTCGCTGATGCGTCGCCACCGCGTGCGAACGTGCTGTGAAGGAAGTCGCCGGCTGCCGACAGGCACTCCCGTCACTACCCGCGCAAAACCAGTCCGTCCGAGCGCCGGGAGCGCTTACACGGCGCCAACGAGCCACCAACCCTCCCGAGCGCTCGAGCCAACATCACCCGACGCTGCGGCTGAATTTTTGACAACTTCACGACTCAGTCATACCCCTTGCGCCCTCGCGCGCGCCGTTGCCGATGCCTGTCGATCACTACGAGAATTTCCCGGTTGCCTCACTGCTGCTCCCGGCGCGTCTGCGGCGCCCGATCGAGGCGATCTACCATTTCGCCCGCGCGGCGGACGATGTTGCCGACGAAGGCTCGCTCACGGCCTGCGAACGCCAGCAACAGCTCGGCATCTACTTCAACGCCCTGGAGCGCATCGAAGCCGGCCAAGATTGCGCCCCGGCATTCGCCAACCTGGCGGCAACGGTCCGCGAATGGCAACTGCCCGTCCCGCTGCTGCGCGACCTGCTACTCGCGTTTGCGCAGGACATCGTCAAAACGCGTTATGCCGATTTCGCCGAACTGCACGACTATTGCCGGCGCTCGGCCAACCCGGTCGGGCGGCTGCTTCTGCATCTGGCCGGGCGTACCGATGACGACGCCTGTCGCTGCTCCGACGCCGTCTGCACGGGCCTGCAACTTGCCAACTTCTGGCAGGACGTCGCCCTCGACTGGGACAAGGGACGCGTCTATCTGCCGCAAAGCGATCTCGTGCGCTTTGGTGTGTGCGAAGACGACATACGTGACGCGCGTTGCCCGCCCGCCTGGCAGGCGCTCATGGAATTTCAGGTGGCGCGTGCCGACGCTCTGCTGCGCGAGGGCATACCGCTCGTGCGCGTTCTCCCCGGCCGACTCGGCTGGGAAATTCGCCTGACCATCCTCGGTGGATTGCGCATCCTCGAAAAAATCCGCGCCCATAGCGGCGACGTCTTCCGCCACCGCCCCACACTGCGTCCGGCCGACTGGCTGACCCTGAGTCTGCGCGCGCCCTTCATCGCGCGCGCCAGCCATCCCGCTCTCCCCTGAGCCAGCCGCCTTCCGCTCGCCGCCCACCGCATGCCAGCCTTTTCGCCCATCACGCAATGACACCCGACCAGTATTGCCAGGAACGCGCCGCCGGCAGCGGCTCCAGCTTCTATTACAGCTTTCTGTTCCTGCCGCCGCTGCGGCGGCGGGCGATTACGGCCCTGTACGCCTTCTGCCGCGAGGTCGACGACGTCGTCGACGAGTGCCGCGATCCTGCCATCGCCGCCACCAAACTCGCCTGGTGGCGCGGCGAAGTGGAGCGCCTCTACCACGGCACGCCACAGCACCCGGTGACGCGCGCCCTGCAAGCACTGCGCGCTGACTTTGACCTGCCACAGGAGCAACTCGAAGAGATCATCGCCGGCATGGAGATGGATCTCGTGGCCGCGCGCTACGCCGATTTCAGCGCACTCTCGCTCTACTGCTACCGCGTCGCCAGCGTCGTGGGACTCCTCGCCGCCGAGATATTCGGCTACCGCGACCGCCAGACACTGCGCTACGCCAACGACCTCGGCATGGCCTTCCAGCTCACCAACATCATTCGCGATGTCGGCGAGGACGCGCGCCGCGGACGCATTTACCTGCCACAGGACGAGCTGGCGCGTTTCGGCGTCGCCGAAGCCGACCTCACCGCCGGCCGCTACAGCGATAACTTCTATCGCCTGATGGCCTTCCAGATCGAGCGCGCCGAACACTATTACGACAAGGCACTCGCCGCCCTGCCCGCCGTCGACCGCAAAGCGCAACGTCCGGGCCTGATGATGGCGGCAATCTATCGAACCGTGCTCGACGAAATCAAGCGCGACGGCATGCACACGCTGACGCAACGCCTCTCCTTGCCACCACTGCGCAAACTCTGGATCGCCGCGCGCGTCTGGCTTCGCCCATGAGGGTCGCGGTCATCGGCGGTGGTTGGGCCGGCCTTGCCGCCGCCGTCGAACTCTGCGCTGCCGGCATTCAAGTGGTCGTCTTCGAGGCCGCCGCACAACTGGGCGGACGCGCCCGCCGCGTCGACCTGCCCGGCGAAGCCAACGCGCCCCCACTGCACCTCGACAACGGTCAGCACATCCTGATCGGCGCCTACCGCGAAACGCTGCGCCTGATGCGCACCGTCGGCGCCGAGCCGGAAGCACGGTTGCAGCGCCGCACCCTCACCATGCTCTATCCGGGCAGCCCCGACGCTCCGGCCTTCCAGCTCAAGCTGCTGCGCCTGCCGTCGCCGCTGCATCTGGCACTGGGCCTCCTCGGCGCACGGGGCGCCACGCTCGGCGAAAAAATCCGTGCCGCACGCTTCATGCGCACACTGCAAGCCCAGCACTGGACGCTCGCGCAGGACGAAACCGTCAGCCAGCTGCTCGACCGGCACGGCCAGCATGGAGCCTTGCGGCAGCGTTTGTGGGAGCCACTCTGCCTGTCGGCCCTCAACACACCGGCAGCCGAAGCATCGGCGCGCGTCTTCGTCACCGTCATGGGCGATAGCCTCGGCGGCGCCCGCGACGCCACCGACCTGCTCCTGCCGGCGGCCGACCTCGGGGAAATATTCCCGGCGCCCGCAGCGCGCTTCATCCGGACGCACGGCGGCGACGTGCGCACCGCCTGCCGGGTCCAGTCGCTATGCGCCGCTGGCGACGCCATGCGCGTCGTCTGTGGCGCAGACAACGACGCCGAGTCCTTCGATCATGTCGTCGTCGCCACCGCCGCTCCTGCCGCTGCGCGCCTTCTGGCGCCCTGGCCGACGCTGGCCGCGCGCTTTGGCGAACTCGCTCACGCGCCCATCGGCACGCTTTATCTCGGCTACCCGCAGAATGTCAGCCTGCCCTTCCCGATGCTCGGACTGGACAGCGACGCCAGCCCGCAGCACTCCGCCGCCGAACCGCCGCTGGGGCAGTGGGTCTTTGATCGCGGCCAGTTGTGCGCAACACCGGGCGTCCTTGCCAGTGTTTTCAGCGGACGCGGGCAATGGGAGGCGCTCGACGCAGACGCCCTTGCACAGCGCCTGCACCGCGAACTGGAAACCGCCCTCAAGCACACGCTCCCCGCGCCGCGCTGGCAACGGCTCATCCGCGAGCGCCGCGCCACCTTCGTCTGCCGCCCCCACCTTGATCGGCCGACGCCGCACACGCCGCAGCGCGGCCTCTGGCTGGCCGGCGATTACCTGTGCGCCGGCTACCCCGCCACGCTCGAAGCCGCCGTGCGCAGCGGCATAACGGCAGCGCAGGCCATCCTCGTGCGCTGAGCAGCCCGCCAGTCAGCCTTGCGAGCGCCCGTCGAACGATTCAATCGCTCCGGCGTGCATGCGTAGACGCCGGTCGCAACGGGCGGCGATTTCTTCATCGTGCGTCACGAGGATCAGCGTCGTCCCCCGCTCGGCGTTGATGGCGAACATCAGATCGATGATCTGCGCACCGGTAGCCGCATCGAGATTACCGGTCGGCTCGTCAGCCAGTATCCACTGTGGATTCGGCGCAAAGGCGCGCGCCAGCGCGACCCGCTGCTGCTCGCCCCCGGACAGCTGACGCGGCGTATGTCGCAGACGATGCGCCAGCCCGACACGCTCCAGCCACTGGCGCGCCGTCGCTTCCGCCCCCGACGCGCCCGCCAGTTCCAGCGGCAACATGACGTTCTCCAGCGCGGACAAAGACGGCAGCAGCTGAAAAGACTGAAAAACGAAGCCCAGCGAACGTCCGCGCAGCGTCGCGCGCGCGTCTTCGTCGAGCGCCGACAGGTCCTGCCCGTCGAGAAACACCGAGCCCTCGCTCGCCACATCGAGGCCAGCGATCAGGCCCAACAGCGTCGACTTGCCCGAGCCCGACGCCCCGACGATGGCCAGCGTCTCCCCCGCCGCAACCGAGAACGAAATCTCGTGCAGAATGATCAAGCTCGCATTGCCGTCACCGCCCGTTCCCGCTGATCCGCCAGCGCTCTCGCTCGCCACGCCAACCCGCTTCGTCAGCCGGTGAACGACGAGCGCCGGCGCAGGATGTTCTCCGACCGTGCCGCCCACCCACGCTTCGTTAGTTACCGTCATGTCCATCCCACGTTTCCTTTCACACCTCGTCAGGCGGCCACGCACGCTGCTTCTGGCTGCCCTGCTCTTCACCCTCCCGACCGCACAAGCGGCCGGAACGATCCTGGTTTTCGGCGACTCGCTCTCCGCCGGCTACGGCATTGCCCGCGACGCCGCCTGGCCCGCCTTGCTCGCCAAGCGTCTGGCAGAAAAGAAGCCGGAGTATAGCGTCGTCAATGCCAGCATTTCGGGCGAGACTACCGGCGGCGGCCGGGCGCGTATTGACGCCACCCTCACCCGCCATACCCCTGCCATCGTCATCATCGCGCTCGGCAGCAACGACGGACTGCGCGGTCTGCCGGTCGCAACGCTACGCAGCAATCTGCTCGCCATGACCGACAGCGCCGAACGCGCGCACGCCCGCGTGCTGATCGTCGGACAACGTCTGCCGCCCAATTACGGCAACTACGCCGAAGAATTCCATGCCGTCTTCAGCGAGGTAGCGCGCACGCGGAAAACCGCCTACGTTGATTTCCTGCTCGACGGCGTCGCCAACGACCCGCAGCTCTTCCAGGCCGACAACCTGCACCCCGTCGCCGCCGCCCAGCCACGCCTGCTCGACAACGTCTGGCGCGGACTCGGCCCGCTCTTGCGCTAGACGACTCGCCGCGCCTTTTTCCAGCGTCTCGCCAGCCGTCTGGCGAACGCAAAAAAGCCGCGTGCGGGCAAGCATTTCCGGCGGGGAAATATGCTAGATTGCCGCCACACCAAACTCGTCCGACGTACCCTGCCATCAGGTAAACCACCATGCTCGAACAGCACTATCTGACCAGCCTCTTTGAACCTAAATCGGTTGCTGTCATCGGTGCTTCGGAGCGAGAGAACTCGGTCGGCGCCATCCTCTTCCGCAACATCGTCAGCGCCGGCTACAAGGGGCGCCTCTACCCGATCAACCCGCGCCACGAAACCGTTCAGGGCGTGCAGGCCTACAAGTCGATCGAAGAGATCGGCGCCCGCGTCGAACTGGCGGTGATCGCCACCCGACCACAACTGGTGCCCGGCATCGTCGAGCAGTGTGGGCGCAGCGGCGTCAAGAACGTCATCGTCATCACCTCCGGCTTCGCCGAGTCCGGCCATTCCGGCGCCGCGCTCGAACGCAAGATGATGGAGATCGCCCGCAGCTACAACGTGCGCGTGCTCGGCCCCAACTGTCTGGGCATCATCCGCCCCGAACTCGGCCTGAACGCCACCTTTGCCAGCGTGAACGCCGCCGCCGGCAATCTGGCGCTGGTCTCGCAGTCGGGCGCCATGTGTTCGTCGGTGCTTGACTGGGCCAAATCCAACCGCGTCGGCTTCTCCACCGTCATCTCGCTCGGCAGCACCGCCGACGTCGATTTCGGCGAGATTCTCGACTACCTGATTTACGACAACCGCACGCACTACATCCTGCTGTACGTCGAAGGCATCCGTAACGCCCGCCGCTTCATGAGTGCACTGCGCTCGGCGGCGCGCATCAAGCCGATCATCCTGCTCAAGGCCGGCCGCCACGCCGCTGGCTCGGCGGCGGTACAGACGCATTCGGGCATGATCGCCGGCTCCGATGTCGTCTTCGACGCCGCCGTGCGCCGCGCCGGTGTCGTGCGCGTCAAGAACGTCGGGCAACTCTTCTACGCCTCGAAGGCGCTTGCCTCGAAGTTCCGTCCGCTCGGCAAGCGTCTGGCGATCATTACCAACGGCGGCGGGCCGGGTGCCATGGCCGCCGACCGTGCCGGCGATCTCGACATTCCGCTCGCCGAACTCTCGCTGTCGACCATGCAGGCGCTCAACGCCGCCCTGCCGGCCAGCTGGTCGCACGGCAACCCGGTCGACATCGGCGGCGACGCGACGCCCGAACGCTATCGCGAAGCCATCCTCGCCGTGGCGCAGGACCCCGAAGTCGACGGCATGCTGGTGATGCTCTCGCCGCAGGCGATGACGCAGCCGATGGAAGTCGCCAAAGCGGTGATCGCCGCCAGCGATCAGACGGACAAGGCCATGCTCACCTGCTGGATGGGCGAGGAACAGGTCGCCGAAGCGCGCCTGCTGATGGAAGACGCCGCCATCCCCGCCTTCCGCATGCCGGAAACGGCCGTCGAGCTGTATTTCCACATCTCGACCTACTACCGCAACCAGAAACTGCTCCTGCAAACGCCGGAACCGACCTCGCGGCAGGTCCGCCCGGAGACCGAAGGGGCCAAGATGCTGGTCGAGGCCGTCCTGCAGGAACGGCGCAAAGTGCTCTCCGAAATGGAGTCGAAGGCCATCCTGCGTGCCTTCCGCGTGCCGGTGGCGCAGACCATGGTCGCGCGCACGCCGACCGAGGCGCTGCTGCTCGCCGAGCAGATCGGCTTCCCGATCGCCATGAAGGTCGACTCCCCGGACCTCGTCACCAAGACCGACGCCGGTGGCGTGCGCCTGAACCTGACCAACGCCTTGGCAGTGCGCAATGCCTATCACGACATCATCGAGACGGTGCAGAAGAAGCGCCCGCATGCGCGCATCAACGGCGTCTCGATCGAGCCCTATCTCGACCGCCCGCATGGCCGCGAGCTGATGGTCGGCGTCGTCCGTGACCCGATTTTCGGGCCGGTGATCACCTTCGGCGCCGGCGGTGCTGACGTCGAAATCTTCAGCGACCGCGCCGTCGCCCTGCCGCCGCTCAACCGCTTTCTGGCGCAGGACCTGATTCGCTCGACCAAGGCTTCCCGCCTGCTCGGCGAATTCCGCAACATGCCGCCGATCAACCAGGAAGCGCTTGAAGAAGTCCTCCTCAACATCTCGGAGATGGTCTGTGAACTGCCGTGGTTGCAGGAACTCGACCTCAACCCGCTGATCGTCGACGAGCACGGCGCCATTGCCGCTGATGCGCGTATCGTCCTCGACTACATGCCCCCCTCCGGCGACCGCTATTCGCACATGGCGATCCACCCCTACCCGGTGCATCTCATTCACGACTGGCAACTGCCGGATGGTCGCGTCGTCACCGTGCGCCCGATCCGGCCAGAAGACGCCGAGATGGAGCAGGATTTCGTCAAACGCATGTCCGACGAAAGCAAATACTTCCGCTTCATGGACACGCTGCGCGAACTGACGCAGGCGATGCTGGTGCGCTTCACACAGATCGACTACGACCGCGAAATGGCGCTGGTGGCAATCCTGCACAACGACGACGGTAAGGACGAAGAAATCGGCGTTGCCCGTTACGTCACCAATCCGGATGGCGAATCGGTCGAATTCGCGCTGGCGATTTCAGACGACTGGCAAAAACACGGCATCGGCCGCAAGCTGATGACGGCGCTGATCGACTGCGCGCGCGCCAAGGGCTTCCGCACCATCGTCGGCGACGTACTGTCGCTCAATACCAAGATGTTCCGGCTGATGACAAGCCTCGGCTTCACCGTGCATCCGCACCCCGAAGATCCGGCGGTCAAGCGGGTGGTCAAGCCGCTACAGGGCTGAGGCCGGCATCCCGGCGGCCGATCGCCGTCGCTGGCGGCTCCCAGCACCCGACGCCGTGGGCGAACACCGGCGGCGCGGGAAAGCGGCGCGAATGACGCGCCGCAAGTAGAGCGTTGTGGAATGCGCGTTCTTGGCGCGCTCCTGGATACGCGTCGTTACTTGAAATTGACGTCGTACGGATAGCCGCAGTGCGCCTTGCGGCCCTCGGTGAAGGCGTCGATATCCTCCGCCTGCGAGGTTTTGCGGTCCCACCACAGCGCGCGGCCGCGCTTCTGTTCTTCAACCCATTCGGGGTTCTTCGCCAGCAGTTCGCGCATGAAGCGGGTGTGATCGGATTCGTAGCCAGCCATGAAACGTCCCTCCAGAAAATCCGCCCGCGCCTGATACGCGAGGGGTGCTGATTCTATCCTGCCTCGCCAGCCAAGGCGATGCGGCCTGATGCGTGAAATCCGCCACGAGGTTTCTCCACGGCCAGCATGGAGAAACCTCAGACGGCCCTCAAGTCACGCAGACGCTTAAGCCTTCTCGAAGCGCATCACACCGCCCTCGCAAACGACGCGGATGGTGTCTTTTGCCGCGAAACGGCCTTCGAGGATCGCCTTCGCCAGCGGGTTTTCCAGCTGCGACTGGATCGCGCGCTTCAAGGGCCGCGCGCCGTAGACCGGGTCGAAGCCGGCGGCGGCGATTTCGACCAGCGCGCTGTCGTCGAGTTGCAGCCCCATCTCCAGCTGCGCCAGCCGCTTTTCGAGATAGCCGAGCTGCACGCGCGCGATCAACTTGATGTTCGCCTCGTCGAGCGAATGGAAGACGATCACCTCGTCGATGCGGTTGATGAACTCGGGACGGAAGTAGGTTTTCACCTCGCCCATCACCGCCAGCTTGACGACGTTGTAATCCGAACCGCTCATCTGCTGGATCATCTGGCTGCCGAGGTTCGAGGTCATCACGATCACCGTGTTCTTGAAGTCCACGGTGCGTCCCTGCCCGTCGGTCATGCGACCGTCGTCGAGCACCTGCAGCAGCACGTTGAAGACGTCCGGGTGCGCCTTCTCGACCTCGTCGAGCAGGATCACCGAATACGGCTTGCGGCGTACGGCCTCGGTCAGCGTGCCGCCTTCCTCATAGCCGACGTATCCCGGAGGCGCGCCGATCAGTCGCGCGACCGAGTGCTTCTCCATGAACTCGCTCATGTCGATGCGGATCAGGTGCTCTTCCGAGTCGAACAGGAATTCGGCGAGCGCCTTGCACAGCTCGGTCTTGCCGACGCCGGTCGGGCCGAGGAAGAGGAAGGAACCGTAGGGCCGGTTCGGGTCGCCGAGACCGGCGCGCGAACGGCGGATGGCGTCCGACACCAGCCGCACCGCCTCATCCTGGCCGACGACACGACGGTGCAGACGATCTTCCATGCCGAGCAACTTCTCGCGCTCGCCCTGCATCATCTTGGAGACGGGAATGCCGGTGGCGCGCGACACCACTTCGGCAATTTCCTCAGCGCCGACCTGATTGCGCAGCAGGCGATTCTTCACCGCGCCGTCGCCCTTGCCGGCGCTCTCGGCGGCCTTCAGCTGCGCTTCGAGCTGCGGCAGCTTGCCGTATTGCAGCTCGGCCACCTTGTCGAGCTTGCCTTCGCGCTGCAGGCGGACGATTTCGGCGCGCAGGCGGTCGATCTCTTCCTTGAGGTGCGCGCTGCCCTGCACCTGAGCCTTCTCGGCCTTCCAGATTTCTTCGAGGTCTGAATACTCCTTCGACAGGCGCGCGATTTCCTCCTCGATCAGCGCGAAGCGCTTGCGGCTGCCTTCGTCCTTTTCCTTCTTCACCGCTTCGCGCTCGATCTTCAGCTGGATCAGCCGGCGGTCGAGCTTGTCCATCACCTCGGGTTTCGAGTCGATTTCCATGCGGATGCGCGCGGCGGCCTCGTCGATCAGGTCGATCGCCTTGTCCGGCAAAAAGCGGTCGGTGACGTAGCGGTGCGAGAGTTCGGCGGCGGCAACGATCGCCGGGTCGGTGATCTGCACGCCGTGGTGCAGCTCGTACTTCTCCTGCAGGCCGCGCAGGATGGCGATGGTCGATTCGACCGACGGCTCGTCGACCAGCACCTTCTGGAAGCGGCGTTCGAGCGCGGCGTCCTTCTCGATGTACTTGCGGTATTCGTCGAGCGTCGTCGCGCCGATGCAGTGCAGTTCGCCGCGCGCCAGCGCCGGCTTGAGCATGTTGCCGGCGTCCATCGCGCCTTCGGCCTTGCCGGCGCCGACCATGGTGTGCAGCTCGTCGATGAAGACGATGATGCGGCCTTCGTCCTGGGCGATTTCCTTGAGCACCGCCTTGAGGCGTTCCTCGAACTCGCCGCGGTACTTGGCGCCAGCGAGCAGCGCCGCCATGTCGAGCGAGAGCACGCGCTTGCCCTTGAGCGTTTCCGGCACTTCGTCATTGACGATGCGCTGCGCCAGGCCTTCGACGATGGCCGTCTTGCCGACGCCCGGCTCGCCGATCAGCACCGGGTTGTTCTTGGTGCGCCGTTGCAAAATTTGGATGGTGCGGCGGATTTCGTCGTCGCGGCCGATCACCGGGTCGAGCTTGCCCTGACGCGCGCGCTCGGTGAGGTCGAGACAGTACTTCTTCAGCGATTCGCGGCTGCCTTCGGCTTCCTGGCTGTCGACGCTCTGGCCACCGCGCACGGCGGCGATCGCCTGTTCCAGCGGCGCGCGCGCGAGGCCGTGCTGGCGCGCCAGACGGCCGGCTTCGCCCTTGTCGTCGGCAAGCGCGAGCAGGAACAGCTCGCTGGCGATGAATTCGTCGCCGCGCTTTTGCGCCTCGCGGTCGGTGAGGTTGAGCAGGTTCGACAGATCGCGGCCGATCTGCACTTCGCCATCGTGCCCCTCGACTTTTGCCAGCCGCTCGATGGCCTTGTCGACTGCCGCCTGCAAAGCCGGGGCATTCACGCCAGCGCGCGACAGCAGGGACGCCACTCCGCCATCGTCCTGACGCAGCAAGGCAGCGAGCAAGTGCAGCGGTTCGATCATCTGTTGATCGTGACCGAGCGCCAGACTCTGAGCATCGGCGAGGGCTTGCTGGAATTTGGTCGTGAGTTTATCGAGACGCATGGTGCATTCTCCGCAGTGAGTTCGAATGAGTTCCAGATGGGGTAGCGAGCGGCGAATTCAAGGGTGCTGCGACGGTGCTGCGACGGCGCCGCGACAGCGCCGCGGCCCATCCCCAGCGGCAGGCGCTGGCTCCAGCTGCGTTACACTCAACGACATGCATCCGAAACTCGTCGAATTCCTTGCCGGCTGCCGTGACGAAGCGCCTCTGCAACTTGGCGTGCTGCCCTTTGGCATGATCTGCGGCATCGCCTCGCTCGCCGCCGGCATGCCGGCATGGCTGGCGCAACTGGCCTCCGCCATCGTTTTTTCCGGAGCGGCACAACTGGTCATCGTGCAGATGCTGGCCGTCGGCTCGGGCGCGGCACCGATTGGCCTCACCGCTGGCCTGCTGGGCGTGCGCCATGTGCTCTACAGCGTCTCCCTAGCCGATTATGTACGCCATCTGCCGCGCCGCTGGCGGCTTCTGCTTGCCTATCTGCTGACCGATGAAGCCTATGCCATCGCGATTCTGCGTTATCAGGCACAGACGGCTGCCGTCCACCAATCCGTCCCCGGCACGCCCCCCGGCAACACCGCACCGGGGGCCACCGGCGACGCGGAAGGCTCACCAGTACGCGACCTGCGCCACTGGTACTTCTTCGGCTGTGGTCTGACCCTGTGGCTCACCTGGCAGGTATCGACCGCCATTGGCATCGTCTTTGGCGCGACCATTCCGGCCGACTGGGATATCGATTTCGCTGTGCCGCTCACCTTCATCGCCCTGCTCACCTTGCTCATACGCGAACGCGCCAATCAAGCGGCCGCCGCGGTCGCTGCGCTGGGCGCCTTGCTGCTGGCGGCGCTGCCTTACAACCTCGGCCTCGTCGGTGCGATCATCCTCGGCCTCATGGCCGGCGCGCTAAGCACACGACTCGCGCGCCGCACTCGCCTTGCGCGCGAGGCCAGCCAATGAGCACGATCAGCAAAATGAACACAGGCACACAATGAGCACCGTCTCCTTGCTACTACTGCTCGTCGGTGTCGGAGCGGTGACCTTCCTGTACCGCTATTCGATGATCGGCCTCTTTGCCAGCCGGAAGCTCCCCGACAGCGTGCGCGCACTGTGCCGACATATTGCACCCGCCAGCTTCGCCGCCCTGTGCGCCAGCGCACTGTTCATCCAGCATGGCGAAGTTACGCTTGGTTTCGATTCTCCCCGGACGTGGGCGGCGCTCATCGCGGCGCTGGTCGCCTGGCACACGCGCAACGTCATCGCCACGATCATCACCGGCATGCTGGCCTTGACCCTGCTCAAGCTGATCCTCTGAGACGCCAGACACGCGCGTCTCCCGCGGGCGAGCTGTGCGTAACGAACAGCCCGACCTCAGTCGCGCCGGCGCGAGCGCAATGGCGTCAGCAGGGAAGACAGGCCGTTATGGTCGAGTTCCTGCATCAGCGCCAACAACTGCCCCAGTTTCCCCGGCGGGAAGCCCTCGCGGGCGAACCAGTTGAGGTAATTGCCCGGCAAATCCGCCAGCAGGCGGCCTTTGTATTTACCAAATGGCATGGTGTAGGTCACCAATAACTGCAGATCTTCCGGATTCATTGCGTCGCACGTTACCCAAAACGGTTGTTGCCCGCCGTCCTGCCGGGAAGCAAGGGCATGATCATACTAAGTAAATAGGAATTTAAGCCCATGCCTACCAAAGAACGGGTAGCCAAAAAGAAAGATTAGCGCGGTCGCCGATGAGCGAGCTGCCGCGACATTAGCGATACACAAATAAACGGCACAAACTTAACTTGCGGCGACCGGGGGATTCTGATATTTAATCGCCTTTGCAAAAAAACCTGATGGGTCATCACTATGGCAACAGAATTGCGAACTCCCCTTGCCCCTTACGTCGCCGAGCCCGGCGAGGAATACATGAACAGCAAGCAGCTGGCGCATTTCCGGGCCATTCTTCAAGGCATCAAGGACGATCTCATTACTGACATCGAGCGCACCGTGCACACGATGCAGGATGAAGCCACCGTCTTTGCCGACCCCAATGACCGCGCCAGCCAGGAAACCGATATCGCCATCGAGCTGCGCAACCGCGACCGCGAACGCAAGCTGATCAAGAAAATCGACGAAGCGCTCGGTACCATCGACAGCGGCGATTACGGCTACTGCGCCAGTTGCGGTGTCGAAATCGGCATCAAGCGACTGGAAGCCCGGCCGACCGCCACGCTCTGCATCGATTGCAAAACGCTGGAAGAAGTGCGCGAACGTCAGGTCGCCAAATAAGCCTCTGAAACGGCCGGCGGCAGTGCCGCCGCTCCGCCAGCCGCATAAAAAAAGGGACGCGTGAAGCGTCCCTTTTTCATGCACGGGAATTCAGGCGAATTCCCGTGGCTTCACGACTCAGACTGCCGGCGCCGTACCCGCTGCCGTCGCCGCCGCAGCGGCTTCTTCCGCCGCCAGAGCCTTCATCGACAAACGGACGCGACCCTTTTCGTCGGCTTCGAGGACCTTGACGCGAACCTTCTGGCCTTCCTTGAGGTAGTCGGAGACCTGATTGACGCGCTCGTTGGCGATCTGCGAAATGTGCAGAAGACCATCGCGGCCCGGCAGAATGCTGACGATGGCGCCAAAGTCGAGGAGCTTCAACACGGTGCCTTCGTAGACCTTGCCCACTTCAACATCGGCGGTGATCGCCTCGATCCGGCTCTTCGCCGCATCGGCTGCCTCGCCGCTGACCGAAGCGATGGTGATCGTACCGTCGTCCTGAATGTCGATGGTCGTGCCGGTCTCTTCAGTGATGGCACGGATTACCGCACCGCCCTTGCCGATCACGTCACGGATCTTTTCCGGATTGATCTTCATCACGTACAGACGCGGTGCATAGGTCGACACTTCCGTGCGGTGACCCGACATCGCGTTCTGCATCTTTTCAAGGATGTGCAGACGGGCTTCCTTGGCCTGCGCCAGCGCGACCTGCATGATTTCCTTGGTGATGCCCTGAATCTTGATATCCATTTGCAGGGCCGTGATACCACCGTCGGTACCTGCGACCTTGAAGTCCATATCGCCGAGGTGATCTTCGTCGCCGAGGATGTCGGTCAGCACCGCGAAACGGTTGCCTTCCTTGATCAGGCCCATGGCGATACCGGCGACGTGCGACTTCAGCGGCACACCGGCGTCCATCAGCGCCAGCGAGCCGCCGCAGACGGAAGCCATCGAGCTGGAGCCATTCGATTCGGTGATTTCCGACACGATGCGCATGGTGTAGGAGAAGTCTTCTGCCTTCGGCAAAACAGCCACCAGCGCGCGCTTGGCGAGACGGCCGTGACCGATTTCACGACGCTTCGGCGAGCCAACACGACCACATTCGCCGGTCGCGTAGGGAGGCATGTTGTAGTGCAGCATGAAGCGGTCGCGGTACTCACCGGCGAGAGCGTCGATGATCTGCTCATCACGGCCCGTGCCCAGCGTGGCAACGACCAGCGCCTGCGTTTCACCACGGGTGAAGAGCGCGGAACCGTGGGCGCGCGGCAGCACGCTGTTACGCACGCAGATCGGGCGCACGGTACGCGTGTCACGACCATCGATACGCGGCTCGCCAGCCAGGATGCGGCTACGAACGATCTTGGCTTCGATGTCGAAGAAGAGGTTCTTGATGGTGTTGGCGTCCGGCGCATCGTCACCGGCGGTCAGGGTTTCCACTGCGTTGGCGGCGATTTCCTTGACGCGCTGGCTGCGCTGTTGCTTGCTGGTAATGCGATAGGCTTCTTGCAGATCGGCTTCGACCAGCGCGTTGAGGCGAGCAATCAGCGCTTCGTCGCGCGGCGCGGCTTCCCACTCCCATTCCGGCTTGCCGGCTTCTTCAACGAGATCGTTGATGGCGTTGATTGCTGCTTGCATCTGCTCGTGACCAAACACCACGGCGCCGAGCATGACGTCTTCGGAGAGTTCCTTCGCTTCGGATTCGACCATCAGCACAGCCGATTGCGTCCCGGCGACCACCAGATCCAGCTGGCTTTCCTTGACTTGCGACAGGGTCGGGTTGAGCACGTACTGGCCGTTGAGGTAACCAACGCGCGCGGCACCGATCGGGCCGTTGAACGGAATGCCGGAGATCGCCAGCGCAGCCGACGCACCGATCAGCGCGGGGATGTCAGGATCGATTTCCGGGTTGAGCGACATGACCGTCGCGACCACTTGCACTTCGTTGTAGAAGCCTTCCGGGAAGAGCGGGCGCAGCGGACGGTCGATCAGGCGCGACGTCAGCGTTTCCTTTTCGGAAGGACGGCCTTCACGCTTGAAGAAGCCACCGGGGATCTTGCCGGCCGCGTAGGTCTTTTCGACGTAATCGACGGTCAGCGGGAAGAAATCCTGACCGGGCTTGGCTTGACGGGCCCCCACGACGGTGACCAGCACCACCGTGTCGTCCACCGACACCAGAACCGCGCCACTTGCCTGACGGGAGATTTCGCCGGTTTCGAGCGTGACCTGATGGGCACCGTAAGCAAAAGTTTTCTTGGCGACGTTAAACATTATTCCCTTTCTTATGAGTTCGGCGCGCGCGCACCCACGACCCCGGTACGCTTATTGACCGACGCGCCAATGACAGAAACGACAACAGCGGCACAGCCCGACATGAGCTGGCCGCTGTCCTCGATGCGAAGCATCTGCAATCCCGTCCGCGAAAGCGAGCGGGAGGTCTTACTTGCGCAGGCCCAGACGTTCGATCAGCGCGCGATAGCCTTCGGCATTCGTACGCTTGAGATAGTCGAGGAGCTTGCGACGACGGCTCACCATGCGCAGCAGACCGCGACGCGAGTGGTGATCCTTGACGTGCTCTTTGAAGTGACCCGTGAGGTCATTGATACGCGCGGTCAGCAGGGCCACCTGAACTTCAGGAGAACCGGTATCGCCGGCCACACGTTGAAAATCTGACATGATTTGCGCTTTTTGCGCGACGTTGATCGCCATATTCAAACTCGCTTTCTAAAAAACGACGCCGCCCCGGTTTGATAGAGCCAGCGCCAGATGGATAAAAGTAATGCTCGCTTGGCGAAGCGAGGCGCGAATTATAGGGGTGCGGAGCAGGTCGCGGCAAGCCGAATCTTCGGCGAGCCGCGGAAGTGACGGTGGCGCCTATTCGCAGACGAGGCGGCGCGGCTTCACCGTACCATCGTCGAGCCCCTCGCCCAGCCCGAGCAGACGTCCAAGCCCGTAAACACGGCAACGCCCCGGGAGCGCACCGGCGCGCACGACGCCACCGTGCGCAAAGCGCTCGGCCTCAGGCGACGCCAGTGTCACCATAGGCAAGGAATGCAGCAGGGCATCGGTGGGCGCCAGCAAGGCTTCGCGCTCGTCGGCGGCCACGGCCTCCAACTGCTCCAGGCTGAGCGCATCGCTGACCTGCAAGGGGCCAATCCCGACGCGTCGCAAAGCGGTCAAGTGCGCACCACAGCCAAGCGCCTCACCAATATCCTCGCCTAGCGTGCGAATGTAGGTACCTTTGCTAACCGTCGCCCGGAGCCGACAGCTCGCCCCCCCGAACGCCAGCAGTTCTAGCGCATGCACAACGATAGCGCGCGGGGCGCGCTCGACAGTAACACCTTGACGCGCCAGCTCATAGAGCGGCCGGCCATTACGCTTGAGCGCCGAATACATTGGCGGAATCTGCTCTTGCGCTCCCCGAAAACGCGCCAGCACGGCCTCCAGATCGGCCAGCGAAAAACTCACCGGACGCGTCTCGATAACTTCGCCTTCCGCGTCGCCCGTGTCGGTGCGCTCGCCGAAATGCAAGGTCGTCTCGTAAGTTTTGTCGGCTTCCAGCAAATCGGCGGAGAACTTGGTGGCTTCGCCGAAGCATAGTGGCAGCAGGCCAGTGGCCATCGGGTCCAACGTCCCCGTATGCCCGGCCCGCGCCGCCTGGAAGAGACGGCGCGCCTTTTGTAGTGCCGTGTTGGAAGTCATGCCGGCCGGCTTGTCGAGGAGCAGTACGCCATCGACACGCTGCCAGCGGCGCCCGTCGCTCAAGATTCGTCGTCGACCGGCGTCTGATCGGAGATCGCGGAGGCTTCGTCGATCAGCTTCGAGAGATCGGCGCCATGTTCCAGCGAGTTATCGAAGACGAAATGCAGCTGTGGCGTCGTGTGAATGCGGACGCGCCGCCCCAGCTCACGACGCAGGAAACCGGACGACTGATTGAGACCTTCCAGCACGGCCACGCGCTGCTCAGGCCCCGCCAGGGTGCTGAAAAACACCTTGGCGTGTGCATAGTCAGCCGTCAGTTCGACCGCCGTCAGGCTGACCATACCGACGCGGGGATCTTTCAATTCGCCGCGAATCAGCTCGGCCAATTCGCGACGAATCTGTTCGACCACGCGGTCTTTGCGGGAAAAGCTTTTGTTGGCCACTTAGAGAGTCCGCGCGATTTCCTGGATTTCATAGACCTCGAGCTGGTCGCCTTCTTGAATGTCGTTGTTGTTCTTCAACGACAGACCGCACTCGTAGTTGGACTTGACTTCCTTGACGTCGTCTTTGAAGCGCTTGAGCGACTCCAGCTCGCCATCCCACATCACCACGTGGTTGCGCAGCAGACGCACACGCGAATTGCGGCGGATGAGACCTTCCGTTACGTAGCAGCCGGCAATCGTCCCGACGCGCGAAATGACGTACACCTGACGCACTTCGACCATGCCGATGACGGCCTCGCGCTTCTCCGGCGAGAGCATGCCCGACAGCGCGGCCTTCACCTCATCAACGGCGTCATAGATGATGTTGTAGTAGCGGATATCGACACCGAAGCTCTCGGCCGCCTTGCGCGCGCCGGCGTCGGCACGGGCGTTGAAGCCGATGATGACGGCCTTCGACGCTTGCGCCAGATTGACGTCCGATTCGCTGATGCCACCCACGCCAGCGTGGATGATATTGACGCGCACTTCGTCGGTCGACAGCTTGAGTAGCGATTGAACCAAGGCTTCCTGCGAACCCTGCACATCGGCCTTGACGATCAACTCCAGCGTCTTGACCTCGCCCTCGCCCAGTTGCTCGAACATGTTTTCGAGCTTCGCCGCCTGCTGGCGCGCCAGCTTGACGTCGCGGAACTTGCCCTGACGGAACAAGGCGATTTCACGTGCCTTGCGTTCATCGGCCAGGACGAGCGCTTCTTCACCCGCCGCCGGAACGTCGGACAAGCCGAGGATTTCCACCGGTAGCGAGGGCCCCGCCTCCTTGATCGCCTTGCCGTTCTCGTCAAGCATGGCGCGGATGCGACCGAAGACCTGACCGGCGAGCAGCACGTCGCCCTGACGCAGAGTGCCCGACTGCACCAGCATCGTCGCCACCGGACCACGCCCCTTGTCGAGACGCGCTTCGATGATCAGCCCCTTAGCCGGCGCTTCGCGCGGTGCCTTCAGCTCAAGCACTTCCGCTTGCAGCAGCAGGTTTTCCAGCAGTTCGTCGATGCCGGCACCGGTCTTCGCCGAAACGGCGATGAAGGGCGAATCGCCGCCGTATTCTTCCGGCAGCACTTGCTCGGCAACGAGTTCCTGCTTGACGCGCTCCGGATTGGCATCTGGCTTGTCGATCTTGTTGATGGCAACGACGATCGGCACACCTGCCGCTTTGGCGTGGTGGATGGCCTCGCGCGTTTGCGGCATCACGCCGTCGTCGGCAGCCACCACCAGAATGACGATGTCGGTCGCCTTGGTACCGCGCGCACGCATGGCCGTAAATGCCTCGTGGCCCGGCGTGTCGAGGAAGGTAACGATGCCGCGCTCGGTTTCAACGTGGTAGGCACCAATGTGCTGGGTGATGCCACCGGCTTCACCGCTGGCAACACGCGTCCGGCGGATGTAGTCGAGCAGCGAGGTCTTGCCGTGGTCGACGTGACCCATCACGGTAACGACCGGCGCACGGGATTCGAGAACGGCATCGACATGCTCGCTCGTCTCGCCAAGGAACGCATCGGGATCGTCCAGCTTGGCCGCGAAAGCCTTGTGCCCGAGTTCTTCGACGATGATCATCGCCGTTTCCTGGTCGAGCACCTGATTGATCGTCACCATGGACCCCATCTTCATCAGGGTCTTGATCACTTCCGTCGCCTTCACCGCCATCTTGTGGGCGAGATCGGCCACCGAAATGGTTTCCGGCACGTGCACTTCGCGCGAAACGGGTTCCAGCGGCGCCTGGAAGCTGTGTTGCTCATCCTCACCACGACCGCCACGCTTGCCATGCCGCGCGCCATCGCGCCAGCCGGTACCACCGGTGGCACCGCGTGTGCGCAGCCCCTGACGCTTGCCGGCACCTTCATTTTTCCAGGCGCCGCCCCCCTTCTTGTCGGCGGGCTTCTTGTCGGCTTCGCCGGCGCGTGCCGGGCGGGCAGCCGGTTTTTCTTCAGCCGGACGATCGTTCGCCGTCTGGGCAGCGACCTGCTTGGCCGCTTCCGCCGCCTTGGCGACGACAGCCTTTTGTTCCGCCTCGCGCTTCAGGCGAGCCAGCTCTGCGCTGCGCTCCTGCTTCTCGCGGATTTCACGTTCCTGACGCGCACGCAGTTCAGCGCTGCGACGTTCTTCTTCTTCGCGCAGCCGTTGCTGCTCTTCACTGATGACCGAGACGCGGGTACGCACGGTCGTACGCACCGGGCGCGTCGGCGCGGCGGGTACCGCCGCCGACTCAGCGGACGCGGCCGGAGTGGGCGCTTTTGCCTTGGCTTCCGGCGCCGGCGCGCTTTCCTTCTCGATCTTCTTCACGTCGGCAACCGGCGCAGCAGCAACCGCCTCGACGACTGGCGCTTCCGCCACGACCGGCGCGGGCGCTTCAACGACAGGCTCAGGTACCGGCGCAGGGACTGCAACTTCAGCGACCACCGGAGTCGGCTCAGCCTGAACGGGCGCAACCTCTGCCACGACTTCAACCGCCTCGACGACCGGCGACGTGACGACTTCCGACTCGGCCGACGCCGGCGACAGGGCAGCGACTTCCGCTGCCTCCGCCGCCTCGCTGCCTTCAATCGGCGTGCCGTGCACGTCACGTTTGACGAGGACGCGCTTCTTGCGCACCTCAACCTGCACCGTGCGCGACTTGCCGGATGAATCGTGCGAACGAATCTCCGAGGTTTCCTTGCGGGTCAGGGTGATCTTCGTCTTACCCTGCCCTTCGCCGTGCGAACGACGCAGGTAATCGAGAAGGCGGGATTTATCCTGTTCGGAAACGACATCGTCGGGCACAGCCTTGGCGACACCGGCCTTTCGCAGCTGCTCCAAAAGCGCGCCGGCCGGCATTTTCAGGTCAGCGGCAAATTGAGCGACGGTTGATTGCGCCATGTGAATTCCTCTTTTCTACTTATTCGAACCAGTGCGCACGCGCCGTGGTTATCAGTTTCCCGGCGCGCTCGGCATCGATTCCCGCCATTTCCATCAGCTCGTCGACGGCCAGATCAGCCAGTTCATCCCGCGTGCGCACACCGCCGGCAGACAACTTCGCCGCCAGCGACTTGTTCATTCCCTCGAGGGCCAGCATGTCGTCGGACACACCCTCAAGCTCTTCCTCGGCCGCAATCGCCTCGGTCAGCAGGACATTACGCGCACGCTCGCGCAATTCCTGCACAATGCCTTCGTCAAACGCTTCGATTTCGAGCATTTCGGAAAGCGGCACATAGGCGATTTCCTCCAGCGTCGAAAATCCTTCTTCGATGAGAATGTTGGCAACGTCCTCGTCGATGTCGAGCTTTTCCATGAAGAGCACGCGGGTGGCCGCCGTTTCGGCCTCCGCCTTGGTCTTCGACTCTTCTTCGGTCATCAGGTTGATCGTCCAGCCCGTCAGCTCGGAGGCAAGACGCACGTTCTGACCGCCACGACCGATGGCGATGGCGAGGTTGTCGTCATTGACGACGACGTCCATGCAATGCTTGTCTTCATCGACGACGATCGAGCTGACTTCCGCCGGCGCCAGGGCGCCGATCACGAACTGCGCCGGATCAGCCGACCACAGGACGATGTCGACACGCTCCCCCGCCAACTCGTTGGTCACGGCAGTGACGCGCGTACCGCGCATGCCAACACAGGTGCCAATCGGATCGATGCGCTGATCGTTCGACTTGACGGCGATCTTGGCGCGCACGCCGGGGTCGCGCGCCGCCGCCTTGATTTCGAGCAGACCATCGTCGACTTCCGGCACTTCCAGCTCGAAGAGCTTGACGATGAATTCCGGCGCCGTACGCGACAGGATCAGTTGCGGGCCACGCGCCGAACGGTCGATGCGCAACAGGAAAGCCTTGACGCGGTCGCCAACGCGAAGGTTTTCGCGCGGAATCATCTGATCGCGCGGCAACAGGGCTTCCATCTTGCCGGCTTCGATGATCGCCGAACCGCGCTCCATGCGCTTGATCGCGCCAGTAACGAGAAACTCCTTGCGCGCCAGGAAGTCGGCGAGGATCTGCTCACGCTCGGCATCGCGAATCTTCTGCAGAATCACCTGCTTGGCAGCCTGGGCGCCGATGCGGCCAAAATCGATCGGCTCAAGGGCTTCTTCGAGGTAATCGCCGAGTTCAACTTCGGCATCCTGCTCACGCGCCTCGCTCAGCGGCACCTGCAGCGCCGCCGTTTCGAATTCTTCATCGGCAATCACCAGCCAACGCCGGAAACTCTCGAAATCGCCGGTTTCCCGATCCACGGAGACACGCACGTCGGCTTCGTCGCCAATGCGCTTTTTCGTCGCCGAGGCGAGCGCCAACTCAAGCGCGCCAAAAACGATGTCTCGCGTGACATTCTTTTCACGGGCCAGCGCATCCACCAACAGCAAAATTTCGCGGCTCATTCTCTTGATTCCTCCTCGTCCTGCCTACCAGTCAAACCTAACCATCAATCGAATTTCGGCACCAGCCGCGCTTTGTCGACGTTATCCAACTCAAACGTCAGCTCATCGGCACCGACCTGCACGCGCACCTTGCCATCCAGCATGCCCAGCAGAACACCGTTGAAATTGCGGCGCCCCGCCATCGGCAGGCGCAACTTCAACTGCACCTCCGACCCTGCGAAACGCTCAAAATCTGCCGCCTTGGTCAGCGGCCTGTCCAACCCCGGCGACGACACTTCGAGCCGGTCATAGTCAAAGTTCTCGACCGCCAGGACGCGCGACAGCTGATTGCTCACGAGAACGCAATCGTCAATGCCGACACCGCCCGCCTTCTGCGCGTGATCAATAAAGATCCGCAGCACGCGTCCGCGCGGACTCTGCTCGAGATCCACCAGCTCGTATCCAAGACCGGTGATCGTGCGTTCAATGAGTGAGTGCAAATCCATCGCCACAAATAAAAAATGGGCGAAACGCCCATCTCCGATAAAAAACCTGCGCTTGTGCGAAGCGTCAGCGGAAGAAACGCGCGGAGTATAGCTGAAAATGAAGGCAGCGTAAATCGCCGCCACCGCCGCGAAGGCCCATTTGGCGGGCTTCGGCGCACTGACCGAAGTCCGCCCCGCGCGCCAGACGGCGCATTGCCGTCAACCCGCTCAGCGCTCGCGCGGACGATGCAACGGACGCCCTGGCGCTGGCACATCGAGGCCAAAATCGGCGAGCAGTTTCTGCACGTCGGGGGCCTCGATTTCGCGCACCTGCCCGCGCCGCAAGCCAGGCGGCAGGATGAACGGGCCATAGCGGACGCGCATGAGACGACTGACGACAACGCCGACGCTTTCGAACATCCGCCGCACTTCGCGATTTCGCCCTTCGTACAGCGCCACGCGGTACCAGCGATTGGCCCCGTCGCCACCGGCGTCTTCAAAGGCAGCAAACTTTGCCGGACCGTCTTCGAGCTCGACGCCCTCGCGCAAACGCAGGCGCGCCTCGTCGGAAATTTCGCCAAGCACACGCACGGCGTATTCACGCACAAGGTTGTAACGCGGGTGCATCAGACGATTGGCCAACTCGCCGGAAGTCGTGAAGAGCAGCAGACCACTGGTATTGAAGTCGAGCCGGCCAACGGCCACCCAGCGCCCGCCGGAGAGACGGGGCAAGGCATTGAAGACGCTCGGGCGCTTTTCCGGGTCGTCGCGGGAGACGATTTCGCCTTCGGGCTTGTGGTAGAGGATGACGCGCGGCAGGCGGTTCGAGAACTTCAGTTGCACGAGCTTGCCGTTGATCTTGACGCGTGCGCCAGGACTCACCAGCAGACCGACGGTCGCCGTTTCGCCATCGACGGCAACGCGTCCGGCTTCGATCATCTCTTCCATCTCGCGCCGCGAGCCGTAGCCGCTCTGCGCCAGAAGCTTGTGCAGACGCTCGGGCTTGGCGGCGAATTCCTGGTGACGGGTGCGCTTGGAGGTTTCGCGCGGCACACGCGGCGTGCGAGCCGGTGCCAGGTCGCGCTCAGGCGCGTCCTCGGCCTCGCGGCGAGGTGCCGATGCGTCGGCGCGGGCGCCCCGCCGCGCGGGCGGCGCGGACGAAGCACCCTCGCGGCGGCGCCCGCCAGCGGGGGAAGGCGTAGAGCTACGGGGCTTGCGGGGTTTTACGGGTTTAGCGGGCATCTGCCGGTTCCAGGGTAGGGTTGATTTCTTCAAGTGGCGGCAATTCGCTCAGGCCGCGCAGTCCCAGATCGTCGAGAAACTTCCGGGTACTGGCATAAAGCGCGGGGCGCCCCGGCGTATCGCGGTGGCCGACGACATCAACCCAGCCGCGCTCTTCGAGCGTGCGGATGATCTGCGTGGCGACGGTCACGCCACGAATGTCCTCGATGTCGCCGCGCGTCACCGGCTGCCGGTAGGCAATGATGGCCATTGTTTCGAGCACCGCGCGCGAATACTTCGGAGGCTTCTCGGGATTCAGGCGATCAAGATACATCTGGTATTCGGGGCGCGTGCGAAACCGCCAGCCGCTGGCCAGACGCACAAGCTCAATCGGGCGCGGGGTGGCCGACCATTCCTCGCGCAGTTCGTCGAGCAGAACGCGCAGCACATCGCTACCGATCTGATCGGCGAAGAGTTTCTTCAAGTCGCTCAACGCCAGCGGCTGCTGCGCCGAGAAGAGTGCCGCTTCCAGAATCAGCTTGATGTCAGACGGCCCCGGCGTTTCGCCGGGCACCTGCGCTCGCGCGCCCTCAGGCGTCTGCTCGACCATCGGTCAACCTCACGTAAATCGGGGCAAAGGTATCTGCCTGCGTCAATTCGAGCAGTTGCTCGCGGGCGAGTTCGAGCATGGCGAGAAAATGCACGACCAGCAAACTCGGCCCATCGGAAACGTCGAACAAGGACATGAATTCGACAAAACCGCCGCTTTCGCGCAGCCGGCGCAGGATGATGCCCATATGCTCGCGCACCGACAACTCCTCGCGCTGCACGCGGTGACTGGTCGACAGCCGCGCCTGACGCAGGATCGTTCGCCAGGCGGCACACAAATCCTCGACGCTGACCTCCGGCAAACGGCGCGCGACCGTGCGCTCCACCCAGGTTTCGACCCAGTGAAAGTCGCGTTCGGCTTGCGGCAGCGCATTCAGGCCGTAGGCCGCGAGTTTCATCTGCTCGTACTCGATCAGCCGACGCACCAACTCTGCGCGAGGGTCTTCCACCTCTTCGCCGTCGCCGGGCTTCGGACGCGGCAGCAACATGCGCGACTTGATCTCGATCAGCATCGCCGCCATCACCAGATAGTCGGCGGCCAATTCGAGATTGGAGGCTCGCATTGCCTCGACGTACTCGAGATACTGGATCGTCAGCGGAGCCATCGGAATGTCGAGCACATTCACGTTGGCCTTGCGGATGAGGTAGAGCAGCAGGTCGAGCGGGCCTTCGAAAGCGTCGAGCATCACCGCCAGCGCGTCGGGCGGAATGTAAAGGTCGAGCGGCATCTGCGCCATCGGCTGACCGTAGATGCGGGCCACCGGCGCCAGGTCGTCTGCCGGTGGCGTATCGGCCACGATTTCGCTCATCGCCCGAAGTGTCCGTTCAGCTGTAGTCGAGGCCCATCGCCTCGCGGACGTCACGCATGGTTTCCTGCGCCAGCTTGCGCGCGCGCTCGTTGCCGTCGGCGATGATGTTGCGCACCAGCGTCGGATCGTCGAGGTAGAGCTGCGCGCGTTCGCGCATCGGCGCCTGCTCCTTGAGGATGCCCTCGATCACCGGCTGCTTGCATTCGAGACAGC
This sequence comes from Rhodocyclus gracilis, assembly GCF_009617575.1. Classification (GTDB taxonomy): domain Bacteria; phylum Pseudomonadota; class Gammaproteobacteria; order Burkholderiales; family Rhodocyclaceae; genus Rhodocyclus; species Rhodocyclus gracilis. The sequence goes on from NZ_WIXJ01000002.1 coordinate 364,866, forward strand.
CAATGCCGGCGCTACGGCACCCCTGCTCGACCCAGGCACGGCAGGTATCGTCGGAGTACACCTGATGCAACTGCCACACCGGGCAGCGCGCCGGTTCGCCAACGTCGGTCCGGCGTACGCGGGCCGGGTCCGTCGGCATACGGCGAACCTTCTGCGTCAGCGAGGCTTCATCTTCGCGCAGGGTGATGGTGTTGCCGTAGGACTTCGACATCTTCTGCCCATCGAGCCCCGGCATGCGCGAGGCTTTGGTCAGGAGCGCTTCGGGCTCGACGAGGATCATCTTGCCGCCGCCTTCGAGGTAGCCAAAGAGGCGTTCGCGGTCGGCGTGCGACAGGTTCTGCACTTCCTCAAGCAGGGCGTGTGCGCGTTCGACCGCTTCGCTGTCGCCACGCTCCTGAAAGCGCGTGCGCAACTCGTCATACAGACGCGCTTTCTTGCTGCCGAGCTTCTTGACGGCTTCGCGTGCCTTTTCTTCGAAACCGGGTTCGCGCCCGTACATGTGGTTGAAGCGGCGCGCCAGTTCGCGCGTGAATTCGACGTGCGGGATCTGGTCCTCGCCAACCGGCACCTTGTCGGCGCGGTAGATCAGGATGTCGGCGCTCATCAGCAGCGGATAGCCGAGAAAACCGTAGGTCATCAGATCCTTGGTAGACAGTTTCTCGATCTGATCCTTGTAAGTCGGCACCCGTTCGAGCCAGCCGAGCGGCGTCATCATCGACATCAGCAGGTGCAACTCGGCGTGCTCAGGCACTTGTGACTGGATGAACAAGGTCGCCTGCGCCGGATCAACCCCTGCCGCCAGCCAGTCGATCACCATTTCGCGCGCCGCACGCTCGATGCCGCGCGGATCGTCGTACTGCGTCGTCAAGGCATGCCAGTCGGCAACGAAGAAGAGGCAGGGGTACTCGTGCTGGAGCTTGACCCAGTTCTTCAGGACACCGTGGTAGTGGCCAAGGTGCAGGCTGCCGGTTGGGCGCATGCCGGAAAGGACTCGTTCTGCGTACATGGTGATGAATAGTGATTCAGGAAGGGAGTTGAAAGATGAGATCGATCAGATGGACAAAAAAGCGCAGCGGCGGACTCAGCAGGCTACCCAAAACACCGGTCAGCAAGAGCACGAGCAGGATGGGAAAACCGAAGCGCTCCAGTTGCGCGAAGCGCCAGGCGAGACGGGTCGGCAGCAGGCTGACGGCAATCCGCCCACCGTCGAGCGGCGGCAAGGGCAACAGATTGAGCACCATCAGGGCGATGTTGATGCCGATACCAATATCGCCCATGCGCATGAGCGGCTCGCTGTAGTCGCCGAGCGGCACCACATCGGCGACCTTGACCATCAGCGCCCAGAATAGCGCCATCACAAAGTTGGCCGCCGGCCCAGCCGCAGCGACCCACAGCATGTCGCGCTTGGGCTCGCGCAGACGGCCAAAATTCACCGGCACCGGCTTGGCCCAGCCAAACAGCAGGCCGCCCGTCGAAACGAGGAGGATGAGCGCCGGCACGATGATCGTGCCAACGAGGTCGATATGGCGCAGCGGATTGAGCGTGATGCGCCCCGCCTGCCAGGCCGTCGGATCGCCAAAATGGCGCGCTGCATAGCCATGCGCCGCTTCGTGCAGCGTGATGGCGAAGATCACCGGCAGCGCGGCGACGCAAATAGTCGGTAAGACCGAATCCAAGGCAGCCGGCTCAGTCGAACGCGAACGGCGCCAAGGCACCGCGCCCGGCACGCACCAGCACCGGCGCTGCCCCGCTCAGGTCGACAACGGTGGTCGGCTCGATGCCGCAATGGCCGCCATCAATGATCAACTCCAGCTGATCGTCGAGCCGATCCTGAATTTCCCAGCCCTCGGTCAACGGCACGTCTTCATCAGGCAGGAGCAGGGTCGAGGTGAGCAGAGGCTCGCCCAGCGTCGCCAACAAGGCTTGTGCAATGCGGTGATCCGGAATGCGCAGACCAATGGTCTTGCGCTTCGGGTGCAAGACGCGGCGCGGCAACTCTTTCGAGCCTTCGAGGATGAAGGTGTAACTCCCCGGCGTCGTCGCTTTCAGCAGACGGTACTGGGCGTTATCGACACGCGCAAACTGCGCGATCTGCGACAGATCGCCACACATCAGCGTCATGTGATGACGCTCGTCGACGCCCCGCAAGGCGCGGATGCGCATCAACGCATCCTTGTCGCCCAGCGCACAACCCAGCGCGTAGCACGAGTCGGTCGGCAAGGCGATGACGCCACCGTCACGCAGGCAGGCGGCCGCCTGCGACAAAAAACGTTCCTGGGGATCTTCGGGGTGAATCGAGAGGTACTGTGCCATCGCGTTCTAAAAAACGCTCCAAACCGGCGTGAGGGTATCCGGAAGCGCCGCCAGACCGCCGAGGTCGACGTAGCTCTCGCCCGGCCCATGGAAATCCGAGCCGCGCGACGCAAGAAATCCGTACTCCGTTGCCAGACGGGAGAACTGGGCGACGTGTTCCTGCGTGTGGCTACCCGAGACGACTTCGATCCCAGCCCCACCGCACGCCTTGAAATCGTCGAGGAAACGCCGCAACTCGCGCGCCGAGAAGCGATACCGTCCCGGATGCGCAACCACTGCCACGCCACCGGCACCGACAATCCAGCGAATGGAATCCTCGAGGCTGGCCCAGCGATGCTCGACATAGCCAGGCAAACCAGGCTTCAGATACGAATCGAAAACGCTGCGCACGTCGCGACAGACCTTCGTCTCAACGAGGTAGCGCGCAAAGTGCGCGCGGCTGATGAGGCTCGGATTAGCGGCGTGACGCATGGCTCCAGCAAAGCTGTCGTGAATGCCAACGCGCTCGAGCTCCGCCGCCATGCGCTGCGCCCGCTCGACACGACCGGCGCGAATGCCGGCGAGGCCAGCATTGAGCGACGCGTCATCGGCATCGAAGTTGAGGCCGACGATGTGCACCTGCTGGCCTTCCCACTCGATGGAGACTTCGACACCGTTGATAAAGCGCATGTCGCATTCGTCAGCCACCGTACGCGCCAATGCCAGACCGGCAATATCGTCGTGGTCGGTGAGTGCCAGCATGTCAACGCCATTCGCCGCCGCACGCCGGGCAACGTCGACAGCGGGCAAGAGACCATCGGAAGCCGTCGAGTGACAATGAAGATCGCAGTTAGGCACGAAAAATCAGCGAAAGGCCAAGAAAATCAAGCGAAGATCATAGCACAGACTGGGGCGGCAGCCCTGCCACCGCCGCAGGCGATGGCCAGCCGCCCCCCCCCACGCCACAACCAACCGGGGCAGGCCGACGTGAGCGGACAGCCCGCCACGACTGGCGGGCGGCCATGCCAGACTACATTTGCGACTGCAGATAGTTGTGCAAACCGACCTGTTCGATCAGGCCAAGCTGGGTTTCCAGCCAGTCGATGTGCTCTTCTTCGGATTCAAGGATGTCTTCGAACAGTTCCCGCGTGACGAAGTCGGAGACTTTCTCACAGTGCGCAATGGCTTCGCGCAGGAGCGGCACGGCGTCATGCTCGAGCTTGAGATCGCATTCGAGCATTTCCTTCGGGTTTTCGCCGATGCGCAGCTTGTTCAGCTGCTGCAGATTGGGCAAGCCTTCGAGAAAAAGCGTCCGCTCGATCAGGGCATCGGCATGCTTCATCTCGTCAATCGACTCGTGCCGCGTGATCTCGTCGAGCTTCTTGAAGCCCCAGTTTTTATACATGCGCGCATGCAGAAAATACTGGTTGATCGCCGTCAGTTCGTTGGTCAGCGCCTTGTTCAGATACTGGATGACTTGCTTGTCGCCTTTCATGCCAATCTCCTAGACAAACGGGAGATCGCAGAGTAGCACATCACGCCCGCGCCACTGCCAGAACGGAATGACTCGCACGGGCTGCCGGCGGTGGCGCCGAGAGTTCGCGCAACAGCGCACGCGCCTCGCCACAGCACTTGCCACAGCACGTGCCAACACCCAACTGCTCGCGCAAATGACGCAAGGAGTCCGCCCCCTCGGCGTGCGCCTGGGCCACCTGACACGTCGTCACCGCATTGCAGATACACACATACATGGCACACCTCGAAGACAAAGACCTGTGAAGACCTGCGCTTCCCAAAGACGCGTGCGTCCGATTTCCCTTACCGCCCAAGACTATTTCAACGCCACCCACGGCAGCGAAAGCAGACGCCTTGTTGCGAATTATTCCCACTAAAGAGATTTAATGCAAGCACTTCTCATTTGGCGGAGTCCATCCCAGCGCCCAGCACGGACACCTCGCGAACACTCCCCGCGCCCGCCCTGCTTCAGGCTGCGTCGGCACGCCCGCGCGACGCGTCTTTGCCTTGCTGTCGCGCACAGGGCCGCGCTATAGTTCGGCCCGCGAACGGGAGAGTGCGGCCAGCCCGCCGCCGAAGGCGCAATCCACCCGAAAACGCTCAGGCAAAAGGACCGTTCGTGCAGTGAACTCTGGAGAGCGGCGTTTCCGCAAAGGACGCCCACCGATGGGGCAACGCGTCTGCGTGCGACCCGTCCGCCATGAGCGCCGCCTCCTGCGGCCGCCTTGGCCGGATGAGCACGGCACCGGCGCGCAATCTCTCAGGTACAAGGACAGGGGGGTGAATCCGTAAGGGGTTCACCCCTTTTTCGTTTCCGCAATCTCCGGAATCCGCCTGTCGGGTTCCCGGCAAGGGACTGACATGACGAGAGAAACTGTCCTCAACGCAGCACATCGGGCCGCTGGCGCCAAGATGGTCGATTTCGGCGGCTGGGACATGCCGCTGCATTACGGCTCGCAGATCGATGAGCACCACAAAGTCCGCCAGGATGCGGGCATGTTCGACGTGTCGCACATGTGCGCGGTCGATCTCGCCGGCACCGACAGCCGCGCTTTTTTGCGCCGCCTGTTCGCCAATAATGTCGACAAGCTGCAATCGCCCGGCAAAGCCTTGTATTCGGCGATGCTCAACCCACAAGGCGGCGTCATCGACGACCTGATCGTCTACTTCCTCGACGAAACGCACTTTCGCATCGTCATCAACGCCGGCACGGCCGACAAAGACCTGGCGTGGATGAACGCCTGCCACGCCGAGTGGAAGCACACCATCAGCCTGACGGCGCGCCGAGATCTGGCGATGATTGCCGTTCAGGGCCCGAACGCCCGCGCGAGGGCGCTGACCGCCCTGCCCGAACTCGCTGCCGCCGACGCCCTGTCACCGTTCTTCGCCACGGCCATCGGCGACGTTTTCGTCGCCCGCACTGGTTACACCGGCGAAGATGGCTTTGAAATCGCCATCCCCGCCGAACGCGCGGCGACCGTCTGGCAAGCACTTGCCGCCGCAGGTATCGCCCCCTGCGGTCTTGGTGCACGCGACACGCTGCGCCTTGAAGCCGGCATGAACCTCTACGGTCAAGACATGGATGAGTCGATCTCGCCGCTCGACGCCGGCCTCGCGTGGACGGTCGACCTCATCAGCCCGCGCGATTTTGTCGGCAAAGCCGCCCTGCTCGCGCACGGCCAAAAACACCAGTTCCTTGGTTTGCTGCTCGAAGATCGCGGCGTACTGCGCGCGCATCAGCAGATCTTCAGCGCGCACGGCGAAGGCGAAATCACCAGTGGCTCCTTCTCGCCGACGCTGCAACGCTCCATCGCCCTGGCCCGCCTGCCGTTGGGCATTGCCATCGGCGACCATGTCGAGGTCGACATCCGTGGCAAACGTCTCGCTGCGCGTGTCCTCAAGCCCGTATTTGTCCGCCGCGGACAGGCGCTGATTTAAGCACCTGCCACAACACACCGAATTTCCTTCCCTTCGCATCCCCAACCCTGGAGAACCCCCATGAGCAACCTGCCCGCCAACCTGAAGTACACCAAGAGCCACGAGTGGGTTCGCGCCGAAGCCGATGGCAGCGTCACGATCGGCATTACCGACCACGCCCAGGAAGCCCTCGGTGACCTCGTTTTCGTCGAACTTCCGCCGGTCGGCAAGTCGCTGAGCGCCGGCGAAGAAGCCGCTGTTGTCGAATCGGTGAAGGCCGCCGCCGACGTTTACGCACCGATCAGCGGTGTCGTCATCGCCCAGAACAGCGCCGTCGTCGACGCCCCAGAATCGCTCAACAGCGACGCCTGGAGCGCCTGGCTCTTCAAGCTGCAACCGAGTGACCCGGCCGCCATCGCCGCGCTGCTCGACGCCGCTGCCTACCAACAGGCCATCGACGCCGAATGATCCCCTCGCGACCGGAGCACGCCATGACTGCCAAGGTTTCACTGGACGACCTGTTTCAGCGTAACGAATTCGTCGCCCGCCACATCGCCGCTTCGCGCGACGACAGCGCGGCGATGCTTGCCGCCGTGGGCGCCGATAGCCTCGACGCCCTCATCGCCGAAACCGTCCCGGCCGACATTCGTCTGCCATCGCCACTGGCCGATGCGTTGCCTCCGGCGCAGAGCGAACACGAAGCACTCGCCACACTGAAAACGCTGGCGACGAAAAACCGCCTCTACAAATCCCTGATCGGCATGGGTTACGCCGACACGCTGCTGCCCAAGGTAATCCTGCGTAACGTGCTCGAAAACCCGGGCTGGTACACCGCCTACACGCCGTATCAGGCGGAGGTGGCGCAAGGCCGGCTGGAAGCGCTGCTCAACTACCAGCAGATGGTGATCGACCTCACCGGTCTCGAACTCGCCAACGCCTCGCTGCTCGACGAAGCCACCGCCGCCGCCGAGGCGATGACGATGGCGCGGCGCGTCAGCAAGTCGCGCTCGAACATCTTCTTCGTCGACGCCGCCTGCTTCCCGCAGACCATCGACGTGATCCGCACGCGTGCCGCCTACTTCGGCTATGAACTGGTGTTCGGCGCGCCCGAAGAAGCCGCGCTGCAGGAAACCTTCGGCGCGCTGTTCCAGTACCCGAATGACGCTGGCGAAATCAGCGACCTCAGCGGCCCGATCGCCGCGGCGCAATCGCGCGGCGCCGTCGTCGCCGTCGCCAGCGACCTGATGGCGCAGACGCTGCTCAAGTCGCCCGGCGAAATGGGCGCCGACATCGCGCTCGGTTCGGCACAACGCTTCGGCGTTCCGCTCGGTTTCGGCGGCCCGCACGCCGCCTTCTTCGCCACCCGCGACGCACACAAGCGCGCCGTCGCCGGCCGCATCATCGGCGTGTCGGTTGATGCCCGCGGCAAGCGCGCGCTGCGCATGGCGCTGCAGACGCGCGAACAGCACATCCGCCGCGAGAAGGCCAACTCCAACATCTGCACCTCGCAGGTGCTGCTCGCCAACATCGCCGGCATGTACGCCGTCTATCACGGCCCCGCAGGCCTGCGCGCGATCGCCACCCGCATCCACCGGCTGACCGCGATCCTTGCCGAAGGCCTGCGTCTGGCCGGCGTTGCCGTCGCCAACCGGCAGTTCTTCGACACCATTCGTGTCGAACTCGGCGCGCGCGCGCTCAGCGTGCTGCAGGCTGCTGCCGCCGCCGGCTACAACCTGCGCGACGTCGGCAACGGCGTCATCGGCATTGCCCTCAACGAGAAGACGACGCCCGACGACGTCGCCGCGCTGATCAAGCTGATCACCGGCGTTGCCGCCGACATCGCTGCACTCGACGACAAGCTGCGCCAGAACGACCCGTCGCTGCCGGAAAGCCTGCTGCGCCGCGACGCGATCCTGACGCATCCGGTGTTCAACGCGCACCATTCCGAGCACGAGATGCTGCGCTATCTCAAGCGCCTGCAGAACCGCGATCTGGCGCTCGACCACTCGATGATCGCGCTCGGCTCGTGCACCATGAAGCTCAATGCCACCAGCGAGATGATCCCGATCACCTGGCCCGAGTTCACCGACATCCACCCCTTCGCGCCGCTCGACCAAGCGCAGGGCTATCTAGAGATGATCGGCCAGCTCGAGGACTGGCTGGCGAAGATCACCGGCTTCGACGCGGTGAGCATGCAGCCGAACTCGGGCGCGCAGGGCGAATACGCCGGCCTCGTTGCCATCCAGCGCTACCACGCCAGCCGTGGCGACACGCAGCGCGACGTCTGTCTGATCCCGAAATCGGCGCACGGCACCAACCCGGCCAGCGCGCAGATGTGCGGCATGCAGGTGGTGGTGGTCGATTGCGACGACAGCGGCAACGTCGACGTCGCCGACCTGCGCGCCAAGGCCGCAGCCGCTGCCTCCCGCCTGTCGTGCCTGATGCTCACCTACCCGTCGACGCACGGCGTCTTCGAGGAAGCGGTGCGCGACATCTGCGCCATCGTGCACAGCCACGGCGGTCAGGTGTACATGGACGGCGCCAACCTCAACGCGCAAGTCGGCCTTACCTCGCCCGGTTTCATCGGCGCCGACGTCAGCCACATGAACCTGCACAAGACCTTCTGCATACCGCACGGCGGCGGCGGTCCGGGCATGGGACCGATCGGCGTGCGCGCGCATCTGGCGCCCTTCCTTTCCAGCCACGTCGTCCAGCCGGTGCCCGGACGGACGCCGGGCGAGGGAGCAGTGTCGGCGGCACCGTGGGGATCGGCGTCGATCCTGCCGATCTCGTGGATGTACATCGCGATGATGGGCGGCGACGGTCTGGCACGCGCCAGCGCGATGGCGATCCTCAACGCCAACTACGTCGCCAGCCAGCTGTCGGCGCATTTTCCGGTGCTGTACACGGGCAGCCGCGGGCGCGTCGCGCACGAGTGCATCCTCGACCTGCGTCCGCTCAAGGCCGCCACCGGCATCAGCGAGACCGACGTCGCCAAGCGGCTGATGGACTACGGCTTCCACGCGCCGACGGTGAGCTTTCCGGTCGCCGGAACGCTGATGATCGAGCCGACCGAGTCCGAGTCGAAGGGCGAACTCGACCGCTTCATCGCGGCGATGATCTCGATCCGCCAGGAAATCGCCAAGGTCGAGGCCGGCGGCTGGCCGGCGGACAACAATCCGCTCAAGCGCGCGCCGCACACGCAGGCCGATCTGGCTGAAGAGGTCTGGGATCGCCCGTACAGCCGTCAGGAAGCCGTGTTCCCGCTCGACTGGGTGGCGGCGAACAAGTTCTGGCCGAGCGTGAACCGCATCGACGACGTTTACGGCGACCGCCACCTGTTCTGCTCCTGCCCGCCGCCGGAAGACAGCGCCGCGTAAGCGTGCCCGTGCCGCCGCAAGGAAACTTGCGGCGGCACGGCGTTCGGGGGGAGCATAGCGCCCCTCGGCAACGCATCGCCGCCCACGGATCGCTGATTACATGGAACAGAGCACGCCCAGCCTCACCACTGAACTCAACTGGGACCATCCCCACCCCTTCATCCTGCCGCTGACGCCCGGCGCCGACGATATCGACGGGCTGAACCACACCAACAACGCGGTGTACGTGCGCTGGTGCGAAACCGTCGCCTGGGCGCACTCCGAATCGCTCGGACTGGGGCTTTCCGACTACGTCCGGCTGAATCGCGCCATGGCCATTCGCCGTGGGGAATACGACTACCTGCTGCCGAGCTTCGCCGGAGAAGCGCTGCTGCTTGCCACCTGGCTGACCGGCAGTGACGGCAAGATCACCCTCGACCGCCGCTTCCAGCTCATTCGCCCGGCCGACGGCGCCACCCTGCTGCGCGGTTGCTGGAATCTCGTCTGCATCGACATGGCGAGCGGTCGTCCGCGTCGCATGCCGCCCGAGTTCTCGACGATCTACCTCGCGGCCATCGCCGCCCTCAGCGCTCCTGACCACGCGCTCGCCTGAAGGCCGCCTGACATCGCGTCGCATTGCGGCGAGAGGAGACGAAACGACAGGCGCATCGTCCGTCGCGAAACGCTAACAGCGAACGTTTTTCATCGCCCGGTATCAGACACGGAACGTGGCCATTGCCCGGCCCGATTTCACCCATCGTCATGGAGAAGCCGATGTCTGCCACTACCGCCGACGCCACCCTGGCGCCGATCTACGAGTTTTCCGCCGAACGCATCGACGGCAGCCAGCAGCCCTTTGCCGACTATGCCGGCAAGGTGCTGCTGATCGTCAACACCGCCAGTCGTTGCGGATTCACGCCGCAATATCGCGGGCTGGAAGCGCTTTACCAGCGTTACCGCGACCTCGGTCTGGAAGTGCTTGGCTTCCCCTGCAACCAGTTCGGCGCACAAGAACCGGGTAACGCCGAAGAAATCCTCAGCTTTTGCGAGAAGAACTTCGGTCTGAGCTTCCCCTTGTTCGCAAAGATCGAGGTCAACGGCGACAACGCGCACCCGCTCTATCGCTATCTGAAGCAGGAGGCACGCGGTCTGCTCGGCAGTGAAGCGATCAAGTGGAACTTCACCAAGTTCCTCGTCGACCGTGAAGGCAAGGTGCGCGAACGCTACGCCCCGGCGACACCGCCCGAAGGGCTCGCCGACGATATCGAGCAACTGCTGTAACTCGCTCGCCGCCCCCTTTCCCGCCTTCAGGAGCACCGCCGCACAATGAGTACCCCCACGGTAGAACGCGTCCTCACCGTCCATCACTGGAATGACACGCTTTTCAGCTTTCGCACCACGCGCCAGGCCGGGCTGCGCTTCGAAAACGGCCAGTTCGTCATGGTCGGCCTCGCGCAAGCCGAAGGCCGACCGCTCTTGCGCGCCTACAGTATCGCCAGTCCCAATTACGCCGAGTACCTTGAATTCTTCAGCATCAAGGTAGAGAACGGGCCGCTCACCTCGCGACTACAACACCTTCAGCCCGGCGACGAAGTCCTGGTCGGCCACAAGCCTACCGGCACGCTCACGCTGCACGACCTGAAACCGGGCAAGCGCGTCTACCTGCTATCGACAGGCACTGGCCTCGCGCCCTTCATCAGCCTGATCCAGGACCCGCTGATCTACGAACGCTTCCAGCAGGTGATTCTCGTGCACGGCGTGCGCCGCGTCTCCGATCTTGCCTACGCCTCGTTCATCCGGGATGAACTCCCGCGCAACGAATACTTTGGCGAAGCGGTACGAGCGCAACTGCTTTACTACCCGACCGTCACCCGCGAAGAATTCCCGCAGCGCGGCCGCATCACCGCACAAATCGACAACGGACAGCTGTCCGCCAATCTCGGCCTGCCGCCGCTCGACCCGGCGGACGATCGCGTGATGCTCTGCGGCAGCGCGGCGATGCTCAAGGATTGCCGCGCCCTGCTCGACGCGCGTGGCTTCCGTGTCTCCCGCTTCATCGGCGATCCGGGCGATTACGTCATCGAGCATTCCTTCGTCGACAAGTAGGTCGTTGCGCGTCTGACAAGCGGTGGCCTTGCCATTCCTGAGCATGAGCATCGCCGGAACGACGCATAGCCGGTAGACTATCGCCTGACCCAAGTTCCCTCCGCTCGTCGGCGGATCACTTATCTCAGGCAACCAGGACACCATGGCTCACTACGTAATGTCGATGCTGCGCGTCAGCAAGATCGTTCCGCCCAAGCGGCAGATCATTCGCGATATTTCGCTCTCGTTCTTCCCCGGCGCCAAGATCGGGCTGCTCGGTCTCAACGGCTCGGGCAAATCGACCGTGCTACGCATCATGGCCGGCGAAGACCGCGATTTCGAAGGCGAAGTGCAGTGGCAACCGGGTCTGAAGATCGGCTATCTGGCACAGGAGCCGCAACTCGATCCGGACAAGACCGTGCGTCAGGAAGTCGAATCGGGCATGGGCGAAGTGATGGAAGCGCAGCAGAAGCTCGAAGCCGTCTACGCCGCCTACGCCGAACCCGACGCCGACTTCGACAAGCTCGCCGAGGAGCAGGCGCGGCTGGAAGCGATCATCGCCGCCTCGGGCAGCGACGTCGAACACCAGATGGAAATCGCTGCCGACGCGCTGCGCCTGCCGGCGTGGGACGCCTCCATCCGCCACCTGTCAGGCGGTGAAAAGCGCCGCGTCGCCTTGTGCAAGCTGCTACTCTCCAAGCCCGACATGCTGCTGCTCGACGAACCGACCAACCACCTCGACGCCGAATCGGTCGAATGGCTCGAACAGTTCCTCGTGCGTTTTCCCGGCACCGTCGTCGCCGTCACCCACGACCGCTACTTCCTCGACAACGCCGCCGAGTGGATTCTCGAACTCGACCGCGGCCACGGCATTCCGTGGAAGGGCAACTACTCGTCCTGGCTGGAACAGAAGGAAGCACGCCTCGAAACCGAAGCCAAGCAGGAAGCCGCCCGCCTGAAGAGCATGAAGCACGAGCTCGAATGGGTGCGGCAAAATCCGAAGGCACGGCAAGCCAAGAGCAAGGCACGTCTGGCACGCTTCAACGAACTGTCGAGCCACGAATACCAGGCGCGTAACGAAACGCAGGAACTCTTCATCCCCGTTGCCGAGCGCCTCGGCGACAAGGTCATCGAACTCAACGGCGTCTCCAAGGCCTACGGCGACCGCCTGCTCATCGACAACCTTTCCTTCGCCGTACCGGCCGGAGCCATCGTCGGCATCATCGGCCCCAACGGTGCCGGCAAATCGACGCTGTTCCGCATGCTCACAGGGCACGAAACGCCCGACGCGGGCACCGTGGATATCGGCCCGACGGTGAAGATCGCCTACGTGGACCAGAGCCGCGAAAACCTCAGCTCCGGCAACACCGTCTTCGAAGAACTTGCCGGCGGCAGCGACCTGCTGCAGATCGGCCGCTTCGAAATGCCGAGCCGGGCCTACATCGGCCGCTTCAACTTCAAGGGCGCCGACCAGCAGAAGATCGTCGGCAACCTCTCCGGCGGCGAGCGTGGTCGCCTGCATCTGGCGAAGACGCTGATGACCGGCGGCAACGTCCTGCTGCTCGACGAACCTTCCAACGACCTTGACGTGGAAACGCTACGCGCGCTGGAAGAAGCGCTGCTCGAATTCGCCGGCTGCGCGCTCGTCATCTCGCACGACCGCTGGTTCCTCGACCGCATCTGCACGCACATCCTCGCCGCCGAAGGCGAGTCGCAATGGAGCTTCTTCGCCGGCAACTACAACGAATACGAGGAGGACAAGAAACGCCGCCTCGGCGAAGAAGGCGCCAAGCCGAAGCGCATCCGCTACAAGCCCATCGCGCACTAAGCCCCCCGGGCCGGTGCACGGTCAACGCAAAAGGCCCGCGAAGAGCGGGCCTTTTCGTTTAACCCTGCAACCCAACGGGCAGCAAGGAGAGAAAATCGATTGCGTGAATGCCTACGTGAAGTCCGTCAGGTGCGCTGGCGCAATGCCTTGAGTACCGACCGCAACTTGGCCAAGCACTCCGCTACGAAAACCTCAGAGGACGGCCCTGACTGGCAGAGCCTAAACATGCGGTGGGCGACACGCTATCGCCGCACCGTCGAAAGAAGCTCAGGCAGCCTTGAGGCTGTCAGCGAAACGGACGCGTAGGCTTTCAGGAAACTCAAACTGGCTCAGGGCGCTGAAAATCTTGTCCTGATTGGCGCCAGCGGTACGATCCTCGAAGCGAATACCGAGCGGACCACCATTTGCCGCCAGCGTCGCGAAGGCGAAGCGCCAACGCTGGACTTCCGCCAGACGCTCGCGCAACTCACGTTCGTTGCTGATCGCCACGCCCGCCTGTTTAAGGGAATCGAGGAAGTCGCTGAAGGATTCTTTGCTGAGGCTGCCCATTCTTTTCTCCGTTTTCGCATCGGTGATTGATCACCCTTGCTACCTTTAACGCGATGCTTGCCCATCGGTTGACACGCCGACGTACACTTCGCTGTCTCCCTGTTTTTTTGCGTCCCTTGCCTATGAGCCGTATGCCACACCGTCTTGAATTGCTTGCCCCCGCACGTAATGCCGACTTCGGCATCGAGGCCATTCGCCATGGCGCCGATGCGGTCTACATCGGTGCGCCGGCTTTCGGCGCGCGCGCGGCGGCCGCCGCATCGCTCGAAGACATCGCGCGATTGGCAAATTACGCGCGGCGTTTCAACGCACGCACGCTCGTCGCACTCAATACGCTGCTCTTCGACGACGAACTGGAAACCGCCCGCCGACTCATCTGGCAACTCTACGAAGCGGGCGCCGACGCGCTGATCGTGCAGGACATGGGCCTGCTCGAACTCGATCTGCCGCCCATCGCCCTGCATGCCAGCACGCAAACCGATATCCGCACGCCGGAGAAGGCGCGCTTCCTCTGCGAACTGGGGTTTTCGCAGATGGTGCTGGCGCGCGAACTCACCCTCACCGAGATTCGCGCCATTGCTGATGCCGTCGACTGCCGGCCCGACGCACCGCCGACGCTCGAATTCTTCGTTCACGGCGCACTCTGCGTCTCCTACAGTGGTCAGTGTTATCTCAGCCAGGCGCTCGGTGGACGTAGCGCCAACCGGGGCGAGTGCGCGCAACCGTGCCGGCTGCCCTGGACCTTGAGCGATAGCCAAGGTCGGATCATCGCCCGAGACCGACACCTGCTCTCCCTGCGCGACAATGATCAGAGCGCGAACCTGCGCCCGCTTGTCGACGCCGGCATTCGCTCCTTCAAGATCGAGGGCCGCCTCAAGGATCTCGACTACGTCAAAAACGTCACGGCGCACTACCGGCGCGCCATCGACGCGCTGCTCGACGACATGCCTGCGCTTTGCCGCGCCTCGTCCGGCGAGAGCACGCCGAACTTCACGCCGCAGCCGGAAAAAACCTTCAACCGGGGGCGCACCGACAACTTCGTAAACGGCCGGCAGGCGGAAATCACCGCCTTCGACGCCACCGGTTTTGCCGGCGAGCCCATCGGAACAGTGGAGCAGATCCGCCGGGACGCCTTCGACATTCGCCTTGATGCGTCACCGACTGCGGCGGCGAGCACGCTGGCCAATGGCGACGGTCTGGCCTTCTTTGGCAGCGACGGCAAGATCGCCGGATTGCGCGCCAATCGAACGCAAGCCGTCGGCGCGAACTGGCGCGTCTGGCCTGCGCAAGGCGACGCGGCGCTCGTTCGCCAGCTGTCACGCGGACAGACTGTTTTCCGCAACCGCGATCAGGCGTTCATTCGCCTGCTCGAAAAACCCTCGGCCGAACGGCACATCCCGCTCGCCATCCACCTCGCCGAACGCCGCACCGACGAAGGGGCCGAAGGCTACGCCCTGAGTTTGCGCGATGAGCGCGGCAGCAGCGTATGCGTCTTTCTTGCCCTGGATTGGCAGAGCGCGCACGACGGCGAGCAGGCCGACGCCGCGCTGCGCCAGGGGCTCGCCCGTCTCGGTAACACCGACTACGTGGCGCGTACGATTACGCTCGACACGAGCGCTCCGCGCTTCATCCCCGCCTCGGCGCTCAACGCCTTGCGGCGGCAGGCGATCAGCGAGCTCGACGCAGCACGCGCGGCCGCCGCACAGGCGGACCGACAGGCCAACGTGCGCCGACCGGAAAGCAACCCGCCGCCACGCTGGCCGGACGCGACGCTCGACTACCGCGCCAACGTCACCAACGCCGCCGCCCGTCGCTTCTGGCAACACCATGGCGTCACGGAAATTGCACCGCCGCTGGAACGCGACCCGCGTACTGGCAAGGCGGCCCCGCCAGCCACCCGCGACGGGCGCCAGCCAGCCTTGATGACTATGCGGCATTGTCTGCGTTTCAGCTTTGGCGGTTGCCCGCGCCTGGGCAAATCGTCGCCAGAGACGCCTGCACCGGACGGCGCCACGACCCTTCTCGACCGCCGCCCGACGCCCCTCACCCTCTCGCGCGGACGTCAGCGTTTCACGCTGCGCTTCGACTGCCGTCGCTGCGAGATGGAGGTCATACCCATGGAGGTCACGCCGGAACTTGCACCGGAACTTACGCAGGAGATCACACCGGAAGTCGCTCGGAAACTTAGCCCGGCAGCCCGCCCGGCAACCGCCCCACCCCCCAGCCGAAGAAACCCATCGGCTGCGAACGGCAACAAGACGCTGACAGTCGTCTTGAAGAACATGCACGTAAAAAAAGACACGGGCGCAGCCGCCAAAGCGACGGCCAAGCCCGCCCCCCCCGCCGACCGCGGCCAGCCATCTCACCCGCATCACGCAATGCGGCGCAAACGGCCGCGCGCCTAGTAATGCGGCGGGATGTCCTCGCGTAAATCGCGCGGCGCCTGCGTCGTGTTGCTTTCGGCGGCGCTGGTCATCTGCCGGTGCAGATGGCGCAGCTGCGCTTGCAGCAGGTCGAGCTGCTGCTGTTGGCGGAAGATCGTCCGGTTCAGCGTTTCCACCAGATCTTCAGCGGCGTTCACGCGAATCTCCAGATCGGCAAGGCGCTCGCCCTCGCTCGCGGCTTCCGGATGTTGTTGCTGCGCTTCGTTCAAGACACTCTCCTGTTGATCCGACCGGCACGGCCGGCAAGCCGTACCCGGCGTACGTTACACTGCGCGCTCTCGCGCGGCACCATGCGTCATGCGCACCTCCTCGCATCGCCTGAGCGCCCCTCGCCGCGCTCAGTCCACAAACAATCCCCAACGAATCCCACTCACGCCCGATGTCTGCTTCTCCCACCGCCCAACACAGCCTGTTCGAAGACGCCCAAGCCATTCTGGTGGCCCCTTTGCTCATGGCGTTTGCGGTACTGCTCTTTCGTGATGCCGGCTTGCTCACCGGCGGCACGATGGGGATCGCCTTTCTCGTGCACTATCTGGCCGGCTGGTCGATGGGGCTGGTGGTCTTCGTCATCAATCTGCCGTTCTACATTTTCGCGCTGCGCGCCTTGGGCACCGCGTTTACCGTGAAGTCCTTCGTCGCCGTCAGCCTGCTGGCGATCTATACCGAACTGGTGCCGCACTATGTGGAAATCGCCCGCCTCGATCCGCTGTTCGCGGCCTTGATGGGCGGCTTTCTGGCCGGCATCAGCCTTCTGATGCTGATTCGCCATCAGTCGAGTCTGGGCGGCATCGGCGTTCTGGCGATCTATCTGCAACAACGGCACGGCTGGCGTGCCGGGCATCTGCAAATGGGCGCCGATGCGCTGATCGTCGGAGCCGCACTGATCCTGCGCGACCCGCTGACGGTCGGACTGTCGATTGTCGGCGCGCTGGCGCTCAATCTGGTGATTGCCGTCAATCACAAAGCCGGACGTTACATGGGCTGCTGATCAGCGGGCGGGCGGCTCCTCCTGCGCGGGCGAGGGCGGCGCGTCGCTGGCGGGGGCTTCGTCAGACGCCGCCGCGATGTCATCGGCGCCTCCGGAGGTGCTGGCCGAGTTTTCGGCGTTTTGGGAGGAGGCGTCTTGCGTCTTGGCAGCGGCTCCACGACGACGCGCGGCCTTTTCGGCTTTTGCCGCCAGCGCGGCCTCTGCCTCGACGATCATGGCGGCACGCGTTTGCGGCGTTTCCAGACTGATGCGTCCCAATACGCCGTCGCGGTATTCCTGCAACAGGATGGCCGCCGCTTTTTCAAAATCGGCCGCGCCCCCTTTCAGACGATAGCCGCGACGTTGCGCGATGGACTCGATCACTGCCACGGCGTCGATGCCGTCGACCGGGAAACCAAAGCGGCCAGCCAGCAGCGCCGGATAGCGCGCCAGCAAAAGCCCCGCCAGGAAAATCGCCGCCTCGTCGTCGGCAAAGGCATTGCGGCCGATGGAATGGCTGGCGGCGAGCATCAAGCCGTCCGCGGGGTAGTCGATCTTCGGCCAGAGGAGTCCGGGCGTATCGACGATGGTGCGCCGCTCGGGCAGGTCATACGTTGTCAGCGCCTTGGTGATCGCCGGCTCGTCGCCGACGGCGGCGACGCGCTTGCGCACAAGCGCGTTCAACAGCGTCGATTTACCGACGTTCGGCACGCCCATGATCATCATGCGCAACGGCTTGATCAAGTCGTTGCGGTGCGGCGCCAGCGCCTGACAGAGCGCTGGAATGCGTGCCGCTTCGCCGGGCTTGCGGCACGACAGCGCGACCGCCTTGACGCCTTCGCTGGCGTTGTAATGCTCGACCCAGGCGCGCGTCGCGGCCGGATCGGCGAAATCGGCTTTATTCAGGATCTTCAGGAGCGGACGCTGACGAAAGCGCGCCAACTCGTGCACCAGCGGATTGGTACTCGCCTCAGGCAGACGCGCATCAACGACTTCGATGACGACATCGACTTTCGCCATTGCCTCGGCCGCCTTCTTGCGCGCCGCCGCCATGTGACCGGGAAACCATTGAATGGACATGAAAAAAACCGCTCTCTGCGAAAATCGACGAGGAAAGGAGCGCCATTATCCGCGATCCGGCGCGCTGCGGGCGCGGCAACGCAATCGGCGCTGCCAGGAGCACAGCGAAAACGCACGTCCGGGCGCGGCGACGCGCTGCGGTAGAATGCAGCGACTATCGTTCGCGCAGACGTGCCATCGTGTCTCTCCCTCCCGAAATACGCCCCGAACAATCGGTCGAACTGCTCAAGGAACTGCACATCCTGACGCGCGACGGCAAGCTCAATCAGGACAGCCGACGCAAGCTCAAGCAGGTGTACCACCTCACCGGCTTCATCGAGCCGCTGCTCGCGGAAGTCTTTGCCGACACCGCCGAACCGATGCTCGTCGATCATGGCGCAGGCAAATCCTATCTCGGTTTCATCCTCTACGACCTCGCCTTCAAGGCTAAGGCGGGTGGCCGCGTCATTGGCGTCGAAACGCGCAGCGAACTCGTCCAGCGCTCCGGCGCGCTGGCGGCCCGACTGGGCTTTGCGCGCATGGACTTCCACGCCCTCAGCGTCGAACAATCGATCGACTCGCCCGTCCTGCCGGCGCGCGTCGATCTGGTGACGGCACTGCACGCCTGCGACACGGCAACCGACGACGCCATCCGCTTCGCCCTCGCCAAGCAGGCACGCTTCATCGCGCTGGTGCCCTGCTGCCAGGCAGAAGTCGCCGCCGCGCTGCGGCAAGACAAGGCGAAATCGCTGGCGCGCACGCCGCTCGCCGAATTGTGGCGGCGGCCGCTGCATACCCGCGAATTCGGCAGCCAATTGACTAACACCCTGCGCTGCCTGCAACTCGAAGCGGCAGGCTACCAGGTCAGCGTGACCGAACTGACGGGCTGGGAGCACTCGATGAAAAACGAACTGATCATCGCCCGCTACACCGGGCAGCGGCGCGGCGACGCTGCCGCGCGTATCGACTGGCTGCTGGCCGAGACGGGAATCGAAGCCTTGCGCTCGCGCTTTGCGCCCGCGGGCACGGGCGACACCGCCGCAGCGGAACCTGCATGCGGGCGCTGAGTCTTTGAATCTCAGACTCTCTGAGTCTGTCTCCAGGCCCGCCCCGTTCGTCCCGCCACCTTTAGCCCATCGTCAGGAAATCCCCGTGGATCAGTGGATCACCCGTTTCGTCGCCCTGCTCTGTGCCGCCGGCTCTGCCGCGCTCTTCTGGAGTTTCGGCATGTTTGCCGCCGTCCCTTGGCGCGATGGGCGCCTGTTTGCCATGACGCCGGTTGAATGGCAGGTCGTCGGCATTCCCTTTCTGGCGGCGATCGCCGTCGGCTGGGGGGCGCTGCATCTCTTTGCTCTGGCGGGCGATGCCCCCGACGAGGCCGCGCACCGCGGGCGGCGTCTGCGCCTCTTCTTGCTGATCGCGGTGGCCATCGCCGCCGCCGCGAGCGGCGCCTCGTGGTCGCTGGCCCGCGTCGCCGCGGCCTGACGAATTTAGCTCGCGCCGCCCGGCAAACGTCTATGGCGCGGCGCGAGACTCGCCCACCGCTGACACACCGCCCGCCTGCCAGCCGCCGCCCAAAGCCTTGAGCAACACCGCGCTGGCCTGCACCCGCCGACTGACGAGGCTCAGTTCGCTGATCTGCGCGTTCAACGCCGTCGCCTGCGTAGTCACGACGTTGAGGTAGCTGACGGTACCGGCTTCGTACTGGTTTTCCGTCAGACGCTGGGCCTCCAGGGCGGCGCGCGTGGCGGCGTGTTGCACTTCTGCCTCCTCCGCCAGCTGCCGCAGCGCAACGAGGTTGTCTTCAACCTCCTGAAAAGCGGCCAGAACGGTCTGCCGATAGGTGGCAACGCTCTTGTCGTAAGCGGCCACGGCTGAGGCTTTTTGCGCCGAACGGGCGCCGGCGTCAAAGAGCGTCAGCGCCAGCGTCGGCCCCACCGACCAGAAGCGGTTGGGTGCCGTGACGAGCTGCGACAGGCTGGAATTCTGGTAGCCGCCGCTACTGCTCAAGGTCAGCGCCGGGAAGAAGGCCGCCTGCGCCACGCCAATCAGCGCGTTGGCCGAAGCCATGCGGCGTTCGGCACCGGCGATATCGGGGCGCCGCTCCAGCAAGGCCGACGGCAGCGCGGCGGGAATCTGCGGCAGTGCCGGCAAGGCGCCCGTCGGCGCCAGCCGGAAATCTGCCGGCGCACGACCGACGAGCACCGCGATGGCGTGCTCGAGCTGCGCGCGCTGCACGCGCAGGTCGATGGCCTGAGCCTGCGTCGATTTCAGTTGCGCCTCGGCCTGCGCGACGTCGACGCGACCGGCGACGCCGGCTTCGTAGCGGTTCTGCGTGATCGCCAGCGAACGCTGGTAAGCGGCGATGATTCTGGCGAGCAAATCCTGTTGCGCGTCATTGGCGCGCAGTTGCACGTAGCTTTGCACCAGCGTCGCCTGCGCCGACAGCAGCGCGGCCTGCACGTCGGCCTGACTGGCCTGGGCGGAAGCATCATTCGACTCGACGTTGCGCCCCAGGCGGCCCCAGAGGTCGGCCTCCCAGCTGGCGCTATAGGAGAGGCGCGTGGTATTGCGGATCGGCGAACCCGGCGAGACCGTCGCGCCGCCGGTCGTCGATGACGAAGTGCCCTGGGCACGGGTATCGGCGAGGTTGCCGCTCACCGTCGGGAAATACGCCGCCTGCGCCACGCCGAGCAGCGCCAGCGCTTGCCGATACTGCGCCACGGCAGCCAGCACGTTCTGGTTCGACACCTCGACCTGCGCCACCAGCTCGTTGAGCGTCGTGTCGCCGTAGACCTCCCACCAGCGTCCGCGCTGTGCGCTATCGCTCGGCTCGGCGGCCTTCCAGTCGCCGGCTTCCTTGTAGGCGGCGGGCGTCGCCACGTCGGGACGATGGTAGTCGGGCCCCACCGCGCAGCCGCCGAGCGTCAGCACGGCGAGAGCAAGAACACGCATTTTCATGAGGAGATTCCTGAGGGATCGGCTGCGGCCGTCACACCGCGCCGCCGCGCCAGAGCAGCCTGGAACCAGAGGCGGAAGCGGTCATGGTAAAGATAGACGACAGGCGTCGTGTAGAGCGTCAACAACTGGCTGAGGATCAGGCCGCCAACGATCGAAATGCCGAGCGGGCGGCGGAATTCGGCGCCATCCGAAAAGCCGATGGCGAGCGGAATGGCGCCGAGCAAGGCGGCCAGCGTCGTCATCATGATCGGCCGGAAGCGCAGCAGGCAGGCCTGCAGGATCGCCTCGCGCGGCGACAGCCCGTCGCGGCGTTCGGCCTCGATGGCGAAATCGATCATCATGATAGCGTTCTTCTTGACGATGCCGATGAGCAGGATGACGCCAATCAGGGCGATGATCGAAAACTCCGTGCCGGTGGCGAGCAGCGCGAGGATCGCGCCAACGCCCGCCGAGGGCAGCGTCGACAGGATGGTCAGCGGGTGGATGTAGCTCTCGTAAAGAATTCCCAACACGAGATAGACGGTGATCAGCGCGGCGAGGATGAGCAGCGGCTGGTTGTCGAGCGACATCTGGAAGGCCTTAGCCGTGCCCTGAAAACTCCCGTGTACCGTCGACGGCACACCGATGCGCACCATCGTCTCGTCGATCAGGCGCGTCGCGTCGGAGAGCGAAACGCCTGTCGGCAGGTTGAACGAGATCGTCGCCGCCGCGAACTGCCCCTGGTGATTCACATCAAGCGGCGTCGACGCCGCTTCATAATGCGCGAAAGCGGCCAGCGGCACCGAGGCCGTCGTGCCATTGCTGCCGGGCGCGATGACATAGACGTCTTTCAGGGCCTCCGGGCTCTGCCAGTACTGCGGCGCGGCTTCCATGACCACGTGGTACTGGTTGAGCGGGTTATAGATCGTCGACACCGGGCGCTGCCCGAAAAGATCGTTGAGCGTGGCGTCGATCAACTGCTGCGAGATGCCAAGGCGTGCGGCGGCATCATGGTCGATCACCAGCCGCGTTTGCAGCCCCTTGTCCTGCTGGTCGGCATTAACGTCGGCCAACTGGGGAAGCTGCATCAGCGCCTGACGCAAGCGCGGCGTCCACACGCGTAATTCGTCGGTATTGTCAGCTTGCAGGGTGTACTGATACTGGGCGTTGCCGGGACGGCCGCCGACGCGAACGTCCTGCTGCGCCTGCAGGAAGAGGCTGGCACCCGGCTCGCGTGCGAGCTTCGGCCGCAGACGGGCGATGACCTGATCGGCCGAGATCTGGCGTTCGGCAATCGGCTTGAGCGAAATGAACATGAAGCCGGAGTTGCGCGCGCCGCCGCCGGTAAACGCGGCGACGTTGGCGACAGCCGGATCGGCACGCACGGTCTCAACGTAGTTGGCGAGCTTCTGCTGCATGGCCTGAAAAGAGATGCTCTGGTCGGCCTGGATCATCCCCGAGATGCGGCCGACGTCCTGCTGCGGGAAGAAGCCCTTCGGCACGATGGTGAAGAGATAGACGTTCAGGCCAACAATCGCCGCCAGCAGCAGCAACATCATCCGACCATGCGCCAGCGCCCAGTCGAGGCTGCGCCGATACAGGTTGAGCGCGCCCAGAAACACGCCTTCGCTCTTCTGATAGAAACGCCCGCGCTTCTCCTGATCGGGCGAGCGCAAAAGATAGGCGCACATCATCGGCGTCATGGTCAGTGACAAGGCGAGCGAAACGAGGATCGCCGCCGACAGCGTGACGGCGAATTCGCGGAACAGGCGACCGACGATGCCGCCCATGAGCAGGATCGGCAGAAAGACGGCGATCAGCGACACACTCATCGACAGCACGGTAAAGCCGACCTCGCGCGCACCGCGCAAGGCTGCCTGTAGCGGCGACAGGCCATTCTCGATATGGCGCGAGACGTTTTCCAACACCACCACCGCGTCGTCGACGACGAAGCCGGTAGCGATGGTCAGCGCCATCAGCGACAGCGTATTCAGGCTGAAGCCGGCGAGATACATGATGGCGAAGGTGCCGATCAGCGACGCCGGCACGACGACGCTCGGAATCAGCGCGGCACGGGCGTTACGCAAGAAGAGGAACACCACCAGCACGACGAGCACGACCGAAATCACCAGCGTGCGCTCGACTTCGTGCAAGGAGGCGCGGATCGTCGGCGTGCGGTCCATCACGACATTGAGATCGATGTCGCCCGGAATCGACGCCCGCAGCTGCGGCAACAGGGCACGCACACGGTCGACGGTCTCGATGATGTTGGCGCCCGGCTGACGGTTGAGGATCATCATCACCGCCGGCTTGCCGTTCGCCAGCCCGGCGTTGCGCACGTCCTCCATCGCGTCCTCGACGCGGGCGACGTCGCCCAGACGCACCGCCGCGCCATTGCGATAGGCGACGATCAACGGCAGATAATCCGCCGCCATACGCGCCTGATCGTTGGCCAGAATCTGCCAGTGGCGCAGGTCGGTTTCGAGCACGCCCTTCGGCCGATTGGCGTTGGCGGCGGCGATGGCCGTACGCACGTCTTCGGTGCCGATGCCCAGCCGGTTCAGCGTCGGCGGGTCGAGTTCGACGCGCACCGCCGGCAGCGAGGCGCCCCCCACCGATACCTGACCGATGCCGTCGAGCTGGGCGATTTTTTGCGCCAGCACGGTCGACGCAGCGTCGTACATCTCGCCCCGCGATTTCGTCGGCGAGGTCAGTGAGAGGATCATGATCGGCGCGTCGGCCGGATTGACCTTGCGGTAGGTCGGATTGCTCGGCAGCCCCGTTGGCAGCAAGGCGCGCGCCGCGTTCAGCGCTGCCTGCACGTCGCGCGCCGCGCCATCGATGTTGCGCGACAGGTCGAACTGCAGGATGACGCGCGTGCTGCCCTGCGAACTGCTCGAGGTGATTTCAGTGACGCCGGCGATGACGCCGAGCGAGCGCTCGAGCGGCGTCGCCACCGTCGAGGCCATCGTCTCCGGGCTGGCGCCGGGCAGCGAGGCCTGCACCGCGATGGTCGGAAAATCCACCTGCGGCAGCGGCGCGACCGGCAACAGGAAGAACGCAACGCTGCCCGCCAGCGCGATGCCCAGCGTCAGCAGCGTCGTCGCTACCGGCCGCTTGATGAAGGCCGCCGAGAGATTCATGCGAGGCGACGACGCTGGGCCAGACGATCAAAGGCGAGATAGATCACCGGCGTCGTAAACAGGGTCAGCACCTGGCTGACGAGCAGGCCGCCAACCATGGTGATACCGAGCGGGTGCCGCAGTTCGGAGCCCACACCCGTACCGATCAACGGCAAGGCGCCGAGCAAGGCCGCCAGCGTCGTCATCAAAATCGGCCGGAAACGCAGCAGACAGGCTTCGTAGATCGCCTCGCGCGGCGACTTGCCCTGCTCGCGCTCGGCGGAAAGGGCGAAGTCGATCATCATGATGGCGTTCTTCTTGACGATACCGATCAGCAGAATGATGCCGATGATGCCGATGATGCCAAGCTCGGTGCGCGAAACCAGCAAGGCCAGCAAGGCGCCAACCCCCGCCGAAGGCAGCGTCGACAGGATCGTCACCGGATGGATGTAGCTCTCGTAAAGGACACCGAGCACGATGTACATGGTGACGATGGCCGCCAGAATCAGCAGCAGCGTGTTGTCGAGCGAGGACTGGAAGGCGAGCGCCGCCCCCTGAAAACTGGTCTCGACACTCACCGGCAGGTCGAGATCGCTCTCCGCCTGATGAATCGCCGCCACGGCGTCGCCGAGCGAGACGCCGGGCGCGAGGTTGAAAGAGATCGTCGACGCCGGGAACTGGCCGATGTGGTTCACCGCCAGCTGCGTCTGCCGCTCACTGATGCGCGCAATCGAGGTAAGCGGCACCTGCGCGCCGCTCGGCGAAACGACGTAGATCGAATCGAGCGCGGCAATGCCTTGCTGGAACTGCGGCTGCACTTCGAGGACAACACGGTAGAGGTTCGATTGCGTGAAGATCGTCGACACCAGACGCTGGCCAAAAGCGTTGTACAGCGCGTTATCGATGGCCGCCGCCGTGATGCCGAGGCGACCGGCGCTGGCGCGGTCAATGTCGACATAGGCCTGCACGCCGTGATCCTGCGTATCGCTGGCAACGTCACGCAACTGCGGCAAGGCGCGCAGGCGCTCGACCAAGCGCGGCACCCAGAGCGACAGCTCCTGCGCGTTGGCGTCCTGCAGGCTGAACTGGTACTGCGTGCGCGAAACACGATCTTCAATCGTCAGATCCTGCACCGGCTGCATGTAGGTGGTGATTCCCGGCACGCTATCGAGCGTCGTCTGCAAGCGCCGGATGATGCCGCTCGCGTCCGTATCGCCGCCCGTCCGCTCGCCTTTCGGCTTGAGGTTAATCAGCAGACGCCCGCTGTTGAGCGTGACATTGCTGCCGTCGACGCCAATGAAGGACGACAGGCTCTCGACCGCCGGATCGGCAAGCACGGCCTCGGCCACCGCCTGCTGGCGCTCGGCCATGGCGGCGAAGGAAATCGACTGCGGCGCTTCGGTAATCGCCTGAATGACGCCCGTATCCTGCACCGGGAAGAAGCCCTTCGGCACGAAGATGTAGAGCAGCACCGTCAGCGCCAGCGTACCGACAGCGACGCCAAGCGTCGCCTTCTGGCGATCCAGCACCCAGTTCAACCAGACGCCGTAGCGGGCGATGACGCGGTCGAAGAACGCGCCACTGGCCCGGAAGAAACGCCCTTGTTCCGCTTCCGGCGTGTGGTGCAGCAGACGCGCGCACATCATCGGCGTCAACGTCAGTGAGACGACCGCCGAAATGAGGATCGCCACCGCCAGCGTGATGGCGAACTCGCGGAACAGCCGGCCAACCACGTCGCCCATGAAGAGCAGTGGAATCAGCACGGCGATCAGCGAGAAGGTCAGCGAAATGATGGTGAAGCCGATCTGCTCGGCGCCCTTCAAGGCCGCCTGCATCGGCGATTCGCCCTCCTCGACGTAGCGCGAGATGTTTTCGATCATGACGATGGCGTCGTCGACCACGAAACCGGTGGCAACGGTCAGCGCCATGAGCGTCAGGTTGTTGATCGAAAAGCCGGCGAGGTACATGACGCCAAAGGTACCGACCAACGACAAAGGCACGGCCACGCCGGGGATCAGCGTCGCCGGCACGTTGCGCAGAAAGACGAAGATGACCATCACCACCAGCGCCACCGCCAGTAGCAACTCCAGCTGCACGTCGTGCACCGAGGCGCGGATCGTCGTCGTCCGGTCGGTCAGCAACGCAACGTCGACGACGCCGGGCAAGGAGGCGCGCAATTGCGGCAGCAAGGCCTTGATGCGGTCGACCGTCTCGATGACGTTGGCGCCCGGCTGGCGCTGGATATTGAGGATGATCGCCGGCGACTGGTTGGCCCAGGCGGCGAGACGCGAATTCTCGGCGCCATCGATGACGTCGGCGACGTCGCCGAGCCGGATGGGCGCGCCGTTTTTCCAGGCGATGACGAGCGCGCGGTATTCGGCGGCGGATTTGAGCTGATCGTTGGCGTCGAGCGTCGAGGCGCGCATCGGCCCGTCGAAGCTGCCTTTGGCCATGTTGACGTTGGCGTTACCGATGGCGGTGCGCACATCGTCGAGATTGAGGCCGTTCGCCGCCAGCGCCTTGGGGTTCGCCTGCACGCGCACCGCCGGCCGCTGGCCGCCGCCGATGCTGACGAGACCGACGCCCGGCAGCTGCGAGAGCTTCTGCGCCAAACGCGTATCGACGAGGTCTTCGATCTTCGGCAAGGGCAAGGTCGGCGAGGTGATCGCCAGCGTGACGATCGGCGCGTCCGCCGGATTGACCTTGCTGTAGATCGGCGGCATCGGCAGATCGGTCGGCAGGAAACTGTTGGCGGCATTGATCGCCGCCTGCACTTCCTGCTCGGCGACGTCGAGCCCGAGCGACAGGCCAAATTGCAGCGTAATCACCGACGCGCCACCGGAGCTGGCCGACGACATCTGGTTGAGACCCGGCATCTGCCCGAACTGGCGCTCAAGCGGCGCCGTGATCGACGAGGTCATGACGTCCGGACTAGCGCCCGGATAGAGCGTCGTCACCTGAATCGTCGGGTAGTCGACCTCAGGCAGCGCCGAGATCGGCAAGAACCGGTAGGCGAGCAGCCCGGCCAGCAGGATGGCGACCATCAGTAGCGAGGTCGCTACCGGCCGCAGAATGAAGATGCGGGAGGGATTCACTGCGGCTTATGGCGGCGCGCGCCCCCGGCCGATTGAGCGCCGTGCTCGGCGGCGGCATTGGCGCTGGCGCCGGGAGTGGACACCTCGACTTTGGCCTTCTCGCGCAACTTGTCGGCGCCGTCGGTCACCACTTCCTCGCCCGCCGTCAGCCCCTTCTCGATGGCTACGGTCTCGCCGGAAACCGGGCCGAGCGTTACCGGGCGCAGGCTGACCGTGCGGTCCTTGCTCAGCACGTAGACAAAAGTGCCCTGCGTTCCGCGCTGGATGGCCGAGAGCGGAACGAGTACGGCGTCGTGCCGCGTTTCCACCCGCAGGCGGGCGTTGACGAACTGGTTGGGAAAGAGCCGCTCGTCGTTATTGGCGAACTCCGCTTTCAGCTTCACCGTGCCGGTCGTCGTATCGATCTGGTTATCGAGCGTCAGGAGATTCCCGGTCGCCAGCAGCGTCTTGCCATCGCGGTCAAACGCCTCGACGCGCAGGCGCTCGTCGCCGTGCAGACGACTCAGTACGGCCGAAATGTCGCCGGCCGGAATGGCGAACACCACAGTGATCGGCTGCGTCTGGGTAATGACCACCAGACCGGTCGTATCGCTGCCGTGGATCATGTTGCCGGTATCGAGCTGGCGCAGGCCGAGACGCCCGGCGACCGGCGCCGTGATACGCGTGAAGCCCAGTTGCAGGCGGGCGCTGTCGACCTGGGCGCGGTCCATCAGCACGGTGCCTTCGTATTGCCGCACCAGCGACTCCTGCGCGTCGACCTGCTGCTTGGCGATGGAATCCTTCGCCAGCAAGCCGCGGTAGCGCTCGAGATCGAGCCTGGCGTTGGCAAGCAGCGCCTGATCGCGCAGCAATTGGCCGTTCGCCTGATCGAGGACGACCTGGAAAGGACGCGGATCGATCTCGGCCAGCGTTTCGCCGGCCTTCACCAGTTGCCCTTCGCGGAAGGCGATCCGCACGAGTTGCCCGTCGACGCGTGCCTTGACGGTGGAGGTGTTGCGCGCCGTGACCGTCCCCAGCGCGTTGAGATAAACATCGATGTCGCCGCTCGTCGCCCGTGCCGCCTGCACCGGCGCAGGTTTGCCTTCGCCGGGGCCGCGCTTCATGCCGGGAGGCCCCGCTGCCTCGTCAGGCGTCGGCCCGGAGTTTCCGTGCAACCAGAAGGCAGCAAGCCCTGTCAGCAGGGCAACACATACCCAGACAATTTTCATTTTCATGCACAAGGTCTTTCTTGTTGTTCTTCTAGCGGTTCGATGCCCGGAGAGTACCTGTAGCCCCCGGCGGATTCAAATGGCGACCGCCCGTCGGTCGACAGCGAAGGGGGCTTTTTAACCTGCCGGCCGGCGTAATGTGCTTCACCAACACTACGCTTTGTAAGCAATTGTTAGCCGGCGCCTGAGCCATCGCCGATTCGTTCGCTACGAATGGCGCGAAAAACCGTGATAATCGGCCCCGAACACTGCCCCGGCCGGCGACGGCGGCAGACGAGAGATCGGCGCCTTGCCAGCCGCTTACCGCCCGCAGCCGCCCCACGCCCACCCACGAGGAAATCCACGATGCCGCTCTACCGCTTTGGCGACCGCCGCCCGACCCTCGACGAGGAATGCTGGATCGCCCCCGACGCCACGCTGATCGGCGACGTGCGCCTTGGCAAGAACGCGTCGGTCTGGTGGAAAGCCACCCTGCGTGGCGACAACGAGCCGATTGCCATCGGCAACAACAGCAATGTTCAGGAAGGCTCGGTGCTGCACACCGACCTGGGCGCGCCGCTGACGGTCGGCGACGGCGTCACGCTAGGCCACCTCGTCATGCTGCACGGCTGCACGATCGAGGATGGCTGCCTGATCGGCATCGGCGCCAGCGTCCTCAACCACGCGCGCATCGGCCGCCACAGCATCGTCGGCGCACATGCGCTGATTCCGGAAGGCAAGGAATTTCCGGAACGCTCCTTGATCGTCGGCGCCCCCGGCCGCGTCGTTCGGCTCTTGAGCGACGAGGAAGTCGCCAGACTGGCGCGCAGCGCCGCCCACTACGTCGAAAAATGGCGGCGCTGCCTGAGCGAACTCGAACGCCTGCCCGACCCGCCCGCGCCGATGATCCGGCGCGGCGGATGAGCTGCAAACCAGGCAGCGAAGCTCAGTTACCGCTGACCAGCACGGCAGAGTGCAACTCGCGCAGCACCTTCTGAATGCCCTTGCGCGCACGCAGATTGAGGATGATCGGCGAGCGCGTGCTGGCGGCGATGCGGCCCTGATCGGCCTCGTCGCGATAGACGATGACGGCGACCGCCGTCTCGTCGTCAGCGCGCAAATCGAGACGTGCGACATCCTCATCCGAGAGGCTGATCCGATATTCGACGTCGAGGCTCTCCGGCACGACGATCGGAAACATTACCGCCGCATCATCGAGCGACTGTAACCAGAAGATGGTCGGCTTGCCTTCCTCGTGGAACACCTTGAAACGCTGGAAAGTCTCGAAACCCGCCAGCCCCTGCGGGAAATGAAACACCGTCTCGGGATCGACCGGAACATTTTTCAGGCCAAGGCGCTCGATATCAATTTCCATACGACTTCCTTTTCGTTAGTGACAAACCGTGCCAGAAACCGCCGCGTCAGCGGCCGCCCGGCATCCACCCCGCGCCGGCAGACGCCGTATCGGGGTGAAAGATGAATGATGTATCCGGAGACGCCAGCGACGTCTGCCGGCCTGACCGCCAATATAACGTGAAGCCGGCGTTTGCGCAGGGCGTAACAGCGCTTTGTCATGACGAGTCAAACGCGCCCCTTCGCCAGCACCCGCACCGCCCAAGCGAGGGCAACGCGCTTGAGTTTTGCCCGTCGATTACGCATAGTCGCCCTTTTTTCAAGGAATCGTTCGCCGATGCCGACACCGATTGAACACCGTCTCGCCGAAGAACTCGCCTGCAAAATCAGCCAGGTAAGTGCCGCCATTGCGCTGCTCGACGAGGGGGCAACCGTGCCGTTCATCGCGCGCTACCGCAAGGAAGTCACCGGCGGGCTCGACGATACGCAATTGCGCCTGCTCGACGAACGACTCGTCTATCTGCGCGAACTGGAAGACCGGCGCGTCGCCATTCTGGCGGCCATCGACGAGCAGGGAAAACTCACCCCCGAACTCGCCGCCGCCATCGCCGACGCGGACAACAAGCAGCGCCTCGAAGACCTCTACCTGCCGTACAAGCAAAAGCGCCGCACCAAAGCGCAGATCGCCCGCGAAGCCGGTCTCGACGGGCTGGCCGACGCGCTGCTCGCCGACCCGACGCTCATTCCCGAGGAGGTGGCGGCGGGGTTTCTCAATGCCGACGCCGGCTTTGCCGACGCCAAGGCAGCGCTCGACGGCGCGCGCCAGATCATCATGGAGCGACTGGCAGAAGACGCCGAACTGCTCGGCGTGCTGCGCGAACGCCTGCGCGAGAACGGCGTCGTGCGCTCGACGCTCGTCGCCGGCAAGGAGACGGAAGGCGCCAAATTCCGTGACTACTTCGACTACAGCGAAGCGCTTGGCGACATCCCCTCGCATCGCGCGCTGGCGCTCTTTCGCGGCCGTAACGAAGGCGCCTTGCAGGTGTCGCTGCTCCCCGAAGCCGAGCCGGCACGCGATGCCGAAACGCCGGCGCCAGCCATCAGCGCCGGCGACGCACGCATGCTCGGACTGATCGCCGCGCACGCCGGCATCGGCGACAGCCTCGGTGCAGCCGGCCGTGCCGCTGACCGCTGGCTGGCCGAGAGCGTGCGCTGGGCCTGGCGCATCAAGATTCAGCCACACCTCGAACTGGAATTGATGGGGGAGTTGCGCGAGCGCGCCGAAGAAGAAGCGATCCGCGTCTTCGCGCACAACCTGCGCGATCTCCTGCTCGCCGCGCCGGCCGGCCGACAGCCAACGATGGGCCTCGATCCGGGCATCCGCACCGGCGTCAAGGTCGCCGTCGTCGACGCCACCGGCAAACTGCTCGATACCGCCACGGTGTACCCACACGAACCGCGCCGCGACGTCGAAGGCGCGCTGGCGACGCTGGCCGCGCTCGTCAACAAGCACGCGGTCAGCCTGATCGCCATTGGCAACGGCACCGCCAGCCGCGAAACCGACCGACTGGCAGCCGAACTAATCCGACGCCTGCCCGAACGCACGCTCACCAAGGTCGTCGTCTCGGAAGCCGGCGCCTCGGTCTACTCCGCCTCGGAATTTGCGGCGCGCGAATTCCCCGACCTTGATGTCAGTCTGCGCGGCGCAGTCTCCATCGCGCGCCGCCTGCAAGACCCGCTCGCCGAACTCGTCAAGATCGACCCCAAATCCATCGGTGTCGGCCAGTACCAGCATGACGTCAGCCAGACCAAGCTGTCGCGCGCGCTCGACGCCGTCGTCGAAGACGGCGTCAATGCCGTGGGCGTCGACGCCAATACCGCCTCGGTGCCGCTGCTGGCTCGCGTTTCCGGACTGACGCCAGCGCTGGCCGCCAATATCGTGGCCCACCGCGACGCGCACGGAGCCTTCACGAGCCGCCGCCAACTGCGCGAAGTACCGCGCCTTGGCGACAAGACCTTCGAGCAGGCCGCCGGCTTTCTGCGCATCGTCGGTGGCGAGGAAGCCCTCGACGCTTCGGCGGTGCACCCCGAAGCCTACCCGCTCGTCGAGCGCATCCTGGCCGAGGTTAAAAAGGACGTACGCGAGTTGATCGGCGACACGCGACTCTTGCGCGCCCTGCCGCCAGAACGCTTCGCCGACGAGCGTTTTGGCGTGCCGACGGTGAAAGACATCCTGCAGGAGCTGGAAAAACCCGGCCGCGACCCGCGCCCGGAATTCAAGGCCGCGCACTTCCGCGAGGGCGTCGAAGCCATCGCCGACCTGACGCCCGGCATGCTGCTCGAAGGCGTCGTCACCAACGTCGCCAATTTCGGCGCCTTCGTCGATATCGGCGTGCACCAGGACGGCCTCGTGCACATTTCCGCGCTGTCGAAAAACTACGTGAAAGACCCGCGCAGCGTCGTCAAGGCGGGCGACGTGGTCAAGGTCAAGGTTCTCGAAATCGACGCGGCGCGCAAACGCATCGCGCTGACCATGCGCCTTGACGACGACGTCGCGCACGCTGGCGGCGAGAAGCGTGGCAACGAGCGGCAAGCCAGCGCCGGTCGGCCGCGTCCGGACGGGCGCAATGCGCCGTCGGGCGAACGCGGCAAGGCGGCGAACGAGCGACGAAGTCCCGCCGGCGCTCCGGGCGGCAAGGCCCCGGCGATGGATGGCGCCATGGCAGCGGCCTTCGCCAGGCTCAAACGCTGACACCGCCGCACGCGCCGCCCCACCGAGATGCAGCCCGACGTCCCGACAATGGCCATGATGGTCTCGGTGGCCATCCTGACCATGAGCGGCGCGACGCTCTGGCTGACGCGCGCGCAAAGCAGCGAGGGGCTCAATCTCTGGGGCGGCGGCCTCCTCGTCTACGCGCTCGCACTGCCGGTCCTCACCCTGCGGCCGATGATTCCGGTGAACTTCTCGATCATCGTCGGCAACAGCCTGTTTTCGCTCTCCATCGGGCTGATGCTGTGGGGCTACTACCGCTTTCTGGAACGCCGCCCGAATCTCTGGCTGACACTGGGACCGGTGTTCCTCACCGCCATCTGCATGTGGCTATTTCTCGACCGTCTCGGCATGCGCGTCATGCTCAACGGGCTGATTGCCGGTACGCAGACGCTCGTTCTCGCCGCCATCATGTACCGCCACCGGCAGCTGACGCCCGGCCACGGCTATCAGCTCCTGCTCTGCGGGTGCCTGATGTCGACGCTCATTTGCTATGCGCGCTTCCTCGCCGTATTCAGCGGCGCCGTCTCCAGCCCGACGAGCGACGGCGCCCAATTATTGCAAACCGTCAGTTTTATCGGTGCGCTCTCGGCGGCAATGCTCGACGCGGTGGGCTTCATCGGCATGATCAAGGAGCGCGCCGACGCGCGTAATCGCACGCTGGCGATGTTCGACGAACTGACCGGCATCGCCAATCGCCGTGCGATCCGCGACGAATTCGCGCGGCGCTCCTCCGAAGCGCGGCGGCACCGGCGTTCGCTCAGCGTGCTGATGATCGACATCGACCATTTCAAGGAGGTCAACGACACCTACGGTCACCCGGCCGGCGACCGGGTGCTGAAGACCGTTGCCCACCTGATCGGCTCGCGCCTGCGCGCGCAGGACGCCCTCGGTCGCTATGGCGGCGAGGAGTTTCTCGTCGTCCTGCCCAACACGGCGCAAGAGGCGGGCGCCCTGCTCGCCGAGGATCTCTGCCAATGCATCGCCGCGACCCCCATCGACCTCGGCGACGGCATCAGCATCCACATCAGCGCGAGCATCGGCGTCGCCGGCGTACCGCTCAACGACACGAGGCACAGCGAGGACATCATCCGCGCCAGCGACGACGCTCTCTACCGCGCCAAGAAACTCGGCCGCAACCGCGTCGAAGAAGGCATTCTCTGAGCTTCGCGCAGTCTGCCGTGCGCTCTGCCGCACACCCGCCCCCGTATGCGGCCGCCTATCCGGCCGCGCGCTCGCCCGGAACACCGGAACCTGGCTGCGCCGACACCATGACATCCACTGCCACGAAAGGACACACCGTGCGCTTTCTCTCCCACTTCCGCCCCGGCTGCCGAGGGTTTCTGCATGGCCTCGCCGTCCTGCTCCTTGGCAGCACCTTGCTACTGCCGATGCTGGCGAATGCGGCGATGCTGGCGCCGGGCGCCGCGTTTCCGGCACTCACTATCGACGACCAGCACGGCAAGCCCCTCAGAATCGACGGCGAAACACAGCTCGTCATCTTCACCGCCGACATGGCGGCCGGCGACTTCGTCAAGGAAGTGCTGCATGCGCAGGCGCCCGGCACACTTGAACAACTGCACGCAATCTACCTCTCCGACATCAGCGGCATGCCATCGCTGATCACGCGCATGGTCGCTCTGCCGAAACTGCGCGAACTGCCCTTTGCCGTCGGTATCGGCCGCGATGCCGCACAGTTGGCCGACCTGCCCCGCCAATCCGGCGCCGCCAGCGTCGTGCAGTTGCAGGGGGGCAAGGTAACGGCGATTGGCTACGTCAGGGACGCCGCCCAACTCCGACAAGCGCTCGGACTCAGGTAAACCGCCTCAAGCGGCGACGCTCTGCCGTTCCGGCACGCCAGCCAGCGCGGCGCACACCTCAGCGATAACCGTCCCCCAATCGCCCGCGCGCGTCTGCCGAAAGATGCGCAGACTGCGATACCAGGGCGAATCGCTGCGCCCGTACTGCCAGCGCCACTCGCTGCCATAGCGTAAGAGCAGCCAGCACGGTATGCCGAGCGCGCCGGCGAGATGCGCGACAGCGGTATCGACGCAGATGACGAGGTCGACAGCCTCCAGCACCGCCGCCGTCGCGGCAAAGTCGGGGAAGGCACCGGATAACTGCCGCAGCGAGGGCCACTGCGCCAGCGTCTCCTGATCCGCGGCGGGAACATCGCGTTGCAGACTGATCAGCTCCACGCCCAAGTTTTCTTCCGCCGCCACCAGCGGCCGGAGCTCGCACAAGGACAGATCGCGCGTGCGGTTGAGAACGCCATACTGCCGCCCCGCCCAGACGAGGCCGACACGCCGACCGGCCGCCGGGCCAAGCCGCGCCCGCCAGTGCGCGACCTCGATCGGATCGGCACGCAGATAAGGCGCGCCTTTTTCGCTCGCCGGCGCATCGAGGCCCAAAGCGAGCGGCAGGCTGAGGAGCGGAACGTGTGCGTCGTGCGGCGGCAGATCGCCGTCGTCGCCAACGACGTGTAGCGTCGGCGCGTTCACCGCCAGTTCCGCCAAAAGTCGCTGCAAGGGCGCCGGCACACGCAGGATGACGCGCGCCGCAGACGTCGATTGGGCCAGGCGCGGCACGAAGCGGGCGAACTGGATGGCATCGCCAAAGCCCTGCTCCGCCCAGACAAGCAGCGTCTTCCCCGCAAGATCGACGGTGCCCAGCGGCTCGCCCGCGTTGGGCGGCAACACATCTACGCCTGCCTTGCCAAGCCAGAGCGGCCGCCCGCAGGCGAGCCAGTGGCGCTTCAGCTGGGCGGTCTGCCAACGCCATTCAAGGCCGCCCCAACCACGCGCATCACCCTCGCCCAGCCAGCAATGCGCGATTTCCAGCTGCGCCTCGGCAAAGTCAGGAACGAGCGCGATAGCGCGCTGATAGGCGATACGCGCCTCGGCAAGGCGCCCTTGCTGCTGTAGAACATTGCCCTGGTTGTAATGAAACTCGGCGCGCAGTGGGGCGAGTTCGCAGGCACGCCGATACGCCGTCAGGGCCTCGTCGTGCCGATTCAGCGCCAGCAGCGCTGTGCCGCAACCGTTGAGCGCATCGACGGCATCCGGCGAGCGCGCGAGCGCCGCTTCGTAATCCGCCAAAGCCTGCGCCGGCTCTCCGACCTGGCAGTAGAGCGCGGCACGCCGCAGGCGAGCGGCAACCTCCTCCACCGTGCCGATGGCGGCGGCGAAAGCAGCGAACGCCATCTGCCGGATATCGTCGTAGATGGCGCTGATCTCGGGCGCAGGGACGAGGCGCAAGAACTCGTCGAGCGCGGCGAGCGCCTCCTCGTAGCGCCCCAAATGGGCCAGTACGGGAGCGCGTTCGATCTGCGCCGGCAAAAAATGCGGATCGACCCGCAACACCTCATCGAGGCAAGCCAGCGCCCCCATCCAGTCGCCGCCGTGGCGCCGCTCGACGGCGGCAAGCAACAGCGGCAGCAGCGTATCGACCGCGGCGGCAGAAGGAATCACGGCGCTCATGCGGGCTTTCGGTCACGATTCATGGCGACATTTTTTGCCAAAACGCTCCGCCCGTGTTCAATGGCTCGGAAGATGCATCCGGAAATAACGCGGGGGATGATTCGGGAAATCGGCGGGTCAATCGGCCGCTCAATGGACAGTTCAACGGACTGAGCAGCGCGCCAGGCAACGCACTGGGCGGAACACATCACGCCGCGCGATCACGCATAGACGTCGACATTTTCGCCGACGGCGCTGGTACTGGAACGTTGGGGGGTCGAACGACTCTTCTCCGCGCTGCTCGTCGTCGCAGAGGCAGCCGATGCAGCCGCCGTCGTGCTGCTCTCCGAAGAGTTCTTTTCTGCCTGTAGCTGGGCGATGCGCGCCTGGAGCAGGGCGATCTCGGCCTTGATCACCTTCGCCTGATCGCTCGTCGAACTGCTGCTGGAAGCGCCCGACGTGCCGGAACTGCTGCCTGAATCGCTCAGCTTGGTAAGGCTTTTTTCCAGCGCAGCAATCTGCTTTTGCAGGGCGGCGATCTGCGAGGCAATGCTGCCTCCTCCGCTGGTTTGCGTCGAACTGGCGCTCGAAGTGACGGCGGTGACCATGATTTTTCCTTTCAAGGAGAACAAGGCGTTCACCTGCACTATCGGCATAAGCCTGCGTGCAATGAAGGGCGCGGCGGGTAAATCACGGTAAAGCCTGCCCGCCGTCGCGCCTACCGCCTCTCGGGCCGCCTGTCAGGGCACGTCGTAGGCTGCCTTTCATGCCACTGCTCGCACCGACCACGCCGTTCTTCCCCGGTGACGCCGCCGCCCCGGTAAAATGCGTGCCTTACGGATCGCTCTCAAGGACCCCGCTGCCCATGCCCTCCCCCGACCACGCCCCGCGCTGCCGCGTCTTCGGCATCAAGAACTGCGACACGATGAAAAAAGCCTTCGCCTGGCTCGACGCGAACGGCGTCGACTACGAATTCATCGACTACAAGAAGGCAGGCGTCGTCGCCGCTCACGTAGCCGACTGGGCGCAACGTGCCGGCTGGCAGACGCTCGTCAATCGCCAGGGACTGACCTGGAAGAAGCTGCCCGCAGAACAACGCGCCGACCTCGATGAAGCGCGCGCACTGGCGCTGATGAACGCGCAGCCGACCCTGATCAAGCGCCCGGTGCTCGACACCGGCCGCACCCTGCTCATCGGCTTTGACGCCGAACGTTATCGCGAGGTGTTCGCATGAGTATCGATACGCTGCAACGTTTCCTCCTCGACGAACTCGACATTCGCGGCGCCGTCGTCCGTCTCGGGCCGCTCTGGCAACGCATCGTCGCTGGACGCAACTACGCGCCGCCGGTCGCCGCCCTGCTCGGCGAAATGTGCGCGACGACGCTGTTCATTGCCGATGCGCTCAAGCAGCCCGGCCGCATCACCTTCCAGCTGCGCGGCAGCGGCCCGGTGTCGCTGCTCGTCGTCGATTGCGACGAGCGCCTGAATTTGCGCGCCATGGCGCACGCCGCCGCCGATGTCGCACCGGGAACGGCGCCGCAACTGCTCGGCGACGGCCAGCTGATGCTCTCGCTCGACCTGCCGAACCTGCGTCAGCCCTACCAGAGCATCGTGCCGATGCAGGGCGACAGCATCGCCGAGATCTTCGAGCATTACCTCGGCCTCTCGGAGCAGCTGCCGTCGCGCCTCTTCCTCGCCGCCTCAGCGGAAGGAGCGGCGGGCATCTTCCTGCAAAAACTGCCGAACGCCGACGCCCGCGACGCCGACGGCTGGAACCGTGTCGAAAGTCTGGCAACAACGATCCGCGACGACGAGCTTCTGGGCCTGCCCTGCGACGAGTTGCTGACGCGGCTTTTCAGCCAGGAAGTGGTGCGCGTCTTCCCGGAGCGGCAGGTTCTGCACGAATGCCCGGAAGACTGGGACAAAGTCCGCACCATGCTGCGCTCGCTTGGCCGCGAGGAAGTCGACGCCGTGCTGCGCGAACACGGCGAAGTGCTGATCCGCGACGATCTGGCTAACCGCGATTACCGTTTCGACGCCGCCGCCGTTGAGGCGCTGTTTGGCGAAACGCCGCCGACGCTGCACTGAGCAGGGGCGAAGTGCGTCAGAGCACTTTGCCCGGATTCATCAGCCCCAGCGGATCGAGCGCCTGCTTGATGGCACGCATGGTTGCCAGTTCGACCGGACTGCGATAGCGCGCCAACTCGGCACGTTTGAGCTGGCCGATGCCGTGTTCGGCGCTGATGCTGCCGCCGAGGGCGGCGACACGGTCGTGAATCAGCCGGTCGACCGCCGCTTGGCCGGCGAGCAGACGCGCGTTGTCGGTGGCATCGAGCATCGACTGGTTGTAGTGCAGGTTGCCGTCGCCGATGTGCCCGAAGGTAACGCAACGAATCCCCGGAAAGGCCGCTGCCAGCGCCGCATCGGTCGCGGCGATGAATTCGGGAATCGCCGAAATCGGCAGCGAGATGTCGTGCTTGATGCTGAAACCTTCGCGCTTTTGCGCCTCGGAGATGTTCTCGCGCAGCGCCCAGAGGTGCGCCGCCTGCGCCAGCGTCTGGGCGATGACGACATCGCTCACCTCCCCCGCCGCCAAGGCGTCTCCCAAGCATTCCTCCAAAGCCGCGAGCAGTACCGGCGCCGTGTCAGCGCCGCTCACGTCGACCAGCAGATGCCAGGCGCTCGTCGTCGGCAGCGGCGCCGTCTGCCCCGGCAAATGCCGCCGCACGAGCGCCAGCGCGACGCCCGAGACGAGTTCGCACGCCGTCAGCATGGCGCCAAAGCGCGCCTGCATGCGGGCCAGCACGGCCAGCGCCGCCGCTGGCGAATCGATGGCCAACCACGCCGTCGCGGTCGTACGCGGCGCCGGGAAGAGCTTCAACACCGCCGCCGTGATGATGCCGAGCGTTCCCTCGGCGCCAATGAAAAGCTGCTTCAAATCGTAGCCGGTGTTGTCCTTGCGCAAGCCGCGCAGGCCGTTCCACAACTCGCCCGAAGGCAGGACGACTTCGAGGCCAAGCGTCAGCTCGCGGGTATTGCCGTAGCGCAGCACGTGCACGCCGCCGGCGTTGGTCGACAGGTTGCCGCCGATCAGACAGCTGCCTTGGGAAGCCAGCGAGAGCGGGAAAAGCCGTCCAGCCGCTGCCGCCGCCTGTTGTACCGCCGCCAGCGTGCAGCCGGCTTCGACGGTGATCGTGTTGTTCGCGGCATCGAGCGCGCGGATGTGGTTTAGACGGGCGAGGCTGATAACGACGGCCTCACCGACCGCGTCGGGCGTCGCCGCGCCGCACAGGCTGGTATTGCCCCCCTGCGGCACCATCGGCACCCGCGCCGCAGCGCAGGCGCGCACGAGGGCGGCAACCTCCTCGGCGCAGCCCGGACGTACGACGCAACGCGCCGCGCCCTGATAGCGGCCACGCCAGTCGGCGAGGTAAGGCGCGAGATCCGCCGCGTCGGTGAGTACCTGTGTCGGGCCGACGATGGCCGCGAGCGTCTCGATCAAGGGCATGGCGAGGCTTTCGGGAAAGACGCACGGCGGCCAAGCGCCCGCCGCGACGTCGGGCTTACGCCGGTTCGGCGTAAAGGTCGTGCTCGTCGGCGTCGACGACGCGCACGCGGACAAAATCGCCGGGCTGCGCGTCGTATTCACCGTCGATGTACACAAGGCCGTCGATTTCCGGCGCGTCGGCGGTCGAGCGGGCGACGATGCCTTCCTCGTCGACTTCATCGACCATGACGACGATTTCGCGGCCGATCTTCGCGGCA
Organism: Rhodocyclus gracilis; assembly: GCF_009617575.1. Taxonomy (GTDB): domain Bacteria; phylum Pseudomonadota; class Gammaproteobacteria; order Burkholderiales; family Rhodocyclaceae; genus Rhodocyclus; species Rhodocyclus gracilis. Next base: position 404,571 of record NZ_WIXJ01000002.1, read on the forward strand.
AGAATTTCGGCAGAGATGTCTTCCTGCACTTCCATCAGGCGACGACGCCGTTCTTCGCGCACCTCTTCCGGCACGGTGCCGGGCAGCGCGTTGGCGGCGGCGCCCTCGACCGGCGAATACGGGAAACAGCCGACGCGGTCGAGCCGCGCTTCCTTGACGAAAGCCAGCAGTTCCTCGAATTCCGCTTCGGTTTCGCCGGGGAAGCCGGTGATGAAGGTGCTGCGAATCGCCAAATCGGGGCAGATCTTGCGCCAGGCACGGATGCGTTCGAGGTTGTTTTCAGCGGACGCCGGCCGCTGCATGGCCTTGAGCACGCGCGGGCTGGCGTGCTGGAAAGGCACGTCGAGGTAAGGCAGGATCTTGCCCTCGGCCATCAGCGGGATGAGTTCGTCGACCACCGGATACGGGTAGACGTAGTGCAGGCGCACCCAGACGTCGAGTTCGGAGAGCGTCTCGCAGAGCGTCTTCAGGCGCGTCTTCAAAGGACGTCCGCCAAAAAAGCCGGTGCGGTACTTGAGGTCGACGCCGTAGGCCGCGGTGTCCTGCGAGATCACCAGCAGTTCGCGCACGCCGGAATCCACGAGGCGATCCGCCTCCTCCAGCACGTCGCCGATCGGGCGGCTGCACAGCGGCCCGCGCAGGTCGGGGATGATGCAGAAGGTGCAACCGTGGTTGCAGCCTTCGGAAATCTTCAGATACGCGTAATGCGGCGGCGTCAGGCGAACCCCCTGCGGCGGCACCAGTTCGTCGGTCGCCTCCGGCGGCGGCAGATGGCCGTGCACCAGCGCCAGCACCTCATCGGCGGCGTGCGGGCCGGTAATCGCGAGCACCGATGGATGCGCGCTGCGCACGAGCGACTCGCGCGCGCCAAGACAGCCGGTGACGATGACCTTGCCGTTCTCGTTCAGTGCTTCGCCGATGGCCGCCAGCGACTCGTCTACCGCCGCATCGATGAAACCGCAGGTATTGACGATGACGAGATCGGCATCGTCATACGACGGAGTCAGTTCGTAACCATCGGCGCGCAAACGCGTCAGGATGTGTTCCGAATCGACCGTGGCCTTCGGGCAACCGAGTGATACGACGCCGATTTTTCTGCTGTTTCCCATGGCGGGTGTCTCTTTCATGAACGAGCGGAGGCAAAGTGAGCGCTGAGAAGCGAGCGCGGAGTATACCGCCACCGCCGATGCCCGGTTCGCCGCCCGTCGGCGCAGGTGCCGACGCCGGCATGTCCGCCAAGGGCGCCGCAGACGCCGCGTTATAAGCAACGCAGATTTTCTTCGTTCAAGCCGCGCCGCACGACGACTACATTGAACCCCACCCGCCGACAGCCCCTACGCCGGCCGTTTTGTCTCCAAGGAGTTCATCGTGCTTGCCAATCCCCAGGCGACGACGACGCAGCCGCCGCGCACCCAGCCATCTCCCTCGACGCATCACGACGATGACGTCGACGGCATTCTCGCCGCCGCCCGTGCCCGCGCCGTGAGCGAAAACCTGCCCTTCGCCGGCAGCGTCTCGCCGCGCGACGCGTGGACGCTCGCTGCGGCAGGCGCCGCCGTCATCGTCGATGTGCGTACCGCCGAAGAATACAAATACGTCGGCCACGTCCCCAACTCGCCGCTGGTGCAATGGCAATCCGGACGCGCGCTGGTGAAGAACCCGCGCTTTGCCAAGGAACTGGCGGCCAAGGTCAACAAGGACGAACCGGTGCTGCTGCTCTGCCGCAGCGGCAAGCGTTCGGCGGCAGCCGCCGAAGCGGCGACGCGCGCCGGCTTCACGCAGGTCTTCAACATCCGCGAAGGCTTTGAAGGCGATATTTCCAGCGACGGCAAACGCGGTACGCAAGGCGGTTGGCGTCATCACGATCTGCCCTGGACGCAGGACTAAGAGGACCAAGCCCCATGAACGCGCCGCTCCGACGCAAGCCCTCCCCCGTCGACGCGCCGCCCTGGCAGCTTGGCGACATCGTCGACGAACTGCGGGCAGCGCGCGAGGAGTGGCGCCATACGCACGACCGCCGGCCAGACAAGGGCGAACGCGAATTCCCCTCGCGCGACGCCCTGAGCGACATCGTCAGCAAGCTGTGCGGCGCGCTCTTTCCGATGCGCCTCGGGCCGGCGGACATCCAGCACGGTTGCAGCGAGGATTTCTACGTCGGCCATACGCTCGACCTCGCCCTGCGCGCGCTGCTGACGCAAGTCCGGCTGGAGCTCAAGCACCTCGCCCGCCCGTCGGAGCCCGACGCGGAAACTCTGGAGGCACGCGCGCGCGACATCGTGCAGCAGTTTGCGGCCGCCCTGCCCGGCCTGCGGCGCCTGCTCGACAGCGACGTCGAAGCCGCTTTCCGCGGCGATCCGGCAGCGCACAGCGTCGATGAGATCGTCCTCTGTTATCCGGGCACGCTGGCGATCATCCATCATCGTCTGGCCCACACGCTGCACGGTCTGGGCGTGCGTCTGCTGGCGCGCATCGTCGCCGAACTCGCGCATTCGTCGACCGGCATCGACATCCATCCGGGTGCCCGCATCGGCCGCAGCTTTTTCATCGACCACGGCACCGGCGTCGTCATCGGCGAAACCGCCGTCATTGGCGAACGCGTCCGCCTCTATCAGGCGGTAACGCTCGGCGCCAAGCGCTTCACCGTCACCGCCGACGGCACGCTGGAAAAAGGCGCGCCGCGCCACCCCATCGTCGAAGACGACGTGGTGGTTTACGCCGGCGCCACCATTCTTGGCCGCGTCACCATCGGGCGCGGCTCGTCGATTGGCGGCAACGTCTGGCTGACGCACAGCGTGCCGCCGGGCAGCGTCGTCACACAGGCCTTCTCGCGCAACGAAGTCATGGAGAACGGCGCAGGCATATGAGCGACCTGAACCAGCACTTCCCCCTGGTCGTCCGGCAGCTCCGCAAGGATCGCGGCTGGTCGCAGGAGCATCTGGCCGAGAAGGCCGACCTCAACCGCTCGTATGTCGGGGAAATCGAGCGCGGCGACGCCATCCCCTCGCTGCTGACCGCCGAAAAACTGGCGCAGGCACTCGAAATCAACCTGTCGACGCTGGTCGCCCAATGCGAACAAGCCTAGCCCGGCCGTGCCGGATTTTGATGGCTATAGCATGTTGAGCGCCCAGCAGCACACAGCGTAATTTGCTTATACGTTTTTCATCTAAGACCTCAACCTTGCCAGGAGCCTCCCATGGCGGACCAAGCACCACAAGTTGCCCTCAGTGACATCGCCGCGCGGCAGTTAGCCAACGCGACCAAGACCGTACCCCAGCTTTCCACCATTTCGCCGCGCTGGCTGGTGCACCTGCTGCAATGGCTGCCGGTCGAAGCCGGCATCTATCGCCTGAATCAGGTGAAGAACCCGCGCGACGTGCGCGTCGCCTGCGCGCAGCGCGACGAGTCGGTGCTGCCGCAGACCTTCGTCGATTACGACGAAAAGCCCCGTGAGTACTTCCTCAACGCCGTCACCACCATCCTCGACGTGCACACGCGCGTCTCCGACCTCTACAGCAGCCCGCACGACCAGATCAAGGAACAGCTACGCCTGACCATCGAGACGATCAAGGAACGTCAGGAAAGCGAGCTGATCAACAACAGCGACTACGGTCTCCTCGCCAACGTCGCCGATGAGCAGCGCATCTCGACGCTGACCGGCGCGCCGACGCCGGACGACCTCGACGACCTGCTCACCAAGGTGTGGAAAGAGCCGGCGTTCTTCCTGACGCACCCGCTGGCTATCGCCGCCTTTGGCCGCGAATGCACGCGCCGTGGCGTTCCGCCCCCGACCGTTTCGCTGTTCGGCTCGCAATTCCTCACCTGGCGCGGCATCCCGCTGATCCCGTCGGACAAGGTGCCGGTCGAGGACGGCAAGACGAAGATTCTGCTCATCCGCGTCGGCGACAAGCGTCAGGGCGTCGTCGGTCTCTATCAGCCGGGGCTGCCGGGCGAACAGAGCCCGGGCCTGTCGGTGCGTTTCATGGGCATCGACCGCAACGCCATCGCTTCCTACCTGATTTCGCTCTACTGCTCGCTGGCGGTGCATGCCGAAGACGCGCTAGCCGTTCTCGATGACGTGGAGATCGACAAGTACCATGCCTATCCCGACACCTACCGCTAATCCGCCGGCGTCGGCTTCCGCGCCGCCCGCCAGCGCAGCGGGGCTGCCGGACGAGGCGACGCTGGGTCGGCTGGCGAGCGAGTTCTTTCGCGCGCTGCCGGGCGGCGGCACCTCGCCGGCGTTCTCCGCCGCTTCGGCCTCCCCTGCCTCCCAGACGCCGCCTTCGTCGCTGCCTGACCCGACGCCGGCGGCCTCTGCCGATGCGGGCGTCAGCGCTCTGACGCTGGGTGAGACGGTGCCACGCATTCAGCCAGGCGCTGCGCCGGGTACCGCGTCCGCCGTGCCGACGACGCCGGTTGCGAACGAATTGGGTGTTCCGGAAGCCTATGCCGCAGCGCTGCCGTTCATTGCGCCGCTGAGTTCACCGACCAGCCTGCCGCCCCATGCACCGGCCGGAGCCGTCTCCTCGCCGTATTACTTTCTCGGCGAAGCGACGGCGCTCTCCTCGGGGCATGCCGCCCCGGCGGCAGAGCGCCGGGCGACAGAGAACCATGTCGTCGCGCATCCTTTCGAGCTTCCCGGCGATAGCGCCCTGCGGCGCGTACTCGGCGAGCTGGCGGGCGAACGCACGGCGCCGACGGCGCACCCTGCCGGCACTGGCTATTACTTCGTCGAACCAGCCATTCCAGCGGCTGCGGCGGCGACGCGCTTTCCGGCCTTTGACGTCAATGCCGTGCGCCGCGACTTTCCTATCCTCGCCGAGCGCGTCAATGGCAAGCCGCTGATCTGGTTCGATAACGCGGCGACGACGCACAAGCCGCAGGCGGTGATCGACCGGCTGGCGTATTTCTACACGCACGAGAACTCCAACATCCACCGCGCCGCGCATGAGTTGGCGGCGCGTGCGACCGACGCCTACGAAGGCGCGCGCAGCAAGGTGGCGCGCTTCATCGGCGCCGCTTCGCCGGACGAGGTGATCTTCGTGCGTGGCGCCACCGAGGCGATCAATCTCGTTGCCAAAACCTGGGGCCGGCAGAACATCGGCGAGGGCGACGAAATCATCGTTTCTCTACTTGAACACCACGCCAACATCGTTCCCTGGCAGCAGCTGGCGGCCGAAACCGGCGCCAAGATCCGCGTCATCCCGGTCGACGACAAGGGGCAGCTGCGGCTCGACGACTATCAGCGTCTGCTCAACGACCGGACCAAGCTGGTGGCGGTGACGCAGGTGTCGAACGCTCTCGGCACAGTGACGCCGGTGGCGGAAATCGTCGAGCTGGCGCACCGTGCCGGCGCGAAAGCGCTGGTCGATGGCGCGCAGTCGGTATCGCACATGCGCGTCAATGTGCAGGCGATCGACGCCGATTTCTTCGTCTTCTCCGGTCACAAGGTGTTTGCGCCGACCGGCATCGGCGTGGTTTACGGCAAGCGCGACATACTCGAAGCGACGCCGCCCTGGCAGGGCGGCGGCAACATGATTGCCGACGTCACCTTCGAACGCACGCTCTACCAGGGCGTGCCGAACAAGTTCGAGGCGGGCACCGGCAACATCGCCGACGCCGTTGGCCTCGGGGCGGCCATCGACTACGTCGAGCGCGTCGGCATCGAGAACATCGCGCGCTACGAGCACGATCTTTTGGCCTACGCCACGCAACGCCTCGCGCCGATTCCCGGCGTGCGCCTCGTCGGCACGGCGGAGCACAAGGCGAGCGTACTGTCCTTCGTGCTTGCCGGCTATCGTCCTGAAGAAGTCGGTCGTGCGCTGAATGAAGAAGGCGTCGCCGTGCGCTCCGGCCACCATTGCGCCCAGCCGATCCTGCGTCGTTTCGGTCTGGAAGCAACGGTGCGCCCGTCGCTCGCCTTCTACAACACCTGCGCCGAAGTCGACGTGCTGGCCTCGGTCGTGCAGCGACTGGCTCGCGGCAAAGGACGAGCGGTCGTCTGAGCGTCTGCCTGAGCAGCTTCTTCCCCGGCCAGTGCCGGGGAGGAATGTCTGCCGTCGGCAGCCAGCGCCTGCCCGATCCACCACAGAGCGCCCGCCGCCAGCAAGGCCATCACATCGACCCCGAGGCTCGCCGCGCTCTCATTGACCCACCAGCCAGTCGCCGGCCAGAGATAGCCGGTCAGTGACGCCAGCGGGATGGCCAGAGTAGCGCCCGCCGCCGCACGCGCCAGCCCGCGCGCGGCCTGATCGCCGCCACGCGCAAACGCCCATCCCAGCGCGGCGAGGAACGTGACGTAGTAGGCACCGCGATACCAGGCGGCCAGATCGTCCACCTGCCCGTGCAGGCATTTCGCCGCAACGAGGGAGAGCGAAATGCCGGCGATGCCGCCAAAGCAGACGCCGTGCGTCGCCGCCGCCATGAACCGTAGCGAGCGCGGCTCCCGCCCCTGCGCGCTGACAGCCTGACGCCGGCGGCTGACGATCCACAGCCGGTTGCCGGAATAGAACATGAAGGCGCCGGCCAACCCGAGCAGGAAATACCCCCAGCGCACCGGTTCACCGCCGAAGCTGCCAAAGTGCAGCGCAAAAAGCGCCGCGACCGGCGCGTCCCACGCGCTTTGCCGTCCGGGGAAGGCCTCACTGTTGAGGATCTCCCCGCTCACCGGGCTGACGACGAGCCAGCCGACCTGCCGCAGCATGTAGCGCGAATCCCGACCAATAATGCGCACGCTGGCGGCCGCCGTGCCGGCGTTGCGATAGGTCATGGAGATCGGCTCGAACTGCGGCGACAGCGCCTGCGCGCGCGCCAGCAGAGCCGCGGGCGGCAACATCGGTGCAGCCGCCGCCGTCGCGCCACGGGGTGGTGGCGGCATCCCCGCCTGCATCAAGGACTTGAGTTGATGGTCGTAGACCACCGCATCCTGCGCGTCGTAGATCGAGTCATGAAAGGCGAAAACCACCGCACTCAAGCCGATCAGCAGGTGAAAAGGCAGGCTGGTGATGCCCATGAGGTTATGTGCATCCATCCACATGCGCTTGAGATTGGCCCCCAGACGCAGGGCGAACAGATCGCGGACCAGGGACGGCAGCACCAGCACCAGTCCGGAAACGAGCGCGACGATATACATCAGGCTGACGCCCCCCATGACGTATTCGCCAAGCTCCTGCGTTCCCGGAATCGCCGCCGTGCGATGGATGACGTCGATCCACTGCGCCAGCGCCACAGGATGCAATTGCGTGATCTGCACCTGCCCGGCCGCGTCGAGCGCCGCCGACCAGGGTGCATCGTCGTGGCGCGACTTCCGCCAGGTCAGGCGCGCGGGCACGTCTTCCGTCTCACGCAGATCTAGCGTGAACTCGCGCGCCGCGTCGGGACGCGCCGCCAGCGTCTGCGCGATGAGCGCCTCGCTGTCGTGCAGGTCAGTCAAAGCCACCGCCCGTGGCGGTGCCGCCCAGCGCGCCAGCGGCTCCTTGAACATCGTCAGCGCGCCGGCATAGAAAGCGATGAAGAGCGCCAACCCGGCACAAATGCCCGTCCACGTATGAACGAGCCGGTAGCGGCGATAGAGATCGGTAGGGACGCGCATGTTCAGCTCAAGAGGGTCAGGCGAAGAAATGACGGCAGGCGAAAAGCCCGGCGAAGGCCGCAAGACTGGCGCCACCCAAGGCCTGCCAGGCCCGACGGCCGTTACGGAAAAGGAAGGCGGCATTCATCGCCGCGAGCCAGAGCGGTGCCAGCAACCACATGACGAACTGGTACTTGCCATGCGCCGCGATGCCACCCGGCCACAGCCAGGCGAAAAGCCCAGTCAGCGCCAGCGCCAGCGCCAGCCCGCCGAACACTCCGGCGCTCGTCACTGCCCACCACGTCGCCCCCGACCAGGCCCCGGCACGTCCCCCCCCGGACGGCGATGACGGACGTTTCGCGGCGGGCGACGAAGGATTGGCGCGCCGCTCACTGCCCCAGTCGTCCGCCCGATCAACAGAGCACGCTGCGGCCCGCCCGCTGGCTCGGAACGCATGTGCTGCCGGTGCGCGCGGCGCCCGTAGCTCAGAGCCAGCCACGACCGCGATCCCTGCCCCTATGCCGGCGCCGCCTATTCGGGCTCCTATGCCGGCCACCATACCCGCCCCAGCCCCCGGCACACGCGCCCTCCCGCGCCGACGCTCCCAGGCGAGCGCGAGCACCGGCAGCGCGGGAAATACCGCCATCAGCACCACCAGACTGCCAAACAGCGCCGTCGCCGGACTGACGCCCAGCCCCCAGACGACAAGCGCACCCACCGTCAGAACGGCGCCGCCCCCGATGCTGAAGTGTGCCGGCAGCGGGTGCGCGCGCCAGCGTTGCTGCCGGCTGCCAAGATAAAAGCAGAACGCCGCCGCCCCCCCCAACACCACCGCCAGCGCGCTCATGGACAATCCGCACCGGCGCAGGCCACGCCTGCGGGAAATAGGGCGAAAGGGGAACGAGAAGAATCACAGGAGTACGAGGCGACTGGGCAAACAGGCGGCGATAGCGCACCGGGCATGACGAAATCCTCGGAACACGGCGAGCAGAAGCCGCCGGCTGAAAAGAAAAACGCCACCCCCCAACCCGCAGCAGCGGATGGGAGCGTGGCGTTCAGGCGAAGGAAGGCCGCCAGGGCGGAGCAGGAAGATGGCGCACAGCGAAATCCAGAAAGGCAACGCGAGGGGGCGTTCTGGCTGGCTGTCCGGCAAAGCGGCCTGGCTGGCGAACCCGTTATTGCGAATTACTCGCAATTATTGACATGAGTGGCGGCTCCGTCAAGCCGGCGGCGTGCGGGAGGCAAGAGAGAGCAGCCAGCGCCGCGCTCGCCATGGCAGCAAATGCAACGCCAACCGACATGCGCCGACGCCGACCAACGCCCACTGTGCCCCCAGCCCCGCCCACCCCGACGATATATCGATAGAAAATTAACTTGCTTAGTGCCGGGCCTTCGCCTGACTACGATAGACGCCCTACGCAACTTTGCAGATGGCACGTTCATCATGGCGTTGGCAACAGACATCCCGCGCACCGGGCCGGCAATTACCCCGCCCCGCGCCTCGCTGGCCGAATTCTGGCTACCCTTCACCCCGAACCGCGATTTCAAGAAAGCGCCGAAACTCGTCGCCCGCGCCGAGGGCATGTACTACTACGACCCACAGGGCCGGCCGATCATCGACGGCGTCTCCGGGCTGTTCGCCAGCGCCGCCGGGCACGGTCGAGCGGAAATCGCGGAGGCCGTCGGTCAGCAGCTGCGCGAACTCGATTTCACCGCGAGCTTCTACCGCAGCCATCCGCTTGCCTTCACCGCCGCGCGCGCCATCAGCGAACTGACGCCCGACGGGCTCGACCGCATCTTTTTCGTCAACTCGGGTTCCGAGGCCGTCGACACGGCGATGAAGATCGTCCTCGCCTACCATCGCGCACGCGGCGAAGGGCAGCGCACAGTCTTCATCAGCCGCGAACGCGCCTATCACGGCGTCAACTTCGGTGGCGTCTCGCTCTCGGGGCTGGTGAATAACCGCCGCGCTTTTGGCGGCGTCGCCACGCCAGCGCCGCTCCTGCGTCATACCTGGCGCGCGGAAAGCGTCTTCAGTCACGGCCAGCCCGATACCGGCGCTGACCTTGCCGACGACCTGCTGCGCCTGATCGCCGTACACGGCGCCGAGAACATCGCCGCCGTCTTCGTCGAGCCGATTGCCGGTTCGACCGGTGTATTGGTGCCGCCGCGCGGCTATCTCGAACGCCTGCGGGCGATCTGCGATGCGCACGGCCTGCTGCTTGTTTTCGACGAAGTGATCACCGGTTTTGGCCGTACCGGTCGCGCCTTTGCGGCGCAGAGCTTCAAGGTGCGGCCCGACCTCATCACCATGGCGAAGGCGATCACCAACGGCGCACAGCCGATGGGCGCCGTCGCCGTCGACCGCCGGATTCACGACCAGATCGTCCACTCGGCACCGGAAGAGAGCATCGAGTTCTTCCACGGTTACACCTGGAGCGCACACCCCGCCGCCTGCGCCGCCTGCGTCGCGGCGCTCGACATCTATGCGCGGGAAAACCTGTTCGCGCGCGGCGCCGAGCTGAGCGCGTATTTCCAGCAGCGTGTCTTCAGCCTCGCCGATCTGCCCGCGGTCACGGACATCCGCGCCTACGGCCTCTTCGCCGGCATCGAACTGGCCCCCGCCGGCAAGCCCGGCGAACGCGGCTACCGCGTGCAGAAGGAGCTATTTGACGCCGGCCTGCACCTCAAGACGACCGGTGACGCCGCCATCCTCGCACCGGCGCTGATCGCCAGCCCGGCGCACATCGACGAAATCATCGACGTGCTGCGCCGCGTGCTCGTCTGTCATTCCGCCTGAGTCGGCAGCGACCCGGGCGCGTACCACTCCACTCCGCATGACTCCCTCGACTTTCACGGCAGGAACCCCATGACTCGCAAACGACACTACCTCCTCAGCTCGCTCACCCTGATCGCGGGCCTCTTCTCCCTTTCAGCCTCGGCGGACCAGAAGGAAGTCACTATCGCCTACCAGGACATGGTGGTGCCCTGGCGCGTTGCCCACGAAGCCGGCGAACTCGAGAAGGCGACCGGCTACAAGATCAACTTCCGCCAGTTCGCCGGTGGCGGCGACGTCATCCGCGCGCTCGCCTCCGGCCAGGTGAGCATCGGTGAAGCCGGCTCGGCGCCGATCGCTTCGGCGGTCTCGCAAGGCCTGCCGATCGAACTGTTCTGGATTCTCGACGACATCAACGAAGCCGAAGCGCTGGTGGCGCGCGATGGCAGCAACGTGAACTCGATCGCCGACCTCAAGGGCAAGAAGATCGGCGTTCCCTTCACCTCGACGACGCACTTCCACACGCTGGTCGCGCTGCAGCACGCCAGGGTCAATCCCAACGACGTGCAGATCGTGAACCTGCGTCCGCCAGAAATCGCCGCCGCCTGGGAGCGCGGCAACCTCGATGCGACCTTCATCTGGGACCCGGTGCTGTCGAAGGTGAAGAAGAGCGGCAAGGTGCTGACCACGTCCGGCGAAATCTCGAAGCAGACCGGCAAGACAACCTTTGACGGCATCGTCGTCAATCAGGCGTGGGCGAAAGACAACGCCGATTTCCTCGTCAAGTTCGTCAAGGTGCTGGCCAAGGCCGACGAGAACTACCGCAAGAACAAGGCGAAGTGGACCGCCGACTCGGCCGAAGCCAAGGCCGTCGCCAAGATTTCCGGCGCCAAGGTCGAAGACGTGCCGGCGACGATCGCGCTCTATCGCTTCCCGACGCTTGAAGAGCAGGCGTCGTCGCGCTGGCTCGGCGGCGGCAAGGATGGCGGTGCCGCGCAGTCGCTGCTGGCGACGGCCAACTTCCTGAAGTCGCAGGGAACGATCGCCAACGTGCTGACCGACTACTCGGCGAACGTCACGCCGGTCTTCGTACAAAAAGCCGCCAAATGAGCCTCGCCGCCACCTCTGCCGCCGTTCGCGCCAGCGCCGATGCCGCGCTCCGGATCGCCTCACCCGCGACAGCGCAGCCCAGCGACGCGAGCAGCGTGGCGGCAGGGCTGGCGGCAGGCGTGACGGAGTTGGCAACCGCCTCAGCAGCGCGGGCGCTATCGGTGCACGACCTGTCGGTGCGCTTTGCCGGCAACGGTCAGGACACGCTGGCGCTGTCACAGGTCAACCTCGACATCGCCGCCGGCGATTTCGTCGTTGCACTCGGCGCCTCGGGCTGCGGCAAGACGACGTTGCTCTCCTGCATCGCCGGTTTCATCACCCCCTCCGCCGGCGAAATCCGGCTGGGGGACGTGCCGGTGCGTGGCCCCGGCGCCGAGCGCGGTGTCGTTTTCCAGAAACACGCGCTGATGCCCTGGCTCGACGTACTCGGCAATGTCGAATTCGGCTTGCGCATGCGCGGCGTCGACGCGACCACGCGGCGCCAGATCGCGCTCGACAAGATCCGCGCCGTCGGCTTGGAGCACTGTGCGCGGCAGCCCGTCTACACCCTCTCCGGCGGCATGCAGCAGCGCGTCGGCATCGCGCGCGCGTTGGCCTCGAACCCGGAAGTCCTGCTCATGGACGAACCGCTCGGCGCGCTCGACGCGCTAACGCGCGAGCAGATCCAGGAGCTGATCCTCAAGCTCTGGCACGCCGAGCGCAAAACGGTGTTTTTCATCACCCACAGTGTCGAGGAGGCGCTCTTTCTCGCCTCGCACCTGATCGTCATGGCGCCGTCGCCGGGGCGTATAGAGCACCGCTTCGAGCTGCCTTTCTCGCGCCGTTTCATTGAGTGCGGCGATGCCCGCGCGGTCAAATCAGCCGCCGATTTCATCCGCGTGCGCGAAGAAATCCTGACGCTGATCCAGCGTCGTCCGCATTGACGCGTTGAAACATTGAAAGACTCCGCCGTGCCTCCGTCCGATCACGCCCACGCGCTGCGCCCCGGCTTTTCGCTGGCCGAGGCCCGGCGCAGCACGCCCCGTCAGGAACCCGCCGCGCTCCTCAGCGCCAGCTTCGCCGCCGCAGCGACGCCGGCAGAGACGGCTCATGACACCCCCGCAAGCCACGCGGCCAAGCCGCTGCCGCTGGCGCGTAGCCACAATTTTCCGGCCAGCGGTCACTGGCCGCTGGTGTCGCTCGCCAGCGCGGTCGTCCTGCTTCTGCTCTGGTGGATCAGCACACAAGCCGGCTGGCTGACGCCGCTGGTCCTGCCGTCGCCCGCGGCGGTCGGCGATGCCTTTCTCGCCGCGCAGCGCGGCGAACTGCAGGGCGGACACAGCCTGTTAGAGCACTTCGCCTGGAGCACTGGCCGCGTGCTCGCCGGTCTTCTGCTCGCCTGCCTGACGGCGATTCCGCTCGGCCTCTTGATGGGCGTCTCGCGACTGGCGCGCAGCGTCTTCGACCCGCCGATCGAGTTCTACCGGCCGCTGCCGCCGCTCGCCTACCTGCCGCTGATCGTCATCTGGTTCGGCATCGACGAGACGGCGAAGGTGCTGCTCATCTATCTTGCCTGCTTTGCGCCGCTGGTCGTCTCGGCGCGTGCTGGCGTGCGTTCGGCGTCCGCCGAGCAGATCAACGCCGCGCAATCGCTCGGCGCCACGCGCTGGCAGGTACTGCGGCATGTGATCCTGCCGGCGGCGCTGCCGGAAATCCTCACCGGCGTGCGCATTGCCGTCGGCTTTGGCTGGACGACGCTGGTCGCCGCCGAACTCGTTGCCGCCACCGTCGGCCTCGGCCAGCTGGTGATGAACGCGTCGAACTTCCTGCGTACCGACATCGTGCTCATGGGCATCCTCGTCATCGGCACGGTGGCCGGTGTTTTCGACCTGGTCATGCGGCAGGTGGAGCGCCGGCTGGTGCCGTGGAAAGGGCACCGCTGAGGCTGCCACCCCGGAATACCCTGCCCAATATGCATATAAGCAATCGGTCGTTCCCGCGTCGTCAGCGGCTGGCTAGAGTGAAATTCCCTGACGCAAGGCTCGCCCGCCTTCATGGAGTACGGCCAATGCCCTCTTCCACCGCAACGATCATTGATTTCGCCGACGCCCGCCGCGAACAGCAGCGCCAGCAACGCCGCGTCGAACTCGCCAACGCCCGCCGCGCCATCGCCCAGCAGCTTTTCGCCGCGCCGAACGGCGCGCTCTTTCCGCACGTGGCGCTACCCGGCGCTGTCGGGCCATCCGCGACGCCTTACGCCGCCTATGCGCACTACCCCCCCTACGCGCTGGGCCCGGCCTTCCAGCCGCGACAAAGGATCGGCTAGCGTGTACAAGGAAAGCACCTCGCCGAATGAGGAGGGTGACGCCACGGCGCTGCTCGACCCGCCCAGTCGCCCGAAAGCGCACAAGGTCGTCGCCCCGCCCCCGCCAGCGTTCGCTCCCGCCGCCGCGCACCTCGCGCATGATGACGACGACGAACTGCCGCAACTGGTCGGCAAGAATCTGAAAAAACTGCGCAAGCAACACCGCTTTTCGCTCGACCGGCTGGCGCAGCGCTCCGGCGTCTCGCGGGCGATGCTCGGGCAGATCGAACTTGGCCGCAGCGTGCCGACGATCCGCCTGTTATGGCGCATTGCCCAGGCCTTCAAGGTGCCGGTATCGGCCTTCCTCGACGATGGCGAGAACGCGTCGACTGTGGTGCTGACGCGGCAGGAGTCGCGCGTTCTGGCCTCGCATGACGGACAGGTCACCTCGCGCGCACTGTTTCCGTTTCACGGCAGCCGGCAGGTCGAGTTCTACGAGATGCGCTTCGCGCCGGGCATTCTCGAACGCTCCGATCCGCACCCGCCCGCGACGACCGAAAATCTCGTCGTCGCCAGCGGCGAACTGGAACTACAGGTCGATACCCACAGCTATCGCCTCGGCACCGGCGACGCCATCCATTTCGACGCCGACGTCGCCCATTCCTACCGGAATCCGGGCGACGTCGATGCGCAGGCTTTTGTGGTCATCAGCTATCCGGACGAAGCCGAGTATCGCTAGATCCTCCGGCGGGGATGCGGGCTGCGCGTCCCTCCCCGCCGCGCACGACTTTTCAGTGCATGCACATCATCATCGGCATGCCGCCGGCCATCATCATCATCGGCGTACCGCACATCATCATGCGGTTCATCATGTCGCAGCACATGGTCATCATCTTCATGGGCATCGCCGGGGTCGGCGTCATCATGACCATCATGCCCTTGCCGGTCATTTCCATGCTCATCGCCGGCATCATCGGCATGCCACACATCATCATCATTGGCATGCCGTTGCAGGTCATCATCATCGGGATGCCCTTTTCCATCATCGACTGCATCATCATGCAGCAGTCTTTCATCATGTCCATGGTCATGCCCTCGGAGGGCGTCATCATGCACATCATTCCCTTGTCGTTCATTTCGCAGTTCATATGAACCATCATCGCTGGCGCCATGCCCATCATCGGCATGGGCATCGGCATCGACATGGGCATCGTGGTCGGCATCTTCATCGTGGCTTTCATGATTTTCTCCTGGATCGTGGAAGGGTTACTGCTTTGCTTGACTTCACTATAGCCCTACGCCGTCAGAATTCAATACATAAGTCACTGTTTTAATTAATTTATTTTCCCATATAACGGAAATACTGTCAGGATATTGGAGACGTCGCCACGCGCCCGATATGGATCGACGAAAATCATCGTTCTCCACCAGGCCCGTCCGCCTTACGCTCTGCCAAAACGCCGAGGGATCGCCATGAACGCACCCACCGACACGCAACAACTCGCCAGCGACAACTACGCCGGCATCTGCGCCGAAGCCTTCGCCCACCTGGAGGCCGCCAACGCCGGCCATGCCATCGCCTATGGCGACGACGTCTGGACCGCGCGCGCCAAAGCCGCCATCGAAGACGTCTTCGAAACGGCTTGCGAGGTGCACTTCGTCTTCAACGGCACGGCAGCGAATTCGCTGGCGCTGTCGGCGATCTGCCAGTCCTACCACAGCGTGATCTGCCACGAGCTGGCGCACATCGAGACCGACGAATGCGGCGGCCCCGAGTTCTTCTCCAACGGTTCCAAACTGCTGCTCGGCGGCGGCGCCAACGGCAAGCTGACACCGGCCGCAGTGGAAGCGATTTTTCGCAAACGCAGCGACATCCACTACCCGAAACCGCAAGCTGTCAGCCTGACGCAGGCCACCGAAGTCGGCACGGTCTACACCCCCGACGAACTGGCAGCGCTGCAAGCGACAGCCCGCCGCTTGGGGCTGCACCTGCACATGGACGGCGCACGACTCGCCAACGCGCTCGCCTCGCTGGGCGCGCGGCCGAAAGAGATCACCTGGCAGGCCGGCATCGACGTACTGTGTTTCGGCGGTACAAAGAACGGCCTTGCCGTCGGCGAAGCGGTCGTCTTTTTCAATACCGCGCTCGCCCGCGACTTTGCCTACCGCTGCAAGCAGGCCGGGCAACTCGCCTCGAAAATGCGCTTCGTCAGCGCGCCCTGGCTGGGCCTCCTCGACAACGATACCTGGCAGCGCAATGCCGCCCACGCCAACGCCATGGCGCAACGGCTGGCCAAGGGGCTGGAGCCTCTGCCGGGCGTACACCGCCTCTTCCCGGTCGAGGCCAATTCGGTCTTCGTCAGCCTGCCGGAAGCCGTCATCACGCGACTGCACGCGGCGGGCTGGCGCTTCTACACCTTCATCGGTGCCGGCGGCGTCCGCCTGATGACGTCGTGGAACACCCGCGAGGAAACCGTCGACGCCTTCATCGCCGCCACACGGCAAGCGCTAGGCGAGACTACGCCAGCGCCCGCTGCGGTCGCGAACTCCCTTGACGCCTGAGAGTTGCGACCAGGCCTTCTGCCGGTTTCAGCGCTTCTGCCTGCTTTATCTGTTTCGCCACCAGGAGAAGCGCGGCGCGACCGGTTTCGCGCGCGGCGAGTCACTCCCGCGCGCGAACGCCGTCGGCGGTGGCTTTACGCCCCGGCGCTGTACGCCGCGTACTTGTCGAGCAGCCGGCGCGGCGGCTTGAACGCATCGCGGCGGAAGGGGTCGCCGAGCGCCTGCGTCAGGCGCAGGTTGATCACCGTCGGCCGGTTGCTGGCGATCGCTTCCTGCAGCGCGCTGCCGACCTGATCCTCGTGCTCGACGGTGATACCGTGGCCGCCCATCGCTTTCGCCACCTCGGCGAAGTTCGGGTTGGCGAGATCGGTGCCGAGGAAGCGGCTGTCGAAGTAGTCGATCTGGTTGCGCTTCTCGGCGCCCCACTGGCCGTTGTCGAAGACGACAGCGATTGCCGGGATGTTCTCGCGCACGCAGGTGAGCACCTCGGCCAGACTCATTCCCCAGGCGCCGTCGCCGACGTAGGCGATCGACGGCCGGTCGGGACGGCCGACCTTGGCGCCGATGGCGGTCGGATAGGCGTAGCCGCAGTTGCCGAAAGCCATCGCCGCGAAGAACGAGTTGGGTTCCTCGAACTGCAGGTAGCTGTTGGAGACCGAGCAGACATTGCCGATGTCGGTGGCGACCATCGCGTTCTTCGGTCGTGCCTTGGCCAGTTCGGCGAGCGCACGGCGCGGGTCGACGCGGCCCGCCTCGTTGGCGCCGCGCAGGCTGTCGAGTTCCTGCTGCCACGCGGCGCGCGCGGCGCGGATGGCGGCAATGCGCGCTTCATTGCGCGGCCGTTCGCCGTGCAGGCTGCGCAATTCGCCGTAGATCGCCGCCGCGGCAGCCTTGGCGTCGCCGTGGATGCCGACCTCGACCGGCTTGACCAGCCCGATGACGCGAAAGTCGGCGTCGACCTGGATGATGCGTGCGTTCTTCGGCCAGTAATCGAGCCCGTATTGCGGCAGCGTGCCGAAGGGGCCGAGGCGGCTGCCGAGTGCGAGGACGACATCGGCCTGCGCGATCAACTTCATCGCCGCTTGCGACCCCTGGTAGCCGAGCGGGCCGGCGGCGAGTTCGTGGCTGGCGGGGAAGGTGTCGTTGTGCAGGTAGGAATTCACCACCGGCGCTGTCAGATGTTCGGCGAGCGCAGTGAGTTCGGTGAGCGCGCCGGCGCTGCCAACGCCGCCTCCGGCAACGATCACCGGGAACTTCGCCGACGCCAGCAGTTCTGCCGCACGTCTGATTGCCGCGCTGTCGCCAGCGCCGCGCTGCACCGGGAAGGGCCGCGGAATCTCGGTTTCGATCTCGCCGTAGAAGTAGTCGCGCGGGATGTTCACCTGCGTCGGCCCGCGTTCGTGCAGCGCGTAATGGAAGGCGCGCCCGGTCAGCTCGGCGATGCGCGACGGGCTGTTCACGTGCGTCTGCCACTTGGTGATCTTGGAGAAGATCGGCAGCTGCTCGGTTTCCTGGAAACCGCCGAGGCCGGCGGTAAGGCTGCCCGATTCGGGCGTGATCGCGACCACTGGCGAGTGCGCCCAGTAGGCGGCGGCGATGGCGGTGACGAAATTGGTGACGCCGGGGCCGTTCTGCGCGATGCAGACGCCGTGCCGGCCGGTGGCGCGCGCGTAGCCATCGGCCATGTGCGCGGCGTTCTGCTCGTGCGCGGTCGAGATGAAGCGGATGCCGGCCAGCGGGAAGAGGTCGTGCGCGTCCATGTAGGCCGAGCCGACGATGCCGAAGACGTCGGTGACGCCCTGCGTCACCAGCGTTTCGACGAAGGCTTCCGACGGCGTGACGCGCTGCCTGCCGGTGTATACGCGACGGGCCTCAGTCATGGCGCGCCCCCGCGAAACAGCGAGAAACGGCAAGCGGGCGGTGGCGGCGGAGTTGATGCGTCATTTCCGGTGGTCCTCGTGAAGTGATCGGCCGATTCTAGGAGCCGCCCCCCGCCCGCCCTACGAAGTTATTTGCATACGCTCATGCCTGCCTGACACGCCGACGCCCGCCCCGAAACGGCCCACAACTCGCTCACAACTCGCCCACCATTCGCCCTTCAGCGCGCGTGACGCCAGCGATTGACGGCCTTGCGCAGCTCGCTGAACCCGAGCACGACGCTGGCCATGGCGACGCAGACGCCCCACTGGCCGAGGCTGAGCGGCGTCGTGCCAAAGGCCACGTTCAACACCGGCAGGTGCACCACCGCCATCTGCAACAGTACCGATGCCGCCACCGTCGCCCACAGCCAGCGATTGGAGAAAGGCTGCGCAAAAGCGCTGACGTCTTCGGAGCGGGCGTTGAAGCAGTTGAAAAGCTGCGCAAAGACCAGCACGGTGAAACACGCCGTGCGCGCAAGCACAAGATCGCCCGTTCCCTCGACCAGTCCGCCGGGCAGAAAGATATCGAGGGTCAACAGGCTCGTCAGCGCCATCACCACGCCGATTTCCACAACGCCAAACCACATGCGCGCGTCGATCACCCGCTCATCGCGTCGGCGAGGCCGGCGCGCCATGACGTCGCCGGCAATCGGATCGACGCCCATCGCCAGTGCCGGGCCGGCATCGGTCACCAGATTGATCCACAGAATCTGCGCCGCCAGTAGCGGCAGCACCACTACGCCGCCCGTCACCGCGTCGGGCGATGCCAGCCCAATCACGCCGGCACCGACGACGCCGAGAAACACCGTCAGCACCTCGCCGAGATTCGACGACAGCAAATAGCGCAAAAACTTGCGGATGTTGTCGAGCACGCCGCGCCCCTCACGCACGGCATCGACGATGGTGGCAAAATTGTCGTCGGCGAGGATCATTCGGGCAGCCTCGCGCGTTACCTCGGTGCCCGTGACGCCCATGGCAATGCCGATATCGGCGGCCTTGAGCGCCGGGGCGTCGTTTACGCCATCACCCGTCATCGCCACCACCTCGCCCGCCGCTTGCAGCGCAGCGACGATACGCAGCTTGTTGCGCGGTGCGACACGCGCAAACACCGAGGTGTGCCGCACCGCCACCGCCAAAGCTTGCGCATCGAGCGCGTCCATCGCCACTCCGGTCAGAACGGGGCTGCCGGCGGCGACGATGCCAAGATCGGTGGCGATGCGCAGCGCGGTACGCGGGTGATCGCCGGTAATCATGATGACGCGGATGCCCGCCCCGTGCGCCTCACGCACGGCCGCCGCCACCTCGTGGCGCGGCGGATCGATGATGCCGACCATACCGAGAAAGACGAGCCGCTGCTCCGCCGCCTCGTTCAAGGCTTCGTCTTCGGCGAGCGTGCGGTACGCCACGGCGAGCGTACGTAAAGCCGCCTCCGACAGCGTGGCAAGGTCCGCCAGCAGACGCTGGCGCCAGGTCTCGTCGAGCGCCACCATCGTCGTGCCGAGGCGTAGCCGCGTGCAGCGCAGCAGCAGCACATCGGGCGCGCCCTTGCACACGAGCACGCGCGCGTCGCCCTGCGCATGGTCCGCGTTGAGCGTCGACATCATCTTGCGATCCGAGGTGAAAGGCAGTTCGCCGATGCGCGAAAAGCGTTGCTGCCGCAGCGCCTCCGGGCTGTCGCGGCCCGTTACCGTGCCATCCGCCGTATCTTCCGCCACATCTTTCACTCCACCTGCCGCCACTCCCGCCAGCTTGCGCTCGGCAACGAGGAAGGCCGCCTCGGTCGGATCGCCCTGAATCGCCCAGTGCAAGTCCTCCGCCTGTTGCAAACGGGCGTTCCCCGCCAGGCAGCCGCCGCCGATGACGGCCGCTTGCTCGTCGCGCAGATTGCCTGTCGCCGGCAGCGGCACCTCCCCGGCCAAGAACTCGCCCTGCGGCGTGTAACCAACGCCGCTGACGGTCGTCGCCCCGGAGGGAGTCAGCACCCGCACAATCGTCATTTGCGCCCGCGTCAGTGTGCCGGTCTTGTCAGCGGCGATCACCGAGGTACTGCCGAGCGTTTCCACCGATGCCAGATTTTTGACGATGGCGTGGCGCCTCGCCATGCGCAGCACGCCCAGGGCGAGGACGACCGAGATAATCGCCGGCAAGCCCTCCGGCACCGCCGCCACCGCCAGCGAGACGCCCAGCAGCAGCACATGGATCACGTCGGCCAGCGAACGCAGATCGGAAATCAGCAGGATCACCGCCACAACGAGCGCCGAAATGAGCACGGCTGCCATGCCGAGGGCGCGGCCGATGTAGGCGATCTCCCGCTGCAAGGGCGTCGGCGCTTCTTCGGTCGCATCGAGCAGCGAGGCGATCCGCCCCATTTCCGACGCCATGCCCGTCGCCGTGACAATGGCCGTCCCCGTCCCCTGCACGACGGCAGTGCCCTTGAAAACCATGCACAGACGGTCGCCGGGTGTCGCCGCCTGCGCGAGCGTCGCGACATCCTTTTGCACCGCTTCGCTTTCGCCGGTGAGCGACGATTCCTGCACGCGCAAGGACGCGCAGCGCAGCAGCCGCGCATCGGCGCCGACGGCATCGCCTTCGGCGAGCAGCAGGAGGTCGCCGCAGACCAGCCCTGCCGCCGCAATGCGGCTCGGCACGCCGTCGCGCACGACGGTCGAACTCACCGCCGTCATGCGCGCCAGCGCGGCCACGGCGTTGGCCGCCTTGGCCTCCTGCAGATAGCCGAGCAAGGCGTTCAAGACGACCACCAGCGCAACGACGATGGCATCCGTCGGCCAGCCCTGCCGCCCCTCGACGAACCAGGCGACGAGCGCGACACCGGCAGCGGCGAGCAAGAGGTAAACGAGCGGATCGGCCAGTTGCGCGAGCATGCGGCGCCAGGCCGCACGCGGCGGCATGACGCGCAGCGCGTTGGCGCCGTCGCGCCGCAGACGTTCGGCGGCCAGCGCCGCCGTCAGCCCACGCTCGCCATCGCTCGCCAGCCGGCGCACCACCTCGCTGACATCGCAGAGCGACGGATCTTCGGGCGCCGACATGTCAGGCGTCAAATCGTGTTGCACGGGGCGGCTGACGGGCTTCATGGCAGCGGCTCACTGCCAGCCGAAACGGCGCAGGTAGACGCGCTTCATCAGCGTCGTCAGCACGGCGTAGCCGGCGAGAATGCCGAGGAGCCAGACGAAATACAGCGGCGGCAAGGTTTCTAGTTTGAAATACGGCGCCAAGGCGCCCATCGGCAACCACAGGCCGATGGCCATGATCGCCAGCGTCATCGCCGTCAGCGGCGCGGCGGCACGGCTTTCGATGAAGGGCAGTTTCGGCGTGCGCAGCATGTGCACCACCAGCGTCTGCGTCAGCAGACCGACGACGAACCAGCCCGACTGGAAAAGTCGCTGTTCCGCCAGCGTGTTGGCGCTGAATACCCACCACATCACGGCGAAGGTCAGCAGGTCGAAAAGCGAACTGATCGGCCCGAAAAAAACCATGAAACGACCGATATCACGGGGATTCCACTGCAAGGGCTGGGCCACGAGCTCGGCGTCGACCCGGTCAAAGGGAATACCGGTCTGCGAGATGTCGTAGAGCAGGTTCTGCGCCAGCAACTGCAAGGGCAACATCGGCAGAAAAGGCAGGAAGGCGCTGGCCACCAGCACGGACAGCACGTTGCCGAAATTCGAGCTGGCCGTCATGCGGATGTACTTGAGCATGTTGCAAAACGTCGTGCGTCCCTCGACGACGCCGGTGTCGAGCACCATCAGGCTCTTCTCGAGCAGGATGATGTCGGCCGCTTCCTTGGCGATATCGACCGCCGAATCGACGGAAATACCGATATCGGCGGCGCGCAGGGCCGGCGCGTCGTTGATGCCGTCGCCCATGAAGCCGACGACGTGCCCGCCTCGGCGCAGCGCATGGACGATACGCTCCTTGTGCAATGGCGTCAGACGGGCGAACAGGCGGTACGCTTCGACCGCCTTGGCCAACGCCGCCTCGTCCATCGCGTCCAGCTGCGTGCCGAGCAAGACCTTGTCCGCCGGCAGACCGACCTGACGGCAGACATGCGCCGTCACGCGTTCATCGTCGCCGCTCAAGACCTTGACGTTAATGCCGTGCGCCGCCAATGCCTTGAGCGCCGGCATCGCCGACTCTTTGGGCGGATCGAGAAAGGCGATGAAACCGAGCAGCGCCAGCGCCGTTTCGTCGGCCACCGAGTAGGCCGTCTGCGCGGGCGGCAGCGTTTTCACCGCCAGCGCCACGACGCGCAGCCCCTCGTCGTTGAACTGCTGCGTCACCGCGTGCACGCGGGCGCGCAGCGCAGCATCGAGCGCCAACTCCTGCGGTGCTGCCTCGCTGTTCGGCGAGGCGGCGGTGGGCGGCGCCAGCGCGGTATTTTCCGGCGGCTCCGCGACGCCCTTGCCGCCCAAGGCGCCCGCCAGGGCGCCGGCGCGGACGTGCGTGCA
The DNA here is from genome assembly GCF_009617575.1 of Rhodocyclus gracilis. Taxonomy (GTDB): domain Bacteria; phylum Pseudomonadota; class Gammaproteobacteria; order Burkholderiales; family Rhodocyclaceae; genus Rhodocyclus; species Rhodocyclus gracilis. Next base: position 427,258 of record NZ_WIXJ01000002.1, read on the forward strand.
AGCCGCCAGCACCTCCTCGACCGCCCCTTTGCAGATCAACTCGTGATGCACATCCTTGCCATCCACCATGACGGCGACCACGACCGACATGCGCCGACGCACGAAATCGAAGGGGATCTCGTCGATCTTGCGATAGGCGTCCTTGAGCTTCAGCGTCGTCGGCAACTCGACGTGCTCCAGCACGGCGCGATCCAGCAGGTTTTTCAGGCCCGTCTGATAGAAGCTGTTGAGGAAGGCGACCTCCAGCACCGCGCGCGCCGTCTCGCCATAGATATCGACGTGACGCGCCACCGCGATCCGGTCCTGCGTCAGCGTGCCGGTCTTGTCGGTACACAGCACGTCCATGGCGCCAAAGTTCTGGATCGCGTCGAGACGCTTGACGACCACCTTCTGCCGCGCCAACAGGACCGCCCCTTTCGCCAGCGTCGTCGTGACGATCATCGGCAACATCTCCGGCGTCAGGCCGACTGCGACCGACAGCGCGAAGAGAAACGCCTCGCTCCAGTTGCCTTTCGTCGCGCCCACGAGCAAAAAGACAATCGGCACCATCACCAGCGCAAAGCGGATCAACAGCCAGCTGACGCCATTGACGCCGATCTGAAACGCCGTCGGCGCCGGATCATCGACCGGCAAAGCCGCCAGCGCGCCAAAGTAGGTGCGCGCGCCGGTGGCAAAGACGATGGCCGTCGCCGCACCCGAAACCACGTTGGTGCCCATGAACAGCAGGTTGCGCTGCGCGAGCGGATCGTCGGCGCTGGAAGCCGACACAGCCCCGGCCTCGCCGCCGCCCGGCGCCAGTGCGCTGACGAATTTCTCGACCGGCAGCGATTCCCCGGTCATCGCCGCCTGCGCGACGAAAAGATCGCGCGCCGTCATCACCCGGCAATCCGCCGGAATCATGTCGCCGGCCGAAAGCACTACCCAGTCGCCGGGGACGAGACGACGCAGCGGAATCTCCTGACGGCCGCTGCCATCGTCCGGTACGCCGGCTGGCGCAGGCGTCACCGTAGTCGGCGGCCGCAGCACCGTCGCCGTCGTGCTGACCATCGCCTTCAAGGAGTCGGCCGCCCGGTGTGAGCGGCCCTCCTGCACGAAGCGCAACAAAGTGCTCAACACAACCATGGCGCCGATGACGACCGTCGCCTTGGCATCGGCGCTCAGGTACGACAAGACCGCCAGCACCGTCAGCAAGAGGTTGAACGGGTTGCGGTAACAGCGCCAGACATGCCGCCACCAGGGCAGCGGCGCCTCATGCTCGACCTCGTTCGGCCCGCCGCGCGCAAGGCGTCGCGCCGCCTCATGGGCCGTCAGCCCCACCGCGCGCGAGTCGAGGCGGACAAGCAGGGCCGCCGGATCTTCACGCGCCACCCGCAGCAGATCGCGTCCCAGCCCCTCCGACGGCGCTTGTGCCGGCCCGCGCCGGGCGAGCGAATCCGCCAGCCGGGGCCGCCCGCAGTGCCGCAAGGCGCGCCGACGCTTCAAAAATCGGGCCATCACCGGGATCAACACCGCGCCTCCCCTGTAGTGACCCGGTGACATCGTCCGCCGCGCGGCGCCACGCGCCACGCCGGGAAACGTCCCGCGCCCTGAAAAAACCCTCGGGCAAGGAGCCTAGGGGGCGCCGCCCGCCACGACCGTGCGCTGACGCACAGACTCAGCGCCGGCTTGCGATAAAGCTGGCCCAACCCGCCACTCACGGCGGGGGCACAGCCCTCAAGGAGAGCGCAATGACAACGATGACAATCCGGATAAATCGTCAACCGACACCGCGCTATGGTTACCGGCGGGTAATCGCCAGCGTATTCCTTGGCGGAATGCTGCTGTATTCCAGCGGCGGTTTTGCCGCCGACGACAAGCCTTCCGCGACGCGCGAATACGTCAAGGACTCGGTCATCACCACCAAGATAAAAAGCCAGCTGGCCGCCGAAAAACTATCGAGCCTGATTCACATCACGGTCGATACCGACAAGCAGGGCGTCGTCGTGCTCGGCGGCACGGCAACGAGCCAGGCCGGCGTCGATCGGGCAATTGCCATCGCGCACAGTGTCTCGGGAGTCACCGCCGTCGAAAACACGATCCGGGTGATCGGCGACAAATACTGAGTACGCGAGAAGCACCGTGGCGACATTCCTCCGGCAGCAGCACTGGCGACGGGCAGCGCGCGATCTGGGGCTGCTCGCCGCGCTGCTCGCCGGCCCGCAGGCTCCCCTGCAGGCGCAGACGGCGCCTCTGTGGGCAGGCGCTCCCGTCGTTTCAAGCGCTCCCGTCGGCCCCGTTGCTCCCACTGCCAACGGCGCTGGCGTCGCGCCCGTCGATGCGACAACGACGGCAACGCAGGAGGAAGCAGAAGACGGGCTGCGCTTTCGCTGCCCGTCCGCGGTACTGCCGGCACTTTCCCTCGCCGTGCGCCACTACCTCGCCACGCTCGACATTGAGGCAAAGCACTACACGGTAACCATCGACCACGACGCCGGTACGCTGCGCTTTACCCTGAACACTCCCGCCAGCGATACCAACACGCTGACGCTCGCCGCGCGCGCTGAGTTCGGCATCGTCCCGGAGCGCTACGCGCTGCCCGCCAAACGGGGCGTCACGCGCACCATTCGCACGGTGTCGGCGAAAGAAATTGTGCTGGCGCTGATGCAGCATGGGCGTCGCACCGATTTTGCCGGTGACGCCTGCCGCGTCGACGCTTTGCGCGAGCACGTCGGAATTCGCCAAAACATCGTCGCCTGGGCCGAGGACCTGAAATGGGGCTGGCCCGACCGACGCCCCGCGCGCTGGAATCGCGCCTACTGGCGCGACGGCAATCTGCGCAAACACCGCCAACTCGCCGCTGCCGTCAACGATGCTTTCCAGAATCCGCGCCAATACGAAATCGGCTGCTACACGGCGACCAAGCTCGTCATCATTCAGGGAATACTCGACTACTACACGCGCATAGAAAAAAACCCCGCCACCGCTCGCCTGATTGAAGCACGTTTATTGGCCGACAAAGACCCGCTCGCTCATCTCGAACCGGGGAACATGTGGGATTTCGATAGCCGGTTCAATCCCACGCATGACAGCGGGAAACTACTGCGCGTCAATTACAACATCGCCTCCGACAATTTCGTTCCGGGCGACTGGAGCTATTTTCTCAATACCGACCCCGTCAGCCGGGACAAGAATGGCTACGAAGGATCAAACCCGATTTATCTCGGGCAAAACCGCTTTGTCGATTACTACAACGAACACCATCATTCGTTTACGTTTGAAGAAAAGCTCGACGACATCTACCAGTGGCGACACGCCGTATTCAATCGCCAGCGTGACCGCGACAACATCCAGCCCCTGTCGTCGCACGACTACGAACGACTGAGCCAGTCGCCAGAACGGGGCGGCCTGCTGACCACCTTGCGGACGACGCCCTGCTACTTCGGCTTCGAAGCCTTGCAACACTGCGCCACCCCGGCGAGTACGCCTATCGCCCCCGTCGCCGCGCGCAGGTGATTGGCATATCGCCCGGCGGAATTCGCCCAGCGCAAAAAAACGCGCTCGCAAGCGGCGCAGAAAAAAACGAGAAAAAGAGCTTTACACCCCCCGCTTCGCTCCCTATAATGCGCCCTTCTTTCGAGCGGGGGTATAGCTCAGCTGGGAGAGCGCTTGCATGGCATGCAAGAGGTCAGCGGTTCGATCCCGCTTACCTCCACCAGCCGGAAGAAGTCGTCGGCCTGATGTTATGCCGGTGAAGCAGTAAAGTTTTTGAACACACTAGGTCCCCATCGTCTAGAGGCCTAGGACACCGCCCTTTCACGGCGATAACCGGGGTTCGAATCCCCGTGGGGACGCCAAGCTCTAGCAATAGAGTTCTGGCAAGGCAGTAAAGATTGAAGAGGTTTCAATCGCTCCGGTCGCTTGCGACCGATGAATGCGGAGTGGTAGTTCAGTTGGTTAGAATACCGGCCTGTCACGCCGGGGGTCGCGGGTTCGAGTCCCGTCCACTCCGCCAACATTTTCAAAACTATTGATATTTCGACACTAATCGATAATCGGTAGTTTGTGATGCACTTTGGCAGAATGCCCGAATAACCGGGCGTCAATCCACGAACGTCGCGGATTCCATCGTCACCACATAAACAGTGCCGGCTGAAAAACCCACCACCGGCGTCGTGTTCTCGCTTCGTATTCTGCGCATTCCTTCGCGCCATTCTTGGCATATATCAGCAGCTGTCGCCTCGCCGTGGGTTTCGGGCGAATTGTTTTGTCAGCGCAACGCGATTGATGATCGTGCGGTGAAATTTAGACCGTACAGCATCGAGAATTCGAGTAGCGAATAAACGGACAGATACGTCGTCGACGCAAAAGTAGTTCGCGCGACCCCCTGCACCATCACTGAATTACGAACCTTGAATCGCTTACGCCAGCAATCGCCGCAAGCAGGGCATCGCGTCGAATAGCTCACCGACCAAGCAAGACCGCTGACGCGCGGCATGCAGCACGAAGCACGGATTACATGGATTACGAATCAGCGGGGATCGCCTGACCCGAAACACTCTGAACCGGCGATGACCAACGATTCGAGCGGACACAAAAAAGCCCTTCGCGAAAAGGGCTTGAATGTTCTGATGGCGGAGAGGGTGGGATTCGAACCCACGTGCCGGTTTTACCCGACCATCCGATTTCGAGTCGGCGCCGTTATGGCCACTTCGGTACCTCTCCAACAGAGGCGCGGATTCTAGCACAGGACTTGGCAATTTGAAGCAACTTCGTCTCTTTATTGTAATTGTTTTATTGTCGCTGACTGCGTGCAGCGACGGTGTCATCGCGCCACTGCATCGTCCGCAGGAATTAGTGGTGATTACGCGCGAGGGACCGACGACGTTTACGGCCGACGCCAACCTCGGTGAAGCCGGCTTCGAGCACGATCTGGCGACCATGTTTGCCGAGGAAGTCGGTCTGCCCATCCGCTTCATCGTTGCCAGCGACGAAGACGAGGCGCTGCAAAAACTGCGCAAGGGCGACGCACAACTCGCCGCCGCCTGGCTGACGCCCGAAATCGATCCCGCGCTGCCGGCGAGCCAGCCCTTCGCCGAGAGCGGCAGCATCGTCGTCACCCACGAAGCCTCGCTCCCCGTATCCGACGTCGCCAGCCTCAATAGCAAGACGGTTTACGTCCTCGCCGGCTCGCGTCAGGCGGATGTGTTGCGCGAACTCAAAGAAAAAGCGCCGCGACTGAAAATCCAGGAAGTCCATGCCAGCAGCCCGCTCGACCTGCTGGAAGGCGTCGCACACCAGCGCTATGGCGCCGTACTGGTCGACCACACGGCCTTCGATATTGGCGCGAATTTCTATCCCGAGCTGATCGGTGACCTCGAAGTCGGCCCCGATGAGCCGATTTCCTGGCTTTTCGCGCCCGGAAGCGACGTCAAACTCAAGCAGAAGGCGGATGCCTTCATCGAGAGGAAACTCAGCGACGGCACGGTCGAACGCCTGAAAGACCGCTATTTCGGCCATGTCGAGCGACTCGACCAAGCCGACATCGAGGGCTTTCTGGATCGCATGCGCAATACGCTGCCGCAGTACCGCGACCTCTTTCAGGAAGCGCAGGCACGCACCGGCATCGATTGGCGCCTGCTAGCCGCGCTGGCGTATCAGGAATCGCTGTGGAATCCGCAGGCAACGAGCACGACCGGCGTACGCGGCATGATGATGCTGACGACAGAAACCGCCGACCGGCTGCGCGTCAGCAACCGCCTCGACGCGCGGCAAAGCGTGCTGGCGGGGGCGCGCTACCTTGCCGAACTGCGCGACTCACTGCCAAGCAGCGTGCGCGGCCCCGACCGACTCTGGATGGCCGTCGCCGCCTACAACCTCGGCCTCGGACACATGAACGGCGCCCGCAGCATCGCCAGCAGCCTGAAGGTGAATCCGGACGCCTGGTACGAAATGAAGAAAGTCCTGCCGCTCCTCGCGCGCCCGGACTACTACCACCGACTGAAATCCGGCAAGGCACGCGGTGGCGAAGCGGTCATTCTGGTCGAGAACGTGCGCATCTACGCAGACATCCTCGGTCGCCATGAACTCGCCTGGCGCCCCATGCCGCGGCGCGCCGACGGCAATACCGAACTCGCTGGCACGCCGACACTCAACAACCGCTGAATCAACCGCCGCTGCGTCAGCCAGAGCGCCCCTGAGTGAGTCATACGCTCGCCACCCGCACACACCGCGCGCATGGCGAGACCGCCCCGCGAGTTACGCCGTAATCCGCTCGCTGCCACCGAGATACGGCCGCAATACCGGCGGCACGGTGATGCTGCCATCGGCGTTCTGGTAGTTCTCGAGGATGGCCACCAGCGTACGCCCTACCGCGAGGCCGGAACCGTTGAGCGTATGCACCAGCTCGGGCTTGTTCTTCTCGTTGCGGAAACGCGCCTGCATGCGGCGCGACTGGAAGGCGCCGAAATTGGAGCACGAGGAAATCTCGCGGAAGGTGTTCTGCGCCGGCAGCCAGACTTCGAGGTCGTAGGTCTTGGCGGCAGAAAATCCCATATCGCCGGCGCATAGCAGCACGCGGCGATACGGCAAGCCGAGACGCTCGAGAATCGTTTCCGCCTGACGCGTAAGCGCTTCGTGCGCCTCCGCCGACTGTTCAGGCAGGACGACCTGCACCAACTCGACCTTGTCGAACTGATGCTGGCGGATCAGACCGCGCGTATCGCGGCCGTAGGAACCGGCTTCAGAACGGAAGCACGGCGTATGGCTGACGAAGCGCAACGGCAGCGTTTCGCGCGCCAGAATTTCGCCGCGAACGATGTTGGTGACGGGCACTTCCGCCGTCGGGATCAAATACAGCGGTTCACCTTCACCGCCTTCTTCGCCCTCCCCCGCCTCCGGGTTCTTCTGCCGCGGCACGCGGAAAAGATCCGCCTCGAATTTCGGCAACTGGCCGGTGCCAAACAGGCTCGCCGCATTCACGAGATACGGCACGTACAGCTCCGTATAGCCGTGCTCGAGCGTATGAACGTCGAGCATGAATTGCGCGAGCGCGCGGTGCAAACGGGCGAGAGGCCCCTTCAGCAGCGAAAAACGGGCGCCAGAGATCTTTGCCGCCGCCGCGAAATCGCACTGCCCCAGGCCTTCGCCGAGATCGACATGATCCTTGACCGGAAAATCGAACTCCCGCGGCGTCCCCCAGCGATGCACTTCGACGTTGTCGCGCTCGTCGTGACCGGCCGGCACGTCGTCGGCCGGCAGATTCGGAATGACGGCGACGAAATCGTCGAGTTGCGGCAGCAACTGCGCCAGACGCGCCTCGCTTGCCTCGAGTTCGGCCTTGAGCGCCGCGACTTCGGCCATCAGATCAGTCGCGTCGCCACCTTTGCCCTTGCGCTGGCCGATTTCCTTGGAGAGCGCATTGCGCCGCGCCTGCAACTCCTGCGTACGGGCCTGCAAGGACTTGCGCTCGCCTTCAAGCGCCAGAAAAGGCGCGAAATCCCAGGTCTTGCCGCGCTTGGCGAGACCTTCGGTAACGGTGTCCAGCTGGTTTCGAAGCAGTTGAATGTCGAGCATGATCAGTCCTTGTGCGTGTGTCGTGCCTGTCGGTCGAGTTCGCGCAACTGCGCGAGTTTCTCGCCGATACGGATTTCCAGCCCGCGATCGGTCGGGCGATACCATTCTGTGGGGGGCATGCCATCGGGGAAGTAGTTCTCGCCTGCCGCGTAGGCGTTCGCCTCGTCGTGCGCGTAGCGATATTCCTTACCGTAGCCAAGATCCTTCATCAGCCGTGTCGGTGCGTTGCGCAGATGCACCGGCACCGGCCGCGATCCGTCCTTGGCAATGAAGGCGCGGGCGGCATTATAGGCGACATAGGCAGCGTTCGACTTGGCAGCCATCGCCAGATAAATCACGGCTTCAGCCAAAGCCAGCTCGCCCTCGGGCGAACCGAGACGCTCATACGTGTCGGCTGCGGCCAGCGTCATCTGTGCAGCGCGCGGGTCCGCCAGACCGATGTCTTCCCAGGCCATGCGCACGATCCGCCGCGCCAGGTAGCGCGGGTCGGCGCCACCGTCGAGCATGCGGCAAAACCAGTACAGCGCCGCATCCGGATTCGAGCCCCGCACCGACTTGTGCAGGGCTGAAATCTGGTCGTAGAACGCGTCTCCACCTTTATCGAAACGCCGCAGATTCTGCGCCAGCGTCGAATCGATGAAGGCGCCGTCGATCTCGCTCACACCGGCGGTCTGCGCCGCTGTGCGTGCCTGTTCGAGCAGGTTGATCAGCCGGCGCGCGTCGCCATCGGCCACCCCGACCAGCCGCGCACGCGCCTCCTCGCTGAAAGCTAGTCCGGGCAAGGCTTGCGCCGTCGCCCGGACAAACAGCTGTCCCAACTCGTCTTCCGAGAGCGGTTGCAGCACATAGACCGAGGCGCGCGAGAGCAGGGCCGAATTCACCTCGAAGGAAGGATTCTCGGTCGTCGCCCCGACGAAGGTCACCAGCCCGGCCTCGACGAAAGGCAAAAAGGCGTCCTGCTGCGACTTGTTGAAGCGATGGACCTCATCCACAAACAGGATAGTGCGTCGCCCGCGCGCGCGCGAAGCCTCCGCCGTACTCAAGGCCTCGCGAATGTCCTTGACGCCGGAAAACACCGCCGACAAGGCGATGAAATCGGCATCGAACGCCTTCGCCATCAGGCGCGCCAGCGTCGTCTTGCCAACCCCTGGCGGCCCCCAGAGAATCAGGGAGTGCAGGGTTCCCGAAGCGAAAGCCAGACGCAGCGGTTTCCCCGGCCCGAGCAAATGCTGCTGACCGATAATTTCGTCAAGGGATTGCGGACGGAGCAACTCGGCGAGCGGCGCGGGCGGCGTCGGCGCGTTCGCAGGCGCAGCGCGGCCAGCCGGCGCCGCCGCGTGGCCAAAGAGGTCGCCGGAATCGTCGCTGGCGGCCATCACTCGCCGATGACGTCGGTTCCCGCCGGCGCGGTAAAGCGGAATAGCGCCGGAGCGAGCGCCGGGTTGCGCTCGAAGTGCGAGAAGCGCAGCGTCGTCGTCTGGCCGAAATTATCAAAGAGCTGCATGGCGCGCAGATCATTACCGGCAAAGCCGATGCGCACGCGCTCGAAGCCGCTGTCCGCCGCGCGCGGCGTCGCCTCCAGCCAGTCGAGACCATCGGCCTCGCCGGCCTCCTTCAGGATGAAGCGTTTCTCCAGCGCGCGATCACCGGCCAGAAGTGCGGCGGGCGTGCTGCCCATCGCGTCCCCAACACGCTTGACCGTCACCTGCCGCAGTTCGGGATCGTGAATCCAGACACGCTCCCCGTCACCCACCAGCAGTTGCTGGTACGGACGATCGATCTGCCAGCGGAATTTTCCCGGCCGTGACAGCATCATCACACCGGACGACTGCTGCCGCGTACGCGCATCACGCGACACCAGCTGCTGCGAAAAATCGGCGCGCATGGTTTGCGTCGATTCCAGAAAGCGTTGCAACTTCTCGATAGCGGCGGCCTGCGCGGCAGCGCTGGCAAGCGACAAGCTCCCCGCCAGCGAAAGCGCGAACAGCCATTTACGGCCCTGCTTCATCATTCCTCCGTCCTGCGCGACAGCACCTCGCGGCCGCCTCGCGCGTCCATGGCCGATACCAGTCCGGCCTTTTCCATGGCTTCGATCAGCCGCGCAGAGCGGTTGTAGCCAATGCGTAGATGGCGCTGCACCAGCGAAATCGACGCCCGGCGATTTTTCAGCACGACATCAACGGCCTGATCGTACAGCGGGTCCGCTTCCGCATCGCCCGCCGCGCCGTCCTCGCCGGCTGCCTCGTCGTCGCCTGCGGCTCCGGTCAGCACCCCTTCTTCATAATCCGGCGGGCCGGCCTGCTTCAGATAGTCGACGACGCGATGCACTTCGTCGTCATCGACAAAGGCGCCGTGCACGCGCGTCGGATAGCCGGTGCCCGGCGCCAGATACAGCATGTCCCCCTGCCCCAGCAGCGCCTCGGCGCCCATCTGGTCAAGGATGGTGCGCGAATCAATCTTCGACGACACCTGGAACGAGATACGCGTCGGGATGTTGGCCTTGATCAGCCCGGTGATCACGTCCACCGATGGCCGCTGCGTCGCCAGCACGAGGTGGATGCCCGAGGCACGCGCCTTCTGCGCCAGCCGCGCAATCAATTCCTCGACCTTCTTGCCGGCCACCATCATCAGGTCGGCCAGCTCGTCGATCACGACGACGATGTTCGGCATCGTCGTCAGCGGCTCGGGCGCTTCCGGCGTCAGCGAGAGCGGGTTCGGAACCTTTTCACCCGCCTTTTCGGCATCACGAATGCGCTGGTTGAGGCCGGCGATGTTGCGCACGCCAACCATCGACATCAGCTTGTAGCGCCGCTCCATCTCGGCGACGCACCAGGACAAGGCATTCGCCGCTTGTTTCATATCGACCACGACCGGCGCCAGCAAATGCGGGATGCCCTCGTAGATCGACAGTTCGAGCATTTTCGGGTCGACCAGAATCAGGCGCACGCGGTCGGGTTCGGACTTGTAGAGCAGCGACAGGATCATCGCGTTGATACCGACCGACTTGCCCGAACCGGTCGTCCCGGCCACCAGCACATGCGGCATTTTGGCCAGATCGACCACTACCGGCAGCCCGCCGATATCCTTGCCGAGCGTGATCGTCAGCGGTGCCGCAAGGTCGTGATACGCCTTGCTGGAAATGATCTCCGACAAGCGCACGATCTGCCGGCGCGGATTGGGGAGTTCGAGCGCCATGCACGACTTGCCGGGCACCGTCTCGACCACGCGCACCGATACCAGCGACAGCGAGCGCGCCAGATCCTTGCCCAGGTTGACGATCTGCGCGCCCTTGACGCCGACCGCCGGCTCGATCTCGTAGCGCGTGATCACCGGCCCCGGATACGCTGCCAGCACTTTGACAATGACGCCGAAATCGGCGAGCTTGCGCTCGATCAGGCGCGACGTGAATTCCAGCGTATCGGCCGCTGGGCGCTCGCTCTGCGCCGGTGCGGGCGCCAGCAGATGCAGCGGCGGCAACAAGCCGCCTTCGATGGCCTCGGGGAAAAGCGGCACCTGGCGCTCGCGCTCGATGCGCTTTTCGGCTTTGACCGAAACCGGCGCGGGTGGCGGCGGGGTGTCATCGATGAACACCGGCTCATGCGCCTCGACCCGTCGCTTTTCGACCTCGACGACCGCCTCCCGCTCACGGGCCGTCTCACGGCCGATGCGTCGATCACGCCAACGCTCGATGGCATCGCGTACACCGAACACGGCGCCTTCGAGCAAGGCCCCGAAATGCTCTGCCGCACCGATCCACGACATGCCGGAAAAGAGACTCCAGCTGACGGCAAAAATGGCGATGAGCACCAGTGTTGCGCCGGTATAGCCGAGGTAGCGCGCGGCCAGCGAGCCCAATTCAAGGCCAAGCATTCCGCCCGGCGCAAGGGGCAATGGCTGCTTGAGCGTGTAGAAGCGCAGCGCCTCAAGAGCGCAACTGGCGACCAGAAGGAGAAGGAAGCCAGCCAAGGCGATCAGCAACGGGCGTCGGTCGGCACTGCGCAAGCCATCGAGACGGCGATAGCCGCGCCAGACGAGAACAACGAAGAGCGCGATCACCCACCAGGCCGACAGGCCAAACAGGTAAAGCAGCATATCGGCGAGCCACGCCCCGGCGCGGCCGGTCGGATTGTGCAGCGCACTCGTCGCCGCCGCGTGCGACCAACCGGGATCGGCACGATCGTAACCCCACAATGCCAGCGCCAGAAAGGCGGCTACCGCCATCAGCGCCAGCCAGCGCGACTCCTGAATGACGAGGACGATTTTCTCCGGCAGCGGGCTGGGCGCCGTCTCGGTACGCTTGGTGTTCCTGGTGGCGGTCGTAGCCATCGGCTGGAAGGACGAATTCCCGGAGAGTGAAAGGGGTGCGGAACAATACGCAGCGTCAATGGGCCGACGCCGTATCCAGGCTGGATTATAGCCGCCAGGCGTCCGAAGTCAGCGCCTTGCGAGGCGCGGCGACGTACCCCGCTGGCCCGGCAGCGCCAGCAAACTAGGGAAGGCTGGCGGCACCGTCACCCAGACGCCGCCAGTCGGCGGGCGCCGACGGTGATAGCGCAGCGCGAAAGAGCGCCGTGATCGTTTTGGCGTCGGTGATCTCACCGCTTGCTACCGCCTCGACGGCAGCGGCGAACGACAGGCTTAGGACATCGAGGAACTCGCCGGCGTCGAGCTGCTGCTCACCGACACGTCGCACGCCACGCGCGAGGAAAATCTCGATCCGCTCGTTGGAATAGCCGATGCACGGGTGCATCACGCCAAGGTGCAGCCACGCATCGGCAACGTGACCGGTTTCTTCGCGTAGCTCGCGCTGCGCGGTGGCGAGGATGTCTTCGCCCGCATCGATCTTGCCCGCCGGCAATTCAAGAAAGACGCGATGCAGGGGATAGCGAAACTGCCGCTCGAACAGCAGTTCGCCGTTAGGCAACTCGGCGACGATGACGACGGCTCCCGGATGTCGGACATACTCGCGCACCGACTCGGAGCCGTCGGGCAAGCGCACCCGATCGCGGCGGACATCCAGAAGACGCCCGGCGAAGACCTGCTCACTGGCGAGCGGCTCTTCGTGCAGGGCGTCGTTCATGCTCGCTGCCTCAGGCAAAGACCGACAGCGACAGACGGATCGCCAGCAGGCAGAACCACATCAGTGTATCGGGGAAGAGTCCCAGCAGGGCGACGGCCAGGCCGTTGGCCGAGATGAGCGCCTTGACTTCAAGCGGCGCCTGTATCGGCGTCGGATCGGCGGGCGCGTCGAAGTACATCAGCTTGACGACACGCAGATAGTAGAAAGCGCCGATCAGGGAGAAAATCACTGCGACAACGGCCAGCCAGATCTGGCCCGAGGCGACCACCGCCTGCAGGACGGCGAATTTGGCGAAGAAGCCGACGAAGAACGGGATACCCGCCATCGACAGCATGAGCATCATCAGCATGGCGGCGAACCACGGATTACGACGGTTCAGCCCCTTGTAGTCGTCGAGGTCTTCCGCCTCGAAACCGGCACGCGCCATCAGCAGGATCATGCCGAAGGCACCGGCACTGCTGAGGACGTAGATGACGACATAGAACAGCGCCGAACTGTAGGCATTCAGGGTAAAGCGGGCATCGCCGCCGACCACGCCGACCGCCAGACCGAGCAGCATGAAGCCCATGTGCGCGATAGCCGAATAGGCGAGCATGCGCTTGAAGTTATGCTGCGCAATGGCGGCCACGTTACCCAGCACAATCGACAGCACCGCCATGATCAGCAACATCATCTGCCAGTCGTACGAGAGCGTCAGCAGACCGTTGGCGAGGATGCGCAGGACGATGGCGAAGGCGGCAAGCTTCGGCGCCGTACCGATGAAGAGGCCGACTGCCGTCGGCGCGCCGTGATAGACGTCGGGAATCCACATATGGAAAGGCACGACGCCCAGTTTGAAGGCCAAACCCGCGACGAGGAAGACGAGGCCGAGGACGAGAATGCTGTGATTGGCGACGCCGGCCTGGAGTCGCTCGGCGACCTCGCCGATCTCCAGCGAGCCGACGGCGCCGTAGATCATCGACATGCCGTAGAGCATGAGGCCGGAAGCCAGCGCACCCAACACAAGGTATTTCATCGCCGCTTCGGCGGCAGTCGCCGAGTCGCGATTGAGCGCGACCATCGCGTAAAGCGACAGCGAGAGAAGCTCGACGCCGAGGAAGATGGTAATGAAGTGATTGGCCGAGATCATCACCATCATGCCGAGCGTGGCAAAGAGGGTGAGCGTGTAGAACTCGCCGCGCCCGAGCAGCGGTCGATCGACGACGTAAGCCCGCGCGTAAAAGAGAACGATGATGTCCGTCAGATATAGCAACTGCTTGAGCATGTCGGCCAGAAAATCATGGACGTACATGTTGCTGAAGGTATAGACGACCTCACCTGAGGTACCAGCCCAGGTGACGACGGCGGCGCCGACCAGCGTCAGCTGCGTCAGCGCGAAGACGGCGGTACGCCGCGTGTCCTTCACGAACAGGTCGACAAAGAGAATCAGGCAGGCCATGGCCAGCACAAAGAGCTCCGCCGAGGCGGGACGCAGATCGGGCAGGATGAATGGCATTTCGGCGAGAGTCATGGCGCGGCGGCGTCCTTACTGGATCTTGCTGACGGCGACGTGGCGCAGGAGCTCATTGACCGAGCTGTGCATCACTTCAGTGAATGGCTGCGGATAGACGCCCATGGCAATAACCGCCACGGCCAGCAGCGCAAGAATGGCGAATTCGCGCGGAGTCACATCCTTCAGTTGCGCGACAGGCTCACGCGTCACGGCACCAAAGATGACGCGCTTGACCATCCACAGCGTATAAGCGGCCCCGAGAATCAAGGTCGTCGCTGCGGCGAATGCCAGCCAGAAATCCGTCTGGATGGTGCTGAGAATAACCATGAACTCGCCGACGAAACCGGAGGTCGCCGGCAGCCCGGCATTGGCCATCGCAAACAACATGAAAAAGGCGGCAAACTTTGGCATGGTGTTTACCACACCACCGTAGTCGGCGATGCGGCGCGTATGCATGCGGTCGTACATCACACCAATACAGAAGAACATGGCGCCGGAGACGAAGCCGTGCGAAATCATCTGCACCAGCGCACCTTCCAGCCCCATCTGGGAAAACAGGAAAATGCCGAGGGTGACAAAGCCCATGTGCGCGATCGACGAATAGGCGACGAGCTTTTTCATGTCCTCCTGCACCAGCGCGACAAAGCCGATGTAGACGACCGCAATCAGCGACAGAGCAATCAGCAAGCCGGCAAGTTCATGCGCCGCGTCCGGGGCAATCGGCAGCGAAAACCGGATGAAGCCGTAAGCGCCGAGCTTCAGGGCGATGGCCGCCAGAACGATGGAACCACCGGTCGGCGCCTCGACGTGGGCGTCGGGCAACCACGTATGCACTGGCCACATCGGAATCTTGACCGCGAACGCCACCAGGAAGGCAAGGAAAATCCAGATCTGCTCGCCATGCGACAGCGGCGTCTGGTGCCAGTCGAGAATGGAGAAACTGCCACCGGAGGCGAAGAAGAGATAAAGCAGTGCCACCAAAAACGGCAGGGAGCCAGCCAGCGTGTAGAGGAAGAATTTGAACGCTGCATAGACGCGATTGGCGCCGCCCCAGATGCCGATGATGAGATACAGCGGGATCAGAGAAGCTTCGAAAAACACATAGAACAGGACACCATCGAGCGACGAGAAAATGCCGTTCATCAGCCCCGACATGATCAGGAAAGCCGCGTTGTACTGCGCCACCTTGTGATCGATGACGCGCCATCCCGCCAGCACGACGATGACCGTGATGAAGCTGTTGAGTATGACAAAGAGCATCGAAATGCCATCGACGCCGAGCAGATACTGGATATTGAAGCGGGCGATCCAGCGGTGCTGTTCGACGAACTGCATGCCGGAAGACGCCAGATCGAAGCCGGTGTAGAGCGGCAACGTGACCGCCAGGCCGACCAGCGCGGCAACGAGGGCCAGCGCCCGCGTCAGCGGCGCATTGCGATCACCGCCGGTCGCCAGCAAGGCGCAGCCGGAGAAGATCGGTATCCAGATAGCGAGAGATAGCAGTGGAGCCTCTGACATGGTGTTCCCGGTTGTTCCGTTTCAGGCGCGTCCGACCCAGAGCGTCAGGGTCATGAGAACGAGCAGTCCGAAGATCATCGTAAAGGCGTAGTGATAAATCCGCCCGGATTGCAGGAAGCGCAGCACTGCCGCCGCCCAGCCGACAAAGCGCGCCGAGCCGTTGATGAAGCCATCGATCACGCGCACGTCGCCGCCTTGCCAGAAACCGCGCCCGAGCAGGCGGGCGCCGCCGGCGAAAACGGTTTCATAGAAGCGGTCGAAGTAATACTTGTTTTCCAGCACGGTATTAAGCGGCCCGAGTCGCGCCTGCCAGACCGCCGGCAGATCGGGGCGACGCAGGTAGAGGAACCAGGCGAGTGCGACGCCAGAGGATGCCAGCCAGAACGGGGCGCTGCTCAGACCGTGCAGAGCCATCGCGGCGGCGCCGTGGAAGTGCTCGGCGAGTTCGCGCATGCCCGGATGGGCGACTTCGTCGATGAGGATGGCGTCGGCAAACCAGCCACCGAAGAGCATCGGCTCGATGGCCACATAACCGATCAGCAATGAAGGAATCGCCAGCAGGATCAGCGGCAGCGTCACGACCCACGGGCTTTCGTGCGGCTTTTCGCCGGGCGGCAGACCTTGGTGCTCATCATGGGAGGCATGCTCATCATGCGCTGCATGCCCGCCTGCCCCGTGTGACGCCGCACCGAAACGCTCCTTGCCATGGAACACCAGGAAGAACATGCGGAACGAGTAGAAAGCAGTGACGAACACGCCGATCAGCAGCGCCCCGTAAGCCAGACCAGCGCCCGGAATCGACGAGGCCTCAACCGCCTCGATGATCGAATCCTTGGAGTAGAAACCGGCGAAGAGCGGCGTGCCAATCAGCGCCAGCGAACCAATCAGCGAGGTGATCCACGTCACCGGCAGGTAACGCGCAAGACCGCCCATGCGCCGGATGTCCTGATCGTGGTGCATGGCCATGATCACCGAACCGGCTGCCAGGAAGAGCAGCGCCTTGAAGAACGCGTGGGTCGTCAGGTGGAAGATCGCCACCGGATACGCCGACACGCCGAGTGCGACGGTCATGTAACCCAACTGCGACAGGGTCGAGTAGGCAACGACGCGCTTGATGTCGTTCTGGATGATGCCAAGAAAGCCCATGAAGAGGGCCGTGATGGCGCCGATGATGACGATGAACGAAAGCGCCGTATCCGAGAGTTCGAACAGCGGCGACATGCGCGCCACCATGAAGATACCGGCGGTGACCATAGTCGCCGCGTGGATGAGCGCCGAGATCGGCGTCGGGCCTTCCATCGAGTCGGGCAGCCACACATGCAGGGGCACCTGCGCCGATTTGCCCATGGCGCCGATGAACAGCAGGATGCAGATGGCAGTAATCACCGAAACGGCCGCCACATCGGCACCAAACAAGGGGATCGTCTCGCCGACGAGCGCCGGCACGCGGGCGAAGACCGCCGCGTAATCGAGCGTACCGAAGTAAGCGAGCACCAGACCGATCCCGAGCAGGAAGCCGAAGTCGCCGACGCGATTGACCAGGAACGCCTTGAGGTTGGCGAAAATCGCCGTCGGCCGCGTATACCAGAAACCGATCAGCAGATAGGAGACGAGCCCGACCGCTTCCCAGCCAAAAAACAGCTGCATGAAGTTGTTGCTCATCACCAGCATCAGCATCGAGAAGGTGAACAGTGAGATATAACTGAAGAAACGGTTATAGCCGGGGTCGTCGCGCATGTAGCCGATGGTGTAGATATGCACCATCAGCGACACGAAGGTGACGACCAGCATCATCGACACCGTCAGCGGGTCGATCAGGAAACCGACTTCAAAAGCGTAGTCGCCGGTGGTCAGCCACTGATAGACCGTGCCGTTGAAACGCGCGCCGCCGGCGACTTCGCGGAAAGCCAGCAGCGCCGCCACGAAGGCCGTCGCCACGCCGGCGATCGCCGCCGTGTGCGCGACGCTGCGCGCAATGACGCGACAGAAAAGACCGGCGACCAGCGCGCCGGCCAGCGGGGCGAAGACAGCGACGAGGGAGAGACTCTTCAGATCCATACGCGCTCAGCCGTTCAGACGATCCAGATCATCCACATGGATGGTCTTCAGGTTGCGGAACAAGACAACCAGCACAGCCAAGCCGATGGCGGCCTCGGCAGCAGCGACGACGAGAATGAAGAAGACGAACACCTGACCATCGACGTCATTCATGAAGCGCGAGAAAGCGATGAAGTTGGTATTGACCGCGAGCAGCATCAACTCGATCGACATCAGCAGGACGATCAGGTTTTTGCGGTTGAGGAAAATACCGACCACGCCGATCGCAAAGAGGATCGCGGCGAGGATCAGGTAATGCGACAGTGTCAGCAAAGCGTCTCCCGTTATTCGTGTCGATGCGCCGGTCTTACTCGCCCGCCTGCGGCACCGAGTCTTCGAGCTTTTCGGACGGCATGCTGACCAGACGAACCCGGTCGCTTGCCTTGACCAGCACCTGCTGTGCCGGATCCATGGCCTTGGTTTGCCTGCGTTGACGTCCCGTCAGCGCAATCGCGGCAACGATGCCGACGAGCAGAATGACCGACGCCACCTCGAAAGGATAAACGTAGTCGGTGTAGATCAGTCGGCCGATTTCCTTGACGTTGCTGTCCGTCACCAGCGCCGGAACGCGGTTTTCAAAGAGGTCGAAGTAGCTGCCGCCGATGACAACGCCCATTTCGAGCGCCATCAGGGCTCCCACCGTGGCGCCCAGCGGCAGATAGCTCCAGAAGCCCTCGCGCAAGCGATCCAGATTGATATCGAGCAACATCACGACGAAGAGGAAGAGCACCATCACCGCGCCGACATAGACGAGGACCAGCGTAATGGCGAGA
This sequence comes from Rhodocyclus gracilis, assembly GCF_009617575.1. GTDB lineage: Bacteria > Pseudomonadota > Gammaproteobacteria > Burkholderiales > Rhodocyclaceae > Rhodocyclus > Rhodocyclus gracilis. The sequence goes on from NZ_WIXJ01000002.1 coordinate 445,769, forward strand.
AACTCTGCCTCCAGCAACATCCAGATGCCGCCGCCGGACACAAAGGCCAGCACGAGATAAAGCACGGCACGCACAGGATTGCGCGCGGTGATGACGCGCAGGGAGGCGAACACCAGCACGGCGGAAAACAGGTAGAAGACGACGCTCTTGAAATCCATGATCTGACTCGTCAGCGATACTTGGCGTCGCTCTCGCGGTCGGCGGCAATTTCCGCTTCGTAGCGGTCACCGTTCGCGAGGAGCATCTGCTTGGTGTAATAGAGGTCGCCGCGTTGCTCGCCGTGATACTCGAAGACGCGTGTCTCGACGATTGCATCGACCGGACAGGCTTCTTCGCAGAAGCCGCAGAAAATGCACTTCGTCAGATCGATGTCGTAACGGGTGGTTCGACGCGATCCGTCGTCACGCTGCTCGGAGTCGATCGTAATCGCCAAGGCCGGGCAGACGGCTTCGCACAACTTGCAGGCGATGCAACGCTCCTCGCCGTTCGGATAACGGCGCAAGGCATGCAAGCCACGGAAACGCTGACTCAGTGGCGTCTTCTCTTCGGGGTAATGGACGGTGATCTTGCGCGCCAGCATGTAGCGCCCGGTCACCGACAGCCCTTGAAACAGCTCCTTGAGCAGCAGGCTCTTGAAGATATCCTTCATTGATCCCATAGCCGGCCTCTCATTTCCAGATATTCCACGGCGACATCATCCAGCAGCCGACCACGACGATCCACACCAGGCAGAGCGGGATGAAGACCTTCCAGCCGAGGCGCATGACCTGATCGTAACGGTAACGGGGGAAGGTCGCGCGAATCCACAGGAAGAAAAAGAGCAGCGCCGAAATCTTCGCCAGCAACCAGAACAGGCCGTCAGGAAGGAAGCTCACCGGCGACAGCCAGCCACCGAGGAAGAGCGTCGCCGTCAGCGCCGACACGAGGATCATGTTGGCGTATTCGGCGAGGAAGAAGATGGCGAACGCCATGCCGGAGTACTCGACATGGAAGCCGGCGACGATTTCCGACTCGCCTTCCGCCATGTCGAAGGGCGCGCGGTTGGTTTCGGCGACGCCGGAGACCAGATAGACGACGAACATCGGCAGCAAAGGCAGCCAGTTCCACGAGAAGAACGAGACACCATGGCTGGCGAAGATACCCTCCCCCTGCGCGCGGACGATATCGGCGAGGTTGAGGCTGTTGGAGACCATCAGCACCGTGATCAGCGCCATGCCCATGGCGACTTCGTACGAAATCAACTGCGCCGCCGAACGCATGCTGCCGAGGAAGGCGTACTTCGAATTCGACGCCCAGCCTGCCAGGATGATGCCGTACACGCCGAGCGACGAGACGGCCATGGCGTAGAGCAGGCCGGCATTCACATCGGCGAGGATCAGCGTATCGGAGAACGGAATCACCGCCCACGCGGCAAGCGCCGGCACGATCGAGAGGATCGGAGCGAGCAGGAAGAGAGCCTTGTCGGCACCGGTCGGAATGATGATTTCCTTGACCAGAAGCTTGAGCGCATCGGCAATCGGTTGCAGCAGGCCCCAATAACCGACGCGATCCGGCCCGATCCGCACCTGCATGAAGCCGATGATCTTGCGCTCGGCATAGGTGAGGTAAGCCACCACCGCCATCAGCGGCAGGACGATAGCGACGATCTGCAGGACGATCCAGATGGTCGGCGTCGCCGCGCCGAAGAGGCTCGTCAGAAATTCGTGCAAGGCAGCCATCAGACAGGCTCCACCTGAATCGTGCCAAACATGTCGCCGAGCGCAGCCGTCGCCGGATGAGCGGCGGAGACGCGGACGCAACCATCGGGAACGCCATCATCCAGCGCGGCGGTCAGCACCGCCTCACCACTGCCGGCAATGCTCTCCTGACGCAGGCGTACCGGCGCTCCCGCCACCAGCCCAGCTTCAGCCAGCGTGCGAGCGGACATGCGAGCCGTCGGCGGCGCCGCGTCTCGCGTTTTTTGCAGCGCCGGCGCGCGGCGAACGAGAGGATCGGAGAAATAGATCGGCACGTCAGCCACGCGCTCGAAGACGCCTTTGGCCGACACCAGAGCCGCCGGATCGATGGGCAGCTTGATGCCGTTATCGAGGCCGGACGCGAACTCACCGTCGATCAGCGTCTCCGGTGGCAGAACGGCGTCGCGCACCTCTTCGCTCGACTCCTGATCGAAGCCGTCGAGATTGAGGAGATTACCCAGCACGCGCAAGACCTTCCAGGCCGGACGCGCTTCGCCCAACGGGCGAACGACGCCCTTGAAACTCTGCACGCGGCCCTCGGCATTGACGAAGGTCCCCGAAGTTTCCGTAAAGGGCGCGACCGGCAGCAGCACATCGGCGTACTCGCGCATCGCTTCACTGATGAAGGGCGAGAGGACGATGCGCAGATCCGCCTGGCGCAAGGCGGCCAGCGTCAACTGCGGGTTGTGGCAGTCGAGCTCCGGCTCGATACCGAGCATGACGTAGGCGCGACGCGGATCGGTAAACATCGTCCGGGCGTTGCGCGCACTCGGCAAGGCGCCGGAGAGATACCCCCCGACGATGTTGCCTGAGTCGCCAAAGAAGCCCAGGTTGGCGCCGGTAATATCCGACAGATGCTGGGCGAGGACGTGGATCTGCACCGCATGCGGATGTTGCACGGCGACGCGGCCGAGGAAAATCATGCTGCGACCGCGCACGCGCAGACTGGTGGCGATGGCTTCCGACGGGATGTCAGGAACAATTGCCTCCAAGCCTGCCGGCACCGGCACACGACATTGCAGCGCTGCCGCCTTGACGACGCGTGCGAGGGCGGCGGGCAATTCAGACGGTGCAACGACCACATGTTCGTGCATCGCCATCAGCGGATCGTCGTTGCCGAGCGAAATCAGCGTGACGCGCGTGCCATTGTGCTTGGCGGCCTGCCGCAGCCGCTGCGCGAAGAGCGGAATATCCTTGCGGACGAAGCTACCAACGACGAGCGCCGTATCGAGTTCGTTAAGTTCGGCGATGCGCATGCCGAGCCAACGCGCGCCCGCCGGCACGCCGCTCGGTGCGTAGTCGTAGCGCCGCGGCCGGAAGTCGACGTTGCCCGAGCCCAGACCACGCACGACTTTTTGCAGGAGATGCATTTCCTCAAGCGTCGACCACGGTGCGGCCAGCGCAGCAATTTCGTCGGCTCCGTGGCGCGCGACGATATCGCGCAAGCCATGCGCCGCGTAGTCGAGCGCTACCGACCACTCGACCTCACGCAACTGACCATCGACGCGAATCATCGGCTTGGTGAGACGCTCCGGACTATTCAGCCCTTCGTAGGAGAAACGGTCGCGGTCGGAAATCCAGCATTCGTTGACCGCCTCGTTTTCACGCGGCAGAACGCGCATGACGCGATGGTTGCGTGCCTGCACCGTCAGGTTGGCGCCCACGCTGTCATGCAGACTGATCGACGGCAGGCGCGACAACTCCCAGCTGCGTGCCGCAAAGCGGAAGGGCTTTGACGTCAGCGCGCCCACCGGGCAAAGGTCGATCATGTTGCCCGACAGCTCCGAATCAACCGAGCGACCAAGAAAGGTGACGATCTCCGAATGCATGGTGCGATTGGCCATGCCGAATTCCATGACGCCGGCGATTTCCTGCCCAAAGCGCACGCAACGCGTGCAATGGATGCAGCGCGACATCTCCTGCATGGAAATGAGCGAGCCGGCGTCCTTGTGAAAGACGACGCGCTTTTCTTCCTGATAGTGCGAGGCGCCCGCGCCATAGCCGACCGCCAGATCCTGCAACTGGCATTCCCCCCCCTGATCGCAGATCGGGCAATCGAGCGGATGATTGATCAGCAGGAACTCCATGACGCCTTGCTGCGCCTTGACCGCCAGAGAAGAGTGCGTGAACACCTTCATGCCGTTGGTTGCCGGCGTTGCGCAAGCAGGTACGGGCTTCGCCGCCTTTTCGACCTGCACCAGACACATCCGGCAGTTGGCGGCGATCGACAGCTTCTTGTGATAGCAGAAATGCGGGATGTACACGCCGAGCTGCTCGGCCACCTCCATGATGGTGGCGCCCTCGGGGGCTTGAACCAGTTGACCGTCGATTTCGATTTCAGGCATCTCGCTTTACCTCAGGCCGATGCCGTGAAGAAGGTGCTACCGGCTCGCTGAACGTCAACCGGCACCAGGCATTGGCGGTGTTCGATGTGATACTGGAATTCGTCGCGAAAATGCTTGAGGAAGCTCTGTACCGGCATGGACGCCGCGTCGCCGAGCGCACAGATGGTGCGCCCCATGATGTTACCCGTCAGGCGCTGCAGGGTCTCGAGATCCTCGGGCACACCCTGGCCGTTTTCGATGCGGTGGATGATCTTGTAGAGCCAGCCGGTGCCTTCACGGCACGGCGTACATTGGCCGCAGGATTCTTCGTAATAGAAATACGACAGGCGCTCTAGGGCGCGCACCATGCAGGTCGTTTCGTCCATGACGATGACGGCCCCCGAGCCGAGCATCGAGCCTGCCTTGGCGATGGAGTCGTAATCCATGGTGCATTCCATCATCAGATCGGCCGGCACCACCGGTGCCGACGAACCGCCCGGAATGACGGCTTTCAGCTTGCGTCCGCCACGCACACCACCGGCCATTTCAAGTAGCGTCGAAAACGGCGTCCCCATCGGCACTTCATAGTTACCGGGACGATTGACGTGCCCCGACACCGAAAACAGCTTCGGGCCGCCGTTGTTCGCCTTGCCCGCCTCGAGAAAGGCATCGCCCCCCATGCTGAGGATGAAGGGCACAGAGGCCAGTGTCTCGGTATTGTTGATCGTCGTCGGCTGGCCGTAGAGACCGAAGCTGGCCGGGAACGGCGGTTTGAAACGCGGCTGTCCCTTCTTTCCCTCGATCGACTCGAGCAGCGCGGTCTCCTCGCCACAGATGTACGCGCCATAGCCATGGTGCGCGAACAACTCGAAGCTGAAGTCGCTGCCGAGAATGTTCTGGCCGACGAAACCCGCCGCCCGCGCTTCCGCCAGCGCTTCTTCAAAGCGCTCGTAGAGCGACCAGATTTCGCCGTGAATGTAGTTGTAGCCGCGCGTAGCACCCATCGCGTAGGCAGCGATCACCATGCCCTCGATGACGGCATGGGGATTACCGCTCAGAAGATCGCGGTCCTTGAAGGTGCCGGGCTCGCCCTCGTCGGAGTTGCAGATGAGGTACTTCTCTCCGGGCAAGGCACGCGGCATGAAGGACCACTTCAGCCCCGTCGGAAAACCCGCGCCGCCGCGGCCACGCAAGACAGATTTCTTGACCTCGGCGATCACATCACCGGGCGTCAGATTGTCGGCAAAAATGCGGCGCAGCGACTTGTAACCGCCACGACTGACGTAGTCAGCCAGCCGCCAGGTGCGGTCGCCGTCAAGGCCGGCGGTGAGAATGGGATTGATCGAGCCGAGTACCGCCATCAGTCAAGCTCCGCCAACAACCGGTCGATCTCCGCGGGCGTCATCGACGCGCACATACGGCGATTGTTGACCAGCACCACCGGTGCGTCTCCGCAGGCGCCCATGCATTCCCCCTGCTTAAGGGTGATACGCCCGTCCGGCGTCGTTTCATCAAGGCCAATGCCCAGCTTTTTCTGCAAATACTCGAGCGCATCGACACCGCCGGAGAGCATGCAAGGCAAGTTGGTGCATACCGTCAGCTTGTAGCGTCCAACGGGTTTGAGGTCGTACATGTTGTAGAAGGTCGCCACTTCAAGGGCCGCCACCGGCGGCATGCCCAGATAGACGGCAACCTCTTCGATGAGTTCAGGCGACAGCCATCCATGCGCCTCCTGCGCGATGGCAAGCGCTGCCATCACCGCCGACTGTTGCTGACCGACGGGATATTTGGCGATTTCGCGATCAATACGGGCCAGGGATTCAGGAGTGAGCATCAACGGTCGATCTCGCCAAAAACGATGTCCTGCGAACCAATGATCGTCACCACGTCGGCAATCATGTGCCCACGGGCCATTTCATCCATCGCCGACAGGTGAACGAAGCCCGGCGCACGAATCTTCAGACGGTAAGGCTTGTTGGCGCCATCCGACACCAGATAGATGCCGAACTCGCCCTTCGGATGCTCGACGGCAGCGTAGGCTTCGCCTTGCGGCACGTGCATCCCCTCGGTAAAGAGCTTGAAGTGGTGGATCAGCTCTTCCATATTCGACTTCATCGCCTCACGCGACGGCGGTGCGACCTTGGCGTTATCGGTCATCACCGGGCCCGGATTGGCGCGCAGCCAGTCGATGCACTGACGAACTATGCGCGTCGATTGGCGCATTTCCGCCATACGCACGAGGTAACGGTCGTAGGAGTCACCCTCGCTACCGACCGGGATGTCGAAGTCGACGCGGTCATACGCGGCGTAGGGTTGTTTCTTGCGCAGGTCCCACTCAACCCCTGAGCCACGCAGCATCGGCCCGCTAAAGCCGAGCGCCCGCGCACGTTCCGGCGACACGACGCCGATGCCGACCAGCCGCTGTTTCCAGATGCGGTTATCGGTCAGCAGAGTTTCGTACTCGTCGAGACAGGTGGGAAAGCGATTCGTGAAGTCTTCCAGATAATCGAGCAGCGACCCTTGCCGCGCCGCGTTCAGCGCGTCGACCGTCGCTGCATCCTTCCACTTCGACTGGCGGTATTGCGGCATCCGATCCGGCAGATCGCGATAGACACCGCCCGGCCGGTAGTACGCCGCATGCATGCGCGCGCCGGAAACGGCTTCGTAAGCATCGAGGAGATCTTCGCGCTCGCGGAAAGTGTAGAGCACCATCGTCATGGCGCCGACGTCGAGCGCGTGCGTACCAAGACTCAGCAGGTGATTGAGGATGCGCGTGATCTCATCGAACATCGTGCGGATATAACGCGCACGCAGCGGCGGTTCGATGCCGAGCAGCTTCTCGATCGCCATACAGTAGGCGTGCTCGTTGCACATCATCGACACGTAGTCGAGGCGATCCATGTACGGCACCGATTGCAGCCAGGTGCGATGCTCGGCGAGCTTCTCCGTCGCGCGGTGCAAGAGACCAATGTGCGGATCAGCGCGCACGACGACTTCGCCGTCTAGCTCAAGCACCAGACGCAAGACGCCGTGCGCAGCCGGGTGCTGCGGTCCGAAATTGAGAGTGAAGTTGCGTAGTTCAGCCATGCCGCGGATTTCCGTAGGTTTCCTCGCGCACAATACGCGGCGTCACCTCGCGCGGCTCAATACTGACCGGCTGATAGATGACTCGTTGCTGTGTCGGGTCGTAGCGCATTTCGACATGGCCGGAGACAGGAAAATCCTTACGGAACGGATATCCGACAAATCCGTAGTCGGTCAGGATCCGACGCAAATCATCATGTCCGGGGAAAACGATGCCAAACAGATCGAAGGCCTCACGCTCGAACCAGTCGGCACACGTCCACAGCGAGGTCAGCGACGGCACCACCGGGAACGAATCGTCTTCGGCAAAAACGCGCACCCGCAGACGCCAATTGTTGTCGAGGGAAAGCAGGTGACAAATGACGGCAAAGCGGGGATCGGTCCACACATCGCTGCCATACGCGGAGTAGTCAATGCCGCAGAGATCGACCAATTGTCCGAACGCCAGTGACGGATCGTCGCGTAGTGTGCGCATCACGCTCAGGTAATCGGCGACGCGCACTTCAATCGTCAACTCATCCAGAGCCAAGGAATGACGAACGATTCGCTCACCAAGGCATTCATTCAGATTGTGGGCAAGCGTATCCAGCTTCGCAGACATATCGCGCTCTCGTTCCGGTCAGCGGGCAATGGTACTGGTACGACGGATTTTGTTCTGTAACTGGATTAAACCGTAAATAAGCGCCTCGGCCGTCGGCGGGCAACCAGGAACATAGACATCGACCGGAACGATTCGATCACACCCACGCACTACTGAATAGGAGTAATGGTAGTAGCCACCACCATTGGCGCAGGAACCCATCGACAGAACCCAGCGCGGCTCAGCCATCTGGTCATAAACCTTGCGCAAGGCCGGCGCCATTTTGTTGGTCAGCGTGCCCGCAATGACCATCAAGTCGGATTGACGCGGACTGGGGCGGAAGATCATGCCGAAGCGATCAAGGTCATAGCGACTCATGCCGGCATGCATCATTTCGATGGCACAGCACGCCAGACCGAAAGTCATCGGCCACAACGACCCAGTACGTGCGTAATTGATGAGCTTGTCCGCCGAAGTCGTAACAAACCCTTCCTGCATGACGCCTTCAATACCCATCGCTCACTCCCAGTCCAGCGCGCCCTTAACCCAGGCGTAGACAAAACCGACCACCAGAATGGCGATAAAGACCATCATCTCGGCGAAACCGAACCATTTAATGGTATCGGTCGAAACAATCTCCTTGAAGATTGTCGCCCACGGAAAAAGAAAAGCAATTTCCAGGTCAAAAAGTATGAAAAGGATGGCGATCAGGTAATAGCGCACATCGAATTTCATGCGCGCGTCTTCGAAAGCCTCGAAGCCACACTCGTACGGGGATAGTTTTTCGCTGTCAGGACGACTGGGAGAAACGACCCAGCCCAAAATCAGTGGCAAAGCACCGACGACAGCACCAACCAGAATGAAGATTAATACCGGGAAGTAATTTTCAAGCATGATCCGCCGCGCTATCGCTGCATTTCAAACCAGAGTCACCCCTTCCCCGATGACTCGCTTGGTGCCGACGGTGAGACTCGAACTCACACGACCGAAGTCACTACCCCCTCAAGATAGCGTGTCTACCAATTTCACCACGTCGGCACTACCAAAGCCACAACACAGGAAAAATGAGGAAAACTCCCTGCATGCAGCGCCTCTCGCTAAAACTACTTCGGAATGTCTTTAGCTTTTGAATCCGAACCGAGAAGACTTGCGGAACCTGAACCTACTGGCGCACTTCCATTTGCATCCGTTGGAACCGGAACAGACGGCGATTTTACCGCATCTTGCATCACACTTCCAGTAGCTTTTGGCTTGTTTGATTCAATGTACGCCAAAGAGAGGCTGGTAACAAAGAAAACCGCGGCCATCACTGCCGTTGTACGACTCAGAAAATTGGCCGAACCCGTCGCACCAAAAAGACTGCCCGAAGAACCACTACCAAAGGCCGCCCCCATGTCGGCGCCCTTACCATGCTGCACCAGCACAAGACCGATCACTGCCGCACCGACCAACAGATGCACAACCAAGATCAGCGAAAAAAATGTGTTCATGTCGCCCCGTCAATGATTTACCGCACGGCAAATCGTCAGAAAATCCTCTGCCACCAACGAAGCACCACCCACCAAGCCTCCGTCGATATCCGGCATAGCAAACAACTCGAACGCATTTTCCGGCTTTACGCTGCCGCCGTACACAATACGCAAACCCGCCGCCACATCAGCGTCGAGCGCCGCCACCTGCGCACGCAGCCCGGAATGCATTTCCTGCGCTTGCGCTGCCGATGCCGTACGTCCAGTACCAATCGCCCAGACAGGCTCGTACGCGACCACCAACCGCGAAAATGCGGCCACACCTACATGCTTCAATACTGCCGCAAGTTGCGTGGCAACGACCTGCGCCGCTTGCCCCGCCTCGCGCTGCGCCAGTGTCTCTCCGACACACACGACAGGCACGATACCTAACGCCAAGGCTGCCGCAGCTTTGGCCGCCACTTGCACATCTGTCTCACCGTGCAGGCAACGCCGCTCGGAGTGACCGACGAGAACGTAACGACATTCGAAATCCTGCAACATCGCGCCACTGACATCTCCCGTGAAAGCGCCCTGAGCGCGCTCACTGATGTCCTGTGCGCCTAAAACCACTTTCGAACCGGACAGCGCCAACTGCGCCTGCGCCAGATACGGGAATGGAACGCACACCAGCACATCCGCCGCGACCGCTTCGTCGACTCCCGACGAGAGCGCTGCCAGCAACTGCGCATTGGAGGAAAGACTGCCGTGCATCTTCCAGTTTCCGGCAATCAATGTGCGTCGCACCAAGCGTCCCCCTCGAAAGGCGCAGATTATAGTGAAGCCATCGGCTCCGGGTCAATACGAACTCCCGCTGCGGGTTGCATGGACCGAGGCCGCAGCGAGATGCCGAGGCAGGCAACCACCCGCCCCCCACCGCCGCTGGATGCTTCGCCTCTCGGCGCAGCGCCTAGCCGAAACGACCGGTGATGTAGTCTTCCGTCTGCTTCTTCTGCGGCTTGATAAAGATCTGGTCGGTGACACCGAACTCAACCATTTCGCCCAAGTACATGTAGGCCGTGAAATCCGAGATACGAGCGGCCTGCTGCATGTTGTGCGTAACGATGAGGACAGTGACTTTCTCTTTGAGTTCGCTGACCAGTTCTTCGATGCTGGCCGTGGCGATCGGATCGAGCGCTGAGGTCGGCTCGTCGAACAGCATCAACTCCGGATCACTGGCCAGCGCACGGGCGATACACAGGCGCTGTTGCTGACCGCCCGAGAGATTCGCACCAAGCTCTTTCAGACGATCTTTGACCTCCCCCCAAAGAGCTGCTCCACGCAACGCCATCTCCACCTTGTCATCGATCACCGAGCGGCTACGCTCGCCACGCACACGCAGGCCGTAGGCGACGTTTTCGTAGATCGACTTGGGAAAGGGATTCGGCTTCTGAAAGACCATGCTGATACGCATGCGCACTTCGATCGGATCGACCTTCGGCGACAGCAGGTTGGTGCGATCCGGATGAAAGTCGATCGCGCCTTCGTAGCGGTTCCCCGGATACAGGTCGTGCATGCGGTTGAAGCAGCGCAGGTACGTCGATTTGCCGCACCCGGAAGGTCCAATCAGCGCGGTGACCTTCTTTTCGTACACCGGCATGTTGATGTTCTTCAACGCATGGAACTTGCCGTAATAGAAGTTGAGGTCGCGGGCTTCCGCCTTCAACGCGGGAAGAGGCTCGTTGTTTGCTGCGTCAGTCATTGAAATATTCACCGTGAATTTGGAACGTCTACCAGTTGATGCTCTTACGGAGGCGATAGCGCAGCCAGATGGCCAGCCCGTTCATGGCCAGCGTCATCAACACCAGGATGAAGCCGGCGGCCGCCGCGTTGGTCGCGAACGCAGCCTCGGGGCGCGACGTCCAGTTGAACATCTGGATCGGCATGACCGTGAAAGGCGCGAACAGCCAGTCGAACATGCCCGCCGGCGGATCGCCAGTGAATGGCGCCGGCGGCAGGAAAGCAATGAAAGTCAGCGCGCCGATGGTAATGATCGGCGCCGTTTCACCAATGGCGCGCGCCATGCCGATGATGACGCCAGTGAGGATGCCGGCGCTCGAGTAAGGAACGATGTGATCGCGCACCACCTGCCAGGTCGTCGCGCCACAGGCATAGGCCCCCTCGCGAATGATCTGAGGAATGGCGCGAATCGACTCGCGGGTAGAAACAATCACCACGGGCAGAATCAGTAAAGCCAGCGTCAGCCCGGCAGACAGAATGCTTTGACCGAGACCGAAGGTGTAGACGAAGAGCCCCAGCGCGAGCAGACCGTAAATGATCGACGGCACACCGGCGAGGTTGGAGATATTGATCTCGATGACGTCGGTCACCCAGTTCTTGGCGGCGTATTCCTCAAGGTAGATACCCGCCGCGACACCGATCGGCACCGCCGCAAACGCCGTTACCAGCATCACCAGCGTCGAACCGACCCAGGCCGACAGGATGCCGGCATGCGCCGCGCGCCGCGAAGGGAAGGAGGTCAGAAACTCGACGTCGATACGGCCAAGCCCCTCGATCGCCATGTTCACGAAGAGCGACATGAAAGTCATGACGCCGATCATCAAGGCACATACGCCGAGGACACCAAACAACGCATCCCACCGCTTGTGCGCAACGATCAGGTTGCGTAGCGCCTGCAATTCCTGTTGATTCATCTCAATACACCTCGCGGAATTTCTTCCGCATGTAATAGCCGAGCAGGTTGAAGGCGAGAGTCATCAACATCAGGGTCAGGCCAGCGGCAAAAATTGTCTGGTAACCGATGCTGCCATGCGGCAGATCGCCGAGCGCCACCTGCACGATGTACGAAGTGATCGTCGCGCCCGGCTCAGTCGGATTGAAGGTGAGGTTCGGCTGCATCCCAGCAGCCACAGCCAGAATCATGGTTTCGCCCACCGCGCGCGAAATCCCGAGGATATACGCCGAAGCAATGCCCGATGTCGCCGCCGGCATAACGACGCGCAGCGCCGTCTGCAAACGGGTCGCTCCCATCGCGTAGGAGCCTTCGCGCAGCGCCATCGGCACGGCCTTCATCGCGTCTTCGGACAGGGAGGCGACGTAAGGAATGATCATGATGCCCATCACCAGACCGGCCGACAAAAGATTGAAGCCTGGCAGGTCGGGGTAAATGTGCTGCAGCAGAGGCGTCAGAAAGACCAGCGCAAAATACCCGTAGATGATGGTCGGCACACCGCCGAGCAACTCGAGGAAGGGCTTGGCGATTTCGCGCACGGCGAACGGCGCAAACTCCGACAGGTAAATGGCGATGATCGTCCCCAGGGGAATCGCCACCATCAGGGCGACGGCCGAACTAGTCAGGGTGCCGGAGAGCAGCACCATGATGCCGTAGTGGGCATCATCGAAGAGCGGCGTCCATTGGGTATCAAAGAGAAAATCGAAAAGCGGCACGGTCTGGAAAAAAACGACCGATTCGCTAACGAGGATGTAGACGATGCCCATCGTCGTAAACACCGACACAAACGCGGCGAGGAACATGACCGACTCGACCATTCGCTCCTTGAGGTGGCGAAAGTGGTCGACCTTAAGACGGTCACTGGGAGTGGACATCGATTCGAAATTCGGTAAGGCAGCGGGGATAGAACTCACGAAGCAGGCCTGAGATTAGCTGTCGCCGGGCGGCGAAACAACCCCGGGGAGATTCCCCCGGGGCCTATGGAGCAGAACGCGTTACTTGGCTTCGAGCTTCATCAGCTCTTCGATGGTGATGCCGACCTTGTTTTCACCGCCGAACTTGGTGCCCTTCAGGCGCTTGCCGAAGTGCTCAAGATTGAAGGCGTAGGCCTTGGAGGGCAGCGGCACGTACTTCACATCCTTCGACAGGGCTTCGCCGTTCTTCAGGTAGAACTCGACGAATTCCTTGATCTCCGGCTTCTCGGCCGACTTGGCATTGACGTAGATGAAGATCGGGCGCGCGAAGGGCTGATACGTGCCATCGACGACGGTACGCGGCGACGGGCTGACCGCCGGCTTGCCTTCAGCCGCAACAATCGGCACCGCCTTCAGCTTGTCGTGGTTTTCGTCGTAGTAAGCGTAGCCGAAGAAGCCCAGACCGCCGACGTCACGCGCCACACCTTGCACCAGCACATTGTCGTCTTCCGAGGCGGTAAAGTCGCCACGGCTCGACTTCGCCTTGCCATTGACGGCTTCGGTGAAGTAGTCAAAGGTGCCCGAATCAGCACCCGGCCCGAAGAGCTTCAGGGGGCGATCCGGCCACGCGTGATTGACCTGCTTCCAGCTGGTGATCTTGCCTTGTGCGCCCGGTTCCCAGATCGTCTTCAGCTGCTCAACGGTGAGCGACTTGATCCAGTCATTCTTCGGGTTGATGACGACCGTCAGCGCATCGTAGGCCACCGGCAATTCGATGTATTCGATACCGGCTGCCTTGCAGTCCTCCATCTCCTTCTTCAGGATCGGACGCGACGCGTCGGAGATGTCGGTTTCGCCGCGACAGAACTTCTTGAAGCCGCCACCCGTACCGGAAATGCCGACGGTAACTTTGATGGCGTTCTTTTTGGCCTTCTGGAATTCTTCGGCCACTGCCTCGGTGATCGGATAGACCGTCGAGGAACCATCGATCTTGACCAGCGAGTCGGCGAAGCTCGCCGTGGAAGCAGCCGCGCCGGCGATCGTCAATGCCAGCAGAGAAGCGATTCGCGCAGATTTCATTCAGATACTCCTAGGGAAGACGCTGCATCGCAGCAGACCGGGCGGAGTCTAGAGGCCGAATGTTACGAGTCTGTGACATCCCCGTGAACAGCCAGACGCACCGCGCTCGCCAGCGCCTCGGCAGCACTTTCGACCCGCCGCGCATCGCGCCCCTCGACCATCACACGCAGCAGTGGCTCGGTCCCCGAAGCACGCAAGAGCACTCGCCCTTCGCCATCAAGCGCCGCCTCGACATCGCGCCGCACCGCGCTGATCTGGGGGTGATCCTTCCACGGAAAACCCTTGGCCATCGGCACGTTGATCAACTTCTGCGGATAGAGGGCGAAATCACCCAGCAGCGTACGCAGATCGCCACCGGAGGCGCGCAGTGCCGAAAGCACCTGCAGCGCTGAAATAATTCCGTCACCCGTGCTGTGCTTGTCGAGACAAAGGATATGGCCCGAATTCTCGCCGCCATAGAGCCAGCCGCGCTCATGCAGCATTTCGGTAACGTAGCGGTCGCCGACTGCGGCGCGGGCAAACGGCACCGCCAGGGTGGCAAATGCGTGCTCGAGCGCAAGATTGCTCATCAAGGTGCCGACGACCCCGGCCACCGGCCCCTGTTGCAGGCGGTTTTTTACAATCGCATAAAGGAGTTGGTCGCCGTCATAGAGACTGCCGCTGGCGTCGACCATCAAGACGCGGTCGCCGTCACCGTCCAGCGCGATCCCCAGATCGGCGCCTTGCGCCAGCACGGCGCGACGCAATGCCGCCGGTGCCGTCGCACCGACCTGATCATTGATGTTGAGCCCGTCCGGTTCGGCCCCCACCGTCGTCACTTCGGCACCCAGTTCGTGCAGGACGTGCGGCGCGATGTGGTAGGCGGCGCCATGCGCACAATCGACGACGATCTTCAGACCGCGCAAATCGAGATCATTGGGAAAGGCGCTCTTGCAAAACTCGATGTAGCGCCCCGCCGCATCGGCGATGCGCCGTGCCCGTCCGAGCTGGCCGGAAGGCACGCAGCCCATCGGCGCCTCGAGACCGGCCTCGATCTCGAGTTCAACGGCATCGGGCAGTTTGCTGCCGTGCGCCGAGAAAAACTTGATGCCGTTATCGAAATACGGATTGTGAGAGGCCGAAATCACGACCCCCGCCTGCAAACGCAAGGCGCGCGTCAGATAGGCTACGGCCGGCGTCGGCAACGGCCCGACGAGGCACACATCGACCCCGGCGGCGGCGAAGCCGGCTTCCAGCGCCGCTTCGAGCATATAGCCGGAGACCCGCGTGTCCTTGCCGATCAGCACGGCAGGCCGCTCACCCGCCTTGACCGGCGCGCGCACCGACTCCTGAGCGACAAGCGCGCGCCCGGCGGCGTAGCCAAGACGCATGACCAGATCCGGCGTGATCGGCGCCTCGCCGACCCGGCCTCGCACCCCGTCCGTTCCGAAATATTTCCTCACCGCAAAACCCTCCATGGCCGCCGGGCACGCGCCCGATCCAGCAAAGGGCGTCATCATACTGAAACCCCCGCCGCTTAGCCTAGCGAACCTCTTTCAATGCTTGGCAGCATGGCGCAGACCCTGATCCGACGGCTTCCCCTCCGTAAATTCGACCTCGACGACAGCGAACACGGGCTCTGTACAAGGCTCGAAAACGACGAGCGCGACAGATCCGCCGAACTCGACACACTCGTCGCGATCATCAGGGAACGCCGCTTGCAGGCGGTCTTTCAGCCGATTCTCGATTTTCGTACGCACACCTATTTCGCCTACGAAGCACTGATTCGCGGACCGCAGGGTACGCCACTGCACGCACCATCCGCTCTCTTCGCTGCCGCCGACCGGCATGGTCTGCGCCGCGAACTCGAAGCGGTATGCCGCGAAATCCAGTTCGTTGCTTTCGCAGAGCGGCAACTGCCGGGCAAACTCTTCATCAACGCCAGTCCGGCGAGCCTCGACGATGATCTCTTTCGCAACGGCAGTACGCTGCAACTGCTCCGCCGACTTGACCTCAAGCCGACACGCATCGTCATCGAGCTCACCGAAAACCAGCGCGTCAGCGACTTCCCCCGCATCCAGCAAACGCTCGCCCACTTTCGTGGGCTGGGCTACCAGATCGCCATCGACGATCTGGGCGAGGGCTTCTCGAACATGCGCATGTGGTCGGAAGTCAAACCCGAATACGTCAAGATCGACCAGCACTTCATCAACGGTATCGCCGACGACACGCTCAAGTTCCAGTTCGTCAAAGCCATGCACGAACTCGCCGAAACCTGCTCGGCACGCGTCATCGCCGAAGGGATCGAGCGCGACAGCGACTGTCTGGCGCTGCGCGATCTTGGCGTCGCCTGCGGGCAAGGCTATCTGATCGAACGCCCGACCCCGTCCCCGTCTTCACGACTCGGCGGACCGATGCGCGACCTGTTGCGCCGCGGCAGCATCGCTGTCTTCCCGCGCGCCAGCGGCGCCGGGCAAGCTCATACGGTGCGCCAACTGGCGCGATGGATCGAACCCGTGACGCCGGACACCCTCAACGAGGTCGTCTATCGCCGCTTTGCCGAAGAGCCGGAGCTTGGCTCATTGCCGGTCGTCGCCGATGGCACGCCGCGCGGCCTGATCAATCGCCACGCCATGATCGACCGCTTCGCCCGCCCCTACCGGCGCGATCTCTACGAATGCCGTCCCTGCACGCAGTTCATGGACGCGGCGCCGCTGATCTTCAATGAAGACGCGACGGTGCAGGAGGCCGGCCTGCTGATCAGCCGCTCGGCCCGGCACCACCTGACGGACGGCTTCATCATCACCGACAATGGCGCTTACCTCGGCGTCGGTAGCGGCCACGACCTGATGGCGCTGATCACGGAGATGCAGATCCAGGCGGCACGCTACGCCAATCCGCTGACGCAGCTACCGGGCAACGTGCCACTCAACGAGCACATCGACCACCTGCTGCGCGCCGGTACGGCCTTCCGCGCCTGCTACTGCGACATTGACCATTTCAAGGCCTTCAACGACACCTACGGCTACCGCAAAGGCGACGACATCATCCAGATCCTCGGCACCCTGCTACGCGAAAACAGCGACCCTCGCCTCGACTTCGTCGGCCACATCGGTGGCGATGATTTTCTGGCGCTCTTTCAGAGCGGCGACTGGGAAGCACGCTGCGCACGCATACTGCGCCTCTTCGATTCGCAAATCGCCGCCATGGTTACGCCCCTCGATCTGCAGCGCGGCGGCTATCTGGCCGAGAACCACCGGGGGGAAGCGGCACTGCATCCGCTGCCGACGCTTTCCATTGGCGCCTTGGCCTTATGCGCCGGCGACGCGGAATCGCATCAGGAAGTCGCTTCCGCCGCCTCCGAAACCAGGAGGCACGCGAAAAAAATCAGCGGCAGCAGCCTTTTCATCGCACGGTGCCACTCCGGCAAGAGCAACGCCTGAGCGCGTACACGGCGCAGGCCAGATGTGCGCCGCCCACTCGTCAGGCGGTAGCATCCGCCGAGGCCGGTTTGAAAGCCTGCCAGACCGCCAGCGCATCGCGTGTCGCGGCAACATCATGCACGCGCAGGAAATGCGCCCCTCGCTGCGCCGCCAGCAGCGCCGCCGCAACGCTCGCCGCCCCCCGATCTGCCACCTCACGGCCGCACAGCGCGCCCAGCATCGACTTACGCGAAACGCCGATCAGGAGCGGCAACTCGTTCACGACGCATTCCGGCAAGCGGCGCATCAGCGCAAGGTTGTGTTCGAGCGTCTTGCCAAAGCCGAAGCCCGGATCGAGCACGATGCGCCGATGCGAAACGCCGGCCTTCGTCAAGGCTGAAACACGCTCTGCCAGGAACGCCCTCACCTCGGCCACCACATCGCCATAGACAGGCGCCTGCTGCATGCTCAGCGGCTCGCCCTGCATGTGCATGACACACACGGCACAGTCGGCGTCGGCGACCGCCTCAAGAGCCCCCGGCATGCGCAAGCCGTAGATGTCATTGATCATCGCCACGCCAGCTTCGATCGCCGCGCGCATGACCGGCGGCTTGTAGGTATCCACGGAAATGGGCACGCCACAACCGGCCAAGCGTTCGAGAACGGGCAGCAAGCGACGCAATTCTTCTTCCAGAGGGGTAGCCTGCGCACCGGGCCGCGAGGATTCAGCGCCCACATCGAGCCAATCGGCCCCCGCCTCGATCTGCTCCTGCGCTTTGTCGAGTGCCCGCGCGACATCGACACCATCGCCGGAAAACGAGTCGGGCGTGAGATTGACGATGCCCATGACGAGCGGACGATCAATCGTCCGGGAAAATTTGCCGCATTCGAGTTGGACCATGAGTCAGCGCCACAAGGTGGAGTGAGAGTGAAGTAAGTGCCAATGAAAACGGGGAAGCTCTCGCTTCCCCGCGCTGTTGCCCCGGCCGGGCGGAATGCGGCGTTGTCGATCAGGCAGGTGCCGTCGCGCTCGGCGCCGCTCCCGGCGCACTGCCGCCGGGCTTGTTGGGATAAATCGTCTGCGTCGCCTTCGGCGGACGCGGCGCACGGCCTTCCATGATGTCGTTTATCTGATCGGCGTCGATGGTTTCCCATTCAAGCAGGGCAGCCGTCATCGCTTCGACCTTGTCGCGATTATCTTCCAGCAACTTGCGCGCGAGTCCGTACTGTTCGTCGATGATGCGGCGGATTTCAGCGTCGACCATCTGCATCGTCGTCTCGGACACATTCTTGTGCGTCGTCACCGAGCGACCGAGGAAAACCTCTCCGTCGTTGTCGCCGTAGACCATCGGCCCGAGTGCATCCGACATGCCGTAACGCGTCACCATGTCACGCGCCATCTGCGTCGCGCGCTCGAAGTCGTTGGAGGCGCCGGTGGTCATCTGATGCATGAACACCTCCTCGGCAATCCGACCGCCGAAGAGCACGGCGATGCGGCTCAGCAGATAGTCGCGGTCATAGGCGTAACGATCCTGCTCAGGCAATTGCATGGTGACGCCAAGCGCCCGTCCGCGCGGGATGATCGTGACCTTATGCACCGGGTCGGACTTCGGCATCAGCTTGGCAACAACCGCGTGGCCGGACTCGTGGTAAGCCGTATTGCGCTTTTCTTCGTCGGTCATGACCATGCTGCGGCGCTCGGCGCCCATCATGATTTTGTCCTTGGCACGCTCGAAATCGTCCATGTCGACCAGGCGCTTACTGCTGCGCGCAGCGAACAGAGCGGCCTCATTCACCAGGTTGGCCAGATCGGCACCGGAGAAGCCCGGCGTGCCACGCGCGATGATGTCGGCCTTGACGTCAGGCGACAGCGGCACCTTGCGCATATGCACCAGCAGAATCTGCTCGCGACCGCGAATGTCGGGCAGCGGCACGACCACCTGCCGGTCGAAACGTCCCGGCCGCATCAGGGCCGGATCAAGCACATCGGGACGGTTCGTCGCCGCAATGACGATGATGCCGGAGACGCCTTCGAAGCCGTCCATTTCGACGAGCAACTGGTTAAGTGTCTGCTCGCGTTCGTCGTTGCCACCGCCGAGACCAGCGCCCCGCTGACGGCCAACCGCATCGATTTCGTCGATGAAGATGATGCACGGCGCCTGCTTCTTGGCCTGCTCGAACATGTCGCGCACACGCGCTGCGCCGACGCCGACGAACATCTCGACAAAATCGGAACCGGAGATCGAGAAGAACGGTACCTTGGCTTCGCCGGCAATGGCCTTCGCCAGCAAGGTCTTGCCGGTGCCGGGATTACCGACCATCAGCACACCCTTGGGGATACGCCCGCCGAGCTTCTGGAACTTCGACGGATCGCGCAGGAAGTCGACGAGTTCGGAGACTTCTTCCTTGGCCTCATCGCAACCGGCGACGTCGGCAAACGTCACCGTATTGTTGGCTTCATCGAGCATGCGCGCCTTGCTCTTGCCGAACGAAAATGCGCCGCCCCGACCGCCGCCCTGCATCTGCCGCATGAAAAAGACCCAGACGCCGATCAACACCAGCATCGGGAACCAGGAGACGAAGATATTCATCAGCAGCGACGGCTCTTCTTCCGGCTTCGCCTCGATCTTGACGCCGTACTTGAGCAGGTCGGACACCATCCAGAGATCGGGAGGCGCGTACGACGTCAGCTTCTTGCCCTCGACCGTCGTCGCCTTCAGCGCGCGCCCTTCGATCACCACCTTGGCGATATGGCCCTCCTTCACCTCATCGATGAATTGGGAGTACTCCATCGGCGCCTGCGCCGCCTGGCGGTTATTGAACTGGTTGAACACGGTCATCAGCACGAGGCCGATGACGAGCCAGATCGCCAGGTTCTTGAACATGTTATTCAATGGGATACCTCTTCAAGATTGCGGCCGGGAATCGCCCCCGACCGCCGACAGCAGCGGATGAAGCCGCACCGCCACGGTGCATTCTAAACCGATTACAGCGCTCCGTAGGTGAGCGCCGGACTCAGGGTTTCAGGCCACGTCCCAACAAATAGGTCTCGGAGCTACGATCACGCGAAGCTTCCGGCTTGCGCGTGGTGACGGAGAGAAAGGTGCTGCGCATGCGCCGAACGTACTCTTCGTAGCCATGCCCGTGAAAAACTTTGACCAGAAACGCGCCATCCGGTTTCAGCCACGCTTCGGCAAACTCCAGCGCCAACTCAGCCAGATGCATCGCCCGCGCCTGATCCGAAATGGCAATCCCCGATATGTTGGGGGCCATATCCGAAAGCACAAGCCCCACCCGCTCGCCGTCGAGCATCGTTTCCAGCTGCTGCAGAATCTCCGTCTCGCGAAAATCGCCTTGCAGAAACGAAACCCCGGCCAGCGGCACGATCTCCAGAAGATCAAGCGCGAACACCTTTCCTCGCCGCTGCATCCGCTGCGCCGCGACCTGCGACCAACCACCGGGAGCCGCACCGAGGTCGACAACGCAGTCGCCGGGGCGAATCAGATGATCGCGGTCATCGATCTCCATCAATTTGTAGGCCGCGCGCGAGCGATAGCCGTCGGCCTTCGCCTTTTGCACGAAGGTATCGTTCACATGCTCGCGCATCCAGGCCTTGCTCGTTCGCGTTCGCGCCATGGTTCAAAACTCGTTAGAATCCGGGACTTTGGAAAACTCGAAAACTACATGCCCACTCTTACACTCAGCACCGATCAGCGCCGCGGCCTGCGCGCCCGCGCCCATGCGCTCAAGCCCGTCGTCTCGATCAGCCAGAACGGCCTCAGCGAAGCGGTACTGAAGGAAATCGGTGTCGCCCTCCACAGCCACCAGCTGATCAAGATCCGCGTCTACAACGACGACCGCGAAAAACGGGAGCGTTTCCTCGCCGCCATCTGCGAAGAACACAGCGCGGCGCCGGTGCAACACATCGGCAAGCTGCTCGTCGTCTGGCGTCCGGGCGCCGATGAGGATGACGCGGCAGCCAAGCGTGTTCGTCCGGGTCGTCGCGCTCCGCGCCGCCCCAAGCGCAGCTTCCAGAACGAGGGCTGAGCCCCGTTCCAAGCCCCGTCGATGCGCCGCCCGCGCCCGCTTGCCGATCCGTACTCGGCAAGGGCGCGACTGCGGGCATACGCACGCCGTCATCGTCCTTGACGCCCACTGACGACGACCAGCGCCGCCCCCAGCAGACTCTGCACCAGATAAAGCACACTGGCGATACCGTGCCAGGTAGCGAAGCGGTCCTTGAGCACCATATCGGCCGCGCCTTCGAGCGCTGCCCGCGAGGCTGACTCCGCCTTCAACTGGGCAATCACCGGCTGCACGCCGAACTGCCCTATCAGCGCCAACACCACCATCAACACCAGCAGCCAGAAAGACCATCGCCGCAAGGCCTGTGCTCCCTGGCGCATCAGTGCGTGCAGAATGAGGTAGGCGGCGCAGCCAAAGCCGATCCAGCCAATCAGTTGAAACAGCTTGCCGGCGATGGCGCCGGCCAACTGGCGGTCGGCGAGGGTCGCGAATAGGGTCGGCGCCACCAGATAGCCGATGCTCCAGAGACCGCCAACCCACAGTGTCAGGGCCAGTCCGCTCAAGGCATCGGCGATGCGGCGCACGATTCTTACTCGTAACGCACGGCAAGCAGTTCGTACTCGCGCAGGCCACCGGGCGCCATGACTTGCGCCACGTCACCGGCGACCTTGCCGATCAGGGCGCGGGCAATCGGCGAATTGACCGAAATCTTGCCGGCCTTGATGTCCGCCTCGTCTTCGCCAACGATCTGATAAGTGACCTGATCGCCCGTTTCCTGATCTTCAAGATCCACCGTCGCCGCGAACACGCAACGGCCACCGGCGTCGAGCAGCTTCGGATCGATGATCTGCGCGTTGCTGATCTTGCCTTCGACTTCCTGGATGCGCCCTTCAACAAAGGCTTGCCGCTCCTTGGCGGCGTCGTACTCGGCGTTTTCCGAAAGATCACCGTGCGAACGCGCCTCGGCAATCGCCGCAATGACGGCCGGACGCTCGATGGTCTTCAGACGATGCAGTTCAACACGCAGTTTCTCTGCGCCAGTCAGGGTTAACGGAACCTTGCTCATAAATGTATTCGCCAAGACGCACGCCGCCGCCCTCCCGATCAATCAGGATTGGACGGCGGCGACGTGCGGGTTGATCAAACGAGCTGCGCGTGCAGCTCCTGAATGGGATAGACGACCAGCTCACCGCGGTTCTTGATGCCTTCCGCCGCGGCTTCGGCACCCCAGATCGTCGTGTAGATGGTAACGCGCGCGGCCAGTCCGGACGTGCGGATCGAGCGCGAATCGTTGATGGCCTGACGCTTCTCGTCGACCGTATTGATGATCAGCGCAATTTCCTTGTTCTTGATCATGTCGACGATGTGCGGGCGACCTTCGGTGACCTTATTGACCACCGAGACAGGAATGCCCGCCGCCGCAATCGATGCCGCCGTACCGCGCGTCGCGACGATGACGAAACCGCCTTCGTGCAGGTCACGCGCGACCTCGACTGCCTTCGTCTTGTCGGATTCCTTGACGCTGATGAAAGCCTTGCCCGAACTCGGCAGACGCACGCCAGCCGCCAGTTGCGATTTGAAGAAGGCCTCGGCAAAGCTGGCACCCACGCCCATCACTTCGCCGGTCGACTTCATTTCCGGGCCGAGAATGGTGTCGATGCCGGGGAACTTGGCGAAGGGGAAAACTGCTTCCTTGACCGAGTAGTAAGGCGGGATGACCTCGCCGGTGATGCCCTGATCGCGAAGCGAACGCCCGGCCATGCAGCGCGCGGCGATCTTCGCCAGCTGCAGGCCCGTCGCCTTGGAGACGAAAGGCACCGTGCGCGAAGCGCGCGGATTCACTTCCAGCACATAAACCTGATCGCCCTGGATGGCGAACTGCACGTTCATCAGACCGACGACGTTGAGCGCACGCGCCATCGCCTTGGTCTGGCGGCGCAGTTCGGCCTGCACGTCCTCGCCCAGCGAATACGGCGGCAGCGAACACGCCGAGTCGCCCGAATGCACGCCGGCCTGTTCGATGTGTTCCATGACGCCGCCGATGATCACTTCTTCGCCATCGGACAAGGCATCGACGTCGACTTCGCAGGCATCGTTGAGGAAGCGGTCGAGCAACACCGGCGAGTCGTGCGAAACCTTCACCGCCTCGCGCATGTAGCGCTCGAGGTCTTTCTGCTCGTGGACGATTTCCATGGCGCGGCCACCGAGCACGTAGGACGGACGCACAACCAGCGGATAGCCGATTTCCTCGGCCAGACGCAGCGCATCGGCCTCGGTACGCGCAGTGCGGTTGGGCGGCTGCTTGAGGCCCAACTCGTGCAACAGTTTCTGGAAGCGCTCGCGGTCTTCGGCGGCGTCGATCATGTCCGGGCTGGTGCCGATGATCGGCACGCCGTTGGCTTCGAGCGCCAGCGCGAGTTTGAGCGGCGTCTGACCGCCGTACTGGACGATGACACCGACCGGCTGTTCGACGGCGACGATCTCGAGCACGTCTTCGAGCGTCAGCGGCTCGAAGTACAGGCGATCCGAGGTGTCGTAGTCGGTGGACACGGTTTCCGGGTTGCAGTTGACCATGATGGTCTCGTAGCCGTCCTCACGCATCGCCATCGCCGCGTGCACGCAGCAATAGTCGAACTCGATGCCCTGACCGATACGGTTCGGACCGCCACCGAGCACCATGATCTTTTTCTTGTCGCTGGGATTCGCCTCGCACTCTTCCTCATAGGTCGAGTACATGTAGGCCGTGCCCGTGGCGAACTCGGCAGCGCAGGTGTCGACGCGCTTGTACACCGGGCGCACACCAAGAGAATGGCGAAGCTCGCGCACAGCCGCTTCACTGCTCTTCGTCAAATGGGCCAGACGGCGGTCAGCGAAGCCCTTGCGCTTCAGGAAACGCATTTCTTCGGCCGTCAGCGACGCAAGATCGCGCTCTTCGAGACGCAGTTCAAGGTCGACGATTTCCTGAATCTGGGCGAGGAACCACGGGTCGATCTTCGTCAACTCATAGACCTTGTCGAGCGTCATGCCGACACCGAAAGCGTCGGCGACGTACCACAGGCGGTCGGGCGACGGGCGCGCCAACTGCTCATCGATGGTCGCCGGATCGACGGTTTTCAGGTTGAAGCCGTCGACACCGACTTCGAGGCCGCGCAGGGCTTTTTGCAGCGATTCCTGGAAGGTGCGGCCGATCGCCATCACTTCGCCGACCGACTTCATCTGCGTCGTCAGCGTCGAATCGGCCTGCGGGAATTTCTCGAAGGCGAAACGCGGCACCTTGGTGACGACGTAGTCGATCGACGGCTCGAACGATGCCGGCGTCTTGCCACCGGTAATTTCGTTGGCCAGTTCATCAAGGGTGTAACCGACGGCCAACTTGGCCGCCACCTTGGCGATGGGGAAGCCGGTCGCCTTGGAGGCAAGCGCCGACGAGCGCGACACGCGCGGGTTCATCTCGATGACGATCATGCGGCCATCAGCCGGATTGATCGAGAACTGGACGTTAGAGCCACCGGTATCGACACCGATCTCGCGCAACACCGCGATCGATGCGTTACGCATGATCTGGTATTCCTTGTCGGTGAGCGTCTGCGCCGGCGCGACGGTGATCGAGTCACCGGTGTGCACGCCCATCGGATCGAGGTTTTCGATCGAGCAGATGATGATGCAGTTGTCCTTGCGGTCGCGGACAACCTCCATCTCGAACTCTTTCCAGCCGAGCAGCGACTCTTCGATCAGCAGTTCGCGCGTCGGGCTGGCTTCGAGACCGCGCTTGCAGATCTCGACGAACTCTTCCTGGTTGTAGGCGATTCCGCCGCCGGAGCCGCCCATGGTGAAGGAGGGACGGATGATCGCCGGGAAGCCGATCATGGCCTGCACCTGCTGCGCCTCCTCCATCGAGTGCGCGACAGCCGAGCGGGCGGAGCCAAGACCGATCTTGGTCATCGCCTGCTTGAATTTTTCGCGGTCTTCCGCCTTGTCGATGGCGTCGCGTGAAGCGCCGATCATTTCGACGCCGTACTTTTCGAGCACGCCGTTACGCGCCAGATCGAGCGCGCAGTTGAGCGCCGTCTGACCGCCCATGGTGGGCAGCAGCGCGTCGGGACGCTCGCGTTCGATGATCTTCTCGACCACCTTCCAGGCGATGGGCTCGATGTAGGTGACATCGGCCATTTCCGGATCGGTCATGATCGTCGCCGGGTTGGAGTTAACCAGAATGACCCGGTAGCCCTCCTCGCGCAGCGCCTTGCACGCCTGCGCGCCGGAATAGTCGAATTCACAGGCCTGACCGATAACGATCGGGCCGGCGCCGATGATGAGAATGCTTTTGAGGTCGTCGCGCTTAGGCATTTTCCGCCTTACTGTCTTGCATCAACTTGATAAAACGGTCGAAGAGGTACGCCACATCGTGCGGCCCTGGGCTCGCTTCCGGGTGCCCCTGGAACGAGAAGGCCGGCACGTCAGTCCGCGCCACGCCTTGCAATGAACCGTCAAAAAGAGAAACGTGCGTCGTCCGCAGGTGAGCGGGCAAACTCGTCGCATCCACCGCGAAGCCGTGGTTCTGGCTGGTGATCAGCACCTGTCCGGTATCGACATCCTTAACCGGGTGGTTCGCCCCGTGGTGACCGAACTTCATCTTCACGGTACGCGCACCCGACGCCAGGGCCAGCAACTGGTGGCCGAGGCAGATGCCGAACACCGGCAAACGGCGCGCCAGAAATTCGCGGATGGCCGCTACCGCATACGTGCAAGGCTCGGGATCGCCGGGGCCATTCGACAGGAAGACGCCATCAGGAGCCAGCGCGAGCACATCGGCGGCTGGCGTCTGCGCCGGCACAACGGTCACGCGGCAACCGCGCTGCGTCAGCATCCGTACGATATTGCGTTTGACGCCAAAGTCGTAGGCTACGACGTGAAAAGCCGCCGCAGGCGCCGGGCGATAGCCCTTGAGCGTCCATTCGCCGGCCTCCGCGCCATCGACTGTCGCCGAACACGCTGACCACTCGTAGGATTCGCGCACCGAGACGACCTTGGCCAGATCCATACCGGCCAGACCGGGGAAGCGGCGCGCCTCGGCAAGAGCGGTGGCCGCGTCGCGACCAGTGATGATGCAACCGGCCTGCGCACCTTTTTCGCGCAGCAGGCGCGTCAGGCGACGAGTATCGACGCCAGCGATGGCGACAACGCCGCGCGCCTTCAGATACGCGGGCAGCGTCTCCTGCAGGCGCCAGCTTTCAGCGCGCACAGGCAGATCGCGAATGACGAGACCCGCCGCATGATTGCCGGCCGACTCGAAATCTTCGTCGTTACAGCCAACGTTGCCGATGTGGGGATACGTCAACGTCACAATCTGACGGGAATAGGACGGGTCGGTCAGGATTTCCTGATAACCGGTCATGGCGGTATTGAAAACCACCTCGCCGCTGACACAGCCTTCGGCGCCGATAGAATAGCCACTAAAAATGGAGCCGTCGGCGAGAGCGAGCGTCGCGGGCGGCAAATCTGGATGCAGGGCGGGGGACGACGACACAAAACACTCCTGTTGAAGCGGCCGGGCGCTCTACCCGAGGTAACACTGGGCTTAGATGCGCAAAAGCGGAAGGGTTCGCAACCCTCCCGCTCACATCCAACCGGACGTCTGCATTATACCGAAAGCCCCCCCCTCCGGCAATTCCGCGCCCTCTTCGGCAGGCACCGAACACCGGGCGTTCTGACAAAAACGGCGCGTAAACGCAGTGTTTATGCCAGCATCAACCCACCTGCAACAACCGGAGTTCAACGCAGACCAAGGACGTCCTGCATGTCGTAAAGACCGTTCTTGCGCTCAAGCAGAAAGCGCGCGGCACGCAAACTGCCGACCGCATACGGATCGCGGCTTGCCATCTTGTGCGTGATCTCGACACGTTCGCCTTCGCCGCAATACATCACGGTGTGATCGCCGACGATATCGCCGCCGCGCACGACAGCAAAACCGATGGTCGCCGGATCGCGCTCACCCGTGACGCCCTCGCGTGCGAATACCGCGCAGTCGTCGAGCGTACGCCCGAGCGCCGACGCCACCACCTCGCCCATGCGCAAGGCCGTCCCCGATGGCGCGTCGATCTTGCGTTTGTGGTGCGCCTCGACGATCTCGATGTCGTAACCTTCATTCAGGATGCGCGTCGCCAGTTCAAGCACCTTGAACACTGCATTGACGCCAACGCTCATGTTCGGCGCGAACACCACCGGGATTTCCTGCGCCGCCTCGGCGATGGCCTGCTTGCCCGCCGCATCGAAACCGGTCGTACCGATCACCGCCGCCACGGAGTGTCGCCGACAAATCTCAAGATGGCGAAGCGTCCCCTCGGGACGCGTGAAATCGATCAGACAATCTGCCTGCGCAATACCCGCCTCGGCATCGCTGCTCACCCGAACGCCGGTTTGCAAACCCAAGGACTCACCGGCATCGCGACCGATCAGCGGCGAACCGGGCTGATCCAGTGCTGCGACCAGCGTTGCGCCGGAATCATTCAAGGTCGCCTTGATCAGCGCCAACCCCATGCGCCCGGAGGCACCGACAATTGCAATCTTCACTCTTAACCTCTCACAAACCGACGGTTTCCAATACCTTGCCGAAGAAGCCACGCTCCTCGACAGGAGGAGGCGCCGCCCCTTCGGGCAACGACCCCAGATCAATCACGCGCGATCGCACTTCCGGCTCCGCCCCCGAATCGCCGCCCTGCGCCGCCGCCACATCACCGCTCACACGAGCAAGACGCCCTTCCGCATCGAAAAACACCGAGAAGCGGCGCGTCTCGACGGTGGAATCGGCGCCCTTCTGCAAGCGATAGACGTAATCCCAGCGATCGGCATGGAACATATCGACCAGCATCGGCGTACCGAGAATGAAGCGGACCTGCTCCCGCGTCTGCCCCGGACGCAACTGGGCAACCATTTCCTGGGTCAGGACATTCCCCTGCTGCACGTCGATGCGATACTCGGTGACGAGTCGCGGCACATACGAACAGGCGGATAGCGTCGCCACGAGGAGCGCGGCGACAAGGGTTCGCGAAGACATCATGTGCAGAAAGATTCCGTAAAGTGTGGCGGGTCACCGCGTGACAACCGCAGACAAGTTAGCCGCGTCCGCCGCCACATCCTCGGCATCGGTCGCGTGCGCGCACAAAATCGGCGCCTGACGCGCCAGCACATCCGGCGCGGACAGTAAACTTCGCGCCGCTGACAGCGGCGGTTTTTATCTCATTGCTGCCGGTATATCATAACCGAAAACCCTGTGCAGGCACCCCGCGCCGGGCGCCGCACTGCCACGCAAAGGACACCGATGAGCAACCCCCAAGACCTGCGAAACCTCGGCCTCAAGGCGACAATCCCGCGCCTGAAGATTCTCGAACTCTTCGAGCGAAGCACGCAGCGCCACCTCGCCGCCGAGGATGTGCATCGACTGCTGCTGGCCGAAAACCTCGACATCGGACTGGCAACGGTCTACCGCGTGCTGACGCAGTTCGAGCAGGCCGGCCTGCTTGAGCGCCACCACTTTGAGTCAGGCAAGGCGGTGTTCGAGAAAAATGCCGGTTTGCACCACGACCACCTCGTTTGTATCAACTGTGGACGTGTTGAAGAGTTTTGCGACCCCGAAATCGAGCGCCGCCAAGCCAAAATCGCCAAGGAGCGCGGCTTCGCCATTCAGGAACACGCGCTCTATCTCTACGCCGAATGTCTTAAAAGCGACTGTCCGAACCGCAATGCAGACAAGCAAAGCAGCCTGACGCTCCGCGCTGGCGAAGTCGACGCCGCCGAACAGGCCGACGACTAGACCACCTGCTGCTTTCCCGCACCACGCCTTAGCCGCCCGGACGCTCGCCCCGCTGCGAGCGTTGCGCCCCTTCTTGATGGCTCGCCGACGGCAGCTGGTGCCACCCTCATCACCGATCCCACCGATCCACTTCCGCTGCTGAAGCTGCCCATGCTGTGCGAGCTTTGCGGCGTCGATACGCTCTCAGTCTGCGACACTCCCCATGGAAGCTTTCCTTACCTCCGGCCTGATCGTTGCGCTCGCCGAAATCGGCGACAAAACGCAGTTGCTCTCCTTCGTCCTGGCCGCCCGCCTACGCCGACCGGGCGCCATCATCGCCGGCATCTTCGTCGCCACGCTCGCCAATCACGGCCTCGCCGGCTCGCTGGGCGCCTGGATTGCCTCCTGGTTTTCACCGCAAACGTTGCGCTGGAGCACCGGCATCATTTTCCTCGTCTTCGCGCTCTGGACCTTGCGCCCGGACACTCTCGACGAAAACGACACACCGCAAGTCGGCAAGGCCGGCGCCTTCGTCACCACGCTGATCGCTTTTTTTCTTGCAGAAATGGGTGACAAGACGCAATTTGCGACCATTGCCCTCGCCGCCCGCTTTAACGACCTTGCCTGGGTTGTCGTCGGCACGACCCTCGGCATGATGCTGGCGAATGTACCGGCCGTCCTGCTGGGCGAACGGCTCGCCGGACGTCTGCCGCTCGACGCCATCCGCTGGACCGCCGCCGGCGTCTTTTCCATTACCGGACTGCTTACCCTGTTCTACGCCGGCTAAAGCCGGCCAAGGACTGCGCCAGCGCCGAAGCCTCTCGGCCTCCTCGTCGCATCAGGCGAAGAGGTCGACGCGCGCGGCGCCAGTGGGCGCCGATATCTGCTGCACGGCCGCATACGCAGCGGTTCCGGCCGCTCCGGCCGTTCCAGAGGCTGCGTTGGCCGCTTGCAAACGCTCGACCTCGCGCCGCGCCTCGGCCTCCATGCGCGAAGCGGTCGCCGCGACGCTTTGGTCCTGCGCCGAAGGATCGTTCGGCGCCAGCGCCGTGTTGCGGATATGGATGGCCTTCGGGATCGTCTCTTCGGGCGTACGCCCGGGCGAGGTATCGATCGACACTTCGCCCGATACTGCGTAATCCTTGCCATCCGGACCTTTCTGGTACTCGAAGGACGGCCCGCCCCTGACCAGATCGCGGCCAACGTTGAGGTGCGCCTGCTCATGCGCGCGCACCTGCCGGTCGACATCCGCGAGCTTGCTTATCTCGCGGCGCTGCTCTGGGGTCAGCGTATCGCCAGACGCAACCGAGCTACGAGAGGACGCGCCAGACGGCCTGCCGGAGGCACTGACGACTGCCGTCGTCGCTCGTATGAAATCCAGTGCAGAGGCTGAAGTCGCGCTTGAAATCATCGGCGCCAACCATGATCAGAGCATCGTTCCGGATAACGGCCACCCCGATGCCACGGGGCCGCCCTCTTTCTATCGTAGACGAGACGCTGCGCTCTTGCCCGTAGGTCAGTCCGTCGCGCCGGTTGTCAGCATTTCTTCGGCATGCTGACGGGTGATGGCGGTGATTTCGACGCCGCCCAGCATGCGCGCAATCTCTTCGACACGCCCCAAAGCATCAAGCGTCAAGAGGCGACTGCGCACACCAGACGCATCGTTTTCCTTGAGCACGCGCCACTGCCAGTCGGCACACGCTGCCACTTGCGGCAGGTGGGTCACGCACAGCACCTGACGTTCGCGCCCCAGTTCGCGCAGCAAGCGACCGACCACTTCGGCGACACCGCCGCCGATGCCGACGTCGACCTCGTCAAACACCAGCGTCGGCACCCGTGCCGCCTGACTGGTCACGACCTGAATCGCCAGGCTGATACGCGACAGCTCGCCGCCCGACGCCACTTTCGCCAAGGAGCGCGCTTCGCCGCCAGAGAGACCGGCGATGCGAAATTCAACCTGTTCGTCGCCATTGGCGCTGCCGCCCGAGACCGGCAGCAAAGCCACCTCGAAGCGCCCGCCGGCCAGGGCCAACTGCTGCATGACACGGCTGACCTCCGTTCCCAAGGCAGCCGCCACCGTGGCGCGGGATTCGGAAAGACGCTGCGCGAGCGTCGCATAGCGCGTCCGGGTTGCCGCAACGCGGGCGTCGAGTGCCGCCAGATCGGTCGTTTCGCCAATCTCGGCCAAGCGTTTTTTGGCCACCTCCAACAAGGCCGGCAAGCCCTCCGGGGTGACCCGATATTTACGCGCGCAATCCAGCGTGGCCTCGATGCGGCGTTCCACCTCGTCAAGACGCTGCGGATCGATGTCCACCCGATCGGCATAACGCCGCAGTATGGACGTCGATTCACTCAGATTGACCTGCGCGGAGCGTAATAGCTCCGCGGCTTCAGCCAGCGCGGGATCGACGTCCAGCAGCGCATCGACGCGCTCGACCGCCAAGTCGAGGCGCGAGGCGCTACCAGACTCGTCATCGGCCACGAGATCGAGCGCTGCACGCACACCTTCGATCAGACTCGTCGCGTGCGCCAAGCGCCGGTGCTCGGCATTGAGGGCACTCCACTCGTCGCCGGCAAAACCGAGCCGTTCAAGCTCACTGACCTGCCAATCAAGGCGTTCGCGCTCGGCGGCAAGCGCCTCGGCGTTCTCACCGGCGACCGCACGTGCCGATTCGGCGGCACGCCAGGCACGCCAGGCCTCGCCGAGTTCGCCGCGCAGCGCATCGAGATCGCCATGCGTATCGAGCAGGGCGCGTTGTGCGTCGGCACGCAGCAAAGACTGGTGCGCATGCTGCCCATGAATATCGACCAGCGCCTCGGCGACCTCGCGCAACTGTTGCAAGGTTGCGGGAGAGCCGTTGATGTAGGCACGCGAGCGCCCGCCGGCGTCCATCACCCGCCGCAAAAGGAGGCCCTCATCCGCGTCAAAGTCATTGGCGCGCAACCAGTCTGTAACGGTCGCCAAGGCGGCAAGATCGAACTCGGCCGTCACCTCGGCCCGCTCGCCACCGGCGCGCACCAAGCCTGCCTCCGCCCTTTCGCCGAGGACAAAAGCCAGGGCGTCGACGAGAATGGACTTGCCGGCGCCCGTCTCGCCCGTCAGCGTGCCGAAACCGCGCGCGGGTGCCAGATCGAGTCGATCAACGAGGACAAAATCGCGAATCGTCAGACGGGTGAGCATGGTCGTGGCGACGTATCAAAAAGCTAAAAAATGCGACGGTCAGAGGTCTTGCGGCCGCTCGCTCCAGTGCAGTTTCTCGCGCAGCATGGCGAAGTAACTGTAGCCCGGAGGATGCAGGAAACAGATGGCGTGCGACGAACGCCGGATGCAGACCAGATCGCCGATCTGCAAGTCGAACGTCACCTGACCATCAAGGTGGACACGCGACACCGTCGCCTGCTCGATGCGCACCGTGAGTTCCGCGCTATCGCCGATGATCACCGGGCGATTGGTCAGCGCATGCGGACACAGCGGCACCAAGGTCATGCCGGACACCTGCGGATGCAGGATCGGCCCATTGGCCGACAGCGAGTAGGCGGTTGAACCGGTGGGGGTGGCAACGATCAAGCCATCGGCACGCAGCTTGTAGACGAACTCGCCATCGATGAAGAGCGAGAACTCGATCATCCGGCCGACCGCGCCCTTGTCGACGACCACCTCGTTCAGAGCCAGACTGGCGCCGACCACCTCGCCATGGCGACGCACCTCGGCCTCCAGCAGCATGCGCGATTCAGGAACGAAACGCCCGGCCAGAAGGTCATCCACGCGCAGCATCATTTCGCTGTGCGCGATATCCGTCATGAAGCCCAAACGCCCTTGATTGATGCCGACCAAGGGCGTGCCGTAAGACGCCAGGAGGCGAGCGGCACCGAGCATGGTGCCATCACCGCCGAGCACAATGGCCACGTCGGCCCAGGCACCGATGGCATCGAAGTCGCCCGCCGGCCATTCGGCAAGCG
This sequence comes from Rhodocyclus gracilis, assembly GCF_009617575.1. Taxonomy (GTDB): domain Bacteria; phylum Pseudomonadota; class Gammaproteobacteria; order Burkholderiales; family Rhodocyclaceae; genus Rhodocyclus; species Rhodocyclus gracilis. The sequence goes on from NZ_WIXJ01000002.1 coordinate 478,863, forward strand.
CGCCATCGGCCGCCGAACACGCGGTGGCGGCCTCGATCAGGACGTCAACGCCGCGCTCCGTGAGATGACGCGCAAGACCTGCCAGCGACGCGGCAATCTCCGGGCTGCGGAACTTGCCGATCAGCGCCATCTTCCGCGGTACGCGCGGTGAATCGGCAAACGCGGGAGCCGGGAATTGTGTCATGGCTGGAATTAAACCACATGCCTCGCCCCGCGGAGGGGGCATTTTTTGTAGAATCGGCCCCCATGCTGGACGAACGCTCACGAACTCTCCTGAAAACCCTGATCGAACGGTACATCGCCGACGGTCAGCCGGTGGGTTCGCGCGCGCTCTCCAAATACTCTGGTCTGGAACTCTCCGCCGCGACGGTGCGCAACGTCATGGCCGACCTCGAAGAGATCGGCTTCATCACCAGTCCCCACACCTCTGCCGGACGTATTCCGACACCGCGCGGCTACCGGTTTTTTGTCGACTCGCTGCTCACCGTCCAACCGCTTGAGCGCGACAAGATCGAAGCCATCGAGGTGCGCCTGCACCCGTCTTCGTCGCAGCAGTTGATCAGCAATGCCTCACAACTGCTCTCCGGCCTGACGCACTTTGCGGGCGTCGTACTCACGCCGCGCCGCGTCTCGCCCCATATCCGGCAGATCGAATTCGTCGCTTTGTCAGAGACGCGCATCCTGCTGATCATCGTCACCGGTGACGGCGACGTGCAAAACCGCATCATCAACCCGGATCGCCCCTATTCGGCCTCCGAACTCGCCACCGCCGCCAATTACCTCAACCGCTATTTCGCCGGCCACGACCTCGAAGAAATCCGCCGCAATGTGAAAGATGAAGTCACGCGTCTGCGCGGCGATCTGCACGGACTCATGGCCGTGGCGCTCGCCGCCGGCGACGAAGCGCTGGGCGCAGGCGGCTCCGAATATATTCTCTCCGGCGAGCGCAACCTGCTTGATATAGAGGAATTCACCTCCAATATGAAGCGGCTGCGCGAGTTGTTTGACCTCTTTGAACACCGCACGGCCTTGCTGCAATTGCTCGATTTATCCAGTCGGGCGGACGGCGTGCAAATTTTCATCGGCGGCGAGTCGGGCCTCGCGCCGCTTGATGAATGCAGCGTGGTAACCGCGCCGTATGAAGTCGACGGTCGCATCGTCGGCTCGGTCGGCGTCATCGGACCAACGCGCATGGCGTATGAGCGCGTCATCCCCATCGTCGACATTACTGCCCGCCTGCTATCCTCCGCCCTCACCCAACAGGCCCATTCCTGATGCCCCGCTACATGACCGAACCCGCCGTCAAGCATGACGCCCCCTCGCATACCGCCATTCTTCTGATCAATCTCGGCACGCCGCAGGCGCCGACGACGAAGGCGGTCCGCGTCTACTTGCGCGAGTTCCTCTCCGACCCGCGCGTCGTCGAAACCTCGCGCCCGCTGTGGCTGATGATCCTCAACGGCCTCGTCCTGAACTATCGTCCGCAGCGTTCGGCGGTGAAATATCAGGCGATCTGGACGAAGGAAGGCTCGCCCCTACGCGTGCACACGCAGCGCCAGACACAGGCGCTGCAAAAGCTGCTTGACGATGCTGGCATGAAAGTCCGGGTCGCCCACGCCATGCGCTACGGGCAGCCGTCGATTCCGGAAGTACTCTCGCGCCTGAAGGAGGAAGGCTGCAACCGCATTCTCCTGCTGCCGCTCTACCCGCAATACTCGGCGAGCACGACGGCGACAGCCTTTGATACCGCTTTCTCCTGGGCGCAACTCTGCCGCAGCCTGCCGGAACTGCGCACCGTGCGCAGCTATCCCGATCATCCGGGCTACATCGCCGCCCTTGCTGCCAGCGTCCGCGAACACTGGGCGAAGCATGGACAACCGGGCGACGATTACCGCCTCGTCATGAGCTACCACGGTGTACCGCGCTCAACCCTCGAAGTCGGCGACACGACCTTCTGCGAATGCCACAAGACCAGCCGGCTTCTGGCCGAAGCACTGGACTTGCGCGAAGACCAATACACCGTCTGCTTCCAGTCGCGCTTTGGCAGCTCGGCCTGGCTGGAACCGTACACGACCGAAACCCTGAAAGCTCTGGGCGCTGCGCATGTCAAACGGGTCGACGTGATCTGCCCGGGCTTCGTCAGCGACTGCCTCGAAACGCTCGAAGAAATCGCGCTGGAAGGGCGTGACGACTTTCTCGCCGCCGGCGGTGAAGAATTCCACTTCATCCACTGCCTCAACGAGCGCGACGACTGGGTACGTGCGCTGGCGGAGATCGCGACGCAACACATGTCAGGCTGGCCCACCAGCGGCCCGCAATCGAGCGAAGAGATGGCCGAATGCCTGCGCCGTGCGCGTTGCATGGGAGCAAAACGCTAGACGCGACGTCCAAGCAAGGCGGATTTCAACCGCACACGGCAGAAACACCACAGACCGCTCGCTGCACCCGGCGTCGCCCTGTTTTTCCTCAGTTTTTCTTTGCTCCAGCATGGTACTTGGTGGCACAATTTGGCACCCCAAAATGGTGCGCTGAAGGGTGGTCATCGCGCCTGAGAATCCTCAAACAACCACCCACGGGGGTTGTACGCAATGAAAAACTGGAAGATCTGGGTGCGCCTGACCGCCGCCATTTGGTTTGTGCTGGTCATCGTCTGGACCGCCATGATCGCCTGGGAAAGCCAGGTCAATCGCGAGACGGCCATCAGCCAGGCCGAGGATTTCTCGAAGAGCATCCACGAAATGACCATGGCCGGCCTGACCGGCATGATGATCACCGGCACCATCGGTGATCGCGAAATCTTCCTCGACCAGATCAAGCAACTGTCCGTCGTGAAAGAGCTGTTCGTCGGACGCGGCCAAGCGGTCATCGATCGTTTCGGCCCCGACACCAAGGCAACGCGCGAACCCGACGAGCTTGAAAAGCGCGTGCTGAAAGACGGCATCGCCTACTCCGCAGTGATCCCCGACGGCGACGGGCAGGTATTGCGCATCGTCAACCCCGTGCGCGCCTCCAGCAACTACCTCGGCAAAAACTGCATCATGTGCCACCTCGTCCCGGAAGGTACGCAGCTGGGCGTGGTGAGCATGAAAATCTCGCTCGACTCGGTCGATCAGGAAGTGGCGACCTTCCGCATGAAGATCGCGCTGGCGGCGGCGGGCGTCTGTCTGCTACTGCTCTTCGTCATCTACTTCCTGACGCGCAGCCTCGTGACCAAGCCGCTCGAGTCGCTGAAGGCCGGTTTGCAGGACATCGCCCGTGGCGAAGGCGACCTGACGCGGCGCCTCCCGGTCAAAGGCCAGGACGAAATCGGCCAGACGGCGGCGATCTTCAACGAAATGATGGAGAACTTCAACGGCCTCGTGCGCCAGGTGAGCAAGTCGGCCGAACATGTCTCGTCGCAAGCACAAGACCTCGCCGTCGCCTCGCGCAAGGTGGAAACGGGCTCGCATCAGCAGAACGAAAAATCGATCATGGCCTCGTCCGCCGTCGAAAACCTCGTCGGCAGCATTGCCTCGATCTCGAAGAGCGCCGACGACGTCAAGGAGCTTTCGCAGGACAGCCTGCGCCGCGCCAACGAAGGCGATCAGAGCCTCAAGCAACTGCTCAAGGAAATGGGCGACGTTGAACAAGCCGTGAAACTGATGGCCAATTCGGTGGGTGACTTCGTCAAGAACACCGAAGACATCAACAAGATGACGCAAGAGGTCAAGGGCATCGCCGAGCAGACCAACCTGCTGGCGCTGAACGCGGCCATCGAGGCGGCGCGTGCCGGTGAAGCCGGGCGTGGCTTCGCGGTTGTTGCCGACGAAGTGCGAAAACTCGCCGAAAAATCGGCCAGCTCCGCCAGCCAGATCGACGTCATCACCGAGACCTTGTCGGCGCAATCGGTCGCCGTCAAACGCGCAATTGGCGAAGGACTTGACCACATCGCCTCCAGCCAGAAGACCGTCGACAGCGTCGCCGACATCCTCAAGGCGGCCAACGGCTCGGTGGCCGAAGTCGGCCGCGGTCTTGACGCCATCGCCGCCGCAACCGAAGAGCAACGGCGTGTTTCCGGCGAAGTCGCCGAAAGCATCGAGTCCATCGCCGCCATGGCGAAGGAAAACAACGTCGCCGTCGAGCAAACGGCCGCGGCCGCGCAATCGCTCGAAGACCTGGCCGAAGGTCTGCAATCGACCGTCGGTCGCTTCAAGGTCTAGGCAACTCTGCCCGGCTTCGTCGGGCAAACGGACGGGTGCCGCGCACCGTTGCGCGGCACCTCCGAAAACTCGCTGTCGGCACTTGAAAGTCTGTGAAACACCCCCACTTCAGCGGGGTTTTTCTGGAGACCGCCGACAATGCAAGCATCCGATACGCAAAACCCCACTCCCGACACGGGCGACCAAACCGCCAGCGACGCATCCACCAACGCGCACGCAGCCTCCGCTGACGTCACGCCTTCGCTCGAAGAGGCGATTCGCCAGGCCGAACTGAAGGCCAGCGAACATCACGACGCCTGGCTGCGTGCCAAGGCCGAAACCGAAAACGTGCGTCGTCGCGCACAGGAAGACATCGCCAAGGCCTCGCGCTACGCCGTCGACAAGTTCGCCGGCGAATTGCTGGCCGTGCGCGACAGCCTCGAAGCAGCGCTGTCCAGCGAGACGCCGAGCATCGAGACCATGAAGGAAGGCTGTGAACTCACGCTCAAGCAACTGATCTCCGCCTTCGAAAAAAATGGCCTCAACGACATCAACCCGCAAGGTCAGAAATTCGACCCGCACCGCCATCAGGCGATCAGCATGGTCGAGTCCGACGCCGAGCCGAACACGGTGATTTCCGTGCTGCAAAAGGGCTATCTGCTGGGCGACCGCGTGCTGCGGCCGGCACTTGTCGTTGTCGCGCGCGCCAAGGCTTGAAATTCCGGCCATGAGCCTCATCTTCGAGGCATCCGGCACTGCATCCGACCCAATACCGCAAAAATACTGAAAGGATTCTGAAATGGGCAAAATCATCGGCATCGACCTCGGCACGACCAACTCCTGCGTCGCCGTCATGGAGGGTGGCGTTCCGAAGGTCATCGAAAACTCGGAAGGCGCGCGCACCACGCCGTCGATCATCGCGTACGCCGAAGACGGCGAAATCCTCTGCGGCGCGCCGGCCAAGCGTCAGGCCGTCACCAACCCGAAGAACACGCTGTTTGCCGTCAAGCGCCTGATCGGTCGCCGCTTCGACGAAAAGGAAGTGCAGAAGGACATCTCGCTGATGCCCTACAAGATTCTCAAGGCCGACAATGGCGACGCATGGGTTGAGGTGCGCGACGGCAAGATCGCGCCGCCGCAAGTCTCCGCCGAAGTGCTGCGCAAGATGAAGAAGACTGCCGAAGACTACCTCGGCGAAGAAGTCACCGAAGCGGTCATCACCGTGCCGGCCTACTTCAACGACAGCCAGCGCCAGGCGACCAAGGACGCCGGCCGCATCGCCGGCCTCGAAGTCAAGCGCATCATCAATGAGCCGACCGCCGCGGCGCTCGCTTTCGGCATGGACAAGAAACAGGGCGACAAGAAAATCGCCGTCTATGACCTCGGTGGCGGCACCTTCGACGTCTCGATCATCGAAATCGCCGAAGTCGACGGCGAGCATCAGTTCGAAGTGCTGTCGACCAATGGCGACACCTTCCTCGGCGGCGAAGACTTCGACCAACGCCTGATCGACTACATCATCGATGAATTCAAGAAGGAATCCGGCGTCAATCTGAAGAGCGACGTCCTCGCACTGCAACGTCTCAAGGAAGCGGCGGAAAAGGCCAAGATCGAACTCTCCTCGAGCCAGCAAACCGAAATCAACCTGCCCTACATCACCGCTGACGCCTCCGGCCCGAAGCACCTGGCGCTGAAGATCACGCGCGCCAAGTTCGAATCGCTCGTCGACGAACTGGTCGAGCGCACCATCGCCCCGTGCCGTACCGCGCTGAAGGACGCTGGCCTGAAGATCACCGACATCGACGACGTCATCCTCGTCGGCGGCCAGACGCGCATGCCGAAGGTGCAAGACAAGGTGAAGGAGTTCTTCGGCAAGGAACCGCGCAAGGACGTGAACCCCGACGAAGCCGTCGCTGTTGGTGCGGCCATTCAGGGTGGCGTTCTGCAGGGCGAAGTCAAGGATGTGCTGCTGCTCGACGTGACACCGCTGTCGCTCGGCATCGAGACGCTCGGTGGCGTCATGACCAAGCTGATCCAGAAGAACACGACCATCCCGACCAAGGCCAGCCAGGTCTTCTCGACGGCGGACGACAATCAGTCGGCGGTGACCATTCACGTCCTGCAAGGCGAACGTGAAATGGCCTCCGGCAACAAGAGCCTCGGCCAATTCAACCTCTCCGACATCCCGCCGGCACCGCGCGGCATGCCGCAGATCGAGGTGACCTTCGACATCGACGCCAACGGCATCCTGCACGTTTCGGCGAAGGACAAGGCCACAGGCAAGGAAAACAAGATCAAGATTCAGGCCTCCTCCGGTCTGTCCGAGGACGAAGTTCAACGCATGGTGAAGGACGCCGAACTGCACGCGGAAGAAGACCGCAAGGCACATGAACTTGCCGACGCCCGCAATCAGTGCGATTCGACGATTCACATGGTGAAGAAGTCGCTCACCGAATACGGTGCCGAACTCTCCGACGAAGAAAAGGCCTCGCTGGAAACCGCCGTCAAGGAAGCCGAAGAAGCCATCCGCGACAGCGATCTGGAAACGCTGAAGGCGAAGACCGAAGCGCTTTCCGCCGCTGCCCAGAAGCTCGGCGAAAAGGTCTACGCCAAGCAGCAGGCGCAGGCCGGAGAAGCTCCGGCGGGCGGCGCGGAAGCGAAGAAGGATGAAGGCGACGTCGTCGACGCCGAATTCACCGAAGTCAAAGACAAGAAGTAAAACCGGATGGCGAAAGGCGGGACGTATAATTCCGCCTTTCGCCCACAAGCGCCCAGGATTCCATGGCTAAACGCGACTACTACGAGACTCTTGGCGTCAACCGCGACGCCAGCGAGGACGAGATCAAGAAGGCCTACCGCAAGCAGGCCATGAAGTTCCACCCGGACCGCAACCCGGACAACCCCAAGGCCGAAGAGCTGTTCAAGGAAGCGAAGGAAGCCTACGAGGTTCTTTCCGACGCGCAAAAGCGTGCCGCGTACGATCAATTCGGCCACGCCGGCGTTGACCAGCAGGCGGGCATGGGTGGCGGTGGCGGCGGTTTCTCCGACGCCTTCGGCGGTATCTTCGACGAGATTTTTGGCGGCAACCGTGGCGGTGGCGGTCGCTCGAACATCTATCGCGGCGCCGATCTGCGTTACAACCTCGAAATTTCGCTTGAGCAAGCGGCCTTCGGCACCGAAACCAAGATTCGCATCCCGACCATGGAGGTCTGCGAACACTGCGACGGCTCGGGCGCCAAGCCCGGCACGCAGTCGAAGACCTGCCCGACCTGTCAGGGCAATGGTCAGGTGCGCTTGCAGCAAGGCTTCTTCTCGATTCAGCAGACCTGCCCGAAGTGCCACGGCACCGGGCGCATCATCCCCGAACCCTGCCCGCAGTGCAGCGGTGCCGGCCGGGTGAAGCAGCACAAGACGCTGGCCGTCAAAATCCCAGCCGGGGTCGATGAAGGCGATCGCATTCGTCTCTCCGGCGAAGGCGAGCACGGCGTCAATGGCGGGCCACCGGGCGACCTCTACGTACAGATTCACCTGAAAGCGCACTCGGTCTTCCAGCGCGAGCAGAACGATCTGCACTGCGAAATGCCGGTCAGCTTCACGACGGCGGCGCTTGGCGGTGAAATCGAGATTCCCACGCTCGACGGCGTCGCCAAGCTGAAGATCCCGATGGAAACGCAATCGGGCAAGGTCTTCCGCCTGCGCGGCAAGGGGATCAAGGGCGTACGCAGCCATGCGCACGGCGACCTGCTCTGCCATGTCGTCGTCGAAACGCCGGTTAATCTCACCGAGCGTCAGCGCGAACTGCTGCGCGAACTGGAGGAATCGAGCCGCTCCAACTCCGGCCACCACAACCCGCGTGCGAAATCGTGGATGGATCGCGTGCGCAGCTTCTTCGCGGCCAGCTAAGCACGCAGGCAATTCAATCGCGCATTTGGATTTACTTCTTTGTCATTTCCGCACTGAAAGAAGGGCGCCCACTCACGGCGCCCTTTTTTTGTGCCCGTATACAAACGATACCCAGCACTGCCATCATGCCAGCGCACCCGCCAGCAGCCCCCGTGTTTACTCAGGACGACTGACCATGTTGCGCCGCTTCATCCTCATTGCCACCAGCCTTCTGACCTTCACCGGCACTAGCACTCCGAGCCTCGCCGCCGGCGCCGGAGCGGTCGATCCGACAACACTTAACTTCGGCATGAGTGCGCCTTTCTCGGGGCCAAACGGCGCCTACGGCGTGGAAATGCGCGACATCATCGCCGCCTACTTTCAGCAGATCAACGCCAGCGGCGGCATCCACGGTCGCAAGCTGCAACTCGTTGCGCTGGACGACGGCTACGAAACCGAGCGGGCCGTCGCCAACGCGCGTGCGCTGGTCGAAGAAAAAAAGGTCTTTGGTCTCATCGCCTCCTATGGCTCCAGCACCACCCAGGCGGCGGTGAACGAGGTGCTCGGCCCGGCGGGTGTCCCTCTGGTCGGCGCGATCTCCGGCAGCGACGCGATCCGCCAGTCGCCAAAAACCCACCCGAACAACCGCTATGTCTTCAACACGCGCGCGAGCTACGCGGACGAGTGCGAGGCCATCATCGGCCAACTCACATCGCTCGGCCTGAATCGGATCGCGGTCCTCTACCAGAACGACGCCTTCGGCACCTCGGGTCTGGACGGCATTGCCAGCGCGCTGCGCAAACGCGGCCTGACGACCGTCGCCGCCGGCGCCGTCGAGCGCAATTCACTGGACGTTGGCGCCGCTGCCCAGGCAGTCGCCCAAGCCAATCCGCAAGCCGTGATCATGGTCGCGCTGTACAAGCCGACGGCCGCCTTCGTTCGGCACATGAAAAAGCTCGGACAAAACCCGCAGTTCGTCACCCTGTCGCCCGTTGGCGCGGATCTGCTGGTTCGCGAACTGGGAGACGACGCGCGCGGCATCGGCATCTCGCAGGTCATGCCCTACCCGTGGAACGAGGTAACGCCGGTGGTGCGCGAATACCAGCGGCTGCTGGCGAAGGGCGCGCGTCCCTCGTATTACGGTCTGGAGGCCTACATCATGGCACGCACGCTGATCGACGCCTTGCGCAAAAGCGGCCGCGACCTCAGCCGCGAAAAGCTGATCGGCAGCCTCGAAAGCATGCAGAACCTCGACCTGGGCGGTTATCACATCAGCTACTCGCCACGCGACCACAGCGGCTCGCACTTTGTCGACCTCACCGTCGTCGGTAACGGCGGCCGCGTCCTGCACTGAGACAGCGGTTTCCGCCGCCGACGGGCGGTTCACGCGAGTTGAGCGGCAAGTGCCGCGTGAGCGCATTACAGAGCACATCACGCGGCGACCGACCAAGCGCCTAACCGCGGCGCCAGCGAGTTCCTTGCGCGCTGTCTTCGAGGATGACGCCAGCGGCCAGCAGCACGCCGCGTACGCGGTCTGCCTCGGCGAAATTCCGGGCGGCCTTGGCAGCGGCACGCTCGGCAATCAGCGCCTCGATATCGGCGGCGCCCAACTCGTCGGCCGCCGCCGGCCCGGCTTGCAGAAAGGTCTCGGTATCGCGCTGCAAGAGCCCGAGCACGCCGCCCAAGGCCCGCAACTGGCACGCCAGCTCGGGCGCACGCGTCCGGTTCAGCTCGGCCGCCAGATCGAAGAGCACGGCACAGGCGACAGGCGTGTTGAAATCATCATCCATCGCCTGCCGGAAGCGCTGCGCGTATGGCTCCTGCCAGTCCGGCACCGCGTCCGCCGCGCCCGGAGGCAGACCGCGCAGCGCCGTGTAGAGCCGCGACAGGGACTGACGGGCATCGTCGAGATGCACATCGGCGTAGTTCAAGGGGCTACGGTAGTGCGCCCGCAGGATGAAGAAGCGCACCACTTCGCCATCGTATTTTTTCAGGATGTCGCGAATCGTCAGGAAGTTGCCCAGCGACTTCGACATCTTTTCTTCGTCGACCCGCACGAAGCCGTTGTGCATCCAGTAGTTGACGAAGACGCCGCCATGCGCGCCCTCGGACTGCGCGATCTCGTTCTCGTGATGCGGAAACTGCAAATCCTGTCCGCCGCCATGAATGTCGAAATGCGCACCGAGCAGGTCGGAGCTCATCGCCGAACATTCGATGTGCCAGCCCGGACGCCCCTCTCCCCAAGGTGACGGCCAGGACGGCTCGCCCGGCTTGGCACGCTTCCACAAGACGAAATCGAGCGGATCGCGCTTCGCCGAAGCGATCTCGACCCGCTCGCCGGCACGCAAATCGTCGAGCGACTTGCCCGACAGGCGTCCGTAACCGGGGAAATTACGCACCGCGAAATTCACGTCGCCGTCACTTGCCTGATAGGCCAGCCCCTTCTCTTCGAGCGTACGGATCAGCGCAATCATTTGCGGCACATACGCCGTCGCGCGCGGCTCAACATCGGGCGGCTCCACCGACAGCGCTGCCGCATCCTCATTCATGAAACCGATGAAACGCTGGGTAAGTTCAGCGATTGACTCACCGTTCTCGGCAGCGCGACGAATGATCTTGTCGTCCACGTCGGTAATGTTTCGCACATACACCACATCCAGACCGCTGGCGCGCAACCAGCGCCGCGCCACATCAAAGACCACCAGCACACGCGCATGCCCGAGGTGGCAGTAGTCGTAGACGGTCATCCCGCAGACGTACAAACGGACCTTGCCAGCCTCAATCGGGACAAAATCCTGCTTTTCCCTCGACAGGGAATTGAAAATCTTCAGCATCTTCTGGAACTCGCCAAGCGCCCCGCAACGCATTGCCGGGCATGTGGAATATTTGGGATTCGACGCGCTTCTTGCTAGAATTCGCCGGCTAAGATGTACCCTCCGGCACGATCAGCGTGGCATTTTCACGCCACTTCCGCCGCAGCGCAGCGTCGGTTTAACGGGCCTTTCCGCGGTGCTTTGAAATACCTTTAAGGCCTGATTACACCGACTTTTTCGTCTATTTTACTGGCAAAGTATACCATACCGATGCCCCCCGCCTTCCCGACGGCACGCGCCGTACGCCCCCTGCCCAGCCGTCTTTCCCGCCCGCTCTCTGCCCTCCTCGTTGGTCTGTGCCTGAGCGTGGCCGCGCCGTTCGCGTTCGCTGACGACCTTCCCGATGCTCAACGCATGCTGCGTCAGGGACAATTCCCTCAGGCGCTTGAAAAGGTCGACAGCTACCTCTCGTCAAAGCCGAAGGATGCGCAAGGCCGTTTCCTGCGCGGCGTCATCCTCACCGAGATGGGCCGCTCCGCCGATGCCATCGCGACCTTTACGCGACTGACCGAGGACTATCCGGAACTGCCCGAGCCCTACAACAATCTGGCCGTTCTCTACGCCCAGCAAAAGCAGTACGACAAGGCCCGCACGGCGCTCGAAATGGCGATCCGCACGCACCCGTCTTACGCCGTCGCGCACGAGAACCTCGGCGACATCTACGCCAAGCTCGCCAGCCAGGCCTACGACAAGGCACTGCAGATCGATTCCTCGAACACGACGGCGCAGTCGAAGCTCTCGCTCATTCGCGAACTGATCAGCACCTCCGGCAAGCCCGGCGTCAAACCGACGGCCACCGCGCGCCCGGCGGCCGAGCCAGTGCGCGTTGCTGCGACTGACACGACCACCCGCACCGCGCCGCCGGCACCTGTCGCACCGTTGCCCGCCCCCGCCCCCGCCAAACCGGCCGTCATCGAAAAACCGGCGGTGAAAGCACCGGAGAAGACGGTCGAAAAGGCTGCGGAAAGCCGCCCGGCCACCCCGGCCCGTAGCGACGCCAATACCGCCGAAAACGACATCAACCGCGCCCTGCAAGGCTGGGCCGCCGCGTGGGCGCGCAAGGACGTGAAGGCGTACCTGGGCTACTACGCCAGCGACTTCCAGACGCCGAACGGCGTCTCGCGCAAAGAGTGGGAAGCCGAGCGTGCGCAGCGCATCGACAAGCCGGGCAAGCTTCAGGTCTCGGTTGAAGACGTGCGCGTCACGCTCAATGGCGACAAGGCGACGGTGCGCTTCCGGCAGTTCTATCGCTCCGCTTCGCTGAAGTCTTCGGCCATGAAGACCGTCGTTCTGGTTCGCTCCGGCGCCAAGTGGCTGATCCAGCAGGAACGTATCGGCTAATGCGGCAAATCCTCTTGGCGCTGGCACTGATCGGTGCCGGCGCGCTGTCTCTTTTACCCGTCGCCCAGGCAGCCACGCCAAGCAGCGCCAGCGACGCCGGACCCGAAGCCCAACTGACGCGCATCCTTGCCGACATTGAAGCCAACCGCCTTGATGACGCGGCAAAAAAAACCGACGCGCTGCTCAGCCAATACCCCAATTTCCGCCTCGCCCACCTGATCAAGGGCGACCTGCTCCTCGCGCGCAGCAAACCGATCCAGACCTTCGGCGCGGCCAGCAATGCGCCGAAGGATCGGCTGGACGATTTGCGCGATGAGGCCATCGTCCGCCTGAAGGCCTACCGCGACAAGCCGCAAACCCGTTATGTGCCGCGCTATCTCTTGCAGATGCAGGCCGATCAGAAGTTCGCCATCGTCGTCGACACGGCGAAGTCGCGGCTGTACCTCTACCAGAACGACATTGCCAACGGTGGGCGTCCGCGTTTCGTCGCCGACTACTACATCACCCACGGCAAGCTCGGCACCGAGAAGACCCGCGAAGGCGACAAGAAGACCCCCATCGGCGTCTATCACGTCACCTCCAGCCTGCCAGCGCAGCGCATCGGCGATCTGTATGGCATCGGTGCCTACCCGCTCGACTACCCGAACGAATGGGACCGTCGCCAGGGTCGCAGCGGTCACGGCATCTGGCTGCACGGCACGCCCTCGAACACCTACTCGCGCCCGCCGAAGGCCTCCGACGGCTGCGTCGTCCTCACCAACGCCGACCTCACCGCGCTGTCGAAGAATCTGCAAATTGGCCTGACGCCGGTGATCATCAGCAACTCGATCGAATGGCTGTCGCTCGACGACTGGCAAGCCGAGCGCACCGCCCTGACGCGCGCCATCGAAGAATGGCGCACCGACTGGGAAAGCCGCGACATCAACCGCTACCTGAGCCACTACTCGAAGCGCTTCCAGGCGGGCAGTCAATCGCTGGAGCAGTTCGCCCAGCAAAAGCGCCAGGTCAATGCCGGCAAGGAATGGATCAAGGTCCGCCTCCTCAATCCATCGATTTTCCGTAACCCCGGCAAAGAAGAATTCGTCGTCGTTACTTTCGATCAGGACTACCGCAGCAACAACCTTTCCAACGAAATGCGCAAACGTCAGTACTGGATTCGTGAAGACGGCGCCTGGAAAATCATCTACGAAGGATCTGCCTGATGCTCCGCCACCTCATCGCCCTCGCCTGCGGCTTCGTCGTTGCCGTCAGCAGCGCCGTTGCCGCGCCGAAAGTCGAACTGCAAACGAACCTCGGCCGCATCGTCATCGAACTCGACGCCGCCCGTGCGCCGGCAACGGTCGACAACTTCCTCGCCTATGCGCGCGATGGCTTTTACGACGGCACCATCTTTCACCGCGTCATCGACGGTTTCATGATTCAGGGCGGCGGTTTTGAGCCGGGCCTGAAGCAAAAGAAGACGCGCGCACCGATCAAGAACGAGGCCAACAACGGAGTGCGCAACGAGCGTTACACCGTCGCCATGGCCCGCACCGGCGACCCGCACTCGGCAACCGCGCAATTCTTCATCAACGTAAACGACAACACCTTCCTCAACTACCGCGCACCGACGCCGGATGCCTGGGGCTACTGCGTCTTCGGCAAGGTCGTCGCCGGCAGCGAAGTCGTCGACGCCATCGCCAAGGTGAAAACCGGCCGCGTCGGCTTCGCCGAGGACGTGCCGAAAGAAGACGTCGTTATCCGTTCGGCCAAAATTCTCCCCTGAAAAAAAGGAAAACCTGTGATCAAACTGCACACCAACCACGGCGTCATCGCTCTCGAACTCGACGCCGAGAAGGCGCCGGAAACGGCCGCCAACTTCCTCGCCTACGCGGAAGCCGGCCACTATGACGGCACGATTTTCCACCGTGTCATCGACGGCTTCATGATTCAGGGCGGCGGCTTTGAAGCCGGCATGAAGCAAAAGGCGACGCGTGCACCGATCAAGAACGAAGCCGACAACGGTCTCAAGAACGACTGCTACACCATCGCCATGGCGCGCACCTCCGACCCGCACTCGGCCAGCGCCCAGTTCTTCATCAATGTCACGGACAATGACTTCCTCAACTTCAAGGCACCGAACGCCAACGGTTGGGGCTACTGTGTTTTCGGCAAGGTCGTCGCCGGCACCGAAGTGGTCGACGCCATCGCCAAGGTCAAGACCGGTCGTTCCGGTTTCCATGACGACGTACCGAAAGAAGACGTCGTGATCGAGCGCGCCGAAGTCTGCTGACGCGGGCCCTCGTTGTCGATCCTCTTCATTTCGGACCTGCACCTTTCGGCGCAGACACCGGCAATCACGCGCCGCTTTTTTGCCTTCCTCGAAGGCGAGGCGCGTGCCGCCGGTGAGCTTTACATCCTCGGCGACCTCTTTGAAGCCTGGCTGGGCGACGATGCCATCGACGACCCCGGCGAGCCCCTCGCGGCGAACGTCCTCGCCGCCCTGCGCGCCTTCACCGAGGCGGGGGGACGACTCGGCATCCTGCCGGGCAACCGCGATTTTCTGCTCGGCGACGACTTCGCCCGGCGTGCCGGCGCAGCACTTCTCGCCGACCCGACGCTACTCAATACCGCCTCCGGCCCACTGCTGCTCGCCCATGGCGACGCCCTGTGCACGGCAGACGGCGACTACCAGCAGTTCCGGCGCCAGGTGCGCGATCCCGTCTGGCGGCATGCATTCCTGCGCCGCCCGCTGCAAGAACGACGCGCGCTGGCGGCCGGCTTGCGTGAGCAAAGCGAGACCGTCAAACGCGACAAGTCGAGCGAACTCATGGACGTCACCGACACCGCCACCATCGAGCTTCTGCGCGCCTACAGCCTGCCGACGCTGATCCATGGCCACACGCATCGCCCGGCGATGCACACGCTCTCGGTCGACGGCCAGATCGTCGAACGCTGGGTGCTGGCGGACTGGACGGCAGCGCGCGGCGAGTATGTCCGCTACGACGCTGGCCGGCTGAGCCGCCACGCGCTCGACTGAATCATTGACCGTCGCCCCGGCTTTCGGTAGATTGCCCGACACGCATCCCACAAAGGGGAGTAGCTGGACCGCAACATCGTCAGGACGGGAAGTGAATCTTCCCCGGTGTTGTGGGCAAACCGGGCGTCGCGCCAGATTTGAGTGCGCCACGCCATGTCAGGCGCGAGGCAAGTCTGCGCACGGCACACGGTTTGCAAGCGAGACCTTTGCCGCCCCGGCAAAGGTCTTTTCCGTTTACGACCGGCGCCGGCGAAGGTGCGCGTTGATTCCTCACTTTTCGCCAAGGAGCCGCCCCATGCAAACCCCTTCATCGCTGCGCCTCTTCATCGCCGTACACCTCCTCCGGCTGCTGGGCCGTGTCTTGCCGCGCCTACTCGCCGCGCAGCAAGGCGTGCGCGCGGAGGCCAGCCGGCAGCACACCACGGCCTCGGGGCGCGTATTCGAGGGCGAATACCGACGCGAAGCGCCGCTTGATGCCGCGCCGCGCCGTGCGGCAGCCTCGTCGGTCCGCTACTGAGCCAAGCCATGGACGGAATCGCCAACGTCTGGATGTGGGCCGGCTTTGCCGCCTTCGTCGTCATCGCCATCGCCATCGATCTCGTCAGCCTCGACCGGCGCGGCGCGCATGTGGTCGGCGTGCGCGAAGCGCTCTCCTGGTCGGCGCTGTGGGTGGGGCTGGCGCTTGCCTTCGCCGGGCTGCTCTGGTTGTGGCTCGACTACAGCAGCGGCCGAGAACTCGCGACGCTGAAAACCACGGAATTTCTCACCGGCTATCTGATCGAGAAGTCGCTGTCGGTCGACAATATCTTCGTCTTCCTGATGCTGTTCACCGCCTTCGCCGTGCCGCCGCCACAGCAAAAGCGCGCGCTGATCCTCGGCGTCATCGGCGCCGTGCTTTTGCGCGCGGTGATGATCCTCATCGGCGCCTGGCTGGTGGCGCGCTTTCACTGGCTGCTTTATCTCTTCGGCGCTTTCCTGCTGCTGACGGGCGGCAAGATGCTCTTCGCCGCCGAGCACGAGCCCGACCTCGAAAAGAACCCGGTCCTGCGCTGGATGCGTCGGCATCTGGCAATCACGCCCGCCTTTCACGGCGACCGGCTGTGGCTGCGTGAAGGGGGGCTGCGTCAGTACACGCCGCTATTCGTCGTCGTCATGCTGATTGCCGTCACGGATGTGATCTTCGCCGTCGACTCGATCCCGGCGATCTTCGCCATCACGACCGATCCCTTCATCGTCATGACCTCGAACCTTTTCGCGGTACTGGGTCTGCGTGCGCTCTATTTTCTCCTTGCCGACCTTGCCGGACGCTTTCACTTGCTCAAATACGGGCTGGCGTTCGTCCTCGTCTTCATCGGCAGCAAGATGCTGATCGTCGAGTGGGTGAAGATTCCGGTCTTCGCCGCCCTCGCGGTTGTCGCCATCATCATCGCCATCGCGGTGGTCGCCTCCCTGCTGCGCCCACCCGCCGAGGGCCAGTCGAAGGAATGAGTATGTCCGCAGTACCCGCCGAGGCCGCGCGCACGCCGGCTCAGGAAATCCTGCAACGCGTGTTTGGCTACCCGGCTTTTCGCGGCCGGCAGGCCGAGATCATCGAACATGTCGTCGGTGGCGGCGACGCGCTGGTGCTGATGCCGACCGGCGGCGGCAAGTCGCTCTGTTACCAGATCCCCGCGCTGCTGCGCGAGGGCGTCGGTGTCGTCGTCTCGCCGCTGATCGCGCTGATGCAGGATCAGGTCGATGCGCTGTTGCAGGCTGGCGTGCGCGCGGCTTTCCTCAACTCGACGCTGGATTTCGACGCCGTCGTCGACACAGAGCGGCGGCTGATGCGCGGCGAGCTCGACCTGATCTACGTCGCCCCCGAGCGCCTGCTCACCGAGCGCTTCATCGGTCTGCTCGACACGCTCGCCGAACGCGGTCGGCTGGCGCTCTTTGCCATCGACGAGGCGCACTGCGTGTCGCAGTGGGGACACGACTTCCGCCCCGAGTATATCCAGCTGTCGCGCCTGCACGAGCGCTACCCGCAGACGCCGCGTATCGCGCTCACCGCCACCGCCGACGCGCTGACGCGCGAGGAGATCGTCGTCCGCCTCGGTCTCGACAGCGCACGCATCTTCGTCTCCAGCTTCGACCGGCCGAACATCCGCTATACCGTCGTCGAGCGCGACAACCCGCGCCGGCAGCTGCTCGACTTCCTCGCCGGACGGCGCGGCGAGGCGGGCATCGTCTATTGCCTGTCGCGCAAGAAGGTCGACGACACCGCCGAATGGCTGACGACACAGGGCGTGAAGGCCTTGCCCTACCACGCCGGTCTGGAGACGGCGACACGCGCCAAGCATCAGCAGCGCTTCCTGCGCGAGGACGGCATCGTCATGGTGGCGACGATCGCCTTCGGCATGGGCATCGACAAGCCCGACGTACGCTTCGTCGCCCACCTCGACCTGCCGAAAACGCTGGAAGCCTACTATCAGGAAACCGGCCGCGCCGGCCGCGACGGCGATGCCGCCGAAGCGTGGATGACCTACGGCCTCAACGATGTCGTGATCCATCGCCAGCGCATCGACGAATCCGCCTCCGATGACGAGCAAAAGCGCGTCGAGCGGCAAAAGCTCGACGCCATGCTCGGTTTCTGCGAAAGCGCGCAATGCCGGCGCGTGACGCTGCTCAACTACTTCGGCGAAGCCGCCGAGCCCTGCGGCAACTGCGACGTCTGCCTCGACCCGCCCCAACTCTGGGACGCCACCGTCGCCGCGCGCAAGGCCATGTCGGCCGTCCTGCGCACCGGCCAGCGCTTCGGCACCGGCCACCTGATCGACCTCCTGCGCGGCAAGACGACCGAAAAAATGACGCAGCACGGACACGAATCGCTGCCGACGTTCGGTGTTGGCGCCGACCTCGACGACGCCACCTGGCGCTCGGTTTTCCGGCAGTTGCTCGCCGCCGGTCTGCTCGAAGCCGACGCCAGCGCCTTTGGCGCGCTCGTGCTGACCGAAAGCGCGCGGCCGGTGCTGCGCGGCGAACGCGAACTGATGCTGCGCCGCCCACAGGCACGCCGCGCCCGCCGCAGCGGCGGCAGCAACGAACGCCGTGGCGATACCGCCGGTAGCGAACACGACAGCGATCCGCTCGTTGTCGCCCTGCGCCAATGGCGCGCCGACAAAGCCCGTGAACAGGGCGTTCCCGCCTACGTCATCCTGCACGACCGCACGCTGCGCGAACTCGCCGTGCTACGCCCCACCGACGCCGACAGCCTGCTCGACGTACCCGGCATCGGCGTTGCCAAGGCGGAACGCTACGGAGCTGACGTTCTCGTACTGATCGGCAGGCACCCGGCGGCGTGAGCGCGCCGCAACACCCCAGCCCGCTGACGACTCGCCTGCCCCCCCCCGCCGACTGCTCAGCGCTCTGACATCGCCTTTGCCGGCTCGTTCTTCATGAGCGCGGCAGCGACGGAGGCCAGCAGCAGGATGCCCGTCAGCAATAAAAATCCCTGCGCATACGCCGTATAGAGGCCCGGCGCCTCCTGCCCGTAGACCAGCTCGCGCCACTGAATGAAGACCGCGATGATGGCAATGCCCATCACACCGCCAATCTGCCGGGCGTAGCTGATGACAACCGAGGACTGCCCGAGCTGGTGCGCAGCCAGATTGCGCATGGTGGCGATACCGAGCGCGGGCAGGATCAGCCCCAGGCCGATGCGCCCGATGACGGTGCTGGCGATCATCTCCTTATGCTCGATGCCGCCGCCAAGGACAGCAAAGATCAGGAACGAAGCGCCAAAGAGCAGCAATCCGGCGAGGGTGATCCATTTTGGCGAATAGCGATCCGCCATGCGTCCGGCCACCGGCAGGGTGAGGACCAGCGCGATGCCGGAGGGGACCAACGCCATACCGGCCGCCGAAGCGGAATACGCCAGCGCGTTCTGCAAAAACACGGGAATGAGATACGTCGAAGCGTAGAGGCCGAAACCGTAGGCAAACGAAACGATGGTGCCCATGGTGAAGGTCCGCCGCCCGAACAACTGCAGATTGATGATTGGCGCGGCGTGGCGTCGGGCGTGCCGGACAAAAAGCAGCAGCGCCAGCGTCGCGAAGCCAAATTGCCCCCAGGTCCACGCCGAGGCGAGGCCACTGTGTTGCAGACTCGACACGCCCTCGATCAGCAAGATCGTCGCCAGCGTAAGCCAACTCACGCCAAACCAGTCGAAGCGCTTCGCCACGGCCGGCCGTGGCAGCGGCAGCAGATACAGCGCCGCAACAGCCGCCACCAGACAAAACGGCAGGCCGAGCAGAAAGATCGTCTCCCAGCCAAACGCATCGAGCAGGACGCCGCCCAGGGCAGGCGCAATCGCCGGCGTGGAAGCAATGCTCAGCGTAAGAATCCCCGACGCCCGCCCCTGCGTTTCGGGGCTGAAGAGGCGCATCAGGGCAAGGATCCCCATCGGTTGCAAAACGCCGGCCGCCGCCCCCTGCACGACGCGCGCGCACACCACCAGCGGAAAGGTCGGCGCGAAGAAGCCGGCAACGCTGGCGACGGCAAGCGTTGCCAGCGAGAGCAAAAAAACGCGGCGAAAGCCGAAGCGATCAAGCAGCCACGAAGTCGGCAGCATGGCGACGGTCATTGCCGCCATGAATCCCGTCATGGCCCATTGCACCTGCGCCTGACCAAGCCCGAAGTGACGCGTCATCGCCGGCACCGCGACGTTGAAACTCGAGGTGCACAACACCCCCGCCACCGTCCCCAGCCCGATCACCAGCAACACCAGCCATTTGTAACGCTGGCCGTAGCGTTGCGACAGCGCCTCGAGCGTCTGGGCGCGAGGCAGAAGAGACACGTAGGACAAAAGCGGAAACTCCGTCGGGCAATGTAGGGGTTGCGTAGGGGCCATGCGTGAATCACAGGCGCCCACCCCGGAATTGTCCTCCACACGCGGCATGCAGACGGTAACGGAATGAAAACGTCGCTCGGTTGGCTCAACCCATCGTCCAGCGCCGGCAATCCGAACGCCTCGCGGTACGTGCGTTTACCGGTAGCCGCTCAGTTCTGCGGCGGCAGTTTCGGCGACAGCAAACTGGGCTTCGTACTCGCCGGCTCACCCGCCGGCCAGACCAAGACCAGTACGCCGGCGACAATCAGGGTGGCGCCGATGGCCAGTCGCCACGTAAGTGCCTCACCGAGAAAGACCAGCGCGAGAACGATGGCGAATACCACGCTGAGCTTGTCGATCGGCGCGACGAGCGAGGCTGGCGCCATCTGCAAGGCGCGGTAGTACAAGAGCCAGGACAAGCCCGTCGCCACGCCGGACGCGACGAGAAATGCGAGGGCACGCGGCGTCGTGTCGCGGGGCCAGACCCACTCGCCACGCATGCTGACGATGGCGGCGGTCATCGCCATGACCACAAACGTGCGAACGAGCGTCGCCAGATTGGCGTTTAGCCCCTCGACACCGAGCTTGCCGAAGATCGCAGTCAACCCCGCAAAAAACGCCGAGCCCAAGGCGAACGCCTGCCACGAAGAAAAATAGTTCATGGGAAAGCTCCTGGCCGTTCAGACACTCTCGCCGCAGACATTGGCGACACTCCGCCGCGCATGGAGGGCGCAGCGCCCCTCATTCGGCGAGCGCTCCCCGGCGCGACTTCCTACAGGTACTTCGTAATTTCCTTGAACTCCTGAATCGCCGCATCGGCCGACAGGTCGCCGTCGCTCACCGAGCGCTCCAAGCAGTGATCGATATGGTCATGCACCAACGCTCGCTTGGCGTTGCCGATTGCCTTCTCGACGGCGAGGAGTTGCTGCGCGATCTCAAGACAGGCGCGATCGTCTTCGAGCATGGTGATGATGCTCTTCAGATGACCGTGCGCGCGCTTGAGTCGTTTGAGAACGTCGGGGTGGGTCGCGTTTTTGCTCATGGCGCCGCCATCCTATCCCCCCGGGGAGGATATTGCCAAGCCTCTGCGCGAGTGATAGATTTCGCCGTCATCTTTTTCGGAGTTCCCTCTGTGGACAGTTCCAGTGGACGATCTTGCATCGGCCCCACACTGGCAAGGTAACCGGAGGGTAATGCCCGAACGCTACCCTGCCGCAACGGCGGGTAGCGGTGTCGACACGGCCGGTTCTCGGCCTGTCTTGCTGCTTCCCTTTTGATAGTCGCAGACCGCTCCGGGCGGTTCGCTGGCACGCCTTCGCCCGACGGCGGCAAGCGCACGCCAGTCCGCTGCCGGAGATCTGCACGCGCTCTGCCCACCACGGCAGGCAGCAGGAAGCCATCATGGAATTCATTCAAAACATCAATCTGGTGTCGCTTGCCGACACCACCATCAGCCTGACCACCGCCTTCGTTCTCGGCGGCCTGATCGGCCTTGAGCGGCAATACCGCCAACGCACCGCTGGCCTGCGGACCAACGTACTGGTCGCCGTCGGCGCCGCCATCTTCGTCGACATGGCCAATCGGCTGAGCGGCCACGACGGCGCGGTGCACGTCGTCGCCTACGTCGTCTCAGGAATCGGCTTTCTCGGCGCTGGCGTCATCATGCGCGAAGAGGGCAACGTCCGCGGGCTCAACACCGCCGCCACCCTCTGGGGTTCGGCGGCAATCGGCGCCTGCGCCGGCGCTGACCTGATTCTTGAGGCGGTGCTCGGCAGCCTCTTCATCCTGGCGTCCAATACGCTGCTGCGCCCAGTGGTCAACCGCATCAACCAGCAGCCGCTCGATACGACGGCGGTGGAAATCACCAATACCGTCTACGTCATCGCCTCGCGCGCACACCAGAAAGAAGCCCTGCGCCAACTCGAACTCGCCCTGGAAAAAGCCGGCCACCAAACCAGTGATCTCGTCATGCACGCCTTCGGTGACGACGCCGTGGAAATTGAGGCAGTGCTGACGGCCACCTCGGTCGACGGCAACGAAATCGAAGCACTGGTGCGTACCTTAAGCGCCCTCGACTGCGTCAGTCAGGCGTTCTGGAGTCCGAGTACGACGGAGTAGGCGGGAGATGGGCGAAAGTGGGTTGCTGCCGGCGCGTCCCGCGCATAGTGTGCGCCGTGAGCCAAGGATGACCTTCCACAACTGACCGTTGGCGTCATAGCTGTTGAGGACTTCGTTGCCCAGGGCATCGGTGGCCTTGACGATGCGGTCCAGGGCGTCGTAGTCGTAGCTCGTCGTCAGGTCGATCAGCGCGGCATTGGTCGGGCTGGCGCGGCGCTTCAGGGTTTCGGTCTTTTTGCGGCCCAGGCTGTCGTAGGTGTAGGTCTCGGTCCTGCCGGCGACGTTCAGCGTCTTCATCTTCTCAAGCTTTAGATGGTCCGAAAATCCCCGGGAACGTCACCATGCCGAGCCGCCAGTGTGCGCGGTTTGTTGATGGACAGACGTCGGGACGAGCTGCATGGTCTGACCGTCTTGAACATGGTGCCAGGTGAAGTCGCCGGGTCTCGGGTTTGTCGCTGAGTAGCCCGCGGCTCGATCTGCGAGTGCAAAATCCTTTTCCGTACCCGTCAGGTTGCCGACCTTAACCTCCTTGATGGCCTGCTGAGAGAAGTCCGGGAATCCTTCCTTGAACGCCACGCCAGTCTTTGGATGAACATCCAGGGCTTTGTTGATGACCCGGACACCCCTTTCCAGATACTGCAACAGATTGGTCAGGCCACTCGGGTCGTTGAAGTTGACCGGGTTATTCGATCCGTAGACATAGAAGCTCATGTCCCCGGAGGCAAAGGCGATAGGGTCTTCACTCACGAACCGCCCGATCTGGGGATCGTAATATCTCGCCCGGTAGTAATATAGCCCCGTGCCATCTTCTTCGCGGCCCGTATACTTCAGCCGATTGGGGCTGCTACCGGTGGTGCTTTGCGGTACGCCGAACGCGCTGTACTTCACGCTCTGCGTCGTACCCCCGTTGTGTCCCGACACCGCCGTCACGCTCGTCACGTGGTCGTGATGGAACAGGAAAGGCTGCAACTTGCTGTCGCTGTCGTACATCCAGGCGGCGACCAGCTCATCGACGCCGCTGCCCCGGAAGTACCTGGCCTGCAGCTGGCCGCCAGCGTACTCCGACTCCAGGTGCTCGCCCTCAAGGAAGTAGTCGCGATTACCCAGGCTCCCTCCCCTGCGTCCAATGCGGTAGTCCATCGGGTCGTAGCGGTAGGTTTCGCCTCCGACGGTCTTGACTCTGCCCTTGGCGTCCCAGGTGAGGGTCTTGGCCCCGACGCCGGTCTGGTTGGTCAATCGTCCTTCAAAGTCATTCGTGAAGCTGCTTTCCAGCGTGCCACTCGTACCGCCGATGCGAATCTCCGCCAGCCGGTTGGTGCCTGCCGTGTAGTTGTAGTAACGGGTGTTGGCATTGGCTGTCAGGCTGCCCTTGGTGGTGGTCTTGATATTGCCCACCTTGTCATAGCTGAACAGTTCATCGTTGGCCGCGCCGGGGTAGTCGGCTTGGGTCAGGCGGTACAGCGCATCCATGGCAAAGGTGGTCGTGCCGCTGGCGTCGGTCTGCCCGGTGATGTTGCCCACCCGGTCGCGCGTGTAGGTGGTGCTAGAAACGAGGGCGTTGGTGGCGTCGTATTGATCCAGCCGAGTTAGCCAGCCATTGGCATCAAACTGTTGTGTCATCCGTGCGCCATTGGCGGTGACGCGGCTGAGCAGCCTTCCCGCCGGGTCGTACTGGTAATCGACCTGGGTGTAGTCGGGGTTCTGCAACATCACCAGCCGGTTGGCCGCGTTGTAGACGTAGTTCGTCGTGCTGCCTTGGTAGGTCGTCTTGGTGAGAAGCTTCCGGCTGACACCGGTCCAGCCACGGCGAGGCTGACAAGCACGCAAACGAAGCGGAGGCTTCGCCGTGATGGGTAAAGAAAACAAGGGCGCGAAGGATCAATGATGCGCATGGCGAAATCTCCCTGGTCGCGCCACCGGGAAAGCGACCGCGCTGTCGATGCCCAGCGCCTGCCCATTCGTTACCGCTACCCCAGCGACATAGGACGCACCATAGCAACGGCCTATGACAGCACTTCGCTTTACGCCGATGTCATTCTTAGTCCTCGGAGACCATGACAAAGCCACTTCGTGGTCCGTTCGGAAGGTTGTAAGCGCTCAACACCCCCGTATTTCCCGCCCAGCTATTCGGCCCTAGCGGGGTGAAGCGGCAGCTACTCGTCGATACGGCTGTAGGTCTAGGTTGAACAGGCCCGGCTTTCGTAGACAACCTTGAGGAGCTACTTCGCAACTCAAACCTGCCATTCGATGGATAGCACCCCGATGGCCGCTTCGGCCGACATCCCGCCGTTGGCCTAATGCAAATCCAGCTCCGTTGGGAAATCCGAACTTAGGCATTCGCTGCGCGATCATCGTTCTTTCGCGAATCCAGGTTCAGGTAGCAAACCAGATGCAAATCTGGACTTAGATTCGCTCAGTCCAGTCTCAACATCTAAAAATCCGACGCGAGAGTGGTCCTTACGACGGCGACTTCCCTCTCACTCCCACGCCAGCGCCCCTCCGGTCTGGTACTCCGTAACCCGCGTTTCGAAGAAGTTCTTTTCCTTGCGCAGGTTGGCCTGCTCGTCGAGCCAGGGCAGGACGTTTTCGGCACCGGGGAAAGGCTCGGCGATTCCCAGCTGGCGGGCGCGGCGGTTGGCGATGAAGCGGAACTGCTGCACGTGCAGTTCGGCGTTGTAGCCAAGAATCGGCTCGCGCAGGATGTAGCCGGCGTAGGCGCTTTCGGCGGCTTCGGCTTCGTCCCACAGCAGGCGCAGCGCGGCCGGATCGAGCGTCAGCTTTTCCTCGGCGAGCAGTTCGCGAATGACGCGGATGCCGAAGGCGCAGTGCATCACCTCGTCGCGCATGATGTACTGCAGCTGCTCGGCGGCGCCCTTCATCAGGCCGCGCCGCTGCAGGGCAAAGATCGGCGTGAAGCCGTTGTAGAACCAGCAGCCTTCGAAGATCACCGCGAAGAAGAAGTAGGAGAGCGCGAATTCGTGCAGGTTGGCGCGGTCGGTCAGGTCGAAGTCCGAACGCAGCACTTTCTCCAGGCGGCGGTTGGCGAGCGCGATCTTGCCGTGGATTTCGGGAACGACGCGGTAGCGGTTGTAGATGTCCTGCTGGTCAAGGCCGATGCTCTCGATGCAGTGCTGGTAGGTCCAGGTATGCAGCGCCTCTTCGTAAACCTGCCGCGCCTGATAGATCTGCAGTTCCGGTGCGCTCATCTTTTCCATCACCGCCAGACCGATGTTGCGCATGGCGAGAATGTCGGAAGTGGTCAGGTAAGCGAGCACGTTCTCGAAGACGTGGCGTTCGGACTGGCTCAGCCGGTGATGGTAGTCGTGCACATCCTGCGCCATGCTGATTTCCAGCGGCGTCCAGTGGTTGCGGTTGGCCTTGAGGAAGAACTCCCACGCCCAGGCGTACTTGAACGGCGCCAGCTGGTTGATGTCTCCCTTGCCGTTGACGATGCGTTTGTCGCCGACGCTGACGGCAGCCAGTGCCGGGTTCGCGCCCCCGTTGCCGGCCAGCGTGGCCGCCACCGGGATGGACGCCGCAGCTGGCGGCGTCGGCGCATCGGGCCGTGCTGCCGCTGCTGTCGGCACTGCTGCTGACGATGGCGATGCGCTTGGCGAGGGAGTGGGCGACGGCGATGGCGATGGCAACTCCCAGTCGTCGAATGGCAGCGCGCTCATTGGCAGGCCTCGCAGTCGGGATTGTCGATCGAGCAGAATTTGGGCTCGGGTGGCGGCGCCGCGTCGTCGCGGCCACCACTCTTTTCCGCCTGACTGGCGCCGAGCGTGCGCAGGTAGTAGGTCGTCTTCAGGCCGCGTTTCCACGCCAGCTTGTACAGTTCGTCGAGCTTCCGGCCCGATGGCGTCGCCAGATAGAGGTTGAGCGACTGCGCCTGATCGATCCACTTCTGGCGCCGGGCGGCAGCCTCGATCAGCCAGGCCGGGTCGATTTCAAAGGCCGTTGCGTAACGTGCCTTCAGTTCGGCGGGAATGCGCTCGATCGGCCCGAGGGAGCCGTCGAAGTACTTGAGGTCGGCGACCATCACCTCGTCCCACAGGCCAAGTGCCTTGAGGTCGCCCACCAGCGCCTCGTTGACCACGGTGAATTCGCCGGACAGGTTCGATTTGACGTAGAGGTTCTGGTAAGCCGGCTCGATTCCCGCCGAGACGCCGACGATGTTGGAAATCGTCGCGGTCGGCGCGATGGCGACGCAGTTGGAATTGCGCATGCCGTGGCAGGCGATGTGCTCGCGCAGTGCCGCCCAGTCGAGACGCGCGTCGCGGTTCACCTCAACCGCTTCGCCGCGGCCTTGTTCGAGCAGGCTGATCGAGTCGAGCGGCAGCACGCCCTGCTGCCAAAGGCTGCCGGCAAAGCTCGAATAGCTGCCGCGCTCGCGCGCCAGCTCGCTCGACGCGCGATACGCGTGGTAGCAGACCAGCTCCATGCTGCGGTCGGCGAAGTCAACCGCGTCGGCCGAGGCGTACGGCAGGCCGAGCGCGTACAGGCAGTCGGCGAAACCCATGATGCCGAGGCCGACCGGACGGTGGCGCAGGTTGGCATTGCGTGCTTTCGGCGTGGCGTAGAAGTTGATGTCGATGACGTTGTCGAGCATGCGCATCGCCGTGCGGATGCTGCGCGCGAGCTTCTCCTCGTCAAGCCGGCCGTCGCGCAGGTGCGCCGGCAGGTTGATCGAGCCGAGGTTGCAGACGGCGGTCTCGTCGGCCGAGGTGTTCAGCGTGATCTCGGTGCACAGATTCGAGCTGTGCACCACGCCGGCGTGCTGCTGCGGCGAGCGCAGGTTGCAGGCGTCCTTGAAGGTGATCCACGGATGCCCGGTCTCGAACAGCATGGTCAGCATCTTGCGCCACAGCTGCACGGCGGACACCTTCTTGAACAACCGGATCTCGCCGGCAGCGGCGCGCGCTTCGCAGGCCTCGTAGGCCGCGGTGAAGGCGGCGCCATAGGTCTCGTGCAGGTGTGGGACATCGACCGGTGAAAACAGCGTCCACTCGCCGTTGGCGTGCACGCGCTGCATGAACAGGTCAGGAATCCAGTGCGCGGTGTTCATGTCGTGCGTGCGCCGGCGCTCGTCGCCGGTGTTCTTGCGCAGATCGAGAAAGTCCTCAATGTCGAGGTGCCAGGTTTCGAGGTAGGCACAGACCGCGCCCTTGCGCTTGCCGCCCTGATTGACCGCCACCGCCGTGTCGTTGACCACCTTGAGGAAGGGAATGACGCCCTGGCTCTCGCCGTTGGTACCCTTGATGCGGCTACCCATGGCGCGCACCGGCGTCCAGTCGTTGCCGAGTCCGCCGGCAAACTTCTGCAGCAGCGCGTTTTCCTTGATCGACTGGTAGATGCCTTCGAGGTCGTCGGCCACCGTCGTCAGGTAGCACGAAGACAGCTGCGAGTGCAGCGTGCCGCTGTTGAACAGCGTCGGCGTCGAGCACATGAAGTCGAAGCTCGAAATCAGCTCGTAGAACTCGATCGCACGCGCCTCGCGCTCGACCTCGTTGAGCGCGAGCCCCATCGCCACGCGCATGAAGAACACCTGCGGCAGTTCGATGCGGCGGCCGTCGATGTGCAGGAAATAGCGGTCGTAGAGCGTCTGCAGGCCAAGGTAGCCGAACAGCCCGTCGCGTTCCGGGCGCAGGGCCGCGGACAGCCGGGCAAGGTCAAACTCGGCCAGACGCGGGTCGAGCAGGCCGGCGGCGACACCACGCGCGACGAAGCCCGGCAGCGATTCGCCGTAGTAAGCGGGCAAATCCGCCAGCGCCAGCGGCCGTCCGGCGACCTCGGCGGCAAGCCCGGTCAGCAGGAGACGCGCGCTGGCGTAGTTGTAACCCGGCTCGCGCTCGATCAGCGTGCGCGCCGCCAGCACCAGCGCCGACTGCACATCGGCGAGGGCGACGCCGTCGTAAAGGTTCTTCAGCGCCTGCTCGAGGATGAGATCGGCCGACACCGCCTCGCCGAGGCCCGCGCAAGCAGCTACGCAGCTGGCGCGCAGCGCGTCGAGATCGAGCGGCCGCCGTTCGCCATCGACGACGACATGCAGGCGCGGTGCGGCGACAGCGCTCGCGTCCGCCTGCCGCTCGGCAGTGCGCCGTTCGCGGTAGAGCACGTAGGCACGCGCCACGTCGTGTTCGCCCGAACGCATCAGCGCCAGTTCGACCTGATCCTGGATGTCTTCGATATGCACGCTGCCGCCATCGGGCAGGCGCCGCGTCAGCGACGCGACGACCACCTCGGTCAGGCGCGCGACGATTTCGCGCACGCGCGACGAGGCGGCGCTCTGCCCGCCCTCGACGGCGAGAAACGCCTTGGTCATCGCCAACGAAATTTTGTCGGCAGCAAAAGGCACGACCGCGCCGTTACGGCGGACGACCTGCAAGGCAATGGTGGATAAATCAGTCGGACGGATATCCATGGCGATGATCCTAGAGGGGGCGTGACGGAGTGAAGCGGTGAGGGCGTGCGTACGTGGGCGGCACGCTGTGTCGAATGCGGGGAACGTGTGGGAAGCAAGCGATACGTACGCTTCCCGCGCACGCAGCAGCGCAAACTCGCGGGCCGGTGACGGCTGCCAGCGACAAGGCGGCAGTACAGGCGGTAGCCAGCGCGTGTGGCAGACGCCGCCGCGCACAGATCACGGGCGCGGGAGCCGCCATCGCGCAAAAGGTGTTGCCCGAAGAAGGCGGCGCAACTGGCGATGCAGAGAGCAACGTGGGAGGGCGCAGGCAGGGCTGCGACAGCAGGGACTCCGGCATTTCCGGCATCGGAAAGCTCCGCAATGGGGGCGGCGAGTCCCGGCAACGTCCGAGAGCGGACGCTACGCCGAAAGTGGCGGGCTGACCTTAACGGTACAACGGCCTCTCGTCAGGGACACCCCGCCCCGAAGTTGAAAAAAGACACGTTGCGGCAGGTCTCCTGGCTCTCGGTTCATCGCGTTTGGCCCGCCTTCCCGGATCGCTCCAGTGGCATGTCGGGCACAACGCTCGCCGATGACAGTTGCGGGGGCAGCCCCGGAATCGAGGTCCATGACCTCTCACCGGATTCCCTTTTAATCCCCGAGCGGGGAACCTACAACGGCATGCAGTCTAGTCGGCACGACGCCGGGCCGTCAAGACATAAAACACTACATGTAGTGGTTTTTATGCAACAACACCACTATCCGTAGTGTTTTTTACCGAAAGGCGAAAATCGGCAGCAGCGCCTTGCGGCCCTGGCGCCACGCGCACTCGGGCCACATTCGGGGCGCACGCTGACGCCCACGAAACGCCCCGGCGTCAAACGCCGGCAGGCACGACGCGGACGGCAGCAAAGCCGCCGCCATGCGTTCGGAAGTTGGTCGTCTGCCCCTGATACAAGCGGGCGGCGACCAACTGCACCTCGCCCCGGTAGACGTAGAGGCGCACGTCGAGCTTGAGCGCACGGACCTCGCCCTCGACACGAACGTTGCGCAGCGACGGGGGCGCAACATGCTGCGCCACGTAGCCGCCGGCAGCGATTTCCGCAAAAACGCGCCGCGTCAGCTTGTCGCCGCGATACGCCGCCTTGCCGCCGTAGCCGCCCCAGGGCTTGAAGAAATACTGCCGGCGAGCCGTCCAGAAGCCTTCGGCGGCAGCGGGCGTCACTTCCTCGGTGTGTGGCACCAGCGCCGCCAGACAGGCGCGATCCGCCGCGCTCACGCCAGCCGCCGTCAGCCAGGCATCGTCGGAGAGCAGCGCGAGGTTGCGCTTGTCGGCGTACAGCGCGTGCGCGCGCGGGTGCGGCGTCAGCAGCACGGCGTCGACGAGATAAGCGGCACGCAGCGCCTGCTGCGCCGGTTCTTCCAGCGCGAAGTCGGTCAGGCGGTTGTAGACGAGATCGATACGCTCGCCCCGACAGCGCAGCACGCCGTCGGCAAAGACCAGTTCGCCGGGGTCCGCGACAAGCGCATCGATACCGTGCGCCGCGAAGAGGCGACGAAAACCCTCGAACTCCGCCGCCAGAAACTGCGCCTCGGGGGCGCTATCGACGATGGCGATGCGTGTCAGCGGCCGCTCACCTCGCGCGCGCCGCCATTCCTCGCGGAACATCGCGACAAAGCGCGCCGGCGCATCGCTCGCGCTCGCTTCACCTGCGGGCGCGGCCAGACCGCCAGACGCCGCAACACCGCCGGGTAGGTGCGGGCACTCGCTGCGTGGCAACGTCGCCGCCAGCGCATTGAGCAGCGCCCCGCCGGCATTGGTATTAATCTCGATGAGGCGCGGGCCGTCGTCCGTCAGATGAAAGTCGTAGCCGAAAAAAACGCCCGCCGCCGCCTGCGGGAGCTGGGCGCAAGCCGGCGCCTGAGCGAGGACGCGCTGAACGAAGGCGGGCAAGGCGATGACGCGCTCAATCGCCGCGATTCCCTCTTGCATGCGCGCCAGATCCTCCTCGCCAAGATAAACGCTGGCCGGCGAAAAGAGGTGTGGGTGCAGAGCCAGCATGTCGGCGAGGCCATCGACCGCGCCGCTGTCCGGATCGGGCAAACGCGCGACGAGCGCCTGCGGCACCGCTACCAGGTCGAGGTTGCCGCACAGGCATTCGTGATTGAAACGCGCTGCCAAAGAAACGGTGCCAAGAGCATCGTCAGACGTTGCGCACGACGCGGCGGTCACTGCCGTTGGCGCGGTAAAGAGGGTGTCGATCATGGTGGTGAGGCAGTGAAAAAGGCGACCGCGTCGGCCAGCTCGCGCGTGCGACGCATCGGCGGCAAGCTGCGCCAGACGCGCTTGCCGTAAGGTTTGGTGAGCATGCGGGGGTCGCAAATGACCAGCACGCCACGATCGGTCTCGTCGCGGATGAGGCGGCCGGCGCCCTGCTTGACACTGATCACCGCCCGCGGCAACTGGTATTCCATAAAGGCGTTCTTGCCCTCGCCGCGCATCTTCTCGATACGCGCCGAGAGCACCGGATCGTCGGGCGGCGCGAAGGGCAGCTTGTCGATGACGACCAGCGACAGGGCCTCGCCGCGTACGTCGACGCCTTCCCAGAAGCTCTGGCTGCCGACCAGCACGGCGTTACCGAGGCGACGGAAACGGTCGAGCAGTTCGGTCTTGCCGCCCTCGCCCTGCAAGAGTAACGGACAGTCGAGGCCGGCGCGCTCGAGGCGCTCGGCGAGCAGTTCGTGCGTGCGGCGCATGGCGCGCAGCGAGGTACACAAAAAGAACGCCCGCCCACCAGCTGCCTGCAACACGGGAAAGACGGCGTTGACGATGGCTTCGGTGTACTCGCGGCTGTTCGGGTCTGGCAGATCGCGTGGCGCGTAGAGGAGCGCCTGCTGCGGATAGTCGAACGGGCTTTGCCAGCACGCAGCCTCGGCGTCGGCAAGGCCCAATTCGTCGCAGTAGTGGCTGAAATCGCCCTGCACGGCAAGCGTTGCCGAGGTAAAAATCCACGCGCGCGGGTGACCGCTCATCTGCTTTTGCATGATGCCGGCCACCGCCAGTGGCGTCGCGTTGAGCTGCAAGGCGTGCGTGTAGGTCTCGCCCCAGCGCACCACCTCGGCGTCGGCGCCCGCCTGCCAGCGGCGCAAACGGGCCAGCGTTTCCGTCGCGCGCTGCCAGCAGTTTTCGAGGCCTTCGGCGCGCTGCGCCTGCGTTTCGAGAATCTTCGCCGCCGTCTCAAGGCGACGGATCGCCTCGGCCAGCGCCAGATCGAAGCCAGGACGCTCGACGAGTTGTTGCGCGGCAAAACGCGCCGGGTCCACCGGCAGCGTCAGTCGCAGGTCGCGCGCTGCCTTGTCGAGCGCCACGAGCGCCGGCGGCAGGTCAAGGCAATCGCGCGCCGAGGTCAGCGCCTCATTCCTCGCGTCGCGACACAGATCGACGATCTGCGAGGTCGACACGTTCTCGCCAAAGAACAGACTGGCGGTTTCCGGCAAAAGGTGAGCTTCGTCGAAGACGACGGCGTTGCAGGCGGGCAGGAGTTCGCCCGCGCCCTCATCACGCAACATCACGTCGGCAAAAAAGAGGTGGTGATTGACGACGACAAGGTCGGCCGCCAAGGCATCGCGCCGCGCGGCGAGGACGAAACACTCCTTGTGAAACGGACAGTCCTGTCCCAGGCAGTTATCGCGCGTCGACGTCACCAGCGGCCATACCGTCGCGTTCTCGGGCACATCGTTGCACTCGGCCTTGTCGCCAGTCTGCGTGAATTTGGCGAAACGGGCGACGCGCTGCGCGTAGGCGGCATCCTCGCGACTGGCAAAGCGGCCGTCGGCGAGCGCACGCTCCAGATGGTAGTGGCAAACGTAGTTGGCGCGCCCCTTCAGCAAGGCGATCTGCGCGGGCGAACCGAGCGCATCGCGCACGGTCGGCAAATCGCGCGCGAACAGCTGATCCTGCAAGGTCTTGGTGCCCGTCGAAACGATCACCTTGCCGCCGGAAAGCAGCGCCGGAACGAGATAGGCGAAAGTCTTGCCGGTACCGGTGCCGGCCTCGGCGACGAGCACGCGGTTATCGGCAATGGCCGCCGCGATGCGCGACGCCATTTCAAGCTGCTGGGGACGAGGCCGATAGCCGGCAATGTTGGCGGCGAGGGGGCCGCTGCTGGCAAAGACGTCGGCGAGGGAAAGTGACATGCGCGCTTATCGGAAAATCAGGGCGCATGCTACCAGAAGCGGGCCACGGCAGCGCGCCTGCGCCCGCATCGCGGCGTCAAGGCGCTGCCCGAGACGCAGTCACCAAGGATAGATCAGAGGGAGAAAACGCGCTGATAGGCAGCGACGGCGGCCGGTTGCGCGCCACTGCTCGATTGCGTGAGTTGTGCGGCGGTAGTTTGCTGCTGCGTCGCGGCCGCGCGCGCGTCGGTCGTGCGGGCCTCACTGGCGCGGCTGGCGAGCGTACGCACTTCATCGCGCGCCGTCGTCGCCGAATTGCTGGCCGATGACGACACCGACGCCAACGCGGACGGACTGGATGGGGCCGAAGGCCCGGAAAGATTGGTCGAACTGGCACTCGCCGCGCTGGCAGCCGCATTGGCGGTCGCCGCCGGATTCGACACCGGAACGCTGGGCGAAACTGCCGAAGCGCCGCCCGGAACACCGTTAGGCGCCGTCGTGCTACCCGCAGGCGGAGCACTGACTGCGGCGGTCGCTGCCGCAGTGGTCGCAGCGGCGGCCGCTTTATTCGTTGCCTCGGTGGCTTTGGTCTCGGCCGCCAGAACCTGTGCCGCTGTCTGCGGACGCCCGGCCGCTGCCGGCGCTGCGGTTGCTGCCGCCGTGCCAGCCGCGGTTACCCCCGCAGATCCCGCCGTCGTCGAAGGCGGCGTGGTGCCGACATTCGCTTCGGCTTTCCTCGCGGCGGCTTCGGCGGCCGCGCGCGCCAAGCCTTGCGGCGACAAGGTCACACGCGTGCTCTGAATGGACGACGCTGCGCCTGCATACGAAGAAACCGGGGCGGCCGCACCCGTCTTGCGCGCTGCCGAAACGGTGTTGTCGGTGCCGTTGACAACGCTGGTCGCGCTCACGGCCGTCGTCGAACGCAGACGCGCCTGACGAGCGGATTCGGCCGCCTGGCTGGACTCAGCACTGGCAGCGGAACGTAGATTGGAGGTGACGGTGGAAATATCCATGATGCGCCTCGTCGGATAGAGCCTCAGTATAGACGCGGGCTACGCTAAAGCAAGTAATGACTGTACCAGAGTGTACCCGCCGGCTTGACCGGCCCGGTCTTTGCCACAACAATCGCCTTGTCCCGTTCGCCACCGCTGCGGACGGCGCCGGGACACCATGTCTTCGACAAGGAAACCGTCATGATCGATCATCCCGTCGCCGACTTCTCCCGCCCTGCAACGGGCGGAAAAGAGTATCGGCTTTCAGACAGCC
The DNA here is from genome assembly GCF_009617575.1 of Rhodocyclus gracilis. Classification (GTDB taxonomy): domain Bacteria; phylum Pseudomonadota; class Gammaproteobacteria; order Burkholderiales; family Rhodocyclaceae; genus Rhodocyclus; species Rhodocyclus gracilis. The sequence continues at coordinate 512,983 of NZ_WIXJ01000002.1, forward strand.
TCGGCCACCCCGTGGTTCTCTACTTTTACCCGAAAGACAACACGCCCGGCTGCACCACCGAAGCCAGCGATTTCCGCGATCTGCACGCCGAATTCTCCACGCTCGGCTGCCAGGTGATCGGCGTCTCGCGCGATAGCGTCAAATCGCACGAAAACTTCAAGACCAAGCTGAATCTGCCCTTCGATCTGCTCAGCGACGCCGACGAATCGCTGTGCAACCAATTCGCCGTCATCAAGCTGAAAACGATGTACGGTAAAGCCTGTCGGGGTGTTGAGCGCAGCACCTTCGTCATCGACGCCAAGGGGGTGTTGCGGCGGGAGTGGCGCGGCGTGAAAACCGCCGGACATGCCCGCGAAGTTCTCGACTACGTGAGAAGTCTCTGATCCTTCCTTGCCGGAGATACTGCATGGCCCGCCAACGCGCCGCAAAGTCCGAAACCTCCGAAACCCGCAAATCCCGCAAGACCCCGCCCGTCAAGCTCTTCGTGCTTGACACCAACGTGCTGATGCACGACCCGACCAGCCTGTTCCGCTTCGAGGAACACGACGTCTTCCTGCCGATCATGACGCTGGAAGAACTCGATAACAACAAGAAGGGCATGTCGGAAATCGCCCGAAACGCCCGCCAGGTGACGCGTACGCTCGACGATGTCGTCAACAGCAGCAGCGAGGGCATCGAAGAGGGCATTCCGCTCAACATTCCCTCGCGCAAGCTCGCCAGTGGGCGGCTTTTCGTGCAGACCGAGGCGATTTCCTCGGATCTTCCCGCCGGTCTGCCAACCGCCAAGGCCGACAACCAGATCCTCGCGGTCGTCATCCATCTGCAACGGCAGCACCCCGGCCGGGCGGTGATCCTCGTCTCCAAAGACATCAACATGCGCATCAAGGCCCGCGCGCTCGGGCTGGAAGCGCAGGACTACTTCAACGACAAGGTACTGGAAGACACCGACCTGCTCTATACGGGCATGCGCGAGTTGCCCGGCGACTTCTGGGACACCCACGGTCCGGATATGGAGTCGTGGAAGAAGGACGGGCACACGCTCTACCGCCTGAAGGGCCCGCTCTGCTCGCATCTGCTGGTCAACGAGTTCGTCTATCAGGAAGGCGAACGCCCCCTCTACGCGCTCGTCCGCGAAGTCGCCGGCAACACGGCGCTAATCGAGACGCTGACCGATTACACGCATCCGAAAAACAACGTCTGGGGCATCACCTCGCGCAACCGCGAGCAGAACTTCGCCCTCAACCTGCTGATGAACCCGAACGTCGACTTTGTCACCCTGCTCGGTCAGGCTGGTACCGGCAAGACCCTGCTGACGCTGGCCGCCGGCCTGACGCAGGTGCTCGAGAGCAAGCTCTACTCGGAAATCATCATGACGCGGGTGACGGTCCCGGTCGGCGAGGACATCGGTTTTCTGCCCGGCACCGAGGAAGAAAAGATGGCGCCGTGGATGGGTGCCCTCGAAGACAACCTCGACGTGCTCAACAAGACCGACGACGAGGCAGGCGACTGGGGGCGCGCGGCGACGCGCGACCTGATCCGCAGCCGGATCAAGATCAAGTCACTCAACTTCATGCGCGGGCGCACCTTCCTCAACAAGTTCCTGATCATCGACGAGGCGCAGAACCTGACGCCGAAGCAGATGAAGACGCTGATCACGCGCGCCGGCCCCGGCACCAAGGTGGTCTGTCTCGGCAACATCGCGCAGATCGACACACCCTACCTCACCGAGGGCAGTTCTGGCCTCACCTACGTCGTCGATCGCTTCAAGGGTTGGGAGCATTCGGGGCACATTACCCTGCAACGCGGCGAGCGCTCCCGCCTCGCCGACCGCGCGGCCGAAGTGCTATGATCCGTGCCGACCGGCACTGCCGGTCGGCACTGCCGGCCGGCTCATTTTTGCCGGACCCCAACCTCGATCCGGCAGCACCGCCCTCCCCCGCAGAATATCGATCGGTGGCGGGAGTCCCTATCGCGGCGTCACTGACAGCGGCCCGCCACGGCGGCCGCGACACACGCTGGAGCCCTGATGAAACGACGCAAATTCCTCGCCGCCTCGGCGCTATTTTCACTGCTGGCCTCGACGCCAGCCTGGGCAGCCAACAAGGCTGCCGCAAAAAAACCCCTCCCTGCCCGCACCGCCGCCGCCAAGACTGGCGGACGCAACGCCTACAAGCCGGTCGGTCGCGGCGTCGCCGCCAGACCGGGCGCCGTTGCCCGACCCGCCGCGCCGCCCATCGAGACGCCAGCACGCGCCGCGCTCACCCTGCCGGAAGAACCACCGGCGCTGTGGCGGACGTATGAAGTCAGCTCGAGCATCACGCTCAGCAAAGTGCGTGGCCGCAGCCGTGTCTGGCTGCCGCTGGCGCAGTACAAGGATTCGACCTGGCAGCGCTCGCTCGGCCATCGCTGGGAAGGCAACTTCGAAACCGCCGGTATCTACCGCGACCCGACCGCCGAGATGGAAGTCTTCGTCGCCGAATGGAAAGAAGGCGTCGCTGCCCCGCAGTTGCGACTGGTGAGCCAGGTCGCGACACAGGACCGGCACTTCGACGTCACGCATCGCAACTTCGTCGCCGAGCGTACCGACGTGCTGCGCCGCTGTCTGCAGCCCTTCGCTGGCGGCGCGGAAGACTCGCTGCGGCGCATTGCCGAGCGCATTCTCGGTCGCATCAAAGACCCCGTCGCGCAGGGCAAAGCCATCTATGACTGGGTCGTCGACAACACCGCGCGCGACCCGCTGACGCCGGGCAGTGGCCGTGGCGATATCGCCGCCATGCTCGAAAGTGGCCATCTCGCCGGCAAGAGCGCCGACATCGCCCTGCTCTTCGTTGCCCTCTGTCGCACGGTCGGCCTGCCGGCACGCCCGGTCTTTGGCCTGCGCGTCGACGGCTCGCGCCTGTTTACGAGCCTTGGCGCCAGTGGCGAACTGGCGCAGGCGCAGCATTGCCGCGCCGAGTTTTACGCGCCGGGCTATGGCTGGATTCCGGTCGACCCGTCGGATGTGCGCACGGCGATCCTCGAAGAGCACCTCGGGCCAGCCGACGCCAAGCTGACCGTTTTGCGCAAGCTGCTGTTCGGCTTCTGGGAAATGAACTGGATCGGCTTTAACGCGGCACAGGATGTCAGCCTGCGCGACGCCTTCGGCGGCACGCCGCTGCCGCAAAGCGCTGGAGGCAACCTGCCGTTCCTCGTCTATCCGCAGGCCGAATCTGCCGACGGCCGCTTCTCCAGCCTCGACCGCGACCGCCTCGCCTACAGCGTCACGGCGCGGCGAGTGAACGGCTAGACCGCCAGCAACGCGCACCGCGAGCGTTGCCCAACGCCCGCAGCGCGCGGCGGCGCCCGCGCGCCGCCACTGCGTTAATAGCTACCCGGTTGGGCGCAGTTCTCGAAACGCGTGTATTCGCCAAGGAAGGTGAGCTGCACGGTACCGATCGGGCCGTTCCGCTGCTTGGCGATAATGATTTCGGCAAGTCCCTTATCCTGCGTATCGGGGTTGTAAACCTCGTCCCGATAGATGAACATGATGACGTCGGCGTCCTGCTCGATAGCGCCGGATTCGCGCAAGTCGGACATCACCGGGCGTTTGTTCGGTCGTTGTTCGAGCGAGCGGTTAAGCTGCGACAGCGCAATCACCGGCACGCTCAGTTCCTTCGCCAAGCCCTTCAGCGAGCGCGAGATTTCGGAGATTTCCGTTGCCCGGTTTTCACCGGCGGTGGTCGACGACATCAGTTGCAGGTAATCGACGACGATCAGGCCGAGCCGACCGCACTGGCGGTGCAGCCGGCGCGCCCGTGCACGCAAGTCGATGGGGTTCAGCGCCGGCGTTTCGTCGATGTACAGCGGCGCTTCGTGCATCTTGCCGATGGCAAACGACAGGCGCGACCATTCGTCGTCGTTCAGCTTGCCGGTACGCACGCGGTGCGAGTCCAGCCGGCCAACCGAGGCGAGCATCCGCATCGCCAACTGCGCGCCGCCCATTTCCATGGAGAAGACGGCCACCGGCAAACCGACCTCGATGGCGACGTGTTCGGCCATGTTCAGCGAGAAGGCCGTTTTGCCCATGGAGGGGCGCCCGGCGACGATCAAGAGGTCGCCAGGTTGCAGCCCCGAAGTCTTGTTGTCGAGGTCGTGGTAGCCCGTCGGCACACCGGTGATGTCCGACGGATTGTCACGGTCGTGCAGTTCCTGGATGCGCTCGACCACCTGGGTGAGCAACGGATTGATATGCTGGAAACCGCTCTGGTGGCGAAAACCACTTTCCGCAATAGCGAAGACCTTGGCCTCCGCCTCGTCGAGCAGGGTCTTCGGGTCGCGCCCCAGCGGATTGAGGGCGCTGCCCGCAATTTCGTCGCCGGCCGTCACCAGCAGACGCAGAATCGCCCGCTCGCGCACGATCTCGGCGTAGCGGCGAATGTTCGACGCGGACGGCGTATTCGCCGCCAGTTCGCCCAGGTAAGCGAGGCCGCCAGTCTGTTCGCCCTGCCCGGCACGATCCAGCGCTTCGGCAACGGTCACCGCATCGACCGGCTTGCCGCGCTCAAACAGCGAGCTGATCTGGCGCCAGATACGGCGATGCTCGTCGCGGTAGAAATCGCCTTCCGACAGCAGGTCGGCGATGCGGTCCCAGGCGCTGTTGTCCAGCAACAGACCGCCAAGCACCGACTGCTCGGCCTCCAGCGAATGCGGCGGCACCCGCAGATGGGCGATGCTCGGATCGACCGCCGCCTCTTTCGATGCAGAATTAAAGGGTTTGAACGACTTGGCCATGGCTATCCGGAGGGCGAAACGCGCGCGCGCAACAAGCCGCGCAAGGCCGGCAGTTTACCCTGCCCAGCGGGCGCGGGGATCGTGCCGCGCGCGAAAGCGTACAAACAAAAAAGCCTTGCCCGAAGGCAAGGCTTTTTGACGCGGGCCGCGACAGCGCGGCGCCTCGATTTTAGTGCTCGCCGAGAACGGCGACGGTGATCGTCGTCGTCACGTCGGTGTGCAACGACACTTCGAGCTCGGTTTCGCTGACCGTCTTGATCGGGCCGTTCGGCATGCGCACCGAAGCCTTTTCAACGTCGAAGCCCAGCGCCTTGAGGGCGTCGGCCACGTCGTGGTTGGTCACGGAGCCGAACAGGCGGCCATCGACACCCGATTTGCGGGTGATGCTGACGACCGTGCCTTGCAGCTTTTCAGCGACGGCTTGCGAGGCGGCCAGCTTTTCAGCGGCCGCGGCTTCGAGTTCGGCGCGGCGAGCTTCAAACTCGGCGAGAGCCTTCGGCGTTGCGCGGCGAGCCTTGCCGGCGGGAATCAGGAAGTTACGGGCATAGCCGTCCTTGACCTTGACCAGATCGCCGAGTGCGCCGAGGTTGACGACTTTTTCCAGCAGAATGATTTGCATCGTCTTCTCCCGTCTTACTGGTGGTTATCGGTGTAAGGCAGCAGCGCCAGGAAGCGCGCGCGCTTGATGGCGACCGACAGCTGACGCTGATAGCCGGCCTTGGTACCGGTCAGGCGAGCCGGCATGATCTTGGCGTTCTCGGCGATGTATTCCTTGAACTGATCGACATCCTTGTAGTCGATTTCCTCGACCTTTTCTGCGGTGAAACGGCAGAACTTGCGACGCTTGAACAGACCGCTGCCGCGCTTCTTGCCGCCCTTTTCATCCTTCTTCTTGAAGAACCTGGCCATTTTGATTTCCTTCTACAAATTCGATTGTGTGTATGTGCAATCTCAGTTGCCTGCTGTTCGCGCTACGCGCGGCGAGGAATCCTTCGATCCTGACCGTCGCGCCCGGTGGCGCCGCGTTTAACCAGCGCGCTACCGGTCCGAGTCCAATCGCCTGCACATCGCATTCAACGCGACGCTCGGCTCCCGCTTCTACCTGAACCGACTGATGCCGGACCAGACACTCCGCCACCGGCACGCCGGCCGGAGTAAAGCGCAGGGCTTTGCGTTCTACGAGAACGCCAGCGAGTGTGACTCGATTCACTCCGCGATTTCAGCGAGGCTCCAACGCTCAGGCAGCCGGCTGCTCGGTTTCAGCCGCAGCTTCTGCCTTGGCTTCAGCCTTCGGCTCGAGCAGCGAGCGCGCCTTTTCTTCCTTCATCATCGGCGACGGGGTCGTAACGGCCTTCTTCGTCTTGATGGTCAGGTGGCGCAGCACGGCGTCGTTGAACTTGAACGCGTGTTCGAGTTCAGCCAGCGTTTCGCCGTCACATTCGATGTTCATCAGCACGTAGTGAGCCTTGTGCAGCTTCTGGATCGGGTAAGCCAGTTGGCGGCGACCCCAGTCTTCCAGGCGATGAATGACACCGTTGCGCGTAGCGACGAGCGCACGATAGCGCTCGACCATCGCGGGCACCTGCTCGCTTTGGTCCGGATGGACGATAAATACGATTTCGTAATGACGCATGAACACTCCTTGTGGCAAAAACCCCCCGCCATGCGAACGGTGGGGTAAGGTGGAAAAGCCGGCGATTGTAGCGGCTAAGCATCCGTGCAATCAAGACATTTCAAGAAAAACCGGCATTTACTCGGCCTTCGCCCCCTATAACTGATACTCCTCGCCGCCGCCCGCCATCGCCATGTCGACGGCGCGACGCGGCAAATGCGGCGCGAAGAGCTCAATGAAGTCGTAGTCGTAGCGGCGCAGGCGCACGCCACGGCGCAAGCCAATGCGCGTGGTATTGGCACCGAAGAGGTGCTCGGCATCGACGGCGACGAGCCCGCTGTCGCGCACCGGGTCGTACGCCATGCGGGCGATGATGCCAAGCCCGAGGCCGAGTTCGACATAGGTCTTGATCACATCGGCATCGATCGCCGAGAGCACGATATTGGGCGTCAGCTGCGCCCGCTCGAAGGCGCTGTTGATCCGCGAGCGGCCCGAAAACGCCGGGTCGTAGGTGATGAGGGGCCAGCGCGCCAGTTCGGCGAGCGTCAATCCGCCATTCGCCACGGCCGGATGTCCCACCGGCGCGATCACACAATGTACCCACTGATAGCACGGCAACATCACGAGCTGTGGATAGAGCTCAAGCGCCTCGGTCGCGATGGCAATATCGGCCTCGCCCTTTTGCGTCCATTCGGCGATCTGCGTCGGATTGCCTTGATGCATCGACAAGCGCACGCTGGGATGGCGGTCAACAAAGCGTTTGACGACTTCCGGCAAGGCGTAGCGTGCCTGCGTGTGCGTCGTCGCAATGACGAGGCTGCCGTTGCCGCCGCCAGCATATTCCTCGCCGACGCGCTTGATGTTCTCAGCCTCGCGCAACAGACGCTCGGCGATGGCAATCACCTCGCGTCCGGGTTCGGTCACGGACGCCAGACGCTTGCCCGCACGCTCGAAAATGACGACGCCCAGTTCGTCCTCAAGCAGCTTGATCTGCTTGGAGACGCCAGGCTGCGAGGTATACAGGGCTTCGGCAGCCTCAGAGACATGCAGCCCACGCCGGGCAACTTCGACGAGATAACGTAATTGCTGGAGTTTCATCGGCCAACACCCCGCACAAAGAGGCGCAATCAATAACGGAAAGTTATAACAATTTAACCGAATAGTCTTTTTGGATCAATCGTGCGCTGCTACGATTCCGCGCTCCTGACACCACCGCTCCTGCCGGCAGTTACTACCGGCGAGTGCATCATGCAGGCGTTTTTGCAGGAAATCCCTGCCGGCTGCCGCAGTCCTGGCGAACGAAACGGAAGCCGTCATGGCGACCACCGACGCTGACGGACTCACGGTTAGCTGCCACCTCCGCGCCTTGATGGCGCATCGACACGGATGCCGCCCGATGTATCGCTACACCCCCACCGACCAGCGACTGGTCGACCAACGCGCCAGCCAGTTCAGCGACCAGATGGCACGCCACGCCCGCGGCGAACTGGCGGCCGACGAACTGCGCCCACTCCGCCTGCAAAACGGACTGTACATTCAGCGGCACGGCCCGATGCTGCGCATTGCCATTCCCTATGGCGCGCTGGCGGCGACGCAGCTCCGCAAGCTGGCCGACATCACGCGCCGCTACGACCGAGGCTACGGCCATTTCACGACACGGCAGAATCTGCAACTGAACTGGCCGAAATTCGAGGAGACGCCGCGTATTCTCGGCGAGCTCGCCGGCGTGCAGATGCATGCCATCCAGACCTCCGGCAACTGCATCCGCAACGTCACTACCGACCATTTTGCCGGCGTCGCGCCCGACGAACTGAGCGATCCGCGCCCATACTGCGAAATCCTCCGCCAATGGTCGACGCTGCACCCGGAATTTGCCTTCCTGCCGCGCAAATTCAAGATCGCCGTCAACGCAGCGACAACCGACCGCGTGCTGATCCGCGCACACGACATCGGCCTGCAACTCGTCCGCGACGATGCCGGCGCCTTCGGCCCGGCGGGCGACTACGGCCTGCGCGTCTTCGTAGGCGGCGGTCTTGGCCGGACGCCGATCCTGGGGCAACTGCTCCAGGAATTCCTGCCGCGCCGCCACCTGCTCTCCTTCCTCGACGCCGTGCTGCGCGTCTACAACCGTCACGGCCGCCGCGACAACCTCTACAAGGCGCGGATCAAGATTCTCGTGCAGTCGCTTGGCGTCGACGAATTTCGCCGTCAGGTCGAGGCGGAATGGGCGCTCTACCGCGACGGCCCGCTGACGCTCACTGACGCCGAATTCGCGCGCATGGAAGCGCAGTTCGCCCCGCCGGCCTATCGCCCGGCCGAGACCAGCGCCGTCTCCGGCGAAGCGGCCGCCCCGGCAACGACGGCTGGCAACGCAGAGACCGAAGAGCGCGCCGAGTTCGTGCGCTGGCAAGAGCGCTGCGTGCATCCGCACAAAGTCGCCGGCTACGCTGCCGTCACGCTGTCGCTAAAGAAAACCGGTGTCGCACCGGGCGACATCAGCGCCGAACAGATGGATCTCGTCGCCGATCTGGCCGAGCAATACAGCTTTGGCGAATTGCGCGTCAGTCATGAACAGAATCTGGTGCTGGCCGACGTCCACCACAGCGATCTGTACGCGCTCTGGCAGCGCGCCCGTGCGGCCGGTCTCGCCACCGCCAATACCGGCCTCATCACCGACATCATCTGCTGCCCGGGCGGCGATCTGTGCTCGCTCGCCAATGCCCGCTCGGTCCCCGTGGCGCAGGCCATCCAGCTGCGTTTTGCCGACCCGCAACGTCTGCACGCGCTGGGCGAGGTGTCGCTCAACGTATCGGGCTGCATGAACTCGTGCAGCCACCACCCCGTCGCCGACATCGGCGTGCTTGGCGTCGATAAGAACGGCGAGGAGTGGTACCAGATCACCCTCGGCGGACGCACCGGGCACGACGCCGCAATCGGCAGCGTGATCGGCCCGGCCTTCCGCGCCGACGAAGTCCCCGACATCGTCGATACGTTGATCGCCGTGCATCAGGAAAACGCTGTCGGCGGCGAACGCTTTGCCGACACGCTGGCACGACTGGGCGCCGCCCCCTACCGCGAACGCGCCTACGCCGGTCGCGGCCGCCACCCTCGTCAGGAAAGGAACACCGCCGATGACGCGGATCATTCGTAACGCCCGTATTGAAGAGGACCACTGGACGCGCATCGACGCGGCAACGGAGGCCATGCCAGACACGCCAAGCCTGCCGTCCGGGCCGATTCTCGTGCCGCTTGCGCTCTGGCAGGCGCAGCGTGCGGCGTTGATCGCACGCGGCACGCCAGTCGGCGTCTGGCTGGATGCCGGCGAAGACGCCGCCGCGCTGGCCAACGATCTTTCCCAGCTCGACCTCATCGCCGTGAATTTCCCGAAATTCACCGACGGACGCGGCTACAGCAGCGCGCGCACCTTGCGCGAGCGCTACGGCTACCGGGGCGAATTGCGCGCCATTGGCGACGTTCTCCTCGACCAGCTTTTCTTCATGCACCGCTGTGGCTTTGACGCCTTCGCCGTGCGTGCCGACACGGATATCGAACGCGCCCTCGCCGGACTGCACAGCTTCAGCGACAGCTATCAGGGCGCGGTCGACACCCCTCTGCCGCACTTTCGCCGCGGCGATGTCGACAACTCAGCCACCCCGACCACGGGAGCCACCGCATGAAGCGCGCTGATCCGAGCGGCGACGCCGTCCTTCTCGCACGCATCGCCGAGCGCGCAGACGAAGCAACGGCCTTCCTGCGCCGCATTACCGATGAATTCCCAGCGGTCGCCTTTGCCAGCAGTCTGGGTGTCGAAGACATGCTGCTGACCGACCTCATCGCCCGCGCCCGTCTGCCCATCACGATCTTCACGCTCGATACCGGCCGTCTGCCTGAAGAAACCTACGCGCTCATGGCCACCCAGCGGCAGCACTACGGCCTGCCCTTGCAGGTGTACTTCCCCGAGCACGTGGCGCTGGAAGCGTGGGTCGGCGAGCACGGCGTCAACGCCTTTTACGATTCGGTCGAGCAACGCCGGCAATGCTGTCGTTTGCGCAAGGTCGAGCCGCTCGGCCGCGCGCTGGCCGGCCAGCAGGCTTGGATCACCGGCCAGCGTGCCGAACAGTCCGTCACCCGGGCCGGCCTGCCGCTACGCGAACACGACGCCGTGCATGGCATCGCCAAATTCAATCCGCTCGCCGAGTGGAGCGAACGCGAAGTCTGGGCCTACGTCGACATGCATCACGTACCCTACAACGCCCTGCATGACCGTTTCTTCCCCAGCATCGGCTGCGCGCCCTGCACCCGCGCGATCACGCCGGGCGAGGACGTGCGCGCCGGCCGCTGGTGGTGGGAAAACGCCGAGGCCCGCGAATGCGGCCTCCACCCCGGCAAACACCCTGATGCCTCCTCCGCCATCGCTCCTGTTTCCTCGCTTATCCGTGAAGGGAAAGCCCCGCAATGAATGCTCTCGCTGCATCCGCCGCACCGGCCATCGACGCCGCGGCGACCAAAGAACTGTCGCACCTCGACTGGCTGGAAGCCGAAGCCATCCACATCCTGCGCGAAGTCGCCGGTCAGTGCAGCCGGCCGGCGCTGCTCTTCTCCGGCGGCAAGGACTCGATCTGCCTGCTGCGCCTCGCCGAAAAGGCCTTCCGCCCGGGTCGCTTCCCCTTTCCGCTGCTACACATCGACACCGGCCATAACTACCGCGAAGTGATCGACTTTCGCGACCGGCGCGCCGCCGAACTCGGCGAGCGCCTGATCGTCCGCTCGGTCGAGGATTCGATGGCGCGCGGCACCGTGGTGCTGAAATCGCCCGGCGAATCGCGCAACAAGCACCAGTCGGTGACGCTCCTCGAAGCCATCGAGGAACACGGTTTCGACGCCTGCATCGGCGGCGCCCGCCGCGACGAGGAAAAAGCCCGCGCCAAGGAACGCATCTTTTCCTTCCGCGACGAATTCGGTCAGTGGGACCCGAAAAATCAGCGCCCGGAACTGTGGAACCTCTATAACGCCCGCAGCGGTCCCGGCGAAAACATGCGCGTTTTCCCGATATCCAACTGGACCGAGCTCGACGTCTGGCAATACATCGAACGCGAACGTCTCGAACTGCCGTCGATCTACTTCGCGCACCTGCGCCCCATCGTGCGCCGCAACGGCCTGCTGGCGCCCGTCACACCGGTCACGCCAGCGCAGCCTGGAGATGTCGTCGAGGAGCTGCAAGTGCGCTTCCGCACCGTCGGCGACATCACCTGCACCGCACCCGTCGAATCGTCCGCAACAACGGTCGCCGCAATCATCGAGGAGACGGCCGTCACGACCATCAGCGAACGCGGCGCCACGCGCCTCGACGACCAGACCTCGGAAGCATCGATGGAACAACGCAAGAAGGAAGGCTATTTCTGATGTCCGCCAGCGAAACCCTCACCCCACCCGCCGCGACGACCGCCTCCGCCAACACCATCGCGGCGGCCACGCCCGATAGCGGCCTGCTGCGCTTTCTCACCTGCGGCAGCGTCGACGACGGCAAGAGCACGCTGATCGGTCGCCTGCTCTACGACACGCGCGGCATCCTTGCCGACACGCTGCACGCCATCGAGCGCACCTCGCAGAAGCGTGGGCTGTCGGCCGTCGACCTGTCGCTGCTCACCGACGGCCTGCAGGCCGAGCGCGAGCAAGGCATCACCATCGATGTCGCCTACCGCTACTTCAGCACCGGCACGCGCAAGTACATCATCGCCGACGCGCCGGGGCACGAGCAGTACACGCGCAACATGGTCACCGCCGCGTCGACCGCCGATCTGGCGATCATCCTCATCGACGCGCGGCGCGGCGTGCTGACGCAAACGCGCCGGCACTCGTATCTGGCCAAGCTGATGAACATTCCGCGGCTGGTCGTCGCGGTGAACAAGATGGATCTGGTCGGCTACGACGCCGCGCGCTTCGAGGAAATCCGCGCCGACTACGAAGCCTTCGCGCGCCAGCTCGACATCGACGTGCGCTTCATCCCGATCTCGGCGCTCAATGGCGACATGATCGTCGAGCGCGGCGATAGCCTCGCCTGGTACGATGGCCCGACCCTGCTTGAATTGCTCGAAAGCGCGCCAGCCGCGCACGCCGCCGGCCGCGCACGGCACCATGACGCGCTGCGTTTCCCCGTCCAGTATGTCTGCCGCCCGCAGGATTCGGCCAATCCGGAACTGCATGATTTCCGTGGCTTCATGGGCCGGGTCGAAGCCGGCAGCGTCGCCGTCGGTGAGCGCGTCACTGTCTTGCCCTCGGGGCGCGAAACGCGCGTGCGCGAAATCCGCCTGCTGTCCGCCGACTCCCACGATAGCGCCAACGAAGGACAACGCGCGCGCGCAGTGACCGGCGAATCGGTGACGCTACTGCTCGACGACGAGATCGATATTTCGCGTGGCGACATGATCGTCGGCCCGGACAACGCCCCGACGGTCACCCGGCGTATCGAAGCGATGCTCTGCTGGCTTTCCGAATCGCCGCTCGATCCGCGCCGCAAATACCTGATCCGGCACACGACGCGCGAAAGCAAGGCGCTGCTCGATGGCATCGATTACCGCATCGACATCAACAGCCTCGAACGGCAAGCGGCGACGCAACTGGAAATGAACGACATCGCCCGCGTTTCCTTCCGGCTGGCGCAACCGCTGGCCGTCGACACCTATACCGACCAGCGCGCCACCGGCGCCTTCATCGTCATCGACGAAGCCAGCAACAACACCGTCGGCGCTGGCATGATCGGCTAAGGTCGGCCACTGCCGGCTACGCAAGGGCAGATACACCGACACTTTCCGCGCCGCGTTCAGACGCGGAAAGTGTCGGCCGCCCGGTTCAACTCGCTCGCCAGCTCGCGCAGGCGCTTCGCCTCCTGGGCAACACCAGCCACGGCAGTGGCGTTCTCCGAGTTCATGTTGGCCACCTGCTCGACATTGCCGGCAATGAGTTCCGTCGCCTGACTTTGCTCCTTGAGCGCGCCGGAAATCTCGTTGATCGCCCGCACCACCTCGACAATCGCCTCGCTGATGCGCGCCATGCCGTCGCGCGTCTGATCGGCAAGCGTCACGCAGGCGTTGACGCGAATCGCCCCTTCCTCGATGCCCGAAATCGCCTGCGTCGTGCTCTGCTGAATGAGGCTGATGGTGTCGGAGATCTCCTGCGTCGACAGGGCCGTGCGCTCCGCGAGCTTACGCACCTCATCGGCAACCACCGCGAAGCCGCGCCCCTGTTCGCCCGCCCGCGCTGCCTCGATTGCCGCATTCAGCGCCAGCAGATTGGTCTGGTCGGCGATCTCCTTGATAACCGTGACGATTTCGGAAATGCGCTGCGAATCTTCGCCGAGCCTGCCGACGCGCTGCGCCGACTGATTGACGATCTCGGCGCTGGCGCGCATCTCGCTGACCATATTGGCGACGATGCTGTCGCCTTCGCTCGTGAGTTGGCCGGCGCTACCGGCCAGCTGATCGACACTCGTCGCGCTATCCGACACTTGGCGCACGCTCACCGTGATTTCTTCGAGCGTGGCGGCGATGGAGGCCGTCGCGTCATTCTGCTGCGCGCTGCCCTGCGAGACGTTTTCCGACATATGCACCAGCGTGCCGGCGGCACCGTTGAGCGATTCGACGCTACCGTGAATGCTGGCGACGATGCCGCGCAGGCCTTCCTGCATGCGGGCGATGGCGGCCATCATGCTGGCCGTATCGCGATCGCGCAGCGCAATCGGCTGACGCAAATCGCCGCCGGCGATGCGGCTCGCCACCTCCGCCGCGACGTTCGGCTCACCGCCGAGCGGCGCCAGCACCAGACGCCGCAGCAGGAAGAGCAGCAGAGCGATGAGGACGACGCAGCCCACCGCCCCCGCCGCGACAATCGCCAGCAGCCGCCCGCGCACCAGCTGTGCAACTTCCGCCAGCGGATAGCCCGAAATGACGTTGAAGCCCCAGGCCGGAAACTCCCGATGATCGAGCACCCAGCCGCTACCGTCCTTGAGCAAGGCGCTGACCGACTCGTCGCTCACATGCGACGAACGAAAGCGCACCACGCCCTTGCCATCGACCACGGCAAGGAAGCCGCTGTCGAGCAGGCGACTCGCATCGACGATCTCCTTGACCGCCGCCATGTCGATCTTGTAGCCGACGTACCAGATGCCGATGATCTGGCCATTCGCGTCACGCAGGGGTTCGTAACCGGTCAGGTAGGGGCTGCCGAGAATATCGACCTTGCCGTAAAACGCCCGCCCCTCACGGATCGCCGCGTAGGCCGCTCCCTTCGGATCGAGCACGGTGCCGATCGCCCGTTCGCCGTCCTTCTTGACGTTGGTCGACACCCGGACAAAATCGTCGCCGCTCTTGACGAAAAGAGTCGCCGAGCCGCCGCCGATGGCGACGACGCCGTCAACCAGATCAAAGCGATTGGACTGCGGCTGCGCGCCGAACATTAGCTCGGGCACATCACGCTCCTTGACGCGCACGGGTGCGCCCAGCGCCGCCGGCCCCAGGGCGCGGCCACGCTGCATCAGCAAGCGCAGCGAACTGCGCGTCTGCTCCATCACCAGCGCATCCGTCACGCCGAGCAATTGCACCAGCGACTGCCGCTCGTTGGCGGCGAGCTCACTGACGCCCGTTTCAATGCGCTGGCGCTCGAACCACGAGAACAGCAGCGCGCCGCCGATCACCGAGACAACCACGAAGACAGATACCGGCACGGCAAAGCGTGCCTGCAGCGTTTTCAACCACATCCCCGCACCTCCCCCTGGATTACGACGTTCAACGCCCGACAGCACCCCTACCGGATGTGCGGTAGTCTGCCATGAACGACAAAGCGCCGGGGAGCGGCGTGAGGGCGCAAAAAAACGTACGCCCGAGAGGCGGGGGAAAGAGCTGCCGCAGCGGTCGACCTGACTTAGAGGCGGCGGCGCCGTGCCTCGTACAGGCAGACGCCCGTCGCCACCGAGACGTTGAGGCTTGCCACCGAGCCGAGCAGGGGAATCGACACCAGTTGATCGCAGGTTTCGCGCGTCAGACGACGCATGCCGTCGCCTTCGGCCCCCAGCACCCAGGCGGTTGCCTGCGGCCATTCAGCGGCGTAGAGATCCTGCGTCGCCTCGGCATCGGTACCGATGACGCAAATATCGCGTTCCTTCAACTCACGCAGTGTCCGCGCGAGGTTGGTGACAGCAATGTAGGGAACGGTTTCGGCCGCGCCGCTGGCGACCTTGATCGCCGTTTGCGTAAGGCCCACGGCGCGGTCTTTCGGCGCGATCACCGCATGCGCACCGACGGCGTCGGCGACGCGCAGACAAGCGCCCAGATTGTGCGGGTCCTGAATGCCGTCGAGCACGAGCAACAGCGGCGGCTCTTCGAGCGTGTCGAGCACGTCGTCGAGTGTCACGTAAGGCATGGCGGCGTCGACCTGCGCGACGACGCCCTGATGGCGCCCGGCGGGTGCCATCGCCGACAGCCGTGCCGCGTCGACGGGCAACAGACGCACGCCGGCGATTTCCGCGCGCCGCACGAGATCGCGCGAACGGGCATCGCTGCGCGCGGCGTCGACGTAGATTTCGCGAATCGAATCCGGCGCGTGGCGGAGTTTGGCGAGAACGGCGTGAAACCCGTGGATCGGGCGAAACTGCGACATGAGCGTACATCCTTCAGCAAAGAGGCGGCGAGTGTAGCAGTTGCCGGGCAAAGCCGCGCGAGCGGGCCGACGGGAAGCCGGCGGAGGCGCCCTCGCCGCCCGCTCCTGTGCCTGAAAGCTGCGCCGACCACGTCAGCGCAGCAGCGCCCCGGCTCAGCTCCGGGCTTTGCGCGCCGCGGGCCGCGGCTTCTTGGCGGCTTTGGACGTGGCCTTGGCAGCCGCTTGACGCGGTGCACCGGAGGCCGCCTTCTTGCGTGCGGGCGCCGCCTTCTTTGCCTCTGCCTTACCCGGCGCCTTGGCGGGGGCTTTGGCGGGGGCTTTGCGCGGCGCCTTGGCCGGTTTCGCCTCCTCTGTGGACGCGCGTTTGGCCGGCGAGGCACTGCTCGGTGTCGTCCCGGCGCTGCGCCTGCTCACCCGCTTTCTCGGCGAGGATGACGACGCGGGCGAAGATGAAGGCGCTTGGGCGTGGGAGGACACCGACGCGGGGGCGGAGCCTGCGGACTTGCCCTGCCGCATCTGTCCGTTTGCCGGCGTCGCCGCGAGGACGAAATCGATGCGCCCGGTTTCCAGATCGGAGCGCACGAGCTTCACGCGCAGGCGGTCGCCGAGTCGGTAGCGACGGCCGCTACGCTCGCCCAGCATCTGGTGGCGCGTCGCGTCGAACTGGAAGTAATCCTCGCCCAGTTCGGAGACATGCACCAGGCCCTCGACGTAGACCTGATCGAGCGCGACGAACACGCCGAAATGCGTCACGGCGGCGATGGTGCCGTCGAACTCCTCGCCGATGCGCTCCTTCATGTAGTAGCACTTGAGCCAGTTGGAGACATCGCGCGTGGCCTCGTCGGCCCGCCGCTCGGTCATCGAGCAGTGCAGGCCAATGTCATCCCAGTCCGCTGCTGGCAGGCGCTCACCGGCCAGCGTCGCCTTGATGGCCCGATGTACCAGCAGGTCGGGATAGCGGCGGATCGGCGAGGTGAAGTGCGCGTAGCGCTCGTAGGCGAGGCCGAAGTGGCCGACGTTATCCGGGCTGTACATCGCCTGACGCAGGGAGCGCAGCATCACCGTCTGCAGGAGTTGTGCGTCCGGGCGGGGCTTGATCTTTTCGAGCAGCGCCGCGTAATCGGAGGCGGAGGGGCTTTCACCGCCATCGAGGCCCAGACCGAACTCCTTGAGGAAGTTGCGCAACCCTTCGAGTTTCTCCGGCGTCGGCCCCTGGTGCACCCGATACAGGCACGGCTGCTTGTGTTCTTCGAGGAAGGCGGAAGCACAGACGTTGGCAGCGAGCATGCATTCTTCGATCAGGCGGTGCGCCTCGTTGCGGTGCACCGGCACGATGTTGGCGATCTTGCCCTGATCGTCGAACAGCATCATCGTCTCGGTCGTCTCGAAATCGATGGCGCCGCGCTGCGTACGCGCCTTGGCCAGCGCCTGATAGAGCGCATACAGGTTGGTCAGATGTGGCAGCAGGCTTTGCTGCGTTGCATTCTCCGGCGTTGCCGCCTGCGACAGCCAGTCCCATACCTGCGTGTAGGTCAGCCGCGCCGCCGAGCGGAACACCGCCGGATAAAAGCGGTAGCCGTCGACCGTGCCTTTGGCACTGACCTGCATGTCGCACACCATCGCCAGGCGGTCGACCTCGGGGTTGAGCGAACACAGACCGTTCGAGAGTTTCTCCGGCAGCATCGGAATGACACGGCGGGGGAAATACACCGAGTTGCCGCGCTCCTTCGCTCCGCGATCCAGCGCCGAGCCCGGCCGCACGTAGTGCGAGACGTCGGCGATGGCGACGACCAAGCGCCAGCCTGCGTTCTTGCCCTTGCCGCGCTTTTCGGCGTAAACGGCATCGTCGAAGTCCTTCGCCGTCTCGCCGTCGATGGTCACCAGCGGCAGATCGCGCAGGTCGACGCGACCCGTCGTATCGACCTTGCGCACCTTGGCCGGCAGCGCCTTGGTTTCGGCAAGCGATTCGCTATCAAACTCGAACGGCAGCTCGTGCTTGCGCAGGGCGATCTCGATTTCCATGCCGGGATCGGCGTAGTTGCCGAGCACTTCGACGATGCGACCGATAGGCTGCGCGTGGCGGCTGGGTTGCTCGATGATCTCGACCATCACCACCTGCCCGGGCTGGGCCCGCGCCTTCGCCTTTTTCTCAGGCGGCACCAGGATGTCCTGACTGATCCGCCGGTTCTCCGGCACAACCACGGTGATGCCATGTTCGACGATGACCCGGCCAACTACGCGTGAGTTGGCGCGTTCGAGCACCTCGACAATCACGCCTTCGCGCCGCCCCTTGCGGTCGACGCCGACCACCCGCGCCAGAGCGCGGTCGCCGTGCAAGACTTTCGACATCTGACGCGCCTCAAGAAACAGATCGGCTCCGCCATCGTCGGGCACCAGGAAGCCAAACCCGTCCGGATGGCCTTCGATACGGCCAGCGATGAGGCTGGCACGCTCGGGGACGATGTACGCGCCTTTGCGGTTACGCATCAGCTGCGCCTCGCGCTCCATCGCGCCGAGGCGCCGCTGGAAGGCAATGACTTCATCATCGGCGATGTCGAGCACAGCGCATAAATGCTCGAATGTTGCGGGGGCGCCCTCTTCTTCAAGGCGCTGCAGAATGTACTCGCGCGACGGCAGCGGATACTCGTAGCGTTCCGACTCCCGCGCAAAAAAAGGATCGGCTTTTCGGACTTTCGATAATTTCTTTATTGACATCGCAAAACTTTCCATTAAAATTCGCGCTTCTTCGCACTGCCCAGGTGGCGAAATTGGTAGACGCGCTAGGTTCAGGTCCTAGTGGTGGCAACACTGTGGAGGTTCGAGTCCTCTCCTGGGCACCAAAAGTTGTCAGAGAAAGCCGGCTTACCGCCGGCTTTTTTGCGTTCACCGGCACAGTTTCTGCACGGCCGGACGGTAAGGGATTTCACTGCGGTTAGCGACAAGGCCAAGGGATCCAAAAGCGGGGGCGAAGACGTCGGTCTGATCGATCTGGTCGGCCGGAAGAGGCTCGGAAGAAGCCTTCCCCCGTCGGCAAGATTACCGGCATCGACAAACGATTCCATCAGCGGGCGGTTCCTCGACAGTCAACCGACACTCGCCACGACACAGGCAGCGCGCTAACGCCTCAAAACGGGCGCCCACAACGCGCGGCATGCCTGGATGATACCAGCCCCGGCCACTTCCGACGGGCGGCTCGCCGAATGAACGCCTAACCGGCACGGCGACACTGCAACGCCGGCCGGGATACGGACACAAACATGAACACAGACACCGACGCAAAAACCCGTGACACACGACAAAAAACAGGCGGAGACTAGCGCGCAAGGCGTCTGACGGGCGAAAATCACGCGCCAGTAGCGCAAGCCCGGCGTGAACGCGTACCCTAGCCGCCGTTCTCTGCCGGACGAGCACGCGACGCACCGGCAAGAGGGCGCCGCCGCGCTTCGCCGGGCATCCGTTGCATCGCTTTCACCCTATTTCTCCACTGTCGCCGTTTTTTTCCACCCCGCACTTCCCGGAGCCTGAGATTCCATGGATTCTGAACCGCGTCCTTCCGTCACCCAGCAAGCCAACACCATTCTCGTCACGCTTCTCGTTACCGCGGCCACCGCCTTGGGTCTGGGCTGGATGTGGCTGAGCTGGAAGATACCGGCACTGATCATCACCGGCTTCATCGTCTTTGGCGGCACGCGCTTTGTGACCCCGAAGACGCCTGCCGGCAACGCCGTCGCGCAAGGCCTGCTGTTTGGTGCCGTCATCGGCGCGTCGGTCTCGCTCTCCATGCTTCTGCTGACGGGTGGTGCTGCCGTCTGATCGTCTGAGGCGAACGCAAGGGCGGCACACAGGCCCCGCGAGGCACCGCGCTGCCGTCCTTGAACATCGCCCCCGGCATCGCTCGCCGCCCATTGCCCCGCAAGGGCGGCGGCGCAGCGGGCGTCTAGCGACGCGGCTTGCCGCCGCGTACGGGAGCGCCCCCGGCTCTCTTGCCAGCAGGCGTGGCTCTGGCCGCAGAAGCCGCTCCGGTAGCGGCCGCCGGGCGCTGCCGCTGGGCGGCACTCGCAGTACTCGCAGCACCGGCGGGCGCGCGGGCCGTGTCTTTGCTCAGCGGCGCACGAACCGTCTGTGCGCCGCGCACGATCCTTCCTGCCTCGCCACGCGTTCTGCCGCCACCATTACCACCACCGTACGCAGCACCGCCACCCGGCGCCTTGCCGCGCGTCGCTGCATGGGCGCCGCCGGACGCGCCGGGCATGACGAAGCCGGCCGGTTGGTGTGCCGGAATGAGGTGGCGTTTCCCCGGACCGATCAGATCGGCACGGCCAATTTTCTTCAACGCCTCGCGCAACACGGGCCAGTTCGCCGGATCGTGGTAGCGCAGGAAGGCCTTGTGCAGACGGCGGCCACGCCCCGTGCGCTCGGATTCGACGGGCAATGAATCGCGCCGTACCGGTCGCAGCGGGTTGCGTTGCGAGTGGTACATGGTCGTCGCCAGCGCCATTGGCGTCGGCAGGAAGGTCTGCACCTGATCGAGACGGAAGCCGCTACGCTTCAACCACAGCGCGAGATTCACCATGTCGTCGAGGCTGGTCCCCGGATGCGCGGCAATGAAGTACGGAATCAGGTACTGCTCTTTGCCTGCCGCACGCGAAAAGCGCTCGAACAGCTCCTTGAATTTCTCGTAGTCGCCGATCCCCGGCTTCATCATCGCCGACAGGGGGCCGCTCTCGGTATGCTCCGGCGCGATTTTCAGGTAGCCGCCGACATGGTGCGTGGTCAATTCACGCACGTAATCGGGCGCACGCACGGCGAGGTCGTAGCGCAGACCCGAGCCGATCAGCACTTTCTTGATGCCGGGCAGGGAGCGCGCCTTGCGGTAGAGGTTGATCAGCGGCGCGTGGTTGGTATCGAGGTTCTCGCAGACGCCGGGGTAGAGACACGAGAGGCGGCGACAGCTGCGCTCGACTTCCGGGTCACGGCAGCCGAGCCGGTACATGTTCGCCGACGGCCCGCCCAAGTCGGAAATGATGCCGGTGAAGCCGGGCGTACGGTCGCGGATTTCCTCGACTTCGCGCAGGATCGACTCTTCCGAACGGCTCTGGATGATGCGTCCTTCGTGCTCGGTGATCGAGCAGAAGGTACAGCCGCCAAAGCAGCCGCGCATGATCGACACCGAGAAGCGGATCATCTCGTAGGCCGGAATGCGCGCTTTGCCGTAGGAGGGATGCGGCTGGCGCTGGAAGGGCAGCGCATAGACAGCGTCGAGCTCGGGCGTGGTCAGCGGTAGCGGCGGCGGGTTGAGCCAGACGTCGCGTTCGCCGTGCGCCTGCACGATGGCGCGCGCGTTGCCCGGATTCGATTCGAGGTGGAAGCTGCGTGAGGCGTGCGCGTAGAGCACGCGATCCTCGCGTACCGCCTCGTAGGACGGCAGACGGACGACCGTGTGGGCGCGCTCGGCACGGCGCTGCGCGACACGTTCCATGCGCTGCAAGGCCACCCCCCGCGCCACCCGCGCCTGCGGATCGACCGCCACTGGCGTCAGGTCTTCGTAGGGGCTCTGAATGGGGTCGATGCGGCGCGGCAGATCGAAGTCGGTCGAGTCGAGTTCGACCCAGCCCCGTTCGAGATGCGCGCCGCGCGACGCCAGATAGGCGGTGCCGCGCAGATCGCGGATCGTCTCGATCGACTCGCCGAGCGCGAGGCGGTGACTCAGCTCGACCAGCGCACGCTCGGCGTTGCCGTACACCAGAAGATCGGCCTTGGCGTCGGCCAGCGCCGACCGGCGCACGGTATCGGACCAGTAATCGTAATGGGCGATGCGCCGCAAACTGGCTTCGATGGAGCCCATCACCACTACGGAGCCAGGGTAAGCCTCGCGGCAACGCTGCGCGTAAACGGTGGCCGAATGATCCGGTCGCAGGCCGGCCTGCGCGTCGGGCGTGTAAGCGTCGTCGGAGCGCAATTTGCGATCAGCCGTATAGCGGTTCACCATCGAATCCATGTTGCCGGCGGTGACGCCGAAATACAGGTTCGGCTTGCCGAGCGTGCGGAACGCCGCCGCCGAGCGCCAGTCAGGCTGGCTGATGATGCCGACGCGAAAGCCCTGCGCTTCGAGCAGGCGACCGATCAGCGCCATGCCAAAGCTCGGGTGATCGACGTAAGCATCGCCAGTGACAAGGATGATGTCGCAGGAATCCCAGCCGAGATTGTCCATCTCGGCGCGCGACATCGGCAGGAAGGGCGCGGGGCCGAAGCGCTTCGCCCAGTACGGGCGCCACGAGAAGAGACCTTTGGGCGCAGAGAACGGCGCGGGGGGGAGAACGATAGCGGGCATGGGCGCGGATTTTACCGGTTGCCGGGCAGCCCAGGCGGATGATCGTCAGCGTCTCGCACGCCCATGATCAAACGCCCGCGCGCAAGGCCAACAGCGGTGGCGCACGCAGCAGCCGTGCCGCCGCCAGCCAGCCGGTGCCGGCAACGAGCAAGGCGCCGACCCCCGTCGCGATAAAAGGCAAACCGAGCGCGAGCGGCAAGGCAACGTGGAACACCTTGGCGGCGAGCACAGCGCCGACCGCCATGGCGCCAGCGCTGGCGATGAGACCGGCGGCAGCGCCAATGGCGGCGTACTCCGCGAGCAAGGCACCTGCCAGTTGCGAGCGCCGGGCGCCCAGCGCGCGCAGGAGAGCAAGCTCATAGCGCCGCTCATCCGCCGCCGACACCAGCGCCGCCCAGAGGACGATCAGCCCCGCCAGTACCGTGAACAGAAAGACGAACTCGATGGCACGCGACACCAGATCGAGGATCGCCTGGAGCTGGCGCAGGATGGCGGCGACGTCGATGACGGTCAGCGTTGGAAATTCGCCGACCAGACGATTGACGAAAGCAGCGTCGGCAGGCGGCAGATGGAAGGCGGTAATCCAGCTCGTCGAGAATGTTTCGAGCACGCCGGACGGAGCGAGCACGAAGAAGTTGACGCGCATCGAATCCCAATCGAGCTTGCGCAAGGCGACGACCTCGACGGAAAGCATCTCACCGCCGACATCGAAAGCCAGGCGGTCGCCAAGATGGATGCCGAGCGTCCTGGCCAGCCCTTCCTCCACGGAAACGACACCATGGCCACGGTCGGCCGGGGAAAACCAGCGCCCCGCCAGCAAGGTATTGCCTGCCGGCGGCGTATCCCGCCACGAGAGGTTGAATTCGCGATCAATCAGACGCTGCGCCCGCTCGTCGGTAAAACTCTCCGCCGTGATATCGGCGTCATTGAGCCGTACCAGCCGGCCGCGCACCATCGGCGCAAACTCGGGCCGCAGACCGTTGGCCTCGAAATAAGCACGCACCGCGTCAAGCTCGTCCGGCTGAATGTTGATGACGAAGCGATTGGGCGCGTCGGCCGGGGTCGCCCCGCGCCACGCCGTCAAGAGATCGCCACGAATCGTGGTGAGCAACAACAGCGCCATCACGCCAATCGCCAGCGCGCTGATCTGCACGACACTCGCGCCGGCGCGCCGCTCGAGGCCGAGAATACCCTGCCGCCAGCCGTGCCCGCCGGCGCCCGTCGGCAAACGGCGAACGAGCGCCGCAGCCGCGCGGACGAGCAGGCGCGCCACGCCGGCAAAGACCAGCAAAGCCACCGCAAAACCACCAAACACAAAGGCACCAAGGCGGATATCACCGGCGATCCAGAGCATCACCGCCGCCAGCGCCAGCGCGCCCACGGCGAAACCGCCGAAGAGACCAGCCGCAGGCGCCCCCAGCTCACGCCGCAGTACACGCAGCGTCGGCACGCGGCGCAGTTGCAGCAACGGCGGCGCCGCAAAAGCCAGCAGCAGAACGAGGCCCAGCACAAACCCCTGCGCCGCCGGCCGCCAGCCCGGCGCCGGCAAACTCGTCTCCAGCAACTGCGCAAAGGCTGCGTGCAAGACGAAATGTGCGGCATAACCGACGACACATCCGAGCGCCGACGCCAGCACGCCGAGAAGCACGAACTGGCTACCGAACAGCCAGAGCAGATCGGCTTGCGTCGCCCCCAGACAGCGCATGACGGCGCACGCATCCAGATGGCGTTGCGCATAACGCCGCGCCGCCAGCGCCACGGCCACCGCCGCGAGAATGGCGGTCAGCAGTGCCGCCAATCCGAGAAAGCTGCTCGCACGATCAAGCGCCGAGCGAATCTCCGGGCGACCGCTTTGCGCGTCTTCGAGACGCTCACCGCGCCCGAGCAGAGGCGTCGCGGCATCGCGCCAGGTTGCCAAGGCCGCCGCATCACCCGCCAGCAGCAGGCGCCAGGCCACGCGCGCGCCCGGTTGCACCAGCCCCGTAGCGTCGAGGTCGGCAAGATTCATCAGCAGGCGCGGCGCGACGCTGAAAAAACTGACGCCACGATCCGGCTCCTGCGTCAGCACAGCGTCGACGGTCAGTTCCGTTTTACCGACGGCGATCCGGTCGCCGCGTTGCGCCGCCAAGGCCAAGGCCAGCCGTTCGTCGAGCCAGACCGTGCCGCGCGGCGGGCCGCCGCTTGCCGGCTGATCCGCCGCGTTGAGTGCCGGCGCCGTGCGCAAGGCGCCACGCAGAGGATAGCCCTCGCTCACCGCCTTGATATCCGCCAGCGCGGTGCGGGCAGCGGAGGGCGTCCCGGCCAGGGCGCCACTGCGCGTCGACGCACTCTCGGCGGCATGCGCCACCATGCTTGGAAAACTGAGGGTCTGCGCCTGCCGCACCCCCTCACGCGGCAGCGCCAGAAGGGCCGGCGACGGCGGATGATCCGAGGCAAACACGAGGTCGGCGGCGAGCAGCTGATGCGATTCGCTCTCCAGCGCCAATCGCACGCGGTCCGCCGAGAAGCCGACCGCCGTCAGCGCCGCCACCGCCGTCGCCAAGGCCGCCGCCAGCAGACGCAATTCACCGCCGCGCGCGTCGCGCCGCAGCATTCGCCAGGCGAGACGCAAGGCTCTCAAACGCCCGCCCCACGAAGTGCGGCGCCATTGGCGATCCGCACATCGCCACCGCCGCACGCAGGGCGGCAGGCACAGACGACGCCGGAGCGAATCCCCCGAACGACAATTGCGCCTTTTGTGCTGACGACGCCCACTTCGCTTGCCACGCTCACTCGGACTCCTTCGCAGACGGCACAGGGATCAAACGACGCCCCCAAACTCGCAATAACGCCCGGCGAGCCGGGCGCAGGCAACGCGCGCCGACGGTTCGATGCGCAGCGCGCCGCCTCCTGTCTGATCCGACCACAGCCGGGCGCGAACGATCCCGTAGCGCTGCACTCCACCACCCGCACCGCCAGGAGCGACGAATCACTCCAGATCGCGCAGGCGCGAAACGGCGTCCTCGACGCGTACGACGGCAATCGTTTCCATCCCCTCGATCGGCTGCTTTGGCGCGTTCGCCGCCGGAATCAGCGCGCGCGTGAAACCGAGCTTGGCCGCTTCGCGCAGGCGCTCCTGGCCGCGCGGCGCCGGGCGGATCTCGCCGGTCAGGCCGATTTCGCCGAAGACGACGAGCTTGTCCGGTAGCGGCCGGTTGGCGAGCGAGGAGACGATCGCCAGCGTCACCGCGAGGTCCGCCGCCGGTTCAATGATGCGCACGCCACCAACGGCGTTGACGAAAACGTCCTGGTCGAAGCAGACGACACCGGCGTGGCGGTGCAGCACGGCGAGCAGCATCGCCAGACGCTGCGCGTCGAGACCGACGGTCAGGCGGCGTGGATTGCCGTGCGCCGGATCGACTAGCGCCTGGATTTCGACGAGCAAGGGCCGTGTTCCCTCCTGCGCGACGAGCACCGCCGCGCCGGGCGCTGCCTGCGAGCGCGAGGGCAAAAACAGCGCCGACGGGTTGGAAACGCCCTTCAGCCCGCGCTCAGTCATGGCGAAGACGCCGATCTCGTTGACCGCGCCGAAGCGGTTCTTCACCGCGCGAATGAGGCGGAAGGCCGAGTGCGTGTCGCCCTCGAAGTAGAGCACGGTGTCGACGATGTGCTCGAGCACGCGCGGGCCGGCCAGCGCGCCTTCCTTGGTGACGTGGCCGACGAGCAGGATGCTGATGCCGGTCTGCTTGGCCAGCCGGGTGAGCTGCGCCGCACACTCGCGCACCTGCGCCACCGATCCCGGCGCCGAGGCGAGCGCGTCGCTCCACAGGGTCTGGATCGAGTCGATCACCGCCACGTCGGGACGCTCGCGCGCCAGCACGGCGAGGATCTGTTCAAGGTTGATCTCGGCAAACAGCGGCAGTGCGCGCGTTTCCAGCGCCAGCCGGCGCGCGCGCATCGCCACCTGCTCGCCCGACTCCTCGCCCGAAACATAGAGCACGCGCCGCGTCGCCGAGAGGCCGGCGAGCGCCTGCAGCAGCAGCGTGCTCTTGCCGATGCCGGGGTCGCCACCGATCAGCGTAACGCCACCGGCGACCAGACCGCCGCCGAGCGCGCGGTCGAACTCGCCGACACCGGTCGGCACGCGATCAGCCTCGCGCGCCTCGATGTCAGCGAGCACGCGCGGCGCCGACGTTGGCGCCAGACCGGCAAAGCGTGGCGACGAAGCGTTCTGCGCTGCCGGCGAGAGGGCGGCGAGCCGCGTTTCCGACAAGGTATTCCAGGCACCGCAGGCAGGGCATTGCCCCTGCCATTTCGGCGTTGTCGCGCCGCATTCGCCACAGCTGTAGACGCTCTTGTCGCGCGCCACGCTCAGGCTCCGCCAGCGGCAGGCACGGCGCCGGCGATCTCGGCGGCCAGCGCCTCAAGCCCGCATTCGCTGACTGGCACGCGGCGCGCCAGCGAGCAAAAGAGTTCATAGCTGATGGTGCCGGCGGCAGCGGCGACTTCGTCGGCCGGCAAGCCCTCGCCCCACAGCGTCACCTCGCTGCCGATGCCCGCGTCGGGAATGGCGCTCAGGTCGCAGGCCATCATGTCCATCGACACGCGGCCGACGGTCACGGTGCGCTGGCCGTTAACGAGGATGGGCGAGCCCCCGGGCACATGGCGCGGATAGCCGTCGGCGTAGCCGCAGGCCACGACGCCGATGCGCGTCGCCTGCGTGGCCTCGAACAGCCCGCCGTAACCGACGCGGTCGCCGGGCAACACTTCCTGAACGCCGATGAGGCGGCTTTGCAGGGTCATCACCGGCCGCAGACCGAAGCTTGCGGCGCGCTCCCCGGCAAACGGGCTGCCGCCGTAGAGGACGATCCCCGGCCGCACCCAGTCACAGCGCACCTGCGTGTGACGCAGGATGGCCGCCGAATTGGCCAGCGACACTTCCCCCGGATAGTCGGCGAGGAGCGCGGCCATGCGCTGATACTGCCAATCGACGCCGCGCGGGTCGTCGGCGTTGGCGAAGTGGCTCATCAACATCACCGCCGCAACACCCGGCAAGGCCTGCAACTCAGCCAGCGCACGCGGCACCTGATCGGGCGTGAAACCCAGGCGGTTCATACCGCTATTGATCTTGAGACCGACCGACAGACGCGCGCCCGCCGGCATCGAACGCAGCATGGCGATCTGATCGAAACAGTGGATCGCCGGCCGCAAATCGTAGTCGACGCACACCGCGACATCGCTCGCCGCAAACAGCCCTTCGAGCAGGACGATCGGCTGGCGGATGCCGGCATCGCGCAGCGCCACGCCCTCGGCGAGGTCGAGCAGGGCAAAGCCGTCGGCAACGTCGCCCAAGGCGCGTGCAGCACGCAGCAGGCCGTGCCCGTAGGCATCGGCCTTGACCACGGCGAAAGCGCGCGTGCCACTCGCGCGGCGGCGCGCCTGAAGATAGTTATGGCGCAGAGCCGACAGATCGATGCGCGCGTGGATGGGGCGCGATACGAGCGGGTGGGCGATATAGGGATTGAGGTGGGGATACTGCGCGCTGGCAGGAAAGGCGGGAGCAGACAATTCACGCAACGCACGCGAAGAATTCTCCTCACGCGGGCTGGCGATAGCAGACGTAGACATCGGAAAACGGACTCCGGGAATTGGGCGCCGGATGACACTGGGCGGAAGAGCGTGCCGCGAACGGCACACGACAGGGAAGGCGAAAGGCCCGAAAAAAACAGGGGTCGCCACGCCTTGGCAGGGGAGTATTCAAGCACAAAACGCCCGGCGCCGACAGTTGCCCCCTACCTTGACTGGCTCTGGGCAGGCGGACCGGCGGCGCCATTTCATCGCTCGCCGACACTTGCCACGATATCGCCCAAAAGGCCGGCGATGTGCGCCAGCGCACCGACGCCTCTTCCGACCGCGCTCCACACTGCCTCGGCGTAAGGGGTGATCGCACGGCGCGCGTCGACGCCGCTCGCCCGCCGAGGCTGGCGAGCGCGACCGGTATCGCCGGCAGCGCGGCTAAGGCCCCCCCGCCGAACGCAACATCCCGCCCTTCCCTCATCACCACAAAGGAAATCAGCGATGAACTCAAGGCTCAGCACGTCTGCGTCACGGCGCAGGTTCACGGCGATTCATGGCGGCACACACGTCTGGCTGGCCATCGGCACCACGCTGCTTCTGGCGGCCTGCGCCAGCACGCCACCGCCCACAGAGCAATTGGCCGTATCGACGGCCGCGCTGGAGAGTGCCACCAAGGCGGGCGCCGGCGAGGCCGCGCCGTCCGACTTGCTGCTCGCGCGCGAAAAGCTCGACCGCGCCCGCGCCGCCTTTGCCGATGGCCGCAACGACGACGCCCTGAAGCTCGCGCAGCAGGCCGAGCTCGACGCCCATCTGGCCGAAGTCAGGGCGCGCTCGAGCAAGGCGCGCGCAGCGGCGGCCGAGCTACGCGAGGGCGTGCGCGTCCTGCGCGAAGAGATGTACCGCCGTCCCCGCTAAGCCCATCCCACAAAGGAAACGATCATGCACAAGACTGCCGTTTTTGCCCTGAGCCTCCTGAGCATTGCCGTGCTTGGCGCCTGCAGCAGCACGCCGCCAAACAACGCGCGGCTCGACGAAGCCCGCAGCACCTACCGCGCGGCGCAAGACCAGCCGCAAACCCGAGAGCTTGCCGGCGGCGAACTGCGCCTCGCGGGCGACTATCTCAATCGTGCCAACGAGGCGGCGATTCGCGGCGACAAGACCGCCGACATCGAGCATCTGGCCTATCTCGCCCGGCAGCAGGTCGCCATCGCCGAAGAAACGGGCCGGGAAAAAGCCGCCGAACAGCGCATCAGCCACGCCGACGGCGCCCGCGACAAGGAAAGACTCGCGGCGCGCACGCAGGAAGCCGACGCCTCGCACCGGCAGAACCTGCAACTCGAAGCGCAACTCTCCGAACTGAAGGCGACCAAGACCGCACGCGGTCTGGTCGTCACCATCGGCGACCTGCTGTTCGATACCGACAAGGCGCAGCTGAAGAGCGGCGGACTGCGCAGCGTGCGCACGCTCGCCAACATCCTCAAGGACGCGCCGCAGCGCAAGGTGCAGATCGAGGGATTCACCGACAGCACCGGCAGCGAGAGCCACAATCAGGAGCTCTCAAGCCGGCGCGCCGAAGCTGTGCGCGACGCGCTGGTCGACGCCGGTGTCGCCAGCGAACGCATCGGCACGCACGGCTACGGCGAAGCTTATCCGGTGGCGGGCAACGACAGCGCCGGCAGCCGGCAGTTGAACCGTCGCGTCGAAGTGATTCTCTCCGACGACAACGGCGTCATCCCATCGCGTTGATCCGGCGCATTTCGCAATTCTCTTAAGCCAGCGCGCCGCGCCCTCGCCCGATAGCGGCGAGCGCGGCGCAGAGAACTCGCGGCGCCGCTCAGAACTCGGCGTGGAAGCGCAGGGCGGTGAAGTTGGCCGGGCCGCGGTCTGCGTTATAGCCGGGATTGCGGATGTGCTGCACATCCGCCGTCAGATAAACGCCGCGCATGATGTTCACGCTGTAGTACGCCTCGACCACCTGTTCGGGGCGGTAGTTGAGTGCGCCATCGCCGAGGAAGAAGGAAATACCGCCCGCCGCCAGGTAGCGCTGCCGCTCGGCCGACAAGGCATTGCGCAGATAGCCGAGACCCACGGTGTCGTCGGCGCGTCCCCAGCGCGCGCCCTTCAGCGAGAAGCCGGTACCCAGCGAGGCGTCGGTTTCGGTGAAGGCGAGCGTTTCCGTCCGGCCATCAGCCTTCATGGCGCGCAGGAAAAAGCCCAGATCGTCGGCCAGCGCCTGCTCGATGTTGATGCCCAAGCCGGATTTCGTCTTGTCACTGTTACGCACGGCCGCGATGGCTTGCGGATCGGCGCTGGGATTGGCACGCAGATACGCCAGCGCGTCGTCGAAGCTCGCCATGCGCGCGTGATCGCGCCAGGCGAGCAGGCGTACCTTGCCGGGCAGGCCCGCGAGCGTGTGCCCCCGCTCGATTTCGATCTGGTCGCCGTAATGGCGACCGATGCGATAGTCGGTCGGCAACATGTTCGGCTCGCGCGGCCCGGTCATGCGGCCGAAGCGGAAGACCCAATTTTCCTGATACCACTCACCCGCGAAGCCCCAGCCGAAGCCGCGTGCATCGGCGGCGTAGTCGTAGGCGAGCGGCGCCATGAAACCGGCGTTCATGAAGTGGACGCGCGGGTCCTTGGCGTAGGCGTTGTCGTCAAAAACGTCGAGCGTCGAAAAATTGCCGAGCGTCAGCACAAAACGGTTGGTATCGACGTGCCCGGCCATCTGGTTGGCATCGGCCTCGACCACCTCCTCGCCACCGCCGCGATTCCAGGTCTGG
Source organism: Rhodocyclus gracilis (assembly GCF_009617575.1). GTDB lineage: Bacteria > Pseudomonadota > Gammaproteobacteria > Burkholderiales > Rhodocyclaceae > Rhodocyclus > Rhodocyclus gracilis. The sequence continues at coordinate 543,686 of NZ_WIXJ01000002.1, forward strand.
CGCAGGAAGAGACGCTGCCGGTAGAGCGTCGGCGTGGTGCCGGCGGTACGCGTCAGTTCACCGTTGGTAAAACCGCCGGTGCCGTTCAGATCGGAAAACGGCACGCCTTGCGTCACTTCCGGGTTGAGATACAACTCGCCGCCTTGCCAGGGACGAAACCCGAGATAAGCGGTCGCCGTCGCCGTATAGCTCTTTTCGGCCTCAGCCGCGAGACTCTGGCTGCCGCTGTAAGCCGCCCTGAACGAAGACTTCTTCTGCCAGACATAGGTCGTCTGAAAGCGCGCTGTCCATTCCTCGTACTCGTCGCCCTCAGCCAGGGCAACGGCCGGCGCCAGGGAGGCCATCAGCAAGACGCCGGCGGAGATGCCCGAAAACTTGGAAATTCGAGCAAAAAAAAGCAAAAACATAAAAAACCCTTGAAAAATAACCCTCGGCCGCTGTGGGCGAGCGCGTCGGCTCGTCTCGGCGAAAGCAGAAATATAAAAGCACGCCTCTCGCAAGCCCCCGGCGCTCTGAGGATATGAAACTAAAGTGACAGCCCGGTGACAATTCGCCTCGCCATGTAGCCGTTTCGGTCTACTAATCGCAGGCGAGTGCCCCCGTGACGTCCTGCCCGCGATGGCAGGCGGTATCAGGGAAAGCGGCGTATTGGCCGGATTTGCGCGCCATCGAGATAAACCGTTCCCTCCTGAATAGTCCAGGCAAGCTTCATCGAGCGCGTAGCCAGGCGCGCAAGACTGTCGCTATCGGCCGCCGACAGTACGAAAACCTCAAGATTGCGGTAGCGCTGCAAGGCCTCGGCATTCTGCTTCCACCAGCTCTCGGCGCGACTGCCATAGGCGATCACTACCACCTGTTCGGCGCGACCGCAGGCTTTGCGCAGGCGCCCCTCCTCCGGCAATCCCACTTCGATCCAGCGGCGAATGAGGCCGGTGGGATCGACTTCCCACAGCGCCGCCTCGTCGTCCGCCGACAGACCCTTGCCGAAACGCAGGTCTTCATGGGCATAGAGCGCGAAGGCGAGCAGGCGTACCATTAGCCGTTCCTCGGTTTCCGAGGGATGCTGCGCCAGCGTCAGCGCGTAGTCGGCGAAATGATTGCGGTCGAGGTCGGCGAGCTGGAGTTCGGCCTTGAAAACGGTTGATTTGAGCGCCACGTCGCCCCCCGCGAAAAGGCGCGATTATGCCACCGACAGCCGCGCATTCCGCCCGTTCTTCCCGCCGACGCGGCAAAACAAGCGACAAACCCAGCGCAAAGCGCCTGCCAACTCCACGGAAAGCCGCACTGGGCGGGCATTGGCGCAGGCCGCCCCGGCGCCGCCCCTCGCTAACAAGTTAAAAGCATTCATGGTATAAACCCGCGACACCTCTCGGGACATTTGCTCCGGATGCCTCTCGGCTTCTACATCATCATGGCCGCGCAGTTTTTTTCCGCGCTGGCCGACAACGCGCTGCTCATCGTCGCCATTTCCGCTCTGCGTGATATGCAGGCGCCGAGCGCCTACGAGCCGTTGCTGAAGACCTTCTTCACGGTTTCCTACGTCGTTCTCGCCGCTTTTGTCGGCGCCTTCGCCGACTCCATGCCGAAGTGGCGCGTCATGTTCATCAGCAATTCGATCAAGGTGGTCGGTTGCGCGATGATGTTCTTCAGCGTTCACCCCCTCATCGCCTATGCCGTCGTCGGTCTTGGCGCGGCAGCGTATTCGCCTGCCAAATACGGCATCCTCACCGAACTGCTGCCACACCGCCTCTTGGTCGTTGCCAACGGCTGGATCGAGGGATTGACGGTCGGGGCGATCATCGTCGGCGTCGTCATCGGCGGCACGCTGATCAAGCCCGACATCGCGCAGGCGCTGCTCGCCTTCGACTTCCCGCTGATCACCACCGGCGTCAACACGGTGGGCGAGATGGCGATCTGTTTCGTCGCGGTGTTCTACCTGCTGGCGGCGATCTTCAATCTCTACATTCCCGACACCGGCGTCGACCACAAGCCCTTCAAACGCAACCCGCTGTCGCTGATCCATGAGTTCAACCACTGTCTGGCGCTGCTCTGGCGCGACAAGCTGGGGCAGGTATCGCTGGCGGTGACGACGCTCTTCTGGGGCGCGGCGGCCACGCTGCAATTCATCGTCATGAAGTGGGCAGAAGCCGCCCTGTCGCTCGATCTATCCAAATCGAGCATGTTGCAGGGCGTTGTCGCCGTCGGCGTCGCGCTCGGCGCCATGCTGGCAGCGAAGATGATCACGCTGCGCAAATCGGTGCGGGTGATCCCGCTCGGCATTGCCATGGGCTTCATCGTTCTGGTGATGAATTTCGTGCATGAAATCTGGGTCGCCGTGCCGCTCTTGATCCTCATCGGCGGACTCTCCGGATTCTTCGTCGTCCCGATGAATGCACTGCTCCAGCACCGTGGGCACATTCTCATGGGAGCCGGGCACTCGATCGCCGTGCAGAACTTCAACGAGAATGTCTCGATTCTCGTCATGACCGGCGCCTACTACGCGATGATCCGCGCGGATCTGTCGATCTACTGGGTGCTGACGCTATTCGGCATTTTCGTCAGCGCCATCATGTTCCTCGTCAAACGCCTGCACGAAGCCAATCAGCGCGCCCACGACGACGTCATCCATCTCGACGACGGCTGTCTGCACTGAGTGCAGCGCGGCGCTGCCTGTGCGGCCGCCCCCCCCGGCTTGCGGCCGCACTCTGGCGCACCGTCGCCTCGCGCGGCACACCAGCGATAAGGTGTAGGGTGTATGCGTTATTGCGCGGCCGCCTTCGCCTCGCCCATCAGGGCGCGGGCGCGACAGAGGTCTTCCCAGGCTCGTGCCTTGTCGAGCGGACTGCGCAGCAGGTAAGCGGGGTGATACGTCACCACCAGCGGAATACGCTGTCCGGCGATCTCCCACACCTGCGGCTTGCCACGCAGGCTGGCCAGCGACACATCGAGCCCCAGAGTCGCCTGTACGGCCGCGCGCCCGAGCAGCACGACAAGACGCGGCTGCAACAGGGCGACCTGCCGTTCAAGGTAAGGACGACACGCGGCGATCTCGCCCGCCTCCGGGGTGCGGTTGCCCGGCGGCCGGCATTTGACGGCATTGGCGATATAAACGTCATCGCCACGCCGCAGGGAAATCGCCGCCAGCATGGCGTCGAGCAACTTGCCCGCCGCGCCGACGAAAGGCTCGCCGCAGGCATCCTCGTCGGCGCCCGGCCCTTCGCCGATGAAAAGCCAGTCAGCGGCAGGATCACCAACGCCCAGCACCGCCTGATTCCGCTTTTCGCACAGCGCGCAAGCGCGGCACTCGACCACCTCACGACGCAGGGTCTGCCAGGGAGCGTCATCCGCGCCATCGGTAGCCGACGGCGACGCCACGGATATTTCGCCGGTAGTGAGAGAGGCTGAAGGAGGAGCACTCGTTTGCACCAGGGCCGACACCTCGCTGGCGCAATCCGCCTCGCCCGACGAGCGACTCTCGGGCGCGTCAACGGAAACCTCAGGACTCGCCTCCGCGGCAGGAACCGCGCGCAACTTCCACAGCGGCCCCAAGCCCATTTCGATCAGCATGGCCTCGCGCGACAGACTCACGCGGACACCTCGGTCAGGGTACGCGTCAGCACCAGCGCGTCTTCCCGGCCGTTCTCGGTCGGGTAGTAGCCGCGCCGCACGCCGATCTGGCGAAAGCCGAACGAGCGGTAAAGCGCAATCGCCCGGGCATTCGACGGTCGCACCTCCAACAGCAGGATGCGCGCGTGCGCGCGACGCGCGACGGTGATCGCCTGTGCCAGCAAGCGCGCACCGTAACCCTTGCCGTGCCGCGCGCGCGCCACCGTAATGTTGAGCAGGTGCGCGTCGTCCACGGCGAACATGATCACCGCGTACCCCACCAGTTCGCCAGCGACGCGACATACCCAGCAGCTATAGCCCGTCCGCAGCGAGTCGGCAAAGTTGCCGCGCGTCCACGGAAAGGGATAAACGTCGGTCTCGATCTGCATCAACGCATCGAGATCGTGCTCGTTCATCGGCAGGATCTCGATCTGCGGCTCAAGGCGGGCACTCATGCCGTCACTCCCGGCAGCTCCCGAATGCAGGCAACACCAGCGCCCCTAACGCGCGCGCTCATGCGCGACCGCCCTGCGCCAGACGCTCGGCGACCGTCAGCGCCACCTTGTCGCGCACATAGACGGGCACCGCATCGGCCGCAGCCACGCGCTCGCCACGCGCCAGACGGGGAGCCGCCAATCGCGCCACGGCGGAAGCCGCCGGCATCAGTTGCGGCTGGAATGCCGTGGCTTTCGCCTGCAAACGTTCGGCGAGCAGGGGATAAGCCGCCAGACCATTGCCACAGGCGAGCCAGCCCGCCCCTTCGGGGAGCGGCACATCCTGCGGCGCCGCCACAATAAGCGGTGCCTGCGCCACGCCGGCGCAATAGACGCCCCAATACACCTCGCCCATACGGGCATCGAGCGCGACCAGCACGCGCTCGCCGCCACTGGACAAAGCCATGGCCTCGAGCGTTGAAACGGGAATAAGTGGCAAATCGTGCGCCGCCGCCAGCCCCTGCGCCACGGCGCAGGCAACACGCAGGCCGGTGAAAGCGCCCGGCCCATTGCCAAAGGCAATGCCGTCGAGGTCGGCAAAGCGCAGCGATGCCGCGTCGAGCAGCGCCCGCACGGCGGGCAGCAAGGTGTGCGAATGTGTCGAGCCGGCAGGCTCACCGGTGACGAAGACGCGCTCGCTGAGCGCACCGTCCAACCACAAAGCCACCGAGCCGGTATCAGTCGAAGTTTCCAGGGCAAGAAGGTTCATGCGCCGATTCCACCCGGAGAGAATCACTGCGAAGGCCCCTGCCGGAGCCTCCCTGAGATTGTAAAACAAGGCAAGGCCGCGACGCCCAAGGGCGTCGCCCACCTTACGCGAACGGATGCCGACGCAGAATCGTCTCGTCGCGCTCAGGACCGGTGGAAATGATATCGATCGGCGTTTCGACGATCTCTTCGATGCGGGCCAGATAGGCTCGCGCGGCCGCCGGCAACTGGTCGAGGCTGCGTACGCCGTAGGTGCTTTCACTCCAGCCCGGCATCGTTTCGAGAATCGGCTCGCAACCGGCGACATCGTCGGCCCCCAGCGGCAGCAGATCGACACTGCCGCCGGCCAGACGATAGCCGGTGCAGATGTTGAGTTCCGGCAGGCCGTCGAGCACGTCGAGCTTGGTAATGCACAGACCGGTGACGCCGTTGATCTGGATCGAACGCTTGAGCGCCGCGGCGTCGAACCAGCCGCAGCGACGCTTGCGCCCGGTGACGGTGCCGAATTCGCGTCCCTTCTGCGACATTTGCGTCCCCGGCAAACCGCTGCCGTCGATGTCGAGTTCGCTCGGGAACGGGCCGCCACCGACGCGCGTGCAATATGCCTTGGTGATGCCGAGTACGTAATGGAGCATGCCCGGACCAACCCCGGAGCCCGCCGCTGCCTGACCGGCGACACAATTGGACGAGGTGACGAACGGGTAGGTGCCGTGATCGACATCGAGCAGCGTGCCTTGCGCGCCCTCGAACAGCAGGTTGCCACCGGCGCGATTGACGGCGTGCAGCGCCGCCGAGACGTCGATGACGAGCGGACGGATTTCGTCGGCATCGGCCAGCGCCTGCGCCAGCGTCGCTTCGTAATCGACGGCTTCGGCTCCCAGGAACTTCGTCAGGACGAAGTTGTGGTAGTCGAGGTTCTCGCGCAAGCGGTCAGCGAAACGGTGCGGGTGAAAGAGGTCGTAGACGCGCAGTGCCCGGCGCGCGACTTTGTCTTCGTAGCTCGGGCCGATGCCCTTGCCCGTCGTGCCGATACGCGAATCAGGACAGCGCGCCGCTTCGCGCGCACGATCCACCGCCGAGTGATAGGGCAGGATCAGCGGGCAGCCGGGGCTGACCTTGAGGCGCGAACGAACCTCGATGCCGCCGGCTTCCAGGCCGCGGATTTCCGACAGCAGGTGGTGCGTGTCGAGAACGACGCCATTGCCGATATAGCAATTGACGCCCTTGCGCACGATTCCCGAGGGAACGAGGTTGAGCTTGTACTCGGTCTCGCCGATGACCAGCGTGTGTCCCGCGTTATGACCGCCCTGAAAGCGGACGACGCCTTGCGCGTGATCGGTCAGCCAGTCGACGATCTTGCCCTTACCTTCGTCGCCCCACTGGGTGCCGACGACGACTACGTTCTTCGCCATGTGTTGATCAACCCCTGTTGATTACTTCGATAATCCATTGAGCGTCAGTCTCGCCCGAAGCTCCCGCAACGGCGTTCCTGACCAGACGTCGGTCGCAGCGGCTGTCTTCCGCGGCGCCCGGCAAGTGTTCCACGACAATTTCCCCTGCCGCGCGCAACTTGGCAATAGTGCCCGCCAGCGGGCTTCCCGCCTGCTCGGCGAAGGGCGCCGCAATCGCCGCGCGCGGCGCCAGTTGCGGCGCCAGACGGGCAAGTTCGCGCAAATCGAGCGAGAAGCCGGTCGCTGGACGATCACGCCCGAAGGCCGTGCCACCGCCATCGTAGCGCCCACCGCGCGCCACCGCTCCCGCGAAACCGTGGCGAAAGGCCGCAAAGACGACCCCCGTGTGGTAGTGGTAGCCCCGCAGATCGGCCAGGTCGAAGGACAAGGGCAGTTCCGGCATGGCGTCGGCGAGGCGTTGCAGCGATTCGAGCGCTGCGGCGAGGGCGGGCAGCGCCGGCAACTCACGTCGCGCGCGCGCCAGCGTCGTCGCGTCGCCGTAAAGCCCGGGCAGACGCAGGAAGGCCGAACGCCAGGGTTCGGCGATGTCGGCGCAGGCGGCAGCGAGATTGGTCGCGTCTTTTTGTTGCAGCAGCTTGAATAGCCGCGCTTCGCTCTCAGGCGTGAGGCCAGCAGCCTGCGTCAGCGCACGGAAGACACCAACATGGCTGAGGTCGATGCGATCCGCCGGCGCGCCGACGGTCGACAAGGTAGCCGCCATCAGCCGGATGACCTCGATATCGGCCTCGACGCCGCGATGACCGTAGATTTCGGCACCGAGTTGAATCGGCTCGCGACTCGCCGCCTGATCGGCCGGCAGTGCGTGCAGGATGCTGTCGCAATAGCACAGCCGGACAACGCCCTCACGATTGAGCAGATGCGCATCGATCCGCGCGACCTGCGGCGTCATGTCGGCGCGCACGCCGAGCGTGCGCCCGGAGAGCTGGTCGACGAGCTTGCAGGTACTCAGCATCAGGTCCTGGCCCGAGCCGGTGAGCAGGGAGTCGAGATATTCGACGAGCGGCGGCATCACCAGTTCGAAACCGTGCCGCGCATAGAGGTCAAGCGTCAGACGCCGTAGCCGCTCGATCTGTGCCGCTTCAAGCGGCAGCGCGTCGGCCAGGTAGTCGGGAAGCAGCCAGTTCAATTGAGTACCATCAGAAAAATGAGACCGACGAGCATGGTCGACAGACCGATGAAACGGATCTGCCCGTCAGAAAGTTGGATCAGCCGGCGAAAAGCCTCACGCCAGGCCGTCGGCGCGACGAAGGGAACGACGCCTTCGAGCACCAGCATGAGCGCGAAGGCGGTGAGCAGCGTTTCGCTCATTTCCCGGCTTTGGCGCCGCCCTTGCCGATCCTCTTCATGTACTTGAAGAATTCCGAATTCGGCTCGACGACCATGACATCGCTCTTGTTACGGAAGGCGCCGGAGTAAGCCTCCAGACTGCGATAAAACGCGTAGAACTCCGGGTTGGCCGAGAACGCCTGCGCGTAGATGGCCGACGCCTTGGCGTCGCCTTCGCCCTTCACCTTCTGCGCGTCGCGATAGGCTTCGGCGATGATCACCTCGCGCTGACGATCGGCATCGGCGCGAATCTTCTCGCTCTCGGCGGCGCCTTGCGAACGCAGTTCGTTGGCCACGCGCTTGCGCTCGGCTTCCATGCGGCGATAGACCGATTCGCTGACTTCGAGCGGCAGATCGACACGCTTGACGCGCACGTCGACGATCTGCACACCGATCTTGCGTGCGTCGAGATCCGCCTTCTGGCGCATCTGCTCCATGATCTGATCGCGCTCGCCGGAGACGACGTCATGGACGGTGCGCTTGCCGAACTCTTCGCGCAGGCCGGCGTTGACGGTCTGCGACAGACGCGTGCGCGCACGCGCTTCGTCACCGGAGACCGAGACGTAGTAGAGCTTCGGATCAATGATCCGCCACTTGACGTAGGAGTCGACGAGGACGTTCTTCTTTTCCGAGGTGATGAAACGCTCGGGTTCGGCGCTGTCGAGCGTCAGGATGCGCTTATCAAAGTAGCGGACGTTCTGGATCATCGGCCACTTGAGGTACAAGCCCGGCTCGGCGATGACATCGCGCACTTCGCCCAACTGGAAGACGATGGCGTACTGGCGCTGATCCACCGTGAAAATCGACGCGCTGAGAACGCCCAGAATGGCGACCAGAGCGGCGGCAAAGACGTTGAGGCCGGTTCTCATCAGCGGACCTCCCTGTCACGCGAGCGGAGCGAATCGCGCGAACGCGTCTCGCGATCAAGCTGAGCCGGTGCCGGCTCGGATACCGCCGGCGCTGCCGTGGCTGGGCGTGCCGCTGCTGCCGGGGTGTCCGGCGCTGCAGCGGGCGTGCCCGTACCGCTGACTTGCATCAGCTTGTCCAGCGGCAGATAGAGCAGGTTGCCCTGCCCCTTGGCGTCGATGACGACCTTGCTGGTGTTGGAGTAGATCTGCTGCATCGTTTCCAGATACATACGCGTGCGGGTGACTTCCGGCGCCTTCGCGTATTCGGTGTTGATCTGCTTGAAGCGGCTGGCATCGCCCTCGGCGGTGGCGACGATGCGCTGCCGATAGCCATCGGCCTCCTGCATGAGACGCGACGCTGTGCCCTGTGCCTTGGGAATGACATCGTTGGCGTAAGCCTGGCCTTCGTTCTTCTGCCGTTCGCGGTCCTGACCGGCCTTCACGGCGTCGTCGAACGCAGCCTGCACCTGCTCCGGCGGCTGCGCGTTCTGCATCGTCACCTTGGAGATGAGGATGCCGGTCTGGTAGCGGTCGAGCACTTCCTGCATCAGCTTGGCGGCGTCGACGGCGATCTGCTCGCGCCCCTCGTAGAGCACGAAATCCATGCGGTTTTTGCCAACGATCTGGCGAATCGCCGTTTCGGCGACCTGCATCACGGATTCGTCGGGGTGGCGATTATTGAAAACGTAATCGACCGGGTCTTTCAGAATGTACTGGACGGCAAACTGGATGTTGATGATGTTTTCGTCGTCCGTCAGCATCAGGGCTTCTTTCAGCACCTTGTTGCGTTCGGTGCCCCGATAGCCGACCTCGATGGTGCGTACGCCCGAGACGTTCACGAGCTCGTGCGACTCGATGGGGTACGGCAAACGCCAGCGCAGCCCCGACTCCGTCGTTTCCTTGAATTTGCCAAAGCGCAGGACGACGCCGCGTTGCGACGCGTCGACGATGTAAAAGCCGCTACCCAGCCAGACCAGCAAGCCGAGTACGAGCAGCACACCGACACCGCCGCCGAGAAAGCGACGGCTGAAATCGACGGGCGGACGTCCACCACCGCCGCCACCGCTCTTGCCACCGATCAGGCCTTGCAAACGGCGGTTGAAGTCACGCCAAAGGTCGTCGAGGTCGGGCGGCCCCTGGTTAGGGCGCTTGCCATCGCCGTTACCACGCCCCCCCCACTGCGGGTCGTTAAGCGACATGAGAACTCCGATACTTGCGATCATAGGGAAGAGACTGGGTTCTGAACCGGTTCGGCGGATGGACCGGCCGGGGAAGCCATCGACGCCAAAGGCTCGGACAGCGACGTTGATAAAGCCGGAGCATCCGGCACGGCAGACTTCGAACGCACATCGCGCCGCTTCGCCAGCGCCACTTCGGCGAGCGCCTGACGCAGCAGCGGCAAGCCTTCGCCGCTTCGCGCACTCACTCGAACGCGGCAAATTCTACCATACTCATCTCGCTCGACCGCCGCCGGCAGCCCGGTCAGGTCGGCCTTGTTCATGACGATGATCTGCGGCACATCGGCGCCACCGATGGTCGACAGTGTCTTTTCCACCTCGGCGATCTGCGTCGCCCGGTCGGGACTGGCGGCATCGACGACGTGCAACAACAGGTCAGCCTGCACCGTCGCCTCCAGCGTCGCATGAAACGCGGCGATCAGCGTGTGCGGCAGGTCACGTATGAAGCCGACCGTGTCGGAGACAACGATATGGCCGACTTCAGGCAACCACAGACGGCGGGAGGCGGTATCGAGCGTCGCGAACAGTTGGTCGGCGGCGAACGCGCCAGCATGCGTCAGCGCATTAAAAAGCGTCGATTTGCCGGCATTGGTGTAGCCGACCAGCGAGACGTTGAGCATTTCGCCCCGTTGCCGCGCCTTGCGCTGAACGCCGCGCTGCCGTTCCAGACGAGCCAGACGCTGCCGCAGCATTTTGACGCGCGCGCCCAAAAGCCGGCGGTCGGTTTCCAGCTGGGTTTCGCCAGGGCCGCGCAGACCGATGCCGCCTTTTTGTCGCTCAAGGTGGGTCCAGCCGCGCACGAGACGGGTCGCCAGATGGTCGAGTTGCGCCAGTTCGACCTGCAACTTGCCTTCGGCGCTCTGCGCCCGCTGCGCGAAAATATCGAGAATGAGGCGCGTGCGATCGACCACGCGACACGACAGGGCGCGCTCAAGATTGCGCTCCTGCGCTGGCGACAGTTCGTGATTGAAAATCACCAGCGCGGCGTTGGCGGCAGCGGCGACAGCGGCGATTTCGAGGACTTTGCCCTTGCCGGCGAAGGTCGCCGGATCGGGACTTGCGCGCCGTCCGTGCACTTCGGCTGCAATGCTCGCGCCCGCCGAGAGAGCCAGCAGACGGACTTCTTCCAACTGCCCGAGAAAGTCGTCGCTCCCGAAATCGAGCTGAACGATGACCGTCCGTTCGACGGCCCTGGCTTCACGCATGGAGGGGATTCAGCGAGGCAGATACGCGAGGGGAAAAATCAAACCTGGCGACCGCACGAGCCGCCGATCCGGCAGTACCGGACATTTCTGGAGAGCCGGCCAAAGGCCGGGTACAACAGGCGCCCCGCCGCGGGCGGGTGCAAGCACGGACAAGGAGCAGCGGGCGCGATGGCATGCCGTTCAGGCGTCGTCACCCGTATCGACCTGAAGGTTCACCGGACGCGCCGGGACGACGGTCGAAATCGCGTGCTTGTAGACCATCTGCGTCACGGTGTTCTTGAGCAACACGACGTATTGGTCGAAGGACTCGACCTGGCCTTGCAACTTGATCCCATTCACCAGATAGATCGACACGGGCACATGCTCGCGACGCAGGGTGTTGAGGAACGGGTCTTGTAGAAGTTGCCCTTTATTGCTCATGGCTCTTGCTCCATCTTGTGAGTGTGGGTGGATTCGATCGCCGGAGGTCTCTTTCCGGGTGCGGACAGGTTAATTGATTTTCTTTGGCTTCGCTACCGCGGAGCCCCGCTTGGCGGGCTTTTCGCGGCGCAGACGCTCTGGTTTCTTGCGATCGGCATACGGATTGGCCGACACGTTGAACTGGATGCGCAGCGGCGTTCCCTGCAGGCGGAAAGTCTCGCGAAAGACGCCTTCCAGGTAGCGGCGATAGCTCTCCGGCACGTGCTCCAGCGAGTTGCCGTGAATGACGATCAGCGGCGGATTGCGCCCGCCCTGGTGCGCGTAGCGCAGCTTCGGACGCGTCACACCGTGACGCGGCGGCGTCTGCCGGGTCGTCGCGTCGATCAGCGTGCGCGTCAGTTGCGGCGTCGGCAAATTGGCGATGGCGGCCTTGAAGGCGGCGTCCACCGAGCGCATCAGCGCGTCGAGGCCACTGCCGGTCAGCGCCGAGACGTAGTGGAACTTGGCGAAGTCGAGGAATTTCAGCTTGCGCTCGATATCTGCCTTGACGCGTTCGCGCACGTACGGATCGAGGCCATCCCACTTATTGATGGCCACCGTCAGCGCGCGCCCGGACTCGACGATGAAGCCGGCGATATGCGCGTCCTGATCGGAAATCTCCTGCCGCGCATCAAGCACCAGCACCACCGCATTGGCCTCTTCGATGGACTGCAAGGTCTTGATCACCGAGAACTTCTCGATGGTCTCGAAAACCTTGCCGCGCCGCCGCAGGCCGGCGGTGTCGGTGAGACGGTACTGGCGCCCGCCGCGCTCGAAATCGATGTGGATGGCGTCGCGCGTCGTGCCCGGCAAGTCAAAGGCGATGACGCGCTCTTCGCCGACCAGCGCGTTGATCATGGTGCTCTTGCCGACGTTGGGACGCCCGACAATCGCCACCTTGAGCGCACCGCCCGCCGTCGCATCCTCGTCGTCGTCCGGCGCCGGCTCGCCCAGCAGGTCGAGCGCATCTTCGACCAGCGCGCGCACCCCTTCGCCGTGCGTCGCCGAAATCGGGTGCGGCTCACCGAGACCCAATTCGTGGAACTCGGCGGAGACGACAGCGAAGTTGAGCCCCTCAGCCTTATTCAGGGCGAGCAACGTCGGCCGGCCGGAGCGGCGCAGCTTGGCGGAAATTTCTTTGTCCTGCGCGGAGAGTCCGTGCCGCGCATCGACCACGAAAACGACAACATCCGCTTCGGCAATGGCCTGCTCGGTCTGGCGAGCCATTTCGTGCAGGATGCCGTCCTTCGCCTGCGGCTCGAAGCCGCCGGTGTCGACGACGAGGAAAGGACGCTCGCCGACCTTGCCGTGGCCGTAGTGACGGTCACGGGTGAGACCGGGGATATCCGCGACGAGCGCGTCGCGCGTGCGCGTCAGACGATTGAACAGGGTCGATTTGCCGACATTTGGCCGACCGACCAGTACCAAGGTTGGCTTCATTGCGCCTCAATTGCGTAAATGGCGCCGCCCTGCGTCTGAACGACAACGCCTTCGGCGCTCGCCTTCAGGGGAGCGACAACCGGGTTGCCATCAGTAGTCAGACGCGCAGCAAAGGCGCCATCGTCGCGTTTCAGAAAATGTACGACGCCTTGCAGATCAGCCACGGCGACCAGGCCGCGCCGCACGAGCGGCGCCGTCAGGCGGCGCTGGGCCAGCCGATCCTGCTTCCAGATGCTGGCGCCGCTGTTGCGATCCAGTGCGTGCACTGCACCCCTGTCATCGCTGACGTAAACGTAGCGGCTATCGATCGCCAGACCGGCCGAACTCGACATTTCGCGCGCCCAGATCAACGAGCCATTGCCCAGATCGAAGCAGGCAACGCGGCCTTGATAGGCGGCGGCGCAAATCTCCTGACCATCGATGGCCGGCGTGCTGGTGATGTCGGCGACGCGATCGAGTTCAGTGACGCCCTTGGGCACGGCAACGGTACCTTCCCAGACCGGCGCGCCGTTGGCGAGACTGACGGCGACCAGCTTGCCACCGGGGAAACCGGCAAAGACATAGCGATCAGCGATCAGCGGCGCCGCTGCGACACGAATGGCGAGCGCCGGCGACGGGCGCTGGAAGGTCCAGCGGCGTTTGCCGTCGACGAGTTCGAAAGCCGCGAGACGGTTGTCGCCGCTCCGCACGACGACAACGTCGTCGCCGATCACGGGCGGCGCCAGGACTTCGCTCGTCGCCCGCGCCGACCACAGCGGCGAGCCATCGGCTGCCGAAAACGCCAGCACTTCGCCCTTCGGCGTGCCGACGACGACGGTGCGCGAATCGGCCCCGACACCGCCGGAGACGGTCTGCCCGACCTTGACGCGCCAAACCTTGCGACCGCCGTCGAAGCGCGTCAGCACGCCGTCGCGATCGACGACGTACACGCTGTCGTCGACCACGGCAGGCGAGAGCACATAATCGCTGGGTTTGCCGATGCCCTCACGCCACAGCACGCGCGCCTCGGCCGACGCCACGAACGGTTTGAGTTCAGCGACCTTCGGGCCGAGCGGCTTGCTGGCGAAGGGATTGATGGAATCCAGCGTCGAGCAGGCCGCGAGAAAAGGCAGGGCCAGTACGCAAGCGAGACGGACGGAGGAGGCTTTCATCGCGCAGCTTCCTTGGCGGGAGCGGCTGCGACCGGCGCGGGTACTGCCTCGCCGGTCGACTCGAGCTTCAGGCGCAGCAATTCGCGATACGGCGCATTGGCTTCCTGTTCCTGCAAAGTGCTGCGTCCCTTGGCGCCGCTATCGGTCGCATCGAGGGAAGTCAGCGCGCTGCGCCAGGCCGTGGCAGCTTCGGCTTTCTTGCCTTGTGCCATGAGAACGTCGCCACGAACTTCGGCGAAGCGGGTGGCGAAGCCTTCCAGCACCGGGCCATCGAGCGTACGCAGCGCCTCGTCGAACGCCTTTTCGTCAATCAGCAGGGTCGCCAGACGCAGGCGGGCTAGTTCGCGCACTTCGTCGTGGCCGTTCGTGGCTACCCACGCCAGTTGCGCGTGCGCCGTCTTCAGATCGCCGGTGTCGACCGCTGCCTTGGCGGCGATCAGCGCCCCCAGACCGGCGGCCGGCGTGCTGCTGAATTTCTCGGCCAACTCACCCGCCGCGGCCTTGACGCGCTGCGTGTCGCCCGCTTCGACGGCGCGTTGCAGTACCGAGAGAATCGCCGACGCCTGCGCCGACTGATTGCGCTGATACCAGTTCCAGCCCTGCCAACCGGCCACGGCCAGCGACGCCGCGAGAACGACGCCAACTACGGTGTTGCCGTGCTGCTTCCACCAGGTCTTGATTTCGTCGAGCTGTTCCTGCTCTTCAAGGTCGTACGTGGCCATCAGGATTCGTCCTCATCGTCGAGTAAGCATTGGATGATCGCGTCGGCCAGCGCATCCACGCCGACACGTTTCTGTTCACCACCGTCGCGCAACGGTTTCAGGCTGACCTCGCCAGCCGCCGCCTCGTCGTCACCGATGATGACAGCGAAAGCAGCGCCGCTGGCGTCGGCCTTCTTCATTTGCGACTTGAAATTGCCGCTGCCACAGTGCAGCAGCACATCGAGTCCCTGATCGCGCAGGCCTTCGGCAACACGCGGTGCCATGCGCGAAGCGGCCTCGCCCTGATGCACGACGTAGACGTCCACCGAGGTTGGCGCCGGTACGCCGCCAGCGTCGCTGATCAGCGCCAGCAGGCGTTCGACGCCCATGGCGAAACCGCAGGCCGGCGTCGCCTTGCCGCCGAGCTGGCCGACCAGACCGTCGTAACGGCCGCCGGCGCAGACGGTGCCCTGCGCGCCGAGGCGGTCGGTGACCCATTCGAACACGGTCAGGTTGTAGTAGTCGAGGCCGCGCACCAGCCGCGGGTTGATCGTATAGGGAATGCCGACATCGCGCAGGATCTGCTGCACGCCCTCGAAGTGTGCCAACGATTCCGGCCCGAGGTGGTCGATCAGCTTCGGCGCGCCGGCAACGAGTTCCTGCATCGCCGGGTTCTTGGTGTCGAGGATGCGCAGCGGATTGCTGTGCAGGCGGCGCTTGGCGTCCTCATCGAGCAGTTCGGCGTTGGCCTCGAAGTAGGCGATCAGTTCGGCACGGTGACGCGCGCGTTCCTCGGCCTGGCCGAGCGTGTTGATTTCGAGACGGATGCCGTCGAGGCCGAGGTCATCCCACAGGCGCGCGCCCATCAGGATGTGCTCGGCATCGACGTCGGGACCGGCAAAGCCGAAGGCCTCAACGCCGACCTGATGGAACTGGCGATAACGACCCTTCTGCGGCCGTTCGTGGCGGAACATCGGCCCGGTGTAGTAGAGGCGCTGCGGCCGTTCGCCGGCGAGGCTGTGCTGGATGACGGCGCGCACGCAGCCGGCGGTGCCTTCCGGCCGCAGCGTCAGCGGTTCGCCGTTGAGGCTGTCGACGAAGGAGTACATCTCCTTCTCGACGATGTCGGTCACCTCGCCGATGGCGCGCGAAAAGAGCGGCGTCGGCTCGACGATCGGCAGGCGGATCGGCCGGTAGCCGTAGCCTTTCAGCCAGCTGCGGACAATCTCTTCAAAGCGTTCCCAGAGTTCTGCCTCGTCCGGCAGGATGTCGTTCATGCCGCGGACGGACTGGATGTTTCGGCTCATGAGTGAATCGGGCTCTTTCTCGTGTAGGTGCGCGCCACGTAGCGTTCGACGATGGCGGTGAATTCATCGGCGATGTGCTCGCCGCGCAGGGTGACGGTCTTGACGCCGTCCTCGAACACCGGCGCCGCCGGCGCCTCACCGGAACCCGGCAGACTGATGCCGATGTTGGCGTGCTTACTCTCGCCGGGGCCATTGACGACGCAGCCCATCACCGCCAGCGTCATGTTCTCGACGCCGTCATATTCGTTGCGCCAGTCCGGCATGCGACTGCGCACGTGGTTCTGGATGTGCTGCGCCAGTTCCTGGAAGACGGTGCTGGTGGTGCGGCCGCAGCCCGGACAGGCGGTGACCATCGGCGTGAACGCGCGCAGGCCCATCGTCTGCAGGATTTCCTGCGCGACGATCACTTCCTGCGTGCGGCTGCCGCCGGGTTCGGGCGTCAGCGAAACGCGGATGGTGTCGCCGATGCCTTCCTGCAGCAGCACGGAGAGCGCCGCGGTCGAGGCGACGATGCCCTTCGAGCCCATGCCGGCTTCGGTGAGTCCGAGATGCAGCGCGTAATCGGCGCGCGCGGCGAGTTCGCGATACAGCGCGATCAGGTCCTGCACGCCGGAAACCTTGCACGAGAGCACGATGCGTTCGCGCGCGAGGCCCAGTTCCTCGGCTTTCGCCGCCGATTCGAGCGCCGAGCTGATCATCGCCTCGCGCATCACCGCCGCCAGCGGCGCCGGTTCGGCGCGGCGCGAATTCTCGTCGAGCACGCGCGCCAGCAGTTCCTGGTCGAGGCTGCCCCAGTTCACGCCGATGCGCACCGCCTTGTCGTAGCGGCAGGCGAACTCGATCATCTGCGCGAACTGCTCGTCGCGCTTCTTACCGTGACCGACGTTGCCCGGATTGATGCGGTACTTGGCCAGCGTCTGCGCGCACTCGGAATAGTCGGCAAGCAGGCGGTGGCCGTTGTAGTGAAAGTCGCCGATCAGCGGCACTTCGAGATTGAGCTTGGCCAGATGCTCGCGGATGCGCGGCACGGCGGCGGCGGCCTCGGGCGTATTGACGGTGACGCGCACCATCTCCGAACCGGCGCGCGCCAGTTCAGCACACTGAATGGCGGTGCCGAGCCAGTCAGCGGTGTCGGTGTTGGTCATTGACTGCACAACGACCGGCGCACCACCGCCGATACGCGTATCGCCAACGCGAACCTGCCGGGTCGTCCGGCGCCCGAGGCCAGACGGCAATGCAATCGCCGGCGTAGTATCCGACGCGCGAAGCGATTGGCCAGCGGCGTCAGCAGACGCCACGGCAAAAGCGGGAAGCGAACTCATGGATGTCTTCCTGATTATTCGAGAGTGAGTCGCGCCACGTCGTCCTTGCTGCGCGGCGACAGATCAACCGATTTGCCCTTGTAGCGCACCGTAACGTGCGTCGCGTTACCGACCACCAGCGTAAACGGCGGACGGCCGTCGACGCGGCGTTCGCTACCGGCGGGCGAAAGTTGCGAGAAAACGATCTGACCGCTGCGATCGCGCACCTCGACCCACGACGGTTGGGCGAAGCTGAAGGTCAGTTGGGCATCACTTGCGGCCGGCGGCGTACTCGACGCAGCGGGTGCCGACGGGGCGGCCGCCGCAAGCGGCTTGCTAGCGGCGGCAGACGTCGCAGCATTTGCCGGCGAAGCGGACAACGCGGATGGCGTTGCCGTGGCCTGTGGCGAAACGGGTTTAGTGGAAACCGCGGGGGACGGCACCGTAGGCTTGGCCGATGCGGCGGCGGCAGGTGCCGACGGCGCGGCGGGTGCTTGCACCGCAGGGGCGGCAGGCGTAGCGAGCGGGCGAATGCCGGTGTCCTTTACCGCCTCTTTTCCTGCAACCGCCTCCTTGGCCGGGTCTTTCGGCAACTCGCGGGACGGCGCGGGCGCGGCAACCGGACTCGCCGGCGCGGCGGCCGGTACGGTCGGCGCCGTTTTGTCGGCATCAGCCGACAAGGCTTTATCGCCCTCGTTCGCGGCGGGGGCTTCGACGGGTTCGGCCGGTGTTGCCTCGGCGGGGGACGACGTCTCCGTTGCCGGGGCCGCGTCGTTGTTCGCGGAACGGTTGGCCCAGAAATTCTCGGGGACCAGGAAATAGACGGCGAAGGCGAGCACGACGAGCGCCAGGCCGCCAAGCACGACCAGCGTGTCGCGGCGTTCCGGTCGGCCATCCTGCGGCAGGGTTCCGCCAGCGCCCGGCGGCAGCGCCAATTTTGGCGGCGGCGCCACTGGCTGTTCGGCGTCCAGCGCGACCAGCAGCGGCGCGATGTCAATCTGCAGAAGGCGCGCGTAATTGCGCAGGAAACCGCGCACGAAGGTAGGGCCGGGCAACTGCGACCAATCGCCCGACTCCAGTGCGGCGATCTGGCGTGCGCTGAGCTTGAGGGATTGCGCGGCTTCAGTCAGCGTCAGACCTTTTTCCTCGCGTGCCGAACGCAGACGGCCGCCTACATCGAGCGGCAGGGGCACAGCCGCCGCCAACTCGGCAGCGGCGGGTCCTGCAGGCGCGTCAACGGTCGGCGCAGACGTAGCCTCTACCGATGCTGCCGGCGAAGCAGAGGCAGGGGAGGCATTCTCTGACACAGCGATCTCTGCGATATCAGCAACCTCCCCGGCCGCCGCAGCCACCGGAGAGGCATTCGTAGTGCTGGCTTCCTTCGCCACCTCCGCCGCCTCCGGCGGCGCAAGGGGCGAGCGTTCTTCGCTCATTCGTATTCGCCCTTCAACAACGACTGGTCTTCGGGAGACCCGGAGAGATGCCGTCAACACACGCGGTGTCGCGGTAGATCTCCGGGCGATGTTCGGTACGCGCCATCCGTCGATCTGACGGACGCGCATGCAGCGTGCAGCAAACGCGGGGCGCCCGGCCGGCGCCTAACCGGGGAGCATTGTAAGTCGTGACTGGCTTCGCGTCAGGAGAAGCCGCCGCGCGCAAGCAAAATCGCTGGCACGGCGCCATCAATCGGCCTCGCGAATATCGATGACGCGGCGTCCGGTACGGCGCGTGCGGTCCTCGACCTGGCCGGCGAGCTGGCCACAGGCCGCCGCGATATCGTCGCCCCGCGTCTTGCGCGTCGTGGCGACGATGCCGCCCTCGAGCAGAATCTCGACAAAGCGACGAATGCGCGGCGTCGGCGAACGGCGGAAGGGCGAGCCGGGAAATGGATTGAACGGAATCAGGTTGTACTTGCACGGCACCTGCCGGGCAATCGCCAGCAAGGCGCGCGCGTGGGCGTCGCTGTCGTTTACGCCATCGAGCATGACGTACTCGAAGGTAATGAAATCGCGCGGCGCCCGCTCGATGTAGCGGCGGCAAGCTGCCAGCAGCTCGCGCAGCGGGTATTTCTGGTTGATCGGCACCAGCTGGTCGCGCAGCGCGTCGTCCGGCGCGTGCAGGGAGACGGCCAGCGCCACCGGGCATTCGTCGCGCAGTCGATCCATCGCCGGGACGATGCCGGAGGTCGACACGGTCACCCGTCGCCGCGACAGGCCATAGGCGTTGTCGTCGAGCATCAGGCGCAAGGCCGCCAGCGAATTGTCGAGATTGGCGAGTGGCTCGCCCATGCCCATCAGCACGACATTGCTGATGATGCGATCGCCTTTGGGATCAGCGCCGAGTGTGCGGTTGACCTGCCACAACTGGCCGATGATCTCGGCCGTCGTGAGGTTGCGGTTGAAGCCCTGTTTGCCGGTTGAACAAAACGCGCAGTCGAGCGCGCAACCGGCTTGTGTCGAAATGCACAGCGTGCCGCGATCGTCTTCGGGGATGAAGACGCTCTCGACCGCGTTACCGGCACCGACGTCGAAGAGAAACTTGCGCGATCCGTCTTCCGACAGACGGTCGGCCACAATCGCCGGCGGCGTGACTGTCGCCGATGCCTTGAGCGTTTCGCGCAGGCTCTTGGCGATGTCGGTCATCGCGTCGAAGTCGCCGACGCCGCTGCGATGCAGCCAGCGCAGCACTTGCCGGGCACGGAAGGGCTTCTCACCTCGTTCGGCGAAAAAAGCCGTCAGCCCGGCGGCGTCAAAATCGAGCAGATTGACAGGCATTGCGGGTCAGTCGACCGTCGACGCGGTAGCGGACGGCGCATGGCGGGCAAGCCCACCGACGCGCCGTCCGCACACCGAATCAACGACCAGCGAAGACGTTGAGCGTCGGGAAGAAGAATGCGATTTCGACGGCAGCCGTTTCGGCAGCGTCGGAGCCGTGCACGGCGTTGGCGTCGATCGAGTCAGCGAAATCGGCGCGGATGGTGCCCGGCGCGGCCTTCTTCGGATCGGTGGCGCCCATCAGGTCGCGGTTCTTCAGGATGGCGCCTTCGCCCTCCAGCGCCTGGATCATCACCGGGCCGGAGGTCATGAACTTGACGAGATCCTTGAAGAAGGGGCGGTCCTTGTGCACGGCGTAGAACGCGCCGGCTTCCTGTTCGGACAGCCAGGCCATGCGCGCGGCGACGACCTTCAGACCAGCGCCTTCGAAGCGCGAGTAGATCTGGCCGATGACATTCTTGGCGACGGCGTCGGGCTTGATGATGGAAAGAGTGCGTTCGATTGCCATGAAACAGTTCTCCAGAGAGGAAAGAGAGGGGAAAAAGTACTCAGCGAGCGTCAGTGCGACGGGAAATTCCGGGACTGCAAAGCGCGCGGCGAAATGTCCGCACGCAGGCCGCATCGGCACGGAACCGGTGATTCTACCAAGAGTCCGTGACGATTGCTGATTTGCGCGGCACACAATGACGCAAGGGAGCAACGGATAACTCCGTCACTCCCTTGCCGTGGAAGGCGGCGCGAGGCCATGAGCCAGCGCCGCCAGCAGCTACATTAACCCGAGCGTCTTCGGCAGCCAGATGGAAACAGCCGGCCAGTAGGTGATCAGGATCAGGAAGCAGAGCATCGCCAGCAGCCACGGCCAGATGGCGACCGTCAACTCGGTGATCCCCATCTTGGTGATACTGGAGGTCACGTAGAGATTGAGGCCGACTGGCGGGTGGCACATGCCGATTTCCATGTTCACGATCATCAGGATGCCGAAGTGCACCGGATCGATCCCCAGCTTCATCGCCACCGGGAAGAGAATCGGCGCGAAGATCAGGATGATCGACGACGGCTCCATGAAGTTGCCGGCGATCAGCAGGATGATGTTCACACCCAGCAGGAAGGTGAACACACCCAGACCGTGGTCGAGCATCCAGCCAGCGAGGGCTTGCGGGATGTTCTCGTTGGTCATGATGAACGAGAAGAGGACGGCGTTGGTGATGATGTAGAGCAGCATCGCCGACATGTTGGCCGAATTGAGCAGTACCTTCGGCACGTCTTTGATCGTCATGTCTTTGTACACAAAGACAGCAACGAAGAAGGCATAGACCGCGCTCATGGCCGCCGCTTCGGTCGGCGTGAAGATGCCGGAGAGGATGCCGCCCATCACAACGACGACCAGCACCAGTCCCCAGACGGATTCGCGGAATGCCGTCCAGCGCTCGGCCCAGGTCGCCTTCTTCTGGCGCGGGTAGTTGAATTTCTTCGCCCGGTACCAGGTCACGGTGCCGAGCACCAGCGCGAGCAACAGCCCCGGAATGACGCCCGCGATGAAGAGCGCACCGATCGAGGTGTTGGTCGACACCGAATAGACGACCTTGACGACCGACGGCAGCATGAGGATGCCGAGCGAACCGGCAGTCGCGACCACACTGGCGCCAAAGCGCATCGGGAAGCCCTGACGCACCATTTCCGGCAGGATCACCGAACCGATGGCGACCACCGTGGCCACGCTCGAACCACAGACCGCCGCGAACAGCGCGCACGCCAGAACGCCCGCCAGCGCCAGACCGCCGTGCCAGTGCCCGACGAGCGAGACAGCAAAGTTGATCATGCGCCGCGCCACGCCGCCGTGCGTGAGGAAGTTGCCGGCGAGGATGAAGAACGGGATCGCCATGATCTCGAACTTCTCGATCCCGGTGAACAACTTCAGTGCCACGGATTCCAGCGGCACCTGCGTCATCGTGAAGAGGAAGGTAAGAACGGTCAGGCCGAGCGAAATGGAGATCGGCATGCCCGTCAGCATGAGGGCCGTCAGCAGCCCGAAGATGACGATGACGCTCATTGACGCTCTCCCTTGCGCGGCTCGCCAATCGATTCGCGAACGAGATCGCGGGCGTGCAGGTTGTCGGGGAGATTGAAGCCGTCGGCATCGAGCGGCAGCTTCGCGTCTTCGATCCCTTCGACATGGCCGTGATCGTGCGTCGGCAGCATGCCGGTCCGCAGGAAGTTCACCGCCACCTGGAGAAAGCGGAAGCACATCAGGGATGAGCCCAGCGGGATGGCGCTATAGACCATCCAGGTCGGCCATTCGAGGTCGGGCGTCGTCGGCCCCTCGGGCACGTCGCCCACATCGGCGCCGATGAGGGTGAGGTAGGCATGGTGCGCGCCGTTACCCCAGATGAAGTTCGCCCCCAGAGCCGCCACGGTGCCCGTAAACAGGGCGCCTGCGCACAAGCCGAAGAGAATGAAACGTCCGCGCGTCTTTTCGTCCAGACGATTGATCAGGACGTCGACCCCGACGTGGATGCCGGTGCGCACGCCATACGCCGCGCCAAACTTGGCCATCCAGACGAACATGATGATACAGAGCTCCTGTGCCCAGCTGAAATTGAACCCCAGAAGCCAATCCTGGACGCCGGGAATCGGCATCCCTGCCAGATAGCGATGCACGACGGCGACGAAAATGATCGTCGTCGCCCCGCCCATGAGGAAGGTAATGATCCATTCCTCGAGATGATCAAGCCACTTCATTGCCAGCCTTTCATGCGGCGAAGCCTGCCCGGAACGTCGTCCAGACAGGCCTCATTGCGCCGATTGCCCTTACAGCTTGGCGGGATCGAATCCCGTTTCCTTGTGGATCGAGTCGATCAGATCCTTGCCAATGCGCGACTCCATCTTCAGATAGACCGGCACCAGCGCCTTCTTGAACGCCTGACGCTCTTCCTTGGTCGGCACATAAACCTGCGTCTTGCCGCTCTTCTTTACCGACTCCAGATCCTTGTCGTTCTGATCCTTGGCGATCTTGTTGGCGTAGACAGTCGATTCCTTCATCGCCGTTTCCAGCTGAGCGCGCACGTCGGCGGGCAGACCGTCCCAGAACTTCTTGTTTACGATCACGGCGTAACCGAGGTAGCCGTGGTCGGTGAGCGTCAGATACTTCTGCACTTCGTGCATCTTCTGCGTGTAAAGGTTGGAGATCGGGTTTTCCGTACCATCCACAACGCCGGTCTGCAGCGCCTGATACACCTCGGAGAAGGCCATCACCTGCGGCAGCGCACCGATGGTGCGCATTTCTTCTTCCAGCACCTTCGACGACTGAATGCGCATCTTTTTACCCTTCAGGTCAGCCGGCGTCCTGATCGGCGAGTTCGCCGAGAAGGACTTGAAACCGTTGTCCCAGAAAGCGAGACCGAGGATGCCCTTCGGCTCCAGCTTCTTCAGAAGGCTCTGACCGATCGGGCCTTGCGTGACCTTGTGCAGTTCCGGGTAGCTGTCGAAGATGTACGGCAGGTCGAAGACTTCAAACTCCTTGACGCCCAGCGGGCCGAACTTGGCCAGCGACGGAGCCAGCATCTGCACGGCGCCCAGTTGCAGGGCTTCCATCTCTTCCTTGTCCTTGTACAGGGTCGAGTTGGCGTACACCTCAACCTTGACCTTGCCTTTGGTCAGCTCTTCGGCGCGCTTCTTGAAGAACTCGGCGGCCATGCCTTTCGGCGTATCGACGGCGACGACGTGGCTGAACTTGATGACGATCGGCGAATCAGCGAACGCGGTCGCGGACAGCGCACAGGCCGCCAGACCGAGTACCAGTGCAGAAATTTTCATGTTATCCCCTCATCCTTGGTAGCAAAGCTCGTTGGCAACAGACGCCCGGCAAAGCCCTCCAGCCAAGCGTGCGGCGGGATGTTACCGATGTGAGACAGCGCGGCTATTGTGGATATCCGCAGGGTTTCATTCGTTTTTGCATAAAGCGCTCATTCGCCGACAAATCAGCGCCATCGGCAGCAGCGACGGCGGGCAAAGTTCGGTAACATTTCCGCCATGAAAAGCCCGCCTCCCTTTCGCAGCAAAGCAAAAACACAAGCCTGGCCGAGCTGGTATCTCACCGTCCCCAAAGTCGCCGTCGCCCTGCTCCTCTGCCTGCTCGTCGCCTTGCTGTGGCTGCTGCGGCAAAACGAGGCCGAGGAGCAACGGGCGACGCTGATCGCCGACGTACTCTGGTTTGAACAGAACGTTCGCTTCCACCTCGACGGCAACGCCGAACAGTTGCAGCAACTGGCCATCGACCTCGCCCTGAGCACGGACGACACGCAACTCTTTCGCACGCGCGCCCGCCACATCCTGCGAAACAGCCCGGAGCTGATGCAAATTCGCTGGGAAGACACCAGCGGCACTGCTCTCGACGCTCTACCGGCGCCCGCGCCGGGCGCCAAGGACCATGCCCAGCACGGCGCCGACGAGGCGACCGAAGCGCGCACCCGCGAAATGGCGAAAAAGCTCGGCACCGCCGTCTATTCGGATGTGCAGACGGGCGCCAGCGGCGCTTCTTTCACCCTGCACGTTCCAGTCAACAGCGGCGGACGCCTGCGTGGCGAAATCGTCGGCGTGTACTCGCTCGACTCGCTGCTCATGCACCTGACGCCCTGGTGGCTAGCCGAGAAATACCAGATCCGCCTGCTTGACGAGAACGGCAATGCCTTGGCCAGCAAATCGAGTGTCGCGCCCGTCGACCCCCTCCTCAGCTACAAGCTGCCCTTCGACCCACCGGGCTACGGCCTGCTCTTCCACGTCACTGCCTACAAGGTCGCCGGCAGCGTCGCTCAGGCCCTGATCGCGACGCTGATCCTCATCCTCGCCGGGGCGGTGCTGCTGAGTTTGTGGGTCGTACGCGGCCTGATCCAGCGCCGTCTGAAAGCCGAGCAGGCGCTGCGCTCAGAACACGCTTTCCGCAAGGCGATGGAAGACTCGCTCACGGTCGGCATGCGCGCCCGCGATCTCGAAGGCCGCATCACCTACGCCAACCCCGCCTTCTGCCACATGGTCGGCTTCAGCGAGGAAGAGCTCGTCGACCATCTGCCGCCGATGCCCTACTGGGCGCCCGAAGAAATGGAGCGCAGCGAAGCCATGCTGCGCGCCGTGCTGGCCGGCCGCGCCCCCGGTGAAGGCTTCGAGCTACGCTTCATGCGCAAGAACGGCGAACGCTTCGACGCGCTAGTCTACGAAGCGCCCCTGATCGACGCCGACGGCGAACACACGGGCTGGATGGCCTCGATTCTGGACGTCACCGCGCGCAACCAGGCCGAAGAAATCGCCCGCCAACAACACGAAAAACTCCAGTTCACCTCGCGTCTGGTGACCATGGGCGAAATGGCCTCGACGCTGGCGCACGAACTGAATCAACCGCTCGCCGCCATCGCCAGCTACAACACCGGCTGCCTGAACAAACTCGAATCGGGCGACTACACCGAAGACGAGCTGCGCGAAGCACTCGGCAAACTCGGGGTGCAAGCGCAACGCGCCGGCCATATCATCCGGCGCGTGCACGATTTCGTGCGCAAGAGCGAACCGAAGCTGGCGCCGTGCGATCTGGCCGAAGTCATCGAGGACAGCATCGGTTTCATCGACGCCGTCGCCAAAAACCGCAACGTCCTGATCGTCCGCGAAATCCAGGGCATGCGCCCGGAACTCATGGCCGACCGCGTGATGCTTGAACAGGTCTTACTCAACCTGATGCGCAACGGCATCGAAGCCATGGACGAAGCGCCGCCGGAGCGACGCCTGCTGACGATTACCCTGCGCCGAGTCGACAACCAGATGCAGATTCGCGTCATCGACCGCGGCTCCGGCATCCCGCCGGAAGTCCAGGCCCGCCTGTTTACCCCGCTGTTCTCGACCAAATCCGAAGGCATGGGGATGGGCCTCAACATCTGCCGCTCGATCATCGAGTTCCACCACGGTCGGCTCTGGCTCGAACCCAACCCGGCTGGCGGCAGCGTCTTCGTCATCAACCTGCCCATTCTCGCAAGCACCCCGGCACCATGAACGAACCGACACCTCCCCGCGTTCACCTCGTCGACGACGACGAAGCCATCCGCGACTCCCTTGGCTGGCTCCTCGAATCGCGCGGACTCATCTGCCGCCCCTACGCCTCGGCGGAAGAGTTTCTCGCGGCGTGGACACCAGCGCGCGCCGGCTGCATCGTCCTCGATATCCGCATGAGCGGCATGAGTGGCCCGGAAATGTTCGATCAGCTGCGCGAACGCGGCAGCCTGACGCCAGTAATTTTCCTCACCGGCCACGGCGACGTGCCGATGGCCGTCGCTGCCATCAAGAAAGGCGCCTTCGATTTTGTCGAAAAGCCCTTCAATGACAACGAACTCGTCAATCGCGTCGTCGACGCCCTCGCCGCCGACGCCCGGCAACGCCAGGCCACGCATTCCGCCGGCTCGCGTCAGGCACAACTGGCGCGCCTGACGGCACGCGAACGGCAGGTCATGGAGCTGATCCTCGCCGGCAAATTCAACAAGGTCATCGCCGACGAGCTCAACATCAGCATGCGCACGGTAGAAGTTCACCGTGCCAACCTGTTTGAGAAGATGGGCGTCAAAACCGCCGTCGAACTCGCGCAGCGACTCGCCTCGCCCGGCAAGGATTAGGCAACGCCAGATTCAGACGCCGCCCGATTCCCGCCATTCCTGCCAGCGCAGGACGAGCCCCGGTTCGCCGGGCGCGCAGGCGTAGGCCGCGTCGACGCCAAGCCCCGCCACCCACACGAGATCGTCGCCACACCACAAGAAAGGCAAACGCTCACGCTGCCAGGGCGGCAGCGCGTGTTCATGCAGCAGCTTCTTGACGCTGCGCCGGGGTCGCTTGGCATCGGGGCGCAACCGCTCGCCGCCTGCGCGGGGCGCGAAATACAGTTCGCGTCCCGCCAGACGCGCCCGGCTGATCCCCTCGCCGAAAGCCGCGCCCATCGAGATGGGCGCGCCGCCCCACGGGAGCGCCGCCCCGGCATCGAGCGACCAGTCGAGCCGAGCCGGCAGTGGCGGCTGACGCGGGCAGACAAACAACTCGCCACGAAAGACGCGCAGATCGCCGTCCGCCGTGCTCAAGCAGAGCGTCGGAGTCGAGGTCGCCAACTGTCGGAGCGCCTCGTCGAGCCAGCGTGCATCGGCTGCGCGCAGGCCGGCCATGCGCATTTCATGGCGCAACAGATTGCGCGCGCGCGCGGGCGACAGCGTCTGCAAGCCGGCAACCGGTAGCGGCCCGCCCGTCGGCGCCAAGTGCGAACGATCCGCCTGCGCCAAATCGTCCAGCAACTGCGCCGACTCGGCGAAGTGCTCTGCCGCGCGGGCAAGCGCAGCGCGGGCGCCGGGAAACAGCGGTTCAATCTCCGGCAGGATTTTGTGGCGCAGGAAATTGCGGCGCAGCTGAAGGTCCGTGTTGCTGTCGTCTTCCACCCACGAAAGGCCGCGCCGGGTCGCGTAGGCGGCGAGTGCGGCACGCGACTGAGTCAAGAGCGGCCGGATCAGGCGCAGCGCACCGTACAGACGACGCTCTTCCGGCATCGCCGCCGCCCCGGCCACGCCGGCACCGCGCAACAGGCGCAGCAGCACGGTTTCCGCCTGATCGTCGCGGTGATGGGCGAGCGCCAGCCAGTCGGCGTTGCACTCGGCAAAGGCGGCGTAACGCAAACGGCGCGCCGCCGCTTCCAGCCCTTCGCCTTTGCTGTCGAAAGGCGGCAGCCGCACGATACGCAAAGGAATACCGCGCTCACGGCACAGGGCGGCACAGTGGAGAGCCCAGTCGTCGGCGTGTTCGCTCAAACCGTGCTGCACATGGATGGCTGAAAGACTCAGGGCTGCGAAGCGGGAGCCAACGTGACCAGCGCCACCATCGTCATCGCCGCCGCTGCCGTAGTGGCCGCCACTGCCCAGTTCACCGCTCGTCAGCCGATGCAAGGCATCGAGCAACACGACCGAATCGAGCCCGCCGGAGAGCGCCAGGCAAAGACGATCTCCGGCGCGGAGGCGGGGCTCGAGGACAGCGACGAGCGCAGCGAAAAACGCCGCGTCGTCGCCGAGAGGCTCAGGTGACGGGCTGCTCTTTCGTCCGGCCATAGGCCATCAGACGCTGAAAGCGCGCGTCGAGAAGTTCCTGCGTCGACAGCGCGGAGACCTGACGCAGCGACTCTTGCAGCGCTTTTTTCAGGTTTTGCGCCATGGCGGCGTGGTCGCGGTGCGCGCCGCCGAGCGGTTCGGGAACGACGCGGTCAATCAGGCCCAGCGACTTCAGGCGCGCCGCCGTGATGCCCATGGCCTCAGCGGCGTCGGCCGCGCGTGCGGCACTCTTCCAGAGAATCGATGCGCAGCCTTCCGGCGAAATCACCGAATAAGTCGAGTACTGCAACATCTGCACGACATCGCCGACGGCAATCGCCAGCGCGCCGCCGGAGCCGCCTTCACCGATGATGGTGACGATCACTGGCGTCTTCAGGTCAGCAAGTTCGTAGAGGTTGCGGCCGATGGCTTCGGACTGGCCGCGCTCCTCGGCGTCGATACCCGGATAGGCGCCCGGCGTGTCGACGAAGGTGAACACCGGAATCTCGAACTTCTCGGCGAGCTTCATCAGACGCAGCGCCTTGCGGTAGCCCTCCGGGCGCGGCATGCCGAAGTTGCGCAGGATTTTTTCTTTGGTGTCGCGCCCCTTCTGGTGGCCGATCACCATCACCGTCTGACCGTTGAGGCGCGCCAGACCGCCAACGATGGCACGGTCGTCGGCAAAGCTGCGATCACCGTGCAATTCGTGGAAATCGGTAAAAATACGGCCGAGATAGTCGAGCGTATAAGGACGCTGCGCGTGCCGCGCTACCTGGCAGATCTGCCAGGACGTGAGCTTGGCGTAAATATCCTTGGTCAGCGACTGACTCTTCTTTTCGAGACGGGCGATCTCCTCGGAAATATCGACGGCGGAGTCGTCCTGCACAAAACGCAACTCTTCGATCTTGCCTTCCAGCTCGGCAATCGGCTGCTCGAAATCAAGAAAAGTATTTTTCATCTGCATCGGCCCTCTGTTCGGGGCGCCAATTCTATCCGAAATTGCCCCCCCGCCGCTGCCCCGAGCATCGCGGACGAGCCGCCGCGCCAATCAGTACGCGACTGGCGTCGGATCGAGGCTGCGCCACAGATACCAGGTCGCCACCGAGCGCCAGGGACGCCAGCGCTCGCCGTGTGCCGCCAAGGCGCGCCGCGTCGGCCGCTCGCCGCCGGTGTAATGCCGCGCGACCGCGCGCTGCAAGCCAATATCGTCGAGCGGCAAGACATCCGGTCGCAAGAGATTGAAGATCAGGAACATTTCCGCCGTCCAGACGCCGATGCCACGAACCGCCGTCAGTTCGGCGATCACCTGTGCATCGCTCATCGCCGGCCAATGCTCCACCGCCAAAGCGCCGCGCGCAAAATGATCGGCCAGATCGCCGAGATACTCGATCTTGCGCGCCGACAAACCACACGCGCGCAAGGCCGTTGCCTCGCTCGACAACACCGCCGCTGGCGTGATGGCCGGCAAGGCGGCAACCAGCCTCGCCCAGACACTGTCGGCGGCCAGCACCGAGATCTGCTGGCCAACAATCGAGCGCGCCAGCGTCGCAAACGGATCGCCGCGCGAGGCAAGCGACACATCGGCGTACTCCTCGACCAGCGCCGCCATGACCGGATCGTCCGCCGCCAGACGCTGCGACGCTTCGTGCCAGTAATCGGGAATCATCGTCACGTCCTGAAAAACATCTCAAAAATCACCTGCGCGATACGGCAGGCACCACCCCGGCGCATTCTACCTGCCCCGACCGTTCGGTCCCCCACGCAGCCGCCGTGCGGCCTAGCAACGAACGAAGGCCAACAAGCCGCTGGCAAAGCACTCCGCACACGTACCATCGCCCCGCGCAGCAGCGCACCACGACCCAAGTATTATTTGCCATATACTGAGCAACGCCGAACGCGACATCGCTCTTGAATTTAAGTTCCATCGCGTTAGTATCAGCGAATCATTGGCGCAGACGCCGCGCCAACCGCATCGCCCTTTCAAGCAAACCATGCCCATAAACAAGTGCTTATCGACGCAACGCCATTTTTTGCGTCCATTGCTCGCACCAGATCAGTCATGGGCGGGCGTCAGTTGCACCTACTGGCCGGCTCAGCCACCGGCCGTCAGCGAGAGCAAGGCAACTCACCTGCATGTCGGCGGATCGCCACTGGTCCGCCTGGCTGACTCGGCAGGCATCGCCGCGCTCGCCAAAAAGCTACCCATGGTCTTGCCGGTCAGCACCGATGATCTTGGCGTCCGTGACCTCGCCCGCTCGCTGCCGACGAACACACCGATTTTTGCCTTGCCCGCCGCGACTGAGCTGACGGCGGAAACCATCGCCGCCTGCTCCGCCCTGCGCCAGCGCGGTTATCAATGCGCGCGCGACATCGCCCAGGCCGGGCAGATCGGCGCCACCCCGGACACGGCATTCAACTGGCTACAGATCGATGCCGCGACCGCGCGGAACGAACTGCCGCTACTCGAACTGGTGCGTGCGCACGAAGCCGGCTTCAACCTGATGGCCAGTCAGGTCACGACGCCCCAGCAATTCGACTGGCTCGTCAGCCGGCACTTTGCGCTGCTCGACGCGCGCTTCATCGGCCAGCCGGACCGCCGGCAACAGACGCCCGACACCGCCAGGCTCAAGCTCGTGCGACTGCTCAGCCTCGTCATCGAAGACGCCGACACGCGCGAAATCGAGGAAATCTTTCGCGAAGACGCACGCCTCTCGTATGGCCTGCTGCGCCTCGTCAACTCCGTTGCCGTTGGCGCACGCGTGCGCATCGTCAGCTTTCGCCACGCCATCGATGTGCTTGGCCGTCGACAACTCAAGCGCTGGCTGCAACTGCTCATCTACGCCAACGCCGAATCGCGCGCGAACGAGCCGAATCCGCTGCTGACGCTGGCGGCCTACCGCGGCCGGATGATGGAAGCCATCTGCGAACACCTGTCCGCGCCCGCCGACCTTGATGATTTCATCGACGCCGCGTTCACCGTCGGCATCTTTTCGCTGCTCGACGTACTGCTCAAGCAGCCGATGGCGGAAATCGTCAGTACGCTGCCGCTGCATTCCGCCATCGAAGGCGCGCTTGATGCACATGAAGGCGTGCTGGGCACGCTGCTGCATGCGGTGCGCGCCAGCGATGCCAACGATCTTGGCTGCGCCAGCGACAAGCTCGACGCCCTGGGCGTCGCGCCAGGCGTCCACCTCGACGCGCAGGCCGCCGCCCTGCGCTGGGCGTCCGGCATCGGCCACACGCAACCACTCTAGCGACCATGGCCCCGGAACACGGCATCGCCTTCATTCCGGGCATTCACGCCGGCCCCAGCGACTTCGAACTGTCCGGCCAACTCTACGCCGCCGTTCTGCAACGCGAGGACGGCGTCTGCGCCGCCTCCGTTGCAGCGCTGTTCCGCTGCGCGCTCGCCAGCCCGCACGCCTGTTTCTGCGCCGATACCGAGTGCGCGACGCTCGCCGACACCGCAGAAACTCCGTGGGCTTCGCTGTTCGCTGACGCCCGTCGCCGCGGCAGCGTGCTGCCGAAAAGCGATACCAGCGACGGCCGCCATTGGCTGGCGATGCCGCTGGTCTTCGGCGAAGAGGCGCTCGGCTTCATCGGCGTAGGCGGACGCACCGCCGCCTACGACACCGAGGCGCTGCGCCGCTTCGCCAATTTCGCTTCGTTGTTGGCCGGTCTGCTGAAATCGCGCCGGAGCGAAGAGCGGCGCCTGGTCGCACTGACACGCAGCGAAGCCTCGGTGCGCCAACAGACGCAGATGCTGGCGCAGATTCGCGACTCGCTGATCACCCTCGACCGCGAAGGCTTCATCACCAGCTGGAATCGGGGTGCCGAGAGTTTGTTCGGTTACACCGCCGAGGAGATCGTCGGCCAGCACATCCTCGTGCTCTATGCCGAGGACGATGACGACGCCTTCAACCACTGTTTCGAGCACGGCAGCCACAGCATGACGGTGCGCCGGCGCAAGAAATCCGGCGAACTTTTCTGGGCTTCCGTCTCTTGGTCGCTGGCACGCGACGAACAGGGAAAGCCGGTCGGCCTGATTGGCTACATCGTCGATATCTCGGCGCAACTCGCGGCGAGTGAAACCCTGCATTTGCACGCACGCATTTTCGAGCAGAACAACGACGCCATTGTCGTCACCGACGCCCATTGGCGTATCGTTTCGGTCAATCGCGCCTTCACGCGCCTGACCGGCTGGAGCGCTGATGAAATCAGCGGTCGGCACGCGCTGCGTCTTGTCGAGCGCAGCGGCGCGCGTCAGCGACACGGCATTGCGCATCCGCTGCAAAACGGCGAAGTCTGGCGCGGCAGTCTGCCGGTGCGGCGCAAGACGGGCGCAGCGTTTCCGGCGCGCGCCTCCATCAGTCTGGTCGACGCGCAGCCGGCCACCGGCACCCGACATGGCTGCATCGTTTTTTCCGACGACAGCGAACGGCAAAAAGCGGCGCGCGAAATCGAGCGGCTGGCATTCTGCGATGCTGTTACCGGCCTGCCAAACCGCTCGCAGCTGCCGTCGCTGCTGCGCCAGGCGCTCGCCGGGGCAACGCGTAGCGGCCAGCGCAGCGCCCTGCTCTTTGTCGATCTCGACCGCTTCAAGAACATCAACGACTCCTTCGGCCACCGTGCGGCCGACGCCTTGCTGCGCGAGATTGGCTGCCGCATCTCGGCGACACTGGCGCCGCAGGACATCGTCGCCCGTCTGGGCAGCGACGAATTCGTCGTCGTCCTGCCGCGTCTTGCCGGGCCGGACCACCGCGAACAGGTCCGCGATACCGCGCATCGCCTGCTCGCCAGCATCGCCGTACCAGCGTCGGTCGGCGCGCACGAGGTCATGCTCTCGGCCAGCATCGGCATCAGCGTCTTTCCCGACGACGGCACCGATGGCGAGAGCCTGCTGAAAAAAGCCGATACGGCGATGTACCGCGCCAAGCGCGCGCGCAGCGGCAGCTGCGTCTTCTACACACACGACATGGAAGACGACGCCTTCGCGCAACTGCGGCTCGAAAGCGACCTGCGCCGCGCGCTCGAACGCGACGAGCTGAGCCTGCATTTCCAGCCACAGATCTCGCTCACCAACGGTCGAGTTACCGCCGCCGAAGCGCTGTTGCGCTGGCAGCGTCCGGGCATCGGCATGGTCTCGCCGGCGCAGTTCATCCCCATCGCCGAGGAAACCGGGCTCATCGTACGCATGGGCGAATGGATGATCGACGCCGTCTGCCGGCAGATCGCCGCCTGGCGCGACGCGTCGCTGCCCGTCGTCCGGGTCGCGGTGAACCTGTCGGCTCGCGAATTCGTCCCGGAGTTGCCGGCGAAGATTCTCGATGCCCTGGCCCGTTACGCCCTGCCCCCGTCGGCGCTGGAGCTGGAAATCACCGAAAGCGTACTGATGAGCAACAGCGAGCGGACGGTGTCGATCATGCAGGCACTCCGTGACGCCGGACTGCGACTCGCCCTCGACGACTTCGGCACAGGCTATTCGAGCCTCTCGTATCTGAAACGCCTGCCCATCGATACGCTGAAGATCGACCGCTCCTTCGTGCGCGGCATCCCCGATGACCACGACGACTCCGCCCTTGCCCGCGCCATCGTCGGACTGGCGAAAAATCTGCGTCTGTCGGTGATCGCCGAAGGCGTCGAAACGGCTGAGCAAGCGGCCTTCCTCCGCGATGCCGGCTGCGACGACATGCAGGGTTACTACTTCAGCCGGCCGCTGCCGGCCGCTGCCTTCACGCTCATCCTGCGCACCGGGCAGCCACCGGCAAGCGCTTGAGGTGACTGCCGCAGTCGGCGCGGCAATCGCTCGCACCAAAACCGGGAACGGGGCAGTCGCCCGGCGTCTGCCGATTGACCTCGCATTCCGGCGTCGTCAATCGACGCACCTCGACAATACGCACGCCGGGTGCCGCCAGCAGGTAGTCGATGTGCCAGCGCAGGCGCTTCTCAGCCGCGAGATGGCGACGAATACGTGCCTCGAACGCCCGCCGCGCGCTGCCGGTGTAGCAATACCGCCCGGCCGGAAACTCGAAGCAACCGAAGCGCCCAACGCTCACCGTGACCGGCGCGGCGACCTCGATCAACAACTGGTAGGTGCAAAACGCCCCGGAACTCATCGCGTGCGCGCGGCGCGTCAGTCAGCGCAAAACGGATTCGTGCGCCGCTCTTCGCCGAAGGTGGACATCGGCCCGTGACCGGGAATGAAGGAAACGTCGTCGCCGAGCGGCCACAGGCGGCTGCGAATCGAGTGAATGAGCGTATCGAAGTCGCCGCGCGGAAAATCGGTACGGCCGATCGAGCCTTTGAAGAGCACATCGCCGACCAGCGCCAGACGCGACGGGCGATGGAAATAAACGACATGCCCGGGCGTATGCCCCGGACAATGCAACACCTCCAGCACCTGCGCGCCCACCGTCACGACATCGCCCTGCGCCAGCCAGCGGTCGGGCACGAACGAACGCACACCGGGAAAGCCAAAGCGCTCCGCCTGCTGCGGCATGCCATCGAGCCAGAACTGATCGTCGCGCTGCGGCCCCTCAACAGGCAGCGACAGCCGCTCGGCCAACTCGGCAACACCGCCGGCATGATCGATATGGCCGTGGGTGACGAGTATTTTCTCTGGCGTCACTCCGCATTCGGCGACGACAGCCAGAATCCGCTCGCAGTCGCCTCCTGGATCTACGATCGCCGCGCGCTGCGTGTCTTCGCAGACGAGCAAGGTGCAGTTTTGCTCAAATGCGGTAACGGGAATGATCCGATAGTACATCGCCACGCTATTTCTCCTGTCTTGACTGTGATCGTGCCGGCAAGATTCTAAGCGACGCGCCGGCCTCTGGCCGCGTAGTCGTCAGGGGCGCCGGCGAATCGCGAAGGCGCCCAGCCCGAGCAGCAAGCCCCAGAACGCGCTGCCGATGCCGAACAAGGATACGCCGGACGCCGTGACCAGAAAGGTAATGAGCGCCGCCTCGCGCTCGCCTTCGCCGGCAAGCGCCGCCGCCAGACTGTTACCGATGGTGCCGAGCAAGGCCAACCCTGCGATGGCAAGGACCAGGGCGTGTGGAATGGCCGCAAACAGACTGGCCACCGTCGCGCCCAGAATGCCGGTGATCAGATAGAAAATCCCCGCCCAGACCGCCGCCCGATACCGCTGCGCCGGATCGGGATCGGCCTCGGGGGTCATGCAAATGGCAGCGGTAATGGCGGCAAGGTTGAACGAGTAGCCACCAAAGGGCGCCAGCAGCAAGCCGGTCGCGCCTGTCCACGCCACCAGCGGTGACGCCGGCGTCTGGTAACCGTTGGCTCGCAACACCGCCAGCCCCGGCACGTTCTGCGAGGCCATGGTCACGACGAAAAGCGGTACACCAACGCCAATCAGCGTCACCCACGAAAAAGTCGGCGCCGTAAAGACGGGCGCGGCGAGCACGATGCTTACACCCTCAAGGTGAATCCCGCCCTGCGCTGCTGCCGTCAGCAAGCCAAGCGCAAGCGTCGTCGGCACCGCGTAACGCGGCAGAAAGCGGCGGCAGAGCAAAAACGTGACGAACATCACGCCGACCAGCAGCGTCTGCGTCGGCAGGACAACGAAGAGATCGAGACCGAAGCGCAACAGCACCCCCGCCAGCATCGCTGCTGCCAGCGATTGCGGGATGTAGCGCATGATCCGGCCAAAGGCACCGGTCGCCCCGGCGAGTGTCAGCAGGGCCGAGGCGAACAGAAAGACGCCAATCGCTTCACTCATCGACACGCCGACCAGCCCGGTCGCCAGCAACGCCGCCCCCGGCGTCGACCACGCCGTCAACACGGGCGTCCGATAGGCCAGCGACAAGCCGATGCACGTCGCCCCCATGCCGACACCCAGCGCCCACAACCACGACGCCATCTCGGCCGGCGACGCCCCCGCCGCAGAAGCCGCCTGAAAAACGATGGCCGCCGAGCTCGTATAACCGACGAGCACCGCGACAAACCCCGCCGACACATGCGAAAACGCACACCAGCGACAGCCCCGTTGCAGCAATGACTTGCCCACCGCCACCTCCACCTGCTGTAATCGCCCCAACGCCCGGGCTGCGCGCGCCGGCTTACCGCCGACCCCGTTCGCCAATCGTTGCCAAGCCCACTCGACGGCCGACGCAGCACGGACTTCGCCGCCCCGTGCGTCATCACGCACACACCGAGAGTAGCAGACGTGCGCCATAACGCACAAATTATCACCGGAACCGCCGCCATGTCCGCCCGCCCCACCCCGCCCTCGTCGCACGCCCTGTCCAGCTCCACGATCACCCAAGCAGCGGAGGGTCTGTCGACGGCGGCAACGCCAGCGGTGCCGGTCGCCGCGGGGAGCAAGGGCCGAGCGGATGCGGCGCCAGCCATCAATCGATTTCTGGCGGGACAACTCCGGCAGGGGCGCCTTGAGCGCGGCTGGAGCCTCGACCGCACGGCGCTCGAAACCGGTGTCAGCAAGGCCATGCTCGGACAGATCGAACGCGGCGAATCGAGCCCGACGGTCGCGACGCTCTGGAAAATCGCCGCTGGCTTCCGCTGCTCACTGTCCGCCTTTCTCGAACCCCCGGCAGTGGCAAGCGCAGGCAGTGATGCGCACGACAGCGCAAGGCGCGGCGGCAACGACGAAGCCGCGAGGGGTCAGACACTCTATCGAAACGTCGATGCCTTGCGCAGCAAGCCCGCCAGCGACGACATGCTGGTCGCGGCGCTCTTTCCTTTCACGCCGGAGATGGGATTCGAATGGCTGGAATTGACGCTACTGGCGGGCTACGTGCGCCATTCCGAGGCGCACGCGCCCGGCGTCACGGAACACGTCATCGTGCTCAAGGGGAGCATGGAAGTCCTCGTCGACGAGGTCTGGCAAGCGCTCGCGGAAGGCGATGCCGTGCGCTTTCGCGGCGACCGGCCGCACGGCTACCGCAATCTCGGCAACACGCCGGCGGTCTGCCACAACCTCATCCACTACGCCGCCGGCGAAGCCGCGGCGGCGTAGGCAATGCCGGACTCAGGCGACGCGCACCGTGTGCATCAGGTAGTTGACGCTGGTATCAGCGCCCAGTGAATAGCGCTGCGTCAGCGGGTTGTAGCTCATGCCGATCAACTCGTCGGGCGGCAGACCGACACTAACGGCCCAACGCGAAAGATCCGACGGCTTGATGAATTTGGCGTACTCGTGCGTGCCCTTGGGCAGCATCTTCAGCACGTATTCCGCGCCGATGACCGCAAACAGATACGCCTTCGGATTGCGATTGATCGTCGAAAAGAACACATGCCCGCCCGGCTTCACCAGCGCCGCGCACGCCGCCACGACGCTGCTGGGGTCCGGCACATGCTCGAGCATTTCCATGCAGGTCACGACATCGAAAGTGCCCGCTTCGGCGTCGGCCAGTTCTTCCGCCGAGGTCTTGCGGTAATCGACCTTGCAACCGCTCTCGAGCAGATGCAGGCGCGCCACGCCCAAGGCCTTGTCGGAGAGATCGATCCCCGTCACGTCGGCGCCCTTGCCGGCCATGGCTTCAGCCAGAATCCCGCCACCGCAGCCAATATCCAGCACCTTTTTGCCGGGGAGCGCGGCCAGCCGGTCGATCCATTCCAGGCGCAAGGGATTGATTTCATGCAGCGGTTTGAATTCGCTGGTCGGGTCCCACCAGCGATGCGCTAGCTGGCTGAATTTATCGAGTTCGCTCGGGTCGGCGTTGATCATCGTTGGCGTCATATAGTGAATCAGTTAGGTAACAAAAAAGCCCTGCCGAGGCAGGGCTTCTTCGTTCGATGGCCTCGGTATTACTTGGTTCCGATAACCTCGATTTCAACGCGGCGATCGGGTTGCAGGCACTCGAGAACCTTCTTGCTCTTGCCGCCCTTGCACTCGTTAGCCTTCGTCACGGGCTGCTTCTTGCCCTTGCCTTCGGTGTAAACGCGGTTGGCTTCCAGACCCTTGCTCACCAGGTATTCCTTGACAGCGGCAGCGCGCTTTTCGGAAAGCTTCTGGTTGTAAGCGTCGGTACCGAAGCGGTCAGCGTGGCCGACAGCGATGATCACTTCCAGCTTGATGTCGGCGACTTTAGCAGCGAGTTCGTCGAGCTTCTTCTTGCCTTCGGGACGCAGAACGGCCTTGTCGAAGTCGAACAGCGCGTCAGCCGACAGGGTGATCTTCTCACCAGCGGGCTTCACACCGGTTGCAGCGGCGCTGGCAGCAGCCTTCGGCGCGCACTTGTCAGCCGGGAGCAGATCCTTGTCACAAGCGCAACCCGCCGGATCGGTCGCGGCAGCTGCCGGCGTCCAGTAACCGGTGCGCCAGCAGAGGCCAAAGCCGCTCTTGGCAACTTCGTTACGCGAATCAGTGACATAGACGCGGTCGGTAGCGGTTTGAGCCTGGGCCACGGTGGCGCCCAGACCGATCGCTGCGGCGAGCGCAGCAACCAGAGTGTGTTTGGCAATTGTGTTCATTGGAGAATCCTCGTTGTTAGAAGTCAGCGGAAGCGACCCGCGCAAACCATTGCGCTTCGTTTTTTGTGTTGCATCTTCACATTACATCGCGCGGACAAATTTTATTCTGCCACAAAG
Organism: Rhodocyclus gracilis; assembly: GCF_009617575.1. Lineage (GTDB taxonomy): Bacteria > Pseudomonadota > Gammaproteobacteria > Burkholderiales > Rhodocyclaceae > Rhodocyclus > Rhodocyclus gracilis. The sequence goes on from NZ_WIXJ01000002.1 coordinate 582,432, forward strand.
CGGCGAGCTTGATCAATTCAGATTCGTCAACATCCAGCAACCGCCGGCTCTCGACACGTGTGCGACCATCCACCCAAACATCGGAAACATGCTCGCGCCCCGCAACATAAACCAGATGGGATACGGGGTCAAAACATGGGGCGAGGGAAAAACTGTCAAATTCAAGCGCACATATATCTGCGGCCTTTCCCGGCACTAATGAACCGGTATTCGCATCCAGTCCGAGCGCCTTGGCGCCATTGAGTGTCGCCATGCGCAACGCCTGATGCGCCGGCAAGGCTTCTGCGATACCGCTGATGCCTTTTGCCAGCAAGGCGGCAAGCCGCATTTCCTGGAACATATCCAGACGATTGTTGCTGGCCGCGCCATCCGTGCCGAGAGCCACGTTGACGCCGGCCGCCAGCATCTCCGTCACCGGGGCAATGCCGCTCGCGAGTTTCAGGTTCGATGTCGGGCAATGCGCCACCGAACAGCCGTGCGCGGCTAACAGGGCAATCTCTTCCGACGTCAGGTGCACCGCATGTACGGCGATCAGGCCGGGGCTCAAGAGACCCAAGCGATGCAGCCGAGCCAAGGGCCGCACGCCATGGACCCGGAGGCTTTCCTCGGTTTCGTGCCGAGTCTCGTGGATGTGAACGTGAATCGGCGCATCGATCTGCTCGGCGAGCGTCAGCACACTGGCAAAACTGCGATCGCTGACGGTATAGGGCGCGTGTGGTGCCAGGCAGAAAGACAGCAGCGACTCGTCGCGCATGGCGTCGCGCACCGCCAGCCCCTTGTCGAGATAGTCGTCCGCATCGGCGGCGTAGGGCGTCGGAAAATCGAGGGCGACGATACCGATGGCGGCCCGGATACCCGCCTCAAGCGCCGCCGTCGCCGCCGCTTTCGGGAAATAGTACATATCGTTAAAGCAGGTGACGCCGCCGCGCAACATCTCGGCGGCCGCCAGACGCGTGCCGTCGTGCACGAACTGCGCCGAAACATGCTTGCCCTCCGCCGGCCAGATGTGGTTTTCCAGCCATTCGCGTAGCGGCAGATCGTCAGCCAGACCACGGAGCAGGCTCATCGCCGCATGGGTGTGTGCGTTCACCAGACCAGGAATGAGCACATGCCGATCCAGACGACGCCGTTCGCGCGGCGCAAATGTCGCCAGCGCCTCCGACTGGGGCAACAGCGCGACGATGCGTCCGCGATCAACGGCCACGGCGTGATTGTCCAGCACCACCCCGGCCGGCTCTACCGGCACGATCCAGCGCGCTTCTATAAGCAGATCAATCGTCTTCATGTACACACTATAAAAGTTGAAAGCCCCGCCGCAGCGGGGCTTTGGCACACTCCGGCCTACTTCGCCGGACCTCGAACTTCAATAACGGCTCGCCGGTTCGGCGCCAGACAGGCGATCATCTTCTGCCGGGAGAGGCCGTCCGGGCAAGAGACGCCGGGCACCGGCTGCGTTTTGCCCGCCCCCATCGTATCGATGACATCTTCCCGCACGCCCTTCCTCACCAGATACGCCTTGACCACGTCGGCGCGCCGTTCGGAGAGCTTCTGATTATAGGAGGGATCGCCCAGGCGGTCGGAATGCCCGGTGACACCGACGAATTTGACTTCAGCGCACGTTGCCAGCCGGCTCACCACGTCGCGATCAAGCGCCGCCGCTGCAGTTGACCGCAGCGCCGAGGTGTTGAACTCGAACACCTGGTCGGCCCGCAGACTCACCGTGAAATCACAATTGCGCACCGCCGCAGGAAGCGGGGCGGGCTTGGCGGCCGGCGCCTCACACGTCTCCTTTGACAACAGATCGCGGTCGCACGCACAGCCCGCCGCGTCTGCCGCAGCTGCAGCCGGCGTCCAGTAACCGGTATGCCAGCACAAGCCAAAACCGCTACGCGCCACGTCATTGCGCGCATCGCTCACGTACGGCCGATCCGCCACGCTATCAGCAAGCGCCTCGCCGGTAACGCCTGCGCCAAGGGCAACAAGCACCGCTGTGCCGAGTGTCCTCTTCATCCTGTCCAAGATGCTCCTCCTATGGGTTGTGTCCGACTGTTATGTGTCTTATTGCGCAACGGCCGCTGAATCCGCGCCAATCGCCGGAAGATTTAAACACAAGCGTATAAATAAACTCAACCAGATCAACGCATTCGGCTGGTTGTACGAACACCGCACGGCGCCTCGCAATTTTTCTGCAGCGACGCGCGCGCCGCCCTTCCGCCGCCCCACTCCTTCTGCTAGAATCCGGCCTCTTTCGGAGAGGTGGATGAGCGGTTTAAGTCGCACGCCTGGAAAGCGTGTTTAGGGTAATACCCTAACGCGGGTTCGAATCCCGCCCTCTCCGCCAGTGAATTTTGAACCCCGATTTTCCCTGCTAATCAATAGCTTGCGAACTTCGGGGTTTTTCAATTAACCCTACGATTAACCCTAAAGCTAACCCTACAGGGGCCGACTTTCGGGGCTAGGGTTTCCCCTCTCAGGCGCCCTCCTCGGGGACAAAGCCGAAAGACTCGAAGCTGCCGGGCACCACTGGCGGGGCTTCCTTGCTGGCGGGTGTCTTCATGCAGCAGCTACGGTCAATGGGCTCATAACGCCCCGCCTTGGCCGCTTGCTGATACTGACGCAGGGCGAGGCGTAGGGCCGTGCTATGGGCGGGAGTTGCCGGGGCCTTCGCCCAAGCGTTGAGCTTATCCACGATACGGCCAAGGTCTGCCGCTCTCGGGTGAAGTCTGGCTTGCTGGTTCTTCATGTTCTGGTTCTCCAAGTTGCCATGAGCAGGCAGGGCGGGAGGCCGAGCCCCTACAGCGCCACCGAAGGCAGGCTAAAGACTCCCTCCCAAGAACTCCGCCGTCTTCCTTGCGCGTGTCTTGAGGGCATCTTTAGATAAATCTTCGGGTTTATCTGTAGGGGCACCTATAGAGGCTCTAACCTTTGCCTCCTGTACTTGTCATCCTTACTAAGGCTCTAACCTAGGTCTCTTACTTGGGGCCCCTATAGAGGAGAATCCTATAGACGGGTTTTACCCCGTATGGAAGGGCTCAATCCCAAGAGAGGCAAGGGTTTGAGGGTGTATCTGTACAGGGTATGTCTATGTCCTGCCGCTGGCCTCTTCTGGGTGTCTATAAGCGCCATCCTCCGCTTGTTTCTTAAAACGCGCAGGAGGCGCCCCGCAAGCGGCCTTATGCTGGCGCCTGTGGGGTTGCCTAAGTCGAAGCGAGATAGCGCCTTCTAGGGCCCTTCCTGTGTGCCTGAGGGGCTAGGGCTTGTCCTTTGAAGGGGTCTCTTGCGGGCGTGTCTTCGCGTAGGCGTCGAGCCCTGCCCCCGCAATCTGAAGACCGGCCCCCAGAGAGGACGGCCGACGAATGCCCGCCAGTTGGACGCTCGCTTGGCTCTGCTTCGCTACGCCCCCGGAGTGAATCTGCTCCTTGGCCCGGAGGTTGTTGGCTTGCAGGGTGGCGATGTTCCGGTCAGCCTGGTTGTGGGCCTCGTCAATGATGCGGTCGTTAGAGACCCCTTGGAGGCCACTCTCAGCCCCGATGGCTTTCAGCCGGCCCTCCTCAATGAGGGCCTCACGGTGGAGTTGGCTGGTGTCCTCCATGGTGGCCGCTTGCTGGTCTGCGTACTGTCGGAGCATTTGCTCGTTGTCCTTGATCGCGCCAGCCTTAATCATGGCTTCTTGGTCGTCGGCGGATTGCTTGCCTTGCTGGTACTGGGTCGCGGTGGAGAGTGCAGAGACGGCGAGGGACGCCCAAGCGGCAGCGGCTAATCCGCACATTAGAAGCCCTCCTGTTCTACAGAGCCGGTCATCCCCGCCCATACTTCGGCAGCGAACGCCACCAGATCCACGCCAGCAAGCTCCGCAAGGGCCTTGCCGGTGACGCCTTCGGGGGTCTCTTCGGAGGCCATCAGCAGGGCGCAATAGGCAGACAGCCCCTGCCGGGCTTTAGACCACAGGATTCCCCCCTCGGGGGTGAATGCTTCTTGGAATACGGGCTTTGCCCAATGCGGGATGGCCGGGTGATTCATGAGCTCTTCGGGGGTCTCTTCGGGGGTCTCTTCGGCCCCTGTGAGGGCGAGCGCTGACCTTACCAGTTCGGCGGCGATGCGGCTTGCTGCCTTGTCGCGGATGCTATCGAGGGCCTGAAGGGCTGCTGCGGGGGTGAGTTGCTGCGGTGTGTTCATGTTCTGGTCTTTCATTGAATGGGGATAGAGGGGGAGGACGGCTCAGCGGCGCGCTTTCTTGCGAACTCGGCCACGATTCAGCAGCTTGAAGGCGTCAGAGCGGGCTTCCCTCTCCTCGGCAGCGTCCAAGCCCACGCGCAGGGCCTCTTCATGGACGATGGCAAGGGTTTCTTGCTGGCGCTCGGGTGCTAGGGCTTCCATCCCGTTGATGTAGCCCCCGTGCTGGCGGATGGCGGGTAGAACGGTGCCGGTGATCCACTTCTTGAAGACTCGCGCCTGCTCCTTGCGGCTGGCGAAGATCAGCGAGTAGAGCCCGGACTCGTTGATAACGGACACAAGGGGATTCCCTCGGCGAATTGGCTGCGTAATGCGCAGGGTATTCCGCTCGTCGTCATCAAGCCGGCGCACAGCGGTAGGGTCGAGGTCCAAGGCCCGGCAGACTTCGCTTGCGATGAACCACGCCTGACCGTCTTTCTCCAGCGCAGAGACTGAGAAGGTTTCGCCGGTCGCTACGTTGTTGAACTGAAATTGCTGGGTAGGGGCGTCAATGACTAAGGGCTGACTCGGTACTGTGGTCATCACAGGGCGCCCTCCTTGGTCGTCGTGCTGCCGGCCATCCACGCCTCAAGCTGGGGGCGGGAGTAGCGCACCGTTCGATGCCCCAAGCGGTGAAACTGAGGGCCTTTCCCCTCCTTTCGCCATACTCGCAGGGTGTCGGGGGAGACCTTCACCAGTGCGGCGGTCTCTTCAGGGGTGAGGAATTCATGGTTGCTCATGGGAGTGCTTCCTTGTCAGTCGGTACAAATGAAAAGAGCCCCTTTCGGGGCCCTTGCTGGGTGTGGTCATGGCCTCTTCGCAGAGGCGCGCCGCTGGTTATTCTCTGGTCGTAACGGTCTTTGCGTAGCAGTCAGAGACGAAGGAATAGAGGTCAATTCCGGCTGCCTTTGCGAGGCCATAGCCTGTAGCTGCGCCGAGTGCCGCCAAGTCTTCTTCCCCTGTTTCGTCGCCCTCTCCGAAGGGAAGCGCGTAGGGCGCAACCAGAGCATGCGCGACCATCGCCCGACGAAGCGCGACCGATGCGCCGAAGCCCTCGGAGGGCTCGCTATGTGCCACGACGCTGAACACACGATTAATCATGTGCGACACAAGGCAGGGCTGGCAGCGCGAGCCGTCCGGCATCGTTGCGTCATAGAGCGCATCGAGCGCCCAGCGCGTAGCGTCGTCGCGGTACATCCCCGGCTTCGCAACATCTTCCGCCACCCCCTTGAGGGCAGCGCCAGCCTCTAACAACCGAGCAGTCACAAAACGGGCCAAGACCTTCGAGGCTTCGGCCCTCAGTTCGTCGGTAAGGGGGTTTTCTTCGACCGTGTAGCGGGCGCGGGCGAGTTTTTGGGCTGCGGCGATGAGTGCTGCCTCGTGTGCGGCGTTCATGTGTGACTCCTTATGTGGTGAGAAGGGATTGAGTATTGCGATAGGTGGGTTTTACAGGGCAATTGCTACCGTTTCCCCGTGGAATCATGGGTGTAGCCCCTGTTCAAATCAGGCCGCGCCATCAGCGCCCGAAGACCACTTCACCGCGCCCGATAATCAGGCTCCAGCCGCTGCCGTCTTCATGGCGCGAGACATCCCAGCGGGGCGCCCCGTCGGGGGCTCCGAAGATGTCAGCGAAGAAGGAGAAGCGCCCGACTTCGAGGAAGAGAGACGAGCGGGTGACGGTGAATTCAAAGGCTTGCTGGGCGAAGCGCGGGCCGATGGTGAGCGAGAGGGCCATTCTGGGACTCCTGAGACGTTGAAGGAGCCCGAATAGTGGCCCACGCCCCGCCCTCTTGCGCAAGCCCCCTAGTGACGACATACTGTAAAACAAACAAGCACTTAGTGTGCAGAAGTGACTTGTGACTTACTCGATCACCAGGTCGCACCAGACGGCGAACCGAACGTCAAGCCAGCGGGCGGTGAAGACGGTCAGCTTGGGATGCACCCAAGTTTCCCCGTAGCGCCCCCGCGAAGAGATGACAAGTTTAATTCCCCGGAATCCGGGCATTTGGGAAAGGGCCTCCATGTATTCCTTGGTCTGGTGGCTGGCCCAAAAGTGGGAGAGCTTCTTCCCGAAAGCCTTAGCGGCCTTCGTCATGTTGATATAGCCGTCCTCCCGGAAGAGGAACGTATGGCCCTCGAAGGTGTGGCTGAGGAGGGCGGCTGACCTGCCCGGAGATTTTCGGACCATCTAAAACTTGAGAGGATGGCTTCCTTGAAGAGAGGAAGTCATGAGGAAGAGTCGATTCAGCGAAGCCCAAATGGTGACGATCCTGCGCGAAGCGGACAAGGCGCCGGTCGCGGAGATTGCGAAGAAGCACGGCATCAGCGAGCAGACGATCTACAGCTGGCGCAAGCAGTACGGCGTCCTGGATGCCGACGAG
>NZ_WIXJ01000003.1 GCF_009617575.1 Rhodocyclus gracilis
CTCGTCGGCATCCAGGACGCCGTACTGCTTGCGCCAGCTGTAGATCGTCTGCTCGCTGATGCCGTGCTTCTTCGCAATCTCTGCGACCGGCGCCTTGTCCGCTTCGCGCAGGATCGTCACCATTTGGGCTTCGCTGAATCGACTCTTCCTCATGACTTCCTCTCTTCAAGGAAGCCATCCTCTCAAGTTTTAGATGGTCCGAAAATCTCCGGGCAGGTCAGCTGAACCGCTACAATGTCAATTTACCGTACTTATAAAATGAAATTTGACGGTGCCTCTGTGTGACAGCAGGCGATCGCCATTCGCTGACTTTTTTCTTGGGAGCACCGCGTTCGTCCGCGTAACAGTCGGAGGTGTCGCATGGCAACGCGCGATACTCACATTTCGCTTGAGCGGACCGAGGCGCTAGAGCTTCGACGACATCCCTTCGCTTGCATCGAAAGAGGTCCCAAGCCCCGATTCATGGTCAGCCCGCTACTTCGCGACAGGTTCGCATGGCGTCTCGCAAGGAAGAAGGATTTTCCCGTCTCTGTCAGACCGTATGGCCGGCACTATTCATAAGATCAAGGCAGCACATAGAGAAGCCCCCGCGTAACCAGACAAGATCGATTACTTCCTGTAGAAATCAGTAATCTTCTTCTTGACCTGCGAATCGACAATGCCACTCGAATCAGGCTGAGAAGGGAGTTTTACCGAATTCATCACGTTCCCAAGAAAATCCGTCATATCAATTTTAGAAAAATCCAAATTTTGAAAATCACCGGCGGTAAAACCTGAACAATCGGATCAACCCTGACCCGAAAGATGCCGATTGCGGCGCGTTGGTCGTATAGCCAGGTAATGTAGCGGTATCGGTCTGCTGGATGAGGTTGCGGCTCGAACCTGCTTGTGTAGCCGCAAACTCCTTACCATCAGAAAAAGCATCCGCGAGCGCGGCACCAGAAAATACAAATAATCCGGCGGCAACAAGCAACGTTTTGTTCATCAAGACTTCCTTGGCGATGAAACCAATTCTCTGCGAACCGATACCTCAGAGGCGAGTTAAAAATCAAGAAGGCACTGGCAAGGACTATTTAACGGGCAGGCATGGCGTCTCACAGGGAAGCAGGAGTTTTCCGTCCTTGTCAGACGTAAGAATTACCCAGCTTTTCGGGTAAAGCTTCTCGGAACCTTCCCATGCAGGGCGACTAAAGAAATCAGCCCCGAAGAATCGTCGCCCCTCCATGTCTGCCAGAGTATCATCGTGATTGGCATAAAAAACATCGATCGCGGGCTCTTGAAGAGACGCAGCAGCCGTCCCAAACACAACATCAGCCGCAGCACCGACCGCAGCACCGGCGGGACCAACAACCCCAAAGACACTGGTAAGAACCCCGTCATTTCTCGACATGGAAAATTCGCCACCAGTCCGTTTGATCGACTTCAAATAAACAAGCTTTTCACCACCCGGACCTTCTCGCGGGGTAAACATCGAACAACCAGACAAGGCAACAGCGGCAGCAATCGCCAGAACAAACCCTCTCGATCTCATGACAACCTGCCGTTAAAAAATCTTAGTTTAACCTAGTGCCCGTATTTAGTGGTTGATGCAGAGTGATCATACTGCATAGCATTCCACAACTTGATGGTCGGATCGTTTAAAAATTTTCCTGCGGGGCGGTGTGAATCGCCCCGGGTTTTGCGGAGGCTCCAGTCTTTGAGAAGATGGAGCCACTATGAGACAGAAACCGACGAAGTACTCCCCTGAAGCGCGCCGTCCGCATGGTGTTCGAGTCGCGAGGCGACTACGGGTCACAGTGGGCGGCGATCGAGTCGATCGCCGCCAAGATCGGTTGCAGCGCGCAAACGTTGTGCAATTGGGTTCGCCAGTTCGAGCGTGACACTGGCCAGCGCGACGGCGTGACCAGCGCCGACGCGGCACGTATCAAGGCACTGGAACGCGAGAATCGCGAGTTGAAGAAGGCCAACGAGATCCTGCGGCTGGCGAGCGCGTTTTTCGCCCAGGCGGAGCTCGGCCGCCGCTTCAAATCGTGAGGGCCTTCATCGACGAGCACCGGGAACGTCTCGGGGTCGAGACGATCTGCAAAGCCTTGCAGGTTGCCCCGTCCGCGTATCGGCGCCATGCCGCACGACGACGCCATCCGGAACTTCGCTGCGCGCGCGACCGGCGTGACGAAGTATTGGGCGAACAGGTCGAACGTGTCTGGCAGGCCAACCTTCAGGTCTATGGTGCCGACAAGGTGTGGCGGCAACTCAATCGCGAAGGCATCCCGGTCGCCCGCTGCACGGTCGAGCGGCTCATGCGTCGGCAAGGCTTGCGTGGCGCGATGCGGGGCAAGCCGGTGCGCACCACGCGCCCCGATCCGTCTGCTCCGTGCCCACTGGATCGGGTCAATCGCCAGTTCGCTGCCGTCCGGCCCAACCCGCTGTGGGTTGCCGATTTCACCTACGTTTCGACCTGGCAGGGCTTCGTCTATGTCGCCTTCGTCATCGACGTGTTCGCGCGCTTCATCGTCGGCTGGCGGGTCAGCCGCAGCATGCATACCGATTTCGTTCTTGATGCCCTGGAGCAGGCGCTGTATGCCCGACAGCCAGACCGCAATACGCTGATCCATCACAGCGACCGCGGCGCTCAGTACGTCTCGATTCGCTACTCCGAGCGACTGGCGGAAGCCGGCATCGAGCCTTCGGTGGGCAGCAAGGGCGACAGCTACGACAACGCGCTGGCCGAGACCATCAACGGCCTATACAAGGCCGAGGTAATCCACCGCCGCGGGCCATGGAAGCACAAGGAATCCGTCGAGCTCGCCACGCTCGAATGGGTCTCATGGTTCAATCATCATCGATTGCTTGAGCACATCGGCTATATTCCTCCTGCCGAAGCTGAGGCACTCTATTACCGCAGTCACCGTGAGCAGGTCCTCACCCCTGACTCAAACCAAATGGCCTCCGCGATTTCCGGGGCGATTCACTCCGGCACGTCGGCGGGCGTCAGGCGCAAGCGTTTCTGAGCTGCCTACGCGGCAGTGAACACGACATGGGATGTAGGGGGCAGGATCGGATCTTTCTGAGCTGCCTACGCGGCAGTGAACGCACCAATGTTGTGGTGGTCAACTTTGCTCCATTTCTGAGTTGCCTACGCGGCAGTGAACCTTTTCAAGCTTGCGGCGCTGTGTGGGCGTCATTTCTGAGCTGCCTACGCGGCAGTGAACCACGACGCATGCCTTGTAGGTACAACGGGTTGTTTCTGAGCTGCCTACGCGGCAGTGAACCTCGTCAGCGACCCCGAAACTAAGCCGTATGTTTTCTGAGCTGCCTACGCGGCAGTGAACGAGGCCATCCGCATGGCGCTGACCGGCGAGACTTTCTGAGCTGCCTACGCGGCAGTGAACAACCGCGTTACGCGCGACCAGATTGCGCGCAATTTCTGAGCTGCCTACGCGGCAGTGAACGCGGAGCGCGTGCTGTGCCTGCTGCCGCTCGTTTTCTGAGCTGCCTACGCGGCAGTGAACCTACCGGCAGAACTCGGGCGCTTGCTCTTGCTTTTCTGAGCTGCCTACGCGGCAGTGAACCGAGGGAATCGAAGCATGACTTTTACCGAACATTTCTGAGCTGCCTACGCGGCAGTGAACGTCTTGCGCAGCCCGTCGATGATCTTGGTGTATTTCTGAGCTGCCTACGCGGCAGTGAACGGCTACTTCGGCGATGAGGCGGCAGCCGTCGATTTCTGAGCTGCCTACGCGGCAGTGAACGGGGACGCTTACACCGCTTGGCTTTTTGATTGTTTCTGAGCTGCCTACGCGGCAGTGAACTGGCGGGCGCGGCGCGGCGTCGGGCCGGATGATTTCTGAGCTGCCTACGCGGCAGTGAACTAATGACATTGCCGCCACGCTTGGGCCGAAATTTTCTGAGCTGCCTACGCGGCAGTGAACGCCAGGCTGGAGCGTAAAGCCTGATTTTGTCATTTCTGAGCTGCCTACGCGGCAGTGAACGCCGTCACTCACATCATTCTGCTGCCCGGACATTTCTGAGCTGCCTACGCGGCAGTGAACGTCGGGGGCTGCGGTTGCGCCATTGACGACGATTTCTGAGCTGCCTACGCGGCAGTGAACCCCCGCCCGAAACGCTGCGCGAACCGAGAAAATTTCTGAGCTGCCTACGCGGCAGTGAACGGGGTTGCCTCTACGGTCGGGGGTGCCGTGCATTTCTGAGCTGCCTACGCGGCAGTGAACGGCTACCGCGTTCGCGTCGCCGAGCAGGGAGGTTTCTGAGCTGCCTACGCGGCAGTGAACGAAGAGATCTGCGGCGGCAATTTCTTCGGCACTTTCTGAGCTGCCTACGCGGCAGTGAACGAGTCGCGGCACCTTGGGCATTTCTGCTTCTTTTTCTGAGCTGCCTACGCGGCAGTGAACCCGCCGAGCGCGATAATCTCGGCGTCAGGCTTTTTCTGAGCTGCCTACGCGGCAGTGAACGCGCCCCGATGGGTCAAAGCCGACTTCCGAAATTTCTGAGCTGCCTACGCGGCAGTGAACGACAGTCGTGGCGCACAACGCTGACTTCGATATTTCTGAGCTGCCTACGCGGCAGTGAACTCTTCGGAGTTATTCGAATCCTGCGCCCATGTTTTCTGAGCTGCCTACGCGGCAGTGAACATAGCCCGCACAAGGAGGACAAGGACGCTTGCTTTCTGAGCTGCCTACGCGGCAGTGAACGCAACGTCGGTGTAAAAAATCATCGCCCGCTTTTTCTGAGCTGCCTACGCGGCAGTGAACATTTCGACTTCACCCGACCTGGCCCCCCGCCGGTTTCTGAGCTGCCTACGCGGCAGTGAACGGAACCGGCTGCTTTACGCCACGCCCCGGATTTTTCTGAGCTGCCTACGCGGCAGTGAACGCAAAAGTCGACGACATCAAAGCGATGTTCGATTTCTGAGCTGCCTACGCGGCAGTGAACTCAATCCGCCTGACTTAGACCACGCCCCGGATTTTTCTGAGCTGCCTACGCGGCAGTGAACATACCGGAGCATGAGCGCGCGTTGGCCAAGGTTTTCTGAGCTGCCTACGCGGCAGTGAACGCGTAAGTCGCGTTGCCCTGGCCTGTCTTTATTTTCTGAGCTGCCTACGCGGCAGTGAACATTTACGTCCGGATTCAGCGTTCCGTCAGGGATTTCTGAGCTGCCTACGCGGCAGTGAACGCCGAGGCAGCCACACAAGTTGAGGCGGCGGATTTCTGAGCTGCCTACGCGGCAGTGAACGCCCGTGCCCGTCGCGGCGGCCGTCACGTATGCTTTCTGAGCTGCCTACGCGGCAGTGAACTTGTCGTAGCGGGCGGCGACGCCGACATAAGCTTTCTGAGCTGCCTACGCGGCAGTGAACACGGCAAGCCCGGAGCCGCAGGGGCAGCGCCGTTTCTGAGCTGCCTACGCGGCAGTGAACACTATCACGGTGCCCGCACGGGGCGCCCGACCTTTCTGAGCTGCCTACGCGGCAGTGAACGACGGCGGCGGCGATTTCGTCGCGGTCGCCAATTTCTGAGCTGCCTACGCGGCAGTGAACGCGCGGAAAGGCACGCTCATTCAGCCGCGCGATTTCTGAGCTGCCTACGCGGCAGTGAACGCGACCCGTGCCCCTCCTGCCCCGTCTGTGAGTTTCTGAGCTGCCTACGCGGCAGTGAACGCTGCTCGAAGCGTGGAATAGCGCGTTTGAGTTTTCTGAGCTGCCTACGCGGCAGTGAACACCTCTTTGATCTGAACGAGGCTGCACAGACTTTTCTGAGCTGCCTACGCGGCAGTGAACCCGTCGATAATCATTTTCCGAACTCCATAACATTTCTGAGCTGCCTACGCGGCAGTGAACCCGAAGCATCCGCCCTTTGCCCGGACCTGACATTTCTGAGCTGCCTACGCGGCAGTGAACCCTTAGCCATCGCGCACCGCGTCTGCTCAATCTTTCTGAGCTGCCTACGCGGCAGTGAACCGCCGGCCACATGCGCCAGCAGATCGGCGGGCTTTCTGAGCTGCCTACGCGGCAGTGAACTGTCGCCATGTCGAAGTGACGGTTCGCTCCCATTTCTGAGCTGCCTACGCGGCAGTGAACTCGCGGTCGCCGGCGAGAGACCAACTCACGACGTTTCTGAGCTGCCTACGCGGCAGTGAACTAAGCGTCCCGACGGTGACGCCGGCTCGAATTTTTCTGAGCTGCCTACGCGGCAGTGAACGGTGGCGAACGGTTTGTTCGCTTCTGTCTTATTTTCTGAGCTGCCTACGCGGCAGTGAACGTAGAAGGTCAGGGCATCACGCTTGAATCCGTTTTCTGAGCTGCCTACGCGGCAGTGAACTCTGAGCCATCAGACGGACGTAATTGTTGGTCTTTCTGAGCTGCCTACGCGGCAGTGAACTTGCATATTTCTAACCTAATTTGCGCCAATGTTTTCTGAGCTGCCTACGCGGCAGTGAACGGATCTCAATCAGGGTTCGTTCAACTCCACGCTTTCTGAGCTGCCTACGCGGCAGTGAACGGGCCGCAGACGGTAATGACGGTCGGCATCAATTTCTGAGCTGCCTACGCGGCAGTGAACGCGCGCCCTTGAGCCGACAATTCGCGCCGAACTTTCTGAGCTGCCTACGCGGCAGTGAACGTAATAGTCGGGCGTGCCCCAATTCTGCGTGGTTTCTGAGCTGCCTACGCGGCAGTGAACTAGCCAGTTGAAAATCCAAGTGCTTGTCTTACTTGTGTTATCGCCAACATCCCCTATTTTCACCCTCGCAAAAAAAAGTGCGCAACTCCACGAAAAATCATGAAGTTGCGCGGAAGGTTTAAAAAAGGGTCAGAACCAAGGGATGGTTGCGGTGGTACTCAAACCGTAGGTGTTGAACTCGCCGCTCACGTTGCTCGACTGCGGCTCCCCCAAGCGCAGGAAAAGGCGAAATTTCTGCCCGGTACTGGCGCTCGCGAGATGCAAGTAGGGCAAGCGCAGCATCTCGGTCGCCGTGTCGGGGATGCGTTGCACGACCTCCTCTTCGGTGAATCCGTGCCGCCGCATCTGTCGGCGGCGCAGCCGCTCGGGACTGCTCTTGGCCTGCACGCGGCGCAAGGTTCGTGCTTTTGCATGAGCGGGAATTGCGGCGATTGGACTGACGATCACGTGATCGCGCAAGGCCAGCATCCAGTCCACAGCTATCAGCGCACTGAGGTCTTCCTCGGGGCCAATAAGGCGCAAGGTCGTTCCCAGTTGCGGAGGTGCCGTGGAATAGCCGGGAAAACTGACGGCGATACGACCGTCGCTTCGTTGCACCAAAGCCCGGTGCAGCTTGGCGTACAGTGCGCTCAGCAGTTGGGATGGAGGCAACTCGGGATCTGGCCGAAGGCTGAAATCAAGGTAGTGAGTCATTGCCTCAATCCTTGCCGGCGTCACCGAATACGCCACCGCGGATCAGCGTGGCGATCACGAAGTGTTGTTGCTCCGGCTCCGGTGCATTGTCCTTGAGCAGCCAGTTGTCGAGCAGCGTGTAGAAGTCCTGTTTGTCGGTAGGCTTGCGGCAGGCCTTGCCCAGCGTGGTGACTGAACCGTAGGGCTCGACCGCGATGGGGCCAAGTTCAGCGACTTCCCGGTGCCAGGTGTCGATGGTTCGCAGCGCGTTGCCCAGCTTCTGCGAGTGGATACCGGCCACCCCCTGCACCTGGTAGAGCGTCTTGCTCTTCTTGCTGTTGCCCTTGTCGAGGATGAGTTCCTGCGAGGGATACACTTCCTGGCCGGCGCCGATGCGCGCAAATGCGGTGACTTGCAGCAATACGTGCCCTTTGCCTGCCAAGCCCTGCGCGATCACTTCTGCCAGCGCCTGCAACTCGGCGGCAACTGAAGTCGGCGCCTCAAATTCGCGCAGCGAGAGAGTCAGCGCGTCGAAGGTCCACGTGCGCGCCGCCGTTCCTCGAACCAATTGCCGAATCTGCACCTCGACCTGTTCGGCGCCAACACGGTTGCGCCAGAGGAAACGCGCGTTCGCCAGATTGTGCGCGTAGCGCCGTGCCAGTTCGCCGAAACCGTAGTCGTCGACATAGGCCTGCACGGTAGCGAGCAGCTTGCTCCGATAGTCGGCGTTGTTGCAGGCCGAAGGCGTGCCGGTGCCACCCAGCACGCGCAAGCTGAACTCCACCTTCAAGGTATCGGCTTCGGCCGGGAGTGCTGCGACGTCGACCGTCTGCAGATTGGGGTTTTCGATGGCGGCGTCGAGCTTGACCGGATCCTGATCCTTGGTCTTGAGCCGGTTCGAGATCGTGCCGCGCACGGATTTCTCGCGGATGCCGAGCGGCGTCCAGGCGGCACCTTCGGCACGTTGCGCCCACGCGCCTGCGGAAAACAGTGCATCGGAGGGGTCGAGCTTGCGTTCGAAGGCGAGGACGGATGCAGTCTTGAGCGTGTCGGCTTTGGCCATTTGTATTCTCCTTTGATCGAATCAGACGGAAGCTTCGGCCAAGCGGGCCGGAGTTGGCGGGGTGTAGTCGTTACGGCAGCAGTACAGATCGATTTCGCCCTCGGCGTCAGCGGCGATATCGGGTTGAGTCGTTGGGTACCAGAAGAGATCGTCGAGGCGATGCAGGCGGTGCGGGCTGATCCATTGGCCGATCGACCACACCGTTTCGACAAAGCGAAATGGCGTTTCCTTGTCACGCGCACCGGCGACGCTGCCCGCCGGATGCACGGGCGACAGCGCGGCAAAGCCGACTGGAATCGGCACCGTCCAGCCGATACGGGTGTCGCTGACCCACTCGACCGTCGGCTCGGTCTCGCCGTTCTTTGGTGGGCGCTGCACGGCGCGTTGCGTCCAACTGGCAAGTTCGAGCCACGCGTCGAGGGCACTGGCCTCGGGCTGCTCTTCCCGCAGCTTGGCCAGGCGATCAAGCAAGAGATCGTCGCGAGAGACCAGAGCGAATCCCGGCAAGCAACGACGGGCGAGTCGTCGAAACTGTTTGCTGCGAGCCTCTTCCTGCGAGTCGTCGTAACGCAGTTCCAGAAGCGGGCGTCGGAACTGGCGTGCACTGCCGGGCAAGGGTGGCATCACGCTGCCGCCGGCAACGCGCATGCCGGCCAGTTCGTGAGCCACACGCTCGGCCAGCAACTGCGCTTCGGCTTCGCTGCGATGCGCATCGTCCACATTCACCTCGAAAACGAGCGTCAGATCCAGATGGACGCGGCCTTCCTCGACGATGCCGGCGGTGCTGCCGTCGCGAAGCACCGGGTTGCGCGTCAGATGAAAGGCGCGCGTATAGCCGCTGTCGGTGACCTGCGCTTCGAAGCCGTGGCAGACGACGCCGACGCCGAAGAAGGCAATTCCGGCATCGCGGCCAAGCCGGCGTTCCAGCGCGGTCATCAGTCCCGTGAAGGCGGTGATTGACGGAAAGCCCCAGGTCATCGGACTTGAGATGGCGTTGGCGTTCTGCACGCGCAGGTGCGGCACGACCAGTACCGCCGGGTTTTGCGGCACGTTCGCTTCATTGCTCATGGGCGACCTCCTCTTGCATGTCGTGCAATGGCTCGCGCGCCAGCTTGCGCCAGTGCAGGAATTCCGGATCGCCCACCGGCAGCGGCTCGCGCAGTTGGGCATTCAGCCAATTGGCGAAGTCGGCGGCGACGCGATCGACGGCATCGTCGACCGTCAGGCCAGAGCCAAGCGGGTCAAGAAAGGCGCGCTGCGCCTCCGGCAATTCGCATTCCGGCGCCGCGCTCCAGCCCGGCTCTAGGGTTCTCAGTTCTGCGCTGAACTGCACCAGTTCGTCGATCAGCGCCAGGACGATTTCGTCGCGGGTCTGGCGCGTGCGGACGTTGCTCGAAGTTGTTTCGACCAGGAAGCCGCGCAGTTGCTTGACCAGATTGCGAACTGCGAGGCGGGCGCCGTAGCGCTTGAACAGCGAAGCGGTGCCGTACAGCGGTTTGACCTCCAGCGAGCGCCACAGTGGCGGAAACGAGGCGAGCAGGCAGTTGTCGCCCCGGCGCTCGCTGTTGAGCTGGCTGATGTTCTGTGGCTTGGTTCCGCCGAGCGTCTGGATGGCGAGGTTCGGGTATTCACGCACCGGTCGTTCATGAAAGACGCCCTGCTTGCGTGCCTCGCGCGCTGCTCTGGCTTCGTCGCCAAAACGGTCGTCCTGCAACTTCTGATAGACCCGGTGCGCCAACGACGTTGGATAGAGCGGCGCCAGCAGGTGGTAGCTGGCATCGTCGTGCGGATCGTCGGCAACCAGCCAGTAGATCTGCTTTGCTAGGGTGTGCGAGGCAGGCTTGTTGCAGCGAGGAGAGTCGATTCGAGCAAATGCCTCTGCCCACTTGGCGGATTGTTCGGATGATCCGCCCAACGCTGCGATGGCATCAGGGTCGCGATTTTTCAGCAGATTCAGAACACTTGAGCCTTCAAACTCGGCATTCAACAGCAAGAATATTTCGTAAGTTTTCTTGTTGAAAGCGCCATTCCCCGTAGCATCAACGTCGAACTCATCGCCAAGCACGTGAGAGCCCACATATGCGACTTTCGCCAGATCGCTAGGCGTGACGAGGATGTTGGTGGCTTTCTTGACCTCAGGATCGGGATGGATTCCCTTTAGGATATGAGTGGCCATCTGTATCTGAGTAACGCATACCGCACCACTCTCGATAAGGGAGGGTAAGTGAAAGCGCTCTCTCTGTTTCTTCCGCTCCTTTTCGATCTCGCTGGCGGAACCTGTCAATCGTTCGAGCACTTGGCTCAGTCGCATCTCCGTATGCTTCGACAGCACTGCGCGGATGTCAGATGCTCTGGATGTAAGCGGTGGTGACATTCAATTCCTCCCTGAACTGTTGAATACGGACTCAAATGGCGGCAATGGTTTGCGGTGTGTCACTTATTTATCGAAAAACCTAATGTCGGGTGATAAAGCCAGCCGGTCTCATTCTCCGGTACGGTGACGACGCCGAAGCGCTTCGCGCACTTGTCGAGTGGTAAGTCAAGTTCGGTCGCTAGTTGGGCCAGCGTTGCGAGGTAGTCGGTGATGCCCCAAGGCTCGATACCGCTGCCGCGTACGGCTTCATCCGCGATACGCACGTGCAATGAACGATCGACGCGCACATAGACACTCTCGGCGCGGTGCGCGTCTTTCGTGCTGTTGATCCGGTGCAGCAGGAAGTCGTCGCCGTCCTCGTTCGGCAGGAGAGCCAGATCGACCTGGTGCACGCCGATATCGCTGCGGAATGGCTGCATTTGTTGTAGCAAGGCCGTCGTCAAGGCGTCCTCGGGTTTTGAATTCCACCAAGTCGCGGCACTAAGCGGCGACTGAACGGCTTGCGCCGACCGGCGCGAGCGCCTTCCGCCATCGACCGGCCAGGATGGCTGTCCCAGCATGGTGGCGCGCATGCGGCTGTGCTCCAGATCGACAAGGCTCTGCCGGGGCTGGAGAGCCTCGGGTGCCGGCGCGACGATGCGCGGGCGCGCGTCGATTACCTCCCATTCCTGGACTCGCAGCAGTTGCGCGAGGTCGTGCGAGTGCAGACGGAACTGGCCGGTGTCCTGCTCGAACCCCGGCCATTTGAACGAGGCATCGTTCGGTTGGCGGAAGTTTCGCAGGTTGCTCCTGAATACTAGGATGTTCGGGTGCTCGACCTTTCCGGGGCGATGACGACGCACGCGTCCGGCCAACTGGATCAGCGAGCGCATGGACGAAGGCTCGACGACTGCCCAGTCGTAGTCGTGGTCGCGCCCGACCTCGGTAACCGGCGAGCCGAGCACGACAAAAATCTGGTTCGCCTCGCCCGTGGTGTCGAGCCGCGTGCGGATGTCGGCGTCGCGGAAAACAGCTTCGGGGTCGTGCCGCTGCAGGACGCGGTCGAGTTGCCGCTCGATCGCCGAACGGATCAGCAAGGGGTGGCGGGCATGATATACGCACAGATGGACGCGCGTTCCGGCGGGAACACCGGCTTTGTAGAGTGCCAGCGCGACGTCGATCATCGGCTCGATATTGGCCATGCGCACGAGACCGAAACTGACTCGCTTACCGCCAAGCGGGTCAATGCTGTGGTGACGCTTGTGCAGCGCCAGTGCCGCACTCAGAATCTCCGAGGCAAAAGCTTGAGCCATTTCCTTCGCGTCCCTGGGCAGGCTCGGTAAGGGCAGCAGAGCGCCGCGCCGACGCGGATCGGCAGCCAGTTTTGCCAATTCGGCATGGCGGCGTTCGGCAAAGCGCTGATGGTTCTGTTGGAATGTCGACGCCTCTGCGCAATCGGCTTGCTGCTGGTGGAACTCGTCGATCCAGGCGCAGCAGATCGCAGGCGGCGCCTCCGCGCTTCCGGGTCGCGAGCCGCGGTTGCGCTGGAAGTGCTGGCGACCGTTGCGATAGGCCTCGAACAGCCCTTGCACCAGCGCCGGCGGCAGCGTTGCCGACGACAACAGGACACGCGCACCGAGCAGACCGGCCCAGTGCACCAGCCGGGTGAGCGCGGGAAGGTCGCTGATGTCGAAATCGTCGGGCTCGTCGAGCACCAGATCGCTGCTCATCAGGCGCAGCATCGGCGCGATCTGTCGACCACCGCGCTGGCTCTCAGTGGCGGGAGTCAAGTGGTCGATCGTGCAGACGAGCAACGGCGCCAGCAGCAGCGAACGTACCTGTTGATCGGCGATTGCCCGGCGCAGGAAGGGATGATCCTCGACACGGCTGTCGCCCTCGAAGCAGACTTCGCCGTCTTCGTCGAGCAGGGACTGGCTCGACGCAGAACCGCTCGCTTCGGCCTGCGACTCGAAGTGCTCGAACAGTGCGCGACTTGCCGAGCCACCGACACGGATGGCGAGGTCGTCGTCACTCAAGCCGAGGAGGTCGCGAAAGGCGTGGCCGGTCTGCAAGGTCAGCGTGCGCAAGCCGAGCGCGAAAGCGCAGCGCATTCCCTGCTCCGGGTCGGCCAGCGCGTCCATCACGCGCGCATTGGCCAGCGTCTTGCCGCAGCCGGTCGAGGCCATGTTGATGATGAAGGCGCCATGCTCTTTGGCACGATCGCGCATGCCGCCGGCGACCTCCGCCGCCTTGTCCTGCCAGCGAAAGCGCTCGTCCTTCACGCGCTGGCGCAGGCGTCGCCGGCGCCCGAGGCGCGGCAGGCGCTCTCCAAAACGGGGCAGGAAGCGCGCAATCTCGGCACTGAGTTTGGCAACGCCGACGAGGTGTTCGTCAAGCGGCTGGTTGTAGCGGACGGCGTGCGTGTCCTGCGACTGCTTGGAACGCCCGTCGGTCCGGAGCGTGTTGGCGTACAGCGTATTGCCGGGCGTCACGACCACGCGCTTGCCCTCATCTTCCAGTGCGGAATAATGGTGGTCGGCCAACATCAGGCACAAACGGCTAAGGTGCATCACGTAGGGATTGGCCAGCGGTGGCGCAACAGCGCCGCGCTCCACCATCGCCAGCAGATGCCTGGCAAGGCGCGCAGCTCGCTGCCGCCATGCCTCGGTGCTCACCGAAAGTCCTTGGGGGAATTTCCAGTAGGGGGCCAGTGCCGCAGGATCGGCGCCCCGGAAATCTCGCTCGTTCCAACTGGGATCAAGAAGTGTCAGCACGTCGCGCAACTGCGAAGCTGCGGGAGCCTCTTTGCCCGGCCACTCGGGCAGACGGTGGTGGGTAAGAACCAGCCAGCCCAAGGCTTGCGCGAGCGGCGCTTGGTGCAAGGACTTGAACGGGGAAGCGGCTCCGGCGACAGCGTCTAGACCGTCGCGGTACAGGAGCCTGCCTTTCCAGCTTTCGTCCCCATGCTCGGGAAGTGTGCCCAGACGCGCCAGCCAAGCAGCATCGTCATCGTCGCCGACGAAGGTTGCGAACAGGCGGAGCGATACCCATTCATGGCGGATCAAGTTGTGGCCGGCAATCTTTCCGGCCAGACGCAACTGAAAGGCGGCGATGGCCTTACCCAGATCGTGCAAAAGACCGGCGAGGTCGGCGAGTAGGCGAATCAGCTCGCCGGTGTGCCAATCGTTCTCGTCATGCTGGCGCAGCACGTCGTGCTGCGTGGCGTTGGTCGGCACCGCTCCCTGCGCGTTGAAGCGGCTGCGGTCGCCGACGACCCATAGCAACTCAGAATGGTCCAGGCCACGTATCCAGTGGCACGCGACGGCCGTATTCTTGCGCGCGCTCCTGCGCAACAGCCGATGCAGGGTTTGCAGCCCGTCATTGGTGATGGGCGTCTGCCAGGTCCGATCGCCGCGGCGCTCGGCGAACTGGTCGAGAATGCGCCGGGTTTCGGTAAGAGCCCGCTTGTCGCACTGCGAGATCAGCAGCACGTTCATTGATTGGCGTTTCCGTGATCATCGGGCAGCTTCGCCGCCAGTTGCCCCACGGTCAGTGCCGTGGCCTTGACCGTGTCGATCATGAAGTCGAGCGACTGGGTGCGCGTGAGCGCTTCGATGCATGCCTGCCGAAACTCCTGCTCGGAATGACCTTTCATCGCCGAGACGAAGGCCTGCGGCAAGATCACCGAGTCCTTGATGAGGTCGGCGATGTCGAAGACGAGAGCCCCACGCCGAGTCTTGCCGTGCATCACGGCGAGACCGTGCGGCAAGCCGAGAACCCACGCTGCCGTCGCTCCGAGGCCATAGGCGAGGTAGTTGCCATGATCGAGGAAGCGGTTGGCGGCATCCGAGCCCTCGCCGTTCTTGGCGCGGACGAAGTCGCCATAGCCGGTCGCGTCGCAGGCCAGTTTGAAAAGCTTCTTCGTCAAACGAGCTTCTTCCGTGAGGAGATTCGCGTTGTCGCTGACCGAGGCGATCATTTTCCGCGACTCGTCCAAAGCGGCGACAAGACGCTCGCGGGCGACGCAAAAGCCGGCATCGGCAAGCTGGCGATTGTCGCTCCAACTCGCGGCGATACGCGTCAGCCGCGCACGCTGGAAGCTCTTAGCGGCTTCCAGCCTGTGCGCTTCGTCGAACCAGAAACGAACCCAGTGCTGCAGGTACTCGGTCGGGCGATATTCGCTCTGCGGGGAAAACCACGAGACCTCGAAATCAGCCTCGTTGGCGCTGCACAGCGGCGTGCCGCCACCGCCCGAAAATCCGACCATCACTCCTGCCTTTGACAGTTCTCGTATCGCGGCCTGGGTGATGGAAGTTCCGGTCCCCAGCAGGAGAACTGTAGTGTTGGCGATGGGGATGTTCCAGTAGAGCGACTGCTTACCCTCGTCGGTCACGTACTCGACCCGCCCTCCGTTGACGAGCACGCGACAGTGCTCAATGTAGTAGAGGTTGGCGCGCTTGGAATGAAGGATCGTCTTGAGTTCAGAGGAAGCAAGTGGGGTCATGACATTTCATTGCATTAACCATATCGAGTATTGTGACCCCGCCCCTGGCTCAACCGATGCGCCTATCGGAAAATTTTTTCGTGTCATTGTCCTGACGACCGACGTCCCTCCCCGAATTGAGTAGCGTCTGACTTTAGAGTCCAATCCACGACGACAAGGAGATTGGACATGAAGAAGCGATTCAGCGAAGAACAGATCATTGGCTTCCTGCGGGAAGCGGAGGCCGGGATGCCGGTCGCGGAGTTGTGCCGCAAGCACGCCTTCTCGGAGGCGAGCTACTACCTGTGGCGGAGCAAGTTTGGCGGGATGAGTGTCTCGGACGCCAAACGCCTGAAGGAACTCGAAGCCGAGAACACCCGGCTGAAGAAACTGCTGGCCGAATCGCTCCTCGAGAACGAAATTGCCAAGGAGGCCCTGAGAAAAAAGTGGTGAGCGCACCGTCACGACGTGATCTGGTGCGCTACCTGATCGACCGGGGACTCAGCGAGCGACGCGCGCTGCAGTTCGTGGGCATGAGCCCAATCTCCTTCCGTTACCGGCCGGTGATGGATCGCAATACCGCCCTGCAGGCGAAGATCATCGCCCTGGCCCATCGCCACCGGCGCTACGGCGCCGGGATGATCTATCTGAAGCTGCGTCAGGCCGGAGAGGTCGTCAATCACAAGCGAGTGGATCGGCTCTATGGTTCCTGACGGGCGATGGGCGGTATGCAACTGACCCGGAAACTCGACCAGTTGGCGAAGACACGCGGACTGCCCAAAGCGATCCGGACCGATAACGGCAAGGAGTTCTGCAGCCGGGCGATGTTGAACTGGGCGCACGCGCGAGGAGTGCAGTTGTTCCTGATCGAGCCCGGCAAGCCGAATCAGAACGCTTACATCGAGTCGTTCAACGGGCGCTTCCGCGACGAGTGTCTGAACGAGCATTGGTTCACCAGCCTGCGGCACGCCCAGATCGTCATCGAACGCTGGCGCCGCGAATACAACGAGGAGCGACCGAAGAAATCTCTGGGCGGACTGACGCCGGCCGCCTATGCCAAATCACTCACCCGGAAATCGGCTACATTACCCCCGGACTCTAAAGCGCTCTGCTACTGAAAACGGGGGGACGTCGCAGGATATTAACTGGCATGGCAGCAGGCTAAACGGGCGAATTCTAGCCTTTTTTCACCTGCACCCCGTAGACGCGAAAAACCCTCGGCAGCAGAGCTGCGCGGGGGTTTGAGATTGCATAGAGTTGCTTAAAAGAAAGCCTTTACCACCAACGAAGCAACGCCAGCGACAATGGTGACGAGCATCCACTTCATCAGCTTGAGTTCCGACTTGATTTCGGCCATCTCAATCTTGATGTTGGTGATGTCATCTTTCGTAGCCAGAAGGCCAGAGGCCGATTCACCAGGCGCCGTTGCCAAAGCCTCCGCTTCCGCCTTGGCTTGCGCCTCTGAGATGCCTGCCGACTTCAGCTTTTCAACGTACCGCAGCGTATCGAATTGGATAGCCATACTAATTTCATAACTCCTTGACTTGTATGGTAGCAGAAACACGCACAGAGGAACCGGAGCCCCTCTCGCTGATGGGCTTCCGTTAAACGGACAAAAGCTGAATCAGCTTGCTGCGTACTTGAGCACGAGTGGCTTCGTCATAAATGCCTGCCAAAAGGTTGCCAACTTTCGAACGTACAGCCTCAGCGGTTGCGTCCGTGTTGCCAGCGGCAAGCGCGGTCTCAAGCTCTTCACCCAACTGTACAACTTGGTTTGATGACCCTCCGACAGCCACATAACAGCCAGGTCTTGCAGGTTTTCCAGCACTGAGTCCCAAGAGCAACTGCTGCTCTCGGAAATATTAGCGATGTACGCCTGACCATTGCCCGGATCGTTCTCATCGAGTTCGAACTCGCCGAACAGTGCTTTGATTACCGGGGTTACTTTGTCCAAAACCAGCACGCCGGTCATGTCGTAGTAGTTGTTTGCCATTTTGTAGCTCCTTGTGTGAAAGAAAAATACGCGGAGCCGCACCCTGTCGGGCACAGCGTACCCGCAAGGTTGTTGTTACCTGATGATTGGTGATGTCCTACACGGGAGTATAGGAACGTACATCCTTAGTTGTCGGTGCATGCACCACTAGAAAAGCGTCCGTCCACCGAAAACTCCAAAGGGTAATTTTTCGGGATGGGATTTTTCAGGACGACTGTCCACTAGAAAATCCGAAGCCCCGTTGAAACGACGGCTGCTTGATAACTGGAAACAGCCGGGCGACATCATGATGTTCGGTTACATCGCCGAAGAGGCGGACCGCCTGGATGATTTCCGTGAGCGAAACACAGGCCGGGAAATCATTCTCCCCCTTGTTGATCGAGTCCTCGGGAAAGGGAACTGTAAAGCCATGGTCGAGCGGGCTGGAATCCTGCTCCCCATGCAGTTCCGCCGAGGGTACGACAAGGCCAATTGCAAGTGCTGCATCAAGGGAGGCGAAGCGTATGGCTCCCTCGTCGGTGGCGTCAGTCTCGACCTTCAGCAGGCCCGCGATGACGCGACGGGCAAGCGGCTAGCCTACCGAGCCGAGCAGCAATTCAAAGCGCACCTCGCCTACAGCACCGGCGCGTTAAAAGTCGGCGGCGAATGGCAACTTGTCGGTGCTCGCTACAGCTACGACTACGCAGGCAACGCGCGTCTCCTTGATCGCTATTCCCGCATCAATGTGTCTGCCGACTACCGTCTTGACCGCGAATGGACACTGTTTGCACGCGCCAACAACGTTTCCGACAAAAAGTATGAGCTAGTGCGTAATTACGCTGCGCCGCGCGCCAGCTTCTTCGTTGGCGTTCGCTATCAACAGAAGTAGCCGCCGAGAAAAAATTTCCTCGTCACCGAACCCGCTGCTCCCCCGGCGGTTTTTTTTCGTCTCGCTTCGCACATTAGGTGTAGCCAGATTTACGGAGCCCCTGATGCAAATGAGCGAGCACTTTGAAAAACAGCCAGACTTATTCGCCGTCGAGCTGGCAGACGAATGCCGCCTTGAGCTCGATCCCCATCTGATCCTTGCCGCCGCCGGCGAGGCATTACGGCTTGCCGGAACATCCCGCGCTGCCGCCGCCGCCGGCTGGTTGTTTTCGCCGACGGCGGCGAAGGCTGGCGAAGAGTTCTGCGGCGTCGACGTGGACGTTGTATATCGCGCCGCCGGTTTCTCTGATGTCGAGAGCGCTCGGCAAAAGATCGCCGAGCACTTCTTCTTCCGGCTTCGCCGGATGCCCGTCGCAGTACTTGAATCAATTCTCGCCGATTGGCGCCGCGTCGGCCGGTCGGCGCCTGAAGCGATCGAGTCAGCGGCCTTCGCTGCCCGCCAACGCGCGGCGAGCTGACTTTCAGCTCCGAGAAAGGTAACCACCGTTGCGTTGGTCTGTCAGCGAACGGTGAGCTGATAGTCGTCAGCAATTTGCAAAGCACCACTCAGGAGAAATAAATGGGATTCATCCGCGCCGCGATATTTTTCTTTTGCACCGTTCCGACCGCTTCCGCGTGGTTGCCGATCGCACGCGACATGCTGCAAGTAGCCCTGCAATGAGCTTCGTCGTCATCGCAACTTTCGCCGTGCCAGAACGCCCTGAGCTGGTTCTATTGGCGCGAATAAGCGGCTTTACCTCTTCCGGAGAGGCCGAGTTTTTCATCGACACGCTTGACGGCGCCCAGATCGATACCCGCTATCCGGAACAGATTGCCATCTATCGAAAGAGCGAGAGGCTGCTAACTCTCGATGATCGCGATGTGCACCTACATATTCTCAATCATGCCGAGCACGGGTTTTATCCGTCCCGCCTCCCGCTGCATTTTTGGCTCCGCGTTTTCGCCTCGCCGCAGCGTTGGCATCTCACTGAAGCGAGTGCCGAGTACGAACTGCCGAAATGGTATTCCGAGCTTGAGTGGGGATGGGCATGCACAACCTCCCCAGAAGATGTGGACGAGTGATTTTTTCAACTAAGGTAAGGAGATGATCTTGAGCGACACCATTAGCAAACTTCTCGAACGGCAGCGCCGCCTCACCGAGCGCATTGCAGAAGAACGAAAGCGTGCGACCGAGCGTGAGCGCGCGGCGCTCGCTGCCAAAATCGAAAGGGCCGGGCGAGCGGTTCTCGATGCTGGCTTGATCGACATTCCTGCCGACCAGTTGGCGGCGCGACTAAAAATGATCGTGGCGCAAAGGGCGAAGGTTGAAATGTCCGGGGTGGCGACCGTGCAGCCCTGAAGATCGGGGAGAGAGCAGAAAAAAGGGGGCGAGAGCCCCTTTTTTTTTCGTCCGATGGAAAGACCGGCCAGAGAAAATCACCCCCGAAGTTTTTTGGGTCGGGCAGCAAAAAAACTGCTGCCCTAAGAGCATACACATTACGCAGCTTCGCTGGCACCGCGCGGGGCCTGCAGTGCTCTGGTTTTCGCCTGTTTACAGGGAGGCGTCTAGATGTAAACAACCAGTGCGGAACAGGAGGGGCGGTCCTGATCCTGTGGCTGTATTCGCTGTTTACATGCGCGAAGCAAAATAGCCGGGTTTGGGCGGCGAATTTGGGTGCTTTTGAGGTGGCGAGAAACTTGTCGTGTCTTCACTCAACAAGGGGAAAGCACCGTGTCTTCAGCGTCAAAAGTTCTCTCAATTCGACTCGCCGAGGACGAGTTCGTCGGCTTAACCCGTGCTGCGACTGAAGCCGGAATACCGTTGTCCGGATTCGCCAAACTTGCGCTGGCGCGTGGGCTGTCGATCGATGCCGCCGTGACTCTGTTGCTGGAATCGCAGCAGCGGATCGAATCGATCGTCGTTGAATCTCTGCTCAGGCAGACCGTGGCGATTGCGATCGCACGCGGCGCTCTTCCCACGGAGGCCGAAGCTGTAGCGAGCAGATCGGTAGCCGACTACTTGCATTCCCTCTCGCCGCTCCCGGAAGAAGTGGAGGGCGTCTAAATGGCTCTGCGAAACCGAGGTGTGTTGGCGGACTGGACGCGCGGGAGCGACATCTCTTATCACCGCCTGCAAATGGCAGCGAAGAACATGGGGGCGAACTTCATCGTTGCCGGCCTCGCCGGTTTCGTCTTTTTTGTGGCGGTTTTTTTCGCGCTGACCTCGCCCGTCGAACGCAATCTGATTCTTAAGAACCGGGCGGCCACCGCATTTGATGTGGCCGGAATGGGCAGCACGGTGAAACTCGATTTGACTGCGGGCGGGGTTGACGTGAGGCGACTCCGTGCCAGCGAAGTTGCGGACGTAACCCGAGGGTTGTGGGAGAAGGTTGGTCGCTGGAAGTTGCTCGCCTCATTTTTGCCCGGCGCGTTCCTTTCTTTCTTCCTGTTCCGTCTACTGATGCGGCGTCAGTTGCGCGCAGGAGAAGAGTCCGCGAGCGACGAATTTTTGCGAGGACAGCGACTCGTTCCCGTCAATGAGTTGAAGGAACAACTCCTTAAGCAGCCGATTCGAATCGAGCAGGACGGTCAGCCTCCGCTGTATGTCACTCCCGAACCAAGCCATCTTCAGATCGGTGGCGTGACGATTCCAAAGCAACTCGTTGGCCGAAATATTTTGCTGACTGGCGCGATGGGCGTCGGCAAGTCGCAAGCCATGCTGCACTTGCTGGATGCGCAGCGACGTATCGGCATGAAGACGGTGGTGTACGACAAGACCGGGGAGTTCACCGAGTTCTTTTACCGTCCCGGCCAGGATTTTTTGCTTAACCCGCTCGATCAGCGCTGCGCGCCATGGTCGCCGTTCGCTGAACTGAAGAACAAGTACGACTTCGAGTTGTTAGGTTCGATGTTCGTCCCTGATCGCGCCAACGATCCTAACCCGATGTGGCAAAACTCCGCTCGGACGCTGTTCGCGGACTTGATGCGGATTGCGGCTGATGGCCCGATTAGCGGCAGGAGTTTGAGAGCGGTTCACCGCACTATCGCCCTTGCCTCGCTCACAGAACTCGCGAAACTTGTGCAGAAACATGGCCTTTCGTCGGCGGCGCAGCTGAATCCTGAAAACCCGGAGGGATCGGAGAGCATCCGACTTTCGCTCGGCGACGCGGTGAAGTTTTTCCCTTACATGCCCGATGTAAGCGCGGATGCCTCGTTTTCGATTCGCGACTGGGTGTCGCAGCCCGGTGATTCGTGGCTGTTCATCACCTCGGCTGCCGACATGCACGAAACGCTGCGGCCTTTCATTTCGCTGTGGTGCGAACTCGCTCTTTTTGGCGCGATGGAGGGGCGTCCCGACCATACCTCACTTCGACTGGGTGTATTCCTCGACGAACTCGCGTCCCTCCAGCGGATGAAAGCTCTGGAAGCCGCACTGACCGAAGGTCGCAAATTTGGGATTTATTCTGCGCTGGGTTTGCAGAGCATCCCTCACCTGGAAGAGCGCTACGGCAAAGAGATGGCGCAGGTTCTTCTGAACGGCGTGCAGACAAAACTTGTAATGCGTGCGGCTGATGATCAGACCGCGAATCGTTCTGCAGACATGCTCGGTAAAGAGGAGGTCGCAGAGCGCGATGAGGGCACCTCCTACGGCGTTGAACTCAACCGCGATGGCGCGTCGATCCAGACCAAGCGCGCCGAGCGCCGCTTGGTGACCCCTTCGCAGATCATGGTGTTGCCCGATTTTGCGGGCTATCTGAAAGTCGCTGGCGACTCTCCGATCGCTCGCGTCGTGGTTCCGTTCAAGAAGCGGGATGTTGTCGCGCCGTCTTTTGTCCGGCGAGATGACCTCGTGATCAAGCCGCTAGCTTCGCCGTCCTCCGATCATCCCTCGCCCACTGATTCCACCTCATCCCCTAGCGATGACGACAAGTGGGATTCCGGCCTCTCATTTCTGTGAGGAGAGCAATGATCTCCTGCAAAACAATCACGAGCAGCGCGGGCGCGGTGGCCTATCACATCGAAAAAAACGGCCAGCAGCAGGCGAACGATCCGCGTGCTGAGTATTACAACAAAGATGGCGTGCGCACATCGTGGGGCGGCGAAGGTTCTGCACTGCACGGGCTGGGAATCGGAGCTGCCGTCATGCCCGATGATCTCGCGAGTGTTCTCAACGGTCAGGTGGTGGACATCAACGGCCCCAAGGCGGGCATTGCGCGTGAGCTCGGGCGTATGCGGGGAGGTGAACGCGATCACCGGGCGGGTATCGACTTCACGTTCAGCGCCCCCAAGTCGGTATCCATCGCCAGCGAGATTTTTGATGCCACGGCCGTCCGAGCGGCACACGAGCAAGCTGTCGACGCTGCGCTGGGCTTCTTGGAAAAACATGGCTCGCAAGCTCGCATCAACGGAGCGATGGTTCGCACCGGCAATCTCTGCTACGCGAAGATAGAGCATTCCATCTCGCGCGAGCTCGATCCCCAGACCCATACCCATGTTCTGATTTCAAACAGTACGTGCCACAAAGGTGTCTGGTATTCGTTGAGCAATGAGCGTCTGCTTGATCTGCGCAAGACTGCGGATTCGTTTTACAAAAACGAGCTCGCTCACCTGTTGCAGAGGTCCGGGTACAAGCTCGACTTCGACGGAAAGGGCGGCTTCGAGATTGCCGGAATCTCAAAGCACCAGCTCGAAGAATTCTCGATCCGTAGTAGGCAGATCGATGCCGCACTGCGCAGTAAAGGGCTCGATCCTGCAACGGCAAGTTTCAGCGCGCGGCAAGCGGCCTGTCTTGAAACCCGTGCTGGCAAGAACGCGCCTGATAGTGCCGTTGCTCAACGTGAGCAGTGGCAACTTCGCGCGGCTGACGCGGGAATCAGGGCGCCAACGCCATCGCGATTTGCCGCCGCAGAGGGGGCGCCTTTTGCGGGCCACGATGCCGTTGAATCAGCCATTCGGCACCTGTCCGAACGGGAAGCTGCGTTTTCAGTTAAAGACCTCTATCAGGCGGCTGCAAAAATGTCCTCGGGTAGAGCGATCTACTCTGATATCGAGACCGGAGTGAGTGTCGCCGTAAAACGGGGAGACTTGATCGTCCGCGCGGACGGTAAGTTCACAACACCGTCGTCGGTTGCCGACCAGAAGCTCATGATCGAACAGCTTCGCAAAGGCGCTGCCGCACACATGGCCGTTGTGTCTGTGGAGGACTTCAAGGAGGAACTCGCCCGCTGGCAATCGGCGAAGCGTCTTGCGACGGGGAATCCGAATTTTTGCCTGTCCGACGATCAGCGGAACGCCGCACAAGCAATTCTGACCGGCGCTGATCGCTTTTCCGGAGTCCAGGGACTGGCGGGGACGGGCAAGACGACAATGCTCGAATTCGTTAACGTCGCCGCGAAAAACGCCGGCTGGGAGGTGCGTGGGTTTTCGACTGGCACCGATCAGGCAGAGAAGCTTGCCCAGGAGAGTGGAATCAAATCGACAACGCTTTCCCGGCACTTGCTCGATGAGCGCCTCATTCGACACGATGCCGAACTTGCGAGGCGCGCGCTCACAACTGATCTTCGCGTGCGGAGGGGCGCCGTCGGCTTGAACATGCCGAAGAACGAGCGGCTGAAAGCAGGGCTGAAGAGTGGAGAGTTCAGGATTGCCACCGACAGTAGTCGTCGGGCGTTTGTGTTGGATAAGCACGGAAATGCGTGGACTCGTGGCCTGAGCGATCACGTGGTCCAGTCACATAGCCGCCGCAACCTTAGGCACCTCGGTCTGACGAAGCGCGACTACATCGTTGTTCGTGACAAAGGAATCTCCGGACTGCTCGGTGGCACATCTGTGCTCGTACGCGGAGGTACGCTCAAAAGTGAGTTGGCCGGCGCCGTCCGAGATGGCATTCGGAAATCGACTGGTGTCGATATGAAATTCCTTTCGCGCTACGAAGGATGGCGCAAAGCAGGGCTAATAGAGGGCATCAGTGCGCGCGGAAGCATGTGGGTTGAAGGGCGGCAGATTGCTTCCGCCGAGCGGCGAGCACTCAGTGATGCCGTAAAGCGTGCTGGCGGACATGCGCAGAAAAAAGAACTATGGATTCACGATGAGGCGTCTCAGGCCGGGCAACGTGCATTCAACGGCGTAGTCGACGCCACACAAGGCGCCGGCGTGAAGACGGTTTTTCTCGGTGACAGATTCCAGCATCAGGGCGTCGAGGCTGGGCGTGCATTCGAGGAGGCTCAAAAGCACATGCCGGTGGCCGAGCTTGGCGAAGGGTCGATTCGGCGCCAGGAGACACAGATCGCCAAGGAGGCGGTCAGCAAAGTCTTGCGAGGTGAGCACGGCGCGGCCCTCAAAGGCCTCGATACGTACGAGTACGCCACCGAGCAGAACGCAGTTCGTGAGAAGTGGGCAGACAAGGTAAAGGGCTGGGAAGCCACAGAGAAAGCTGCCAAGAAGCTTTCCGCCGTCGAAATCCGTGACCGCAGTCTATATCGGCTGGAGCTGGATGCCGCTGCTGCGATCGATAACCAAGGAGTGATTCGGCAGATCGGCAGTGAGTTTGCTACGTTGTCCGCCGCCGAGCGGAAGAGCACGATAATCGTGACGGCAACCAATGCGGATCGCCGCGCAATCAATGAGGCCGTTCGGAGCTGCCTCAAAGCCAGGGGCGTGCTAACGAGTGAGCACTCGTTCGATCTTTTGAGGCCGACAGATCGCAGCGCTGAGGAGTTGAAACACGCGGGGGCCTTCCAGAAGGGTGACGTGATCGAATTCAAGGGCCGGTATGCTCGTATTGGCGCGGAAAAGCGAGATCAGGCGACGGTTACGGCAACCAATCCAGCTCGCAACACGATTACCGTTCGCTTTGGAGATGGTCGCGAATCCACCTTTCAGCCGGCGATGGTTGCAGCTAAGGAGGTGTTCCATCGGGAGCGCGTTAGCCTGGCTACGGGCGACAGCGTGCGGTTCATGAAAAACGACGCCGAGTCAGGGATTCGAAAGGGGATGCGGGGCGAGGTGGTAAAGAGCGAGCCCGGTCGTTTGCGCGTGAAACTCGACGACGGCAGAACCATCGACGTCGACACCAGCAAGTATCGTCACGTCGATCACGGCTACGTTTGGACCAGCTACGCTTCGCAGGGCCAATCAGTGCTCAGGGTGTTCCTTCACCACAATACGGCGGCGGGGAGGCACGGCGACCGCGAGACTTACGTAAACATCACTCGCGCGAAGAGGGCGATTCGCGTCTTCACCCAGAACCTCGCAAAAGCTGCGATACAGGCTGGCGCGAAATTGAACAAGACGGCGGCACTTGATGCGCCGGCACAGAAGTTGAAGCGCGCACAGGGTATGTGGATGTGAATACGTAGGACCTTCGCTTGCTAGCAGGGCGGTGAGAAACTGATGGCTTCCCCGAGCATAACGCCCTCCGCTCGTTTTTTTCGGCGCCGGAAGAACGGCGTCGCTCGCCGAAAGGCGCATGTTTTTCCGTTCAGCGCGCCGTCAGGCGCACTGAAGACGGATTTGTCCCTATACCGCTGCCAGCCGCCAGGCGAGCACGCGGCGCGTGGCCCAGTCGAGCACGGCGCTCAGATAGACGAAGCCCCTGCGCATCGGAATGTAGGTCGTATCCATTGCCCAGACCTGATTCGGACGGTTGATGACCAAGCCGCGCAGCAGGTAGGGGTAGATGCGGTGCGCCTGATTGCGCCGGCTGGTGTTGGCTTTCCGGTAGATGGCTTCGATGTCCAGCGTCTTCATCAGCGTGCCGACGTGCTTGCGCCCGACCGCGACGCCTTCCTGGATGAGCAGGTCGCGCAACATGCGCGCGCCGGCAAAAGGATGCTCTAGGTGCAGTTCGTCGATCCGCCGCGTGAGCCGCAGGTCGCTCTCGGGCGTCGGCTGCGGCCGGTAATAGACCGATGAGCGGGAAAGATCGAGCAGTTGCACCTGCCTGACGACCGCCAGATCGTGCGCCTTGTCGATCATCGCTTTGCGCTCGCATCGCCGATGCGACCGAGCGCGCCGGCCAAAAAATCGATCTCCAGCGCCTGCTGGCCGATCTTGGCATGCCGGTCCTTCAGGTCCGGCGTCGCCTCCTTCTTCTCGGCGGCCGAGGCAAAGACGCCGGAAGCGTTCTCCAGCAAAGCGTCTTCCACTGCGTGATCTGATTCGGATGAACGTCGAACTTCTCCGCTAACGCGGCCAGCGTCTGGTCACCGCTTGAGGGCGGCGATGGCCACCTTGGCCTTGAAGGCCGCTGTGTGGTTGCGACGGGGTCTTCTCATTCCTTCTGCTCCTTGGCAGGCGACTCGCGTCGCCCATTGAAGCAGAAACTCCACTTGTCCGGCTGTTCAGTTTCGCGGCGCCACCTCTCCATCAGGATGAGGAAGTTTTGATGCTTGGCTGTCGTTTTCGCCAAGGCAGTGCCAGCAAGCCTGGTCGATGAGTCTTGCGTCGTACAGCAAAGTCCTCTAACCGCTGCGCTCCAGTTCTACGCAGCTGAATTTTGATCAGCAATTGGCTAACGGCACCCGACAAAAGCCCAACTCCAAGTGCGGCTACCATTGCCATGAAATATGAGTCCAGTAGCACAAAGTGGACCATGGTTACCCCTACGACCAATAGCGCAATCGTCCAAGCTGCCCGCTGGGTTTCCCCGTTTATGGTCGAGGTAAGGCGTTCCATGCTGCTGACAGCGCTATGCAGGTACTCAGGAGACAGCGATTTTGCAAGTCTGTCGGCAATATCGTTGTAGTCGTCGTGACTATTGCCAAACGAAGGCGCGTACTCGATTGCCATTTGGTGGACTTCCGACTCCATAAACAGGCGACCAATTTTCTGTGCATACAACATTGCCGGCATATCAAACCAGCGAATCCGTGAAAGCGCGTTTTGCAGGCAAGCCAAGTCTGGCCGCACGAGATTCTCGATGAGACAGCCGGCATCAGAAACTAGGCACTTCTCGCCAAATACAACCATTTTACCGGAATTGCCATTAATAGATACAATGGCCCTAAAAAAGGGACAGGCGAACGAAACTTGCTCAAGTATTTGCTGCAGTTCCTCTCTTGTTTCGATATTCCGACTGCTAATGCTTGCCAAATACTCATCTATAGTTGGCAGGTGCGCGCGCACGCTAAGCGCGTAATCGACATCTCGATCATCTGTACTTGCCTCGCAGATCGAATATCTGGAGTTCACGACATAGGCTGGGGTTGCGGTATCAGTTAGTTCGCTGTGACCTTTACACGTGCTGCAAGTGACCTCACCACTTCCACCACAGTTGGAACATGTTGTGTGCCCACTCCCCATGCACCAAGTGCAAGTTTCACTGTGCGTTGTTGATGTGGAGTTTCCTCGGTGATCCGTTTCCCAATGTGTCTCTGAGGTGCTTCCCATGCCGCCGCAATGGCTGCACGTATGGTTGCCGCTTCCATGGCAAGAGTCGCAGGTAACATTGCCGGCGCCCGAGCATGTCGGGCAGGTGTAGGTGAAGTAGACGCTACGCTGATACGAGCCATAATTCGTGTCATCGATATATTGGCCATAATGCCCATCTAGGATATTTTTAGCTAAATTACTTATAACGTCGTGGTTTCCAGTTGCTTCTGTGCGCAATGATTCGGAAAGCGTCTTATATTCGGCACCTGATGCTGCAACCAAGTCATCCGAGGAGTGTTGCACTCTTCCAGCTGTTGTATTTTCTGCCAAGCTGCATCTGATTTTGTGCAGGACTTCGACACGAAAACTGACATCCGAGCACTGAATTTCACTGAATCGCAGATCTTCTGCAATAAAGCGGGTTGACCTCTCTACGAAATCTAAAACTTCCTTTGCCGCTGAGTCAGCGTAATTAGCCGCCAGTGTGGAAGTCATCGCCGCAACAAGGATTCATGTGCGGCCTTGCCAGCAGCACTTCTGTCGTCATCTGGGGGGCTGTATGAAGACCTAATTTTATCAATCGAAAACTGCGCCAACTGGGATGCGGAAATCCGCCTCTCTTCCGAGTGGTAATTCATTGCCATCGGGATCAGGCCTAACACTGTGTGAATTACTTCGGCCTCGGGGTAAAGGAGATGGCAGACATTGTGGTAGCGTAGAACGCATGCTGTGGGTTTCTTGTAAGTCTGCGCCACAGCGTACCCAGCGATCAGGCACTGCAGCATGTCCTTTAGGCGGATACTTTGTCGCCAGTCAGCACGGTTATGCGATTTGCCACCGACTGATTTGTATTCTACCGATATCAAGCCATCCCCATGTTCAAAAACCGCATCGGGCTGGGCCACGATTTTGTCGCAATAGAAGTTCTGCCGGTCGCTTTCCGTGAACAATGTTTTCGGCCTCGCTGCAGCCAAGAATGGCAGCGCCCTCTTTGCCAGAACGGATTCGTCCTTAACAGCATCACCATCAAAAAAATATGCCTTCACTTCAATTCCGTATAGCGTTGTCTGATCATGCCAATTGATGAGCATTCATTTTTCCAGCGTCAGAAAACGCTTTTCTTCGAGGCCGCTTCTTTTTCTGCTGCTCGCTTATCCGCGTCTTTGATGATCCGGCCAAGCCGTGCCTCCTCTGTCACGTTCACATAACTGAGAAAGCGACTTCCGCTAAATTCTTTGGTATAGATCAGGTCCATGCGGTTGTCGAAAGCCCAACGGTACTTACCATCATCAATATATTCACCGTCGAAGTCGCCCCTGCCACCAGAAGGTTGCCCGTATTTTGAAACTAGCATTTTTCGCATGCGTTCTTCTTGATTCTTGCCAAAACGAAAGCTATATTGAGCCATGACCAGTTTTTTTTCCAGATAAACAACTTCTAATTGCGTCGCACCAGGGAGCCCAATTGATCTAGCATCGTACTGGTCAATATCGCGCGAAGACGATTTCAGCTTGCCCCCTGCGTTGGCAATGGCACTCTGAATATCCTCCCTGCTGGCTGTACTCAGAGGAATTTCGAACAGAGTTAATTCAGCAGCTAAGGTGACGGCGCTATTCAGTACCAGGACAGCCAAGATAATGTATTTACGCATCATATTCTTCCTTTAAGGCTTCGGTATTTGTTGATATCAACATCCGACTCCGCAGCGGGGGGCGATATATCGGTGAAGCTCTCACTGGCAGGAGGCGCTGGTCTGTTACTGCTTGTGCTGTGTTCTTTTTTTACCAGTTTTTTCTTCAGGACAGGTTCATCCGCCAGATGTTGAGGCGCAGCTGATTCTGCTAGATTTGACTGGGGATCTTTTTCGACTGCTGGGGTGTTAGAAATTGCTGGCTTGCTGATATTTTCAGAGGAAGGTTGCGCCGGTGTGGTTGATGGCGAAGATAAAAATATTTTTTCGACAGAACTGACAATTGCTTTCCCTGGCGACGTCAATGCTCCTGCTGCAACGACCCCAGCGAGAATCAGGAATGTTTTTGTACGTCCGCTTTTCGGTGGGGCCGGATATCCGACGGGGCTAACATGGGCTGGTTTTAGCGTGCTAGGTTGCGCGTACGGTCTACCAATGACCCCGTGTTCAGTCAAATCCTGGGCGATACCGATCCATTCGCGGCTCATGTCTCACATTGTTGTCAGTTAAATATGGAAGCGCGCCCATTTTGCCGTCGGCATGCAGAGCCAGTGTGCGAGCCAAGCAATCCAGCCTGCTGGCATCGGGCACGTCCGAAATAATACAACTAATGCCAATGGGGTTGGGCAACCGATTCGTGTTTGGTGGCTATCAGTTTGTCAGCTTCTCTCGCACTCACCCCTCACACGCACCAAATCCCCCCCCACCGGGTCGAATAGCACGGCGACTTCCGCCCCTGCCGCATCTGCCATACACCCTGGCTTGCCGTTGAAGCGCCTGTCTTCAAGGTGCCTCGCCCGAACTTCCCATTCACCCGATCCAAGGCCGCCATCAGCGCCGCCGACCGGCCGGATGCGCGAACGGCTGCAAAAGCCGAGAATGAGTCGGACCGGGATTCTCAGCCGCCACTGAATAGCTAACGCTAGTTCACGTAACCCCTTTGCTCGATTTGGGTGCTTCCAGGAGTTGGACACAATCAACGTGTGTTCAACAACCACGGAGGTATCAATGAAACCACTCTTCACCGGCATCTTGCTCACTACGCCGGTCCTTGGCCTGCTCATCTTCTTGGCGATACAGGGCAGGGAAGACGTACGGCTTGACGTTGATGTGCGGCAGGCCGAGCAGCGCGTGGACGACGCAAGGTTCGACTACGGCTTTGCGTCCGCGTGGAATTCCCCCGGCGGCAAGGTTCTCGCTCCTTCCCCGGAAGACATAAAGCGCCTACAGG
Organism: Rhodocyclus gracilis; assembly: GCF_009617575.1. Lineage (GTDB taxonomy): Bacteria > Pseudomonadota > Gammaproteobacteria > Burkholderiales > Rhodocyclaceae > Rhodocyclus > Rhodocyclus gracilis. Next base: position 30,460 of record NZ_WIXJ01000003.1, read on the forward strand.
CTGAAGCGGATCAGGCTAAACAGGCGCGCAAAGCGTCCGCTGAACTCAGCAAGGAAGACCTCGCGGCAATGCGCAGTGCCGTCGAAGAAGCGGGGGCCGCGAAATGACCGCCCGTTTCTTTCTCACGGCCGCAGCGCTCGTCGCCGTTGCGCCGCTCGCGCTCGCGATTGAACCGGGGGGCGGTGCTGCGGTGAGCACGGATGGCAGCACTTCGCTGAAAGGCGGTGCAACGTCGGCGACTGATCGCAGCAGTTCGTTGGACCTCAAAAAGTCGACCGGTAGCGAGCAGCGGCTCGGTGTTGAGTCGCGCACAGATGTCGGCGCGAATGCTGAGGCATCGACAGAAATTGGGGGCGCGAATTGGGTAGTCAGCGCACTCGCAAGTCATGCCGAGCCCCCCTTACGGGAGTGCGTTGGCAAGGCGACTCGATTCTTCGGAGACACTTCTTCTGGCGGTTGGGAGGCGGCATTTGACGACCGGCGCTACGCCGATCCTGCGATCTGCGCCATCGCGCTCAATGAAGCCGCTTCGCGCCTCCTTCCTCGCCTGAGAAAGCCCGGACTGTTGCCAATGCCGGATTCCCCGGCGGCACGTTCTCTCGTTGCGCTTCCCGTCGGCGATGCGGCCCGAATCATTCATCTTGCCGAGCAGGCCGTCGGCGAGGGGCGCTTTTTCGTCGACTACGGGAAGGGAGGGGGGATGACCTGGGTGAGTGGCCCCCTGACCTTTACGTCGCAAAACGGTGCCGTCAGCGTCAGCCGCAACGGTCGTCCATTCTTCGATGCTGATCACATAGACGGCCGCCGTTACATTTTCCGTACGGCGGCTACGTCTGGCAGAACGGTCAGTTCGACGGCGGCGGCATCTTCGATGGCAAGCGAAAGCCGCGACGCGACACTCTCTCGTAAGCGAGACGTACGCAAGGAAATCAGCAATGACGTTTCGGTGACGGGCTCCAGCTCACTGAGCGCAGGGAAGTAGGGCTCTTAACTCCCCCGTAGCGTTTTTTTTCGCTATCGGGGTGACATGCCTATGTAGGACAAAAAACCATCTTTTGGAGAAAGAACAATGCAGATCACCGTTAAAGGCGTCGCGATTGCCTGCATCTTCGGCGCCGCCGTCTTGCTCGACCTTTCACTGCAGAAGGCCTTTGCGGCCGAGCCCCCGTCACAGCAGCAGATCGCGGCGATTGTTAAACAGTTTGCTGACGCGGCTCGGGGGCAAGGTTTGCATAGCCCTGCTTTTCGCCGCGAGGTGGCTGGTGCCGTGACGTTGAGTGCCGCAGCAGATGGGTCACTGCGCATTACCTTGCCGGTATCGACCAATGGGGCTGTGCCACTCGTCGTCGCGCTCGAAGGAGTTGCCGAGAACACCTACGCCAACTATTGCAGGAATCTCGGTGGAAACAGCCAGGAACAGACGTTCGTCTGCATCGTGCCCTCCGGCGCTGCCGATCAGCATGGCGAGCAGTTGATTGGCGATGTGGTGTCGCAGGGCATGGGGCGAGCTATCCGGTTTGATCGCGTTGAAACAGGCACCTCGCGGCCGGCTGAGCTTGCGTGGAAGGTGGCGTGCGACCCTGATCCAGCCATGAGGACGGCCGCATTTCAGGATGCTGCGCACGAGCAAGGCGCTTTTTATGCGGCCTACCGCTTTCGGCTCAACGAGATTCGTGCGCGCGGTTGCGAACAGAAATCCTAAACACGGAAAGGAATGAACATGAAAGACGTATGGGAAGTCATGTGGTGCGCGAACGGGGGCGAAACGGAATTCGAAGAGGCATTACCGGAGGAGCGAATGATCACTTTTCAGCAGCCGTCACAGGGCGCCATTGTGGCGGTTCGGCCGGATTTGGTAACAGACCTGTCGATTATTTGCCAACCGTCGGAAGACGGGGCGGTTCGTGTGGAGATCGTGGGGGACGTAGTGATTTGTCTGCGCCTTGCCGGGCTGTCGGTTGCCGTGGGCGTAGCTAACGCGCTTGGCCTAAAGACAATCGAGTTCGTGATGCTCGATGCATCGTGGTCGATGACGATTGATCTGACCCACGACACGCATCTGCAGGTCGCCGAGATCGAGCGGCGAATCGCGGAGGCCACTCACTCGAAATTACAAGGGAGAAAAAAATGAAGATTAGTTCAGTAGTAATTTGTGTGGGGGTATCGGTTGCGCTGGCGGGGTGCGCCAGCACGATGCAGTCAATGTTTAATTTGCCTGCCGACCTCAGCGAGTCCGAGGCGAAAATGATCACCGACCAGGTGATGAGTGGCACCGGCAAGGTGCGGCTCGATGAGCGTACGCTCGCCGCGTTCGGCGGAATTCCGCCCGGTCAGGCGGTACCCCGGCTCGCAAAGCTAAAGCTCGACGGAAGGCTTATCGAGCAAACGCGTCGCACCGGCGTCTGTCGCCGAATTGGCGATGAAGCAAATAGGGCCGGCATTGACCCTCTTTCGTCCCTTAATGCTTCTCGCCATACCCTGTTCGATGCGACCGCTGATGGGTTGATTGAGCGTGCGGTGGGGGTTGTCAGCGATTCTGGCTGCGTGAAGGTTGTTCGGATGTATTCGGCGCTGCTGGGCGCAAACCGTGACATACGTGAGAGTCAGAGCAATCTTCGTGGATACAACGGCGACAGCTCGCGTTATTTTGCGAAAGCGCTGGTCGGCTACCAGATGTACCGCGACTTGGCTCTCGCCGATAGCAAGCGGGTTGCGGAGCTGGTTGCTGCACCGACCCACGAAGCGATGAGCGCGGCGTGGAGAAAGATCGACCACCTGGAAACGTGTGAGCTTCTGCGATCATCGGCGCACAGTCAGCAAGCCGGACTGCTGCTGAAATCGAGCCAATTCAAGCAGACAGTGTGGTCCGCGCCGCATTACGACATGTTTTGCGAGCTGAGCGGCGTGAATGACATGTTCCGTGCGGCCGGAGTGGACCTGCCATGAAGTCGTTGTTAACGTCGTCTTCGGCGGCGGTGCTGATGTCTGCGCTTCTTGCCGGTTGCTCGGGCTTATCGGAAGACCTTGAAACGTTCCGCCGCATTGCCTCTCCTCCGGGCCCTGCGAACACCTTCGAAGCCGCGAAGGCAAAAAACGACAAGTGGGCGTGCTCGCACGCTGGCAATTGTGAGCGGGTCGAACACCCATGGTCGCGTGCGATTGAGCGCTTTGCGAAAGACTTTTATGGGCCGGCAATCGACCGCTTTCGCGCAACGCACGATGAGGACAGCTTCGATGTCGCAGAAGCTAATCGGCTGGCGTGGCAGACGCAGCCGGCGGAGTACGAAAGGGCGTTGGCGGCGGCGCAGTCAGATTGCCAATATCTGATTGATGAAATCAGGCGGCGCAGTTTTCGCGAGTTCGCAACTCTCATGGACCCGTCGCGCCCCTCGGTGCGAACGCCGCCGAGGCCGTCGATTTGCTCCGATATCTCTCATATCACTATCAATGCAAAGCACTGGAGTGTCCCAAATGGCGAATCGAGCCCTATTTCCGGCGACCTTGGTTCTGATCGCGCTCTGCTGCGCCGCTAACGCCTCCGCGCAAGGGGTGGCGATCAACGTGGAAAAGTCGCTGTCCTCGACCACGCCACTCGTGACTCTGCTGGGCGACGCGCTGACTGAGACCGCCAGCAGCAGTGCCGCTACCTGTGGCCGGTTGCTCAGCATGCCCGTGGTTGAGTTTCCGCGTGAAGTGGCGATTGGGAAGGATGGGCGACCTTCAGAAGACGCGGGAGCTGTACGCAAAATTGCTGGGCAGATGGGGCTTTGCGCGCTGGCGGCCTCGTACCTATCGCCGGCGTTATTCGACTATTTGTCTTCACGACCAACAATGCGCTACGGCGATGCCGTCAAGGCGGCAGCGGTTTGGTTGGCTCCGCGTTGGCACCTGGCGGTTGAGCGTGTTGCGCTGGCGGCGGAGGTTCAGAGCGGTGAACGTGTTCTGGGAGAAGGCAGGAGCCTCGTGCGGGACGTTATCGTGTCTTCGCAGCTTGGCCGAGAGGCGAAGGAACTCACGCCGTCCGTTCAATTTGGTAGCGAGAAGGACGCGGCAGTGACCAAAGTCGACGAATTTGCTGTCGGAACGTGGGCGTCACCGATCGCGCGGCGAACGCGCACCATCGAGAGCTTCCGGGCATTTTTAGTAACCGGCGACGTGCTAGCCCTTGAGCACGGAAAGCTCAGCCTCTCCGGTCGAGGTGCGACGCTCTATGGTGAGGGCAAGCTCGCCGGGAATGAGTATGCGTTGTCGTTACGCGGCAGCGCGACGACATCAGTTGTCAGCGGCGGACAACGATGAGCGTTGCAAATCGTCGGCTCAACAACCAGAAGAAAGGGGTTTCTGTGAAAGCAATCGTATTCCTCACGTTTGCCGCTGTTTCAGGAGGTGCGTTCGCCGCCGATCCGGCGGAACTCGCAAAGCGGATTGTCTGCGATCCGAATCTGAGCGTTCAGCAGGCGGCAATCGACGAGGCAATGAAGGGAGGGGGCGAGTTTGTCCGCGCGGTTTATTACCACCAGGGGGAGCTTCGCCGACGAGGCTGTTCAGCGGCTGCGGGCGACGAGGTGAGGCGTCAGCGAATCGACGAAATTGACGCCGCTATCCGGCAGCAGCAGTAGCAGCAACTGTTGCAGTAGCAGCAGCATCAGCAGTAGACGCAGCGGCAACAGTGACGGTTACTGTTACTGCTGTTTTTTTTCGCAAACCGACTTCTATAAGACCTTGTTAATAAATGGGTTGTGGTCGTTTGGTGATAACGTTTGCTCACAGCAGCAACAGCAGCAACAGCAGCAACAGCAGCAACAGCAGCAACAGCAGCAACAGCAACAGCAACAGCAACAGTCGCGTCAACAACAGCGGCGGATGGGGGATGGTAGACCGTGCTTTGGCGCAGCGGAGAGGGCGGGCGATTCCTCATAGAGCGTGCTTCTGTGCGGGACGTCAGGGGCAAGTCACCCACGCGAACTTATAGGTGCCACTTTGCAGTAAGGAGTGATCTCCCTAATCTCCCCGAGCTGCGCAGTTCGCTCCAAGTTGTCGCTAGGTGGAAGCACCTCGGTCAGAGCCTCCTCTCATTGCACTGCTCGTGTGCGGCCTCGCTCGACCCGCTGTAGCAAGTCAAAAAATAGGAAGCAGCTATCTCCAGCTTCAGGCTCAATTTCAGCAGGAGCCGGAATCCCACTCCATCTGGTTGTTGAAGGGGTTGAACTTGGGCTTCGCCTGAAAGTGAATTTGCCGCCCGTTGTCGTAGGTACGGTAGCAGTCGCCATTGTTGCAACGGGTGTTACAACTCACCACGCCTGGCCGCTTGGCCGGGCGCGCCGGAAAGGGGCCGGCGTTGCCTTGCGGTGGCGCCTCGCCGGTCTGTGCTGATTTGCGCGCCGACTGTTGAGTGCCTGCCGTCTTAAGCCAGGCATCCAGCACTTTCATCGGTTTTCCCTGAGCCATCCTGCGCGTCAGTTCCTGGGCAGCCTCAATCTGCCTGCCATCCATCTCGTCCGCTAACGCCTTGCGATTACCGGTGGCTCGATTCGAGTCGGACGGGTCATTCGCCGCAGAAAGGTTGTAAAGAGCGTAAGCCACCACGACATTCGCTGGCACGCCCTGACCTCTTTTGTACATCCCCCCGAGGTTGTTTTGCGCCGTGGCATCCCCCCCGCTCGGCCGCCAGGCGGTACCAGCGCACGGCCTCCTTGTAGTCCTGCGCAACGCCTTGGCCGTTGGCGTACATCCCGCCGAGGTTGTTTTGCGCCGTGGCATCCCCCAGCTCGGCCGCCAGGCGGTACCAGCGCACGGCCTCCTTGTAGTCCTGCGCAACGCCTTGGCCGTCTCTGTACATCACGCCGAGGTTGTATTGCGCTGTGGCATCTCCCTGCTCGGCCGCCAGGCGGTACCAGCGCACGGCCTCCTTGTAGTCCTGCGCAACGCCTTGGCCGTTGGCGTACATCACGCCGAGGTTGTATTGCGCTGTGGCATCTCCCTGCTCGGCCGCCAGGCGGTACCAGCGCACGGCCTCCTTGTAGTCCTGCGCAACGCCTTGGCCGTTGTAGTAAATCACGCCGAGGCTGCGTTGCGCTGTGGCATCCCCCTGCTCGGCCGCCAGGCGGTACCAGCGCACGGCCTCCTTGTCGTCCTGCGCAACGCCCCAGCCGTTGGCGTACATCCAGCCGAGGTTGGTTTGCTCCGCGGCATCCCCCTGCTCGGCCGCCAGGCCGTACCAGCGCCCGGCCTCCTTGTAGTCCTGCGCAACGCCCCAGCCGGTGGCGTACATCCGGCCGAGGTTGTTTTGCGCCGAGGCATTTCCCTGCTCGGCCGCCAGGCGGTACCAGCGCACGGCCTCCTTGTTGTTCTGCGCAACGCCTTGGCCGTTGGCGTACATCCAGCCGAGGATGTTTTGCGCACGCGCGTCACCGCTTACTGCCACGGGGCGAAACTCCCGCAGCGCCGTCTTGAAATCGTTCTTTTCGTAAGCCGCCAGACCTTCGTCGTAGCCCGCGATGGCGCTCCCCGCCAGTACGGCCAGCAGTGCGGCCGCAATCCAGTTCTTCATGTGCTTTCCCTACGTTTCCACCCGCAATTGGGCTGTCAGCCCATAGCCTGCATATCCGGACATGCGAACTGAATGCTCGCCGCGTCTGGCGGTTTTTAATAACTTTCAGTTAATTTCCTAGTGCTTGCTGGCTTTCGGCCTCTGGGCATCCGACTCTTGGTCGGTAGCGGCGATTTTAGCCCATTGGCATCAGTGCTGGCAAAGACCGAGGTCCGGTCGCTCAGCGACGGCCTTGAGCGGAGTGCTTAGCTTGGGGGCTGGGTGAGTCTCCGTATCAGTCACTGGCTGTCGGGGCATGCCGTTTAAGTCAGGTGAGGTGGTTTGGAAGGAATTGACTGAGGTATCGTGATATCGGGTTATATGAGTACGCGCAGGTCTCGGTGGTGCGATCAGGGCTTGATTTCACTCCACGTAAAGAGGACGGCTTTCATCCCGGTGTGCGTATCGCCGACGTTGGCCTGGAACGCTTGTGGCGGAATGCTCTTCACCGCTACGATACTCAAGCTATGTCTAACGACCTTATTGCCTTGATCGTGATCGGCGCCATCGGCATCGCTGGCGGTTTGCTCCTGCTGCATTTTTCCCGGCAAGATCAGAAGCACCGTGCGTTGGGAGTGCGGCCGAAGCGCCGACGCCCCTTGCTTCCCCGGAGGAAGTGAGCGCTACGCCAGAGCCGCCGCACTGGCCGTTAAGGTGCGCAGCCTTGTTCCTCTGTGGCGGGCGCTACGGCCTCGCCAGCAGCCTTGGTGAGGGTTTCTGCCGCCGCTGCCTTGGCTGCCTTCGCTTCGCTGATCCGATCCAGTTCATCGATCAAGTCCTCGCTGCGAAGGTGTGCGTAGCGCTTGAGCATTTGCATCGACTTGTGCCCGGAGATCGCCGCTGTTTTCTGATCACTCAGTCCCCCCTCGACCAAACGGCTCACAGATTCGTGGCGAAGGTCGTGGAAGCGAAAATCCTCGATCTGGGCCGCAGCGCGAGCTTCCCGCCACATTTTCTGAAAGACGTACGGTCGGCGTTTCCCATCTTTTCCCGGTTCGCCGAAAAATATCAAATCGCAGTCCTTTGGCCGAATCGGATTCGCGATCGCCTGGCGGAACAGTTCAGTGGCTTCCGCCGAAAGAGGGACGGTGCGCGCGCTGCCGTTCTTTGTCTCGTCGAGTCGCACCACGCGGCGCTCCAAGTCGACCTGGCCTAGCCGTAGCGTCGCGATCTCTCCAGATCGCATTGCGGAGTGCAGTGCGATCCCGGCGATCCAACCTAGCATTGGATTGCTATGCGCTGCCATGGCGGCGAGCAGGCGCTCTTCCTCATCCGCAGCCAGTCGGCGCGTTCTACCCGGTGCTGGCGGCGGCTTCCGGATGGCTTGGACCGGGTTGTGCGTAAGCCCCATTCCCCATTCTTTGATGGCGATCGTGTACAGGTGGCCGAGCAGTGCAAGATCGAGGCGCACGGTACTGGGCGAACGAGGGCGGGGGGCTGGCTTTCCCTTTGCGTCTTTCCGGTCGAGGCCAGCGAGTCTGTCATCCCGGTATTTCGCAACAATCTCACGCGTCAGCGCGGCCATCGAGTACTTGCCAAGGCTGGCAATGAGAGATTTCGCGCGGCGGGCGTCCGCAGCGGCCGTGGAAGGCTTCTTCGGCACCTCGTCCAAGTATCGCTTCAGCGCGTCGGCCACAGTCATGCGTTCCGCGCCCGAGCGCTGGATGAAAACGCCGCGGACCATCTCATCCTCGGTGCGGCGAGACCAATCTTCGGCGTCGCGCTTTGTCCGAAATGACTTCGAGTGGGTTGGCCAGCCGGTCTTTCGGATGACAGCTTTCCACGTTCCGGAGGGGGTCTTGCTGATCGTTGCCATAGCTCTTCGGGGCAGGGCTTGCGAAGGCAAACTGTACCGAAATTGCACTTTTCAGGCAACGAAAGCAATTAGGCCAGCTCGATGGCTGGCCTAATTGCTTGTTTCTTTAGCTGAAACTTGGTGGGGCGTGAGTGATTCGAACACTCGACCTACGGATTAAGAGTCCGCTGCTCTACCAGCTGAGCTAACGCCCCGGAAACCGGGTTTGCTGATCGGGTGGTGGGTCGGGCGAGATTCGAACTCGCGACCAACGGATTAAAAGTCCGCTGCTCTACCGACTGAGCTACCGACCCGAAAATCAGGAAGCGCGGATTATAGAGAGGCGTATTGCTGCCTGTCAACGCAAGCGGCGCCAAAGATGTGCTTTTTTGTCGCGTGCACGCTGGGCGTGCTGCTTGCCCGGCGGGCGGGCCTGGGGCGCGAGGGATGGCGTCGCGGCATGCCGGCGGCGTGTCGTCGTTGACCCGTGCCGGCGCAGCCCGGATACTCCCCGCCTTGCTTGCCGTGTCGTTCGCGCGGCAGATTCCTCCCCCCGAATTCACAGCCATTGTCAGACGTCGCGCGGCGGCGTCGCGTGGCGCGCGTAAAGGTTTGTCATGTTTTACGATGCCGTTGAAGTTGCTTCCCGTGATGAATTGGCCGCGCTGCAGACCGAGGGTTTGCGGCGGACGGTGGCGACGTGTCTGGCATCGCCGTTTTATCGTCGGCGACTCGGCGCGCTTGGCGTGGGGCCGGAGGATTTCAATTCGCCGCTGGATATTCGCAAGCTGCCGTTTACGACCAAGGACGATCTGCGTGCTGGGTATCCCGATGGTTTTCTCTGTCAGCCGCGCGAGGACTTCATCCGCCTGCATGTCTCCTCGGGCACGACGGGGGCGCCGACGGCGGTGTTCTATACGGCGAATGACGTTGCCGCCTGGGCGAATCTGGTGGCTCGCTGCATGCACGCCGTTGGCCTGCGGCGCGGCGACGTGTTTCAGAACATGAGTGGTTACGGGTTGTTCACGGGCGGTCTGGGGATTCACTACGGCGCCGAACGGCTGGGCTGTCTGACAGTGCCGGCCGGTGCCGGCAACTCGAAGCGGCAGCTCAAGTTGCTGCGCGACTTCAAGGTCGACGGGGTGCACATCATCCCGTCCTACGCGTTGCACTTCGGGCAGTTCCTGCGGCAGGAGGGTGTCGATCCGGCCGATCTAGGCTGGCGCTTTGCGCTCATCGGCGCCGAGCCGCACACCGAACGTACGCGCCGCCGCATCGAAGAGGTGCTCGGCTTGAAGGCTTTCAACTCGTATGGGCTGACGGAAATGAACGGCCCGGGCGTTGCCTTCGAGTGCGCGGCGCAGGCCGGCATGCACGTCTGGGAGGACGCTTATCTCGCCGAGATCGTCGATCCGCAGACGGGGGCACCGCTGCCCGACGGCGAGACCGGCGAACTCGTCATGACGACGCTCGGCCGCGACGGCATGCCGCTCCTGCGCTACCGCACGCGCGATCTCACCCGCTTCATCCCCGGCGAATGCGCCTGCGGCCGCACGCACCGGCGGCTGGATCGCATTACCGGCCGTACCGACGACATGATCATCATCAAGGGCTGCAACATCTTCCCGATGCAGATCGAGCAGGTGCTGATGGCGATGCCGGAAGTCGCCAACAATTACCTGATCGAGCTGTATCAGGAAAACGACATGGACCAGATTCGCGTCAAGGTGGAAGTGCGCGACGAGGTCTTTGCCGCCGCCGCGCCGACCCTGGCGGGGCTGCACAAGCGCATGGTTGCGCGCTTGCGCGACGAGGTGCTGGTGACGCCGGCGGTCGAACTGGTGCGGGCGGGGAGTATCCCGGCGGCGGAGGGCAAGGCGGTGCGCGTCGAAGACCACCGCCTGCTCGAACCCGCCTGAGCGGCGGGCGGCAAAGTATCAGCGCCCTTGCAGTGGGCCGGGGTCGGCGCGGCCAGCCGCCGCGAAGCCTTCATGGCGTAGCCGGCAGGAGTCACAGACGCCGCAGGCGCGCCCTTCGTCGTCGGCCTGATAGCACGATACCGTGACGCTGTAATCGACGCCTAGCGCCGTGCCACGCCGGATGATGTCGGCTTTCGAGAGCGACATCAGCGGCGCGTGGATGGACAGGTGTTCGCCCTCGACGCCGGCTTTGGTCGCGAGGTTGGCCATGGCTTCGAAGGCGGCAATGTATTCCGGCCGGCAATCCGGGTAGCCGGAGTAATCGACAGCGTTCACGCCGACGAAAATATCGCGGCAGCCGAGCGTTTCCGCCCAGGCCAGCGCCAGCGACAGCATGATCGTGTTGCGTGCCGGAACGTAGGTGACGGGAATTCCCGGCTGCAGGCCGTCGACCGGCACGTCGATGTTCCGGTCCGTGAGCGCCGAGCCGCCGAATTGGGCGAGATCGAGGCGGACGATACGGTGTTCGGCGGCGCCCTGCGCCTGTGCGACGCGGCGCGAGGCCGTCAGTTCGGCGCGATGGCGCTGGCCGTAATCGAACGAGAGGCAGTACGGGCGAAAGCCCTCGTGGCGTGCAATGGCGAGCGTAGTCGCCGAGTCGAGTCCGCCGGACAACAGGATCACGGCGGGGCGGAGGGAATCAGGCATGGATATTCATCGCTGAGGTGGCGGTCCTGACGTACCGCCGATGAGGCTCAATCGCGCGTCAGGGCGCTCAATTCGCGTTCGAGCAGGGTGGCGTCGCCGAGGTTGAGTTCGACGACGCGGCGCAGGTGCGTCACGCTGTCGAGGTCAATCGAGCGGCAGACGATACCGGCTTCGTCGCCTTCGACGTGGCGGACTTCGCCGTCAATACAGATGGCGTCGCCCAGCTCGTCGAGGCGTACCAGAAGTACGCAGGCGCTGCCGGGGGTGACGGGCGCTGCCGGTGGCAGCGCGACGAGTGCGCCCTTCAGCGACAGGTCGAGCACGCGTACGGCGAATTCCTGGCCGGCGGCGCTCAACTGCGCGGGCGTGTGAAAGGCGATGCGGGTGTGGTGGCGGCGATCCTGGGTCACGGCGGTCTCCTCGACAGGGCGATTCACTTCCCGCGCATGTTATCCCAAAGCTGCTTGTGCAGTTGTAGCTGAAAACGCACTGGCATACGGTCGGCGATGATCCAGTCGGCCAGGGTGGCAGGCTCAATGCGGCCGGCCACCGGCGAAAAGAGCAGCGCGCAGCGTTCGTCGAGGCGGTGTTCGCGGATCGTGGCACAAGCCCAATCGTAGTCGGCGCGGTCGGCGAGGACGAACTTTACTTCGTCGTGCGCGGTGAGTTGCGCAATGTTCGGCCAGTAATTGCGGTCGACTTCGCCCGATCCCGGCGCTTTCAGATCGACGATCCGCGAGACGCGGGGATCAACGTGGGCGATGTCGAGGGCGCCGGAGGTTTCCAGCGAAACATCGCCACCGGCGTCGCAGAGTGCCGTCAGGAGCGGCAGGCAAGCGGCCTGTGCCAGCGGTTCTCCGCCGGTCACACAGATGCGGCTGACGCCGAATTCATGCACACGCGCCAGAATTTCGGTCTGCGTGAGCGATTGGCCGCCCTTGAAGGCGTACTCGGTGTCGCACCAGACGCAACGCAAGGGACAGCCGGTGAGGCGCACGAACACGGTCAGCAGACCGGCACGCGAGGTCTCGCCTTGCAGCGACAGGAATATCTCGTTGACGCGCAGCGTCGTTGACGGCACTGACACCCGCTTACTTCTTGCTCAAGCGCTGCTTGGCGGTAGCGGCGGCGGGGCTGTCGGGGTATTTGGCAAGGAGCGATTCGAGCGTCTTGCGCGACGCTTTGTTATCGCCGAGTTCCTGCTGGCAGGCGCTGATGTTGAGCAGCGCGTCGGACGCCTTGGCGTGCTGCGACCAGCGGGCGACCAGCGCGGTGTGCGCTTCGATGGCCTTCTTGCAGTCGCCTTGCGCGTAGAGTGCGTTGCCGAACCAGTACTGGGCATTCGGTGCCAGCGTGCTGTCCGGGTGCGCCTTGACGAAGCCGCTGAAGGCGGTGCCTGCGTCCTTGAACTTCTTGCCTTTGAAGAGGTTGAGCGCGGCCTCGTATTCGCGCCCTTCGGCCGCCGGGTCGGCGGCCGGACGCGCGGGCGTCGCCGATTTGGCATCGCTGGCGGCATCGGCGGGCTTGCCGTCAGCCGCGTGGGCGTCGCTGCCGGGCGCGGGTTCCAGCTTGCGCAACCGGGTGTCGAGGTCGATGTAAAAATCCTGCTGACGCTTCTTTTCGGCGTCCAGTTCGTAGGTGAGTGTTTCCACCTGACCTTGCAGCCGCGCGGTTTCTTCGCGCAGGGCCTGCAACTGGTTGGCCAGCTCGAATTGCGCTTTGGTCGTGGTGTCGTGACGCTCGGCGGACTTGGCCGTCAGATCGGAGATCTGGCGGCGTGCCTCGTCGTCATCGAAGAGTCCAGCGTGGGCGGCGGGAGCCGCCCCCAGCGAGAGCAACAGGCACAACGCCGCCGGCGAGAACGAAGTCAAATCAGTCAGTAGCGTTGGCCGGGTTGGCTTGGTCATCGGACGGCGGCGCATCATGCTTAGAACTCGCCGCTGTAGAGGATGTCGGCGCGACGGTTTTCCGCCCAGGCGGCTTCGTCGTGACCTTCGTTACGCGGCTTTTCTTCGCCGAGGCTGACCGATTCCACTTGGTCTTCGCGGGCGCCCAGCAGAACCAGCATCTTCTTCAGGGCATCCGCACGCTTTTGGCCGAGCGCGAGGTTGTACTCACGGCTGCCGCGATCATCGGTGTTGCCCTGGATCAGGATCTTGAACTGACGGTTGTCGGCGAGGAACTTGGCGTGAGCAGCGACCAGCTCCTTGTACTCCGGCTTGACTTCATACTTGTCGTAGTCGAAGAAAACGCTGCGCTTGGAGAGGATGCTCTTCGGGTCGGTGAGTACGGCCGGCAGGCCACGACCTTGGACGTCGCCGGCGATCACCGGCGTAACGGCGTTGCGCGATTCAACCGGCGCGCCATTTTGCTCGGGGCCGGTCGGGGAGGAGCTGCAACCGGCAACGAAGGCGGCCAGAACGATGGCCGACAGGGTGAGCGGAGCAGCAAAGGGGGTGCGGACTTGCAGGCGATTCATGTTTTTTCTCCAATGGCCCGTGCGCGGCCGTTATCTCTGGAACGGACCCCACGCTGGCTCGCGCACATCGCCAGCAGGAATGGAAAGCTTTTGCCGGATGCGACCGTCGATCGACACCGCCGAAAGCACACCGCGCCCTCCCTGTTCGGTGGCCACGAGGATCATGCGGCCATTCGGGGCGAAGCTGGGTGATTCATCTTTACGCGACTCGGTGAGGATCTGCACCTGACGGCTGGAAAGATCCATGACCGCGAGCCGGAAACTGCCGTCGCGCCGGGTAATGAAGGCCAGCGAGCGGCCATCGGGCGAGACGCGCGGCGTGACGTTGTAGCTGCCTTCGAAGCTGATGCGCTGCGCTTCGCCACCGCCGACGCCAATGCGGTAGATCTGCGCGCTGCCGCCGCGATCCGAGGTGAAATAGATCGACTGACCATCCGGCGCGAAGCTCGGCTCGGTGTCGATGCCGGGCGAGGTCGCCAGACGTTGCACCCCGGAGCCGTCGGCGTTGAGCAGGAATATCTGCGAGCCGCCTTCCTTGCTCAGCACCACCGCCAGACGGCGACCGTCGGGCGACCAGGCCGGCGCGGAATTCGAGCCGCGGAAGTTGGCGACGGCGGTACGCCGTCCGCTGGCCAGTGAATGGACGAAGATCACCGGCTTCTTGTTTTCGAAGGAGACGTACGCCAGACGCGTGCCGTCCGGCGACCAGGCCGGCGAGATGATCGGTTCGCGCGAAACGAGGGCGGCTTGCGCGTTCTGTCCGTCGGCGTCGGCGATGTGGAGTTCGTAACGGCCGCTGCCTTTGACGACGTAGGCGATGCGCGTCGAGAAGACACCCGGCTCGCCGGTCAGTTTTTCGTAGATGACGTCGGCGATGCGGTGGCCAGCGGTGCGAAGCATTGGCGTCGAGGTGACGAAGGCGGCGCCGCCGAGGGCGGCCTGGCGATTGACGTCATTGAGGCGGAAGCGCGCTTCCATGCGGCCGTCGCCGCCGCCGGAAATGCTGCCGGCAGCAATCGCGTCGGCGCCCTTGACGCGCAGGTCGCCCCAGGCGGGCGTGCTGTTTTCGTTGAGCGGCGCGCTGCCCGGATCGATCAGGCGGAACATGCCGCTGCGTTCGAGGTCACCGCGAATGACGGAAGTCAGCGCCCGCGCGACACCGGTGTCGCCGCCGAAGTCGGCGATGGCGAGCGGAATCCGATTGGCACCGGCACCGCTGATCTCGATGGTCAGTTCGGCGTGGGCAGGGGCGGCGGAAAGAGCCAGCAATGCAGAACTGGCGGCGACAAGGCTCAGGCGTCGCGCGTTCGGTAAAAACCGGTCGGACAGCAGGCGGAGCATCGGGCGGAAAGTGGTCACCAAGGCGGTGGTAGCGCGGCGGCGCCGGGGCGCTGCGACAGGCGCAGGAGATTGACAAGGCGTAATTATAGCCACGCAACGGCGCCAGGGGTTTGTAACGAAGCGTAATTTCCCCCGGCGCGCGGCCTGCCGCGAACGGCGCTAAAATTACTACCCGCTTCACCCGGAGTCATCCATGAGCGTCCTTCACCTGCCATTCCTCACCGAACTCGTTGCCATCCGCCACGACATCCATGCTCACCCGGAGCTCGCGTTCAAGGAGGCGCGGACGGCCGACATCGTCGCCCGCGAGCTGACGCGCTACGGGCTGGAAGTGCACAGCGGAATCGCCGGGACGGGGGTGGTCGGTGTCTTGCGCAAGGGTAGCGGCCGGCGTTCCATCGGCCTGCGGGCCGACATGGATGCCCTGCCGGTACTGGAAAAGAACGAGACACCCTACCGTTCGCGCATTCCCGGCCACATGCACGCCTGCGGGCACGACGGACATACGACGATGCTCCTCGGCGCGGCGCGCTACCTTGCCGAAAACATCGAGCGCATCGACTTCGATGGCGTCGTCAACTTCATTTTCCAGCCTGCCGAGGAGTCCGAAGCGGGGGCGCTGGTCATGGTCGAGGATGGCCTCTTCGAGAAATTCCCGATGGATGCCGTCTTCGGCATGCACAACTGGCCGGGTGTGCCGGCCGGTGAGATGGTCTTGTTACCGGGCCCGGTAATGGCCGGCACCTGCGCCTTCGAGATCAAGGTGCGCGGCCACGGTAGCCACGCCGCCATGCCGCATGAGGGGGTCGACAGCATTCTTGCCGGCGCGCAGCTGGTGCAGTCCTTGCAGAGCATCGTCTCGCGCAACGTGCATCCGTGCTCGTCGGCGGTCGTCAGCATCACGCAGTTTCACGCTGGCGAGGCGTGGAATGTGCTGCCCGACGAGGCCATTCTGCGCGGCACCTTGCGTAGCTTCACCCCGCAGGTGCAGGCCGATGTCGAAGCGGCGGTCGAGCGCGTCGTCGCTGGCGTTGCCGCCACCTTCGGCGCGCAGATCAGCGTCACTTTCGATCTGCGCTACCCGCCGACGATCAACAGCGTGGCCGAGACGGCGCTGTGCCATCGTGCCGCCGTGGCCGTGCTCGGCGAGACGGCGGTGCGTAACGACGAAATGCCGTCGATGGGCGCCGAGGATTTCGCCTACATGCTGCGCGAGAAGCCGGGCTGCTACGCCTGGCTCGGCAACGGCCCCGGTGTGGCCGGCTGCACGCTGCACAACCCGCATTACGACTTTAACGACGCCATCCTGCCGCTTGGCGTGAGTTACTGGATCAGCCTGGTCAAAACGGCGCTGGCCGTCGATCACTGAGTGTTCGCCCTGTACTCCGGTGTGCGTGACGCGCGCCCGGCCCTGTTGTTTCACTCTCTATCAAGGCCGGCGCTGCCGGGTCATTTATGCCGATGTTGACGCCCCTCGCGGGCAAGGATGCGCCGCTCGAAACGACGATTGAGCGCCTGCGCGCCCGGCTGGCGGCGCTCGGGTTTGCGGTAAACGAGAGCGCCTGGCTCAATCCACTCGCCGGCGTCTGGTCGGTGCATCTGCGCGACGCCGACTGTCCGCTGCTCTTCAGTAACGGCAAGGGCGGCAGTGAACTCGCAGCACGCGCCAGCGCGCTGGGCGAGTTTTGCGAACGCCTGTTCAGCCGCCATTTCTGGACGCACTACGCGCTCGGCGCCGACGTCACTGCCGGGCGGCCGATTCATCACCCGCAAGAACGCTGGTTTGCCCTGAACGGCGCGCGCTGGCCGGCCGGCCTGCTGACGCCGGAATTGCGCCGCGTCTACGACCCCGACGGCGCCTTGGAGCCAGCGGACTTTCTCGATTTCAACAGCGCCGATGTGGAGCGCGGTATTTGTGCGCTGCCGGCGACGCGCTCGCGCGATGGCAAGACGGTCTGGTTTCCCGCCAACATCATCGGCAACCTTTACCTGAGCAACGGCATCGCCGCCGGCAATACGCTGGCGGAAGCGCGGACGCAGGCGTTGTCCGAGGTCGTCGAGCGGCACGTCAAATTCCGCGTCCTGCGCGAAGGGCTCTGTCTGCCGGACGTGCCGGAGGCCGTCATCGCCCGCTACCCGCGTCTGGCCGAGGGCATCGCCGGTCTGCGCTCGGCGGGCTTTGGCCTGCTGGTCAAGGACGCGTCGCTCGGCGGTGCTTTCCCGGTGGCCAACGTCACGTTGCTCAATCCGCACGATCAGGGGTGCTACGCGAGCTTTGGCGCGCACCCGCGCTTTGCCGTTGCGCTGGAGCGGGCGCTCACTGAACTGCTGCAAGGCCGGGCGCTGGATGCGCTGGCCGGATTTCCCGAACCGGGCCTCGACCCGGAAGAGGTCGCCAGCGCGCCCAATATCGAGGCGCACTTCGTCGATTCGAGCGGCGTCGTCGGCTGGTCGTTTCTTGCCGATACCCCCGATTTCGCTTTTTGCGAGTGGGATTTCGCAGGCGATACGCAGCGCGAGGCCGAGTGGCTCACCGCGCGCCTGCACGACGCCGGTCACGATGTCTATTGCATCGATTACGGCGTCACGGACGGCCTCGCTGTCTGCCGGCTCCTCGTGCCGGGCGTCTCCGAGGTCTATCCGATTGACGATCTGCGCTGGGAGAACAACCGCGTCGGCGCCTCGCTGCGCGCCGCGATCCTGTCGCTGCCGAGCCTTGGCGACGACGATTGCGCCGCACTGCTGGCGAGCCTGAACGAGCAGGGTTTCGACGATGCGCGCCCGGTGAGCGTCCTGATCGGTCTCGCGGTCGACGCCGGCTCCTTCTGGGAAGACCTGCGCATCGGCGAGCTGAAAACCTTGCTGGCCCTGGCCATCGGCGACCTCGACGCGATCCGCGAGGGCTGCGACTGGATCGGCCACTTCGCGCAGCTCCACGCGGCGCGCCGGCGCGTCTACCACTGCATCGAGACCCTGCTGGGTCTGGCGCTTGGCCCGGCGGACGAGGCCGGCGATTGGGACGACGACGCGGATTCGGACGCGGCTGACGACGACTGTTCGACGGCGGGCGTCCCCGACGCTTCGGCTTGGGCGCCCTGGCGTGCGAATCTTGTACATCTCTTTGGCGATGCCACGCTGGCGCAGGCCGAGGCCTTGCTGGCCGGGCAGCAGCGCTTTTTCGGAATCGACGCACCCGGCGCGAGTTTTACCGGGTGCGCCATGCACGCGCGACTGCTCGCCGCCTTCGCGCGCCTTGCGGGAGACCACGCATGAAAACGCGACATCCACAGTCACTGCGCGCCGGCGTTGCCGCGCTCGCGCTACTGGCGCTAACGGCGATGCCGCTGGCGCGTGCCGAACCGGCGCCCTGGTATCTCTGGGTCAGCAACACGGCCGATGGCCTCATCTGCGCGCAGATTTCTCCCGGAGAAGACTGGCGCATCCTGCGCGGCCCCTTCCGTGACGGGCTGTGCCGCAAGCAGGGGGTTCCGGGCTAAGCCGGTATAAGCCAGGTAACGCCGGGATCCGCCAGGTTTGGCCGCGGGCCGCTTTTTTGATTGAAGGACGCTTGAGGAATCATCGATCGTGAGTTTCAACGCTTCTACCGCCTCGCCGGCGAATGCTTCGGAGGTTTCGAGCGTCTCGGCCGTTCCAGACGCGACGGACCCGACGTCGCCGCTGTGGGCGCCGCACGTTGCCGAGCCGGTGGCGCGCTCTTTGTGCACCGATTGCGGCGTGTCGCGCATGGCCGATCCCGGCCTATGCAGCCGCGCCTGCCAGTTCATCGCGCCCGACTACGCGGCGCTGGAACGCCGGGTGCATGGCCGCGAGCGCGATCCAGCCCGCGCCGACGAGCGGTTTTTTGGCCCTTACCGCCGCATGTTGCGGGCGGCATTGACGCCGCCGCGCCAAGGCGCGCAATGGACGGGCATCACCACGCGCATTGCCGAGCGCCTGCTGGAGAGCGGCGCGGTCGACGCGGTGTTGGCGATGGCCCCCGATCCCGACGACGTCTGGCGCCCGAAGCCCGTGCTCGTGACCGAGGCCGCCGGCATGGCGCAGTGTCGCGGCATGCGTATGGGCTACGCGCCCCTGCTGGCCTTGCTCGAACCGGCGCGCGCGCGCGGCTTCAAGCGCCTCGCCGTGATCGGCATTCCGTGTCAGGTGCATGCGCTGCGGGTGCTTGAGCGCGAACTGGGCTTCGAGCGTATCGACGTCATCGGCATCCCCTGCTCGGACAACACGACGACGGAGCGCTTTCACGAATTTCTGGCACTGCTGGAGGACGATCCGTCGACCATCACTTATCTGGAGTTCTGCGCCGACTATCACGTCGAGCTGCGCTACCGCGATGGCCGCAAACGGCGCATTCCCTTCCTGCTGCTGCCGCTGTCGAAGCTGCCGGGAGATTTCTTCCCGATTACCTGCCGCAGCTGCGTCGATTACAGCAACACCCTCGCCGACATCACCGTCGGCTACATGGGCGGCGAGGGCGAGCAGTGGGTGCTGACGCGCAACGCGCGCGGCGACGAGTTGCTCGCCCTGCTGGGTGACGAAGTGACGCTCGCCGAGCCGGGCAGCGCGGGCGACCGTCGTGGGCCGGTGCGAGGTTTCCTCAAGAACGTCGAACTGGCGGCGGGCGGTTTGCCGGTGCGCGGCATGCCGAACTGGCTGCGGCCGCTGGTCGGCTGGCTGATGCCGAAAGTCGGCCCGCGCGGTATCGAATTCGCCCGCGCCCGCATCGAGATGAAATCGGTCGAGAGCGTCTTGCACCTGCGTCGCGAGCATCCCAAACGGATGAAACACATGATTCCGCCGCATGTCTGGTCGCTTGTCGAACCCTACGGGCTAGTGGCGAAAGAGGGGGAGCGCAAGTAAGCTGTCATCTTTTCGCGCCCGCGAAACGATGACAGGAGGGTGGGGTGGAGTGTCGGATATCTGCTGAACGTGAATCGCTGATCCGCGCTCTCTTCGACGAGTACATCGAACGGTACGCGGGGCGCGATCCGCGCCTCGTCGAGCACTTCAGCGAGAATTTCAGCGGCTACGCGGGGGCTTCGGATGTGCTCGTACACAACCGTGACGAGTGGATACGCATCACCCAGCGCGATTTTGCGCAGGTGCCCGGGCGTCTCGGCATCGAGATGCTCGACATCGCGCTACAGGATCTGTGCCCCGATCTTGTCGCCGTCACGGCGTTTTTTCACATCCATCTGCCGCAGCCCGACCCCATTTTTTCGCGCGAGACGGCGCGGCTCGTCCTCGTCTTTCGCTGCGAAAACGGCAACTGGAAGATCTGCCACAGCGGCATCTCGATCCCCTATCACCAGGCGCGGGACGACGAGATTTACCCGATGGCCGACCTGCACGCGCGTAACCGCGCCCTCGAAGCGCTGGTCGAGGAACGCACGGAGGCCTTGCGGCACGCCAACGCGCGTCTCGAGTCGCTGAGCAATACGGACGCGCTGACCGGCATCGCCAATCGCCGCTGTTTCGACCGCATGCTGCAACTGGAATGGAAGCGCGGCCAGCGCCGCGAGCGACCGCTCGCCGCCGTGATGATCGACGTCGATTTCTTCAAGCACTTCAACGACTGGTATGGGCACCCGCGTGGCGACGAGTGCCTGCGCGCCCTGGCGGGAGCGCTGACGCGCGCCGGGCAGCGGGCGGGCGAGAACGTCGCGCGCTACGGCGGTGAGGAGTTCGTCCTGCTGCTGGCCGAAGCCGGTGTAAATGAGGCATTTGAGGTGGCGCGGCGCATTCAGAGGGAAGTCCGCGCGCTGGCTCTGGCGCACGCCGCGACCGAGGCGGGCATCGTCACCGTCAGTATCGGCGTTGCCAGTCAGGTGCCGGCGGAAGGCAGTTCGCCGCAGGAACTGATACGCCAGGCCGACGCCGCGCTCTACCGCGCCAAGCAAGGCGGCCGCAACCGCGTGTGCAGCCCGACCGCTCAGGCAAGCCAAGCGGCCGCTAAGTCAGGGGCCAACTCAGGCGCCTAGCCGCGCCGCTACCGTAGCGACACGCACGCCGAGCAGACGCGCTGTTTCCAGATCGCCGACGGGGATTTCGTCGGGGTTGGCGTCGGAGGGCGTTTGCGCCATGGCGCCGGCGAAGGAGCCGACGTAGTTCACGTCGTCACGCTGCGCCGCCTTGCTGTTCGACGGCATAAGGCCGGTGCCGACCCAGATGCCCGAGTGCTGCATCGCCAGCGTGAAGAGGTAGTGCAGCGTCGAGTGCTTGTCGCCGTTCATCGTCGCGCTGTTGGTGAAGCCGGCGAAGAGCTTGTCCTTCCACGCCTGCGCGCCCCACACCTTGCTCGACGCGTCGGCGAATTTCTTGAACTGCCAGCTCACCGTGCCCATGTAGGTCGGGCTGCCGAAGATGATCGCGTCGGCCGCAGCGAGCGCCTCCCAGCCGCCGGCGGGCAGGTTGCCTTCGGCGTCGATGGGCACCAATTCGGCACCGGCGCCCTTGGCGACGGCTTGTGCAATGCGCAGCGTGTGGCCGTAGCCGGAGTGGAAGACGACAGCGATCTTTGCCATGGTGAATCTCCTTTTCGTTCGGTTGGGGACTTCAGGTTCGTTGGGGTAAATCAGGCCAAATCAGCCCAAATCAGGCAGCGAGGTCGAAAACGAGCACTTCGGCGTCGTTGCCCTGGCTCAGTTGCAGGGCGCTTTCTTCCGCCAGCAACGCGGCGTCGCCGCCGTGCAGCGTCTGGCCATTGACGACGAGCGTGCCGCGCACCAGATGCACGTAGGCCTTGCGCGCCGGGTCGAGTGTCAGCGTTGCCGACTCGTCGCCGTCGAACAGGCCGGCGTAGAGCGTCGCGTCGGCGGTGATCGTCACCGAGTTGTCGGCGCCGTCGGGCGAGGCAACGCGGCGCAGGCGCCCGCGCTTGTCGGCGGGGGGAATCGTCTTCTGTTCGTAGCCGGGGCTGATGCCAAGGCGCGAGGGCTCGATCCAGATCTGCAGCAGATGCGTCTCTGCATCGATGGCGTGGTTGAACTCGCTGTGCATCACGCCATGGCCGGCGCTCATGCGCTGCACGTCGCCGGGTGGGATGCTGGTGCCGTTGCCCATGCTGTCCTGGTGCGCCAGTTCGCCGCTGAGCACGTAGGTGACGATCTCCATGTCGCGGTGACCATGCGTGCCGAAGCCCTTGCCGGCGGCGATCCAGTCTTCGTTGATCACGCGCAGATTGCCCCAGCCCATGTGCGCGGGGTCGTAATAGCCGGCGAACGAGAACGAATGCTTGCTCTTCAGCCAGCCGTGGTCGGCGTGGCCACGTTCCTGCGATTTGCGAATGTTGATCATGGTGGCTCTCCTTTGCTGGACTCCACTATAGGAGTGAGCGCCACGCGTGCGGTGCAGCCGCATTGCTGGCATCATGCAAAAAAACTGCATGATGGGTGAGCCAATGAGCAAAAACGTAGCCTCTCCGCGCGACGTGCTGACGCCGGATTCACTGGCCCTGCTGCAAGGGATTGCCGATGCCGGCAGCTTTGCCGCCGCCGCTCGCGCCGCCGGCATGGTGCCGAGCGCGCTCAGTTATCGCGTGCGCCAGATCGAAGACGCACTCGACGTGCTGCTCTTCGACCGCAGTTCGCGCCAGGCGAGCCTCACCGCCGCCGGCCACGAGCTGCTGCGCGAGGGCGCGCGCCTGCTCGCCGAAGTCGACGCCATCGCCAACCGCGTGCGCCGCGTGGCCACCGGCTGGGAATCGCAATTCACGCTGGCGCTCGACGGCATCATCGACCGCCGCACGGTCTTGGAGCTATGCGAGCAGTTCTTCGCGCTGAAGCCGCCGACGCGCCTGCGCCTGCGCGACGAAACGCTCTCCGGTACGCTCGCCGCGCTCGCCTCCGGGCAGGCCGATCTGGCGCTCGGCGTCGTCGCCGAGGCGAGCACCGTCGCCGGCCTGCAGACGCGCCCGCTCGGCAGCCTGCGCTTTGTCTTTGCCGTAGCGCCGCATCACCCGCTGGCGCAGGCGAGCGAGCCGCTGTCGGACGATCTGCTCCGCCAGCACCGCGCCGTCGCCGTCGCCGACTCGGTGCCGCGTGGCGGTGGCCTCACTCTTGGCCTGCTCGCCGGGCAGGACGTATTCACCGTGCCCGGCATGCCGGACAAGCTGCAGGCGCAGCTGCGCGGCCTCGGCGCCGGTTTTTTACCCGAATGTCTGGCGCGCCCGTACATCGACAGCGGTCGGCTGGTGGAAAAGCGCGTCGAGCGCGCCGAACGCGTCACCACTGTCGTCTACGCCTGGCGCAAAGCGCCCGACGCCGCGCGCGGCAAGGCGCTGCAATGGTGGTTGCAGCAACTGGAAGGCAAGGTCACGCGGCAGGCGCTGCTCGGCGAGCGCATTGCGCCGAGCCAGTGAGCGCCGGGTGTTCGCGTTCTGCCCTTAGCGCCTCAGGAGGCCACGCGCTCGGCGCGCGCTGCGTTGATCTTCTCTTCCAGCGTGGCGGCTTCTGCGCTGCAGCGATTCCACTCGCTGTGGCTTTGCCGCGCCGCCGCCCCGATCTGTTGTTGCTTTAGCTCCAGCAGCGCCGTGAGCAGGCTTCTTTCAGTGTCGGATCTGGCGTCACGTAGCTGTGCCTCGATGTCCGGCAGGGCGGCACGCAACTCCTGCGCCCGCCGCTTCCAGGGGTCTTTTTTCAGAATCTGCAAAATCGAACTGAAACCGGGTTTTTTGTCCGTCATATAAGTCGCGCCTTTGAGTTATATGGGGTTGTGAGGTGGGGGCGTCAGGCGAGCATTCTTCGTTGGACGATATTTATGTGCTCGTTATTGCGCTCCGGAGGGAAGGATAACTCGCGAAGCGTTGCCGAGGTCGGGGTAGGGGATCGCACTCAGGCGGCATCCCTCTCGGCGAAAACCGCCTTCGCCGCGAACAGTCCGTTGAGCGCCGCCGGAAAGCCGGCGTAGATCGCCATCTGCATGATAATTTCGACGACTTCCTCGCGCGTGCAGCCGACGTTGAGCGCGCCGTGGATATGCACTTTCAGCTGCGGCGCGGCGTTGCCGAGCGCCGTCAGCACGGCGACGACACCGATTTCTCTGGATTTGAGGTCGAGCTGCGGCCGCGAGTAGATGTCGCCGAAGGGAAACTCGATCAGGTAGCGCGCGAAGTCGGGTGCGATGTCGGCGAGCGACTCGATGACGCGCTCGCCGGCGGCGCCGTCGATCTCGCGCAGTTTTTCCCAGCCACGGCGGTAGCGGGTCGATTCAAGGGGATTGTGGGTCTGCTGCATGGGCTGCCTCGTCTGCTGGCGCCCCGCTCTCGGTGATCATCTGCCGGTAGATGCCGATCTTGTCGTCGAGAACGCTGGCGCATGTCGAAAGCTCTTCGATCCTGGTGGCCAAGCGTTCGCGATGGAGCTTGAGCATCGCCAGCCGCGCGTGCAACGTCGTCTCGCCTTGCGCTCTGAGCGCCGCGTACTGCCTGATCTCGGCCAGCGGCATCCCGGTCTGCTTGAGCCGGAGAACGAACTCAAGCCAGAGCACATCGGCCGGGTGGTACTGCCGATGCCGGCCCGAGTTGCGCCCGGCAGGCTGCAGGATTCCCTCGGCTTCGTAGAAGCGCAGGGTGTGCGTGGAAAGCCCGCTCAGGCGCGCGAGCTCGCCGATGGAGATGGCGTTGTTGGTCACGTCGGGCATGGTGCGACTTTGAGTGCACTCGAAGTCAAGCGAAGTTCGCAGCTTCCGGCAAATGCTGCGGGCGGGCAAGGTGGAGGTGGCCATTGTCATATGTTTTAAGGATAATTGATTGCGGAGTCGGGGTGGCGGTGCATAGCTGTCGGCCTTTGCGCTGTGAATCTGGAGTCGGCTCTTGATGTGACGGCAAAACTGGCTTGATTAGGACGCACTAAAACTATCTATGCTGATGTTTTAATGAGGCGTTTATCGATTTTTTGGGGCTTTTGGTACGCCATGACGGAATGTTTTCCGTCTTTTAGGAATCCCATTCCACGTTAGGCTTCTCTTGTCACTCTCGGGAGGTACGTCATGAAGTCAAAGGCACTTGTCGTGTTGGTCTTCCTCATTGCCTCTTCCGCTCACGCCGAGGAAGTGTGCGAGATAGTCAAGGGCGCAGTCTTGATCGCCCAGGACGACAAGAACACGTACCTTGGAAAGATCGCCAACTCGTACGACTCAGAGTCGATCTTCAACGAGTACGGGACATACGGAAGTCAGTACAACTCGCTGTCAGTCTGGAATCAGTACGGTACCTTTGGAAACGAGTACAACAGCCATTCGGCGACAAATTCCTACACGTCCACACCGCCGATGATCATCAAGAACAAGAAGATCCTGGGGTATCTCTCTGCAAATAAGAACCTTCGTGGATCCATTACGCCCAATCTCCTGAAGGCTCTCTGCAAGGATGAGCTTTGATGGGCAGCAAGAAACCTAACCCCTACGTCAAGGGGACCAGCCTGCGGCAGGCCCCTTACGTCGAACGTTAGGCAAGGGAGACATTTATGGATCGCTACAAAAACCTCAGTGGCAAATCAAATATTGTGGCTTATGAAATTGGAGACGGGGCTATCACTGTGCAATTTGGGGATGGCTCGGTGTATTTCTATACAAACCAAAGCGCAGGAGCACCAAGCATCAATGAAATGCAGCGCTTAGCTATCGCGGGCCAAGGACTTAATAGTTTTATTGGCCGGGTTGTCAAAAAAGGCTATGCACGTAAAGTTCGCTGAGTCAGTGCATATGCCTAACCCTTTGGTTAAGCGAGACTACAGAAGCATAGCTTTGGCTTTCCTCATCCACCCGCGCGCCGCAGCCCCTTACCTTTATCGTTAGACCCGCTCATCAATTACGCACGGAGAATATGAATGCAAGAACGGGTGAGAGCGACTTTTTTCGCTGAAGAGGGGCTGCCAACTTGGGCTCTGGTTCATTATCTCCAACAAACTGAAATCAACTACATCAAGCTTGTTACGCTTGAAAGAATTGCCACCCTCGTACAAGGTGGGCTTGACCCAGATGCGCTGGTTGTTGCTGGCGAATCCGCAGAGCTCTACCAGCGAGAGGGCCTACGACTTGAGCCTTCGCGCGAGCACCTATTTCTCGCTCGAAAGGAAGAGTCAGCCCAAAAATTCTGGAACGTTGTGTCTCGCCATGCCAGACCTGTCGTTTTCGTTCGAGAGACAGATTCATATCGTCCGCTTTATGAACTACGCGGCACAAATGCGCTAATCATTCGCAACCTCTCAATAAATTCACCTGCCAAGGTAACTTTAGAGGGTGCTGGCACTGCGCTAGCTGACATTTACTACGCCGGTGAGCGAGAAGAGCGCGCCAGAATTCAGTGGGCAAACGAACAGCAAGCACAAGTTGGAGTAAACCTTCAAGAATTAGCCAGAGCTAGTCAAATCATCAACGATCCTGCTACGCCTCCAGGCATTCGGGAATACATGCAAGAAATCGTTCGCCAAACTCTTGCAAGGCAAACCCGCTTAAACACTGAGCTTGAAATTCGTGCGCCGTCCGTCAATGCGCGGGTCTAACCCTGCGGTCAACACGGGCCTTGCGCGCAAGGCCGGTTACCTTCACGTTGAACGGTTGTTTTCTCAAGGCCGGCATTTCCGCTGAGTGTCGTCAGTGCTGTCCCATATCCGGCCAGTAACGGACGCCCACTTGGCAAACCTCTGCATGGCTCCGGCAGACTTCAAGCGCTGACTCGCGCCGGCCTCCACACAGCGCCTTCACCCCGCCACCACCCACCCATCCTCCTCGCGCAGCGCCCCGGCGCGGCGCAGGTCGCGCACCAGCCAGTCGGCGAGGGCGGCGTCGTTCATGCCGAGAAAGCGCGCGTTCACGCTTTGCGCGAAGCTGAGCGAGGCGAGAAACGCCGGCAGGTCGGCGCTGCGGATGCGGCGGCGTTCGAGCAGGGCAAAGGCGACGATCACCTTCAGCGCGTGCCGGGCCAGCGCGTCGATGTTGTTCTCGAAGGCTTCCAGCCGGCGGTAGGCGCGCTCGAAAGCCGGGCCGATGTCGGTGAATGGCGCGCCGTGGCCGGGGATGACGATGTCGACCGGCAGGCGCGCGAGCATGTCGAGCGTTTCGCATTGCTCCTTCAGGCCGCCGCGCTGTTCCTCGTGGCCGAGCAGTTCGACGAAGACGACGCCAAAGCCGGTCTGCCACAGCGCGTCGCCGGAGATGAGGATGCGCTTGTCGGCGCAGTGGAAGGCGAGCGCGTCTTCGTCGTGGCCGGGAACGGCGAGCGCGCGCCAGTTGAGTTCGCCGCAGACGAATCCGTCGCCGGCGGCCAGCGTTGCGTCGTGCGTGAAGCGCGCCGCCTGCTGGCCGAGCGGCGAGAGCAGCAGGGCTTCTTCGTCCCATTCAGCGATGGTCGCGGCAACGCCCACCGGCACGCTGACGCGGCAGCCGAAGGCTTCGACCAGCGCGGCGTTGCCGCCGATGTGGTCGGAGTGCGCGTGCGTGTTGAACAGGCGCTCCAGCCGCCGGCCGGCGAGCGCGGCGCGCACCAGCGCGACGGTCTGCTCGGCGTGGGTGACGTAGCCGCTGTCGATCAGCGTCGCCGCGTCGCCGTCGATGCCGAGCACGCTGTTCGACGACAGCCAGCCGCGCTCGATGACCCGCAGCGTCGTGGGCAGGGCGACGGGCGGCATCGTCGCCGAGGCAGCCGCAGCGGCCCTCGCGGCCGACGCTGCTGCCGGTGACATCAGTCGAGGCCGCTGGCTGGTGCGCGTTGAGAGGTGACGGTGGCGGCGACGACGTTGGTGCCCGCGCCAGCGCTGGCTTGCTGGTCGTCCGCTGCGGCCGCACATTCGGGCAGACGACCGCAGCCCAGACAGATGCCGCTCTCTGGGTCGTAGTCGCACATGCCGATGCATTCGGGTTCGTTGCTCATCGTTTCATTCTCCTTTCGTACGTCGCGCGGCGACGGCTGCCAGCACGGCGCGCTTCTCGTCATCTGAAAAACCGCTCCAGCCGCCGATCTCGTCGAGCGTGCGCAGACAGCCGGTGCAGAGGCGGCGCGCGGCGTCCATGCGGCAGATGTCGACGCAGGGCGATTTCGGCGACGCGGCCGGGGCGGGCTGGTCTGCGGCTTTACGCGGCGAGGGGAGGTGTGCATTCATCGGCGGCATCCGGGGCGTTGGTGATAACGCCGGCGCCGAGGGCGGAGCCTCAGCGCCGGGCGTGGCGCGCTGCGAGCAGCGCACGTGCGGCCTTCGACAGCGGTTCGCGCCGAAGGTGCGCGAGGATGAAAGTGCCGGCGTCGAGCAGCCGATCCATGTCGACGCCCGTCGCGATGCCGAGGCCGTGTAGCAGATAGACGAGGTCTTCCGTCGCCACGTTGCCGGAGGCGCCGGCGGCGTAGGGGCAGCCGCCGAGCCCGCCGATGGCGGCGTCGAAGGTCGCCACGCCGAGTTCGAGCGAGGCGTAGACGTTGGCGACGGCCATGCCGTAGGTGTCGTGATAGTGCCCCGCCAGCCGCTCAACTGGCACGACGGCGGCGCAGGCCTCGATCATGCGCTGCACGGCGCGCGGCGTGCCGACGCCGATGGTGTCGCCGAGCGAGATTTCGTAGCAGCCGAGCGCGGCAAGCTCGCGCACGACGGCGGCAACCTGCGCTGGCGCCACGGCGCCTTCGTAGGGGCAGCCGACGACGCAGGAGACGTAGCCGCGCAGGCGCAGGCCGTGCGCCTTGGCGGCGTCGGCCAGAGGCGCGAAGCGGGCGAGGCTGTCGGCAATCGAGCAGTTGATGTTGGTCTGCGAAAAGCGCTCCGAGGCGGCGGCGAAGATCGCTACCTCGCGGGCGCCCGCCGCGAGCGCGGCTTCGAAGCCTCTGAGGTTGGGCGTCAGCACCGGGAAATCGACGCCGGGGCGGCGGCGCGGGCTGGCGAGTACGGCCCGCAGGACATCGCCGGCGTCGGCCATTTGCGGCACCCACTTCGGCGAGACGAAGGAGGTCGCCTCCACGGCCGGCAGCCCGGCGTCGGCGAGGCGTTCGATGAGCTCGATCTTGACGGCGGTGGCGACGGGCGTCGCTTCGTTCTGCAGACCGTCGCGGGGGCCGACTTCGACCAGACGGACGCGGCGTGGCAGCGCCATTTCAGTGCGCTCCGAGCGCGGGCACCTGCTCGCTGGCGACGAAGTCGACCAGCGCGGCGCCGTCACTGACCTGCTCGCCGACCGCGTAGCGGAACTGGCGAACGACGCCGGCCTGCGGCGCCGTGATGGTGTGCTCCATTTTCATGGCTTCGAGGATGAGCAACGGCGCGCCGCGTTCGAGCGGCTGGCCGACGGTGGCGAGCAGGGCGATGATCTTGCCCGGCATCGGCGCCGTCAGGCCGCCGTCGCTACTGCCACGGCCGCCTGCTTCGACAAGATGCAGCGGGTCGTGGCGGAGCAGCGGCCAGGTGCCGCCGTTGGCAAAGACGATGCGCCGTGCCAGCCCCGGTTCGTTGATGGCGACGACGCTGGCGACGTGCCGTTGGCCGTCGATCTCGACGGCAAAGCGCTCGGCCGGCGCGTCGGCGCCCGGTTCGGCGGCGAGGCGCTGCGCGCGCACGAGCGAGACTTCGCCCTGACAGCTCAGCTGCCACTGGGCGCTCGCCGGTGCGCCGGCGTCGCTGCCTGTGCCGTGTGTGCTGCGGGTGCCAGCGGGTGTCTCACGCGTGCCGCTGGCGTCGTAGCGCACGTTGACGTCGACCAGTCGTTCGCCGTCGCGGAAGGTCAGCGTGCGAGCCGAGCCGAGGTTGAGGCGCCAGCCGTCGCGGGCGTTCCAGGGCGACCATGGATCGCCGCTGGCACGGGCCGCGCGGCGGGCGGCTTCGTTTTCGGCAAGCAGTTCGCCGACGGCGGCGATGAGCAACGCTTCGCGCGGCGCGGCGGCGGCTTCGGTAAAGATCAGCTCGCGCTGGCGCTCGATGAGGCCCGTATCGAGATCGGCCTGACTGAAGGCGGGGCAGGCGACGAGCCGCCCAAGAAAGTCGATGTTGGTGGTGACGCCCGCCACCCGCCAGTCGGCGAGCGCGCGGCGCAGGCGGGCGAGGGCGCCGGCACGCGCGCCCTCGCTGCTGGCTCCGCCGTCCCAGACGATCAGCTTGGCGATCATCGGGTCGTAGTGCGGAGTGATCTCGTCGCCCTCTTCGACGCCGCTGTCGATGCGCACGTTCACGCTCTCGGCGGGCGTCGCCAGTCGCAGCAGGCGCCCGGTCGACGGCAGGAAGCCACGCGAGGCGTCTTCGGCGTAGATGCGCGCCTCGATAGCGTGGCCGTGAATGCGCAGCTGCTCCTGCGCCAGCGGCAGCGCTTCGCCGGCGGCGACGCGCAACTGCCATTCGACGAGGTCTTGCCCGGTGATCATTTCCGTGACCGGATGCTCGACCTGCAGGCGCGTATTCATTTCCATGAAGTAGAAGCGGCCGCTGCTGGCGAAATCGCTTTCGGCGATGAATTCGATGGTGCCGGCGCCGACATAGCCGACCGCGCGTGCCGCGGCGACGGCGGCTTCGCCCATGGCGCGGCGGCGCTCCGGCGTCATGCCGGGGGCGGGCGCTTCTTCGAGCACTTTCTGGTGGCGGCGCTGCACCGAGCAGTCGCGCTCGAAGAGATGCACGCAGTGGCCGTGGCTGTCGGCAAAAATCTGGAATTCGATGTGGCGCGGACGCAACAGATAGCGTTCGATGAGCACACGCTCGTCGCCGAAGGCCGCCGCAGCTTCACGGCGGCAGGAGGCGAGCGCGGCGGCAAAGTCAGCACTCGCCTCGACGACGCGCATGCCCTTGCCGCCACCGCCCGCCGAGGCTTTGATCAGCACCGGATAGCCAATGGCGTCGGCCTGCGCGTTGAGAAACCCGGCGTCCTGATTGTCGCCGTGGTAGCCCGGCGTCAGTGGCACGCCGGCGGCGGCCATCAGCGTTTTCGCTGCCGATTTCGAGCCCATGGCGCGGATCGCGGCGGCCGGAGGGCCGACGAAAATCAGTCCGGCGGCAGCGCAGGCGTCGGCGAAGTCGGCGTTTTCCGAGAGGAAGCCATAGCCGGGGTGGATCGCCTGAGCGCCGGTCTTGCGGGCGGCGTCGAGGAGGCGCGCGCTGTCGAGGTACGACTCGCGAGCCGCCGCCGGCCCGATGCAGATCGCCTCATCCGCGAGCCGTACGTGGCGTGCGTTGGCGTCCGCCTCCGAGTACACCGCGACGCAGCGGATTCCCAGTCGGCGCGCGCTGCGGATGATGCGACAGGCGATCTCGCCGCGATTGGCGATGAGGAGAGTGTCGAATCTGCTGCCCGTGCCCAAAGGGCGTGTCGCCGCCATGCTCATGCTGCCTCCGTGTAGGGAATGCCGGTGTGCCGTGGGTAGAGTGCTCTGTCGTTGTCGTCGTGGTTCTGCGAAATCCGTCGTAACTCTGTGCCGTCTATCTGTTTCGTCGATCGGTCGTGGTGTCGCCGGGGGGCGCCGTCGGCGCTGGCGTGGGCCGGTTGTTCGCGTGCTGGCCTTGGGCGGTGAGGTTCAGAGCGCCTCGTCGTCGAGCTGCCAATCGGGCCTGCGTTTGTCGAGGAAGGCGGCCAGACCTTCGCGGCCTTCCGGGCTGGCGCGAACGTAGGTGATGCGGCGGACGGTTTCTTCAATGGTGGCGTCGTCGATGGGCTGGCCGGCGACGACGCGGATCAGCGCCTTGCACTCGGCCTGCGCGCGCGGGCCGTTCTTCAGCAGCGTGTCGACGAGTTCGGCGATGGCGTCGTCGAGCTGCTCGATGCCGGGGACGATCTCGTGCACCAGTCCGATGCGGTAGGCTTCGGCGGCGGAGAAGCGCTCGGCGCTGAGCATGTAGCGGCGGGCGTGGCGTTCGCCGATGGCGGCCAGCACGTAGGGGCTGATTACCGCCGGGATCAGGCCGAGTTTCACTTCCGAGAGCGAAAAAATGGCGTCGTACGAGGCGATGGCGATATCGCAGGCGGCGATCAGGCCGACGCCTCCGCCGTAGGCCGGGCCGTGCACGCGGGCGATGGTCGGCTTCGAGAGGCTGTTGAGCGTCGACAGCAGTTCGCCCAGACGACGCGCGTCGGCGAGGTTCTCGTCGTCGCTGGCGGCGGCGGCGCGCTTCATCCAGTTGAGATCGGCGCCGGCGCAAAAGCTCTTGCCGGCGGCCGATATGATGACGACGCGCACGCGCCGGTCGTCCTCAAGTTGGCGCAGACCGGCGGTGATTTCGCTGATCAGCGTCTCGTCAAAGGCGTTGTGCCGCTCCGGTTTCATCAACGAGAGGATGCCGACGGCGCCGTCGATCTCGGTGACGATGGACTGGTAGTTCATGAAAGCTCTCCTGTACGGATGCGAGGCGCGTCTGGCGGGCGCCGCGCTACATGCGAAAGATGCCGAATTTCGTCGCTTCGGCCGGCGCGTTCATCGACGCCGACAGCGCGAGGCCCAGCGTGCGCCGCGTCTGCGCCGGATCGATGATGCCATCGTCCCACAGGCGGGCGCTTGCGTAGTAGGGATGTCCCTGCGTTTCGTACTGCGCGCGGATTGGTGCGCGGAAGGCTTCTTCCTCTTCGGCGCTCCAGGTCTTGCCGGCGGCTTCGAGTGCGTCGCGGCGCACCGTCGCCAGCACGCCGGCGGCCTGTTCGCCGCCCATCACCGAGATGCGCGCGTTTGGCCACATCCACAGAAAGCGCGGGCTGTAGGCGCGGCCGCACATGCCGTAGTTGCCGGCGCCGAAGGAGCCGCCGATAACCACCGTGAACTTCGGCACCTTCGCCGTCGCCACGGCGGTGACCATCTTGGCGCCGTCGCGCGCGATGCCGGCGTTTTCGTACTTGCGCCCGACCATGAAGCCGGTGATGTTCTGCAGGAAGACGAGCGGAATGCCGCGCTGCGCGCACAGTTCGATGAAGTGCGCCGCCTTCAGCGCCGATTCCGAGAAGAGGATGCCGTTGTTGGCGACGATGCCGACCGGATAGCCCCACAGGCGGGCGAAGCCGCAGACGATGGTCGTGCCGTAGCGCGCCTTGAATTCGTCGAAGTCCGAACCGTCGACCAAGCGGGCGATGATCTCGCGCACGTCGAAAGGCTTGCGCGAGTCGGTCGGGACGATGCCGTACAGCTCTTCTTCGGCGTAGGCCGGCGGGCGCGGTTCGGCGAGCGACACCGGCGGCGTCTTCTGCCAGTTGAGGTTGCCGACGATGCGCCGCGCGATGGCCAGGGCGTGCGCGTCGTTCTCGGCCAGATGATCGACCACGCCGGAAATGCGCGTATGCACGTCGCCGCCGCCCAAGTCTTCAGCCGAGACGACTTCGCCGGTCGCCGCCTTAACGAGCGGTGGGCCGCCGAGGAAGATGGTGCCCTGGTTGTGCACGATGATCGACTCGTCGCACATCGCCGGCACGTAGGCGCCGCCGGCGGTGCACGAGCCCATCACGGCGGCGATCTGCGGAATGCCGGCGGCCGACAGGTTGGCCTGGTTGAAGAAGATGCGGCCGAAGTGCTCGCGGTCGGGGAAAACCTCGTCCTGCAGCGGCAGGAAGGCGCCGCCCGAATCGACCAGATAGACGCAGGGCAGGCGGTTCTCGGCGGCGATTTCCTGTGCGCGCAGGTGCTTCTTCACCGTCAGCGGGTAGTAGGTACCGCCCTTCACCGTCGCGTCGTTGGCGACGATCATGCATTCGACGCCGTTGATGCGGCCGATGCCGGTGATCACCGACGCGGCCGGCACCTCGAAAGGGCTATCCCCTTTCTCGTCGTACATGCCCCAGGCGGCGAGCGGCGACAGTTCGAGGAAGGGCGAACCGGGGTCGATCAGCGCGTCGACGCGTTCGCGTGCGAGCAGCTTGCCGCGCGCGACGTGCTTCTGGCGAGCGGCTTCCGAGCCGCCCTGCGCGATGCGCGCGACGGTGGCGCGCAGGTCGTCGACCTGTGCGCGCATGGCGGCGGCGTTGGCGGCAAAGTCGGCGCTGCGCGGGTCGATGGCGGTAGTCAGTTGCGGCATCAGAATCCCCCTTCGGCAAGCCAGTGTTCGAGTTGTGGCAGTCGGTCGACGCCGAAGAAGGCTTCGCCGTCGACGATGAAGAAAGGCGAGCCGAAAACCCCTGCGGCGAGTGCGGTCGCGCACTCGGCCTTGAGCGCTTCTTTCAGCGCCGGAGCGGCGAGGGCGGCGCCCAGTTCGGCGTAGAGCGCGTCGGCATCGGCCACGCCGCATCGCTCGGCAAAGCGCCTGTCGGCGGCGGCACATGCGGCGGCGACGGCGAGGCTCGTTTCCGGCGCGGCGATGTCGCGGCCGTCGACGAAATAGGCGCGGTAAAGCGCGCGCGCGAATTCGGCCGCTGCCGCCGGGTCTCGTTCGCGCAGCCAGAGCGTGGCGCGGGCGGGTGCTTGCGAGGGCACCGGGAAAGGGGCCGGCAGGCGAAAAGGCACCTTGAGGAAACGCGCCGAGCGGGCGAAGTCGCGGCGCGCGTAATCGCCCTTGAGCGGCACTTCGGTCAGCGGCGCGGCCCCCGTGGTGCGAAAGATCACGCCGAGCAGGATGGGCCGCCAGACGACGCGCCGGCCATGGCGCGCCGCCAGCGCGTCGATCTGCGTCGACGCGAGATAGCCGTAGGGCGAAGAAAAGTCGAAGTAGAACTGGATCGGCGAGAGGGGGGGCTGCTCGTTACTCAACTCGGTGTTCAAGTCGTGTCTCCTCCGGGGGGCAGGGCATCGTGCCTCTTGACGGGCATGTGACGCGATCAACGATGGACGAACGGCGCGACGGGCCTCCTAGACGCCGTCGGCGGCGATGGCGCGGCCGATCACCAGCCGCTGGATGTCGTTGGCGCCTTCGTAGATCTGGCAGACGCGCGCGTCGCGGTAGATGCGTTCGACCGGGAAATCGGAGACGTAGCCGTAGCCGCCGTGGATCTGGATGGCGTCCGAACACACCTTCTCGGCGATTTCGGAAGCGAACATCTTGGCCATCGACGCTTCCTTGAGGCAGGGCTTGCCGGCATCGCGCAGCGCGGCGGCGCGCCAGACGAGCAGGCGCGCGGCGTCGACCTGCGTCGCCATGTCGGCCAGCCGGAAGTTCACCGCCTGATGCTCGATGATCGGCTTGCCGAAGGTTTCGCGTTCGTGCGCGTACTTCACCGCCGCTTCCAGCGCCGCGCGCGCCATGCCGACCGACTGCGCGGCGATGCCGATGCGCCCGGCTTCGAGATTGGCCAGCGCGATCTTGTAGCCGTCGCCGGGCGCGCCGAGCAGCGCCGAGGCCGGTACGCGGCAGCTTTCGAAGATGATCTGCGCGGTGTCCGAACAGTGCTGTCCCATCTTTTCTTCGAGGCGGGCGACGATGTAGCCGGGCGTCGCCGTCGGCACGAGGAAGCAGGAAATGCCCTTTTTGCCGGCGGCCTTGTCGGTGACGGCGAAGACGATGGCCACGTCGGCGTACTTGCCGGTGGTGATGAACTGCTTGACGCCGTTGAGGATGTAGTCATCCCCGTCGCGGTCGGCGCGCGTGGTGATCGCCGACGCGTCGGAGCCGGTGTGCGGTTCGGTCAGGCAGAAGCAGCCGAGCTTTTCGCCGCGCGCCAGCGCCGGCAGCCAGGTTTCCTTCTGCTGCTGCGTGCCGTAGCGGTTGAGGATGCCGCAGGGCAGCGAGTTCTGCACGCTGACGATGGTCGAGATGGCGCCGTCGCCGGCAGCGATCTCTTCAAGCGCCAGCGCCAGCGAGAGGTAGTCCATGCCGGCGCCACCCCATTCTTCCGGGACGACCATGCCGAGCGCGCCCAGCTCGCCGAGTTCGCGCAGCAGCGCGGCGGGGAATTCGTGCGTGCGGTCGCGCTCGCCGGCGGTCGGCGCCAGCTTTTCCTGCGCGAAGGCGCGCAGGGTGTCGCGGATCATTTCCTGTTCCTGCGTCAGGATCATGCGGTTTTCTCCGGGGTGTGGGCGGCGCGTGCGGCGACGCGGCGCGCCTGCGGGGTGGCGCGGTTGGTCAGGGTGACGCCGGCAACGGCGATGACGCCACCGATAATGGCAGCCGGCCCGACGCGTTCGTCGAGCAGCAGGGCGCCGAGCAGTACGGCGAAGAGCGGTACGAGGTTGATGAACGCCGAAGCGCGCGTCGCGCCAAGGCGCTCGACGGCTTCGGAGTACCAGGTAAAGCCGATGACGGTGCCGAACAGGCCGAGGAAGACGATGCTGGAAATGCCCTGCCAGCCCGCGCCGTCGAGCGCGAGCAGCGAGCCGTCCACAGCAGCGGCAATAGTGAGCATGACCCAGCCAGTGAGGCTGGCGCCGAAGGTCATGGCCAGTGGCGACAGCGTTTGCGCGGCGCGGCGGCCGATGAAGGTGTAGGCCGCCCAGAGGACGACGCAGCCCATGATCAGCCATTCACCCCGGCCGACCTCGCCGGCGAAGAGGCGCAGCGGATCGCCGTGGGTGACGACGACCAGGCAGCCGAGCATCGCCAGCAGGATGCCGGTGGCACGCAGACGCGACATTGGCGCGCCAAAGCACAGCCAGTCGGCGGCGGCGACGGCGGCCGGGGTCAGTGCGACAACCAGTGCGCCGCGTCCGGCCTCGATGCGCTGCAAGCCGTAGAGGAA
This sequence comes from Rhodocyclus gracilis, assembly GCF_009617575.1. Classification (GTDB taxonomy): domain Bacteria; phylum Pseudomonadota; class Gammaproteobacteria; order Burkholderiales; family Rhodocyclaceae; genus Rhodocyclus; species Rhodocyclus gracilis. The sequence continues at coordinate 66,849 of NZ_WIXJ01000003.1, forward strand.
GCAGATGTTGTAAAGAAAGATGCCGCTGGCGCCGAGGGCGACGAGGAGCAGCCACTCGCGGCGGCTCCAGCGCGGCAGCCCCTCGCGGGCGACGACCAGCAGGCCGAGCACCAGCGCGGCGACGAAAAAGCGCCAGCTGGCTGCGGCCAGCGGCGTCACTTCGCGCACGGCCACCCGGCCGGCGATCCAGGTGCCGCCCCAGAAGAAGGCGGTACCGAGGAGCTTGAGCCAGGTGGCGAGGGGCGTAGCAGGATGCGTGTGGCTCATTGCGACGGCGGCCACCTACAGACGTTCGATGGCGATGGCGACGGCTTCACCGCCGCCGATGCACAGCGAGGCGACGCCGCGACGGCCACCGTGGCGGCGCAACGCACCGATCAGGGTAGTCAGGATGCGCGCACCGGAGGCGCCGATCGGATGGCCGAGGGCGCAGGCGCCGCCGTGCACGTTAACCTTTTCGTGCGGCAGACGCAGGTCGTGCATGGCGGCCATGGTGACGACGGCAAAGGCTTCGTTGATCTCGAAGAGATCGACGCTATCGGCGCTCCAGCCAGTCGCTGCGAAGAGCTTTTGCATGGCGCCGACCGGTGCCGTGGTGAACCACGCCGGGGCTTGCGCGTGACTGCTGTGGCCGACGATGCGCGCCAGCGGCGTCAGGCCCCGCCGCTCGGCTTCGGAGGCGCGCAGCAAGACCAGCGCGGCGGCGCCGTCGGAGATCGACGACGAGTTGGCGGCGGTGACGGTGCCGTCTTTCTTGAATGCCGGCTTCAGTGTGGCGATCTTGTCGATGCGCGCCTTCCCCGGTTGCTCGTCGGTGTCGATCAGCACATCGCCCTTGCGTCCGCTGACGGTCACCGGCGCGATTTCCCAGGCGAAGGCGCCTTCGGCGATGGCCTGTTGCGCACGCTCGGTCGAGGCGACGGCGAAAGCATCCTGTTTCTCGCGCGTGAAGCCGTAGGCGCTGGCGCATTCTTCGGCAAAGGTGCCCATCAGGCGGCCTTTGTCGTAGGCGTCTTCGAGGCCGTCGAAGAACATGTGGTCGATCAGCTGGCCGTGGCCGAGGCGATAGCCGCTACGCGCTTTCGGCAGCAGGTAGGGGGCGTTGCTCATTGATTCCATACCGCCGGCGATGGCGATATTGGCGCTGCCGGCGACGAGTCCGTCGTGGGCCAGCATGACGGCTTTCAGCGCCGAGCCACAGACCTTGTGCACCGTCGTGGCGCCGACCGAGAGCGGCAGACCGGCGCCGAGCGTCGCTTGCCGTGCGGGCGCCTGCCCGACGCCGGCTTGCAGCACGTTACCGAAGACGACTTCGTCGATGGCGTCGGGGAGCAGACCGGCCCGCTCGACGGCAGCGCGGATGGCGACCGCACCGAGCTGCGGCGCGGTAAGTGCGGCAAATTCACCCTGAAAAGCGCCGAGCGGCGTGCGGGCAGCGGCAACGATGACAATCGGATCGGACATCGGAAGTCTCCTCTAGAGATGAAAGCGGTGGTCGCGCGGGGGGGCGGCGGCGGTGTAACCGCCAAGCATGGCGGAAAAGTCGCGCCGCGACCAGCCCGGTGCCGTCTCAGGCGGTGTCGCCGAAGAGCTCGCGGCCGATCAGCATGCGGCGGATTTCGGAGGTGCCGGCACCGATCTCGTAGAGCTTGGCGTCGCGCCACAGGCGGCCGGCGGGGTAGTCGTTGATGTAGCCGTTGCCGCCGAGCGTCTGGATCGTCTCGCCGGCCATCCACGTCGCCTTCTCGGCGGCGTAGAGGATGGCGCCGGCGGCGTCCTTGCGCGGCGAGCGGCTGCCGGCGCCGACCTTCTCGCAGGCGCGGCCGACGGCATAGACGTAGGCGCGGCAGGCGTTGAAGGTGGCGTACATGTCGGCGAGCTTGCCCTGCATCAGCTGGAATTCGCCGATGGCCCGGCCGAACTGGCGGCGCTCGTGCACGTAGGGCAGCACGGTGTCGAGGCACGCGGCCATGATGCCGAGCGGGCCGCCGGCGAGCACGGCGCGCTCGAAGTCGAGCCCGCTCATCAGCACGCGCGCGCCGTCGTTTTCGAGGCCGAGCACGTTTTCGGCGGGGACTTCGCAGTCGTCGAAAAACAGCGGCCAGGTGTTCGAGCCGCGCATGCCCAGCTTGTCGAGCTTGGCGCCGGCGGAGAAGCCCTTGAAGCCCTTTTCGACGAGGAAGGCGGTGATGCCGCGCGGGCCGGCGCCCGGGTCGATCTTGGCGTAGACGACCAGCGTGTCGGCGTCGCCGCCGTTGGTAATCCACATCTTCGAGCCGTTGAGCACATAGCGGTCGCCCTTCTTCTCGGCGCGCAGCGTCATCGAGACGACGTCGGAGCCGGCGCCCGGCTCGGACATGGCGAGCGCGCCAACGTGTTCGCCGGAGATGAGTTTCGGCAGGTAGCGCTGCTTCTGTGCAGCCGTGCCGTTGCGTTTGATCTGGTTCACACACAGGTTGGAGTGCGCGCCGTAGGAGAGTGCCACCGCCGCCGAGGCGCGCGACAGTTCTTCCATGACGACGATGTGCGCGAGGTAGCCGAGGCCGGCGCCGCCGTATTCCTCTTCGGCGGTGACGCCGAGCAGGCCCATGTCGCCGAACTTTTTCCACAGGTCGGCGGGGAAATCGTTGTCGCGGTCGATGGCGGCGGCGCGCGGCGCGATTTCGGCGGCGGCGAAATCCTTCACCGCGTCGCGCAGCATGTCGATCGTCTCGCCGAGTTCGAAATCGAGTCCGTGGTAGTTCATTTGTCTCACTCCTTATGGTTTATTTCTTTTTTGCCATGCACGGTCATGATCGTCTGCTGCATGACCGCGCACAGGGTCTTGTGTCCGTCTTGTACGGCGAAAACCTCGCCGCGGGTGATGATCAGCGTGCGCCCGTAGCGCAGCACCGATCCTTCGGCGATCAGGAGCTGGCCGTCGGCCGGCGCCAGCAGGTTGATCTTGTATTCGACGGTGAGCACGCTGGCTTCCGCCGGGATCAACGTTGCCGCCGCGTAGCCCGCCGCCGAGTCGGCGATCATGCCGACCACGCCGCCATGGATGTAGCCGTGCTGCTGCAGCAGATCGGCACGCCGTGGCAGGTGGATTTCGGTGTAGCCCGCCTCGACCACCGGCAGTGTCGCGCCGATCAGCGCCATCGCCGGCTGCCGGCCAAAGCTTGTACGCACGCGGGCAGCGAAGTCGGGGTCGTGAGGCTTGTGCATGGCGTCGCTCCGGCAACAGGGCTTTGGGGAGGGCTGAGGAGTGCGGCAGAACGGTACGGCGGGGGTATTTGAATTGACGTTGACGTTAACGTCAACATCTTTGCGTATGGTGCAAAGAAAATGCTGGCGCGCTGCCGCGCGCGGTGCTGGCAGCGGACCGGGCGGAGATACCGGCGGCGTACCGGCTGAGATGCGTTAGGTGGTGGCGGCGCTGCGCCCGTTCAGGCGGCGGATGGCGGGTCGGCGCATTCGTCCTCGCCGACGAGCAGTTCGCGGCATTGCGTCTCGAAGGCTTCGAGTTCGCCGAGTACGGCTTCGATGTCTTCGCGCTGCTGTAGCAGCGCCGCCTTGCGCCGGCCCAGGACGAGCAGCAGTTCGGCCAGTTGCGAGCGTTCGTCGCGTGCCGTGTCGTACATGCCGATCAGCTCCTTGATCTCGGCAAGGCTCAGACCGAGGCGTTTGCCGCGCAGGGCGAGCTTCAGGCGGGTGCGGTCGCGGCGGGCGAAGACGCGGGTACGGCCGTCGCGGCGCGGCGCGATCAGCCCCTGATCTTCGTAGAAGCGGATGGTGCGCGGCGTGATGTTGAACTCGCGCGCAATCTCGGAAATGCTGAACGTCGCCTGCCTGCTCACTGGGCTGTCCGGGTGGGGTCGAATGATATAGTCCTTGGCGCCCAGGCCCCTCGCGCACGGCGCGATGGTTGCGCGTGACGGCGAGTGCTGGTGATGAACTGCTGTAATGCGTGGGCGTCGCTGGCCGCCGAGTTTAGCGCCTGACGCGGTTTTTACAATCGGCATGCCGCCCCTTCTTTTTTCGGAGCTTCGTCCTGATGAGTCCTGCGCCCCTTGATGCCACGCCCGATACCACGTCTCCTACCACGCCTCATGCCACGCCCGGTGGCGCGCCGAACCCACTGACGACTCCAGTGTCAGCGACTGCCGGGCTGCCGAGTTACCCCTGCACGCAGGTACCGGCGGCTGGCGAGAGCATCGAGATCGCGCCCGGTGTGCGCTGGTTGCGCATGCCCCTGCCCTTCGCGCTCAATCACATCAACCTGTGGCTGATCGCCGATGGCGCGCTCGTGCCGCTTGCTCTTGCCGATGCGGCAGCGCAAGACAGCGTGGTGGAGGATGCTCTGGCAGGCGCGGCGGCGAGAGACGCGGCGCTGACAGGCGATACGCCGGCAGGTACCGCGCCGGATGCCGCCGCGGGCGGCTGGACGATCGTCGACACCGGCTTCGCCTTGCCCGTCGTACGGGAGTGCTGGACGCGGATTCTCGGTGAGCTGGCAGCGACGCCGCAGGGCGGGCGCATTCGCCGCATCGTCGTCACCCATTTTCACCCCGACCATATTGGCCTCGCCGAGTGGTTGCAGACGCAGACCGGGGCACCCGTGCTGATGACGCTCGGCGAATACCTGACGGCGCACGCGGTCTGGCACGAAATCGGCGGCCACGGCAACGCGCCGATGCAACGCCAGTTCGCCCTGCATGGCCTCAGCCCCGAGGGGGCGGCGGCGATTGCGGCCGGTCGTGGCGGTTACAACCGCGGCGTGCCCGCGTTGCCGACGCAGTACCGGCGCCTCTTGGCTGGCGACGAGCTATGCATCGGCGGGCGGCGCTGGCAGGTGATCGTCGGTCACGGGCATTCGCCGGAACACGCGGCGCTTTACTGTGAAGATGACCATGTGCTAATTTCCGGTGACATGGTATTGCCGAAAATATCGACCAATATCAGTGTCTTCGCTGTCACGCCGGAGGCCAATTCTCTGGCCGATTTCCTCGCTTCGCTCGACCGCTTGCGGGCCTTGCCGGCCGACACGCTGGTGCTGCCTTCGCATGGCTTGCCTTTCCGCGGTCTGCACGATCGCATCGACGCGCTGCACGCCCACCACCATGAGCGTCTGGTGCGACTGGAAGCCCACTGTACGACGCCGCACTGCGCGGCCGAGTTGCTGCCAATACTGTTCGAGCGCGAGCTCGACGCGCATCAGACGATGTTTGCGATGGGCGAAGCGATTGCTCATCTGAACTGGCTGGAACACGCCGGTCGCCTGCGCCGCTGTCGCAGCGACGACGGCATCATCCGTTTCATGCGGGCCTGAGGCCGATCCGCTCTCGGGTTCGTTGTGCGCGCCATCCGGCGCGGCGGGGGCGGCGTGCTCGACGCCCTCGTGCCAAACGCGATAGAGGGAGCCTCACATGACGCAAGCGCCGAAGTCCGTGGAGTCGCCAGCCGCCAGTCCCGCCGATCTGGCTAACGTGGCCAACATCTACGCCGAAGTCGCCCAGCGCTCCGCGCGGCTGCTGACGCGCTACCTCGATCGGCACGCGCGGCACGGCGTGTCGGCCGCGAGCGACGATGTTGGCGTCGCCAAAGCCTTCATGGATCTGTCGGCGCACTTTCTGGCCCATCCGTTCAAGCTCGCGCAGACGCAGATGAACATGATGTGGGACTACGTCTCGCTGTGGCAGCACACGTCCCTGAAGATGCTCGGCGTGCCGGTATCGCCGCTGGCCACGCCGGACAAGGGTGACAAGCGTTTTGCCCACGCCGACTGGGAAAACAACGCGCTCTTCGATTTCATGAAGCAGTCCTACCTGCTGTCGGCGCGCCATGTGCACTCAGCGGTAAGCGATCTCGAAGGGCTCGACCCGCTGACGCAGAACAAGGTCAATTTCTTCACGCGCCAGTACCTCAACGCCCTGTCGCCGTCGAACTTCGCGCTCAGCAATCCGGAGGTGTTCCGCGAGACCCTGAATACCCGCGGCGAAAATCTCCTGCGCGGCTTCAACAACCTTCTGCACGACCTCGAAGCGGGCGACGGCACTTTGCGCATTCGCATGACAGACACCCAGGCCTTCGAGCTGGGGCGCAACGTCGCGACGACGCCCGGCAAGGTGGTTTTCCAGAACGAGCTGATGCAGCTGATCCAGTACACGCCGACGACCCCGTCGCAGTACAAGCGTCCGCTCCTCATCGTTCCGCCGTGGATCAACAAGTACTACATCCTCGATCTGCGCGAGAAGAACTCGCTGGTGAAGTGGGCGACCGATCAGGGACATAGCGTTTTCATCATGTCCTGGGTCAATCCGGACGCGCGGCTGGCGCACAAGACTTTCGAGGATTACCTGCGCGAAGGCACGCTCGCCGCGCTCGACGCGGTTTGCCAGATCAGCGGCGAGAAAGAGGTCAACGCTGCCGGCTACTGTCTCGGCGGCACGCTGCTGATGACGACGCTCGCCTACCTCGCCGCGACGCGCGATCGGCGCATCGCCTCGGCGACCTTCTTTACCTCGCTGGTCGACTTCTCCGATCCCGGCGAACTGGGCGTCTTTGTCGACGAGGCCTCGGTCAGCGCGCTCGAGAAGAAAATGGCCGAACGCGGTTTCCTCGAAGGCAGCGAGATGGCCGGCACCTTCAACCTCCTGCGCGCCAACGACCTGATCTGGTCTTTCGTGGTGAATAACTACCTGATGGGCAAGGACCCCTTCCCCTTCGACCTGCTTTACTGGAACAGCGATTCGACGCGCATGCCCTACGCCATGCACAGCTTCTACCTGCGCAAGATGTACCTCGAAAACGCCCTGCGCAAAGCGGGCGGCATCACGCTGGCCGGGGTGAAGATCGACGTCGCCAAGGTCAAGGTGCCGTGCTACTTCATCTCGACGATCGAAGACCACATCGCGCCCTGGAAGACCACCTACGCCGGCGCGCTCCTGCCGCGTGGGCCGGTACGCTTTGTCCTCGGCGGCTCTGGCCATATCGCCGGTATCGTCAATCCGCCCGCGGCCAACAAATACGGCTACTGGACGAACGAAAGCCTGCCGGCGCTTGCCGACGATTTTCTTGCCGCAGCGACGGCACACGATGGCTCGTGGTGGACCGACTGGCACCAGTGGCTGCTCGCCTTGCCTGCTGGCAACGCGCAGGTGCCGGCGCGGGTTCCCGGCAGTGGTCCGCTGCCGGTGATCGAAGACGCGCCGGGCGCTTTTGCCCGCTTCCGGCTCGATCTGCAACGGCCCGTCGCGCACGACAGCGCGCCGGCCTAGTCGTTACGCCGCGTCTCTCCGCGTCCTCCCGCGTATCGGCGCGTCGCACCTGTCCGGGCTCCGCCACGCCTGATCTCGACGCACTGCGCGGCGCTGCGTCAGTCCTGCGCCTTCAGGTGCGCAGGCCCGCCACCGACTCGCGCAGACGGGCGGCCAGTGCGGCCAGCGCGCCGGCCGCTTCGGCGGCGGCCTGAATGGCGGCGTGGTTATGCTCGCTCATCGTCGCGATCTCTTCGGCGTGGCCGGCGATCGCCTCGCTGGTGCTGGCCTGGCTGGCCGCTTCGCTGACGATGCCGCGCACGTGCTCGGCCGAGCTGGCGACGGTCTGGCGAATCTCGGCCAGAGTCGTCGCCAGATCGTTCGCCAGACGCGCGCTGCCGCCGACCAGTTCGCCACTGGCGTTCATTTCGCTCGCCGCTTGCGTGATGTCGGACTGAATGGCGCCGATGGTGCTGCCGATTTCCTGCGTCGACACACGCGTGCGCTCGGCCAGCTTGCGGACCTCGTCGGCGACGACGGCGAAGCCGCGTCCGGCTTCGCCGGCTCGCGCCGCTTCGATGGCGGCGTTCAACGCCAGAAGATTGGTCTGCTCGGCGATTTCGCGGATGGTCAGGACGATGGTGTCGATGGCGCGCGAGCGGTCTTCGAGCGAGCGGATGATGCCCACCGTTTTGAGCACGCCGTCGGCGATGCGCTGCATTTCAGTGGCGGTAGCCAGCGCGTCGCGTTCGCCGTGGCGGGTCGCGCTGTCGGCGTCGCTGGCGATGCGTGCCGTTTCTTCGGCGTGCGTCGCCACCTGCCGGATCGATCCGGTCAGCGCGTGCGCCGCGCCGGCCGTGTGGGTGGCGGCGTCGTTCTGGCGTGCCGAGGCGTCGGCGACCTGTTGCCCCATGCCGCCGAGCTTGCCGGCGGCGCTGGCGACATCGCTGGCGGCGGCGGTGGCATCGTGAATGATGCCCGCGAAATGAGCGGCCATGCGGTTGAAGCTGTCGGCGACGGCGGCGACTTCGTCGTGCGAGGCCGTCTCGGCACGCGCGCGCAGATCGCCGTCGGCCAGCGCCGCCGCTGCCCGGTGCAGGGAGCGGATGCCGTGCATGATCGACTGATAGGCACCGACGAAGGCCCACGCCAGGAGTAGTAGCGCGCCGATCAGCGCGGCGCCGACCAGATTGCGGGTCAGGCGCAAGGAATCCTCGCGCTCGGCAAGCACTGCGGCGGCGGCGGGGGCGGCTGCCGTGGCCAGTGCCTGCGCGGCGGCAATGGCGTCGCTGCCGCGCCGGGCGTAGTCGTTCGGCGCGATGTCGAAGTCGGTGGTGTCGATGACCTTGGTCGTCAGCGCTTCTTCCAGCGGCAGGTGTGCGCTGGCAAGCGCCGAGGTCGGCGCCTCCAGACTGGCGGCGAGTTCCGGGCGGGCGGCGACGGCTTTCGTCACCGCGTCGACGCTCTCGCCGACGAGCGGGTCGAGGCTGCCGCGCACCAGTTGCAGACGGCTGCGCTGCGCGCTTTTCAGGCGTTGCCGCATGATTGCGCCGACCCCGATATCGCGCGCCAGTCCGAAACTGTCGATGAGTTGCGGCAGGCGTTCGCCGAGGGCGTTGGCGAGCAGGGCGACGCTGGCATCGGGGTCGGCGCGCAGGCCGCCGCTTTCGAGCGATTGCGCCATGGCGTCGCGGACGATCTGCGCCAGTTCGCTGTGTGCGTTGAGACCGTCGTCGTCGTTCTGCTGGCGCACGTCCTGCCAGCGCGTGCTGAAATCGTCCCATTTGCTGGTCAGTGCCGCATCGCTGGTGCCGGCTGGCGCAGCGGCCAGTTGCGCGCGCAGCGCAGCCAATGTGCCGTCGACGGCGTCACGGCGGGCATCGCGTTGCTGGCTTGCCGCCTCATCGCCAGCGGCGCTGGCTTGTGCCGTGGCGTGCCGGTCGGCGAGGGCAACGAGGAGCGAGATGGCCGGCAATTGCTGGGCGAGGGCGGCCTGCTCGCGTTCGAGCGTCGTCAGGCTGCGTTGTTGTTCGTAGAGGACGCCGCCGGCGAGCGCGAGCATCGGTAGCGTCACCAGCGCCGCGTTGAGCAGCAGTTTATGGCGATAGCTCAATCGCCCGACCAGCCAGGCGGCAGGCGCGAAAAGGCGTGACATGGAGGTTCCCGACAAGACAGTTGCCGCAGTCTAGGCGGCGAATGTGTCACGGCCGTGAAATCCCGTTGTAATGAAGAGGCCCGCTGTTTCCTCGCGGATCGGCCTCGATCGGGGTTTGCGGCGGGCGGGTGCGTGGTGCGCTGTCGTGGGCCTTGCCGGCATCGCTGTACATCGCGGCGCTTGCCGCTATCCTTCTCCTCGCGGGCCTCGCCCGGCGCCTTTGCGCTGGCCGATGCTTCGCTCCATCGTCCATCCTTCGTGATCATCCGGCCGGAGTTGCCATGTCGCCGCCCTTTTCCCCGCCGCCCAAGTCGTCGCCGTCGAATGCGTCGCCCAGTCTCAGTCGGCTGCTCAAGCGGCAATTGCTGGAAGACACGCGCCGGCTGGAGTCTTTGCAGGATGAGCTTGCCGCGACGGCCTTCGGTGTCTTGCGGCGCCTGCCCTTCGTCGGCGTGCCGGCGCGTCTGGCCGAGCGTGTTCATGCGGGCGTCAGCGGCAGCGTCTTTGCCGCGCTGCGCTTTGGCGGCGGCACTCTGCTGGAGGCGACGGCGGCGCTGGAGGAGTCTGCCAGTACGCCGGGCGCCTCGCTCGTCCAGCGCGCCGGAGCGGTGCGGGCGGCGATCAACGCGCTGGCCGGCGAAGATCTCGCGGCGCAGGGCAGCGCGCTGGCCATCCCGATGACGCTGATTCCGGAGTCGTCGGGGTCGTCGGAGGGGACGCCTCGCCGGCTCGTCGTCTATGTGCACGGCTTTGCCTGTGACGAAAATCTCTGGCAAGCCTTTGATGCAGATGCGGTTTGTGCGGATAGCTCAACGCCCGGCGATCCGGCCGCCGTCTCGCCCTTCGCCGCCAATCTGGCCGCCGAGGTCGGCGCGACGGCGTTGTATCTCCGCTACAACACGGGGCTGGCAGTCGCCGACAACGCGCGTGCCTTTGGCGATCTGCTCGACGCCCGCTGCGCCGCGTGGGTGGCGGTGCCGGAGATCGTGCTCGTCGGACATAGCGCTGGCGGCTTGCTGGCGCGCTGTGCCTGTGAGGCCGCCGACGATGCCGGGGCCTGGCCGCGTTGGCCCTGGCAGCGCAGGACGCGCCTGCTGGTGTGTCTGGCCACGCCCCATGCCGGGGCGCCTGTCGAAAAACTTGCCGACTGGGCGACGCAGGCGCTGGCGCGTGCGCCGGGCGGCGCCGAGTGGGGACGCGCGGCGGTGAGCCGGCGAGCCGAGATCGAACGTCTGCGCGAGACGCTTGCCCATTCCTCGGCAGGCGCGGCAACGCGCGGGATTGCCTATCGTTTGCTGGGGGTGAGTCTGGCGCAGGATGTCGAGCATCCGCTGGCGGACTGGCTGGGCGACGGGATGGTCAGCCTCTCGGGAGCGACGGCGTCACCGTCTGCCGGCGATGTCGAGACCGCCCGCATCGGCGGCGTCGGCCATCTGGCGATGTTGAGCGATGCGCGGGTGCAGCGTTGTGTGCGCGACTGGGTCGCCGCAGTCTGGCCGCGCCCGAGCGCGGCGGTGGCTGGCGCAGGCTAGCGGGGTGCGGCGTACCGGAGCCGGCCGCCAGCCGCCTGGCGTTTAGCGCCGGAAGGCCGGCATCTTCGGCATTTGCGGCCACTCGATGGCGTCGAGCATGTTCTTGACGACAAGACCAAGCTCGGTATCGCCTTCGATCGACAGTTCGCGATTGAAGAAGAGGGTATCGGGGTCTTCCTGGCGCGCCAGCATTTGCAGGAACGCCGACAGGTTGGCCGAGAAGATGAGGTCGGCGTCGCCCGTCGTCGCGAATACCGGGCGGAACAGGCCGCCGCGATAGACGAAGCGCGCTTCGCCACCGGTGTCGTTGACGCGCACGAGGAAGCTGCGGCCGTCGAGGAGCGCCAGACTGTCGTCGGGCAAGAGCTTCATCTTGGCGGCAGCATTCAGGCCGGCGGTCAGGACGAGCGCGTGCGGCCATTGCGGCAGACGGCGGGTGATGTTGGCGACGAGCGGCGGCAACTTGAAACGGGGAATGTTGGGAAGCGTGCTCATGCGTCGACTCCTTGCAGTTGATTGAGCGCGGCCTGATGACGCTGGACGATACCGGCGTCGCCGAACCAATAGCCATCGACCAGACCGTTGGGATTCCATTCGGCGCGCGCCGTTGCCGGCAGGCCGCGCCGCGCCGCGTCGAAGGCGGCGACGATTTCCGCCGTGTGCTGCGGTTGTGGGCTGATGCGAATGATGTCGATGCCGAGAGCCGCCATGTCGGCGACTTCGCCGAGCAGGTTGTAGCTCTGCGCCGACATGGTCTGGATGCCGTTGATGGTGAGGAAGGGCTGTCCCTCGCGCGTCGTCAGCGTCATCCCTTCCGGGTGGTCGATGCACTTGAACTGGCAGTCGTCCTTGTTGAGCGTGTAGTGGCGCGCCGTGAAGCAGCGGGCCGAGAAGGCGAGCGGCAGCTTGCCGAAGGCAAAGACTTCGGTCTCCAGCCCTTGCGGACGGGCGGCATGCAGCGCGGCGATCTGCGCACGCGAGGCTTCTAGCGGCGGCACCCAGCGCTTCATGCCGTAGCGCGTGTAGGTGGCGATCGTGCCTTCGTTGTAGATGTTGAGGTGCGGGCCGGCGACGAAGGGCTTGCCGGCGGCCAGGCTCACCGCGCCGAGGTCGTTGGCCTCGATCATGCAGCGGTCACCGAGTTCCTCGATCAGGCGGCGCAGCGTCTTCAGGTCGCTTTCCGATTCGAGCAGGGCTTGCGCCGAGATGACGACTTCCTTGCCGGCGTCGACCAGATCGCGCGCCAGACCGATCCAGTCGGCCAGACGCAATTGCTGACGGCGCGAACAGACGACCTCGCCGAGGTAAACGATGTCGATGGCCGGGTTCTGCGCCACATCGGCGTAGAACTCGAGCACTTCCTGTTTCGGCCAGAAGTAGAGCAGGGGTCCGAGGGAGATTTTCATCAGCAGCTTCTCTGTGTGTTTCTCGTTCTGCCGCAAACAGGCGGGGGCGGGCTGGCGGCGTAGGGAATGAGACGGTGGCGCGACGGGACGGGCGGACGCGGCGGTGGCGTGGTTTAGCGCCAGGGGCGGTTGTAGGCGCCGAGCGTCGCTTGCGTGCCCTCGGAAACCTTCGCCAGCTCAGCGTGCCAGGCCGGCTTGACCGAGAAACGCTCGCCTTCGCGCGCCAGCGCATCGAGGGCCGCACGCAGCGTGCGCGTCACTTGCGTGACGTAGGTGGGGCTGCGCTGGCGGCCTTCGACCTTGATCGCCGAGACGCCGATGCGGGCGATTTCCGGCAGCAGTTCGAGGACGTTGAGGCTGGTCGGCTCTTCCAGTGCGTAATAGGTCTCGCCGTTGACTTCAAAGCGGCCCTTGCACAAGGTCGGGTAGCCGGCCGGTTCGTCGTCGCCGAAACGGTCGATGAGGACGCCGTTCAGCCGCGTGCTCATCGAGCCGGGGCTCTTTTCCCACTTCACGTATTTCGCCGGCGAACAGGCGCCAACGGTGTTCGGGCTCTCGCCGGTGGCGTAGGAGGAGAGCCAGCAGCGGCCTTCGTTCATCACGCACAGGCTGCCGAAGCCGAAGACTTCGATCTCGATGGGCGTGTTCTTGATGACGTGCTCGACCTGCGCCAGCGTCAGCACGCGCGGCAGCACGGCACGCTTCACGCCGAATTCACGGTGCGCGAAGTTGACGGCTTCGTAGTTGGTGGCCGAGCCCTGCACCGAGAGGTGCAGACGCAGATTGGGGTGGCGCCGGCTGGCGTAGTCGAGCAGGGCGACGTCGGCGATGATCACCGCGTCGACGCCGAGATCGGCGGCGCCGTCGACGGCGCGGTGCCAGTCGGCCAGCCGTCCCGGTTGCGGGAAGGTGTTGATCGCCAGCAGCACGTGGCGGCCGTGGTTGTGGGCGTAACGGATGCCTTCCGCCATGGCTTTGGCGTCGAAATTCAGACCGGCGAAATTACGGGCATTCGTATCGTTGCGGTAGCCGAAGTACACCGTATCGGCGCCGTTATCGATGGCGTTCTTCAGTGCGGGCAGACTGCCGGCGGGACAGACAAGCTCGGGGAGTTTCTGGTTGAGCATGGGTGTTCTCGTCAAACGAAGGCGCCAAGTATAGCCAGCCTGCGCCACAGGCGCTTGATTTTGGTCAAAAAGCCCGGCCGTCGCGGCGTGCCGGCGGGCCGGGTTTCACGGGGGGGCGGTGGCCCTGTGCCGGAGGCGCGCCGGTCTGCTTCCGCGGCCGGTGCAACGCACCGCCGGCAGGCCGCGATGGCCGCCTAGAGCGGCAGTTGTCGTGGCTTGTGCGGCGCCTTGGCGAACAGTCGGTCGTACAGCGCGTTCGGCAGCAGGCGCAGCAGCTTGGCGACGAAGCCCATTTGCCAGGGAACCACGGCGTAGCTGTCGCCGCGCTCGATGACGCGCGCGAAGCGGCGCGCGGCCTCGTCGGCCGGCAGCAGGAAGGGCATGGGGTACGGGTTGACGGCGGTCATCGGCGTGGCGATGTAGCCCGGGCAGATCGTCACCACACGCACACCGGAGTCGGCGAGTTCGAGGCGCAGGCTTTCGAGGTAGGTAATCGCGGCGGCTTTCGAGGCGCTGTAGGCTTCGGCGCCGGGCAGGCCGCGAATGCCGGCTACCGAGGCGAGACCGACGAGCCGCCCGCCTCCGGCGGCTCGCATGGCGGCGATGAAAGGCGAGAAGGTAGCGGCCATGCCGTAGACGTTGATGTCGAGCACACGCCGCAGCACGGCGAGGTCTTCGGCGTATTCGCTGAGCGTGCCGACCGAGACGCCGGCGCTGGCGATGACGACGTCGGGGGCGCCGAAGCGGGCGATGAAGTCGCTCCCGGCAGCGGCCAGTGCGTCCGCTTCGGTCACATCAAGCGGGTAGGCGATGATCTGGCCGGGCAGTCGGCGCGCCAGCGCGTGCAGACGCTCCGGCCGGCGGCCAACGACGCCGATGATCGTCTGGTCGCTGGCGTAATGCGCCACGAGCGCTTCGCCGATACCTGACGAGGCGCCCGTGATGAAGAGGCGGCGAGGCTTTCCGCTCATGCCGCCGCGCCTGTGTGTGACGGGCACGGACGGTGGCGTTGGCGCGCTTGGCTGCGTGACAGGGGAGCCGTCCGTGGCGTGTTATTTTTTCTTGGGGGCGGGCTTTTTGGCGCCGCTACGATCGGCGCGGGCCTTGGCAATGACGCGGTCGCTCTGTGTCAGCAGCGCTTCCAGCGGGCCTTGCGCCAGCACGCGGTATTTGCCGTCGACCGTGATCGCCGGGACGCCGTCGATCTTGTACGCCTGCACCATCTGCTCGGCGCGGTTGAGCTTGCTGGCGACGCTGAAGGAGTTGAAGGCATCGGCGAACTTGCGCGCGTCGACGCCCTGCGCGACGGCCCACTCGGTGATGCTGCGCTCGTCGATGAGGCGCAGCCCCTTTTCATGCAGCGCGGCGAAGACGGCGCCGTCGAGTCGCGCGAGATCGCCGGTGATTTCGAGCGCGTAGTAGAGCTTGCCGAGGATGGCCCATTGCGGTCGGCCGAAGGAGACCGGGACGCGGTGAACGACGACATCCGCCGGTTGCCGCGCCACCCATTTCACGAGCAATGGGTTGAGGTCGTTGCAGTGCGGGCAGCCGTAGGAGAAGAATTCGAGGACTTCGATCTTGGCCGGCGAGTCGGTCGCCTGCACCGGGTCAATCGGCGCGAAGTCGCGTCCGGCGACGGCTGCCGATTGCGCCATGGCGGTCGTTGCCGTCAGGGCGAGCAGCATGCCGGCGCACCAGCCGGTGAGAGTCTTGATCGTCTGCATACGCATTTTTCGAGCCTTTCTTCGTTAGTCCTTCTTGACGACGGTGGCGTCGACGCCTTGTCGGGAGAGGTCGGCGCGCGTCTTGGCAAGATCGTCGCTGCGCGAGAACGGCCCGAGGCGGACGCGGTACCACACCTTGTCTTGCACCATCACCTGCTGCACGGTCGCTTCAACGCCCATCATTGCCAGTTTGGCCTTCTGGTTGTCGGCGTCGCCCGCCGACTGGAAGGAGCCGGCCTGCAGGAAGGTCGGTTCCTTGAGCGCGGCGCTGTCGGCTTTATCCGATTTCTCGGCTTTGTCCGACTTGTCGTTCTTGCTCTTGGCATCGCTGTCGCCCTTGCCGGACGGCTTGGTATCGGGAGTGGGTTCGGCGGCGCCCGGCAGGATTTTGTAGAAATCGAAGCGCGGCTTGTCGCTGCCGGCTTCCGGCGCCGGGTCGCCGGGCTTGCCCGGCAGGGCGGCGGGCGTGGCGCTGTTGTTGTTGCTCTTTTCGTTTGCCGCCGGCGCGGGGGCGTTGCTGCTCGCCGGTGCCGGCCCTTGCGGTTTGTTGGTGAAGGGCGTTGGCGTCTTGTTGATGTACCAGACGACGGCGGCAGCGGCGATGACGCCGATCACCAGTCCGATGAACAGGCCGACCAGGGTGCCGCCACCGGATTTGCGCGGTGCCGGTTGTCTGCGGGGCTTCATGTCGCGGCTCATGGTTTCTTCTCGTTTACATCGATTGCGGGCAGGAAACGCCCAACAGGCCCAGGCCGTTGCGAATGACCTGGGCAACGGCGGCCGCCAGCGTCAGGCGCGCTGCGCACAGTTCGGCATCGTCGACGCGCATGCGTTCGGCGTTGTAGTAGCTGTGGAACTCGGCGGCCAGATCGCGCAGGTAGAAGGCGATGGCGTGCGGTGCGAGTTCGGCTGCAGCGGCGTCGATGACTTCGGGGAATTCGCCCAGACAGGCGGCCAGCGCGACTTCGCGTGCGCCGGAGAGGAGCGCCAGGCGCGCCGCCGTCGGCACCGGCAGGGCGGCGTCGGTGCTTTGCGCCAGCAGGCTGGCGATACGGGCGTGCGCGTACTGCACGTAGTAGACCGGGTTGTCGCTCGACTGGCTCTTGGCGAGATCGAGGTCGAAGTCGAGGTGCTGGTCGGATTTGCGCAGCACGTAGAAGAAGCGGCAGGCGTCGTTGCCGACTTCGCCGCGCAGCTCGCGCAGCGTGACGAATTCGCCCGAACGCGTCGACATCGAGGCTTTCTGGCCGTTGCGGTAGAGGACGGCGAACTGCACCAGGGCGACGTCCAGACGCTCACGGTCAAGGCCGAGGGCGTCGAGCGCCCCCTTCACCCGCGGGATGTAGCCGTGGTGGTCGGCGCCCCAGACGTTGATGATGCGGTCGAAACCGCGCTCGTACTTGTTGAGGTGGTAGGCGATGTCGGAGGCGAAGTACGTGTACAGGCCGTTTTCGCGTTGCACGACGCGGTCTTTCTCGTCGCCGAAGGCGGTCGAGCGGAACCAGCGGGCGCCGTTCTGCGTGTAGAGATGGCCGGCTTTTTCGAGCTTGTCGATGCAGCGCGCGACGAGGCCGGTATCGAACAGCGATTTTTCCGAGAACCAGACGTCGAAATGGACAGCGAAGCCTTCCAGATCGTCGCGGCAATCGTTCAATTGCTCGTTCAGCGCGAAGCCGTGCACGAAGGCCCAGTCGTCGCCGAGCAGCGTCTTGGCGCGGTCGATCAGGCCGTCGAGGTGCAATTCGCGTTGTTGCTTGGCTTCGTCGTCGCTGCGTTCAGCGTCCGGCATGGCGGGCAGGCCGGCGACGACGCTGGCCGCCGGGCGAACGAAGCGTGCGCCTTGCGTGGCGTGCAGTTGCGCCGCCATCTCGCGCACGTAGTCGCCCTGATAGGCGTTGCCGGGGAAGGCAACATGCTCGCCGGCGCGGTCGAGATAGCGCAGCCAGGTCGACACGCCGAGGATGTCCATCTGCCGGCCGGCGTCATTGACGTAGTACTCGCGCGTCACATCCCAGCCGGCAAAGGCGAGCAGGCTGGCGAGGCTGGCGCCGTAGGCGGCGCCGCGGCCGTGGCCGACGTGCAGCGGGCCGGTCGGGTTGGCCGACACGAATTCGACCTGCACGCGCCGTCCGGCACCCGCCGTCGAGCGGCCGTAGGCATCGCCCGCGCGCAGCACGGCGGCGACGGCGTCGAGCTTGGCCGCTGGTTGCAGGTGGAAATTGATGAAGCCGGCGCCGGCGATATCGACGGAGGCGACGTAGGGCGAGGGCGGCAGTTCGCCGAGAATGAGTTGCGCCAGTTCGCGCGGATTGCGCTTGAGCGTACGCGCCAGTTGCATGGCGATGTTGCAGGCGAAATCGCCATGCGAGGCTTGTTTCGGCCGTTCCAGCGTGATCGCCGGGAGGCTCGTCGCCTCGTCGCCGGCGGGCACGACGCTGGCGAGCGCGGTGCGCAGCAGGTCGGCGAGGTGGAGCTTGATGTCTTGACTCATCAGGAATCCTGAAGGATGGGCTGGATTTTATCGAGGGCCGATTATACGACGCGACGGGCGAAGCTCGCGCGTGCGCGGCGTCGTGGCATGGCGGGCGGTCTGGGTGCGGTGCGGGCGAGGGGCAGGCCGATGCGCGGCGAGGGGCGCGCGAATCGCGCTACGACTCGTTACATGAGCCGCCGCCAGCGCTGCCGCGCCCGCACCGATTCGGGATAAACTCACGCCTTCCCTCCGCCTGCCGACACCGTCCGCCCGCTCAATGCGTCTTTTCCGCCTCGCCAAGATTCTCCGCATTTCTGTCCGCTACGGGCTTGACGAAATGATCCTCGAACACGAGTCGAGCGGTCGCTTGGTCGCCCTGACGCGGATGTTCTTCTTCTGGCGTCGCTTCACGGTGCCGCCCGCCGAGCGGCTGCGTCTGGCGCTGGAGTCGCTGGGGCCGATTTTCGTCAAGTTCGGGCAGGTGTTGTCGACGCGGCGCGATCTGTTGCCGGCGGACATCGCCGACGAGCTGGCGAAGCTGCAGGACCGCGTGCCGCCCTTCTCTTCCGAGCTGGCGCTGGCGGAAATCGCCAAGGCCTACGGTCGGCCGGCGAGCGAGGTGTTCGCCGAATTCAACGCGACGCCGGTGGCGAGCGCGTCGATTGCGCAGGTTCACTTTGCGCGGCTGCACGCCGAAGACGGCGGTTTTGACGTGGCGGTGAAAATCCTGCGGCCGTCGATGCGCGACGTCATCGCTCACGACCTTGGCCTGCTCGATACCTTCGCGGGGTTGCTCGAGAAGGTCTGGGCCGACGGTCGTCGCCTGCGTCCGCGCGAAGTCGTCGCCGAATTCGCCAAGTATCTCTACGACGAACTCGACCTGATGCGCGAGGCCGCCAACTGCTCGCAGCTGCGGCGCAATTTCGCCGGCTCGAACATCCTGCAGATTCCCGAGGTGTACTGGGATTTCTGTACGCCGACGGTGATGGTCATGGAGCGCATGCGCGGCATCCCGATCAGCCAGACCGAGGCGCTGGTCGAGGCGGGCATCGACCTGCCGGCCTTGTCGCGTGCCGGCGTCGAGATTTTCTTCACGCAGGTCTTCCGCGACGGCTTCTTTCACGCCGACATGCATCCCGGCAACATCTTCGTCGCCACCGATCCGGAGCATCACGGCAGCTACATCGCGCTCGACTTCGGCATCGTCGGCACGCTGACCGACGTCGACAAGAACTACCTGGCGCAGAATTTCCTCGCCTTCTTCCGTCGCGACTACAAGCGCGTCGCGCTGGCACACGTCGAGGCCGGCTGGGCGCCGCCCGATACGCGCATCGACGAGTTCGAGGCGGCAATCCGCGCTGTCTGCGAGCCGGTGTTCGACCGGCCGCTGCGCGAGATTTCGTTTGGTCGCGTGCTATTGCGGCTCTTCCAGACTTCGCGCCGTTTCAACGTCGAAATCCAGCCGCAGCTCGTCATGCTGCAAAAGACGCTGCTCAACATTGAAGGGCTCGGTCGCCAGCTCGATCCCGAGCTGGATCTGTGGAAGACGGCGAAGCCTTTCCTTGAACGCTGGATGAACGAGCAGCTGGGCTGGCGCGCTTTCGTCGACGGCATCAAGCGCGAGGTGCCGAACTGGGCGCGCACGCTGCCGCAGTTGCCGCGTCTGGTGCATCAGTCGCTGGCGCAACCGGCGCCCGTCGATCCGACGCCCTTGCTGGCGCAGATCGCGGCGACGCAGCGGCAGCAGAACGCCTTGCTGGGTTTGATCGCTCTCCTGCTGCTGGCTTTGTTGCTGGCGCGCTACTTCTTCTGAGGGGTCAGAGGCGGTGCGCCGTCAGGCGCGATGCGCGTGTGGGTAGTGCAGGAGATCGTGGTTTTTTAGGGAAGTGGATCGTTATTCGTCGTCAGCATCGTTTCGCATAATTCGAACAACCCGAAAAATTCGAACAGGGAGCAGTTCCATGAAGCGCGTCGTCATCAGCGGGTCCGGCTTGTTTACTGCGCCGTACGTTATCGACAACGAGGAACTGGTCAGCGCCTTCAACGCGTATGCCGAGGCGGAAAACGCCCGCAACGCGGAAGCCATTGCCCGTGGCGAGCAGGCGCCGCTCGCGCTGTCGAGCGTCGCCTTCATCGAAAAAGCCTCCGGCATCCGCCGTCGCTATGTGATGGACAAGGAGGGCGTGCTCGATCCGCAGCGTCTGCGCCCGCGCCTTGCCGCGCGTGCCGACGACGAGCTTTCCCTGCAAGCCGAAATGGCGGTCGCCGCCGCCCGGCAGGCGCTGGCCGCCGCCGGCCGCCAGCCCGCAGATATCGACGCGGTGATTTGCGCCGCTTCCAACATGCAGCGTCCGTATCCGGCAATGGGCATCGAAATCCAGCACGCGCTGGGGATCGAACAGGGCTTTGCCTTCGACATGAACGTCGCCTGCTCGTCGGCCACCTTTGCCATCGAACAGGCGGCCAATGCGGTGCGCAGCGGATCGGCGCGCGCCGTGCTCGTTGTCAGTCCGGAGATCTGTTCGGCGCATCTGGCCTGGCAGGATCGCGACTGCCACTTCATCTTTGGCGACGTGTGTACGGCGCTCGTCATCGAACGTGCTGACCTCGATCCGCCGACGAATCCCGTCGGCGCCGGCGGGTGCTGGGAGGTGCTGGGCACTCGTCTGGTGACGCGCTTCTCCAATGCGATCCGCAACAATTTCGGCTTTCTGACGCGCAGCGAGGACGGTGATTTTGCCGCCCGCGACAAGCTCTTCCGGCAGGAAGGGCGGCGCGTCTTCAAGGAGGTCTGCCCGATGGCGGCCGATCACATTGCCGCGCATCTTGCCGATCTGTCGCTGTCGCCTGCGGGCGTGCGCCGTTTCTGGTTGCATCAGGCCAATCTGTCGATGAACCAATTGATCGCGCGGCGCCTGCTCGGGCGCGAAGCGACGGCCGATGAGGCTCCGGTGATCCTCGACGAATTCGCCAACACGGCGTCGGCCGGTTCGGTGATCGCCTTCCACCGTCACCGCGACGACCTCGCGGCGGGTGACGCGGGCGTCATCTGCTCCTTCGGCGCCGGTTACTCCATCGGCAGCGTCGTCGTCCGCCGGCTCTAAGCGGGGCGAGTGAGCGAGCACGTGATGCGACCCTGCTTTGACTGGCGACGCGGCGGGCGCTGGCTGGCGCTCCTCTGCGCGTGCGGGGCGCTGCTTGCGCCGCACGCTTTCGCCGGGGCTCCGATGGCGCCGGCGGAAAAAGGCTCTGGCGCCGCGGCGGCCACGCCGATGGTCAGCGAGTCGACCAGTGATGC
Source organism: Rhodocyclus gracilis (assembly GCF_009617575.1). Taxonomy (GTDB): domain Bacteria; phylum Pseudomonadota; class Gammaproteobacteria; order Burkholderiales; family Rhodocyclaceae; genus Rhodocyclus; species Rhodocyclus gracilis. The sequence continues at coordinate 87,802 of NZ_WIXJ01000003.1, forward strand.
GGCAACGCTGACGCCCGTCACCCTGCAGCTCAAATGGCAGCACCAGTTCCAGTTTGCCGGGTATTACGCGGCGGCCGCGCGCGGCTATTACCGCGACGTCGGCCTCGATGTGCGTTTCCAGGAGGCCGACGGCAAACATGATCCGACCGACGCCGTTTTCGAAGGGCGCGCGGAGTTCGGCGTCGGCAACAGCGATCTCCTGTTGCGCTTCGCGCGCGGGCAGAAGCCCGTTGTGCTGGCCGTGATCTTCCAGCATTCGCCGCTCGCCATGATGATGCTTGATCCCTCCGGCGTTGGCAGTCTGCATAGCATCGCCGGGCGGCCGGTGATGATCGAGCCGGCGGCGGCCGAGCTGTTTGCTTACTTGCGGCGTGAGGGGCTGGCGCCCGGCAGCTTTACGCTGGTGCCGCACGGCTTTCATCCGGACGACCTGCGTTCGGGGAAAGTCGAGGCCATGTCGGTTTATTCCACCGACGAGCCGTTTCTCCTGACGCAGTCGCAAACGCCGTTTGCTCTCTATTCGCCGCGCACCTCGGGCATCGATTTTTACGGCGACAACCTGTTTACCACCGAGCAGATGGTGAACGAGCGGCCGGCCGTGGTGGCCGCTTTTCGGCAGGCGAGTCTGCGCGGCTGGCATTACGCGATGGAGCATCAGGAAGAGATCATCGATCTGATCCTGCAGAAGTACAGCCAGCGCAAGAGTCGCGATCATCTGCGCTACGAGGCGGCGCACATGGCGCCCCTGGTGCAGCCGGGGCCTGTCGACATCGGCTACACCTATCCCGGGCGCTGGCAGCACATTGCCGACATCTACGCCGAACTCGGCATGTTGCCGCCCGGCATCTCGCTCGACGGCCTGCTCTATGAGCCGGATGCCTGGCATATCCCGCGCTGGATGACGTGGATGATGTTCGGGTTGCTCGGCGCGGTGCTCAGTGCCTTGCTCTTCTCGCTGCAAATCTTCCACAACAACCGACGGCTGGCAACGGAGGCGTCGCTGCGTCGGCAGATCGAGGCCTCATTGCAGTTGAGCGAGCGGCGCTACCGGACCATTTACGAAGAAGCGCCGCTCGCCTTCATCCTCCTCGACCGTGGCGCGCATGTGGCGGGCTGGAACAGCAACGCCGAACGCATTTTTGGCTGGAATGCCGGCGAAATGCTTGGCCGTTCGATCGAGCGCATGGTCATTCCCGAAGACATGCCGAAAGTTCGTGAGGTGCTCGATCAGGTGTTGATCGGCGGCGGCGTTCGGCACTCGGTCAATCACAACCTCACCCGCGATGGCCGGGTGATCGTTTGCGAGTGGAGCAACTCGCAGGAAATCAACGCCGACGGCGAGGTCATCGGCGTCTTGTGTCTGGCGCAGGATGCGACCGAGCGTTTTCGCATGCGCGAAGAACTGGAGGGCGCCAACCAGAGCCTGCGCACGCAGATTGCGCAGATTCAGGCCTTGCAGTCGCAACTGCTGGAGCAGACGCTGCGCGATCCGCTGACCGGTGTCTTCAACCGGCGCTATCTCGAGGAGACGCGGCCACGCGAATTCGCGCGTGCGCAACGCGAGGGTTACGCCATCGCCTTCCTTTTCCTCGATATCGACCGCTTCAAGCAGATCAACGACGAACTGGGGCACGAAGTCGGCGACGACGCGCTGCGCCAGGTGGCCGCCTTGCTGCTCGCGCATGCGCGCACCGAGGACATCGTCTGCCGCTTTGGCGGCGACGAATTCATCGTCCTGCTGCCGAACATGGCGCAGGCGGCGGCACTGGCGCGTGCCCGGCAGATTTGCGCGGCCTGTGCCGAACTGACGCTGGGTAGCGGCGAAGGGGCGACGGCACTCAGCGTTTCCATCGGCGTGGCGCTCTATCCCGAGCATGGTCAGACCGATGCTGAACTCGCCCGTGCCGCCGATCTCGCGCTCTACGCCGCCAAGAGCGGCGGGCGTAATCGCGTGGCCCTGGCGCGCACCGACTCCCGGACGCCGACTCCCGGCGATGCCTGAGCCGGCTGCCTCTTTTTGCAGCGGAGCAGGCGCTTTCCTGTCGGCTTAGACACTTGCGTTGCCTTCCCACGCGCTACCCACAGACTTATCCACAGTAAATGTGGATGAAGCGAGTGTGAGGGGGCGTGTGGACGTCTTGCCACGGCTGGGCGAAAACCTTGCCGCCGCTGTGTTTTCCGAGCGCCCCGCCGGGCCTGATAACCGTATAATTCGCTGCCATTTTTTCCACTCTGCGCGGATTCCGCCCGGCCATGCTCGTCTGGTTTGTCGCCTTTTACCTCGTCGCTTCGATTGGCGTTGGCCTGTATGCCGCGACGCGGGTGCATAACGCCAAGGATTTCGCCGTCGCCGGGCGGCGCTTGCCCTTGCCGGTGGTGACGGCGACGGTCTTCGCCACGTGGTTCGGCGCCGAGGCGGTGTTCGGCGTTTCGGCGACCTTCGTCAAGGAGGGCGTGCGTGGCGTCGTTGCCGATCCGTTCGGCGCCAGCCTGTGCCTTGTCATCGCCGGCATCTTTTATGGCGCCGTTCTCTACAAGCTCAACATCCTGACACTCGGCGACTTCTTCCGCATGCGCTACAACCGCACGGTCGAGGTGCTGACGACGCTGTGCATCGTTGCGTCGTATCTCGGCTGGGTGTCGGCGCAGATCAAGGCGCTGGGCCTCGTCTTCAATGTCGTGACCGACGGCGCGATTTCGCAGCAGGCGGGCATGGTGCTCGGCGCGCTCATCGTCCTCACCTACACCACCTTTGGCGGCATGTTCTCGGTGGCGATACTCGATTTTGTGCAGATGGGCGTCGTCATGGGCGGCCTGCTCTATATCGGCTATCTGGTCTCCGGCATGACCGGCGGCGCCGATGTCGTGATCAGCCACGCCGCAGCCGCCGGCAAGCTGGATCTCTTTCCTACCGGCGGTGCCGTCGAGTGGCTGGGCTTTCTCGGCGCCTGGGTGACGATGATGCTCGGCTCGATTCCGCAGCAGGACGTCTTCCAGCGCGTCACCTCGGCGAAGAGCGCGAAGATCGCCATCTGGGCGTCGGTGCTCGGCGGCGGGATCTACTTCTGTTTCACCTTCGTACCGATGTTCATCGCCTATTCAGCGACCTTGATCGCTCCCGAGCAATTCACGGCGCTCATCGACTCCGACCCGCAACTGGTGCTGCCGACGCTGGTGCTGCAACACACGCCGGTGGCGGCGCAGGCGATCTTCTTCGGCGCCGTGCTGGCGGCGATCATGAGCTGCTCGTCGGCAACGCTGCTGGCGCCCTCGGTGGCTTTTTCCGAGAACATCGTGCGCGCCTATTTTCCCGGTATCAGCGATCAGGCCTTCCTGCGCATGATGCGCATCACCATCGTCTGCTTTGCCGGCGTCGTGCTGTTGTTCGCTCTTAATACCAACGACTCGATCTTCCAGATGGTCGAGAACGCCTACAAGGTGACGCTGGCGGGCGCTTTCGTGCCGTTGTTCTTCGGCGCCTTCTGGAAGCGCGCGACGACGCAGGGGGCGCTGACGGCGATCTTCTGCGGGCTGGCGTCCTGGCTCGCCGTCGAAGCCGTGCTCGGCGACGACAGCATCGTTCCGCCACAACTGATCGGCTTCGCCATGAGCATTCTCGGCATGATCGCCGGCTCGCTGCTGCCGCAACGCATCGGCTTGCCGTCAGCCGCCCCAGTGCCTGCTGCCGCCATGGCGGCGCGCGGCCTCGCCGAATCGTCGGTGCGTCGCTCCGACGGCTAAACGCGCCGCTCGCCCGTCAGGCGAGGCTCACTTTCGGGCGTTGCTTGGGCGCCGGACGATTCGTTTCGTGCCAGAGGCGATCTGCGCGCTCGACGGAATCTCGCAGCAGCGCCGTCGCGGTGGTGGCGACTTTTTCGGCAAGATCGCTGCGCAGGGCATTCCTTTTGCGGTACTCGGAGCGGTGGTGATTGGGAATCTCGCTCAACTCGCGGTGCGCCAGCGTCAAAGGCAGCCGGAATCTGCCGCCGGCCTCGGCAATGCCGCCGACCTCTGACCAGAGCGTGTCGTAATCGGCGAAGGTGGCAGCGCTGCGGTAAACGCGCGACGCGTTGGAGACGCCGAAAACAGTACCGACATTCCAGACCCGCGCCAGCGGCATGAGTGCTTCCAAAAGCAGGTTTTTCGGCCGGATGCCGTGGCACTCTTTGGTTGCCACCTTGATCAGCTCGCGGGCATCCGGGCTGCGTACGCCCTGGATGCAGCCAATCTCGAGCGAGAGCGTTTTCATCGTGGCGTGCAGCGAAAAGGCGAGGCGAAAGACATCGCGTTGCTGCGCGCTGTCGCGCAAGCCCAGGATCAACTCGCCTTCACGGTCGAATTTGTCGGTTCTGCAAAGGGTAATGGCGTAGGGAGTCCCGCGCTTTCCCATGATTTCGGCCAGCCGGATGGACTGTCCGCTGACAAGGAGCAGGCGTTGTTCCGGCGCCAACAGGCGGGCCAGCACGGCGTGGTGGCTGGCAATGACGGCGGCGCGCTGGGCGAACGAATAGTGGCGGTTGAGATAGTGCCGGCTCGGTTTCAGCAGGAAACGCGGATTGTGCGTGAGGCAAAGCTGGAGTTCCGGGACGCTTCGTACGGCGGATGACCAGTGGAAGGCGGCGAGTGGATTGATCAGTCCTCGCAGTAGGTAACGTGAAACTCGGACGGCACGTCGTGTCCGGTTCAGTCCCCAGACATGTGAAACGGACTGGCAATAAGCCTGCAGGTGGTTCAAGTTCATTTCAGGGCAAGAGTCTTGCCGGAGGGTTAGGCGATTGTTGCCAATTGTAACAACGTGTGGCGTGCGGGCGAAGGATTAATGCCGATTGGGCGTGTCGGGCATGACCAGGCTCGAGCCGTCAGTGGCGTTGTTTCACTTGGCCCGGTCGTGGATAGGCATCGGCGCGGAGCTGGCGGTGTCGTTCTCCAGCTTCCGGCTTGCCCCGTCGGGCGGCGTTCCGCTATCCTGAAGCGCATGCACCTCGTCCTTATCAGCGGCCTGTCCGGTTCCGGCAAATCGATCGCCCTCAAGGTGCTTGAGGATGCCGGCTACTATTGCGTCGACAATTTGCCGTCGCTCCTGCTGCCGCAGCTGGTGGGGCAGCTCGACCAGCAGGGCTACGACAAATGCGCGGTGGCCATCGACATTCGCGGCGGCGAGAGCGTCGCCATGTTGCCGCAGCAGCTCGATGCCTTGCGTGCCCACGACCTGCAACTGCAGTTCCTCTTCCTCGACGCCAAGAACGAGACGCTGCTCAAGCGTTTTTCCGAAACGCGGCGGCGCCACCCGCTGGCGATTGGCGATAGCACCCTGTCGGAGGCGATTGCCGAGGAGCGTTTGCGACTCGAGGAGTTGGTCGAACTCGGGCATCACATCGATACCAGCGACGTGCTGCCCAATACGCTGCGCGATTGGGTGCGCCAGTTCGTCGCCGCCGAGCCGGGGCAGGGACTGACCTTGCTGTTCGAGTCCTTCGGTTTCAAGCATGGGCTGCCGCTCGACGCCGATCTTGTCTTCGACGTGCGCTGCCTGCCCAATCCGCATTACGACGCGCAACTGCGGCCCTTGACCGGCTGCGACCTGCCGGTGCTCGAGTTTCTCGAAAGCCAGCCGGAAGTGCTGCGCATGCGCGACGACATTGCCCGCTTCATCGGCGACTGGCTGCCGTCCTACATCCGCGACAGTCGCAATTACCTGACCATCGCCATCGGCTGTACGGGCGGCCAGCATCGCTCGGTGTATTTCGCCGAGTATCTGGGGCGCCTGTTTCAGTCGCATGCCCGCGTTCTCGTTCGCCACCGTCAGATTGCGCCGCCCGCTACCGGGAGCGCCTGATGCGCTGGCTGGATTTCGTCCGCCCCGGCGACTGGGCGGTGGCAGCGGCGGGCGCCGGGCTGGTGGCAGTGTCGTTTCCGCTCGCCTTTCAGGCCGGCGTTGCCGAGAAAGCGGTGGTCAAGCGGGGGGGCGAGGTCTTCGCCGAACTCGATCTCGGGCGTGATCGCCGTATCGACGTGCCGGGGCCGCTCGGGACGACGACGATTGCCGTCGAACGTCGGCGGGTGCGCGTCGTCGCCGATCCGGGGCCGCGTCAGTATTGCGTGCGGCAGGGCTGGCTGGAGCGGCCGGGCGAGATTGCCATTTGCGCGCCGAATCAGGTGAGCGTGCAGATCAAGGGAAATCGGGAGGCGTATGACTCGCTTAGTTATTGAGCGCGGCAGCGCCCGTGCGGCGGAGGCAGCGCGTGAGTGAGCCCAACGCGCCTGCCGCGTCGCGTACGGTGGCCTTGCTGACGACGCCGGAGGACCATCGCATCGCTCAACTGGCCGCCGCTGCCGTCGGCCTGTCGCTGATCGACGCGGCGATTCCCTTGCCCTTGCCGGGCATCAAGCCGGGGCTGGCGAACATCGTCACCCTGATCGTTCTGGCGCGCTATGGCTGGCGCACGGCGGCGTGGGTGAGCGGTTTGCGCGTCATTGCCGGTGCCTTGCTCCTGGGGCAGTTTCTGGCGCCGGGCTTCTTTCTCAGTCTGGCGGGCGCGCTCGGCAGTCTCGCCGTGCTCGGGCTGGCGTATCGTCTACCCCGGCGCTGGTTCGGGCCGGTCAGCTGGAGTATTTTGGCGGCCTTCGCGCACATCGGCAGTCAGCTGGTGCTGGCGCGCCTGTGGCTGATTCCGCATAACGGTCTGTTTTACATGGTTCCCTTCTTTTTCGTGGCAGCGCTCGGCTTCGGTATCATCAACGGCCTGATCGCCGCGCGCCTGCTTGCCGAGGCGCCTGCCGACGCGCCGCCGCCAGATGGCGAGGTGGCGCCCCTCACCCGGCTATCCGCCGACTCCGGAGTTCCGCATGCCTGATACCGTCTGCCTCGCCTTTACCGGCGCTTCCGGCATGCCCTACGGGGTTCGTCTGCTCGAATGCCTGCTGGCGGCCGGCTGCCGCGTGCAGCTTTTGTACTCGCAGGCGGCACAGATCGTCGCCCGGCAGGAGATGGGGCTGGAATTGCCGGCACGGGCCGCCGACCTGCGTGCGACGCTGCGCGAGCGCTACGCCGATTTGCCTGGAACGCTGGAGGTCTACGGCCGCGAAGAGTGGTTCGCGCCGGTGGCCAGCGGCTCCAATCCACCCGACGCCATGGTGATCTGCCCGTGTTCGATGGGAACGCTTGCTGCCGTGGCGCAGGGCCTGGCGGACAAGCTGATCGAACGCGCCGCTGACGTGGTGCTGAAGGAGGGGCGGCGGCTGATTCTGGTGCCGCGTGAAACGCCCCTCTCGGCGATTCATCTCGAAAACATGCTGCGTCTGGCGCGCGCGGGGGCGGTCATCCTGCCGCCCAATCCTGGCTTTTATCACCACCCGCAAAGCGTCGATGCGCTGATCGATTTCGTCGTTGCGCGCATTCTCGATCAGTTGCGCGTGCCGCATTCGCTGATGCAGCGCTGGGGTGCGACCGCTGCCGGAACGGAGGCTCCCGGCCTCGCATGAGTGGCGATTCAGACGCCGCGCGAGTGGCCGGGGTGTCCCGGCTCCGCCGGTGAGTACGCCGCCTAGGGCGCCAACCGTGGCGCCCGTGCTCGCCGTCGACGCGACCGCCGCGCGGCGCCTGACCGCGCTCTTCTGTCTGGCGGAAATCCTTTCGATGAGCGGTTTCGCACTGGCGCCGTCGCTGCTGCCGCATTTCACGTCCATGTGGCAGATGAGCGCGACGCAGGGCGGCTGGCTGGGGGGCATGTATTTCATCGGCTACATCCTCGCCGTGCCGCTCTTGCTCAACCTGACCGATCGCATCGACGCGCGCCGCGTACATCTTGCCGGTGCGCTTATGTCGGCGCTGGCCTTGGCCGGTTTCGCCTTGACGGCGCGCGCTCTGAACGTCGCCCTCGCCTGGTGGTGGCTGGCCGGACTGGCGCTCGCCGGCACCTACATGCCCGGTCTGAAAGCGCTGACTGACCGCCTGCCGCCTTCCGCGCAGTCGCGTTGCACGGCGTTCTACACGGCGAGCTTCGGCGTCGGCGCCGGCATTTCCTTCCTGTGGGTCGATGCGGCGCAGCGCTGGCTGGCGTGGCCCACCCTGTTTAGCCTCGCGGCGCTGGCCTCCCTCGCGGCGGCTGCGCTGGTCTGGCTGGGCGTGGCGCCCAAGGCGCCCGTGGCACAGCGCCCCGATCCCGCGCGCTGGCGTCGCGTACTGCGTGACCGCCGGGTGATTGCCTATTGCGGGGCGTATTTTGGCCACAACTGGGAGCTTTTCGCCTTTCGGAGCTGGCTGGTCGCCTATCTCGTCTGGGTCGAGGCGGTGGCGCCGTCGTTGTGGACGTCATCGCCCGGCCTGATTGCCGCACTGGCAACGTTTCTGGCGGTGCCGGCGAGCATTCTCGGCAACGAGGGCGCGCAGCGCTGGGGGCGTCGCCGCTGGCTGACGCGGGTCATGCCAGCCTCGGGCTTGCTGGCGCTGGCTGTCGCGCTGACGCCGCCGCACTGGAGCTGGCTGCTGGCGCCCTTGCTGCTGATCTACGCGGCGACGATGAACCTCGATTCGGCGGCGATGACGGCCGGCCTCCTCACCGGGACCGCGCCGAGCGAACGCGGCGCCGCGCTGGCGGTGTACGCGACGGTCGGTTTTGCCGGCGCTGGTTTGGGGCCTGTGCTTTTCGGCCTTGCCCTCGATCTCGTCGGGCCGGGAAGCCGTGCTGGCTGGGGGGCAGGCTTCCTGACGCTGGCGGCAGGGATATTTCTCGGGCGCTGGGCGATTGCCCGCTTCAGTCCGGCAGCGCGCTGAATAGCCGGCGGATCGGTGCCGGTAAGGCGGCACGCGCAAGTGTCGCTTCTGCCGTGTGCGCGTGGGCGCTGCGGGCCAGCCAGTACCAGCCGTCTTCGGCGATACCGCCACCCGGCGCGGTGACATGGCAGCGCAAGGCGCGGATATGCAGCCGGAAGTGGCTGAATACATGCGTCAATGCCGGAAGAACCTCCATCTGTCGCAACCGGCAGCCGTGGCGGCGGGCGAGCGCACTCGCTGCTGTTCGTTCGGCATCGCTGATGGCGGCGGCCTCAAGGTCGGTCGCCGGCGGGGCGCTGTCGTCGAGGCCGCCGCTGACGAGTTCCGGCGGCGCCAGCAGGCCGCCCCAGATACCGCTGGCGGGGCGCCGTTCAAGCAGCACGCGGGCGCCGTCATCGAGAATGAGGAAGGTCGTCTGCCGTTCGGGAACGTGTTTTTTCGGACGTGGCGAGGGCAGTTCGGCCTGCCGTTGCTCGCGGCGGGCGACGCAGCCGGCGGCGAGCGGGCAGTCGTTGCAGCGCGCCTGACCGCGCGTGCACAGTGTCGCACCGAGGTCCATCAGCCCTTGCGTGTAGGCGTCGACGCCCTGCGTGGGCAGCAGTGCCTCGGCCAGCGCCCACAGGCGGCGCTCGATAGCGGGTGAGCCGGTGAAACCCTCAATGCCGAAGTGACGCGCGAAAACGCGTTTGACGTTGCCGTCGAGGATGGCGGCACGCTCGCCAAAGCCGAAGACGGCAATCGCCGCCGCCGTCGAGCGGCCGATGCCCGGCAGTTCGGCAATACGCTCCGCCGCAGGCGGGAAGCGGCCGTTGTGCTCGGCGACAAGGGTTTGCGCGCAGCGGTGCAGATTGCGCGCCCGCGCGTAGTAGCCGAGTCCCGCCCAGTGTTCGAGTACATCGCCCAGCGGCGCCGCCGCCAGCGCGTCGAGGGTCGGAAAGCGCGCAAGAAAGCGCAGGTAGTAGGGGATGACCGTCGCGACCTGCGTTTGCTGCAACATGATTTCGGACAGCCAGACACGATACGGATCGCGCGCCGAATCGCGCTGCTGCCAGGGCAGATCGTGGCGACCGTGCTGTCGTTGCCAGTCGATGACGCGCTCGGCAAAGCCCGCGTCGACACCCGCTGGCAAGGGGGCGGTAGGCAGACGGGCGGACGGCGGCTTCACCGGCGCGCCGCCCCGCCCAAGGCAAGGGCGCGCCAGCGCCAGCCGTGCGAACGCTGCACCGCCTTCATCGTGCCCGCGGCTGAACGCGGCTCGCGGCGAGCTTGGCGCGACGGCGCGCTTCGTCGGTATCGGCGGCGGTCACCAGCGCGACCCCCATACGTCGCTTGACGAAGCTCTCCGGTTTGCCAAAGAGGCGCAGATCGCTGTCGGGTACGGCCAGCGCGTCGGCAATTCCATCGAAGGCGATGCCGCTGGCGTCGACACCTCCGTAGATCACCGCCGAGGCGCCCGGCGCACGCAGCGTCACGTCGACCGGCAGGCCGAGGATGGCGCGGGCGTGCAGTTCGAATTCGGAGAGGCGCTGCGTCGCCAGCGTGACCAGCCCGGTGTCGTGCGGGCGCGGGCTGACTTCCGAGAACCACACCATGTCGCCCTTGACGAAGAGTTCGACACCGAAGAGGCCGCGGCCGCCGAGATTGGCGGTCACGGCGCCGGCGATGTCACGTGCGCGCTGCCGCGCGACGGCGCTCATCGCCTGCGGCTGCCAGGATTCGACGTAATCGCCGGCCACCTGCACATGGCCGACCGGCTCGCAGAAGAAGGTTTCCACCGCCCCCGAGGCGCCGACGGCGCGCACGGTCAACTGTGTGATTTCGTAGTCGAAGTCGATGAAGCCTTCGACGATGATGCGCCCGCCGGCAACGCGGCCGCCCTGCTGCGCGGTGTTCCACGCCTTCTCGACGTCGTCGGCGCTGCGCAGCAGCGACTGGCCCTTGCCCGACGAGGACATCACCGGCTTGACCAGACAGGGGAAGCCGATACCCGGACGGCCTTCGCTACCGTCGATGGCGGCGCGCAGCGCGTCGAGCGAATCGGCAAAGGCGTAGGGCGAGGTCGGCAGGCCGAGTTCTTCGGCGGCAAGGCGGCGGATGCCTTCGCGGTTCATCGTCAGGCGCGTCGCGCGCGCCGTCGGAATCACCTCGGCGATGCCCTCGCGCTCGATCTCCTGCAGCATGTCGGTGGCGATGGCTTCGATCTCGGGAACGACCAGATGCGGGCGCTCGGCTTCGATGATCGCGCGCAGCGCGGCGCCGTCGGTCATCGTCACCACATGCGCGCGGTGCGCCACCTGCATGCCGGGGGCATCGGCGTAACGGTCTACGGCGATCGTCTCGACACCCAGTCGCTGCAAAGCGATAATCACTTCCTTGCCGAGTTCGCCGGCGCCGAGCAGCATCACGCGTGTGGCCGACGGACTCAAGGGCGTGCCGAGCGAGCCAAGCGGTCCCGGCGCGACGGCGCGGGAAGCGTCGATGGCCGATGCGCTGGCGGTTTGCGCCGCATTCGCCGAAGGCGCTGCCGCGCCGGTGTTTCCTGACATTGCAATGACTCCCGGAAGCCGTTTTGGACGGGCGATTCTAGCATGCGCTGTTGCTCTTCCCGGCCCTTGCGCGGCCTCGCTCAGAGGCTTTCCGGCGGCGGTGTTCCGGCGTTTTTGGCTGCGCACCGCCTGGCCCCACGTGTCGATTTCAACCGTTTTGTGTGGACTACCCGATGCCTTCTTCGACCTCCCCCGTTGCCGATTTTGATTCGCGAGCGTTCCGGCACGCGCTTGGCCGCTTTACCACCGGCGTAACCATCGTCACGGCGCGTGGCGCAGACGGCCAGCCGATTGGTTTGACGGTCAATTCCTTCAACTCGGTATCGCTCGATCCGCCACTGGTGGTCTGGAGCTTGTCGGCGAATTCGCCACGACTGGCAGATTTCGTCGCTGCCTCGCATTTCGCCGTCAACGTGCTGGCGGTCGATCAGCAGGCGCTATCGGATCGTTTTGCTGGCCGCGATCCCGAACGCTTCGCGGGACTCGAACCACGGCAAGGACTCGGCGGCGCGCCGCTGTTCGACGGCTGCTGTGCCTGGTTCGAGTGCGCCAACGAAATTCGCCACGAAGGCGGCGATCACCTTGTTTTCATCGGCCGCGTCGAGCGCTTTGCGACGGGGGATGCGCACGTGCCGCTGGTCTTCCATGCCGGGCGCTACCGCGCCCTGGCCGAGCCGGCGCAGTAACTCCACAGTCCGCACGAGGACTCCGTTTGTGCCGACGCCGCTCTGCCGCCCTCGTAGGCGGCAGAGCCTACGTCTTGGTTGACGCGAAAGGTGTCCGCCCGCGCTACGGCGCACGCTTGTGGTGATCGGTGGCGCCGCATAGAATGGCGGCCTCGCGGGTGTAGTTCAATGGTAGAACGAAAGCTTCCCAAGCTTTATACGAGGGTTCGATTCCCTTCACCCGCTCCAGACAGCAAAGCGAAGGGCCGGAATTTCCGGCCCTTCGCTTTTTTTATCGACCTGCCGTCACCAACGGCGGCTACCAGCCATTGAAGTCCTTGGCGACTTGCCCGTCGTCGAGCATTTCGCCTTCGATCTTCACGCGCAGCAGAATCAGGCCGCGCAGGGATTCGCGGGCCTTGTCCTCCGGCCAGTTGTCTTGCGGGTGGCGCAGGCATTCCTCGACGGCTTCATGGTCGCTCAGGTCGACGCCGCAGATGGCGGCGTAGTAGGCCATTTCGCGGTCTAGCCGCGCCAGTTCGTCGTCGTAGTGCTCGAGTGCGCTCACGGCAGCGGAATCCAGTGCCCGTCCTTGACCGTCATCATCAGGCGGGCGCGGCTGTCCATGCCGTTGTGGTTGCGCGGCGACATGGTGAAGACGCCTTGTGCGCCGACGAGTTCACGCGTCTGCTCCAGCGCGTCGCGCAGCGCGGCGCGGAATTCCGGCGTGCCCGGCTTCGCTTTCTTCAGCGCTTCGGGAATGGTCTTTTGCAGCAGCAGGCCGGCGTCCCAGGTGTTGGCACCGAAGGTCGAGGTCGTGCCGGCGCCGTACTTTGCTTCGTAGAGCTTGATGTAGTTCTGCGCGACGGCCTTGATCGGGTTGCTCGCCGGCAGTTCGTCGGCAACGAGCATCGGTCCGCCGGCCATCAGCGTGCCTTCGACGCGGGCACCGCCGATGCGGATGAAGTCGTTGGTGGCGACGCCGTGCGTCTGGTAGATGCGTCCCTTGTAGCCTTTTTCGGCAAGCGCTGTTTGCGGCAGTACCGCCGGGCCGCCGGTGGCCGCGACGAAAACGGCATCGGGGCGGGCGGCGAGGAGCTTCAGCGCCTGCCCGGTGACGGACGGATCGGTGCGCGTGAAGCGCTCATTGGCGACGATGCGGATGCCGGCTTTTTCCGCCATCGGCGCGAACACCTTGTACCAGTTCTCGCCGTACGGATCGTTAAAACCAATGAAACCGATGCTGCGCACGTGCGTGGCGCGCATGTGGGCGACGACGGCTTCGGCGATGAGGTCGTCGTTTTGCGTCGTCTTGAATACCCAGTGGCGCTTGTCGTCCATCGGCGTCACCAGTGCCGAGGAACCGACCGTCGTGATCAGTGGCGTTTTCGCTTCGGCAACGAAGTCGAGCATGGCCAGCGCCGCCGGCGAGGTCGTCGGACCGATCAGCGCATCGACCTTGTATTCGGCGAGCAGCTTTTTCAGGTTGGTGACAGCGTTGGTTGGGTCGGAGGCGTCGTCGAGGACGACGTAATCGATTTTCTGTCCGCCGATTTCGCTCGGCAGCAAGGCAATCGTGTTCTTCTGGGGGATGCCGACGACAGCGGTGACACCGGTCGATGAGGCGATCACGCCGACTTTGATGTCGGCCAGGGCGATACTGGCCGATCCGGCAAGCAGGCTGGCGAGCAGCGCCGGCAAGAGGCGGCGACGAAGAAAACGCACGGGCATGGCAACTCCTCAAACAATGCGTAGAGACCGCGGATTATCCTCGAATCGCCGCCGAGAGGGCAGCGCCCGCTCCCGGCGGGGCCGTGCGTCGGGAGCGGGCGATGATAGAATCGCCCGCCATGAACCTCGTCATTAACGGCGAAACCCGCCCCTTTCCCGAACCGCTGACCGTTGCCGGCCTGGTCGATACGCTGGGCTTTGTCGGCAAGCGCATTGCCGTCGAAAAAAACGGCGACATCGTGCCGCGCAGTCGCTACGCCGAGACGCCTCTCGCCGAGGGCGACCGGCTGGAAATCGTCGTCGCGGTCGGCGGTGGCTGAGGGCGGTGGCTGTCGGTACGCGCTGTGCGGCGGCCAGCCGGGTGGGACGCATCTGCGCCCCGTTTGCCGAGCGCCGACGGCCTCGTGCCGGCGCGAAAATTGTCGCTGCTATTAGTTGCCAGAATGTGTCGATGCGCTATCGCAGATCACCTGTCTTCTGACCGCTGAGCGAGATCGCGCCGATGGGCGCGACATTCTCGGCGCTTCCCCAATTTCGCGCGCAACGCGCCCCGTTTATTTGCTTCCTTCCGGAAAAACCATGAACCGCACTGCTACCCCGCTCGTCATCGCCGGTCGCGAATACCGCTCGCGCCTGCTCGTCGGCACCGGCAAGTACAAGGATTTCGCCGAAACCCGCGCCGCCATCGACGCCTCCGGCGCCGAGATCGTCACCGTCGCCATCCGCCGCACCAACATCGGCCAGAACGCCGGCGAGCCGAACCTGCTCGATTTCCTGCCGCCGTCGCAGTTCACCATCCTGCCCAACACCGCCGGCTGTTACACCGCCGACGACGCGGTGCGCACGCTGCGTCTGGCGCGCGAACTGCTCGACGGCCACGCACTGGTCAAGCTCGAAGTCCTCGGCGACCCGAAGACGCTGTTCCCGAACATGCCGGAAACGCTGAAGGCCGCCGAAACGCTGGTCAAGGAAGGCTTCCAGGTGATGGTCTACTGCGCCGACGACCCGATCCAGGCGAAGATGCTCGAAGACATCGGCTGCGTTGCGATCATGCCGCTGGCCTCGCTGATCGGCTCCGGCATGGGCATCGTCAATCCGTGGAACCTGCGCCTGATCCTCGACGCGGCGAAGGTGCCGGTGCTGGTCGACGCCGGCGTCGGCACGGCTTCGGACGCGGCCATCGCCATGGAACTCGGCTGCGACGGCGTGCTGATGAACACCGCCATCGCGCACGCGCAGGACCCGGTGCTGATGGCGTCGGCGATGAAGAAGGCGGTCGAGGCTGGCCGCGAAGCCTTCCTCGCCGGGCGCATGGCGCGCAAGTTCTACTCGGCCGACCCCTCGTCGCCGACCACTGGCCTGATTGGTTCCTGACCATGACGACTCAAGACGACTCTACCGCCGCCAGCCAGCTGCGCGCCTCGCCGACCGACGCTGCGCCGGGTAACGCAGCGGCTCAGGACATGCGCCCCAAAGCAGGCCAAAAAATGGATCAGGAAGCAGGGCCCGTCGCGGGCCACGCCGCAGATGCCTCGACGCCCGCCAGCGATGGCGCTGCCGCCGTGTCGGCCGATACGGCGTCGCTGATGCAGCGCCCGGTGCGCAGTTTCGTCCTGCGTCAGGGACGCGTGTCGAACGCGCAGCAGCGCTACCGCGACAGCATGATGGCGAAGATCGGGGTCGACTACGCACCGGCGCAGCTCGATTTTGACGCGCTGTTCGGTCGTCGCGCGCCGCGCATTCTCGAAATCGGCTTTGGCATGGGCGAAACGACGGCGACCATCGCGGTTGCCCGCGCCGACCACGATTTTCTTGGTGTTGAAGTACACACGCCGGGCGTTGGCAGTCTGTGCAAGCTGATCGCCGAGCGCGGCCTTGGCAACGTGCGCATCATCCAGCACGACGCGGCCGAGGTCTTGCGCGACATGATCGCGCCCGACTCGCTGGCGGGAGTGCATGTGTTCTTCCCCGATCCCTGGCCGAAGCTGCGTCATCGCAAGCGTCGCCTGATTCAGCCACCGTTGGTGGCCTTGCTGACCGACCGCTTGATGCCGGGCGGCTACATTCACTGCGCCACGGACTGGGAAAACTACGCCGAGCAGATGCTCGAAACGCTGGCCGGCGAGCCGCGTCTCGAGAACACGGCGGCGGGCTTCGCACCGCGGCCGGATTACCGTCCGCTCACCAAATTCGAGCAGCGTGGCCTGCGCCTCGGGCACGGTATCTGGGATGTCGTCTTCCGCAAGCGCAGTCTGCCAGTGGCCGAGTGAGCGCGGTGCCGTATCGGGTGTGCCGGGCCTGCCGCGTGTGCCGACGATTCGCCGGCGGCTAGCGCAGACGGAATACCACCGGCAGTATCAGTTCGCGGCGGTGGCTTCCCGGCAGCGAACCCATCGCCCAGACGGCGCGCAGGGCGGCGTTGTCGAGAATCGCGTGCCCGCAACTGGCCGCGAGCTGGACGTCGCTGATCGCGCCGTCGGCGTCGAGCGTGAGCAAGACCCGCACTTCGCCTTCGAGACCGGCGGCGATGGCTTCCGGCGGGTAATACTGGTGCCTGGCGAGCTTCTTCTGCGCCGCGCGTACCTCGTTCGCAGACGGCTCGGGACGCGCTTCGCGACGGCTCGAGGCGGGGGCGGGTTTGGGTGGCGCTGCCGTCGCGTCTTTGGCGGGCGCGCGCGCGACGGGCGGCGGCTCGGGCGGCGTGGCCGGTGGGGGGGCGCTCGTATCGGCTTTGCTGGCTTTAGCGGTGGCGTCGAGCGTGTTCTTGAGGAGCGCTTCGGCGGGCGCTTCGGGCGGGCGCAGCCGCGCTTCCAGCGTAACAGTCGGCGGTGGGGGCGCCTTCCGGTGGATCGCGCCGGCGAGCAAAATCGCCGCGTGCAGCGTTACCGAGAGCGCGAGGGCGAGGGCAAGGCGTAAGGGCATGAGCGCGGTATTGTGCATCAAAACCAGCAAGGCCATGGCAGCGGCGGTATCTGCCGGGCATTGAGCGAAAAGGCGGAGCGACGATGAACATTCTCAGGATGGCAACACGGACAGGCCTCGCGGCGATGCCGGTGGCGGGCGGGCCTAACGGCGGGCGGGGATGGTTCGGCCACTGTTTGCGCCGATGCGGTATCGCTCTGGCGGCCTTGCTGACGTTTGCGTTCCTGCCCGTGGCGGCGCAGGCGGCGGCGCCCGATCCGATCGAGTTCGGCGTGACGGTCGAGCGCGGTGATGTGCGCACCGTCAAGCGCTGGCTCGATGAGGGTCTGAGTCCGGATTTCATCGCCGACCGCCTCGGCACCGGCCTCATGATCGCCGCGTGGAACGGCGATATTCCGATGATGAGCCTCTTCGTCGAGCGAGGGGCGACGGTGCGCCAGACCAATCGCGCGGGCGAGCAGGCACTTCTCCTGGCGGCCTGGAACGGCCATCTGCCGGCGGTGCAATGGTTGCTCGATCACGGCGCGACGCTGAATCGTCCCGACCTGCAATGGAGCGCCCTGCATTACGCAGTGTTCAATGGTCAGGAGAAGGTGGCGCAGTTCCTCATCGAGCGTGGCGCCAAGATCGATGCGCGTTCGCCCAATGCGTCGACGCCGCTGATGCTCGCCGCGCGTGAAGGGCGCGAGTCGCTGGCAAAAACGCTGCTCGAAGCGGGCGCCGATACCAAGGCCAAGAACGATTGGGGCGACAGCGCGCTGACCCTGGCGATGCGCTATGACCACCTGCGTCTGGGACGGATGATTTCGACGCCGGAA
The DNA here is from genome assembly GCF_009617575.1 of Rhodocyclus gracilis. Classification (GTDB taxonomy): domain Bacteria; phylum Pseudomonadota; class Gammaproteobacteria; order Burkholderiales; family Rhodocyclaceae; genus Rhodocyclus; species Rhodocyclus gracilis. Next base: position 105,257 of record NZ_WIXJ01000003.1, read on the forward strand.
GAATTCGCCATCGCCGCGCGCGCGCCAAAGGAGAGCTTTGGCCCGGTCAGCCGTTCCGTCAGCGCTCCCGGCGAAATCGACGAGCTGCTGCGGCAATTGCGACAGGCGCAGGCTGAGGGGCGGCCTACCGACGAGTTGCGGCAGAAATTCTTCGCGGCGGTAAATACCTTCCGTCAGAACACGACACCCACGCCGCAGGCGGCGCGGCGCCCGTTCCCCTTGCCGCAAACGCCGGGAACGCTGGTCATCACCGGCCGGCGCGGTCAGGTCGGCAGCGAGCGTGCCGAATTGCAGTCGAGTGCACCGGTCGCCAAGCCGGCTTCCGCAGGTGCTGCCGAGGCGGGCAATGGCGGTCGCGCGCCGGCCGCCAGCACGCCGGGGCAAGTGGCTGATCTGCTGCGCGAGTTGCGTCTGGCCGAGGTGCAGGGGCGGCCAACGCAGGATATTCAGCGCCGTCTGAACGAGGCGCTCGACCGTCTGCCGCGTTAGCGCGGGGGATGGCGATTTGTCGTCAGGCGCCGCATGCGTGGCGCCTGTGCTTTTTGAGGATGATTGCCGATGAGTATGCGATTACGGTCCATGGCAGCACTGGCCGCAGCCGGCTGCGCTTTGGCCCTGCTTGGCGCGTGCAGTTCGGTGAAGGAAACGCACGCCTATCAGGCGGAAACCTTTCCCAGCGATACGCCGTTCCAGTACTACAGCAGCAAGGCGCCGGCAGCCGCGTGCGAAGTCGCCAAACGTGCCTTGTTGAGCCAGGGCTATCAGGTCAATGACAGCAAGCCGACGAACATCCAGGGCGAGAAGTATTTCCGGCCAACCCCCGACAAGGCGAGCCGGCTGGCCATCACGCTCGTCTGCCTGCCGAGCAATCTGGGAACCGCCATCTACGCCAATGCGCTGGAGACGGAATTCGAGATGAAATCGAAGGGCAGCAGCGCCGGCGTCAGCGTCTCGGCGATTGGTTCGCTGTCCTTGCCGTGGGCGGCGGACAAGGATTCGCTCGTCAAGGTAGGCGAGGAGACGGTCACTTCGACCGACTTTTACCGGCGGCTATTCGATCTGATCAAGGCGCTCGACGGCGACGACGAGTGAGCGCCTGCTCAGTCGTCGCTGAGGAAGCCTTCGAGCAGCCGGTTGAGGAAGCGGCGGCCACGCGCGCTCGGTGCAATGCGTCCGCCGCTGCGTTCCAGCAAGCCCTCCCGCTCCGCCCGCCTGAGCGCCTCCTCGATCTGCGCGAGCGGCAGTGCGCAGCGTTCGGCGAACAGGCTTTCCGCGAAGCCCTCATTGAGGCGCAGCGCGTTCATCATGAATTCGAATGGCCGCTCTGCGGCGGCGACCGTGAATTCTTCGGCCAGTGGCTGGCGGGGAGTGGGGGCATCTGCGCTGCCGCCGGTGCTGGCACGTGCGTCGACCGGCGCCAGTTCGGACAGGTAGCGCGCCGGTTGCGCCCAGCGCACCTGGCGCAGCACGCGTAGCTGGCCGGCGTCATCGAGCGAGCTCAGCTTGCTGTGCGCGCCCGCGCCGATGCCGAGGTAGTCGCCGTAGTGCCAGTAATTGAGGTTGTGCCGGCACTGCCGTCCGGGGCGTGCGAAGGCCGAGGTTTCGTAGTGCGTGAAACCGGCGGCGGCGAGTCGCGCCTCGATGCCCTCCTGCATGGCTGCCGCCGTGTCGTCGTCGGGCAGCACCGGCGGCGCGGCGGCAAAAGCCGTGTGCGGCTCCAGCGTCAGCTGGTAACAGGAAAGATGCGGCGGCGCGAAGGTGAGCGCCGTTTCCAGATCGGCCAGCGCCTCGTCGACACGCTGGCCGGGCAGTGCGTACATCAGGTCGAGATTGAAATTGGCGAAGTGGCGGGCGGCCAGCTCGATGGCGCGACGGGCTTCGTCCTGCTTATGAACGCGGCCGAGCGCCTGTAACTGTGCCGCGGAGAAGCTCTGGATGCCAAGCGACAGGCGATTGACGCCGGCCTCCCGGTAGGCACGAAAGCGCGCCGCCTCCACTGCGCCGGGATTGGCTTCGAGCGTGATCTCCGCGTCGTCGGCCAGCGCGCCCTGTTGGCGCAGTTCGTCGAGCAGGCGATGCACCGCCTCGCCCGACATGAGGCTTGGCGTACCGCCGCCGAAAAACACCGAGCGGATCGGCCGCCCAGCCAGGGCCGGCGCCGCGGCCGTGAAATCGGCGATGAGCGCGGCGACGTACGCTGCCTCGGGAATCGCTTCGCGCACGCCGTGCGAATTGAAGTCGCAGTACGGGCACTTCTTGATGCACCACGGAAAATGTACGTACAGCGAGAGAGGCGGCAGCGGCGTGGTGCCGCCCGCCGTGCTGCGGACGTCTGGTGCGGGAATTTGCCGGCTCGCCGCCATCAGCCGCGTTCGCGCAGGCGTTCGAGGAGACGCGCGAGCGCCTGCCCGCGATGCGAGCGGCGGTGCTTCTCGGCGGCGGGTAATTCGGCGACGCTGGCCTGACACTCGGCGATCCACAGTAGCGGGTCGTAGCCAAAACCGCCGCCGCCGGTTGGCGCCGGTAGAATCTCGCCGATCCACTCGCCTTCGGCGATCAAGGGCTGCGGATCGTCGGCGCTGCGCACAAAGACGATGACGCAGACGAAACGCGCACGCCGCGAGGCCGACGCGTCGCCATTGCTGTGCTGTGCCAGTTCGGCCAGCAGCTTTTCGTTGTTGCGCGCGTCGGACTTCGGTTCGCCGGCGTAACGGGCGGAGTGCACACCGGGGGCGCCGCCGAGTGCGTCGACGCAGAGTCCCGAGTCGTCAGCAAGCGCCGGCAGACCGGTTGCGCGGGCGGCGTGGCGGGCTTTCGCCAGCGCGTTTTCAACGAAGGTCGCGTAGGGCTCTTCGGCTTCGCTGACGCCCAGTTCGCCCTGCGCAATCAGTTCCCAGCCGGCGGGGGCGAGGATCTCGCGCAGCTCGCCGAGCTTTTTCGCGTTGTTGGAGGCGAGAACGAGCTTCATGCTAGCGCGCTCTGGTTCAGGGCGGCGCGTTGCGCGGCGATCAGCTGGGCGATGCCGGTGGCGCCAAGGTCGAGCAGGCAGTCGGCTTCGGCGCGCGAGAAGGGGGCGCCTTCGGCGGTGCCCTGTATCTCGACGATGCCGCCGCTGCCGGTCATGACGACGTTCATGTCGGTATCGCAGTGCGAGTCTTCCGCGTAGTCGAGGTCGAGCACGGGAACGCCATTGAAAATGCCGACCGACACCGCGGCCACCTGATCGCGCAGCGGGCTTGCCGGCAGTTTGCCGCTGGCGACCAGCCCGGCACAGGCGTCGGCGAGCGCCACCCAGGCGCCGGTGATGGCGGCACAGCGCGTGCCGCCGTCGGCTTGCAGCACATCGCAGTCGAGCGTGATCTGGCGTTCGCCGAGCGCGGCGAGATCGACGACGGCGCGCAGCGAGCGGCCGATCAGGCGCTGGATTTCCTGCGTGCGGCCGCTTTGCTTGCCCTTGGCGGCTTCGCGTGCGCCGCGTGTGTGCGTGGCGCGCGGCAGCATGCCGTATTCGGCCGTCACCCAGCCCTGGCCTTTGCCGCGCAGGAAGGGCGGCACGCTCTCTTCAACGCTCGCGGTGCACAAGACGCGGGTATCGCCGATCTCGATGAGTACCGAACCTTCGGCGTGACGGGTGAACTGGCGGGTGAGGCGAAGTGCGCGCAATTGCGCAGGCTGACGTTGGCTGGGACGCATGATTTCCTGTCGTGAGCGAGGAGTGAGTGGTGGCTTGTTGCGTGGAGAAGTGAGCGGCTATTATCCGGCTTCCTGCGCTGCCGTGCGAACGCGTCTGTCGCCTGGCGACGCGGCCTGCTTGGTGCCTGCGCGTGCCTTTTCGTTGCCTCCCTATTTCGTAGCTTCCTTTTCGGATTCCCCATGATTTTCAGCATGACCGGTTACGCCGCGCGCACGCGCGATGTCGAGTGTGGTTCTCTTCATCTGGAGTTGAAGAGCGTCAATTCCCGCTACCTCGATTTCCAGTTCCGCATATGCGAGGAGTTGCGCGTCGCCGAGCCGGCGCTGCGTGAGTTGATCTCGGCGCGCCTGTCGCGCGGCAAGATCGAGTGCCGCCTCAATTTCATCCCGGCGGCGACCAAGGCCGTGCCGCAGGCGTTGAGCGGCGAACTGCTCGCGCGGCTGGCGGATTTCGACGCGCAGGTGCGTGCCGCGCTACCGCACGCCGCGCCGCTGTCGGTCGGCGAGGTGCTGCGCTGGCCGGGCATGTTCGGTGACGATTCGCTCGACGTCGAAGCGCTGGTGCCTGAGGCGCTGGCCTTGCTACGCGAGGCGCTCGACGATTTCACCGCGTCGCGTGAGCGGGAGGGCGCCAAATTGGCCGACGTCATTCGCGAGCGCGTCGCGCGCATTCGCGAGCATGTGCGCCTCGTCACGCCGCTGATTCCGGCGGCGCAGGCGGCGTTTCAGGACAAATTGCGCCAGCGCCTGCTCGACGCGCTCGGCTCGGTCGACGATGAGCGGGTGCGGCAGGAACTCGTTCTGTTCGCCGCACGCATCGATGTGGACGAAGAACTGGCGCGCCTGACGACGCACCTCGACGAGGTCGAGCGCGTACTCAAGGCCGGCGGCGCGACCGGCAAGCGGCTCGATTTCCTGATGCAGGAGCTCAATCGCGAAGCCAATACCCTCGGCTCCAAGTCCGTTCTCAGCGCGGTTTCGCAAACGGCAATGGATCTGAAGCTGCTGATCGAGCAGATGCGCGAGCAGATTCAGAATCTCGAATGAAGTTTCAGGCCGCATGAGGCGGCGAGAATAAAACCACACGAGCCCCGCTTTTCGGGGCTTTTTTGTATCTCGTCCTGCCGTGCGAAATAGATGGTAGATTTGCCGCTGATCAGCCTGCGGGTCCATGTGGCGTGCAGCGTTACGTGAGTTTGTGGCGTTCGCGCCAAGCCTCCAGACGCTCTGTGTTCGGTAGTGATAGCCCCGGCGCCGTGTTACCAATCAATTGTGGAGATTCGTGAGCGGCACCTAAATGTCTTTTGATTGCTCCACCGAACATTACCTTTCAAGCATTTTCGAATCCTTCTGATAACAGCAAGTTCTGGACGCACCCTAATGGCAAACGATATGGGGTGCTGGTTACGGACGTTCCTCTCGGCGTGCTGACAATCAGCGCCTGGCTGAAGGAGAAATGTGCCGCTGAGGTCAGGGTTATCGATTTCAATACGGAAATTCATCACAGTTGGCATGACGCCCATGCGGAATCGTTTCATGAGTGGTTTTGCAGTGTCTTGGCCGCCGTCAAGGAGTCCGGTTTCGTCCCGGATCTGATCGGCTTTTCTTCACTTTTCATTACCGGGTATGAGAATCTTATCGATCTGGCCGGGGTCGCTAAAGAAATGTTCCCCGGGGCGTTCCGGATTTGCGGGGGGAATCTCCCCACGACGATGTACCAGGAGCTGTTCGAGGATGCGCCGGAAGCGTTTGATGCGCTGTGCTTCGGCGAGGGCGAGTTGGCTTTGACAGAGTTGATGGCGGCTGAAGATAAAAAGGCGTATTGCGATCAGTCGAGCCAGTGGATTACCTTGCATAACCTGAAGGCCGGCACGGTGTATCAGCATAAGTTCATCGACGAGCTTGATGAAATACCGTATCTGGATTACTCCTGCATCGCTTTGCAAGATTATCACCGTAACCCAACCATCAAGGCGTACACCTCGGTGGGTGACCGAACCAATTACATTACATTCATGGGCAGTCGGGGCTGCCCGTTTCATTGCACATTCTGCTCTGCTCACGCCGTTCATGGTCGGAAAATGCGCAGTTTTTCCATTCCTCGTATCGAGGCAGAGTTGACAGCCTTGTCGCAAACATATTCGCCAAATATCTTGGTGATTGAAGACGACATGTTCCTTTGGGACAATAACTGGGCGGCCGAAGTCCTCAAGATTGCACAAAAGCTGAATCTGGCCTGTTTTTTTCCGAATGCGCTTGCGCTTTACGCTCTGGATCGTCCGATGCTGGAAGAGCTATACCGGACAGGCGTCAGGCAGCTGCCCCTGGCTGTCGAGTGGGGGAGCGAGCGGGTGCTGAAACAGGCGATGAAAAAGCCGCTCAAGCTATCCATTACCAACCGGGTTGTGCAGGATTGCCACGATCTGGGGATTTATACCGATTGCAATATCATTCTTGGCATGCCCGGCGAGACGCTGGAAGATATCGATGATACGCGGGAGTTCTTGCGTGGTCTGAACGCCAATTGGTATCGGATCAATGTGGCGACACCTCTGGCGGGGAGTGAAATGTATATCAAGGCCAAGGAGGCTGGCTTTATCAAAGGTGATATTCGACTGGCGGGTTATAAAAAATGCGTGGTCGAGACGAACGATTTCTCGCCGGGGCAAATCGAGTCGATTGCCTATGGCATCAACCTTGAAATGAATTTTCTGCACAATACCGATATCAAGTTCGGGAACTATCAGCGCGCGAAAGAAACGTTCGAAAACGTCCTTACCCTGCGCAGTGACCATGCATTGGCCATGCTGAAATTGATCGAATGCAAGGTCGGCCTCGGTCAAGTCGATGATTTGGCGGCAATGCGGCAAAAACTGGCGTTGATGGTACGGGAGAGTCCGTTCTGGACAGAGTACTTTCGGGCGCACAGTCTGCAATGACGGGCGCGTGCTCTGATTGGTGCGCGCAAGAAAATAGTCATATCGACTAGCCCGCGCCGGGGCTCGATGCGCATCCCGTCGCCCGGCGTCTACACGGCTCAGGGGACGGGCTTTCCGAACTGGTAAAATGCCCGCTTTGCGCAAGGAGTCACTTCGTGCGGCTATCTTTTTCAATGGCGGCGGCAGGGGGGCGGTGTTCCTCACCCTGGGCTGCATGCGCGGCAGGTGCGCTGGTTCGGCCGAGGGCAGGAGAGGCTCATGGCCGGTAATCTTTACATCGTCGCCGCGCCGTCGGGGGCGGGCAAGACGACGCTGGTGCGGCTGTTGCTTGAGCGCGATGCGGGTATCCGTTTGTCGGTGTCATTCACGACGCGCGCGCCGCGCGTTGGCGAAGTCGACGGCGTCCATTACAACTTCGTCGACGTGCCGACCTTCCGGGCGATGATCGAGGCGGGGCAGTTCCTCGAGTGGGCAGAGGTGCACGGCAATTTCTACGGCACGTCGAAGCCATGGATCGATGCCGAAATGGCGGCCGGGCGCGACGTGCTGCTGGAGATCGACTGGCAGGGCGCGCAGCAGGTGCGCACGCTCTTTCCCAAGGCGATCGGCGTCTTCATTCTGCCGCCGTCTCTGGAAGAACTGGCGCGTCGCCTGGGGGGGCGAGGTACCGACAGCGCCGAAACGATCGCGCGGCGCCTGGCGGCGGCACAAGAGGAGATGCGCCATGCCGCCGAATTCGACTATGTTATTATTAATCGAGACCTTGCCGACGCTCTTGAAGACTTGGCGTCGGTCGTTCGCTCCTCGCGGCTTGGCTGGCCTGCCCAGTCCGAGCGCCATTCCGGGCTGTTTGCCAGCCTGTTCTGAATTTTCCAAGGTATCGCTATGGCACGAGTAACCGTTGACGATTGTCTGCACCAAATCCCCAACCGCTTTCAGATGACGCTGTCGGCGACGTATCGCGCGCGTCAGATCGCTTCCGGCGCGACGCCGATGGTCGAGCCCGACCGCGACAAACCGACGGTCATTGCCCTGCGCGAGCTGGCGGCCGGCCACTTCGGCGTCGAGATTCTCAACCGGGGACAGGCCTGATCCCGCGGGCGGGCCGCACGGGTAGCGATAATGAACCGGGAAGGTTCCGAACCGCCCCTATCGACTCCGTCCGCCGCGCCTGCCGGGCCGGCCGCTCTTGCTGCGGCCGGCGTTCCTCCTGAGCAGGCTGCTTCTGCTGCACCCGCCGCTTCTGCGCCGGTTCCTGCCACCTCGCCGGCGCCCGCTTCTCCGCCTGCTTCTGAGTCTGTTTCTGCGTCTGTTTCCTCCCCCGCTTCGCCCCTGTCGCCCCAATCTGGCCCGTCGCCGGTAACGCCCGACGGTGCGCTTGATGCTCCCGCTGCCGCAGCGCGGGCCTTGGCGGAAGAAGACCCGGCGTTTCGCGTCTTCATCGACAGCCTCAATTACCTCAAGCCTGACGAAATCGGCCTGATCCGCGAGGCGTACCACTTCAGCCGCATCGCGCACCGGGGCCAGACGCGGTTGTCCGGCGAGCCTTACGTCACCCATCCTCTCGCCGTTGCCGGCGCGCTGGCCGAATGGCACATGGACGCGCAGGCGGTGATCGCCGCCCTGCTGCACGATGTGATGGAGGACACCGAGGTCTCCAAGGCCGAGATCAGCACGCGCTTCGGCAAAGCCGTCGCCGAACTGGTCGACGGCGTCTCCAAACTCGACAAGATCGAGTTCCAGTCGTATCAGGAAGCGCAGGCCGAGAACTTCCGCAAGATGCTGATGGCGATGGCGCGCGACTTGCGCGTCGTGCTGATCAAGCTTGCCGACCGCCTGCATAACTTGCAGACGATGTGCGCCGTGCGCCCCGACAAGCGCCGCCGTATCGCGCGCGAGACCCTGGAAATTTACGCGCCCATCGCCAACCGTCTCGGCCTCAACAAGCTGTTTCGCGAACTTCAGGACATCTCTTTCGCGCACATTCACCCGCAGCGCGCGCTCGTTCTGGGCAAAGCCTTGCGCGCCGCACGCGGCAACCGGCGCGAGCTGCTGACGCGCATCCTCGACGGCATTCGCGGCCGGGCGCGCGAGGCGAATATCGAGGCACAGGTCTTCGGTCGTGAGAAAAGCCTGTATTCGATCTACCGCAAGATGGTGGACAAGCGGCTGTCGTTTTCGCAGGTGCTCGACATCTACGGCTTTCGCGTCATCGTCAAGGACGTGCCGACCTGCTACCTCGCACTGGGCGCGCTACACGCCTTGTACAAGCCGGTGCCGGGAAAATTCAAGGATTACATCGCCATTCCCAAGGGCAATGGCTACCAGTCGCTGCATACGACGCTGATCGGCCCGCACGGCACGCCGATCGAGGTGCAGATCCGCACGCAATCGATGCACCATCTGGCGCAGGAAGGCGTCGCCTCGCACTGGCTCTACAAGGATAGCGAGCAAAGCGGCGCCGACTTGCAGATGCGTACGCACAAATGGCTGCAATCGCTGCTGGAATTGCAAAGCACGACGGGCGATTCGGCCGAGTTCTTCGAGCACGTCAAGGTCGACCTCTTTCCGGACGAGGTCTACGTGTTCACGCCGAAGGGCAAGATCATGGCTTTGCCGCGTGGGGCGACGGCGGTCGACTTCGCCTATTCGGTGCACACCGATATCGGCAATCGCTGCGTCGCCGCGCGCATCAACTACGAGCTGATGCCGCTACGCACCGAGCTGACCAACGGCGATCAGGTCGAAATCGTCACCGCCGCACACGCCAATCCGAATCCAGCCTGGCTCTCGTACGTCAAAACCGGGCGCGCGCGCAGCAAGATCCGGCACTTCCTGAAGACCATGCAGCACGAGGAATCGGCGGCGCTCGGCGAGAGCATGCTCGATCAGGAACTGCGCGGGCTGGGCGTGGCGCCTGCTGAGGTGCCGGTGGTCAGCTGGGAGCGTCTGGTGCGCGAATCCGGCAGCCGCTCGATGAAGGAGGTCTACACCGACATCGGCCTCGGCCGGCGTCTCGCCGCCGTCGTCGCGCGGCGCCTGCTGGCGAACGAGGAGTCGCCGCCGCCCACGGGAGGCGTGCCGCGTGCGTCTCTCGTCATTCGCGGCGCACAGGGCATGGCGGTACAGATCGCGCCGTGCTGTCAGCCGATTCCCGGCGATCCGATCATCGGTTCGATTCGCAAGGGACAGGGCTTGATCGTCCATTCGCACGACTGTCCGACGATCCGCAAGTCGCGCAGCAGCGATCCGAAGAAATGGATCGACGTCGAATGGGCGCCGGAAGCCGGGCGTCTCTTCGAAGTACGCATCCGCGTCACCGTCGAGAACGTGCGTGGTGTGCTCGGTCGCATCGCCACCGCGATCTCGGAGTCGGGCTCGAACATCGAAGGCGTCGGCATGGACGAAAAGACGCCGGGTCTTTATACCGCGCTGCACTTCACCGTACAGGTCGCGGATCGTGTGCATCTGGCTCGCCTCATGCGCAGTCTGCGACGCTTGCAGGAGGTTGTGCGCATCGCCAGGGAGAGAGGTTAAGTCGTCATGAAAGTGCTTGTTCTCGGTGCCGGTGTTGTTGGAGTGACCAGCGCCTGGTATCTGGCCGAAGCCGGGCACGATGTTACCGTCGTCGACCGCCAAGCGGCGGCCGGACTCGAAACCAGCTTCGCCAACGGTGGACAGATTTCCGTTTCGCACGCCGAACCCTGGGCGAATCCGCATGCGCCGGCACTGGCCTTGTCGTGGATGGGGCGAGAAGATGCGCCGCTGCTTTTCCGCCTGCGCTGGGACCCGGCCCTGTTTTCCTGGGGGCTGCGCTTCCTGCGCGAGTGCACGCCGGCGCGGACCCGCGCCAACATCCGCGACATCGTTTCGCTGGCGCTCTACAGCCGCAGCCGTCTGCAAGACCTGCGCGCCGCCACCGGCATCACCTACGACCACCTTGAACGCGGCATCCTGCACATCTACACCGACCGCCGCGATTTTGCCGGCGCGGTCGAAGCGGCGGCCGTCATGCGCGAGTTCGGTTGCGAGCGCAATACGATCGACGCCGACGCCTGCCTCTCCATTGAGCCGACTCTCGCGAAGATTCATCCGCAGATCGTCGGTGGCGACTTCACGCCGGCCGACGAATCGGGCGATGCGCACCGCTTTACGCAAAACCTGGCGGCGCTGGGCGCCGCACGCGGCATCACCTTCCGCTACGGCAAAACCATCGAGCGCCTGGCCTTGGCGGGCGGGCGCATCGCCGGGGTGGTTGCCGATGGCGAGTTGCTGACGGCGGACGCCTACGTCGTTGCGCTCGGCTGCGAGTCGGTCTTCCTCCTGGCGCCGGTGGGCGTGCGCGTGCCGATCTATCCCGGCAAGGGCTACTCGGCGACGATTCCGTTGCGCGACGACAGCGTCGCACCGACCGTCAGCGTGACCGACGACGGCCACAAAATCGTTTTCTCGCGCCTCGGCCAACGCCTGCGCGTCGCCGGAACGGCCGAATTCAACGGCTACGACCGCTCGCTCAACGCCGTGCGTTGCCAGGCCCTGCTTGATCGCACGCTGGAGATATTCCCCGATTTGCGGCCGGCGGGCGAACCCGAGTACTGGACGGGGCTGCGGCCGGTGACGCCGTCCAATCTGCCGATCATCGGCCGGACGCGGGTGCCGAACCTCTACATCAACTCTGGACACGGCACGCTGGGCTGGACGCTGGCCTGCGGGTCGGCGGCGGCGCTTGCCGACCTGCTCAGCGGTCGGCGTCCGGAGGCGGAGTTTCCCTACCTGCGCGGCTAGGTGTCGCGCATTTTTCTGGAGTTCGCATGGCCACCGTTCTCTATGAAGTGCGCGACAGCGTTGCGACGCTGACCCTGAACCGCCCGCAGGCGCTCAATGCCCTTGATCTGGCGATGATCGACGAATTGGCGGCCGCCACGGCGCGGGTCGCCTACGATCCCGCCGTTCGCACCGTGGTCATCGGCGCGGCGGGCGAGCACTTCATGGCGGGCGGCGACCTCAAGTGGTTCCGCGCACAGCTGGCCTTGCCCGCCGCCGAACGGCAGGCGTGCTTTTCCCGGCTGATCGCCGCAGTACACGGCTCCATCGAGCAGATCCGGACGATGGAAAAGCCCGTCCTTGCCTCGGTGCACGGCGCCGTCGCCGGTTTCGGGCTGTCGCTGATGCTGGCGGCCGATCTCGCGCTGGCGGCGGACGACGCCTATTTCACGCTGGCGTATTGCAACATCGGCCTGTCGCCGGATGGCGGCGCCACGTGGTCCTTGCCGCGTCTCGTCGGCGTGCGGCGGGCGATGGAAATTGCCTTGCTTGGCGACCGTTTCGACGCCGCGCGAGCCGCCGAACTGGGGCTCGTCAATCGGGTCGTGGCGCGTGCCGAGCTTGCTGCCGAAACCAGCGCGCTGGCGGCACGGCTCGCCAGCGGGCCAACCGTCGCGCTGGCGCGCACCAAGGCCTTGCTCAACCAGTCGCTGACTCAGCCGCTGTCGGCGCAGCTCTCCGCCGAGCAGCGTGCCTTCGCCGCCTGTGCGGCGGAGGGCGACTTTGCTGCGGGACTCGCGGGCTTTTTCGAACGGCGTCCGCCGCAGTTTTCCGGCAAATCGTGATTTCCGCGCAGGCATCTGGCGGTGGCGAGTGGATCGACACGCATTGCCACCTCGATGCCGCCGAATTCGACGCTGACCGCGCTGCTGTCGTAGCGCGTGCCGTGGCGGGGGGCGTACGTACGCTCGTCGTGCCGGCGGTGGCGGCGGCGAATTTCGCTGCCGTGCGCGCGTGTGCCGATGCCTTCCCCGGCGTGCGGCCAGCGTATGGCATCCATCCTCTCTACGTCGAGCATGCCGCCGAGGCCGATCTCGACACCTTGCGTGAGCGTCTGGTCAGCGAGGCTGGCGCTTCGGCGGCGCCGGTTGCTGTCGGCGAAATCGGTCTTGACGAGTACGTGCCCGGCGTCGACCGTGAGCGGCAGATGGCGTTTTTTGTCGCCCAGTTGAGGATTGCCCGTGCGCTTGGCTTGCCGGTGCTCTTGCATGTACGCCGCGCGCACGACGCCGTGCTCGCCGCCGTGCGCCGGGTGGCGGCCGAGAAGGGCGCGGCGCGGCCGTGGGCGGGGGGCATCGCGCACGCCTTCAATGGTTCGCGGCAGCAGGCCGAGGCGTATATCGCGCTCGGCTTTCGTCTGGGCTTTGGCGGCGTCGTGACGAATCCCCGGGCGCGTCGCATTCGTGCGCTGGCGGCGGAATTGCCGCTTTCGGCCATCGTTCTGGAAACCGACGCGCCCGACATGGCGCCGGTGTTCGCGCACGGTGCGCGTAACGAACCTGCCTATCTGCCGCGTATTGCCGCGACTGTGGCCGAACTGCGCTCTCTGCGTACGGAAGAGCTGGCGCAGGCGACTGCCGCGAATGCGCGGGCGGCGCTGCCGGGGTTGGCCGCCGCGCCTTCCTACTCGGTGTCGTAGCCGAGCAGGCGCGCTTCGATGATGCGCTTCGCGACGGCTTCCGGTACGTCGTTTTCCCATTCGCCGCGACCGCGCCGCAGGCTCGCCTGCACTTCGGTGGCGTCGATATGCAGGCGGCTGTCGTCCAGCGGATGCACGGCGAGGAGTTTGTTGTTCTCGACCAGATGGGCGAGCAGGTAGCGCAGCTTCGGCGGAACCTGCACGTTATCGAGCGTGATCAGCGTTGCATCGCCGCTGCTGGCGCGCGCCGGGTAGACGTACACGTGCGTGCGATCCGGGAAGAGCTTGCCGAAGGCTTCGAGGATGCCGCCTTCGAGCCCCTCGTAGTATTTCTCGTTGAACAGCGAGTTGAAGTCGCGCACCGACAGGACGATGCCGATCGGCTTTTGCGTGTAGCGCCGCAGGTAGGCGCGCAGGCGGAAGAAGCGCAGGTAGTCCGAGATCATCACCGTGAAGCCCTGCGAGGCGAGCAGGTCGATGCGGGCGAGGAAGTCGGCACCGTCGACGTTATCGCCGCTGATCAGCGAGTTCATCGTGATCTCGGCCAGCGAGACGATTTCCTTGTCGCTGACTTCTGCCAACTGGCCGAACTGGCGCTGACCGGCGGCCATCATGTCGATGTTGACGCAGGTCACCGGCTTGAAGCTGCCGCGCATGACCATGACCGGCTTGCGGTGAAAGAGCTCGCCCGGCACGACGACTTCGCCGGCCGGGTTGAAGATCACCGCGCGCGTCAGCCAGCTGCGGATGAGGTGCAGGTTCATCAGGCGGTTTTCGACTTCTTCGAAGTAGGGGCCGGAGAAGTCGATGAGGTCCACCTCGATCCGCTCGGAGCCAAGGCCGTCGGCTAGTCCTTCGACGATCCATTCGGGGTGGTCGTGGTGGAAGAAGGCGCCGTGAATGAGGTTTACGCCGAGAATGCCCAGCGCTTCGCATTGCTGGGTGTTCTCGTGGTCGAGCATGCGCACATGCAGGATGACGTCCGAGGGCTCGGCGCCCGGATGCAGTTGCAGGCGGATGCCGACCCAGCCGTGGCATTCATTCTTCTGCTTGAAGCTGCGCGCCGTGACGGTGGCGGCGTAGGCGAAGAAAGTCGTGTTCTTCGGGCGCACGTGCGCCAGCCGGGCGACGACCTGGGTGAATTCCTTGTCCAGCATTTGCACCAGTCGCGCCCGGCTGACGTAGCGGTCGACTTGCCCGTAGATGTCGTCGCTGACCGCCATGTCGTAGGCCGACATGGTTTTGGCGACGGTGCCCGCCGCTGCACCCGCCTGGAAAAAGCGGCGCGCGACTTCCTGCCCGGCGCCGATTTCGACGATCGATCCGTACTTGTAACGGTCGAGATTGACGGTCAGGGCTTTCTGGTCGGTGGTGAGCGAGGCGTCTCGTTTGAGCATGGCGATCTCTGGCGCAAAAGAAGGGTGGGCGAGGGAAAAAACCGGCGCGGTGCTTGACGCCGCTGGCGGCTCGTGGGAATTGTCGACGCGCGCCACCGATGGCGCAGTGTACGCGTCTGCGTCGTCGCTGACGACCAGCGGCGTGTGCACGTGCAGCAGTGTGCGACGAAGGGGCTTTGAACAATGCAATCGGTGATGGTTCTCGCGTTACTCGGCAGTTCGGCGGCGCTCGGCCTCTGGCTGGGGATTCAGTACCTGCGGCGCGTGCGCAGCAAGCCGCTCCTGATCGGCTTGCATTTGATCCTCGGCGGTGCCTCGATGGAAGGCACCGTGATGCTGCGCGGCACGCTCGCCGATGGCGGCGGCTCGCTGGCCGGCGTGGTTTCGGCGGTGACGCTCGGCAACGCCGTCGCCGTGTTGCTGTTTACGGCGATGCTGTCCGGCCTGCTGACGCCCTTGATCGCGCAGCACGCGCCGCGCAAGATCACCAGCGTGGCGCTGGCGACGCACGCCGCCGTCGGCGCGCTGGGTTTCCTGCTCTTCATCGCCTGGGCGTTGTGATGCGTCGCGGCGCTTGCGGGCCACGCGTCGCGCTCCCGCGCTGTGCTGCCTTGCGCGATGCTGTACGCTGTTGCGGAGGATCGCGAGGGGCTGGCTGTCCCACACGCCCCATTGCTCCTGTCGCCCCTTTTGATTGCCGATTTACGGAAAGGCCGTATTCCTCATGACGTCTCCCGTTGCCCCGAGCGGGCCGCTTGCCAAAGCACTCGCTGCCGTCATTCTTGCCGTGTTGTTGGTCGTCGGCGCCATGTTTTCGCTGGTGCTGATTGCGCTCGTGCCGCTTCTGGTCGCTATCGTCGGCGGCTGGTTCTGGTGGAAGACGCGCGCCCTGCGTGCCTTGGTGCGCGAACAGGCGGCGGCCGGGCTGGGGGAGCGCCCCTTTGAGAGCGGCGGCGACATCATCGAGGGTGAGGCTGTCGTCGTGCCTGACGAGGCGCGGCGCGACACGTCCTTGCCACCGCCGGCCCGCTAACCTATCTGCCGCTGCCGCTGCCGCTGCCGCTGCCGCTGCCGCTATCCGCTATCCGCTATCCGCTATCCGCGCGCCGTAGCGGCGACCTTTTGGCTTGGGCGGGCATTTTCTCGGTGCTCTTCGCGCACCGTCGCGTGGGCTGACGCGTCAGTCGGCCAGCAGGCGCTTTACCGCGTCGACGACCGCGGCGCGAATCGCGTCCTGCCGCTGCGGGTTGGTCGCGCCACACAGGTGGGCGCACAGGGCGTCGCTTGGCGCTTCGAAGTCGCAGTGACTGGCATGCTCGATGAAGCGAGCTTCGCGCAGGTCGGCGAAGGCGGTGTTCCAGGTGTCGGCGATGCGTAGCACATTGCACGCCGAGGGCGGGCCGTAGATCAGTACGGTGGGAATCGCTAAACGGCGGGCGACGACAAGCCCTTCGCCGCCGGCAAAATCAATCGGATCAAGCCCGACATAAGCGACCACTCCCGGGCGCTCGGCGGCGAAGAGCGCCGCCAGCGCGCCGGCGGAATAGCCGAGCAGGACGACGCGCGGCGCGGCAGCGGACTTCGCTTTTCCGCTTTCGCCGGCGGCGGTGAGATCGAGCCTCGCCGCAACGGCCCCTGCGTGGGGCACCGGAAGGGGCGGGGAAAACCGACCCCGCTCGATCAAGGCCACCAGTTCGCCGAGTGCTTCGCCGTTGTCGCGGGCGCTGACGCTGTAGGGCAGATCGCTGGCGATGGCGAGAAAGCCGGCTTCCGCCAGGCTTCGCGCGTGGCCGGCCATGGCGTGACGCGAGCGCATGAAGCCGTGCGCGAGGACGACGACCCCACGCGCAGCGGCGGCAGCGCGGTCTTCTGCGTCCTGTGCGCCACTCTCGGCGACGGCACCCGGCGTGCCGAGCGGGCGCGGACGCTCGCGCCAATAGAGGTCGATCTGGACGGGCCGCCCGGTCAGCGTCGGGGTTTGCGTGGCTTTGACGACCGTCGGCGCTGGCTCGGTCACCGGCTCCGCGAGTGCCAGCGGAGCGACGGCGGCGAGGCAGAGAAGAAGGATCGCCCGCAGGGCGCGGCTCATGTGCGCGTTGCTTGAAGGTGCAGAGCGTCGTTGAGGGCCGCTGAAGGCCGCCAAGCCTTACGGCGCCTACTGCTTGACGGCCTGCACGTCGCCAGCGGCGCCAAGGCCCAGACGGTAGCCGAGTGAGACGTAGTGCATGCGGCCCGCCGCGCGGTTGGCGTGTACGGCGATGCCGAAGGGGATGCTGCGGCCTTCGGCCACCGGCCCGGAGAGCGTGCGCGTAAAGGTGACGGTGACCGTATCGCCCCTGCGCGCCGACTCGACCTTGACGCCGGCCGGTAGCGTACTGGCGCCTTTGCCGCTCTTCCATTGCAGCAGTTCGAAGCTGCCGGCGGCGACGTACTTGCCCTTGTTGGCTGCGTTGGGCATGCCGCGCAGGTCGTTGTGGCAACTCGTCCAGCAGCCGGCTTGCGCGGCCTGCGGCACTTTGTCGTCGAGCAGCATCAGCGCGGCCTTGAGGTCGTTCGCCGTATCGCTGCCGGGCTTGGCGTCGGCGGGCGGCGTGAAGGCGAGGCGAACGTAGAGGGCGTCCTTGTCGTAGGCGGCCTGCACGCTTACCGGGAAGCTGACGGTCGCCGGCAGGGCGCTGGCGTCGGGTTCACGCGGCGCCAGTCGTTTCGCCGTGAAGTCGAGTCCGCCTTTCATCTCGTGGCAGACGATGCACGGCTGGCCTTTCTTGACACTGCCCGCGCCGAGGTGGCGGCTGGGGGTGCTGATCCACTCGAAGGAGGTGGCGCCGGCGTGGAAGACGCTGATGCTGCGTACCGGCACCTTGTTCCAGTCGGGGGCCGCCAGCACGCTGGCGCTGCCGACGAGCAAGGGCACGCAGAGGGCGAGTGGGAGGGGCGATCTCATGTCAGTCTCCTTCAGGCATGTTGTCCGGCAGATGGTGGGCGATGCCTTTGTGGCAATCGATGCAGGTGCGGCCATCTTCGCCAATCAGCGCGTGCATGGCGGTGGCGCGGGGCGTCTGCTTCTCGGCCGACATGCCGTCGACGGTGTGGCAGTTGCGGCATTCGCGCGAGTCGTTGGCCTTCATGCGCGCCCACTCGTGCTGCGCCAGTTCAAGGCGGCGGGCGGCGAATTTCTCCGGCGTGTCGAGGCTGCCGGTGATCTTGCCCCACAGCTCGGCGCTCGATTTCACCTTGGTTTCGAGCTTCGGCAACAGTTGCTTGGGGATGTGACAGTCAGCGCAGTGCGCGCGCACGCCGCTACGGTTGCTGTAGTGCGGGCTTTGCTGGTATTCGGCGACCGGCGTCTGCATCTCATGGCAGGAATTGCTGCAAAACTCCGGACTGCTGGTGGCCTCGAAGGTGAGATGCGTACCAGCGATGAGGGCAAGGCCGAGAACGATGCCGACGAGCAGCAGCGTCAGCACCGAGAAACGGGAGGATGGGCGTATCAGGCTCGCCCAAAAGCCGCTCTTTTCCTGAAACATGGTGTGGCTCCTGTCTGGGGTGCCACGGCGCCACGAGCGCCGGACAGTGCCTCAGTCTAGAGCAGGGGGCCGGGCGCGGCCTTGATCCAGGGCGGTTGCCGCACGCGCCTCAGGGTTCGATCTGGTCGATCACCAGATGCACGGTGCCGCCGTCGGTGCGCACGCCCTTGAGGCGCCCGTAGAGATCGCCGCTGCTGCTTTGCGCGCGGCCGGAACGGGCGATGCGCGCTTCGACGATGACGCTGGCGACGTCCGAGATGTGTCGTCCGCCGGGCAGCGCTGCCGCGTCGTCGAGGCGGAAGTGCAGCGGCAATTCACTGACCTTGCCGCGCAGGGCGGCGAGGGGCTGCCGCTCGCCATCTTCGGCGCGGGCGAAGACAAAAATCACGTCGTCGGGTTTGACGCGTCCGGCGAGTGCCGGCGCCAGCGTGACATCGCCGGCTACACTGCCGTGGCCAGCTTGCGCGTCTTTGCCCGCCGCGTGCGGAGCCGTCGCCTTTTTGTCTTTGCCGGCGTCGCTGCTGGCGGGGGCGGCCGAGGATGCGCCGGCAGCGGCCACGGCGCGTGCCTTGGCGACGGCGGCGGCGAGCGTCTTGGCTTCTTCGGCGTTCGGGTCGATTTGCGTCAGCAGGCGCTGCCAGTAATTGGCGGCGTCCTCGAAGCGGCGCTCTTCGCTGGCGATGGCACCTGCCAGAAGCAGCGTTTGCGGCTCGTCCGGGTCGAGTTTGAGGGCTTTTTCGATCAGTTCCTTCGGCCGGCCGAGCAGGCTGCCATCGGCGATCTGCGCCAGCGTTTCGGCGTAGTCGGCCAGCAGCGGTGCGCTGGTGTCGACCAGACGCGAGGCCCGCGAATAGGCGGCGGCGGCTTCGGTGAAGCGGCCGAGCGCCTTGTACGAGCGCGCCAGCGTCACCCAGCCGTCGGCGTCGTCGGGTTTGTCCTTGAGGCGGGCAGCGAGCGTCTCGACGAGCGCCTGCACCTGCTGTTCGCCGGCGCGGGAAGCCGGTTGCGTCAGTTGCGGATCGAGCGCGCGCGGTTCGCCGAGCAGGGCGTAGCCGGCGGCGGTGGCAATCGGCACGGCAAGGAGGATGGCCAGCGCGGTCTTGCGTCCGCCCGCTGCGGCGGTGGGCGCCTCTTCGGTGCCCGTTTCGTCGAGCAGGCGACGCTGCAACTCGCTGCGCGCCTGTGCGAAATCGGCAGCGGAGAGCGTGCCTTCGCTGCGCTCCTGTTCGAGGTCGGCCAGTTGGTCGCGCAGGATGGCGAGGTTGGCGCTGCGCCGGTCGGAGGCGTCGCTGGCGGCGCGCTGGCGCGGTCGCAGCAGGGGAATGGCGAGAATAAGGAGAACGGCGACGAGCAGCGCCGCCGCGAGGAGGATGAATTCGGTCATGGGGTCGGGCCGGCGGATTCGTGCGGGGCGGGGGCGTTGGCCGGCGTCGTCGGCGCCGCGTTTAACAGGGCGTTGGCACGCTGGGCTTCGTCGGCGGAGAGGGTATCGCGGGCGATGAGGCGGTTGCGCTGGCGCAGGGTGCGGAAGAGTGCGAGGAGGCCGATCAGCAGGAGCAGCACCGGGCCGAACCAGAGCAGCAGCGTCGTGCTTTTGACCGGCGGCCGGTAGCGGACGAAGTCACCGTAGCGGCTGACCATGAAGTCCATGATCTCGGCGTCGCTCTTGCCCTCGTTGATCAGACCGCGAATTTCGCGGCGCAGATCGTTGGCGAGTTCAGCTTGCGACGCGGCGAGGGTTTCGTTCTGGCAGACGAGGCAGCGCAGCTCTTCCGAGATGGCGAGCAGGCGCTTTTCGACGGCTTCGTTGGCGGCCAGCGGCGCCGCCTCATTGGCCTGAACGTTCGCGCCGAGCGGCGAAAGCAGGCTCAGCGCGCAGAGCAGGGGGAGCAGCCAGCGCTTCATTTCGACAGCTCCGCGACGAGCGGCAGGATCTTGCCGGTGATCGCCTCTTGCGTCAGCGGGCCGGTGTATTTGAAGCGGATGAGGCCCGCCTTGTCGATGACGTAGGTTTCGGGCACGCCGTAGACGCCGTAATCGATGCCGACGCGGCCATCGAGGTCGAGTGCGGTGAGGGTGTAGGGGTTGCCACGGCTTTCCAGCCAGCCGTTGGCGCGCTCGCGGGCGAGCTTTTCTTCCTCGTCGGCGCCGATGCGGCTCATGTCGACGCCGCCGTCACCGCGCAATTCCTTGTAGTTGAGGCCGATCAGCGGCACGGTCTGCGACTTGCCGAGTTCGACGAGCACCGGGTGCTCCTGACGGCAGGTGACGCACCAGGAGGCCCAGACGTTCAGCAGCCAGACCTGACCGTGCAGATCGCGCGGCGAGAAGGTCTTGTCGGGCGCACCGAGTTGCTTCAGCGTGAAATTCGGCGCCGGCTTGCCGATCAGCGGCGAGGGCACGTCACGCGGATTGAGCGTCAGGCCGACGCCGAGCAGGACGATGAGGACGATAAAGCCGATCAGCGGCCAGAGGAACTTGTTCATGCGGAAAATCTCCTGAAGCGAGCGTGGCGGCAAGGCGCTGTGCCGGCGGTCGTGCGCGGAGGCAAGAGCGTTGCCGTCATCTCAGGCGCGTTGCAGCAGAGTGTCGGCTGCCGGCGTGCTGGCGCGGGCGCGCACGCGGTAGCGACGGTCGAGCATGGCGAGCAGGCCGCCCAGCGCCATCAGCGCGCAGCCGCCCCAGATCCAGTCGACGAACGGTTTGTAATAGACACGGACGGCCCAGGCGCCTTCCGGGTTGTTGCGGTCGATCGGTTCGCCGAGCGAGACGTATACATCGCGCAGGAAGCCGGTATCGATGGCGGCCTCGGTCATCGGCATGGCCGACGAGGCGTAGGCGCGTTTCTCCGGCGTCAGCGTGCGCAGCACCTTGCCGTCGCGCGAGAGTTCAAGGTTGCCGGCCAGCGCCATGTAGTTGGGGCCGCGAACCTGCGTGACGCCCTTGAAAGTGAAGGTATAACCGGCCACCGTGACGGTATCGCCGACATCCATGCGTACGTCTTTTTCCAGCTCGTAGCCCTTGACCATGGTGACGCCGACGACGAAGACGGCGATGCCAAGATGCGCCAGTTGCATGCCGTAGAAGCTGCGCGGCTGGCGGGCCAGCGCGGCACCGAGTGAGCCGCTACCGCGGGTCGCCTGCGCACGCTGGAAGATGCCGAGCGCTACGGTGAGGGCAATCCAGGCGGCGAGCAGCAGGCCGAGCGCGACCAGCGGCGACCACGTGCCGTAGAGGAAGGGAATGGCGATGCCGACGACGGCGGCGACGGCAAAGGCGACGCGCAGCGTGCGGGCGATTTCAGCCGCCGAGGCGTTCTTCCAGCGGGCGAAGGGGCCGACCCCCATGAGGAAGAGCGCCGGCGCCATCAGCGGCGCGAAGACGGTGTTGAAGTACGGCGGGCCGACCGACAGCTTGCCGACGCCGAGCGCATCGACGGCCAGCGGGTAGAGCGTGCCGAGCAGCACCGACGCGCAGGCGACGACGAGCAGCACGTTGTTGGTGAGCAGCAGCGATTCGCGCGAGAAAAGTCCGAAGCGTCCGCCCAGCCCGACCTTCGGCGCGCGCCAGGCAAACAGCGCCAGCGAGGTGCCGATGACGGCAACGAGGAAGCCGAGGATGAAGATGCCGCGCGCCGGATCGGTGGCGAAGGCGTGCACCGACGTCAGTACGCCCGAGCGGACGAGGAAGGTGCCGAGCAGCGAGAGCGAGAAGGCGGCAATCGCCAGCAGCACCGTCCAGTTCTTGAAGCTGCCGCGTTTTTCGGTGACGGCCAGCGAGTGCACCAGCGCCGTGCCGACGAGCCAGGGCATGAACGAGGCGTTCTCGACCGGATCCCAGAACCACCAGCCGCCCCAGCCGAGTTCGTAGTACGCCCACCACGAGCCGAGGGCAATGCCGATGGTCAGGAAGACCCACGCGGCAGTCGTCCACGGCCGCGACCAGCGCGCCCAGGCGGCGTCGAGGTTGCCCGAGAGCAGCGCGGCGACGGCGAAGGCGTAGGCCACCGAGAAGCCGACGTAGCCCATGTACAGCATCGGCGGGTGAATGACGAGTCCGGGGTCCTGCAGCAGCGGGTTGAGGTCGCGCCCTTCATCGGCGCCCGGCAGCAAGCGGTCGAAGGGGTTCGAGGTGATCAGGATGAAGAGCAGGAAGCCGGCGGCGACGAGGCCGAGCGTACCGAGAACGCGCGCGCGCATGTTGTCGGGCAGTTGCCGCGAAAAAAGCGCGACGGCCAGCGTCCACAGCACCAGCATCATCAGCCACAGCAGCAGCGAGCCTTCGTGTCCGCCCCAGACGCCGGCGACGCGGTAGGCCAGCGGCAGCAGCGAGTTGGAGTGCTCGGCGACGTAGCGCACCGAGAAGTCGTTGTTCACGAACGCCGAGGTCAGACAGCCGTAGGCGACGAAAATCAGGATGGCCTGCGCCACGGCGGCTGGCTGTGCCAGCGAAATCCACGCGGCGCGCTGGCGATGCGCGCCGATCAGGGGGAGGGTGCCGAGGATCAGCGACACGCAGAGCGCGGCGATCAGGGCGAAATGACCTAGTTCTGGAATCATGCGGCGTCCGGTTACTGTTTCAGGGTGTGCGCGGCTTTTTCGTTGATCTCGCGGCTGCCGGCGTCATTGATCGCTTTGGTAGCCTCCGGCGGCATGTAGTTCTCGTCGTGCTTGGCGAGGACTTCGCTGGCGACGAAGAGGCCGTCGGCACCGAGTTTGCCTTGCGCGACGACGCCTTTGCCTTCGCGGAAGAGGTCGGGAAGGATGCCCTTGTAGGCGACGGTCATGTCCTTGACCGTGTCGGTGATGACAAAGCGCACGGTGACGCCGTCAGCGTCGCGCGACAGCGAGCCTTCCTTGACGAGGCCGCCGACGCGGAACAGGCGATCCTTCGGCGCTTCGCCGGTGGCCACCTGCGTCGGCGAGAAGAAGAAGACCAGATTGCTCTGGAAGGCGTTCAGCACCAGCGCGGCGGCGATGCCGAGCACGGCGAGGCCGCCGACAATCAGGGCGATACGTTGTTGACGGGCTTTCATGCGCGGCTCCTCGGGGCTTGGCCGGTGCTGCGTCCGTCGGCGGCCAGTTGGCGGCGGATCTGCGCGATCAGGGTGCGTTGGCGGCGGGCGAGGAGAACAGGTTCGAGCGCCATGACGAGCGCCGTCGCCGCGACCGAGCCCCAGACGTAGAGTCCGTAGCCACCCATTGCCAGAAATTCGGAAAAACTGTTCCAGACCATCGTGCCGGTTTCCTTGTCAGCGGGCGGCAGAAAACCGCCCGGTGTGTCTCGTGTCGTCTAGCGGGCTGCCGACGTCAGGCGCTGGCGGACCCATTCGGTGCCGCGTTCGCGTTCGAGGATGATCGAGCGTACGCGCATCAGCGCGACGGCGATGCTGTACATCCAGAAGGCCAGCGCGCAGAGCAGCATGCCCCAGAGCATCGTCGTCGCCATCGACGGCGATTTGCTAAGACTGACGGAGGCACCCTGATGCAGGGTATTCCACCATTTCACCGAGAAATAAATGATCGGGATGTTCACCGCACCCACCAGCGCGAGAATGGCGCCGGCCTTGTCGGCGCGGCGCGGATCGTCGATCGCCGCCTGCAGCGCGATGAAGCCGATGTAGAGGAAGAAAAGGATCAGTTCGGAGGTCAGCCGCGCGTCCCACACCCACCAGGCGCCCCACATCGGCTTGCCCCAGAAGGCGCCGGTCCACAGCGCGAGGAGGGTGAGCAGCGCACCGGTCGGCGCCAGCGCGCTGGCCATCATGCCCGACAGACGCGTCTTGTAGATCAGGCCGATCGCCGCCCAGAAGGCCATCACCAGATAGATGAACATCGACATCCACGCGGCCGGCACGTGCAGGAAGATGATGCGATAGCCCTCCCCCTGCTGCGCGTCGGTCGGCGCGACGAAGAAGCCGATATACAGGCCGGCGGCGCCCAGTACGGCGGCAAGCGCCCAGAACCAGGGAATCATCTTGCCGGCAAGCGGGTAGAAGCTTTGCGGTGAAGCGAATTTGAACCAGTTGAGCAGACCGTTGTTCATTGCATCCTTACCTGCACTTGAGGCGAAGTGGCGAAGTGCGTCGCCGATGGGCGGGGGCCGACGAGCGCGCAGCGAGGCGTCATTCGCCGCTCCCCTATTCGAGCGCGATGCGCAGCGCGGCGGCGGTGGCCCACGGCGCGAAGAAGAGGCCACCGAGCGACAGGGCCGCCAGCACCGACAGGTGCGCCTGCGCAGCAATGCCGCCGGCCGTCGCGTCTACCGCTCCGGCGCCGAAGATCAACACGGGAATGTACAACGGCAGCACCAATAACGACAGCAGGACGCCGCCGCCGCGCAGGCCGAGCGTCAGCGCGGCGCCGATGGCGCCGATGGCGGAGAGCGCCGGCGTACCGATGGCGAGCGCCAGGACCAGGGTCCACACGGCGTCGCCGGGCAGGTCGAACTGCATGCCGATCAGCGGCGACAGCAGTGTCAGCGGCAACCCCGAGGAGAGCCAGTGCGCCAGCGTTTTGCCGAAGACGGCGACGGCCAGCGGCTGCGGTGTCAGTGCCAGCTGTTCGAGCGTGCCGTCGCGGAAGTCGTCGGCAAAAAGGCGCGGCAGGGAGAGCATCGTTGCCAGTAGCGCGGCCACCCAGAGGACGCCGGGCGCCAGCCGCCGCAGCAGATCGGGTTCCGGCCCGACGCCAAGCGGGAAGAGGCTGACGACAATGATGAAGAAAAACAGTGCCGAGACGATATCCGCCTGCCGCCGCATGGCGAGGCGCAGGTCGCGGGCGACCACGGTTTTCAGCAGCGCCAGCATGTCAGTGACCCAGCCGTAATTCGCGGACCGTGCCCGCCGTCAGCGCCACGGCCTGGTGAGTGGTCAGGACGGCGAGACCGCCGCGTTGCAGGTGGGCGCCGATCAGTCCGGCGACCATGGCGACGGCCGCGACATCGAGCGCGACGTACGGTTCGTCGAGCACCCACAGGGCACGCCGCTCGTGTACCAGCCGAGCCAGCGCAACGCGCCGTTTCTGCCCCTGCGAGAGATAGCGGCAGGGCAGGTCTTCGCGACCGGCGAGGCCGACCGTGGCGAGGGCGTCGAGCGCCGTTTCTTCGGCGAGCGATTCGCCCGCCAGATGCGCCGTCGTCAGTAGATTCTCCAGCGGCGTCAGTTCTTCCTTGATGGCGTTGTGGTGGCCGAGGTAACACAGTTCGGCGCGGAATTCGGCTCCCAACTGGTTTGTCGGCTGGTCGCGCCAGCGGATCTCGCCCGTGGCAGGCGGCGTCAGGCCACAGATCATGCGCAGCAGACTGGTCTTGCCAGCGCCGTTGGCGCCGCCCAGCGACAGCAATTCGCCCGCCTCCAGCCGGAAGCCGACGCCAGCGAACAAGCGACGTTCGCCGCGCACGCATTCCAGGTTCGACGCTTCGAGCATGCGGCAGGGGTCCGGGGAAGAGGGGGTGAAGGGGGAAGAAAAGGCGGGGGCGCGAGTGTGCAGCCGGCAGTTTAGCGGTGGATTGACGAGAGTCAAAATCGGCAGCGGCACTGCCGTTGCCTGCCAACGCGCATGGCGGTACGTGCGCCATGCCGCTGGCGTGTGTCCTCAGTAGGCAGGGGGCGTGGTCGTCTGCAGCGCGTCGGCGTCGGCCGGCCAGCGTTCGTCGAAGAGCAGCGAGGCGAGCGGCAGACGCTTGCCCCAGCCAGCGTCCTCGAACATCGGCCGCGGGTAGAACTCGCGCACGCGGCCAATGCACAGCACGGCGAGCGGGCGCGCACCGGCGGGAAGTTCGAGCAGTGCGGCGAGCGCGTCGGGGTCGTAGAACGACACCCAGCCGAGGCCGACGCCTTCGGCGCGCGCTGCCAGCCACATGTTCTGGATGGCGCAGCCGAGCGAGGCGACGTCCATCTCGGGCAGCGTGCGCCGGCCGACGATGTGCGCTTCGCGTCCCGGCATCAGGCAGGCGACGAGCACTTCGGCGCAGTCGAGGATGCCTTCGATCTTCACAGCGCGGAATTCGTCGTTGCGCGAGGGCAGCACTTCCGCCGTGCGTAGGCGCTCGGCTTCGACCAGCGCGTGGATGCGCTCGCGCTGTTCGCGGCTGCGGATGCGGATGAAGCGCCACGGCTGCATGTAGCCGACCGAGGGCGCCAGATGCGCGGCTTCGACCAGGCGTTCGAGCGTGCCCTCGGGCAGCGCGTCGGCGACGAAGTGGCGCATGTCGCGGCGCTCGCGCAGCGCACGCCACAATGCGGCGATCTCGGCGTCGCTGTAGCGGTCGGCGTTGTCCGCTGCCTCTTGCAGCACGGCGTCGTTGGCGGTGGGGGTGGAATTCATTGGGAGTCTCGCTTACGGCAGGAACAGTTGCGCAGCGGCGCGCGGGTTGGACGGGAAGTAGAAGTGCATGTAGCTCGCCGTCAGCCGGCGCTGCCGGTAGATCGCTTCGCCCGGCCGGCCGTCGGCACGGACGGCCCGGGTGAACGGCGCCAGCGGCGTTTCGGCACGCGAATAATGGAAGCTGTGGCCGCGCAGTTCGTCGTCGGCAGTCGCTTCTCCGGCCGTCGTTTGGCCGGCGGCCGGCAGCCCGGCAGCACACATGCCGAGCGCGGCGAGCCGGCGCTGCATGAGGATCTCGCCGGGCAGCAGCCCGGCCATGGCGTGGCGTCGGCCCTCGTTGTCGGTGATGCCGGCGAACAGCGTCATCATGCCGCCGCATTCGGCGAGCAGCGGCTTGTCGGCGGCGACGTGTGCGGCCAGCGTCGACCACAGCGCGCACTGTGCGGCGAGGCGTTCGCCGTGCAGTTCGGGGTAGCCGCCGGGCAGCCACACCGCGTCGCACTCGGGCAGCGGCTCGCCGGCGAGCGGCGAGAAGAAGGTGAGCGTCGCGCCGAGCGCGCGCAGGCAGTCGAGGTTGGCCGGGTAGAGAAAGCAGAAGGCGGCGTCGCGGGCGACGGCGATGCGCCGGCCGGCCAGCGGCGTTGCGCCAGCGGTGGGCGCGGTCGCCGCAGGGTGCGGGAAATCCACCGGCGCCGGCAAGGTGGCTGCGCCCGTGGCGGCGAGCAGGTCGGCCAGGTGGTCGAGGCGCTCGTTCAGGCCGGCAATCTCGGCAGCAGGCAGGAGGCCAAGGTGGCGTTCAGGCAGGGCGCCATCGGCGTCACGCGGCAGCGCGCCGACCCAGGCGATGTCGTCCGGCAAGCCGGCGCGCAGCAGTTCGGCATGGCGTTCGCCGGCGACGCGGTTGGCCAGCGCGCCGACGAGCTTGGTCCCCGGCCGGTAGTGCTTGAGACCGTAGGCGATGGCGCCAAAGGTCGTCGACACCGAGGCGCCATTGATGACGGCGAGGATTGGCAGACCAAAGCGTGCGGCGATGTCGGCCCCTGAGGGTTCGCCGTCGTAGAGGCCCATGACGCCTTCGACAAGGATCAGGTCGGCCTCTGCGGCGGCAGCGGCGAGCCGGGCGGCGCCATCGGCTTCCCCGCACATCCAGAGGTCTATGTTGTAGCAGTCGTGGCCGGTGGCAACGCGGTGAATCTGCGGGTCGAGAAAGTCCGGGCCACACTTGAAGACGCGCACGCGCCGTCCGAGCCGCGTGTGCAGACGGGCGAGCGCGGCGACGACGGTCGTCTTGCCCTGCCCGGAGGCCGGCGCGGTGATGAACAGTGCCGGGCAGCGCCGGGGCCCTGCAGGGGCGGAATGGCTCTCGGGCATGGCGGTTTAACAGGGGATGAAACAGCGCCGGCCGTCGACATCGATGGCCACGAGTGGATGCTGATAGAGCGCCGACAGGCGTTCGGCGGTGAGGATTTCGTCGGCCGGACCGAGTTCGGCGCGGCCGTCGCCGTAGAGTAACAGCGCGCGGTCGGCGTAGCGCAGGGCGAGGCCGGGGTCGTGCAGCGACATGACGACACCGGCGCCTTCGGCGGCGGCGCGGGCAAAGAGTTCGAGCAGGGCGATCTGGTGGTTGAGGTCGAGATGGGCGATCGGCTCGTCGAGCAGATAGAGCTGCGGCGCCTGCGCCAGCAGCGTTGCCATCGCCAGTCGCTGGCGTTCTCCGCCGGAGAGCGTGAGCACATCGCGCGCCTCGAAGCCTTTCAGCCCGACGGCGGCAAGGGCGGCGCGGGCAATGTCGGCATCGTCGGCGGATTCCCATTGCCAGCGCCCAAGGTGCGGGTGACGGCCGGTGAGGGCGATTTCGAGGGCCGTCGCGCCGAAGGCGTCTTCACGATGCTGCGCGAGCCAGCCGCGCTGGCGGGCGGCGCCACGCGGGCCGAGTTCGCCGTAGCCGTGACCGCCGACGAGAATCTGCCCTGCGGCGGCCGGACGCAGTCCGGCGAGCGTTGTCAGCAGGGTCGTCTTGCCGGCGCCATTGCGGCCGAGGATGGCCAGACGTTCGCCCGCTGCGACGGTGAAATCGAGGTCGGTGCAGACCGTTTTGCCGGCGATGCGCACGGCGAGGGCGCGCGTTTCGAGCAGGGGCGGTTGGGCGCTCATCGCTATCGCCTCGCCAGCGGCGCGCGCGCCAGCAAATAGAGGAAGACCGGCACGCCGATCAGCGCCGTCAGCACGCCTACCGGCAACTGTTGCGGGGCGACGACGGTGCGCGCCAGCGTGTCGGCGACGACCAGCAGGCTGCCGCCGGCGAGCGCGGCCGCCGGCAGGAGCAGGCGCTGGTCGTTACCGAGCGACAGGCGTACCAGATGCGGCACGATCAGGCCGATGAAGCCGATCGAGCCGGCGTAGGTGACGACGATGGCGGTCGCCAGCGAGGCGACAAGATAAACGCCGCGCCGCAGCCGCGTGATGGCGACGCCGAGCGTCAGCGCCGTGTCGGCGCCGCGCGCGAGGAGATTGAGTTCGCGCGCGAAGGGTAGCGCCACGAGCAGGATGACGACGAGCGCCAGCAGCGGCAGCGTCGGGTCGCCGCCTTGCGCGAGATCGCCCATCAGCCAGAACAGCATGCCGTGCAGTTTTTGTTCGGGGGCGACCGACAAGGTCAGTGCGACGATGGCGCCGCAGCCGGAGGCGACGATGACGCCTGTCAGCAGCAGGCGCGTTTGCGTCCAGCCACCGTCGCCGTGCGCGAGGCCGAACACCAGCAACATGGCGGCCAGTGCGCCGAGGAAAGCGAGTCCGTTGATGCCGGCAGCCGTCAGGCCGAAGAGGATGGCCAGCATGGCCCCGACCCCGGCGCCGCCGGAAATGCCGAGCACGTAGGGATCGGCCAGCGGGTTGCGCAGCAGCACCTGCAGGAGCGCGCCGGCCAGCGCCAGCAGCGCACCACAGGCAAAACCGCCGAGCGCGCGCGGCAGACGCAGGCTGCGCACGACATCGATGCCCATGCCTGCGTCGGAGCCGACGAGGGCACGGAAAACATCGGACAAGGGAATATGGATGCTGCCCACCGACAGCGCCAACGCAATGCTCAGCAACGCCAGTCCGGCAAGGACGGCGAGGATGAGCACGGCGCGGCGGCGGGTGGGCATGGGTGGGGTTTACTTTTGCTGGTAGCGAACGCCGACAAACAGGCTGGCGCCGGGAGTGGCGTAGTCGCGCGCCAGTTCGTATTCCCGGTTGAAGACGTTGTTGGCGCGGGCAAACAGCGTCCATTCGCTATCGATGCGGCGTTCGGCGAACAGATTGACGAGACCGTAACCACCGAGCTTCTTGGTGTTGGCGGCGTCGTCGTAGCGCTTGCCGGACAGCTGCCATTCGCCGCCGAACTTGAGCGCACCGGAGGTCCAGGCGAGGTGTGTCTTCAACTGCTCGTCGGCACGGCGGGCGAGCTGTTTGCCGGTCGTGTCATCTCGCGCACGTTGCAGATCGAGCGAGACCCCGCCAGAGAAATCGCCGAAGTTGCCGCTGTAGGCGAGTGAGGTGCCGCTCAGGCTTGCCTTGTTGACATTGATGGGCACCGGCAACGAGGCGTCGATCAGGTCGCTGACCTTGTTCCGGAAATAGGTGGCCGCGAAGCTGTGCCCCGATTTCTCCCAGTTGATTCCAGCTTCGGCATTGCGGGCGGTTTCCGGCTTGAGGTTCGGGTTGCCGCCATAGCAGCCCCATCCGGGATAGCAGGTCAGCGGGAAATACAGGTTGTTGAAAGCCGGTGCCTTGAAAGCCGTTCCGTAAGAAATGTGCGCGCGCCAGTCCGCCGTGAACTGATAGCCGTAGGCGGCCGTGCCCGTCGTCTTGCCACCGAACTGCGAGTTGTCGTCGTGGCGCAGATTTGCTTGCAGGCGGTGATCGCCGAGATTGCCGCTCCAGCCGGCGAGCAGCGACTTGATGGTGCGTTCGGTGAGCGTGTAGGTCGAACTGCTGGTCAGATTCTGCTTCAGGTACTCGGCGGCCAGGAGGGCTTTGCCGACGGGCAGGCGGATATCGTTCTGCCACGACGCTTGGTCCTGTTGGGTACGGTAAAGGCCGCTGGCAATGCCGTTGGTGAGCGTTGTCGCATCGTCCAGGCCGTGTCCGACGCGCAGCGTGCTGGTCCAGTCGTCAGTGAAGCGGTTGCGTGAGTAAAGTGAAACGCTACCGGTATTCGAGCGGTTCGCGTCGTCAGTGCCTGGTCCGTTGTCGTATTTGTTGGTGCCGTTGGACGACAGGAAGTTGAGGCCGATCTCGTGTCCGGTCGCCGGGCGCACCGACACACCTCCACTGAAGGAACTGCGATAAAAGCCGTCGTGGTCTGCGTTGTACGAGGGATTGGCGGAATTGCGAATGGCGCTGAAGCCATTCGTCTCGTAGTAGCCCGCCTGCAGGCTGTAGGAGACGACATCGGTGCCGCCGGCGATGCCGACGTTGCTGTCGCTGGTGCCGTATGTGCCATAGCCGGTGCTGGCGTTGATGCGGGCCGGGCCTTCGCCGCGCTTCGTGAATATCTGGATTACGCCACCGATGGCGTCGGCGCCGTAGAGCGAGGACGCTGGGCCGCGCAGGATTTCAATGCGTTCGATCTGCGACAGCGGCAGCCGGGAGAAATCGGGGGCGCCGCTACTGATCGAGCCGACGCGTTGGCCGTCGATCAGCAGCAGGGTGTGATTGCTATTGGCGCCGCGGATGGAGATTGCGCTGAGCGTTCCGGGGCCGCCATTCGCCCAGTATTCAACTCCTGGTTGTTGGGCGAGCAGTTGCTCGACGCTCGTTTGCCCGGCTTGCTCGATCTGCTCGCGAGTGATGACGGTTACGTCGCTCAGCAGTTCGTTGCTGCGCGTTTCCTGGCGCGTCGCGGTAACGACAACGGTGTCGCCTTCCGAGGCATACGCAGAGGCGGGAACGCACGCGGCGAGGGCGGCGGCGAGAGGGGCAAGGTGACACAGAGGTGCGCCGTGCGTGCGGCGCCGAGAGTTGTTGTGTTGCATGGATGGTTTCTCCCTGATTCCGGCAGGCGTCCCCGCGTGCCGGATGATCACTATGGAAACCTCGGGAGAAACGTCGGTCAGTCGCAAGGACACCACGCTGCCACCGTCGCCTCCCCGCGACGCTTCCGCTCAGCGTGCGAAGGCCGGTATCCGGGCTCGCGAGTCTTGATGCGTCGCCTTCCCAGGCTTGAGGCCCAGTGGCATATCGACGCACCCGCACTCGCTGACCGTTGCGGGGGCAGCGCAGGCTTTGCGTTCCTGTCGGACGCGCACCTGCTTCCCGTTTAACCGCGGCGAAAGACTTCGCGCGCGGCACCTTGCACGTTTTTTTGCCGCCATCAGGCAGCAAAGCGCGCAATTATAGTCCGCGCGGGCAGTCTGAAACGTGTCACGCCTTCATTGTTGTGATGTTTTCGCGCCCGGCGTGGTATTTCGGCACGTTTACGTTGGCGTGAACTTGTACTCTCGCGAGTTGCCGGAAGGGTGCCGTCAGATCGATAAACAACTTTCAGAATGTCCGCTTACTCCTTGACCGTCCGGGTTTTTCCCCTCTATAGTCCGCGCCATGATGACTGAACTCACAGCACTCGAAAGCAAGATTGCGCAAGTGGTTGCCGTGTGCACGGCACTACGCGCGGAGAATGCGGATCTGGTGCGTCAACTCGCCGTGGCGGAAGCGGATCGTGCGCGTGTGCTGCGGCGCATGGACGACGCCCGTGCGCGTCTGGAAGCCCTGGCCCTGCAACTGCCCGAGGCCGACGACGAAAAGAGCGATGACGCCACCGGCGCCTCGCTGCGAACCCATCGTGAGTGAAGGCCTGTCCATGTCTGACGAAAGCCGTTTTCTGGATATTTCCCTGTTGGGCAAGGAGTATCGCGTTGCCTGTTCGCCCAGCGAGCGGGCAGCCCTGCAGGCCGCCGTGGCCCTGGTCGATGCGAAAATGCACGAAATCGCCGAGAAGACCAAGAGCAACATCGCTGAACGCATTGCCGTGATGGCCGCGCTCAACATTGCCCACGAGTTTCTTTCTTTCCGCGACGAGCAGGCGAATTCCGCGACCTCAGCCGAGGGAGTAGAGGACGCAAATTCTGCTTTGGATTTGGCCGAAGCCCGTCGTAGAATCACCGAGATGGAGGCGCAGCTTGACGGGGTTCTCGGACCTCAGGACAGGTTGCTGTAGCAGATCGCCGACCGGCGTGTTGGCCGGGTGTGCCGCGATCTGATCGTCTCCGCCGAGTGTTCCCTGCGGTGTTCGTCAAGGCCATATATTCCTTGAACCAATGCTACTAGGCGTCGGTTGCTGACCGTTGAAACTGCTGTTGTGCCTGCCCTTCGTCGGGTGGACCTGAAGCAGGAGGAAAGCAGCCAATCTGAACCCAGGTTCAGGATGCCGGCCTAACGGCACAGGTGGGGAGCCAGTTTGCAACAGCGCGGAAAGCCCGTCTTTCCGCGCTGTTTTGCTTTTTGGGAATGGTTTTAT
The DNA here is from genome assembly GCF_009617575.1 of Rhodocyclus gracilis. GTDB lineage: Bacteria > Pseudomonadota > Gammaproteobacteria > Burkholderiales > Rhodocyclaceae > Rhodocyclus > Rhodocyclus gracilis. Next base: position 138,102 of record NZ_WIXJ01000003.1, read on the forward strand.
TGCCAGTCGTGGCGGTACGACGGCATTTCCCCTCGCCATGCGAGCGCGCACGGCGCGTTTGCCGCGGGGCGCTGCGGTGAGAGGTGGTGTATGAGTTGGGTGTTGGCGTATCTCGCGCTCGGCGCGTTTTCGGGCTTTTTCGCCGGCTTGCTGGGGATCGGTGGCGGTACGCTGATGACGCCCCTGCTGATGATGATGTTCGCCGCCCAGGCCGGCTTTCCCCCCGCCGAAACGCTGCATCTGGCGCTCGGCACGTCGATGGCGACGATTTTCTTCACTTCGATTTCCAGCCTGCGGACCCACCATCAACACGGCGCCGTTCTCTGGCCGGTCGTCCTGACGATTACGCCCGGCATCCTGTTTGGCACCTTGCTCGGCACCCTGTTGGCGGCGCGCGTACCGGCGCAGCCGCTGGCGGTGTTTTTTGCCTGCTTTGTCTGTTTCGTCGCCGTACAGATGTTGCTGAATTTCAAGCCCAAGCCGTCGCGGGAACTGCCGGGAAAGCTCGGCCTTTTCGGTGTGGGGACGGGGATTGGCGGTGTTTCGGCGCTGGTGGCCATTGGCGGCGGGGCGCTGACGGTGCCCTTCCTCTCCTGGTGCAATGTGCGCGTCCATAACGCCATCGGCACCTCCTCGGCGGTCGGTTTGCCGATCGCCATCGGTGCGTCGTTAGGCTACATATTCAATGGCTGGGGGCATCCGGGCTTGCCGCAATGGAGCCTCGGTTTTGTCTATCTGCCGGCGCTCGCGTGCCTCGCCGGGGCCAGCGTGCTGGTTGCGCCCATTGGTGCGCGTCTGGCGCACCGTTTGCCGGTGGCGACCTTGAAGCGTGTCTTCGCGGTCTTGCTCGTCCTGCTGGCGGCGAAGATGCTGTTTGACGTCTTCGCCTAAGGCGGGCGCAGTCTCTTTTAACAGCCGCGAAACTCGGGTTTGCGCTTTTCGAGGAAGGCGTGCAGGCCCTCCTGATAATCTGCGGTGTCGAGGAAGGCGAAGGATTGCCGTAGTTCGTCGGCGCTGAGCGGGGCGGGCTGTTGCAGGCGGCGCACCCATTGTTTGTGCCAGCGGGCGACGAGCGGCGCGCCGGCGGCGATGCGCTGCGTCGTTGCATCGACTTCGGCGGTGAGTTGGGCGTCGGGGACGACACGCGTGACGAGGCCGCGCGCCAGGGCTTCAGCGGCGGTGAGGATGCGTCCTTCGAGTAGCAGTTCGAGCGTCGTCGCCGGTCCGGCGATGGCGAGTACGCCCTGCATTTCCTCCGGGTACATCGAGAAACCGAGGCGATTGATCGGTACGCCGAAGCGCGCCGAGTCGCCACACAGGCGCAGATCGCACTGGCTGGCGATTTCCAGACCGCCGCCAATGCAGGCGCCGCGAATGGCGGCCAGTGTCGGATGCGGGCAGTCGGCAATCGCGCGCAGGGCGGCACCGACCGCGGCGTGGTAGGACTGCGCGCGTTCGAGCGTGTCGCGCGCATGCAGGAATTCTTCGATATCGCCTCCCGCCGCGAAGGCCTCGTCGCCGGCGCCGCGCACGACGACACAGCGCAAGCTGCTGTCGGCAGCGAGCGTTCGCAGTGTCGTGGCGAGCGACTGCCACATGGACAGATCGAGAGCGTTGCGTTTTTCCGGGTGGTCGAGCGTTACGGTGGCGATGCTGTCACGGCGAGTGCAGAGAATTTGTCCGCTCATCGTCTTAGGGGCTGAGTGTTATTCGGGGGCGCGCACGGGGCGGGCGCGTGCCAGCGCTTCGCGGCTGGCGAGAAGGTGTTTGCGCATGGCGACCTCGGCGGCGGCGGCGTCGCGCGTGCGCAGCGCCGCCATGATCGCGTGGTGCTCCGCCATCGATTCCTGCAGGCGGCCTTCGACGCCCAGGGAATGCAGGCGAGTCAGTTGCAGCACCTTGCGCAGGTCTTGCGCCAGTTGCAGCAGCCAGCGGTTGCCGGAAAGCTCCTGGATCTGCCGGTGGAAGTCCTGATTGGCTTCGAAAAAGCGGTCGATCTGCCCGGCGGCGGTGTACGCCTCCAGTTCGGCGTGCAGGACTTCGAGGCGGGCGAGGTCTTCGCTGCGCCATTTCTTGGCGGCTTCCCAGGCGCTGCGCCCTTCCAGCATCGCCATCAGCGGGAAGATGTCGTCGAGATCGCGTTCGGAGATTTCGGTTACGTAGCAGCCGCGACGCGGCTTGAGGGTGACCAGCCCTTCGGCGGCGAGTACTTTCAGCGCTTCGCGCAAGGGCGTGCGGCTGATGCCGTAGGCAACGACCAGGGCTTGTTCGTCGATCCATTCGCCCGGCGCCAGCTCATGCGAGAAGATGCGCTGACGCAGCCTTTCGGCGACTTCCTGGTAGAGCGCGGTCCGGGCGATGCGGCCGTTGGGCGGTGTCGCGTCGGCGGGTACCTTCCGGGTATTTTCGGCGGCGACCGCTTCCGTTTGGGTTGGCCTTGCATTCATAATTATGGATACAGTATTATCAAGCGTTTAGGGTGTCAAGCCCGCGCGTCGGCGGTGAAATCCCGTCCGTTTCGCGTCTGTTCTAGCCCTTTTGGGTGCCGAAGAGGGCAGCGAGTGTGCGCTGGCGGCACAATGTCATGGCTGTCCGGCAGGGCTCGTTCGTTATCGGTCATTTGCTTTAAGTGGATTCGCGCCACGTCGCGCCGTTCTTTCGGCGCGCGTGCGTTTTGGCGGTGCCGCCCCGCGCCATCGCGAGGTGTTCGTGCGGTTTGTTTTTCTGTGCATTGCAGACTCGTTTTCCTGAAAGGTACGTCATGTCTCAGCCCAGCAATCCCGGTCAGCTTGATTCTTCGCAACTCGACGCCTGGAAAAAGGCAGCCGCCAAATCGGCGCCCGGCGGCGATGTCGAAGCGTTGACCTGGATGTCGCCCGAAGGGATTGCGGTGAAGCCGCTCTATACCAAGGCGGATGTGGCCGAGCTGCCGAATGCCGATACGCTGCCGGGCTTTGCGCCCTACGTGCGCGGGCCGCAGGCGACGATGTACTCGGTGCGTCCGTGGACGATCCGTCAGTACGCCGGCTTCTCGACGGCGGAAGCGTCCAACGCGTTTTATCGCAAGGCGCTGGCGGCTGGCGGTCAGGGCGTGTCGGTCGCTTTCGACCTGGCGACGCACCGTGGCTACGACTCGGACCACCCGCGCGTGACCGGTGACGTCGGCAAGGCCGGTGTGGCGATCGATTCGATCGAGGACATGAAGATCCTCTTCGACAACATCCCGCTCGACAAAGTCTCGGTGTCGATGACCATGAACGGCGCCGTGCTGCCCGTGCTGGCGGGCTATATCGTTGCCGCCGAAGAGCAGGGCGTGCCGCGCGAGAAGCTGTCGGGGACCATCCAGAACGACATCCTCAAGGAGTTCATGGTCCGCAATACTTATATCTATCCGCCGACGCCGTCTATGCGGATCATTGCGGACATCTTCAAGTACACCTCGGCGAACATGCCGAAGTTCAACTCGATCTCGATTTCCGGCTATCACATCCAGGAAGCCGGGGCGAATCAGGCAATTGAACTGGCTTTCACGCTGGCCGACGGTCTGGAATACGTACGTACCGGTATCGCCTCGGGGCTTGATGTCGACGAGTTCGCCGGTCGTCTGTCGTTCTTCTTCGCCATCGGCATGAACTTCTACATGGAAGTCGCCAAGCTGCGGGCGGCGCGTCTGCTGTGGCACCGCATCATGACCCGCTTCTCGCCGAAGAATCCGAAGTCGATGATGTTGCGCACGCACTGTCAGACCTCGGGCTGGTCGCTCACCGAGCAGGATCCGTACAACAACGTCGTGCGTACGACCATCGAGGCGATGGCCGCGGTGTTCGGCGGCACGCAGTCGCTGCACACCAATGCGCTGGACGAAGCGATTGCCCTGCCGACGGAATTCTCCTCGCGCATCGCCCGCAACACCCAGCTCGTGATTCAGGAAGAAACCGCCATCACCAAGGTGGTCGATCCCTGGGGTGGCTCCTACATGATGGAATCGCTGACGCAGGACATCGCCGATCGGGCCTGGGCCCTCATCGAAGAAGTCGAGACGATGGGTGGTATGACCAAGGCCGTCGAATCCGGCTGGGCGAAGATGAAGGTCGAAGAATGTGCCGCCGAAAAGCAGGCGCGTATCGACTCCGGCAAGGACGTCATCGTCGGCGTGAACAAATACCGGCTGGAAAAAGAAGCGCCCATCGAGATTCTCGATATCGACAACAACGCCGTGCGCGAAGCGCAAATCGCCCGGCTGCAACAGATTCGCGCCACGCGCGACGCGGCGGCGGTCGAAGCGGCCTTGGCCGATCTCACCAACTGTGCGGCTGGCGGTGAGGGCAATCTTCTCGATCTGGCCGTCAAGGCCATTCGCCTGCGTGCCACCGTCGGTGAAATTTCCGACGCGCTGGAAAAGGTCTGGGGCCGTTTCCGGGCGACGACGCAGACGGTTTCCGGGGTTTATGGTGCCGTGCTCGAAGACGACAACGACTGGCAGTCGCTGAAGGCGGAAGTCGACGCCTTCGCTGAAGAACATGGCCGCCGGCCGCGCGTGATGATCGCCAAGCTCGGTCAGGACGGTCACGACCGTGGCGCGAAGGTGGTTGCCAGCGCCTTCGCCGACCTCGGCTTCGATATCGACGTCGGCCCGCTCTTCCAGACGCCCGAAGAAGCCGCACGCCAGGCCATCGAAAACGACGTGCACGCCATCGGCATGTCGACGCTCGCCGCCGGCCACAAGACGCTGGCGCCGCAACTGATTCAGGCGCTCAAGGACCAGGGGGCCGACGACATCATCGTCTTCGTCGGCGGTGTCGTGCCGGCGCAGGATTACGCCTTCCTCTTCAAGTCCGGCGTCCGCGCCGTGTTCGGTCCGGGAACGCGCATCGAAGATTCGGCACGGCGCGTGCTCGACGAAATCCGCACGCTGCACGACTAGACCGGCGCCACCGCCGTGTGCGAGACCTCGTCATCGCTGCTGCCGCAGGACCAGGCGCTGGTCGACGGCGTGCTGGCGCGTGAACGTCGCGCGCTGGCCAAGACGATCACGCTCATCGAGTCGACCCGCGCCGAGCATCAGGAACGCGCGCGGGCGGTCATCGCCGCCCTGCTGCCGCAGAGCGGGCGCTCGATCCGGGTCGGCATTTCCGGCTCGCCGGGGGCGGGCAAGTCGACCTTCATCGAAGCGCTCGGCACCTTCCTGATCGATGCCGGGCACCGGCTGGCCGTGCTCGCCGTCGATCCCTCCTCGACGATTTCGGGTGGCTCGATCCTCGGCGACAAGACGCGCATGGAAAGTCTCTGCCAGCGTGAGGAAGCCTTCATTCGTCCGAGCCCGTCGGCCGGTAGCCTCGGTGGCGTCGCCGAGCGCACGCGCGAGGCCATTCTGGTGTGCGAGGCGGCGGGCTTTGACGTCATCATCGTCGAGACGGTCGGTGTCGGCCAGAGCGAGACGACGGTGGCCGGCATGGTGGACGCCTTCGTCCTCCTGCAACTGCCCAACGCTGGCGACGAATTGCAGGCGATCAAAAAGGGCATCGTCGAAATCGCCGACCTCGTTGTCATCAACAAGGCCGACATCGATCCGCGCGCAGCGGCTATTGCCCGCAGCCAGATGCAGATGGCGATGATGATGCTGCGTCCCGCCAGTCACCACTGGCGGCCGCCGGTGCTGACGATCTCGGCACTCAAAAAGGAAGGCATCGCAGCCTTCTGGGACGAAATCGACCGGTATCAGGCCACGCTCCTCGCCGCAGGCGAGTTTGAAGCGCGCCGTCGCCGGCAGTCGCTCGACTGGATGTGGGCGCAGATCGATTCCGGCTTGCGTCAACGTTTTCGCGCGCACCCGGCGGTGCGCGCTTCTCTCGAATCCCTCTCCGTCGCGGTGGCAAGCGGGCGCACAACGCCTTCTTCTGCTGCGAAAATCCTGCTCGACCACCTGCAGAGCCGCTGAACCCGCACTTCGAATCCGAATTACTAGGGAGCACTCCATGCAAGACATCATCCGCCAGCTCGACGAGATGCGCGCCCGGGCGCGCCTCGGCGGCGGTCAAAAGCGTATCGACAGCCAGCATCGCAAGGGCAAACTGACCGCCCGCGAGCGTATCGAACTGCTGCTCGATCCCGAGTCCTTTGAAGAATGGGACATGTTCAAGGAGCACCGCTGCACCGACTTCGGCATGGCCGAGCAGCAGGTGCCGGGCGACGGCGTCGTGACCGGTTACGGCACGATCAACGGCCGCCTGATTTTTGTCTTTTCGCAAGATTTCACGGTCTTCGGCGGCTCCTTGTCCGAAGCGCACGCCGAAAAGATCTGCAAGATCATGGACCACGCCATGAAGGCCGGCGCGCCGGTGATCGGTCTTAACGACTCCGGCGGCGCGCGTATTCAGGAAGGTGTCGCTTCGTTGGGGGGCTACGCCGATGTGTTCCAGCGCAACGTGATGGCTTCCGGTGTCATTCCGCAGATTTCGATGATCATGGGGCCGTGCGCCGGCGGCGCTGTCTACAGCCCGGCGATGACCGACTTCATCTTCATGGTGAAGGATTCGTCTTACATGTTCGTGACGGGCCCGGATGTCGTGAAGACGGTGACGCACGAAGAAGTCACCGCCGAAGAGCTGGGCGGTGCGGTCACGCACTCGAGCAAGTCGGGCGTCGCCGATCTCGCCTTCGAGAACGACGTCGAAGCGCTGACCATGTTGCGCCGCCTGATGAACTTCCTGCCGGCCAACAACCGCGAAAAGCCGCCGGTGCAGCGCACCAACGATCCGGCGCATCGCCTCGATTTCTCGCTCGATACGCTGGTGCCGGATAACACCAACAAGCCGTACGACATGAAGGAGCTGATCATCAAGATGATTGATGACTGCGACTTCTTCGAGATCCAGCCCGATTACGCGAAGAACATCATCGTCGGTTTCGCGCGCATGGACGGCCACCCGGTCGGCATCGTCGCCAACCAGCCGCTGGTCCTCGCCGGCTGTCTCGACATCAAGAGCTCGATCAAGGCAGCGCGCTTCGTCCGCTTTTGCGACGCCTTCAACATTCCGGTGGTGACGCTGGTCGACGTTCCCGGCTTCATGCCCGGCACCGCACAGGAATACGGCGGCATCATCAAGCACGGCGCCAAGCTACTCTACGCCTACGCCGAGTGCACGGTGCCGAAGGTGACGCTGATCACGCGCAAAGCCTACGGCGGCGCCTATGACGTGATGAGCTCGAAGCACCTGCGCGGCGACGTGAACTTCGCCTGGCCGTCGGCGGAAATCGCCGTCATGGGGCCGAAGGGCGCGGTCGAGATCATCTTCCGCGAGGAAAAGGGCGATCCGGAAAAGCTCGCGCAGCGCGAAGCCGAGTACAAGGAAAAGTTCGCCAACCCCTTCGTTGCCGGCGCACGCGGCTTCATTGACGACGTCATCATGCCGCACGAAACCCGCAAGCGTATCTGTCGCTCGCTCGCCATGCTGCGCGACAAGAAGCTCGAAAATCCGTGGCGCAAGCACGGCAACATTCCGCTGTGAGCCGCGAGAGGACTGGACCCATGTTCAAGAAAATTCTGATTGCCAATCGCGGCGAAATTGCCTGTCGCGTGATCAAGACCGCCCGCAAGATGGGCATCGCCACTGTTGCCGTCTATTCCGAAGCCGACCGCGACGCGCGTCACGTCGAGATGGCCGACGAGGCCGTCTGCATCGGCCCGGCGCCGTCGAAAGAGTCGTATCTGGTGATGGACCGCATCATCGCCGCCTGCAAGGAAACGGGCGCCGAAGCGGTGCATCCGGGCTACGGCTTCCTCTCCGAGAACGAGGAGTTTGCGCGTCGCCTCGAAGAAGCCGGCGTCGTTTTCATCGGCCCGAAGCACTATTCGATTGCCCGCATGGGCGACAAGATCGAGTCGAAGAAGCTGGCGATGGAAGCGGGCGTCAACACCATTCCCGGCTACAACGAAGCCATTTCGGGCCCCGACGAGGCAGTCGAGATCGCCAGGAAGATCGGCTATCCGGTGATGATCAAGGCCTCCGCCGGTGGTGGTGGCAAGGGCCTGCGCGTGGCCTACAACGACAAGGAAGCGCACGAAGGTTTCGCCTCCTGCGTGAACGAAGCGCGTAACAGCTTCGGCGACGATCGCGTCTTCATCGAGAAATTCGTCGTCGAACCGCGCCACATCGAAATCCAGGTGCTCGGCGATGCGCAGGGCAACACGGTGTACCTGTGGGAGCGCGAGTGCTCGATCCAGCGCCGTCACCAGAAGGTGATCGAAGAAGCGCCGTCGCCCTTCCTTGACGACGCGACGCGCAAGGCGATGGGCGAGCAGGCGGTGGCTCTGGCCAAGGCGGTGAACTACCAGTCGGCCGGTACCGTCGAGTTCGTCGTCGGCGCCGACCGTTCGTTCTACTTCCTCGAAATGAACACGCGTCTGCAGGTCGAGCACCCGGTGACCGAAATGATCACCGGTCTCGACCTCGTCGAGCTGATGATCCGCGTCGCCGCTGGCGAGCCGCTGCCCTTCGCGCAGGAAGACATCCGCCGCGACGGCTGGGCAATGGAATGCCGCATCAACGCCGAAGACCCGTTCCGGGGCTTCCTGCCGTCGACCGGCCGTCTGGTGAAGTTCCAGCCGCCGGACGAGAGCGAGGGCGATGTGCGCGTCGATACCGGCGTGTACGAAGGCGGCGAGATCTCGATGTTCTACGACTCGATGATCGCCAAGCTCGTCGTGCACGGCGCGACGCGGGCGCAAGCTATCGCGCGCATGCGGGCGGCGCTCAACGCCTTCGTCATTCGTGGCATCAGCTGCAACATCCCGTTCCAGGCCGCCTTGATGAGCCACCCGCGCTTCATCTCGGGGCACTTCAACACCGGCTTCATTGCCGAGGAGTTCCCCAAGGGCTTCGACGCGACGATGGTGCCTTATGACCATCCGGCCTTCCTCATCTCGGTGGCGGCCTTCATTCACCGTCGCTATATGGACCGCGCCGCGCGCGTCTCCGGGCAGCTGCCCGGCCATGAGCGCAAGGTGGGCGACGACTGGGTGGTGCTCAAGGACGGCGTGCAGCATCTGGTGCGCGCCCTGCCGATCGACAACGGCTACCTCGTTCACTACGAAGGCGAACACTACGAGATCGTCTCCGGCTGGCGTCTGGGCGAGCCGATCATGCACGGCGTCTGCAACGGTGAGGAATTCACCCTGCAACTCGAACGTCACGGCATGGCGTATCGCCTCTTCCACTGGGGCTCGCAGGTCGATGTGAACGTGCTGACCTCGCGTGCGGCCGAATTGCTGGCGCTGATGCCGGCGAAAGCGGCGCCAGACCTCTCGCGCTTCCTCATGTCGCCCATGCCGGGCCTGCTGCGCGAAGTGGCGGTTGCCCAGGGGCAGGAAGTGAAGGCGGGCGAGAAGCTGGCGGTGATCGAGGCGATGAAGATGGAAAACATCCTGCGCGCCGATCAGGACTGCAAGGTGAAGAAGATCGTCGCGGCGGCCGGTGAGAGCCTCTCCGTCGATCAGGTGATCATCGAGTTCGAATAAGCCGCGAAAGTCACCTCGCTGCGCACCAACGCCGCCTGCGGGCGGCGTTGGTGTTTCTGGCGTGCGGCTTGTGTTTAGGCCGTGGCTGGGCGGCCTGCAATTTGGCGGACGAACTCCCCGCGAACTCTGGGCGAGTCCCATCCACCCTATCCAGGCGCCTTATCTAGGCGCGGTGGTAGCTCAGCCAGAACGATTCGCGACAGGTGCTGGCGAAGCTCTGGCGCGCCGGCACGATAGCCGTCGCGGCGGCGCTATCGCCCAGTACCTCGTAGCTGATCCAGCATTCGGCGCAGGCCGCTTCGCTGGGGAAAGCGTCCTGTTCGACGGTTTTCCGGACGATCACGCCGTTGTCGAAGCAATAGGTGTGCGTTTCCTTGCGCACCTCGAAGCCCTGATCCAGCCAGGATTCGGCGGTCTGCGTCTGGCGCACGATGGCGACCGGGCTGCTCAGCGCGTGAATGGCGCTGACGTAGCTGACCAGCCGGTCCATCGGGCTCCTCCGGTCGCGTCCGCGCGCTTAAGCGTGGCTTGCCGCCAGTTGCGCGAAGGCGGCGACGACTTCCGCCGGCGCTTGCACGAGCTCGATCAGCACGCCTTCGCCGGCAATCGGGAATTCGTCGTTCGCCTTCGGGTGCAGGAAGGTGATGTCAAAGCCGGCGGCGCCCCGGCGAATGCCGCCGGGGGCGAAGCGCACGCCTTGCGCCGTCAGCCATTCGACGGCGGCGGGCAGGTCGTCGATCCACAGGCCGACGTGGTTGAGCGGCGTGGCGTGTACGGCGGGCTTCTTGTCGGCATCGAGCGGCTGCATCAGGTCGACTTCGACCTTGAAGGGGCCGCTGCCGATGGCGGCGATGTCCTCGTCGACGTTCTCGCGCTCGCTGACGAAATTGCCGGTGATCTCCAGCCCCAGCATGTCGATCCAGAGCCGGCGCAGGCGGGTCTTGTCCGGGCCGCCGATGGCGATTTGCTGGATACCGAGAACCTTGAACGGGCGCTTCATTGTGACTCCTTGCGAGCGGAATAGATAAAGAGAGCGATGCCGATGACGATCATCGGCAAGGACAGCCATTGCCCCATGCTGATCGTGTAGGACTGGCCGAAAATGCCGTCGTCGGGTGTGCGGAAATATTCGGCGACGAAGCGGAAAACGCCGTAGCCGATGAGAAAGAACGCCGACACCGCGCCACAGGGGCGCTCGCGCCGGGCGAACAGCCAGAGCAGGCAAAACAGCGTGATGCCTTCGAGCCCCGCCTGATACAGCTGCGACGGATGACGTGGCAACAGGTCGACCTGCGGGAAAACCATCGCCCAGGGCAGGCTGGGGTCGGCGACGCGTCCCCACAGTTCGCCATTGATGAAATTGCCGAGCCGCCCGGCGGCGAGGCCGAGGGGCACCAGCGGGGCGATGAAATCGGTGATCTCCAGCCAGCGGCGCCCCGTTTTGCGCGCGTAGAGCGTCATCGCCACCAAGACGCCGAGGAAACCGCCGTGAAAGGACATGCCGCCCTTCCAGACGGCGAGCATTTCCAGCGGATTGGCGAAGTAGTAGCCGGGGTCGTAGAAAACGATCTGGCCAAGTCGACCGCCGATGACGACGCCGAGGACGCCGTAAAAGAGCAGATCGTCGAGTTGCGTGACCGACCAGCCGGCGCGCACCAGTCCGGGGTGGTTCTGGATGCGCAGACGCCCCAACCACCAGAACTGGATGAAGGCGAGGAGGTACATGAGACCGTACCAGCGCACCGCCAGCGGGCCGAGCGAAAAGGCGATGGGGTCGAACTGCGGATGAACGAGCATGCGGGCGGGGTGTCGAAACGCGCGCCGTCGCCGCATTGGGCGAGTCGCGTCGTTCGGCCAGGAAAGAATGCCGGAATTTTAACGCAGAGCGGGGCTGGCCGTCCGACCCCGCGTCCCACCGTCCGTCTTTGAGTTTCTGCCCCGTCATGTCTTCGATCACTCCCGCCGTGCCCGATCTCACGCCAGTTTCCGTGTCGCCGGTGTCTCGTGATGCCTCTGCTGACGTTTCGCCTGCTTCTCCCGCTTCGGCGGCGGAGACGGCTGCCGAGCGAGTGGCGAACGCCGGGGCAGAGAAGGCAGCGTGGAAAGGCGCGGAGATAGCCGCAGAAAAAGGCGCAGGGAAGGTCGCGGAGCACGCGCGCGCCTCCCGTCGCCTCGTCTGCGCCGTCGCGCTCATCGCCGTGCTGGGCTTGTGTGTCGTCAGCAGTTACTTCCTGCGTCTCGCAGACGGCGTCAAGGTGACGAGCGTCAGCATCGGCGGTACTCCGGCGACCATTTTTGCGCCGGCCTCCGGTCTGCGGGCGCCGGTGGTGGTGATCGCGCACGGCTTTGCCGGCTCGCAACAGCTGATGCAGTCCTTCGCCATGACGCTGGCGCATCAGGGCTACGTCGCGCTGTCCTTCGATTTTCCCGGCCATGGCCGCAATCCGCGTCCGCTGGCGGGCGGCAATAGCGACCTTGATGCCAGCACCCGCGCGCTCCTGAGCTCGCTCAGCGAGGTCGTCGATTACGCGCGCACGCTGCCGCAAGGCGACGGACATCTCGCCCTCGTCGGTCATTCGATGGCGTCGGACATCGTCATCCGCTACGCCCGCGAACATAGCGATGTGGATGCGACGGTCGCCGTGTCGGCGTTTTCGCATGCGGTGGACGCAACGCGACCGAAGAATCTGCTGATCGTCTACGGCGCGCTGGAGCCGGAAATGCTGCACGACGAAGGGCGGCGCATGTTGGCGCAGTCGCTGCCCTCGGCGCGCATGGAGGATGCGCCGCTGCGCAGCACGCTCGGCGATTTCCCGCAGGGGACGGCGCGCCGTCTGGTATTCGCGCAAGGGGTCGAGCACGTGGCTGTGATCTTCAGCCGCGAGACCCTGTCGGAAACCGCCGACTGGTTCAACCACGCCTTCGCCCGATCCGGCAGCCCCTTCGTCGATGCCCGCGGCGGCGTGATCGGCTTGCTCTATCTGTCCCTGTTGCTGCTCGCCTGGCCGCTCGCGCAACTGCTGCCGCGTCTGTCGCCGACGCCGCTGGGCGCGTCGCTGTCCTGGCGCGAGGCGCTGCCGGTGATCCTGCTGCCGGCGGTGGCGACGCCGCTTTTGCTGGCGCATACCTCGACGGACGTCTTGCCCTTGCTCCTCGGCGGCTATCTGGTGCAGCACTTCGCGCTATACGGCGTGCTGACGGCACTGACGGCCTGGTGGGTGGTGCGCCGCCGACCGGGGGGCACTCTGTCGCCCTCCGCATCGTCGGCTGTCGCGCCGCTCGTGTCGCGCGTCACGTCCTCCTTCTCACGCCACGGGCCGTGGGCCTTGTGCGTGTCGACGCTGCTGGCGACCGGCTATTGCCTTTTTGCCGTCGGCTTGCCGACGGGCGCCTGGGTCTCGAATTTCCTGCCAGAGAGTGGCCGGGCGCCGCTCATCGCCGCGTTGCTGGCGGGCGCCTTGCCGTATTTCGTCGTCGATGAATGGGTGACGCGTGGCGTGCAACAGCGGCGCGGCGTGCATTTCGCCAGCAAGCTCGCCTTCATCGTTTCGCTGATGCTGGCGGTGCTGGTGAACGTGTCGACGCTGTTTTTCCTCGTCATCATCATTCCGGTGATCCTCGCGCTCTTTCTGTTTTATGGCCTGATCAGCGAGTGGGCGTATCGGCGGAGCGGTCAGCCGCTGGTGGGGGCCATCGCCAGCGCTGTCACTTTCGCCTGGTTCACCGCCGTCAGTTTTCCGGTCATGCAGAGGTAATGCGCCGGCCATGTCGTAGTCCTCGACACGGGGGCCGCCGCCCCGGCGGGCGCTGAGTTCGGTAGAATTCGGGCTTCCCCGCGCCGCGCTGCTGCCGCGCCAATGACATATTGTTTCGGAGTTCAGCCATGCCTGCCTATCGTTCCCGCACCTCGACCCACGGTCGCAACATGGCCGGCGCGCGCGCTTTGTGGCGTGCCACCGGCGTCAAGGAAGGCGATTTCGGCAAGCCGATCATTGCCGTCGTCAATTCCTTCACGCAGTTCGTGCCGGGGCACGTGCATCTGAAGGATCTCGGCCAGCTGGTGGCGCGCGAGATCGAGGCGGCCGGCGGCATCGCCAAGGAATTCAACACCATCGCCATCGACGACGGCATCGCCATGGGCCACGACGGCATGCTCTATTCGCTGCCTTCTCGCGACCTGATCGCCGACTCGGTCGAGTACATGGTCAACGCGCACTGCGCCGACGCCATGGTGTGCATCTCCAACTGCGACAAGATCACGCCGGGAATGCTGATGGCGGCGATGCGCGTGAACATCCCGACGATCTTCGTCTCCGGTGGGCCGATGGAGGCCGGCAAGGTCGAATGGCAGGGCAAGACCATCGCCGTCGACCTGATCGACGCCATGATCAAGGCCGGCGACAGCAAGGTGTCCGATGCCGAACTCGATCAGTTCGAACGCTCCGCCTGCCCGACCTGCGGCTCGTGCTCCGGCATGTTCACCGCCAATTCGATGAACTGCCTGACCGAAGCCCTTGGCCTCTCGCTGCCCGGCAACGGCACCATCGTCGCCACGCACTTCGACCGCAAGGGGCTCTTCCTCGAAGCTGGCCGCCGCATCGTCGAACTCTGTCAGCGCTGGTACGAACAGGACGACGCGACGGTACTGCCGCGCGCCATCGCCGGCCGCGCCGCCTTTGAAAACGCCATGGCGCTCGACGTGGCGATGGGCGGTTCGACCAATACCGTGTTGCACCTGCTGGCGGCGGCGCAGGAAGCCGGCGTCGATTTCACCATGGCCGACATCGACCGCATCTCGCGCCGCGTGCCCTGCCTGTGCAAGGTGGCACCGGCGACGCAGCAGTACCACATCGAGGATGTGCATCGTGCCGGCGGCGTCTTCGGCATTCTTGGCGAACTCGACCGGGCCGGCCTCTTGCATCGCGATACGCCGACCGTTCACACCAAGACGCTCGGCGAGGCGCTCGATGTCTGGGATGCGATGCGCGCCCACGATCTGCGCATTTTCGAGTTTTACCGCGCCGCGCCCGGCGGTGTGCCGACGCAGCAGGCGTTTTCGCAGGAGCGGCGCTATCCGGAGCTGGATCTGGATCGTACGCAGGGCTGCATTCGCGATTTCGCCAACGCCTATACCCGCGAGGGCGGCCTTGCCGTGCTCTACGGCAACATTGCCGAAAACGGCTGTATCGTCAAAACCGCCGGCGTCGACGCCAGCATCTGGCACTTCTCCGGGCGTGCCCGCGTCTTCGAGAGCCAGGATGCGGCGGTCGAAGCGATTCTGGGCGATACGGTCGTTGCCGGCGACGTCGTCGTCATTCGCTACGAAGGGCCAAAGGGCGGGCCGGGCATGCAGGAAATGCTCTACCCGACTTCCTTCCTCAAGTCGAAGGGGCTCGGCAAAGCCTGCGCCTTGCTCACCGACGGCCGTTTCTCCGGTGGCACATCGGGCCTGTCGATTGGCCACGCCTCCCCGGAAGCCGCCGATGGCGGCGCCATCGGCCTCGTCGAGGAAGGCGACACGATCGAGATCGACATCCCCAATCGCAGCATCCGGCTCGCCGTCGCCGACGAAGAACTGGCGCGTCGGCGCACGCAGATGGAAGCGCGCGGCGACGCCGCCTGGCAGCCACTCAAGCGGCAACGCGTCGTCTCGCCGGCACTGCAAGCCTACGCGCTGATGGCGACCTCCGCCGACCGCGGCGCCGTGCGTGACGTGACGCAGATTCGCCGCCGCTAGACGGTCGCGCTTCGCTAAGCTCTGCTGAAGTTCTCCAGAGTTCTCTGACGTTCGCTCCCGCTGCACCCGCTACGCAGCTTATTGAGCCCTCCGCGGTGTTGCGTGCCTGACGCCTTCGGGCGTCGGCGCGCCGGCAGAGCCGCTGGCGTAATACGACCACTCCGGCACGGTCGAGTACGCCGGCGGGAACTCCCCCTGGCTCGCTACCGTCGACGAAAAAGCGTGGGTATTTCCCCGCGCCGTCACTGACGGAGCCGCCGATGTCCCGGCCACCGCACGCCGCAGCTGCCGCCGCTTCCCCCTCGCCGGCTTCCCGCCCCGCCAATCCTCGCCTCAGTCGCGAAACCTCGCCCTACCTGCGCCAGCACGCCGACAATCCGGTCGACTGGTATCCGTGGAACGCCGAGGCGCTCGCGCTGGCGCGAACAACGGCGCGGCCGATCCTGCTCTCCATCGGCTATTCGGCTTGCCACTGGTGCCACGTCATGGCGCATGAGTCCTTCGCCGACACGGCGACGGCGGCTTTGATGAATGCGCACTTCGTAAACATAAAAGTCGATCGCGAAGAGCGTCCCGACCTCGACCACATCTATCAGACGGCGCATCAGTTGATGACGGGCCGCCCCGGCGGCTGGCCGCTGACGCTCTTTCTGACGCCCGCTGGCGTGCCCATCTATGCTGGCACCTACTTTCCGCCGCGTCCGCGGCATGGCTTGCCGGCGTTTGCCGATGTGCTCACGAGCATTGCCAATGCCTGGCAGCAGCGGCGCGAGGAGATCGAAGCGCGTGGCCGCCAGTTTTGCCGCGTTCTCGCACACACCCTGCCCGATACGCCAACCGAGGCCCGCGATTTCATCGACGATCCCCTGTCGCTTGCCGTGACTGACCTCGCACACGCGTTCGATCCGCGCTGGGGCGGTTTTGGGGCGGCGCCGAAGTTTCCTCACGCCAGCGACCTTGATCTGCTACTGCTCGCCGGCACGCCCGCTGCGCTGTCGATGGCGACAACGACGCTGACGCGGATGGCCGACGGCGGTCTGTTCGATCAGTTGGGCGGTGGCTTCTACCGCTACAGCGTCGACGAGCGCTGGCAGATTCCGCACTTCGAAAAAATGCTCTACGACAACGCCCTGCTGCTGCGCGTCTATAGCGACGCCTGGGCCGTGACCGACGATGCGCGTTACCGCGAGATCGTCGTCGCGACGGCCGAGTGGGTGATGCGCGAGATGCAGTCGCCGTCGGGTGGCTATTTCGCTTCGCTCGATGCCGATGCGGCCGGCGAAGAGGGCGCTTTCTATGTCTGGCCGGCGGGCGAGATCGAGGCGTTGCTGAGCGCCGAGGAAGCCGCCGTCGCGTTGCCACATTGGGGGTTGAGCGGGCCGCCGAACTTTTTTGAAGGGGCCGCAGCCGGGTGCTGGCATCTGCGGGTGGCGACGCCTTTGCATGCCATTGCAGACGATCTTGGCATTTCACCGCAGGCGGCGCGGCAACGCCTCGATTCGGCGCGTGACACCTTGCGGGCGGCGCGCGCACGGCGTCCGGCACCTGCCCGCGACGAGAAGATTCTTGCCGGCTGGAATGCCCTGATGGTGGAGGCGATGCTGCACGCCGCCCGCGTCTTCGGGCGGCCGGAGTGGGCGCAGTCCGCGCGCCGCGCCTACGCGTTCGTGCGCCAATTCCTCTGGCGCGACAGGCGCCTCTACGCGGCGTGCGATGCGCAGGGCCAGGCGAGCGCCGCGATTGATGCGTGCCTCGACGACTACGCTTATTGGTTGGCGGCGACGCTGGAACTGTTGCAAGAATGCTACAGCAACGAAGATTTACTCTTTGCCAGCGCCGTGGCCGACGCGCTCGTTGACGCCTTCGAGGATCGGCCGCAAAGCGATCCCTCGGTAGCGCCGGCGCACGCCGGGTTTTTCTTTACCCGGCACGATCACGAAGCCTTGATCCTGCGACCGAAGCCAGCCCACGATAATGCGACACCCGCTGGCAACGGCGTCGCCGCCCGCGCCTTGCTGCGCCTCGGCCAGCTCTGCGGCGAGACGCGCTGGCAGGCGGCGGCGGAGGGCGTGCTGGCGCTCTTCCACGCGCCCGCACAGCATTCGCCGGCGGGTTTCGCCTCCTGGCTCATGGCGCTCCACGAGTGGCAACGCCCGCCTTCCCGTGTCGTGATTCGCGGTCCGGCGGCGTACTTTGCGCCCTGGCGGGCGGCGTTGAACGGTCGCTATTTGCCGGCCTGGCCATGCCTGTTCATCCCCAACGGAACGCCGAATCTGCCACCAGCGCTGGCCTTGCCGGAGTCTGATCATGTCAACGCCTGGGTCTGTGCGGGCGTTAAGTGCCTGCCTGCCATTTCCGGGGTGGCGGCGCTGCTTGAGGCGCTTTCCAAGCCCGGAAAAGTGAAATAATATCCGCGCGTTTCAAACCTATTACTTACGGAGTTCTCGATGAAAGCCATTTACGTTTCGCTACTCGTCGCGGCCGGCCTCGTTTCGGCCAGCGCACAAGCAGCCGACGAATCCGCGCTCGCCCAGACCAAGGGTTGTCTGGCCTGCCACAATCCGGAAAAGAAGGTCGTTGGCCCGGCGTACGGTTGGGTTGCGAAGAAGTACGCCGGCCAAGCCGGTGCAGAAGCCAAGCTCGTCGCCAAGGTGATGGCGGGCGGCCAAGGCGTCTGGGCGAAGCAACTGGGCGCCGAGATCCCGATGCCGGCTAATAACGTGACCAAGGAAGAAGCAACGCGCCTGGTCAAGTGGGTGCTGAGCCTGAAGCAAATCGATTACAAGTGAGCCCGTTTCGCTTGTAGAAGCCGGCCTCGGGCCGGCTTTTTTTTGGGCACCGATTTTGTGCGCCCTGTTTGGAATGGCCCTGCATTGCGTTGGTTTTTGGCGCACCGATTTTGTGCGTCATGATTTCTGCGTTATTTGTCGATGAATGCCCCTGTTCGTCGTATTGACAAGGCATCACCCGCTCCGCAGAATCGGCCGCTGAATTTCATTTTCCTTCATCGAATCACCCTTTCCCCTGGAGGTAACGTCATGCCGTTCTCGCGTGTTACTCGCATGTCCCTCGCTGTTGCCGCTGCCTTGGCGCTCGCCGCCTGTGGCGACAAGAAGGAAGAACCGGCCGCGCAGGCTGCCGCTCCCGCTACGCCGGCCGCGCAGCCGGAAGTGACGGTGAAGCTCGGCCACATCGCGCCGCTCACCGGCCCACAGGCTCACCTTGGCAAGGACAACGAAAACGGCGCGCGTCTGGCGGTCGACGAGTTGAACGCCAAGGGCCTCGAAATCGGCGGAGCCAAGGTCAAGTTCGAGCTCCTCGCCGAAGACGACCAGGCAGACCCGAAGCAAGGCACCATCGTTGCCCAGAAGCTGGTGGACGCGAAGGTTAACGGCGTCATCGGCCACCTCAACTCGGGCACGACGCTGCCGGCCTCGAAGATCTACGCCGATGCCGGAATCCCGCAAATCTCCGGTTCGGCGACCAATCCGAAGTACACGCAGCAAGGCTTTGCCACGGCGTTCCGTGTCATGGCCAATGACGTACAGCAAGGCCACGCACTCGGCGAATTCGCCGCGCAGGCCATCAAGGCGAAGACGGTCGCCATCATCGACGACCGCACCGCCTACGGCCAAGGGCTGGCGGATGAGTTCGAAAAGGCGGTCCTCGCCAACGGCGGCAAGGTGCTGGCACGTGAATTCACCAACGACAAGGCGACCGATTTCGCTGCCATCCTGACCAAGATCAAGTCGAAGAAGCCCGAAGTCGTCTTCTACGGCGGTATGGATTCGCAAGGTGGTCCGATGGTCAAGCAGCTGAAGTCGCTGGGCCTGAAATCGGTCTTCCTGACGGGGGACGGTGGCTGCACGCCCGAACTGATCAAGCTCGCCGGCGCGGCGGCCGAAGGCCAGTACTGCTCGCTGCCGGGTGTGCCTCTGGAAAAGATGGCGGGCGGTAAGGAATTCGGTGACAAGTTCACGGCCAAGTACGGCCAGATCCAGTTGTACGCACCGTATGTCTACGACTCCGTGATGGTCATGGCCGACGCCATGAAGCGCGCCAACTCGGTCGAGCCGGCCAAGTACCTGCCGGAAATCGGCAAGACCGAGTATCAGGGCGTGACCTCGAAGATCGTCTTTGACGGCAACGGCGACCTGAAGAACGGCGCGATCTCCCTGTATCAGGTCAAGGACGGCAAGTGGGAATACCTGCAAACGATCGGTGGCGATGCCGCTGCTGATGCCGCCGCTCCTGCTGGCGACAAGAAGTAAGACGCTGCCTGTTTGACGCGAACGGCGCCTTCGGGCGCCGTTCGCGTATCATTGCGCCCCGGTTACGCTTCGCGTCACATTCCCTTCTTTTTTTGTAACTTTCCGGTTTTTCCGGCTTTACCGACGATTGGCCACCGCCACCGATGGACATTTTTATTCAGCAAGTCATCAACGGTCTCGTCCTCGGCAGCATCTATGCGCTTGTGGCGCTAGGCTACACGATGGTTTACGGCATCATGGGTTTGATCAACTTCGCACACGGCGAAGTGGTCATGATCGGCGCCATGGTGGCGCTGACCGTCATCAGCATGCTCTCCGACAGCGGTTTGCCGGGCATCGTCATCGCCTTGATCGGCCTTGGCGCGGCCCTGCCCGTTTGCATGGGAACGGGTTTTGCCATTGAGCGCATCGCCTACCGGCCGCTGCGTCGCGCGCCAAAACTGGCGCCGCTGATCACCGCCATTGGCGTGTCGATCGTGCTGCAAAACCTCGCCATGCTGATCTGGGGGCGTAACTATCACGCTTTCCCGCCGATTCTGCCGACGTCGGAACACGAAATTTTCGGCGCGACGATCACTGGCCTGCAGATTGCCATCATCGTCATCGCCGCCCTGATGATGGCCGGCCTCATTCTGCTGGTGCAGCGTACCAAGCTCGGCCGCGCCATGCGGGCGACGGCGGAAAATCCGCCGATTGCCCAGTTGATGGGCGTCGACATCAACCGCGTCATTTCGCTGACCTTCGTCATCGGTTCGGCGCTGGCAGCGGTTGCCGGGCTCATGGTCAGCGCCAATTATTCGATTGCCCACTATTACATGGGCTTCATCCTTGGCCTCAAGGCGTTTACGGCGGCGGTGCTCGGCGGCATCGGCAACATCGCCGGTGCGATGCTCGGCGGCATTCTGCTGGGACTCATCGAGTCGCTGGGGGCGGGTTACATCGGTGATCTCACCGGTGGTTTTCTCGGGAGTCATTACCAGGACGTGTTTGCTTTCTTCGTTCTCATTTGTGTACTCGTCTTCCGTCCCTCGGGGCTGGTCGGCGAAAAGGTGGCGGAGCGCGCATGATCGACTTTGCTGCCCTCAAGCGCGATCGTCGCGCGGCCCTCGCGGCTACGGCCGGCCTGGGTGTTCTGCTGGCGCTGGCGCCCTTCCTCATCGGTGCGGCGGCGGGCGCCACGTGGTTGCGCATTCTCGACTTTGCGCTGCTCTACATCATGCTGGCGCTCGGCCTGAATATCGTCGTCGGCTTCGCCGGCCTGCTCGACATGGGTTACATCGCCTTCTATGGCGTGGGTGCCTATCTCTATGCCTTGCTGGCGAGTCCGCACTTCGGCCTGCATTGGCCGGTGTGGGCGATCCTGCCGACTGGCGCACTGGTCGCCGGCCTTTTCGGGGTGTTGCTGGGCGCGCCGACGCTGCGTTTGCGCGGTGACTATCTGGCCATCGTGACGCTGGGTTTCGGCGAGATCATCCGCATCTTCCTCAACAACCTGAACGCGCCGATCAACATCACCAACGGCCCGCAAGGGATTTCCGGCATCGACCCGATTCACTTCGGCAGTGTCTCGCTGGCCAAGCCCATCGATATTTTCGGGTTTTCCCTGCCGTCGCTGCACGCGTATTACTACCTCTTCCTGCTGCTCGCGCTCGGCATCGTTTTCGTCACCATCCGGCTGGAGAATTCGCGCATCGGCCGCGCCTGGGTGGCGATCCGCGAGGACGAAATCGCAGCCAAGGCTTGCGGCATCAACACGCGCAACATCAAGCTGCTCGCGTTCGCCATGGGCGCCTCCTTCGGCGGCGTCGCCGGTGGGCTGTTTGCCGGCTTCCAGGCCTTCGTCAGCCCCGAGTCCTTCAGCCTGATGGAGTCGGTCATGGTGTTGTGCATGGTGGTGCTCGGCGGCATGGGCAACATTTTCGGCGTCATTCTCGGCGGCGCGCTGCTGACCATCCTGCCGGAAGTGTTCCGTCATAGCGCCGGACCGGTGCAGCAGGCGATCTTCGGCAAGGTTCTGCTCGACCCCGAAGCCTTGCGCATGTTGCTGTTCGGGCTGGCGCTCATTGTCGTCATGCTTTATCGGCCCGCCGGTCTGTGGCCGTCGACTCGTCGCCGGCAGGAGTTCAAGGGGAGCGCAGCATGAGCGGAGTCGGCGAAATCCTTCTTGAGGCAAAGAACATCGGCAAGCACTTCGGCGGCGTTCGCGCGCTGCGCGACGTGTCGCTGACGATTCGCCGGGGCGAAATCTACGGTTTGATCGGCCCCAACGGTGCCGGCAAGACGACCTTCTTCAACTGTCTGACCGGGCTCTACACGCCGAATGGCGGCGAGTTGATGTTCGACGGCAAGAAGCTGCAGGCGAGCGCACCGCACAAGGCGGCGCAGCGCGGTATCGCGCGCACGTTCCAGAACATTCGCCTGTTCGGCAACATGACCGCCATGGAGAACATCATGGTCGGCCGCCACGTGCGGACGCGTACCGGGGTGATCGGCGCCGTGCTGCGCGATGCGCGGACGCGCGCCGAAGAAGCGGCGATCCGCCGGCGGGCTGAGGAGTTGCTGCACTACGTCGACATTGCGGATCGTGCCGACGATCTGGCGCGCAACCTTTCCTACGGGGATCAGCGCCGTCTGGAGATCGCCCGTGCGCTGGCGACCGACCCGCAACTGCTGGCGCTCGACGAGCCGGCGGCCGGGATGAATGGCACGGAAACCGAAGAACTGCGCGTGCTCATCGAGGGCATCCGTAACGACGGCGTGACGGTGCTGCTCATCGAGCACGACGTCAAACTGGTCATGGGGCTGTGCGACCGTGTCGCCGTGCTCGACTATGGCGCCAAAATCTGCGAGGACGTGCCGGCCGTGGTGCAGCACGATCCGCGCGTCATCGAAGCATATCTGGGAGGCGCCGTTGCTTGAGGTTACCGGACTCCGTGTCGCTTACGGCGGCATCCAGGCCGTTCGCGGCATCAACTTTCACGTCGCCGAAGGCGAGATGGTGGCGCTCATCGGCGCCAACGGCGCTGGCAAGACGAGTACGCTGAAAGCCTTGGCGCGTCTGCTCGACGCCGCCGGCGGTAGCGTTCGCTTTCGCGGTAAGGAAATCACCAACCTCGTTCCGCACGAGCTGGTGACGCAGGGCATCGCTCTGGTGCCGGAAGGGCGCGGTGTCTTCCCGCGCATGACCATCGTCGAAAACCTGCAGATGGGTGCCTACTGCCGCTCCGATCAGGCGGAGATCGAGGCGGACATCGAGCGCATGTTCTCGTATTTTCCGCGTCTCAAGGAGCGTGCGCGGCAGCTGGCCGGCACCATGTCGGGCGGCGAGCAGCAGATGCTGGCGATTGGCCGCGCCCTGATGAGCCGGCCGAAGATGCTCCTGCTCGACGAACCGTCGATGGGCCTGGCGCCGATCATGGTGCAGAAGATCTTCGAGGTCATCCGCATTGTCGCCAGCGAAGGCATGACGACGCTGCTCGTCGAGCAGAACGCCAAGCTGGCGCTGGAAACCAGCCAGCGTGGCTACGTCATGGAAAGCGGCGAAATCACGCTTTCCGGCGAGGCTTCGGCACTGCTGGCCGACCCGAAAGTTCGCGCCGCCTATCTCGGCGAATAGGCGAGATTGCCGCGCGGCAGCCGCCGCGCAGGGGGCGCTCAGGCGAACGCACAGGTGGTTGCGCTCAGAAATCCATGGCGTCGGCGAAACACAACGCGGCCAGCTGCGCTCTATTGAGCCGGTCGGCGCTGATGCCGAGTGCTTCGGCGCGAGCCGCGAGTGTCGGCCGGTCGTTCCCCTCGCAGGCCAGCGCCAGTGCGAGGAAGGGCGCGTAAGCGCCGCCACGGCCGAGCAGGGCGTCACCGATGGGCGTCGGCAGATGCATCGCCGCCAGCGCTTTTCCCATGCTGACGCCGAGCAGCGCGTCGAGGAGCGAGAAGGCGCCGGTGATGAACAGGCTGTCGTACTCCTGCGGCTCGACCCGGCCGTGCGCCAGCAACTCCATCAGGCGCGCGCGTGTCAGCGAGGTGTGCGTCAGCGCCTGCGCCGCGTGTGAGTGGCTCGCCGAGGCGAGCAGCAGCGACAGCCATTTGTTCAGCTTTTCGTAGCCGAGGATCGAGACGGCATGGCGGAAAGACTGGATTTCGCAGGACAGTCCGAAGCTGGCCGAATTCATGTGGCGCAGCAGTCGATAGGTCAGCGTGACGTCTTGCTTTAGCGCCGTTTCGATTTCGCGGATGTCGGCATTGCTGCGCACGAGATTGAGGACGCGGATGATGTGCGCCTGATCCGGGCTGAGGTCTTGCGTCGGCGCGATGCTCGGCGAGGTGAAGAACCAACTGGCCGCGGCGGTGGCGCCAGCGTTCAGCGCACTCTTGAACTGTGCTTCGTCGGCAACTTCCATGACAAGCGGCGTGCTACCGTGCGGCAGCGCGCGCACCTGCGCGCTCAGCTCGTCCGGCGTGAGTTCGCCGGCATTGAAGGCATGGTACTGAATCGGTGCGAAGAGTTGGGTGTTGTCCGCTGGCGAGCCGCCGTGGACGAGGCAGAGCGCCGGCTGGCGGCGGCTCAGGGCGGCGGTCAGCGCGCTGGCGCGTCCGTCGCTGAAGGCGGCGCCAGGAAACTCCAGGGCGACATTGTCGGGGATGTCCCATTCCAGCAGTCGGGCGTCTGCGTTCGGGCAGGCAACAAGGAGCGGGCGTTCGCCCTGCGGCAGGTTGCCCGTGAGCGCCGTGAGCATACGCACCGCCTCGCTCGTGCCTTCTGCACCGGGGTGCAGGCACAGGCGCAGCGCAACGATGCGGTGCTGCCGGTCGATGAGTGGCTGGCGGGTGATCAGAACGTCAGGCATGGGCGGGGCTCAGAGAGTGGGCGGCGCACTGGCACCGGCGTGGGCAGGGGTGAAAGCGTCGGCGAAGAATTCGTGCTCCGGCAGGTGGCCTTGCTCGATCAGATCGCGGCGAGCCGCGTCGACCATGGCTGGCGAGCCGCAGACGTAGGCTTGATAGGCGGAGAGGTCGGGCAGATCGGCGAGCGCCGCGCGGTGCACCAGACCCAGTCGTCCCGTCCAGTGATCAGCAGCGCAGGCTTCCGACAGCACCAGGACGTAACGGATGTGCGCGTGCTTTGCCGCCCAGTGTTCGGGGAGGTCGCCGAGGTAGAGGTCTGCCCGTCGCCGACCTCCCCAGTAGAGAGCGATCGGTCGCGAAAGTCCGCGCGCAATCGCCTGTTCGACGATGGATTTGATCGGCGCGAAACCAGCACCGCCAGCGATCAGCAGCAGCGGCTTGTCGGAGTCTTCGCGCAGATAGAAGCTGCCGTGCGGGCCGTTGATGCGCAGGATGTCGCGTTCGGCGAGGCGGGAAAAGACGCGCTCGGTAAACACACCGCCGTCAACATGGCGGATGTGCAGTTGCAGGAGTGTGCCGTCAGCGGGGGCGTTAGCCAGCGAGTAGCTGCGCCGCCGGCCGTCAGCCAGCAGGATGTCGATATACTGGCCAGCGAAAAAATCGAGGCGCTCGCTGGCCGGCAGTTTCAACTCGACAATCATGATGTCCGGTGCAGCCCGTTGCAGGCGATGCACGCGTGCCGGCAGCGTGCGTGGCGGGATGTCGCGGCTCGTGCTGGCCGTGCGTACGGCGACGACGAGATCGCTGCGGGCGTACGCGCGGCAGAGGAGGACGCTGCCGGCAGCGCGATCCGCAGCGCTCAAGGCCTGCTCGCGCACGGCGCCATGCTCGACGGTGCCGGCAAGAACCTTGCCCCGACAGGCGCCGCAGACGCCGTCGCGGCAGCCGTGCGGCAGGAAGACGCCCTGACGCAGCGCGGTATCGAGGATCGTTTCGTCGGGCGCGGCGAAAAACTGCTGGCCGCCGGGCTGGATACTGACCGCAAACTGCATCGAGCCTCCGTCTGCCCTGAATCCGGTAAAATCCGCCGGTGCAGAACTTGTTGATTGTCGGATGCGGCGATGTGGCTCGCCGCGCCTTGCCCACCCTGACATCTCGCTACCGCGTGCTGGCGCTGTTGCGCGATCCGGCCAAGTGCGCCCTGTGGCGGGCCGCCGGCGCGATTCCGGTGCCCGGCGATCTGGATGCTCCGCGTAGCCTTGCGCGCATTGCCGGTCTGGCGGATCTCGTGCTGCATCTGGCGCCACCTGGCGACAGTGGCGTCATTGATTTACGCACTCGTCGTTTAATTTCAGCACTTTCGCATAGTCGCAGCTTACCACGCCGCCTCGTGTACATAAGCACCAGCGGCGTCTATGGCGACTGTGCTGGCGCGCTGATCGACGAAACGCGAGAGGCGCGTCCGCAAACCCCACGAGCCTGTCGGCGTCTTGATGCCGAGCAGCAATTGCGTGCTTTCGGACGGCGCCACCAGTTGAATGTCAGCATCCTGCGTGCGCCCGGCATCTATGCCGCCGACCGGCTGCCGCTGGAGCGTTTGCGGGCGGGGATGCCGGTCTTGCTGGCGGAGGATGACGTGTTTACCAACCACATCCACGCCGACGATCTCGCGGCTATGGCGGTGGCTGCGTTGCGGCGCGCTTTGCCCGGCCGCGTTTACAATGCGTGCGACGATGCGCCGACGAAGATGGCCGATTATTTCGACATCGTCGCTGATCGCTTCGGTGTGCCGCGCGCGCCGCGTCTGGCGCGTGACGAGGCGCGGCAGCGCCTGTCGCCGGCCTCGTGGTCGTTCATGAGCGAATCGCGCCGCCTCGTCAACCGGCGCATCAAGAAGGAACTCCAGATCCGTCTGCGTCACCCTCGTGTCGAGGATGGCGTGCTGGCGGCCTGGCATGAAAGGAATCCGTAATGCTTGTCGTCAAGGCCCTGCACATTTCGATGGTCATCGCCTGGTTTGCCGGTTTGTTCTATCTGCCGCGCATTTTCGTCAATCTGGCCATGGTCGATGGCGCCAGCTCCGAGCGCGACCGACTGCTGCTGATGGCGGGCAAGCTCTTTCGCTTCATGACGCCCTTGGGCGTCCTGGCGGTCGCCTTCGGGCTCTGGTTGTGGCTGGGCTACGGGTTCGCCGGGGGCTGGCTGCACGCCAAGATGGCACTCGTCGCCGTGCTCGTGATCTACCACCTGTATTGCGGGCGTCTGCTGGCCGCGTTTCGCGCCGGGCGCAACGTGCGCGGCCACGTCTGGTTTCGCTGGTTCAACGAGATGCCGGTGCTGCTGATGTTTGCCATCGTCTTCCTGGTCGTGCTCAAGCCTTTCTGAGCGTTAAAGTTTTCTACTTCGCCCCTTAACTTACCGTCAGGGCTATCGCTGACGCTGCCCCGGCGTAACGCCGCCCCGGCCATAAGGCGGCGCCTTCCTTTTCCCCACGGGCCGGTGGCGCAGCGCGCCACGCCCGCCAACCCCGAAAGCGAGTCTTCGCCGTGGAAAAATTTTTTGCCAGTTGCCCGCGTGGCCTGGAAGCCCTGCTGGTCGAGGATCTCGCTGCCTGTGGCGCTCGTGACATCACTACCTTGCCGGGCGGCGCGCATTTTTGCGGCGACTGGGCGTCCTGTTACGCGGCGAACCTGCATTCGCGTATCGCCACGCGCATTGTCTGGCGGGTTGCGGATGGCGCGTATGCGCGCGAGGATGACATCTATCAGCTGGCGCTGGCGGTGCCGTGGTCCCGCCTCTTTGTTGCCGAACGGACGATTCGCGTCGACGTGACGGCCGTCAAGAGTCCGCTGAAAAGCCTCGAATTCATCACCCTGCGCATCAAGGATGCCGTCTGCGACCGCTTCCGCCAGGAGGCCAACGCGCGGCCGAGCGTCGACACGCGGACGCCGGATGTGCGGATTTCCGCCTTCCTGACAGCGGATCGCTGCACGCTGTATGTCGACACCTCCGGCGCGCCGCTGTACCAGCGGGGTTTGCGTCAGAAGTCGGTCGAGGCGCCGCTCAAGGAAAACCTCGCCGCCGGGATTCTGCGGCTGTCGGGCTGGCAGCCGGGAACGCCTTTGCTCGACCCGATGTGTGGCAGCGGCACCTTCCTGCTCGAAGCGGCGCAGCGGGCCTTGAACGTGGCGCCGGGAGCGCGGCGCGAATTCGGCTTCATGCGCCTGTCGGGCTTCGACGCCGCTGCGTGGACGAAACTGCTGGCCGCGGCGCGTGCCGCCGAGCGCCCGGCGGCGCCCGCCCAGCTCTTTGGCGCCGACCGCGATCCGGTGGCCGTGCGTGCGGCGCTGGCCAATCTCGACCGCGCCGGCCTGCTCGATGCCGTGGAGTTGATCACCGAAGACGTGCTCGACGTCGCCGCGCCGACGTCGGCGGGCGTCATGATCGCCAACCCGCCGTACGGCGAACGGCTGTCGGAGCTTGAAGACCTGGCGGCGTTTTACCCGCAGTTGGGCAGCGCGCTCAAGCGCAATTTTGCCGGCTGGAACTGCTATTTCTTTACCGCCGATACGCGCATGCCGAAACTGATGCGCCTGTCGCCGAGCCGCAAGACGCCGCTCTTCAATGGCGCGCTCGAATGCCGTCTCTACGAGTTCAAGATGGTGGCGGGCAGCAATCGCCCCGCGTAGGCGCGCATTGAGGCGCGCTGGGCCGCGTTAGTCACCTTCAGCTTGAGCGATTTGCCCCGTGGGTTTCCGCGTGCGTCGGAGTACGGGGGGCTGGCTTGCGGCTAGGCGGGGCCGCGCCGCAGCCCTCTAGACGAGCCCGAGCTGGTCGAAGCCCGGTGAGGGCTCACTCGCGCGCGCGCTGCCGGCGAGCTTGATCTGCAAGCGCAGATCGTTGACGGAGTCGGCATGGCGCAAGGCGTCTTCGTAGCCGATAAGGTCGGCGGTGTACAGGTCGAAGAGCGCCTGATCGAAGGTCTGCATGCCGAGTTCGCGCGATTTCTTCATCGCTTCCTTGAGGCTGTGCACCTCGCCCTTGAAGATCAGATCGGCGACGAAAGGTGAGTTGAGCAGGATTTCGATGGCGGCGACGCGGCCCTCGCCGTCAAGACGTGGCAGCAGGCGCTGCGAGACGAAGGCGCGCAGGTTGAGCGACAGATCCATCAGCAACTGCGCCCGCCGCTCCTCGGGGAAGAAATTGATGATGCGGTCGATGGCCTGATTGGCGCTGTTCGCGTGCAGCGTCGCCAGACACAGGTGGCCGGTCTCGGCGAAGGCGATGGCGTAGTCCATGGTCTCGCGGTCGCGGATTTCGCCCATCAGGATGACGTCGGGCGCCTGACGCAGCGTGTTCTTCAGGGCGGCACCCCAGGAGTCGGTATCGACGCCGATTTCGCGCTGCGTGACGATGCAGTTCAGATGCGCGTGCACGTACTCGATCGGGTCTTCGAGCGTGATGATGTGGCCGAAGCTGTGTCGGTTGCGGTGGTCGACCAGCGCTGCCAGCGAGGTCGTCTTGCCCGTCCCCGTGCCGCCAACGAAGATCACCAGCCCGCGCGTACTCAGGGCGGTGTCCTTCAGCACGGCCGGCAATTGCAGGGCATCGAGCGTCGGGATCGCCGTGTTGATGGTGCGGCAGACGAGCGCAACGCGCCCCTGCTGGACCAGCGCATTGATGCGAAAACGGCCGATGTCCTCGGGGGCGATGGCGAAATTGCATTCCTTGCTGGTCGCGAACTCGGCGGCCTGTCGCTCGTTCATCAGCGCGCGCGCCAGCGCGGCGGTATCGCTGGGCGAAAGTGGCGTCTCGCTCTGTGGCCGGATGGCGCCGTCGCGTTTGATCGCCGGCGGGAAGCCGGCAGTGAGAAAGAGGTCGGAGCCACCCACGGCCGTCATCTGGCGTAGCAGCGGGTGGAGGAAGGCGAGAGCCTGATCGTGCGTCACGGGAATGCCTTTCGCGCGCGGTGGCGCCGGGCGGCGCGCTCAGGCGCCGGGGAAACTGTCTTTGTTGACGGCTTTGCTGCGCGCTTCGGCGGGCGTGACGCGCTGCCGGCGCACGAGGTCGAGCAGGGACTGGTCGAGCGTCTGCATGCCGAACTGCTGCCCGGTCTGGATTGCCGAGTACATCTGTGCCGTCTTGTTTTCGCGGATCAGGTTACGGATGGCAGGCGTGGTGATCATGATTTCGTGGGCAGCGACACGACCGTCGCCCTCGCGTGTTTTGAGCAGCGTCTGCGCGATCACGGCGCGCAGCGACTCGGAGAGCATCGTTCGCACCATTTCCTTTTCGGCGGCGGGAAAGACGTCGACGATGCGATCAACGGTTTTTGCGGCGCTCGACGTGTGCAGTGTGCCGAATACCAGATGGCCGGTCTCGGCGGCCGAGAGCGCCAGCCGGATCGTCTCCAGATCGCGCATTTCACCGACCAGAATGACGTCGGGGTCTTCGCGCAAGGCCGAACGCAGCGCGTTGCTGAACGACCGCGTGTGCGGGCCGACTTCACGCTGGTTGATCAGGCACTTCTTCGGCTCGTGCACGAATTCGATGGGGTCTTCGACGGTCAGGATATGGCCGAAGGCCTTTTCGTTGACGTGATCGACCATCGCCGCCAGCGTCGTCGATTTGCCTGAGCCGGTCGGCCCGGTGACGAGGACGAGGCCGCGCGGGGACTCGGCAATATCGGCAAAGATGCGCGGACAGCCCAACTCCTCAAGGCTTTGCACCGTCACCGGAATGGTGCGGAAGACGGCGCCGGCACCGCGCTGCTGGACGAAGGCGTTCACGCGGAAACGCGCGAGGCCGGGGATGGCGAAGGAGAAATCGCACTCCAGCGTCGCTTCGTACTGCTTGCGCTGGGCGTCGTTCATGATGTCGTACACCAGCGCATGCACGTCCTGATGCGACATCGCCGGCAGGTTGATGCGGCGGACGTCGCCGTGCACGCGGATCATTGGCGGCATGCCGGCCGACAGGTGCAGGTCGGAGGCAGCATTTTTGACACCGAAAGCGAGAAGTTCGGAGATTTCCATCGGGCGGGTTTTCCTCGGAAAGGGGCGATGCCGCCCGCGGCAGGACGGGACATGGCGCGGTGCTATACTCGCGCCATCCCTTGCGCCGCCTGATTATGACTAGAATCGCCGCCAACCTGCAAGCCGTGCGCCAGCGCATCGCTGCTGCCGAACATGCCTTTTCTCGTGCGCCGGGATCGGTGCGTTTGCTGGCGGTGAGCAAGACCTGGCCCGCCGAGTGTGTGCGCGAAGCGCTCGATGCCGGTCAGCTCGCTTTTGGCGAAAGCTACGTGCAGGAGTCGCTGGCGAAGATCGCCTCGCCGCTGCTGGAAACCCCCGCGCTGGCGCCGATCGAGTGGCACTTCATCGGTCCGCTGCAAAGCAACAAGACGCGTCAGGTCAGTGAGCACTTCGCCTGGGCGCATTCGGTGGATCGCCTGAAGATCGCCGAGCGCCTGTCGGCGCAGCGTCCTGCGGTCTTGCCGCCCCTGTCGGTGTGTCTGCAAGTCAACGTCAGTGGCGAAGCCAGCAAGAGCGGCGTTGCGCCGGCGGAAGTACGTGACCTCGCCCGTCGCCTCGCCGACTTGCCGCGCCTGCATCTGCGCGGCTTGATGGCGATTCCGGCGCCGGGCGACGACTTTGCCGCGCAGCGCGCGCCGTTTGCTCAGGTTCGCGAGCTGTACGAGCAACTGCGTGGCGACGGGCTGGCGCTCGATACGCTGTCGATGGGCATGTCGCATGACATCGAGGCGGCCATCGCCGAGGGGGCGACTCTGGTGCGCGTTGGCAGCGCAATTTTTGGTGCTCGCCCGGTGTCGGGCTGAGCGCCGCTATTACGGAAATCCACTCATGAAAATTACCTTTGTCGGCGGCGGCAACATGGCGACCGCTCTGATCGGCGGCTTGCTGAAAACCGGACAGGCGCCGGAGAAGCTCTCTGTGATCGAAATCTCGCCGGAAGGGCGGGCTCGTCTGGAACAGAACTTCGGCGTGCGCACCTACGCGGCGCCCGAGGCGGCGGCGCTTGCCGGCGATGTCGTGCTGCTGGCGGTGAAGCCGCAGCATGCGCGCGAGGTTTGCGCCACGCTGGCGCCCTTTCTCGGTGAGACCGTGCTGGTGAGCATTGCCGCTGGCATTCGCGTTGCCGATCTGTCGCGCTGGCTCGGTGGTCACTCGCGCGTGGTGCGCGCCATGCCGAACACGCCGGCGCTGATCGGTGCGGGCGTCACCGGCTTGTACGCGTCGGCAGCGGTGACGCCGCACGAGCGTGCGCTGGCCGAGCGCATTCTGGCAGCGGCCGGCGAAACGCTGTGGGTGCGCGACGAGACACAGATCGACGCGGTGACGGCAGTTTCCGGTAGTGGCCCGGCGTATCTCTTCCTGCTGGTCGAAGCGATGCAGCAGGCGGCGAGCGAGTTGGGCCTCAGCGCCGAGGCGGGACGTCGGCTGGCGGTCGGCACCGTGCTGGGCGCGGCGCAGTTGGCGGCGCAGACCGGCGAGCCGGCCAGCGTCCTGCGTGAGCGCGTGACGTCCAAGGGCGGCACGACCGCTGCCGCTCTGGCCGTCATGGCGGAGCGTTGCGTCAAGGAAGGCATCGTCGCCGGCGTGCTCGCCGCCGATGAGCGCAGCCGCGAACTGGGCGACCAGTTGGGCCATCAAGGCGAGGCGGCATGAGCGCCCTGTCGCAGGCGGGGATGTTCCTGCTCGACACGCTGCTCGGCTTTTTCAGCGCGGCCTTGCTGCTGCGCTTTTTCATGCAGGCGTTTCGCGTTTCGTTCGCCAACCAGATCGGCGCTTTCGTCGTGCAATTGACGAAC
Organism: Rhodocyclus gracilis; assembly: GCF_009617575.1. Lineage (GTDB taxonomy): Bacteria > Pseudomonadota > Gammaproteobacteria > Burkholderiales > Rhodocyclaceae > Rhodocyclus > Rhodocyclus gracilis. Next base: position 170,303 of record NZ_WIXJ01000003.1, read on the forward strand.
TGGCTGGTCAAGCCCTTGCGGCGTGTCCTGCCGGGATTGTTTGGCTTCGATCTGGCGAGCCTCCTGCCGGTGCTGGTGGCGCAGATGCTCCTGGTGCTGGCGACGGTGGCCTTGCGCGGCGGGCTGGTGGCCATACCGCCCGAAACGCTGGCGCTAGTCGTCATCTGGCAGGGCGTGCTGGCAACGTTGCGGCTGACGCTCTACCTGCTCGTCGGCGCTTTGCTGGTGCAGGCGATACTCTCGTGGGTGGCGCCGTACTCGCCACTGGCGCAACCGCTGGCGCAGGTGACGCGCCCCATCCTTGGGCCGATCCGTCGGGTCGTGCCGCCGGTCGCCGGCATCGATCTGTCGCCCTTGCTGGCGCTGGTGATCGTTCAGCTTCTGCTGTTTTTCCTCTGATGACCGCTTGGCTGCAAAACGCGGCCGCCGAGTCGGAGTGTGATAGCGCGCGGTTGCGCGTCATCCTGACCCTGCATATTCAGCCGGGAGCGAAGAAAAGCGAGGTCGCCGGCGAGCACGGTGATGCGCTGAAAATCCGGCTGGCGGCGCCGCCGGTCGACGGGCGGGCCAATGCCGCGCTTCTCGACTTTCTCGCCGCGCGCCTGGCGCTGCCGAAGGCGGCGCTGACGCTGAAGAGCGGCCAATCGAGCCGGCGCAAACGCGTCGAAGTCGTCAGCGCTGCCGGTGGCCTGACGCCAGCGTCCGTGGCGGCGCGTCTGCTCGGCAACTAGCGTACGGCGGCGGAACGGTCCGGCCCGGCCCGTTTTGCCGGGCGATCTTTTCCTTGCGCCATCCCTTGGCCGTTCGGCCGGCAGGCGAGCGGCGAGTGCTTGCTCGTGCCGGCCGCCTCCTGCGGGGAACGCTCCGGCCTAGCGCTGGAAGACGACGCGGCCGCCGACGAGCGTGCTGTGCACGCGTCCTTGTACCTCGCGGCCGATGAACGGCGTGTTCTTGCCGCGGCTGCGCAGGGCGTCGGCGCTGACTTGCCAGCGCGCCTCCGGGTCGAAGAGGCAGATATCGGCGGCGTCGCCGGGCGTCAGCGCACCGGCACTCACGCCGAGGATGGCGGCCGAATCGCAGGTGATGCGTGCCAGCGCGACGGGTAGTGGCGTCGCCGTCTCGCGCGCCCATTGCAGGGTGAGCGGCAGCAGAAGTTCGAGCGCCGTCGCTCCTGGCGCGGCTTCGGCGAAGGGCAGTTGCTTGCCGTCTTCGTCGACGGGCGTGTGGTCGGAGCTGATGGCGGCGACACCGGCGGCGACGGCGGCGCGCAGGGCGTCGCGGTCAGCGGCGCTGCGCAGCGGGGGGTCGAAGCGGGCGTTGCTGTCGAAGAAGCCGATATCGCTATCCGAGAGGTGCAGGTGATAGATCGAGACGTCGCAGGTGACGGCCATCTTCGCCTGTTGTGCGGCGCGGATCAGCGCGATACCGGCGGCGGAGGAGATTCGCGCCAGATGCAGGCTGGCGCCCGTCGCCCGTGCGAGTTCGAGGCTGGAGGCGATGGCGACGGTCTCGGCGCAGACCGGGATGCCCGCCAGACCGAGACGCGAGGCGACTTCTCCATCGTGGGCGACGCCGTCGGCGGCGATCTGGTGGTCTTGCGGCTGCAGGCGGATGGCGTAACCGAACGTGGTGGCGTACTGCATCGCCCGCAGCAGCACCAGGCGGTCGGGGATCGGCTTTTTCGCCTGCGAGAAGCCGATGCAGCCGGCGCGGCTGAGCGTGTGCATTTCCGCGAGGCGCTCGCCGGCGAGTTGGGTGGTCAGCGCGCCAATCGGGTAGACGCGGGCCAGACCGGCAGCGGCGCTGCGCCGGACGAGGCGCTCCACCAGCCCGGGTTCGTCGAGCGGCGGGCTGGTGTCGGGCGGGCAGGCGAGCGAGGTGACGCCGCCGGCGACGGCAGCGGCCAGCTCGGTTTCGATGCCGGAGAGGCGCGTCGACAGGTCGACCAGGCCAGGGCAGACGACGAGGCCGCGTGCATCCAGGGTGTGCTCCGCTGTGAAACCGGCTGGAGCCTTGCCGATGGCGGCGATGCGACCGTCGGCGATGAAGAGGTCGAGCGTCGCGTCGATGCCGTTTTTCGGGTCGATGAGGCGGCCGTTGGTGATGTGTGTGCGCATGTTTTCAGTTCCCCGCCAGAATGCTCATGACCGCCATGCGAACGGCGATACCGAAGGTGACTTGCGGCAGGATCACGGCCTGCGCGCCGTCAGCGACGCCCGAGTCGATCTCGACGCCGCGGTTCATCGGTCCGGGGTGCATGACGATGGCGTCGGGTTTGGCGAGAGCCAGCATCGCCGGCGTCAGCCCGTAGCAGCGGAAATACTCGCCGGCCGAGGGCAGCAGGGCGCCATTCATGCGCTCGTTTTGCAGTCGTAGCATGATGACCACGTCGGCGTCGCGCAGACCGTCGGCGAGGTCGTGGCAGACGCGCACGCCCATCGATTCGACCGCCGAGGGCAGCAGTGTTTGCGGGCCGACGGCGCGGATTTCGCCGGTGCCGAGTGTAGTCAGCGCGTGGATGTCGGAGCGGGCGACGCGGGAGTGCAGGATGTCGCCGACGATGGCGACCGTCAGTGGCGAGAAATCCTTCTTGTAGTGACGGATCGTGTACATGTCGAGCAGGCCCTGCGTCGGGTGCGCGTGGCGACCGTCGCCGGCGTTGACGACGTGCACGTCGGTGCGGCCGACGCGGTGCAGGTGCTCGGTGATGAGGTAGGGCGCGCCCGACGAGGCGTGGCGGACGACGAACATGTCGGCGTGCATGGCGACGAGGTTGTCGATGGTGTCGAGCAGCGTCTCGCCCTTGGCCGTCGACGAGCGCGAGACGTCGAGGTTGATGACGTCGGCCGACAGGCGCTTGGCGGCGATTTCGAAGGTCGTGCGCGTGCGCGTCGAGTTTTCGAAGAAGAGGTTGAAGACGCTCTTGCCGCGCAGGAGCGGCACTTTCTTCACATCGCGGTCGGAGATTTCGAGGAAGCTCGACGCCGTGTCGAGAATCTGCGTGATGACGTCGCGTGGCAGACCGTCGGTCGACAGCAGGTGCGTGAGTTCGCCGGCGGCGTTGAGTTGCGGGTTATGCATGACGGGCAAGCCTCCACGCCAGAAGTCCATCATCGTTCGCTTCAAGGATCAGCTCTTCGCTGTCGCTGAGCGCCGCCTGCCAGGTGCAGAATTGCGGCTCGATAGGCAGTTCGCGACCGCCACGGTCGGCGAGCACCGCGAGATCGATGCGCGCCGGACGCCCGTAGTCGAAAAGTTCGTTGATTGCGGCCCGCGTCGTGCGCCCGGTGTAGAGCACGTCATCGACGAGGATCAGCGGGCGGCCTTCGACGGAAAACGGGATCGACGTCGGCCGCACCTGCGGGTGCAGGCCTTTCTCGCCGAAGTCGTCGCGGTAAAACGAGACGTCGATGAGACCGATCTCTTCTTCGAGGCCGAGCAGTTGGCGCAGCCGGCGCGCAATCCAGACACCGCCGCTATGGATGCCGATGAGTGCCGTGTCGGCGGCGAGATGGGGCGCGATCAGTGACGCGAGTTGCGCACAGTGCGCCTCGGCGTCGGGAAGGTCAGCGGGAAGCATGGTCGGGAAGTCCTGTGGGGGCCGGCAGGCGTGGCCGTTCCGGCGTCGTTCAAGTCGTGGGTGGCGTAAGAGGGCTGGCGGGCGCGGGGTGCGCGTCGAAGTACGATTGCAGGATGATCTGCGCGGCGACAGCGTCGATGCGCCCTCGGGCGTTGCGAGCATTGACACCGTTGTCACGCAGGCGCCCGGCCGCTTCGACGGAGCTCAGGCGTTCGTCCACATAGTCTACCGCCAGAGCAAAGCGACCGCGCAGCTGATTGCCAAAGCGGCGGCAGCGCAGGGTCATGGCGTGCTCTTCGCCGTCGAGCGACAGGGGCAGGCCGACGACCAGCTGGCTCGGCTGCCATTCCTCGATCAGCGCGGCAATGGCGGCGAAGCGCTCGGCGTTGGCGGCGCTGTCGATGACCGTCAGCGGGTGGGCGTGACCGAGCAGCGACTCGCCGACGGCGACGCCAATGCGGCGTTCGCCGAAGTCGAAGGCGAGGACGGCTCCCATGCGCGGATTGGCGGTGGCGTGCGACTCAGGCATGCCCGGCGGCGCCGGCAAGACGGGTGAAATCGATGCCGAGGATTTCCAGCGCCGAGGCGAGCCGGGTTTCGCTTGGCTGATCGAAGAGCACGGCCTCGTTGGCCGGGGCGGTGAGCCAGGCGTTTTCGCCCAGCTCCTGTTCGAGCTGGCCGGCGGACCAGCCGGCGTAGCCTAGCGCGATGATCAGGTCTTTCGGTTCGCCGTTCCTGGCGGCCGATTGCAGGATGTCGCGCGAGCTCGTCAGACCGATGCGCTCATTGACGACGAGGGTCGATTGCCAGTGCCCCACCGGCCGGTGCAATACGAAACCGCGATCGGTCTGCACCGGGCCGCCAAAGTACACGGGCTGACCGGCCAACTCGTCGACAGCGAGGGGCGTTTCCAGCTTCTCGAAGAGCGAGGCAAGGCTCATGTCCGTCGGACGATTGACGATGAGGCCCAGCGCGCCGCGTTCGTTGTGCTCCGCAATGTAGACGAGCGCGCGGGCGAAATACGGATCGCCCATCGCCGGCATGGCGATCAGGAAGTGGTCGGTGAGGTCGATGCTCTGCATGGGGGCATTCTATCGGCGACCTCGCCGGAGTCAAAGGAGTCGGCGTCGCAGCAAGGGCCCGCCGCCGCCGCGCGGCCCTCCTTCGTCCTCAGTGCTCGGCGCTCTTGCAGTTGCTGCCCGAGCTGCAGTCCTTTTTGAGGCTGCCGCAGCCGCAGCAGCCTTCCTGACGAAAAGGACCGAGTTCGGGATGCGTCGCGGCAAAGTGCCGGTAGATGCGCTGCACGAGGATCATGCCGACGAGCAGCGAGAAGATCGCGCTGACGGTGACGAGGTAGGTGAGCATTTCAGCCTCCGAGTCCCGCAAAGCCCATGAAGCCGAGCGACAGGATGCCAGCGAGCATCAGCGTCAGCGCCGTGCCCTGCATCATGTCGGGAACGTTGGACAGTTGCACGCGTTCGCGGACGCTGGCGAGCATCACCAGCGCCAGCGTGAAGCCGGCGCCGCCGCCGAGGGCGAACGTCATCGACTGCGCGAAATCGTAGTCGCGCGCCGTCTGGAAGAGCGCGACACCGAGCACGGCGCAGTTGGTCGTGATCAGCGGCAGGTAGATGCCCATGGCGCGGAAGAGGGCGGGGCTGCGTTTCTTGACGAACATTTCGACCAGTTGCACGGCCGAAGCGATGACGACGATGTAGCAGATGAGGCGCAGGAACTCCAGATGCAGCATGGAGAGGATGATGTTCAGCACGTAGGCCGACAGCGAGGCGATGACGATGACGAAGGTCGTCGCCAGACCGAGCGGGAAGGCGAGGCTGACGCTATGCGTTACGCCGAGGAAGGGGCACATGCCGAGAAACATCGCCAGCACGAAATTGCCCGAGAGGATCGTGCTGAGCAGGATTTGCCCGAGAGATTCACGCACCATGCTGGACTCCTTCCGCAGATGCGGCGGCCAGACGGGCCTTGCGCGCGCGCCACAGCGCGAACACCAGCAGCCAGCCGCCCATGACAAAGAAACCGCCCGGTGGCAGCACCATCACCACCCAGGGCTGGAAGTGTTCGCCGAACAGCGAGAGGCCAAAGAACGTGCCGTTACCGAGAATTTCCCGCACGCCGCCGATCATCGTCAGGCCGAGCGTGAAGCCAAGACCCATGCCGGTGGCGTTGACCGTCGCCGGCCAGGGCGAGACCTTGGCTGCGTGCGCTTCGGCGCGGCCGAGCACCAGGCAATTGGCGACGATCAGCTGGATATAGGCGCCGAGCGCTTCGTACAGCGACAGACTGAGCGCCTGAATGGCGTAGTCGGTGACGGTCACGAAGGTGGCAATGATGCCGATGTAGCTGGCGATGCGCACTTCCTTCGGGATGGCGTGGCGCAGCAGCGACACCAGCCAGCAGGAGGCGGCGAGCACGAAGGTCGTCGCCAGTCCCATGGAGATCGAGTTGATCGCCGAGACGGTGACGGCCATAGTCGGGCACATGCCGAGGACCATGACGAAGATCGGGTTGCGCTCCCACAGTCCTTCGGTGAACTCCTCCCAGGTCGAGGGAACATTGGTGTTCATCATGGTTTCGTCCTCAGTTGTTCGAGGTTGGGTACGAGGCGGGGCAGCAGGGCTTGTGCGGAATCGTTGATGCCACGGCCGACGGCGCGCGAGGTCACGGTGGCACCGGCGATGGCGTCAATCTGCCAGGGCTGCGTCTTGCTGCCGTGCTTGACCGTCTTCACCTCGTTGGCCAGCGCCGACAGATCGGCGTTGAGCTTGACGTCGAGTTCCTTGAAGTTGGCAAGGAAGTCCTTGTCGATCAGGATCTTGTCGCCAATGCCCGGCGTTTCGCGCATGGAGACGACGCCGATGCCGGTGATGCACTGGCACTCCGGCGAGTAGCCGAAGAGAACGCGGACGATGTCGGCGTAGCCCTTGGCGGCGGCCTCGGCGGCGATGCCGGCGAGCGCGTTGTTTTCGTCGTAGGCCGCGTAGAACTTGACGGCGCCGGCCGGCGGATCGCCCGCCTTGACGGGTTCGATACGGGCGCCGGGCAGGGCGTAGAACTCGCTGACCGTCTTGGCGTGCGGAATCACCTTGAAGACGGCGCGTTCGAGGGCGATGCGCTTGTTGTCAGCCACCGCCGAGAGCGTGCCCTGGTAGGAGCCGACGATGATCAGACCGCAGACGGCGGAAACGAGGCCCAGCGCCTTGATCATGGCGCCGGTTGGCGTGGCTTGTTGAGCGGAATTGGGCGTGTTCATGCGTCGGCCCCGTCTTTCTTGCGCGAAAAGCGCGAGGTGCGCGTCGGAGCGCGGGTGATTTCCGGTGCAATGAAGTCAGGGTCCAGCGTGAAGCTGGCCGGACGCTTCTGCCGGTTGAATACACCCTTGCCGAACGGCGTCGGTTGCGAGATGCGTTCGATCAGCGGCATCGAGGCGTTGCCGATGAGGATGGCGTACATGACGCCTTCCGGCAGGCCGCTGTAGTAGCGGATGACGACCGTCAGCACGCCGATCAGCACGCCGTACAGCACCATGCCGCGCGGCGTCACCGGCGAACTCACCATGTCGGTCGCCATGTAGATGGCGCCGATGATCAGCCCGCCCGAGAAGAGCATGAAGAGCGGATTCGGGTAATGCTCCGGATTGATCGAGTAGAGGACGAGCGCCAGCGCCGTCGCGCTGCCCAGAATGGACGCCGGAATGCGCCAGTCGAGGAAGCGTCGGGCGGCGAGATAGGCACCGCAGAGCAGGATCAGCAGGGGCGCCGGGCCGACCGCCATGTGCCCGGACAGCGAGGTCAGCAGATCGACAGCATTGGCCAGCACGCCTTCGAACTTCCATTTCGCCAGCGGCGTCGCGCCGGCCAGCGCATCGAGCTGACGCTCATGCAGCCAGACGCTGACGTCGGCCGGCATCATCAGCGGCATGGCCAGCGAGGAGGGAACGAACTCGCTGAAACGGCCGGGCAGGAAGGACGGCGTGTAGGTGGCGATGGCCGTGGGGAAGGCCGCCTGAACGAACGCCCGGCCGACGAGCGCCGGATTGAAGACGTTAAAGCCGATGCCGCCGAAAATGGCCTTGCCCAGCGCAATCGCTACCGCGCCGGCGACGAAGCCCATCCACAGAGGGAAACCGGGCGGCAGCGACAGCGCCAGCAGGATGCCGGTGATCGTCGCCGACCAGTCGGCGAGGCGGCCGGCCTGCGTGCCGGTGGCGAGAAAGAAACGCTCCGTCAGCAGGCAGGCGCCCGTGACGACGATCAGCAAGGCGGCGGCCGAGATGCCGTACTGGAAGATGAAGAAAGCGCAGACCGGCAGCAAGGAGTAGACGACGTTGCGCATGATCTGCTCAACGCTGCGGGGCGCCTTGACGTGCGGGGCGCTGCGAATCTCGACGGTGGGTGTCATTTTGCTGCTCATTTGGCCGATTTCTCCCGCAGAACCTGCTTGGCGACGCGGAATTGCTGGACCAGCGGGATGTTCGACGGGCACACGTAGGTGCAGCAACCGCACTCGAAACACTCGCCGAGGAAGTAGCCTTCCGCCATCGCGTCGTATTCGCGCTTGGCCGCCAGCATGCCGAGTTGCGAGGGGTTGAGCCCCATCGGGCAGGCACCGACGCATTCGCCGCACTTGATGCACGGGTAGGTGGTGACGTTCTCACGCTGCGCGAGGTCTTCGCCACGGAAGACCAGCACGCCGGAGACGCCCTTGGTGATCGGGATGTCGAGCGAGGGCAGCGCTTGCCCCATCATTGGTCCGCCGAGAATGACCTGCCGCGCGTCGTTCATGCCGGCCGGTGCGCCGGCGTAGTCGAGGATGAAGCGCAGCGGCGTGCCGAGCGGCACACGGTAGTCGCCGGGGCGGCTGACGCCGGGGCCGGTGATTGTCACCACGCGCTCGGTCAGGCCGCGTCCGCTGGGCAGGAGACGGCCGAGCGCCGCCAGCGTGCCGACGTTGTTGACCACCATGCCGAGCGAAATCGGCAGCTTGCCCGAGGGGACTTCGACGCCGAACAGCGCCATCAGCAGCATCTTTTCCGAGCCCTGCGGATACTTGGTCGGCACGGCTTCGACGAAGATGGCGCCGTCGGGCTGGCCTGCAGCTTCGTGACGGGCAATCGCCGCCTTGATGGCGGCGACTGCGGCTGGTTTGTTGTCTTCGACGCCGATGATCGCGCGCACGGCGCCCGTGGCGCGCAGCCCGTAGCGGATACCGGCGATCAGGTCGTCGGCTTCCTCGACCATGACGCGATGGTCACAGGTGAGGTAGGGCTCGCATTCGCAGCCGTTGACGACCAGCGTATGCGCCTTGGCGCCCGCCGGGATGGCGAGCTTGGCGTAGGTCGGGAAGGCGGCGCCGCCCAGGCCCACCATGCCGCTGTCGCGGATCGCCTGGCGCAACTCGTCGCTGCTGGCCTTGGCAAGATCACGCGGATTGGCGCAGAGGTCTTCCTGGCTGGAGCCGGGATGAACGCGGATGACGATGGCCGGCGCCCACGGGCCGCGGGCGCTCGGCCGCAGTTCGATGGCTTCGACGACGCCGGTGGCCGGCGCGTGATGCGGCACCGACAGGCCATCGTCGGCGCGGGCGATGAGTTGCCCGCGCTGAACTTCTTCGCCGACACGCACGACTGGCAGCGCCGGCTTGCCGATGTGCTGCGACAGCGGCACGACCAGTCGCGGCGCGAACGGCAGGCGCCGGATCGGCGTGTCCGCCGTCAGCTTGCACGACGGCGGGTGAATGCCGCGCTCGAAGGCTTCGTTGCGGAAATAGGATAGAAAATTCATGGCTCGCTTCGCGGCCGCGAGTAACGACACCCGCCGGGCGCAGGATGGCGGACCATCCTGTCCCGGCGCGGGCGGCGCCTCGCCGGCCTCTCCGGTTCAGTACCGCGTCAATTGAACTTCGCGGCGCGCGCGATCAGCTTGTCGATGCCGGCCTCGCTGGTGTTCCAGGGCGTTCCCGGATGGATGCAGCCGGCCGTGCACTTCTCGGCGGCCTTGACGAGATCGGCGAACTTGCCGCCCTTGGCGTCGGCGACGACAGCCTGCTTCTGGTCGTTGTAGGCAAAGACCTTCGGCGCGATGTTCATGCATTCGTCGCAGGCGGTGCATTCCGGGCTGTCGATCCAGATCGCCTCGTAGCCATCGGCGGCGACCGCGGCGGTTGCCGTAGCGACCGGAGCGACCGTCGTGGCCGTGGCCGCAGCGACGGGAGCCACCGCGGCGGAGACGCCGAGGCTTTCGCTGATGCGACGGATGAGGTCCGTCCGGACGCGTTCGGCAACGGCTTCGGCATCTTCCGGCGTGCGCGTCAGACCGGCGACGTCCTTCAGCTGACGCCAGTAGCGCAGGCGTTCTTCGGCGGCCAGCACCAACTCTTCGGCGACCAGCAGTCGCGTCAGCTGATTCTTGCGGTCGGTCGCCCAGATGAAGGGGTACTTGCCTTCGCGTTCGTCGGCGTCCATTTCGAGGAATTCCGCGAGCTGGATCATGTCGCCGTTCCACGTCTCGGCCGGGGCGCGCTTGAACTGCTTGCCGAAGCGGGCTTCCGTCGCGGCGAAATCGGCAAAGGTCATCGGCAGCGTCAGGGTGCGCTCGGCGCCCTTCGGGTCGACATAGCGCAGCGTGTAGGTCGGCCAGTCAGTTTCCAGCGACGGGTTGCCTTCGAGGCTGACGCATTCGCTGAAGGTCGTGCCGGCGTCCGGATCGAACTTGAACAGCGGGTAGGCGCGGCCTTCGACAGCGAGCTTGCTTTGTGCAGTCGTGCGGTCATCGCCGACACCGTGTTCCGGCGGGCAGACGGCGTAGATGTTGAAGAGCGCCGGACGGCGGCTGTTCAGGCCGTCGATGAAGCCTTCGAGCAGGTGGTTCACGTTGGCGACGGTGCTCTGCATGACGTAGGCGGTGCGGTGCGCCATGCCGATCAGCGAGATTTCCTTGCGTGCTTCGCTCTTGCCCTTCTTCGCCTTGCCGAACGGTGCCATGTCGGACACCTGGCTGATGAAGCCGGAGGTGCAGGCCTGGCCGCCGGTGTTGGAGTACACCTGCGTATCGACCACCAGTACCTTGATCGGCATGCCGGACATCATGGCGCGCGACAGATTCTGGAAGCCGATGTCGTACATGGCGCCGTCACCGCCCAGGCTGACGACCGGCGGGCAGAGGTGCCATTCGTCCTCGCTGAACTGGTTCCAGTTGAAGCGGCGGAAGAAGTCCTCGTGCTTCTCGGCCGAGTACTGGCCGGCGAGTTCGAGTTCGGCCATGCGCACAGCCTTGAAGCCTTCGGCCATCTTCGCCATGTGGCCTTCGAAGATGCCCATGGCGACGGACGGCGAATCCTGGAAGAGGTGCGAGGTCCACGGGAAGGGGTAGGGGCTGAAGGGGTAGGTCGAGGCCCAGACCGAGGTGCAGCCGGTCGAGTTGATCATGCCCATTTCCGCGCGGCCCTTCTTGCTCGGGCCTTCGACGTAGCGCCAGCGCAGATCCTTGAGCTTCTCGAGCAGTTGCGCGACCCAGCGTACCCACTGCGGATCGAGCGGGCGCGAGGGTTTGTCGGCCATGACTTGCGCCGAGAGTTCGGCCAGCGTCAGATCGCGGTCGCTGGCGGCATCGACGGCGGCAACCATGGCGCGCGTGTCGGCGATGTCGATCGACTCGGTGAGCTTCATGCGCAGGTGCTTTTCGAGGCTGGCGATCAGCGTGTCGAGGCGGTCGACGAATGTCTTGACGCGCGGTTGCATCAGCGCCGTGACGGTCGAGGTGAAGAGGTGGATGGCCGTCTTTTCACCGCAACCCAGGCAGGCGCCGTCGCCGCAGGTCATCGAGTTGTAGTTGCGCTTGTCGAGCAGCAGCGTGTCGAGCGCGCCAATCTTTTCGTCGAGGCTGTCGATGCGGGAGAACTGGGCCGGCGTCGTCGGCAGGTCCATCCACAGGCTCCAGTCGCGCTTCATCTTGGCGATGGTGTCGTCGGTTTGCGTCGTCATCGCCAGCGCTTGGTCGTCGCAGACTTCGACGCACAGGCCGCAGGCCTTGCAGGTGTAGGGATTGACGGTGATCGAGAAGAGACCGCCGCTGCCCTTGGCCTTCTTCTCACGCTGCGACCAGTAGGGCTTGGTGGTGGCGAACTTGAAGTCGCCGACCTGCGCGCGCAGCCAGCCGAGTTCTTCGGCGGTCTTTTCGCGTTCGGCTTCCGGCGCTTCGGCGAGCGTCGCGGCGATGGCCGTTTCGAGGGCGGCGGCGATGTTGGCGCCGTCGCTGGCGATCTGTTCGCGCAGCTTCTTTTCCAGCGTGCGCACGGCGCGGCGCAGGAAGCGCGTCGGCTGGCCGCCGGTTTCGATACGGCTGATCGCCGTCGCAAAGACGTCGGCGATGGTCGACACGAGGCCGGGGATGGCGCTGTCCGGGCAGACCGTGTAGCACTTGCCGCAGGCGGTGCAGTTCTCGGCGGTCCACTCCGGCTGCTCAAAGCGAATGCCGGTCATGTCGCGGAAGACGCCCGTCGCGGCCGGCATGATCGACATGCCGATGAACGGATCGACGAGGTTGTCCGAGCCGTGGCCGGTGGCGTAGAAATGGCCGGTCTGTTCCCAGAAACGGTGGATGTCGAGCTGGCGGCCGTCGCCTTGCGGTTGCAGCTTGAGCAGGGCCGGCAGGCCGGCTTCCTTGACGGCGCCGCCCTTGCGCGTGACGCCGACGACCTTTTCGGTGATCTCGGTCAGTTCGCGGAAGCCGCGCTCGACGACGCGCAGGTTGTTGGCGACAACGCTCTTACCCTTGCTGCCGAACTTCGCTTGCAGCTGGTCTTCGATGGCCTTGAACAGCGACTCTTCGCTCAGCTTGGCGTTCTGCATCACCGGGCTGGCAGCGAAGAAGGCGCCCTGGAAGGCGATGCCCTGCATCCGCAGTTGCAGTTCGGCACTACCGGCTTCGTCGCGGGCGATCTGGAAGGCGTCGAGATAGAAGACGCGGATGTCCTGTTCGACGATCTGCTTTTGCGCCCACAGCGGGAAGTGCGCCCAGGTGTCGGCGCCGAGGTTGGACTGGATGATGAAAACGCCGCCCTTCTTCAGGCCGGAGAGCGGGTTGCTGTGGCCGAAAACGGAGGGGTCGGGCGAGAGAACGACGTCGACGAAGAGGTATTCGCTGTTGACGCGGATCGGTTCCGGCGCGGCCGACAGGTAGTAGGTCGTCGGCTGGCCCTTCTTTTCGGAGCCGTACTTCGGATTCGCCTTGATGTCGTAACCGAGCAGCTCAAACAGGGTGACGGCGAGGTTCTTGCCGGTGGTGATGGCGCCCCAGCCGCCGATCGAGTGCATGCGCACGGTGATCGCGCCCTGCGGCAGCAGGTTCGGGTTTTCCGAGCCGCGCACCGACAGTTCCTTGATGCGCGGGTAGGCAGCGACGATTTCCTGCTGGTGGATTTCGTCCTTCGGATTGAGCGGTTCGCGCTGGAAGTCGACGGAGAGGTAGAAGAACTTGCGTTGGGCGCCGTCCGGCAGCATGTTTTCGATGGCGCCGATGATGGCTTCCGGCTGCATGTCGCGCGAACCGAGGCCATAGCAGCCGGAGTACAGGCGCGGCATGTCGCCGGGGCCGTAGGCGGCGTAGTCGGTGTAGGCGCTGCTGCCGCCGGCGAGACCGTTTTCCATGCACTTGACGACGGTGGCGCGCACTTCGCGCATCAGCGGCAAGTCTTCGGAGAGAGGCTGGTCGGTACGTTCGAGGACGGCAACGCCCTTCTTGCCGCGCAGCACATGGCCGAGCAGGTCGCCGGGGAAGGGGCGGAACATGGTGATGTTGACCACGCCGACCTTGAGACCACGCGTTGCACGCAGGTAGTCGGCGACGGCTTCGGCCTGCACCAGCATCGAACCCATGCCGACGATCAGGTAGTCGGCATCGGCGGCGGCGTAGGCGGAAACGCGGTTATAGCGACGGCCGGTCAGCTCGGCGTACTCGGCCATGCACTTTTCGGAGAGGTCCGAGATGTGGGCGAAGAAATAGGGGCGCTGCGCGGCGACCGCCTGCATGTAGGCGTCCTGATTTTGCACGACGCCGGAGACCATCGGCGCGTCGACGTCCCAGATGGCCGGCACGCGGCGGCGCGTCGGGCCATAGATCATCTGCTGCGCCGGCGTCGGCGTGTCGATGATGTCGTCCGGGCGGCCGAGGAATTCGGCGACGAGTTCGCGCTCGGGCAGGCGGGCCGATTCGATCAGGTGCGTCGTCAGGAAGCCGTCCTGACCGACGATGGCCGGCGTCAGCGACAGTTCGGCGGTCTTGCGTGCGATCAGATTGAGGTCGGCGGCTTCCTGCGCGTTCTTCGCCATCACCTGAATGAAGCCGGTGTCGTCGACGCAGTGGTAGTCGTCGTGGCTGCAGTGCACGTTCAGGCTGGTCTTGGTGATGGCGCGGCAGCCCATGTTCAGCACGTAGGGCAGGCGTTTGCCGACGGCACCGTAGAGCGACTCGTGCATGAAGGCGACGCCTTGTGCCGATGAGAAGTTGACGGCGCGCAGGCCGGTCATCGCCATGCCGGCGGTGACGCCGGCGGCGGCGTGTTCGGACTCCGGCTCGATGAAGATCAGCGGCCGTTCGGAGACGTTGAGATGGCCGGCGGCGACCTCTTCCGCCCAGTATTCGCCCATCTGCGTCGACGGCGTGATCGGGTAGGCGCCCGCGGCGTCGGACGCTTCGCGTTCGACGTGGATGACCGCGCTGTTGCCGTCAACGGCTTCGCGCACGCCGGGGTATTTCACCGACTGGCCTTCCTTGGTGCCCGAGGTGCTACTTTCCAGTAACGAGAAATGAAACAGCTTCTTCAACATGGCAGGATGCTCCGGATCAATGAATGCGGTGATTTCCCCGGCACAGGGGCGCGTGCAACGCCGGCCGGTGTGTCGGGGAGAGAAGAATGGGCATGGGCGACGCTGGCGTCAGGAATGCAGCAGCGGCAGATCGTTGGTGCGCAGGATGCGGCGGGCGGCCATACCCTTGATCGGGCGGTCTGGCGTCGCGTACCAGACGATGGCGCCGGAGGCGCAGCGCTCGATGTCGGAGCGTTTCGCCTGATCGCGTCGCGCCGGGTCGATGACGGCGAGGTTCTGGTCGATGCGGATGAGATCGGGGGCGGCATCGGCAACGCATTTGCCGCAGGCCGTGCAGGCCACTTCGCAGGCCGCTTCGGCGACGTCGCCTTCCGCGCGGTTCTTGCAGGCGACCCAGAGTGCGTGTTTGACGGACTCAATGGAGAAGAGGCCTTTCGGGCAGGCGTCGACACAATCGCCACAGGCGGTGCATTTTTCAGCATCGACAACCGGCAGGCCGTGGGCGTCGAGGGCCAGCGCGCCAAACTGGCAGACGCTGACACAGTCGCCAAGGCCGAGGCAGCCCCATGCGCATTCCTTGCCGCCACCGCCCACGACCGTCGCGGCGCGGCAGGTCTTCAGGCCGGCGTAGCGGGCGCGCAGGAAAGCGACGTGGCGTCCGCCGCCACAGGCGAGGCGGGCGATCTTGCGCTCGATGCTGCCGGCGTCAACGCCGAGCAGATTGGCGATGTCTTCGCGTTGCTTCGGCGAACTGACCGTGCATTGCGCCGGCACGACTTCGCCGTCGACGGCCTTTTCGGCAAAGGCGCGGCAGCCGGCTTGCCCGCAGGCACCACAGTTTGATTTGGGGAGCAGGTCTTCGACCTCGCCGATGCGGGGGTCTTCCCAGACGTAGAGCTTGCGATTGGCAGCCGCCAGCATCGCCGCCAGGAAAATTCCCAGGGCCGCCATGAAGCCGCCTGCCACCGCCAGTGTCGATACCGATTCCATTGCGCGCTCCACCCCGATGCGCAGACGGCATGGGGTTCCATGTTTTCGCCAACAACAAGTGACACGCTCGCGACGCACATCCCGCCGGGCCGATATTGCGGCGCAGCAGTCGGGGTGTTGATTCGCGATCTTGCCCGGTCTCTTCGTCCGCCACCTTTAGGGCACGGGCCGCGAGACCGGTCACGGCGCGGCCGGGGTATGGTCCGGCCTGCATGGCGGGAAGCGGCTTGCGGCATCCCGGGACTGAGACGCGACGGACTTCTGTGGGTCCGCAACGTTCGTGAGGCGTGCATTATAGAAATTTCGTCGCATTGCAACAACCCGGCATTTTGGTCGGGTTTTCCGCGTGGCAAGAGCACGTTGGCGTAGCGCCTGATGACATCGGCGCGTGACGTTGGTCTCCGTTGCCGCCGCTGTCATTGCTGGCCGTGGCGCGCGGCGCGAGGTGCGACGAGATGCGCGCGGCCGATACTCTCGCCGATAATGCTGGCCGTTGAATGCGCGTTTTTTTTGCTGAATGTGGTGGATACGATGTCTGATCAGTCTTCTTTGCCCCGGCTGGATGCTGCCCTCGTCTGGTTTCGTCGCGATTTGCGCGACGTCGACAACACTGCGCTGGCGGAGGCCTTGCGGCGGGCGCGGCGTGTTTACTGTGTGTTCGTGTTTGATCGCGACATTCTCGATATCTTGCCGCGCAAGGCGGATCGGCGCGTCGAGTTCATCCACGCCAGCGTCGTTGAGTTGGCGGCGGCCTTGCGCGCGCGCGGTGGCGGCCTGATCGTGCGCGAGGCGAGCGCGCGTGATGAGATCCCCCGTCTGGCGCGTGAACTGGGCGTTGCGGCAGTGTTCGCCAACCGCGATTACGAGCCGGCGGCCAAGGCGCGCGATGCGGCGGTGGCGGCGCGTTTGCAGGCTGACGGCATCGCCTTCGAGGATTTCAAGGATCAGGTGATCTTCGATGGCGCCGAAGTGCTGACGCAGGGCGGGCGGCCGTACGGGGTATTCACGCCGTATCGCACGGCCTGGCTCAAGCGGCTGGGCGAGGACGATCTGCGCGCGGCCGACGCTGGCGCGGAATGCGGGACGCTTTGTGCGCCAGCGCTGCCCCCCTTGCCGACACTGGTCGACTTGGGCTTTGCGCCGACCGGGCTCGCCGACTTGGGCATTCAGCCGGGGATGCAGGGGGCGCGTGCGACGCTGGCGGCGTTTCTGCCGCGACTGGCCCGCTACCACGAGCAGCGTGATTTCCCGGCAGTGCGCGGCGTGTCTTACCTGTCGGTGCATCTGCGCTTCGGAACGGTGTCGATCCGCCATTTGGTGTCGCTGGCCAATGCCGTGCGTCTGGGGCGTGGCGGCGAGTATGGGCTGGCCTCGACGGCGGAGGCAGCCGAAGGCGGGCGGGTCTGGTTGAGCGAGCTGGTCTGGCGTGATTTCTACTTCATGATCCTCGATCACTTTCCGCAGGTCGTCGCGCGGGCCTTCAAGCCGGAATGCGATGCCGTCGTGTGGGAGACGGGGGCCGCCGCCGAGGCTGATTTTGCTGCGTGGTGTGCGGGGCGCACGGGCTATCCACTGGTCGATGCGGCGATGCGGCAGCTGGCGCACAGCGGCTACATGCACAACCGTCTGCGCATGGTCGTTGCCGCTTTTCTCTGCAAGGATCTCGGCATCGACTGGCGGCGAGGCGAGGCTTTTTTTGCCGAGCACCTCAATGACTTCGATCTGGCGGCCAACAATGGCGGCTGGCAGTGGTCGGCGTCGACGGGCTGTGATGCGCAGCCGTGGTTCCGCATTTTCAATCCGGTCACGCAGTCGCAGCGCTTCGATCCGGAGGGGCGTTTCATCCGCCGCTATGTGCCGGAGTTGAACGCCGTCCCTGTGCGTCATCTGCATGCGCCCTGGCTGATGTCGGCGGCCGAGCAGTCGGCGTGCGGCGTCGTCATCGGTCGCGACTATCCCGCGCCCTGCGTTGATCACGCGGCGGCGCGTACGCGCACCTTGGCGCGTTATGGCGTCCTCAAGGCGGCGGCTGGTGAGTGAGGTGGGGCGGGCGTTCCGGTCGGAGTGTGGATGGTCCGCTCAGTAGGTAACTGGCTCGCCAGCGGAAGGGGGGCTGTTTGCACCGAGGGCGGTGGCGGTCGGCCTGTCGACTAAGCTCGCCACTTTGTTATTCGATCGAGGCATAACAACATAATCCGAAAGACTTTGGCGTTATAGATGGCCTGCGTATAGTGGCCGCTCATTCCGCCCGTCAGGAGTCTTTCCATGCTTCGATCTTGCCGACCGCTGTTCGCCGCGATTGCTCTGGCGGGGACGTTTGCCGCCGTGCCGCAGATGGCGTCGGCCGACGTGACGCTGCTCAATGCGTCCTACGACGTGGCGCGCGATTTCTACAAGGACTACAACCCGCTCTTCCAGAAATACTGGAAGGCGAAAACGGGCGAGTCGGTCGAGGTGAAGCAGTCGCACGGCGGCTCGAGCAAGCAGGTGCGCGCCGTTGCCGATGGGCTGGAAGCCGATGTGGTGACCATGAATCAGTCGCCCGACGTCGATTTTCTGGCAGAAAAAGGGCTCGTCGCTCGCGACTACACGAAGAAATTCCCGAATAACGCTTCGCCGTATACCTCGACAATGGTGTTCATCGTGCGGCGTGGCAACCCGAAGGGCATCCACGACTGGAGCGATCTGGGCCGGAGCGGCATCCAGGTGATCCTGCCGCACCCGAAGACCAGCGGCAATGGCCGCTACAGCTATCTGGGAGCGTGGGGTTATGCGCTGCGCCAGCCAGGGGGTAACGACAAGACGGCGCTGGAATTCGTTGGCCGTGTCCTGAAGAATGCGCCGCTTTTCGCCGCCGGCGGTCGCGACGCGACGACGACCTTCATGCAGCGCAAGCTTGGCGACGTGCTGGTGTCGTTCGAGAGCGAAGCGGAGTTGATTGCCCGCGAGTTTGGCCGCGGCGAGTTTGAGGTCGTCTATCCGTCGCAGTCGATCCTCGCTGAATTCCCTGTCGCCATCGTCGACCGCGTGGTCGACAAGAAGGGGACGCGTCGTCAGGCGCAGGCCTATCTGGACTACCTGTGGTCGAAGGAAGGTCAGGAAAACGCCGCGCAAAACTATCAGCGTCCGCGCGATCCCGAGGTGCTGAAGAAATACGCCGCGCAGTTCCCTGCCATCCGTACCTTCACGGTGGATGAGGTGTTCGGTAGCTGGAGCAAGGCCTTTGCCGCGCACTTCCGCGACGGGGGCAGCTTCGACCAGATTTATCAGGTCAAGTAGACGCCGTCGATGTCTGTTGCTGCTGCCCGTCACGTGTTGCCCGGTTTCCGGCTGGGCATGGGCTACACGATCCTTTATCTGTCCTTGATCGTCCTGCTGCCGCTGGCCGCGATGGTGTTCAAATCGACCGAACTGACGGCTGCCCAGTTCTGGGCGATTGCCAGCGGTGAGCGGGCGCTCGCCTCGCTGCGCATCACCTTCGGCGCTTCGCTGCTGGCGGCGATGATCAACGCGGTATTCGGTGTGCTGACGGCCTGGGTGCTCGTCCGCTACCCCTTCCCCGGCAAGCGCTTTGTCGATGCCCTGGTCGATCTGCCGTTTGCCCTGCCGACGGCGGTCGCGGGCATCACGCTGGCGACGCTGTACGCCGGTAATGGTTGGATCGGCCGCTATCTCGAACCGCTCGGCGTCAAAGTCGCGTTCACGCCGCTCGGCATCGTCGTCGCATTGACGTTCATCGGTTTGCCCTTCGTCGTGCGCACCCTGCAGCCGGTGATCGAAGATATCGAGCCTGAGTTGGAAGAAGCTGCCGCCACACTGGGCGCGACGCGCTGGCAGACCTTTGCGCGGGTGCTCTTTCCGGCGATGTTGCCGGCGCTGCTGACGGGCTTCACGCTGGCGCTGTCGCGCGCCATTGGCGAATACGGTTCGGTGATCTTCATCGCCGGCAACATGCCGCTCATCTCGGAAATCACGCCGTTGCTGATCGTCTCCAAGCTGGAGCAATACGACGTTGCCGGTGCGACGGCGCTGGCGGTGGTGATGCTGGTGATTTCCTTTGTCCTGCTGCTGGCGGTCAATGGCTTGCAATGGCGCCTGGCGAATAGCCGGCGGGCGGGAGCGCGCGCATGAAACCTCGGCATTCGGCGCTCGCCGAGCCGCCCATCGTGCGCATTGCGCTGACGACGCTGGCTCTGCTCTTCCTCGCTTTCTTCCTCGGTCTGCCGTTGCTGTCGGTGTTCGCGGAGGCCTTCGCGGCCGGTGTGCCGGCGTATCTGCGCGCGCTGGCCGATCCGGAGGCGCGTTCGGCCGTGATCCTGACCGTCATCGTCGCGCTGGGGGTGTTGCCGCTCAATATTGTTTTTGGCGTGGCGGCGGCGTGGGTGATTGCCAAGTTCGAGTTCCGCGGCAAGGCGGCCTTGATCACGCTGATCGACCTGCCGTTCGCCGTCTCGCCGGTCGTTGCCGGCCTCGTCTTCGTGCTGATTTTCGGCGCGCAAGGCTTGTTCGGCCCCTGGCTGATGGCGCACGACATCAAGATCATCTTCGCCTTGCCGGGGATCGTGCTGGCGACCTTGTTCGTTACCTTCCCGTTCATCGCGCGCGAACTGATTCCGCTGATGCAGGCGCAGGGGCGCGAGGAGGAAGAGGCGGCGATCTCGCTTGGCGCCTCGGGCTGGCAGATGCTGTGGCGGGTGACGCTGCCCAATATCAAGTGGGGGCTGCTCTACGGCGTGATCCTCGCCAATGCCCGCGCGATGGGCGAATTCGGCGCGGTGTCGGTGGTATCCGGCCATATTCGTGGCGAGACCAATACGTTGCCGCTGCATGTCGAGATTCTTTACAACGAATACAACCAGGTGGGCGCTTTTGCGGCGGCGTCGGTGCTGGCGATGCTGGCCCTGGTGACGCTGCTGGCGAAGACCGCCGTCGAATGGCGTATGCGCCGCGAGACGGCCATGCTGTCTGCCGAACTGTCGCCGGAGCGTGTGCCGGCGCCTGCGAGCGGCCGGACGGCCGGCGCCACCCATCCCTCTGCTGAGCGACCATGAGCATAGAAATCCGCGACATCGGCAAGCGTTTTGGTGATTTCGTCGCCCTCGACGGTATCAACCTCACCATTCCCACCGGCGAACTCGTCGCCCTGCTCGGGCCGTCAGGCTGCGGCAAGACGACGTTGCTGCGCATCATTGCCGGCATGGAGTCGGCCGATACCGGGCAGGTGCTGTTCGCTGGCGAAGAGGCGACGCATCTGCATGTGCGTGAGCGTCAGGTGGGCTTTGTTTTTCAGCACTACGCCCTGTTCCGCCACATGACGGTGTTCGAGAACGTCGCCTTCGGCTTGCGCGTCAAGCCGCGTCGCGAACGGCCGGCGGAAGCGGAAATCCGCCGTCGCGTCATGGAATTGCTCGGACTCGTTCAGCTCGACTGGCTGGCGGATCGCTATCCGACGCAGCTCTCCGGCGGGCAGCGGCAACGGATCGCCCTGGCCCGCGCCTTGGCCGTCGAGCCGAAAGTGCTCCTGCTCGACGAGCCTTTCGGCGCGCTCGATACGCAGGTGCGCAAGGAATTGCGGCGTTGGCTGCGGCGCCTGCATGACGAAGTGCATATCTCCAGCGTTTTCGTCACGCACGATCAGGAAGAAGCCCTCGAAGTCGCTGACCGTGTGGTGGTGATGAACCGTGGCCGCATCGAGCAGATCGGCACGCCCGACGAGGTGTACTCGAATCCGGCCTCGCCCTTCGTTTACCGCTTCCTCGGTGACGTCAATGTCTTCCATAGCCGCCTGCAAGGCGTCTGGGCGGAGATCGGCCGGCCGCCGTCCGGCGGTGCGGCGGCGGCATCGGCCGGGTCTGGCGGCGCCGCTGCGGAGGGCGGCATCGCTGCTCCCGTGGCGACGGATGACGATGCCGCGCTCGCGTTCGTACGGCCGCACGACATCGATATCGTCCGCGCCCCGCAAGCGGGGGCTTTGCAGGCGACGATTCAGGACGTGCACGCCATCGGCCCGTCCGTACGCGTCGAGCTGGCTCATGAATCCGAATTGATCGAAGTCGAACTGACGCGGGAGCGTGCCGAAATCCTTGCCTTGCGCAAGGGCGAGCAGGTCTGGCTGAGCCCGCGGCAGGTCCGCGTCTTTGCCGTGCCGTCGGGCGGCGAGGAGTTCGTTTCGGGCTCGGGGATCTGAGGCGCCGCGGATCACCTTCCGCCCGCCGGCTGTCACGGTGCTATAATCCGCCTCCGGTTCGATCCTAAATTCCCCCGCCAATGGCGCTTTTCACTTTCGGCATCAATCACCATACCGCACCGCTTTCGGTTCGCGAGCAGGTGGCGTTCAACGCCGAGAAAATCGATCACGCGCTGGCCGATCTGATTCGTGCCAAGCCGGTGCGCGAAGCTGCCATTCTCTCGACCTGCAACCGCACCGAGCTTTACTGCGCGACCGACGCGCCGGAAGCAGCGGCTGACTGGCTGGCCGAGTACCACAGCATCGGCCGCCACGAGATTCAGCCGTACCTCTTTACCTATCCCGATCGCGACGCCGTGCGCCACGCCTTCCGCGTAGCCAGCGGTCTTGATTCGATGGTGATTGGCGAGGCGCAGATTCTCGGGCAGATGAAAGACGCGGTGCGCGCGGCGGAAGAAGCGGGAACGCTGGGGACGACGCTGCACAAGCTCTTCCAGCACTCCTTCTCGGTGGCCAAGGAAGTCCGCACAACGACGGCGATCGGCGCCAATACGGTGTCGATGTCCGCGGCCGCTGTGCATCTGGCGGAGCGCATCTTCGAGCGCATTGCCGATCAGCGCGTGCTCTTCGTCGGCGCAGGCGAGATGATCGAACTGTGTGCGGCGCATTTCTGTGCCCAGAATCCGAAGCAGGTCGTCGTCGCCAACCGCACCGTCGAGCGCGGTCAGGCGCTGGCGGAACGCTACGGTGGCACGGCCATCCGTCTGGATGACATCGCCGACCGCCTGTCGCAGTTCGACATCGTCGTCTCGTGCACCGGCAGCCCGCTGCCGATCATCGGCCTTGGCATGGTCGAGCGCGCCATCAAGCTGCGCCGGCACCGTCCGATGTTCATGATCGACCTCGCCGTGCCGCGCGATATCGAGCAGGAAGCCGGCGATCTCGACGACGTCTTCCTCTACACCGTCGATGACCTCGCGCAAGTCGTTGCCAGCGGCATCGAGTCGCGCAAGGCGGCTGTCGTCGAGGCGGAAGACATCATCGTCGCGCGTGTCGACAACTTCATTCAGTGGATGCAGTCGCGCGATACGGTGCCGCTGATCCGTTCGCTCCGCGATACGGCTGAACGCACCCGTCGCCACGAAATCGAGCACGCCACCAAGATGCTCGCCAAGGGGGAAGATCCGGCGCGTGTGCTCGATCAGTTGTCGCAGCGCCTGATGAACAAGTTCCTGCACGCGCCGACGCAGACGCTCAACCAGTCTTCCGATGAAGAACGCGCCGAACTGAACGCCATCGCCGCGCGTCTCTTCCACTTGCACCGCGAGCACGAGTAGCGCCGAGCGGCAGCCTGGCTGCCGCCGCGTGCGCGGCTGACTGTCCCGGTCGCCGCTTGCCCTCCCTCTCGTCCTTCGCTTATCCGTCCTTTTTGCGTCCGGCCCCGCCATGAAACAGAGCATTGTCGACAAACTAGAGCGCCTGTGCGGCCGTCTGGAAGAGCTGGATCGTCTGCTTGCCAGCGGTGACGCGACGCGTGATATCGACCAGTACCGTCGTCTGACGCGCGAACACGCCGACGTCGCGCCGGTGGTCGAGCGCTATCAGGAATGGCGGCAGTGCGAGGGCGATCTCGTCGAGGCGCAGGAAATGCTGGCCGATCCGGAGATGAAGGAGCTGGCCGAAGCCGAGATGCTCGCCGCGCGTGCGCGCCTGCCACTGCTCGAAGCCGAGTTGCAGACCCTGCTGTTGCCGAAGAATCCGGACGACGACTGCAATCTTTTTCTCGAAATTCGCGCTGGCACCGGTGGTGACGAGTCGGCGCTGTTCGCGGGCGACCTCTTCCGCATGTATTCGCGCTACGCCGAGCGTCGCCGCTGGCAGGTCGAGGTTGTCTCTTCCAACGCCTCGGAACTGGGGGGCTACAAGGAAATCATCGCGCGTGTCATTGGCGCCGGCGCTTACGCCAAGCTCAAGTTCGAGTCCGGTGGTCACCGTGTGCAACGCGTGCCGGCGACCGAGGCGCAGGGGCGGATTCACACCTCGGCCTGTACCGTCGCCGTCATGCCGGAAGCCGACGATATCGCCGATGTCGTGCTCAATCCGGCCGACCTGCGCATCGACACCTTCCGCGCCTCGGGGGCGGGCGGTCAGCACATCAACAAGACCGACTCGGCGGTGCGGGTGACTCACCTGCCGACCGGCATCGTCGTCGAGTGCCAGGACGACCGCTCGCAGCACAAAAACAAGGCGCAGGCCTTGTCCGTTCTCGTTGCCCGCATCAAGGATGCGCAGGAGCGCGAGCAGCACGCGCAGATCGCCTCCACGCGCAAGAGCCTGATCGGCAGCGGCGACCGTTCCGAGCGCATCCGCACCTACAACTTCCCGCAGGGCCGCATCACCGATCACCGCATCAACCTGACGCTGTATAAGCTCGACGCCGTCATGGACGGTGAGCTCGACGAGTTGATCAGCGCGCTCGCTTCCGAGCATCAGGCCGAGCAACTGGCGCAACTCGCCGAAGGCGGCGATTAAGCGGCGTGGCGACTCCGCCCTCGAAGACGCCAGCCGCCTCGGCAGCCGCCACCGATGAGGGCGCGGGCGCTCCGTTCGCGGGTGCCACCTTGCCGGCGACGCTCGCCGAGGCATGGCGCCATGCCTCGGCGCAGATTGGCCGCCTCGATGCCCGGCTGCTGGTCGAGCATGTCGCCGACTGCTCGCATACGGCCCTGATTGCCGACCCGCAGCGCCCCTTGCCCGTCGCCGCCGCCGAGCGACTGCTGCGTCTCATCGCGCGCCGGCAGGGCGGTGAGCCTCTGGCGTATCTCACCGGGCAGACCGGGTTTTACGGGCTGGAATTTGCGGTTTCCCCGGCCGTGCTGATCCCGCGCCCGGATACCGAATTGCTCGTCGACCTCGCGCGGACGCTGGCGGCGGGGGGCGATCTGCTGGCGCAAGCCTCGTCCGTCAACGCGTCTGCGCAGCCGGCTGATGGCTCCTTGGGCGCTGCCTTAGCGTCCGTTGCCGGGCCTGTGCCATCGGCTGCTGCCTCAGGCGCCGTCGCCAGAGAAGCCCGCCCGCTGCGAGTGCTCGATCTCGGCACCGGCTCGGGGGCGATTGCCGTCGCGCTGGCGGTGCATCTGCCGCACGCCCGCGTGCAGGCGGTGGATCGTTCGGCGGCGGCGCTGGAGGTGGCGCGAGCCAATGCCGCGCGGCATGCGGCGCCCGTCGCCTTTGCGCTTGGCGACTGGTTTTCGCCGCTGGCGGACGAGTGCTTCGACATCGTTGTCTCCAACCCGCCGTATATCGCGGCGGGCGATGTGCATTTGCAGCAGAACGGTTTGCCGTTCGAGCCGCCCGAGGCGCTGAGCGATGGGGGGGACGGGCTTGAGTGTTTGCGGGCGATCATTGCCGGCGCGCCGGCGCATCTGCGCAACGACGGCTGGTTGCTGCTCGAGCATGGCTACGATCAGGCCGCCGCCGTGCGCGCGCTGCTGACGGCCGCAGGCTTTGTGGATGTCGCCAGCTGGCGCGATCTGGGCGGGATCGAACGCGTCAGTGGCGGCCGCTACCCACGCGGCAGACCTTGAGCGCGGTCTGAGTGCGGGGCTGCCGGCAAGTCAGCCAGCGCGGCCGACTGGTTTGCCGTGGTCGGCGCGGACGAGGCCGGTTTGCCGTCATGCGCTGCCATTCGCCCTTGCTCGCCATCACTGCATTTTTTTCGGGAATTTCTGTCCAAGGGACTGTGTCTTCGCCTTGCCCGCCGAATCGCTGGCGGGGCGGCGAGACACGGCAGCGGATACCGATCTTTCGATTCACCTTTTGATGAGGCTTTTAATGGACGCACAGGAACAGATTCGCGAGCAGATTACCCAGTCGCCGGTGGTGCTTTACATGAAGGGTTCGCCGGCGATGCCGCAATGCGGCTTTTCGTCGACGGCGGTGCAGTTGTTGCGTGCGTGTGGGGTGCGCGAGTTTGTCAGCGTGAACGTCCTCGAATCGCCAGAAATCCGGCAGGGCATCAAGGATTTTTCCAACTGGCCGACAATTCCGCAGCTCTACGTGAAGGGTGAGTTCGTCGGCGGCTGCGACATCATGCGCGAGATGTACGCGAGTGGTGAGTTGCAGCAGTTGCTGGGCGGGCTTGGCCCGAACTGATCTGGGCGGCGCGCCGGTCTTGGCCCTTATTCTGGCCGGCGCGCGGCTGATTCGGCGCCGGTGATTTGTTCACCAGGGCGCCGGCGTCATTGGCGAAAGCGGCCGATGGCGCCTTGCAGTTCGTTGGAGAGCGTTTCGAGCTGCACGGCCTGCTCGGCCGCTTCGGTGACGGAGCGATCATTGTGTGCGGCCATCTCGGCGATGCGGCTGACGAAAGCGTGAATTTCCTGAATCGTCCGCGTTTGCGCGTCGACCGCCTGCGTGATTTCCTCGACTCCCTGCGAGGTCGTGGCGGCGGAGCCGCTGGCGCCGGCCAGTTGCCCGGCTACCGTTTGCAGGTAGCCTTCGCTGGCGGCGAGCGCATCGTGACCACGCTGGATGGCGCTGGTGACGCCTTCCGAGCGGCCGTTGAGAGCCTGCGTCAGACGGTCGATTTCATTGGCTGACTGCGCCGATTTTTCGGCGAGTTTCCTCACTTCGTCTGCGACGACGGCAAAGCCGCGTCCGGATTCTCCTGCCCGCGCTGCTTCGATGGCGGCGTTCAGGGCCAGCAGGTTGGTCTGCTCGGCGATTTCGCGCACCTGACCGGTCATGCTGGTGATCGCCAGCGTGGTGTGTACGAATTCGTCGACCGTAGCGCCGATCTGGCCGACGGCTTCGCTGACTACCTTGATCTCTTCGAGCATGCGGCGCAGTCCGGCGTTGCCTTCTTCGGCCTGTCGCTGGCTGTCGCGCGCCATGCCGTCGAGTTGGCCGGCGCTGGCTTGTACCTGTTCGACGCTTTGCGCCAGATGCTCGGCGGACGAGGCGGTGCTCTGTGTCAGGGTGCTTTGTTGTGCCGAGAGTTCGGCGACCGACTGGGTCGCGCTGGCGAGGGTGCGTGCCGATTCGAGCACCGAGACGGCGCTTTGTCGTAGCGAGCCGACGACGTCGCGGATCGACGCCGCCATGCGATTGAAGCTCTCGGCGATGTCTGCGTGCTCGTCGCGCGAGCCGACGTCGATGACATGGCCGAGATCGCCGTCGGCGAGACGCCGGCCGCCTTCAATGAGCGTCGACGCGCCGCGTTGCAGGGAGAAGTAGAAGCCGCCGACGAGATAGGTGGCGAGCAGGATGCCGACGATCACCATGGCAATGTTGAGCAGGCGCTGCTGGATGAGCGCCTGCGCGCGCAGATCGAGCCGTTCGGCGAGCGAACGGCTGATTGCTTCGTCGAGTTCGTCGAGCGCCTGCGTCGCCGCCTGCGTGTTCTGCCAGGCGGTTTCCGCGTCGAGCGAGACCGCGCGTCCCGCGATCAGGCGGCTGTCGACCAATTGGCGGATTTCCTTCAGGGCGTTGTCGACGGCGCTCATGCTCGTCTCGAGCGACTCCTTGTGTAGCGGTACGGCGGCGGTGACCTTGTTCAGGTCGGCCCGGATGCGCGCGGCTTGCGCGGTGGCATCGCTGTTCAGACGCTCGATGCGCGTGCTGTCGGCGGCGTCCATCATCTGCACGGCGGCGATACTGGCGATCTTCAGGCGCAGGTTGGTCAGCGTCTCGGCCAGTTGCGGCATCAGATTGATCTGCGTCGCAACGAGATAGTACGAGTCGACTTCGGGGTCGAGGATCAGCCCGGAGACGTCGCTGACCAGACGCTTCTGTGTCGAAAGATGGGTGAGCAAGAGGCCGTGCGCGGCGCGGATTTCTGGCGCGGTCATGTTGGGCAGAGACTTCTTGAGCGTCTGCCATTCGTCACCGAGAGCTTTCCAGCCGTCGGCGAGGCCGGCGTCGGCCGGTGTCGGCGAGGCAAACAGCGTGTCGATCTTTTGTGCGGCGGCGTCTGCCCGCGCTTTGGCCGAGTCGTCGCCAAGCGCGACGAGGCTGCTGGCGATGAGGTGCTGGTCGATGGCGAGGGCAAGTTGGCGCAGCGGAACGAGCGTCACCGTGCCGTCGATTTCCTGTTCGGTGACGGTGATCTTTTCGCCGACCTGGAGGAGAAATTGCGCCAGCAGCGCGCCGGTGAGAAGGGCGGTGACGACACCGATGAGGGCAAAGCGCGCGGCAAAGCGCAGGCGACCGAGGAAGGCGATCGCGGGGCCAAACAGTTGGTTCATCAAGGTCTCCGAAGTCTTGCGGTGAGGACGGCCAGTCCAGACTTCATGTTTACCGCGGCGATAGGTGCCGGATGAGACCGATTATGCCAATGGCAGTTCAGAATTTCCGCGCCGGCGCTGTGGTGGGGCGTCGGCGCGGAGCGCGCAGCGGCTCAGAGGCGGCTGCGGGCGCGGGCGATGGCGGCGCGTACTTGCTCGGGGGCCGTGCCGCCGATGTGGTTGCGCGCGGCGAGCGAGCCTTCGACGGTCAGCACGGCGAAGACGTCTTCGCCGATCAGCGGCGAGAAGGCTTGCAGTTCGGTGAGCGGCAGTTGCGGCAGATCGACGCCGAGTTCTTCGGCGCGGCGTACGGCGAGCCCGACGGCTTCGTGGGCGTCGCGGAAGGGTAGCCCCTTGCGCACAAGGTAGTCGGCGAGATCGGTTGCCGTGGCAAAGCCCTGCGTCAGGGCGGCGCGCATGTTGTCGGGGCGCGCGCTGACGCCGGCGATCATCTCGGCAAAGATGGCGAGCGTGTCGGTGACGGTGTCGGCGGCGTCGAACAAGGGTTCCTTGTCTTCCTGATTGTCCTTGTTGTAGGCGAGCGGCTGGCCCTTCATCAGGGTGAGCAGCGAGATCAGGCTGCCGGTGACGCGGCCGGTCTTGCCGCGCGCCAGTTCGGGAACGTCCGGGTTTTTCTTCTGCGGCATGATCGAGCTGCCGGTGCAGAAGCGGTCGGCGATGCGCACGAAGCCGACGCGCGGGTTCATCCACAGCACCAGTTCTTCGGACAGGCGCGAGATGTGCGTCATGGTCAGCGCGCAGGCGGCACAGAATTCGATGGCGAAGTCGCGGTCGGAAACGGCGTCGAGCGAGTTTTCGCAGACGCCTTCGAAGCCGAGTTGCTCGGCGACGAATTCGCGGTCGATCGGGTAGGTCGTGCCGGCCAGTGCGGCGGCGCCCAGCGGCAGCCGGTTGGTGCGCCTGCGGCAGTCGGCGAAGCGCTCGGCGTCGCGGCCGAACATTTCGAAGTAGGCGAGCAGGTGGTGGCCGAAGGTGACGGGCTGCGCCACTTGCAGGTGGGTGAAGCCGGGCATCGGCGTCGCCGCTTCCTTGTCCGCCAGTTCGATCAGGGCGCGGCGAAAGTCGCCGAGCAGCACGAGGATCTCGTCGATGGTGTCGCGCAGGTAGAGGCGGATGTCAGTCGCTACCTGATCGTTACGCGAGCGGCCGGTGTGCAGGCGCTTGCCGGCGTCGCCGACGAGCGTCGTCAGGCGCTTTTCGATGTTGAGGTGAACGTCTTCGAGGTCGAGCGACCAGGCGAACTGCCCCGATTCGATTTCCGTCACCACCTGCGCCATGCCGCGTTCGATGTCGGCGAGGTCGGCAGCGGCGATGATGCCCTGCCGCGCCAGCATGCGCGCGTGCGCCAGCGAGCCGCGGATATCCTGTCGCCACATGCGCTTGTCGAAATCAACCGAGGAGGTGTAGCGTTTGACGCGCTCGGCCATCGGCTCGGAAAAGCGGCCAGCCCAGGTGTAATTGGTGGTGCCGGCGGCAGAGGCGGCGGTGGCTTCGGAAAGGGGGGCGGCGGACGTGTCGGAGGCGGTCATGATGAGTGCGCTTGAGCGTGCGAAAGGCCGCACAGACGGCGATTCGGCGGGTGTCGGAAGAGCCGCGAGTATACGGCAAAACCCGCTGCGCCGAGCCGTGCCGGCCAGTGCGGCCGGGGGCGCTGACAGTCTGGCAGTCGATCGGGAGTGGCGGCATGATCGATAGCGTCATGCAGCACCTGTGGCGCGACGAGACGCCGTACGTCTTTGGTGCGGCGCTCGTCCTGTCCTTGCTGCTCTTTCGCGCGCTGGCCGGCAATCGGGCCATTCTCAAACACACGCTGCTGTTTCTTGCCTTCTGGTTCCTCGTTGACGTGGCGGCGGCGCTGTTTGCCGTGCGCGGCGAGCTGAAGATCGCCGATGGCGTGCATCAGGTGGCCTTGCTCGGTTTCGGGCTGGTTCTGATCCGCCTGTCGGGGCTGGCGCTGTTTCGCGTCCTGCTGCCGTTTGCGCATGTGCGCCCGCCGCGCATTCTCGAGGATATTCTCGTCATCGCCGGCTATGTGCTGTGGGCCCTGGTGCGCATGAGCTATGTCGGCGTCGAGGTGTCCGGGCTGGTGGCGACGTCGGCGGTGATCACCGCTGTGCTTGCCTTCGCCATGCAGGACACGCTCGGTAACGTGCTCGGTGGCCTCGCCTTACAGCTCGACAACTCCCTGGAGGTCGGCGACTGGGTGCGTATCGACGATCTGAGCGGGCGGGTGGTCGATATCCAGTGGCGCTATACTGCCATCCTGACGCGTAACGGCGAAAAGCTGGTGGTGCCGAACAGTCAGCTGATGAAGAGCCGCTTTGCCGTGCTCCTCGATAGCGATCTCAGCGTCGATGGCTGGCGGCGCTGGGTCTGGTTCAACGTCGACTACGCGGTGCCGCCGGCGCAGGTGATCGAAGCGGTCGAGCGGGCGCTTGCCGGCGCGGAGATCGCGCACGTCGCCAAAGTGCCGCCGCCCTCGTGTGTGGCGATGGATTTCGTGCCGGGGTCGGTACGCTACGCGGTGCGCTACTGGTTGAGCGATCCGTTGGAGGACGATCCGACCGATTCGGCGGTGCGGGTGCACATCTTCGCTGCGCTCGCCCGCGCCGGCTGGCGCATCGCTTTGCCCGACCAGATCGTGCATGTCGTCAAGGAGAGCGAGGCGCACGACGAGCGCGTCCACGAGCGCGAGATGGCTCGCCGTCTACAGGCCTTGTCGGCCATCGATCTCTTCGCCCCGCTGTCGGACGCCGAACGGCAGGCGCTGGCTGAGCATCTGCGGCCGGCGCCCTTTGCGGCCGGCGATACGATGACGCATCAGGGCGCGCTGGCGCACTGGCTCTACATCGTCGTCAGCGGCGAGGCGGCGGTGTTGTGGGATGCGCCGGATGGCTCGCGGCACCAGATCGGCGTCATCCCGGCGGGCGCGGTGTTCGGCGAAATGGGGCTGATGACCGGCGCGCCACGCTCGACGACCATCGTCGCGCGTGCCGATGTTGAGTGCTACCGGCTCGATAAATCGGGCTTCGAGAGCATCATCCGCGCGCGCCCGCAGGTCGCCGAGGCGATGTCGCACATTCTCGCCGAGCGGGAACGTCAGATCGCCAGCATGCAGGCGCAATTGCAGCGCGAGGCAAGCGTGCCGGAGGCAACGGGCGGGGCAGCGGCGATCCTGGAGCGCATCCGCGAGTTCTTCGCGCTGGCGTAGCGGCGGGCTTAGGAGCGGAGTGGTGGGGATGGCTGGTGTATCCGGCAGCGTCTGCCGTCGCGCAGGCTGCCTCGGCGAGCGTGGTAGAATCTCGCGCGCGCCGCCCCTGCCGGCAAGCGTTTGACAGTCGTCAGAGGGGCATTCCCGTACAACGCGTAGCACTCGCACAACCCCCGCTGGCTGTCGCGCCCGATTTCCGACGAACTTAAAGAGAACTCGCCTTGGACTCCTCTACTTCCACCCCTTCCCGCATCGTCATCGCTTCGCGCGAATCGCGTCTTGCCATGTGGCAGGCTGTCCATGTGCAAGGACGTCTCGCTGCGCAGTTTCCGCAAAGTCAGGTCGAGATTCTCGGCATGACGACGCAGGGCGACCAGATCCTCGACAAGCCGCTCGCCGCCATCGGTGGCAAGGGCCTGTTCATCAAGGAGCTCGAAGTCGCCATGCAGGAAGGCCGCGCCGACCTCGCCGTGCATTCGCTCAAGGACGTGCCGATGGTGATGCCCGAAGGTTTCGTGCTGTCGGCCATTTCGGCGCGTGAGACGCCGTTCGACGCTTTCGTCTCCAACAAATACGCCGCCCTCGACGATCTGCCGGCCGGCGCCGTTATCGGCACCTCCAGCCTGCGTCGTGAATCGGTGCTGCGTGCCCGTTATCCGCAACTCGTCATCAAGAGCCTGCGCGGCAACCTCGATACGCGTCTGCGCAAACTCGACGCCGGCGAATACGACGCGATCATCCTGGCGGCGGCCGGTCTCATTCGCTTGGGCCTGAAGGAGCGCATCCGCTCGCTGCTGACGCCGGAGCAATCGCTGCCGGCGCCGGGACAAGGCGCGCTTGGCATCGAGACGCCGGCCGATCGTCCGGAAACTGCCGCGCTCGTCGCCGTGCTCAACGATCCCGAAACGGCGCACTGCGTGCGTGCCGAGCGTGCGCTGTCGCGCGCGCTGGGCGGCAGCTGTCAGGTTCCGCTCGGCGGCTACGCCATTTTCGACAACGGCCAGCTCTGGCTGCGCGGTTTCGTTGCTACCGCCGACGGCAAGCAGATGGTCAGCGCAGAAGTGCGTGGCGCGCCGCAGGACGACGAAGCGCTCGGTCTGCAGCTGGCCGACATGCTGCGTGCACAGGGCGCCGACGCCATCCTCGCGCAACTCGCGCACGCTTCCGCCGGCCAATGACGGGGGCGCTGCGCGGCAAGACTGTCGTTGTCACCCGGCCACGCGCACAGGCGGCCGGTCTTGCCGCGCTGATCGAAGCCCAGGGTGGCGAGGCGCTGATTTTCCCGGTACTGGAAATCAGCGCGTCCACCGACCCGGCGCCGTTGCAGGCCGCCATCGCGGCGCTCGACAGCTACGCGCTGGCGATCTTCATCAGCCCCAATGCCGTCGCCTACAGCGTACCGGCCATCCTCGCCCAGCGTGCCTGGCCGAAGGGGCTGACGCCGGCGGCGGTTGGCGGTGGCAGTGTGGCGGCGCTGGCTGAGCATGGCGTCGCCAACGCCATTGCTCCACGTCACCGTTTCGACTCCGAAGCCTTGCTCGAACTGCCCGAATTGCAAGCTGATGCGCTGGCCGGCAAACGCGTGGCGATTTTTCGCGGCAATGGCGGTCGTGAGTTGCTTGCCGACACCCTGCGCGCACGCGGCGCGACCGTCGATTGCATCACTTGCTACCACCGTTCGGCACCGGCCGGTGGCGCGGCACCCTTGCGGGCGCTGTGGGAGGCGGGGCGGCTCGACGCCATCGCGATTTCGTCGAGCGAGGGGCTGCGCAATCTCGTCGACCTCCTCTCCGCCGACGACCGGCAGCATCTGGCTCAGACGCCATTGTTCGTGCCGCACCAGCGTATCGCCGAGGCGGCGCGCGCCCTGGGCCTGCGCCGCACCAAGCTCACCGCACCGGCCGATGCCGGCATCATCGCGGGTTTGTGTGCCTATAATTGGTGACGATGAGCGAGGACGATTCTTCCCGATCCCCGGCCGGTGCCGACGCACCTTCCCCTTCGTCGTCCTCTGAATCCGTACCCGCGGGGGCGTCCGCGGCTTCTTCCCCGCCGGTCGCTTCATCTTCGCCGCCGCCTCTGCCGCCGTCACCTCCTTTGCCGCGCCGCGCGCAGCGCTTGAGCGTTGGCGCCGACTGGCTCAATCCGTGGCTGCTCGTCGCTGTCGTCGCGCTGGGTGTCGCCGCCTGGCAGTGGCTGGAAACCCGGCACAAGCTCGCCGGCACGCAGCAGGAGCTCGCGCGGCGCTTGGCGGAGAGCGATACCGCTGCGAGCGAGACGCGTGCCTTGGCGCGTCAGGCGGAGGAACGCACTTCCAGCTTGCAGGAGCGATTTGGCGCGCTGGAAGCGCGCATCGCCGAATCGCAGAGTCAGCAGGCTACGCTCGAAAAGCTCTTTCAGGATCTGGCGCGTAACCGCGATGAGTGGGCGCTCGCCGAGATCGAGCAGAGCGTGACGCTGGCTTCGCAGCAGTTGCAGTTGTCGGGCAACGTGCCGGGCGCCGTCGCCGCGCTGCAATCGGCCGATAGCCGGCTGGCGGCCGGCGGGCGGCCGCAGTTGCTGGCGCTGCGCAAGGCGATCGGCCGCGATCTCGAGCGCTTGCGGGCCTTGCCGCTGGTCGATCTGCCGGGAATGAACCTGCGTCTGGAGTCGGTGATCGTCGCTGTCGACAGCCTGCCGCTTGCCATCGACGCGCGGCCGCGTGCCGAGGCGCCGCCGCCGGCCGTGAGCGAGCGTGCCGAGACGAATGCCGTGGCTGGCGTGTTGCGCCAGTTCGCCGCCGATATCTGGCAGGAGTTTCGCGGGCTGGTGCGGATTCAGCGCTTCGACCGCGACGAGCCGGTACTCCTGGCACCGGGGCAGGCGTTTTTCCTGCGCGAGAATCTCAAGCTGCGTCTGCTCAACGCGCGTCTGGCGCTCCTCGCGCGCGATCAGACGACCTTCCTCAACGAGTTGCAGCAGGCGCGCGAGTGGCTCGGGCGCCACTTCGACGCGCGCGCGGCCGTCGTGCAGGAGGCGCAGGCGACGCTCAAATCGCTCTCTGGCGCCGAGATCGGCCTTGAGTTGCCGTCGCTGAACGAATCGCTGTCGGCGATCCGTTCGCTGCAAATGGCACGGGAACGCAAATGAGAGCGCTGTTCTGGCTGCTGGCCCTCTTTGCGCTGGCCGTCGGCGCCTCGGTGGCGGCGCATTTCAACGATGGCTACGTGCTGCTGGTGTTTCCGCCATATCGCGCCGAGATTTCGCTCAACCTCGCCATCGTTCTCCTCGTCGTCGCTTTCGTCGTGCTTTACGTCATCCTGCGCACAGCGGCGCTGGCAGTTTCTTTGCCGCAGCGTGCGCGCGAATTTCGTCTGCGGACGCAGTTGCAAAAGGCCAATGACGCTTTCCATGACGCCGTGCGTCTGCTCTTCGAGGGGCGCTTTGGTCAGGCGCAAAAACAGGCCGCTGGCGCGGTCGAGGCGGCCAGCGCGGCGAGTACGGTGAGTGCGGCATCTCCTGCGTCATCCGCCGCCGCTTCTCTCGCGGCGCTTTCCGTGTTGCTGGCGGCGCGCGCGGCGCAGCGGCTGCGTGAGCCGCTGCGCGTTCAGGAGTGGCTGGCGCGGCTCGATCAGGCTGACCTGCACGGCACGCCGGACACGCACCTGATGGCAGCACGCCTGATGTTCGAAGCGGAAATGCACCTGAGCGCGCAGCGGCCGGCCGAGGCGATCGCCGTGCTGCATCGCCTGCAGCAGATTGCCGGGCGCCATCTCGCCGCCCTGCGCCTTGAACTGCGCGCGCAGCAAGCCTTGGCGCATTGGGACGAGTCCTTGCGTCTGGTTCGTCTGCTGGAAAAACGTGAAGCCATGTCGGCCGAGGCAGCGGCGGAAATCCGTCTGCACGCGCACCGCGAGAACATCGCGCTGCGCGCCGGCGACGCGGCGCAGCTACTGGCCTACCGCCGGCAACTGCCGCGCAGTGAAATGAACCCGCGTGTCGCGCGGGTCTTTGCCGAGGCGCTCGCCGCCGTTGGTGAAGCCGACGAAGCGACGTTCATTCTGGAAAGCCAGCTGGATGCCGAGTGGCCGGCCGAGGGGCGGCTGCCAGCGATCGATGCCGACGCCGGTGCGGCGCTTTTGCGCCTCTATGGCGAAATCAGCGGCGGCGACCTGACGGCCCGCATCGCCCGCGCCGAAGCCTGGCTGGTCAGTCACCCCGGGGATGTGCGGCTCCTGCTGACGCTCGGCCAGCTGTGTCTGGCGCAAAAACTCTGGGGCAAGGCGCAGAGCTACCTCGAAGCCACCCTGCTGCGCGCCGACTTTCTCACCCTCGGCGATCAGCGCTGCGCGCGTCTGTCGCTGGCGCGTCTCTTTGAAGCGACGCAGCGAACGGCGGAGGCCATGCCGCACTATCGGGCGGCGGCGCAGTTGGTGGGGTGACGGCCGCGACGCTCGGAGCCTTGGGCGCGCAGGGGTAACGGGGGAGATCTGCGGGCGGTGTGCCCGCGTCGCCGTCGGCGAGAGGCGCTTACTCGCCTTGGCCGACGGACATCAAACCCAATCGCGCGGCGTCAGCAACTCGTAGATCTTGGCTTCCGGCGATCCCGGTTCGGGCTGCCAGTCGTAGCGCCAGCGCACCAGCGGCGGCATCGACATGAGGATCGATTCGGTGCGACCGTCGCCGTGCAGGCCGAAGAGTGTGCCACGGTCCCAGATCAGGTTGAATTCGACGTAGCGGCCACGGCGGTAGGCCTGGAAATCGCGTTCGCGTTCGCCGTAGGGCGTCTCGTGCCGACGCTCAAGCAGCGGCAGATAGGCGGCGGCGAAGCTGTCGCCGACGGCGCGGGTCAGCGCGAAGCAACGCTCGAAGCCGCCAGCGTCGAGGTCGTCGAAGAAGACGCCGCCAACACCGCGCGGCTCCTTGCGGTGCGGCAGCGTGAAGTAGGCGTCGCAGTCCTTCTTCAGGCGCGGATAGACATCCTCGCCGAAGGGCATCAGCGCGCTCTTGAGCGTGCCGTGAAACTGACGTATGTCGTCCTCGAATGGGTAATACGGCGTGAGATCGCAGCCGCCGCCGAACCACCATAGCGGTTCGCCCTCGGCCGGGGTGACGGCAAGCGCGCGCACGTTGAGGTGAGCCGTCGGGCAGTAGGGATTCTCCGGGTGCAGCACCAGCGAGACGCCCATGGCAGAAAACGGGGCGCCGGCGAGGTGCGGGCGGGCCGCTGTGGCCGCGGCCGGTAATGCATCGCCGCTGACGCGCGAGAAGGCGACGCCGCCACGCTCGAAGACGCGGCCGCCTTCGATGACGCAGGTAAGTCCGCCGCCGCGCAATGCCTTGCCGGCGGTGGTGGCGCTCGCCGGGGCGGGCACCTTTTCCCAGGCGTCACGGCAAAAGCGGGCGCCGGATTCGCCTTCCAGCGCTTCGCAGGCAGCGACGAGCTGCGCTTGCAGAGTACGGAAGTAGGTATCGACCGCCGAGCCGGCGGGTAGCCCGCCAGCGGGCAAGCCGTCGCCCGTCATCGCGTCAGCGCCCGATAGCCGATATCGGTCCGCAGCTGCATGCCGTCAAAGTGAATGCGGCTGGCGGCTTCGTAGGCGCGTTTCTGCGCCTGCCGGACGTTGTCGCCGAGTGCCGTGACACACAGAACGCGGCCCCCGGCGGTCACCACGTCGTCACCGACGAGACGCGTGCCGGCGTGGAAGACGTGCACATCCTCGGCATTGCGTTCTTCACCGGCCGGCAGGCCGCTGATGACGTCGCCCTGACGCGGCGTTTCCGGGTAGTTGGCGGCGGCGAGGACGACGCCGAGGGCGACGCGGCGGTCCCATTCGGCTTCGACGCGGTCAAGAGTGCCGTTGATGCCGTGCTCGAGCAGGCTGACGAGATCGGACTTGAGCCGCATCATGATCGGCTGCGTTTCCGGGTCGCCCATGCGGCAGTTGAATTCGAGCGTCTTCACCGAGCCGTCCTTGCCGATCATCAGGCCGGCGTAGAGGAAGCCGGTGAACGGGATGCCGTCGCTGGCCATGCCGCGCACCGTCGGCAGGATGATCTCGCGCATGACGCGTGCGTGCATTTCCGGCGTCACGACCGGCGCCGGCGAATAGGCGCCCATGCCGCCGGTGTTGGGGCCGGTATCGCCGTCGCCGATGCGCTTGTGATCCTGACTCGAGGCCAGCGGCAGCACGTTCTTGCCGTCGACCATGACGATGAAGCTCGCTTCTTCGCCGTCGAGGAATTCTTCGATGACGACCCTGGCGCCAGCGTCGCCGAGGCGGTTGCCGGCGAGCATGTCGGTGACAGCCGCGTGCGCTTCGTCGAGGGTTTGCGCGACGACGACGCCCTTGCCGGCGGCGAGTCCGTCGGCCTTGATGACGATCGGCGCGCCGTGCGCGTCGATGTAGGCGTGCGCGGCGGTGGCGTCGGAGAAGGTCTCGAAGGCGGCGGTCGGAATCTTGTGCCGGGCCATGAAGCGCTTGGCGAAGTCCTTCGAGCTTTCGAGCTGCGCGGCGGCCTTGGTCGGGCCAAAAATCTTCAACCCGCGGGCGCGGAAGATATCGACGACGCCGGCTGCCAGCGGCGCTTCGGGGCCGACGACGGTGAGTGCGATTTTTTCGCGCTCGGCGAAATCGGCGAGCGCCGTCGGGTCGGTGATGGGCAGGTTTTCGACTTCACGCTCATGCGCGGTGCCGGCGTTGCCGGGGGCGACGAACACTTTCTTGAGTCCGGATGCCCGCGCCAGTCGCCAGGCCAGTGCGTGTTCGCGTCCGCCGGAGCCGATAACGAGTAATTTCATGGAGTGTTCCTGGAAAAAAGTGAAGGGGAGTCAGGCGGTGGGGCGCATCCCGCGTCCTGTCTCCCCGCGAGCATCAGTGGCGGAAATGGCGGGCGCCGGTGAGCACCATGGCCAGGCCGTGTTCGTCGGCGGCGGCGATGACTTCCTCGTCGCGCATCGAACCGCCCGGCTGGATCACCGCGGCGGCACCGGCGGCGGCGAGCACATCGACGCCGTCACGGAAGGGGAAGAAGGCGTCGGAGGCGACCACCGAGCCCGTGAGTTCAAGGCCGGCGTGCTGCGCCTTGATGCTGGCGATCTTGGTCGAATCGACGCGGCTCATCTGCCCGGCGCCGACGCCGAGCGTCATGCCGCCGCCGCAGAAGACGATGGCGTTCGACTTGACGAACTTGGCGACGCGATAGGCGAAGAGCAGGTCTTCGATCTGTGCGTCGGTCGGTGCCTTCTTGGTCACCACGCGCAGGTCGGACGCCTGCACGTTGAAGGCGTCCGGCGTTTGCACCAGCAGGCCACCGCCGACGCGCTTCAGTTCAAACGGTTGCAGGGCGCGGGCGAGCGGGACTTCGAGCACGCGCAGGTTCTGCTTGCTGGCGACGAGTTCGCGCGCTGCCGGCGTGAAGGCCGGCGCGATCAGCACTTCGACGAAGTGCTTGCGTTCGCTCATGGCAGCGATGACGTCGACGTCGACCGTGCCGTTAAAGGCGATGATGCCGCCGAAGGCCGAGGTCGAGTCGGTCTTGAACGCCTTTTCATAGGCGCCGAGCAGCTTGCCGTCGATGGCGACGCCGCAGGGGTTGGCGTGCTTGACGATGACACAGGCCGGCGCGGTGAAGGTCTTGACGCATTCCCAGGCAGCGTCGGCGTCGGCGATGTTGTTGTACGAGAGTTCCTTGCCTTGCAACTGCACGTAGCTGGCGATACCACCGGCGACCGGCGCGGTGTCGCGGTAGAAGGCCGCCTGCTGGTGCGGGTTTTCGCCGTAGCGCAGCGTTTCGACACGGTCGAAGGCGAACTGCAGCGCCTTCGGGAAGGTTTGCGGCACGTTGGCGTCGTCGAGCGAGGTCAGCCAGTTGGCGATGGCGCTGTCGTAACGCGCGGTGTGCGTGAACGCCTTCTTGGCCAGATTGAAGCGCGTCGCGGCGGAGAGCGCGCCGTCGTTGGCGGCCATTTCGGCGAGCAGCGTCGGGTAGTCTTCGGGGTCGGTGACGATGGCGACGGCGGCGTGGTTCTTCGCCGCCGAGCGGACCATCGCCGGGCCGCCGATGTCGATGTTTTCGATGGCTTCTGCGAGCGTCACGCCGGGCTTGGCGACGGTTTCGCGGAAGGGGTAGAGGTTCACACAGACGAGGTCGATCTGCGGAATGTCGTGCGCGGCGATCGTCGCCAGATGTTCGGGCAGGTCGCGGCGGGCGAGGATGCCGCCGTGCACCTTCGGGTGCAGCGTCTTGACGCGCCCGTCGAGCATTTCCGGGAAACCGGTGTAGTTGCCGATCTCGGTGACGGCGAGGCCGGCGTCGCGCAGCAGTTTGGCGGTGCCGCCGGTCGACAGCAGGGCGACGCCTTGCGCGGCGAGGCCGCGGGCGAAGTCGAGTGCGCCGCGTTTGTCGGAGAGGCTGATCAGGGCTTGACGGATTTTCATGGGAGTCGGCAGTCGGGAATGGTCAGAGAAAGGTCAGTGAGCGGCGCGTTGTCTGTCGGGCGGTCTTCGGTTGCACCACCTGGTGCAGCGACGGCGAACAGGCAACGGGCGCGCCGCGTTCGTTTACGCAAGCAGGCGGTAATCGACCAGCTTCTTGCGCAGCGTGTTGCGATTGATGCCCAGCATTTCGGCGGCGAGGGTCTGGTTGCCTCCTGCCTGTCGCATGACGATTTCGAGCATCGGACGCTCAACGCTTTTAAGCACCATGTCGTAGATGCCGGCCGGCTTCTCACCGTCCAGATCAATGAAATACGTTTCCAGCGCGCTGGAAACGCACGCGGAAACATCGTTACTTTTCTTCATGCGGCCAGCCCTCCCCAGGCTGTTCTATGTGCGTGGTGTCGTGCAGGTTCAGTGCAGCAGAGTGAATGTCGGCGGCCACGCGTGGCGCGTCGCCGTCCTCGTGATCGGCGTAGTGCAGAAGCTCCCCCTGAGCCTGCAACGCCAGAAAAAACTGATCGACCGCCGCGCGTTGGAGCGCGATGGTCGGCAGCTGGTTCATGCCGTGACGGAAAGCCGCCGAGCCGACCAGCCCCTTGGTGTACCAGGAGATGTGTTTGCGGGCGACGCGCACCCCCGTGTCGACGCCGTAAAACGAGTAAAGGTCTTCGAGGTGGGCGAGCAGGATCGCGTGAATTTCGGCGACTTTCGGCGGCGGCAGCTTCTCGCCGGTGGCGAGGTAGTGTTCGATCTCGCGGAAGATCCACGGGCGGCCCTGCGCGGCGCGGCCGATCATCAGTGCGTCGGCGCCGGTGGCGTCGAGTACGGCGCGGGCTTTTTCCGGCGAGGTGATGTCGCCGTTGGCGACCACCGGAATGCGCGCAGCGGCTTTGACGGCGGCAATGGTCGAATACTCGGCATGGCCCGTGTAGCCGCAGGCGCGCGTACGACCGTGCACGGCGAGTGCGCGGATGCCGCTGGCTTCGGCGATGCGCAGGATATTAAGGGCGTTGCGGCTGGTTTTGTCCCAGCCGGTGCGGATCTTCAGGGTGACGGGCGTTTCCGGCACCGCCGTAACGACGGCTTCGAGAATGCGGCCGACGAGCGCTTCGTCTTTCAGCAGGGCCGAGCCGGCCATGACGTTGCAGATCTTCTTCGCTGGGCAGCCCATGTTGATGTCGATGATCTGCGCACCGCGGTCGACGTTGTGGCGGGCGGCCTCGGCCATCATGCGCGGATCGGCGCCGGCGATCTGCACGGCGATGGGCGCCACCTCGCCCTCGTGGTTGGCGCGGCGCTGCGTCTTGGCGCTGCCGTAGAGCAGCGAATTCGACGTCACCATTTCCGAGACCGCCAGACCCGCGCCCATCGACTTGCACAACTGCCGGAACGGGCGATCCGTGACTCCGGCCATCGGTGCGACGAAGAGTGCATTTCTCAGCGTAAAACCGAGGTATTCCATGAGAGGCCGGGAGAAGACAGGGTCAAAAAACGGACGCGAAAGTCGCGCCAAATCAGGCACAAAGCAATCAGCAGCAGGGCGTAAGACAGCGGTAATGCCTGTCGGTCGAGCGGGGGAAGGCGCGAATTCTACCCTTCTCGGCGCCTAAAAAATAGTCAATTATTGCCGCCGAGGGCGGGCGTGGCGGCGATACAACACCGCTGTCATGCTGAGGGCGAAAGAGGCGTGTCGCGGCCGCTGCGTGTCGGCGGTGGAATGCTTCGTCGCGACTACGCCGGCGTAGCCGGATCGGTCGGCGACGTCGGCGTAGCGGCGACCGGGTCGGCGCCAAACATCATGCGGCGCGTCAGTGCGCGGCGTAGCGGTGGGCAAAGGTCGAGGGTGGCGAGGCCGGCCCCGCGCAGCAGCGCCACCGGCGGCAGGGCGCTGCCAAAAACGCGGATCAGCCCGTCAGTGATGGCGGCTGTACCGAGGCGGTCCTGGCGGCGCTGCTGCGCCCAACGGGCGAGACGCCGGGCGTCGCCGGGGTCGCCAGTGGTGCCATCGTCGTCGCGCGAGGCGCCGATGGCGTGCGCCAGCGTCCAGGCGTCGCGCAGTCCGAGGTTGAAGCCCTGGCCGGCGACCGGATGCAGCGTCTGCGCGGCGGCGCCGATCCAGACTTCGCGCGGCGCCAGCACCGCGCGGCGCAGGCGCAGGGCGAGCGGAAAAGCGTGTCGTGGGCTGATCGTCGACAGTGCGAAACGACCGCCGAAGTCCCGATTCAAGCGGGCAAGAAAGCGCGAATCGTCTTCCGCCAGCAAGTCTGCAAGCCGCTCAGCGCGCACGGTGTAGACGAGCGAAAAGCCCTCGCCCATGGGCAGCAGCGCCAGAGGCCCGTCGCGGGTGAAGCGTTCCCAGGCCACGCCGCCGTGCGTCTGCCCGCGCGGCAAGCCGACTTCGGCGACGATGGCGCACTGCCCGTAGTCGCGAATCCGCGTTGCGGCGGCGTCGCTTTCGCCCTCGGCGTGGACGACGAGGCGTGCGGTGAGCGTATGCGGCCGACCGGCGATATCGAGCGTAACAACGGCGCTGTCGCCTCCGGCGCGAATGGTACGCACCTGGCAGCCGCCCAACTGCTGCAGATGCGTCGCCGACGGCGGTGAGCTGGGCGCGCGCGTTGTCGCCGATGGCGCCAGCGTTTTCGCCAGCGCCGCGTGCAGCGCGCCGTAGCGCAACACATGGCCCAGCGCATCGCCGCCGTGCTGACGCGAGCTGCGGGCGAAGGGGGCGTCGGCGCCATCGGCGGCGTCGAGAATGGCGCGCCCGAAGGCGCCGCGTTGCGAGACGTGAATCCGCCGGATCGGCGTCGCGGCGTCCGCCGGCCAGGCACCGAGCGCGCGCAGCAGACGCCGCGAGCCTTCGGCGAGCGCCAGTGCGCGCGGGTCGTCGTCGCTACTCTGCGTGCGCCGGTCGATGAGCAGGATCGATCGCGGCATCGCATCGTCCGCGCGACCCTGCGCGAGCAGGGCGCTGGCGAGCGCCATACCTGCCGGCCCGGCGCCGACGATCAGGATGTCGACAGCCGAGGGCGTTGTCGTTGACTGGCTGTCGGCAGCGGGGTGCGTCGCGGCTGGAGTGGAGGGCACAGTGATGGCGGGCTCAGTGTTTGGGGAGCGTGAGTGCACGTTGCGCGAGCGCGGGGCTACTCGCGACGCATGACGGATTCGATCTCGGCGACGGTCTTCGGAGCCGTGGTGTAGACGATGGCACCTTGTGTGGCGTCGCTGCCGAGGAGTACATCGTCTTCGATGCGGATGCCGATGCCGGTGAGTGCCGCCGGCACGCCGTCGCCGGGGCGCAGGTAGAGGCCGGGTTCGACGGTGAGGGTCATGCCGGGGCGCAGGGTTGTCCACGCGTCGCCCTGCTTGTAATCGCCGGCGTCGTGCACATCGAGGCCGAGCCAGTGACCGGTGCGATGCATGTACCAGGGTTTGTAGGCTTCGCTTTCGAGCGCGCCGTCGACGCTGCCGGAGAGGATTTTCAGATCGATCAGCCCTTGCGTCAGTACGCGCAGCGCGGCCTCGTGGTAGTCGGCGAAGGACGCGCCGGGGCGGATGGCAGCGATGGCCGCCGTCTGCGCGGCGAGGACAATTTCGTAAACGTCGCGCTGGGCGGCGGAGAAGCGCCCGTTGACCGGGAAGGTTCGCGTGATATCGCCGGCGTAGCCTTCGACCTCGGCGCCGGCGTCGATGAGTACCAGCGCGCCGTCGGCGAGCAGACGACGGTTGTCGACGTAATGCAGGATGCAGGCGTTGGCGCCGCCGGCAACGATGGGCGCGTAGGCGTGACTGTCGGCGCCGCGCCGGCGGAATTCATAGCTCAGCTCGGCCTCCAGTTCGTACTCGGCCATGCCGGGGCGGCAGGCGCGCATGGCGCGCGCGTGTCCGGCCGAGGAAATGTCGGCGGCGCGGCGCATCAGCGCAACCTCGGCCTCGTCCTTGATGAGGCGCATGGCGTCGAGCGGCGCGCGCAGGTCGCGCAAGGCGCGCGGGGCGCTGCGGCCGTTGCGCGCCTGGGCGCGGACGGCGCCCATGGCAGCGAAGATGCGCGCATCCCAGCTGGCGTCGTCGCCGAAGGAATGCCACAGGGTTTCGCGATTGGCGATGAGGTCGGGCAGCAGGCGGTCGAAGTCGCCGATCGGATGCGCTGCGTCGACGGCAAAGGCGCTTTTGGCTGCCGCCTGGCCGTAGCGAAAACCGTCCCAGGTTTCGCGTTCGCTGTCTTTTTCGCGGCAAAAAAGCACGCTGCGCGCCGGCTCGCCGGCACGCGCACCGAGCAGCACGAGCACCGCTTCCGGTTCGGGGAAGCCGCAGAGATACCAGAAGTAGCTGTCGAAACGGTACGGGTGGTGGGCGTCGCGGTTGCGGATGCGCTCGGGCGCCGTCGGGATGATGGCAACGCCGTCGCCGAGTTGCGCCAGCAGGCGTTGGCGGCGCGCGGCGAAGCAGGCGCGGGCGGTGGTCGGACTTGCCGTGGAAGCGGTCATGGGGCGTCGTAGGAGGGGGCGAAGAGAAGGGGGGAACGTCGGTGATCGGTGCGAGTGTGTCAGCGCGCGACGAGGTGTGCAGGCGGCGGTGCGCTGTGCTCAGGGCGTGGCGTCACGCAGGGTGCGGTCGAGGTCGGCCAGACGCTCCGGCGTTCCTACGTCGACCCAGCGG
Organism: Rhodocyclus gracilis; assembly: GCF_009617575.1. Classification (GTDB taxonomy): domain Bacteria; phylum Pseudomonadota; class Gammaproteobacteria; order Burkholderiales; family Rhodocyclaceae; genus Rhodocyclus; species Rhodocyclus gracilis. Next base: position 214,504 of record NZ_WIXJ01000003.1, read on the forward strand.
CCCGTGTGGCGTTCCCCCGACAGGCGCTGGCGGTCGATGGCGGCATCGAGCAGCGGCCGCAGCTTCATGGTCTGGCCGCGTTCGACGCCGGCACACAAGGCGGGCGAAAAGACGCCGATTCCGGCGTAGGTGAGCGTGTCGGTGCCGTTTTCAGCGTCGCCAGCGTCTTCTCTGGCGTGCCGGATGCGGCCGTCGCACAGGCAAAAATCGCCGCGCGTGTGGTGTTCCGGGTTGTCGACGAGGACGAGATGCGCCAGATCCTGCCGTTCGGCCAGTGCGTGCGCGAGACGGTGGGCGTGGGCGGGGTTCCAGTCGCACCAGACGTCGCCGTTGATGACGAGGAAAGGCTCGTCGCCCAGTGCTTCGCGTGCCCAGGCGATGCCGCCGGCGGTTTCGAGCGCCCCCGCCGGTTCGCGCGACCAGGTGATCGAGACGCCGTGGCGACGCCCATCGCCGAGGGCCGCGTACAAAGTGTCGGCGAGATGCGCGCAGTTGATGACGATCTCGTTCAGGCCGGCGGCGGCCAGTCGTTCGAGGTGCCAGACGATCAGCGGCTTGCCGCCAACGCTGAGCAGCGGCTTGGGCGTCGTGTCGGTGAGTGGTCGCATGCGTTCGCCGCGACCAGCCGCGAAAATGAGCGTTTTCACGTGACTACGAGAAGGTGAAACCGAGCACGCTCTGCCGGTTTTCGAGTTCGTCGAGGAGGCGCGCCAGCGGGAGCAGGTCGCGGTAGCGTTCCGCCGTGCGGCGCAGGTAGGTGGCGACGCGCGGCATGTCCTTGATGTAGCCGTCCTTGCCGTCGCGGTGCTTGAGGCGGGCGAAGATGCCGAGCACCTTGAGCTGGCGCTGCGCGCCCATCCATTCGTAATCGCGGTAGAACTCGTGGAAGTCGGCGGAGAGCGGAAAGCCCGCGCCGCGTGCGGCTTCCCAGTAGCGGATGACGAAGTCGAGCTCCTGCTCTTCTTCCCAGTCGATGTAGGCGTCGCGGAAGAGCGAGACGAGGTCGTAGCTCAGCGGCCCGAATACGGCATCCTGAAAATCCAGCACGCCGGGCGAGGCCGGGAAGCCCTCGCCACTCACCATCAGGTTGCGCGAATGGTAGTCGCGGTGGACGAAAACCTGCGGCTGGGCGAGGGCGCAGTCGAGCAGCCTGGCGAATACCGGTTCGAGCGCGGCGCGTTTGGCTTCGGCGTCGACACCCAGATGCCGCGCCAGATACCAGTCGGGAAAGAGCGCCAGTTCGCGCGCCAACAGTTCGCGGTCGTAGTTCGGCAATACGCCGGGGCGGCTGGCGCGCTGAATGGCGAGCAAGGCGTTACGGGCGTCGGCGTAGAGCTTGGGCGCGTTGGCCGGAGTGGCGATGAGGGCGTCGAGATAAGTAGAACTGCCGAGGTCGGAGAGCAGCAGAAAGCCTTGCTCGACATCGGCGGCGAGGATCTCCGGCGTACGCGCGCCGGCGGCGCGAAAGAGTGTGGCGACCTTGACGAAAGGGCGGCAGTCTTCGTGTTCCGGCGGCGCGTCCATGACGATGCGCGTCGTCGCGTCGTCGAGCGTGACGCGGAAATAACGCCGGAAGCTGGCGTCGGATGAGGCGGGTTCGATGCGCAGGCCGTCGGCGCCGAGCGCGAAAGCGCCAAGGTGCTGGGCGATCCAGGCGTACATCTGTGCCGTGCGTGGCGCCGGGGTGGGCTGGGTCATGGGGAGTCTCCGCAGGGGCAGCATCGGATGGACGTTACGGCCAAGCGCCGCAACGGATAGACGAACGATGATGCTAAAATGCGCCGATTTTACACCGCCTGTACGGTCGTCATCTGCGCGCGCTCAGTCGCCGCGCGGCTCTGCCGCTCCGAACCTTCAGGACTCCAGAACGGCGGAATTTCCGGATGAGCATCCCTTTTCGAGCACGGCCCCTGGCGCTTTTCGTCTGCTACGGTTTATCTGCGGCGCTCGCTGGCGGGGTCGCGCTGCCGTCGTTTGCCGAAGGCCTGTCGCCGCTGCGCGTCGATCCGGTGCTGCTCGGCCTGCCACCTGCCGAGTTGCCACGGCCGGCGCCGGTACGCGCCGATGTGCCGGCGGTGCCCACAGGGGATGAGTCCGTATCCGCTGCTCCAGCTGCGTCTGCTGCGCGCGCGCCGGCGGCGCCCCGGACTCCGCCTGTCGCGCCGGCGGCGGTTTCACGACCCTCGCGCTCGTCGGCCAGTGCTGTGCGCGGATCGGACGAGGCGTCGGAAGTCGCGGTGCGACCGCCCCGTCCTGCGCCGGAGGCTGTTGCCCCGGTAGCCGCGCGGGCGGCGGATTCGGCGAATACTGGCGCGTCTGTCGCTGCCTCATCGGCGTCGAGTGCCACTACGGCGCCTGCTGCGTCGGCTGTTGACGCGGACGGGGCCGCCACTGCCGCGACGACCTCCGTTGCGACGACTTCGTCGCCGGCCGCCACCGTAACCGATAGATCCGATACGTCACCTTCCCCTGCGCCTGCCGTGGCGCCGCCGGCGCGTACCGCTGACCCGGCTGGCAATGGGGGCGTTGCGGCAACGGTTGTGCCGCTCGTCGCTCCGGCGGCGGGCGATACGCCGCGCCGCGCGTCAGCGGGTTTGCCAACCTTGCGCGTTGATCCGGCCCTGCTCGGTAATGCGTCCGATGTGCTGCCGACGCCGGCAGTCGCCGCGGCGCCCCCGCGTCGTCCGCCGGTGAGTGGCGGCGATGCCTTGTCGTCGCGTTCGAGTGCCCCGGCGGCGGCCGGTGCGGTGGGGGCAGCGCGGCCGGTATCGGAACTGCCTGTCGCCAGATCAGCCTCGCCTGTGGCGGCGAATGCGCCCCTCGGTGCTGCGTCTGCCGTCACGCGCGGTACGGCGCCCGCCGCGAAACAGCCTTGGTACGAGCGCATCTGGTCGCCCGTGCAAAACATCTGGGAGGTCGGTTCGCCAGAAATATACCTGCCGTTCCACACCTACCATCTGCGCCAGTTCTACACCTCCGAGCAGATTGCGCGGTATCAGGAAAAGCCGTTCGGCCTCGGCGTCGGGCGCGGGCTGTATAACGAGAAGGGCGATTGGGAAGGCCTCTATACGATGGGCTTCCAGGATTCGCACTTTATGCCGCAGTGGATGGCCGGCTATGCCTGGAAGACCTTCTGGCGGCCGACCGAGGACCTGCGCCTCGGGCTCGGCTACACCGCCTTCCTGATGATGCGGGCCGACGTCTTCCACTACATTCCCTTCCCGGGGATCCTGCCGCTGGCGTCGATCGGCTACAAGAATCTCAGCCTTGAGACGGCGTATGTCCCCGGAGGTAAGGGCAACGGCAATATTTTCTTCTTCTGGGCGAAGTGGGAGCTGGGCAAGGAGGGCGTGCCTATCGGCACGCCGACGCCGCAGTCCGTGCCGGCGCCGCAGGAGGTGTTGCGCCAGGAGCCAGTGACCGGTCCCTTCGTCAGCAACAATCGCGCGCCGTCGTCGATCCTCGACTCCGAGTATGCGTTCCTGTTGCCACGATCGGCGCCAGCGGCTGCTTCTGCTGCGGCTTCCTTGTCCTCCTCCTCCTCCGTGCCGGCCGCCACCTCGTCGCAGGTGCCGCGTGTCGCGTCGTCGTCGGGGGCGGTCGCCGGCGATCCGCGCGTCTCCGCCGTGGCGGGTAGCGGGGCTCCCGCCGGCGTCGTCGATGCGCTGGCGCCACTGGTAACGTCTGCGAACACCGAGCGCGAAGACGAAACGACGGTCGACGCGCTGCCACCGCTCGCCTTGCGCGCTTCGCGCCGCATGACGCCGCTTTCGGCCAACGACGATCCGCACCCGGTCTTCATCACGGGCGAGCGCCTGTACGGGCAGACCGACACGGAGGCGATTGCCGAAGGCGATGCGGAGCTGCGCAAGATCGGTACCGTCATCAACGCCGACACGCTGACGTATTGGCCGGTCGAGGACGAACTCGACGCCGTCGGTTCCGTCCGTCTGGAGCAGGGTAGCGATGTCGTAACCGGGCCGCATCTGCGCTTGCGTCTGCAGGATCAGGTTGGCTATTTCGACAAGGCCGCGTACACGCTGAAGCGGCAGCCGCCGCCCGTGGCGATCCCCTTCGGGCAAGGCGCCTCGGCCTACGCACCGTCCAATCCCGATGCGGATGCCGACGCGGAGTGGGAACAAACGGCGAGCAAGGCGTCGGGCGCGAATGCCTTCGGCGCGACCGGCAATAGTCCGCTCGTCGCCGGCGCTCTCTCGTTGCCCGGCGCGACGCTGACGACCAGCGCCGCGACGCGCACCGTGCCGCGCCTCGCCGTCGAAGGGCGAGGTGAGGCCACGCGGATTGATTTCGAGGGCAAGAATCAGGTGCGCATCACCGATGGCACCTACACGACCTGCAAGCCCGGCAACAACGACTGGTTCGCCCGGGCCAGCGACATGAAGCTCGATTACGACCACAGTGAGGCGGAAGGTCACGATGGCGTTGTCTACTTCAAGGATGTGCCGATCCTCTACTCGCCCTGGCTGAGCTTCCCGCTCAACAATCAGCGCAAGTCGGGTTTCCTTGCGCCGACCTTCGGTTCGACCAGCCAGAGCGGCCTCGACTTTACCGTTCCTTATTACTGGAACATCGCGCCCAACTACGACGCGACGCTGTCGCCGCGCATCCTCAGCAAACGCGGGATGCAGCTCAATACCGAGGTGCGTTACCTCAACCCCGGCTACGTCGGTACGGTACAGCTGGAAATGCTGCCCAACGACAAGGTCCGCAACGAAAACCGCTATGGCCTGACCTTGCAGCATACGCAGACGCTGGCGCCGGGACTGACGGGGGCGATCAACTACAACCGCGTCTCCGACGACAACTACTACACTGACTTGTCGAGCCGCATCGCCAACACCTCGCAGACACAGTTGCTGCGGCAGGGGCAACTCTCGTGGGCGCCGAGCGGCTGGTGGAATACGACGTTCAACGTGCAGTCCTATCAGACCTTGCAGCCTGATCCGACGGTGGCGGTCGCCAGGCCATACAACCTGCTGCCGCAGATCACTTTCAATGCGCGCAAGCCCGACTGGTACAACACCGACAGTTCCCTTTTCGGTCAGGTGACGTCGTTTACGACGACGGATACGAGCAAGGCCGAGGGGCGGCGGGTCGTCGTCTATCCGCAAATGGCCTTGCCCATCGTCAACTCCGCCTGGTACGTGACGCCAAAGCTTGGCCTGCATGCGACGAACTGGTCTTTGTCGCGTCAGGACGCGAGCGCCTTGCCGGGCGCTGCGAATTCTTACAGCCGCACGCTGCCGGTGTTCTCGGTAGACGCCGGCATGACTTTCGAGCGCCCGCTCGAACTCTTTGGCAAAGGCTTCACGCAGACGCTGGAACCGCGGCTCTACTACCTCAACGTGCCGTATCAGGATCAGAGCAAGATCCCGGTATTCGACAGCGGTCTGGCCGACTTCAACTTCGCGCAGATTTTTGCCGAGAACCAGTTCACCGGTCAGGATCGCTTCAACGATGCCAATCAGCTGACGGCCGCCGTCAGCTCGCGCCTGATCGCGCCGGAAAGCGGCCGCGAAATCATGCGGGCGATGGTCGGCCAGCGCTTCTATTTCCGCGATCAGCAGGTGGTTTTGCCGGATCAGACGCAGCGCGTCTGGAGCAAGTCCGATCTTTTGGCCGCCTTCTCCGGCGAAGTTGCGCCGAAGGTTTATGCCGATACGGCGCTGCAATACAACGTCGATGCCGCACGCACCGAACGCCTGAATCTGGGCGCGCGCTATCTGCCGGAGCCGGGCAAGGTGTTCAACGCTACCTACCGCTTCAACCGGGATCAGGTGAAGCAGGTCGACTTCTCCGGGCAGTGGCCTTTGCATGGCGGCTGGTATGCCGTCGGTCGCGTCAACTACTCTTTGCAGGACAAGCAGCCGATCGAAAACATCGCCGGCTTTGAGTACAACGGCGGCTGCTGGGTGGTGCGTTTTGTCGGTCAGCGTCTGGCGACGACGTCCGGCACCTCTTCCACCGCGCTCTTTGTGCAACTGGAACTCAACGATTTCTCGAGCATCGGTTCCAATCCGCTCGATCTTCTCAAACGCAGCATCCAGGGTTACGGCATCATCAACCAGCCGACCGCCAACCCGGTTTTCGGTCAATGAGGAAGATTGCATGACATCTGCGCTTCGCTTTTCGTCCCGCCACGCCCCGGCGCGCGGCGGCTTCGCGGCCGTTTTCGCCATGGCGGCTTTCGGCGCGTTTTCGCTCTTTGCTGCCATCACGCCGTCGCCGGCGCAGGCAGCGCCTGCGCGCGCCGAACCGGCTCTCGCCGATCGCATCGTCGCCGTGGTGAACGACGAGGTCATCACCCAGAACGAATTGCGCGCCCGCCTCGATTCGGCGCTCGGACAACTGAAGCGGCAAGGCACGCCGCTGCCGCCGCTCGACGTGCTGCAACGGCAGATGCTCGATCGCATGGTGATGGACCGCATCCAGCTGCAATACGCCCGCGACACGGGGCTGCGTATCGACGACGGCCAGCTGGAGCAAGCCTTGCAGCGTATCGCGGCGAATAACCGCATGTCGCCGGCCCAGTTCCGCGAGGCGCTGGAAAAGGACGGCATTCCCTACGCCCGTTTCCGCGAGGAAATCCGCGAGGAAATGACGATTGCCCGCATCCGCGAACGCGAAGTGGAAAACAAGGTGACGGTGTCCGAAGGCGAGATCGACAACTACCTCGCCGGCGATAGCGCGCAAGGCGGGCGGAACGAGGAATACCGTTTGGCGCACATTCTCCTGCGGGCGCCCGAATCGGCGACGCCGGAACAGATTCAGAAGCTGAAGGCGCGCGCCGAGCAGATCGCCGAGCGCCTGAACAAGGGCGAAGACTTCGCGCAGCTCGCCGCCTCCTACTCCGACGCGCCCGATGGCCTGTCGGGTGGCGATCTCGGCTGGCGTTCGCCGGACCGCCTGCCGGCGGTCTTTGCTGACGCGCTGCCGCGTCTGAAGGTCGGCGAACTGTCGCCCGTCCTGCGCAGCGCCAACGGCTTCCACCTGCTCAAGCTCGTTGCCAAGCGCGGCGGCGCGGAAGTCCCCTCCGTGCAGCAGACGCACGCGCGGCACATCCTCATCAAGGTCAACGAGGTGGTCTCCGAATCCGAGGCGCGGCACAAGCTGGAGGGGCTGCGCGACCGGCTGGTCAACGGCGGCAATTTCGCCGAACTGGCGCGCCTCTACTCGCAGGATGGCTCGGCGCCCAAGGGCGGCGATCTCGGCTGGATCTATCCGGGCGACACCGTTCCCGAATTCGAGCGGGCGATGGATGCGCTCAAGCCCGGCGAAGTCAGTCAGCCGGTGCAGTCGCCCTTCGGCTTCCACCTGATCGAAGTGCTGGAACGGCGCGTTCAGGACGTGTCGAGCGACCGCCAGCGCATGGCCGCGCGGCAGGCGCTGCGCGAGCGCAAATTCGACGACGCCTATCAGGACTGGCTGCGTCAGGCGCGTGATCGCGCCTACGTCGAGCTGCGTCTCGAAGATCGCTGAACGATGAGCGAATCGTCTGTACCGCGGGCTTCCACCTCCACATCCTCCGTCATCACCGAAGCGAGCGGAGCATCGGTCCGCACGACCGGACAACTGCCGCTGATCGCCGTCACCTCCGGCGAGCCGGCGGGGGTCGGTCCGGAATTGTGTCTGCGCCTCGCCGAACGCGATTGGGCGGGCGACTATGGCGTGCGTCTGGTAGTGCTCGCCGACCGCGACCTGCTGGCCGAACGTGCCGCGTCCACCGGTTTTGCCGGTGTGTTGCGTGATGCGGCGGTGGCCAGCGGTCTGCCGCCCCTGCCGGGCGTTCTCGACGTGTTGCATGTGCCTTTGGCGGTGCCGGCGCGGGCGGGGCAGCTCGATCCGGCCAATGCCCGCTACGTGCTGGCGTTGCTCGATCACGCGCTGGCAGGGTGTCGCGCGCAATCGCGGGCGCCGGGTGCACCGCCGGAATTCACGGCGATGGTGACGGCGCCGGTGCATAAGGCGGTCATCAACGCGGCCGGCATCCCCTTCACCGGCCACACGGAATATCTTGCTGCGGCCTGCGGCGTGCCGCGCGTCGTGATGATGCTTGCCGGTGGCGGCTTGCGCGTCGCGCTGGCGACGACGCACCTGCCGCTGAAAGACGTGCCGGCGGCGATTACCGCCGCTTCATTGCGCGAGACGTTGCACATCCTTCACGCTGACATGCGCCGAAAATTTGGCATCGCGCAGCCGCGCATCCTTGTCGCCGGCCTCAACCCGCATGCGGGCGAGGACGGCTGTCTGGGGCGCGAGGAGATCGAGGTCATCACGCCGACGCTCGACGCCCTGCGCGCCGAGGGCATGACGCTGATCGGCCCCTTGCCCGCCGACACGCTCTTCACGCCGCCGCAACTCGCGCGCGGCGACTGCGTTCTTGCCATGTACCACGATCAGGGGTTGACGGCGCTCAAGTACGCGAGCTTTGGCGCCGGCATCAACGTCACTCTGGGCTTGCCCGTCATTCGCACCTCGGTCGATCACGGTACGGCGCTCGATCTCGCCGGGCGCGGCACGGCCGATCCTGGCAGCCTCTTCGTTGCCGTCGAGCAGGCCATCGAGATGAGCCGGCGCGCTGCCGCTTTGTCTCCTGCGGTGGCCAATGTCGGGGAATCCGCATGAACGGCCACCGCGCCCGCAAGCGTTTCGGGCAGAACTTCCTCGTCGACCGCGGCCTGATTGGCGACATCATCAACGCCGTCGCGCCGCAGGCGGGCGACTGCGTCGTCGAAATCGGCCCCGGCCTCGGCGCCCTGACCGCACCCCTGCTCGACCGCCTCGATCATCTGCACGTCGTCGAAATCGACCGCGATCTCGTCGCGCGCATGCGCCGGCGTTTCCCGGCGGAGCGTCTCAGTGTGCACGAGGGCGATGCGCTCGCCTTTGATTTTGCCTCCCTGCCACGCCCGACCGGCGTGCGGCTGAAGGTTGTCGGCAATCTGCCTTACAACATCTCGACGCCTCTGCTCTTTCATCTGGCCGACGCCGCCGAGAGCGTGCGCGACATGCATTTCATGCTGCAGCGCGAAGTCGTCGAGCGCATGGTAGCGGAACCCGGTAGCAGCGATTACGGGCGTTTGTCGGTGATGCTCGGTTATCGCTTTGTCATCGACTGGTTGCTCGACGCGCCGCCGGAAGCCTTCGACCCGCCGCCGAAGGTGCACTCGGCGGTGGTGCGCCTGATCCCCCGCCCGGCGAGCGAACGGCAGGCCGTCGACGAAGCGGTCTTTGCCCGCGTTGTCGCGGCCGCCTTTGCACAGCGCCGCAAGATGCTGCGCAACACCTTGAAAGCGGTTATCCCCGACGCCGCTTTCGCCGCGCTGGGCATCGATCCGACTCGGCGCGCCGAAGAACTGCCGATCAGCGACTATGCGCGACTGGCCAACTGGCTCGTCGCCGCAGGCGCCGAGGCGAGCGCCGTCGCCCGCGGTGACTGAGACGCCGTCGCCGGGCGTACAGCGCCACGTGCTTTCGCCGCATCCGACCAGCGTGCTGTTTGGCGCACGGGTGTCGGCCTCTGCGTGCCGCAGCGACGACGGCGGACTTCAGGCCGAGTTTCGCCTTGGCGCCACGCGCGCTGCCGCCTGCGGCCTGGCGATTCCGGCGCCGGGCGAGCGCCTGCCCGCTGACAGGCTCTGGGCCTTCACCTGCTTTGAGCTTTTCGTCGCGCGTGCCGGGGCGGACGCTTACCACGAATACAACTTTTCCCCGAGCGGCCAATGGGCGGCCTGGCGCTTCTTTCGTTACCGGCAGCGCGACGCTGCAGCAGCGCCTTTGCCTGCACCGACATGCGACTGGTGGCGCTGGGCGGAGACTGTTGCCGGCCCGGCCCATACTATTGCCGCAACCGCAACCGCAACCGCAACCGCAACCGCAACCGCAACCGCAACCGCAACCGCAACCGCAACCGATGCCGATGCCGATGCCGATGCCGATGCCGATGCCGATGCCGATGCCGATGCCGATGCCGATGCCGATGCCGATGCGCGGCTGGTGCTGCGTGTCACTCTGCCGGCGGCCGCCGTGCCGGTCGGTGAGGGCGCGCTGCATCTGGGCTTGACGGCCGTCGTGCTCGGTCGGGGCGGTGAGGTGGCGTGGTTGGCGCTCGCGCAAGCCGGCGCGCAGGCCGACTTTCACGACCGCCGCGGTTTCGCCCTTGTTCTGGCGCCCTGAGCGCCGATTGCCGAAGAGTGCCTCATGCAGAACGGTCTCGAACGTCTTCTCTCTGATCCTTCCTTGCGCCGCCCATTGGCGGGGCGCCGCCTGGCGCTGCTGGCGCACCCGGCGTCGGTGACGCGGGATCTCACGCACGCGCTCGACGTGCTGGCGGTGTTGCCCGATCTGCAGCTGACGGCGGCCTTTGGCCCGCAACATGGCTTGCGCGGCGACAAGCAGGACAACATGGTCGAGTCGCCGGATTACGTCGATCCGCGTCATGGCATTCCCGTCTTTAGCCTCTACGGTGAGGTGCGTCGGCCAACGCCGGCGATGATGGCGAGTTTCGATGTCCTGCTTGTCGATCTGCAGGATCTCGGTTGCCGTATCTACACCTTCGTCACGACGCTGCGCTACGTGCTCGAGGCGGCCGCCCGGCATGGCAAGGCGGTATGGGTGCTCGATCGCCCCAATCCGGTCGGGCGGCCGGTCGAAGGACTTCTCCTGCGCGACGGATGGGAGAGCTTCGTCGGCGCCGGTGCCCTGCCGATGCGCCACGGCCTGACGTTGGGCGAGCTGGCGCGCTGGTTCGTTGCCGAACTCGGGCTCGACCTCGAGTTGCACGTGGTGACGATGAACGGCTGGCAAGCCGACGCCGCGCCCGGCTTTGGCTGGCCGCTGGGCGAGCGCAGCTGGATCAACCCCAGCCCGAATGCCCCCAGTCTCTTCATGGCGCGCGCCTATCCCGGTACCGTCATGCTCGAAGGCACGACGCTCTCGGAAGGGCGCGGCACGACCCGGCCGCTCGAACTCTTCGGTGCTCCGGACATCGACGCGACGGCGCTGCTGGCGGAGATGCGCCGGCTGGCCGCGGATGGCGCCGAACATTGGCTGGCGGGCGCTGTGCTGCGTCCCTGCTGCTTCGAGCCGACCTTTCACAAACATGCCGGCCAGCTGTGCCAGGGCGTGCAGATTCACGTCGACGATCCGGCCTTCTACGTGCACGCCGCCTTCCGCCCCTGGCGGCTGCAGGCGCTGGCCTTCAAGGCACTGCGGCGGCTTACGCCCGACTATCCGTTGTGGCGCGATTTCGCCTACGAGTACGAGCATGACCGGCTGGCGATTGACCTCATCAACGGCAGCCCGCTGCTGCGCGAATGGGTCGATTCGCCGACGGCGACGCCGGCCGATCTGGAGGTGCTGGCGCTTGCCGACGAGCAGTCCTGGGAGGCGCGCCGCCGTCCCTTCCTGCTCTACTGAGGCAGGACTGTAGAGTGTCCATGGCGCATCCATGGCGGTCCGCCGGCGGCTGACATGTGCACGAAAGCCGGCGGAGTGCCGCGCTTTCGATTAAGCTTCGGGGAGTGAAAAAAGCCTCCCAAACGAAAATCGCTAGCATTCCGCTGCGTGGTCCGCTGCTCCGTGGCGAGCGTCGTCCGCGCGTGGCGCTGGTGGGCCGGCACCGTACCGGCAAGACCACCCTCTTTGAAGCGGCCGCCAGTCCGGCAGCGCGGCATGAGCGTCTGGCGGGGCTCGGCGGCGCCTATCAGGAGTGCGTCGTCGAGGTGGGCCTCGATCAGATTTCCCTGGTCGACCTGCCGTCGATCCGTTCGCTGCAACATCTGCGCGAAGAAGACCGCGTCGTCCTCATGTACCTGCTGTGGGGCGACCAGTGGCCGCTGATCGCTCGTCATGAGGGCGAGCAACCGCTCAGCGCCTTTCCGGCGCCCGACGTCATCATTCAGGTGGTCGATGCGACCAACCTCGAACTCGATCTCGAACTCAGTCAGGAGCTAAGCCTGCTCGGGCGGCCGATGGTGATCGCCCTCAATCACCTCGACGAGGCGCGGCGCAAAGGGCTGTTCATCAACGTGCGCCTGCTCAGCGAACGGCTCGGCGTGCCGGTGGTGCCGACGGTTGCGCCGATGGGCAAGGGCATTGCCGCGCTCTTCGAGGAGGCGGTGGCGGCGGCCCGCGAGCCGCGCTGTCCTTTGCCGCAGGCGCCGAGCAAGCACTTGCTCGACAGCCTGGCCCGCATCAGCCAGCTGGTCGGACAGCCGGAGGTCGAAGCGGCGTTCCAGATGCCGCCCGCCTTGCTGGTGGCGCAACTGGCGGAGAACGACGACTACTTCCTGCCCGAGCTGCACGCCCATTTTCCTGCGCTGGAAGCGCCCCTGCGGGCGATTCGCGCCGAGGCCGACGCCTCTTTGCCGCGCCCCTTGTCCGACGAGTTGCACGCCGACCGGCATTTTCGCGCGGCGCTGCTCTTCGAGGCGGTCACCAGTGCGCGTGGCCCCGATCAGGGCGTGCGCTGGCGGCGCTGGCTCGATCAGCTTTTTCTCAGCCCGCATTGGGGCTTGCTGGGTAGCCTCGCGGTGTTCGCGCTGGTGCTGTTTGTCGTCTTCGAGATCAGTAGCGTTCTCGATGGGCTGACGTCGGCGCCACTGGCCGAGTGGGTGCAGCAATGGGAGCCGACGTCGACGCCGGGCGTCGTCGCGCGGGCGGTGGCCGACGGTCTGGTCGGCCTGATCGGTATCGTCGTGCCGTACATGATTCCGCTGGTGCTCCTGCTGGTGGCGCTGGAAGAGTCGGGCATCATGCATCGCGTTGCTTTCGTCGTCGATCGCGGTTTTCACCGCATCGGGCTACACGGTGGCGTCGCCGTGCCTTTCCTCATCGGTCTCGGATGCAACGTGCCGGCCATCGCGGCGGTGGCGAATACGGCGTCGGGACGCGAACGCGTCGTCGCTGCCACGCTGATCACCTTCGTGCCGTGTTCGGCGCGCTCGGCGCTGATCCTCGCCCTGGGGGGCAAGTATCTTGGTGCGGCGGGCGTCTTCGCCATCTTCATGCTGACCTTGCTCGTCATCGCCTTTCTCGGGCGTCTGCTGGCGCGGCGCTACGCCGATCGTGCGCCGGGTCTGGTGCAGGAGATTCCGCCGTATTCGCTGCCGACCTGGCGGGCGCTCGGGCAGAAGACCTGGGAGCGCACCAGCGATATCGTCACCGTCGTGACGCCCCTGCTGGTGGCGGGCAGCATCGTGCTGGCGCTGCTTGGGCACTTTGGCGCCGATGCCGTCATCAATACGGCGCTGACGCCGATTACCGTCTGGTGGCTGGGTTTGCCGCTGGTGCTTGGTGTGCCGATCCTGTTCGGCATCCTGCGCAAGGAGTTGTCGCTGCTGATGATCTATCAGGCGCTGGGCACGCAGGACATCGTTCCGCTGCTCGATCGGACGCAGATCTTCACCTTTCTGGTTTTCCTCACTTTCTACATTCCCTGCCTGTCGACCTTCGCCGTCATGCTGAAAACGCTGGGGCGGCGGGAGGCGCTGTATTCGGCGGCGCTGTCGGTGGTCGGCGCGCTGATTCTGGCGGCGCTGGCGCGCCTCGCGGCCGGCTTGCTGCAATGGACGTTCTGAGGCGGACGACGCGGTAAAATGGCGCATGAACGCTAGCGCCCTGACCGAAGACTCCATCGCCGAGTGCGATGCGCCGATCAACGAAGCACGTCTCTGGTCCGGCAAGGGCTGGACGGCGCGCGTCATCAAGAACGAAGACGACGAGGGCTGGGCGGTGTCGATGACGCTGGATGGCGAAGCGGAGCCGGCGCTGGTCGGCCCGTGGACCATGGGGCGCGACAAGAAGAACCCGAAGCCGCTCGATGCGGCGGCGTTCGCCACACTGGTCAAGACGGCTTCCGAGGTGTTGCGCCGCCACGAGCAGGCGCGCCACGCGCAGTTGCACAAGGCGCTGACGCTCAATCAGGCGACCGGGCGCTTGCGCATCACGCTCGATATCGTCGCCGATGAAGACGATCCACACGCGTTTCTGGCGGCGTTTGACGCCGCCGGGGACGAACTTGCGCGTGTCCGTGTCGACGCTGGCTTCGTGCTTTCAGCGGCCAGCGCCAGCGCCTGGGTCGATAACGAATTCCGGCGCCCCGAGTAGTCACGAGTCGTCACGACTCGCCCTGACCAGTCCCGCCCGCCCCGGCGGCTCGCGCCTCACTGACGGAGAATACGCATGGCCCTGCACACCTTCCCCCTCGACCGGGAATTCATCGAACTGAATGTCCTGCTCAAGTTGCTGGCGCTCGCCTCCTCGGGCGGCGCTGCCAAGGCAATGGTTGCCGCTGGCGAAGTCAGCGTCGACGGCGTCGTCGAATCGCGCAAGACGCGCAAGCTGCGAGGCGGCGAATCGGTGCGCGTGGGCGACGAGGAAATCCGCATTGTCGCGGTGACGGGGCCCGGCGCTGCTTGAACCCCGCCGCCGCAGACCGCGCGCTGCCCAAAAGGGCAGGAGCGCAGGCCTTAGCGTTTGCGGTATGTGTTGATGCCCAGCAGCGGATAGGCGGGGCAACGCGAGAAAAGGCCGCTGGCGAGCGGTAGCAGGCCCAGCCAGCCCCAGGCGCCGATGATGCCGGCCGCCGCCGCGCCGACGAGTGCGGCGCCGATAACGATACGTACGCTGCGGTCGATGCCGCCCACGTTTGCGTTCATGATGATTCTCCCGTCAATTGATCGTCGCGCTAGCGTACGGGGCTGGCGTCTGCGCGTATGTAACCTGAGTCACATACGCGCAGACGCACGGCGATGAGGGGCGACAGGGAGTGTGCAAGGCCTCGCCGGCACAGGCGGGCGCCAAGGCGGTGGTACGCGAAGTGAGCGGGCGTGCTTGTGGCTTCTGTTGCCGCACCTGCGCCTTACGCTGCGCCGATTACCGTTCGGCGTCGGCGAATTCGCGCAGGCGTGGGCGGTCGAGAATCCGGATGTGCTCACGCCCCAGCGCTACCCAACCGGCGTCGGCGAATCCCTTGAGCAGGCGGCTGACGATCTCGCGCACGCTGCCGAGTTCGTCGGCGAGCAGTTGCTGCGACGCGTGGATGTCGTCGCCGCGCGCGAGCAGCAGGCGCGCCAGACGTTGATCGAGGCGGACGAAGGCGACTTCTTCGACGCGCTGCATCAGGTGCGCGATGCGTTGCGCGAAGAGATGGAAGACGAACTGCCGAAAAGGCGCGCAATCGCCGAGCAGACGCGTGAATTGCGGCTCCGGCAGCAGGGTCAGCGTCAGCGGCGTCTCGGCGACGCCACACGCCGAATAAGCCGCGCCGCCCAGCAGGCAGCTCGAGGTGATGATGCACGAGCCGCCCGCTTCAACGCGATAGAGCAGCATTTCTCGCCCGTTCGCTGCGCGTTTGACGACCTTGATCGTTCCGTCGATGACGAGCGGAAAGCCCCGGCACGGCGAGTGTTCGGCAAAGAGTTCGCTACCGGTGGGCAGTCGCAGATAGGCGTCGGCGTCAAGCAGTGGCGCCAGATCCTGAGCGCGCAGCGCGGTGAGCACGGGGTAGCGCGCCAGCAATGGGCTGGCGGGGCGGGAGGTGGCGTGATCGGCGCTCACGCTCAATACGCCTTCGCCCGCCGGGCAAAGGGGGCCCGCAGGCAGGCCGCGAAGGCGTATAGCGCGAGCAGGGGGTCGAGCAGGTAATCCCAGAGATTGCGCGATTCATACACGCCGGCCGCCCAGGCCAGCACCGCCAGACTGATGGCGACGGCGACGAGCGGCAGACGGGCGGCAAAGGCGAGGAGGCTCAGTACCAGCAGGCTGCCGAGAAAGGCCGGTTCGCCGAAGCCCCAGCGATAGGGGTCGTAATACGCGGCGCCCAGCGCCAGCGGGTAGAGCATCAGTGCGCCAAGTACGGGGATGAACAGCGCCAGCAGGCGGCGCGCGGGATCGATCGGCGCGCCAAGGCCGCCGCGGCGCGCGAGGGCATAGAGCACGAGCAGCAGCGTGCTGATGCTCAGATCGCCGACCATGCCGCGCGGATACGCCGCCAGCGGCAGATCGCCGAAGGGCAGGAGCAGGAGCACAAAAAGAAGTGTCCCCACACCCAGGAGCACGCGCCGCGAAAACGGCAGACGGCCGAGCATCAGGACGAGCGTGCCGGCGATGGTCAGCGCGACGCCGCCCAGTCCGCACAGATCGCTGGGATTAATCATGCGCCGCCTCCCCCGTCTTCGTTGTCGCCGCGTCCGTCGTCTCGTGCAGGCGTTGCGCCAGCCAGTGACGGGGGAAGCTCGTGTGCTTGATGTAGCTGCGGTTCCACGTATAGACGAGTTCGACGTCGCCGCGCGCGGTGAGGATCAGGTAAGGGTAGGAGAACTCGAAGCCGCAACGCGCGTCCGGGCACATGTGGGTGGAAGCGGCCTCGGCAATAGCCTCGGCGGCGCTGGCATCGGCGCCGTCGGCGCGCGCCAGTTCGGCGACGCGGCGGCGATAGGCAGCGACATCGAGCTCTTGTCCGTGCCGGTCGGTCTGATCCTCCAGCACGCGCAGCGTTCGCCAGTTCGCGCCACCGTCGGTGGAGGCGAGCAGCGACAGGGCATCGCGGTTGCCTTCGATGTCGTTGAGCACGGCCAGCAAGGTGCCGTCGGCCAGAACAACGCCGGCGACGGCGGAATTCGGGTTGCGCAGCGAGGTTTCGCTGGGGCGCGTCCAGTGCCGGCCGCCGTCGTCACTGGAACTGCCGATGACGCGGTTTTGCCCGCCATCGCTGTGGCGCATCAGCACTTGCGCGTGTTCGGTATCGCGGACGAGAACCACCGGTTGCAGCGCGAGATGGCCGACGCTCAGCCGTTGTTTGTCGAGCAGCCGACCGTCGCGGTCGAGCCGCAGAATCTCGCCGAATTTGTTGATGAACTCGTGATAGACCGGCAAGCCGATGCTGTCGTCGGCGTAGTGGAAGGGCGTGCCCTTGACTAGTGTGCTGAGGTTGAGGAATGGCGAGGTAATCAGGCGTTGCGGCGCGCTCCAGGTGGCGCCGTCGTCGTCGGAGCGCCGCGTCGTGATTGAGCTACCGGCCCAGCCGCCGAGCGAGACGGTGACGTAGTAGAGGCGCAGACTGCCGTCGGCGGCGCGCTCGGCGACCGGGTTGCCGAGTTTTTTGACGTAGCGCCAGAGGCCGCGCGCGGTGTCGAAGCGGTCGGTCACGCGCGCTTCCGGGCTCCATTCGCCGCGGCGCGGGTCGAAGACGGCGCTGCGGATCTCGACATCGGGGGCGCCTTCCTGGCTGCCGGAGAACCAGAAGGCGCGGATGCGCCCGTCCTTGAGTTCGACGAGCGAGGCGGCGTGCCGGTGCGGGCCGGCGATGGGCGAAACGAAGC
Source organism: Rhodocyclus gracilis (assembly GCF_009617575.1). Lineage (GTDB taxonomy): Bacteria > Pseudomonadota > Gammaproteobacteria > Burkholderiales > Rhodocyclaceae > Rhodocyclus > Rhodocyclus gracilis. The sequence goes on from NZ_WIXJ01000003.1 coordinate 231,849, forward strand.
GCGAGACCAGTGCGTCGCTTGTCGGAGAGTCAGTCTTGGCGGCGCTCGTCGCGATGTCACTGGCGGACGGGAGGAAGTTGGCTGCGGGCGGGCGATGCCAGACGCGCAGGGCGCCGGCGCCAAAGGCGACGACGAGCAGCAGCAGCGTCAGCGCCCGCCAGCCCGCGTGTGGCGTGCTTCGTTTTCGTCTCATGGGCGCGGCGCCGGCGTCGTGGCTGCGGGGCATTCCATCAGCAGCTCCTTGAGGAACAGGTTTTCCAGCACCTTGCCGTGCAGGATCGCCTTGATTTCGGCGTCGGTTTGCCGTCCGCGCAGATCGAGGCGCTGGCCGATGACTTCGCAGCGTTCGCCGGACTCGGTCGCCAGCGGCACGCGCACGGCGAAGATCGGGTAGGTGCTCGCCAGCTCGGCGATGTTTTCCTCGCGTTCCTCGACATAGCCGCGAATCGTCGCGCCCGGCAGGAGGAAGCGGTACAGCTCGTATTTGGCGTTGAAATCGTAGGGCACCCAGACCTCGGCACCGGCGAGGCGGCGTTGCGTCTCCTGCGGGTACTGCCCCAGCGCGCCGTCGAAAGGACGCAGAAAGGCGGCGAGCGAGAGGAAGACCAGCAGGACCGCGACGCAGCTGCCGATGCGCGTCAGCGCGGGCCGCACCATGGCGGCGAGCGCGAGCAGGATCGTGGCGCCGTAGAGCAGCCAGGTGAGCAGCGGATAGAGCGCCTCTCCCGGCATGGCCGCCTGCAGGCGGACGGAGAGGTAGGCCAGCCCGGCGACGGCGACGGCAACGATGACGAGGCTGAGGACGAACCAGGCGCGGCTGATGCGCTGCCAGCCGAGTGCGCCGAGTACGGCAATGGCGGGCATGGCGGCGAGCAGGTAACGTGCGGAGCGCTGGCTCGGCAGGCTGAAGACGACGAGCAGCACGAGCACCCAGATCCACAGGAGCTTTTCAGCGTCGCTCAGCGTGTGCCGCTGGCGCAGCGCGCCGATCATCAGGCCGATCACCGGGAAGGCCAGCAGGCCGGCGTTGAGCGGGTAGCCGAGAACGAGCACCCAGAAGCTCGACGTTCCCCAGAGCAGCTTCGAGAGATAGCCGGACGAACTGTGCGGGTCGAACTTGCCGGCGTTTTCCTTGAGCACGAATTCGCGCCAGATTTCCTGCGGTTGCGGGTCGAGCGCGAACCACAGGCTGAAGGCGGCGAGCGCGACGACGGCGATCACGGCGAGCTTCCAGAGGTCCTTGCGCAAGAACGGGCCGAGGCGGTACTGACGTTGCGCCAGATACCAGAGCGCCAGACACAGGCCGATCGGCAGAAGCAGGGCGAAGGACTTGTAGAGCAGGCCGACGCCGATGACGGCGCCGAGCAGGAGCGGCAGGCTGCGCGAGGCGAAGGCGGCACGCCCCCAGTAAAGCAGGATGAACAGCGGCAGGAACAGCCAGAACACTTCCGGCGGATTGGTCAGGAAGGGGCGGCCAAAGCGATAGGTGCTGAAAAAAGCGAGAAAGGCGAGCGCGCCGAGAAAGCCCTTGCCCGGATCGCGCGCCAGCCGTGTCGCGAGCAGGAAGACCATCAGCGCGGTGAGCAACGTGTAGATCACGCTCGGGTAGCGCAGATGCCAGAGCGTCCAGTCGGCGCCCCAGTTCGTCGACGCGATGCCCTGCCAGAAGAGCATCGGCGGCTTGGTGTTGCGCATGTCGTCGAGTTCGGACTGCAAAGGCAACAGGTGGCCAGAGGCGGCCGTCATGCGCGCGATGTGTTCGTAGGGGTATTCGTCGCCGTTTTTCGGGATGTGCTGTCCGTCGAGGTCGAAGAAGTAGACGAGGACGGCGAGCAGTGCGGCGAGAGCGTAGAGCAGCCAGCGTCCGCGCGTGAGGCGTGTCGGCAGCGGCGTCATGTCAGCTCCCCGCCTTGGGCTGGGGCGCCTTGCGATGGCGGAAAGTCCATAGGTCGTTGACCACGTAATTGAAAACGCTGGCGAAGACGATCGCGATGCCGTTGGCGATCAGGTAATGGAGATAGAGGACGAGGATCTTGGTGAAGGCAATCTGTAGCGCAATGCCGACCCAGCAGGCCATCGCGTACTGTCCGAATTGCGCCAGCCGCGAGAGGTCACGATGCTGATGCTTGCGGTCGCGCCAGGTCCACGCTCGGTTCCACAGGAAATTATTGACCGTCGCAAAAAAGATCGCGAGCACCAGCGAGGCATCGAGGCGGATGCCGTCCGGCAGCAGCGTGCGAAAGAGATACTCCTGCGCGACATAGAGCACCCCGAGGTTGACGAAGGTGCCCGAGGCGCCGACGAGACCGAATTTGAGGAAGCGCACGCGCAGGAGGCGCCGTGCCCAAGGGTGGCCGGCGAGACGGGCGGCGGTGTCGTTCAGGCGCATACCGGCTGGCCGTCCGGCGAGGCAAGCATCTGCTGCGCCTTGGCGAGCACCTGTTCAGGCGAAATCTGTTTCAGACACTGATTGTCGCCGTCGCACGATGACAGGCGATGGTTGTAGGCGGTCAGGCACGGCGAACAGGAGAGCGGGGTATGGAAGCAATACGCGTTCGCCGACAGCGAGCGATAGAGCTGCGGCGTCTCGGGGCCGAAAAAGACGATGGATGGGATCGGCGTCAGTGCGGCGAACTGCCCCGGCCCCCCGTCATTGGTGATAAGCAGGGCGGCACGATGAAAGAGCGCCAGCAGTTCACGGACCGACTTCGTGTAGCCGGTGAGGTCGATGCACAGATCGCTGGCGCAATGGGCGACGAGCGCCTGCCCGAGCGGACGGTCGTCCTTCAGGCCAATGACGCCAACCGCGTAGCCGGCGGCCAGCAGACCTGCACAGAGCGTCGCGTACGACTCGAACGGCCAGGCGCGGATCGGCAGGATGCCGCCGCTCGGATAGACGAGCACCAGCCGCTTGCCGGTCGTGGCGGGGAAATCGGCATGTACGCGTGCCGCCATCGCCGCCAGTTCGCCGTCGGCGAAGCGCAGATGCGGCGGGTCTTGCGGTGTGACGGGCGCGGCATCCTTGCCGAGCGGGTAGGCCGACGATTCGAGGGCGGCGACCATCGTCAGGAATTGCAGCGTCAGATGCCGGTACGGGTTGTACGGCACCGGCCGGTTGATGAAGTCGCCGCGGTAGAGGCCTTCCTGCGTGTGCCTGTGGAAACCGACGCGCAGACGCGCTCCGGACAGGTAGGAAAAAATGCTGCTGACGCGCGAAAACAGCTCGCAATCGATGACGGCGTCGAGCTTGAGCGCGCGGGTACGCGCGATGGCGCGCAGACTGTCGCTGACGAAGGCGCCAAGCGAGCGGTCGTTGAGCGTGATGATGTTGGCAGGCGGGACGACATCAAGCAGATCAAGGACTTCGCGGTTCTTGGCGAAGAGCATGACGTGAATCTCGGCGCCGGGGTATTTCTCTTTGAGGCGCGCGAACATCGGTTGGGCGAGTACCAGACTGCCCATTTCCGACAGCAGGATGACGAGGATGCGGCGCGGTACGAGTGCGCCGACCTTCTTTCCGAACAGCGCGTCGAGCAGCGAGAGAAAAGCACAGATCGGAACGCCGGCAAGGCGGTCGACGGCACGCTGGAATTTGATGTTCATGAGGTCAACAGCGCAGCCAGAAATTCAATAGACGAAAAAGCGCCGAACGTTTCCTGGCATGTCGCCAAGCAAAGGCCAAGCTGCTCGCACAATTAACCGCGCATTATCGGCGAGTCGACAGGCCGGTGCAATGTTGCCGATGCCGCCGGGCACGCCATTTCATGGGGCGGGCGCGTCGATTTGCGCAAATACCGGCGCGTGATCCGAGGGGCGCTCCAGCGCGCGCACGTCGCGGTCGATGCCGGCAGCCGAGCAACGTTGGGCGAGCGGCGTCGACAGCAGCACATGATCGATGCGCAGACCGATGTTGCGGCGGAAGGCGGCCATGCGGTAATCCCACCAGGACCAGCTTTTTTCGGTTTGCGGGTGGCAGCGGAAACTGTCGGCCAGCCCGAGCGCGAGCAGACGCTGAAAGGCGGCGCGCTCCGGCGCCGAGCACAGCACTTGTCCGTCCCAGGCGGCGGGATCGTGCACGTCGCGGTCTTCCGGGGCGATGTTGAAGTCGCCGGCGATCACCAGTTGCGGATGGCGGCGCAGTTCGTCTTCCAGCCAGCGCGCCAGCGCGTCGAGCCAGGCGAGCTTGTAGGCGTATTTGTCGCTGTCGACCGACTGGCCGTTCGGCACGTAGGCCGAGATCACGCGCACGCCGCCGATGGTCGCGGCGATGAGGCGCTTTTGCTCGTCCGGAAACAGCGGATTGCCGCAGACGACGTCCGTCATTGGTGCGCGCGCGAGCAGGGCGACGCCGTTATAGGTCTTCTGGCCGCTGCAGGCGACGTGGTATCCGGCCGCTTCCATTTCAGCATTGGGGAACTTGTGGTCCTCAAGTTTCGTCTCTTGTAGGCAAATGACGTCGGGTTTTTGCACGGCGAGCCAGTCGAGCAGTTGTGGCAGGCGGACCTTCAGGGAGTTGACGTTCCAGGCAGCAATTTTCATGGTCGTGTCATCGGTGCTTGAGGGGTTTTGCGGGAGCGGCAGGGCAGTGATGCCGGCAGGGGGCGCTGAGCGGTAATCCGGTCGTTGCCGGTGGTGAAAAAAACCAACAGGATCAGTGTTGTGAAGTAAGGTGTGGGTTATGCCGAATAACTTGACGCCATGTCGCGACGCGCGGCGCGGGCAGATGTCGCGCGAGTCACAGGTCGAGCGTCTGACGCCGCCGGGGTGCGGCCTCCGTCAGCATGCCGACTACGCAATCAGGCAACAGAACTTCCGAACGCATCAACGCCAGCACAACAACCCGTTGTGTATTCCAACCCGCAGGGGGGCGCATGTCGCTGCGAAGGTTTCTGATCCGGCTTATCTGGCTGTGCATATTGCCATTGCTGGCGCTGTCCGCCTATCTGGTTGTCGACAGCGTGCGCTCGGCGCGCGAGCAAAACGCTCAGCAGGCGAACGACGTCGCCCGCAATTTCGCCACTGCGCTCGATCTCGGGCTGAAGGCGCGTATCGGCGCGCTCAACCTCCTCGCCGTGTCGCCCTTGGCCAACGATCCAGCCTTGCGACATGCGCTCTACGAAGAGGCGCTGGGCTTTCGGCAGAGTTTTGGCGGTCACGTCGCGCTCGCCGATCCGCAGTTGCATTTGCTCTTCAATACCCGGCAGCCCTTCGGCAGCGAGTTGCCGCCAATGCCTCGCCCGGCGGGACGGGCGGCGGTGCCGTTGGCACTGGCGAGTGGTGAGCCGGCGGTAGGCGACAGCTTCATCGGGCCGGTGGCCAAGGAGCCGTTGATCGCCGTTGCGGTACCCGGCCTGCGCGGCGGGCGGGTCGCTTTTCTCGTGATTGCCATTGTCGAACTGGCGCAGTTTCAGCAGTTGCTCGATCAGGTCGCCCTGCCGTCGGGCTGGGCGATCAGCTTGCGCGACGGGGCGGGCGTCGTGCTGGCGCGGCGCGCTCCGGCTGGTTTCGATTCCGCCCGCGATGTCGACGCCGAGGGGCGTTTCGTCGTCGCCTCGAAGGTGGCGCCGTGGACGGTGACGCTGGAAATTCCCCGCGAGCTTTACCGGACGCCGATGCTCGTGGCAGGGCTCAGCCTTGTCGCTGCCCTGCTGCTGGCGACCGTCACGGGCGTCTTCGGTGCCCTGTCGGGCAGCCGCCGACTCGGCGAGGATTTGCGCGCATTGACGGAGCCGACGACGGCCGCCTTGCCGCTCAGCGAAATTACCGAAGTGGCGGCGGTTCGCCACGTTCTCGATGTCACGGCAGAGAGCCGCCGCGTTGCCGAATTTGCCCTGCGCGCGAGTGAGCAGCGTTTTCGCGCCACCTTCGAGCAGGCGGCCGTCGGGCTGGCACTGGTCGATCCGGAAGGGCGCTGGCTGCGCGTCAATCACAAGCTCTGCGACATCGTTGGCTACACGCACGAGGAACTGCTGGCGCTCGATTTTCAGGCCATCACTTACCCGGACGATCTCGACAGCGATCTATTGTTCGTGCGCCGCATCCTCGCCGGCGAACTGTCGACCTACTCAATGGAAAAGCGCTATGTGCGCAAGGACGGCGAACTGGTCTGGATCAACCTGACGGTGGCGCTGGTGCGGCGGGAGGATGCGCAGCCCGATTACTTCATTTCGGTGGTCGAGGACATTCAGCGGCGCAAGCAGGCCGAACTCGCCCTCAAGGCGCGCGAGGCGACGCTCAGCGAAGCGCAGCGGCTCACCGGCATTGGCAACTGGTCCTGGGATCTGCGGCGTGACGTGCATAGCTGGTCGGAAGAGATCTACCGTATCTACGGCCGCGATCCGGCACTGCCGCCGGCCGGCGTTCCGGAAGTGCAGTCGTACTTCACGCCGGCGAGCTGGGCGGAGATGCGCGCCATCATCGAAGCGGCGATGCGCGAAGGCATCCCCTACGCCGTCGATGCCGAGGTGGTGCGCCCGGATGGCACGCATCGCTGGATCACCGCGCGCGGCGAAGCGACGCGCGATGCTAGCGGCGACATCGTCGAACTGCACGGCACCGTGCAGGACATCACCGAGCGCAAAGAGGCCGCCGACGCTCTGCATGAACTCAACGCCAGTCTCGAACAGCGCGTCGAGCAGCGCACCGCCGACCTGATCGCGACCAATCAGGAACTCGACACTTTCGCCTACGCCGTTTCGCACGACCTGCGGGCGCCGCTGCGGGCGATGAATGGTTTCTCCAAGGCACTGCTCGAGGACTATGGCGAGCGACTCGACGGCGAGGCGCGCCTGTATCTCGACCAGATCATCATCGCCAGTCGCAAGATGGGCGATCTGATCGACGGCATCCTGGCCCTGTCGCGCAGCATGCGCGGCGAGTTGCACCGCGATGTCGTCAACATCTCCGAGATGTCGCGCCGCCTTCTGGCGGATCTGATCCTCGCCGACCCCGCGCGCGTGGTGGAGATCGAGATCGAGCCCGGTCTTCGCGTGCATGGCGATGCCCGCCTTGTCGAAGCCGTCATGCTCAATCTGCTCGGCAACGCCTGGAAATACACCGCCCGCACGGCGGCGGCGCGCATTTGCGTCCGGGCTGGCGAGGTTGCCAGCATGCCCGGCATTTGCGTGGTCGACAACGGCGCCGGCTTCGACATGGCGCACGCCGAGCAGCTCTTCCAGCCCTTCCGGCGGCTGCATCGGCAGGATGAGTTTCCCGGTATCGGCATCGGTCTGGCGACCGTGCAGCGCATCGTCCGTCGCCATGGCGGCGACATTTGCGCGCATGCCACGCCGGGGCAGGGGGCGAGCTTCTGCTTTGCGCTGCCGGCTGTGCTGGCCGAGGAGGGCGCCGTAGCCGGCCCGCTCGCAGCCAGCAGCGCACCACACGGCGACACCCTCCCGATCAACCCCGCCGAGAGCGTCGGCAAGGATGGAGAGGCATCATGAGCAAACGAGGAATCCTGCTGGTCGAAGACAATCCTCAGGACGAAATGCTGATCCTGCGCGGCCTGCGCAAGATCAATCTGGCGAACCAGATCGACGTTGCGCGCGACGGTCAGCAAGCACTCGACTATCTCTTTGGCGAAGGCGAGTTCGCCACCGGCGCAGCCGTGGAATTGCCGACGGTGGTGCTGCTCGACATCGCGCTGCCCCGCCTCTCCGGCCTCGAGGTGTTGACGCGCCTGCGCGCCGATCCGCGCACGCGCTTGCTGCCGGTGGTGATCCTGACCTCGTCGGACGAGGAGCGCGACCGCATCCGCAGCTATGAGGGCGGCGCCAACAGCTTTGTCCGTAAGCCGCTCGATTTTGCCGAATTCGCCGAAACCGTCGCTAATCTCGGCATCTACTGGCTCGCCACCAACGAGCCGCCGCCTGAGAGGTAGCGCATGATTCATCTCCTCTCCATTGAAGACTCGCTGGCCGATTTTCAGCTGATCGTGCGTCAGCTGAAGCGCCAGGGAGTCGACGCCACCATCGTCCGTGTCGACGATCCGGCGAGCCTTGCGGCGGCGCTGGACGAGCGCGTCTGGGACGCCATTCTCAGCGACTATGAAATACCGTCCTTGGTGTTTCACGAGACGCTCGCACTGCTGCGCCAGCGCTTTCCTGACACGCCGGTGATTCTCGTCTCCGGTTACGTCGGCGAAGAAGTCGCGGTGTGCCTGCTGAAGGACGGCGTCTGGGACGTCGTGCCGAAGGACAATCTGTCGCGGCTCGGCGCCGCCATCGAACGTGGCCTGCGCGACGCCGCCCAGCATCGCGCGCGGCGGGTGGCCGAGCAGGCGTTGCAGCAGAGCGAAGAGCGTTTTCGCCTGATTGCCGGCACCATCACCGAAGCGATCTGGATGGCCAACGTTGGCTTCACCCAGTTTTTCTACGTCAGCCCGGCGTACGAGCGCATCTGGCAGCGCTCCTGCGCCTCGCTCTATCAGAATCCGCGCGCCTCTCTCGACGACATCCATGCCGACGACCGCGAATGGGTCATGCGCCTGACGAACGAGGCGCAGTCCGCCGGACAGACGTTTTCTCTCGACTATCGCGTGCTGCGCCCCGACGGCGAAGTGCGCTGGGTGACCAATCGCGGCTTCCCCGTTCTTGCGACCGGAGGCACGCCCAGTTGCTACGTTGGCGTGGTCGAGGACGTCACCGAACGCCACGACGCCGAGGAACGCTTGCGGCAGGCAGCTACCGTTTTCGAGAGCACCCTCGAGGGGGTGATGATCGCGGCGCTGGACGGGCGTCTGCTGGCGGTCAACAAGGCGTTTACCGACATCAGCGGCTACAGCGAGGCGGAAGCGCTTGGCCGTCAAACCAACATTCAGCGCTCGGGGCGGCACGGCGACGAGTTCTATCAGGCGCTCTGGGCCAGCCTGCTGGGCACCGGGCAGTGGCACGGCGAGATCTGGAACCGGCGCAAGAACGGCGAGGTGTATCCGGCTTGGGTGAATATTTCGACCGTGCGCGACGATTTCGGTCGGCCGACACATTACGTCGGTGTCTTCAGCGATATCAGTCAGTTACGGCGCAGCGAGGAGCAACTGGCGCATCTGGCGCACTACGATCCGCTGACCGACTTGCCCAACCGGCTGCTCCTGCAATCGCGCCTCGAGCACGCGCTCGATCGTGCGCAACGGCATGGGCGACGCGCGGCCGCACTGTTCATCGACCTCGACTTTTTCAAGACGGTGAACGACAGCCTCGGCCATGTCGTCGGCGACCGCCTGCTGATCGATGTGGCGCAGCGTCTGCGTCAGCGGCTGCGTGACGACGACACGCTGGGCCGCTTTGGCGGCGACGAATTCCTGCTCCTGCTCGAACCTGTCATCAATACCGACGAGGCCGCCGTCGTGGCCCGCGATGTTTTGGCGATACTGGCGCAGCCCTTCCGCCTGGACGGCAAGAACGAGGTATTCGTCGGCGCCAGCATCGGCATCAGCATCTTTCCGGAAGACGGCAGCAGCGCCGCCGACCTCCTGCGCGGTGCCGACGCGGCGATGCATCAGGCCAAGGGGCAGGGGCGCAACCGCTTCTGCTTTTACACCGCCGACATGAACGTGCAGGCGATGGCGCAGCTGGAGCTGGAGGCGGCGCTGCGCCGCGCGCTTGAGCGCAACGAGTTTCTGCTGCACTACCAGCCGAAAGTCGATTTGCGCAGTGGCCGCGTCGTTGGCGCCGAGGCGCTGATCCGCTGGCAGCGCGAAGGTGGTGGTCTGGAGGCGCCCGGCCGCTTCATCCCGCTCGCCGAAAAAACCGGCCTGATCGTCGCTATCGGTACCTGGGTGATCGATTGCGCCTGCCGCCAGCTACGCGCCTGGAGCGATGACGGTCGCCCCGATCTGCGGCTCGCCGTCAATGTCTCGGGGCGCCAGTTCGCCTCCGGCGATCTTGCCGATGTGGTGACGCAGGCGCTCGCCCGCCATGGGGTTGCTGCCGCCGCGCTGGAACTTGAGCTGACCGAGAGCATGCTCATGGAAGACCCGGAGGCGACCATCGCCACACTGCACGCCTTGAAGCGCATCGGCGTCAAACTCTCGCTCGACGACTTTGGTACCGGCTATTCGAGTTTTGCCTACCTGAGCCGCTTCCCCATCGATACGCTGAAGATCGACCAATCCTTCGTGCGCAATCTCGCCGCCGAGCCAGAAGCGGCGATGATCGCCGTCTCGATCATCGATCTGGCGCACCGCATGCGTTTGAAGGTCATCGCGGAAGGCGTCGAAACCGAGGCGCAGCTCGACTACCTGCGAGTGCGTGAGTGCGACGAAATGCAGGGTTACCTGTTTGCTCGGCCGATGCCGGCCGATGCTTTTGGCTGCCTGTTGCAGGACGGCGCGCGCCTGATTGGCTCGCCGGTCGCCTGAGCGCAGCAGTGCGCGGCGGCGCGTATCGACGCCGCCCGCCTTTTCCGGCCGGCGCCGGTGAGACGCCGCCGGTGCGGCAGACTCAGGCAGCGATCATGCCGCTGTGGCGCAGCAGCGCGTCGACCGCCGGGTCGCGGCCACGGAAGGCGCGGAAGGAGTCGAGCGCCGGGCGCGAGCCGCCGACCGAGAGGATTTCGTCGAGGAAGCGGCTGCCGGTGCGCGCATCGAAGGGATCGCCGGCTTCCTCGAAGGCGGCGTAGCAGTCGGCCGAGAGCACTTCCGCCCACTTGTAGCTGAAGTAGCCGGCCGCGTAGCCGCCGGCGAAGATGTGCGAAAAGCTGTTCGGGAAGCGATGCCACGCGGGCGGGATGAGCACCGACACCTCGCGCCGCACCTCGGCGAGCACGTCGTAGAGGCCGCGCCCCTTGGCGGCATCGGCAACCGGGTCGTACGCGCAGTGCAGCAGCAGATCGAACAGCGAAAATTCGATCTGCCGTACCGTTTGCAGCCCGCTCTGGAAATTCCGCGCCGCCAGCATGCGCTCGAAGAGCGCGCGCGGCAGGGCTTCGCCGTTGTCGACATGCGCGCTCATGCCGCGCACGACGTCCCACTCCCAGCAGTAGTTTTCCATGAACTGCGACGGCAGTTCGACGGCATCCCATTCGACGCCGTGGATGCCCGAGACGCCAAGCTCTTCGACCCGCGTCAGCAGGTGATGCAGGCCATGCCCGGTCTCGTGGAAAAGCGTGATTACGTCGTCGTGGCTGAAGGTGGCGGGCTTTGCCTGACCGTCCTTTTCGCCGACCGGGCGCGGGAAGTTGCAGTTGAGATAGGCGACGGGCGTCTGGATGCCCCCGGCGATGCGCCGCCGCGTGATCGCTTCGTCCATCCAGGCGCCGCCGCGCTTGGTTTCGCGCGCGTAGAGGTCGAGATAGAACTGGCCGACGAGTTCGCCGGCCGGCGTTTCGATGCGGAAAAAGCGTACGTCCTCATGCCATACCGGCGCCGTGTCCGGGCGCACGCGCACCGCAAACAGCTTTTCGATGACGCCAAAGAGGCCGGCGATGACGCGCGGTTCGGTGAGGTACTGCTTCACTTCCTGTTCGGAGAAGGAATAACGCTGTTCGCGGAGTTTTTCCGAGGCGTAGGCGACATCCCATGGCTCCAGCTCGGAGAGGCCGAGTTCGCGGGCGGCGAACTCTTTCAGCTCCGCCAGATCGCGCTCGGCGAAGGGGCGTGCCTTGCTCGCCAGATCACGCAGGAAGGCGGCGACTTGCTCGGTCGATTCGGCCATCTTCGGCGCCAGCGAGACTTCGGCGTAGTTGGCAAAGCCGAGGAGGCGGGCTTCTTCCTGACGCAGTTCGAGGATGCGGCGGATCAGCGGCGTGTTGTCGAGTTCGGTCGGGCCGAATTCCGAGGCGCGCGTGGCGTGGCCGCGATACAGTGACTGGCGCAGGCGGCGGCTGTCGGCGTACTGCAATACCGGCAGGTAGGACGGCATGTGCAGCGTGAATTTCCAGGCGTCGCTGGCGCTGTCGCCGGCCGCCGCACGCGCCGCGTCGACGACGTCGGCGGGCAGACCGGCAAGCTCGGCTGGATCGGTGACGATCTCGGCGAAGGCGTTGGTTGCGTCGAGCACGTTCTCGGAGAATTTCGCCGCCAGGCTGGCGAGCTCTTCCTGAATGGCCTGGAAGCGGGGCTTGTCGGCGTCCGGCAGTTCGGCGCCGGAGAGACGAAAATCGCGGATCTCGTTGCTGACGATACGTTGCTGCGCGGCGTTGAGCCGGGCGAAGGCGGCGCTGTCGCGGAGGGTCGTGTAGCCGGCGAAGAGGGCGAGGTTTTGCCCCAGTTCGGCAAAAAAGCGCGAGACCTCCGGCAGCATGGCGTTGTACGCCTCGCGCCACTCGGGAACGTCGTTCACCGAGTGCAGATGACCGACGATGCCCCAGGCCCGCGACAGCTCTTCGATGCCGTCAGCGAGCGGTTGCGCGAAGTTCTCCCAGCTGGCGGGCGCCGCGTCGGCGGCCGTCAGACGGGCCACCAGCGCCCGCGAACGCGTCAGCAGCTCACCGATGGCGGGGGCAACGTCGCTCGGCGCAATCGCGTCGAAACGCGGCAGGCCCGAGCTGTCGAGCAGAGCGTTGGCGCTGGCCGGGCGCGGCGAGGACGAAGCGGGCGTGGGGATGTCGGTCATTGCGGGTATCGGCTTTCAGTCAGCGAAGGGGCGGCCCGTGAGGGTTTCGAAGGCCTCGACGTACTTGGCGCGGGTGCGTTCGACGACGTTGCCGGGCAGGCTCGGGCCGGGCGCCTGCTTGTTCCAGTCGAGCGTTTCCAGGTAGTCGCGCACGTACTGCTTGTCGTAGGACGGCGGATTCGCGCCTTCGTGCCAGGCATCCGCCGGCCAGAAGCGCGAGGAGTCGGGCGTCAGCGCTTCGTCGATCAGGTGCAGTGTGCCGGTTGCGTCAATACCGAACTCGAACTTGGTATCGGCGATGATGATGCCGCGCGAACGCGCGTAATCGGCGGCTTCGCTGTAGAGCGCCAGCGCGGCGTCGCGCGCTTCGCCGGCGAGCTGCGCGCCGTCTTTGCCGGTGCCGGCCAGCGCGTCGGCGAGGATCGTCGCGCAGTGCGTTTTCGAGGCTTCGAAGGAGATGTTCTCGTCGTGTTCGCCGATCTCGGCCTTGGTCGCCGGCGTGAAAATCGGGCTCGGCAGCTTGGCCGCCAGCGGCAGCCCCTTGGGCAGGGCGACGCCGCAGACGGCGCCGGTCGACTGGTAATCCTTCCAGCCGGAACCGATCAGGTAGCCGCGCACGACGGCTTCGATCGGCAGGGGGCGCAGGCGTTTGACGACGAGCGCGCGGCCCGTCACCTGATCGCGCTCGGCGGGGGCGACGACGTCTTCCGGGGCGATGCCGGTCAGCTGTCCGGGCAGGATGTGGCCGAGCTTGCCGAACCAGAAGTTCGACAGCTGCGTGAGCACCTTGCCTTTGCCCGGAATCGGGTTGGGCAGGATGACGTCGAAGGCGGAGAGGCGGTCGCTGGTAACGACGAGGAGCGAGTCGTCGCCGACGGCGTAGATGTCGCGCACTTTGCCGCGGGCAATCAGCGGCAGGCTGTCGATGCGGGATTCAAATAGGGCTTGGCTCACGATGATGGTCCGGTCAGGGAAAGAGGAGAAAAAAGAGAAAAGGGCGAAAGGGGGGCGGAAAAATAGAGGCGGTCAATGAACGAGATTGAACGAACTCAAGCGAAATTGGCGGCGCAGGAACACGGAGGGGACGTCGTGCGGCCTCTTGGCTCGCCAGGGCGCGAGTGCGCCACCTCGGCGGCTACGGGCCGGCAGACGCGTCGGCAAAACGGGAGGGCCACTGTCCGGAGGCAATTATACGGGCGACGTCAGCTCTCTTCGCCTTCCTCGCGCGCGAGTTGCTGACGCATTTTGCGGATGCCGATGAGCGAGAAGGTGGCGATCAGCGGCACCGACAGCGCCGCGGCCACTTCTGGCGACAGCTCCGGAATGATCGCGGCGACGCCGGCCGAAAGGTTTTTCACCAGCTGCGAGCCGTAGTAGGTGATCGCCACCACGGACAGGCCTTCGACGGTTTCCTGCAGGCGCAATTGCAGACGGGCGCGATTGTTCATCTGCGCCAGCAAGGCCTGATTCTGCCGTTCGAGTTCGATGTCGACGCGCGTGCGCAGGAGCTGGCTGCTGCGCACGACGCGGCCGGAGAGGTCTTCCTGCCGGCGCGCCATGGCGTCGCAGGTGTTCATCGCCGGCAACAGCCGCCGCTGCATGAATTCGGAGAAGATCGGGAAGCCCGGGACGCGCACTTCGCGCAACTCCTCGATCCGCTGGTTCACGAAGCTGTGATAGGCGTGCGAGGCGCCAAAGCGGTAGGTGGTGCGCGCCACCGAGTCTTCGACTTCGGCGGCCAGCCGCGACAGCTCGGCGAGCACTTCGCGCTCGTCGTCGGAGTTTTGCGTGTCGACGATGCCCGACATCATCGCGGCGAGGCGCTTTTCGGCGTCCGGCAGCCAGCGACCGACCTGCTTCGCGACCGGTAGGCCGAGCAGCGCCATGATGCGGTAGGTCTCGATTTCGACGAGCCGCTGCACGGTTCGCCCGGCCTGACGCTCGGTCAGCGAAATGTCGATGACGAGAAAGCGAGTGAATCCTTCGTCGAACATGAAATCCGAAAACACCCAGGCCGAACCGCCCGAGACCAGTGACGCCGCGACTTGCCGCGAGCTGGCCGAGTAGGCGGCCATGGCGGCTTCCGGCGTGATTTCGCGCGCCGAGCGCAGCTCGACGTGGGTGGCGACGATCAGTTTGCCGGGGATCGCCGCCAGCCATTCCGGCAGCAGCGATTGCAGGGCCGTGGCGGCGGTTCCCGAGCCGTCGCCGGCTTCGCCGGGCGCCAGCGGGTGCGAGAAGGTGTAACTGGAGAACTCGGTGTGCAATTCCCAGCGCAGCGTGAACTTCTCGGCTTCGAGCACGAGGTGCGTGTCGGAGTTTTCGAGGAAGCGGCAGACGCCGTCATTGCACAGGCGCGAGAGGTGCTCGCGCTCGTCGGCGACCGAGTTGCCTTCGTGTTTGAAGGCGAGATGCGAGACCAGGGTCGGCACCGCCAGCGGGATCGGCGGACGGGCGTGGAATTCCTGATTCAGCCGCTGTCGCAACGGATGCTCTTCAAATTCAAAGCTGGCAAGCATGCGATCTCCCGCTCAATGGCATGCGCGCCGTCGGCTGACGGCGCGCGTCATGGCTGTGTCAGCGAACGATCTGGTCAAGTTCGCCCTTTTTGTAGCGTTCCGCCATTTTTTCCAGCGAGATCGCCTTGATCCGGCTGCCCTGGCCGGCACAGCCGAAGGCTTCGTAGCGGGCGACGCAGACCTTCTTGGCGGCTTCGCGGGCGGGCTTGAGGAAGTCGCGCGGGTCGAACTTGGAGGGGTTTTCCACCAGATAGCGACGCACGGCGCCCGTCATGGCGAGACGGATGTCGGTGTCGATGTTGATCTTGCGCACGCCGTTCTTGATGCCGATGACGATTTCTTCGACTGGCACGCCGTAGGTTTCCTTCATGTCGCCACCGAATTCGCGGATTTCGGCGAGCAGTTCCTGCGGCACCGACGAGGAGCCGTGCATGACGAGGTGCGTGTTCGGGATGCGGGCGTGGATTTCCTTGATGCGCTCGATGGCGAGGATGTCGCCCGTCGGCTTCTTGGTGAACTTGTAGGCGCCGTGGCTGGTGCCGATGGCGATGGCGAGCGCGTCGCACTGCGTGGCGCGGACGAAGTCGGCGGCCTGATCCGGGTCGGTGAGCAGCTGCTCGCGCGTCATGTGACCGTCGGCGCCGTGGCCGTCTTCCTTGTCGCCCTTCATCGTTTCCAGCGAGCCGAGCACGCCCAGTTCGCCTTCGACGGAGACGCCGATCGAGTGCGAGAACTCGACGACCTTCTGCGTCACTTCGACGTTGTAGTCGTAGGTGGCGACCGTCTTGCCGTCGGCGTGCAGGGATCCGTCCATCATCACCGACGAGAAGCCGGATTTGATCGCCGCCATGCAGACCGCCGGCGATTGGCCGTGGTCCTGGTGCATGACGACCGGAATCTCGGGGTAGGCTTCGAGCGCAGCGAGAATCTGGTGGCGCAGGAAGGCTTCGCCGGCGTATTTGCGGGCGCCGGCGGAGGCTTGCATGATTACCGGCGCGTCGACGTGCGCGGCGGCTTCCATGATCGCCCACACCTGCTCCATGTTGTTCACGTTGAAAGCCGGCAGGCCATAGCCATGTTCAGCGGCATGGTCGAGCAGTTGGCGCATCGATACGATCGGCATGCTTGTCTCCTGTGGATCGCGAGAGTGTTGGAAATCGGGTAAGGGAATGTCAGCGGCACGCCCGGCGCCGGGGCCGGGCACTGTCCGCATTCTACCGCGAAGCGCCGCCGCCGCTGGCGGCGGGCGTCGTCAGAAGGTGCCGGGCAGGCGGGATTCGCCGACGCGCAGGATCTTCAGCGTGTTGGTGCCGCCCTGTGTGCCGATCGGTTCGCCGATAGTGATGACGATGAGGTCGCCCGGCGTCACCACGCCGGCTTCGATCAGGCGCTCTTCGGCTTCTTGCAGCAGGAGGTCGCGGTCGGTGTGCTGTTGTTCCATGTGCAGCGGGAAGACGGCGCGGTAGAGCGCCATCTTCGTCAGCGACGGCGTTTCCGGCGTCAGGGCATAAATCGGCACGCCGCAATTGAGGCGGCTCATCCACAAGGCCGTCGAGCCCGACTGCGTCAGCGCCGCCACGGCCTTGACCTTGAGGTGGTCGGCGGTAAACAGCGCGGCCATGGCGATCGACTGGTCGATGCGCGTAAACACGCGGTTGAGGAATTCGCGGTCGAGCACGACTTCGGCGGATTTTTCGGCTTCGAGACAGATGCGTGCCATCGATTCGACCGTTTTCACCGGATATTTGCCGGCGGCGGTCTCGGCCGACAGCATCACGGCGTCGGTGCCGTCGAGCACGGCGTTGGCGACATCGGAGACTTCGGCACGCGTCGGCGTCGGCGAGGAGATCATCGACTCCATCATCTGCGTCGCCGTAATCGCCAGTTTGTTCTTCTCGCGGGCGAGCCGGATCATGCGCTTTTGCAAGGCCGGCACGGCGGCGTCGCCGACTTCGACGGCCAGATCGCCGCGCGCGACCATGACGCCGTCGGAGGCGTCGAGGATTTCATCGAGCGCGGCAACGGCTTCGACACGCTCGATCTTGGCGATGAGCAGGGCGTGGACGCCGGCCGCCGCCATCAGCTGGCGCGCCATGTACATGTCGGCGGCGCTCTTCGGGAAGGAAATGGCGAGGAAGTCGGCGTTGAGCGCCGCTGCCGTACGGATGTCGTCCATGTCCTTCGGCGTCAGCGCCGGGGCGGAGAGTCCGCCGCCCTGCCGGTTGATGCCCTTGTTGTCGGAGAGGTCGCCGCCGTGCTGGACGACGGTATGGATTTCCGGGCCGACGACCCGCACCACGTTCAGCGTGATGCGGCCATCGTCGAGCAGGAGCACGCTGCCCGGCGAAACGTCGCGCGGCAGGTCCTTGTAGTCGAGACCGGCGCGCGTGTTGTCGCCGAGTTCACAACGGGCGTCGAGGATGAAGGCTTGCCCGGGTTCGAGCGTGACACGGCCGCCGGCGAACTTGCCGACACGGATCTTCGGCCCTTGCAGGTCGGCCAGGATGCCGATCGGGCGCCCGGCACGCGCGGCGACGGCGCGGACGGCTTCCGCGCGGGCGACGTGATCGGAGGCTTTGCCGTGCGAGAAATTGAGGCGGACAACATCGACGCCGGCCAGAATCATTTGCTCGAGGACGTCGGCGTCGCTGGAGGCGGGGCCGAGGGTGGCGACGATCTTGGTATGCCGGGGCATGGCTTCTCCACTGGGTAACTGCGTGACGCAGCCGGCACTGCCGGCGGCAAGGACTAAGGGGCCGATTCTAACGCGATCCGGTCGCCGCTTGCGGCGGCGTCAGGCGAGGTGATTGCGCCCATCGCGCACCAGCGCGGCAACGCTCGCCAGCAGTTCAGTCTCCTGATAAGGCTTGCCGAAGTAGCGGTCGACGCCCAGCGAGGCGGCGTACTGGCGGTGTTTTTCGGCGGTGCGCGAGGTGATCATGATGATCGGCACATCTTTCAGGCGTGTGTCGGCGCGGATGGCGCGCGTCAGGTCGAAGCCGTCCATGCGCGGCATCTCGATGTCGACGAGCAGGGCGGCGGGCCGCGTTTGCCGCAGTTGTTCGAGGGCGTCGACGCCGTCGCGGGCGGTGAGGACGCGGTAGCCCTCGCGTTCCAGAAGGCGGCCCGTGACTTTGCGCACGGTCAGCGAGTCGTCGACGACCATCAGCGTCGGCACCGTCGCAGCGCTGTTTACTGGCGTTTCGTGTGGCGCCGGCGGTGGCGCGCTCAGCGGGCGCGCGGCGAGCGCCACCGGGTTTACGATGAGGACGATCTTACCGTCGCCAAGGACGGTAGCGGCGTCGATGCCGCCGACGCGCGACAGTTGCGGGCCGACGTTCTTGACGACGATTTCCTGCGCGCCGCGCAGGGCTTCGACTTCGATGGCAAGGCGCTGTGCGCCGCTCTTGAGCAGCAGCACCCAGGCGTGTGCCGGCGGGGTTTCCGGGACGTTTTCGCCGAGCAGCTGGCCGAGCGTTCTGAAGGGGTAGCGCTGTCCCTGCCACTCGCCTGCGCCGCTCTCGCGCAGCGGCGCCAGTGCCGGGGCTTTGAGATCCAGTGCCTGCTCGATCATCGTTGAGGGAATCGCGTAGGTGGCGCCGCCGACGTCGACCAGCAGCGCCTGCATGAGCGCCAGCGTCAGCGGTACGGTCAGACGGAAGGTGGTGCCTTGCGTGGGCGCGGGATCGACTTCGATGCGGCCGCCCAGTTGGGCGATTTCGGTTTTGACGACATCCAGACCGACGCCGCGGCCGGCGACTTGCGACAGCTCGGCGGTGGAGAAACCGGGGGCAAAAATGAGTTCGACGAGGCGCGCCTTGCGCTCGCTATCCGGGGCGGTGGCAGCGCTGGCGTCGTCGTCGAGCAGGCCGGCCTCCCGCGCATGGGCGCGGATGCGGGCGAAATCGAGACCGCCGCCGTCGTCGCTCAGCGTCAGGATGAGCTCGTTGCCGGTCTGTTGCAGCGTCAGCGCGATCTCGCCGATTTCGCTCTTGCCCTTGGCGCGGCGTTCTTCGCGCGCTTCGATGCCGTGCACCACGGCGTTGCGCAGCAGGTGTTCGAGCGGCGCGGCGAGGCGGTCGAGCACGCCACGGTCGATATCGATGCGGCTGCCGTGCAGATCGAGGTTGGCGCGCTTGCCGGTGTCTTTGGCGGTCTGCCGGACGATGCGGTAGAGCCGGTCGGCGATGCTGCCAAAGGGCGCTTTGCGGACATCGAGCAGTTCCTGTTGCAGTGCGCGGCTTAGGCGCGTCTGCGCGACCAGCGCCGTGTCGGCGGCGTCGACGTGCTGCAGGAGTTGCTGCTGGATGGTGGCGACGTCGTCGACCGACTCGGCCATCATGCGCGTGAGTTCCTGGAAGCGGGTGAAACGGTCGAATTCGAGCGGGTCGAAGGTGTCCGCCGCTTCAGTCGCCGTCGCTGGCGGCGCGCTGTGCGCGGTCATCTGCGTTTCCGCCTGCAGGTCGACGTCGTGCAATTGCCGGCGCAGGCGCAGCACGTTGTCGGTCAGTTCGAGCAAGGTGTCCTTGAGGGCGCGCACTTCGTCGCCGATGCGCGCGCGGGCGATCGACAGTTCGCCGGCCTCGTTGACCAAGCGGTCGACGAGGTCGGCGCGCACGCGCAGCGTGCTGCGTTGCGTCAGGGCATCGTCGTCGCTGGCGCTCGGACTGTCGCGCCGTTCGCGGTCGGCGAGGCGGCGTTCGTTGGCGGAGGCGTCCGGGCGAGCGCTGGCAGCAGGGGGCGCGTCGACGTCTGCCAGGGCGGCGGTGCTGGTCTCAGGCGGCATTGCGCCGCCCGCGCGCAGGCTGTCGATTTCTTCGAGCACGGCATCGACGGCGCTTTCGATGGCGTCGATGGCGTCGCTGGCCGTACCGTCGGCCGGTGTGCTGTGCGCCAGTGCTTCGACGCGCGTTTCGATGGCGTGCGTGATGTCGCCGAGCCGCATGGCGCCGGCCATGCGGGCGCTGCCCTTCAAGGTGTGCAGCAGCCGCGCCAGGGCGCGTGCCGCCTCCCCATTGGCGAGGTCTTCGCGGCAGGCGCGCAGGGCCGCCTCGATGCGGTGTTCGAGATCGCTCGCTTCTTCGAGGAAGATCGGCAGGAGCTGTTCGTCGAGTTCGTCGCCGAGCGTGCATTCGCCGGCCGTCGCGGGCGCGGTGGGCGTGGTCGGGGCGGATGAGATTGCGGAGGCGGTGGGCGGGGCGGCGCTTGTGTCGGCCGTGTGCGTTCCGCTCGTTCCGTTGACCGCACTCGCCGCGCTCGGCGACGGCTCTGCGCTGGCGCCGTACAGGAGTTCGTCGAGTGCGCTGACGACGTCGTGACCGAGCTGGCGGGCGAGGATTTCTCGCTGGCGCGGCGCGGCGGCGGAGTGTGGCGAGACGGATGACGCGGCCGATGCAGTCGGCGGCGGGGCCACCGGCTGCGTGTCGGCCGCTGGAGGCGGCAAGGCGCCAGCCATGTCGGGCGGGGCGGCGCAGGCAGGCGTTGTGGGCGGCGCGTCGACGGGCTCGGCCGTGAACTCGGCAACGGCATCGGCGGCGAGGGCGTCGGCGCTGGCCGGGTAGATGGCTTCGAGCGTGGCGACGAGCGCCGGCGCGGCGTCGGGCAGGCGATGTGCGGCCGTGGCGGCGAGCATGTGGCCGAGGGCGTCGATGGCTGCGCGCAGTACGGTGAGCGCCTCGCTCGCCGCCGGTTGCGGCGTGTGGCGGCGGCGTTGCAAGGCATGTTCGAGGGCAACGCCGAGCGCGTTGACGGCCTGCAGCCCGACGGTGCCGGCAATGCTGCCGAGCGTGTGGGCGGCGCGGTGGAAGGCGGCGGAGGTCGGCGCTGCCGGCGTCGCCGTGAGTTGCGCGAGTTCGCGCTCGAGCGTGTCGAGGTGGACCTGCGCTTCGTCGAGAAAGATTTGCCAGAGCGAGGAGGACACCTTGATCTGCTGCCGGCGCAGGGGCGGCGTTTCTGGCGTTTCCTGGGCGGTGTCGGTGGGTGGCGCCGGTTCGGACTGGGCTGGCAGGGCAGCCTGCGATTCCGGAGACACGTCGGGATCGGCGTCGGGCGGGGTATGCCCCTCGCTGGCGTCGGCGGCATCCTCGCCTGTCTCTTCCGTCGCAGCATCGGGCGCATCCTCACGAGTCCCGTCGAGTGGCGGGCGGGGCGGGCGGAAGCGGCCGAGTTCGATGACGTCGGCACCGCGGCTGGCGTCGACGTTGGCGGCCGCAGCGCGCAGGGCGGCGGCTTGCGCCAGCAGGGCGCTCGGGTCGGGGGCGTCGCCGCTGCCGCTGGCGAGATGTTCCACCCAGGCCGATAGCAGACGCTCGGCTTCGGCGAAGAGATCGGTGAGCGCCGGCGGCGCGTCGCTGGCGCGGGGTTGCCAGTCCTTGGCCGTGTGTTCGAGGGCGCGCGCGGTGTCGCCGAAGGCGCGCAGGCCAACCATGTAAGCGCTGCCCTTCAGGGTGTGCAAGGCGCGGCGCAGGGCGGCGAGCGCTTCGCCGCCGCGCAGGCCGCTGGCCAGACGGGCGCGGCTTTCAGCGATGGCGAAGAGCATTTCGTGCGCTTCTTCGATGAATACACCCAGCCAGTTGGCGTCCGGTGGCGCGGGGCGGCGCGTCGACGCGTGGCGCAGATCGAGGGTCGGGTCGATGGGCGAGCGGCGGCGGTCGGCGCCGTCGGTGGCGTCGTCGGCGATGAGAGCGAGCAGCGCGCTACGTGCGCGTTCGCGCAGCGCCGTGTCGCCGACGAGTTCGGCGGTGTTTTGCAGGCTGCTCAGGTGCTGGCGCAGGGCGTCACGTCGTGCCTCGTCGGCGGGGTCTGCGCGATGGTTTTGCAGGGCGGCCTGGGCGAGGCGCTTGTCGCGTTCGAGTCCGTGTTCGACGCTCTGCGCCCAGAGCTGCGCGGCGCGGACGGGGTCGGCGATATCAGGGGCAACAGAGGTGTGGGTGGGCGCGTGGCTCTGTGCCTCGATGAGCTGCGCAATGCGCGTCAGCGCTTCGGCGAGCGGCAGGAAGTCGTCATTTGCTGGCGCACTCCCGGCGTCGGCGAGTTCGCCGATGCGGCGGGCGCAGTGGCGCAGCGCGTCGCCGGTGTCGGCGAGCGCCGGACCGGCGAAGGTGTCAGCGAGGGCGCGCAGGGCGGGCGGCAGCGCCGACAGTTCGCGGTAGCGCTGCGGCGCTTGGGCAAGGGTGTCGAGTGTTTGTTCGATGCACTCGAGCGCGTTGCGGATGGCGCCCGTCTGCTGGCGGGCACGCCGGCGCTGCTGGGCGTAGTCGGCGAGCGTTTGCAGTGCCGGCAACTCTGCGGCGCTCGTCGGTGGGTTGCCGGCGAAGCAGGCGTGAACGCGCGCGACGGTCAGGTCGACTTCGTGCAGGAAGTCGGCGCCGGGCGCCGGCAGCAGGGCGGGCGCGCGTTGCAGCAGCAGGATGGCGCAGGCGACTTCGCGGGCGAGCGTGTCGTCGAGTGCCGTGGCCGGATCGGCAATCCAGTTGCCGGCGGCGACGATGCATTGCGTCAGGCGGCGGCAGTCGGTATTGCCAAGGGCGTCGGCGGCGGCCGCGAGCCGCGCGGCGTGGCGGCGAAAGCGTGGCAGTGAGGCTTCGCCGCACCAGCATTCCAGCCAGGCGACTTCGCTGGCGCGGGCGGCGGCGCCAAGATGCGCTACGGCGCGGCGGTGCTCGTCGGGCGTTGTGTCAGATGCCGCATCGGGTGTGCCGTTCGGGGGGTCGGGCTGCTCTTCCGGCGTAGGGGCGGGCGCCGCGTCGGTTGCGTCGTGACTGGCGAACTCCGTTGTGGCGGTGCCGGCCACCGGCGCGTCGTTGTCTGGCTCCGGCAGCGAGGCGCCGGTGGCCGGCGCTGGGAGTGTGGGTTCGGCTGCCGACTGAGAAGGTGCTGGGGTCGCCGCTTGCGGTTGCGCGGCGTCGCTCTCCTCCCCGCTCGCGGCGGCCTTGATGGCCTCCGGCGCGGCGCCCGGCGCCGCGGCGACGATCCGCAGGCCGGGGATCAAGGAGGGGAGCGCGAAGGCGTCCTGTATCTCGCGCACCGCTTCGTTGCCACGGCCGGAGCGGGCCAGTGCGTAGAGGAGGTCGCGCGTGAGGGCGAGGGCGATGCCGGGCGTGCCTTCCTGAACGCGGCGGATTTGCAGGTCGAGGCGTGCCAGCAGCGGGGTGACGTCGCAGTCGCTGGGCAGGGCGCGTTCGGCCAGTGCGCCGAGAAAGGCGGCGGCGATCCGCCAGAAGATGTGGCCTTCGGCGTTTTTGGCGGTGTCGATGCGCTCGACGGCGTTGCGCATGTCGGCGATGCCGTCGGCGATTCCCTCGTCTTTGTTCGGACTGCGCAGGAAGGCGAGCAGGCCACGCTGGAAGCGCGGCAGTTCGCGGCGCAGGACGAGTTGCTGCTGGGCGGCGGTGAGGCTGGGGGCGGCGCGCGGCGGCAGCGGGCGCGACAGGTCAGGGAAAAACAGCGCGCCGGGCGCGGCGAGCGGGCGGCCAGCGGCGCGCTGCAACTCGCGTAGCAGCGGCAGCAGGTGCAGCCCTTCGGCGGGAAGTCCGGCCAGACGGTCGGTCAGCGCGTCGCCGAGGCGGTCAAGCGCGCGTTGCGCCAGCGCGACATGGTGCGTCGTGTCGGGGCGTCGGCCAGCGTCGTCGATCAGGTCGGCGAGCGCTGCGCAGAGCAGGGCGAGCCCGTCGTCGCCGGCCAGCTGGAAGGCGCCGCGCACCTGCGCCAGCTGCTGACGGCAGACGGCGAGCGGCGTTGCGGCTCGCTCGGCATGCGTACCCCGCGAGGGCGTGACGCGGGCGGTGTTCAGCGATGCGCGTGGCGAGGCTTCAGCGGCGGCGAGCGGGAACGCTTCACTCGCGCCCGGCAAGGTGCTGGCGCCGAAGGGCATGGCTTCGCCGCAGTCGGCGAATTGCGCCAGCGCTTCGCCGGTGAGGGCGAGGGCGCGTTCGATCTCGCGGCTGACCGGGAGAAGCGGGCCGGGGGGATTTCCGGTGGCTCCGATGGCTCCGATGACTTCGGCGGCGGCGTTCATTCCGGTGGCTGCGTTCATCTCAGGCGCGTCTCCGCTGGTCGCTGTGTTGCCGTTCATGCCTTGATTTTGAAGCCGGCGACAGAACCTTTCAGTTCGCTCGCCAGCGTAGCCAGTTCGCCGACGGCGAGGGCAGTGCGCTGGGTGCCGGCAGTGGTTTGTTCGGTAATGGTGAGAATGTCCTGCATCTTGTCGGCGACACCGCTGGCCGAGCCGGCTTGCTGCTCGGTGGCGCTGGAGATGTTTTCGATCAGGTCGGCGAGGGTGCGCGACACTTCGCCGATCTCGCTGAGAGCCTGCCCGGCAGCGTCGGAGCGTTTGGCGCCGGCGACGACGCCTTGCGTCGATTCTTCCATGGCGCAGACCGCTGCGTGCGTGTCGGTCTGGATGGTTTTGACGATGGCGGCGATCTGTTGCGTGGCGGCGGCGGAGCGTTCGGCCAGCCGCTGCACTTCTTCGGCGACGATGGTGAAGCCGCGTCCGGCTTCGCCCGCCGAG
This sequence comes from Rhodocyclus gracilis, assembly GCF_009617575.1. GTDB lineage: Bacteria > Pseudomonadota > Gammaproteobacteria > Burkholderiales > Rhodocyclaceae > Rhodocyclus > Rhodocyclus gracilis. The sequence goes on from NZ_WIXJ01000003.1 coordinate 256,433, forward strand.
GCGGCCTGAATGGCGGCGTTGAGCGCGAGGACGTTGGTCTGCTCGGTGATGTCGGAAATGAGTTCGACGATTTCGCCGATCTCCTGTGAGGATTCGCCCAGACGCTTGATGCGCTTGGCGGTTTCCTGAATCTGGCCGCGGATTTCGTTCATGCCCTTGATCGAGTCGTGCACGGCGAGCGTGCCTTTGCCGGCGGCGGTGAGCGACTGGCGGGCGACATGCGCGGCGAGGCCGGCTTCGCCGGAGACAGCCGTCATCGATTGCGCCATGGCCAGCGCCGAGCTGCCGGCGCTCTGGATCTTCAGCGCTTGCCGTTGCGCGGCGGCGAGGAGTTCGCCGGAGGTCTGGTGGGCGATGCCGGTGGTGTGCGTGACGCGCTCGGCGGCGTCGTTGATGCGCCGGACGAGGACGCGCAGTTCTTCGATGGCGTAGTTGATCGAATCGGCGATGGCGCCGGTGATTTCTTCGGACACCGTCGCCGTGACGGTGAGGTCGCCGTCGGCGAGATTTCCCAGCTCGTTCATCAGGCGCAGGATGGCTTCCTGCGTTTGCCGGTTGGCCGCTTCCGACGCCTGCCGGCTGCGCTCGGCTTCTTCGGCGTTGTGGCGGGCGTCGTCGAGGTAGACCTTGGCCATCAGCCCCAGCGCGCCGATGGCGATGAGGACGAGGACGGCGAGCGCGGCGGCGTAGGCGGCGCGTTCGGCGAGGTTGCCCTGATAGGCGAGTGTCAGCTGGTCGGTGGCGTCGAGCAGGGTTTCGCTGTCACGGAAGATGCGGGCGCCGGCCTGTTTGGCCTGCACCAGCCGCTGCATGCCGCCGAGGATGCCGCCGACCGATTGCTGATATTCCTTGAAGGCGCTTTCCAGTTGCGTGAGCTTTTGCTGTGTGTCGGCGTCGTGGCTGGCGCCGATGTGTTGCGCGGCGTTGCCTTTTTGCAGGGCGGCGATGAGGTCGCGGAAGGTGTTGACGTCTTTGCCGAGCAGGAAGGCGACTTCCGGGTCGATGATGTCGCTGACTTCCAGCGCGTTGGCGTTTTTGGCGATGCGTTGCGTCAGCATGACCATTTCGTTGGCGGCGGCGATCTCGCGCGGGCTGCTGCCGGTTTGCAGCTTGAGCGCCGCGACTTGTTCGGCGAGTTCGAGCAGTTGCAGGTTCTTGCTGTTGATGAGCGCCACGTCGCTGCCGAGCGAGACGAGGTTTTTCTCCATGTCGAGCAATTGTTCCGCATTGCGGCCCGTTTTGGCCCATTCGCCGGCCAGCCGTTGCAGCGGCTCTTGCGCGCTCTCCGGAGAGCGCGGGACGGTGCGGCCATTGATCTGGCCGCCTTGGCGCAGGGTGTCGAGGCGCTGGGCGAAGGCGTCGCGCGAATCGCGCAGCTGGCGGAAGGCCGTGACGTCGCCTTGCAGGGCCTGATTCGAGGCTTTGGCGAGGCGCTGCGAGAGCATGCGCATTTCGCCGGAGGCGGCGATGTAGGTGGCGCCGTAGCTGGCTTCGCGGTTGTCGTGATAGACGATGCCGGCGATGCCGAGCATGGCGAGCAGCAGCACGCCGCCGAGAATCTTCAGCTGCTGCATGACCGGCAGCTGGCCAAACAGCACCATCGTGCCGGAGAAGGGCTTCGTGCCGGAGGTTGTGGCGCCGGGGGCGGGGCGAGTAGCCATACGGATGGACGCCGTTCAGGCGCCGATCTCCAGAAAGCGCGGGTCGGCGAGCAGGCCCGCAACGTCGAGGCAGCGCCAGTCGTGGCCGTCGTCGTCGCGGAAAGATTGCGCTGCCCAGACGGGGGCGTCGACGGTCGGGACGTTGGCGTGCAGTGCCTCCGGTTTGCGCAGGCCGATCAGGCGGCTGACGAGCAGGGCGGCATTGACGCCGTGGCGGGCGCCGATGAGGAGCAGTCGGGCGTGACTGTTGTGCGGGGTCGCCTCGCCGCCGCGAAACAGCGCGAAATCGCTGACTGCGTAGAGCGTTCCGCGTACGTTGGCGAGGCCGGCGAACCACGGGCAGGTGAGCGGCGCGCGCGCCAGCGGTGGTGTCGAGACGATCTCGCCGGCGTCGGTCAGCGGCGTCAGCCAGCGTTCCTCGCCCGCCTGAAAGCCGAGCAGGGTGGCAGCCGCTACGCCGCCGTCCTCGGGCGAGCGGGGAGGCGGCAGTTCCTGGGTGTCGGTAAGGCGAGTCCGGTGCGGCATGCGGCGGCGGTCAGAGGGCAGCGATGCGGGCGAGCAGTTCGTCGCCATCGATGGGTTTGACGAGGTAATCCACCGCGCCCTGGCGCAGCCCCCAGATCTTGTCGGTTTCCTGGCCCTTGGTGGTGCACACGAAAATCGGGATGTGCCGCGTCTGTTCGTCGCGGGCGAGCGTGCGCGTGGCCTGATAGCCATTGAGGCCGGGCATCACGACATCCATCAGCACCAGATCGGGCATCTCGCGGCGCGTCGTGTCGATGCCTTCTTCGCCACTTTCGGCGATCAGCACCTCGTAGCCAGCGCCGTTGAGGACTTCCTGGAGGAAATGGCGTTCGGTCGGCGAGTCGTCGACGATGAGGATTTTTTTGACAGTCATTCGATAAGCTCCCGATTCGTCAAAAAACAGGCAGTCGTGCTGTCCGCGTCAGGCCGGCACAGACGCCAGAGCGTCGACGCAGGCCAGCAGGGCTTCGCGGCTGAAGGGTTTGGTCAGGTGTTCGCTGGCGCCGCAAAGGCGGCCACGCGTGCGGTCGAAAAGGCTGTCCTTGGCCGTCAGCATGACGACCGGCGTCGCCTGATAGCGCGGGTTGCTCTTGATCAGCGCGCAGGTCTGGTAGCCGTCGAGGCGGGGCATCGTGATGTCGCAGAAAATGAGATCAGGCGAGTGTTCGGCGATAACGGCCAGCGCGGCGAAGCCGTCGTCGGCGAGGAGTACCTCATGGCCGGCCTCGCCGAGAAACAGCTCGGCGCTGCGCCGGATGGTCGCGCTATCGTCGATAACCAGAATCCTGACGCTCTGCGGCGTCGTGCTTGCCGTCAATTGCTGCCTCCCTGTCGGCCGCCGGTGATGTGGTGGTCTGCTCTGCGCACGAGGTGGGCGCCGCGTTGTCGCAGCGGCGGCGGCTCCTGCCGCGCCGGGCCGTGGCGCAGGCTGTGCTTCCGTCCTCATCATACCGGATTGTCGGCAGCGCCGAGCTTCCCCGGCGGGCGGCGGGCCGGGCTTTTCGGTTAGAATCCGCGCTGGTCCGATGCCCTTGCGGCGCCTTCGCTGCGGTGTTGCTACCCGCGCGGACGCCGCCGGCGCCGTCGGTGCGTTTTCTCCGCCTTGCCGGCGTCGCCGTCTGGCGCCTGTTTTGCCCTTTTCCAGCCTTGGCCGTTGGCGGCTTTTGGCTCTGCGCATGGATCAACATTCCGCCCCTCCGCCCATCGTTCTCAGCTTTGCCGCCAGTGATCCGACGGGCGGCGCCGGCGTGCAAGCCGATCTGCTGACGCTGGCGGCGAATGGCTGCCATCCGCTGTCGGTGCTGACGGCGATCACCGTTCAGGATTCGATGGGCGTCGATGGCGTCTTGCCGATCGACGCCGATTGGGTCGAGGAACAGGCGCGCACCCTGCTCGCCGATATGCCCGTGGCGGCCTTCAAGATTGGCGTCACCGGCGGCGTCGAGAACATCGCCGCCATCGCCGGCATCATCGCCGACTATCCGGATATTCCGGTCGTGCTCGATCCGGTGCTGGCCTCTGGCCGCGGAGACGAACTCGCCGATGAGGACGGCATCGGCGCCCTGCGCGAGCTTCTGCTGCCGCTGACGACCGTGCTGACGCCGAATAGCCTCGAGGCGCGTCGTCTTCTCGACGACGAAGACGAGCCGCCGTTGCCGGATGCCGGCGAGCCGTCGTTGAGCGACTGCGCCGCCCGTCTCGTTGGCTGCGGTTGCCGCTATGTGCTGATTACGGGCACGCACGAAAACACCGCCGAGGTCGTCAATACGCTCTACGGCGCGACCGGCTATCTGCGCCGGGACACCTGGCCGCGCTTGCCCGGCGTCTATCACGGCTCGGGCTGCACGCTGGCCTCGGCGATTGCGGCCGCTCTGGCGCGCGGCTTGCCGATCGAAGAAGCCGTGCGGGTTGCGCAGTCGTTTACCTGGCAGACGCTGGCGGCGGGTTTCCGCCCCGGCATGGGCCAGTTCATCCCCGACCGCTTCTATGCGCAGCGCGGCAGGGTATCGCCCGCCGCCACGGACGACCATGCCTGAGTCGGTGCGGCAGTGGCGAGGCTTGTACGCGATCACTCCGGATGGCCTGCCGGAAGCGCCGCTCTTGGCGTACGCCGAGGCCGCGCTGGCCGGTGGCGCGCAGTTTTTGCAGCTGCGCGATAAATCGTCGGACGCCGCGCGGCGCGCACGCCTGGGGCACGCGCTCGCGGCGCTGTGCCGTCGCTATGACGCGCGTTTCATCGTCAACGACGATGTTGCGATGGCGCTCGCGGTGGCCGCCGACGGCGTGCATCTGGGCGGCGACGACGGTGATCTCGCGGCGGCGCGGCTGGCCTTGCCGGCCGGCAGTCTGCTTGGCGCCTCGTGTTATGCCGACTTTGCGCGCGCCCAGGCGGCGCAGGCGGCGGGCGCCGATTATGTGGCGTTCGGCGCCGTCTACGGTTCGCCGACCAAGCCGCTGGCGGCGCGTGCCGATCTGGCGCTCTTTACCCGTGCGCGCGCCGAGTTGTCGGTGCCGTGCTGCGCCATCGGCGGAATTACGCTTGCCAACGCCGCGCCGGTGATCGCTGCTGGCGCACAACTGCTGGCCGTGATCAGCGATCTGTTTGTGCCGGCGACACCCGCTGCCGTTCGCGCTGACGGAGTGGTTGCGGTCGAACCATATGATTCGGAAGATTTTTCTTTTGCGGCGTCCGCCATTCGCGCGCGCGCTGCTGCTTTTCAACGTCTCTTTGAGGAAAACTGAGAATGAGCACCCCCTCCCGCAACGACCAGCTTTTCGCCCGCGCTCAGCGCCACATTCCTGGCGGCGTCAATTCGCCGGTTCGCGCCTTCCGTTCGGTGGGCGGTGCGCCGCGCTTCTTCGTCGAGGGCAAGGGGCCGCGCGTGACTGACGTCGACGGCAAGACCTATCTCGACTACGTCTGCTCGTGGGGCCCGCTGATCGCCGGCCACGCCCATCCGGAAGTGCTCGCCGCCGTGAACGAGACGGCCGCGAAGAGCCTCTCCTTCGGCGCGCCGACCGAGATGGAGCTCGACATGGCCGATCTGCTCTGCGATCTCCTGCCGATGCTCGACATGGTGCGTCTGGTCAGCTCCGGCACCGAAGCGACGATGAGCGCGATCCGTCTGGCGCGCGGCTACACCGGGCGCGACCTGCTGGTGAAGTTCGAAGGCTGCTACCACGGCCACTCCGACAGTCTGCTGGTCAAGGCCGGCTCTGGTCTGCTCACCTTCGGCAACCCGGATTCGGCTGGCGTCCCGGCGGATCTCGCCAAGCACACGCTGGTGCTGCCGTACAACGACGTCGCCGCGCTGGAAGCGGCTTTCGCCGAGCATGGCGACAAGATCGCCGTGGTGATCGTCGAAGCCGTCGTCGGCAACATGAACCTGATCGCGCCGAAGCCCGAATTCCTGAAGGCAATGCGCGAGCTGACGAAGAAGAACGGCTCGGTGCTGATTTTCGACGAAGTGATGACCGGCTTCCGCGTCGGCCCGCAGGGCGCGCAGGGTCTCTTTGGCATCGACGCCGACCTCGTTACGCTGGGCAAGGTGATCGGCGGCGGTCTGCCGGTCGGCGCCTTTGGCGGCAAGCGCGAAATCATGGAAAAGATCGCGCCGCTCGGCCCGGTCTATCAGGCCGGCACGCTCTCCGGCAACCCGGTGGCCGTCGCCGCCGGTCTGGCGACGCTCAAGCTGACGCGCGCGCCGGGCTTCTACGAGACGCTCACCGCACGCACCAAGCGCCTCACCGACGGCCTCGTTGCCGCGGCGAAGAAGCACGGCGTCGTCTTCTCGGCGCAGTCGGTCGGCGGCATGTTCGGCCTCTACTTCGCGCCGGAATGCCCGGCCACCTACGACGCGGTGATGGCCTGCGACAAGGAAGCGTTCAACCGCTTCTTCCACGCCATGCTCGACGCCGGCCACTACTTTGCGCCGTCGGCCTTCGAAGCCGGCTTCGTTTCGGCCGCGCACACCGACGCCGACATCGACGCGACGATTGCGGCCGCCGACGCGGTGTTTGCTGCCTGGTAAGTCCGGCGTAGCCGCAAACGAAAACGGCGACCGAAAGGTCGCCGTTTTTCATGGGGCGTGCTGGGGCAGGATCAAGTCTGATCGCGAGCCCTTGAGCAGGTACTCCTTCAGCACCGTGCTTGCCCAGCGGCGGAACTGCACCCCGCGCGGCGAACGCACGGCGGTAGCCCACGGCAAGGATGGCGTCGAGCTTGTAGTGCGCCACCCGGTAGTTCTTGCCATCGGTGGCAGTTGTCATCCAATGGTTGACAACTGCTGCCTCGCTCAACTCCTGAAAGCTCGCCGTTTTCTCCAGAATGGTGCGCAGCATGTTGAAGTGGTGGGTGTAGAACAGCACGAATTCGAAATCGAGTTGCTGCACGACCGGCGGCGCCTGCTCGCCTTGCTGTCGTTGAGCACGCGGTTGGTGCGCGAGAAGAACTTCTCGCGGAAATTCGCTTCCAGCGCAGCGCGGTCGCGGATGTCTGGACGGTAGGCGTATTTGAGGTCGCCGAGTTTGGCGAGCAGATCGAGTTCGATCTGGCTTTCCGTGGTTGTCATCTCTCTGACCTAATGCATGCGAATGGAACTTTTTTAGCCGGAAGAGTGCAGCAGTACAAGTCGAGAACCACCAGTATTAGAGCGAATTGTTAATTGCCTAACACTCCCGAGCACATCTGAGTGTCTGCTCACCTCGCTAATCCTGCCGTGTAGCTCGAAGTATGCGGCCGGCCACTGTGGACGAAGAGCAGACACCGTAGCAGGACCACGGCACAGCGGCCCCTCCGAACTACATCAAGAACAGCGTCGCCAGCCCGAGGAAGATGAAGAAGCCGCCCGAGTCGGTGAGGGCGGTGATCAGCACCGAGCCGCCGACGGCCGGGTCGGCGCCGAGGCGTTCGCGCAGCAGCGGGATCGAGACGCCGGCGATGGCGGCGAGCAGCAGGTTGAGCGTCATCGCGGCGGTCATCACCATGCCGAGTGGGGCGCTGCCGTACATCCACCAGGCGGCGAGGCCGAGGAGTCCGCCCCAGATCATGCCGTTGATCAGCGCGACGTTGATTTCCTTCCTGAGCAGGCGGCGAATGGCGTCGGGCTGAACCTGTCCGATGGCAATGGCGCGGACGATCATGGTGATCGTCTGATTGCCGGAGTTGCCGCCGATGCCGGCGACGATGGGCATCAGCGCGGCGAGCGCGACGAGCTTTTCGATGGAGTTCTCGAAGGCGCCGATGACGCGCGAGGCGACGAAGGCGGTGACGAGGTTGATCGCCAGCCAGGCCCAGCGGTTTTTCACCGAGTCCCAGACCGAGGCGAAGATGTCTTCCTCTTCTTTCAAGCCGGCCTGCGCCAGTTGTTCGGCTTCGCTTTCTTCGCGGATGAAGTCGACGACGGTATTGACGGTGACGCGGCCGATCAGCCGGTGCTGCGCGTCGACGACCGGCGCGGAAACGAGGTCGTAGCGTTCGAAGGCCTGCGCCGCTTCTTCGGCTTCGTCGCTCGGTTGCAGGTCGATGAAGTCGGTGAGCATGACGGCGCCGACTTCGGTATCCGGGTCGGAGACGAGCAGGCGGTTCAGGGGCAGCACGCCCTTCAGCTTTTCGTCGCGGTCGACGACGAAGAGCTGGTCGGTGTGGTCGGGCAGTTCGTCGAAGAGGCGCAGGTAGCGCAGGACGACTTCGAGCGTGACGTCTTCGCGCACCGTGACCATGTCGAAGTCCATGATCGAACCGACCGATTCCTCGGGGTAAGACATGGCTGCGCGTAACTGCTCGCGCTCTTCGACCGACAGCGACTGGAAGACGCCTTCGATGACCTCGTGCGGCAGGTCGGGCGCGAGGTCGGCGAGCTCGTCGGCGTCAAGGCTTTCGGCGGCGGCGACGAGTTCGTGCGAATCCATGTGCGCGATGAGGCTTTCGCGCACGGCATCGGAGACTTCGAGCAGGATGTCGCCATCACGCTCGGCTTTGACGAGATCCCAGACGATCAGCCGTTCATCGAGCGGCAGGGCTTCGAGAACGTAGGCGATGTCGGCCGGGTGCATGCGCTCAAGGCGTGCGCGCAGTTCGCTCAGATGCTGCTTGTGCAGCAATCCTTCGACGAGCTCGTGGCGCGGCATTTCCTGCCGGTGCACGAGCGTCTCGACCAGCTTTTGACGGGCGAGCAGCGTCTGCACCGCGCTAAGGTGCTCGTGCAATTCGTCGCCGTCGGCGTGGTGGAGTTCGTCGCTCATGATGCGCTGCGCAAAGGGAAGCGCGATTCTAACATCGCTCCCCGGCATCGCCCCGCCTCGCCGCCCGCTCCGGGCGTTGCGCGGCGCTGAAGGCCGCGCTGCATGGTCGCTATGGTAGTTCGGCCGAGGGCATGCGCGTCAGGATGATCCCCGTTTTTTTGGCGAGCCCCGGCGCGCCGCGATTGCGGTCGTAGAAGCGCGGGTTGGGCACCATGCCGGCCAGCCGCGCCGCCTGCTCGGGCGAGAGTTGCGCCGCCGAGACGCCGTAGTAGTGCCGCGCGGCCGCTTCGGCGCCAAATACGCCGTCGCCCCATTCGATGACGTTGAGATACACCTCAAGGATGCGCCGTTTGCTCCAGAGGTTTTCGAGCATCAGCGTGATGGCGGCTTCTTCGGCCTTGCGCCAGGGTGTCTTGGCGGGAGAGAGGAAGAGGTTCTTGGCGAGTTGCTGCGAGATGGTCGAGCCGCCGGCGACGATGCGGCCTTTTTGCTGGTTCTTTTCCATCGCTTTTTGCATGCCGTCCCAGTCGAAGCCTTCGTGATCGACGAAGCGGGCATCTTCCGAGGCGATGATGGCGCGCTTGAGGTTCGGCGAGATGCGCTCGAAGCTCACCCACTGCTGCTTCAACTCGGCGTCGGGTTTTTTCTGGCGCAGTTCGGCGAGCCGGATTTCCATGAAGTGCGTCATGCCCGGATTGGCGTTGGCCCACCACAGCACATGGCCGAACAGCCAGAGCTGGTAGAGCACGAAGAGAGCGATCACGCCGAGTACCGCGCGCTTCACCCATAGTCCAAAGGTTTTCATGGTTTTCCGGTGCGTCGGGCGCCCGTCGCTGGCTCAGTCGTGGCGTCGCTGCGCGAGCAGTGGCGCGGTCTCCGGGCGTTGACCGCGCCAGACGAAAAAGGCTTCCGCCGCTTGTTCGATGAGCATGCCGAGGCCGTCGGCGCAGCGGCCGACGCCAGCGGCGCGTGCTTCGGCAAGAAAGGGAGTGTCGCCATCGGCACGGTACATCATGTCGTACGCGAGACCGTCGTGCGCGAACGCGTGTTTGCCGATGGGCAGGGCTTGGCCGGCAAGGCTGGCGGAGGTGGCGTTGATGATGAGGTCGAAGGCGCCCTCGCCGGTGTCGACAGCCGCGAAGCCGCCACCCGCGAGGCGGCAGCCGGCGGCGTGCGGCTGGAAGTGTTCGGCCAGCGCCTGTGCCTTGTCGGCACTGCGGTTGGCAATGAGCAGGCGGGCCGGACGGGCGTCGAGCAACGGCGCCAGCACGCCGCGTGCCGCGCCGCCCGCGCCGAGCAGCAGGATGCGGCGGTCCGCGAGCGCGCAGCCGAGGTTGTGTTGCAGATCACGCAGCAGGCCGGCGCCGTCGGTGTTGTCGCCGATGATTTCGTTGGCTGCGGTGGCGGCGTTAGTCGCGGTGGCGTCAGCGGTGCCTGAGGTGTGGGAGGTGGCGGCGTCTGACGCAAGGGCGCCGATGCTCAGCGTGTTGACCGCGCCGGCGAGGCGGGCGCGTTCGGTCAGGCGCGTGGCGAGGCGGCAGGCTTCTTCCTTGAACGGCACCGTGACGTTGGCGCCGCGCCCGCCGGCGGCGATGAATTCGCCCAGCGCCGTGGCAAACCCGTCGCGCGGAGCGAGGATCGCCGTATAAACGAGATTTTCGCCGGTTTGCCGGGCGAAAGCCGTATGGATGGCGGGGGAGCGGCTGTGCGCGATGGGGTTGCCGAAAACGGCGTACGGATCGGGCATCGCGGCTCGCACTGGGTCACGCATCGGCTCGCTGACGGGGGCGCTCATCGGTTCGATCCGGCAGTCTGCAAGGAATCGCCGTTGACGAAGTTCCAGGCGCGGGTGATTTCGAGAATGTCGGTGTCGCGCTGAATGGCAGGCGGGAAGGGCGCGTACGGCGCGCTCATCTGGACGATGCGCCGCGCCGCGTCGTCGAGGATGCGATGGCCGGAGGAGCGGTTGATCTCGATCTTGTCGATGCTGCCGTCGCTCTTGATCGCCACCGTCAGCACGAGGGTGCCGTAGAGCTTGCCGCGCGCTTCTTCGGGGTAGTTGAGCGTGCCGACGCGCTCGATTTTCTGCCGCCACTCCTCGACGTACTGGGCGAAGCGGTATTCCTCGACGCGCGCGCCGATGTTGCGCTTGCGCGGGCGTTTGTTGTACTCGTCGATGTTCTGCGCGATCTCGCCTTCGAGGCGGGCCATGGCCAGCGCGTTCTCGGCCAGATCGCGACCACGGATGACCGGCGTCGGGCGCGGCTGCGTCTCGCTGTCGGGGCGCGGCGCAATGGCTTTGCGGCTGGTGGCGCGGGTTTGCAGCTTCTGTTGCTGCATTTCCAGTTGCTGGACGCGCTGCTGCGCCTGTTCGAGTTCGTTGCCGCTCTTGCGTTGCGCCGAGGCTGGCAATGAGCTTTTGGCGCGGCGGTTGTCCTCGACGTTGCCGCCGCCATCGAGATTCGCCTGCGCCAGCGCCTGCGCTTCGCTCGGGCGGCGCGCCGATTTGCTGTTGACCAGCACGATCTCCAGTGCCTTGTCCTGAAAGACGCGCGACATTTCGGGGAAACCGAAATGCAGCGTCAGCAGCACGCCATGCAGCAGCAGAGAAGCGCCGATGGCCAGCGCAAGGAACGAGGGTTGGCCGGCGCCAAGGCGGGGCAAACGCGGCACAGCGAGGTTCACGTCAGGCAGCCGCCGGCAATGAGGGGGATGTCGCCGCATCGGCGGCGAGGGCGGACGCCTCCGCCGCGCTGTCCTCGGGGGCGGCGTCGGCAGTGGCGGCGTCGGTCGGCGAGATGGAGTCGGTGGCGCTGGAGGTGTCGGCGGAGTCGACACGCGAATCGGCGGGCGACTCGTCGCTGTCGTTGACACTGTCGGGTTCTTCGTCGTCCGGGGCGACGCCGTCGGCGGCCAGCGTTTCGAGCCAGCGGCAGCCGAGTTCGAGCGTCAGCAGGTCGATGCGCTCGACCGACAGGCGAATGCGCGCTCCGGCGGGCAAGTCCGGCGCCGAGGGCACGCGCTGGATGATCGGCAGACCGTCGACGCGAGCCGTGCCGTCGCGCCGGATGACCGCTTCGAGGGTCGTGCACGCTTCCTGTTGCAGCCAGCGCAGACTCCAGTAGCGCTCCATGCCGCGCTGGAATTCGGCGTAGGCGGCGTAGGCGAGTTCGAAATCGCGGACGATCGCAAACAGCTCCTGATTGCGCCCGGCCTTGGCGGCAAAGGGCGGCGCCTCGTCGTTGAGGCAGGCGATCAGCTGGCGTTGATTGACGAGGTCGACGTAACGGCGCAGCGGCGAGGACATCCACGCGTATTGCGGCACGCCGAGGCCGTCGTGCGGCGCGGCTTGCGTCGTCATGCGCACCTTGCCGGCCGATTGTGCGCGGTAGATTGCCGGTACGCGCTGTTCGGCGAGCAGGCCGCCCCACAGGCTGTTGGCGACGATCATCAGTTCGGCGACGAGCATGTCGAGCGGGCTGCCGCGTGGGCGCTGGCTGATCGACACATGGCAGGATTCGGCGTCGGCAAGATCGCCGACGATGTCGAAGTTGTAATCGACAAAACCTGCCGCGTTCGACGACTTGCCGCGCCGCGCTTCGCAGGCGCCGGCCAGTTGCCAGAGGGTCTTCAGTTCGTCACGGAAGGGAAAGTCGCCGAGGCCGTCGGCCAGCGTCTGCGCGTTGAAGACCGGCTCCAGGTCGTGATGGCGCAGATTGGCGGCGATACGCACGCGGTCGATGCGCGATTCGTGGCTGACGATGGCGAAGTCTTCGCTGACAGTCAGGTATAGCGAGAGCGCCGGGCAGGTGCGTCCGGCTGCCAGCGTGAAGTGCGCGACGACGCTGTCGGGCAGCATGGTGATCTTGCTGCCGGGCATGTAGACCGTCGACAGGCGCTCGCGGGCAATCGCGTCAAACGGTGAATCCGGCGTGATCGAAAGTCCCGGCGCGGCGATGTGGATGCCAACGCGCCAGCCCACGCCCGGCAGGCGTTGCAGCGAGAAGGCGTCGTCGATCTCGGTCGTCGATGCGTCGTCGATGGAAAAGGCTGGCGCTTCGGCGAGCGGCAGGGCGGCGATGGCCGGTTCGGCGAGCGGCGCCAGTTCGCCAAAGCCGGGGCCGCGTGGGAATTCGTCGAGCAGGAAGCGGCGCAGATGGAAGGCGTAGGGCGAGCGGATGGCGCCGCAGCGCGCCAGCAGGGCGAGCGCCGAGAGGCCGCTCGCGGCACAGGCGGCTTCGAGCGCCTTGGTCTCCGGGCGGTTGCGGTCGGCCTTGTAGAGTAGCTGGTCGATCAGCGGCGGAAATTCGGGGGGCAGCGTGAAGGCTTGCAGCTCGGCGGCCATGCGCTCGATGGCCAGCGCTTGCAGGCGCTTCTTTTCCAGTCCGGCGAGCGCGGCGGCGAGGATGTCGGGCGGCGCCTTGCGGAAGCGGCCACGGCCCTTGCGGTGAAAGTAGATCGGCGCCGCGTGCAGAGCGAGCAGCAGCGCCGTCGCTTCGACCGCCGAAGGGGCGTGTCCGTAGTATTCGGCGGCAAAATCGGCGAAGGCAAATTCGCCGTCGCCGGCGCACTCCCAGAGGAAGTCGGCGTCGATCTCGGCAGCCAGCGGGGTGGCGCGTTCGAGCAGTTCGCCCGGCGCCGGCGCACTGAAACGCAGCAGCACGTTCGTCGCCTTGATCTTGCTGCGTTTGCCGGATACGGCTTCGACCTGCAACGAGGTGTCGTTGTCGGCCAGGATGGCGCCAGTCTTGAAGGCGCTGTCTTCTTCGAATAGAACGTGCATGCGCCGATTATAACCTGCGGCCTGTGCCGTCGATTTGCCGCCAGCACGGCATTTCTGGCGGTTTTTGCGGCGATGGCGGGGCGCGCCGGCGCCTCGCCGCGATGGCGTCGCTCAGGAGTCTCTTATGACTCGTTCAGGAGGCGCTCCAGGCGATCAGGCCAAAGTGCCAGGTGGCGAAGACAACGAGCCCGAAGGCGATGCGGTACCAGGCGAAGATCGTGAAATCGTGCGTGCTGATATAGCGCAGCAGGGCGCGCACGGCGATGAAGGCCGAGATGAAGGCGGCGATGAAGCCAGCGACCCACATGCCGATATCGTCGAAGGAGAGCAGCGCACGCTCCTTGTACAGCTGGTAGGCCGTGGCGGCGAGCAGCGTCGGGATCGCCAGGAAGAACGAAAACTCGGTCGCCGCGCGCCGCGACAGCCCGAAAAACAGGCCACCGATGATCGTCGCACCCGAGCGCGATACGCCGGGGATCAGGGCGCAGGCTTGCGCCAGACCGAGCTTCATGGCGTCGCCAAGGCGCAGGTCTTCGACTTCGACGATGCGCACCTGATGCCGCCGCCGTTCGGCCCAGAGGATGATCAGGCCGCCGACGATGAAGGTGGTGGCGACGGTCGGCGCGTTGAAGAGGTGATCCTTGATGGCGTGGCCGAAGAGCAGGCCGAGTATCGCCAGCGGCAGGAAGGCGACGAAGACGTTCAGCGCAAAACGGCGGGCAGCGCGTTCGCGCGGCAGACCGAGAAGAACGTTGAGGATGCGCGCCCGGTATTCCCAGCAGACGGCGAGAATGGCGCCCGACTGGACGACGATCTCGAAGAGCTTGCCGCGGTCGTCGTTGAAGTTGAGCAGATCGCCGGCGAGGATCAGGTGGCCGGTCGACGAGACCGGGAGAAATTCGGTCAGTCCCTCGACGATGCCGAGAATGACGGCCTTCAGCAGAAGCAGGTGTTCCATGCGGCAGGGCTCGGGGAAAGTGTGTGAAGGGGCGCGATTATACCGGCTGCCAGAGAGGCGAGTATGTCAGGAGGCTGACCGCCGGCGCGGCAAGCGGGCTGGGCGACCGCCTCTGCGGCACTCTGCGGGCCCTCTTTGCCCCGCGCGTGCCGCCATGCGAAAGGGCGAAGAGGGCGAAGAGGGCGAAGAGGGCGAAGAGGGCGAAGAGGGCGAAGAGGGCGAAGAGGGCGAAGAGGGCGGCGCCGGGAGACGGCGAGGTCGTTCGGCGCCGCTGCGCCTTAGCGACCAAATACGCCGCTCGCCGCATGCGGTGCGCCGCGCCAGAGTTGGGGCGGGGCGTCCACCGTGGCGCCGAGCGCGGCGGCGGCGTGCCAGGGCCAGCGCGGGTTCCAGAGGATGCCGCGCGCCAGGGCGACGAGGTCGGCGTCGCCATCGGCGATGACGGCGTCGGCCTGATGTGGCTCGGTGATGAGGCCGACCGCAATGGTCGTCAGGCCGGTTTCGGCCTTGACCCTGCGTGCGAACGGCAGCTGGTAGCCCGGCGCGACGGGAATCGATTGCGCCGCAGAGAGCCCGCCACTGGAAACATGGAGGAAGTCGGCGCCCCGCGCTTTCAGGGCGCGCGCCAGCGCCAGCGTCTGCTCGATGTCCCAGCCGCCGGCCACCCAGTCGTCGGCGGAAACGCGCAGGCCCAGCGCTTTTTCTGCCGGCCAGACGGCGCGAACGGCGTCGAATACTTCCAGCGGGAAGCGCAGGCGGTTTTCCAGCGAGCCTCCGTAGTTGTCCTGTCGGAGGTTGCTCAGCGGCGACAGGAATTCGTGCAGCAGGTAGCCATGTGCGGCGTGGATTTCGATGATGTCGATACCCAGCGCATCGGCGCGTCGTGCAGCATCGGCAAAGGCCGTGCGCAGACGCGCCAGCCCGGCCGTGTCGAGGGCAGTCGGTGGCGTGTCGCCGTCGTTGAAAGCGAGTGCCGACGGGGCGAGCGTCGGCCAGCCACCGGCCTCGGGCGGCAGTTGTCGCCCGCCGCGCCAGGGGGCTTCGCAACTGGCTTTGCGCCCGGCGTGCGCGAGCTGGATCGCCAGCGGCATCGTCGAGTAGTGGCGCACGGCGGCGAGCACCGGCGCCCAGGCGTCGGCGCAGGCGTCGTCCCAGAGGCCCGGGCAATACGGCGTGATGCGGCCTTCCGGCGCGACTGCCGTGGCTTCGATGATGAGCAGGCCGGCGCCGCTTTGCGCCAGCGTGCCGAGATGCATGGTGTGCCAGTCGCCGACCTTGCCGTCGGTGGCGGAGTACATGCACATCGGTGCGATGACGATGCGGTTATCGAGCGTCTGCCGGCGCAGGGTGAAGGGGGAGAACAATGGATGGCTCATCGGGGCTCCGTCGGTCGGTGCGGGGATCGTGAGAGAACAGGTTAAGAGAGTGGTGCGGTGATGCGTTCGAGGTGGGCGAGATAGGACAACGCCGCGTCGCGATCTGCGCCGCACATCTCCTCCGACGCCTGCAAGCCACCACAGCAGGCCGGGCGTTCCGGTCGCTGCCACAAGCCGCAGCGCAGATCGGCGGTGAGGTTGGCGCAGGGATCGCCAGCCGCCTTGCCCGCCGGATGGCCGGGCATTGGCGTGGCGATTGAGGGGGCAATGCAGCAGGCGGCGCAGGCGGGGCGGCAATCCATGAGGGCGAGGGTGTGGGCTGAGTGAGTGCCTATTCTCGCGCGGATCGTCGCCCGCTGGCGAGGTGTCGATTCGCCAGTTCGCCGCTGCGCCGTTCGCCAGCCTGAACGCGCTCAGCGCAGCGGGTAGGGCGCGAAGCGACGGCGGTTTTCGTCGACGACAAGGGCGCCGCCGACAGCGGGGAAGGCGCGCTGCGGACAGACCTCGCGCGGGCAGACCTTGCAGCCGGCGCCGATGGGGGTGTAGCTCTCGCTATCGCCAAGGTTCAGCCCCTTGCTGTAGACCAGCCGCTCGGCGTGTTGCAGGTCGCAGCCAAGGCCGATGGCGAAGCGCTTGCTCGGCGCGCCGTAGCCGCCATAACCGCGCGTTACCGTGCGCGCGATCCACAGGTAGGCGCGGCCGTCGGGCATCGCCGTCAGCTGGGTGAGTACGCGTTCCGGCTGCGCAAAGGCTTCGTACACATTCCACAGCGGGCAGGTGCCGCCGATGCGCGAAAAGTGGAAATCGGTCGCCGACTGGCGCTTGGAGATGTTGCCGGCGCGGTCGACGCGCACGAAAAAGAAGGGGATGCCGCGCGCCTCGGGCCGCTGCAGCGTCGACAGGCGGTGGCAGGTAGTCTCGAACTCGACGCCGAAGGCGCGTCCGAGGCGTTCGATGTCGTAGCGCAGGGCTTCGGCGCGTTCGAGAAAGCGCGTGTAGGGCAGGATCAGCGCGCCGGCGAAGTAGTTGGCGAGACCGATGCGCGCCAGCCGCCGCGCCTCGTCGCTGGCGAGCGCGGCGCCGGCGGCGAGCGCGTCGATGCCGTCGCCGGCCTCGAGGAAGGCGAGCTGCGTCGCCATCTGGAAAGCCTGCTGCCCCGGCGTCAGATGCGGTGACAGCGCCAGCGTGCGCGTGGCGGGGTCGAATTCGCGCTGGGCGTCGCCGCTCGCCTCGGCGGGCAGGCGGCTGCCGCGCCGTACGTCGATGCCGTGCGCCTGCCGTAGCCGCGCTTCGAGGCCGTCGGCCATCTCGCCGGGGCGCAGCTGCCAGGCGTCGGCGAAGCCTTCGGCGAGGCGGTCGAGTTCGTCGATGTGGTTGTGCCGCGCGTAGAAGAAATCGCGCACTTCCTCGAAGGGTTGTCGCGTGGCCAGTGGCTGCTCGCTGCGGTCAAGCCCCATGCGTGCCGCCCAGGCCGCTTCGCGCTCCTGCGCTTCCTGCTGGCGTCGGGCGAGCGTCAGCAGTGTGCGCGCCACACCCGGCATGCCGGCAGCGAGTTCGCGGATCTCGGCCTGCGAGACCGGCTCGCCGGCACCGTGTTCGCGAAAGGCTTCCTGCAGATCGGCGATCAGCCGCGCCTCGTCATTCTCGGAAAAAAGCTGCACGTCGACGCCGAATACGGCGTTCAGCCGCAGCAGCACCGGCACGGTGAGCGGGCGCTGGTTCTGCTCGAGCTGGTTGAGGTAGCTCGGCGAGAGTTCAAGCGCGCGCGCCAGTGCCACTTGCGTGAGGCCGCGCTCCTCGCGCAGACGTTTCAGGCGCACGCCCATGAAGGTCTTTTTCATCGGATGTTCACAAGATTCGCAGAAAAACGCATTCGGGTTCGCAAAACTACGCCATTTCAGGTCTTTATGGCGTTTTTACGTTGCGTATATTGCGAATCTTCTGTCGCGCTGGCAAGCGATATTGGCGTTTTTTTCAGAGGAGTCTGCGATGTTCGTTAATCCCTATTTTTACTGCGAGGCGGCATTCGGGCCGCTGCCCGACAGCCCGGCGGCTGACGGCGTGGACGGCGCGCCTGTGTCAGGCGTGATTCCGGGTGATGCGCGGGCGCTGGAACTGGCTCCAGCGGGCGCGACGCTGGCGACGACCGCGCCGCAGGCCACCGCCGCCGGGGATCTCGCGTGAGCGGCGCAGACGATATCGCCGAGGCACTGCCCGGCGCCCGCGAACTCGATGTATGCCTCGCGGCCTCGTTGCGCGAGCGCATGTTCGAGCATCGCTTGCGCCCCGGCGCGGCGCTGGACGAGGCATCGCTCAGCCGTCATTACGGCGTGTCGCGCGCGTCACTGCGCGCGGCCCTGCAACGGCTCGCCACCGACGGACTGCTGCGGCCGGCCGGCGAGGGCTTTGCCGTCAGTGCGCTGGCGCGTGACGACCTCGCCTGTCTGTGCGAACAGTTCGTGCAGATCGAGTGCCACCTGCTCTGCCGGCTGGCGGCGCGCTCGTCCGAGGCGCTGGTGGCCGTGCTCGAAGATTGCCGGCGCGCCGCCGCGCAGGGGGCCGTCGTCGGTAACGCGGCAGATGGCACGGCGACTGGCGAGGAGTCCATCGTCGCGGCACAGCGCTGGCTGACGTGTTTGCGTCGCGCGGCGGCAGCGGGCGGGGCGCCGGTGTTCGCGTTGCTTGCCGCGCAGTTGCGCCGGCAACTACGGCTGGCGCTTGGGCCGGCATGGCCCGCCATCGAGCGCGCCGCCGTGCTCGACTTGCGTGTGCCGTTTGGCAGCGCGCTACTTCAGCGCCGCGACGATGAGATCGAGCGCCTGTGTCGCATGCAGGGGAGGGCGCTGCTGGCGGCGCTTGAGGCGACGATGGACGTTACCAGCAGCGGCGCTGGCGGCCGGGTCGCCACCGCCGCAGGCGAGGCATTGCCACGCGGCGCTCACTCACGGTTGGGGCAGGGCAAGGTTCCCGTCGATAGCCCGCTGCGACGTTAGACAGAGGGCGCGCTATTGCTCCGGTGCATAAAAAACCGGGCCTGATCTCGGCCCGGTTGCGTCGCGTTGCGCGTGCCGGGGATTACACCTTGCGGTAAACCTCCGCCCCCGACTTCACGAACTCGACGGCCTTCGTTTCCATGCCTTTCTCGAGCGCCGCCTGTTCGTCGAGACCCTGCGCCGCGGCGTAGTCGCGCACGTCCTGCGTGATCTTCATCGAGCAGAAGTGCGGGCCGCACATCGAGCAGAAGTGCGCGACCTTGGCCGATTCCTTGGGCAGCGTTTCGTCGTGGAAGCTCTTCGCCTTGTCCGGGTCGAGGCCGAGGTTGAACTGGTCGTCCCAGCGGAATTCGAAGCGAGCCTTCGACAAGGCGTTGTCGCGGATCTGCGCGCCGGGGTGGCCCTTGGCGAGGTCGGCGGCGTGCGCGGCGAGCTTGTAGGTGATGATGCCTTCCTTGACGTCGTCCTTGTCAGGCAGGCCGAGGTGTTCCTTCGGCGTCACGTAGCAGAGCATCGCCGTGCCGTACCAGCCGATCTGCGCGGCGCCGATGGCGCTGGTGATGTGGTCGTAGCCCGGCGCGATGTCGGTGGTCAGCGGCCCGAGCGTGTAGAACGGCGCTTCCTTGCACCAGTCGAGCTGCAGGTCCATGTTTTCCTTGATCATGTGCATCGGCACGTGACCGGGGCCTTCGATCATCACCTGCACGTCGTGGCGCCAGGCGATCTCGGTGAGTTCGCCGAGCGTCTTCAGTTCGCCGAGCTGTGCTTCGTCGTTGGCGTCATAGATCGATCCGGGACGCAGGCCGTCGCCGAGGCTGAAGGCGACGTCGTAGGCCTTCATGATTTCGCAGATTTCCTCGAAGTGCGTGTACAGGAAGCTTTCCTTGTGGTGCGCGAGGCACCACTTGGCCATGATCGAGCCGCCGCGCGAGACGATGCCGGTGAGCCGGTTGGCGGTGAGCGGCACGTAGCGCAGCAGCACACCGGCGTGGATGGTGAAGTAATCGACGCCTTGCTCGGCCTGTTCGATCAGCGTGTCGCGGAAGATTTCCCAGGTGAGGTCTTCGGCGCGGCCGTCGACCTTTTCCAGCGCCTGATAGATCGGCACCGTGCCGATCGGCACCGGGCTGTTGCGGATGATCCACTCGCGCGTCTCGTGGATGTTCTTGCCGGTCGAGAGGTCCATCACCGTGTCGCCGCCCCAGCGGATCGACCAGGTCATCTTCTCGACTTCTTCCTGGATGCTTGATCCGAGCGCCGAGTTGCCGATGTTGGCGTTGATCTTCACCAGGAAGTTGCGGCCGATGATCATCGGCTCGGCTTCCGGGTGGTTGATGTTGGCCGGGATGATGGCGCGGCCGCGCGCGATCTCGTCGCGAACGAATTCGGGCGTGATCTCCTCGGGGATCGTCGCGCCGAAGCGCTCGCCGCGGTGCTGGCGGCCGATCAGTTCGGCCAGCTTCTGTCCCTGCGGGCCGGCGGCGCGTAGGCCGTCGAGGTAGGCGCGGCGGTTGTTGTTCTCGCGGATGGCGACGTATTCCATTTCCGGCGTGATGATGCCGCGCCGCGCGTAGTGCATCTGCGTGACGTTGCCGCTGGCGCCGTTGCCCCTCTTGGCACGCAGCGGCTTGCGGTGCAGGCCGGGGAAGCGCAGTTCATCCAGATCCGGGTTGGCGGCGCGCTGCTGGCCGAAGACGGAGGTCGGGCCGGGCAGTTCCTCGACGTCGGCGCGTTCGTCGATCCAGCCGGCGCGTAGCGGCGGCAGGCCGTTGCGCACATCGATCGTGGCGTCGGGATCGCCGTAGGGGCCGGAACAGTCATAGACGGTGATCGGCGGGTTCTTCTCGCCACCGAAGGCGGTCGGCGTGTCGGCTTGCGAAATTTCGCGCATCGGCACGCGCAGGTCTGGGCGGCTGCCGCTGACGTAGATGCGACGGGAGTTGGGCAGCGGCTCGACAGCGGCAGCGTCAACGTGGGCCTCGGCGGCGGTGAATTTCTCGTTGGCGTTCATAAATTTTCCTGGCGAAGACGCGCGGCGTCGGGGAGCAGTCTGCGCGCGGTCGGAGGGAGCGAAGCGCCGCTTCGGGCGGCTTCGCAGTGGCGGCAGGCGATGAGGGCGGCCAGAGGGCCGCACACGCGGGGCGCCAGCGGAGGGGGCAAGTTACTGTAATCGTCCGGCAATGGCAAGACGCCATCCGGCGAGTGTCGTGCCTGCGTGCGCCGGACTTCGGCGCGTATGGGGCTGGCGTTTTGAGGCGCGGCGCGGGGCATCGGCGCACGCCGCGCTAAAGTTTTCCGGCGTTCGTCCGTCAAGCACTGATGAGGACACGAACGTCGCCAGAAAGGCCGAGCATGCGTTTCACTTCCATCGCTGTTGCTGTCGTCGCCATCGTCATGCCCGTGACGCTCTGCGCGGCTGCGCCGACCGGCAAGGCGACGCGCTGGCAGCCGATTCTGGTCGAGCAGGGCAAGCGCATCGAGGTCGATCGCTCGAGCATCGCCAAGGATTCCGCCGGCAAGACGCTGGCGCTTGGGCGCATCGTCCTCGATAAGCCGATCAATGATCCCAAGACCGGAGCTTCCTACCGCATCATCGAGGCGCAGAGCCGCTACGACTGCTCCGCACGGACTTACGGCACGCTCAAGCGCACGTATTTCCGCGAAGAAGGCGAGTTGCTGCGCGAAGAAGAGGTGAAGACCGTCCTCGACATGCCTGTCCGCTCCGGCACGCTCGATGATCGCGTGCTGCGTGAGGTGTGCCGTCCGAGTTCTCCGCAGGAAGTGCAAAAGGAGGCCATGCGCACGGCCGCCAAGGCGGGCGAAGTCGCCGACGATCTGCGGCGGGCCAACGAAGCCTTGCTGCAAAAAGAACTGCGCCGCAGCAAGCCGGTGGCAGAGAAGCCGGCCGCAGAGAAGCCGTCCCGGGAGAAAGACCCCGTCGACAAGGCGCCCATCGAAAAAGCCGCGCTGAAGCCACTCGGCGACAAGCCGATGCCTGAGCGGGATCTTGGCGACAAGGGGCGGGCCGAGAAGATGCCGCTCGACAAGGCTGCTGCCGGCAGGGCGTCGGGCGAAAAGACCGCGGAAGAAAAAATCGCGGCGGCGAAGGAGTTGGCAGCAAAAGAGCCGGCGGCGAAGGAGTCCCCGGCGGCCAAGGCGCCACCGGTCGCTGAAGAGCCCGTCGAGACACCGCCGGCGCGGCCGCGTCGGGTGGCTCGTCCGGCGCCTCGGCCGGTGGCTGCGCATTCGGGGCACGCGGAATGGTCGTATGCCGGCGAGACCGGGCCGGAGCGCTGGGGGCAACTGCGTAGCGAATGGTCGCAATGCGCCAATGGCCGTCGCCAGTCGCCCATCGATATTCGCGACGGCATCCGCGTCGATCTCGATCCGATTGTTTTTGACTACCACCCGGCGGCGTTCTCGGTCATCGATAACGGCCATACCGTACAGACGACGCTGGCGGGCGGACAGTTGAGTCTGCTCGGCAAGGTTTATCAGCTCAAGCAGTTCCACTTTCACCGCCCGGCGGAGGAGCGCGTGAATGGTCGCGCCGCCGAAATGTCGCTGCATCTGGTGCATCAGGCGGCGGACGGCCGTCTGGCGGTCGTCGCCATCGCCCTCGAACGCGGCGCCGAAAACCCGCTGATCCAGACGGTCTGGAACCATCTGCCGCTGGAGAAGAACGAGGAAGTCTCGCCGCCCGGCTATCTCCTCGACGTCAACGGCCTGTTGCCGGCGGATCGCGCGTATTTCACCTACATGGGCTCGCTGACGACGCCGCCGTGCAGCGAAGACGTGCTCTGGCTGGTGTTGAAGCAGCCGCTAGCGGTGTCGGCCGATCAGATCGCCATCTTTGCCCGCCTCTATCCGGACAATGCGCGGCCGGTGCAGCCGACGAGCGCTCGCCTGATCAAGGAATCCCGCTAGGTCCGGTTCGTGGCCTCCTCGACGCTCCGCCGCTCCTTGGTGTTTGAGTCTCAGCGGCCCAGCGCTTCGCCGAGGAAGCGTTCGAGGCGTGGGTCGGTCGCGTAGGCGACGTTGAAGCGAATCCACGGTGAGGGCTGCGTTTGTGGCCGGAAGATGCTGCCCGGCGCCAGCATGATGCCGGCGTCGGCAGCGCGGCGGGCGAGCGGCGTCGCATCGCTGATGCCGGGCGTGCGCGCCCAGACGAACATGCCGCCTTTCGGCTCCGTATCGATCCGCATGCCGCAGCGTTCGAGCAGGCGCAAGGTCTGCTCGGTGACCATCGCCAGCCGGCCTTGCACGCGGTCGACGAATTTGCGGTACGGGCCTTCGGTCAGCATCTGGTAGACGAGGCGTTCGGAAAACTCCGAGGTCGACACGCAGGAGACGATTTTCACGTCGGTGAGCCGCGCCATCAGTGCCGGCGCCGCCGCGAAGAAGCCGACCCGCAGACAGCCGGAAAGCGTCTTCGAGAAGCTGCCGATGTAGATCGTCCGGCGCAGCAGGTCGAGTTGCGCGAGGCGTGTGGCTGCGCCGGGGTGCAGGTCGCCGTAGGTGTCGTCTTCGACGATCAGGAAATCGTGCTGTTCGGCCAGTTGCAGGACACGAAAGGCGTTCGCTGGCGCGAGGCTGCCCGAGGTCGGGTTGTGCAGGACGGAGTGCGTGAAGAAGGCCTTGGGGCGGTGCGTCTGCAAGAGTTCGGCCAGTGCCTCCGGGTCGGGGCCGCTGGCGGTGCGCGGCACGCCGACCAGTTGCACGCCGTACAGGCGCAGGTTGGCGAAGAGGTTCCAGTAGCCGGGGTCGTCGACCAGCACGCAGTCGCCGGCGCAGAGGAAGGTGCGGGCGACGATGTCGAGTGCCTGCGTCGCGCCGTGGGTGAGCGTGATCTGCGAAGCCGGCGCGGCGATGCCCAGTTCCGCGAGACGCAAGCTGATCTGTTCGCGCAGCGGCGCGTAGCCTTGCGCCGTGCCATAGCCGGCGACGCGCGTATCGGCGCGGCGGGCGAGCAGGCGGATGTTGCGGCGCAGCCCTTCTTCGTCGAGCCATTCCGGTGGCAGCCAGCCGACGCCGACTTTCAGGCGGTCGCCGCTTTCTTCCAGACTTTGATAGAGCACGCCGGCGTTATCGAAGGCGCGCTCGACTTCGCCGGGGCGGTGTTCGCGGAGGCTGGCGGTCGGCCGAGGGGCGACGTAGAAGCCGGAGCCGCGCCGCGATTGCAGATAACCGAGCGCCACCAGCCGGTCGTACGCCTCGACGACGGTAAAGCGGCTGATGTGGTGCTCATCGGCGAGGCCGCGAATCGGCGGCAGGCGCATGCCCGGCCGCAGCAGGCGGTCTTCGATGTGCTGCCGGACGCCGCCGACGATCTGATCGACGAGCGGCAGGGGCGATTCGGGGTCGAGGCGCAGGGGCAGCATGGGGTGGCTCCAAGTGTGCGTTGCCGGCGCTCGACTGTACTGGTCGTTTTGCCGGTACGGTGTCACGCAGTGCGTGGTGGTGTGTTCCTTTTGTGTCCGAAAAGTGTCCGGTATTGTCTGGTCGCGGTCAATGCCCGGCATTACAGACTCCCGCCGTTGCCGGGTCTGTAGCCAATTTTCGGTACGGGCGACAGAAAGGAGTGCTCCATGTTTCGTACAGCAGCGCAGCAGATTTTGCGGTCGAGCCGGGTTCGTTGGTGCTCGGGGTTCGCGTGGCTGATGGCGGGAGGCGCCTCCTTTTTGGTCGTCGGCTGCTCCAGTGAAGCCGCCCTGCCGAAGCAGCATCTCGTCGAGTGGCAGGCGGAGCGCTTGCTGTTCGTGGCCGATGAGCGCAGCGGCAGCATTCGCGCCTTCAGTCTGGCGACGACCGCGCCGACG
Organism: Rhodocyclus gracilis; assembly: GCF_009617575.1. Classification (GTDB taxonomy): domain Bacteria; phylum Pseudomonadota; class Gammaproteobacteria; order Burkholderiales; family Rhodocyclaceae; genus Rhodocyclus; species Rhodocyclus gracilis. The sequence continues at coordinate 280,791 of NZ_WIXJ01000003.1, forward strand.
CCGCTGGCGTTCGCGCCGTCGCCCCGGCGGCATTCGGTGCGCGCGCTGGCGCTCGACGCCGAGCATGGGCGGCTGTGGGTGTTGGGCGGCGAGCAGGTCGAGGTGTTTGACGCGCGCCGTTTGCGTTCGCTCGGGCAGCAGCCGGCCGAGGGGGCCAGGGCTTTACGGCTCGACGGTGGCGCTGTCGTGTTGCTGGCGGACGATGGCCACGTGCTCGGCCGGGTCGAGGCCTCTGCCTTGCGCGTGGCCGCAGAGGGCGTGCCCACGGTGACGGCGGCGGCGCCCTACTGAGTCGACGCTGGCGCGGCGTCGGGCCGGCGGGTGACGTGGTGCGGGCGGGATCCGGCGGGCGGGCGGAGAGCGGCGGGTTCAGGCCGGGGGGCTGTCGATGGAGCGCGTGTGCGCCGCGTACTGCATGTCTTCGACGAGGATGTGGTGGTTCAGCCAGCGGGTGAGGAAGCGCATCAGTTCGTTTTCCAGCGCCGCCGGGAAGCCCTGCCGCGTTTTCCAGCGCGCCTGCTCGATGCGCGTGGCGATGGCGGCGTGCAGGGCGGTGTGGCGTGCGCGGTCGGGGAAATCGATGCGCGCCAGATGTGCTTCTTCGCGGGCGAAGTGTTCCTGCGCGTAGGCAACGAGATCGTCGAGGATGAATTCGAGCGTGTTGTGATTGGCCAGTTCGATGTTCACGCCGAGGTCGTTGATGATGTCGACCAGTCGCTGGTGGTCGGCGTCGAGTTCGGCATTGCCGACCGACATGGCCGGCGTCCAGCGGATGAACTGCGCGGTCCGTTTGCGTTCGTGGACAGCCAGGAAAGCGTCGACGACGGCGGGATCAAAGTGTGCGCCGGCTTCGCGGCGAATCATTGCCAGCGCTTGCGCCTCGGTCCACGGTCGTTTGTAGGGGCGGTCGCTGATGAGGGCGTCGAAGACATCGACGACGGCGACGATGCGCGCCGCCAGCGGGATGTTCTCGCCAGCGAGGCGGTCCGGGTAGCCCTCGCCGTCGTAGCGTTCGTGGTGGCTGCGCGCGATCGTCGCCGCCAGTTCAAAGAGGCGGGCTTCGCCGTGCGCGGCGAGCGCCGCCGATTGGCTGAGCATGCTGTGACCAATGAGGGCGTGCCGATTGATCACCGTGCGCTCTTCCGCGTTCAGCGCGCCAGGTTTGAGCAGGATGTTTTCGGGAATGCCGACTTTGCCCAGATCGTGCAGGACGGCGGCGTAGCCGATGTTCTCCAGCATGTGGGGCGTGATCGCCGCGTGGCTGGGCGCCAGCGCGCTGGCGATTTCGGCGCTCATGCGCGCAACGCGGCCAACGTGGCGGGCGGTGTCGGTATCTTTGTATTCAGCGAGGGTAGCGAGCGTCGAGACGGTCGCCCGCTGCGTGCGTAGCAGTTGTTGCGCGACCTGCGCGTGTTCGACCGCCGGGGCAATGGCGCGGGTGAAGGCGTCGAGCATGCGCTGGTGCCAGTCGGGTAGCGGTGCCGCCAGACAGAGCAGGATCAGCACCGGCTGCGTTTGTTCGCCGGTGGTCTGCACGAAGAGCGCGGCGTAATCGTCGGCAAAGATGCTGTGCCGGGCGCTCCAGGCGCGTCGCAGAAAGGCGCGCATGGCCGGCGTGTCGAGGCGGGCGACGGGCGTGCATATGCGCCTGGCGAATTCGCCCATGCCGGCCAGGGCGATCAGGTCACCGTGCGCGGTGTCGCCGGTTTTGCGCTCCACGCAAAACAGCCCGCCGCGCAGGGCGATTTCCTGCTCGCCCAGAATGCGCAGGACGCCGGCAGCGACGTCAGCGACCGTACGCGCGCCGGCGATCTGCGCTGGCGATTCGGTCAGGCGCAGATGCAGCGCACGGCGCTTCTGCTCGCGCAGGGCCGTCGCCAGCGAGGCCGCCCACTCGTGGCTGCGCTGGGTGAACAGGCAATCGGCGACACCCAGCTCCCACAGCGCGTCGGCGGTCTTCGCCTCAAGCGGGGTCGCGCTGCGTACCATCACGGAGAGCAGGGGGCGCGCTTCGGCCAGCAGGCGAAGAACGTGGGCAGGAAGCGTGGTGCAGGCGGGGAGGGGGGGGATGCCCGAGAACGGCGGGCTTGCGGCGGATGCCACCGGTACCGCGCTGTGCGTGCCGACCGCGGCCCTCGCGGCGGCGTTGTGGCAGAGCAGCACGAGGCCGATCGACGCATCGCGCTGCAGTGCCGCGACTGCCTCGTCCAATGTCACCACCGTGTGAATGGCGTGACCCGCCAGTTGCGGCGAGGCGGTGAGCTGCGCGAGCCAATCCCCGGATGGAGAGGCGACAACCAGAATGGCAGCGGATGTCGGTCGGGTCGAGGGGGCGGTGTGAGTCACGATGAACGGGGCGTGCGGGGCATCGCCGTGGGCCGACGGCGAAGGCTAGGGGAGCGACTGTACGGCAACTTCTCGTGCCGTTCAATGACTTTACTGCGCTGAATTTCAAAGGTTTTCCAATGTCATTGGAAGGTGTGTGGCGGCGGCCGGCGGATGGCGCGGAGCCGTCGCCGCGCTGGGGGATGTGCGTGGCGGTGTGCCGGGCGTCGGTGGGGTAGCGAGGGCGCACCCGGCTCGCGAGAGGGGCGCGAGAGGGCCGCGAAATTTGCTGCGCGGCGCTGGACGCGTATTGACGCCGCCCGGTGCCGCCGATTACATTACTGACCGGTCAGTCATTAGTGGTCGTCATGAACCAGATTCGTCAGCCATCGCGCCGGGAGGCGCCGCAAGCGTCGGCAGGCGCGGCGGATGCCCCGCCGTTCGCCGCTTCGTCCTTGTGCGCCTTCATCGAGACGCTGGGCATGGCGTCCTGGCAAAAAACCCTGCAGGAGTCGTCTGCGCCGCCCGTCGCCTCCGGCGACAGTGCGCCCGTGCGGCGCCGGCGCAAGGCGGCGCGGCCTTCTGAACTGGTGGCGGCGGCGCTCGGTCTTTTCGTCGAACGTGGCTTTGCCGCGACGCGGCTCGACGATGTGGCGGCCCGTGCGGGCGTTTCCAAGGGCACGCTCTATTTGTATTTCGACAGCAAGGAAGCGCTCTTCAAGTCCGTGGTCGAAGAGTCGCTGGTGCCGGCGCTGGCGGCGGCGGAGCAATGGCTGGCGCAGTACGAGGGCAGCGCGACCGACAGCGTGCGCGAGTTGCTCGTTGGCTGGTGGGTCCTGCTTGGCGAAACGCCGCTGGCCGGCATGCCGAAGCTGATTATTGCCGAGGCGGGCAATTTTCCTGAATTGGCGAAGTTCTATCACGAGCGCGTCATCGTGCGTGGTCGCGCCCTGATGCGCACGGTGCTCGAACGTGGCATCGCGCGCGGCGAATTCCGTCCGCTGGACATCGAAATCGCCATTGACGTCATTTTTTCGCCGATCCTCATGTTGCTGATCTGGCGGCATTCGATGGTGGGCATGTGCGGCTACGATTACGCGCCGGCGACCTATCTGGAGACTCACATGAACCTGCTCATCAACGGCCTGTGTGCCGATTCACGCACGGGCACTGCCGGCGCGTCGGCTGCCGAGGGGCGGGCATGAAGGGGATGAACTCTGGCGGACTGTCCTGTGGGCGTCGCGCCATATTCGCGGGCGTCGGCCTGCCTGCGCTCGTCGTGCTGGTATTGGCGGGCTGTGCCAAAGAGCCGCCGGCGCCGCCGACGCCCCGGCCGGTGGTGACGCAGGTGCTCGGCAGTGGCGGTGAAGCGGCGGCGACGACGTATGCGGGCGAACTGCGCTCGCGCTATGAGACGCCGTTGGGCTTTCGCGTCGGCGGCAAGATCATCGAACGGCGCGCCAACGCCGGCGCAACCGTCAAGGCGGGCGAGGTGCTGGCGCGGCTCGATCCGGCCGATACCGCGCTCAGCGCCAGTTCGGCAGACGCGCAGCTGGCGCTGGCGCAGGCCGACGCGCGTCGCTATCGTGAATTACGCGACAAGAACTTCGTCAGCCAGTCGGCGCTCGACGCCAAGGAAACGGCGCTGAAATCGGCGCAGGCGCAGGCGGATCTGGCACACAACCAGCGGGCGTATACCGTCCTGACGGCGGACGCTCCGGGCGTCGTCGCCGAGGTGGTCGCCGAAGTCGGGCAGGTGGTGGCGGCCGGACAGACCGTCTTTCGCCTGTCGCGGCCCGGCGCGCTCGAAGTGGCCATCGCCATTCCTGAATCGCGCGTGACGCAACTGCGCGTCGGGCAGTCCGCCGAGGTGAGCCTGTGGGCCGACGAACGCGCCCGCTACCGTGGCGTGCTGCGCGAGCTGGCGAGTGTCGCCGATCCGGTGACGCGCACCTTCGCGGCGCGCGTTTCGCTCGTCGATCCGGATGCGCGCGCCTTGCTCGGCATGACGGCGCGCGTGCGCTTCGCTGACGCCAAACCGGTGGCCTCCGCCCTCTTCGTGCCGCTGACGGCGATCTTCCAGCAGGCGGGCAAAGCGGCGGTCTGGGTCGTCGGCGCCGATGAGACGGTCTCCCTGCGCCCGGTGAGCGTGACGGCCTGGGGCGAACAGGGTGCGACGCTGGCGGGCGGTGTTGCCGCTGGCGAGCGCATCGTCGTCGCTGGCGTGCATAAGCTCACGCAGGGTGAGAAGGTCAAGGTGGCACCGGCAGAAGCCGCACCGCCGCCAGCGTCCTCTGCGCCGGCCACAGCGACCGCGTCAGCCGCCGCCTCGACTCCTGCCGCTTCCCCCACTCCCGCCGCGGGCGCGGCCCGATGAAGCATCTCAATCTGTCCGAGTGGTCGCTGTCGCACCGCTCGATGGTCGGCTACCTGATCGTCGTGCTGATGCTGGCGGGCGTCCTGTCGTACTTCAAACTTGGCCGGGCCGAAGACCCGGATTTCACCTTCAAGGTGATGGTCGTGCGCACCTTGTGGGCTGGCGCGACGGCGAGCGAGGTCGAGCAGCAGATCACCGAGCGCATCGAAAAGAAGTTGCAGGAAACGCCGTGGGTCGATGTCATGCGCTCCTCGTCGAAATCCGGCGAGTCGCTGGTTTTCCTGGTGCTGAAGGACTACACGCCGAAAAAGGAGGTGCCGGATTCCTGGTATCAGGTGCGCAAGAAGATCGGCGATATTCGCGACACCTTGCCCTCCGGCGTGCAGGGGCCGTACATCAACGATGAGTTCGGCGACACGTTTGTCACGCTCTACGCGCTGACTGGCGATGGCTTCGATCTGGCCCGCCTGCGTCACGAGGCCGACCGTGTCGCGCGCGAACTGCGGCGCGTCGACGATGTGAAAAAAGTCGAGCTGGTCGGCGTGCAGGACGAGAAAATCTACGTCGAGATGTCGCACGCCCGCCTCGCGGCGCTGGGCGTCGATCCACAACTGGTGTTTGCGGCGCTGAAGAGCCAGAACGCCGTGACGCCAGCGGGCTTTGTCGAGACCGACAGCGATCGCGTACGCATTCGCGTCAGCGGCGAGTTCGACTCGGAGGCGGCGGTCCGCAACGTCGCCGTGCACGCGGGCGGGAAAACCTTCCACGTCGGCGATCTGGCGACGGTGCGGCGAGGTTTCGCCGATCCGCCGACGCCGCGCATGCGCTTTGGTGGCGAGGACGCCATCGGCGTTGCCGTGGCGATGAGCAAGGGCGGCGACGTCATTCATCTGGGCGACGCGCTGCGGCGCGAAGTAGCGCGCTTGCAGGCGGATTTGCCCAAGGGCATCGATATCCACGTCGTTGCCGACCAGCCGCAGGTAGTGGAGGAATCCATCCAGCTCTTCATGTCCTCGCTGGCCGAGGCGCTGGTGATCGTTCTGGCTGTCTCGTTCATCAGCCTCGGGCTGCGTACCGGCACGGTCGTCGCCTTGTCGATCCCGCTCGTGCTGGCGATCACGTTCCTGCTGATGCTGGTGTTCGGCATCGACCTGCAGCGCATTTCGCTCGGCGCGCTGATCATCGCGCTCGGGCTGCTGGTGGACGACGCGATCATCGCCGTCGAGATGATGGTGGTGAAGATGGAGCAGGGCTGGGACCGCTTCCGCGCCGCGACCTTTGCCTATACCTCGACGGCTTTCCCGATGCTGACCGGCACGCTGATCACGGCGGCGGCGTTCACGCCGGTCGGCTTCGCCCGTTCCGGGGCGGGCGAGTACACCTTCTCGATCTTCGCCGTCGTCACCATCGCGCTGCTGGTTTCGTGGGTCGTCGCCGTGGTGTTCACGCCGTTTATCGGCTACCTGTTGCTCAATCAGAAAAAACTCGAGGCCATTGGGCAGGCGCGCGGTGGCGACGTCTACAACACGCCCTTCTACCGGCGCGTGCGTGCTCTGGTCGACGGGTGCGTGCGTCGGCGCTGGCGGGTGATCGGCGCGACGGTCTTTGCCTTTGTGCTGGCGCTGGTGGCTTTCTCGACGGGGGTGCAAAAGCAGTTCTTCCCGGCGTCGAGCCGGCCGGAGTTGCTGGTCGATCTGTGGCTGCCGCAAGGCGCTTCGCTGAAGGCGACGGAAACGGCGACGAAGAAGCTGGAGCATCTGCTGCTCGACACGCCGGAATTGAACCGTTCGGTGAAGTTCTTCGCCGATTACATCGGCAATGGCAGCCCGCGCTTCTATCTGCCGCTCGATCAGCAGTTGTTCAACGACAACTTCGCCCAGTTTGTCGTCACCACGAACGACATCGCCGCGCGCGAAGACCTCAAGCGTCGTCTGGAAGCGATCTTCGCCGACGAGAAAGGCGAGTGGAGCGGTCTGCGCGCGCGCGTGCTGCGCCTCGAGAATGGACCGCCGGTCGGCTTTCCGGTGCAGTTCCGCGTCTCTGGCGAGGATCGCGTCGCCTTGCGCGCCGCAGCCGAGCAGGTCGCCGCGATCATGCGGCAGAGCCCGCATCTGGCGGACGTCAATTTCGACTGGAACGAGATGGGCAAGACCGTTCACCTCGAGGTCGATCAGGAACGGGCGCGGGCCTTGGGTATCAGCACGCAGGAGTTGTCCGAGTTCGTCAGCTCGCTCCTCAACGGCGTGGCGGTGACGCAGTTGCGCGATGGCGATCAGCTGATCGACGTCGTCGCCCGTGCTGCCGGCGACGAGCGTACGCGTCTATCGGCGCTCGCCGACATCAACATCCGCACGGCGAGCGGCAAGTACGTGCCGCTGTCGCAGGCGGTGACGATCCGCTATGAGCTGGAAGACGGTCTCATCTGGCGGCGCAATCGCGTGCCGACGGTGACGGTGCGGGCGGACATCCGCGACGGCACGCAGGCGCCCGTCGTCTCCGCGCAAATCGATCCGCAACTCGATGCGGTGCGCGCGAAACTGCCGGCGGGTTTTCGTATCGAAGTGGGCGGCGCGACGGAGGAATCCGCCAAGGGCGAGGCATCGATCAAGGCGGTGATGCCGATCATGCTGCTGGGCGTCGTCACGCTGTTGATGATCCAGTTGCAGAACATCGGTCGTACGGTGATGGTCCTGCTGACCGCGCCGCTCGGCTTGATCGGTGTCGCCATCGCCTTGCTGGTGTTTCAGGTGCCGTTCGGCTTCGTCGCCAATCTTGGTGTAATCGCCCTGATGGGCATGATCATGCGCAATTCGGTGATTCTCGTCGATCAGATCGATCAGGACGAAAAGAGCGGCAAGGCGACCTGGGATGCCATCGTCGATTCGACGGTGCGGCGTTTCCGGCCGATCATGCTGACCGCGTCGGCGGCGATTCTGGCGATGATTCCGCTGACGCGCAGCGTCTTCTGGGGGCCGATGGCGGTCGCCATCATGGGCGGGCTGATTGTCGCCACCGTCCTGACCTTGCTCTTTTTGCCGGCCTTGTACGCCGCCTGGTATCGCGTCATGCCGGCGGCGGAATCGTCCGGGCCGCGCGCGGCGGTGCCTGAAACGGCTCGGGTATAATTTATGGGCTTTCTCGTCGGTGTTTTCCGTGGTGGCGCCAGCACCGTCGGTGCCGGAGCAGACACGTCGGCGAGTAGATCAAGCGGCCGGAAACGGCCATTCAGCGACCATTTTGGCGGGGGCAGGACAGGCATGGATTTCGAGCAGGCACGTTTCAAGATGATCGAACAGCAAATCCGCCCCTGGGATGTGCTCGATCCGACCGTCCTCGATCTGCTGTCGGAGGTCCGGCGCGAAGACTTCGTGCCGCCGGCGCTGAAGTCTCTCGCTTTCGCCGACCTTGACCTGCCGATCGGCAAAGGCCGCCACATGCTGCCGCCGAAGATCGAAGCGCGCCTGTTGCAGGAGCTGACGGTGCGCTCCTCCGACGTCGTTCTCGAAGTCGGCGCCGGGACGGGCTACATGGCCGCCCTGCTGGCGTCGACCGCCGAATTTGTCGTCGCCATCGAGAGCGACGCCGATCTGGCGGCGATTGCCGAACGCAATCTGGCGCAGGCCGGCTTTGCCAACGTCAGCGTCGAAGTCGGCGATGGCTCGCGCGGCTGGGCGGAACAGGCGCCGTACGACGTGATCGTCATTTCCGGCGCGCTGCCCGAGCTACCCCGCGAATTTCTGACCCAACTCAAGGTGGGTGGACGACTGGTCGCCATCGTCGGCGCCGCGCCCGCCATGGAAGCCATTCTCGTCACGCGTACCGACGAGGACGCCTGGAGTACCGTGAACCTCTTCGAAACCGTGGTGCCGCTGCTGAACAATGTGGCGCCAAGCCGACCGTTCGTATTCTGAATATTCCGAGTCTTCCGCGGGCCGCCGCGGCGGCTCCGATATCGCCTGACACGCCTGAAAGCGAGATATTTCCATGCCTGTGATGAAACGCCACGCCCTGGCACTGCTTGTCGGCGCAGTTTTTGCAGCCTCCCCGGTGTTCGCTGCCGACCTCGCGCAGGTCTATCGCGACGCGGTCGCCTATGACGCCCAATTCGCCGCGGCGCGCGCCAACCTCGACGCCGGCCGTGAAAAACTGCCGCAAGGGCGCTCCGGTCTGCTGCCGGTCATCAGCGCCTCCGGCAACACCACCTGGAACCAGAACACTTACAGCGGGCTGACCGGCAACGGCTCGCGCGACGCCAGTTTCAACAGCAACGGTTACACGGTCAGCCTGACGCAACCGCTGTTTCGCTGGCAGAACATCGTCCAGTACGATCAGGCACAGTTGCAGGTCGTGCAGGCCGAGGCGACTTTCGAGCAGGCGCGGCAGGATCTCATCGTGCGCGTCGCGCAGGCCTATTTCGACGTGCTCTACGCGCAGGAAAACCTGACCGCCGTGCGCGCCAACAAGGAGGCGATCGCGCAGCAACTGGCGCAGGCGAAGAAGAACTTCGAGGTCGGCACCGCCACCATCACCGACTCGCAAGAAGCGCAATCGCGCTACGACCTCGCCACAGCGCAGGAAATCGCCGCCGACAGCGACCTCGAAATCAAGCGCCACACGCTCAGCGTCATCATCGGCAAGGACGCCGGTGCGCTCAATCCGCTGCGTAACGATGCGACGCTGGCGCCGCCGCAACCCGCCGCGATGGCGAACTGGGTCGATGCCGCCGAAAAGGACAGCTTCACCGTTCTCGCGCAGCAGGCGGCGGCGGAGGTGGCGGCGCGGGAAGTCGAGCGCAATCGCGCCGGGCATTATCCGACGCTCGACGTCGTCGCCAGTTACAACGACAGCAGTTCCGGCAAAACCCAGTTTGGCGATTCGCGCTTCGATTCCACATCGCGTGCCGTCGGGCTGCAACTCAATATCCCGATCTTTCAGGGCGGCTACGTCACCTCGAAAACGCGCGAGGCGGCGGCCAATCGCGAGGCCGCCAATGCGGCGCTCGATGGTGCGCGCCGTAACGCTTCGTTGCTCGCCCGCCAGTCCTACCTCGGGGTCGTCAACGGCATCGCTCAGGTGCGGGCGCTGGAAGCGGCCCTGCTCTCCAGCAATAGCGCCCTCGAATCGAACAAGCTCGGCTATGAGGTGGGCGTGCGCATCAACATCGACGTGCTGAACGCCGAGCAGCAGGTTTATTCAACCCGCCGCGACCTCGCCCGCGCCCGCTTTGACACGCTGCTTGCACAATTGCGGCTGAAGGCGGCGGTCGGCACGCTCAGCGACGCCGACCTGCAACAAATCAACGGACTGCTGGTGCACTGATCGCGTCCGGCGGCGCGGCTCGCGTCGGGGCGCCGGACGCGTTAAACGCCGCGCCCGTTGGCAGGTGCAGAGTCCGTCGCGAAGACGGCCGCCAAGGTGCGTGCCGTTGCTCCCTGATGCGCGTGACTGAAGGTGTGCGCGCACTCGCGCATGCGCGCCAGCGCCGCCGGATCGGCGAGTAGCGCTGGCGCCAGCGTGGCAAGGGTGGCGCTCACCGATCCGGCGAGAGAGTCCGGGGGCGAGGGATCGTTGGCGTTTGCCGTAGCGTCCGCCGCCCCGCCCGGTGCGTCGCCCTGCGCTTCGTCCAGACCCCGGACGCGTCGCGCGGCGCCCGCGTCGATGGCGTCGGCAGCGGCTTGCGCGAAATTGAAGGTATGCGGGCCGACCAGTGTCGGGCAGCCGCAGGCGGCGGCTTCGATCAGGTTTTGCCCGCCGAAGGGCAGCAGGCTACCGCCCATCACGGCGAGGTCGGCGGCCGCGTAGTAAGCCGCCATTTCGCCCATGCTGTCACCCAGCCAGACTTGTACGTCCGGTGCGAGTGTAGCGATAGCTTCTGACTTCTCCGCGCGGTGTGCGGACGGCTTCTGCGTTGTCTCGGGCGGCAACGCGCTGCGTCGCGCCAGCGTAAAACCACGGGCGCGGACGAGCGCGGCGACGTCGTCAAAGCGCTGCGGGTGACGCGGTACCAGCAGCAACAAGGGCGACGGTTCTGTCGCCGGCTGTTTCAGCCAGGGGGTGAGGGCGTCGAGCAGCAAGGCCTCTTCGCCGTCGCGCGTACTGGCGGCCAGCAGCACGGGGCGGGCGTTGCCGTGCGCATCGACAAAACGCTGTTTCCAGTGCGTGCCGCGCGCGCGCGCGGCGGCGTCGGGCGTGACGTCGAATTTCAGGTTGCCGCACACGACGACGCGCGGCGCCCCCAGGCGCCGCAGGCGTTCAGCATCCGCCTCGGTTTGCGCGGCGATCACCGACAGCGAGGCGAGCGCGGGCGCAATCAGGCCGCGCACACGCGCGTAGCCGGCGGCGGAGCGGGCCGACAGGCGCGCGTTCACCAGCGCCAGCGGCACGCGCTGCGCCGCCGCGGCGGCGCAGAGGTTGGGCCAGAGTTCGGTCTCCATGATCAGGCCGCGCTGTGGGCGGAAGTGCGCGAAGAAGCGCTTGCATGGCCCGGGCAGGTCGTAGGGTAGATAGGCCTGGACGATGCGGCCGGGATGACGCGTCAGCAATTCCGCACCTGCTGCGCGGCCGGTGGGCGTCATGTGCGTAAGCAGTAACGTGTGCTGCGGATGCGCGGCGAGCAAGGCGTCGATCACGGGCGCAGCGGCGCGGGTTTCGCCGACGGAGACAGCATGCAGCCAGAGTAGTGGTGGCCGCTCCACCGGCGTCGGCCACGCCGCGTAATGCCCCCAACGTTCGCCGATGTGCTGCCGATACTCCGGTTGGCGGCGTGCGCGCCAGAAGAGTCGCGCCAGCAGCGCCGGCTGCGCCAGCGTGAAGGCGGCGGAATACAGTGTGCGCAGCATCAGCCAGCCCTCTGTGGCTGCAAGGCCATGTCGGCGATGGACAGCACCTGCTCGACATTGGGCGGCGCGCCCTTGCCGCCGAGATTGCGGACGAAGGTGGTCGGGGGGCGCGGCGAGGAGGGGGCTGCCGTTGCGCCGATTCGCACGCCGTTCGACGTCGTATGCGCGGCGCAGTGCGAAGTGTTCCCCGAAATGTCGCCCGTGCTGCCGGCCAGCGCCCCCGTCAGGGCCGGGTCGGTCGCCGTGTAGATCGCCAGTGTCGGCGTGCCGAGGGCGGCGGAGAGGTGGACGAGTCCGGTGTCGACGCCGACGGTCAGTGCGGCGTGGCCGAGGACGCTGGCGGCGTCGCGCAGGCCCATGGCAGGCGCGGCCAGCGCGCCGGGGATGTTCGCCGCCAGGCGGGCCGCACGCTCGCGTTCGTGCGCATTGCCGCCCGGCAGGACGGCGCGGATGCCGCGTTCGGCGAGGGCGCGGCCCAGCGCAATCCAGCGCGCTTCTTCCCAGAGCTTGTCGTCGCGCGAGGTGGCACTGAGCAGTACGGCGTAGCGCTGTGCGCCTGTCAGCCAGGGCAGAGCAAGCGGCGGGGCAGCGATACCGTAGTCGAGCGGCGTGGCCTCGACGCTGTCGGCGGGAAGACCGAAGGCCGCTGCGGCCAGCCAGCGATTGCGCATGACTGCGTGCGCGTTGCGCGGGATGGCGAAGCTGCGCTCGTAAAAGCGCGCGGCCAATGGCTCGCGTGCCGCAGCGGCGCTGTAGCCGAGGCGAACGCCGGTGGCCGCTTTGGCGACCAGCGCGCTTTTGACGAGGCCTTGCGTATCGAGGATGAAGTCGTAAGCCGTTTGTGCCAGCCGCTTCCGAAAGCTAGCGATCTCGCGCCATGTCTGGGCGTGCAGCAGGCCCTTGCGCCAGCGGCGCACAGCGACGGGAATCGCCGCGTGCAAGGCCGGGTGCAGACGCGGGATGTCGATAAAGGCTTCTTCGACGCACCAGTCGATTTCGGCACCGGGAAAGGCGCGCGCCAAATCGCTGAGCACGGGCAGATTGTGAATGACATCGCCGAGCGAGGAGGTTTTGATCAGTAGAATTCGCATCGGCAGGTAAAATGACAGGCTCGCGCCGCAAAACGCCGATTATAAGAGACGCAGCTCCCGACATGCTTTCCACGCCCACATTACCCGCCACGCCAGACGCCGCAGGCGGCCGGCCCGCGCTGTCGGTCGTGTTGATCACCCTCAACGCGGCGGCGCAGTTGCGCCCATGCCTGGAAAGTGTTGGCTTTGCCGACGAGATCGTCGTCGTCGATTCGGGCAGCGGCGACGGCACGCAGGCGCTGGCGGCGGAGTTCGGCGCGCGGGTGCTGCATCAGGACTGGCTGGGTTTTGGCGCACAGAAGCAGTTTGCAGTGGAGCAGGCGACGCACGATTGGGTGCTCTGTCTCGACGCCGACGAGCGCGTGACGCCGGCGCTGGCTGCTTCGATCCGCGCTGCGCTGGCCGCTGCCGGAGAGGCGGCGCCGGCTGCCTATCGTTTTGCCCGTTGCAATCGCTTTCTCGGGCGCTACCTGCGTCACGGCGAAGGCTATCCGGACTGGAGCCTGCGGCTTTTTGACCGCCGCCGGGCGCGCTGGTCGGACGACGCCGTGCACGAGAAGGTGATCGCCGACCGCCCGGTGGGGACGCTCGCTGGTGATTTGCTGCACGATTCCGCCGATACCATTGCTGCCTATCTTGCCAAACAGAACCGCTACACGACGCTGGCCGCCGAGGCGGCGTTTGCCGCCGGCCGCCGCGCGCGCGCGCGGCAGGTGTGGGGTAGCCCGCTGATTCGTTTCATCAAGTTCTTTGTCGTCCGCCGCGGCGCCCGCGACGGTTTGCCCGGTTTCATCCATATCGCTATCGGCTGTTTCAACAGCTTTACCAAATACGCCAAGATGATCGAACTCGAACGCCAGACGGCCGCGCGTGCGCCGTCGCCGGAGTCGCGGACGCCCGCCGCCACGTCTTCGCCGGAGTCGCGCCCGTGAAAATTCTCGTCACCGGCGCCGCCGGCTTTATTGGCATGTACGTCTGCGAGCGTCTGCTCGCCCGCGGCGACGAAGTCGTCGGCTTCGATAATCTCAACGATTACTATCCGGTGGCGCTGAAAGAGGCCCGTCTCGCCCGCTTGCTCGCGCATCCGGCGTTTCGCTTCGTGCGCGGCGATCTGGCCGATACCGGGGCGGTGGCGGCGCTGTTCGCCAACGAACGCTGCCAGCGCGTCGTCCACCTGGCCGCGCAAGCGGGGGTGCGCTATTCGCTGAAAAATCCTGTGGCCTACGCGCAGGCCAACCTGCTTGGTTTCGTGAACATCCTCGAAGGCTGCCGCCACTCCGCTGTCGAACATCTGGTCTACGCCAGCAGTTCGAGCGTCTACGGCGGTAACGCCAAGATGCCCTTCGCCGAGGAAGATGCGGTGGACCACCCGGTCAGCCTGTACGCGGCGACGAAGAAGTCGAACGAGCTGATGGCACACACCTACAGCCATCTCTACGGGCTGCCGGCGACCGGGCTGCGCTTCTTCACTGTCTATGGTCCGTGGGGCCGGCCGGACATGGCGTACTGGAGCTTCACCGAGAAGATTCTCGCCGGGCAGACGATCGACGTTTTCAACCACGGGCAGATGCGCCGCGATTTCACCTACATCGACGACATCGTCGAAGGCGTGCTGCGTGTGCTCGACAAGCCGGCGACGGCCGATCCCGACTACGATCCGCTGCGGCCGACGCCGGCCACCGCGCGCGTGCCGCACCGCGTTTTCAACATCGGCGCCAGCGAACCGGTGGCGCTGATGGACTTCATCGAAACGCTCGAAGCGGCGCTCGGCCGCAGCGCCGACAAGCGCTTCCTGCCGATGCAGGACGGCGATGTGCCGGCGACCTACGCCGATACGCGTCGCCTGGACGCCTGGGTCGGCTTCGCGCCGAAGACGTCGCTGGCGACCGGCATCGGGCGCTTCGTCGACTGGTATCGCGCTTACATCGGGCGCTGAACGACCGAAGGCAAAGGGAACGAACATGATCCTCGTCACCGGCGGCGCCGGTTTCATCGGCGCCAATTTCGTCATCGACTGGCTGGCGCAGAGCGACGAGCCGGTGCTCAATCTCGACAAGCTCACCTACGCCGGCAACCTCGACAACCTGCGCGTACTTGAAGGCGACGCGCGCCACCTCTTCGTGCGCGGCGACATCGGAGACGCTACGCTGCTCTCGCGCCTGCTCACCGAGCACCGGCCGCGCGCAGTGGTGAACTTCGCCGCCGAAAGCCACGTCGATCGCTCGATTCACGGCCCCGGTGCCTTCATCGAAACCAACATCGTTGCCACCTGGCGCCTGCTCGACGCGGTGCGCGCCTATCTGGCGACGCTCGATGCGGCCGAGCGCGCCGCCTTCCGCTTCCTGCACGTATCGACCGACGAGGTGTACGGCTCGCTTGAGGCCAGCGACGCGCCCTTCGCCGAAACCAACCCGTACCAGCCGAACAGCCCGTACTCGGCGTCGAAGGCCGCCTCCGACCACCTCGTCCGCGCCTGGCACCACACCTTCGGCGTGCCGGTGCTGACCACCAACTGCTCGAACAACTACGGCCCGCTGCAGTTTCCCGAGAAGCTGATTCCGCTGGTGATCCACAACGCGCTCGCCGGCAAGCCGCTGCCGATCTACGGCGACGGCAGCAATGTGCGTGACTGGCTGTACGTCGGTGACCATTGCGCAGCGATCCGCCGCGTTCTCGCCGCCGGCCGCGTCGGCGAGACCTACAACATCGGCGGGCGCAACGAGATGAGCAACCTGCAGGTGGTGCACACCGTCTGTGATCTGCTCGACCGCCACGCGCCGCGCGCGCAGGGCGGCAGCTATCGCGAGCAGATCGTCTTCGTCACCGACCGGCCGGGCCACGACCGCCGTTATGCGATCAACGCCGACAAGATCGCCGCCGAACTCGGCTGGCAGCCGGCGGAAACTTTCGGGAGCGGCATCGAAAAGACCGTGCGCTGGTACCTCGACCACGCCGACTGGGTTGCCAACGTCACCAGCGGCGCCTACCGCGAGTGGACCGAGCGGCAGTACGGAGCCGGCGCGTGAGCACGCCGATCCTGCTGCTCGGCAAGGACGGCCAGGTCGGCTGGCAGCTGCAGCGCTCGCTGGCGCCGCTCGGCCGGGTGATGGCGCTCGGCCGCGGCGAATGCGATCTCGCCGACGCCGACGCGCTGCTGCGCACAGTGCGCGCGCTGCGCCCGGCGATCATCGTCAACGCCGCCGCCTACACCGCAGTCGATCAGGCTGAACGCGAACCCGAGCTGGCGCAGCGCATCAACGCGACGGCGCCCGGAATCCTCGCCGACGAGGCGCGCTCGCTCGGCGCGCTGCTCGTGCATTACTCGACCGACTACGTCTTCGACGGCAGCAAGGCCGCGCCCTGGGTCGAAAGCGATACGCCGAATCCGCTCTCGGTCTATGGCCAGAGCAAGCACGACGGCGAGCGTGCCATCGCCGCCAGCGGCGCGCGCGCGCTGATCTTCCGCACCAGCTGGGTGTTTGGCGCGCGCGGCAAGAACTTCGTCAAGACCGTGCTGCGCCTCGCCGGCGAAGGCCGGCCGCTGCGCATCGTCGACGACCAGATCGGTTCGCCGACGCCGGCGGCGATGATCTCGACCGTCACCGGGCTGGTCCTTGCCGCGCTGCGCCGCGGCGAACGCGCGCCCGACGGCTGTACGCTCTACCATCTGGCCGCGACCAATCCGGTCAGCTGGTGCGGTTTCGCGCGCGCCATCCTCGACGTCGCCGCGCGCACGCCGGGATTCGACGGACTGCCGGCGGCCGGGACGGTGACGCCGATCACCACCGCCGACTACCCGCTGCCGGCGACGCGCCCGGCCAATTCGCGCCTCGACTGCGCGCAGCTGGAACGCGATTTTGCGCTCGAGATGCCCGACTGGCTGCCGTATCTCGAACGCATGATGCAACTGCTCGCCCTCAAACGCGCCAACGGCTACTGAGGCCCGCGCGCCCAACCGACCCGGAGCCCGCTCCCGTGACGACACCGCTTCCCCGCAAAGGCATCATCCTCGCCGGTGGCTCCGGCACCCGACTCTATCCGGCGACACAGGCGGTGTCGAAGCAGCTGCTGCCGATCTTCGACAAGCCGATGATCTACTACCCGCTGTCGGCGCTGCTGCTGGCGGGAATCCGCGACATCCTGATCATCTCGACGCCGCAGGACACATCGCGCTTCGCGCAGCTGCTCGGTGACGGCACGCAGTGGGGCATCCAGCTCTCCTACGCCGTGCAGCCGTCGCCCGACGGTCTGGCGCAGGCCTTCCTGATCGGCGAAAGCTTTTTGGCGGGCGCTCCGGCGACGTTGGTGCTCGGAGACAACATTTTTTACGGCCATGACTTCGTTGCGCTGGTGCAGCGCGCGTCGGCGCGCACGGAGGGAGCGACGGTGTTCGCTTACGCGGTGACCGATCCCGAGCGCTACGGCGTTGTCTCTTTCGATTCGACCGGACGTGCCGCCAGTATCGAAGAGAAGCCCGATCAGCCGAAATCGCGCTACGCGGTCACCGGACTCTACTTCTACGACAGCGACGTCGTCGCGCACGCCCGCGCGATCAAGCCGTCGGCGCGCGGCGAACTCGAGATCACCGACCTCAATCGACGCTACCTTGAAGCGGGCAAACTCAATGTTGAAACCATGGGGCGCGGCTATGCCTGGCTCGACACGGGTACGCACGAATCAATGCTCGAAGCCTCGCAGTTCATTGCCACGCTGGAAAAGCGGCAGGGGCTGAAAGTCGCGGCTCCCGAGGAGATCGCCTGGCGTCACGGCTGGATCGATGACGCGCAACTCGCGAAGTTGGCAGAACCACTGGCGAAGTCTGGCTATGGTCGCTACCTGCTCAGCCTAGTGCAGGAGAGGGGCGTGGCATGAAAGTAACGCCGCTCGACTTGCCCGACGTGTTGCTGATCGAACCGACCGTGTTCGGCGACGAGCGGGGGTTTTTTTACGAAAGCTTCAATCGGCAGGCGTTTGCCGAAGCGGTCGGCTACGACGTTGATTTCGTTCAGGATAACCACTCGAAAAGTGCGCGCGGGGTGTTGCGCGGTTTGCATTACCAGTTGCCGCCGAAGGCGCAGGGCAAACTGGTGCGTGTCGTTGCCGGCGAGGTGTTCGATGTGGCCGTTGATATTCGTCGTGAGTCGCCGAGTTTCGGGCGGTGGGTGGGGCGGGTCATCTCTGCTCAGAACCGCCGCCAGATATGGATTCCTCCGGGCTTTGCGCATGGTTTTCTCGTTCTTTCGGCGAGCGCGGAATTTCTTTACAAGACTACAGCGCCTTGGGCGCCTGATCTTGAGCGGGTGATAGCGTGGAACGATCCGGTGTTGGCGATTACATGGCCGCTGGAAATTCCGCCGATCCTGTCGCCGCGAGACGCCGCCGCGCCGCAGATGTTTCGCGGTGGATCGAGTGTGGGCCTTGCGTGACTCTATGGGTTTCTCTCGCTCTGGTTTGGCAGGAAATCCGGCTTGCATGACATTGGCGCGCTCGGTAACATCCGTGTTCATCGATTGAACGCGAGCCCGTCGCCCCGTGAATCCGCAAGAAATTGCCCATTGGAATGTGTTGAAAGTGCTGGAGCAGCGGCCGCAGCTATCGCAGCGGGAGTTGGCGCTGCGGCTTGGCGTCAGTCTCGGCAAGACCCATTATTTGATGAAGGCGTTGGTGGAAAAAGGCTGGGTCAAAGCAGGCAACTTTCGGAGGAGCGACAGCAAATGGGCGTATCTCTATTTGCTGACTCCCGACGGTGTCGGCGAAAGGCTGCGATTGACTCGCGCCTATTTGGCTCGTAAAGAGGCCGAATACGCGAGTCTGCGCAACGAGATCGCGATGTTGCGCCAAGAAATTGAAGCACTCCCCGCTCTTTCGGCTGGTCCGCTCGTGGAAGGGGCTAATGTTCCTTTGCGTGACGGCGAGCTTCTCTCCCTCTCTCTCCGAGTTGCTAGTGGTGCGGCGGGATCTGATGTCTGAGTTTTTCTGGAGCGCTGCGGTCGTGCTTAGTCGCACTCCATCACGTGCCTTGAGTTTTTATGACTAATATGTATTCGTCTCTTTGCGCTCGCTTGCAGAGTTTTCCGCGGGTTTGGCTGGTTACCGGCGTGGCCGGCTTCATTGGTAGCAATTTGCTGGAGACCTTGTTGCGGCTTGATCAGCGTGTGGTCGGGCTCGATAACTTTGCGACGGGGCATCAGCGCAATCTTGACGAGGTGCGTTCGCTCTTGACGCCCGAACAGTGGACGCGCTTCGAGTTTATTCACGGAGACATCTGCCGGATCGACGATTGCCGTCGCGCCGTCGCGCCGGCGGGGCAAGCGGTGGATTACGTGTTGCATCAGGCTGCGCTTGGCTCGGTGCCGCGCAGCATCGCCGATCCAGTGGCGACCAATCAGGCTAACGTCGCTGGTTTCCTCAATATGCTCGTTGCGGCGCGCGACGCAGGAGTGAAGGGATTTGTATATGCCGCTAGCAGTTCGACGTATGGCGATCATCCGGCTCTGCCTAAAGTCGAGGATGTAATCGGTAAGCCTTTGTCGCCATACGCGGTGACGAAACTCGTTAACGAGCTTTACGCGGAGGTGTTTGCTCGCTGCTACGGTTTTGAGACGGTCGGTTTGCGTTACTTCAACGTTTTTGGCCCTCGCCAGGACCCCAATGGGGCCTATGCGGCAGTCATTCCCCGATGGGTGTCGTCGATGATTCAGGGCGAGGCGGTGTTCATCAATGGTGATGGTGAAACTTCCCGTGATTTTTGTTTCGTCGCCAATGCCGTTCAGGCCAATCTACTCGCTGCCACGACGACCGATGCTGCCGCGCGCAATCAGGTGTACAACGTCGCGGTGGGGGAGCGGACAAGTCTGAACGAGTTGTACGCGCACATACGCGATGTGCTCGCAGAGCGTATTCCGTCGCTTCGCGATGTACGTCCCGAGCATCGCGACTTTCGCGTCGGCGATGTTCGCCATTCCCTGGCCGATATCGACAAAGCTAAGCGACTGCTCGGCTATACGCCGACGCACCACGTTCAAGAGGGGCTGCACGTGGCGATGGATTGGTATCGCCGTTTTTTGATGCCTACTTCTGCTGCATAGCGACAGAGTATCTATTTCCAAGATAGTGGTGTGTTTGCCCTTGGTGTTCCCGTGCTCATGGCGATACGAGGGGGGCTCGTTCCGGGGAGGGGAGTGCTTTTGTTATTATGAAAAATGGTTATTGTTCGGTTATATTTAGTGCGCGATTATTCATCGTGTGGTTTTTACCGTTTTGATTCCGTGAAGGGGGCGCATATTGCATAAAAAACGCTTCCCGTTTGAGTAGAAGCTGAGAGTGGTGCCTTATTCCATAACGGGGGGACTTTGTTGAATCGTTTTTTCGCACTCCCACGGCGTAGCAAGCAAATCATTGCTGTTTCCGTAGATTTCATCCTTTTGTTGTTCGCGTTTTGGTCGGCAGTGGTCTTACGCTTCGATAGCCTGACGCCCCCTTTGCAGGTGTACCACTGGATGGTTCTTGCGGCGCCGCTGACGGCGATCCCCGTTTTCATCCGCTTGGGCTTATATCGCGCCGTCATCCGGTTCATGGAAGATCGGGTTGTTTACGTGGTTTTCCTTGGCGTGACGCTCTCGGTCTTGGGGTTGACTGCATTCGTAGCCTTCCAGCACATCCTCGGGGTGTCGCGCGGCGTTCTGGTCATCTACTGGTTGCTGGCGATTCTTTACGTCGGCGCGAGCCGTTTTCTGGCGCGGAGCTATTTTCTCAATGCCGAGAGGCAGTTGGCGGGGCGCAAGCGCGTGGCGATCTACGGGGCCGGCCGCGCGGGGACGCAACTGGCGTTTGCCCTGAGGGCCGGACGCGATTATTTGCCCGTGGCTTTCTTCGACGACAAGGCGGAGCTGCAGCGGACGGAATTGGCCGGCTTGAGGGTGTATGCGCCCGAGGAGATTGCCGAGGTACTCGCCACCAAAGGCGTCACGGAGATTCTCCTCGCAGTGCCTTCCGCATCGCGAGCGCGTCGTGCGGAAATATTGGCTTTGTTGGAGCCCTTCCCGTGTGCGCTAAAAATTGTGCCGGGGATGGCCGATATCGTCAGCGGCTCGGTGACGGTCGATGCGTTGCGGCCGGTCGATATCGAGGACTTGCTTGGACGTGAAGCGGTAGCACCGGACGCGCGTTTGTTGGCGGCGTGCATTACCGGTAAATCGGTTCTGGTGAGCGGCGCTGGCGGCTCGATTGGTGCGGAGTTGTGTCGGCAGATTGTTACGCAGCGGCCGCAGCGTCTGGTGTTGCTGGAGTTGTCGGAATTCGCACTGTACGCGATCGATCAGGAACTGCGCCCTCTGGCCGTGCGCGCGGGTATCGAGCTGGTGCCGGTATTGGGGTCGGTGTTGCATCAACGCCGCAACGAATTGCTCATGCGCAGTTATGGTGTCGAGACGGTGTATCACGCGGCGGCCTACAAGCACGTGCCCCTGGTCGAGCACAATCCTGTCGAGGGGCTGCGTAACAACGCCATCGGTACCCGGCGTCTGGCTGAGGCGGCCGCGGCCGCAGGTGTGCAGACCTTCGTGTTGATTTCTACCGACAAGGCAGTGCGACCGACAAACATTATGGGGGCGAGCAAGCGCCTGGCCGAGTTGATTCTGCAGGCGTTGGCCCGGCAAGGCGGCTCCACGCGCTTTTGCATGGTGCGCTTTGGCAATGTGCTCGGTTCGTCGGGGTCGGTGGTGCCGCTCTTTCGCAAGCAGATTGAGTCGGGCGGGCCGATTACACTGACCCATCCCGACATCACGCGTTTCTTCATGACCATTCCCGAGGCGGCGCAACTCGTTATTCAGGCCGGCGCCATGGCCCAGGGAGGGGAAGTGTTCGTGCTCGATATGGGTAAGCCTGTGCGCATTCTCGACCTCGCCAAGCGCATGGTGCGTCTCTCGGGCCTGGAGGTCATCGACGAGCAGCATCCGAACGGCGATATCGCGATCGACATCGTCGGCCTGCGTCCAGGCGAAAAACTCTACGAAGAGTTGCTCATCGGCGATAACGTGGAAGGGACAACGCACCCCCTAATCATGCGCGCCTTCGAGCACGAGTTGCCTTGGTCCGAGTTGATCGAGCGCTTGCAGGCAATGGATGATGCCTGCCGCCGTTTCGACTACGCCGACGCAATGTCGCTGTTACGGGGGGCGGTGTGCGAATACACGCCCGGCCATCAAGGCGAGGCAGAATTGCTGTGGCGGCGTCTCGAGCGCAGCGCCAGCACGATGTCGACGTCTGCGTTGCATTAAGTTGCTGGCTTTTCCCTGCCCTAGAGGCGGTTAACGCAAACCGGAAAGGTGGTGTGTGCCGCAACAAGCTTCGACGAAATTTCTGTTCCAATGATAGCGTTAATCGAGGCGCGCATTCTGGTCTGGTACATTGAAAGGGCTCTGTGCAGATTGAGTTGGATTGGCGTTGGATAGATAGTTGGATTTTGCGGCCTTACGCCAAAGGCATGGTGGTGGGCAAGGGGCTGTTCATGACACGGAAAAGGTTTTTTGTCATAGGGGCGCTGCCTAGGTGTCAGCGCAAAAAATTGCGTTAATGTCACAAGCCCCCTCGGGGGGGGCGAATAGGGCAGAGGTACCGAATTGGGCGACTGGCGCGAGTTGGTTGCTGTGGCGATTATTTCGCCAAGTGAACTTTAATTTTTTTTGCGGTAGAGATTATGAATTCAGAGAGCATTATCGCCATCGTTGGGCTGGGCTATGTCGGTCTTCCTCTTGCGGTCGAATTCGGGAAGCGGCGCGAGGTTGTTGGGTTTGATATAAATCCTAAGAGGGTTAAAGATCTGCGGGCGGGAATAGACATTACCCTGGAGTGCAGTTCCGAGGAGTTATTGCAAGCTAAATATCTGCGCTACAGTTGCGAGGCTCAAGACCTAGAGCAGGCCCAAGTTTATATTGTTACGGTGCCTACCCCGGTAGATCGTGCTAATCGACCGGATATGACGCCCTTACTGAAAGCTAGCGAGGCCGTTGGAAAAGTACTGAAGGTTGGTGATGTCGTTATTTACGAGTCAACTGTCTACCCCGGTGCAACGGAAGAAATTTGCGTGCCTGTTCTGGAGAAGTTCAGTGGGCTAACGTTTAACGAGGATTTCTTCTGCGGGTATAGCCCAGAGCGCATCAATCCTGGAGACAAAGAGCACCGGC
Organism: Rhodocyclus gracilis; assembly: GCF_009617575.1. Classification (GTDB taxonomy): domain Bacteria; phylum Pseudomonadota; class Gammaproteobacteria; order Burkholderiales; family Rhodocyclaceae; genus Rhodocyclus; species Rhodocyclus gracilis. Next base: position 303,607 of record NZ_WIXJ01000003.1, read on the forward strand.
TTCCCTCGATTAAAAAGGTAACGAGCGGTAGCACTCCCTCCGTCGCCAATGATGTTGATGCGCTGTATTCCAGTATTATTACGGCGGGAACGCACAAGGCAAGCAGTATCAAGGTGGCTGAGGCCGCAAAAGTTATCGAGAATACGCAGCGTGATGTCAATATCGCACTCATGAACGAGCTCAGTCTTATCTTTAACAAGCTGGGTATCGATACGCTCGAAGTTCTGCAAGCGGCAGGTACGAAATGGAATTTCTTGCCTTTCCGTCCTGGCTTAGTAGGTGGGCACTGCATTGGCGTGGATCCCTACTACCTTACACATAAGGCACAAGAAGTCGGTTATCACCCGGAAGTTATACTCGCGGGGCGGCGCATCAATGACAGTATGGCGACTCACGTTGCTGACGAAACCGTTAAGTTGATGCTCCGCAAGAACCTGCCCGTTCTTGGGAGCAAAGTATTGGTCCTCGGGCTGACTTTTAAAGAAAACTGCCCCGATGTACGCAACACCAAGGTGGTCGATATCGTCGCTGCTCTGCGTGTTTACAATACATCTGTTGATGTCTACGACCCGTGGATCGATGTTTCCGAGGCGCGGCACGAGTATGGATTGGAGTGTCTAGCACAGCCACCTAAAGAAGGTGAGTACGCTGCAATAATTCTGGCTGTGGGTCATCGGCAGTTCGTAGGGCTCGGCGAAGTTGGGATTAAAGCTTGGGGGCTGCCTGGCGCGGTAATTTTTGACGTCAAAAGCGTTTTGCCTCGAGGTGCTGCTGATGGCCGGCTCTAACATGATTCGTTACGAAGAATTCTGCGACGAGCTTCGCAAAACGCCCAAAATTGGCTCGTCACGGTCGTTGTGGGTTTCACTGGGAGTAGTAGTCTCATCGAACGTCTGCTCAGGCTTGATCAGCGCGTAGTGAATCGCCCCAGCCCCCGTAGACACTCCGACGCCTTAAACTTAGGCAAAAGGAGGCGTCATGAGCAACACGCGTTACCCGGAAGAATTCAAGATTGAGGCAGTCAAGCAGGTCACCGAGCGGGGCCCTCCGGTTGCCGACGTAGCCGGCCGGATCGGCGTATCGCAACACAGCCTGTATGAATGGCTGAAGCGCTATCAGCACCCGGCCGGCCGAGCGGGCTGAACTGCAGGACCAGGCGGCGGAGATTCGGCGCCTGAAGGCAGAACTGAAGCGGGTCAGCGAGTAGCGCGACATCCTAAAAAAGGCCGCAGCGTACTTTGCCAAAGAGTCCCGGTAAGGTACGCCTTCATCCAAACCCACGAAATGCAGCCCACCGTTCGCCGACTCTGTTACGTCATGGAAGTCCATCCCAGCGGCTATTACGCCTGGAAAGCTCAACCGCCATCCCCGCGCCGACAGGAGGATCCGCGGCTCCAGGGGCTGATCAAACAATCGTGGATGGAGAGCGGGGGCGTCTATGGCTATCGCAAGATCGCCCCTGATCTGCGCGATCTCGGCGAGCGCAGCGGGAAGCACCGGGTCTATCGCCTGATGCGGCAGGAAGGCTTGCGCGCGCAGGTGGGCTATCGTCGTCGGTCAGGT
>NZ_WIXJ01000004.1 GCF_009617575.1 Rhodocyclus gracilis
TCTTTTTGCTCCCGAACTCGCGTCCGGTCACCTCGACAAGCACCCACACCTATCAATTGTCTCGTTTTTAAAGAACTGGTTGCGGGGACAGGATTTGAACCTGTGACCTTCGGGTTATGAGCCCGACGAGCTGCCAGACTGCTCCACCCCGCGTCCGTCAGAGAAGTGAGACTTTAGCAAACTTCTCTCTACCCTGTCAACACTGCGCTGCTTTTTGTTGCTGCTGCGTACTCCTCAGCGGCGGTGCAGTGCGACGAGGGGGCGAACTATAGCCAAAGCGAGGCGGGCACGCAAGCACTTTGCGTGAATTATTTGACGTAACGCACGCAACCGGCTGTTCTTGTTGTTTTTTTCGCGAATACTTTTGGGGCTGCGGGCGCATTACCTCGCTTTCAGCACGTTAAACATCAGTGCTGACTGTTTCGTTGCCGGAGAACTTAGGCGAATAGCACCTCTCGTCTGCGCGTCAGTCCGAATACTCGCGGGCCCGCTGGACAGACGACTGCTTTCCATCTTGAGCCAACAGCGGAAGCCGACGAGGTCTCGCTCGCCCCCCCTCCGCCGAACGATCCAAGGCGCCACACAACGGCCCCACGTCCTCGCTACAATTCCCTCCTTGCGCGCCCATACATATGCATAAAGGACGAGAACCCCATGGAGTCGGAGAGCGAGAAGCCGCGGCACGGAATTCAGTCGATCGAAGTCGGGGGGCGCCTGCTGCGTGTGCTCGCCGCGAACAGTCGGCCGATGATGTTGCGCGATCTGGCGCGTAACGCTGCCATGCCGGCGGCGAAGGCGCATCGTTATCTGGTGTCGTTTGTCCGCATGGGGCTCGTTGAGCAGGATGCCAACACCGGACGATACGACCTCGGTGCGTTCGCCATGGAACTCGGTCTGGCGAGTCTTGCACGGATCGACGCCGTGAAACTCGCCGCCCCCGTGCTCGAAGACCTTTACGAACAGATCGGCGAGACCGTAGCACTGGCGATGTGGGCGAATCGCGGGCCGACCTGCGTTCGCTGGATCGAGGCTGACGGGCCGATTACCATCACCCTGCGCACCGGCGTCGTACTTCCGCTGACCACCTCGGCGACCGGGCGCGCCTTTGCGGCCTTCTATCGTTCGCCGTCGATGAAGAAGCAACTCGACAAGGAACTCCGTGCCGCAGCCGAGAGCGAAGGCTGTTCGCCCGCCGAGAAACAGCAGGCAATGGAATGCTTACTGGGCGAAATCCGCCAGCACGGCATTGCCCGCGCCGACGGCAGTCTGACGCCGGGCATCAACGGCTTTAGCGCGCCGGTCTTCGATCACAGCGGCAAGATGGTCGCGGCCATTACGTCCCTCGGCCCGGTCGGCAATTTTGATAACCGCTGGGAAAGCTCTCTCGCCGCACGCATCAAGGCCGCCGCCGCGCTGTTGTCTTCGCGACTGGGGTTCGACACTGCGGCAGGAAAAGCGGACGACATCCCCGCCGAGGATCCGCGCGTACGCCGCGTACGGCGGTCGCCCGCCCAACCGCGAAAGCGCGCGGAAAAATCGCCGCAGGAACAGACGTCTTAACGTGCCGGGCCTTCAGGCACCACCCACTGCTTGGCAGCCCCTTACACCACAAATTGCAGGCGGCACGTTGCTAGGCGGCAGGACGAGATGGAGAGATGCCAGCGGAGCAAAAGCAGGATTACCTGCCATACGCCGCATTGAATCGCCGAGCGAATATCCCGCACAAGCGCGCCGCTGCGTATTTTTAGATTTTTTACACAGGGACTACATTCATTCATGCGCGCGGCTGGTGCCCCCGGTCGGAATCGAACCAACACCTGATGCTTACAAGGCAACTGCACGACCTTCATGCTACGGGGGCCGACGGCGGCGCGCATTATAACGTATCGTCTGGCGTCGAAACGCCCAAAGACGCCTGCCACACAGCGCTTTCGCAGGCGTCGTTCGAGGCCGTAGAATCTACCGGAATACCGCTGTTAACGACTCCTCATGGCCAAACCGACGAACCCTTCCGAAATCGCTCGCGAAACGCTGCGCATGTTGGCCACCCGACGCATGCAGCCGTCGCCCGAAAACTACCGGACGATCTATCAGGAAATTGCCGGGGTCAGCGACGACGACAGCCCCCCCTTCCCGGCTCGTGATCTGGAAGCACTCCTAGCCTCGCTACCGCGCGACTCCTCCGAGCAGCAGCGCCTCGGACGGCAACTCGAGCAAGCCATCCGCAACCAGAGCTGGGATGACGCCCGTACGGCCCTGGTCGACTTCATTCAATCGGTCAGCACGCGCGCCGACCTTGGCTGGAGCGAGCTGATCGGCGACCTGCTGCGCCTCTGGGAGATGCGCCATAGCGGCCTCACCCCGGCGCGCAAACGCGAGGCACTGGAACACGTCATCACCAGCGCCGGCGCCAACAATGAGACGCTCTTCTCCCGCTTGCAGGGACTTACACGTTCCTGGTCGGCGACGCCGGGCGCCGGCGGCGAAGTGAACCTGGTCGACGAAATCGACGAGGAGCCCGCTCCAAGCGGTAGCGCCGCAAGCAGCGGCACCGCCACGCTGCCGCTGAGCCGGGCCAGCGAACTCCTGCCGGAATTGCGCGAACTCTTCGCGTTCACACTCGACAGCGTCGTCGCCGCGCAACTGGCCGACGAACCGGAGATGGCCGCCGAAGCGCGCACGCTCGCGGCGGAAATACGCAGCGTCACCAAACTGAAGTCCTTCAAAGCCCTGCAGGACGGGCTGCGTCGTCTCGCCTTCCGCCTCGAGCTTTCCACAGAGGACAACACCGAACTGCGCGGTGGACTGCTGCACCTCTTGCAGCTCCTCATCGACAACGTCAGCGAGCTGGTCATCGACGACCGCTGGCTCAGCGGCCAGATCGACGCCGTGCGGGAGATCGTCGGGCGCCCCCTGAACATCCGCGCCATCGACGACGCCGAGCGACGCCTGAAAGAGGTGATCTACAAGCAGAGCCAACTCAAGCAAAGCCTGAATGAAGCGAAAGAAGCCCTGCGCAGCATGCTGGCTGGCTTCGTCGATCATCTGGTCGACTTCACCGATTCCACTTCGGATTACCACGACAAGATCGAGGCCTGCGCCAAAAAAATCAGCGCCGCCGACGACATCACCAAACTCGAAGACGTGCTCGCCGAAGTCATGCGCGAAACGCGCGCCATCCAGCTCAACGCACAACGCTCGCGCGACGAACTGCGCGCCGCCCAGTTGCGCGTCGAAGCCGCCGAACAGCGGGTCAACGAACTCCAGATCGAACTCGACCGCGCCAGCACGCTGGTCCGCCACGACCAATTGACCGGCACACTCAATCGCCGCGGACTCGAAGACGCCTTTGCCAAGGAAGCCGCGCGCGCGCTGCGCCGGCAGACCGGGCTGTGCGTCGGACTCCTCGATATCGACAACTTCAAGAAGCTCAACGACTCGCTCGGCCACGACGCCGGCGACGCGGCGCTGATCCACCTGGCCACCGTAATCCGCGAAACTTTGCGCCCGCAGGAAACTGTCGCCCGCCTGGGTGGAGAAGAGTTCCTCATCCTTTTACCCGACACGCAGTTGCACGATGGAGAGCGCGCCTTGCAGCGCCTGCAGCGCGAGTTGACGCGGCGCATCTTCCTGCATGGCAATCAAAAACTCTTGATCACCTTCAGCGCCGGCGTCACGCTGCTCACCGAAGGCGACGACCAAGCCAGCGTCATCAAACGGGCCGACGAAGCAATGTACCAAGCCAAAATGGCCGGAAAAAACAGGGTGGTTCGCGCATGAAAGCCGTCATTCTTGCCGGCGGGCTGGGTTCCCGCATCAGCGAAGAGTCGCATCTCAAACCCAAGCCGATGATCGAAATCGGCGGCAAGCCGATCATCTGGCACATCCTCAAGATCTACTCCTCGCACGGCATCAACGACTTCGTCATCTGCCTTGGCTACAAGGGCTACGTCGTCAAGGAGTACTTCGCCAACTACTTTCTGCACACCTCGGACGTCACCTTCGACATGGTGAACAACCAGATGGAAGTGCATGAACGGCACGCCGAGCCCTGGCGCATCACCCTGATCGACACGGGCGAGTTCACCATGACCGGCGGCCGCCTGAAAGCCATCGAGCGCTTCATCGACAAGGACGAGCCCTTCTGCTTCACCTACGGCGACGGCGTGGCCAACGTCGATATCAGCAGCGAAATCCGCTTCCACCGCGAACACGGTCTTGCCGCCACCGTCTGCGCGGTTGCGCCGCCGGGACGTTTCGGCGCGCTCGACATCAATGATGGCCGCGTCAGCCGCTTTCAGGAAAAACCCCAGGGCGAAGGCGGCCTCATCAACGGCGGCTTTTTCGTCCTCAACCCCAGCGTTTTCGACCTGATCAAGAGCGACGGCCCCTGGGAAGACGAACCACTACTGGAACTGACGCGCCGCCAGCAACTCGCCGCGTGGAAACACGAAGGTTTCTGGCAACCCATGGACACCCTGCGCGACAAGACGCTGCTCGAAGAGCTCTGGCAAAGCGGTCGAGCCCCCTGGAAAACATGGTGAATCCCGAGTTCTGGCGCGGCAAACGCGTCTTCCTGACCGGGCATACGGGATTCAAGGGCGGCTGGCTGTCGATCTGGCTGCATCGGCTGGGGGCCGAGGTCACGGGCTTCGCGCTACCGCCGCCAACGGCGCCTTCCTTGTTTGCCAGTGCGGGCGTCGAGGGCCTGCTGCATTCGACGCTGGGCGACATCCGCGACGCCGAGGCGCTGACAGCAGCGCTGACTGCGGCTGATCCCGACATCGTTTTCCATCTCGCCGCCCAACCGCTCGTTGGCGACTCCTATCGTGACCCGGTCGGCACCTACGCCACCAACGTCACCGGCACGCTCAATCTCCTGCAAGCAGCGCGTCAAGCGCCGCGTCTGGGCGCGGTTGTCGTCGTCACGACCGACAAATGCTACGAAAACCGCGAGACGAAGACTCCTTACCGCGAGGGTGACGCGCTCGGCGGCCACGACCCTTACAGCAGCAGCAAAGCCTGCGCGGAAATCCTCACGCACGCCTGGCGCCGTTCTTTCTTCCACACCGAAGGCGCAGCACGGATCGCCAGCGCCCGCGCGGGTAACGTCATCGGCGGCGGCGACTGGGCGGAGCACCGACTGGTGCCGGATCTGCTGCGCGCCTACGCGGCCGGCGAAACCGCCCGCCTTCGCCACCCCGGCTCGATCCGTCCCTGGCAGCACGTGCTCGAACCGCTATCCGGCTACCTCACGCTCGCCGAACGCCTGTACGACAACCGTATCGACGAGCGCGCCTGGAACTTCGGCCCGCCCCTCGCCGACTGCATCAGCGTTGGCGACATCGCCGATCTGCTGGCGAGTTACTGGCCGACGCCCGCCGCCTGGCAGGCCGTGCCAAGCGAACTGCCGCACGAAGCCGGCGTGCTGATGCTCGATGCAAGTCTGGCGCAAAAAAAACTACAGTGGCGCCCCCGCTGGCCGTTATCGGAAGCACTCCGACGAACCGCTGAGTGGCACTTGGCCTGGATGGAAGGTCAGGATATGTACGCCATCAGCACCGGGCAGATCGACGCCTACGCGCAACGGCCCGACTCTTTGTAAAGATCGCATGGACCTCATCCGCCAATCCATCCTCGACCAGGTCAAGATGTACGCTGCCCGGCGTACGCCCCCCACCACCTTCATTCCCGGCCAGACGCCGATTCCGCCTTCCGGCAAAGTGCTCGACGCGAGCGACTTCGCCCACCTTGTCGACGCCTCGCTCGACGGCTGGCTGACGACGGGCCGTTTCAACGACGAATTCGAGAAACAGCTTGCCCGCCGGCTCGGCGTTGCGCATGTCCTGAGCTGCAACTCCGGCTCCAGCGCCAACCTGCTGGCGCTCACCGCGCTGACCTCGCCGCTGCTGCGCGAACGCGCGCTACAAGCCGGCGACGAAGTCATCACCGCCGCCGCCGGTTTCCCGACGACGGTCAACCCGATCGTGCAGAACGGCCTCGTGCCGGTCTTCGTCGATTCGCAGATCCCCGGCTACAACCCGACCCCGGAAGCCATCGCCGCCGCCATTTCGCCGCGCACGCGCGCCATCATGCTCGCGCACACGCTCGGCAATCCGCTGGAAATCGCCGCCATCCGCGCACTCGCCGATCGCCATCAACTCTGGCTGATCGAAGACTGCTGCGACGCGCTCGGCTCGACCTACGACGGGCGCCACGTCGGCACCTGGGGCGACATCGGCACGCTCTCGTTCTACCCGGCGCACCACATCACCATGGGCGAGGGCGGCGCCGTATTCACCAGCAACTCCCGCCTGCGGCGCGCCATCGAGTCCTTCCGCGACTGGGGCCGTGACTGCTGGTGCGATCCGGGCTGCGACAACACCTGCGGCAAGCGCTTCGACTGGCAACTGGGCGAACTGCCCGCCGGCTACGATCACAAGTACGTTTACTCGCACGCCGGCTTCAACCTGAAAATCACCGACATGCAGGCCGCCATCGGCCTGTCGCAGTTGCAAAAGCTCGACGGCTTCATCGCCGCCCGCCGGCGCAACTTCGACTATCTGCACGCGCGTCTGACGCCGCTGGCATCGCAGCTGATCCTGCCGGAGCCGACGCCCAACAGCGCGCCGTCCTGGTTCGGTTTTCCCATCACCCTGCGCCCCGAGACGCCGTTTGAACGCGTCGATCTGCTGCGTTTTCTCGATGCGCGCAAGATCGGCACCCGTCTGCTGTTCGCCGGCAACATCACCCGGCAGCCGTATTTCGCTGGACGCGCGCAGCGCATCAGCGGCCGCCTCGACACCGCCGACACGATCATGCAACGCACCTTCTGGGTCGGCGTCTGGCCGGGGCTGCACGACGCCCAGCTCGACTACATCGCCCAATCCCTCGCCGAATTCTGCGGCGTCCGTCTCTGAGAAGCCGACATGACCCAACCTCTGTTCATTTTCGAGATGGCCAACAACCACATGGGCGATACCGCCCATGGTGTCGCCATCATCCGCGCCATGCGCGATGCCTGTGCGGGCTTCCCCTTCGAATTCGCCTTCAAGCTCCAGTACCGCGATCTCGACACCTTCATCCATCCGAGCTTCAAGGGCCGGAATGACGTCAAGTACGTCAAGCGCTTCGAGGAAACGCGGCTGGCGCGTGAGCAGTTTCAGACCCTGCTCGACGCCATGCGCGAATGCGGCTTCAAGACCGTGTGCACGCCCTTCGATGAAGCCTCCGTCGATCTCATCGATGCGCAGGGAATCGAGATCATCAAGATCGCCAGTTGCTCGCTCACCGACTGGCCGCTGCTCGAACGGATTGCCCGCAGTAACAAGCCGGTCATTGCCTCGACGGCAGGCGCCACGCCCGAGGAAATCGACACGGTCGTCAGCTTCTTCCTGCACCGCGGGCGGCCGCTGACGCTGATGCATTGCGTCGCCGAATATCCGACGCCGCTGGAAAACCTGCACATCGCCCGCGTCGAGGCCCTGCGTCGCCGCTATCCGGAGGTCCGCATCGGCTTCTCCACCCACGAGTCGCCCGGCCACCACGAGCCGGTGATGCTGGCGCTGGCCAAGGGCGCGACGGTCTTCGAGCGGCACGTCGGATTGCCTTCACCCACCGTCACCCTCAACGCCTATTCGGCCAACCCGCAGCAGGTACGCAGCTGGCTGGAAGCCGCCTGGCGCGCGCTGCGCCTGTGCGGCAGCGAAGCGTGGCCGGAAGCCACTGCCGACGAAGCCGCCAGTCTCGCCAGCCTGCGCCGCGGTGTCTTTCTGACCCGCGACGTCGCTGTCGGCGAAGTGGTCGACGAGAGCGCCGTCTGCTTCGCCTTCCCGCCCGTCGCCGGCCAGATCACCGCCAACCAGTGGTCGAAATACAGCCGCCACGTCGCCCGGCAGCCGCTCTTGGCAGGCACGCCCCTCCTGGCGGAGACGGTCGACATTCATCACGAGCGCGAACGTGTCCTCGCCGCCGTGACCGCCGTGCGTCAGCTCTTGCAGGAAGGCAACATCGTCGTTCCTGGCAAATCCGATCTGGAAATTTCGCACCACTACGGCATGGAGCAGTTCGCGCAATTCGGCCTGGTGATGATCACCGTCATCAACCGCGAATATTGCAAGAAGCTGATCGCCATGCTGCCCGGACAAACGCATCCGGAGCAATTCCACCGCAAGAAGGAAGAAACCTTCGTCATCCTGCACGGCCGCATGACGCTATGGCTCGACGGCGAAGAACGCCAGGCGCAGCGCGGCGACGTCATCACCGTGCAGCGCGGCGTCAAGCACAAGTTCTTCTCCGACACAGGCGTCGTCTTCGAGGAAATTTCCTCGACTCATTTCGCCGACGACTCGAACTACAGCGACCCGGCCATCACGGCCAATCCCCGTCGCAAAACCCTGCTGACCTACTGGTTGTGACAATGCGCGTTGCCGATTACCTGATGAGCCGGCTCGCCGCCGCCGGCGCCGAGCATGTTTTCCTGCTGCCGGGCGGCGGGGCAATGTATCTGAACGACGCGCTGGCCTGCGAAAAACGCCTGACCCCGGTGCCCTGCCATCATGAGCAGGCCTGCGGCATCGCGGCTGAAGCCTGGGGCCGTGTACGCGGCAGCTTCGGCGTCTGCATGGTAACGACCGGGCCGGGAGCGACCAACGTCATCACGCCGGTCGCCGGCGCCTGGATCGAGTCGGTCCCGCTGCTCGTCATCTCCGGCCAGGTCAAACGCCCCGACAGGTTGGCAGGCCGCCCCTTACGCCAAGGCGGCGTGCAGGAGGTCGACATCGTGCCGCTGGTCGATTCGATCACCAAATACGCCGTAACGGTCGACGACCCGCAGCAGATCCGCTACCACCTCGAGCGCGCCCTTTACGAAATGCGGAATGGCCGCCACGGCCCGGTCTGGCTGGATATTCCGCTCGACGTGCAAGGCGCGCCGATTGATCCGGAGACGCTGCCGGGATTCACGCCGGAGCCTGTCGCCGCCCCTGCGCTGAGCGCAGATTGCGAGCAGTTGCTGGCACGCATCGCCTGCGCCGAACGGCCACTATTGCTGGCCGGGCACGGCGTGCGGCTCGCTGGCGCCGCGCAGTCGTTCGCCGCCCTCGCCGAGCGTCTCGGCATCCCCGTCGCGACCACCTGGAACGCCCTCGACCTCCTGCCTTGGGAACACCCGCTCAATGTCGGCCGACCGGGCGTCGTCGCCTTGCGCGCTGCCAACTTCGCCGTACAGAACTGCGACCTGCTGATCAGCCTCGGCTGCCGTCTCGACAACATCATCACCGCCTACAACCCGCGCGGTTTCGCCCGTGCTGCCGACAAAGTCGTCGTTGACGTCGACGCGCACGAGATCGACAAACTCGACATGGCGATCAGCCAGCGCATCGTCGCCGACGCCAAAGCGCTCATCGACGCGCTCGCCGAGCATCCCGTCCCGGCGCGCACGCATGCGCAGGCGCCGTGGCTCGCCCGCTGCGCCGACTGGAAACGTCGCTACCCGGTCAATGACGGCCTGCCGTTTGCCAGCGACGGGCCGATCAATCACTACCAGTGCGTCGCCGCGCTGTCGGAGGCGATTCCTGCCGACACCGTCGTCAGCACGGGCAGTTCCGGCCTGGCCATCGAGGTCTTCTACACCATCTTTCGCAACAAGCCGGGGCAGCGGGTGTTTCTCACCTCCGGGCTTGGCTCGATGGGTTACGGCCTGCCCGCCGCCATTGGCGCCTGCCTCGCCAACGGCAGTGCGCCGATGGTTGCCATCGAGAGCGACGGCAGCCTGCAACTCAATCTGCAGGAATTCGCCACTCTCGCCGCCAGCCGCCTGCCGATCAGTCTCATCGTCCTCAACAACGGTGGTTACGCCTCGATCCGCAACACCCAGCGCAACTATTTCGCCAGCCGCTTCATCGGCACCGGCCCCGAAGCCGGCCTGCAACTGCCCGATCCCGAAAAAATCGCCGCCACCTACGACCTGCCGTTCGTGCGCCTGAGCGACGCCCGCGATCTGGCGCAGCTATCGCAGATTCTCGCCACGCCCGGCCCTCGTCTCATCGACATCCAGCTGGCGCCGAACGAGACGCTGGCACCCAAGGTCGCCGCGCTGTCGCAGGCCGACGGCTCGATGCTGTCGATGCCGCTGGAGGATATGTCGCCCCTGCTGCCGCTCGAGCAACTGACGGCGGAGATGCTGATCCCGCTTTTGCCCGCCTCGCGGCAGGCACGCCCCGATGCCAGCGCGCCGCAGGGCTGAGCGTTGCCGCGTCTGCCGCGCAGGGCTGCCGGTGCAGGCGCTGCTCTGCTATGAGGACATGCCAGGTGCGGCGCAGAAGTTCCCGTCAGCCGACGAACTGACCAACGATCACGGCACGCCGCTGGCGATCCACCAGTGCCCGCATTGTGGGCTCGTACAGATCGCCGGTGCACCGGTGCCGTATTACCGCGAAGTCATCCGCGCCAGCGCCTTTTCGCCGGAAATGCGCGCTTTCCGGCAGCAGCAGTTCCGGCAGTGGGTCGAGACGCACGCGCTGAGCGGCAAAGCCGTGCTCGAAATCGGCTGTGGCCGGGGAGAGTACCTGAGCCTGCTCGCCGAAGCGGGCGTCCGCGCCCACGGCATCGAAGCCGCGCCCGCCGCCGTCGACGCCTGCCGCGCAGCCGGCCTGTCGGTCGCCCGCGACTTCATCGAACGGCCGCGCCAACGCCTGCAAGGCGCGCCCTTCGACGCCTTCGTCACGCTCAATTTCATGGAGCATTGGCCAGCCCCGGTCAGCACCCTGCGCGGCATTCACCACAACCTCGCCGAGGGAGCGGTCGGTCTGGTCGAAGTCCCCAATTTCACGATGATCCTCGAACGCAAGCTGTATTCGGAGTTCATCAGCGACCACCTGTCGTACTTCACGCGCGAGACCTTCGCCTTCGCCCTGCACTGCGCCGGCTTCGATGTGCTCAATTGCCGCAGCGTCTGGCATGACTACATCCTTTCCGCCGAGGTTCGCCGCCGCCGCCCGCTCGACCTCGCGCCGCTGGCCGAGCGGCGGCAGGGCATCCGCGACGCCTTGCACGCCTTCATCGACCGCTTCCCGCCGCGCAGCGTCGCCGTCTGGGGCGCCGGGCACCAGGCGCTGGCGACCATCGCGCTGTGCGGCATTGGCGAGAAGCTCAACTACGTCGTCGACTCGGCGCCATTCAAGCAAGGACGGTACACCCCCGCGTCGCATCTGCCGATCGTCGCGCCGGAGGCCCTTACCGAGACGCCGCCCAGCGCGATCATCGTCATGGCAGCAGCGTACACCGATGAAGTGCATCGCCTGATCCGCGCCCGCCACGGCGACCGCTTTCCGGTCGCCCTGTTGCGCGACGACGGTCTTTCCGGCGATCTGGGCGAAACGGCACAACCATGAAAACGCAGACGCCCGCCGAAGCAGCCCGTATCGACGCTCTCTGCAACGAGCTGCTGAGCCTCACCGGCAGCACCCGCGAAGGCTTGCCGGAAGCCGTATTTCTGCTGGCCAGCCAGCTGACGCCGCTGGTCAACGTCGACCTGCTGATCAGGAACGCCGCGGGGCAAACGCTGCTAACCTGGCGCGACGACGCCTTTTGCGGCCCGGGCTGGCATGTCCCCGGCGGCATCGTCCGCTTCAAGGAGACCTTCGCGCAACGCATCGAGGCGGTCGCCGCCTCCGAACTCGGCTGCCGCGTCCGCTTTGCGCCGACGCCACGCGCCCTCAACGAAATTCAGGTGCCGCATCGTGAGGTGCGTGGCCACTTCATTTCGCTGCTCTTCGACTGCCAGCTGCTGACGCCTCCCTCACCGGCACTCAAGTCCGGCGATGGAATGCCGACAAAAGGACAATGGCAGTGGCACGACCGCAGCCCCGACTCACTGATTCGCGTGCACGCGATGTACCGTCCATACATTGACGCCCCTGCGGCGCGTTGGCAGACGCCCGCCGATCCCTCACCGAAAGTCGATTCATGACCCTTCCCGCCAAAGCCCTGACCGCCGCCGAGCAGAACAAGCGCAACGATCTGCAACGACGCAAGCCCTACATCGCCGCCAAGCTGGCGAAAGTGGTCGAGATGGAAGCGCGCGGCGAGGTCAGCCCGATCATCCGCCTGGAAAAGAGCTACCTGTGCAACTTCCAGTGCACGCACTGCTCGGCGGAGTACTACATGGACCGCCATCTCGACAAAGTGCTGAAGATCGTCGATACGCGGCAAAAAATCGATCTCGACGACATCCGCCGGCTGTCGCGGGAAGCCGACGAACTCGGTCTGGCGCGCTTCGTCATCACCGGCGGCGAACCGCTGGTGATGAAAGACTTCGACGCCGTCGTCGCCGCCATCGATCCCGAAAAGCACTACGTCATCACCGACACCAACGGCTGGTTCCTCGACGCCGAGCGGGCGCGCCACCTCAAGTCGATTGGCGTCGAAAAGGTGCAGTTGTCGCTCGACAGCATCATCGAAGAAAAACACGACGCCTTCCGCAACAAGCCCGGCTCCTACAAGCGTGTCATGCGCGCCGTCGATGCCGCGCTCGAGGCCGGACTCAACCTGCTGCTGTCGACCGTGCTGGTGAAAGGCCAGGCGCAAACCGAAGAATTCCGCGAGCTCTGCCGTTTCGCCAAGCGCAAGGGCGTCGGCCTCTACGTCTCCTACGCCAAGCCGACCGGCTCCTGCTCGACGCACCCGGAGTTCGTCATCGACAAGGCCGACGCCGACACGCTGCGCGAACTGGAAAAAGAGTACCCGGTGTTCTCGCACATGACGCCCTCGTACGGCTCCTTCAAGGGCTGCATCACCGTCAAGGGCATCATCACCGTCACCTCGACCTTTGAAGTGACGCCCTGCCCGTATATCGACATGTCGCTCGGCAACCTGCGCGAAACTTCGCTGAAGGAAGTGCTGGCGCGCGGCATGCGCAACCCGTGGCTCGGGCCGCATCGCCCTGACTGCATCATCGGCGAAGACCCGCAGTTCATCACCCTGCACGCTGAAAAAACCCGGCACGCCAAGCACTTGCCCATCCGCTGGGGCGAAGGCTTCAGCGACGACGCGACGCAATCGCCGACCGGCGCAGCGGAAGCCCACACGGAGGACGTCGCCCCGGCGACCGCTACAACCACGGCAGACGCGGCAGCCACGACGCACGGCACCCCGTCCGCGGCGACGGGCGCGCTCTTTGACGACACGGGCCGTCGCCGCCCGCCCGCCGGCCTGTCGGCGCCCGCCGCCGCGACGACACGCCGCTACTTCGTCTGCACGCAACCTGCCCTCGACTACGCCGCCATCCACGCCCGGCTACATGCCCATCTGGCAGCACATGGCGAAGCAGCGCCGAGCCTCGCCGCATTCGCCGCGCGCGCCGACGCCATCCTCGACCGCCTGCGCGCCGATCCGACGACGGCGCCCCTGCTGCACGGCGTGCACGTCCCCTTCTTCCTGCCGCGCGCGCATCACGACGACATCGGCGCGGCGCTCGACACGCATTACCTGCCCGCCGTCGCCACGGCTTACCGCGAACGCTTCCCCGACTACGCCTTCGTCAATCACCACAAGAGTCCTCTCGCCGGCACGCTGTCGCCGACGCCGGGGGCACGCCACGAGACGCTGCTGGCCGCCATGCAGGCGGGGGATGTCGTCGGCTACTACTTCCCGTGCCTGCCCGATTTCTCGCTGCCCGCCGCCGTCGAACAACTCGGCGAACTACCCGCTCAGTTCCTCCTCGCGGGAGGTTTCGACACGGCGGCAGCACTCATCGGCAGCCCCGATCTGCTGCTGCGCCGCGACGGCTATCCGCCGCTGCTCTGGCTCGCCGGACTAAGCGCCGAGGCGGGCGAGGGCTATCACTTCGAGGCCTACGGCTACAACCTCACCTTCAATCGCCGCGTTCATCTCGGCAAATCCGCCGAATACTGGGCCAGCGGCCTCGTCGTCCTCGGCTGATGCCACGCTCATCCGCAACGTCTGGCCTGGAGGACGCCGCCGCCGTTCGCCGCCGCGATCTCGACGAAGTACTGCAACGCGGAGCCGCCGACTGGGCGTCGCTACGCGGTGCTTCCATCTTCATGAGCGGCGGCACCGGCTGGTTTGGCCGCTGCCTGCTCGAAGCCGTCGCCGCGGCCAACGCGCAGCTCGATGCGCAGATTCGCGTCACCGTACTGACGCGCAATGCCGCCGCCTTCGCGCGACAGGCGCCGACGCTGGCGGCCGCACGCTTCCTGCACATGCACGAGGGCGATGTCCGCGATTTCGCCTTTCCGGCCACGACGTTTTCGCATGTCATCCATGCCGCGACGACGTCGGCGCGCGAAACGTTTCTCGGCGAAACACCGCTGGCAAAGTTCGACACCCTCGTCCGAGGCAGTCGGCGCGTCCTTGATTTCGCGGCGCACTGCGGCGCCCGACACGTGCTCTTCACCAGTTCGGGCGCCGCCTACGGCAGCCCGGACAGCTCTCCGATCGGCGAGGCGCTCACCAGCGCGCCGGACACCACAGCGACGAGCAGCGCCCTCGGCGAGGGCAAACGCGCCGCCGAGTTCCTCTTCGCCGCCTATGCCGAACAGCACGACTGGCAGTGCAGCATCGCCCGCTGCTTCTCGTTTGTCGGCCCGCACATGCCGCTCGATCTGCACTACGCCATCGGCGACTTCATCCGCCAGGCCCTGCAACAAAAGCGCATCGTCGTGCACGGCGACGGACTCGCCGTCCGCTCCTATCTCTACACCGCCGATCTCGTCGTCTGGCTCGTGCGCCTGCTGCAACGCAACGGACCGTGCCGCGTCTTCAACGTCGGTTCCGATCAAGGCATCAGCATCGGCGAACTGGCGCAACTCGTCGGCGAGCAGTTGAACCCCGGTGGCGACGTCGAGATTGCCGGGCGCCAGGACTACAGCGTCGGCAACCCCGTCCGCCGCTGCTACGTGCCGGACATCGCACGCGCCAGCACGGAATGCGGCGTGCGCGTGTGGACTCCGCTGCCCGAAGCCATCCGGCGAACAGCGGCTCTTGCACGGGACACTATCGACCGTTAAAAAAACTTACCGGAAAACCGCGCCAAAAATCAGCCATCTGTCATTAATCAACTGTACGCTTCGCAAACTTTCTCCCGCACTGCGCCCCCTTCAGAACCATTGCCGCCCTTAAGCCTCGAACCTGACTCGGCACCTGCAAGGACGGGCCACCCCACAAGGATCCAGCGACGATGAACCGTGTTGATAACGAGCAACTCCTTGAACCCGCGCAAGCTGCTCCGGATACGCGGATTCTCGTCAGTATTCTGATTTTCAACTACGAAGCGCGCGACCTTGAACACTGCCTTGACGCCATCTTTCGGGAACCGAGGCTCGACAATATGGAGGTGGTGATTTGCGACGATGCCTCGACCGACGGGGCGTGGGAAATTGCCAAGCGCTACGCGCGTCGCTACGACGGCCACATCACCATCAGCCGAAACAACAAAAGTTTCGGCAAACATGAAAACCGCAAAAAAGCCCGGCAGATGTGCAAAGGCATTTATGCCCTCGAACTCTCCGGCAATGCGGAATATCGCCCGGCCTATGTCCGCGAGGCGCTCGCCGCCCTGAATGCGGACCCGCACCTCGAACACGCCTATATATCGCGCATGCGGCCGGTCAATTTTTTTCTGCCGCCGCAAAAGCTCGTGCGCAAAACCAGCGACCGCGAGTTGGCGCGCGAGCCGCTGGTCAGCATCTGCATCTACAACTACAACTACGGACGCTATCTGCGTCAGTGTTTCGACAGCGTGTTCGCACAGAGCTACCCACGCTTCGAAATCTGTTTCTCGGACAACGCCTCCAGCGACGACTCCTGGGAAATCGCCTGCGAATATGCAGAACGCCACCCCGGCGTAATGAGTTTGACGCGCAACCGGATCAATCTCGGGCCAAACATCAACCTGCGCAACTGCGGCTTGAACCTGCAAGGCAAATACCATCTGAAGCTCTGCTCGGACGACGCCATTCACCCCGATTTCCTGCAACGATGCGTGACACTACTCGAAGCCAACCCGAGCGCCGCCTATGCCATGGTGCACCGCAACCTTCTCGATGAAGAAGGCAAACTGAGCAGCGAACCGCCCTTCTACAGTGAAACCTGCCTGATTCCGGGCGCTGAGCAGGCGGCGGTGTACATGATGTCTTCGGTGAACCCCTGCATTTCACAGATTCTCTATAACACCGAAAAAAGCGAAGCGCGGCGAATGAGCGGCAACCTCAACGACCGCTGGCTTGGCGACCGACTCGCCGATTTCCACATGTGTTGCGACTCGGACATCATCTACGTCAAGGAGCCGCTGTTGCATAACCGTATTCATGGTGCAAGCGACGGTGCGCGCATGGCCGGCAATCTGCTGCAATGCATGAGCGAGTATGTGCTCGTGCATCAACTTGCCGACATTGCCTCGAACCACCCGCACATGTCCAAGGCACGCGACCGTCTGCACAACGCCCTCGAAAAGCTGGGGCATCTGTGTCTGCGCTACTGCGTCCGCAGTCTGCTCGCCGACGATGAGAAAACCGCCCGGCGCTACTTCCATCTGGCACTGTCTGCCTTTCCGGACATCACCGAAGACCCGATCTACCAGCGCCTCGCCGGTTACTGGCACGCCACCCCCGAAGAGCAACAGACCATCCTCAAGACGATCGCCAGTGAAGCGAACCTCGTGCAACGGCGCCTTTCCTATGAACCACCGCCGGGGAGCATTCCGCTGGCGTAAGCCGGCGCCCCCCCTCCGCCCCAACGCCCGGCCCGACCATGGATCACAGCCCCATGAAACCTGCGCAGACCATTTTGTTCATCGGCGACAGCATCACCGACAGCGGACGCACGCAAAACGACGGCGCGCCGCTCGGTCGAGGCTACGTCCAGCTCTTTGCCGACCTGCTGACGCTACGCAAGCCGCAGGAGGAATTTCGCATCATCAACAAGGGCATCGACTGCAACACGATTGCGCACCTGCTCAGCCGCTGGTCCGACGATGTCATCGAGAACGCGCCGGACGTGGTCTATATCCTGATCGGCATCAACGACGCCACGCGCCATCTCGACCAATCGCGCTCGTTGCACCGCGCCCCGGATGACTTCGCAGCCGTCTATCGAAGGCTGGTGGAAGAAACCCGGAAGCGTCTGCCGCACGCTTCCATCATCCTCATGGAGCCGTTTTTCATCTCGAAAGGCGACGACATCGAGGGCTCCTACCGCCAGCGACTGATCGTGCTGTTGCAGGACTACATCGCCGCCACCCGCAGCGTCGCCGCCGCCTGCCATACCGGGCTGATCAAACTGTCGGAAATTTTTACGCACCTTGTCGCCCAGCGGAATTCGGCGTTTTTCTCTGAGGATAAAATCCACCCGACCAGCGCCGGCCATCTCGCCATCGCCGAAGCTGCCTACCGCGCACTGCCTCACGGAAGAAATCGCCATGTTTAAGCTCGCCCGGTTTTACGACGATGCCGTCACCGGAACCACCGCCGACATCGCCGGCCTCGTCGACTATCTGAAAACTTTCGACGCGCTCTATATCTGGGGCGCCGGTTATCTGGGCGACGCCGTCGGTGCGAAACTCCTTGAGATTGGCGTTCCCGTCACCGCCTACTGGGATACCCGTCACGAATCACTCGCCTCCCTGCACGAAATCCCCGTCCTTCCGACTTTTACCAGCCGTGCCAGTCCCGAGCGCACGGGCGTCGTCTTCTGCATTTCCAGCAGTTTTGTCATGGAGCACTGCCTGTCGGAGTTAAAGCGACATGGATTCGCGCACCGGATTCAGGGCGATATGCTTTACGCGGGGCTGATCTGCCCACTCGACGATCAATCCACCTTCAAAACCTGCCGCGACGCTAACGCCTGCGACGTCTACACCTGCCGGAAAAACGAGTATTTCCACAAACGCTGGCTCGGCGTTCCGGAGAACGAGCCTGGCCCGTCGCTGTATTTCAAGAACATTACCTTTGTTATCAATCAGATTTGCACGCTCAAGTGCAAATACTGCTACTCCTACACCAACGCCTATCCGGACGAAAGCCGCAAGAATTTCCCGCTCGCGCAGATACTCTCGGATATCGACAAAACCTTTGACGCCATCGATGGCGTCAAGATCGTGCCACTCATCGGCGGCGAGACTTTCCTCCACCCCGATCTCTCACTCATCGTCAAAAAATTCCTCGAAAAGAGCAATTTCGGGATTCTCAATGTCACCACCAACGGCATTGTGAAAATCCACGACAGGCAGCTTGAGGGCTTGGCGGATTCGCGTATCCAGGTGGTTTTTTCCAATTACAAGGCATCGCTGTCGGCGAAGGAAGGCGATCTCTTCGATCGCAACGTCGAGCGCGTGCGCGCCAGTGGCGCACAGGTCATCGTCATGAACGAAACACCGCAATGGACGGTGCCGACCACGCTCTGGGATCGCAATTACCCGCTGGAAACCATGAAGCAGAAACGCCGGGATTGCCTGAATCCGCTCATCTGCAAGTATGTGAAGAACGGCAAGTTTTACCCCTGCACGGTGGCCGACTCGATTTACAACATCGGCGTCGCCGATTACCCGCAAGACTATGTGACGCTCGACGCCGACCGTTCGCGCGAGGCATTGCGGGGCGAGATCAGAACCTTGCTCGCGCGCTCCTATTTCGATTCGTGCCGCCACTGCGATGGCGTCTGCGGAACGACGGGCGTGACGGCGCTGGCGGGCGAGCAAGGCCACTACGAGGTCGTCAAGCTCCCCATGCCAACGCGACTCCGCGCCGCACAATAACCCTTTATTACCGCTTCACTGAACCGCACGCCACCTATGACGACCGTTGAAGTCAGCATTCGCGACAAGATTGGCGCCGCCCGCCGCGGCGAATCGAAGTATCACGACGATATTCTGGCCTACCTGCGCCACTTCAAACGTCTTGTCCTGCGCGGGGGCGGCAATTTTGGCCGCGAATTCGCCGGCTCCCTGCTCGCGCTGAACCTGGATCGCGACGCCCTGGTTTTCTGGGACGTGCGTGCCGAGGCCTTGGGCGAGATTCACGGCATTCCGGTCGCGCAGCCCTTCTCCCAGGACTACGACCGGGATGGCACGCTCATCATCAACTGCATCCCGAATGGCAGCCTCTCCGGCAGCGTGGGCGAAGCGGATTTCAGCGCGCGCGGCTATTCCCACTACCTGTCGGGGATGGCGCTCTTCGAAGCCCTGCTGTGCAGCATGAGCCGCGAAACCGGCTTTGACGCCTCGGTGTGCCTGAATACGACCTTCTGCAACTGGTGCTCGTGCAAGCGATTGATCAGCCTTCTGCAGAACGATTGCGCGCCGGCGGCCAACAGCCCGGCCAGAGCACCGCTGACGCTGGGCGTCGCGAGCTTTGTCCTGAATCAGAAGTGCACCCTGCAATGCACGCACTGCGGTCAGTACATCAACCACTACCGCAGCGAAGAGCGGATCAACTTCCCGCTGGCGCGCGTCACCACCGACATTGACCGCATGTTCTCGGCAGTCGACGCCATCGGGTATGTCTCGCTCATCGGCGGTGAGCCTTTCCTGCATCCGCAGCTGACCGACATCGTCGACCACATCCTGCACAAGCCCAATTTCGGCGTCATTGGCATTACCACCAACGGTATTTGCGAGATGAGCGAGGCGACGCTACAGCGCCTCAAGAACGGCAAAACCCGCATCATCTTCTCGGACTACACGGGCGCCCTCGATGAAAAACAGCGCCGGCTGTTTGCGCTCAATGTGCAAAAGGTCGCCGCCGCCGGCATCCATCACACGGTCGGCCAGCCACTGTGGTCGACGCCCGAGCCCCTGTTGCCGCGCGCACTACCGGACGACGCCGTACGCGCCCTCAAGCAGTCCTGCCATTCCACGGACACCTGCAAGACCATCCAGAACGGCGTCTATTACCCGTGCACGACGACGGCCGGTATTGGCTCGCACCATCTTGCGGACCTCGCCACGGACTGGGTGCGCATCGACGAGACGCATTCGGCAGACGAGCTACGCCAGCGCATTCAGGCGCTGGACGCGGCCCCCTGGTTCGAGAGCTGCCGCCGGTGCGGCAGCGACAGCGTACTCTTGCGACAACCGGGCGAGCAGGGCGTCGGTCAGCGCTACATCCACATCGGCCAGCGCTGAGCGCCTCAGCGGCGCAGCGCTGACAGCCAGCGTTCGAGGTGCTCTTCGAGGATGTAGTGCTCGTAGACCCACGCCTTGAGCGTATCGCCCTCGGCCGCCAGCGCGTCGCGGTCGCGCACTTTCTCGCGGAGGCACGCGATCCACTGCTCCGGATCGTTGGCCAGCCGGGTCACCGGTGCGTCGTTGGTGCGGTACGGATAGGCATCGCTGCACACGACCGGCCACGCCATCGCGCCGTATTCGAGCAAACGCAGATTGCTCTTGGCCTCGTTGAAGGGATGCAGGACCAGCGGCGCGACTGCCAGATCGAGGTCGAGCGTCGCCAGCTTCGCCGGATACTCCTCGAACCTGACGACGACGTCGTGAAACTCGGCGACGTAGCGGCTCACGCCCGCCGGCATCATGCCGAAAAACACCCAATCGACCTCGTCGGCCGTCGCCTTCACCACCTCGGCGATCAGTCGCAAGTCGCCCGCGTGCTGTTGCGCCCCCGCCCAGCCGACGCGCGGTTTCTTCGTGCCACGCCGGCGCGACTGCAAGCCGCTCCAGACACGCGCTTCCAGCATGTTGGGGACGACGCGAATATCGTCGATCAGCTCGCGATACGCATCGGCCAGAGGTTGCGTGCTGACGATCAGGCGGTCGCACGCCGCCAGCCCCAGGCGCAGGCGCTCGCGCACCAGCTCCGGCGGCAGCTGCTTGGACGACGGGTTATCCGGCGGAATGTCGGTCACCAGATCGTCGAGCTGGTAGATGCGTAGCACCTGCGGATTGAAGGTTTCGTAATGCAGCAGGCTCATGGCGCGAACGTTATCGACCGGCACATGGATGAGGAGTGTATCCGGAGCCAGTCGCGCCAACTCGAACGGCGTCGGTGCGCGAGGCGCGACGCCCTGCCGGGGCTGGCAGGCTTCGGCGCACTGCGCGAGGCCCGCCCCATGCAGGGCACGCAAGGGCGCGAACGTGCGGTATTCCGCCTGCCCCTGCGACCCGACGGGCATGCCGAGAATGCGCAAACGATCGCGGAAATCCGGATTCCACGAAGCCACGAGTTCGCTCTCGACCGCCGGCAGGCGCGAACACAAGGCGAGATGCCGGTTCCACGCCGGATCGTCAGCAAAGCTGTCCGGCCAGCGCCGCGCCAGAATCGCCGTCTCGCGCAGGCGCTGGGCGGTGTCTTGCGGGGTCGGCGCCGCTTCGATGCTGACGTGCTGCAAGAGCGTCGCGTAGGGCGTCCACACCAGCCATTTGCCGCGCTGGCGGAGCTTCAGGCAAAAGTCGGCGACGTACAGATCGTGCGCGAATTCCGCCGCGTCGAAACCGCCGAGTTCATGGAAGGTGCTGGCGCGCAGCAGCAGGCAACGCCCGCTGAGGGCGCTGTAATTCTGCTCGGTCAGGGCGCGCCGCAGGTAGCCCGCCTGATCGTGCGCGACTTCGTTGGCAAATACCGCTCCGAGCCCGTCCTGCATGCCGAGCACCACGCCGGCGTCGACCACTTGCAGGGAATGCGGCGACAGCAGGCGCGCGCCCACCGCACCGACGTCGGCGCGCAGGGCATGGCTGACGAGCACATCGAGCCAATCGGCGTGGATCGGCTCGACAACGCTGTCGAGAAACAGTACGAGTTCGCCGCTCGCCTGCGCCGCCAGCGCATTGCGCAGTGCCGGCGTGCCCGTAGCAGCAAGGCGCAGGAGGCGAATGCGCTCCGGCGCGCGCCCAAGCAAGGCGGCGGAGAGAGCGCCCAAGGCACCGGCCTCGGACGGAGAGGCGGGGTCGCCCGCCACGCTGGCATCGGCCGGCGACGTGGCAGACGTTTCGCCGATGAGGATTTCCCAGTCGGGGTAATCCGTCGTCGCCAGCAGGCGCTCAACGCAGCGCTCCAGCGCGATGACGTCGGTGCCGGCGACGAGCAACACCGAGACGCGCGGACGCGTCGCGTGGCAGTAGCGGACACGCCAGGTGAAAGGCGGAACCAACCCTTCCTCCACCTCGGCAGACACTTCCTGACGCGCCAGATGGCGAGCCATGGGGGCCGCGACTTCGCGATGGTCAGCGCGGAAGAAGGCGTTCTCCGGCACGTGGTAGAGCACGTCAGGGATGTGGCCGATGGCGGCGGCACCGCAGGCATCGAAGAATCGCAGCACGATGTCGACGCGCTCGGCGCCCGGATCGGCCGGGTAGCCCCCCAGGGCAAGCAGCGGCTGCCGCTTGACGAACACGTTGCCGATATAGTCCGTCGAGCGCAGAAAGTCGGGGCTGAAATCCGGCTTGAAGAGCGGCGAATGCCGCTCGCCGTCAGCCGCGAGCGCGTCTTCGTCGGTGTAGACGACGCGCCAGTCGCCGTGCAAGGCCAGATAGTCACCAAGCACCAGCAGCAACTGCGGGCTAAAGCGCGTGCCCGCGTCAAAGAGGCCGACCCAATCGGCGGCCGAGGAACGCAGATGCGCGTTGGCCGCCTCGCTCCAGAGCGCCGTATCCGGAACGTGCCGCCAGCGCAGCGTCGGGTGCTCACCGCAGAATTCGGGCTCCGGCGAAGGCTGCTGGCTGATGACGCACAAGCGCCAGCCTTCGAAGAATTGCGCCGACAGCGAATCGATCGTATCCGCCAAGAGGGGCGCCTGCCCTTCGCCGACAAACACGAGGAATTCGACGAGCGGATGCCGCTTCCAGAGCGTCGCGACATGTTCCTGAAAATACTGGCCATCGATCGCCTGCAACTGCCGCCGCCCCATCCAGTCGGCGTACGCGTTGCCCGTCGCTGAAGTCACGGATGCCACAGAGGCCGTGGATACGGTAGACGCAGCAGCCGGCACGGACGCCTCGGCCGACACCGCCTTGCCCGCCGCCGACGCTGGCGCCGCGCCAAACGCGGGCATGTGTGTCAGCGCCATGACAAAGTTGTCGACGACCTGCGCACGTTCGGCCGCCGGGATCAGCCAGTAGTTTTCTAAAGGCGTGTACGCCGTGCAGTCCTTGAGCGACAGCGGATGCTGCGCGAGGCGAGCGGCCTGCGCCTGCGTCAGTTCGACGAAGTAGCGGATGTTCTCCCAGGCGTTACGCAGCCAGTTCTCGCGCAGCAGCGCTGAGTACGGCACCGTCGCCGTCGCCCAGGCCAGAGCACCGGCCTGCGAAGCGAGCGCAATCCCCGGCTCACACAGCAGTTGCAGGCGACTACCGGCGAGGGAGAGCGGCGCCGGAATGGGCGCCGGAATGAATCCCGCCGTATAGCGTGCCTCGCCTTTGGTAAGACGCAACTCGGACAGGTTGGCGCGCAAGGGCGACTGAACGGGCGCTTCCGCCCCCTCGCCTCGCGCCGCACCGATCATCAAGCGCGAGATGCCGGTCGTCATCGGCCCCGCAAACTGCGTACTCGCCGCCACCGTGCCGTCGCGGAAGAGCGTGAATTGCCCATGCCGCCGCACCAGCGCATAGTGCGTCCATACACCGGCTTGCGGCGGACGATCATCGATCAATACGGGCGCCTCGCCAGCGGCAGCAAGACGCAAGGAGACGTGGCCCTGCGCGGCAGCATCCGTGCCCAACACCCAGGAATTCGCCTGCGCGCCGCTCCCGCATCCGGCGCACAGGCTCTGGCTGACCGCCGCCTCCAGCGACTGAAAGCGCACCCACATCTCCAGCGTGAAATCGCTGATTCCCAGATCGAAATCGGTCGAATCATAGAAGAAGAGGTGCGCGCGGCCGTCAAAGGCCGCGCTGCCCAGCCCCCGCCGCGAGATCGCCGGATCGAGCACGACGGCGTGATTCTCCAGCGCATGGCCGCACGCGTCGTCAAGCGACTCCTCGCCGGCGAGGAACAACACGTCACGGCCGCCGTGCTCCTGATCGACATCCCAGTACTCGGAGGACACCAGCAGCACCGGGCAGCCGCAGGCACGCGCCTCGTGGATGATCGCCGACTGCTCGTAGCAGTAGAGCACTTCCGAACGGCGCAGGATGTCGGCGATCTCGGCGGGACTGCGCGGAATGTCGTGGCACAGGCTGGTCAGCTGGCGATGTTCAGGGCGAATCTTGGCGCCGAAGGCGAGCGCCTTGTTGGCGTAATAACAGGCACCGCGCCGTTGGCTGTCGGCGGGGTTATTGTCGTTGTTGAAAACCGTCGTATCCGTACTCGGCATGGAGAGATACGGCAAATTCATGCCGGGTGGAATGCACCAGCCATCGTAGGCAAATAAGAGATCGCTCTCCGGAAACACCGAGTCGCCGCCAAGATGGCCCGGACGATTGAGCAGCCAGCGTGCGACCGCCGGCAATTGCAGCGGATTGCCCGCGTACACCTCCGGATATACCGCCACCGGGTAAAGCCCGAGAGTGAAATGCCGGCGCAGGGTTTCAGCGTCGAGCAAGGGCGTGCGCAGCTTCGGGGAAGTCGTCTTGGCGTGGAAGAGATACGCCTCTTCGCCCAGTTCGTTCAGGGCGTGACACAAAAGATGCAGGCAGCGAATGCCGGCGGATCTGGGCGTGAAATCGGGCGCAAGAATGTAATACGGGTGCCGCGTCCGGCCAAACAGGTTTCTCGGACGCGAAACAGGCAGTTCACCGGCCATGAGCATTCCTGAGCAAAGGTGATTGAAATGATCGAGCGCGCAAGTATCGCGCACGCTCAGCAAACCACGCAAAAGCGCGCGAAGTGCACGGCTTGCGGTGAAACCGATTATTCTCTTTCCCCGCCATGACAGCCAACCCTCCCCCGCCGCGCCTCAAGGCGACCATCAACGCCAGCATCGAGGCGATCATTTTCGATTGCGACGGCACGCTGGTCGACAGCGAAACGCCGGGGCTCGATGTCCTGCACGAACTGGCGCAGGCCGAAGGGATTAGCTTCTCGCGCGCGGAGGCACATGCCCAGTTTCGCGGCGTTCGCATCGACGACTGTATCGACTGGATTCTCTCACAGCGGGCGAATCGCCTGTCATCGGTACCGGCGGCGTCGGCAGCCGCCCTGCCGGTGCAGCGAGGCGCGTCACTGGCGCCGAACGACGTGCGGGCAGGAGAATCCGCCGCGCACTTTCGCACACGCTTCCTGCAGCAGTTTCGTCACGCCTCGACGCAACGCTTTCGCGAGGGCATCAGCGCCTTGCCGGGCGCGGCGGAGTTGCTGGCGCGGCTGCAACGCCCCTTCTGCGTCGCCACCAACGGCCCGCGCGAAAAAGCCGAACTCACCCTTCGCCTGACCGGGCTGCGCGACTACTTCGGGGCGCACGTCTACTCCGCCTACGAAGTCGGCAGCTTCAAGCCGGACCCTGGCCTCTTCCTGCACGCCGCTGCCGCGCTGGCCACGCCACCGGCGGCCTGCGCCGTGATCGAGGACAGTCTGCCGGGCTTGCAGGCGGGTGTCGCCGCCGGCATGCAGGTCTTCTCGCTGCACCCGCCCGCGGGGCTGCCCGCAGCATTGGCGGCCCGCCTCGTCTTCATCGAGTCGCTGGCCGACTTCGACCGGCGCCTGCATGGCTAATCGGCTTACGCGGCGCCGCGGCTTGCGATAGCCCAAGCTCCGCTGCCGCAAGCGTCACCGCTACGAGCTTCGCCACCTCACGCCTCGCTATCGCGGGCTCCGCCGCAAAAGCTTCGCTAACGCCCTCTGTCAGCGCTCCCTGCCGCCAAGGGCTGGCGATGCGCGTCGAGCAGCAGGCTTTCCAGACGGCGGGCGAAGGCGACGCTGTCGAAGAGCGGCGAATCCACACGCAAGGCCCGCGCCCGCGCCGTGATGGATTGGCGCCAGTCGGCATCCGTGCACACGCGCAGAATCAAGGCGCGATACGCCTCGCGGGACGTGGCAACGAGCTCCGGCAAGCCGGCCGCGACCAGCAGGCTCGCGGCAACCCGCTCGGCAAACGCCTCGCCCTGCAGGCTGATCACCGGAACGCCCGCCCACAAGGCGTCCGAACTGGTGGTGTGGCCGTTACACGGAAAAGTATCGAGCGCGATATCAGCCAGAGGCAGCCGCGCCAGATGCTCGGCCTGCGCGCGCCCTTCAGCGAACACCAGACGCGCCGGCGCGATTCCGGCAGCCTCGGCGACGCGTCGCAACTCGCGTTCGGCCCAGGGGTTGGATGCCCACAACCAGAGCACGGACTGCGGCACCTGCCGCAACACGTCGAGCCAGACGGCAAAAATCTCCGGAGTGATCTTGTAGGTCTGGTTGAACGAGCAAAGCACCAGCGCCCCCTCCGGCAAGCCCTCAGCCGCTCGCGTTGACGGCGGCGCACTGGCGCGCTGGCGGCAATTCGGCTGATAACTGGCGGGCAGATGCAGCAGCCGCTCGCTGAACATCCACTGATGCTCGAGCGGCGCCACCACCGGGTCGGCAATCAGATAATCGACCCACGGCGCGCCCAGCGTGCCGGGATAGCCAAGCCAGTTGATCTGCACCGGCGCCAGACGGTACTGCAACCATTCGCTGTGATTTCCCTCGGTGTAGCCCTTGAGGTCGATCAACACGTCGAGCTGCAACGCAGCAATCTGCGCGACCGCCTCGCGCGTCGGCAAACCGGCGAGATCGACGAAGCGTTCGACGCTGGCGGCAACGCGGGCACGCATGGCGCTTCCGTCGTCGACGCCGTAGGAAAGGCCGATCACCTCGAAACGCTCGCGGTCATGCGCGTCGAGCATTTCGATCATGAGGAAGGCCGTGGCGTGATTCTTGAAATCGGACGACAGATAGCCGACGCGCAAACGCTGCCCCGGCGAGCGGGCCGACGCGGCCGATGCCGGAGCTTCGGCAACGCTCGCACTGGCAAGGCCGCGCGCCAGTGCTGCGCTGCGGTTCTCGGCACAGCGGCGCTGCAATTGCGGCGTCGTGCCCGGCATCGACAGCACAATGAAGGGCGGCACATCGGCCGAATTCTCGTCGATGGCGCGGATGACGCGCTGTTGCAACTCGACCAGACCGTCCCAACGGCACAGGTGCAGACGCTGAAAGAGAAGATGCGCCGCAATCAGGCCGTTTTCCGGATCGAGCGCCGCGGCAGCAGCCAGCGACTCGGCCGCATCGAGGCGGCAGCCGGCGTCGAGCTGGGCCATGGCGAGATTGAAGTGCGCGGGAGCAAACTCCGGATCGGCGGCGAGCGCACGCGCATAAAGGGCAGTCGCTTCGCCGGGGCGACTGAGCGCCGCGTATTGATTGGCGAGGTTGGTGAGCGTTGCCGGTGCCTCTGGCGCCAGCGCCAGAGCGCGCTCGTAAGCCGCACACGCCGTCTCGCGTAGCCCGGCCGCCGCGTAGGCCAGACCACGATTGAAGTGCCAGGCCGCCTCTTCGGGCGCCAAACTTGCCGCACGATCCAGCTGTTCGCGCGCGGCGTCACCGAGCCCGGCACGCAGCAGCGCCAGCCCCAGACGTCCGCGCAGCGCAGCGTCGTCTGGCGTCAGCGCCACGGCCTCCAGCAAATCGCCGAGCATCGCCTCCCGTTCGCCTTGCCGCTCGTGGATATCGGCGCGCGTACACCAGTCGCCGGCGCGCGCGGAAGCAACGAGGGCAGCCGAAGCAACCGGGTTGACCACGCCAGCAGCGGAGGCCGCGGCATGAAGCGGGCGCGCCAGTTGCCGGTCGATCGCCGCCAGCGCCAGATCGTCGCGGCCCGTGTCCGCGTAGAGTCGCGCCAGCTGCCGCCAGGCATCGGGCGTCGTGCCATGGGTCAGCGCCTGCCACTGCACGATAGCGGCGTCGACCTCGCCCGCCCTCGTCAGGGTAAGCGCGTACTCACGGCGAATGACTTCCTGCGCGGCGCCGGCGGGCAAAGACGACAACAGTTCTTCGTAAATCAGCCGGGCTTCGCCGAACCGCCCGGCATTGAAGAGCTGAATGGCCAGCCCCTGCCGATAGTTGAGCGCCGCCGGGTGCGCAGCGATCACCGCACGCATGCGAACCTCTCCCGAGGCATGCTCACCGATCTCGAAGAGCAGTTGCCCGAGCAGAAAACTCGCGTCGGGCTGACCGGGCAAGAGCGCCAGCCCGGCCTCATAACACTGGCGCGCCGCGGCGTGGCGACCGGCACGATGATGCGCGAGTCCGTTGGCGAAGAGTTGTTGCGCTTCTTGTACACGAGCGGTCATGGCAGGTTCTCCGGCAGCGCGTCAGCATCCAGTGCCGCCGCCAGCTGAGCGATAACGGGCGCCCAGTCGCGCGCACGCGCCTGGCGAAAAATGCGCATCGTCGGATACCAGGGCGAATCGCTGCGCGCGAGCAGCCAGCGCCATTCGCTCTCGGCGCGATTGAGCAGCCAGACCGGTTTGCCCAGCGCGCCGGCCAGATGCACCACGGCAGTGTCGACGGAGATCACGAGATCGAGCGCCTCGATGAAGGCGGCCGTATCGTCGAAATCGTTAAGCTCAGCCGTCCAGTCGGTGATCGGCTGCGTTGCCAGAAACGCCTGCTCGGCAGCGCTGGCGGGTGCTTTGTTCAGGCTGTACCAGGCGACATCCGGTCGCGCCAGCAAAGGCGCCAGGAGTTCGAGCGGCACGTCGAAAGTCTGCTTGTGCAGGCCGCGCTTGCCGGTCGCCCAGACCAGGCCGATCTTGCGCCGCGACTCTCCGACGAGGCGCTCCTGCCAGGCGGCGCGTTTTTCCGGCGCGGTAACGAGATAGGGCACGCTGGCGGGAATGTTCGCGAGATCCGTCTTGCAGGCGAAGGGCAGGCTGAGCAGCGGACAGTGATGCGAAAAGCCCGCCTCGTCCGTCTCGTTCACCTCGCCGGCAACAACCTCGACACGTCCCGCAAAGCTGCGCCTCATGAGAGACAGCAGCGATCCCCGCGTTTGCAGGCGCACTCGGGCAAAGCGGCTGGTCACCAGATCGACGTAGCGCGAAAACTGGATGCAGTCGCCAAACCCCTGTTCGGCGTAGATGACGAGACCACCCATCGCAGCGGCGGCAGCCTCCTCCGGCGTGCCGTGCCAGCGCGGCAAGGTCGAGGTCGGCGCCTTGACGGCGCTGCCGGGCTCTCGCGTGTGCCAGCGATATTCGTATTCGCGGAAGCCTTCCGCCAGGCGCCCCGTCAGCAAACACAGACTCGCCAGATTGAAGTGCGCGTCGG
Source organism: Rhodocyclus gracilis (assembly GCF_009617575.1). GTDB lineage: Bacteria > Pseudomonadota > Gammaproteobacteria > Burkholderiales > Rhodocyclaceae > Rhodocyclus > Rhodocyclus gracilis. The sequence continues at coordinate 29,190 of NZ_WIXJ01000004.1, forward strand.
CGTCGTCCGGGTGGCGGCGCAAAATGTCGCGAAAGAGGCGCTCCGCCGCCGTGTAATCGCCCATGGCCCCAAGCAGCAGGCCCTGATTGCGCAATAGCGACGGATCGTCGGGCGTCAGCGCCAGAGCCTGTGCGAAGAGCGCATGTGCCCGCTCGTAACGACCCAGACGCTTGCAGACGATACCCAGGCCGTTGAGCGCCTCGAGGTAAGCGGGTTCGAGGGCCAAGGCCGTCTCGAATGCCTGAATGGCGTCGTCGTTCCAGCCACAGTGCGCGAAGGCGCTGCCCATGCCGAAGAAGGCGCGGGCATTGCGCGGATCGAGCGTGAGTACCCGCTCATAGCACGCCAGCGCGCCGGCAATGTCGTCCTGCGACTGCAAGACGCCCGCCAGTTCGAGGCGCGGAGGAATTGCGTCGGGAGCCAGCTGCACGGCGCGTTCCAGCCAGAGGCGGGCGCTCGCCGGATCGTTGAGACGCGCGCAGACCACACCAAGGTTGTTGAACAGCTCCAGCGACGCCGGCGCCTGCTGTGCCGCCTGCTCGTAGTTGGCCCGCGCCGCGTGCAGGCGGCCGGCGCTCTGCTGCGCGTAGGCGCACAGGCAACGCAGATCGTAACGTTCAGGCGCCTGCGCGAGCGCCGTGTGCAGTGCGGCCTCGGCGGCAGCGAAGTCGCCGACACTCAGACGCTCTCGCGCCTCGCTTTCGGCGACGCGCACGGTGGCGGCCACGGGATCGAACGACACGACTTAACGCGGACGCTTGTACACACGCCAGACGATGGAGGTCTGCGCGACGACGTTGTTGAGCTGACGGATCGCCGCACGTAGCTCGGTATCGCTCAGGGTGCCCGCCTGCCGCCGAGCCTGCCATTCCGGATCAAGCGCGTGCTCGAAGAACTCCACCTCGAAGTCGACGCCGAGAATCTGTCCCAAGGGGGTGTTCGGCGCCCGCATCGCCGCCCACTCACGATTCAGGCGCAGATTGAAGAGATCCAGCATGGACAGCGTCACCGGTCGTACATGCGTCGGGTCGCCAAGATATTCGTCGCTGCGTGGGTGCGGCACGACGATGTCGATCCGCGCGCCATCGCGGCAGACACGCCACATTTCCTTGATGATGCCGAGAAAGGTTTCGGTCGTCTGGCCGAGATGCTCGAGCACATGGATGAGCCGGATGTACTCGACCGAATCGTTGGCCCACGGCCACGGGGTTTTTTCGAGGTCGACGACCTGATCGGGAGCGCACACGGCGACACGATCCACGTTCACAAAGCCCTCCAGCTTGCGATTGCCGCAGCCCAGATTCAGCTTGAGGCCGGGCGAAGGCAAGCCCGCTGCCGACGATGGCGCCATGGCCGGCGTAGTCACCGTGCGCGCCATGCCTGCCGTGGACACCGCGGGCACCGCTGCCACCGCAACCACATCGGACACTGCGGCCACCGCACTTACCGGCGCCACAGGCGGGGCCGGCATCGGCATCGCCACACCCATCGCCGGAGCCGACTCACTGGCGAGCGCCCACTGCGGCGACACCGCAGGCGGGGCGGACGGCGGCTCGACGCGAGGCATCTCGCCACCCGAGGCAACGACCCCCGTCAGGGACGCCGCTACCTCCTGAAAGACCGGCGCCCATTCGCCGAATGTCTTCTGCCGGAAAATGCGCATGCCCGGATACCAGGGGCTGTCACTGCGCTCCAGCAGCCAGCGCCAGTCGGTATCGAAGCGGTCGACAAGCCATACCGGTTTGCCGAGCGCACCCGCCAGATGCGGCACCGAGGTGTCGACGCTGATTACAAGATCGAGCGACTCGATGATCGCTGCCGTGCCGGCGAAGTCGTCAACCTCGCCCATCGGATCGAAGATGCGCCCGGTGAGTCCTTCCTCGGCGATCTGCGTGCTGGCCTTGCCCTTCTGCAAGGACACCCAGCTGACACCTTCGATCGACAGGAGCGGCAGGAACTGCCGCAAATGCACCGTACGGAAGCGGTGGAAGGCGTAGATCTCGCCACTCGCCCAGACGATGCCCACCTTCAAACCGGGCAGGCCGGCGAGTCGCTCGCGCCACGCCAAGGCCTGCGGTGCCGGCGCGTGCAGGTAGGGAACGCCGGCCGGGATCGACGCCAGGTCGGTCTTCAGCAGGCGGGGCAAGGTCAGCAAAGCGACCTGCACATCAATCGGCGGCACGCCGTTCGGCAAGTTTTCCGGCAGGATTTCGACGCCCCAGGCGCGCGCGTTTTCCGCAAACAGAGCGTGCAGCGGCGCCAGCGTCCAGAAGTAAATCTTCGCCTGCGGATGGAGCGCGCGCAGAAGCGGCAGATACCGAATGAACTGGAGGTTGTCGCCCATGCCCTGCTCGCGATAGACCAGCAGCGTGCGCTCACCCAGAGCATCGCCTGTCCATTCGGGCTCGGGGAAGCGCGGCCGATGCTCGCACACTCCGGGCATCTCCCAGCGGTTCTCGTAACGCTGCCAACCTTCGGGAAACTCGCCGCGCAGCAACAGCAGCAGCCCGAGATTGAGATCGGCCTCGATGTAGCCGGGCTTGAGCGCCAGCGAACGACGATAAGCGTGTTCGGCCTCGCCCAGCCGGCGCAGGCGGAAATACACGTTGCCGAGATTGTTCCAGCTCTCCGCCGACGCCGGATTGACCTCCAGCGCCTGCTGGAAGCTTTCGATGGCGCGTTCCATCCAGCCCTGCCGCAGCAGGCTGCTACCGAGATTGTTGTGCGCCGCGTCGAGGCCGGGATCCAGCGCCAGCGCCTGCTTGAAGCAGGCATCGGCCATTTCCGACTCGTCCTTGGCCTGCAAGACCAACCCGAGGTTGTTGTGCACCTCGGAGAAATCGGGCCGCAGCAGCAGCGCCTTGCGATAGCACTCGGCCGCCTCGTCCAGACGCCCTTGCCCGCGGTGCAGATTACCGAGATAGAAGCACGCCGCCGCATCGCCAGGATCAATGCTGCCGGCGCGCGTGAAGTTGTCGAAAGCGGCGTCGTACAGCGACAGGTCTTCCTGCGCCAGCCCCAGATTGACGTACACATCCGAGTTATCGACGCCCATGGCAATCGCCGCGTTCAAGGCCTCGACCGCCTCGTGCGGGCGGCCTTCGGCACGCAGCAGTTCGCCATTGAGCGAGAAGAAATCGGCATTCGGCGCGGTATCGCGCATCAGGCGATCGAGCTCGCTGCGCGCTTCGCCCAGACGCTTGGTACGCAAGAGCGCCAGCGCCAGATTGAAACGTGCGTCGTCATTGTGCGAATCGAGCGCCGTCGCCATGCGATAGGCCGCCTCGGCCTCCGCCCAGCGCCCCTGAGCGGCCAGTATCGCCCCGCTGTCATTGTGATAGCGTGACTGCATCGGGTCGATGTCGAGCAGCCGCTGCATCAGATCGAGTGCCGACTCCGTCCGGCCGAGGCGACTCTTGATCTGCGCCAGCAGATAGATGGCGTGTTCGTTGTCTGTGCCTTCGGCAAGCGGCGAGCATAATTCTTCGGCACGCAGCAGATTACCGGCGACAAATTGCTCGACCGCCTGCGTCAGGATGGACGCATCGATCGCTGCACTGCCTGGGTTCATGGTTTTGTTCCACACTCGTTGATGAGCGGCAACCGACGATGGCGGCGCCGGAATGCCGGAATGCGCGGGCATAGTGCTGTCGAGTCTAGCACAGCGAAATTTTTGCAAGATCACCCTAAAGTCGTCGCGTGCCATGCCGTCAATGGACCTAACGGAGCGGAAAGCTGCCCGTGACAACAGCCAGACGTCTCGTGTGAGGCGCTGCTAACCAGTCGGTCAATGCTCGAAGGAGACGCACCATGGCACAAGTAATTAACACCAACATCATGTCGCTGGATTCTCAGCGCAACCTGAACAAGACGAACGGTGCGATGAGCACCGCTCTGCAACGTCTCTCCTCCGGCCTGCGTATCAACTCGGCCATGGATGACGCGGCAGGTCTTGCTGTGGCCCAGAAGATGGACTCGCAAGTGCGCGGCATGACCGTCGCCATGCGTAACGCCTCGGATGGCGTGTCCTACGCGCAAACCGCCGACACCGCGCTGGCCACCGTTTCCGACCAGCTGCAACGGATGCGCGAACTGGCAACCCAGTCGCTCAACGGCACGCTGTCCGACACCGACCGCAGCAAGATCGACACGGAATACAGCGCGCTGCAAGACGAAGCCAACCGTATCCAAGGCGCGGCGACCCTGAACGGCCTGAGCGTGTTCAGCACCTTCAGCTTCCAGGTCGGTGCCAACGCTGGCGACACGATCACCGGCACCTTCTCCAGCGCCAACGTGACCGGCACCAACGTCAGCACGACGGCCGGCGCTTCGACGGCTCTGGCGAGCATCGACGCCTGGCTGGGCAGCGTGGCGACCAACCGTGCATCCATCGGCGGTACGCAAAGCCGGCTCAACTTCACGGTCTCGTACCTCGAAGGCGCGCGTGAGAACCAGTCGGCCGCTAAGAGCCGCATCATGGACACCGACTTCGCGCAAGAAACGGCCAACCTGACGCGTGCGCAGATTCTGCAACAAGCGGGCACGGCGATGGTCTCACAAGCCAACTCCCTGCCGAACAACGTCCTGACGCTGCTCAAGGGCTAAACCTAGCCAAGCTGGCTAGACAACCTGCAGCACCCTGAGCCGGCGCGGATGCAAATCCGCGCCGGTTTGTCCACCGCCATAAGGGGAAAATCATGGCGATTCCCTCAGTAGATAGTGCCGCTGCCAACGTAGCGCTCAATGCCCCCGCCCCGAAATGGCCCCAGAGTTCGGCGGCCGGCACGTCGCCGGCTGACAATTCGACGGCCGTCGGCGTGAGCACGAGTACTGGCAGTACCAATCAAACGGATACGTCGAAGCAGGACGTAAAAGCCGGTACGGATAAAACCAAGCTGGAAGATGCCAACAATCCGCGCAAAGAAGACGTAAAATCGGCCGTAGAAAAAGTCCGCAACTTTGTTCAGGCCTCGGCAGCGGATATCCAGTTTTCAATCGACCAGGATAGCCACGGCACCATCGTCAAGGTTATCGATCGCGGGACCGGCGATGTCATCCGTCAGATTCCGTCGAAAGAAATGGTAGATATCGCCAAGGCACTCGACAAACTGCAAGGACTCTTCGTCAAACAAAGCGCCTGATTTTCGCAGGCGCCGAAGGAGAGACAGCATGGGCATATCGTCAGCAGGCGTCGGCTCCGGCTTGCCGGTGGAAAGCATCATCAGCAAGCTGATGACGCTCGAACGGCAACCCTTGGTGCAGTTACAAGCAAAACAGTCCGACTACAACAGCCGTCTCTCGGCCTATGGCAAGATCAAGAGCGCCGTTGCTGCTCTGCAGACAGCGGCGGCGGCCATTTCCACGCCGGCAAGCGTCAGCGCCTTCAAATCCGCTGTCACCGACACCACGGTCGCTTCCGCGACGACCAGCAGCAGTGCGGTCGCCGGCAGCTATTCGCTCGAAGTGCAACGTCTGGCGACGTTCAACAAACTCGTTTCCGGCGCTGGAGTCAGTGCCGCTGCGGGCGGTTCGCTATCGATCGAGATCGGCAGCGTTTCGGGCGGCAATTTCACCAACAAGAGCGGCACCTCTGCGGTGACCGTCAATGTCGGCGCCGGCGCTACCCTGGGCGACGTCGCAACGGCAATCAACGCCACCAACTCGGGCGTCAGCGCCTCGGTCATCAACGGCTCGGCCGGTCCGCAACTCGTGATGACCAGCCAGACGAGCGGCGCAGGCGGATTGATTCGCGTAACGGGCTCCGGTGGACTCTCCGGCCTCAGCTACGACCCGGTCGCGCAAAGTGGCGGCCTCACCCAGAAAGATGCGGGACAGGACGCGATCGTGCTGGTGGATGGCGTGCAGGTTGCCAACGCCGGCTCGAACACGATCACCAATGCCGTCACCGGCGTCACGCTGAATCTGACGAAGACCAACACCGGATCGCCAACGCAACTGACCATCACCAACGACACATCGACGCTCACCGCGAACGTGAACGCCTTCGTCAAGGCGTACAACGACCTCAACACCCAGCTCAAGAGCCTGACGAGCTACAACTCGACCAGCAAGACGGCCGCCGTACTCAACGGCGACCAGACCGTCACTTCGATCAGCTCGCAACTGCGCGGACTGGTCACTTCACTGCCCACCGGATCGAGCAGCGCCTACCCGACGTTCTCCTCGCTGGGGATTGCCTTCCAGACCGACGGCTCGATGAAGGTCGACTCGACCAAGCTGCAAAACGCCATCAACGCCGATTACAGCTCGGTGGTCACGACGATCAACGCCTACGGCAGCGCGTTCAACACGATGACGACGGCGATGAACAACACCACCGGGATCATCACGCAGCAGACGAAAGGGATCAACGACACCCTTAAGTCATTGAGCGACCGATCCGATTCGATGACGCGTATGCTCAGTCAGGTTGAAGCGCGCTATCGCGCCCAATACACTGCTCTCGACACCCTGATGGGAAAACTGCAATCGAATTCTTCCTATCTGACACAGCAATTGGCCGCTCTGAGCAAGTCCACTGCCTAAGTATCGACAAGGACCCCCCATGTTTGGCGCAGCGATCAACCCCGTTAATGCCTACAAAAGTGTCGGCATCGAAACCTCCGTCCAGAGCGCCAGCCCGCACCGGCTGATCGTTCTGCTTTTTGAGGGCGCCGCACAAGCGATTGTCGATGCGCGTGCCGGCATGGCCGCCAAGGATATCGCCCGCAAAGGGCTGTCAATCTCGAAAGCCATCGACATCATCCTCAACGGCCTGCGCGCGAGTCTGAACCGTGAAGAAGGCGGCGAACTCGCCGAAAATCTCTACGCCCTCTACGACTACATGGCGCGTCGCCTGCTGCACGCCAACATGCACAACGACGCCGCTGCGCTCGAAGAGGTGCAGAAGCTGCTGGGCGAAATCCATGAAGCCTGGCTGGCGATTGCCAACAAGGTCGAACCGCAAGCGGCCACCGCCAACGCCTCCCGCCCCTGATGAGTACCGCGACGCCCCTACTGCGCACGCTGCGCGACATTCATCACCTCATGCTCGAGCACGCCAAAACCCTCGACTGGGAAGCAGCCGCAGCTGACTGGGCAACCGCCGAACCGGGATTCGCCGCACTCGCCCGCTCGCCGCTGGCACAACTGCCACTGGCCGAGCGCCAGGAAGCCGCCCTGCTGGTGCGCGAATTGCTCGATCTACAGCAACGCTTTTCCGACCTCGCCCTGCCTTGGCTCGAACAGGTTCGCCCCTTGCTGGAGAGCTTTGCCCGCAGCGCCGCAGAACCGAGTGACGCGGTAGCCACCTCCTGACACGGGAGTGCGACGCCCGCTCCCGGTAGCCGCCTTTTTTATCGACCGCCCTTCACGCGGAGACTGAGCCGTGATCCCAGCCGACGTCATCAGCCGGATGCAGGTCAGCACGGGCGACTCGTCCGCGCGACCGCAGGTGGTGGCGCGCGACGTTTCCGACAAGCTCACGACGATCGCCCCCGGGCAACGGCTGCTCGCTGAAATCCTCGCCGTCCTGCCCAACGGCGCCTACCGCGCAGTCATCAACCAGCGCGAAATCACCCTCGCCTTGCCCTTTGCCGCCAAAACAGGCGACACCCTGGAGCTTGAGGCCGTCGAAAGCGATGGCAAGGTCACGCTGGCCGTCGTTGGCAACAAATCCGGCCCCGCCAATGGCGAAGCCGTGTCAACGACACTCAGCCGCACCGGGCAATTCATCACCGACCTGCTGAACACGCCACGGCAAAACCGTGGCGACGCGGGCGCCCTGCCACTCAACAACGGGGCACCGATCACCAACACGCCGCCGAAAGACGCCGCCGACCTGCTGCCGCAACTCAAGCAGGCGATCACCCAGAGTGGCATGTTCTACGAAGCCCACCAGCGCGGCTGGCTCGAAGGCCGCGTCGACACGGCAGAACTCCTGCAAGAGCCGCAAGGCCGCCTGTCCACGACGCAAAACGCCAACGAACGAGCCAGCGCGCAGGCCGGCGCCGAAACGGAAGCCAACGCCAATACGGCAACCACTTCCGCCCAGACAAAGCCCACCGAAACCAACAACGACGCCCGCAGTACTCCTCAGGCAGGGAGCAGCGATACGTCAGGCAGCAAGGCGGCCACCGCCACTGGCGCGAACGCCCCCATGCTCGCGCCGGAAACACTGCCCGTCGTCCGTCAACAGCTCGAATCGCTCGCCGCCCAGCAGTTCGTCTGGCAAGGGCAGGTCTGGCCCGGCCAGGACATGCGCTGGCAAATCAGCGAGGAAGAACCTCGGCAAGACTCCGAAGGCGGCGGTGACGGCAGCGACGCGCCCGAATGGCGCACGCAGATGCGCCTGACGTTGCCCAACCTCGGCGAAATCGACGCGCGCATCGGCCTGCGCGGCAATGGCATCCGCCTCGATATCGAGGCCGGCGACGAGCAAACCCAGGCATTGCTACGCAGCGCCATGAGTGAACTGCGCGTGCAACTCGATAACGCCGGGCTATCGCTCTCCGCTTTCGGCGTAACGCCGATCGCCGAGGCGCCCCCCGCGAGCCCCGAAGATGTCCGGCAAGACGCCTGAAAAAATGCGCAGCGCCGTCGCGCTCGCCTATCGCGAAACCGACGCGGCACCACGGGTAGTCGCCAAGGGTCGCGGCCTCATCGCGGAAGAGATCATCGCCCGCGCCCGCGCGCATGGCGTTTACGTGCATGAATCGCCGGAGCTCGTTTCGCTACTTTTGCAGGTCGACCTCGACGAGCGCATTCCGCCGCAGCTTTATGTCGCCGTCGCCGAGTTGCTCGCCTGGCTCTACCGGCTCGAAAGCAGCGGACTGACGCCTCCGTCGCCGACGCTACCGCTTGCCGGCACCAAACCGGCCTGATCGCCGACCGCACGGGCTCGTTTCGTGGAAGGGGCTTTTCCTTTAGAATCGCCCGCACTCAGCAGAAGATAGGATCAGAAAATGGCAGAGACGGATGTTCCGGACGCCCCCGAACAACCTGCCCCCCGCTTTGAACTTGAACAGTCGAACGATTACAGTCGTTTCCTTCTACGTTCTCGCTCAGAGATCTTGTTTGTCCTGCGCTCGCTGATCCAGAAGACCGCGATGATCACGGTCTATTTTGACCAAGGGCAGTCCTTCCTGCTGACGACCATCCTCTCGCTGACGCCCGACAACGATGGCATCATTTTTGACATCGCCAGCGACGATGAGGTCAATCGCAAGGCGCTGGCAGCCAACAAGCTGATTTTCATCACCGCTATTGACCGCGTCAAAGTCCAGTTCAAGCTGAAAGGACTGAAAGCCACGCAGTTCGAAGGTCGTCCGGCTTTCCGCGGCGAACTGCCCGAAGACGTGCTGCGCCTGCAACGACGCGAGTATTTCCGTCTATCGACGCCGGTCGCCAATCCGGTGAAGTGCCACATTCCCATGCGTCGCCCCGACGGCACGGCGATGACGATCGATCTGCCGCTCATCGACATCAGCGCCGGCGGCGTCGGTCTGATGCTCACGCCGACGCAGCGCGACCTGTTCCCGGTCGGCGAGGTGTTAGCCGATTGCCGCATGACCTTGCCGGACGAAGGCATCCTCACCGCCAGCCTGGGCGTGCGCAATGCCTTCGACGTCACGACACGGACGGGCTCGCAGTACGTTCGTCTGGGTTGCGAGTTCATCGACCTGCCCGGCAGCCGCATGAGCATGGTGCAGCGCTACATCACGCGCATCGAGCGTGAGCGCAAGGCGCGCCTCAGCGGCATGAGCTGAACGCTGCGACGAGCGGCGATACTGCGTCTCAACCGGTCGTCGCCCCCGAGTTTTGCGGCCCTGCGGCTGCCCCTACGGCTGCATTTCCCCCGCCTTCTGCGAAGGCTCCATTGCCCCCCCGCGCGCGCAGGGCAATGAAAACGGCGCCTTGCGGCGCCGTTCGAAGCAGTACTTTCTAGCGTTCAGTCCATGTCTCAGCAAGTCACGGCGCATCTCACTGCCGTGAAGCGCCTGACCCCGGCATCACACCTGGATGTTCATCACATCCTGATAGGCCGAAACGAGTTTGTTGCGCACCTGAATCATCTCCTGGAACGAGATATTCGCTTTTTGCAGGGCGATCATCACATCCTGCAAATTGCCGTCGCTATCGCCGCCGGCAAAATTTGCCGCCATGTCTTCGGCTTTTTGCTGCGTCTGGTTCACCTGCGCAATCGAGCTTTGCAACACCTGCGCGAAGTCGACCGTGCCGCCGGACGACGCCGACGTACCGCCAGCATCGGCAGAACGGCCCGCCGCCTGCGTCGACACGCTCCGCATGATGTTCAACATCTGATCGATACCCTTGCTATCCATCTGCATCTCCCTGCGCTGATGCCAAACCTGATGCAACAAGTGCGCCAGGCAAAAACCTCACTTAACCGTCAAAGAGCCCGGCTTCACGATACTGCTTGAGCTTGTGACGCAAGGTGCGTTCCGACATGCCCAGACGTTCGCCGGCGAGCCGGCGCGAACCGCCAACGGCGGCCAAGGTTTCCAGAATGTGCGTGCGCTCGCGCTCGCGCATGTTATCCGTTTTAACTGATGACGAGGCGGGCACTCCGCTCGCGGGCGCGGCGACTGCGCCCCCGATCTCTGCCGGCGCTTCCGGCGAAGGCGAGGCGGCCGGGGCAAACGCCGCCGACGCCGGCGGCATCACTCGCGGGGCCGGCGTCGCACCGACGGTGAGCGACACACCTGTCGACATCAACGCCAGCGTATCGGCGTCGACGACATCGCCAGCGCTGAGGATGAGTGCGCGCTGCATGACGTTCTCCAGCTCGCGCACATTGCCGGGCCACGGATGGGCCCGCAAGGCCGCTTCGGCCTGCGGACTCAGGCAAACGCCCGGACGACCGCTGCGACCGCCGTTCTCGGCGAGGAAGCGTCGCGCCAGAGGCACGATATCCTCCGGTCGCTGACGCAAAGCCGGAATCAGCAGGGGAAAAACGTTTAACCGATAAAAGAGGTCTTCACGGAAGGCACCACGCGCCACGGCGTCCGCCATATCGCGGTTGGACGTAGCGACGATGCGGATATTGAGACTCACCGGCCGCTTGCCGCCGACACGTTCGACTTCGCGTTCCTGCAATACGCGCAACAATTTGGCCTGCAAGCCGAGCGGCATTTCCGTGACTTCGTCGAGCAGCAGGGTTCCGTCCTGCGCCTGCTCGAACTTGCCGGCCTGCGCCGTCTGCGCCCCGGTAAACGCGCCCTTTTCGTAACCGAAGAGCGTCGCTTCCAGCAGACTGTCAGGGATCGCCGCGCAGTTGATGGCGACGAAGGGGCCGTCGCGACGAGCCGAGTGCTGATGGATGTAGCGCGCCACCACTTCCTTGCCGACACCGCTCTCGCCCGTCAGCAGGACCGTCGCATCGCTCTGCGCAACGCGTGCCGCCAAGGCGAAAAGATTGCGGCTGGCGCTGTCCTCGGCGATGACGCGCCCGTCATCGACCGCCTCCGGCAGACGGTAGCGCGCGACGTGTTCGAGCAGGGCTTTCGGCTCGAAGGGCTTGAGCAGGAAATCGCACGCCCCGGAGCGCATCGCCTCGACAGCGCGGTCCACATCGGCAAAGGCGGTCATCAGCACCACCGGCAGATGCGGAAAATGGCTGCGAATCTCCTTGAGCAGCGTGATGCCGTCCATCGGCATCATGCGCACATCGCTCACTACCAGCGACACCGGCTGCGCTGCCAGCAGCTGCAATGCCGACGCGCCACCATCGGCGGCAAGTACGCGCACGCCGGCGAGTTCGAGCGTGTCGCACACCGCTTCGCGCAGGTTGGCATCGTCTTCAACGACGAGAATCGGCAATCCGTGAGTCATGAGGCATCCACATCCGAGCCGGCCACTTCGCCGGCGGGCAAGTCCATCAGAAATTCCGAACCGGCGCCCAGGGCCGAACGCACGGACAGCGTTCCCGCATGCGCGCGCACGACACCTAGCGCAATGGCCAGGCCAAGCCCGGTTCCCTGTCCGCGCGTGGTAAAGAACGGCTCGAAAATGCGCGACTGCACTTCGGGAGCAATTCCCGGCCCGGTATCGCGCACCCCGACACGCAAACGGCGCTCGGCAACGCTCGCCGAGAGCGACACCTGCCCGCCTGGTTCACACACCTGCAAGGCGTTTTCCAGCAAATTCAGCAAGGCGCCGTCGAGCGCCTTGCGTCCGCCCATGATTATAGAGTCGCCGGTTTCGATCAGCACCGACAGCGTCACGCCCTTTTCCGCGCACAAGGGTTCCAGCGTCTGCGCCGCCTCGGCCAGCCACTGACTGGCGACGATGAGTTCGCGACCGATGCTTTCACCTCGGGCAAACAACAGAACGTCCTGAATCAGGCGCTCCAAACGGCGCAACTGAGCCGTCGCCTTGTCGGCAAAGCGCACGCGCGCCGCTTCAGCAAGCCCCGGCTGGCCGAGATTGGCGCTGTAGAGCAGCGCAGTCGCCAGTGGCGTGCGCAGCTGATGCGCCAGGGAGGCCGCCATCTCGCCCATCGCCGCCAGGCGCTGATTGCGCTCAAGATCGGTTTTCAGACGGTGCGCCACCGTCACGTCGTTGATCAGCAAAAGACGCCCGCCCGCTGAATCGAGAGCGCTTTCTGCAATCGCAACGCGCCGTGCCGCCAGCTGCCATTCGTCGGGCGCCTCGGTCGGCGCCAGGTGCGACTGCGCCAGCTGCGACCAATCGGCACCAGGCAGCGACTCACCGAGCATCGCCCCTGCCGCGGGATTGGCTTCCTCGACACAGCCAGCCGCGTCGAGAACGACCACCCCGGCGGGCAACGCCGCCAGCAACAGCGAGAGGCGTTCCGATAGCGCCTCCTTCTCCTGATACTGGCGCCGCAACTCGCCATTGGCGGTGGCGAGTTCTGCCGTCAAAGACTCCACCTTCGCCTGCAAGCCGGCATAGGCTTGCGCGAGTTCGAGCGACACCTGATTGAACACATCGAAGGCGCGTTGCAGTTCCTGCGCCTTGCCATCGGGCGCCGGGGTTGGCTGGTTTTGCGCCGCTTCGCTCATTCGTAGGAGAATCCTGTGCTTTAGCAGATACAATAGTAGAATAATTCTCAGCGTCTTTCGCTTCTCTCTTGATTAATCTCAGGGTTTTCTCTCAAACCGATCCATGGCAGCGACCACCGACAGCACTGCCGGCGACAACGCAAACCCCGGACAACTGAGCGTCCAGCTCGACCGCCTGCGTGAGGCGTTTGCCCGCCTGACCAACGCACAAAAGATCCTGCTGGCGGTGACGCTCGCTACCATCGTCGCGCTGCTGGTGACGACCGCGTTCTGGATGAAGAAGCCCGACTATCGGGTGCTTTTCTCCAATATTTCCGAGCGCGATGGCGGTGCCATCATTGCGGCGCTCGAGCAGCTCAACGTTCCCTACCGCTTCAACGAAGGTGGCAGCGCCATTCTCGTGCCCGGCGAAAAAGTGCATGAAGTGCGCTTGCGCCTGGCGACGCAAGGCCTGCCAAAGGGGGGCGGCGTCGGTTTCGAGCTGATGGAAAATCAGAAATTCGGCACCAGCCAGTTCGCCGAACAAGTCAATTACCAGCGGGCGCTCGAAGGCGAGCTCGGCAAGACCATCCAGTCGATTGCCGCCGTCCAGGCGGCGCGCGTGCATCTGGCGATTCCCAAGCCATCGGTTTTCGTCCGCGAAGAACAAAAACCCTCGGCATCGGTACTGCTCAATCTCTATCCGGGCCGGGCGCTTGAGCCGGCGCAGATTGCCGGCATCCAGAATCTGGTCGCGGCGAGCGTGCCGCAACTGGCACCCGCCAGCGTCACCCTGCTCGACCAGAGCGGCGCCATGATTTCGCAGCTGAAGAGCAAGCTACTCGAAGCCGGGCTTGATCCAACGCAGATCAAGTACGTGCAGGAAATCGAAGCGAGCGTCATCAAGCGCATCGAAGACATCCTTGCGCCCATCGTGGGCAAGGAAAACGCGCGCGTGCAGGTCGCCGCCGACATCGACTTTTCGCAATCCGAACAGACGGCAGAAACCAACCGGCCGAACACGACGCCGCCGGACATCACCATCCGCAGCCAGCAGACGAGCGAAACGGCGAGCGTCAATCCGACACCGCAAGGCGTACCGGGCGCTTTGACCAACCAGCCACCGGTTCCGGCGACCGCGCCGCTGACCGTGCCTGCCGTTCCCGGCGCGGGCGGTGCCGCCGCTACCGTGCCCCCCGGACAACAGGCGCCGGGGCAGGTCAACGCCGCTGGCGTGCAGGCACCGATCTATAACGCCGGACAGCCGATCTCGACACGCAAGGATGCGACCATCAACTACGAAGTTGACCGCACCATTCGCCACACCAAGCAATCGATCGGCGTCGTCAAACGCCTCTCCGCCGCCGTCGTGGTCAACAACCGCAAGGATGTCGGCAAGGACGGCAAGCCGACCACGCGGCCGCTGACCGATGCCGAACTGCGCCAGATCAACGACCTCGTGCGCGAAGCCATGGGCTACACGCAGGAACGCGGCGATTCGCTGTCGGTAGCGAACGCGCCCTTCACGCCGGTGGAAAAAGCCGACAACGACATTCCGCTATGGAAAGACCCGGAAGTGGTCTCGCTGGGCAAGGACGTGCTGACCTGGGTGGCAATCGCCGCGATCATCGCCTATCTGCTGCTCGGCGTTGTGCGCCCCCTCGTCAAGACGATGTTCCCGCCGCCCCCGCCGCCGGAGGACGAGCTGGGCAAGATCGACGGCATCGACATCATCGCCGGCGACGAGGAGCCGCTGGAACCGAGCGCGGCCGAAATGCTCCAAAAGAAGATCGACGAGGCGCGCGAGCTGGCACAGCGCGATCCGAAGGTCGTCGCCAACATCATCAAGGATTGGGCGGGCGTGAATGGCGGGTGATGAAGGAATTGAAAAGAGCGCGATCCTGCTGATCGCCCTCGGCGAGGACAATGCCGCCGAAGTACTCAAGCATCTGGCCCCGAAAGAGGTCCAGCGGCTCGGTCATGCCATGGCCGGCATGAAATCGGTGCCGCGTGCGCGTGTCGAAGCCGTCCTCGAAGAGTTCCACCGCATCGCGGGCGAAGCGTCCTCGGTGCACGTCGACACCGACGCCTACATCCGCTCGATCCTCACCAAAGCGCTCGGTGACGACAAGGCATCGAACCTCATTTCGCGTATTCTGCAAGGCGGCGACACCAACGGCATCGAAGGCCTGAAGTGGATGGACGCGCAAACCGTCGCCGACCTGATCCGCAACGAGCACCCGCAGATCATCGCGACGATTCTCGTGCACCTCGACCGCGATCAGGCGAGCGAAATCCTCAACCTCTTCACGGAACGCCTGCGCAACGACACCATCCTGCGCATCGCCACGCTGGAAGGCGTGCAGCCGGAAGCCCTGCGGGAGCTGAACGAGGTGATGCTGCGCCTGCTCTCCGGCTCGGCCAACATCAAGAAAGCGGCGATGGGTGGTGTACGCACCGTCGCCGAAATCCTCAACTTCATGGGGACCGCCAACGAAACGACGGTGGTCGACGCCGTCCGCGAATACGACCCGGACCTCGCGCAGAAAATCATCGACGAGATGTTCGTCTTCGAAAACCTGATGGACGTCGACGACCGCGGCATCCAGCTGCTGCTGCGCGAAATCCAGTCCGACTCGCTGATCCTCGCCATGAAGGGCGCCTCGGAAGAACTGCGCGAAAAAATCTTCAAAAACATGTCGCAGCGTGCCGCCGAAATGCTGCGCGAAGACCTCGAAGCGCGCGGCCCGGTTCGCCTCTCCGAAGTCGAAGCCGAGCAGAAGGAAATCCTCAAGATCGTCCGCCGCCTTGCCGACGAAGGCCAGATTGTTCTCGGCGGCAAGGGTGGCGAGGAAATGGTCTAAGCCGGCATGAGTGGCTTCACCCCTCGCGGAAAACTCACCGCCTACCAACGCTGGGAACTCGCCGACTTCGACGCCCCCGAGCCCGGCACGGAACCCGCGCCTCCCCTCCCCGACGCCGCCCCGGCGGGCGACGACCCCACCGGCGACCCCGCGCAGGACGGCGAACTCGTCAGTGACTCCGGGCTACAACTGCCGACGGCTGAAGAGATCGAGCGCCTGCACGCCGAGGCACAGGAAAGCGGTTACGCAGCCGGCCATGCCGCTGGCCTCGCGGCCGGGCGCGAGGAAGGCTACGCAGCCGGCATCGCCGAGGGTCGCGAACACTCCGCGCGTCTGGCATCCGCCTTGTCCACATTGAAGGAAGCGCTGGCGGCGACCGAGGAAAACCTCGCCGCCCCGCTGCTCACACTGGCCGTCGATCTGGCCGGCGAGGTGCTGCGCCAGAGTCTGCGCATCCAGCCTGAACTGCTCCTGCCGGTGGTTCGCGAAGCCATGGCGACGCTGCCAACGCATAACGGCAAGCCGGTACTCTTCCTGAATCCAGCCGACAGTGTGCTGGTGCGCGAACACCTTGCCGACACGCTCGAACACGGCGGCTGGCGGCTAATGGAAGACGCGACGATCGAAGCGGGCGGCTGCCGCGTCGAAATCGGCGCCAGCGAAGTCGACGCCACCCTGCAAAAGCGCTGGCGCCGCGTCATCGAGTCGATCGGCGGCAGCGGCGACTGGTTGGCGCCGCCGCGCTGAGAATTCGCGGATTCGCGGCCATGACCGACTCCTCTCCGCCCCTGGGCGACGCGCGCGTCGACGACTCTCCGACGTCCGCTCCGACGTCCGCTCCGACGTCCGCTCCCGCGACCGAACTCGCGAGCGAACTGACGCCTGAAATCGCCCCCGAACTTACCAGCGATACGCACGAGGAAATCTCGATCTCCGCGAACGAGACAGAAACATTACCGACCGACGCCCCAGAGTCGCTCGGTGCCCCGACACACCCAAACAGCGACAGCACAACGCCCCCGGCAGAAGCGCCGGACACCGCGCCGTCAGTGGAACGCGACGCTCCGGCGAGCAATGCGCATATCGACAAACTGCGCGACTACCTCGCGCAATGCGGCGAGGCGGCCCGTCAGTCAGCGCCCTTGCTCGCCAGCGGACATCTCACCCGCATCAACGGGCTTGTCATGGAAGCGGCGGGCCTGAAGCTGCCGCTGGGCAGCTCGTGCCGGATCGTCCCGGCCACCGGCGCGGCCGTTGAGGCCGAGATCGTCGGCTTCAACGGCGAAAAGCTCTTCCTCATGCCGGCCGAAGACGTCTATGGTCTCTCACCCGGCGCCCGCGTCGTCCCACTGGAACCGCCGCCGCTCCTGCCGCGAGTGGGTCATGCGCGCAACTTCCGCCGCCGTGCCATCGATCGGGCAAAGATGCTGCCGGTCGGCAATGCCCTGCTCGGACGCGTGGTGGATGGCGCCGGCCGGCCACTCGACCAACTCGGACCACTGCACGTCGACACCTTCCATCCGCTGCAAAGCCGCCCCATCAATCCGATGATGCGGGCGACGATCACGCAGGTGCTCGATGTCGGCGTCCGCGCCATCAATGGCCTGCTGACGGTGGGGCGCGGACAGCGCATGGGGCTTTTCGCCGGCTCCGGCGTCGGCAAGAGCGTCCTGCTCGGCATGATGGCGCGCTACACCTCGGCAGACGTCATCGTCGTCGGCCTGATCGGCGAACGTGGCCGCGAAGTGAAGGAGTTCATCGAGCAGAACCTCGGCGAAGAGGGGCGGCGCCGAGCCGTCGTTGTCGCCGCCCCGGCTGACGTCAGCCCGCTGATGCGCCTGCAGGGCGCCGCTTACGCGACGGCGATTGCCGAGCACTTCCGCGATCAGGGGTTGCAAGTCCTGCTCATCATGGATTCGCTCACCCGTTACGCCATGGCGCAACGCGAAATCGCCCTCGCCATCGGCGAGCCGCCGGTGACTCGCGGCTATCCGCCGTCGGTGTTCGCGCGGCTGCCGCAACTCGTCGAACGCGCCGGCAACGGCCTTGACGGTGGCGGCTCGATCACCGCCTTCTACACCGTCCTCGCCGAAGGCGACGACCAGCAGGATCCGATCGCCGACTCGGCGCGCGCCATTCTCGACGGACACATCGTCCTCTCACGACTGCTCGCCGACGCCGGCCACTACCCGGCAATTGACATCGAACAGTCGATTTCGCGGGCGATGGTCAACCTGATCGAGCCGGCGCATTTCGAACGAATCCGCCGTTTCAAGCAGCTCTACTCGCGCTTTCAGCGCTCGCGCGACCTGATCAGCGTCGGCGCCTATGTCGCCGGCTCGGACATGCTGCTCGACCAGGCCATCGCCTTCCAGCCCAAACTGGAACGCTACCTGCAACAAAACCTCAGCCAACGCTGCGATTTCGCCGAGAGCGCCGCCGATCTGTCCGCGCTTTTCGACGGCAACGCATAACATCGGCGCGCGGCGCAGACGACAGCTACTATGGGGATTCACCGTAGGCAAACCGAACAGGCGGGTCCATGACACGTCCCTTTTCCCTGCAACCCGTTCTTGAGCTGATGCAGACGCGCACGGACGAAGCGACGCGCCGTCTCGGCCAGCTGATCGCCAACGAAAGCGACGCCCGCAACAAGCTCGCGCTGCTGCAACAGTATCGCGACGACTACGCGGCGCGCTTTCAGCAAGCGGCAGGCAACGGCCTGAGCCCGGCAGCCTGGGCGAATTTTCAGGATTTCATCGGCCGTATCGACGAAGCCATCAGTCAACAAGGCATCGCCCTCGGCGTACAGCAGCAGCGCACCGCCGCCGGCCAGGCCCACTATCGCGAGCAACGCGCCAAACTCAAGGCGCTCGATACCCTCTCGCAACGCCACCGCGCCAGCGAGTCAATCATCGAAGGGCGGCGCGAACAAAAACTGCTCGACGAATTCGCCGCCCGCACCAGGGACCGCGCCAGCGATTAGCAGGCAGCGCATCCCGTGCCGCCTCCCGTGCACACGGCAGCACTCTCCTGCGCTCCATCGTGCCGCCTCCCGGGCGCTGAAAAGCGCTCCTGATGCACGTTCATGCAAGAGCTTGTCACCGCTGGAACAAGGCTTGCTTAGTAGGCAGCAATGCCACTTCGGGACCTATCATGAGCATTACTGTCCTCAGCGCCGCCAACCTCAGCACGCCGGTCGTTGCCGGTGCCACCGCCAGCGATGGCGCCGCCGTCGACCTCGCGGCCAACGGCGATGGCGGCAGCTTCGCCGCCCTGCTCACGCAACTGGGGAGCGGTGCCGGTCTCGGCGCCAGCATCGCCGCCTTGACCGGAAACGTCAGCAGCGGCGGCGACGCCAAAAAGACGGATAAGAGCGACGATCCTCAGGATTTGAGCGCCAGAGACGTCACCGACAACAGTCAGCTTCTGGCGACGCTCGGCCTCGTGACGCCAGACGTCGTCAAGACGAACGCCAACGCGCCGACGCTGAACGCGGGCACCTCAAACGCCAAAGGCGGGCTTACCGATAGCACGACGAGCGCCCTGGGCGCCGCCTTGAAGGATGACAAGACGCCGGCAACGGGCGCCAATGGACGCGACGGCAGTGCCCTCGCCGGACTTGCCGCGTCGGCCGATAACGGAAAAGGCAGCGATGCCGAAGCGGCAAAACTTGCCGCCTCCGTGCTCGACAAGCCGCTGGGCGAACCGCTCGCCAGCAAGACCGCCGGCAACGAAACGCAGGGCCTGACGAATGTCGCCGCCAACCACGGCGCGACGCACCAGAACGCCGTCACCAACGACACCACG
This sequence comes from Rhodocyclus gracilis, assembly GCF_009617575.1. Classification (GTDB taxonomy): domain Bacteria; phylum Pseudomonadota; class Gammaproteobacteria; order Burkholderiales; family Rhodocyclaceae; genus Rhodocyclus; species Rhodocyclus gracilis. The sequence continues at coordinate 48,889 of NZ_WIXJ01000004.1, forward strand.
ACGACCGTCGCCACGCCCCTGCGCGAACGCGCCTGGGGGAATGATTTTGCGCAGAAAATCGTCTGGCTCGCGGGCAATGACAAACAAAGCGCACAACTGACCCTCAACCCGCCGCAAATGGGGCCGATAGAGGTATCGTTAAACTTGAGTAAAGATGGCGCAACCGCCGTTTTCGTCTCGCCGCACGCAGAAGTCCGCGACGCCATCGAAAACGCCCTGCCCAAACTGCGCGAAATGCTGGCAGGCGCCGGCATCGAACTCGGACAGGCCAACGTCAGCAGCGAATCGTTCCAGAAGCAGAATCCGCAAGAGCAGGCCGCAAGCACGACAACCCGGTGGTCTGACGATAAAGCTATACTTGCGTCCGATTCACTCGCCCCGGTCCGGCGCACTGCAACGACCAGCGGGAGCGGGCTGGTCGACACATTTGCCTGAGCATTGAACGCGCATCACAGATCATTGGAGACTCGCTGAATGGCGACAAAGGAAGACAAATCCGCCGACGGCGCCGCAGCGCCCAAGAAGAGCAAGAAGCTGCTGATCATCATTATCGCGGTTGTTGTCCTCTTGGTGGCAGGCGGCGCGGGCGCCTTCTTCGTTCTGCACAAGAGCGGAGACGAAGGCGACGATGAAGTTGCGACCGAAGACGCCAAGCCCGTCAAGAAGAAAAAAGCCGGTAAAGAAACGCCGCCGGTTTTTGTGCCGTTTGAGGCATTTACCGTCAATCTCGTCCCCGAACAGGGCGATCAGTACCTGCAACTGATCATCTCGGTCGACACCCCCGACGAACAGACGGCCGAAGAGGTGAAAGCGCAGACGCCGAAGTTGCGCAACAAGGTCATGCTGCTGCTTTCCGACAAGAAGGCCTCCGAAATCCTGCCCAAGGAGGGCAAGGAAAAGCTCGCCGTCGAGATTCGCGATCAGATGAATCTGGTGCTGGATCCCTCCGCCAAGCCCGGCTATGGGCCGGTGAGAGAAGTGCTGTTTACGTCGTTCATCGTTCAGTAAACACGCGTCATGTCCTCCGAATTTCTCTCCCAGGACGAGGTAGACGCCCTGCTCAAGGGCGTCACCGGAGAAACGGACGAGGCTGATGCCGCAACAGAGCAGGGTAGCGGCGCACGTACCTACAACCTCGGCACGCAGGAACGCATCGTCCGCGGCCGCATGCCGACGCTGGAGTTGATCAACGAGCGCTTCGCGCGTTACCTGCGCATCGGTCTGTTCAACTACATGCATCGCAATGCCGAGGTATCGGTCGGCCCGATCCGCGTGCAGAAGTACAGCGAGTTCATCCGCAATCTCGTCGTCCCGACCAATCTCAATCTCGTCGTCGCCAAACCACTGCGCGGCACGAGCCTGTTCGTGTTCGACCCGAATCTCGTCTTTCTCGTCGTCGACAACATGTTTGGCGGCGACGGACGTTTCCACACGCGGGTGGAAGGGCGCGACTTCACACCGACCGAGCAACGCATCATCCAGGGCCTGCTGGGCGTGGTCTTCCACGAATACGAGCGCTCCTGGAAACCGGTTTACGACATCAGCTTCGAGTACATCCGTTCGGAGATGAACTCGCAGTTTGCCAATATCGCCACCCCTTCCGAAATTGTTGTCTCGACCACCTTTACCCTCGAATTCAGTGGCGCGACGGCAGAAATGCACATCTGCTTCCCCTACTCGATGATCGAGCCCATCCGCGACCTGCTGTACAGCGCGATGCAAAGCGATCAGCTATCGACTGACCGCCGCTGGGTCGTCATGCTGCGCCGCCAGCTCAAGGACGCCGAGGTCGACCTGTCGGCCAGCCTGACCCAAAAAACGGTCACGCTGCGAGAAATCCTGAATATGAAGGCCGGCGACATCATTCCGGTGACGATCCCGGAGAAGATCATCGGCGAAGTCGATGGCGTCGCCCTGATGGAATGCCGCTATGGTCAGCAAGGGGGGCAATACGCCTTGAAGGTGGAACGTTTCATCGCCGCCGAGCCAGAGCCGCCGCACGGAGAAAGTCATGCCTGAAAATAACGAAAACATCCCCACCGACGCTGCCTCCCCCGACGAGCAAGCGGCCGCCAGCGCCGCAGCGACTGCGGCCGAAGACGACTGGGCCGCCGCCATGGCCGAACAGGCGTCGACCGAGGCAACGGCGAGCGCGGCACAGATTTTCCCGGCCTTTGGCGAGCCGGTCGGCAAGGGCTCGATGATGGGCGAACTCGACATGATTCTGGACATCCCCGTCCAGCTCACCGTCGAGCTTGGCCGCACAAAGATCACCATCCGCAACCTCCTCCAGCTCGCGCACGGCTCGGTCGTCGAACTCGACGCACTGGCCGGCGAGCCGATGAACGTGCTGGTCAACGGCACCTTGATCGCACAAGGCGAAGTCGTCGTCGTCAATGACAAGTTCGGCATTCGCCTGACGGACATCATCACGCCCTCGGAACGCATGCGCAAACTCGGTCGCTGAGGTTTCCGCGCCCCCCGCCTTCCATTAAGATAACGGCCGTGGCGCGCGTCCGGCGTGCTGCCTCAACCACGGCCGATACTTTGCGCTCCCTTACTCGTTTCGCTGCTTTCGCCCCCGCGCTGTGCGGTGTCCTGCTGACCCGGCCCGCGCTCGCCGACCCGGCGACTGCCGCGAATGCCGTTGCAGCCGCTTCCCCCGGCGTTCCCACCCTTGCCATCGTGCAGACCATCCTCGGTCTGGCCGTCGTCATCGCCCTGCTGTTTCTCGTCGCCTATGTCCTGCGCCGGTTCAACGGCGGCCGGGGAATCGGCGGCAACGGCCCGGTGCGCCTTGTCGGCGGAATGATGCTCGGCACCCGCGAGCGCGTTGTCGTGCTTGAAGTCGCCGACACCTGGATCGTCGTCGGCATGGCGCCGGGACAGATGCGTACGCTGCACACCCTGCCGCGCGGCGAACTCCCCGCCGACGCCAACTCCTCCACCGATTTCGCCAGCCGCCTCGCCCAGATGATCGGTCGCAAGCCATGAACTCCTTCGCCGTCCCGATCCCCCGCTGCCGTCAGTCCCTTGTCTCGCAGCACCTGCCACGCGCGCTCGCCCTGAGCGCACTGCTGCTGCCTCTGGCGGCAGCGGCCGCACCGGCAGCGGGTGGTCTGCCGGCCTTCACCAGCACCCCGGCGCCCGGCGGCGGACAGAACTACACGCTGACCATCCAGACGCTGCTGACGCTGACGGCGCTGACCTTCATTCCCGCAGCGCTGCTGATGATGACGAGCTTCACCCGCATCATCATCGTCCTCTCGCTGCTGCGTCAGGCCATCGGCACGCAGACGGCGCCGCCGAATCAGGTACTGGTCGGACTCTCGCTGTTCCTGACCTTTTTCGTCATGTCGCCGGTACTGGACAAGGTCTATACAGACGCCTACCAGCCGCTCTCGGAAAACCAGATCACCTTCAACCAGGCACTGGATCGTGCGGCAGTACCGGTGCGTGGCTTCATGCTCAAGCAGACGCGTGAAAACGACATCGGCCTCTTCGCCAACATGGCGAACATGCCGAAGTTCGAAAAGCCGGACGACGTACCCATGCGCGTGCTGATCCCGGCTTTTGTCACCAGCGAATTGAAGACCGCCTTTCAGATCGGCTTCCTGATCTTCATCCCCTTCCTCGTCATCGACATGGTGGTCGCCAGCGTGCTGATGTCGATGGGGATGATGATGATGTCGCCGGTCATGGTCGCCCTGCCGTTCAAGCTGATGCTCTTTGTCCTCGTCGACGGCTGGCATCTGGTGCTCGGCTCCCTCGTGCAGAGCTTCAACCAATGACGCCCGAAATCGTCATGGACATCGGCCGCCAGGCGATTCAGGTGGCGCTCGTCGTCTCGGCGCCGCTGCTGCTGGCGGCACTCGTCGTTGGTCTGATCGTCAGCGTTTTTCAGGCGGCGACGCAGATCAACGAAGCAACGCTGTCGTTCATTCCGAAACTGGTCGCGACATTCGTCACACTCATCTTCGCCGGGCCGTGGATGATCGAGATGGTGGTCGACTACATGCGACGACTCTTCGAGAGCATTCCGCAAATCATCGGCTGAGGGCGCGATGATCAGTTTCACCACTGCCGAACTGAACGCCTGGATCGTCGCGTTTTTCTTCCCGTTGGCGCGCGTTCTGGCGCTCATGGCGGCGGCGCCACCCTTCAACAACAAGGCGCTGACGCGTCGGGTGCGTATCGTACTGGCGATTGCCATCACGCTCGCCATCGCGCCGGCATTGCCGAAGATTCCTCCCATCGATCCGGCCTCAGGCACCGGCTTGTGGATTCTTGCCGAGCAACTGCTCATCGGCTACGCCATGGGTTTCGCCTTGCGCGTCACCTTCGCTGCTGTCGACATGGCGGGCAACCTGATCAGCATGCAGATGGGTCTGGGCTTCGCCACTTCGTTCGACCCGCAAAGCGCAGGACAAACGCCCGTCCTCTCCGAGTTCCTCAGTCTGCTGGCGATACTCGTCTTCATGTCGATCAACGGCCATCTGCTCGTGCTGGCGACGCTGACGCAGAGCTTCACCGTGCTGCCCATCGCGCAAGCCCTGCCCGGCGTCGGCTCGTGGCTGAACATCGCCAACTCGGGGATGGTCGTCTTCAGTAGCGGCCTGATGCTGGCGCTGCCGATCATCGTCGCCCTGCTCATCACCAACATCGCCCTCGGCGTGCTGACGCGCGCCGCGCCGCAGCTGAACCTATTTGCCGTGGGCTTTCCGATCACCCTGTCGCTGGGCTTCGGCATGCTGATTATCGGCCTCTCCTACATGGCCGGCCCGCTGCAAGCGCTGTTCGAATTCGGGATGCGCTCGATGCTGGGCTACTTCGTACCGGCCGGCGCCTGAAGAGGCACCGGTACGGCCACCGCCGCCGGGACAAGGGCGGGTGTCGACGGCGCTTCGTAGCCCACCAGCTGGATGATTCCCTCGGCGGTGCGGTGCGTAAACGGCGTACTCGACTCGATGCCTTCCGCGTAGTCGAGGATACGGTAGCCCGAATACGCCTTCTCGCGCTGCAACAGCTGCGCGCGGCGACGGAAAATCTGCGCTGCCTCGCCATCGCCGCCAATGCGGAAACTCTTCGCGCGCAGGGAGAGCACGTAGTTCTGCGCATCGAGCGCCTGCTCGCGAATCGTCCAGTTCGGCGCCAGCGGATCGTAGACGACGTAGACGATGCCGGCGACCGCCGCCGCATTCGCCACCTGCTCGAAGGTAAGTGCAGTGCTCGGCGTCACCTGCACCTGAGCATTGGGCAGCAGCGGCGTGCTGCGCGGATAGGTGCCGCTGATCGTGCTGCAGGCACCGAGAGCGACGACGCAGATCGCTGCCGCAAGCGAGTGGCGGATGGCGACAGGAAAAGCCCTCATGTGCCGCATCACAGGTAGTTGAACAAGCTCAGTCCGCTGATCTGGACGTAGGATTTTTGCGCCGCCTGCAGCTGGATCTGCTGCTGGGTGAACAAGGAAATCGCCGACACCTGATCGAGCCCAACCAGATCGTTCAGGCGCTTGGTGTAGTTCAGATTGACGTCGGTGCCGAGATCGGTCAGCGATTGCAGTTCGGAGCGACGGGAACCGACCGTCGCTTGCACGCGGCCAAGGTTGCTCAAGGCCTGGTCGAGATTGACGAGGCTGCCGCTCAGGCCGATCTGCAACTGCGCACCAGCCGCCGTGTTGCCGGCGATCGGCGTATTGACCGTGTTGATCAAGGACTGCACGGTGGCGAACAGCGACTGGCTGGTACTGGGCGTGACCGAAAACGTATCGCCCACCGTCGGCGTGCCCTTGATCGAGAAGTTGATGCCGGGAATCTGGGTGATCGCGGCACCCGCCGTGAAATTGAGGCCCGCCGTCACCGTCGACGCGCCCGTCGCCGGGTCGGTATCCGTCAGCGAGTAGGTCGATACGGGCGGACTGACCGCCGAATTCACGGAGGTGACACTCAGGCTGTAGCTGTGCCCCGTCCACGCCGCCGGGTTGAGCACGCTGCCGGCGTCGATGACGCCCGTTCCCGTATTCGAAGCGCCGCCGCCAGTGACGAAGGTGCCGTTGCCATTGCGAATGCGGGCGAAAACGTCGAGCCCCGAATCGCTGATCGAGATGTCGCGCGACGCACCGACCTGCAACTGACGCTGACCGTCGTCACCGACGTACTGCACGGTGCCGCTGGCGGTCGTCACAAACGGCTGGGTCGAGCCCTGGTAGCCGGAGAAGAGATACAGTCCCTGCGCGTCGGCACTGTTGGCCAAGCCCTTCAGCTGTTCGAGCTGCTGCTGCAAATCGGTGGCGATACTCGCCCGCTGCTTGTCGGAATACGAGGCATTGCCAGCGTCGACGGCGCGTTCGCGAATGTACTGCACGAGATCGACCAGACTGCTCAGGCGGTCTTCTTCCAGCGCCAGACGGTTACCGGCGTCGCCCTGGTTTTCGAGATACTGCTGATTGACCGACTGCGATTGCGTCGTGATCAGTTCCTGCGCCGAGGCCACCGGATCGTCGGACGGCGTCAGCACGCGCCGGTTGGCGTCGAGCTGATTCTGCGTGTTGTACAGCGCCGACTGAATGCGCTGCATGCCGGCGACGCCGGCATCGAAGATCTGACTGCTACTGATCCGCATGACCGTCTCCGTCAGTTGGTGATGGACAGCAAGGTATCAAACAGCTTGCTGCCGATATCCAGTGCCTTCGCCGAGGCCTGATAGGCTTGCTGATAACGCAACAGATTCGCCGCCTCTTCGTCCGTATTGACGCCAGAGAACGAATCGCGCGCCGCCTGCGACTGTTCCAGCAGCGTCTGCTGCGCCGCCGCCGTCACCTTGATTTCCTGCGCCTTGTTGCCGATGTTACTGACCATCTGCGAGTACGCCGCCTGATACGTCGCTGTCGCTCCGGTCATCGTGTTCTGCGTTTGCAGGTTGCCGAGAAGCTTGACGTTGCGGTTGTCGGCGACACCGTTGGTATTTCGGGAAATATTGAAAGTGTCGCCCGACGCCGGCTGGCCGCTGATCTGGAAGCTCATGCCGCTGAAGCTGATCGTCGTCCCGCTGGTGTATGGGACGGTATCGGTAGCCGAGGCGATGGGGTAGTTGGTCGTCGTGTTGCCGTTGGTAATCGTCACGGTGCCGTTGGGGAAACCGCTCAGATTGCCGGAGTTGTAGGTCAGCGTTGCGGGCAAGGAAGCAGCCGAATAGCCACTGCTGACGAAGCTGTTCGACATCGTTGCCGAACCCGCATTGGTCGCCGTCGCCAGCGTACGGATCGGCGCCGCGACGTTGAGCAAGCGCGTATCGGCGACCACCGCCTGGTTGAGCGAAATGTTGGTCGCGGCGTCGTGGGTCGGCTGAATCAGATAGCTGGCGCCGACATCGCTCGCGGCGAAGGTGACCGCATTGAGAGTGAAACCCTGCGGATCGCTCGACAGCGCGCTGTTGATGGCGGTGACGTCGGCACCGGTCCACGCCTTGTTATCGGTCAGGCGCGTCAGCGTCAGACCGGAGCTGCCGACGGTCAGCCGATAATCGCTGTTGGTGAGGTTGGTGTAGAAGTTGCCGGCAACGCCCGTCGTCGTACTGGTATTCGAGGCGGGCGAGAGCGTGGCGGTGACGTTGGGGCTGGTCGACGGATTGAGCGCATTGGCGACGACTTTCGGCGACGACACGGCAAACAGCGTGCTCTGAAAGGTCGGGTCGCCGTTGATGTTGCCTTGCAGATTCTGGCCGAGCGCGAATTGCGCGTTGAAGGTCTGCGTCAGCGACGCAGCAACGCGGCCCAGGTCGTTGGCGGCAGGGTCGAGCGACTGGCTGCGGAAGGTGAGGTAGCCGGAGAGGGAGCCACCGGTGAGCAGGGATTCCGGCAACTCGATGGCGCCCGCGTTCGTCGCGATACCGACGGCGATGCGCGACGGATCGGCTTTCGACGCGGCGGCCGTCAGGGTCGACGCCTGATTGCCGATCACCAGTTGCTGGCCGTTACCGATGAGGACGGTCATCGAGCCATCGGAGTCGGTGGCGGTCGTCACCTTGATCAGCTTGTTGACCTCGCTGACGAGTTGATCGCGCTGGTCAAGGAGGTCGTTCGGCGGCTGCGATACCGACGATTGCGCGACGAGAATCCGCTGATTGACGGCGGCGATCTGCTGCGCGTACGAGTTGATCGAGGCGACGGTGTTGGAGATGTTGGTGTTGACGCCCTGGTACAACTCGTTCAGCCGGCCACTGATCGTCTGGAAGCGACCGACCAGCGTTTGCGCCGCCGAAATCATCGACTGGCGCGACGAGACGAGCGTCGGGTCGCTGGCGACCGACTGCACACCGGTGAAGAAGCTCTGCAAGGCCGGCGACAGGCCCGCCGTTTTATCGGCGAGCATGTTGTCGATTTCACTGATCTGCGACTGATAGGCGTTGAGCTGACTGACGTTGGTCTGCGCATTGGAGACCTGCTGCGAGAGGAAGCCGTCGTACAGGCGCTCGATGGTCGTCACTTGCACGCCCTGGCCGATGAAGCCGGAGCCCGTCGCCAGCGGAATGGCGTTGGCCTGAATCACGCGCTGCCGGTTGTAGCCGTCGGTCTTGGCATTGGTAATGTTGTGCTCGGTCGTCATCAGGCCGATCTGGGCGGCCTGCATGCCGGAAATACCGATGCTGAAAATTCCTGTGCTCATGATTGCCCTCTGCTATCTGAGTCAATAACGGCCAAGCGGCCGCGATATTGAGGTAGTCCTAACCGCTGACGCCCTGACGAAGCGTCGGGCTGTTGATAACGCGGGCGAGCTTGTCGCCATACTGCGGATCGGTGGCGTAGCCGGACGCCTGCAAGGCCGAGGCAAAGCGCGCCCCGTCCTGCTGCCCGAGCACACCGGCAAAGCGGGCGCTGCCGCGCAAGAGATTGGCGTAGTCCTGGAAGGCCTCGGCGTAGGAGCCATAGACGCGGAATTTCTCGCGCGTCGTTTCGGCGACGCCGTTGACGTACTCGGTCGTCGGCACATCGGCCGTGGCGCCCTGCCAGCTACGGCCGGCCTTGACGCCAAAGAGGTTGTAGCTGGGCGAACCGTCGGCAGCGCGGATCTCGCTCTTGCCCCAGGCGCTTTCGAGCGCCGCGTGGGCGACGACGAACTGCGCCGGCACGCCCACGGCATCGGCGGCGGCCTTGGCGTACGGCCAGACGCGGCGCGCGAATTCGCGGCTGTCGTTGCTGCCGCCGGCAGCACTGGCGGCGCCATCCGTACCGAGCGCCGCACCGGCGACAGTGGCAGCACTGGCCGCGGCCTTCGCCGCCTGGCGCGACAGCAGCGCCTGCTGCAAGGATTCCAGCGAAGAGTCGAGCGAGGCGGCGCCGGGCGTCTCGCTCGTCGGCAACGTCGCCGCATTCATGCCGCGCCCCAACTGCTGTTCGATGAGGCGCGCAAAGCCGAGCTTGCCGTTGGCGGAAAGGTTTTGCGCCAGCTGCTGGTCGAGGATCGACGTGTAAAAGCGCGACTGGTCGCTATCGAAGAGTCCGTCCTGCGGCGTCGCGTCGCGCATGCTCTTGAGCATCATCTGCAGGAGCATGCCCTCGAACTGCTGCGCCGCTTCCTTGAGGCCCGCCTGTGGATTCTGCTTGAGCTTGGCGCGCAGGTCCGCCGCCGCCTGCACGTCGAGGACGAAGCGCTGCGAGTCGAGATCGCCGGATTTCATGATCGCGGCGCCTCGGTGGCGAGCAGCGGGCGGCGGGCCATCAGATGACCTCCAGCTCGGCACGCAGGGCGCCGGCGGCCTTCATCGCCTGCAAAATCGCGAGGAGATCCTGCGGGTTGGCGCCGAGCGCGTTCAGCGCCTTGACGATGTCGGCGAGATTGACGCCCGCCTTGACGTTCATCAGGGCGCCGCCATCCTGCTTGATCTGGATATCGGCCTGATTGGTCGTCGTCGTCTGACCTTGCGAGAGCGCATTCGGCTGGCTGACCGACTGCTCGTTGTTGACCACCACCGAGAGGTTGCCGTGCGCGACGGCGCAGGCATCGATGGTGACCGTCTGATTCATCACCACCGAGCCGGTACGCGGATTGACGATGACGCGGGCGGCGAGCTTCATCGGCTTGACGTCGAGGTTTTCAATGCGGCCCATGAAGGCGACGCGTGCCGCCGGGCTTTCCGGCGCCAGCACGCGCACGACACGGCCATCGATCGCCTGCGCCGTGCCCGGTCCCATTTCGCGATTGATCGCCTCGACCACGCGCTGCGCCGTGCCAAAGTCGGTATCGCTCATTTCGTAGTGCACATACGGACCCTGCCCAAGCGGCGTCGGCACCGCGCGTTCGACGGTCGCGCCACCGGCAATGCGTCCGGCCGACAGGTGATTCACCGTCACTTTGCTGGCCCCGGACGAGGCGCCCGCGCCACCGACGAGAATATTGCCCTGCGCCATGGCGTAGATCTGGCCGTCGGCGCCTTTCAGTGGCGTCATCAGGAGCGTGCCGCCGCGCAGGCTTTTGGCGTTACCGAGGGATGAGACAGTGACGTCGATCTGCTGGCCCGGTTTGGCGAAGGCCGGCAAGCTCGCCGTCACCATGGCGGCGGCGACGTTCTTGAGCTGCAGGGCCTGCCCCGCCGGCATGGTGATGCCAAGCTGGGCGAGCATGTTGACGATGCTCTGCGTGGTAAAGGGGGTCTGCGTCGTCTGGTCGCCGCTACCATCGAGACCGGCAACGAGACCGTAGCCGATCAGCTGGTTGCTGCGTACGCCCTCGACCGAGGCGAGGTCCTTGATACGCTCGGCGAACACCGGCGCGCTTGCCACAGGCAAGGCGAGGATGGCAATTATTGCCGCCCGACCCCAGAATTTTCCGCTACGAACCGCCAGACCAGCCATTTTGAGCACCCGTTCATTGCCAGATCAGAACGGTAGAACATTAAGGAAGAATCGTGCCAGCCAGCCCATCACCTGCGCCTCGCTGATCACGCCGCGCTGTTTGTACTCGATGCGGGCGTCGGCGACCTGCGACGAGCTTATGTCGTTGGCAGCGCTCAGGAAGAGCGGATTGATGACGCCGGAGAGGCGGATGTACTCCTGCCCTTCGCCGATGGACACCTGCTTTTCGCCGGAGACGAGCAGATTTCCGTTCGGCAGGACTTCGATCACCGTCACCGTGATGGCGCCGGAGAAGACGTTCGTCGCCGCCGCGTCGCCCTTGCCCGCCAAGGTGTTGCTGTCGCTGGCCGTGACCTGCAGGCCCTGGAAGCTCTTGCCGGGAACGCCGACAATCGGCCCGGCCGAGGCCGCGAGGTTGGTCGCACGCGAGGCGTTGGTGTTCGACTTGGTCGACGCCGCCGTGTTTTCGACGATGTTGATCGTCAGGGTGTCGCCGACGTAGCGCGCGTGCCGATCTTCGAACAGCGGACGCACGGCACTCGCCTGGAAGATGCCGCCATTGGCCGTATAGATTTCGCCGCGCGAAACCGGGCGCGCCGTCATCGGCTGATGGATGTTGGTCGGCGGCACCGTCGTGCACGCGGCAAGCGTCAGTGTCGCCAGCAGGAGTCCCGTCCGCTTGATCATGCTCGCTCCTTTACAGTTGCGTCAGCCGCGCCAGCATCGCGTCGGAGGTCGACACCACTTTTGAGTTGAGTTCGTAGGCGCGCTGCGTCTGGATCATCGTCACCAGCTCTTCGGCGACGTTTACGTTCGACGCCTCGACGTAGCGCTGATTGAGTACGCCCGCACCGTTGGTTCCGGGGGTATTCGGCGCCGGCGTGCCGCTCGAAGCCGTTTCCAGAAAGAGGTTTTCGCCGACGCTTTGCAGGCCGCCGACGTTGATGAAGGTCGCCAGTTGCAGCGAACCGACCTGTACCGCCGCCGACGAGCCGGGCTGCGTGATGGTGACGACGCCGTCCTTGCCGATGGTGACACTCAGGGCGTTCGACGGAATCGTGATGGTGGGCTGCACCGGATAGCCGTTGGCCGTCACCATCTGCCCCTGGTTATCGCGCTGGAACGAGCCGTCGCGCGTATAGCCGGTGGTGCCGTCGGGTAGCAGGATCTGGAAGAAACCGGCGCCGTCGATGGCGACGTCAAGGTCATTACCGGTCTGCTGCGGCGCGCCCTGCGTGTGAATCCGCGCCGTCGACACGGGCCGCACACCGGTACCCAGTTGCAGCCCGGAAGGAATCTGTGTCTGCTGCGACGATTGCGCGCCAGGCTGACGGATCGTCTGATAAAGCAGGTCTTCGAAGACGCCGCGCGCACGCTTGAAACCGTTGGTGCTGACGTTCGCCAGGTTGTTGGCGATAACGTCCATCTGCGTCTGTTGCGCGTCGAGCCCGGTACGGGCGATCCAGAGCGAACGGATCATGGTTGGATCGTCCTCAAATACTAGCGGTTGATGGTGAGAAGCTGGGTCGCGGCGCGTGCATCGGAGTCGGCCGTTTGCAGCATCTTGATCTGCATCTCGAACTGTCGGGCGAGGCTGATCATGTTGACCATGGCGTCGACCGGATTGACGTTGCTGCCCTCGAGCGTGCCCGGCGCCAGCTTGACGTTGGCGTCGGGGTCGGCGGGCTGCCCATTCTTTTGCCGAAAGAGGCCGTCGTCGCCGCGCACCAGCTGCGATTCGGGCGGATTGACGAGCTTGATGCGACCGACCGCCGTGACATTGTTGGGCACGCCGAAGACCGGCACGGCGGAGACCGTACCGTCGGGCGAGATCGTCACGCGATTGTCCGGCGGCAGGGTAATGGGGCCGGAATCGCCGAGCACGTTGAGACCCGATGCCGTTTGCAGTTGGCCGTTGGCGTTCACCTGCAGGTTGCCGGCGCGGGTGTAGGCCTCGCCGCCGTTCGCTGTTTCGACGGCGATCCAGCCCGGTCCTTGCACGGCAACGTCGAGCGGACGGCCCGTCGCCATCAGCGGCCCTTGCGTGAAGTCGTCGGCCACCGAGGCATCGACGACAAAGGCGCGCGTCGGCATGCCCTCGCCCAACACCGGAACGGCGCGGAAGGTGTGCTCCATGGAGCGATAACCGACCGTCGACACGTTGGCGAGGTTGTGCGCGACGCCTGCCTGTTGCAGGAAGGCGTGCTTGGCGCCGGTCATGGCGGTGTATATCAGGCGATCCATGGGACTCCCGCGTGCTTAGCCGTGCTCGAGTGAAGAATCAACGCAGATTGACCAGCGTTTGCATGATCTGGTCCTGCGTCTTGATCGATTGCGCGTTCGCCTGGTAATTGCGCTGCTGCGTGATCATGTTCACCAGCTCTTTGGTCAGATCGACGTTGGACTCTTCGATCTGCGTCGATTGCAGCAAACCGCTGTTGCCGGCGCCCGGCGCCTGTATGTTGGCCTGGCCGGACACGGCTTCGACCGCCTGCCACTGGTTATTGCCCATCGACAGCAAACCATTCGGGTTCTGGAAGGTGGCCAGGGCAACGCGGCCGATCCCCTTTGTCTGGCTGTTGCTGTAGTTGCCTTGCACGGTGCCGTCGGCAGCGACCGAAACGCCGGTCAGCGAACCGGTGGTATAGCCGCCCTGCGTGACGCGATCGCGGCTGAAGGTCGAACCGAACTGCGTCGTGCCGGCGAAGTCCATCTTCCCCGGTGACCAGGGCGATACGGCGCCCGTCGACAACGTCCAGCTCGGCATGGTCAGCGTCGTCGGCGTCGTCGTCAGCACGCCGGAGGAGTTGAAGGTCAAGGTTCCCACCGCCGTAGGCGGTGTGGTTGCGCTGACGCCGTCGAGGGTCGCGTACACATTCCACGGCCCCCCCGCCGACGCCCGCGCGAAATACATGGTCATCGCGTGCGAGTTACCCAGCGTGTCGTACACCGTAAGCGGCGTCGAATAGTTGTAGCTCTGCGGATTGCTCGGATCGAAGGTCGCCACCGTCGGCACGCCCTGACGCGAATCGAGGTTGAGCACGGCCGTCATGTTGCCGGAGAGGGCGGCATCGGTGGAGCGCGGCGCCATGGTGCCGGGCGGGATGTTCAGCGCCGTCAGCGTGCCGGCGACCGGCACCGTGCCATCGGCAAGGGCAGCAAAGCCCATCAGCTGCTGCTTCTGGTCGTTGATGATGTAGCCCATCTTGTCGACGTGAAACTGGCCGTTTCGCGTATAGCTCGGCAAAGCGCTGTTGGCGGTCGACATGCAAAAGAAACCGTTGCCGTTGATGGCGATGTCGAGCGGATTGCTGGTCGAGGTGAGATTGCCCTGCGTGAATTGCTGCTGCACGGCGGCGATGGACGTCCCGATACCGACCTGCGTCGCGCCAGAGCCGCCGAGCGAATTCGCATAGACGTCGGCAAAGTGTGCGTTCGCTGCCTTGAAGCCGACCGTGCTCGAGTTGGCGACGTTGTTGCCGATCACGTCGAGCGCCATGGACGAGGCATTGAGCCCACTGAGTCCTTGTTGGAATGCCATCTTTCGCTCCGCTCTTAGAAAATTTGCTGCACTTTGGAGAAGTCCACCTTGCCCAGCGTGCCGAGATCGAGCTGGAAGCCGCCGGAGGTGCGCGTCACGGACGACACCGTGCCGATCTGCATGGGGGTCGCCGTGACGGCGGTGCCGCCATTGCTCGCCGTCACTGCCAATTTGTACGTACCGGCGGGTTGTGCCGTGCCGTCGGCGCTCTTGCCGTCCCAGCCGAAGGTGACGGTGCCCGCCGCCTGCGCGCCGAGATCCTGGGTCTGCACGACGGTGCCGTTGGCGTCGGTGATGGTCACCGTCACCTTGTCGGCCGCCGAAGCGAGCGACACGCAGCCAACCGCCTGCGAGCCTGTCGCCAGCGTCATCTGCGAGCCGGGAACCAGCACCTTGCTACCGATCATGCCGGCGGCCTGCATCGCCTGGCCGTCGTTGTAGGTCGACATCAGGGAGGTCAGCGTCGAGTTAAGCTTTTCGATGCCGCTGACGGTGTTGATCTGCGCCAGTTGCGTCGTCACCTGCGCGTTATCCAGCGGATTGAGCGGGTCCTGATTCTTCAACTGGGTGACCAGCAGGGTCAGGAAGCGGTCCTGCGCGTCCTGCGTCGTGGAGGTCGTCTTGGTCGAACTGCTCCCCAGCGCGTTGATCGCGGCATACGGATCAGTCTCAGTACTCGATTGCACGGTAGCCATGTGTCTCTCCTCGCAAATTCAGCTTATTGACCAATCGCCAGGGTGCGCAGCAGTAGCTGCTTGGCGGTATTCATCACTTCAACGTTGTTCTGGTACGAGCGCGACGCGGAGATCATGTTGACCATCTCGTCGACGACACTGACGTTCGGCATGGCCACATAGCCTTGCGCATCGGCCGCCGGGTGGCGCGGGTCGTACACAAGGCGCGGCGGGCTGGCATCCTCGACCACCTGCTTGACGCGCACGCCCTGCGACGCCTCGCCCTGAATCGGGGTTGCCTCGAAGACGACCTGCTTGGCGCGGTAGGGTTTGCCGTCCGAGCTGACCGCGCTGTCGGCGTTGGCGAGGTTGCTGGCGACGGTATTGAGGCGCATCGACTGCGCCGTCAGGGCACTGCCGGCAATGTGAAAGACGCTGAAGACGCTCATCGCTTATTGCCCCTGAATCGCCGAAATCATCGACTTGACGCGGCCGGTAATGAAGGTGAGCCCGGCTTCGTAATACGTCGAATTCTCGGAAAACTTGCCGCGCTCGACGTCCATGTCCACCGTGTTGCCATCGACGCTCGATTGCGTTTCCTTGCGGTACATCAGCGACACCGGTTCGGCATTACCACTCGCCGGGATGTGGCGATCCGAGGTCAGCGTCAGCGACAGCGGTTGCCCTTGCCGGCCGGCAATCGCGTCCTTGAGGGCGCTGCCAAAATCGAAGTCGCGGGCTTTGAACTGCGGCGTATCGGCATTGGCAATGTTCGCCGCCAGCACTTGCTGGCGGTAGGCGCGAAGGTCGAGCGCCTTTTGTTGAAACGAAAATGCCTGGTCGAGTTTGCTGGTCATGGCGAGTGTCCGGTCAGCGGATCGCGGTAGTTGTGCGTCTCCTTGTGCAAGACGTGTGCCATGTACCACGGCGCCGGATCAATCATGGGGCGACGGGCGGCGCGCCGGGGTATCCTCCCCGACTCGACGGCAAGGCAGTCGTCGGCATTGGTCTCTTCGACGACCGGGTGCAACAGGCGCCGTCGCAGGCGGCGCGGGCACCTGCGCATTGGCGCTCCGGCATTGATTCGGCAGGCTTTGCGCGCATGCTCCACACCGCGACACCGCAGCGAAATGCGCCGGCAATGGCGCGCAAGACGCCCAAACATCGGCGCCCCCTGCGCTGCCATCAGCACGCAGCGACGAGCCTCCAAATGGTCGACGTATTGGACGCAGCCCCCCCGAACACGCCTGCCCGGCATCGGCAAGGTCGGCAATAATTGCCGCCGCCTTCGCCTCGCCGCGACCGTCCGCATCGCGCGAAAGGCACAGCAAGGAAGGCCTCACGGCGCTTCGACTTGCGTGACGATTGGGGCACAATGACGCCATGCCATCGTCTGCCACGCCCCCCCTCGAGACGCTCCCGCCCCGCATCGATGCCAGGGGGGAATCCTCCCGGCGGCCGCACGCCGAGAGAGGCGCCGGGTTGCCTGCCGCCCCCCACCTGGCGCACTGGCGGCACATGCTGCTAACCCTGCTGGCGACCTTTGCCACGACGCTCGCGCACGCGCAGACGACGCCACAGACGGCGCCTAACTCCCAATCGACGCAGCCCGCCCTGACAAGCGCCATCGACGATTACCTGCGCGCGCAGACGCGCGGCTTGCCGGGCAAGGTCAGTTACCGCATCGGCAGCCTCGACCCCCGCATCCAGCTCGCCGCGTGTAGCGCCTTCGAGCCGTTCCTGCCCGCTGGCGGACGGCTGTGGGGCAAAGCCACCGTCGGCGTGCGCTGTCTGGGGCCGGCCAGTTGGGTCGTTTACGTGCCGGTGGACGTGAACATCAGTGGCAGCTACTTCGTCAGTGCCCGCCCCCTGGCCGCCGGCCAGCCGCTCTCCGCCAGCGACATCGTCGAGCGGCAAGGCGATCTGGGAGGCATGCCGGCGACGGTGGTCACCGACGCCGCGCAAGCCATCGGCAAGACACCGCGCTCCGGCCTCGGCGCCGGGCAACCTTTGCGGAGCGATCTCCTGCTCGCTCCGTGGGCCGTCCAGCAGGGGCAGAACGTCAAGCTGATTTCGCGGGGCGCGGGCTTCAGCGCCAGCAGCGACGGGCGAGCGCTGAACAATGCAGCCGACGGTCAGGTCGTACAGGTGCGTGGCGCCTCAGGACAGACGATCACCGGCATCGCACGCACGGGCGGCATTGTCGAGGTAAACTACTGACAGGCTAGAAAAATAATCGGCGCACATGCGCAACTTTTGTGCAATCTGCACTAAAGTTGCTGCACCGAGCGCCGATATAACAGACAGACGAAGTAACGCAGAGAGGTCCACCGTGAAAATTGAACGCCCCGTCACACCTTCGACTGGTTTCAACACCAGCGAAACCCGTGTGCGCACGACGCCGGCTGCTGGCTCCGCCCCCACTCCTGCCAGCGCCGAAGCGACGGCGGTGCGCCTCAGCGGCTTCGCGGCACAGATCAAGTCGTCCCAAGGCGAAGCGCCGGTCGATACGGCCAAGGTCGCCCAAATCCGACAAGCCATTTCTGAAGGACGCTTCTCCATCAACGCCGACGCCATCGCCGGTCGCTTGGTCGACAGCGCGCGCGAACTCGTGCAAGCCGGTCGGCGCAATTAAACGGCGCCTGCTTCATGAACGGCTGGCGCGAACTGTCGGAAGCCATCGAAGCGGAAAGCTCGGCGATTGTTGAATTCATCGACATTTTGCGCCGGGAGCAAGACGCGCTGACCGAGGCCAAAGCCGACGAACTGGCGCCACTCATCGCCGAGAAGATCACGGCGGCCAATGCCGTCGCGCAGCGCGCGCAGACACGCAACACCCTCCTCGCCAGCCGACAACTCCCCGCCGACCGAGACGGAATCGCCGCCTGGCTGGAAACCCATCCAGGCGATTTGGCCGCGCAACGTGGCTGGAACCACCTGCTGGAACTGGCAACGGAAGCGCGCGAATTAACGCGCGTCAATGGCGACCTCGTACGCCTGCATCTCCAGCACAACGCGCAAGCTCTCGAAGCCCTGCTCGGCTCGACACGGCCTCTTCCGCTGTACGGCCCTGATGGCCAGCACTCGCCGTTTGGCAGTGGCAATCTGCGCGGCGCCGTCTGATCCACTTCTGAACGTCGGGACGCGCCACCGCTGCGCCCCTGTGCCGATCCCTGTGCACCTAGGCGCGCTGTACCGCCCCCACCGCTACGGACGCTGTGCCGCTACACCCTTCGAGCGTGATTGCTTAGCGGGCACCACCGGGCGCCGTTTGCGCCCCCCCCTTGCCGCTACCAGAGGAAGCACCACTCGCCGTATTCGGCCCGTCGCTCAGCACTTTGCCCTCAAGATTGAGTTCGGTGCCTTTTTCGGGAATGGCCGACTCGATGAGGATGGAGACGCGGCGATTTCGTGCCCGCCCATCCGCCAACAGGTTCGGCTCGACCGGACGGGTGTCGCCGTAGCCGATAGCCGTCAGCCGATCCGGCGTGACGCCGACATCGGTAAACAGGCGCAGCACCGTCGTCGCACGCACCGCCGAGAGTTCCCAGTTGGAAGGAAACTGTTGCGTGCTGATCGGCACGTTGTCGGTGTGCCCTTCGATGATGATCGGAAATTCGGTATCGACCAGCACATCGGCAATGGCGCGCATGGCTTTTACCGAAGCCTGTTGCAACTGAGCCTGTCCGGGCGAAAACAGGATGCTGTCGTTGATCTCGATGGTCACGCCGCGGCTGGTCTCGAGGACGCGAACCTTGCCCTGCTGAATCAGCGGCTCCATGACCTTGAGGATGTCGTGTGCGACGTTGCGCATTTTGTCGCGCTGCTTCTCCCGCTGCTTTTCGCGCACCTCGTCCGGCGGCGGCCGCTGCGTCGAGGGCGAGGGCGTCGTCTCCGGCGCCGGCACGATGACCATCGTCTGCCCGCTCGGCGTCACGGCAATGTTGCGGAAGGCGTTAACGATGGAGTCGCTCAATACGCGGTACTTCGCCTCGTTGACCGACGAAATCGCGTACATGACGACGAAAAAGGCGAACAGCAGGGTGATGAAGTCGGCGTAGGAGACCAACCAGCGCTCGTGGTTGTCCGGTTCTTCCTCGATCTTGCGCCGTGCCATGATCAGGTGAAGTAACCGCGCAAACGACTCTCGATGATGCGCGGATTGTCGCCGTTGGCGATCCCGACCAGACCATCGACGATCATCTCGCGCTGCGCGACCAGCCGGCCGATATGCGCCTTGAGCTTCGCCGCCACCGGCAGATACACCAGATTGGCGAGGCCGACGCCGTAGATCGTCGCGACAAAGGCGACGGCAATCCCCGCCCCCAGCTTCGAGGGATCGGAGAGGTTTTCCATGACGTGAATGAGGCCCATGACAGCACCGAGAATGCCGATGGTCGGCGAGTAGCCGCCGGCGGCGTCCCAGACGCGCGCCCCCTGACGCAACTCGTCTTCGTAGGTGTTGATCTCGACTTCCATGACCTCACGCAGGCGCGAGGGCTCCGCGCCATCGACCAACAGTTGCAGTCCTTTGCGCGTGAAGGGGTCTTTCACCTGTCCGGTCGAATTCTCCAACGCCAGCAGCCCTTCGCGACGCGCCACCTGACTCCAGTTACCGATCTGGCGGATGAGTTGGGCGTGGTCGATGACCGGCGGCACCCAGACCCACTTGAGCATGATCAGCCCGCGCTTGAAGACAACGAAGCGGCTTTGCAGCATGACGGCGCCCAGCGTGCCGCCGAGGACGATGAGCAGCGCCGTCGGCTGCGCGAGCGAACCGACGTTGCCACCTTCAAGCAGTTGTCCGCCGAAGATGGCGACGATGCCAACGATGATGCCGAGAAAACTGATCTTATCCACGGCGCGGCTCCTTGCGCGCGCCCTTGCCAGCCGCCGACTTCTCGCCGAACAGGCGCGAGCGCAGGCGGGCAACGGCCTGGGTATGCAGCTGGCAGACCCGCGATTCGGTCACTCCCATGACTTCTCCGATTTCCCGCAGATTGAGATCCTGCTCGTAGTAGAGCGCCATCATCAGCTTTTCACGCTCAGGCAAGGCTTCGATGCCCTTCACCAGCGACTCGCGCAATTTGCGATCTTCAAGCTGGTTCAAGGGGTCGGCGGAATCATCGGTGAAATGCCGCTCGAGAAAGTCCTCGCCCGCCTCGTCGGTCATGTCCTCAAAATAGATGATCTGGTGGCCGCGGGCCTCCTGCAACATCTTTTGATAATCGGCCAGCGACATGTCGAGCGCGGCAGCAAGCTCCTGCTCGCTCGGGGCGCGTCCGTTTTCCTGTTCCAGCCGGGCAATCGTCGCTTCAACACGGCGAAAGTCGCGGCGCAGGCTGCGCGGCAGCCAGTCGTTTTCGCGCAGCCCGTCAAGCATGGCGCCGCGAATACGTTGCGCCGCGTAGGTTTCAAACTGCGCGCCCAAGCCGCTCTCAAAGCGGCTGATGGCGTCGAGAAGACCCAGCATGCCGTTCTGCACCAGATCGTCGACCTGGACGCTGGCGGGAAGGCGGGACATCAGGTGGTAAGCGATCCGCTTCACAAGCGGCGTAAATCGCTGTACCAGCTGATCGGTATCGGGTTGACCGGCGGCAGTGTACATTCTTGAGCGGAGGACGCTATCGGGTGTGAATGACGCAGCGGTCTATGCGTTGGCTCAAGTGTATCAGTTGCTGCACGAAATGTTCGAAGCCCCCGGTATCGCCGGCGGGGGCCGGCCAATGCAGGAGTTCGCCCGCCAATTGCCGGAAGGCAATCGCCGACGGCGCATCGGGAAAGAGCGTCGGCACCGGCTGACAGCGTCGTTCTGCTTGGCAAAGATGCTCGTCAAGCGGCACGTAACCGGCGTAATCCGTTTGCGCGACGCCTCGGCTGAACGTGACATGCGCGATATTGGCGTGAATCGCCTCGGCCTCGTCGATACCCCGAGCCTTGTTGATCAGCAGGCGGAAACGTCGATGCGCGAAGCCCATGCTGACCTTCTTGATCAGCGAATAGGTGCCGGTAATCGCGCTCGACGTCGGCGCAACCACCATCACCGTCTCGTCCGCCGCCAGCGCCAACGGCGAAAAACCCAGCGGATGTGCCGACGAGGCGTCGACGAGGATGACGTCGGCCGGCCGATCCATGGCGGCGATGTCATCGAGCAGGGCGTCACGCTTGGCAGCGCCGAGTTTCGCCAGCCCCTGCACGGCACGCGCTGCGGGCAGGAGACGAACCCCCGTCGCCAGAGGCATCAGCACATCGCCAAGACGCAGCTTGCGGTCGATGACTTCTGCCAGATCGTGACGGGCGACGCAGCCGAACAGGGCAGCGATGCGCGCATCGGCATTCTCGTCGATGATCAGAACGTCTTTGCCCTGACGAGCAAGCGCTGCCGCCAGATTGGCGACGACGACGCTACGCCCGACGCCAGCACTGGCCGCCGTGAACGTGACGATGCGCACCCGCTCCTGGCCGAACA
Source organism: Rhodocyclus gracilis (assembly GCF_009617575.1). GTDB lineage: Bacteria > Pseudomonadota > Gammaproteobacteria > Burkholderiales > Rhodocyclaceae > Rhodocyclus > Rhodocyclus gracilis. The sequence continues at coordinate 70,422 of NZ_WIXJ01000004.1, forward strand.
AGCGGCGCAAGCCGGACGCCTGATCGCCCAGCAGATCAGCCACGCTGTCCCCCTGCGACAGCCGCGTTAGCCATCACCAGACGCGGCTCGACGCCGTCGAAGCGGTGCGGCGATGCCTCCGGCGCTTCCTTGAAGGCACGATGCAGCAGATAGGTGCGGTTCGGCAGATGAAGGTCCTCCGGCACGCGCTGGCCATTGGAGATGTAATGCAGGCTCAGACGCTGCCGCATGATGACGTCGAGCGAAGGCGCAAGACTGGCGGCCTCATCGACCTTGGTGACGATGCAACCGGCCATATCCGGACCGTTATAAGCACGGACCACGTCGTCGAGCGTGTCTCCGCGGCCGGTTGCCGGCAGCAGCAACAGGCGCTTGACGCCACTTTCGCCGAACATCGCTACCTGCTCGCTGACCAGCCGATCACGCTGACTCATTCCCATGGTGTCGATCAGCACCATGTGCTTGTGCTGGAGTTCGCCGAGCGTCTGCCGCAGATCGGCGGCGTCCTTCACGAGATGGACCGGCACGCCAAGAATGCGGCCATAGATGCGCAGTTGTTCGTGGGCGCCAATCCGGTAGCCGTCGGTCGTCACCAGGGCCACTTTGGCTGCGCCGTGGCGCAGGACGCAACGTGCGGCCAGCTTGGCGGTCGTCGTCGTCTTGCCAACACCCGTCGGGCCCACCAGCGCGTAGACGCCTCCGCGATCAACGATGTCGCTACCGCCATCCGTCGTCAGCAGGCTGCGATCGGCGGCAGCACGCACCCAGGCCAAGGCTTGCGCGACCGTGAAGTCATGCGGCAAACCGGCCAGCAGATCACGCGCCAGTTGCGGCGAAAAGCCGGCGTCGAGCAATTGGCGCAACACCTCGGTCTTCACCGGCTCGGAGCGGGCGGACTCGCCCCAGGCGAAACCGGCCAGATGCTGTTCAACGATACGGCGCAGGGCGCGGATTTCGTCCATGACGACCGCCGGGACGACCTCGGCGCTTTGCTCCGCCACGACTGGGCGCGGATCGAGCTTCGGCGGTACGGGGGGAGCCAGTGAGGGCGCCTCGCTGCGGGCGGTGACAGGGCGCGCCGGTGCAACCGCCGGAGGGGCGGCCGGGGCAACCGCCGGTGCGCTCCGCACCGCCGCCGCTGGACGGCTGAGCGGCGGCTGAGCGCCCGCCGGTGAGAGGCGCACGGTGTAATCGTCAGCCGACGCGGCGTTGTCACGCCCGCTGCCGGCGGGCGCCAGCATCGAGATGTCGCGGGCGGCGACGGCCATGATCTCGACACCGCCGGCAACGCTGCGGTTCGAGAGAATGATGGCATCCGGGCCCAGGGTTTCTTTGACCTTGCGCAGTGCGTCGCGCGCGTTGGGAGCGATATATTTTCTGACGTTCATACTCGGCCTCCAATAATAGAGGTGACCTTGATTGTTCTGCTTTCAGGCACTTCGCTGTGCGCAAGTACCTTGAGCTGAGTGACGGCACGCCGCAAAAACCGCGAGAGCAGCGTGCGTAAATTGGAAGGAACGAGGAGTACCGGCGGCAAGCCGAGCTCCTCCTGACGACGTACCGCAGCCATGGTTTCCCGCACGAGGGTATCGGCCAGCCCCGGCTCGATGCTGCCGTTTTCGCCGTTACCGGCAACCGCTTGAACGAGTAGCCGTTCAAGCTGTGGATCGAGCGACATCACCTGCATTTCGTTACCATCGGGATAGAGCTGCTGAACGATGGCGCGACCAAGGGTGACGCGAACAAGACTGGTGAGCTGCTCGGCATCGGTCGTGCGCGCGGCGTTCTCGGCCAGCGCTTCGACGATGGTGCGCATGTCGCGGATGTGCACGCCTTCGTCGAGCAGGTTCTGCAAGACCTTCTGCAAGGTGCCGAGCGGCATCGCTTTCGGCACCAGATCCTCGACCAGCTTCGGCATGTCTTTCGCCAGATGGTCGAGCAGCGCCTGCGTCTCCTGCCGCCCGAGCAACTCGGAAGCGTGCGAGAGAATCAGGTGATTGAGGTGGGTCGCGACGACCGTACTGGCGTCGACGACCGTGTAGCCGTACGCCTGCGCCTGGTCGCGCAGATTCATTTCGATCCAGATCGCCGGCAAGCCGAAGGCGGGGTCGCGCGTTGCGACGCCGGCCAGCGTCCCGGCAACACGACCGGGATTGATCGCCAGCAGATTGCCGGGGAAGGCCTCGCCCTGACCGATATCGACGCCTTTCAGCAAGATCCGGTAAGCGTTGGGCTTGAGTTCGAGGTTGTCGCGAATGTGCACCGGCGACACGAGATAGCCGACTTCCTGCGCGAATTTCTTGCGAATGCCGCGAATGCGGCGCAGCAGTTCGCCGTCCTGGGCTTTGTCGACCAGCGGAATGAGGCGATAGCCGACTTCGAGGCCGAGCACGTCGACCGGCGCCACGTCGGCCCAACTGGCCTCCTGCGTCTCGGGCAGCGGTGCCGGCGCGACGGCAACCACCTCCGCCGACTTGGCCTCGCGGCGCTTGTTCAGTTGCCAGGCCAGCGTGCCGAGCGCCGACGCCAGCAACAGGAAGGCGAGGTTGGGCATGCCGGGAATCAGGCCAAGGAGGCCGACGATGCCGCCAGCCATACCGATCACCAGCGGTTTGGCGAAGAGTTGCGAGATGAACTGTTGCGACAGGTCCTCGTCTTCGCCAACGCGCGTCACCACCATACCGGCGGCGATCGAAACAATGAGCGCCGGAATCTGGGCAACCAGTCCGTCACCGATGGTCAGCAGCGTGTAATTGCGCGCGGCCGTGCCGATGTCGAGGTTGTGTTGCAGAACACCGACGACGAGACCGCCGATGACGTTGATCAGCATGATCATGATGCCGGCGACCGCGTCGCCGCGCACGAACTTCGAGGCGCCGTCCATGGCGCCATAGAAGTCGGCTTCCTGCGAGATTTCCGAGCGGCGGCGACGCGCCTCGTCTTCACCAATCAGGCCCGCGTTGAGATCGGCGTCAATCGCCATCTGCTTGCCAGGCATCGCATCGAGGGTGAAGCGCGCACCGACTTCCGCGACACGGCCAGCACCCTTGGTGATGACGACGAAGTTGATGACGACGAGGATCAGGAAGACGACGATACCGACCGCGTAGTTACCGCCGATCAGGAAGCTGCCGAAGGCCTCGATCACCTTGCCGGCCGCGTCCGGGCCGGTGTGGCCTTCGAGCAGGACGACGCGCGTGGACGCGACGTTGAGCGACAGGCGCAGCAAGGTCGTGACCAGCAACACTGTCGGAAAGATCGAGAAATCGAGCGGCCGCGTCACGCTCAACGCGACCAGCATGACGATGATCGAAATGGCGATATTGAAGGTGAACAGCACGTCCAGCGCGAAGGGCGGCAGCGGCAGCACCAGCATCGCCAGAATTAGCAGGATCAGTACCGGCCCCGCCATCTGGCGCAGGCCGATGCGACCAAAGAGGCTCTGCAGGCGAACGGCGGTCTCAGCCATTCTGTACCTCCGGCACCAACTCGGCCGGCACCGCTATTTCACGCGGTGGCGCCGGATACTGGCCGCCGGAACGACGCCATTGCGAGAGCTGATGCACGTAAGCGAGCACCTCGGCGACGGCGGCGTAGAGCGCTACCGCGATTTCCTGATCGAGTTCGACGTGCTTGTAGAGCGCGCGCGCCAGCGGCGGCGCTTCGAGCATCGGGACACCGTTGGCCGCACCGATTTCGCGAATCTTCAGCGCGACTTCGCCACGCCCCTTGGCGATGACCTTCGGCGCCTTCATCCCGGCGCTGTAGGCGAGCGCGACGGCGAAGTGCGTCGGGTTGGTGACGATCACGTCGGCGTTCGGCACCGCTCCCATCATGCGGCGCCGCGCCGCCTCGCGCTGCATGCTGCGAATGCGTCCCTTGACCTTCGGGTCGCCTTCCATCTGTTTGAATTCGTCGCGCACTTCCTGGCGCGTCATCTTCAGCTTGTCGTAGTACTGCCAGAGCTGGAACGGCACATCGACAGCGACGATCAGCAGCATCGCGGCAACCACCGCGAAGAAGCTGAACACCAGAAGATTGCCGGCACCGGCCATGCCGGTTTGCAGCGACTGGTCGTACAAGGAAAAAATCTGGCCACGTTCGCTCCAGATCACCCACGCTGCGATGCCGGCGATCAGGCCAGCCTTGGCCACTGCCTTGAGCAACTCGACGAGCCCGGACCAGGAAATGAGGCGAGCCAGTCCTTTGATCGGATCAAGACGCGTCAGATCAGGCACCAGCGCTTGCGTCGAGAACACCCACGAGCCGAGGAAGAAGGGAGAAATCAGAGCGGCCAGAATGAGTGCCAACAAAATCGGGGAAAAAACCAGCAGGGCGTCATACGACACGTCGGTCAGACGCACCAGCATTTGTTGCGGCTCGTGCAGCAAGGGCGACTCAAGAATCAGGCCGTGCCGCAAGAGTGCCATGGAGCGCTGCACCACCCACGGACCAAGCGCCCACAAGGTCGCCGCACCAACGATGAGAACGAGAAAAGCACCGACCTCGCGTGAGCGGGGAACCTGACCCTGTTCACGCGCCTGATCCAGCCGTCGACCTGACGCTGGTTCTGTTCTTTCAAGGTCGCTATCTTCGGCCATCGAAGGGTTCCGGTGAATTCGGAGCCATTATAGGAAAAATCAATAAAAATTAAAGGGGTATGCGACATTTTTTAGATCATTTCTCGAATAGTAGCAGTAACGCAACAGCTGTCGCAAACGCACAAAAGGGACGGGGAGCCGAAGCTCCCCGTCCCTTTTGCCGTCCTGCTGAGTGATTTATTTCAAACGGCTAATTCCAGCGCCCTCCCGATTCCCGCGCGCACATCGGAATCGATGTGCGAACCGAGGTCAGACAGCAACTCCTTCATGTCGAGAATCAGCACAATCTGCCCGTTGGAGAGCGTCGTCACGCCAGCCACCCCACGCGGCCTGAAGTCGTCGAGTGACTTGATCACTGCGTCATCGCGCCCGGCAAAACTGTCGACCGAGAGGATGAAGCTGCGCTCGGAAGTCTGCATGAGCACGCCGAACTCGGGCGGCTCGTCCTGCGGCCAGCCCAAGAGGTGCGACAGAGCCACCACCGGCAGGATTTCGCCACGGAGAACAAGCGTATGTTTGCCGCCAACCTCCTGCATCTTGTCGCGCTCGATCGGCAGGATCTCGCGCACCATCGACAAGGGCAGCGCGAACGGCTGATCGCCCAGCAAGACCAGCAGCACCGGCAGAATAGCCAGCGTCAGCGGCAGCGAGATGACGAAGACCGACCCCTTGCCCTGCTCGGAGCGAATCTCGATTGAGCCGTTGAGCTTCTGGATGTTCGTCTTGACGACGTCCATACCGACGCCCCGGCCCGACACATCGGAGACTTGGGTTTTCGTCGAGAAGCCCGGCAGGAAAATCAGGTTGAGACTTTGCCGCTCGTCGAGCGTGCTGGCCTCCTCTTCGGTGAGCAGGCGCTTTTCCACGGCCTTGGCGCGGATGCGCTCGGCGCTCATCCCTCGGCCATCGTCGGCAACGATGAGGACGATGTGATCGCCTTCCTGCCGCGCTTCGAGGCGGACGACACTCTTGGCTGGCTTGCCCGCTGCCTGACGTTCCAGCGGCGATTCGACGCCGTGGTCGACCGCGTTTCGGATCAAGTGGATGAGCGGATCGGCGAGATCCTCGACCATGGTCTTATCGACTTCGGTTTCTTCACCCGACAGCACCAGTTCGACATCCTTGCCCAACTGCCGGGCCAGATCGCGGGCGATGCGCGGATATTTCTGGAAGAGGCGGCCAATCGGCTGCATCCGCGTCTTCATCACCGAATTTTGCAGATCGGAGACTAGGAGATCGAGTTGGCTCACCGCCTGATCGAGCGCATGCAAGGTATCCGCGTCGGTCTTGCCGGCGAGGATGTCGGCACGCAGACTGGTCAGGCGATTCTTCGTCAGGCCGATTTCACCTGACAGGTTCAATACCTGATCAAGCCGCGCGGTATCGACGCGGATCGTGTTTTCACGCGTCGCAGCACGTTCTTCGGTGCGCCGCCCACCCGCCGCCCCGGTAACAGCCGCCGCCCCCGGCTTGTCGGTCGCGCGACGCCCTTCCGGCGGAAAATGCGGCGCCATCTGATTCGCCACCTCGGCGGCCGTAATCACATCCTCGGCCGGCGCCGCCGCATTGCCGGTGACGGCATTGAGCAGCTGCTGCCAGGGCGGCTCGCCCGATGCCGCGGCAGCGCCTGGCGCTGCGACAGGGGCAGCCACGGCGGCAGGCGCCGCCGCCGGCGCAGCGGCCTGAGCAGGTGCCGGGGCGTGCCCGGTCTCCAGCGCCGTACGCAAGCCTTCGATGACCTCCGGCGCGGCGGGGTGCGGCTGCACGCCTTGACCCAGCTCACCGAACATGTCGCGTACGCCCTTGGTCGCCGCCATGATGATGTCCATCAGATCGAAAGTCAGCGTCATTTCGCCGTTACGCAGTCGATCGAACAGATTCTCGGTCAGGTGACACAAGGTCACCAATTCGGTGGCGCTGAGAAAGCCGGCGCCGCCCTTGATGGTATGAAAACCGCGGAAGATGTCGTTGAGCAAGCGCCGATCATCCGGCGTTCGCTCCAGATCGACCAGTTTGTTGTCGACATCGGACAGCAGGTCGTGCGCCTCTTGCAGGAAATCCTGCAAGAGATCTTCCATTCCGGCGAAATCACTCATTCCGGCCTCCTGCCTAGAAACCCAAACTATCGAGCAGGTCGTCGACCTGCTGCTGACTACCGACGACATCGGTACGGCCACTGGCGTTGATCACCGGGCCGTTCATCAGTCCTGTCGGCGACTCCTTGCGCCGCGCCTCCGGCATTGTTTCGATCAGCACGTTCATCAGCTGCGCCTCGAGATCCTGCGCCAGCGCGATGATCTTCTTGATCACCTGCCCGGTGAGATCCTGGAAGTCCTGCGCCATCATGATCTCGAGCAACTGTGCGCGCGTCGCACCGGTGCGCTGGGGAACGCCACGATTGAGGAATTCCCGTGTTTCAATCGCCAGGGCGCGAAAATCTTCCACGCTGACCTGATTGGCGAACACTGCGTCCCAACGCTTGCCAAGTGCCTGCGAGGACGACTCCAGCTCCTCCTGAATCGGGTTGGCCACGTCGGTCGCGTTGAGCACGCGGCACGCCGCCTGTTCGGTCAGGTTCGCAATGTAAGCGAGGCGATCCTTGGCGTCCGGCAACACATTGACTGTTTTTTCGAGCAGTTTGTCGTAGCCAAGTTCCACGAGGGAGTCATGCAACTGGCGCGCCATCTGCCCGACGCGGTTGAAAACCTTCTCCTGTGCCGTCCATTCAGCGGACTCGGCGTTCTCGGACGCCGCAGCAGGTGCCGTCTCCTGTCCCGCCTCCTGCCCCTGCCGTTGACTGGCGACGGAATCGAAGAGTGCCTGGAGTTCATCAGAGTCGTCACCGCCACCTTCGCGCACCTGCTGCAGGACGGAAGCTGCAGGAGCTTTTGCCGGCGCGGGTGTCGGAGCGGCGGCAGCCGCTACGGGGGCTGCCGGCGACGGAACAGGAGCAGGAGCGGCCGCGGGATTCGGCGTCGATACGCCACCGAACGCGATACTGTCGAAGAGCGCCTCTAGATCGTTCGAATCACCAGACATCTTCGGGTCGCTCATTTCAGCCACCCATCCTTTCAAAGATCTTTTGCAGCTTCTCTGCCAACGTGGCGGCGGTGAACGGTTTGACGATGTAGCCGTTGGCCCCGGCCTGCGCCGCCGCGATGATGTTTTCCTTTTTGGCCTCGGCGGTGATCATCAGCACCGGCAGATGCTTGAGCGTCGGCGTCGCGCGGATTTTCTGCAGCATCGTCAGACCGTCCATGTTCGGCATGTTCCAGTCCGTGACGACAAATTCATAACCGCCGTTGAGGAGCTTTTGCAGCGCGATAGCGCCGTCTTCGGCCTCATCAACATTGGTATAACCGAGCTCTTTCAACAGGTTGCGGACGATTCGACGCATCGTCGAGAAGTCGTCGACCACCAGAAATCTCGTTTTCGGATCAGACATTCTTTACCCCAATTGTTACCTACAGATTCCAAAGCCCGGCGCAGATCCGCCGGCGTCGGGCATACCCCCCCAAACCTCGCCTACCGCTCCAACATCGGGCGCAAGGTATCGGCAAGCACCTCGGCATCGAACTTGGCGACGTAGGCATCGACGCCTACCGCCTTACCCATCGCGCGATTGGCTTCCGACGACAGCGAGGAATGCATCACCACCGGCACCCCCTCGAAGCGCGAATCGCCCTTGATGTTCTTGGTCAGCACATAGCCGTCCATTTCCGGCATTTCGGCATCGACGAGGATCAGTCGGATTTCATCGCGCAGGGCGATTCCCGCCTGCTGCGTGTGTGCCGCAATCGCCTGCAGACGCGCCCAAGCTTCCGCGCCGTTATTGGCATGCTTGTGCTTGACGCCCAGACGGTCGAGCACCTCGGCAATTTTGCGCCGGGCAACCACCGAGTCATCGACGAAGAAAATGCTGGTCTCCTCGGCGATGCGCGCCGGCGCGATATCGATGATCACGGCCTCGCCAAACGCATTGGCGAGCACCTGCTCGACGTCGAGGATCGACACCAGCCGCCCCCCTTCGAGCTCAATCACGGCCGTGATGAGCCCTTGGTTCGCCGACAGCAGCGCTTCGGGCGCACGCACCTTCTCCCAATCGACGCGGATGATCCGGTCAACTTCGTGGACGAGGAAGCCAAGCGTGCGCTTCGAGTACTCGGCCACCATCATCGTGTTGCCCAAGCCCGAGGGCACGCCGTCGAGTTCGAGGAAAGACGCCAGCGAGAGCACCGGGATGACGTTACCGCGCAGCGAGATAAGTCCCTCAACGCCGCGCGGCATGTTCGGGGTGCGCGTGATGCGCGGCGTGCGCCCCACCTCGCGCACCTTGAAAACGTTGATACCGAAGGTCTCGCGCGTACCCAGCGAGAACAGCAGAATCTCCATTTTGTTGGAGCCTGCCAGCCCGGTGCGCGCATCGACGCTTTCGAGCAGGTTTTTCTTTTCAGCCATATCCATCATTGACTCCGCAGGTATCCCGCTCAATCGGCTTTAGCGACGACGCCGGCCGCCACAAGACGACGAGCCAAGGTCTCGGAAAGACGCTGTGGCTCGAACTTGGCGACGTATTCGTCGACACCCACCGATTTGCCAAGTTGCTGATTCGACATGCCCGACAAGGACGAGTGCATGATCACCGGGATGCCGGCAAAACGCGGATCGCTCTTGATTTTCTTGGTCAGCATGTAGCCGTCCATTTCCGGCATTTCGATATCGGTGAGGACGAGCGTTACAAGATCGGAAGCCTTGCGCCCGGAGGCGGCGGCCAGTGCCGCAAGCTTCTGCATTTCTTCCCAGGCCTGACGGCCGTTGATTGCCGCCACCGAGGGCACCCCCATCGCCTGCAAGGTGCGTTCGATCTGTTTGCGCGCAACCACCGAATCGTCGGCGAAGACGACCATGACGTCCGGCTTGTTGAGCGGCGCAATCGTCCGATAAACGAAGTCGTCGTCGTAGCTCGTCGTCTCGGAAAGAACCTTTTCGACGTCCATCATCATGACCAGACGCCCATCCGGCAATTCGGTCACGGCGGTGACGAGACCGCCCATTTCGGCAATCAGCATTTCGGGCGGCACACGCATCTGGCTCCAGTCGAGACGCAGAATGGTATCGACCCCCTCGACCAGAAAACCCTGGGTGTGGCCCGCGTATTCAGTAACGATCATGATGTCGCGCGGGGTTTCGGTCTGCACGCGCGCATAGCGGGCGAGGTCGACCACCGGCACCAGCGAGCCGCGCAGACTGACCATTCCCTCGACAGCATTCGGCATTTCGGGCGCCGCCGTAATCGCCGGCGTCCGCATGACCTCGCGCACCTTGAACACATTGATACCGAACGTCTCTCGACGCCCGGTTCGCGCATCCACACCGAGCGAGAAAAGCAGAATCTCAAGCTTGTTGGTACCCGCAAGCTTGGTTCTGGCATCGATATTCTTGAGCAACTCCGACATTCCTGACTTCTCCCTCGGAACACAGTCCGGCGCAAATGAAACCCTGCGTCAGTATATTAAGCCATCACCCCTGCACGCGCCACGCCCTACCCCGGCGGCAGGCCCGACCGGACGAATCAGAAGCCTGTTCGGTAACCAATACGGAAACCACCCCACTGCTTGCCTTTGACGTAAATGGGAGCGGAAATATCATGCATGATTTCCCCGGTGTCGCGCCGATACGTCTGCAGCAAAAACGGTAATGCATGCGCGCCGCAGCGGCGACCTACCGGATCGTCAAACCGGCGCTTGGTACGGTTATTCACAAAATCGACTTTTTCGTCGCCCGTAAGGGGCTGCGAAAAACGGCGGTTATGGGTCGGGACATATCCCCGCACATCGCAACAAATGGCATAAACCACCCACGCAGCATCTTCGACCACCTTTTCTTGCAAAGGTGTCACCGCCTGATCCGTAAAGTCATCGAAACGCGTTTTGAATTTCGGCGGACGCGTATTGGCGATGGGTTGATAGTGGTCATCAAAGAGCGCATCGAGAGTGATCTTGCCGCTATCGACGGCCTGATCGAAGAGACGGCCAACCTCTTTGGCCGCCGCCTGCACGATCGCCGGCATGCGCGCGTGCGTTGCCACGGCCTCGTCGCCCGCCGGGCCGAGGCAAAAGACGTCGCCGATTTCCTTCAGGTTGGCGGCCAGCGACTCCAGTTGTGCTGCCTCGCCGAGCGTCTTGCTGGCCGCGGACTGGTTGTCTTCCGCCATGCGCATGATGTCGCGCACGTGCTCGGAAATGCCCTCGCCGGCGCGACTCTGCTCCTCGACCGCCACGGCAATTGCGCTGACTTTCTCCATGGTTTCGCGCGCCCCGTCATTGATACGCTCAAGGGCCGCTGCGGCCTGCTGCGCCAGTTCAGCCCCCGTCGCCGCCTGTCCGCTGCCTTCGCTGATACTGGCGATGGCGCTATCGGTCTCGCCGCGTATCGAGGCGATCATCTCGCTGATTTCGCTCGTCGCGCGCGCGGTGCGTTCGGCGAGTTTGCGCACCTCGTCGGCAACGACGGCAAAGCCACGTCCCGACTCGCCGGCACGCGCGGCCTCAATGGCCGCGTTGAGCGCCAACAGATTGGTCTGGTCGGCAATCTCGCGGATCGTCTGTACGATTCCGCCAATCGCCTTCGAGCGCTCGCCGAGTACGCCAACGACGTTCGCCGACGCTGTCACCGAGCCGGCGATCTTGTCCATCTCGGCTGCCGCCTCGTGCACAACCCGCATGCCGTCGTTCGACAGGGCGCTGGAAGACTCGGCAATAGAAGCTGTCTCGGAGGTGTTCTCGGCCACCTGATGCAGCGCGCCGGTCAGCTCGCCGACGGCCTCGGCCGTCGACTGCGCCGCCGTGTACTGCTGCAACGACCCACTGGCAACACGATTGGCCTCGCCGATCAGCTCGTGCGCCGCACGGGCAAACTCCAGCGAGTTGAAAAACACCTTGCCGATAATCGTCTGGAACGACTCGATCAGGGCGTTGAATTCGCGCGCCGTAACGGCGAACTCGTCCTTGCCGCTGACCGGCACTCGCTGCGTCAGATCACCCGACAGGCGCATGTGTCCGATAACGGTGCCAAGCGCCCGCAAACGCGTGGCGACAACACGATCGAGCACGAGGGAAAAAACCACGACGCCAACGAGAGCGGAACCCGCCAACGCCGCCCACGCCCACGGCGAATCTCCGGCAAAGCGCCACGCCCCCCAGACCGCAAGACCGACCAGCAGGGCCTGCGCGGCAAGCGCCGCCCGGATCATCCACGCAACACTTCCCATACCTACTCCTCTCCCCCTGGCGGCGCACCGTTAGTCGACGCGTCACTCGGAGTGGTGACTGTTATCTTGTTTTCCCGAACCAGCCGCCGGTGCACGACGCACCGGCCACTACAACGGCGCCCTCTGTGGGGCTAAACGAATGCAAACAGCTTACGAAAATTGGCGATATCGAGGACTTGTTTGACGCTACCGCGCGCATTGGCAATCGCCACGGTCTTGCCGGTCAGACCGGCCTTGTCGCGCAACATCAGCAGCATGCCAAGCGCCGAACTGTCGAGGTAATCGACACCGCCCAGATCGACGATCACCGATTGCACCTGCGCATCTTCCATGAGCGTGTCGTACGCGGCACGAAAGTCGCGGTGCGAATTGAAGTCGAAGCGACCGGCCAGTTTGACCACTCCCTGACCATTATCGACACTTGTTTGGGTCTGCATGGTTTCTCTCTGTCCCGTAAGGCCTGACGCCACTCAGACAAGCACCCGGCCGAAAACCCCCAAGACGCGGCGTGCCATCTCATCAAGACGCACCACCTCGTCGACGCCACCAATCAAGGCCGCTTCGCGCGGCATACCATACACGACACAACTGGCCTCATCCTGCCCGAAGGTATAGCCACCGGCCTGGCGCATGCGCAACATGCCCTGCGCTCCGTCCTTGCCCATGCCGGTAAGGATGACGCCCACCGCATGCTTTCCCACCACCTGCGCCGCCGAATCGAAGAGCACATCGACCGACGGCCTATGGCGATTGACCGGCGGCGACTGCAACAGTTCGGTCTGCAGCACGCCGCCCGAGCGGCGGATCTGCAGATGCGAGTGTCCCGGCGCAATATAGATCGTCCCGGCCTCGACACGTTCGCCGCCCTGCGCCTCGAGCACCCTCGCCTTGCAGAGGCCGTCGAGGCGGCGCGCGAAGGACGCCGTGAAACTCTCCGGCATGTGTTGCACCACCAGAGTCGGCGGGCACTCGGCCGGGAATCCCTGCAAAAAGAGCTTGATCGCCTCGGTTCCTCCGGTCGACGCCCCGACAAAAAGAATGCGCTGCACGCCTGCGGCCGGCACCACGGCAAGCGATTCCCCGGGCGCGACACGACTGGTTTTTACTACCACCACAGCCTCCTGCCCGAACCAGTCGCGCTAGCGCGGGCGGCGGATCGGGGCATACAGGGTTTTCCCCAAAGATTGAAAGAGATCGGCCGCATGCAGGAAGCTCTCCGAGTGGCCGGCGAACAGCAAACCGCCATCTTTCAACAAGGGGGCAAAGCGCGACAAAATCCGATATTGCGTCGGCTTATCAAAATAAATCATGACGTTGCGACAAAAAATCGCATCCAGCGGCGCCCGCACCGGCCAATTGGGGTCAAGGAGATTGATGCGCTGAAAGCTGATCAGCCGGCGCAACTCAGGTCGCACGCAGAAGCAGCCTTCATCGCTGCCGGTGCCTTTGACGAAAAATCGCTTGATGCGCTCAGGCGACATCCGATCGACACGGTCGGCCGGATAAACGCCCTTTTCCGCCGTCGCCAGCACGTTGGTATCGAGGTCAGACGCAAGGATCGTCACCGGCACGTTGAAGCTGCCGAAGGTCTCGACTACCGTCATGGCCATGCTGTACGGCTCTTCTCCCGTTGACGAGGCTGAGCACCACAGGCGCTGCGGCGCACTGCCGGCCTTCTGCAGATGTTCGGCCAGCAAAGGAAAGTGGTGCGGTTCGCGAAAGAACGAGGTGAGATTGGTCGTCAGCGAATTGACGAATTTCTCCCACTCGGCGCGATCCCCCTTTTCCAGCAGGGCGAGATAATCCGCGAAGGTTTTCAGACCGGTGGCACGCAGGCGCCGCGCCAGGCGGCTGTACACCATGTCCTGCTTGGCGGGCGACAGAGAAATCCCGGCATGCTGATAGATCAGCTTGCGCACGCGCTCAAAGTCGCCCGAGGTAAAGGAAAATTCGCGCTGCCCCAGTGGCGCCGGCGAATCAAACGGCGGGAAGCGTTCGCTCATGCTTCCCCCTGTGTGGTATGAAACCATGTAGTCATGGCGTTTCCTTGGTCATCAAGACGACGAGAGCCCCCTTGATCGGCGCCCCATGTTGGCACGAAAGGCGCGGGCATGACTCGGGCGCCGAATCCCCGCACCAGCAATCAGTTGCGTCGTCCAGGCGCAGACGAAGATAGCGCTTCCAGACCATTGCCGTTAGTACCGACTTCGACTGAGCTTGACGGGCCGTCTTCCTGCAACAGACTGTCTTCCGTGCGCTTGTTGAGGACAACGATGGCGATGCGGCGATTGACGGCATTGAGCGGGTCATTGCGGTCGAACAATGCCGTCGACGCCAAGCCCACCACGCGCAAAATCTTGAAATCTTCGATGCCGCCGGCAATCAGCTCGCGGCGCGACGCGTTCGCCCGGTTGGAAGACAGCTCCCAGTTGGAGAACCCCTTATCGCCACCCGCGTACTGCGACGCGTCGGTGTGTCCGGAGAGACTCAGCTTGTTCGGTACCTCATTCAGCGCACGACCGATCTCGCGCAAAATCACGCGCGTGTAAGGCTTCAGTTCGGCGCTCCCCGAATCGAACATCGGCCGGTTCTTCTCGTCGACGATCTGGATGCGCAAGCCTTCGCTGGTGATGTCGAGCAACAACTGGTTCTTGAACTGACGCAGCGTCGGGTTGCTTTCGATCATCTTCTCGATCTTCTGCTTGAGCTCCTCAAGCCGTGTCCGCTCGCGCTCCTCGAATTCCCGGCGCAGCTTTTCGCTGCTGGTGTCCTTCAGATTATCGGCTTTCTCTTTGCGCTCGACCTCGCCCTGCTTGAGCTGACCGGAGGTCTTGGTCAAATCGCGGCCGCCGCCATTGAGCACGCTCGTCGCGTTACCCGAGCCACTCCCACCGTTCAGGGCGATTTTCGTCGGATTGCGGAAGTAGTCGGCAATACCTTTCAGATCGCCAGTGGCAATGGTGCCCAGCAGCCACATGAGGAGGAAGAACGCCATCATTGCCGTGACGAAGTCGGCATAAGCGATCTTCCACGCGCCACCGTGGCCGCCTCCGACCACTTTCTTGACACGCTTGATGACTATCGGACGGACGTCGTCGCTCATTCAGATTCCCTGGCAATCGGCGCGCGGCCTACTTGCCCTTGCGTGCCTTGAGTTCTTCTTCAAGCTCGCGGAAGCTGGGGCGATCCGTCGAGAACAAGACCTTGCGACCGAATTCGACGGCCACCTGCGGCGCGTAGCCCGACATCGACGCCAGCAGGACGACCTTGATGCACTGATAAATCTTGGTGCCCTCTTCGGCCTTTTGCGCCAGCTGGCTGGCAATCGGCGCCAGAAAACCGTACGAAACGAGAATCCCGAGGAAGGTACCGACCAGCGCGCCGCCGATCATCTTGCCCAGCACCGCCGGCGGTTCGCCGACCGAGCCCATCACGTTCACGACGCCCATGACGGCAACGACGATACCGAAAGCCGGCAGGCCGTCAGACATCTTGCTCATGACGTGCGCCGGCTCTTCCGCCTCATGGTGGTGCGTCTCGATTTCGATATCCATCAGGTTTTCGATTTCGAGCGCATTGAGATTGCCGCCGACCATCATGCGCAGATAGTCGGTAATGAATTCCATCAAATGGTGGTCGCTGGCCAGCGAGGGGTATTTCGAAAAAACGGGACTTTGCTCGGGGTTTTCGACGTCGCCTTCAATCGACATCAAGCCTTCCTTACGCACCTTGGCGAGTATTTCAAACAGCAAGGCCAGCAAATCGACGTAGACCGCCTTCGAATACTTGGCGCCTTTAAGGACGCTCGGCAGAGCCTTTACCGTCGCCTTGACGACTTTCATGCTGTTGCCGGCGACGAAGCCGCCAATCGCCAGACCGACAATGGCGATATATTCGAACGGCATCCAGAGCGCCGCCAAACTCCCGTGCACCGCATACGTCCCAACCGCTGATGCGAGGATGACGATATACCCAACAATCAACAGCATCCCGATCCCCCGTAATGCGGCGGTGCCAGCACCGCGTCGCTCGGTTTAATTACCGCTGCGTATTGTAGCGGGATGCCGGTAGGCACGGCAAAAAATGCGTGAATCGTATTTTCGCAATCATGCATACGGCAAATCAGCGGGACGACGACCACCGGGTTTAGCTCGATACATGTCATCGTCCGCCGCTTTCACCAAAGCGGCGGTATCGCTCATCGTCTCGCCGCGCGTCGCGACGCCAATGCTCACGGAGCAGGGAACGATGCCGCGCCCCGAATCAATCTTGAGCGCCGCGACGGCCACCATGAGACGACGGGCGCAGGCAGCAATGGCCGTCGCGTCGCTGTCCGGACTGATGACGAGAAACTCGTCACCGCCGACCCGGCAAATCGTATCGTTCGAGCGCAAGGCATTGCGCAAAACCCCGGCAATCGCCACCAGCGCTTTGTCGCCAATCGCATGACCAAAGCGGTCGTTGATTCCTTTGAAATCATCGAGATCGATCATCATGCACGAGAGGGGGCGCGCGCTGCGGGTGCTCGCCGCCCAATCGCTTTCGAGGCGCTCCATGGCATAACGACGGTTATGAAAGCCGGTCAGCGCATCGGTCACGGAGGCCTCGTGCAATCGCCGGTTGCTGACGGCGAGTTCGGCGGCGAAATGCTGCAATTCTTCGTGATCGCGCCGCACTTCCTCATGCAGGCCAACGACGCGCGCACCGGCACGCAGACGAGCGAGGAAGGCGCGCTCGTTGATCGGATGCACGAGGTAATCGTCGGCACCGGCGTCGAAGACCTCGACGAAACGCTCTTCCTCAACCGGCGCGGTGACGATCAGGACATACATGCCGCGACCGAGCCGGGTATTGCGCAGGATGCGCGTCAGGCGCAAGCCGTCGATCACGGGCAACTGCCAGTCGGCGATCAAGACCTGCGGCTGAACGTCCAGAGCGCGTTCGAGTGCCGCCTCGCCATCGCCGACGACAAAGACCTGTTCGCCACTCTCGATGAGGAGCCGCTCCAGACTGGCGCGCAGCGTCGCATCAGCGGCCGCGACGAGAACACGCAGGGGCGCCTGCGCGGCGGAGGCTTCCGCCGCCGGTGGCTCGCTCACCACGTCCTTCTCCGCCAACATGGCGCCGAAGGAAGGCAAGACCGGCGGACTATCGAGCGAGAGCATCGGCGCCCAGTCGTGCCAGTCGCGAACGATGGCGTCGACCATGCCCTCCAGCATGTCGAGATCGATGCGCAGAGCGATGCTACGCCCCGTCAGACGCGCCATCGCCGGCGCACGGTCGGACGGTGCTGCGAGGCACAGCCCCGCGATCCCGTCGGCCAGACGCAAGGCCGCCAGCAAATGCTCCGACCGTGAGTCTGCGGCAAACGAGGCGCTTTCAGGCCGATGGCGAAAACGAATGGGCTCGATCAGCGTCTGCGGAAAGCCCCAGTCAGCCAGCATCGCCACGGTGAGTTCATCGTGGTTAAGCGCAAAACGTTCGGCCTCGCGCGCAAGGATCATCCGCTCGGCATCGTCGCCAGCGGTTGGCGGCAGATCGAGCGACTCCAGCAACCGGGAGTATTCCGTCGCGTGTACAGTCGCGAAGGCGAGCCGGCCGATGTCAGCCAGCAGGCCGCAGCAAAACGCTTCGTCTGGGCTCGCCTGCCGCGTCTGCCGCAAAATCGCCTGCATGGCGAGCGCCGTCACAATCGCCCGCGACCAGAAGGCGCCGTAGTCGAAATTGGGACAGGCACCGACACGGTAGCCAGAGACCAGCGAAAATCCCAGGGCGAGATTGCGCACGACGGTGATGCCCAGCACCTTGATCGCATCGGGCACGGAAACGACCGGGCGACCGCGCTCGCGAGCCGCAATATTGGCCGTCTTGAGCAAGCGGCCAACGAAAGCCGGATCGGACTTGATCGCCCGCTCGATATCGATGAAGCCAACGTCGTCGCGCGAGGTGAGGCGCATGATGGTCAGGGCAACGCCGCGCGGGGAAGGCAGATCCCCGGAAGCCTTTATTTTTTCGAATTTTTCCAGTTCGGAGTTCATAGGTCTGACCAGTGGCGTTGCCCAATTATGGGCGTGCCGGCGGGGGCTGACAATCATCGAAAAGCCATGTAAATCACTGGCACGCCGATGGCTTATACCGTTATGCTTGAGACCATGAAATTCTGTAGCCAATGCGGCGGTTTGCTGACGATCCAGGTGCCTGCAGGCGATTCGCGGCCGCGCCATGTCTGTGCGCATTGCGGCGAGATTCATTACCGCAATCCGAAGCTCGTGGTCGGCTGCGTGGCCACGTGGGAAGAACGGATCCTGCTGTGCCGGCGCGCCATCGAGCCGCGTCACGGTTTCTGGACGCTCCCCGCCGGGTTTATGGAAAACGGCGAATCCACCGCCGAGGCCGCCACGCGCGAAACGCTTGAAGAAGCCTGCGCACGCATCGAGATCGAGGCGCTGTCGTCCTTGATCAGTGTGCCGCATTACGATCAGGTCCATCTGTTTTATCGCGCCCGCCTGCTTGACCCGCACATTGGCGCCGGGCCGGAAAGCCTAGAAAGCGTCCTGATCCGCGAAGAAGACATTCCCTGGTCGGAGATCGCCTTCCAGAGCGTCAGCTTCGCCCTGCGCGCCTTCCTCGCCGATCGCGCGGCCGGAAGCTTCAGGCTGCACGAACATTCGCTGCCGCCGCCGGCGACGACCTAGTCGCTGTCGAGGCTGAAGCGCACCGGCACGACGAGGCGAAATTCCCGACCGCGCAAGGCATCGGGGAGGGGCGTCGCCTGAGCAGCGCGCCCCAGCATGTCCAGCGCCTGCTCATCCAGCACACGATAGCCGCTCGAACGCGCCAGACTGACGAGCGGCACGCCCGCCAGTCCGCCCGCGACGGCGATTTCCGCCACGCCCTCCCAGACGCGTTCACGCGCCAGCGCCGGATAGCGTTTGAAACGACGGGCCTGTATCGCCAGGGCGAGACGATATTCACGCATCGCGTCGGCAGAAACGCCCTCGCGCGCGGCGGACGGCGCACTGGCCGGCGCTGCGTCGGCAACAGCCGCTTCGCTGGCGGTGGCGCGTGCCGCCGTTGGCGGCGTACTGGCTGGCGCTACCTCTACCACGCGCTGACTGGCGTGCGGGTCACCGGCCATGGCCAGAATGGTTGGTGCATCATGCGGCGTTTTCGCTTCGCGCATATGAGATGGCGGCAGCGGCGGCACGGCCGGATGCAATGGAGGGGCGGCGGGGTTTGCTGATGTTTCCGGAACGGAGGCAGGAGCGACATGCGGCGACGCATTCCCCGGCATGACGACCACGCGCAGTGCGGCGCTCGGCACATGCACCGGCGTCGGCAGGCTGAAGAAGCCGCCGAGAAGTACGAGGCCATGCAACACAAGCGAGGCTGCCAGCGCCTGCAACAAAGGGCGGAAAGCGCGGTCAAACCCAAGTGTCTGCTGGCGGGCGCCTGAGAGCGATGGAGCTAGCAAAAGTTTCCACACCCTGAAAAAGGAAAACGGAAGCCATGCGTCAGCCCAGTCGCTGACCGTGTAAGTGAAGCATACCGCAGACGCTCTTCACGCTCTGCGGCGCGTTGCCGGCAATTGGCAAGCGAGCGGCCCGTCGCACATGTAAGATGCTGTCGTCTTAGCCGATTCATGACCCACACGAAGGACTGCCGAAGCGCAGGCCCGAACCGAGGTTCAAGGATGCGCCAATGAACATGACCGATCTTGGCAAGGCCACCACCGAGCGACCACTGATCCTTGCGGTCGACGTGACCGGCGCCCCGCGTGGCTGGATTTCCTGGCAGCACGCACTGGGATGCCAGGTCGCCGGACGCGTTGACCGCGATCTTGGCGACAACGCCTTCACCTTCTACGGCGGGCTGTCGCGCCTGACCGGCGAGCGTTCCCGCATCACCATCAGCAGCATCGTCGCCTTGCGCGGGCGCAATCCGCGCGGCTGGCAGCCCTCACCGCCGAGTCTCGACAACAGCCTCCTCTTCTTGCGCGACCGCCACGTCTGCTGCTACTGCGGCACCCGCAAATCGCCTTCAGCCATGACGCGCGATCACATCAAGCCTCTCTCTCGCGGCGGCAACGATCACTGGACCAACGTCGTCACGGCCTGCCGTTCCTGCAACCAGCGCAAGGACGCCCGGACGCCGGAAGAAGCCGGCATGCTGATGCTCTACGTTCCCTACGTGCCGTCGCGCTACGAGGGCATGATCCTGCGTAATCGGCGCATTCTCGCCGACCAGATGGAGTTCCTCGTCAGCCTCTTGCCGGAAGACTCGCGGCTGCTGACGGACTGAGCTTCGCCGGGGTGCGTGGGGGGCGTGGTGCGCGAGGCGGCAAGACGCCCTATGTACATGCCAAAGGAAACCGCTGTGACGCGACCCTTGCCGGCTACTTGCCGTGGTAGGTGATCGGCTGCCGTGCCTCTTCCGGTGGCGGCGGCAGGCTGACCGAGTTGTGCGTGTCGAGGCGCCACTCGCCGACCAGACGCCAATCCTGGGACGCGTTTTCGAGAGCGACGTGCCAACGCCCGCTGATCGGTGCCGTCAGGCGGCCACCGTAAAGACCGTTACCGAGGGAACGCAGTGCGACGCTCTGATCGATGCCGCTACGCGTCGGGTGCGTTACGCGCAAAGTGAGTGTATCCGGGAAGACGAAGCCGGGGCGTCCGCGCATGTAGGCCCGTACTTCCGGCGCCACGCCACCGTTCGCAGGTTGCAGGAATACGTCGGCGGCGAGCGATAACTCCTGCGCGCGCTGATCACGGGCGACACGCTGATTAACGGCGAGCCCCTGCTTGTAGTAATCGTCATCGACCAGCCCGTCGTTGCTGCGCACGGCAAGCCACGCGGTCGTCAGACCGGCCACGACGACAATCGCCGGGCCGGCCATCAGGAACCAAGGCCAGCGCTCGCGATACCAAGGCTGCGCGCTGGGCGCCCCCGGGGTGGCGGGGGAGGCACTCCCGGCAGAACTCGTCGGAGAACTCATGGCAGGTAGAAGCTCGCTTTTTCGCGCACGGCGATGTCAGGCTGATTCTGCGCGCTGAGGGTGAAGTAAATCGTCTGTCCGCCCTGACGTCCCGGCGGCGCTTCGACGCGCACGACGACTGGCACGGTCTGCGACGAGGCAGCGGGTACATTGACCACGTGTTCGCCGACGACATCGATACCGTCGATGCCCTCGACGCCGAGCGCGTAGGTGTGCGGCGCCTCGTCGGTGTTCATGATCTGCAACGTGTAGACGTTCTCGATACGCCCGTCTTCGGATTCGCGCGCGAGACTTGAACGGTCACGCAGCACGTCGACCTTGAGCGGGATGCGCGTCGCCAGACTCCAGACGGTGACACCCAGAATGGCCAGCAGAATCACGCTGTAGAGCAGCGTGCGCGGACGCAGCAGGTGAGCGAGGATCTGCTTTGGCCCGTAATGCTGCGCCAGCGCATTCTCGGTCGAGTAGCGGATCAGCCCGCGCGGCGAACCGATCTTGTCCATCACCTCGTCACAGGCGTCGATGCACTTGGCGCAGGCGATGCACTCGTACTGCAGGCCGTTGCGGATATCGATGCCGGTCGGACAGACCTGCACACACAAGCCGCAGTCAATACAGTCACCGGTCGTCTTCGCCGCAAGCTCGACGTTTTTGCGCCGCGGACCGCGCGGCTCGCCGCGTTCCGGGTCGTAGCCGATGATCAGGGTATCGGGATCGAACATCACCCCCTGAAAACGGGCGTACGGGCACATGTACTTGCACACCTGCTCGCGCATGAAACCGGCTTGCAGATAGAAGAAGCCGGCGTAGAACAAGGTCCAGAACCACTCCCACGGTCCCAGCTCGAGATGCGCGACGCCGTGGGCAAGCTCCTTGATCGGCGTGAAATAGCCGACGAAGGTAAAGCCCGTCCACGCCGCCAGCAGCAACCAGAGGAAGTGCTTGCTGGCGCGCAGCCGCAGCTTGTGTGCATTCATCGGCTGCGCATCGAGCTTGAGACGCGCACTGCGGTCGCCTTCGATGCGCCGCTCGATCCACATGAAGATTTCTGTATAGACCGTCTGCGGGCAGGCGTAACCGCAAAAGAGTCGCCCACCGAAAGCCGTCGCCAGAAAGAGTCCGTAAGCCGACAAGACGAGCAGGACGGCGAGGTAGATCACATCCTGCGGCCACAGCGAGAGACCGAAGATGTAGAACTTGCGTTCAACGAGATGGAACAGCACCGCCTGCCGGCCGTTCCAGTCCACCCAGCAAAGGCCGTAAAAAATCGCCTGGGTCAGGAAGAAGATCGCCCATCGCCAGCGATTGAAACGACCGCGCACTTCGCGCACCTGAATTTTCTGTTGCTTCTGATACAGCGCTCCGGTGTCAATCGGCACCGCGGCAATGGTCGCCGCACGCGCCGGCACGTCGTGGCCGGCCGTGGCGTCTTGCGACAGGGGTTTCATCAGTGTGTGCTCGGCGGGTTACTCAGGCTATAGACGTAGGCGGCCAACAGGTGGACCTTGCCTTCGCCAAGAAAATCCTTCCATGCCGGCATCTGGTTGTTGCGCCCCTTGGTGATCGTCTCGATCACCGTCGCTTCGGAGCCGCCATGCAGCCAGACCTTGTCCGTCAGGTTCGGCGCACCCAGTGCCGGGTTGCCCTTGGCCTCAGGGCCATGGCAGGCGACGCAGTCCGACGCCTTGTAGGTTTCGCGTCCCTTGGCAATACGCACCGGGTCGCCGGGAAGGCCCGACAGCGAGCGCACATAGTTGGCCAGATTGCGGATGGTGTCTTCGCCCATGTAGGCGTGCGCAGGCATGACGCCGTAACGGCCGCCAAGAATGGTTTCCTTGATCCGCTCCGGCTCGCCGCCCCACAACCAGTCCTTGTCGGTCAGGTTGGGGAAGCCCTTGGCGCCGTGCGCGTCAGCGCCGTGGCACTGCATGCAGTAGGTCAGGTACAGGCGCTTGCCCATTTCGTGCGCTTCCGGGTCCGCGGCGACATCGCGCAGATCCATCTTCAGGTACTTGTCGAAGAGCGGCTTGACCTGCGCGTCGACCTTGGCAACCTCGGCTTCGTACTGGCCAACCGCCGTCCAGCCCAGGACGCCACGGAAGCTGCCAAGACCGGGGTAAAGCACCAGATAGACGAGGGCAAACACCACCGTCAGGTAGAACATCCACATCCACCAGCGCGGCAGCGGATTGTTGTACTCCTGCAAGGTCTCGTCCCAGACGTGGCCGGTCGGCTGCACGGCCCCGGCAGGACGATGCAGGCTTTGCGACCAGAGAAACACGGCGCAACCGATAACGCTGACCAGCACCACGGCAATGATCAGCCAGCTCCAGAATTCGCTAACAAAGTCGCTCATGGCGCCTTTCCTTCCTTTGCGCGTGCCGCGTCAGCGAGGCCACTCAGGCCAAGCTCGGCGCGGTCTGCCGCCTCATCCGAAAATGGCAGTTGCGCTGCCTCGTCAAAGCGTGCCTTGTTGGCTTTGACGCCGAACGCCCACCAGATAATGCCGAGGAAGGTCACAAACGACACGACCGTCATCAGCGCACGCAGATCGTTGATGTCCATGGCCTTATTGCGTGTCCTTGAGTTGCACGCCGAGCCCTTGCAGGTAGGCAATCAGCGTGTCGAGTTCGGTCTTGCCGGCCAGCTGTTCGCGGGCGCCGGCAATATCCTCGTCGGTATAGGGCACGCCAACGCGGCGCAGGGCGCGCATCTTGGCTTCGATGTCCGTCGCGTCCGCCGGCGTCTTGGCGAGGAAGGCAAAGGCCGGCATGTTCGATTCGGGAACGAGGTCGCGCGGATTGTTCAAGTGCGCGCGGTGCCATTCGTCCGAATAACGGCCGCCGACGCGCGCCAGATCAGGACCGGTGCGCTTGGAGCCCCACTGGAAGGGGTGGTCATAGACGAACTCGCCGGCCACCGAATACCGACCATAACGCTCGGTTTCGGCGCGGAAGGGACGAATCATCTGCGAATGGCAGTTGTAGCAGCCCTCGCGCAGGTAGATATCGCGACCGGTAAGACGAACAGCGTCGTACGGCTTGAGCCCGGCGACCGGCGTCGTCGTGGAGTTCTGGAAGAAGAGCGGGACGATTTCGAGCAGGCCGCCGACACAGAGCACCAACAATGTCAGCACAAACAGCAGCCCGACGTTCCGTTCAATGGCGTCGTGCGTGAATTTCATTTTCAATCCCCTTTCAGGCGTGCTGGGCGGCCGGCAACAGCACCGGCGCATCGACGCGCTGACCGCCGCGGATCGTGCGCACCATGTTGT
This sequence comes from Rhodocyclus gracilis, assembly GCF_009617575.1. Taxonomy (GTDB): domain Bacteria; phylum Pseudomonadota; class Gammaproteobacteria; order Burkholderiales; family Rhodocyclaceae; genus Rhodocyclus; species Rhodocyclus gracilis. The sequence continues at coordinate 94,562 of NZ_WIXJ01000004.1, forward strand.
AGGCCATGATCAACATGCCGCTGAGGAAGAGCACACCACCGAGGAAGCGGATCGCCCAGAAGGGATACGATCCTTTGACGGCCTCTACGAAGCTGTAGGTCAGCGTGCCATCCGGATTGACCGCGCGCCACATCAGCCCCTGCATCACGCCGGCAATCCACATCGAGGCGATATAGAGCACGACACCGATGGTGGCCACCCAGAAATGCACGGTGATGAGCTTGACGCTGTACATCTCCGGCTTGCCGAAGAGGCGAGGCAGCATGTAATAGAGCGAGCCGATCGACACCATCGCCACCCAGCCCAGCGCACCGGAGTGCACGTGACCGACCGTCCAGTCGGTGTAGTGCGAAAGCGCGTTGACCGTCTTGATCGCCATCATCGGCCCTTCGAAGGTCGACATGCCGTAGAAGGAGAGCGAGGTAATCAGGAACTTGAGGATCGGGTCGTCACGCAGCTTGTGCCAGGCACCGGAGAGGGTCATGACGCCGTTGATCATGCCGCCCCAGGACGGTGCCAGGAGGATCAGCGAGAAGACCATGCCGATCGACTGCGTCCACTCCGGCAGCGCCGTGTAATGCAGGTGATGCGGACCCGCCCACATGTAGGTGAAGATCAGCGCCCAGAAGTGCACCACCGACAGCCGGTAGGAATACACCGGCCTCCCGGCCTGTTTCGGCACGAAGTAGTACATCATCCCGAGGAAGCCAGCCGTGAGGAAGAAGCCCACCGCGTTGTGGCCGTACCACCACTGCACCATCGCATCCTGAACGCCGGCGTAAGCGGAATACGACTTGAAGAGCGTCACCGGTACAGCGGCACTATTGAAGATATGCAGCAGGGCAACGGCGATGATGAAGGCGCCGTAGAACCAGTTGGCGACGTAGATGTGGCTGACCGTTCGCTTGGCGATGGTGCCGAAGAAAACGACGGCGTACGCGATCCAGACGATGGCGATCAGGATGTCGATCGGCCATTCCAGCTCGGCGTATTCCTTGCCTTGGGTCATCCCCATCGGCAGGGTAATCGCCGCCAGCACGATCACCAGTTGCCAACCCCAGAAGGTGAAGGCGGCGAGCGGCCCGGCGAAGAGCCGGGCGTGACAGGTGCGCTGCACGACGTAGTAGGACGTCGCGAAAAGCGCACTGCCGCCAAAGGCAAAGATGACGGCATTGGTGTGTAAAGGTCGCAATCGACCAAAGGTGAAATACGGAGAGAAGTTCAGCTCCGGCCATACCAGCTGGGCGGCAATCACCACCCCCACCAGCATGCCGACGATCCCCCAGACTACCGCCATCACGGAAAACTGCCTGATCACCGTGTAGTTGTAAGTCGCTTGCATTTCCGGCATCACACACCTCATTTCCCGGGCGAGACACTGACTGAGGATTCTCTATCAGTGCTTTTCGCCTGTCATTCTTTGTCTCATCGTTAGCGGAATAAGTTTACCAGAAGCTTACAAAATTTGACATCGATCAAGTTTACTATTGCACACATCAAGTTTCAAAAGATACACAAAAAAGGAACGCGGCCAACACAATCAGTGCGATTTTTTATCAGGCTCAGCCTCCCCGCCCAGCACGCCCGCAGCCTCAGTGGGTTCAGCCGGCACAACGGAAGTCGGTGACGGTTTCTGTTGCGGCGTGTCGTCGTCCATCAACACGCGGTACGCCGGGCCTTCGAGATCATCGAACTGCCCCCCGCGCAGCGACCACCAGAAGGCGATGCCGATCAGGAAGACCAGCACCACCGACACCGGAATCAACAGATAGAGCGTTTCCATCAGACAGAACCTATCAACAAGTGCGGGCAACGGCCCACGAAATCAGCATCAGCGCGGCGAAGGCGTCTGCAAGCGTAGCGAATTGAGCGCCACCAGTAACGAACTGGCCGACATGCCGATGCCCGCCAGCCAGGGTGAAATCAGCCCCGCCATCGCCAAAGGCAGGGCCAGGGCGTTGTAGAGCACGGCCCACGCGAGGTTCTGGCGGATCACCCGCCAGGTCCGCCCGGCCAGCACGACCCCGCGACGCAAGGGGTCAAGCGAAGCCGCCAGGAGGAGAACGTCCGCCTGCGCCCGCGCCAGCGGCGCCCCTTCACCCATGGCGACCGACACCTGGGCCTGCGCGAGCACCGGTGCGTCATTGACGCCATCGCCAAGCATCGCCACCACCTCGCCCCGCGCCTGCAAGGCCCGCACGAAATCGCGCTTGTCCGACGGCGACATCGCCGCCTGCACATCGTCGATGCCAACCGCCGCCGCCACGGTGCGCGCCGCCGGCCACGCATCCCCCGTCGCCAGCGTCACGCGCTTGCCTGCCGCACGCAGAGCCGCGACCAGCGCCGCCGCCTCCGGGCGCAAGGCATCGCCAATGCGAAAGAGCGCCAGCCAGCCCTGCGCGTCGCCCAGCGCAATGAGCGTATCGACGCGCGCCGACGAGGCATCGTCCGAGGCGTCGGACACCGCGCTCTCATTCGCCGTCGGCCGCGATGCCGCGACGCTCTCCGGCAAGGCCAGTCCGTGCAACTGCGCAACAAACTCCGGCCGACCGAGACGAATCGCGCCCGTCGTCGTCTGCGCCTCGATCCCGCTACCGGGCGTATTGCGCACATCAAAAAACTCCGGCACGCCAGCGGCGCGGCGCGGCGCGGCGCCCTCGCCGGCCGGGGGCGGAGCCCCCTCTGTCGCCCCGGTCCCTACCACTTTCTCGGCTGCCGCCCCCGCCACCTTCGCCGCGTCGCGCAAGGCGGCGCCCAGCGGATGCTCGGAATCGCGTTCGAGGGCCGCCGCCCAAGCGAGCGCCGTAGACGCATCGAGGCGCCCCATGGGCTCAACCTCCCGCACACGCATGCGGCCGAAGGTCAGCGTGCCGGTTTTATCGAAGACAAAATGGGTCGCCTGTGCCAGCGTTTCGATGGCATGCGCCCGCGTCACCAACAGGCCATCGCGCGCCAGCGCGCCACTCGCCGCCGTCAGCGCCAGCGGCGTCGCCAGCGATAGCGCACACGGGCAGGTCACCACCAGCATCGACACCGTTACCCAGAGGGCGCGGTCGGAGTCGATGATCGTCCACGCAATCGCCGTCGCCACTGCCAGCAGCAACACCACGCCGATAAAGCGCGAGGCAACGCGATCAGCGAGTTCGACAAGACGCGGTTTCTCCGCCGCCGCGCGTTCCATCAGGCGCACGATGGCCGACAGACGCGTCGCCTCGCCGACCGCCTCGACGCACATGACGAGCGGACTATCGACGTTCTGTGCGCCGCCCATCAGCGCGCTGCCGGGCGACTTGTGCGCCGGCGTGCTTTCGCCCGTCAGCAAGGATTCATTGACGGAACTCACGCCATCGAGCACCCGCCCGTCGGCCGGAATCGTCTCGCCGGCACGAACGAGCACAGCGTCGCCAGCGACGAGGTCACCAACCAGCACACGCTCGCTGTCGCGCCCGCCGGGGAATCCCGACAGCCGCTCGGCAAACGACGGCAAAAGCCGCGCCAGGGCTTCGGCAACGCCGACCGCCTTCTGGCGCGCACTCATTTCGAGGAAACGCCCGCCCAGCAGGAAGAAGACGAACATCGTCACCGAGTCGAAGTACACCTGCCCCGAAGCCGTCAGCGTGGCCCAGACGCTGGCCGCGAACGCCGCGCCGACGCCAATGGCCACCGGCGTATCCATGCCGGCTCGCCCCAGCCGCAGATCGCGCCAGGCGCCGCGAAAGAAAGGAGCCGCCGAATAAAAGACCACCGGCAGCGTCAGCACCAGGCTGGCCCAGCGCATCAACTGCTCGATCTCGGGCGACATATCGCCTTCGCCAGCGAAATACACCGGCACGGCGTACATCATCACCTGCATCATGCCGAAGCCGGCGACGAACACCCGCCACAGGGCGGCCCGCCGCTCTTCGCGTGCCAGCGTCTCGCTGCGCGCCGGATCGTAGGGATAGGCGCGATAACCGATGGCCGCGACAGCGGCGAGAATCTCCGAAAGATGGATGCGCCGCTCATCCCAGCGCACGCGAGCGCGGCGTGTCGCGTAATTGATCTCGGCCGCCAGCACACCCGGCTGCCGCGCCAGATGCTGCTCGTTCAGCCAGATGCAGGCGCTACAGGTGATCCCTTCGAGCAGCAGCGACGCCTCGCGCTCGTCGGGGCCCAGCGCGCGGACAAAACTCTTCTGGAAATCGGCGTGATCGAAAAGCCCCAGATCGGCGAGCGCCGAAGGCAAAGCCTCGCGCCCACCGCTGGCCGGCGATTGCGGCAGGGCATCGCGGTTACGGTAGTAATCCGCCAGCCCGTTGCCAACAATCGCCTGCGCCACGGCCTGACAGCCGGCGCAGCACATCGTCCGCGGCTCACCATCGATATCCACCGCAAAATCCGTCTGCGGCGGCACCGGCAAGCCACAGTGGTAACACGCCTGCGGCGTCACCGCCCTATCTTCAAGACCCGCCGCCACGCCGGAACCTCCTCACACAGTCAACGCGGCGCCATCCGTATGGCGCCATCCAGACGGATGACCTCGCCGTTGAGCATGGCGTTCTCGACAATGTGCTGAACGAGCGCGGCGTATTCGTCCGGTTTGCCCAGACGCGAGGGGAAGGGAACCATGTTGCCAAGCGCCTGCTGTACCTCTTCCGGCATGCCGAGCAACATCGGCGTCTCGAAAATCCCCGGCGCAATCGTCATGACGCGAATCCCCGAGCGCGCCAGCTCGCGGGCCGCCGGCAGCGTCAACGCGACGATGCCGCCCTTCGACGCGGCATAGGCGGCTTGGCCGATCTGCCCGTCGTAGGCGGCGACCGAAGCCGTATTGATGATGACGCCGCGCTCACCGCCGGCATTCGGCTGATTGCGCCCCATCGCCACGGCGGCGAGACGCAGCATGTTGAAAGAGCCGACGAGGTTGACGTTGATCACCCGTGCGAAGCTCTCCAAGCGATGCGCGCCCTCGCGGCCGACGATCTTTTCCGCGGGCGCGATGCCGGCGCAATTGACCAACCCATCGAGACGACCGAAGCGCGAACACGCCGCATCGACAGCCGCCGCCGCGCTCGCCTCATCGGCAACGTTGGCGTGCACGAACGCGGCGTTCGCTCCCAGTTCCTCCGCCAGGGCCGTGCCGGCCTCGCTATTCACATCGGCCAACAGCACGCGGGCGCCACCGGCCACCAAACGTCGCGCCGTCGCCGCACCCAGACCGGAACCGCCGCCGGTCACCAGAAACACCGAATCTTCGATACGCATGCACGCTTCTCCATCGGGTTGATTGTTGCGCCAGATGGTACCGCGAAACCCGCGAGCGAACCGTCGCCGAGCGGGGGCGGCGTCAAAGGGAAATGGGCGCCACGGCGGGGGCGGCGTCAAAACGCTATAATCTGGCGTTTTGTCGAGGCGACACTCGCCCAATGCTCGTCCAACGCGGTTTTTCGCGCCCGGCGCCCGCCGACACGGCGCTGACCATCGGCAACTTCGACGGCGTCCATCTCGGCCACCGTGCGCTGCTCAGCCGCCTCGGCGAGGTGGCGCAGGGGCGCGGACTGCTGCCGGCCGCGCTCACCTTCGAGCCGCATCCGCGCGAGTTTTTCACGCCCGAAGCAACCCCGGCGCGCCTGTCGACGCTGCGCGAGAAGCTCGAATTACTCGACGCCGACGGTGTACGTCACTGCTGCGTCGGCCGCTTCAACGCCCGGTTCGCCGCGCTGTCCGCCGAGCAATTCATCGACGACGTGCTGGTCAGATGCCTGCGCGTGCGCCATCTGATCATCGGCGACGACTTCCACTTTGGCGCCGGCCGCACGGGCGACTTTGCGCAACTGCGCGCCGCTGGCGAACGCCACGGCTTTGCAGTCGAGTCGATGCGCAGCGTCCTGCTCGACGGCGAACGCATTTCCAGCTCCGCCGTCCGCGACGCGCTTGCCAAGGGCCAGCTGCAACACGCCGAACGCCTGCTCGGCCGCCCGTACGCCATCGACGGTCGCATCGTCCGTGGGCAGCAACTCGGCCGCCGCCTCGGCTTCGCCACGGCCAACATCCGCATCCGGCACGACCGGCCGCCGCTCAGCGGCGTCTTTGCCGTCGAAGTCAGCGGTCTCAGTGGTCTCAATGGCCTCGACAGTCGCCGCGATGCGCCGCCGCTCGCTGGCATCGCCAACCTCGGCGTGCGTCCGAGCATCGACGCCAATGCGCGCCCACTGCTCGAAGTTCACCTGTTCGACTTTGATCGCGACATCTACGGCGCCCACCTGTCGGTGCGTTTCCTGTCCAAACTGCGCGATGAAATGAGTTTTCCCAACCTTGACGCCTTGCGCGCGCAGATTGCCCGCGATGCCGCCATCGCCCACGAATTTTTCGCGCAACGGGCGGCAGCAACGCCGACGCCCGCCTCCTGACCTCCCCATTTCGTCCGCACCCTTTCTGAAGATCGCCATGGCCGACTACAAGAAAACCCTCAATCTGCCCGATACGCCCTTCCCGATGCGTGGCGACCTCGCCAAGCGCGAACCGCACTGGGTCGCCGCCTGGCAGGAGCAGAAGCTCTACGAGAAGATCCGCGCCGTCTCGGCCGGGCGCCCGCGCTTCGTGCTGCACGACGGCCCGCCCTACGCCAACGGCGACATCCACATCGGCCACGCGGTCAACAAGATCCTCAAGGACATCATCGTCCGCTCGAAGACGCTCGCCGGTTTCGACGCGCCCTACGTGCCGGGTTGGGACTGCCACGGCCTGCCGATCGAACACCAGATCGAGAAGCTGCACGGCAAGCACATCCCCGCCGACCGCGTGCGCGAACTCTGCCGCACCTACGCCGGCGAACAGGTGGCGCGGCAGAAGCAAGACTTCATCCGCCTCGGCATCCTTGGTGCGTGGGATAAGCCTTACCTGACGATGAACTTCAGCAACGAAGCCGACGAAATCCGCGCACTCGGCAAGATTCTCGAGAAGGGCTACCTCTATCAGGGTCTGAAGCCGGTGAACTGGTGCCTGGACTGCGGCTCGGCGCTCGCCGAAGCCGAGGTGGAATACGAAGACAAGACCTCGCCAGCCATCGACGTTGCCTTCGAACTCGCGCCCGAAGCAGCGGCAAAGGCCGCACAGGCGTTTGGTCTGACGCGCCTCGACGGCCCGACCTTCGCCGTCATCTGGACGACGACGCCGTGGACGCTGCCGGCCAACGAAGCGGTGAGCGTGCATCCCGAATTCGACTACGAGCTGATCGCCACCGAGAAGGGCTCGCTGATCCTCGTGCGCGAACTCGCTGAAGCCTGTCTGGCGCGCTACGAACTGACCGGCACCCGCGTCGCCAGCGCCAAGGGTGCGGCGCTCGAACACCTGCTGCTGCGCCATCCTTTCCAGACGCGCGAGGTCGAGATCATCTGCGGCACGCACGTTACCGTCGATTCGGGTACCGGCCTCGTGCACACTGCACCGGCACACGGCATGGATGACTACGTGGTCGGCAAGGTCTACGGCCTGCCGGTGAACAACCCGGTCGGTGACGACGGCCGCTTCCTGCCGGCAACACCCGCCCTGTCGACCGGCGAACTCGCCGGCAAAACGGTCTGGGAAGCCAATCCGCTGGTGATCGAAGAACTCACCGCGCGCCAACGCCTGCTCAAGCTCGACAAGTTGCGCCACAGCTATCCGCACTGCTGGCGGCACAAGAGCCCGATCATCTTCCGCGCGACGACGCAGTGGTTCATCGGCATGGACCAACGCGCCCAGGCCGAAGGACACACGACCGCCGAAGAGACGCCGACGCTGCGCCAGATCGCCGCGCAGGCTGTCGATGCCACCCAGTTCTTCCCGTCCTGGGGCCGCGCCCGTCTGGAGGCGATGATGAAGACGCGCCCCGACTGGTGCGTCTCGCGCCAGCGCAACTGGGGCGTGCCTATCCCCTTCTTCCTGCACCGCGAGACGGCGCAGCCGCACCCGCGCACGCCCGAACTGATCGAGGAAGTCGCCAAACGCGTCGAGAAGGCCGGCATTGAAGCGTGGTTCGCGCTCGATGCGCGCGAACTACTCGGCGACGAGGCCGAGCACTACCGCAAGATGAGCGACACGCTCGACGTCTGGTTCGACTCCGGCAGCACACATTGGAGCGTGCTGCGCGGCTCACACGCCGACACGCTCTCGTACCCGGCCGACCTCTACCTCGAAGGCTCCGACCAGCACCGCGGCTGGTTCCAGAGTTCGCTGCTCACCGGCTGCGCCATCGACGGCCGCGCGCCCTACGACGCGCTCCTGACGCACGGCTTCGTCGTCGACGGCAAGGGGCTGAAGATGTCGAAGTCGAAAGGCAACGTCGTCGCGCCGCAGAAGGTCTCCGACACGCTCGGCGCCGACATCCTGCGCCTGTGGGTCGCCGCCACCGACTATTCGGGCGAACTGTCGATCTCCGACGAAATCCTGAAACGTGTCGTCGAATCCTACCGCCGCCTGCGCAACACCTTGCGCTTCCTGCTCGCCAACGTCGCCGACTTCGACGCCGCCCACGACATGCCGGCGCTCGACGAATGGCTGGAAATCGACCGCTACGCGCTGGCCATGACGCGCGAACTCGCCGAACGCTGCGAAGCCGACTTCGCACGTTACGAATTCCACCGCGTCGTCCAGTCGCTGCAAACCTTCTGCTCGGAAGACCTCGGCGGCTTCTACCTCGACATCCTCAAGGACCGCCTGTACACCACCGGCGCCAAGTCGCTGGCACGGCGTTCGGCGCAAGGCGCGCTGTGGCACATCGCCAACACGCTCATCCGCCTGCTCTCGCCGATTCTCTGCTTCACGGGCGAAGAAGCCTGGCGCGTCCTCTCCGGCCAGGACGACGACTCGGTCATGCTGCATACGTGGCATCGTCCGCCGGTCGCCGCCGACGAAGGCGCGCTCCTCGACAAGTGGAGCAAGATCCGCGTCTGGCGCAGCGAAGTGACGAAGGCACTCGAAGACCGCCGCATTGCCGGTGAAATCGGCTCCTCGCTGCAAGCGTCCGTCACCATCCATGCCGACGGCGAAAAATACGCACTGCTCGCCTCGCTCGGTGACGACCTGCGCTTCGTCTTCATCTGCTCGCAGGTCGATCTGCACCGCTCGGCCGACGAGCGCCTGCACGTCGCGCCGCTGGCGCACGCCAAATGCGAACGCTGCTGGCACGTGCGCGCCGACGTCGGCGCCGACCCGAGCCACCCGGAACTCTGCGGCCGCTGCGTCGCCAGCCTGAATGGCCGCGAAGAGGCGCATCAGCATGTCTAGGCTGCGCTCCGGTCACTGGCTGGCCCTGGCCACCGCGCTGATCGCCCTCGATCAGGTGACCAAGTGGGTAGTGCTCTCGCATATCCAGCTCGGTGAGACCATCGTCGTCGCGCCCTTCTGGAACTGGGTCTTGGCCTTCAACACCGGCGCCGCCTTCAGCTTCCTGTCCGATGCCGGCGGCTGGCAGCGCTGGTTCTTCACCGGGCTCGCCTTCGCCATTGCCGGCTGGATCGTCGTCATGCTGCGGCGCCATGCCAGCGACCTGCATCTCTCGCTGGCGCTATCGCTGATCCTCGCCGGTGCGCTCGGCAATGTCATCGACCGCATCCGCTTCGGCGCCGTCGTCGACTTCATCCAGTGGCACGTCGCCGGTTACTACTGGCCGGCTTTCAACGTCGCCGATTCGGCCATCGTCGGCGGCGCCATCCTGCTCGCCCTCACCCAGCTACGCCCACGCCCCGCGTCCGGAGATCACGCATGAGCGCCACGGTATTGCCCGACAGCTTTCTCACCCTGCACTACCGGCTCGCCTCCGCCGACGGCGAAGAATTCGTCAGCACCTTCGGCCTGTCGCCGGCGACGCTGCAAATGGGCAGCGGCCAGCTTGCCGCACCGCTCGAAGCCCGCCTGCTCGGCCTGGCGGAGGGCACCCGCACCTGCTTCGAACTGGCACCGGCAGACGCCTTCGGCGAACGCAATCCGCTGCTCGTCGAACGCATCGCCCGCAGCGCACTGCCGGCGGAAATCGAACTCGTCCCCAATACGCTCGTCGAATTCGGCACGCCGGACGGCGGCAACTTCGCCGGTTTCCTGCGCGAACTCGACGCCGAAACGGCGCTGTTCGACTTCAACCATCCGCTCGCCGGACGCGCCATCCAGTTTGAAGTGCAGCTGATCGGCATTCTCTGAGCGCTGCCGGGCACCGCGCCAAGCTCCCTGATCCACGATTCACAGGACGACCACCATGAACATCATCCTCGCCAACCCTCGCGGCTTCTGCGCCGGCGTCGAACGCGCCATCGCCATCGTCGAACGCGCGCTGGAAAAATTCGGCGCGCCGATCTACGTCCGCCACGAGGTCGTGCACAACAAATTCGTCTGCGACAGCCTGCGCGAAAAAGGCGCCGTCTTCATCGACGAACTGGCCGACGTGCCCGCCAACGCGACGGTGATCTTCAGCGCCCACGGCGTCTCGCAGACGGTGCGCGAGGAAGCGCAGGCGCGCGGCCTGCGCATTTTTGACGCGACCTGCCCGCTCGTCACCAAGGTGCATATGGAAGTCGCGCGCATGCGGCGCGAAGGGCGCGAGATCGTCATGATCGGCCACCGCGGCCACCCGGAAGTCGAAGGCACCATGGGGCAGGCCACCGAAGGCATGTACCTCGTGGAAAACGCCGCTGACGTGGCGACGCTCGCCGTCAGCCAGCCCGAGGCACTCGCTTACGTCACGCAGACGACGCTGTCGGTCGACGATGCGGAAGTCGTCGTCGGCGCCCTGAAGCAACGCTTCCCGACGATCATCGGCCCGAAAAAGGACGACATCTGCTACGCCACGCAAAACCGGCAGGACGCCGTGCGCGCGCTGGCCGAAGGCTGCGATCTCGTGCTCGTCGTCGGTTCGCCGAGCAGCTCCAACTCCAACCGGCTGCGCGAAGTCGCCGCCGGGCGCGGCGTGCGAGCCCACCTTGTCGACCGTGCCGACGACATCCGCCCCGAATGGCTCGAAGGCGTGCGCCAGATCGGCGTCACCGCCGGCGCTTCCGCCCCCGAGAAGCTGGTGCGGGAAGTCGTCGAACACCTCAGCGCGCTGGGCGCCGGCTCGGTCAAGGACATTCCGGGCATCATCGAAGGCGTGAATTTTCCGCTGCCGCGCGACCTCGTCGAAGCCACCTGAAGCAAGGTTTGGCGCAGCAAACGGCCGCCGTCGCCCCGCTCGCGCCATTTTCCCTGCCGTTACGCTTGTTTCCGGCGCAGATTTCAGCCTATAATCCGCGCCCTGCGCTGCTGTAGCTCAGTCGGTAGAGCAACTGATTCGTAATCAGTAGGTCACCAGTTCGATTCCGGTCAGCAGCACCAAACATAAGGGCTTACCTTCGGGTAGGCCCTTTCTCTTTTGTGCTCCGGGCAGCACAGGGGCCGCCGGCGGCGCAGCGTGCGCCACCCATCAATCCGCCGCCACGCTCAGCGCGTCGCCGCTGGAGGCTCCCTGCCCCACTCCCTGCTCCACTCTCTGCTCCACTCCCCGTCCCGCCCTGCGTTCGGTTTCCCGAACGCCAACCGCCGCCCGCGTCCGGATTTCCGACCAGTGCCCGGCGGCGCGGGCAAAAACCCCTTTGAAACCATGGCTTAAGAAGCGGCGTTGCTGGCACGGCCTGTGCAAACAACAAGCAAGCGACCGCGATCCGGCGCCCCCTCCCGCATCACCAGGAGACAGGCAGAGCACGCATTCCCCGTCCGTCACCCGGACGAAACCGCCGACCCGAGCACATTCGACGTCGGCGCCTGCCATGGCATCTGCCGGCGGAGCCGACACGCTCCGCCTACGCGTGCCACCTGACTCGGCCCCTCGCACCATCCGCTCAGTTCAAAGGAAATTCCCATGAAAATGAATCGGCTGACCTCCTGGATCGGCATCGCCATGGTCCTCGGCATCGTCGTCGGCTATATCTGCAACACGCAGGCCGGCAGCCCCGACGCCGCGAAGGAAATTGCCAGCTATTTCAGCATCCTGACCGACATCTTCCTGCGTCTCATCAAGATGATCATCGCGCCGCTGATTCTGGCGACGCTGGTCTCCGGCCTCGCCGGCATGGGTGACTCGAAGACGGTCGGCCGCATCGGCGCGCGTGCGCTCGGCTGGTTTGTATGTGCCTCCTTCTGTTCGCTGCTGCTCGGTCTGATTTTCGCCAACCTGCTGCAACCGGGCGCCGCGCTGAGCGTGCCGCTGCCGGATTCGGGCGCGGCGCTGAATCTGAAAACCAGCGCGCTCAACCTGAAGGACTTCATCACCCACGTCTTCCCGAAGAACATCGTCGAGGCGATGGCGGCCAACGAAATCCTGCAGATTCTCGTCTTCTCCGTCTTCTTCGGTCTGGCGCTCGGCCATCTGCATAATCAGGCGGCGCGCAGCCTGGTGAACACGATGGAAGAAATCGTGCACGTGATGCTCAAGGTCACCGACTACGTGATGCGCTTCGCGCCGGTCGGCGTCTTCGGCGCAGTGGCGAGCGTCATCACCACGCAGGGCGTCGGCATGCTGGTCGTCTTCGGCAAGCTGCTGTTCGGCTTCTGTGTCGCGCTCGGCGCCCTGTGGCTGGTGCTCATCGCCGCCGGCTACTTCGTCCTCGGCAAGGAAGTCTTCCGCCTGCTGAAGATGGTGCGCGGCCCGATGCTGGTCGGCTTTTCGACGGCGAGCAGCGAGTCGGCGTATCCGAAGCTGATGGAGCAGCTCGAAAAATTCGGTGTCAGCAGCCGCGTCACCGGCTTTGTGCTGCCGCTCGGCTACTCGTTCAACCTCGACGGCTCGATGATCTACACGACCTTCGCGGCGCTCTTCATCGCGCAGGCCTACGGCATCGAAATGAGCCTGACGACGCAGTTCACCATGCTGCTGGTGCTGATGGTGTCGTCCAAGGGGATTGCCGGTGTGCCGCGTGCCTCGCTGGTCGTCGTCGCTGCCGTGCTGCCGATGTTCGGCATCCCGGAAGCCGGCCTCGTGCTGGTGCTCGGTATCGAACACTTCCTCGACATGGGCCGCACCGTCACCAACGTGCTCGGCAACGCCATCGCCACTGCCGTCGTCGCCAAGTGGGAAGGCGCCATCGCGCCGGTTGATCCGGCGCTGGCCGACGCCGACGACGCGTTGGTGCCAGAATCGGAACTGGCACCCGCGCAGGCGGCCTGATCGATTTGACAACGCATGCAACTCCCGCAGGCGTGGATCTCGCAGGCCACGCCCGCTTTCTGGCCCGGTGCAGTGCACCGGGCTTTTTTTCCTGCACGAATGAGCGAATGAGCGAATTGGCAATAACGCATGATTGACTGGCCCATCCTGGCAGCGGCGGCCTTCTTTGCCGGCATGGTCGACGCCGTCGTCGGTGGCGGCGGACTGATCCAGATTCCGGTGCTGCTGGCGCAGTTTCCGCAAACGGCGATCCCGACGCTGTTCGGCACCAACAAGGTCTCAAGCATCGCCGGCACCGGCGCCGCACTGTGGCGCTACTCGCGCAGCGTGCGCATTCCATGGGCGGTGGTGCTGCCGGCGACGCTGGCGGCGCTGGTCGGCGCCTGGGGCGGCGCCGCGCTGGTTGCCTGGCTGCCGCGCGAGACGATGCGGCCGCTGGTCGTCGTGCTGATGATCGTGGTCGCGCTCTATACCTTCCTGCGCAAGGACCTCGGCCAGCAGGCAACGCGCGAGCTGAACGCCGCCGACCGCTGGAAGGGCGCGCTCTTCGGCGGCGTCATCGGCCTCTACGACGGCTTCTTCGGGCCGGGCACCGGCAGCTTCCTGATCTTCGGCTGCGTGCGCCTGTTCGGCATGGACTTCGTGCAAGGCTCGGCCAGCGCCAAGATGATCAACTTCGCCACCAACCTCTCGGCGATTGCCTTCTTTGCCGGCCACGGCCCGATCCTGTGGCAGATCGGCCTGATCATGGCGGTGTGCAACCTCGCCGGCTCCTACCTCGGCACGCGGCTGGCGCTCAAGCACGGCGCCGGTTTCATCCGCAAGGCTTTCCTCGGCGTGGTGGTGGTACTCATCGCCAAGCAGATCGCCGACCTTGTCGCCTAGCGCGGCTGCTACCATAAGCCCACCCTCCGCGATCCGCCGCCGATGCCCCGAATCCGCTCCCTGCCCCTGCTGCTGCTCTGCTTGCTGCTGATTGGGCTGAGCGGCGTCTCGGCGTACCGTATCGCGCAGCGCATCGGTATCGCCGAGCTACAGGCCACCGGCCTGCACCGGCTGGATATCTACGCCGGCAGTCTGGAGCGCGAGATCAGCAAGTACGCCTTCCTGCCCGGCACCCTGAGCCTCGAACAGGACGTGCTCGACGTCCTCGGCGGCCACGCCGACGAGCGCACCCGGCAGCGCGTAAACAACTATCTGGAAAAGCTCAACGACCGCGCCGGCACGCTTTCGATCTACGTCATGGACACGCAAGGCCGCGTACTCGCCACCAGCAATTGGCGGCGGCCGGACAGTTTCCTCGGCGAAGACCTCTCCTTCCGCCCCTATTTCAAGGACGCGCTCGCCAGCGGCAGCGGGCGTTTCTTCGGCATCGGCACGACGCGCAGCGAACCGGGCTACTACCTCGCCTCGGCGCTCACCGGTGAGAAGGGAACGCTCGGCGTGGCGGTGACCAAAGTCAGCCTCGAACAGCTGGAAAAATCCTGGGCGACGGTCGAAGCGCCCGTACTCGTCGCCGACGAGAACGGCGTCGTCATCCTCTCCGCCGTCCCCAGCTGGAAGTTCACCACGCTGCGCGGACTCGACGACAACACGCGCGCCACCTTCGAACTGACCCAGCAATACAACCGGCGTCCGCTGCCGACGCTCGGCATCCACGAGATCGACGCCTTCGAGCACGGCACGCGTCTCGTGCGCATCGCCGCCACGCACCCCGAGACGGTCTCGGTCTACCCCGTCGCTGGCCGCTTCTTAGAACAATCGCGGGCGCTGCCGGGAACGCCGTGGACGCTCACCGTGCTCTCGCATCTCGAGCAGGTCGACGACCTCGCGCAAAGCCGCGCCGCGCTCGCCGCCATTGCCGCCGCCTGCCTGTGCATGCTCGGCATCATCGTCAATGAGCGCCGCCGCCACCTGCGCGACCGGCTGGCGGCGCGCGAGGAACTGCAGCGCGCGCACGACCAGCTCGAACGCAAGGTCGAGGAGCGCACCGCCGACCTGTCGACGGCCAACCAGCAGCTGCAGGACGAGATCGGCGAGCGCATCCGCGCCGAACGCACGCTGCGCGCGGCGCAGGACGAGCTGGTGCAGGCCGGCAAGCTGGCGGTGATCGGCCAGCTCTCCGCCGGCATCGCGCACGAACTCAACCAGCCGCTGGCGGCGCTGCGCACGCTCTCGGCCAACGCCGGCAAGTTCCTCGAACGCGGCGACGTCGACACCACACGCACCAACCTCGGCCGCATCGCCGAGATGGTCGACCGCATGGGGCGCATCAGCGGCCAGCTGCGCACCTTCGCGCGCAAATCGAGCGGGCAGAGCGCCGCCGTGCCGCTCTGCCGCGCGCTCGACAACGCGCTGGCGCTGCTCGAATCGCGGCTGCGCCGCGCCGGCGCCGTGGTCGAACGCAGCTGCCCGAGCGAAGACCCGGTGGCCCTGTGCGACGCCAACCGGCTCGAACAGGTGCTGGTCAACCTGATCGGCAACGCGCTCGACGCCATGGCCGGCCAGCCGCAGCCGCGCCTCGAAGTGGGCTGGGAGTGCAGCGAAACACAGGTGCGCCTGCATGTGCGCGACCACGGGCCGGGCCTTTCCGACGAGGCGGCGGCGCACCTCTTCGAGCCCTTCTTCACCACCAAAGCCGCCGGCGACGGACTCGGCCTCGGGCTGGCGATTTCCGCCGGCATCGTGCGCGATTTCGGCGGCCACCTGCACGGCGCCAACCATCCCGACGGCGGCGCCGTGTTCACCCTCGAACTTCCTCTCGCGGCGCGCCATGACTGACCACCCGACCCCGCTGCTCACGCTGATCATCGAAGACGCCCCCGACGTCGCGCTCGGCTGCGCGCAGGCGCTGCAGCTCGAAGGCCTCGCCGCCGAATGCGTCGGCAGCGCCGAGCTGGCGCGGCGGCGGCTTTCCGCCGACTTTCGCGGCATCGTCGTCAGCGACGTCCGCCTGCCCGGGCAGGACGGCATGAGCCTTCTGCGCGAGCTGCAGTCGCTCGACGCCGAGCTGCCGGTGGTGCTGATCACCGGCCACGGCGACGTGACGATGGCGGTGCAGGCGATGAAGGACGGCGCCTACGACTTCCTGCAGAAGCCCTTCGCGCCCGAACAGCTGGTCGACGTGGTGCGCCGCGCCATCGAGAAGCGCCGCCTCGTGCTCGAAGTGCGCGATCTGCGCCGGCAGCTGGAGCAGCGCGAGCATCTGGCAGCGCGGCTGATCGGCGATTCGAGCGGCATGGCGCGCGTGCGCGAGCTGATCGGCGCGCTCGCCAGCAGCGCCGCCGACGTGCTGATCCACGGCGAAACCGGCACCGGCAAGGAACTCGTCGCGCGCTGCCTGCACGACGCCAGCCCGCGCCGGCGCGGCAACTTCGTCGCCATCAACTGCGGCGGCCTGCCGGAAACGCTGTTCGAGAGCGAAATCTTCGGCCACGAAGCCGGCGCCTACACCGGTGCCGGCAAGCGGCGCATCGGCAAGATCGAGCACGCCAACGGCGGCACGCTCTTCCTCGACGAAATCGAGAGCATGCCGCTGGCGATGCAGATCAAGCTCCTGCGCGTGCTGCAGGAGCGCACGCTCGAGCGCCTCGGCTCGAACACGCCGATCGCCATCGACTGCCGCGTGATCGCCGCGACCAAGGAAGACCTGCTGGCGCTCGCCGGCCAGGGGCGCTTTCGCGCCGACCTCTATTACCGGCTGTCGGTAGCGACGCTGCCGCTGCCGCCGCTGCGCGAACGGCGCGAAGACATTCCGCTGCTCTTCGAGCATTTCATGCTGCAGGCCGCGGCGCGCCACCAGCGCCCGCTGACGCCGCCGCAGTCCGGCCGCATCCGCCGACTGATGGGCTACCCGTGGCCGGGCAACGTGCGCGAACTGCGCAACGTCGCCGACCGCTGCGTGCTCGGCATCGAGGGCGGCTCACCGCCCTTCGGCGAAGCCACCGGCGACACGGCCGGCAACACCGCGCGCCCGCTGGCCGAGACGGTGGAAGCCTTCGAGCGCGCGCTGATCGCCGACGCGCTGCGCCGGCATGGATCGCTGGCGCGCACCGCCGAAGCGCTGGCCATCGCCAAGACGACGCTGCACGACAAGGTGAGGAAGTACGGGCTGGGGGAGTGAGCGGCGGCTCAAATCGGCCATCCTGGCCGATGGAACGGCACTTTGGGATTGGCGGCTTTCGACCCAATGCAGAAGCAGGCGGCTTGGAGAAGCGGACGTTCAACGTTTGAAGCGAGGGGCCGCCGCAGCGGCGACGCCGCGAAAGGAACCCACAAGCGTAGTTTGTGGGCGATCCCTCGCGACGGGATAGTTAGATATCAACTATCGGAACTCGTTAAAGGTTTTAAGTAGCTTCATTGTCGCAGCGTAGTCAAGTTGATCGCCCTCGTACTCGCAACGATAAAGCCCTTGCAAATTGGATGGTAGTTTTACGCCCGTCTCAACTAGAAGGATAAATCTCTTTCTGTAAAGAGCAATAGCCGCACCGATTTCAATCAGTACGTTCTCGTTAAGGCGAGTATGAGTGTTTCCATCGGCATCGAGAAACTCCCCTTCTTTGTCGACATGAATTACCGCCGCATAACAAAGCCGCATGTCTTCAAATACTTTTTCTGGGACGGGTATTGACGCAGCATCTTTCTCAACAGAAACAATTGGCGTGAACTTCCCGAAGGTAAGAAGCTCCTTTAATTGGTCAACTATTTTTCTGTTTTTTCCATGACTGATGAAGACATTAGTGTTTTTCTCTTCTAGGGCCGCCTGGGTTTTTGTCTCGACCACTCCAGAAACTTTCTTTGCGAATTCTTCAAGCTCGAATGCATCAGGTTGCACGGAGGGTACGTCTTCTTCGTCGGACGAAGATTCTTTTGTTTGGACGTGTGGCGAGGGTGACCCAAGCGCAACGAATAGACCGGTCTTCGTGTCTCTGAGTACACCAGAAAATAATCCATTCTCCCGAACCAAACCAACCGCCTCTGCAGCCCTTTCTTTTGGAACACCAAGCGACACGAGTACGTTTTCAGCAATATTTTCCTTCGGAAACTTTGCCTTATCGTACTTCTTATAGAACTCCCCCATTACTCTTGGTTTTAGAATCGCCTGTACCTTAGCTGCAATATCTTCACCTTCGGAAGTTGGTGCAACAATGGCTCGCCCGAGAGCAGTAAGTTCAATGGTATTCGCGTTATACCCCCCCTCTGTTAGCCCGTATGCAATGGAAGTCCCACAGAGATTCCTCCAGTGCCCGCTTGTAGGGCTTAAGTCAAGAGCTAAAGCAACATCGTGAGGCGCTGCTCCTTTGCCTGCGAAGTTCTCCCAGATTGCTTCGGCAATTGATAATGCCTTGGCGAGACTCTCTCTTGGTATTTCCGTTTGACTGACCTTTATTCTTTTCTCAACCGAGACTTGAGGCTTCGCAATCACGGAATTCTCCTTGGATATCGAACAGTGTTTTGACAGACACTCGGGTACGCATACAAAAATGATGCTGATGACGCTAAAGATGAGGCTTTAACTTCATACCATTCACTCATCTGGAGTTCGTGCTATCAGGATAAAAACTACAATATGCCAGACAGCTCCCATGTTCGTGCGAGAAATATTATGATGAGCGACTGCTTTCAGGGGGCGTGACCGACAGGCCGCTTCTAGCCGGCACCGGTCATTCTAGCCTGCTGGCATCACTAGCCGCAAAGGCCGGACACGAGCCAATCACCTCACTTCAGCAAGGCTTCCTTCCCCGTCCGAGTAGCCCCATTCAAACCCCGCCTCAACGACAGCACATACACAAACAAATACCAGACCGCAAACACCCTTTCTGTGGCGCCGTATGCCAAGGCGGAGTCCGATACAACGACACAAGCGCCGCCTTCTTTTTCTGCCTCGGGCAATCCTTGCACGGCGGATTGCGTTTGCAGCATTTCTTCGCCATCTCTCTTTCCCCGCTGAAAAAAGGCCCGGGTCGCCCCGGGCCTTGATTCGCAAGCAAGCGTAGCCACCAGGCTCGCTTACACCGCCTGCCTCGCCTACGCTTCGATTCCCAGTGCCTTCGCCACGCCGGCGCCGTAGGCCGGGTCGGCCTTGCTGCAGTTGGCGATGTGGCGGCGCTTGATCGCCTCGGGCGCGTCGCCCATGGCACGGGCGGTGTTGTCGAAGAGCACCTGCTGCTGCGCCGGGCTCATCAGGCGGAAGAGCGCGCCGGGCTGCGAGTAGTAGTCCTCGTCCTCGCGGTGGTTCCAGTGGTCGGCGGCGCCTTCGATGGAGAGCGGCGGTTCGCGGTAGTCGGGCTGTTCCTGCCACTGGCCGTAGCTGTTTGGCTCGTAGCCGAGGCGGCTGCCAAAGTTGCCATCGACCCGCATGGCGCCGTCGCGGTGGTAGCTATGCACCGGGCAGCGCGGCGCGTTCACCGGAATCTGATGGTGATTGACACCAAGCCGGTAGCGCTGCGCGTCGCCATAGGAGAAGAGCCGCGCCTGCAACATCTTGTCGGGCGAGAAGCCGATGCCGGGGACGACCGCCGCCGGGTTGAAGGCCGATTGCTCGACTTCGGCGAAGAAGTTCTCCGGGTTGCGGTTGAGCTCGAACTCGCCGACCTCGATCAGCGGATAGTCCTTGTGCGGCCAGACCTTGGTGAGGTCGAATGGGTTGTACGGCACCTGCGCGGCCTCCTTCTCGGGCATCACCTGCACGTAGAGCGTCCACTTCGGGAAGTCGCCGCGTTCGATGGCATCAAAAAGGTCGCGCTGGTGACTTTCGCGGTCGCGGCCAATGATTGCCTCGGCCTCGGCGTCAGTGAGGTTGCGGATGCCCTGCTGGCATTTGAAGTGGAACTTCACCCAGTGGCGCTCGTTTTGCGCGTTGATGAAGCTGTAGGTGTGCGAGCCGAAGCCGTGCATGTGCCGGTAGCTCGCCGGGATGCCGCGCTCGGACATGACGATGGTCACCTGATGCAGCGCCTCGGGCAGCGAGGTCCAGAAGTCCCAGTTGTTCGTCGCCGAGCGCAGGTTGGTGCGCGGGTCGCGTTTGACGGCGTGGTTGAGATCGGGGAATTTCAGCGGGTCGCGCAAGAAGAACACCGGCGTGTTGTTGCCGACCATGTCCCAGTTGCCTTCCTCGGTATAGAACTTGAGCGCGAAGCCGCGAATGTCGCGTTCGGCATCGGCTGCGCCGCGCTCGCCGGCGACGGTGGTGAAGCGCGCGAAAAGCTCGGTCTTCTTGCCGATCTGGCTGAAGAGCTTAGCGCGTGTGTAGCGCGTGATGTCGTGCGTGACGGTAAAGCTGCCGTAGGCGCCGGAACCCTTGGCGTGCATGCGCCGCTCGGGGATCACCTCGCGGTCGAAGTGGGCGAGCTTCTCCAGCAGCCACACGTCTTGCAACAACACCGGGCCGCGCGGGCCAGCGGTCAGGGTGTTCTGGTTATCGACCACCGGGCAACCGGCGGCGGTGGTGAGTTTCTTCTCTTCGCTCATGGCGTTTCTCCTCGTGTTGAAAATTAGCTCTGAAAATCAATGGCCCAGTGCCATATCGGCCAGCAGGCCGATCAGTACATGTGCGTCGAAAAACGGGCGGCTCATCGCGTTCTCCTTCGTTTTCTGTGGCGTGAATGCAGTCTAGGAAAACGAGAATCATTCTTCCAATCAATTGATTGAAAAGCAGCGATAGCGCAGAGCTATATTCAGGGAAAGGCCTAGCTGGCGGCGAAGGCTCCATGACGATGAACTTCCGATCCGCCTAGTCATCCAATCCGGCGCGAGAACAAAAACACTAATAAATCAAAAGCTTTAACCAAAGGAGCCGCTCGTGCTTAATGGACTGAAGATTCAGGAAAAGCTGGCCTTGGGGTTTGGATTTGTTCTACTGCTGATGCTCGCCATGATGGCGGTCAGCCTCTTCGAAGCCGAGCGGGTGAAAGCGAACATCGAAGACATGATCGATGACCGCTATCCCAAGATCGTCCTCAGCAATGAGATCATCAAACGCACGCTCGACAACGGCCGCGTGATTCGTAACGCGATCCTCGTGCGCGACCGCGCGGCGGCGGAAAAAGCCATCGCGCAATCCGAGCAAAACCGCAAGGCAAACAGCGAGTCGCTGGCGAAGATGGAGAAGTTGCTCTCGACGCCCAGAGGCCGCGAGCTGTTTGCGACCATCATGGAGCGGCGCAGCAAGGTGTCGGCCAATTACGAGAAGATGTATGCCCTCATCCGCGCCGACAACATCAACGACAGCACGGCCTTCCTCCTGGAAGAATTCGCGCCGGCCAACAACGCGCTGATTGCTGCGCTGGAAGAGATGGCGAGCTTCCAGTCCGGGCTGATGGACAAATCCCGCCAGAAGGCGCTCGACACCTTCGACGAACTGCACTGGGCGATGATCGCCAGCGTGATCGTCGGCCTGATTCTCGGCTCCCTCGTCGCGCTGACGCTCTCGCGCTCGCTGGCGCGGCAGATCGAGTCGGTCGTCCGGCAAAGCGAGAAGATCGCCAAAGGCGATTTCAGCCCGTCCAGCGAAGGGGCGCCGCCGCCCCGGCGCACGGAAATCGGTCGTCTGCTAGCCGCGCAAGAGAGCATGCGCACCGGGCTGATTCAGGTCCTGGAAGAAGTGCGCACCAACGCCACGCAGGTGAACGACTCGGCGCGGGAGCTGTCGAGCTTCTCCGAGCAGGTCGCCATCAGTGTGCAGCGGCAGGCTGACTCGACCTCATCGGCCTCGGCCACACTGGAAGAGCTGTCGGTGAGTATCGACCACGTCTCCGACAACGCCAGCGATGCGTCGACCCAGGCCTCGCAGGCCGGCACGCTCGCCGAGGAAGGCGCCGCCAGCGTGCGTGATGCGGCGCAGCGCATTCAGGGGGTCAGCGAATCGGCGCGCTCGACGTATCAGGAGATGGACAAGCTCAAGCACGATGTCGTCGCCATCGGCGAGATCGTCACAGTCATCCGCGAGGTGGCCGACCAGACCAACCTGCTGGCGCTCAATGCCGCTATCGAGGCGGCGCGCGCCGGCGAGCAGGGGCGCGGCTTCGCGGTGGTCGCCGACGAGGTGCGCAAGCTCGCCGAGCGCACGACCAGCTCGGCACAGGAAATCACCGGCATGATCGATTCGGTGCAGAGTGGCGCCGAACGTGTGGTGGAGAGCATGACGAAAAACCAGGAGGGCGTCGCCAGCATGACCGAGAGCGCCGAGAAGACGAGCTCCACCATTCACAGCGTGCAGCAAAGCGCCGGCCAGGTACTGGCCTCCATCGGCAACATCAACATGGCGCTTGGTGAACAGCGTGTCGCCAGTCAGGAACTCGCCAAGACCATGGAAACCGTCGCCCGCATGGCCGAAGAAAACAGCGCCACCGCCGAAGAACTGGCGACCACCTCGCAAGTGCTGATGAACCTCTCCGGCGATCTGCGCCAGGTGGTGAGCCGCTTCCACTGGTAGGGCGAGACGACGGCGCCGTGGCCGCCGTTGCTACGGGAAGTCACCTCGCCGCCGCCGCGGACGCCGCCCGCCCACCGGGCGGAGGATGAAGGCGAAAGGCGGCGCAACGAGAGGTGGCGAAAAGCGGAATCGCCCCTCAGGTCTTGAAGCGGGAGACGGTCTGCATCAAGGAGCGGCCGAGTTCGTTGAGGTTTTGCGAGGACTCGGCGGTCGCGGTGATGGCAGCGCTGTTCTCCTCGGTGGCCTGGGCGATCCGCTCGACCTGCTTGGCAATGTCGGTACTGGCCTGACTTTGCTCGCTCAACGCCTCGGCGATCTCGCTGACGGCCGCGAGCACTTCGCCTTCCTTGTGCTTGATCTGCGAGATTGCCGACCCCGAGGCCTCGGAGAGCGACACCCCGGTAGCGACCTGTTCGACGCTCTGCCCCATGCTGCGCACCGAGACGCTCGCCGCCGCGAGAATCTCGTCGATGACGGTGCGGATTTCCTGTGTCGACTGCGTCGTACGCTCGGCGAGCTTGCGCACCTCGTCGGCGACGACGGCAAAGCCGCGCCCCTGTTCGCCCGCCCGCGCCGCCTCGATAGCGGCATTGAGCGCCAGCAGATTGGTCTGCTCGGCAATGTCGTTGATCACGCCGACGGTGCCGGCCACCTGATCGATCTTCTTGCTCAGGGCGTCGATCTGTGTCGAGGCCTGATTCACGGAGCTGGCGATGGTGCGCACGCCCTCGGTCGTCTTCTCGGTCGTCCGCATGCCGCTCTCGGAGAGATCGCCGACCTGCTGCGTCAGATCGCGGGTATCGGTCGTACGCGCGCTGATGTGGTTGATGCTGACCGTCATTTCCTCCACCGACGCCGCAATCGCCGACGACGCTTCGCTCTGCATGCCTGAGGCTTTCGCGACCTCGCTCGACGAGTCGGCGAGGCGATCGGCGGTTTCGGCGAGCTGGTTGGCATCGCGCTTGATGGCGCCGACGACGTCTTTGAGCGCCACCTGCATCTCGCTCATGGCCTTGAGCAGCTGGCCGAGTTCAGCCTTGGCGCCGGTCGGCACCGGTTGACTCAGATCGCCCTGCGCGATCAGATGCGCCGATTTCAGCGCCTCGCCGAGCGGCACGGTGATCGAGCGGATGATCGACCACGCCAGCCCGATGCCCAGCAGCAAACCGACGACGATCAGGGAAATCGATATCGTCTGCGCACGCGTGTAGTCGGCGATCCCCGCCTCGTATTCCGACTTGGCGACGTCCGCCTGATACTTCATCAGCTCATCGAGCTTCTCGCGCGAGTCGTTGAATATCTTCCGGAAATTCGACGCTGCCATGGCGTCTTGCGCTTTCGCGCGATCACCCTTAGCCGCGATCACGGCGAGTGGCTCGATGGCGGCAAGATACTGCTTGTAGTTCTTTTCAAAGTCGGCGGCAATAACCTTTTCTTCCGGCGTCAGATACGTCGCCAGATAATCGGCCCACTCCTTGTTGGCCGTGGCGAGAAATCCGCTAATACCGTCGGTCTCCTTCGCCGCCTTGGCCGGATCATCCTCCAGCGCGGCGGACCAGATGCGCCCGCGCGAGCGATGCAGGTTATCGAGCAAGATGGAGAGCTGCACGAGAGCGACGGTTCGATCCTCGTAGACGGTCTTGAGCCGATCCTTGACCTTTTCCGTACTTAACAAGCCCACGCCGCCAACGACGATCATGATGACCGATAGCAGGGCCACCAAAAAGGCCAGGCGCGTCTTTACCGAGAATTTATACAGCATAATCGTTCCTCAGCGCATCAAGAAAATAATCACGGCGGCGATTGTACACGGATTACAAACGAATACCCCGTACGGATAACTTATAACCATTGAACATCACTTCACCACCGCACCATAAACCCGGAAACCTTTACCCGAAACGGGTAAAAAAAACCCAATTGCGAAAATTGGGTTTTTGTTTCGAGCATCATGCCGAGATTGCGTCAGTGGGATATGAGCGGCGGCGTGTCCAGCGCGTGTTTCCTGGCCTGCTTGGCGGCTTTCTTTTCCTTCGGACTCAATAGCGGCTGCTTTTTGTCCTCTTTTTTGCTTTGTCGTTCCTTGCTCATGGTCATCACTCCTCGTGAGCACCGGCGAGCGCCGATGACGATTCAGTATAGGCGCCTCGCGGCAAAGAAACAGGAAGGAATCGGTAAAGAAAGGAAACAGCGGCGACGAAGCGCCATACCGCTGCTAAAACAGCGCGTTGAATTGCGCGCATCGACAGGGGGGCGCCGCTCAACACCGTGCCGTGCCGGCAGCGCGACACTGCCTGCCAGCGATCAGGCCTGTTTCGACTTGGCGAGCGGCGGATTGCGCGAGAAGTACTTGCGCACGCCGGAGACAATCGCGTCGGCGAGCTTGTCCTGATAGGTGTCGTCGTTGAGGCGCTTCTCTTCTTCCGGATTGGAGATGAAGGCGGTTTCGACAAGGATGGACGGGATGTCCGGCGCCTTGAGTACGGCAAAACCCGCCTGTTCGACGCTGTCCTTGTGCAGACGGTTGATCGTTCCAAGTTCGCCAAGCACGGCGCGACCGAGCTTGAGGCTGTCGTTGATCGTCGCGGTCTGCGACAGATCGAGGAGCGTGCGCGCCAGCACCGGGTCTTTGACGTCGATATTCACTCCACCGATGAGGTCGGCCTCGTTTTCCTTCTGCGCCAAATAGCGGGCGGCGGAACTCGTCGCGCCGCTCTCCGAAAGGACGAAAACCGACGAGCCGCGCGCATCCGGCTTGATGAAGCCATCGGCGTGGATCGAGACGAAGAGGTCGGACTGTATGCGCCGCGCTTTCTGCACACGCATGTGCAGCGGCACGAAGAAATCCGAATCGCGGGTGAGCACGGCCCGCATGTTCGGCTCGGCGTCGATCCGCGCTTTCAGGCGCTGCGCTACGGCGAGCGCAACATGCTTCTCGTAGCTGCCGCCCCGGCCGATGGCACCGGGGTCTTCGCCGCCGTGCCCAGGATCGAGGGTGATCGTCACCAGGCGGTCGACCACCGGCTTGCCGCCGCGCTTGCGCGTTTCGGCCGGCGTCTCGGGACGCATCTCGATACGGTTGTCGACGCGCAACTCGGGCGGCGCGTCCTGCGCGCTGTCGTTGCGCGCGACACGCCGGTCGCCCGCCGGGGCGTTGCCATCCTTGCCATCGAGCAAGGAGAGCAGGGGATCGGGCGGATTCAGCGGGTAGACATCGATCACCAGCCGATGCCCGTAGCCGCCGACCGGCGGCAGGACGAACACCTGCGGCTTGACCTCATTCTTCAGATCCATCACCAGACGTACGACGCCCGGCTTGTAACGGCCGGCGCGCAGCAGGCGGATATTGGGATCGTCGGCGGAAATCTTGCTGGCCAGCCCATCGAGAACGCCGTTGAACTCGACGCCTTCGAGGTCGACGACAAGGCGATCCGGGTTCTTGACGAGGAACTGCGTGTATTTGAGCGGCGCGTCGTACTCGATGGCCACGCGCGTGTAGTCAGGCGCCGGCCAGACACGAACGGCCAGCACGCTCGGCAGGCGCACCGCCGCACGCAAGGTCGGCGTTGCCAGCAGCAGGAGCGTGGCACCGGCCGCCTGGATCAGGCGGCGGCGGCTGGCAAGCGGGCGCTCACCGTGTTCAGACATTGCAATCCCGCCACGCTGGCGGCCTCCAGTTCGAGCGCACGGCCCGCCCCCTCATTGCGCAGACGAACGACAAGATCAGCGGGCGGCAGAAAGCCGGCCGCTTTGTCAGGCCATTCGATGAGGCACACCGCTGTTTCGGTGAAGTATTCGTCCAATCCGGCATCGACGAATTCCTCCGGGTGGTTGAGCCGATAAAAATCAAAGTGATACAAGTATAAGCTCGAAACTTTATAAAGTTCAACCAAGGCGTAGGTCGGACTCTTCACCGGCCCGGTGTGGCCGAGGACGCGCAACATCGCCCGCGCCAGCGTCGTCTTGCCGGCGCCCAGATCGCCTTCCAGCCAGATGACAAGACCGGGCTGCACGCCGTTCGCCAGCGCCGCGCCAAAGCGCTCGGTCGCCGCTTCGTCGGGCAAGTGCACGCGCCGGGTGGACTGGTTATGATCCGTGCCATGCACGATGAAGACTCTCCTACGGAAATGCCCTCCGACGCACATGCGCCGCAGCAGCAACGGAACTGGGCCGAACTCGCACGCAAGATCAAGGCGTGGGGTCAGGAACTGGGCTTTGCCGACGTCGGCATCGCCGGCCTCGACGTGTCGGCGGCAACGCCGGGCTTCCTGCGCTGGCTGGAGCTTGGGCGCCACGGCGGCATGGATTATATGGCGAGAAACGTCGACCTGCGCTGTCGCCCGGAGTTGCTGCTCACGGGCGTGCGCTCGGTCATCTCGGTGAGTCTTCCCTACTGGCAGCAGGAGCGCGAGGCCGAGCGGGCACTCACCGACCGCGAGACCACGGCGCTGCCCACCCCCGGCAGCGTCGCCACGATTTCGCGTTACGCGCGGGGTCGTGATTATCACAAGAGCCTGCGCCGCCGCCTGCAAAAGCTCGCCGAGTGTCTGCTCGCCGAGATCGAGCAGGACGCCAGCGGCAGCGACGCCGAGGTAATTCGTCGCACGTTCGCGGCACGCGCCTTCGCCGACTCGGCACCCGTGCTCGAAGTCGAGTTTTCGCGCCTTGCCGGTATCGGCTGGCGCGGTAAGCACACGCTCTCGCTGACCAGGCAGGGGTCCTGGCGCTTTCTGGGCGAGTTGTACACCACCTTGCCGCTGCCACAGGACGCGCCCGTCGCCGAGCATTGCGGCCGCTGCCAACGTTGCCTCGACGGCTGCCCGACCGGCGCCATCGTCGCCCCCTACGAGGTCGATGCCCGGCGCTGCATTTCCTATCTCACCATCGAACTGCACGGGCCGATTCCGCCCGAATTCCGACCGCTCGTCGGCTCGCGCATCTACGGCTGCGACGACTGTCAGGCGGTCTGTCCGTGGAACCGCTTTGCGCGTATTGGCGACGCCGATTTCGCCGTCCGCCACGACCTCGACGCGGCGCCGCTGAGCGCGCTGTTTGCGTGGAGCGCCGATGATTTCGAGACGCGACTGGCCGGCAGCCCGATCCGGCGCATCGGCCACGAGCGCTGGCTGCGCAATATCGCCGTCGCGCTCGGCAACGCTGAAAGCACACCAGACATCCTCGCCGCACTCGCCAGCCGCGCCAACGACGACTCCGCGCTGGTGCGAGAACACGTCGCCTGGGCGCAGGCGCAGCACGCTGCCCGACGGGCGCCTTGCCGCCTATCGGGCGAGCAGCAATAATCCGGACGCATGCGACGAGGCACCGTCTGCGACAATGACCACCGACGCCCGCCCGCAAAAACCCAAATAAAATCAATACCCGGAGACATGACTCATGAGCTGTGCCACCCCGCTGCACGCTGCGACCGACACTCCCTACCCGCACCTCTTCGCCCCGCTTGATCTGGGATTCACCACCCTGAAAAACCGGGCCTTGATGGGTTCCATGCACACCGGCCTCGAAGAAGCACCCGGCGGATTCACGCGACTGGCGGCGTTTTACGCCGAACGCGCACGCGGCGGCGTCGGCCTGATCGTCACCGGCGGCATCGCGCCGAATCAGGAAGGCGTCGTCATGCCGGGCGCGGCCGCGCTCGAAACAGAGGCACACGCCGAGAAACACCGCCGCGTCACCGACGCCGTGCACGCCGAAGGCGGCAAGATCGCGCTGCAGATCCTGCACGTCGGCCGCTACGCCTTCCACAAGGGCGCCGTCGCCCCGTCGGCGCTGCAGGCGCCGATTTCGCCGGTACGTCCGCGCGCCATGAGCGAAGACGACATCGAACGTACGCTTGGCGACTACGCCCGCTGTGCCTCGCTGGCACGGCTCGCCGGCTACGACGGCGTCGAAGTGATGGGCTCCGAAGGCTACCTGATCAACCAGTTCATCGCGCCGCAGACCAACCAGCGCGACGACCGCTGGGGCGGCGTCTTCGAGAACCGCATCCGTTTCGCCGTCGAAGCGGTGCGCCGCGTGCGCGCCGCCGCCGGCGACGACTTCATCATCATCTTCCGCCTGTCGATGCTCGATCTGGTCGAAGGCGGCAGCAGTTGGGACGAGATCGTCGCGCTGGCGCAGGCGATCGAAGCCGCCGGCGCAACGATCATCAACACCGGCATCGGCTGGCACGAAGCGCGCATCCCGACCATCGCGACGATGGTGCCGCGCGCCGCCTTCGCCTGGGTGACGCAGCGCCTGAAGGGCCGGGTAAAAATTCCGCTGGTCGCCACCAACCGCATCAACACGCCCGAAACGGCGGAGCAGGTGCTCGCTTCCGGCGCCGCCGACATGGTGTCGATGGCGCGCCCCTTCCTCGCCGACCCCGAGTTCATGGCCAAGGCCGCCGCCGCGCGGGCCGACGAGATCAACACCTGCATCGCCTGCAATCAGGCCTGCCTCGACCAGATCTTTGCCGGGCAGTTGTGCTCCTGCCTCGTCAATCCGCGCGCCTGTCACGAAACCGAGCTGCGCATCGCGGCGACGAGCACGCCGCGACGCATTGCCGTCGTCGGCGCCGGCCCGGCCGGCATGGCCTGCGCCGCCACGGCCGCAGAGCGCGGCCATCAGGTCACGCTCTTCGACGCCGCCCCCTGCCTCGGCGGGCAGTTCAATCTGGCGCGCAAGATCCCCGGCAAGGAAGAGTTCGCCGAAACCCTGCGCTACTTCGACCGTCGTCTGGCGCGGGCAGGCGTGACGCGGCGCCTCGGCACGCGCGTCGACGTCGCCACGTTGCAAGGCGCGGGCTTCGATCACGTCGTCCTCGCTACCGGCATCGTGCCGCGCACGCCCGACATCCCCGGCATCGACCACAACTCCGTCGTGCGCTACATCGATCTCATCGAAGGCCGCCGCGAGGCAGGTGCGCGCGTCGCCATCATCGGCGCCGGCGGCATCGGCTTTGATATTGCCGAATGGCTGACGCACTCGGCCACCGCCAGCGCGCACGGCGGCATTGCCGGCTTTCAGGCGGAATGGGGCATCGATCCCACGTTCGCTGGCCGTGGCGGCCTCACCGCCCCGAGCGGCGCGACGCCGAGCCGTGAAGTGTGGCTGCTGCAACGCAAGATCGCCAAAGTCGGCGATGGTCTGGCAAAAACCACGGGCTGGATTCGCCGCACGCTGCTCAAGAACCGTGGTGTGCATATGTTTGCCGGCGTCAGCTATCTGCGCATCGACGACGCCGGTCTGCACATCCACCGCGACGGCCGCGACGAATGCCTGCCGGTCGACACCATTGTCGTCTGCGCCGGCCAAGACCCATGCCGCGATCTGGAAGCCGGCTTGCGGGACGCGGGCGTTGAACTGTCGCTGATCGGCGGCGCCGACCTCGCCAGCGAACTCGACGCCAAGCGCGCCATCGATCAGGGAACGCGCCTCGCCGTCAGTCTCTAGCCGCGAACTGAACCGGGGCCGAGGGGCGCCGGGGCGTCGTTGCCGGACATCGGGCGCCCCGGCCTTTCTCTATTCACCCGGTGCGGTGCAAAGGGCGAAAGCCAGCTACCGGCGGCAGCCGTCGAAATCAGTCACCCTTCAGCGGGCGATGGGCCGTCGCGGCAAGCCGTCGTCGCCGGGCGTACACCATTCGCTCCACGAGCCCGGATAGAGCCGGGCGCCGGCGAGGCCGGCGATTTCCAGCGCGAGCAGGTTGTGGCAGGCGGAAACGCCCGATCCGCAGTAACACACCACCTGCGACGGCGGGACGCCGTCGAGCACGTCCAGCCACTCGCGGCGCAGCTCGTCCGCCGGACGGAACGTCCCCTCAGGCGTGAGGTTGCCGCCGAAGAAGCGATTCCGTGCCCCAGGAATATGGCCGCCAACCGGATCGATCGTCTCGTTCTCGCCACGAAAGCGATCGGCGCCACGCGCGTCGATCAGGCAGTGTTGATCGCTGCCGAGCGCCGCGACAATCGTTGGCGCATCGACCACTGCCGCCTGCAAATCCTGCGCCGACGGTAGCGGCAAGAGCGCGCGTGCGCTGGCGCCGGGCAATTCGCTGGTCAGCGGCAACCCCGCCCGCAACCAGGCGGCGACGCCGCCATCAAGCACCGCCACCCGACGGTGCCCCAGCCAGCGCAACAACCACCACAGGCGCCCGGCCATCATGCCGCCTGCGTCGTCATAGGCGATAACCTGCGTCGATTCGCCGACACCGGCAGCGGCCAGACGCTCCGCCAGCACGGCGGGATCGGGGAGTGGGTGGCGGCCATTGCGGCCAGTCTTGACTGACGAGAGATCGCGGTCGAGATGCAGGAAATGCGCGCCAGGCAGATGCCCTTCGGCGTACGCCCGCTCGCCGTACGAGGTGTCCGCGAGCTGGTGACGGCAATCAAAAATCCGCCAGTCAGCATCGCCCGCGTGCGCCGCCAGAGTCGCCGCGTCGATCAGGGTGGAAAAACCGTTCCCCCTGCCGAAACCCGCGCCTACCTGAACATCTGCCTGCACATTTGCAACCATCGTCTGCCTCACGCCGCCAGCCACGCCTGCGCGTGCTGCGCATCGGCAAAGACCCGGAACTCAGCGGCGGCCGACAGCTTGGTCAGCCAGACCGCCCAAGCCTCCCAGCGGTGTTCCGCCACGACGGCGATGCGACGCAAATCCTTGCCGTGCGCCCGCGAGAACACCACTTCTTCCCACGCCACATCGACCGTCACGCCAGCCATTTCCCGCACGTCGAAGTAGAGGTCGAGCGGCTGATCCTGTGCCGCCGACGCCTTCAGTGCGGCATCGAACACGCCTTCGAATTCCTTGAAATCAGCGAGCGTGAATTCGCCCAGCACCGTGATTTCAACGCGTTGAGAACTGCGGTCAGTCAGGATCATGGCAACCTCCGGTGAATATGGGAGGAGTCTAGCATCGGCCAACGCCCGCCAGCGCGACTAGACCTCGGGGTCAGGCGAAGAACGATGGAGAGACGACGCACCGGCCCCCGCCGCAGCCGACGGAGCGGTCAGCAGGGCGGCTCCCGCAGGCGACGAGGCAATAACCCGACGGTAGTACTCGTGAAAGTGGCGCATGCCGTCTTCCAGCGGCGACTGGTAGGGCCCGACCTCGCTGCGTCCCTGACGCACCAGCGCCTGCCGGCCACGATCCATGCGCTCGCCGATCTCGTCGTCCTCGACCGCCGTTTCGAGGTACGCCGCCTGCTGCGCCTCGACGAATTCGCGGTTTTCCGCCACGACTGCGGCCGGATAGTAAAACTCGACGACATTGCGCGTGCGCCCCGGCGACAACGGGATGAGCGACGACACCACCAGCGTGTTCGGGTACCACTCCAGCATCACGTTCGGATACAGGGTCAGCCAGACCGCGCCCTGCGGCGGCGCTTCGGGGAAGGCGTCGCGGACAGCCTGCTGCCAGCGCGCATAGGCGGGCGAACCGCTGCGCTCGAAGCGCGTCAGGCCGACACGCTGTACAGAGAACTGCGCACCGAATTGCCAGTGAAGATCGTCGCAGGTGACGAAATTGCCCAAACCGGGATGAAACGGCGCGACGTGGTAGTCCTCGAGATACACCTCGATGAAGGTCTTCCAGTTGTAGTCGCAGTCGTGCAAAACGACGCGGTCCAGACGGTAGCCCGAAAAATCGAAGGGCGCCCCCTGCAGCGCAGCCAGATCATCCGCAACCGGGCGCGGGCCGGCAAACAGCAGGCCTTGCCAGGACTGCACCGCCTGCCGCCGCAAGGACAGGCACGGCTTTTCCTTGAAACGCGGCGCGCCAACGAGATCGCCGTCGGTATCGTAGGCCCAGCGGTGCAGCGGACACACGATACGCTTCGCCTTGCCCTGCCCCTGCAACATGATCGCCTGACGATGCCGGCAAATGTTCGACAGCAAACGCACGCCATCATCGCCACGCACGAGCAGTTGCGCATGATCGAACCACTCAAGGGAGCGGTAGTCCCCGACCTCGGGCACCATCAGTTCGTGGCCGACATACCCCGGCCCGGCGGCAAAAAACACCTCCTGCTCCAACGCAAACAAGGCTTCGTCAGAGTAACAGTGCGCCGGCAGGGCGATGTCGGCGGCGCAATCAGACGCACGCTCGGAGGCACACCCGGGCACGCAATCGGATTCGCAATCAGGCGGCACAAGGGCGTCCGCGACGGGAGACAGGGACATACGAAACACTCCAGAAACACCGGCAAATACACACTGTGCGCAGCATCGCCGCCAGACCGCCGGCCACGAAACGCCGCGCCCGATCACCGGCCCCGTAAAACCGCGGATCAGCCACCCGGACGGAAGCACCGCCGCCCCCGCGCCGCCGCCGGTGCGAAAAGCCCGCAAGCCCTCGTGTGACGCGGTGTTGCGGGCGCCTGCAAAAGGCCGCGAAACGGCGGCGCGGACAGGCAAGAAAGGGAGCGATTCTAGCCGCCTTCGTATTTGACCAGAAGCCCCCTTTCCGCTATTTTGTCGCGTTTCCTCCGGTTGTTATCCCATGTCGCAAAGCACAACCGAAACGGGCGGCGACGGCACCTCCGACCGCCCCGCAGAAGATGGCCCAAGCTTCGAATCGGCACTCGCCGAACTTGAAGCCATCGTCGAAAAAATGGAAAGTGGCGATCTGCCGCTGGAAGAGTCCCTGAACGCGTACCGGCGCGGCGCCGAACTTTTGCAACGCTGCCAACGGCAGATCGCCGACGCCGAACAGCGCGTGCGCATTCTCGACAACGGCGCCCTGCGCGACTTTGGCGCCGCTGCGGGAGAATCCCGATGAGTGAATCCCCGATGACGTCTGCCGTCACCCCTACTGCCCCTCTCACGCACGCCGTGCCCGAATCCCCGAGCCAGATGGCAGCCTTTGCCGACTGGATGCCTGCCGTTCAGGCGCATATCGAAGCGGCGCTTGGCCGCTTCCTGCCCTCGTCGGACGCCATTCCCGGACGTCTGCACGACGCCATGCGCTACGTCAGCCTCGGCGGCGGCAAGCGCGTCCGCCCGCTCTTGGCCTTTGCGGCCGGCGAATTGACCGGCGCACCGCTGGAGCGCCTCGAAGCCGCCGCCTGCGCGGTCGAACTGATCCATGTCTACTCGCTGGTCCACGACGATTTGCCGTGCATGGACGACGACGTACTGCGACGTGGCCGACCGACCTGTCACATCGAATTCGACGAGCCGATTGCCCTTCTCGTCGGCGACAGCCTGCAAACCTGTGCCTTCGAACTGCTGACGCACGACGTATTCGGCGATCCGGCGCGGCAGATCGAAATGATCCGCCTTCTGGCGCACGCCTCCGGCTCGCTCGGCATGGCCGGCGGTCAGGCCATCGACCTCGGCTCCGTCGGCAAGACGCTCGACCAGCCTGAACTCGAACTGATGCACGCCCTGAAGACCGGCGCCCTGATCCGTGCCGCAACGCTGCTCGGCGCGCTCTGTGGCGAAGCCATGAGCGCCGACGCGCGCAACGCGCTCGACCGCTACGCGCGGCGTGCCGGCCTGCTCTTCCAGGTCGTCGACGACATTCTCGACTGCACGGCCAACACCGCGACGCTCGGCAAAACGGCCGGCAAGGATGCCGCCGCCGACAAACCGACCTACGTCAGCCTGCTGGGCCTGAGTGGCGCGCGCCACTTTGCCGAAGAATTGCGCGCAGAATCGCTGGATGCGCTGCGTGTCTTTGGCGCACGTGCCGAACGCCTGATCGCGCTCACCGACTTCATCACCCATCGCAAGTTTTAGTCCGCAAGGGCGACGCGCCCGGGAATAGCCATGACCACCACGACGACTGCCTACCCGCTGCTCAGCAGCATCGACGATCCGTCCGCCCTGCGCGAACTCGACCGGAAACAACTGCCCCAACTCGCCGACGAGTTACGTGCTTTCCTCGTCGACACGGTCTCGAAGACCGGCGGCCACCTCTCGTCCAACCTCGGCACGGTCGAACTGACGATCGCCCTGCACTACGTTTTCGACACGCCATACGACCGTCTGGTCTGGGACGTCGGCCATCAGACCTACGCGCACAAGGCGCTCACCGGTCGCCGGCAGGGCATGAGCCGTCTGCGCATGCACGCCGGCATTTCGGGCTTCCCGAAGCGCTGCGAAAGCGAGTACGACACCTTTGGCGTCGGGCACTCCTCGACCTCGATCTCGGCCGCGCTCGGCATGGCCATTGCCGCGCATCTGAAGGGCGAAGACCGCAAGACGGTCGCCATCATCGGCGACGGCGCCATGTCGGCCGGTCAGGCGTTTGAAGCACTCAACAACGGCGGCGTCGCCGACGCCGACATGCTGGTCGTACTCAACGACAACGACATGTCGATCTCGCCGCCGGTCGGCGCGCTCAACCGCCACCTCGCCCGTCTGTTCTCCGGCAGCACCTTCAACGCCGCCCGTCGCGCCGGCGAGAAGATGCTCGGTGTTGCCCCGTCGCTGCTCGAATTCGCCCGCCGCGCCGAAGAGCACGTCAAAGGCATGCTGACGCCCGGAACGATGTTCGAAGAATTCGGTTTCAACTACATCGGCCCTATCGACGGCCATGACCTCGAATCGCTGATCCCGACCCTGCAAAACCTCAAGAACCTCAAGGGGCCGCAGTTCCTGCACGTGATCACCAAGAAGGGCCACGGCTACGAGCAGGCGGAAGCGAATCCGATCCTCTACCACGGCGTCTCCAAGTTCCAGCCGGAAATCGGCATCCTCGAAGGCAAGGGCGGCGGCAAGCCGACCTACACGCAGATCTTTGGCGACTGGCTGTGCGACATGGCGGCGGCCGATCCGTCCCTCGTGGCCATCACGCCGGCCATGGGCGAAGGCTCGGGGATGATCCGTTTTGCCCGCCGCTACCCGGAACGCTACTTCGACGTCGGCATTGCCGAGCAGCACTCGGCAACCTTCGCCGCCGGCCTTGCCTGTGAAGGCCTGAAGCCGGTGCTGGCGATCTACTCGACCTTCCTGCAACGCGCTTACGACCAGGTCGTGCACGACATCGCCCTGCAGAACCTGCCGGTGATGATGGCGCTCGACCGCGGCGGCATTGTCGGCGCCGACGGCCCGACGCACCACGGTGTCTTCGATCTCTCCTTCCTCACCTGCCTGCCGAACATGGTCATCATGACGCCGGCGGACGAAAACGAATGCCGCAAGATGCTGACGACGGCCTTCCGCCACCCCGGCCCGACCGCTGTGCGCTACCCACGCGGCACGGGTATGGGCGTCGCCATCGACCCGGAACTCAACGAGTTGCCGATTGGCTGTGGCGAAGTGCGCCGGCAAGGCCAGAAGGTCGCCCTGCTCGCCTTCGGCAGCATGCTCAAGCCCGCCCTCGAAGCGGCAGAAGAACTCGGCGCGACGGTCGCCAACATGCGCTTCGTCAAACCGATTGACCGGGAACTCATCCTCGAACTCGCTGCCGGACACACGCTGCTCGTCAGTATCGAAGAGAACGCTCTGGTCGGCGGCGCGGGCTCCGAAGTCGCCCGCGTTCTCGAAGAAGCGGGCTGCACGACGCCGCTGATTCGTCTCGGTCTGCCCGACCGTTTCATTGACCACGGTGACCAGACGCTACTGCTCGCCGAGATCGGCCTCGATCCGGCCGGCATCGTCCGCACCGTGCGCGAACGCCTCGGCGACGAACCCCTGCTGAGGACGGTGGCGTGAGTTCTGCCTCACCTTCCGGAGAAAACATGTCCGCACCGAAGCACCGCACCGACACGACGATGGCCGACGTTCAGAGCTCGGCCGACACGCGCCGGATTGCCATCAACAAAGTCGGGATCAAGGCCATCCGCCACCCGGTGAAGGTACTCGACAAGTCGGGCGGCATCCAGCACACCATCGCTGTCTTCAACATGTACGTGGGTCTGCCGCACAACTTCAAGGGCACCCACATGTCGCGCTTCGTCGAGATCCTCAACACCGAGGAGCGCGAAGTCTCGGTCGAGAGTTTCCCGGTGATGCTGCGCCACATGGTCGAGCGCCTCGAGGCCGAAACCGGCCACATCGAGATGAGCTTCCCGTTCTTCATCAACAAATCGGCCCCCGTCTCGGGCGTCGAAAGCCTGATGGATTACGACGTGACACTGATCGGCGACATCCGCGACGGCGAGATCGAGTCGAGCATTCGCGTCGTCGTCCCCGTCACCAGCCTCTGCCCGTGCTCGAAGAAGATCGCCGACCGTGGCGCGCACAACCAGCGCTCACACGTGACGGTGACGCTCTCGGCCGATGGCCGCGTCTGGATCGAGGAAATCGTCGCATTGGTCGAGAGCGAAGCCTCCTGCGAGCTCTTCGGCCTGCTCAAGCGGCCGGACGAAAAATACGTCACCGAGCGCGCCTACGATAATCCGAAGTTCGTCGAAGACATGGTGCGCGACGTCGCCGCCCGGCTCAATGCCGACCCGCGCGTGCGCGCCTACACCGTCGAGTCCGAGAACTTCGAATCGATCCACAACCACTCGGCGTACGCGCAGATCGAGAAATCGACGTCCTGAGGCAAGCCAAGCCCACGGCGACGGTCTAGGCCGTCGCCAATAAAAAAGGCAGCGTCCCGAAAGACGCTGCCTTTTTTGTCGCTGTCACCACGCCGCCAGAGGCGGCGTCGGCAACGCTGACGCTCAAGCCTGACGCGCGACCAGCTTTTCCTTGATGCGCGCAGACTTGCCCGAACGCTCGCGGAGGTAGTACAGCTTGGCACGACGCACGTCGCCACGACGCTTGACTTCAATCGCAGCCACCAGCGGCGAGTAGGTCTGGAACGTACGCTCGACGCCTTCGCCCGACGAAATCTTGCGCACGACGAAGTTGGAGTTCAGCCCACGGTTACGCTTGGCGATAACGACGCCTTCGTAAGCCTGCAGACGCTCACGCGTACCTTCCTTGACCTTCACCTGAACGACAACGGTGTCACCCGGCGCGAAGCTGGGGATGGTCTTGCCCAGACGGGCGATTTCTTCCTGTTCGAGTTGCTCAATCAGATTCATTAGTGATGCTCCTTTGTGCTTGTCTGACCGCATTGCTCCCCTGCGACCGGCGGGAGTTGCGCACTCTTGCGGAGAGACTACGACTACGCTTGCTGCGCCTGAAACTGCGCCAGAAGCCGCGCCTCTTCCTTCGACAGCACGCGCCCCGCCAACAACTCGGGACGACGCTGCCACGTCCGCCCCAGCGCCTGCTGCAGGCGCCAGCGACGAATGTCTTCGTGGTGACCGGAAAGTAACACCTCCGGCACCGACTGGCCGGCGTACGTCTCCGGCCGCGTGTAATGCGGGCAATCGAGCAGACCGTCGCAGAAAGAATCCTGCTGCGCCGACTCTGCGTCATGCAACACCCCCGGCAGCTGCCGCACGATGGCGTCGATCAACGCCATCGCCGGAATTTCGCCACCGGAAAGCACGAAATCACCGATCGAAATTTCCTCGTCAACGCAGCGCTCGATCAGTCGCTCGTCGATTCCTTCATAACGGCCGCACAGCATCACCAGACCGCTACCCTGCTGTACCTCGTCCGCCAGTTCGCAGACACGGCGATGGGTCAGCGGCTCGCCTTGCGGCGACAGGTAAATGACCCGACTGCCGCGCGCCCCAGCCTGACGCTGGCGCTCTCGTGCCGCCGTAATCGCCGCTTCGAGAGGTGCCGCCAGCATGACCATGCCAGGGCCGCCACCGTAAGGACGCTCATCGACCGTACGCCGCTCATCCGCCGTGAAATCGCGCGGATTGATCAGCCCCAACTGCCAGACGCCGTTCTCGTACGCCCGCCGCGACACCCCCGACTGGGTCAGCGCGGCAAACATCTCCGGAAATAGCGTCACGGCATCCAGCAGCACCGTCGCCGGCACGGCAGAGACATCCGACCCGACAGACTCTGACAACGTCGCAGGCGTTTCAGCTGTCACCAGTCGGCTTCCCAGTCGACGCGCACCCGACCTGCCGGCACATCGACCTCGAGAACGACCGCGGCCACGAACGGCAACAACTTCTCCGCCACCAGGTCGGTCACCCCCGGCTGCCCGACACGCAACACGTCGTTCGCCCCGGTCTCGATCAAACCCAGCACACGCCCGAGAACTTCGTCGCGCGTGTTCACGACTTCCAAGCCGATCAGATCGGCCCAGTAGAACTCGTCGTCCGCCGTCGGCGGAAGGCCTGCGCGCGGCACGCCGACAAGGGCGCCATGCAGGGCTTCCGCTGCCGAACGCCCAACCACGCCTTCAAGATCGGCCACCACGACACCGCTGTGCAGGCGCGCGCGCAGGACGCGCACTTCGCGCCAGTTCTCTGGCGCTTCGCCTTCACGACCGATACGCCACACCGGCAGCTTCGCCCACGCCGCCGGATCATCCGCAAACGGATGAACCCGCAGCGCACCACGAATTCCGTACGCGTCAACAACCTTGCCGAGAACGACCATGTCGCCGGACGCAGAATCACCCGGCGCGGCGGCTGTCAGCGCCACCTCGGCAGATTCGCGTGGCGGCAAAGACAAGCGAGAAAACTCAGGCAGCGGCTTTGGCGCCAGCTTGCTTGACCAGACGGGCTACCGTCGGCGACAGCTGGGCACCTTGTTGCTGCCAGTAGTTCAGACGATCCGCAGCGATGCGCAGACCTTCTTCGGCAGCCGAAGCCACGGGATTGTAGAAGCCGATGCGCTCGATGAAACGGCCATCGCGGCGAGTACGGGAATCTGCAACCACCAGATTATAAAAGGGGCGCTTTTTCGCACCACCGCGAGCCAGACGAATGACAACCATGTCGCTCTCTTCCGAAATCAGAAAAAGGGCAGGATTATAACAACAAAGCACCGAGAAACAAGCAGATATTCCACTATCGCGCCAACAGCCTCGCCGCGGGGGCTGACGTGCGCCGTGCACAACAGGAAAAGATCGCATCAGCCGGCACCGCGAGGCGAACCAAACTCACCCGTCAGTCGCCGAATCGTCGGTGCGAAACTCCGGCAATGTCGCCGCCAGCAACGCCCCCAGCAGCACCACCGCCCACGATAGATACAGCCAGATCAGGAAGATCGGCACCGTCGAAAAGGCGCCATAGATCGTCTGGTACGAGGGGAATTGCTGCAGGTATACCTCGAACGCCTTCTGCATCAGCACGAAAGCGAGCGCGGCGATGAAGCCCGCCCAGGCCGCGTCACGCACACGCACGCGCACATTCGGCACGACGTAATACAGTCCGCCAAAGAACAGGGTCGGCAAGAGCACGCCAAGCGCCTTGAACAGCAGACGTCGCAACCAGGGCGATTCATCGACCAAGCCGAGGGAGACGGTGACCGCATAGGACACCGCTGCGGCAACCGCGCCCAAGGCCAGCGGCCAGAGCACGATCAGCCCGGAGTAAAGACGCAGACGCTGCCACCAGCGACGCCGCTCCGTCACCCCCCAGACGTTATTGAAGGCGCGCTCAATCGTCAGCAACAACAGGAAGGCGGTTGCCGCGAGCAACAGCAAGCCGACGACGGTCACCCGAGCCGCCTTGTGCGAAAACTCCAGGATATAGCGGGCGATCAACCCCGCCGAGCCTTCCGGCAGCAAGTTGCGCACCAAATAGCGATCCAGCTGATCGGCCAGCGACGGGAACGCGGGCAGCAGCGTCGCCAGACTCAGACTCAGCGCCACCAGCGGCACGAGGGAAAGCAGGGTCGTAAAGGCCAGACTGGCGCTCACCTCATCCAGATTCTCCTCCGAGAAGCGTTGCGCGACGCGCCGCACAAAGGCGCGCCCACGCCCGCCCCGCGCCAGACCGATCATCGCGCACTCCGCACGACATCATCCCCCATCGCCGACGCCAGACGCACGCAGCCACGTGGCGCCTCAGGGCGCTCATCGCGAAAAACCCGCCTTACGAAAACAGACATGCGCACATCCACGCAAGAGAAGAAATCAGCCACAACGAAAGCCCCGCAACCGCTGACAAACACGCCACGGCGTGCAACAGGAGCAGCAAACGCCGGCGACACGAGCCACGCCAGCGTTCAAACAATTGCCTAAGGCGACGCGTCTGCGCTGCATCGCCGGGCCGTGCGGAGCACTGGGCACAGAGCCGTGACACACCGCCGCTATAATAGCCGGATGCTGGAAATCCTCGTCCTCTACTACAGCCACCGCGGATCGGTACGCGCCCTGGCGCAACAGATTGCGCGCGGCATTGAGTCGCAGCCCGGTTGCGGCGCGCGTTTGCGCACCGTTCCGCGCGTTGCCAGCGTGTGCACCACGATCGAACCGCCCGTCCCCGTCGCTGGCGCGCCGTTTGTCGAAGCGAGCGATCTCGAGGAATGCGCCGGCCTCGCCCTCGGCAGCCCGACGCGCTTCGGTGCCATGGCGGCGCCGATGAAGTACTTCTGGGACGGCACGATCACGCAATGGGCCAATGGCACTCTCGCCGGCAAGCCGGCCTGCGTCTTCACGTCGTCCGGCAGCATGCACGGCGGCCAAGAGACGACGCTGGTGTCGATGATGTTGCCGCTGCTGCATCACGGCATGCTGCTCGTCGGCATCCCCTTCACTGAAAGCGCGCTGAGCGCCACGCAGCGCGGCGGCACGCCGTACGGTGCCAGCCACGTCGCGGGCACTGACGGCGACCCGCTGTTGTCGGATGACGAACGCGCGCTGGCCTTTGCCCAAGGGCGCCGCCTCGCCGACATTGCCCGCCGGCTGCGTGAAGGCTGACGGAGCGACGACGCAACAGCGATTGCTACGCCCACCACGCCTCCCGCCGCGTTCTCTCAGCCGCGCCAGCCCGCGCCCTATCCCCCTACCGTGACCCTACCCCCATGATCCGACTCGCCCTGCGCGCTTCCGCCGCCAGCCTGATCGCGCTGATCTTCCTCTGCCTCGCCTGGGAATTACGCTTGGCCCCGGTGCAAGCCGGCGGCTCCTGGCTGGCGCTGAAATGCGTACCCTTGCTGATACCGCTGCGCGGCATTCTCACCGGCCGCCGTTATACCTACCAGTGGGCATCAATGCTGATTCTGGCCTACTTCACCGAGGGCATCGTGCGGGCGATGAGCGACCACGGGCTTTCGCAGGTGCTGGCCGGCATTGAAACGGCGCTCTGCCTGATCTTTTTTGTCGGCAGCGTCGCCTTCGCCTACTACTCGCGCCCATCGGCGCAAGCCGCCGCCGAGCCGCCGGCGGCGGACGCCTGAGCCTGAATCCTGCACGCGAGGGGCGTCAGCCCCCGCCTCATACGTCGCCCTGCGGATTCACGCGCTCGAATGAGGAGTGCAGCTTGTTCAGGGCGTTCAGATAGGCCTTGGCCGAAGCGATAACGATGTCGGTATCGGCGCCCGCGCCATTGACCACCCGCCCGTTTTTCGCCAGACGTACCGTGACTTCGCCCTGCGCGTCGGTTCCGGTAGTGATCGCGTTCACCGAATAAAGCAGCAGTTCCGCGCCGCTGGCGGCGACGCTCTCGATGGCGCGGAAGCTCGCGTCGACCGGTCCGCTACCCGTCGACATCGCACGCTCCTCGACCCCGGCAACGAGGAAGGTGAGTTCGGCCACCGGCGGCTCGCCCGTTTCCGAGTGGACGCGCGAATAGACGAGCTTGTAGTGTTCCTGCCCGGCCAGCACTTGTTCGTCGCTGGCCAGCGCCTGCAAGTCTTCGTCGAAGATTTCGTGTTTCTTGTCAGCAAGCTCTTTGAAGCGGGAGAAGGCGGCGTTCACCGCTTCGTCGCCAGCGAGTTCGATGCCCAGTTCGGCGAGCCGCGTCTTGAACGCGTTGCGCCCGGAGTGCTTGCCGAGCACCAGCTTGTTCTGCGCCCAGCCAACGTCCTGCGCGCGCATGATTTCGTAGGTTTCACGGTGCTTCAAGACGCCGTCCTGGTGGATTCCCGACTCGTGCGCGAAGGCGTTGGCGCCGACGATGGCCTTGTTCGGCTGTACCGGGTAGCCGGTGATCTGCGAGATCAGCTTCGACGCCGGAACGATCTGCGTGGTGTCGATGCGCGTCTCGACCGGGAACAGGTCGGAGCGCGTCTTCACCGCCATCACCACTTCTTCGAGCGAGGCGTTGCCGGCACGCTCGCCGAGGCCGTTGATCGTGCATTCGACCTGACGCGCGCCGGCGAGCACCGCCGCCAGCGAGTTGGCAACGGCCATGCCGAGGTCGTTATGACAGTGCGTCGACCAGACCACCTTGTCGGCGCCCGGCACGCGCTCGATCAGCGAGCGCATGCGCTCGCCCCAGACTTCGGGAATCGAATAGCCGACGGTATCGGGAACGTTGATCGTCGTCGCGCCGGCCTGGATCACCGCGTCGAAGATACGCACCAGGAAATCGAAATCGGAGCGCACCGCGTCCTCGGCCGAGAATTCGACATCGCCGGTGTATTCGCGCGCCAGCTTGACCGCGCGCACCGCTGCCTCGACGACTTGGTCGGGGCTCATGCGCAGCTTCTTCTCCATGTGGATCGGGCTGGTGGCGATGAAAGTGTGGATTCGTCCCGACGCCGCCGGGCGGATCGCCTCGCCGGCACGACGAATGTCGTTCTCGTTGGCACGCGCCAGCGAACAGACCGTCGAGTCCTTGATCGTCTCGGCGATGGCGTGGATGGCGTCGAAGTCACCGGGCGACGCGGCGGCGAAGCCGGCCTCGATCACGTCGACGCGCATGCGTTCGAGCTGGCGCGCGACGCGCAGCTTTTCCTCGCGCGTCATCGACGCGCCGGGGCTTTGTTCGCCGTCACGCAGGGTGGTGTCGAAAATGACGAGGCGTTGGCTCATGCGCAGACTCCCGAAAAGATAAGCGACTTACTGCTCCTGTTCCACTGGCTTTTCCTTCGGCCGGCAAACCAGCGGGAAGAGCATCGGCAACAGCAGCAGCGTGAAGATGGTTGCCGAAATGATGCCACCAACGATGACGACGGCGAAGGGGCGTTGCGTTTCCGAGCCGATGCCGTGCGACAAGGCGGCCGGCAAGAGGCCCAGGCCGGCCATGAGCGCCGTCATCAGAATCGGCCGCAAACGGGTTACCGCGCCTTCGCGCACGGCGACGGCCAGCGGTCGGCCTTCGCGGACGCCATCCAGGAACTGCTCGACCATGATGACGCCGTTCTGCACCGAGATCCCGGCGACGGCGATGAAGCCGACGGCCGCCGACACCGACAGATGCAAGCCGGCGAGCGACAGGCCAACGATGCCGCCAATCCAGGTAAACGGCGCCATGAAGAGGACGAGCAAGGCAAAGCGCATCGAGCGGAACGCCCAGAATAGCAGGACGAAGATGCCAAGTCCGGAAAGCGGCACGATGACCATCAGGCGCTTCAACGCACGCTGCTGGTTCTCGAACTGGCCGCCCCAGGTCATGCGATAGCCGGTTGGTAGGCGAACCTGTGCCTTCACCTTGGCCATGGCCTCGGCGACGAAGCTCCCTTGGTCGCGCCCGAGCAGGTTGGCCTTCACCGCCACGTAGCGTCCGCCGGCCTCGCGACCGATGCGCGCCGGCCCCTGCTTGACTTCGATGGTCGCGATTTCGGCAAGCGGAATACTGCCGCCAGCCGGCAAGGTCACCGGCAATTCGCCGACGTCGTCGACGGCATCGCGAAACGGCTTTTGCAGGCGAACGGTAATGTCGAAGCTGCGGTCGCCCTCGGTGAAGGTGCTGACCGCCGCGCCGGCGAGCGCGGTCTGTACTGTCGCGTTAACGTCAGCCGCGCGGATGCCGTAGCGCGCCATGCGCTGCGGGTCGAGCGTGATGTCCAGCTCGGTCTGACCGCTGACGCGGATGGCGGCAACGTCGGCGGAGCCCTGAATGCCGCGCAGGATGCTCGCCACTTGCTCCGCCTTGTCTTCGAGGATTTCGAGGTCGGAGCCAAAAATCTTGATGGCGATCTCCCCCTTGACGCCGGAGATCGACTCTTCGACGTTGTCGGCGATGACTTGCGAGAAGTTGGTCGGCACGCCGGGAATGACG
Source organism: Rhodocyclus gracilis (assembly GCF_009617575.1). Classification (GTDB taxonomy): domain Bacteria; phylum Pseudomonadota; class Gammaproteobacteria; order Burkholderiales; family Rhodocyclaceae; genus Rhodocyclus; species Rhodocyclus gracilis. The sequence continues at coordinate 139,070 of NZ_WIXJ01000004.1, forward strand.
CGGATGCGTTGCGTCATGTCTTCGATCAGCGCCTCCTTGTCGGCAAAGCGCCATTCGCTGTGCGGCTTGAGGTCGGCCAGAATCTCCATGTTGTTCGGCCCTTTCGGGTCGGTACCGTCATCGGGGCGACCAACGTGCGTGACGAGCTTGTTCACCTCGGGGTAGGTCAGCATGATGCGACGAATCTCGCGCTCGACCTCCTTGGTCTTGTCGAGATTGGTCGACGGCGGCAGCGTGATCGTCAGCCAGATGTTGCCTTCGTCGAGCTTCGGCAGGAATTCGCTACCCAGCGTTGTCGCCAGCCCCAGCGACAGGCCAAGCACGAGCAGCGATCCCGCCAGCAGACGGCGGCGGCGGGTTTCCGCCCAGTCAAGCGCGTGCCGGTAACGGTCTTGCAGCCGCTGCATCCACGGGCTGTGCTTTTCGGCCAGATTGCCGTTCTTGATGTAATACGAGATCAGCGCGGGAATCAGCGTCAGCGTCAGCAGAATGGCGCCGAGGATGGCGAACGACAGCGTGTAGGCCATCGGCGTGAAGATCTTCCCTTCGACGCGCTCGAACGTGAAGATCGGCAGGAAGGCGAGAATGATGATCGCCTTCGAGAAAAGGATCGGATGCCCCATGTCGATGGCGGTGCGCTTCAAGGTCAGCATCCGCCATTGCAGGCTCTGGTGCTGTTCGCTCGCCTGCCCGAGCGCCAGCTTGACCATCAGCGCCTCGACCAGCACGACGGCGCCGTCGACGATGATGCCGAAGTCCACCGCGCCCAGCGAGATGAGGTTAGCCGCCACCCCGCGGCTGTGCATCATCACGAAGGCCGTCAGCAAGGCCAGCGGAATCACGGCCGCCACCGCCACCGCTGCGAACCAGGAGCGCAGGAAGATGAGGAGGATGGCGACCACCAGCACCGCACCGACGATCAGATTCTCGGCCACCGTATGAACCGTGTGCGACACCAGCTCGGTGCGGTCGTAAATCGGCATCAGGCGCACGCCCGGCGGCAGACGCGTGCCGACCGACTCGATCTCGCGCTTGAGATCGGCAACGACCTTCGAGGCGTTCTGCCCCTTGGTCATCTGCACGATGCCGACCACCACGTCGTCCCGCTCGTTGAAGGCGACGATCCCTGAGCGCGTACGCCCGCCCACCGACACCTGCGCAACATCGCTCACCAGCACCGGCTTGCCGTCGGTCACCGCGACCGTTACCCGGTTGATGGCTTCCAGACTCGACAGGAGACCGATCGAGCGCACCACCAGACCTTCGTCACCGCGCCGGATGAGACCACCGCCGGCATTGGCGTTGTTGTTGGTCAGCGCTTGCGCCACCTGATCGATGGAGACGCCAAACTTACGCAGGCGATACGGATCGACGCGAACCTGATATTCCTTCACCGCGCCGCCGAAGCTGACGACATCGGCGACCCCCGACACGCGACGCAAGGCCGGCCGGATCACCCAGTCCTGCAAGGCGCGCACCTCGTAGGCGGGCATGTCGGCGGGCGCATCGAGGGCGTAGCGATAGACTTCGCCGACCGCCGTCGACAAAGGCGCCAGCGAAGGCTGGACGCCCGTCGGCAACACCACATTGCCGAGCTTTTCCAGCGTCTGCTGGCGGGCGAAGTAGTCGTCGGTGTTGTCGGCAAAGGTCAGCGTGACAATCGACAGGCCGGTCATCGACACCGAGCGCAGCTGCGTCATGCGCGGCACGCCGCTCATCTCACGCTCGATAGGCAAGCTGATGCTGCGCTCCACCTCGGCCGGCGCGAGCCCCGGCGCCTGCGTGACGACGTTGACCTGCACGTCCTGCACATCGGGGAAGGCCTCGATCGGCAGGTTATCGACGGCGTACCAGCCGGCCGCGATCAGCGCACAAACGGCGGCGAGAATGAATACCCGCTGTTGCAGGGCAAAGGTAACGAGGCGCTCGATCATCTCAGGCGCCGCCCAGTTCGGCGTTAAGCAGCAGGGCACCGGCCGTGATGACGCGCTCACCGGCGCTCAGCCCGTCGCGCACGAAACTCGCCTCATGGCCGCGAAACGCCAGCTTGACCGGACGCTTCTCGATGACGCCCGGCGTTTTTTCGACGAACACGAAGTCATTGACGCCTTCGGTAACGACGGCGCTATTCGGCACACGCGGCAAATGCACGCCCTCGGTTTCCGGCGTGACACGCGCGAACATCTCCGGCTTGAGCAGGCGCTCGCCATTGTCGACCGAGCAACGCACCGGCACGCGTCGCGACTGGGAGTCGACGACATCGCCCACGGCCAGCACACGACCACCAAAACGCCGCTGCGGATAGGCGTCCACCTCCACGCCCACCGGCTGACCGACGCGCACGCGCGCCAAATCCTTTTCCGCCACCTCGGCGATCACCCACAAATGCGCCGGGTCACTGACGACGAAAAGCGGCCGGTCCTGATCGGGCCGCACTTCCATGCCCGGATTCGCCTGCCGTTCGGTGACGATGCCGGCCAGGGGAGTACGCAGAGCAAAACCGGATTGGCCGGAAATGGGGCGCAAGTTGCGCAGACGAGCGTGCGCGCGGGCCGATTCCGCCTCGGCGCCGGCGAGGTCGTTCTCCGCGGCTTCCAGATCCTTGCGCGCCAGCGCTTCGTTCTCGAAGAGCAGCTTGGCGCGATCGTAAGCCGACTGGCGCATGCGGCGATCGGCGTCCGCCTTTTGCAGATCGGCGTAGTCGGGAATGTCGAGCACGGCGAGCGAAGCACCGGCAGCGACGCGGTCGCCCGCCTGCACCGGTAACGCCAGAATGCGCCCCGATACCGGCGCGAAAATGCGCGCCGTCGCGTTATCGTCGTAGGCAACGCGCCCGTTGAGCGGCTCGATCAGCGGTGCCGGTAGCGACTGCACCGCCTCGATACGCAGATACGACAATTGCGGCGCACCCGCCGGAAAACGCAGGAGTCGCCCGCCCTCGATCTGCGCCCCGCTCGTCGGCGCGGCCACCGGCTGAAGCGCCGGCGCCGACGGACGACTCAGCCAGTAGTAGCCGGCAGCGGCGACCAGCAGAACGGCGCCGGCAGCGGCGAGAGTTTTGGTGTTCGGAGTATTCATCGGATCCTTGGCTTTCGTGACTTACTCAGCCGTCGCCGCACGCCAGGCAGCGAGCGCCTTGGCATGGTCGGCACGGGCATTGGCCGCTTCCAGTTGCACCTGACGCCAAGTGCGGCGGGCGTCAAGCAGTTCCAGCAGACTGGTCGCCCCGCGTGCGTAGGCGAACTCGGCGGCGCGCGCGACACGGGCCGCGTCGTCGAGCAGACCGCCTTCGAGACGCAGGCGACGTTCGCGGCTGGCCGCCAGATCGGCGGCGGCCTGATCGATCTCGCCTTGTGCCTGCGCCAGCGTCTGCTCCGCCATCTCGCGGGCGGCCTGCAGATCCGCCTCGGCGCGCGCGATCTCGCCCTCGTATTCGTGGAAGGCAAAGAGCGGGGCGCTGACGCCGACGCCGAAGCTGTTGTTGGGCGTATTGGTCAGGTTGTGCTCGAGCTGCACACCGACGGTGATGTCGCGCGTTTTCAAGGCCCGCGCCAGATCGCGTGCTTTTTCAGCAGCGGCGAGACGCGCCATGTCGGCACGCACATCCGGACGCCGCGACGGATCGCTGCCGGCCGCCGCATCGCCGCCTTGCGTCGCCGCCGGCCAGTCGTCAGCCGCGACCAGCGACGATGCTTTTTTTTCCTGTCCGATGAGGTAGGCCAGCGCCACCCGCGCCCGCGCGGCATCCGCCACGGCCTGCCGTGCATCGTTCTCGGCACGCAGTTGTTCGACGCGCTGACGCGACAGATCGGCGGCGGAAATGTCACCACCGCGATAGCGCACCTCACTCGTCGCCTGACTCTTGCGGTACAGCGCCGCCGTTTCGACCGTCAGACGCTCGCGCTCCTGCATGAGCAAAAGGTCGTAGTAGGCTGCATAGAGTGCGCGCCGTTGCTGGCGGCCAACATCGTCGCGATCGTTGCGCGCTGCGTTGAGCAGGGCGTCGGCAGCCTGCATGCGCAGATCGCGCTTGCCGCCGCGTTCGATCAGCTGCTCCAGACGGGCAACACTGTCCATGCGCTTCTGGCGCACCGATCCGGCGCCGAAACCATCCTGCGGACTGATCGACGCCATGTTGAGCGAGGCTTGCGGATTGGGTACCTGCGCGGCCGCACGGGCATCGCCCTCGGCGCCGGCAATGGCGACCTCGGCCAGTCGCAATTCGCGGTTGTGCTGAGTCCACAGACGCTCGGCCTCGGCCAGCGTCAACGACAGCCGTTCCGGCGGACGACTGGCGGACGCGGCGAAGACTACGCTGGGCGAAGCCTCCGGCACGACGTCGAGCGTTCGCACCGACTCTGCCGCCAACGCCGCGCCCGTCACCAAGAGACACATTGCCGCCACACCGCGCACCACCACCATTGCAGTCCTTCCCCTAAGCATTGCCCGCGCCACACAGCGCACGGGCTCCGGTTTCGACTGGTATTCTAAGGAACCTCGCTGACGAACCCCTGACACCTACCGATGCGTATTCTGCTTGCTGAAGATGACGCCTTGCTTGCCGATGGTTTGGCGCGCGCCTTACGCCAGTTTTCCTACATCGTCGATCAGGTCGGCGATGGTGCGAGCGCTGATGCCTGGCTGGAAAGCCAGGACTACGATCTTGTCATTCTAGACTTGGGACTGCCCCGCCTAGAAGGTAGCGATGTGTTGCGGCGCCTGCGCGGCCGCCGGCAGACGCTGCCGGTGCTGATTCTCTCGGCGCGCGATGCGCTGGAAGAGCGCGTACGCCTGCTCAATCTCGGCGCCGACGATTATCTGGTCAAGCCCGTTGCCCTGAGCGAACTCGAGGCGCGTGTCCGTGCGCTGATCCGCCGTGGCCGCGCCCTGCCCGACCCGGTCTTGCAGCTCGGCGCGCTGCGCCTCGACACCGGTGGCAAACGCGCCTTTCTCGCCGACACCCCGCTCGAACTCACCGCACGCGAGTGGATGGCCCTCGAATTCCTGGCGACGCGTGCCAATCGCATCATCAGCAAGGAGCAGATCATCGACGCGCTGTACGGCTGGAACGAAGACATTTCGCCGAACGCGCTGGAGAAGCTTCTCTCGCGGCTACGCGCCAAGCTCGAGCCGGGCGGCGTTCTCATCCGTGCCGTGCGCGGACTGGGTTACTACCTCGAATGCACTGATGCGACAAACACCTAGCCTGCGCCGGCAGCTGGCGCTGCGGCTCCTGCCCGCCGTCCTGCTGCTGATCCTCGCCGGCGCCTACACCGCCTACAACGTCGCCCGCGACAGCGCGCTCCTCGCCTACGACCGCGCACTGCTCGACACGACGCTGGCGATCTCCGGCCAGATCCATGTCGAACGCGGTGAGGTGCACCTGACGCTGCCACGCGGCGCGGAAGAAATCCTCTTCGTCGACAAATACGACAAGATCAGTTTTCGCGTCCTCACCACCGACGGACAGCAGATCGCCGGCACACCGCATCTGCCGCCGCCATCGGCGCCGCCGGAGGAAGAAAACCGCGTGTACTACGACGCGACGCTCGATGGGCAGCCCGTTCGCGTCGCCGCACTCTTCATCGAGCGCGAAGGAATTCCGCTGACCGTGCTGGTCGCCGAAACGCTGGTCAAGCGCAACAACCTCACCTGGGAGGTCGTTCTTGGCATGCTGCTTCCCGAGCTTGGCCTCGTTTTCGCGACACTCGCGCTGGTCTGGCTGGGCATCGGCTCCGGCTTGCGCCCGCTCGATGACTTGCGCAAGCAGCTCGCCCGCCGCTCGCCCAGCGATTTGCGGCCGCTCGATACGGGTCGCTCCTCCGAGGAAATCGCCGCCGTCGTCGCCGAGCTCAATCACCTGCTGCTGCGCCTCGATCAGTCGCTCACTGCACAACGCCACTTCGTCTCAGATGCTGCCCACCAGTTGCGTACGCCGATCGCCGCCTTGCAGGCACAGATGGAACTCGCCCTGCGCAGCGATGCCGCGACCCTGGCAGCGCCGCTGCAAGGCACGGTGAGCGCCGTGCAACGACTGGCGCACCTCGTGCAGCAGCTACTGGCGCTGGCGCGGGCCGAGCCCGCGGGTCAGGCGAACGAAGAAATCGTCGATCTGGCAGCAGCCGTGCACCGCGTTGCCGAAACGATGCTGCCCACCGCCTTTGCCGCCGACATCGATCTGGGGTTCTCGCTGCAAGCCGCACGCGTCAAGGGATCGCCCCTGCTGATCGAGGAAGCCATCGCCAATCTGATTGATAACGCGCTGCGCTACACACCGCGCCATGGCACCGTGAACGTCAGCCTCATCGCCGACGACAACGGAACGGCGTTGCGCGTCGAAGACAGCGGGCCGGGCATCCCGGCGAACGCCCGTGAGCAGGTCTTCGAGCGCTTCTTCCGTCTGCCGGAAAGCGGCGGTGACGGCTGCGGACTGGGATTGGCCATCGTGCGGCGCATCGCCGGCCAACACGGCGCGACGGTGCGCATCGACGATTCTGCGGAGCTGGGGGGAGCCTTGATCGAGCTGCGTTTTCCCGCCGCCTGCCAGGGCTGAGGCCGACCGCCCGACAGCGACGGCCGCGCGAATCAGGAAATCGTCGTCGGCTTTTTGCGGCGGAAGAGGCGGATCAGGGCCTGGATATAGCCCGAGAACGCGTAGCCGACGAAGAGCAGGAACAAGGCGGCCGGCGTATCGTACGAGATGACGGCGAAGCCCAGCGCCATGGCGACGATGAAGATAAAGGGCACGCTGCGCCGCAGATTGATGTCCTTGAAGCTGTAGAAGCGGACATTCGTCACCATCGAGATGCCGGCAAACATCACCAGCGCGCAGGCGATCCAGCGCACATCGAACGCCGCGATGTCGTTATCGAGCGCCACCCAGACGAAACCGGCCACCAGCGCGGCCGCCGCCGGACTCGGCAGCCCCTGGAAGTAGCGCTTGTCGACGACTTCCAGCGTGGTGTTGAAGCGCGCCAGACGCAGCGCCGCACCGACACAGTAGATGAAGGCGGCGATCCAGCCGAGCCGGCCCATGTCCTTCAGTGCCCAGACATAGGCAACGAGGGCCGGCGCGACGCCGAAGGAAACCATGTCGGAGAGCGAATCGTATTCGGCGCCGAAGGCGCTCTGCGTGCGCGTCAGACGCGCCACGCGACCGTCGAGGCCGTCGAGCACCATGGCGACGAAGATGGCGACTGCCGCCAGCTCGAACGCCCCCTTCATTGCCTGGACGACGGCAAAGAAGCCGCAAAACAGGGCAGCCGTCGTAAACAGATTGGGAAGAACGTAAATCCCGCGACGACGCAACTCGGGATTGAACAGGGTCTTGCGGGGCTTTATTTCCGGCATGCTTCAGGCAAGTTCGGCCAAAACGGTGGTCGAAGCATACACCTTTTCGCCGATCGTCACCTTGACGCGGGCGTCGAGCGGCAGGTACACGTCGAGGCGCGAACCGAAGCGGATGAAGCCGTAGCGCTCGCCGCGAACCAGCTGCTTGCCGGCATCGACGTAGCAGAGGATGCGGCGGGCGACGAGGCCGGCGACCTGCACCGAGGTCACATCCTGGCCGTCGGCGGTGCGCAGCCACAGCGCGTTGCGCTCGTTCTCGGTCGACGCCTTGTCGAGCGCGGCATTGACGAACTTGCCAGGGTTGTACCAGCGCTGCTTGACCTCGCCGTCGACCGGGCTGCGCTGCGAATGCACGTTGAACACGTTCATGAACACGCTGACCTTGATCGCCTGGCGGTCGAGGTAAGGATCGCGCACTTCCTCGACGACGACGATGCGGCCATCAGCCGGCGCGACGACACTCTTCGCGTCACCCGAAATGACACGCGGCGGATCGCGGAAAAATTGCAGGACGAAGATCGCGATGATCCACAGGGGGAAGGCCGGCATGGCGCCCAGCGAAAGGTGGACGGCAAGCGCGGCGGCGATGGCGATGCCGAGGAACGGCCAGCCCTCGCGGGCAATAATGGGATGCGGATAGTTCATCAGGCGGAGATCGTCCAGAAAATGGCGGCGAAGCGCCGGATAAGCCGCGAGTGCAACAGCGTGGAATCACCGCGTCACGCAATAACGCATTCGCAGAAACAACAACCCGCCCAGACCAGCCATCGGCCACACCGACGACGCAGGTCCACGCGGGAACAGCGACAGCAAAAACGGGCGCGACCCGCAGGCCGCGCCCGTCGTCATACGGCGAAGCTTAGTTCTTCGACTGGTCGACCAGCTTGTTCTTGCGGATCCACGGCATCATTTCGCGCAGCTTGCCGCCGACCACTTCGATCGGATGCTCGGCGTTGAGACGACGACGCGCCGTCATCGACGGGTAGTTGGTCTTGCCTTCGAGGATGAACTGCTTGGCATACTCGCCGTTCTGGATGCGCTTCAGGGCATTGCGCATGGCGTAGCGCGATTCCTCGTTGATCACTTCCGGGCCGGTCACGTACTCGCCGTATTCGGCGTTGTTCGAGATCGAGTAGTTCATGTTGGCGATGCCGCCTTCGTACATCAGGTCGACGATCAGCTTCAGTTCGTGCAGACACTCGAAGTAGGCCATTTCCGGCGCGTAACCGGCTTCGGTCAGCGTTTCGAAGCCCATCTTGACGAGTTCGACGGCGCCGCCGCAGAGCACGGCCTGTTCGCCGAAGAGGTCGGTCTCGGTTTCTTCGCGGAAGCTGGTTTCGATGACGCCACCCTTGGTGCCGCCGTTGGCTGCCGCGTACGACAGTGCAACATCCTTGGCCTTGCCGGAGACGTCCTGATGCACGGCGATCAGCGAGGGAACGCCGCCACCCTTGAGGTATTCGGAACGCACGGTGTGGCCCGGCCCCTTCGGCGCAACCATGATCACGTCGAGGTCGGCACGCGGCACGACCTGGTTGTAGTGCACGTTGAAGCCGTGCGCGAAAGCCAGCGCAGCGCCTTTCTTGATGTTCGGTTCGACTTCGTTGTAGTAGACGGCGGGGATATTTTCGTCCGGCAGCAGGATCATGACGACGTCGGCGCCTTCAACGGCCTTGCCGACTTCCTTAACCTTAAGGCCGGCCGCTTCCGCTTTCGCCCAGGACGCACCGTTCTTGCGCAGGCCGATGGTGACCTTGACGCCGGAATCGTTGAGATTGAGGGCGTGGGCATGGCCTTGCGAGCCGTAACCAACGATGGTGACCTTCTTGCCCTTGATCAGCGAGAGGTCGGCGTCTTTGTCGTAATACACTTTCATGGGATTCCTTTCGGGAATGTAAGTCCTGCTCGCAAAGCGCGCGGCAGACGGAGCCGGGACGCTCCATCCGCGCGACGCGCCTTACACCTTGAGGATACGGTCGCCGCGGCCGATGCCGCCAACGCCGGTACGCACGGTTTCGAGGATGAGACCGCGATCGATCGCCTGGATGAAGGCGTCGAGCTTGGCCCCCGGGCCGGTGAGTTCGATCACGTAGGTCGACTCGGTCACATCGATGATGCGTCCGCGGAAGATCTCCGCCATACGCTTCATCTCCTCGCGGTCTTTGCCGGCGGCGCGGACCTTGATCAACATCAACTCGCGCTCGATATGCGCGGCTTCGGACAAATCGACGACCTTGATGACGTCGACGAGTTTGTTGAGCTGTTTGGTGATCTGTTCAAGAATCTCTTCGGAGCCGGAGGTGACGATCGTCATCCGCGACAGCGAAGCGTCTTCCGTCGGCGCGACGGTGAGTGATTCGATGTTGTAACCACGCGCCGAGAAGAGGCCGGCCACGCGCGACAGGGCGCCGGCTTCGTTTTCCAGCAGAATCGAAATGATGTGTCGCATGTCGTCGCCCCTCAGATATCTTCAGCCAGAATCATTTCCGACAAGCCCCTGCCCGCGGCCACCATCGGGAAGACATTGGCCGTCGGATCCGTGCGGAAATCGAGGAAGACCAACTCGTTCTTGTGCTCGATGAATGCCTTCCGAAGCGCCGGCTCGACATCCTCGGGCTTCTCGACGCGGATGCCGACGTGGCCGTACGCCTCGGCGAGTTTGACGAAATCGGGCAGCGAATCCATGTAGGACTCGGAATAGCGGCTGCCGTAGAACATCTCCTGCCACTGCCGCACCATGCCGAGGTAACGGTTGTTGAGGCTGATGATCTTGATCGGCAGGCGGAATTGCTTGGCCGTCGACAACTCCTGGATGCACATCTGGATGGAGCCCTCGCCCGTCACGCAGGCAACCGGACGGTCCGGATTGGCAAGCGCCGCGCCCATGGCGTACGGCAAGCCGACGCCCATGGTGCCGAGGCCACCGGAGTTGAGCCAGCGCCGCGGCTGCTCGAACTTATAGTATTGCGCTGCCCACATCTGGTGCTGGCCAACGTCGGAAGCGATGATCGCGTCGCCGCCGGTGATCTCGTGCAACTTCTCGATCACGTACTGCGGCATGATGACGTCGCTCTTGCGGGTGTAATGCATACACTTCTTGGCGCGCCAGGCTTCGATCTGTTCCCACCAGTCCGCCAGCGCACCCGTGTCGGCACGCGGCTTGTCGGAGTCGAGCAAACGCAGCATTTCTTCGAGCACTTCCGCCACACCGCCGACGATCGGCACATCGACCTTGACCCGCTTGGAGATCGACGACGGGTCGATATCGATGTGGATGATCTTGCGCGATTCGCTGCAGAAGTGATCGACGTTACCGATGACGCGGTCGTCAAAACGCGCGCCGATGGCGATCAGCACGTCGCTGTGCTGCATCGCCATATTGGCTTCGACCGTGCCGTGCATGCCGGGCATGCCGAGGTACTGGCGGTCGCTCGCCGGATACGCCCCCAAGCCCATCAGCGTGTTGCAAACCGGCACGCCAAGACGTCGCACCAAACGCGTCAGCGGGTCAGCAGCGTTCGAGAGGATGACGCCGCCGCCGGCATAAACCATTGGCCGCTTGGCATCCTGCAGGAGTTGCACGGCCTTGCGGATCTGGCCGAGATGTCCCTTGACGACCGTGTTGTACGAGCGCATCTGGATCGTCTTGGGGTACTCGAACTCACACTTGTCGGCCGTAACGTCTTTCGGAATATCGACGACCACCGGCCCGGGGCGCCCCGTGCTAGCGATGTAGAACGCCTTCTTGAGCGTCAGCGCCAGGTCGCGCACGTCCTTGACGAGGAAATTGTGCTTCACGCACGGCCGCGTAATGCCGACCGTATCGCATTCCTGGAACGCATCCTGACCGATATAGGCCGTCGGCACCTGACCGGTGATCACCACCAGCGGAATCGAATCCATATAGGCCGTGGCGATGCCGGTTACCGCGTTGGTCGCACCGGGGCCGGACGTTACCAGCGCTACACCCACCTTGTGCGAAGAGCGCGCCAGCCCGTCGGCAGCGTGCACTGCGGCCTGTTCGTGACGGACAAGAACGTGTTTGACCTTGTCCTGCTTGAAAAGCTCGTCGTAAATGTGCAAAACCGAGCCACCGGGATAGCCGAAAACATACTCGACCTTTTCTTCCTGGAGGCACCTGATTACAATCTCCGCACCGGTCATCATCATCGCAGTCGCCTTACCAAGCTGAGTGCTCGAAAAAACCGGTTACGTTAATGCTTGGACTCCGATTGGTCAAGGCTCCTCCATGAGACATCGCGGGGGGCAACGCCGATGCTCCGGGTTTCAAAAAAAGGAATCCTCCTCTGGCCAGCCAACGAGAACTGTCCGACTTTCTCGCCGCCGTTGAACGCCGCGCCTTCAAGCAGGCGATGTTTGCCGTGCGCAACGAAGAAGCTGCGCTCGACATCGTGCAGGATTCGATGATGAAACTTGCAGAAAAATACAGCACCCGGCCGCCCGAAGAGTTGCCGATGCTGTTTCAGCGCATTCTGCAAAACACCATCCGCGACTATTATCGACGCAGCAAGGTACGCTCGCTGTGGACGACGCTCTTTTCCTCACTCACGACCAGCGACAACGAGGATCAGGATCCGCTCGACACCCTTCAGACGGAAGACGGCGACGATTCCCCCGACACGCCGCACCGCCAGTTTGAGCAGGCACAAACGCTGAAACTGATCGAAAAAGAGATCATGGCGCTCCCCGCACGTCAACGGGAAGCCTTCATGATGCGTTACTGGGAAGATATGGACGTCGCCGAAACTGCCCAAGCCATGGGCTGTTCGGAGGGTAGCGTCAAGACACATTGCTCGCGCGCCACGCACACACTGGCGGCTGCGCTCGCAGCAAAAGGAGTTAGCTTATGAACGAAGCCGAAGAACTACAGTTTGCACGCCAGCTTCGCCTACGCTTGAACCGTGGCCTGCATGAACTGCCTGCCGAAACGACCGCACGACTGCAGGCGGCGCGCCAACTCGCCCTGTCGCGGCAACGCGTAGCCGCCTCCAGCTCGGTACTCGCCACGGTCGGTGAATACGTTCACTCACGCGTCGAGCGCGTCCGCATCGATCAACTGCTGGCCGCCTTGGCGTTGGCGCTGTGTATCGCCTTCACCGCCTACTGGCACGCCGATCAAAGCATTTCCGACCTGGAAGAAATTGACAGTGCCCTGCTCGCCGACGACTTGCCGGTGGCCGCCCTTACCGACAAAGGCTTCGATGCATGGTTGAAAAGCTCCTCAGCATCGCAGTAGCGCTGAGCTGTTTGTTGAGTTCCGGTAGTTGGGCGGCGACGACCAACATCGGCCCGTCGACGATCATCGCGACGCCACCGCAGCCGACCTGGAATGAGCTTGCCTTCCAGCAGCAGAGTGTCCTTGCGCCCTTGGCCAGCGACTGGGACAAGATGGAGAACTATCGTCGCAAGAAATGGCTGGGCATCGCCCAGCGCTTTGCGACGATGACACCGGCGGAGCAGCAACGGGTGCAGGCGCAGATGTACGAATGGACGAAGCTGACACCGCAGCAACGTCAGGCGGCGCGCCTGAAATACCAGACAGTCAATCAGCTGCCTCCCGAAAAGAAACAGGAACTTAAGCAACAATGGGAGGCGTACTCAAGCCTGCCCGAAGACGAAAAGCGCCGCCTGCAGGAACAGGCGGCGGCTGCAGCCGCCGCCGCGACGCCGAAACCCGGACGCCACGCCGCGCCCGCTGGCGTTGTGCCTGGCGCCACCGCCCCTGTCGCTCCTGCGCCCGCAAAGCTCCTGAAGCCAGCTGACGCGACCGTTCCGCCCCCGGCACCGGCGCCCCTGCCGAGCGCCCCCATTGCCGCCGAACCGGCCACACATCCCTAATGAGCGATTCTTTCAACGCCCGCCCCGGAATCCCCCGGCGGCTGGCGAGCATGGCCTACGAAATATTGCTGCTGGCCGCAGCACTTCTCATTCTGATGGTGTTGCCGCACGTACTGATTGGTGCCTTCACGCATCGTCTGGCGACGCCACTTGTCCTGCAGGCACACTTCTTCCTCGCCCTGCTGCTCTATTTCGGCTGGTTCTGGACGCATGGCGGGCAAACGCTGGCCATGAAAACCTGGCGACTAAAGCTGCATGATGCCGCAGGCGGGCCGATTCGCCCGGCGCAGGCGCTGATCCGCTACCTGCTTAGCTATCCGAGCCTGCTTCTTGGGGGCGTCGGCATTTTCTGGGCTTTTTTTGACCGCGATGGGCAGTTTCTGCATGACCGTCTGGCCGGCACGCGCATCGCATTGCTGCCGCCTGCCCCAAAAGCCTGACGGCAAGGCGCCGTCCCTCTGCGTCGTCAGCGGCGCTCGACCCAGGCGATCATCGCCACCGCCGCCAGCAGAAAGAGCGCCGAAGGCGCCACTGCACTCAGCAACGGCGGCCAGTTGTTGATCGTACCCAGGCTCGAGAATAGCCCGTTGAGCATGTGGAAAAAGATGCCGATCATGACGCCCGAGAATATCTTCAGGCTGACGCTACCGACCCGGTCGTGCGCGTAGCCAAAGGGCAAGGCGAGCGCCACCATGACAAACGCCGCCAGCGGGTAAATCATCTTCTTCCACAACGCGATTTCGTAGCGCCGCGTCTTCTGGTGATTTTCGGACAGGTGGTGGATATAGGTACTCAAGTGCGCCAGCGACATGCGCTCGGGAACCACCATCAACACCGAAAGGATGTCGGGGTTGAGCGCCGACTGCCAACGGATTTCCGGCACCTTTTCGACACGGGCGCGCTCGCCGTCGAGCACGGTGCGCACAACACCCGTCAAACGCCAACCATCGGGAGCCGCGAATTCGCCCTCCTCGGCATCGCTGACCGAACGCAGCCGCGCCGCATCGTCAAATTCGTAAATCCGCACGCCACGCAGGCGCGCATCTGGCAGGACTACGCGCACGTTGACGAAGGTCCGCTCGTCCTTCACCCATAGCCCGGTGCGAAACTCCTGCGCGACGACGTTACCCATCGCCTTCATGCGTTGCTGGTTGGCCGCGCGCTCCGCCGGCGGCGCCACGAACTCGCCAATGACGAACGTCGTCACCGCTGCCAGCGCCGCAACGAGGAACAAGCTGCCGAGCAAGCCCTGCGTCGACAAGCCGGAAGCGCGCAAGACCGTGATTTCCGAATGCCGCGCCAGCGTCGACAAGGCGTAGAGCGTGCCGATCAGCACCGCCACCGGCATCAGTTCATACACGCGCCCCGGCAGGCACAGCAGCACGTAGGCAACCGCGTGATGCAACTGATACCCACCGTGTCCGACATCCTTCAGCTCAGCGATCAGGTCGAAGAAACCGAACAACGCCAGAAACGCGACCAGGACCAGCAGGATCGCCGCGACAGTCTCGCGCAACAAGTAACGCTGATAAATCTTCATCGGCGCCACGCCAGGAAGGAAGAGACGGCGATGCGTCGGTAGAACAGGATTGGCAACAAGGCGAGCATCAGCACATGCACCAGCAGCGTCCCGACGGCAAACGACACCTTGCCCTGCGCCACCCATGCCTGACTGACCGACAGCAGGTTGCTGTAAATCATGTAAATGAAGAGCGCCAGCAGCATGTTGGCCGAACGCCCGGCGCGCGGATTAACGAAGGAAAGCGGAATGGCCAGCAAGGCCAAGACCACCGCCGACAGCGGGATGCCGATACGCCAGAGCAATTCCGCCTGATAGTCCGGCAGATTCTCCCGCCACAACTCGCTCGTCGGCAGATCGCGCGGCGTCCGCTGGATGCCTTGCGCCTCCTTGGTTTCGATCCGCACCGCGTAGCGCGCGAATTCAAGAATGCGGAAATCCGGCAGACCCGGCTCGACCTCGTAGCGCCGCCCTTTGTCGAGCACGAGGAAACGATCGCCGTTGTCGGCCGTCTCCGGGTGCCCCGTCGCGGCCATGGTCACGCCCAGGCGTCCGTTTTGCACGGAGCTGACAAAGACGTTTTTCACATAGCTGGCATCGTCCGCCACCGCCTCGACAAAAACCACGCGTTCCGTGCTCGAGGCTTCCTGAAAGGCGCCCGGAGACACCTGCGCCGCGTCGTTACGCGTACTGAGCTTCTCGCGAAACTCCGAACTCTGCGACAGAGCCCAAGGGGAGAGCAGGAAAGACAGTAGGGCAATCGCCAGCACCAGCGGCAAGGCGAAGGTCATCACCGGACGCACCCATGCCGTCAATGACAACCCGGATGAAAACCAGACAACCATCTCCGAATCGCGATAGCTGCGCGAAAGCGTCAGCAAAATCGCGATAAACATCGACAAGGAGAGCAGGATCGGCAGGTAATTCAGAGCCGCAAATCCGAGCAGCGCCGCGACAGCTTCGGGCGCCACTTTACCCGCTGCCGCCTCGGTCAGGAGGCGTATCAGCTGGGTCGTGGCCATGATGGCGAAAAGTGCGACAAATACGCCGGCTGCCGCATGCGTCAGCTCACGCCGCACGGCGCGATGAAAGATCATCTTTTGACTTTAGCGAAATACAGCTGTGATAATTGATTCTTTTGCAAGCAACTTCACTGACGGAGATCCGGGGCGTGGAATTTAGCATAAAAAGCGGAAGTCCGGAGAAGCAGCGCAGCGCCTGTGTCGTCGTCGGCGTCTTTGAACCGCGCAAGCTCACCCTACCAGCCGAATTGCTCGACAATGCCGCCCGCAATTACCTGTCCGACGTCATCCGTCGCGGCGACATGGAAGGGAAAACGGGCTCAACCCTGCTGCTGCACAACGTCCCCGGCGCACTCTGCGACCGCGTCCTGCTGGTCGGACTCGGCAAGGAGAAAGAGTTCCGCGAAAAAGAATACCTGCAGGCGATCCGTACCGCCGTCCGCACCCTCAACGAAACTGGCTCTTTCGACGGAGTCGTCTTTCTCACCGAAGTCGCCGTCAGGAAGCGCAGTGTCGCGTGGCGCGTGCGGCAGGCGACCATCGTCGCCCAAGAGGCGGTCTATCGCTTCGACCGCTTCAAGAGCAAGAAAGAAGAAGTCCGCCGTCCGCTACGCAAGCTCACCTTCGCGGTCGAGCGCCGCAACGAACTGGCGGCGGCCGAAGCGGCGCTGGCGCAAGGTCAGGCCATCGCCGACGGCGTTGCGCTGACGAAAAATCTCGGCAACCTGCCGGGCAACGTCTGCACGCCCGGCCATCTCGCCGAAACCGCGCAGGCACTGGCGCAGGAATATGGCCTCGACTGCCAGATCCTCGAACGCGCCGACATGGAAGAGCTAGGCATGAATGCGCTGCTGTCGGTGGCCCGCGGTTCGCGGCAAGCGCCAAAACTGATCGTCCTGCATTACCGGGGAAGCGATGCGCACACCGCGCCTGTCGCACTCGTCGGCAAAGGCATCACCTTCGACAGCGGCGGCATTTCGCTCAAGCCGGGCGCCGACATGGACGAAATGAAGTACGACATGTGCGGCGCCGCGACGGTGCTCGGCACGCTCAAGGCCTGCGCCGCCATGCAACTGCCGATCAACCTTGTCGCCATCGTCCCTGCCGCCGAGAACATGCCGGGTGGCGACGCCAGCCGGCCGGGCGACATCGTCACGTCGATGTCGGGGCAGACCATTGAAATCCTCAACACCGACGCCGAAGGACGCCTGATCCTCTGCGACGCCCTCACCTACGCCGAGCGCTTCTCTCCGCAGACGGTCATTGACGTCGCGACGCTCACCGGCGCCTGCGTCGTCGCGCTGGGGCACGTGGCCAGCGGCCTCTTCGCCAACGACGAAGGTCTCGCCCGCGACCTCATCGCTGCCAGCGACGAAGCCCACGACCGCGCCTGGCAACTGCCGCTCTGGGATGATTACCAGGAGTTGCTGAAGAGTCCCTTCGCCGACATGGCCAACATTGGTGGCCGCTGGGGCGGCAGCATTACCGCGGCCTGCTTCCTCTCGCGCTTCACGCGCAAGTACGAATGGGCGCACCTCGACATCGCCGGCACCGCCTGGAAAAGCGGCGCCGACAAGGGCGCCACGGGACGGCCGGTGCATCTGCTGACGCACTACCTGCTCAAGCGCTCCGGAATACTGAATTGACGCACGTCTTCTTCTACCACGACGCGACGGATCGCGTCGTCGCAGCGGCCCGGCTGATCGGCAAGGCCTGCATGCAGCAGAAGGCTCTTCTCGTTTTTGCTCCCGACGACGGTGTGGCCGACGCGCTCGATCGGCAGCTCTGGCTGCATCCGGTCGGCGGTTTCATCCCGCACGTGCGGGCCGGATCGCCGCTGGCGGCACAGACACCCGTCGTCATTGCGCGCACGCTCGCCGCTCCCGACCGTTGCGAGCGGCTCGTCAATCTCGGCGACGACATCCCGCCCGACGCCGAGCGCTTCGGCGCCATCATCGAAGTCGTCGGCGACACGCCGGAAATGCGGCAGGCGGGGCGCGAACGTGTGCGCCGCTATCGCGAGTACAATTTCTCGGTCAAATTCTTCGACCTTTCTGGACACGGCGAATGAGCGACGCCACCGACACCCCGGAAACACTTCGACTGGTTCCCCGTCGCAGCGCGGGTGACGAGAGCGACTTCCATGACGCCGACTTTCGGCACGGCGCCCCCCGCAGCGACCTCCAGGATGTCGTTCTGCGCACCGACTCGTTTATCCAGCGGCGGCGCAGCTTCGTCGCCGCACCGCGCCCGGCCCCCGTACCACCGCCCGAGGCCAGGGCCACCGCCCCTGTACCGGCAACGTCTACGTCTTTCCCACCCGCGCTCGCGACGACAGCCGATACGCTTGCGTCCTCGGCCGACACACCTAGCGAGCCTAAAGCCCCCTTAGCCGCGCACGACGCGGACGACGAAGACCTGCCCGTCCTCACCGAAGTCGTCCCGCCGGAAGCGAGCGTCGGCGGCATGACAGCGGCCGCTCTCGAAGATCGCCTTGCCCATCAGCTGGCCAGCGAACTCGGGCAAACCTTCAGCGCCTATCTGGAACGCGAACTGCCCGCGCTCATTGAGGCCGCCTGCCAAAACCTCGCGGACACCGTGCGACGCGATGTGCGCGCCATTGGCGAAAACGCGCTCAAGGAATTTCTGGCGCACCGCGGCTCACGCCCCCCCCCGCCCGACACCGCGTCCGACTAGGCCACTGCGCAACTCGACGTCCAGCGACCGCCGCAGCCGCCTCGCGCAACGCCGCCAAGGCGCCACTACTGCGCTGACGCGCTGCCAAACCCCGCCCGACGCCAGACAGCCGCACCGGTCAGGACGACGCGATCCGCTATAATCGGCGGCTTTCGCCGCGCCTGTGCGCCTGACACGCACAGCACGAGCGCCGCCTCCACTTTCCAGACCTCCGCCACCATGCCTCTCGCCAAAAGTTTCGAACCCGCCGACATCGAACGCCGCTGGTATCCCGTCTGGGAAACCGCCGGCCACTTCAAGGCCGGCCTCGACACCACCAAGACCGACGCCTTCTGCATTCTGCTGCCGCCGCCGAACGTCACCGGCACGCTGCACATGGGCCACGGCTTCAATCAGGCGATCATGGACGCGCTGACGCGCTACCACCGCATGCGCGGCGACAACACGCTGTGGCAACCGGGCACCGACCACGCCGGCATCGCCACGCAGATCGTCGTCGAACGCCAGCTCGACGCGCAGGGCGTTTCGCGCCACGACCTCGGCCGCGAGAAATTCGTCGAAAAAGTGTGGGAGTGGAAAGA
Source organism: Rhodocyclus gracilis (assembly GCF_009617575.1). Classification (GTDB taxonomy): domain Bacteria; phylum Pseudomonadota; class Gammaproteobacteria; order Burkholderiales; family Rhodocyclaceae; genus Rhodocyclus; species Rhodocyclus gracilis. The sequence continues at coordinate 158,098 of NZ_WIXJ01000004.1, forward strand.
ATACTCGGGCGGCGCCATCACCCGGCAGATGCGCCGCCTTGGCACCTCGCCCGACTGGTCGCGCGAGCGCTTCACCATGGACGCCGGCCTCTCCAAGATCGTCACCGAGACCTTCGTCCGCCTCTACAACGAAGGCCTGATCTACCGCGGCAAGCGGCTGGTGAACTGGGACCCGGTGCTGCATACCGCCGTTTCCGACCTGGAAGTGGTGAGCGAGGAGGAAGACGGCTTCCTCTGGCACATCCGCTACCCGCTCGCCGACGGCAGCGGAGCGCTGACGGTGGCGACGACGCGGCCGGAAACGATGCTCGGCGACACCGCGGTGATGGTGCATCCGGAAGATCCGCGCTACCGCGAGCTGATCGGCAAGACGGTCAAGCTGCCGCTCACCGGGCGCGAAATCCCGATCATCGCCGACGCCTACGTGGACATGGAATTCGGTACCGGCTGCGTCAAGGTGACGCCGGCGCACGACTTCAACGACTACGCGGTTGGCCTGCGCCACCAGCTGCCGATGATCTGCATCCTGACGCTCGACGCCAAGATCAACGACAACGCGCCCGAGAAGTATCGCGGCCTCGACCGCTTCGACGCGCGTAAGGCGGTGATCGCCGACCTCGAAGCGCTCGGCGTGCTGGAGAAGACCGACAAGCACAAGCTCAAGGTGCCGCGCGGCGACCGCACCGGCGTCGTCATCGAGCCGATGCTCACCGACCAGTGGTTCGTCGCCATGAGCAAGCCAGGCGCCGATGGAAAATCGATCACCGAGAAGGCGCTCGACGTCGTTGCCTCGGGCGAAATCCGCTTCGTTCCGGAAAACTGGGTCAATACCTACAACCAGTGGCTGAACAACATCCAGGACTGGTGCATCTCGCGCCAGCTGTGGTGGGGTCACCAGATTCCGGCCTGGCACGGCAAGGACGGTTCGGTCTTTGTCGCGCACGACGCCGCCGAGGCGCAGGCGCTCGCCGCCAGGGCCGGCTACACCGGCGCGCTGACGCGCGACCCGGACGTGCTCGACACCTGGTATTCGTCGGCGCTGTGGCCGTTCTCGACGCTCGACTGGACGCCGGAGTGGCCGGCAAAGTCGAACCCGGCGCTCGACCTCTACCTGCCGTCGTCGGTGCTGGTCACAGGCTTCGACATCATTTTCTTCTGGGTGGCGCGCATGGTCATGATGACCAAGCACATCACCGGCAAAATCCCCTTCCGCGACGTCTATGTGCACGGCCTGATCCGCGACGCCGAAGGCCAGAAGATGAGCAAGTCGAAGGGCAACGTGCTCGACCCGATCGACCTGATCGACGGCATCGGCGTCGAGGATCTGGTGAAGAAGCGCACCACCGGCCTGATGAACCCGAAGCAGGCGGCGCAGATCGAGCAGCGCACGCGCAAGGAATTCCCGCAGGGCATTCCGGCCTTCGGCGTCGACGCGCTGCGCTTCACCTTCCTCTCGCTCGCCAGCCCCGGCCGCGACATCAAGTTCGATCTGGCGCGCTGCGAGGGCTATCGCAACTTCTGCAACAAGCTGTGGAACGCGACGCGTTTCGCGCTGATGCACTGCGAGGGACAGGACCTCGGCTTCACCGGTGACGCGCCCTTCACGCTGAGCGCCGCCGACCGCTGGATCGAGAGCCGCCTGCAACGCTGTGCCGCCGCGGTCGAACGCCATTACGCCGATTACCGTTTCGATCTGCTCGCGCGCGAAATCTACGAATTCGTCTGGGACGAGTTCTGCGACTGGTACGTCGAACTGGCCAAGGTGTCGATCCAGAGCGGCGACGAAGCCGCCGCCCGCGGCGCCCGCCGCACGCTGATCGGCATTCTCGAAGCGACGCTGCGTCTGGCGCACCCGCTGGTCCCGTTCATCACCGAAGAACTGTGGCAGACGGTGGCGCCGATCGCCACCGGCAAGGCGCTCGCCGACAACGCGTCGGTGATGCTCGCGCCCTTCCCGCGCGCCGACGCCGCGCGCATCGATGCCGCCGCCGAAGCCGACATCGCCGAACTGAAGGCGCTGGTCTATGCCTGCCGCAACCTGCGCGGCGAAATGAACATCTCGCCGGCGCAGAAAACGCCGCTGATCGCCAGCGGCAACGCTGCGCGCCTCGAAGCTTTTGCGCCGTGGATGCTGGCACTCGGCAAGCTCTCCGAAATAAGCATCGTCGACACGCTGCCGGAAGACGCGGCGGCGCCCGTCGCCGTTGCCGGCGAAACGCGGCTGATGCTCAAGGTGGAGATCGACGTCGCCGCCGAGCGCGAACGCCTGCAGAAGGAAATCACCCGTCTCGAAGGCGAGATCGTCAAGGCCGGCAACAAGCTCGCCGACGAACGGTTCGTCTCACGCGCACCGGCCAAGGTCGTCGATCAGGAGCGGCAACGCCTCGCTGACTTTTCGGCGACGCTCGACAAGCTACGGCCCCAACTGGCGCGGCTAACGGCCTGAGAGGCAGGCTTGGGAAGCGGGCCTAAGAAACAGGGCTGAGGACTGAGCACTGAGGAGCAGGCCGGCGAAGCAAAGGCCCGACAAGAGCCAGCAGAGCACAAAAAGGCTAGCGAAGGGCCAAGGCGCCGCAAGAAGGCGCCTGCCCTGACGCGGCGGCTAGCGGTCGGCAATGCGCACGCGTAGCAGGCCACGCAAAGCGTTGCCGAGATAGACGGGCGCTTCGCCGAGCAGGTCCGCGCAGTGCAGCACCGCCTCGACCGCCCGCCCTTGCGCCAGCAATTCCGCGCGCAACACGCCCGGCAGCAAGCCGCAGCGCAGCGGCGGCGTCAGCAGTAGGCCACCGCGCTCGACGAAGACGTTGCTGCGCGCGCCCTCGCTGACTTCGCCTCGCTCGTTGAGGAGAATCGCGTCGAAGTATGGCTCGCGCGGCGGTACGGTATCGGGCGCTGCATCGCCGGCACTAGCGGCGCCGGTAGCATTCGCCACCACGCCGTCACCACACTCCGCCAGGGCCCGCTCGTAACGCGCCCGAACGCTGGTCTTATGGCGCACGAGGTAATCGCCGGCAGGCTGCGTCTCGCGGGCGATACGCGCCAGCAGCGGCGTCGCCGACGCCACCTCTTCGAGCGGCGAATGGCTCAAGGAAAAGCTGCCGTCACTCGTCAGGAGCAAGCGCACGCGCCACACCGGCGCACGCGCCAGTGAAGGCTCGTGCAGCAATAGCGCCAACTCCGCTTCCACCGCCTGCGCATCGAAGCGAAAACCGAGCGCCCGCGCCGATGCGCCGATGCGCTGCAAATGCCGCGGCCACAAGGGCACCTCATACCGCTCGGCCGTCCCGCACGCGGCCAGCGACTCCGCACAGGCCAGATCGCGCTCCGGCCAGACGCCGGGCAGCGGCGCGCCGACACGCTGTAAACGCATCGTCTCGATCAACTCGAAGCCCGGATCGTGGCGCGTGAGAAAGCGGGCCTTGAGCAGACATTCAGCGTATTCGCGCGCCGGATCGGCATCGATGACGATGCCGCTGCCGACGCCAAAGTGCACGACAGGAGTCGCGGCTTCCTTGGCGGGATGAGCCCCGGCGGGCGGCGAGTGCGTCGAGGAGGCAGAGGCGGCAAAAGCCTCCGCGTCGCCGGATACGGCATGCGGAATGGCAAACGTGCGGATGGCGACGTTCAGACGGCAATCGCCGCCCGGCGAAAGCCAGCCGAACGCGCCGGTGTAAGCACCGCGCGGCGTGCTTTCCAGCGCGTCGATGATCTGCATGGCGCGGCGCTTCGGTGCGCCGGTAATCGAGCCACACGGAAACAGCGCGGCAAACAACTCGCCGAGAGAGGCGTCGGGCACCTCCGCCGACACCGTCGAAACCATCTGCCACACCGTCGGGTAGCGTTCGGCGGTGCACAGAGCATCGACACGAACGCTACCGGTGCGGGCGACGCGCCCGAGATCGTTGCGCATCAGATCAACGATCATGATGTTCTCGGCACGCTCTTTGGGAGACGCCAGAAGACGTTCGCGCTGCGCCTCATCCTCGTCCGTACGGCCGCCGCGTGCCGCCGTGCCTTTCATCGGACGCACGGTGACCCGCTCACCACGCCGCTCGAAAAAGAGTTCGGGCGAAAACGACAAGACCGACAAGGACGGCAGCGAGAGGAACCCCCCGTAGCGAACCGGCTGCCGCCGCCGCAAGGCCACGTACAAGGCGAGGGGATCGCCGTACGGCACCAGCCGCAGCGGGAAGGTGAAATTGACCTGATAGCAGTCACCCGCCGTAATTGCCTGCCGGATGTGCTCGACGCTGCGGGCGTAGGCCGCTTGGTCAAGCAGGGGAGCGATTTCGGCAACGCCCGCTACGCGCGACTCCTCCGGCAGATGCGCCAATTTCTCGGCGAAAAAAGCCTCCAGCGCTACCGCATCAAGCCGCGCACAGCGCGCGAAGCGATACGCCCGCAGTGGAGACGGTGCAGAAGAGAAGGCCGACGGCGCGTCGCTTGGCCCATTTGCCAACGTCTGCGGCAAGACTACCGCGTCAGGCGCAAGCGCAGGCGATGCCTCGACACAGGCACGCCCCAGTTCGTAGTCGGCAAGGAGAACGACCCAATCCTCGACGGCTGCCGCTTCGATGCTCGCGAAGGCCGCGGCGAGGCTGTCAGCCGCGCTGAGCGGCAGTTCCCCGCGAAAGCCTTCGAGCAGGCAGGCGCCGCCATGCTCGTCATCAAAGAGGGCGAACGCCGACTCACTCATACCGATAAGGCCCGCCATGCGAGGGCGCGCCCACCAAGGGGGCGCGCCAAAAACTCATTTGCGGCGAAAGAGAAAAACAAACACACCGTTTTCTTCCGTGCTGCTTTCCAGATGATTGCCGGTTTGCCGGGCAAAGGCCTCGAAATCGCGCGGTGCGCCGTGATCGGTCGCCAGCACGCGCAGCACTTGCCCGGAATCCATCTCGGCCAAGGCTTTCTTGGTGCGCAAGATGGGCAGCGGGCAGTTGAGGCCGGTGACGTCGAGTTCGCGGTTGAAATCCATGGATGCTCCCTGCGGAGATAAGGACGGTGGCGGCCGTCTAGTTGCGGCGCTTTTTCTCGTCGTCCTGCTGACGACGCAGTTCGCGCAAACGCGCGTCCACCACCGACTGTTCGTAGAAATTGCCATCGCCGGCGCGCTGGGCGATCAGCAGTTGCTCAATGGCCTGCCCGAGTTGGCCTTGCAAGGCGTAAAACTCAGCGAGGGAACGATGCTGTTGCAAGCGCTTGTCCTGGCCGGCGTAATTCTTGGCTTGCAGCTCATACAGCTTGAAATCCGAGGGGTAGCGTTGCAGCTCCTGATCGATAAAACGCAAAGCGGCGTCGTACTGGCGTAGGAGGAACTGCGTTTCCGCACACGCGTAGATCAGCGAATGCGCCGCCGGATAACGCTGCAGCCCGTCACGATACGCCGCCAACGCCCCCGGCAGATCGCTCGCCGCGGCGCGAATTTCGCCGGCCAGCCCGTAGATCAGCGGCGAACTGGTCGTCGGAATCTTGCTCAGCGCTTTCACCGCATCAAGTTCGCGCTGCGCGCCCGCCAGATCCTTCGCCCGCAGGTAGGCGCGCGCCAGTCCATAGTGCGCGGCAAGCGCCGAAGAGTACTTGCGCTCCGCAATCTGCGTCTCGAACTCGGTGATGGCGTCTCGCTGCGTACCCTGCTGCGCCCGCAGTTTGGCGCGCACCAGCTGGAAGTCGACGCTATCGACGACCTGCCGGTAGGGCGCGTTCTGCGCACGGTTCTGCATGTCGGAAATGCGCTCGACGGTCAGCGGGTGCGAGCGCAGATAGATCGGCGCGCTGTTCTCATAGACACGACCCGCCATCTGCAAACGCTGGAAAAACGCCGCCATGCCGCGCACATCGAAGCCGGCCTTCTCCAGTGCCAGATAGCCGAATCGGTCAGCCTCGCGCTCGAAATCCCGCGAGTACGCCAGCTGCGCCTGCACGGCCCCCGCCTGCGCCGAGGCGATGGCCGCGCCCGCCACCTGCGAATTGGAGCGAGCCGCCAAGATACCGACCGCCATCGAAATCATGCTGGCGACGGAATTCTGCTTTTCCTTCGAAATCTGCCGCGCCAGGTGATTCTGGGTGACGTGCGAGATTTCGTGGGCCAGCACGCCGGCCAGCTCGGACTCGGTTTGCGCCGTCAGAATCGTTCCGGTATTGACGCCAACGAAGCCACCGAACATGGCGAAAGCGTTGACCGACGAGTCGCGGATGGCAAAAAAGTAAAAGCTGCCGCCCGGATCGGGGCTCGCCGCGACGAGTCGCCCGCCGAGGTGGTTCAAGTAGTCGGATATCTCGGCATCGTCGACGTAGGTCGGCTCGTTGAGCCGAATGTCGTTCATGATGCTTTCGCCGACCTGACGCTCGATCTGGGGCGACAAATCAGCGCGCGCCGATTCGCCAAGATCCGGCAAATCCTCGGCAAACAGGACTGTTGGCGCCGTCACGGCCAACATCGCCGCCGCCACCGCGCTGATCACGCCGCGGTGGGCCGTAGCGATCCAGCGCAACGGACATTTCGAATTCGCGGAATTCATTCCGTCATGATACCGGAGCGGAGGTCATCCATCCTCCCAGCAACGCAGGAGGCTCGTTTCGAATCGTTTCGGAGTGTTCGGAAAATCAGCACGATTCAGCACGTATGACCGGCCGCAAGCTCACGCCACGCCAAAACGTGGACAAAAAAAACCGCCCGAAGGCGGGAGACTGCAGGGGAAGTTGTCCGGAGACAACCTCCTCTTAGCGAGTCCGAAAACGTTCAGGCGCGCTGAATGTTCGAAGCTTGCTTACCCTTGGGACCTTGGGTAACGTCAAAGGAAACCTTCTCGCCCTCTTTGAGGGTCTTGAATCCGGGCATGGTGATCGCGGAGAAGTGAGCGAACAGATCTTCGCTACCGTCGTCCGGCGTGATGAAACCAAAACCCTTGGCGTCGTTGAACCACTTAACAGTACCAGTTGCCATATTGCTACATCCTTGAAAAGAGACTAAATCCGGGCGCCGCCCGACTTGCATGCGTCGATTTGTACTGACGGTAACCCGGAATCCGGCAAGCGAAACACGGAGATCCGTTCAAAACCGATGCATGCGTTACTTGTACGCTACAAGCCACAAATGCGTCAAGCATTTTCTGAACATTTTTGCAGATTTAATCGAAATTCATGCATCGACCCGAAACTCGACGCACGGATCGCGCGCCAGGATCGAGGCAGGGCACGGCGGTTGCGCATTCGGGCGGACTGGTTAGAATTCGTCCATGACCAAGCGTTTACAGGAAAGCCTACTACTGGAAGCAGAGCAGACCCGAGTCGGGCCGCCCCCGATGTATCAGGTGCTGCTGCTGAACGACGATTTCACACCAATGGAATTCGTCGTACTGGTTCTGGAAAAATTTTTCGCCATGAGCCGAGAACGGGCGACGCAAATCATGCTCAAAGTTCACAACGAGGGTCGCGGCAAATGCGGCGTTTATCCCCGCGATGTCGCGGCAACGAAGGTCGAGCAGGTAGCGGCTTTCGCTCGCGATCACCAGCACCCGCTGGCGTGCGTCATGGAGGAAAACTGAATGATTGCGCAAGAACTTGAAGTCAGCCTGCACATGGCCTTCGTTGAAGCCAGGCAGAAGCGGCACGAATTCATTACCGTCGAACATCTGCTTCTGGCACTGCTCGACAACCCTTCGGCCGCCGAGGCGCTGCGTGCCTGCGGTGCGGTGCTCGAACAGTTGCGCAAGGACTTGGTGAAATTCATCACCGAGCATGCGCCGACGGTCTCCGGCGAGGGCGAGATTGACACGCAGCCGACGCTCGGCTTCCAACGCGTCATTCAGCGCGCGATCCTGCATGTGCAGTCATCCGGAAAGAAGGCAGTGAACGGCGCGAACGTGCTGGTCGCCATCTTCGGCGAGAAGGACTCGCACGCCGTCTACTATCTGCAAACGCAGGGCGTGACGCGTCTCGACGTAGTCAATTTCATCTCGCACGGCATCAGCAAGGTGCCGCAAAACGCCACTCGGCAGGAACGCGAAGCCGAGCCGGAAGCCGAAGCGGAAGCCACCTCGGGGCCGCTGGAAAGCTACACCATTGATCTCAACGCGCTCGCGCTGCAAGGGCGTATCGACCCGCTGATCGGTCGCGACCGGGAACTGGAGCGCGTCGTTCAGACGTTGTGCCGCCGGCGCAAGAACAACCCCTTGCTGGTCGGCGAGGCGGGTGTCGGCAAGACCGCCATCGCGGAGGGGCTGGCACGCCGCATAGTCGAGGGCGAAGTGCCGGAGGTGCTCGCCAAGGCGCGTGTCTTCGCTCTGGACATGGGCTCCTTGCTTGCCGGCACGAAATATCGGGGCGACTTCGAACAACGCCTGAAGGGCGTCGTCAAGCAACTGTCCGAGAACCCCAACTCGATTCTCTTCATCGACGAGATTCACACGCTGATCGGCGCCGGCTCGGCTTCGGGCGGCACGCTGGACGCGTCGAATCTCCTGAAGCCGGCGCTCTCGTCGGGGCAGCTGAAGTGCATTGGCGCGACGACCTATACCGAGTACCGGGGCGTTTTCGAGAAGGATCACGCGCTCTCGCGTCGCTTTCAGAAGATTGACGTCAATGAGCCGTCCATCGCCGAGACAGTCGAAATCCTCAAGGGCCTGAAGACCCGCTTCGAGTCTCACCACAGCATCAAGTACTCGGCGGCGGCTATCACCTCGGCCGTCGAACTGTCGGCGCGCTTCATCAGCGACCGTCATCTGCCGGACAAGGCCATCGACGTTATCGATGAGGCCGGCGCCGCGCAACGCATCTTGCCGAAATCGAAGCAGAAGAAGCTCATCGGCAAGCAGGACATCGAGGAAATCGTTGCCCGCATTGCCAGAATTCCGTCGACGCACATCTCTTCAGACGACCGGAGTGTCCTGAAGAATCTCGACCGCGACCTGAAGGCTGTCGTCTTCGGGCAGGACGCGGCCATCGACGCGCTCTCCAAAGCCATCAAGATGGCGCGCTCGGGGCTCGGCGTTCCGGGCAAGCCGATCGGCAGCTTCCTCTTCTCCGGCCCGACCGGCGTCGGCAAGACCGAGGTTGCGCGGCAACTAGCCTATGGCCTTGGCAACGAACTGATCCGCTTCGACATGTCGGAGTACATGGAACGGCACGCCGTCTCGCGACTCATCGGCTCGCCTCCCGGCTATGTCGGCTTCGATCAGGGCGGTTTGCTGACCGAGGCCGTTACCAAGAAACCCTACAGCGTGCTGCTGCTCGATGAAATCGAAAAAGCGCATCCGGACATCTTCAACATCCTGCTGCAGGTGATGGACCACGGTACGCTTACCGATAACAACGGTCGCAAGGCCGACTTCCGCAACGTAATCATCATCATGACCACCAACGCGGGACAGGAAGCGATCCAGAAGACGAGCATGGGATTCACCACCGCCAAGCAGGCGGGCGACGAGATGGTCGATATCAAGCGGCTCTTCTCGCCGGAGTTCCGTAACCGTCTCGACGCGATCATCTCGTTCCGGCCGCTCGATCACGAGATCATCCTGCGCGTTGTCGATAAATTCCTGATGCAACTCGAAGAACAACTCCACGAAAAGAAGGTGGAAGCGATCTTCACCGATGCCCTCAAGCAGTACCTCGCCGCCAAGGGCTTCGATCCCCTGATGGGCGCCCGACCGATGTCCCGGCTGATTCAGGACTCGATCCGCGCGGCACTGGCCGACGAACTTCTGTTCGGACGTCTTGCCGGTGGCGGTCAGGTGACGGTCGACATCGACGCTGACGACCAGGTGCGCTTGGTGTTCGAGGAAGAGGCCGAAACCGTCGCCTGACACGACCATGCCTTTTTGCACTGCTGATTTGCTCGATGCCAACGAAGCGCGACTCGCGGACGGAAGTCTGCGGGTCGCTACGCCCCTGTTCCGCAACTTCGGCGGACGAAACAAATTCATGGGGCGCATCACCACCCTGAGCACCTTCGAAGACAACTCCCGGGTCCGCGAGATTCTCGCGGAGAGCGGCGCCGGGCGCGTTCTCGTTATTGATGGCAAAGCCTCTCTGCGTCGCGCCCTGCTCGGCGATCAACTCGCCGATCTGGCGCGCTGCAATGCCTGGGAAGGCGTCGTCATCAACGGTTGCATCCGTGACTCCGCCGTCATCGCCCGCGTTGATCTCGGCGTACGCGCCTTGGCGACGCATCCGCGCAAGACGGAGAAGAACGGCCTCGGCGAGCGCGATCTGCCGCTTAACTTCGCCGATGTAGAGTTTATTCCCGGCGAATGGCTCTACGCTGACGAAGACGGCATCCTCGTCAGCGCCGCTGCGCTGACCTGAGCCACCTCCGGCGCCCCTGCGGGACGCCCCTCCTGACGAATCTCTCTGCGTGCCTGCCTAGAGGCGGCGCATGTTCCATTGCGTCCGATGCTAAGGCGTCGGCTCATCCCGCGATGAGCGTACCCGCACGCGCACCACAGGACCGTCCACTCCGGTAACGATCCCGCTCCAATACCCACCTGTCGTTTCACAGGGATCACTACAATTTTGCATCGCAAAATACAGAACACAACCTATTGATTTAATTAATCATAAAAATATCTTCTGTCTTATATAAGACTATTGAGTCAGCCACCAAAGGCACTTATACTTTCTCCCAACGACAGGCAGCTTGTGCCGCCGCTGGCAGCGAAAAACGTCGCACCGTTGCTGGCAAGTCGTCCCCGTCGCAACAGACCATCGCCATTTTTCAAGAGGAAGAACATGAGTTCTCGCGAACAGCAAATCGCCGCACTGGAAAAAGACTGGGCCGAAAATCCGCGCTGGAAGGGCATCAAGCGTGGCTACTCGGCAGCCGAAGTGGTCCGCCTGCGCGGTTCTTTCCCGATTGAGTACACTATCGCCCGCCGCGGCGCCGAAAAGCTGTGGAATCTGGTCAACAACGAGCCGTACATCAACTGTCTCGGCGCGCTGACCGGCGGTCAGGCGATGCAGCAGGTGAAGGCCGGCGTCAAGGCGATCTACCTGTCCGGCTGGCAGGTTGCTGCCGACAACAACTCGTACGCGTCGATGTACCCCGACCAGTCGCTGTACCCGGTGGATTCCGTGCCGAAGGTCGTCGAGCGCATCAACAACTCGTTCCGCCGCGCCGATGAAATCCAGCACTCGAAGGGCATCTCGGCCGGTGACAAGGGCTACATCGACTACTTCGCGCCGATCGTTGCCGACGCCGAAGCCGGCTTTGGCGGCGTGCTCAACGCCTTCGAACTGATGAAGGCGATGATCCGCTCGGGCGCCGGCGGCGTGCACTTCGAAGACCAGCTCGCTTCGGTGAAGAAGTGCGGCCATATGGGCGGCAAGGTGCTGGTGCCGACGCAGGAAGCCGTGCAGAAGCTGATCGCCGCGCGCTTCGCCGCCGATGTCTGCGGCGTGCCGACGCTGGTCATCGCGCGTACCGACGCCGAAGCGGCCGACCTGCTCACCTCCGACTACGACGAGCGCGACAAGCCCTTCGTCACCGGCGAACGTACCGCCGAAGGCTTCTACAAGACGCGTAAGGGCCTCGACCAGGCGATCGCGCGCGCCGTCGCCTACGCTGAATACGCTGACCTCGTCTGGTGCGAAACCGGCACGCCGGATCTGGAATTCGCTCGCAAGTTCGCCGAAGCCGTGCATGCCAAGCACCCGGGCAAGCTCTTGGCCTACAACTGCTCGCCGTCGTTCAACTGGAAGAAGAACCTCGACGACGCGACCATCGCCAAGTTCCAGCGCGAGCTCGGCGCCATGGGCTACAAGTACCAGTTCATCACTTTGGCCGGCATCCATTCGATGTGGTACAACATGTTCGATCTGGCGCAGGACTACGTTGCCCGCGGCATGTCGGCCTACGTCGAGAAGGTGCAGGAGCCCGAGTTCGCCGCGCGCGACCGTGGCTACAGCTTCGTCTCGCACCAGCAGGAAGTCGGCACCGGCTACTTCGACGAAGTAACGACGGTCATTCAGGGCGGCACCTCGAGCGTCACCGCGCTGACCGGCTCGACCGAAGAAGAGCAGTTCCACTAAGCCGTCCAACGGCCTCCTGAGGAGCAGAAGGCGCCGGTGCCCCCACTGGCGCCTTTTTTCATGGACGCGAGCGCACATGCCGGAAACACCGGCGCCCCGCCCCGGCGCTCAGCCGCCGTTGATCGTCCAGTAGCTCGGCTCGCCGTAGCGTTCCTTGAGCAGGTCGATGAACAGGCGCACGCGCAGCGGCAGATGCCGGCGCTGCGGAAACACCGCGTAGATGCCCATCGGCGCCGCCTGCCAGGCGTCGAGCACTGAGGTCAGCCGGCCTTCCTGCAGATCGCGCCCGACCTCCCACAGCGAACGCCAGGCGAGCCCCTTGCCGGCGAGCGCCCACTCGTGCAGCACGGCGCCGTCGTTGCACTCGAAGCGGCCACCGACCTTGCGCGTTTCCACCGCCCCGGTATCGGGATCGCGGAACACCCAGCCACGCTGCTGACCGAGCGAGAGGCACTCGTGCTGCGCCAGATCGGCCGGCGTGCGCGGCACGCCATGCGCCACCAGATACGCCGGGCTGGCGACCACCATGCGCCGCATCTCGCCGAGGCGCACGCTGACCAGACTCGAATCCTGCAACTCACCGATGCGCACCGCGCAGTCGATGTTCTCGTTCATCAGATCGACGAGACGATCCGAGAGATCGAGATTGACCGTGACTTCCGGGTTGGCCTGCATGAAGGCGCCGACCAGCGGCGCGACATGGCGGCGGCCGAAACCCGCCGGTGCCGACACGCGCAGCTGACCGCTCGCCTTGACGCCCCCAAGCGATACCGCCGCCTCGGCATTGGCCAGATCGTTGAGCACACGCTGGCAGTCTTCGAGGAAAGCCTGTCCCTCGAAGGTGAGCGTCAGCTTGCGCGTCGTGCGCAGCAGCAGCTTGACGCCCAGCCGCGCCTCCAGCGCATCGAGGCGGCGGCCAACGATGGCCGGCGTGACGCCCTCCGCGCGCGCCGCGGCGGACAGGCTGCCGCGCGTGGCCACGCTGACAAAGGCGCCGATCTGCTTGAAGGTATCCATCACCTGTTACTTTAAGTAAAAGATCATTGTCCCGCAACGCGACTTATCTTTTGTTATGAGCAACAATACACTGCATGACATTGAACTCTGCGCGGGATTCCGCCGCCTGTTGCCAAACGACCGCCACGCCCCTCAATCGATGACCGCCAACTTCGCCAAGCACACCATCACCGCCGTCGCCGCCGTCGCCGCCCTCCCCGCGCACGCCGGCCGCTGTGCTCCGCGCCCCGCGCAGCCCGGCAAGGGTCGCATTCGCCAGACAGTGGAAGGGTCGTACTGAGATGGATCTCGCACTGATGCTGCTCGTCGCCGGCGGCGCCTTTCTCGCCGGCGGCATGAACGCGATGGCCGGTGGCGGCACCTTCTTTTCCTTCCCCGCCCTGCTCGTCGCCGGCGTGCCACCGGTGATGGCCAACGCCACCAACACCGTCGGCCTGTGTCCGGCCAGCCTTGTCAGCGCCTGGGCCTACCGGCGCGAGGCACTGCGCCACGGGCGCTGGGCGCTGCTGCTGATCGTCGTCTCGCTGATCGGCGGCATCGTCGGCGGCCTGTTGCTGCTGGCGACGTCGAACGCCGCCTTCTCCAAGCTGATTCCCTGGCTGCTGCTCATTGCCACCGCGCTGTTCGCCTTCAGCGGGCAGATCTCGAGAGGCCTCGCGCGGCTGCGCCAGCGGCTCGGGCGCGGCGCAGCCGCTGCGCCGGGCGGCCCCGGCGGCGCACTGTTCCAGCTCGCCGTCGCCATCTACGGCGGCTTCTTCGGCGCCGGCATGGGCATCCTGACGCTGGCCGCCTTGTCCATACAAGGCTTCGACGACATCCAGGAAATCAACGCGCTGAAGAACCTGACTTCCGGCATCAACTATGCCGTCTCGTCGGCGACCTTCATCATCGCTGGCGCGATCAGCTGGCCGCACGCGCTGGTGATGCTCGTTACGGCGATGGCCGGCGGCTGGGCGGGTGCCTCGCTTGCCCGCCGCCTGCCGGCGCTATGGTTGCGCCGACTGGTGGTCGCCGTCGGCAGCGGGCTGACGCTCATCTATTTCATCAAGATCTATTTCTGACCCAACACACCCAAGGAGACCCCATGAGCCTCAATCTGCCGCAAGGCGTACAAATCACCGGTCCGCTCAAGCCCGGCTACGAAAGCGTACTGACGCATGACGCGCTGGCGCTCGTCGCCAAACTGCACCGCGCCTTCGAGTCGCGTCGCCAGGAACTACTGGCCGCGCGCGTCGCCCGTCAGGCACGCATCGACGCCGGCGAGATGCCCGACTATCTGCCGGAAACCGCGCACATCCGCGCCGGCGACTGGAAAATCGCGCCGCTGCCCAAGGCGCTGGAGCGCCGCCGCACCGAAATCACCGGCCCGGTCGAAGCGAAGATGATCATCAACGCCTTCAACTCGGGCGCCGATTCGTACATGACCGACTTCGAGGATTCGAACGCGCCGAACTGGGATAACCAGATCCAGGGCCAGATCAACCTGTACAAGGCGATCCGCCGCGAGCTGTCGTTCCGCAACGAAGCCGGCAAGGAATACAAGCTCAACGACAACATCGCCACGCTGCAGATCCGTCCGCGCGGCTGGCACCTCGACGAGAAGCATGTCCTCGTCGACGGCCAGCGCGTTTCCGGCGGCATCTTCGACTTCGGCCTCGTCTTCTTCCACAACGCCAAGGAGCAGATCGCGCGCGGCGCCGGCCCGTTCTACTACCTGCCGAAGATGGAAAGCCACCTCGAGGCGCGCCTGTGGAACGACATCTTCGTCCTGGCGCAGGAGCACGTCGGCCTGCCGCGCGGCACGATCAAGGCGACCGTGCTGATCGAGACGATCCTCGCCACCTTCGAGATGGAAGAAATCCTCTATGAGCTGCGTGAGCACTCGGCCGGCCTCAACGCCGGACGCTGGGACTACATCTTCTCGTGCATCAAGAAGTTCAAGAAGAACCCGGACTTCTGCCTCGCCCAGCGCAGCGTCATCACCATGGAAGTGCCGTTCATGCGCAGCTACGCGCTGGCGCTGGTGAAGGCCTGCCACAAGCGCGGCGCGCCGGCGATGGGCGGTATGAGCGCGCTGATCCCGATCAAGAACGACCCGGTCGCCAACGAAAAGGCGCTTGCCGGCATCCGCCACGACAAGGCGCGCGACGCCCGCGACGGCTTCGACGGCGGCTGGGTGGCGCATCCGGGCCTCGTTGCCATCGCCCATGAGGAATTCGTCAAGGTGCTCGGCGAGCGTCCGAACCAGTGGGAGAAGCAGCGCGATGAAGAGTTCACCGCCGCCGACTTCCTCAACTTCCAGCCGACGCAGCCGATCAGCGAAGCCGGCTTGCGCAACAACATCAACGTCGGCATCCACTACCTCGGCGCCTGGCTCGCCGGCAACGGCTGTGTGCCGATCCACAACCTGATGGAAGACGCCGCCACCGCCGAAATCTCGCGCTCGCAGGTGTGGCAGTGGGTCGTCTCGCCGAAGGGCATCCTCGACGACGGACGCAAGGTGACCTCCGAGATGGTGCGGCCGATGATTGCCGAAGAGCTGGCGAAGGTGAAAGCCGCCGTCGCCGCGCAAGGAGAAAACACGGCGACCTACGAGCAGGCCGCGGACATCTTCGACCGCATGTCGCTGACGCCGGACTATCCGGAGTTTCTGACGCTGCCGCTGTACGAAGCGATGGCCTGAGCGAACGGTCAAACAGGCTGATCGCCCCATGTGGCGAGGCGCGTCTTCCAGGTGCGTCTCGCCAACCTGCGCCAAAAGGCGTAAAACACCGCGCATTGTTTTCAGGCCAGACGCCTGCCAGGAACGCTGATGATCGCAGCGCTTGCGCTTTTTCTCTCGTGCCAACTGCTGGGCGAAACCATCGCCCGCCTGCTGTCACTCCCGGTGCCCGGCCCCGTGCTCGGAATGCTGTTTTTGCTGGCGTGGCTCGTCGTGCGCGGCGGCCCGCAGGAGTCCGAACGGCGCGCTGCCGGCGGGCTACTGCAACATCTACCGCTGCTCTTTGTCCCGGCGGGGACCGGCGTACTGCTGCACTTGCACCGTCTCGCCGCCGAGGCCATGCCGATTGCCGTGGCACTGATCGGCAGCACAGTCATCGGGCTGGCCGTCGCCGGGCTGACCCTATCGCGCCTGACGCGGGCCGGACGCGCCGGCAAGATCGCCGCCAACGACTGACGGGGAGAACTACGCGAATGGACGCCTCCCTGATTGAAGGCCCTGCCCACGACATCTGGGTCTATCTCTCTGCGCAGCCGCTACTCTGGCTCACCCTGACACTCGTTGCCTACGCGCTGGCCTTTGCCGTACAACGCCGTCTGCACGGCAATCCGGCGGCCAACCCGGTGCTCATCGCCGTCGCGCTGCTGTCGATCATCCTGCTGCTGACCGACACGCCCTACGCCAGCTACTTCGGCGGCGCGCAGTTCGTGCATTTTCTGCTGGGGCCAGCAACGGTGGCGTTGGCCGTACCGCTCTACGGTCAACGCCAGCGTATCGTCGCTCAAGCGGGGCCGATTTTCATTGCGCTGGTGGTCGGCTCGCTGGCGGCAGCGCTCTCGGCCAGCCTGATTGCCGCCACGCTTGGCGCGACTCCGCCAACGGTTGCCTCGCTGGCGCCAAAATCGGTGACGACGCCCATCGCCATGGGCATCTCCGAGCGAATCGGCGGGCTGGCGTCGCTCACCGCCGTCATCGTCATCATCACCGGCATCCTCGGCGCCGTGATGGGTAGTGGCGTGTTGCGCCGTCTAGGCGTGCGTGACGACGCCAGTATCGGCTTCGCCCTCGGCCTCGCCGCGCACGGCATCGGCTCGGCTCGCGCCCTGCAGATCAGCGAAGAAGCGGGCGCTTTTGCCGCGCTGGCAATGGGGCTGGGCGGCACCTTCGCCGCCCTGACGCTGCCCTGGCTGATGCCACCACTGCAACGACTGCTCGCCGCGCAGTAAGCCTCAGCGCAGGAAACTCGGGCGCCAGAGACCCCGATATTGCTCGCCAGAGAGAGCGCCCGTCAGCGGGCGCAGCCCTCCTCGCGAAAACCACGGCTGCCCCCCTGCCCGTGCGCAAAGTGTACGGCGGTGGCCCGCTTACATCGTCAGCCAGCCGTGCGCTTCCGGCTGGAAGGGCATCGCGCGAATCTGCCAGCGCACGCCGGCGAACTCGGGAGCATCGATGTCCACGTCAGAACCGACGCGCCGCCCGAAGAGTGCCGCGCCAATGGGGCTGAAGACGGACCAGCAGGCCTCGTCGGGGTCGTGGTCTTCGGGATAGACCACGGTCAGTTCATGCTGCCGTCCGTCGGCGGCGGCAACGACGACGGTGGAATTCATCGTCACCAGATCGCGCGGCGCCGCTTCAGGCGCGACCACCACCGATTGCCGGACATGCTGCAATATCTGGCGAGCCTGCGCCGGAGCACCTTCCGCGCGGGCGCACGCGCGTTCGATCAGGGCCATCAGGCGTTGCTGGTCAAGCGTGGTGATGCAATCTGCCGCGCTCGCGGCCACGTCATTGCACTGCATGCGATCCTCCTCGTGCGGGATCACACCCAAAGAAAAGGGGCCGGCAACCCTCACCGGCCCCTTACGGGACGTACCTGGCGACGCTTACATGCGAGCGATCATCGCCTCGCCAAAGGCCGAACAGGAAACTTCCGTCGCGCCGTCCATCAGGCGCGCGAAGTCGTAGGTGACGACCTTGTCGCCGATCGCCGCTTCCATGCCCTTGATGATCAGGTCGGCGGCTTCGCTCCAGCCGAGGTGACGCAGCATCATTTCGGCGGAGAGGATCAGCGAACCCGGATTCACCTTGTCGAGACCAGCGTACTTCGGCGCCGTACCGTGCGTCGCTTCAAAACACGCGTACTGGTCGGAGATGTTCGCTCCCGGCGCGATGCCGATGCCACCGACCTGCGCGGCGAGCGCGTCGGAAACATAGTCGCCGTTGAGGTTGAGCGTCGCGATCACGTCGTATTCGCCAGGACGCAGCAGGATCTGCTGCAGGAAGGCGTCGGCGATGGCGTCCTTGATGACGATGCCGTTGGGCAGCTTGAGCCACGGGCCGCCGTCGATCTCGACGCCGCCGAACTCGTTCTTGGCGAGCGCGTAGGCCCAGTCACGGAAGCCGCCCTCGGTGTACTTCATGATGTTGCCCTTGTGCACGATCGTCACCGAGCGGCGCTGGTTGGCGATGGCGTACTTGATCGCCGCGCGCACCAGACGTTCGGTACCTTCGCGCGACACCGGCTTGATGCCGATGCCGGAAGTCTCGGGGAAGCGGATCTTGCGCACGCCCATCTCGTTCTGCAGGAAGTCGATCACCTTCTTGCATGCATCGGATCCCGCCTGCCATTCGATGCCGGCGTAGATATCCTCGGTGTTCTCCCGGAAGATGACCATATTGGTCTTCGACGGATCCTTCAGCGGCGACGGCACGCCCTGGAAGTAGCGCACCGGGCGCACACACTGGTAGAGGTCGAGTTCCTGACGCAGCGCGACGTTGAGCGAGCGGATGCCGCCGCCGACCGGCGTCGTCATCGGCCCCTTGATCGACACCGAGTATTCCTTGAGCGCAGCGAAAGTCTCGGCCGGCAGCCATTCGTCGGCACCGTAGAGGCGCGTCGATTTCTCGCCGGCATACACCTCCATCCAGTGGATCTTGCGCTCGCCGGCGTACGCCTTGGCCACCGCGGCATCGACCACCTTGATCATCACCGGCGTGATATCGACGCCAATGCCGTCGCCTTCGATGAACGGGATGATCGGGTTGTTCGGGGTTGCTTGCCCGGGAACGATTTTCTGTCCGCCGTGCGGAACCTTGAGGTGAGAACTGGCGCTCATGCCGACTCCATGCAATGTGATTGTGTCTCTTAGCCGCCCCGGCACACTGCCAGCGCGGGGATGCTGCAAACGGGTGGGTTTCGCAGACGCTGCCGATACAGCGACGGGTGCCGACGCGGGTAGGCGCCAGCAGCGAAACGGCTCAAGCGAAGCTGAACTTCGACGCGCGAATTATGGCGGCAAAACGCTTCATTCGCCAGCAGACAGACCGCTACGGCAAAGCGCCGGTTCCCCCGCGACCGGTGGATAGCGGCACGATTCACGCGCAAAAGCGCGCCCGGGAAGAGCCAGACGGCCCGCAGGAGGGGCGATGCTACAATCATCGCGCCTCTTCCTTTGCGCCTTCTGACGATGGATATCGCCACGCTGCAAAACCCGCTCGCCCGCCGCATGGCGGCCGTCATCATTGACGGCTTCAATCGCCACTACCGGCTCATTCGCGACTACGCCCACCAGGCCAAGCAGCTTTACGAAGCGTCCGACTGGAAGGGCGTGCAGGACGGCGTACGCGAGCGCATCCGCTCTTACGACGACCGGGTGCGCGAAACCGCCGGGCTGCTACGCGAGACCTTCGGCGCCGACGCGCTCGACGATGACGGCTGGCAGCAGCTCAAGCTCTTCTACATTGGCCACCTGATCAACCACAAACAGCCCGAACTGGCAGAGACGTTTTTCAACTCCGTCTGTTCAAAGCTGCTTGATCGCACGTATTTCAACAACGACTACATCTTTGCCCGGCCGGCGGCCTCGACCGAGTACATCGACTCCGCCTCGCCCAGCTATTCGAGCTACTATCCGATGCAGCGCGGCCTGCGTCACACCATTCGCCAGATCGTCCGCAGCTTTGGCTGGACGCCGCCGTTCGAGAACCTCGACCGTGACGTCGGCTATCTGATGCGCGCACTGAGGCAGCACTTCGGCCGCTGGCCGGCTCCGGAGGCCAACGCGCAGATCCAGGTGCTCAATTCCGCCTTCTACCGCAACAAGGCCGCCTACATCATCGGCCGGGCGATCAACGGCCACCAGGAGTATCCCTTCGCCGTGCCCGTTCTGCACACGGACAACGGCGAACTGACCATCGATACCATCCTGCTCGACGCCTGGCGGATCGGTCTGCTTTTCTCACTCTCGCGCGCCTATTTCATGGTCGACATGGAAGTGCCGTCGGCTTACGTGCAGTTCCTGCGCAATATCATGCCGAACAAGCCGCGCTCCGAGATTTACACCATGCTCGGCCTCGGCAAGCAGGGCAAGATCCTGTTTTTCCGCGATCTGATGCAGCACCTGCGCCATTCGGAAGACTCCTTCGTCATCGCACGCGGCATTCGTGGACTGGTCATGCTGGTCTTCACCCTGCAGTCCTACCCCTACGTCTTCAAGGTCATCAAGGACGTTTTCGGCGGCAGCAAAGACACCGACCGGGCGACGGTAAAATCGAAATACCTGCTGGTGAAGCAGGTCGACCGCGTCGGACGCATGGCCGACACACTGGAGTTCTCGCACGTTGCGCTGCCCAAGGCACGCTTCTCCCCCGAACTGCTCGAAGAACTGCGCACACTGGCGCCGTCGATGATCGAGGAAGACGGCGAAGACGTCGTGATCAAACACGTCTACATCGAGCGCCGGATGATCCCGCTCAACGTCTATCTCGACCACGCCACGCCGGAGCAGGTCGACGATGCCGTCTTCGAGTACGGCAACGCCATTCGCGAACTGGCCTGCGCCAACATCTTCCCCGGCGACATGCTGTGGAAAAATTTCGGCGTGACGCGCTACGGCCGCGTGGTCTTTTACGATTACGACGAAATCGAATACATGACGGACTGCAATTTCCGTGACATCCCCGAAGCGCCCTACCCGGAGATGGAGATGTCTGGCGAGCCGTGGTATTCCGTCGCAAAAAACGACATCTTCCCGGAAGAGTTCAGCGCCTTTCTGCTCGGCGACCCGCGCGTGCGTAACGCTTTCCTGCGCCAGCACCGCGATCTGCTCAGCCCGGCGTTCTGGCGCGCCAAGCAACAACGCATCCGTAGCGGATACGTGGAGGATTTTTTCCCCTACCCGGAGACGATCCGCTTCTCGCGCCTGTTTGCCCCCGCGGCGGAAGCGCCGGCGACAGACAAAAAAAACCCCGCCTGAGCGGGGTTTTTTAGCGGGAAGCAAAGCTCACTTGAGCTTGGTTTCCTTGTACACGACGTGCTTACGAGCCTTCGGATCGTACTTCTTGATCTCCAGCTTTTCCGGCTTGGTACGCTTGTTCTTGGTCGTCGTGTAGAAATGACCGGTACCTGCGGTCGATTCCAGCTTGATTTTTTCACGCATGGTTGAAGCTCCTCTGTGGCAATCGCCCGACGGCGTTCAGCTTGATGGCTATTAAATCTCGCCGCGAGCGCGCAGATCTGCGAGCGTCTCGTCGATGCCGTTCTTGTCGATCGTGCGCAGGGCAGCAGCAGAAACACGCAGGCGAACCCAGCGGTTTTCGCTCTCAACCCAGAAGCGGCGATATTGCAAATTCGGAAGGAAGCGGCGCTTCGTCCTGTTGTTGGCATGGGACACATTGTTCCCAACCATCGGGCCCTTGCCCGTTACCTGGCAAACACGCGCCATGATTGTCGCTCCAATTGATGCAGGGGAAGAAAGCCGGCGATTTTAGACTAACGCCCGGATTTTTGCCAATCTTTTTTATGCAATCGCGCCTTAAAGCAGTCCTCGTTCCGCAAACGACAAGGGCGGCGCATTGCCGGCGACGATGAAATGATCGAGCACACGCACATCGACCAAAGCCAGCGCCCGCTTTAGCTCATGCGTGAGCGAGGTATCGGCGGAAGAGGGCTCGGCAACGCCGGAAGGATGGTTGTGCGCCAGAATGACCGCTGCGGCATTGCGCGCCAGCGCCGTTTTGACGACTTCGCGAGGATACACCGAGGTCTGCGTGAGCGTGCCGGAAAACAGTTCCTCCGCTGCCATCAGCCGGTTCTGCGCGTCGAGCCACAGCGCAAAAAACACCTCATGCCGCAGCGATGCAAGTTGAAGACGCAGATAGTCGCGTACGGCGCCGGGCGACGAGAACACCGTAACCTGCTGCATCTCTTGACCCAGCGAGCGGCGCGCCATTTCGAGCACGGCCTGCAACTGCACGTACTTCGCCGGCCCGACGCCGGGCACCGCCGACAATTCGTCGAGCGAGGCAGAAAACAGTCGCGACAACGTGCCGAAGCGCCCGATCAGATCGCGCGCGAGATCAACGGCGCTCTTTCCGCGCACGCCGACGCGCAGAAAAATGGCCAGCAATTCGGCATCGGAGAGCGCGCTCGCCCCTTGTCCAAGCAGCCGTTCGCGCGGACGCTCCGCCACCGGCCAGTCGCTGATCGACACGATATTCTCAAGTAGAATGATTTTCCGGCCATTCTAGTCACGCCACACAAAAATGCATATGGAATTGAGCGGCAAGCGTATCCTCCTCGGTGTCACAGGCGGCATCGCCGCCTACAAGGCAGCGGAAATCGTCCGCCTGCTGATTCGCGAGGGCGCCTCGGTGCAGGTTGCCATGACCGAAGCGGCGACGCATTTCGTCACGCCCGTCACCTTTCAGGCGCTGTCGGGACGACCGGTGTTCACCAACCAGTGGGATGCGCGCGTCGCCAACAACATGGCGCACATCGACCTCTCGCGTAACGCCGACGCCATCATCGTTGCGCCGGCCTCGGCGGACTTCCTCGCCAAGCTGGCGCACGGCATGGCTGGCGACCTGCTCGCCTCGCTGGCGCTGGCGCGCAACTGTCCGCTGATCGTCGCCCCGGCGATGAACCGGCAGATGTGGGAAAACCCTGCCACGCAACGCAACATCGCCACTCTGCGTCAGGACGGCGTCACCATCATCGGACCAGGGTTTGGCGATCAGGCCTGCGGTGAAAGCGGCCCCGGACGCATGCTCGAACCCGAGGAAGTCATCGCCGAGACGATTGCCTTCTTCCAACCCAAGCACCTCGCCGGCAAGCGGGTTCTGCTCACCGCCGGGCCGACTTTCGAAGCCATCGACCCGGTACGCGGCATCACCAACCGCTCGTCCGGCCGCATGGGTTACGCGCTGGCGCGCGCCTGCCGGGAAGCTGGCGCCGAGGTCACGCTGGTTTCCGGACCGGTGACGCTGGCCCGGCCGCACGGCGTCGTCCGCATCGACGCCGACAGCGCGCTGGCCATGCACGAAGCGGTGCTGAACCATGCCGCGCAATGCGACGTCTTCATCGCCGTCGCCGCTGTTGCCGACTACCGCCCGCAAGCGCCGGCCGAGCACAAGATCAAGAAGAAAGGCTCACCACCGACGATTGCGCTGACCGAAAACCCAGACATCCTCGCCGAAGTCGCCGCCCTGCCGCAGCCGCCGTTCTGCGTCGGCTTCGCCGCAGAAAGCCAGGCATTGGGCGAAAATGCCGAAGTCAAACGGCAGCGCAAAGGCATTCCGCTGATCGTCGGCAATCTCGTGCAGGAGTCAATGGGCAGCGATGCCGCGACACTGACGCTGTTCGACGAACACGGCCGCCACCCCTTGCCGACCGGCGCCAAGATCGATCTGGCGCGCCACGTCGTCGCACATATCGCCGCCCTTCTGGAAGACCGCTGATGGCACCGATCCAACTCCGTCTGCTCGACCCCCGCCTGAAAGACAGCCCGCCGCGCTACGCGACGACGGGCGCCGCGGGCCTCGATCTGCGCGCCTGCATCGAAGCGCCGCTGCATCTGCACCCCGGCGAAAGCCAGCTGGTCCCGACCGGCATTGCGTTGCATATCGGTGACCCGGCGTACGCTGCGATGATCCTGCCGCGCTCGGGGCTGGGCCATAAACACGGCATCGTCCTCGGCAACCTCGTCGGCCTGATCGACTCCGACTACCAGGGCGAAATCATGATCTCGACCTGGAACCGCGGGCGCGAGTCCTTCACGCTCAACCCGCTCGACCGTCTGGCGCAACTCGTCATCGTGCCCGTCGTGCAGGCAAGCTTCCAGATCGTTGACGAATTCACGGCCAGCGAACGCGGCACTGGCGGCTTCGGCAGCACCGGACGCAGCTGATCAGCGACGAGACTGGCGCGTCAGCATCAGCCATACGGCCAGCGCGAAAAAGGCTGCAAAGCAGAGAACCGCCCAGTTCGCCATCGACAGGCCAAGGAAGACACCTTCCTTGCTCGAACAAAATCCGGTCGCCATGAACATCGACGGCCACTGCATGCCGAACCAGTCGACCAGACGCTCGATCAGCGTCGGCTCACCAAATCCGCACTCGTTCGACGGCACGGCCGCCATCTGCAAGTGACTCTGATACAGGGCCGTCGCCAGACCGCCGGCTGCCGGCAAGGCCGCACACGCCGCCCAGAAACGGCGCCAACGCGGCAAGAGCGTACCGCCAAGCGCGAAGATCATCAGTGCCATGGCGAGCAGACGCTGAAAGATGCATAGCGGACAGGCATTCAGGCGCAGCAACTCACCCAGCGCCCAACCGCCGAACGCCGCCGCTGCCGCACCGCCCGCCAGCAGGGCAAACAGCACCCGAAAACTCAGGGACTGGACAAAACTCAAAGGCATGCCACCTCTCCGTCAATCCGCACGGGTAGCAAGGCGACGCCGTTGCGCGCATCTGAACTCATCCGGCAAAGCTCCTCAAAGCCGGCCCGCAGGGGGGCCGAGCCGGGCGATTCTAAGGCAAGCGAAGACGCCCCGCCAAACTCGTACACCGCCGCGGACCGACCCATGCGACCACCTGCCGGCAGATGCACGCAAGAGATTCATTCTTGCCACGGCTCGGGCTATCATGGCGCCATGAAAACACGCATCCTTCTGGTGGAAGACGATGAGCGCCTCGCCGAACTGACGGCGGAGTACTTGCGTAAAAACGACTTCGAGGTTGGCATCGAGGCACGCGGCGATACGGCCGAGGCGCGCATTCTCGGCGAGCGCCCCGAACTCGTCGTGCTGGACGTCATGCTTCCAGGGAAGGATGGTTTCGAAGTCTGTCGCGCCATCCGCCCGCACTTCGCCGGCGTGATCGTCATGCTTACCGCGCGCGACGAAGACTTCGACCAGATTCTCGGTCTCGAACTGGGCGCCGACGATTACATCACAAAACCGGCGCAGCCCCGGCTGCTGCTGGCACGTATCAAGGCGCTGCTGCGGCGGGCGCCGATCAGTGGCAGCGCGACGCCAAGCGACGTCGACGCCGAACTCGCCTTCGGACGCTTCCGTATCAGTCAGGCCACGCGCACGGCCCACATTGGCGACGACGCAATCGACCTGACCACTGCCGAATTCGATCTCATCTGGCTACTCGCCCAGCACGCCGGCAATATCCTCTCGCGCGACGACCTGCTGCAACAATTGCGAGGCATCGGCTTCGACGGCCTCGACCGCTCGATCGATGCGCGCATCTCCCGCCTGCGCAAGAAGCTCGGCGACGACCCCGACAACCCCAAGCGCATCAAAACCGTTCGCGGCAAGGGCTACCTGTTCAGCAAGCATGACTGGCAATAGCCCTGGCAACGGCAGCGCCAACGGCGGCGGCCACAAGCTTCTCGCGATCTTCGGCCGTTACAAACCGGCGCCCTGGCGCGGGCATTACAGCCTGTCGAAGCTGTTTTTCAACTTCTATCTGGTCGCCGTCAGTTCCTTCATCATCATCGCGCTGTTCGCCGACTTCGTCATTTCGATGGCGATTCGCGGCGTCACCGAGGACTACATGAGCCGCTTCATGCGCGGCACCATCGTCCTCATTGAAGACGAGCTGTTCCGCCATCCGCGCGTCGAGTGGCCGACGACCATCAAGAGCATCGACGAGAAATTCGCCTACCGCCTCGAAATCGTCGAGCGCTGGACGCTGCGTCTGGAGGCAAAACAGGCCGAACGCCTCGACTCCGGCGAAATGGCTGTCTCGCCGGATGGCGACATTCTTTACCATCGCCTCAAGGAAACCTCGCAGGTGCTGGCCGTTGGTCCGCTGTCGCCGCGCGCCAACGCCGAATACCACGGCAGCCTGTCGCTCGAACTGCGCATTCGCCTCCTGACCTGGACCGTCATTGGTCTGGTGCTGGCCATCGCCGTCTGGTTTTTCGTCCGCCCCTTCTGGCGCGACCTCGAAGCCATGCGACAGACGGCGCGCGCCCTCGGCGAAGGACAACTCGACGCGCGCGCGCCGCTGGTGCGAAGCAGCGCCTTCGACCTGCTCGCCGCCACCTTTGACGGCATGGCCGAACGCATCCAGCGCCTGATCGCCACACAAAAAGAACTCTCCAGCTCGATTTCGCACGAACTGCGCACGCCGATTGCGCGCCTGCGCTTCGCGCTGGAAATGATCTCCGAAACGGAGGACGGGCCGGAACGCGACCGTTTGCGCCGGATGATGGAAGACGACCTCGACGAGCTCGACGGCCTGATCGACTCCAGCCTGACCTACGCCCGCTATGAACGGGAACCGCCGGCCCTGCATCTGTCGCCCGTCGAATTCGCCCCGTGGATCGAAGAAGAGGTCGAGTCCATGCGCATCCTCGGCCGCAACATCGAGCTCGTCGTCGACACGCAGGCCCTGCCACCGGGGCTACAGGTCGAACTCGACCGCAAGAGCATGCCCTACGCGCTGACGAACCTCCTGCGCAACGCCATCAAATACGCGAATGCCCGCATTCAGGTCAGCGCAGAAGTCATCGGCGAGCGCGTCGCCCTGCACGTTGACGACGATGGCCCGGGCATCCCCAAGGAAGAGCGCGAGCGCGTCTTTTCCGCCTTTACACGGCTAGACAGTTCGCGTGACCGGGCGACGGGCGGCTACGGCCTCGGCCTGGCGATTGCCCGCCTCGTCCTCGAACAGCACGGCGGCGAAGCCTCGGCTGACGAAGCGCCGCTCGGCGGTGCCCGCTTCACGCTCACCTGGCCGGTGGTACAAAGCGTCACGAAAAGCTGACGCAAGCCTTGTATTCCACTCTCCTGCGCTGACTATGATCCCCCTAACGTGTATTGCATGAGGTTTGGGCCATTGGACACCGCCGAGCACTACCATCGCATGACGCAACTGCTTTACCAAACAGACGCCATGCCTTTGCTGCGCGCATCAGTACGTCGCCACGCTTTCTCCAGCCGCACCGGTGACCATGCGCAGGTCTGAGCCCCCGCCCCTCCGGCGTCTGCTTGCCGCTTTCCCGCTAACGGAAGGGTTCGGCATCTTCATCGGCATCGTCGCCTGGAAACTGATGGTGGAAGGGCGCATCGAATTCGGTGAAGGACTCCTGGTCGCACTCCCCTGCTCGCTCGTCTGGTTTGGCGTGCGCTGCTGGAAAATCCGACGCAGCGCGCACTCGACGCAATAATCTGTAATACGCGGGCGAAAATCCGCCTCACGCGTTACAGCCAGTCACGCAAGCGCCTTACAAGCACAACAGAAACCGCCCAGCATTCGCCTGTAGAATCAATTCATTGCTTAAGCGTCCCCCGCGCTGGCAATGTTTGACCCTCCCTGATTCCCGTCCCCCTGACGGGATTTAAGTCCCGCGAAGCGAAGGCTCCGCGGGATTTTTTTTTGCTGGACTTCGCCACCTCTTTTTGCTTACGTGGAGCGGCAGATTCCCGCCTCTCACGACGCCGAGTAAGGCTCGGCGTATTGCCGCGTGACCACTTGCGGCGCATCGCCTGCCTGCTGGCGGCCTGCTTTGCTACGCAATCGGCGCCGTGCCGCAGCACTACCGGCTTACCGGCAATTCGCTACCGTTAACCGAGTACACGCCGTCACCAAACCTCTGTGAAATCGTCGCACACGCTCACGCGGGAGCGCCTAAAATCGTTCTCAGTAGCTCAGCCAGTGTTGCAATTGTTGAACCTCCTTGATGCTCCGCCGCCCCCGGCGGAGTTTGAATCCCGCCTCGGTGCCGCCGGCGGGATTTTTTTCGTCCCAAGGAAAGAGGGCTCCGCTATCCCGCTATCCAGCGACGCCGCTGCGGAATAGCGGAGGGCGCCAGCGCGAGGACAAAACACTCGCCCCCGCCAAGCAACAACCGTCCGGTCGCCGGCACTCAGGCGGGCGCCAACCAAGGAAGCCGTCCGTACGCTTAGCTGGCCGGCGGCTTGGGCGGCGGCGCAGAAGCAGCGGCAACGCTCTCGCTGTCCGCGGCGCTGCGTAGCAGACGCACCTCGCGTTGCGGGAAGGGTATCTCGATACCGTGCTCGCGGAAGGCCTTCAGGACGGCGAGGCTGACGTCCGAGCGCACATTGCCGGTGCCGGACTCGGGGTCGGCGATCCAGAAGCCCAGTTCGAGATTGATGCCGCTATCAGCGAATTCGGTCAGCAGCACGCGCGGCGCCGGCTCTGTAAGCGCCCGCGGATGCGCCGTAGCGGCCTCCGTCATCAGGCGCATCGCCAGATCGACGTCGCTGGCGTAGCCGACCTGCACCGCCACCGCGACACGCACGCGCGAGTCGGAAAACGAGCGGTTGCGCACGATATTGCTGACGAGATACTCGTTGGGGATGATGACTTCGACGCCCCCCAGCGTGTCGACCACGGTATAGCGGATGGTGATCTGGGTGACGACACCGGAAGTCGTATCGTCAATGGCAATGACGTTGCCAATGCTGATCGAGCGGTCGAGCAGGATGATGAAGCCGCTGACGTAATTGCTGGCGATCTTCTGCAAACCGAAGCCCAGCCCCACCGCCAGCGCGCCGCCAAAGACCGACAGCGCGGTGATGTCGATCCCCACCAGCGACAAACTGAAGAGCAGCGCCACCAGCGAGAACAGCAGCTTCGCCAGACGCGCGAGCAAGACACGCACGTTGGAGTCCAGCTGACTGGCAGCCGCCATGCGCTGCTCGACAAACCCCGAGAGCCAGAGCGCGACGAGCAGGGTCGCCATGACGGTCACTGCCGCATGCAGGACGATCCACAGATCAAGCCGCTGCTTGCCGACGCTGAAGCTGACCTGCTCGAGCGCGTCGATGATCGGGTCGGACAAGCCCGTGATGTAGGCGGCAAAACACAGCCAGACGGCAATGGCGAAAAACCGTTCCGAGGCGGCCAGCCAACCACTCGGCGCGAAGGCGTGGCGCAACACGTAGACCGTCATCCGCACCAGCGCCAGCGACGACAGCAGCGGCACGGCCAGATCGAGCATGGCGACGTGGCCCCACCAATACTTGAGACCCGAGCGGGAGAGCAGCACCAGCGCCAGCGCGATCAGCGGAAACGAGATGCGACGCAGCCCGCTTTCGCCGAATTGAACGAGCGCGCTACGCTCGCCCGATTCCCGGCGCGTCAACTGACGCAGCAGACGGGTCAGCCACCAGGCGAGGCCGAGACTGGCCAGCAGGGCCGCCACCTGCCACATGGAGTCGGCCTCATGCATCTCATTCCAGAGGCCGCGCAGGAGCGCAAACAGCTCGCGTTCGTTCATTGGCGTTGAAACACCGCAGCAAAGAAGCCATCGACGCCATGCTCGAGCACCGATAGACGCAGGCGATCACCGGCGGTGATGGCGATGCCCTGTTCGCGCAGGATGTCGCCCGCCGAGAGCGGCGTGAACTCGGGGTGCGCGGCGATGAAGGCGTCGACGATGGCGTCGTTCTCGGCCGCGAGCGGGCTGCATGTCGCATACACGAGACGCCCGCCTGGTTTGACGAGTGTCGCCGCCGCAGCAAGGATCGACGCCTGCTTGACGCCGAGTTCGGCGATGGCCTGCGGCGTCTGCCGCCACTTGAGGTCGGGGTTGCGACGCAAGGTGCCAAGACCGGAACACGGCGCATCCACCAGCACGCGGTCGAGCTTGCCGGCGAGCCGGCGCACTCGCGCATCGCGTTCGGAATCAATGCACACCGGATGCACGTTCGACAACCCCGAGCGGGCGAGGCGCGGCTTGAGCGCCGCCAGACGGCGGGCCGATACGTCAAAGGCGTAGAGGCGCCCCTGCGAGCGCATCAGGGCACCGAGAAGCAAGGTCTTGCCGCCGGCGCCGGCGCAGAAATCGGCCACCATTTCGCCACGCCGGGGTTGCAGCAGAAAGCCCAGCAACTGGCTGCCTTCGTCCTGCACCTCGATGCTGCCGTCGAGGAAGAGCGGGTACTTCGCCAGAGACGGCTTGCCGTTGAGGCGCACACCAATCGGCGATAGCGGTGTGGCGCTGGCAGCGATGCCATCAGCGACGAGACGCTCGATGACAGCTTCCCGCGTCGCCTTCTGCACATTCACGCGCAGATCGAGCGGCGCCTGCCGGTTGCTCGCCTCCGCCAGCGCTTCGGTCGCCTCCTCGCCGTACTGGGCGACGAGGAGAGCATGCAGCCAATCGGGCAAATCGCAGCGCACGGCGGGCGGCAACGAGGCGCGCACCAGCGCCTTGGCTTCCGATAGCCATTTGCCTTCAGGATCGCGCAGCAGGGTATCCATCTGCCGCCGGTTCAGCCCCTGCTCGCAGGCGAGGGCCGCCAGCAACAGGCGGCGCGACGTGACATCGCCTGCGCAACGTTCGGCCAGCGAACGGCGGCGACGCAGCACGGTATAGGCCAGTTCGGCGACGAAGGCGCGGTCGGCGCGGCCAAGCTCCGGATTCCGCCGGAAATAGGCCGAGAGAACGACGTCGGCGGCCGACGAAAAGCGCAGCAATTCGCCCAGAACGGCCTCGGCGCGGGCGAAGAGCGCCGGCGACAGCGCCCCGGGCACGGCATCGTCCGGCGACGCGGGCGCGCGCTTGCTGCGCGACGGCGAGCGCGCAGCGGGCGAGGAATGGGAAGAGGAATGAGGAGCGGAAGGACGGCGCATTAGTCTGAACTCGTTTCAAGCCGGTCGACGAGCTGTTCAAAGCTGTCGCCATGGCGGTCGGTGTGGCGGATTTTAACCGGCAGCAGCCAGCGATCGCGCGCCAGCCACAGTTCGGTCGTATTGTCGCCGGGCGCACGTACGTGCAGTGTGCGGAATATCCCGGCGGGTGTCTCGATCTCTTCATCGCCGAGCGTTTCGAGGCGATAGCGTTCAAATTTCTTGCCGGTGGCGATGGGCAGCACGCTGGCGCCGTCGCTCAAGGGCAGCAAGGCCAACTGGTAGTGAAACGACAGCAGATCCTGCGCGCCCGGCGGCACGGATTCCGGCGCGTGATCGCCGATGCGCACGGTAGCATTCTCCCAGTCGAAATCAGCGCGTTCGCGGGTCTCCACACCATCGCGGCGAATGACGAACGACGCCGGACGGAAGCCTCCCGCGTCGATCTCCCCGCGACTGGCGAGTTCAATTTTCAGGGGTTTGAAGAGGGCCGCGAGGCCGCTCGTCTCGGTCATCGCGTCGAGCGCGTAGTGCCCGTCGGCAATCTGCCAGTGGTGCACCGCCCGGCCGACTTCCAGACCACGCGTACCGCGATAGACGCGATAGCGGATCGTCCCTTCTGCCGGTAACACCCAGTTCGACGGAACGGCTGCGCTTCCGGTCGCGCGGCCAGGGGCTGCTCCAGTCGGCTCACCCGTCCTGTCACTCGCCGCGCGGTCGGCCATCGCGGACTCGTCGAGGACGGCGGGAGCGACCGTCAGCGCGGCCTCGTTCGCCGGCGCCACGACAACCGCAGCGGAACGCGGCGCCGATGCCGGCGCTGCTTTTGCCTGCGGGTGTCGCCGATGCGTCGCGGGCGGTGGCGCCAGATGCACCGGCGTCTTGACCACAGCCGGCGGCAAGGCGATTTCAGCGACCAGCGGCGGCGGCGTGGGCGCGGTCGACAGATCGACGTCTGGCAGGAAGAGCGCTACCGCATGCGCGCCGAGCGAGGCGGCAAGCGCGAAAACGAGCGCCAGCGGCATTGCGCGACTAGACCACCGTCGGCGAGATCAGCGTCACGGGCGCGACGTCGGCAGGTGGCGTCAGACGGACGCGACCGTCTTCCAGGCGCAGACGCCCTTCCGCCCACCAGCGCACGGCCAAGGGGTAGATCTGATGCTCCGCTGCCAGCACGCGGGCCGACAGGAGCTCGACATCGTCGCCATCGAGCACCGGCACGGCGGCCTGAACGATGATCGGCCCGTGATCGAGCGCGGGCGTCACGAAATGCACCGTGCAGCCATGCACCCGCACGCCCTCGTCGAGCGCACGGCGGTGGGTATCGAGCCCCGGAAACGACGGCAGCAGCGAGGGATGAATGTTGATCAGCCGCCCGGCAAAGCGCCGCACGAACGCGTCGCCGAGGATGCGCATGAAGCCGGCCAGAACAACCAGCTCGGCGCCGAAGCCCTCGATGCATTCGGCCAGAGCGGCGTCGAAGGTCTGACGATCGCCAAACTCGCGGTGATCGACCACGGCGGTCGGCACGCCGGCGGCGCGCGCCACGTCGAGCCCGGCGGCGGCGGGGCGGTTACTGATGACGGCGGCGACACGTACCGCGAGCGCCGGGTCTGCCACGGCGTCGAGCAAGGCGCGCAGATTGCTGCCGCGCCCGGAAATAAGGATGACGATCGATTTCATTTGATGCCCAGAGCGCCCACCGGCAGGAAGACGGCGGTGGCGATACTTTGTGTGAACCGCGTCAAGGAGCGGCCGTTCTTGTCGGCAACGACGGCGGAGAGGAGATCCAGAACCCCGATCAACCGGCCAAACTCACGCTCGAAACTGAGATTGGGGTGCTTCGGATCGAGTTCGTTGGCGAGCAAAAACGGTTCGCCATCGGCGGTGCGCGCGGACGACAGTTTCCACAGCGCGATTTCGAGATTGCGGGCGCAATTGTAAAGCTTCTGCGCGTCGAGGTCGTCGAGCATGTAGAAATCGTCTTTGTGCAGGAACGCCGCATCGACCATGCCGAGCAGGCCGCCCATCAGCGCCAGCACCCGGTCGCCACGATAGTCGGCGCTGAACGCCAGCAACACCGCCGCCGCTTCGCGCCGCCCGCCGAGCTCCGCGAATTCCGTGATGCCACCGATGCCACCGTTCCCGAACAAGCGCTCGACCGCCGCCTCGGGACTCGCCTGACCGCTCTTGCGCCACTCCCGCGGGTTGCGCTTGTAGAGCTTCTCGGTCAGCCGGCGCAGACCCGTCATCACCTCATAACGACTCGCGTCGACGAAACGATCGACGTCGGTTTTGGCGATATAGCGCGGATGAACCTCCACCTCCCGCGTGCCATCGCGGCCAACTTTCGTCGCGCAGCCGCTGCTAGCAAGAAGCACCGCCAGAACGCCCAGGCTACCGCGCCGCAGCGACGCCCCCACAAAGCAGCGGGTGGCGAAACGGGGCACGCGGCGCGGCATCATGCCGGCCCTGAGGGCTCAGGTCGCGCGGCGCTGCGTCAGCCAGCCGAACAGAGCAGGCAGCAGCGACACGCCGATGATGCCGACGATCACCAGCGACAGATTCTGGCGAACCCACGGGAAATTACCGAACCAGTAACCCGCCGCCGTCAGCAAGGCAACCCAGGCCAGCGCGCCAATCATGTTGAAGCTCATGAAACGCCCCCAGTGCATCGCCCCCACCCCGGCGACGAAAGGCGCGAAGGTGCGAAACAGCGGCAAGAAGCGCGACAGCACCAGCGTCTTGCCGCCATGCGTCTCGTAAAAGGCATGCGTGCGCTCAAGCGCCGCCCGGTTGAAAAAGCGCGAGCTTTCCCACTGGAAGACGCGCGGGCCGAGATAGCGGCCGATCTGGTAATTGAGCGCGTTGCCCAAGACGGCGGCCACCGTCAGCACGGCGATCAGCAGCCCGATGTCCATGCCACCCAGCGCCGCCAGCGCGCCGGCGACGAACAGCAGCGAATCGCCGGGCAGGAAAGGCGTTACGACGAAGCCGGTTTCACTGAAGATGACCGCAAAGAGGATGGCGTAGACCCAGATGCCATAGAGCTGAACCAGCATCTCCAGGTGGCGATCAAGATGCAGGAGGATATCGACGAAGCCGGCGAGATAGTCCATCAGTTCAAGGGGTTCCCGTGCCAAAACCGCCGATGGCCGCGGCCCGCCTGTCGCGCCGGAACGCGACGGCGCAATTCTAACCGATGCCCGTCACCCCTCGCCGACTTCCGCACCGGTGACGCGTGACGGACGACATCGGCGATAATCGCGCCATGTCAGAGCTTCCCGAAACCTCCCCGGCGACGAACGCCACCTGCGCCAGCGACCTGTCGCCAGCCGCCGCCGTGTTCGCCGCAACATCGTCGCCGGCCACCCCATGCCGGCCGATCCAATGCCTGCCCGACCTGCTGATCAGCCAGATCGCCGCCGGCGAAGTGGTCGAGCGCCCCTCGGCAGCACTCAAGG
Source organism: Rhodocyclus gracilis (assembly GCF_009617575.1). Taxonomy (GTDB): domain Bacteria; phylum Pseudomonadota; class Gammaproteobacteria; order Burkholderiales; family Rhodocyclaceae; genus Rhodocyclus; species Rhodocyclus gracilis. The sequence continues at coordinate 192,226 of NZ_WIXJ01000004.1, forward strand.
AATTGCTCGAAAACGCCCTCGACGCCGGCGCGACGAGCCTCAACATCCAGCTCGAAGGCGGCGGCGTCGATCTCATTCGCGTCATCGACAACGGCGGCGGCATTGCCCGCGACGAACTGGCGCTGGCGCTGACGCGTCACGCCACATCGAAAATCGCCTCGCTCGACGACCTCGAACGCGTCGGCACACTCGGCTTTCGGGGCGAGGCACTAGCCTCGATTGCCGCCGTTGCGGAACTCGTCATCACCAGCCGCCGTGCTGACGCGGCGCACGCCTGGTGCCTGCGCGCCGACGTCGCCAGCGGCGAGCCGGAACCCGCCGCGCACGCCATCGGCACGCGCATCGAGGTGCGCGACCTGTACCGCAACACCCCCGCCCGGCGGAAATTCCTCAAGTCCGAAGCCACCGAATACGCGCATTGCGTCGACGCCGTGCGCCGCATCGCGCTCGCCTATCCCGAGGTCGCCTTCACCGTCAGCCACAACGGACGCGCCGGACTGCATCTGCCGGCTGGCGACGCTACGACGCGCGCCGCGAGCCTTCTCGGCGACGACTTCATCGACGCTTCGCACACGGTAGACGTCGCCGCCGGTGGCCTCCGCCTGCGCGGCCGCGTCGGCCTGCCAACGCTGGCACGTACGCGCGCCGACGCGCAGTACTGCTACGTCAACGGCCGCTTCGTACGCGACAAACTGCTCGCCCACGCACTGCGCGAAGCCTATCGCGACCAGCTACACGGCAGCCGTCAGCCGGCCTACTGCGTCTTTATCGACATCGACCCGACGGAGGTCGACGTGAACGTGCATCCGGCCAAAACCGAAGTGCGCTTCCGCGACGCACGCGCCGTACATCAGTTCGTCTTCCACGCCGTTCAGCGCGCGCTGGCCGCAACGCCCTCGGCAATGCTCGCCGCCCGTACCTCCGACCTCGCCGCAACGGAGCGCGCTTCGCCGAACGCGAGTGGCGCCAGCCAGCGCCCGCCTGTCGCCACACCGCTCGGCGCGTCGGCCATCCCTGCTGCCCCCCCTTCTGCCAGCACAACCGCCGCACGCCCCCCGTACACGCTGCCGCTGTACCCGCACGCCGACACCTCGCCCCGCCACGCTCCCACCGCCCCCAGCACCTCCCGCGACTATGCCGCAGCTGTCGAACGCGAACACAGCCGTCCCCGTGTCGCCGAACCGGCTGCCGCGGCCTACCTCGCCTTCGCCGCCGCGGCCACGGCAAGGCCAGCCGCCTCGACTGCCGCCAGCACCGGCGGCGACGACGAACGCCACCCGGCGGCCGATGCCGACAATACCCAGGTCGGCGAGGCCGCACCGCCGCTCGGTTACGCCCTCGCACAGCTGCACGGCATCTATCTGCTGGCGCAGAACGCGCAGGGGCTGATCCTCGTCGACATGCATGCCGCGCACGAGCGCATCCTCTACGAGCGTTTGAAAACCGCCTTCGACGGCCGCCCACCGGCGACGCAGGCGCTGCTCATCCCGGCGGTATTCGGCGCCGACCCGCTGTCCGTGGCCGCTGCCGAAGAGTACGGCGACACGCTCGCCGAGCTCGGCTTCGACATCGCCCCGCTCGGCCCCACGCAACTCGCGGTGCGAGGCGTTCCCGCCATGCTGACGCGCGCCGACCCCGCCGCACTGGCCCGCGCCGTCCTCGCCGAACTGCGCGAACACGGCGTCTCGCAGCTCGCCGGCGCACGCCGTAACGAACTCCTGGCGACCATGGCCTGCCATGGCGCCGTACGCGCGCACCGCCCGCTGACGCTACCGGAAATGAACGCGCTGCTGCGGCAAATGGAAGCCACCGAACGCGGCGGCGAATGCAATCACGGGCGTCCTACGTGGACGGCGCTCTCCTTGAGCGAGCTCGATCGTCTCTTCCTGCGCGGTCGATGAGCGCCATGCAGATCGCCCCACTTCCCGCCACGCAGCCCACCACGCAGCCCACCACGTTTCCTGCGCAGTCCTCCGCCCCGACACAATCGCTCCCGGCGCCGCCGCTCATCCTCCTGATGGGGCCGACCGCCAGCGGCAAGACGGCGCTCGCCCTCGCGCTGGCGCAACGCTTCCCCGTCGACCTCATCAGCGTCGACTCGGCGCTGGTGTTTCGCGACATGAACATTGGCACGGCAAAGCCCGACGCGGCGACGCTGCAAGCCTTTCCCCACCGCCTCGTCGACATCATCAGCCCCGAAGAAGCCTATTCGGCGGCCCGCTTTGTCACCGACGCACGCGCGATGATCGCCGACATCGGCGCACGCGGCCGCATACCGCTACTGGTCGGCGGCACCATGCTCTACTTTCGCGCGCTGGCGGGAGGGCTCGCCGAACTGCCGGCAGCCGACCCGGCGGTGCGTGCCGAACTCGACGCCGAGGCGGCCGCCCGCGGCTGGCCGGCGCTGCACGCCGAACTTGCCAGACTCGATCCGGCCACCGCCGCCCGCTTGGCACCAAACGACTCACAACGCATCCAGCGCGCACTTGAAATCTGCCGACTGAGCGGCACATCGATGTCGGCGCTGCTGGCGGCCGAGGCAGACGCCAGCGCCGGCGGGCCGGCGGGCGTTGCCAGCCCCTGCCTGTCGCTCGGGCTCTTGCCGTCACAGCGCAGCGTGCTGGCCGAGCGCATCAACGCCCGCTTTGCCGCCATGCTCGACGACGGTCTGGAAGACGAACTGGATTCGTTGCGCGAACGCTATCGGCTGGATGCCAAATTGCCATCGATGCGCTGCGTCGGCTACCGTCAGGTGTGGGAAGCGCAGGAAGGACTTTTCCCGCGCCACGAACTGCTCGCGCGCGGCTGCGCCGCGACGCGACAACTGGCCAAACGACAACTGACCTGGATGAACAACACCTTGCGCCCGGAAACCTTCGACTGCCTCGCCGCCGACCTGACGGCGCGCGTCAGCGAACGGGTGGCGCATTTTCTCGACACGGCTATCGCCGCGCCACGGCCCTAGCGCCGCAGGCGGGCACTCCGCAAAAGGATTCCGCGATGACACACGCCCCTCTCCCCGCCGACACTCCCGCCACCGCGAACGAGAGCACGCACAACAACGACGCCGGCGCGCCGCCAAAAGTCTGGCGACGCCCCGACGGTTCGCCCGTCGCCTGCGTCGAGAAGATCCGTCTGCTCAACGAGAACTTCGTCGAACTGCGGCAGCTGGCGCAAGACGCCTTCGACGACGCCTTGCTGATGGGATGCAGCGAGCGGCAGGTGCGTGACGCTTTCCGCGCACTCTTCGAGAACCTCACGCCGTCGTTCCCGGAACGGCACGACTAACCGGCGCCGGGCGCAGCGCGCCGCCGCACGCAAAGTGCCGACGGCGCTGTCATCAACGATCAGCGCACGATGGTTGCTGCCTCGCCCTCGGCCCGTGCCTCGATGCGGCCGATGACGAACGAAGGCTGACCGGCAGCGGCGAGCACTTCCTGTGCGCGAGCCACCTCGGACGGTGCCAGCACGACCACCATGCCGATACCGCAGTTGAAGACGCGGTGCATTTCGGCGTCGGCGACATTGCCTTCGCGTTGCAGCCAGTCAAACAGCGCCGGACGTTGCCAGCTCGACGCATCGATGACAGCCTTGACCGCAGCAGGCAGGACGCGCGGCACGTTTTCCGTCAGACCGCCGCCAGTAATGTGCGCCATGCCCTTGACCGGCAGCGCGGCCATCAGCGCCAGCAGCGGCTTCACGTAAATGCGCGTCGGCGCCATCACCGCGTCGGCGAGCGAACGCGTGCGTCCATCGACAGTGTCGAAAGGCGCGTCGAGATCGGGCTTCGTGCGGGCAATGATCTTGCGCACCAGCGAGTAACCGTTGGAATGCGCGCCCGACGACGGCAAGCCGAGTACAACGTCACCCGGAGCAATGTCGCGGCCGCCGATGATCGCCGACTTTTCCACCACGCCAACAGCAAAGCCGGCGAGGTCGTATTCCCCTTCCGGGTACATGCCGGGCATTTCGGCGGTTTCGCCACCGATCAGCGCGCAGCCAGCGTCCTCGCAGCCGCGGGCAATACCGCCGACCACCGAGGCCGCAGTCGCCACATCGAGCTTCCCACAGGCAAAATAGTCGAGGAAAAACAATGGCTCGGCGCCTTGCACGAGAATATCGTTGACGCTCATGGCGACAAGATCGATACCCACCGTGTCGTGGCGATTCAGCTCGAACGCCAGACGCAGCTTGGTGCCAACGCCGTCGGTGCCGGACACCAGCACCGGCTCGCGGTAGCGTTTGGGCACTTCGAACAGCGCACCGAAACCGCCGATACCGGCGAGCACGCCGTCGCGCAGCGTTTTTTTCGCCAGCGGCTTGATGCGTTCAACGAGTTCATCACCAGCGTCGATATCGACACCGGCGTCACGATAGGAGAGAGATTCCTGAGTCATCTGGGGAAGCGTCCCGAGCAAGGCCGTCGAGTGGTAGAATGCGCCGCACACGCCGCCCGACTGAAAAGCGGCGGGCAGGAGAGCCGCCGCGCTGGAAAGCCCGGATTTTAGCCGAAATGTCGGCACCGCGCCGAACGGCAGCAACGCAATCGAGAACCTCGTCGGCCGTGTCGCACCGCGCTGGCGAATCGACGCCCCGTCGCACCCCGCGCCGCCTCCGGGTCCGCGCGCACCGGACAGCACTTCCTTACAACGCCTTCTGAAGCCTTCTTCCGAAGCCTTTTTCGCCGCCGCCTGCGCCCCGATGCGTCAACTGATTCTCGACCTGCTGCCGGACGCCGCGCCCAGCCTCGACAACTTTGTCGCCGGCAGCAACGGCGAAGCGCTCGCCTGCCTGCACCAGTGGCAAACCCAGACCCCGCGCGAAACCTGCCTGTTCCTCTGGGGCGACGCCGGCGCCGGCAAGACGCACCTCCTGCGGGCGGTTGGCGTACGCTACATCGACGCGACCACCGATCCGGCACTGGCCACACTAGCCGAAGACGACACCCGCGCCGGCCTGCAACTGGCAGTCGATAACGTCGCCGCGCTCGATGCGGCAGGCCAGATTGCCCTCTTCAACGCCTTCAATCGCCTGCGCGCGAGCGGTGGCGCCCTGCTCGTCGCAGCGCCCGAACCGCCACTGCGACTGACCTTGCGCGAAGACCTGCGGACGCGCCTCGGCTCGGGGCTGATCTGCCGTTTGCAGCCGCTGACCGACGCCGAAAAAATCGCCGCGCTGGCGACGCAGGCCGCCGCCCGTGGCGTACGACTGCCGCCCGAAGTGCTCACTTACCTTCTGGCACGCGCGCCACGCGACATGCGCAGCCTGTCGGCGCTCCTCGCCTCGCTTGATCGTTATTCGCTGGAACACAAACGTCCGATCACGCTCCCCCTGCTGCGCGAGGTACTGCACGCGCGGGTCGAGGCCTGATCGCCGCGACGCCAATCCGGCGCTCCCGCCCCCCCACATCGCCCCACCCTCACGCACCTGCGCGCCCCCCCACCATTCCCGCACGCATTCCCACTCGCATCTACGCACCCAACGTCACCAACGTCACCACTCGCACGCCCATGATGACCGACTTCCCCCACCTCCCCGCCGCTGACGGGCGCGAACTGGCGCTGTTCGACCTCGACCACACGCTGCTCGCTGGCGACAGCGATTTCGAATGGGCGCAGTTCCTCATCGGCCGGGGCGTCCTCGACAGCGACCTGCACTCACGGATGAACCACGAGTTCTACCGTCAGTACGTCGACGGCACGCTCGACATCTACGAATTCCTCGAATTCCAGCTGGCGCCTCTGATGCGTCACCCCCGCGAGCAACTCGACGCCTGGCACGCGGAATTCATGCAGACGCGCATCCTGCCGATCATCGGCGAAAAAGCGCGCGCGCTGGTTCGCCGACACCTCGAACGCGGCGACCTCTGCGCGATCGTCACCGCGACCAACAGCTTCGTCACCGGCCCCATCGCCCGCGAACTGGGCATTCCACACCTGATCGCCACCATCCCGGCACAGGACGACGGCCAGTTCATCGGCCGCCCGCGCGGCCGCCCGTCCTTCCGTGAAGGCAAGGTCATCCGCGTCGAGGACTGGCTGGAAGCCCTTGGCCTGTGGCGCGGCAGCTTCCGTCGCAGCTGGTTCTACAGTGACTCGCACAACGACCTGCCACTGCTTAACTGGGTTACCTCGCCGGTCGCCGTCGATCCCGACGCCCGCCTGAGCGAAGCGGCAACGGCCGCCGGCTGGCCGATCCTCAGCCTGCGCGGATGATCGCCCACCTACCCTGACTCCCCACACACACGCCGTCCGCCCGACGGCCTACCTGCATTCCGCAACGGAACGAGGATGATTCGCAAACTTATCTATCGAGTACTGGGCCGCAAGGCCGCACCCGCTGTCGCCACCGAAAGTGACGGCCCGGCCGTGATTGCGGCGGCCCGCCACGGCATCCACCGCGATCGCCTGAGCAGCGGCGCCCGCCGCACCGTCGAAGGCCTGCAACAGGCCGGCTACAAGGCCTACGTCGTTGGCGGCGCCGTCCGCGATCTGCTTGCCGGCATTCCGCCCAAGGATTTTGACGTCGCCACCAACGCCACGCCGGAACAAGTCCGGCAGTGCTTTCGTCGCTCGCGCATCATCGGCCGCCGCTTTCAGATCGTGCATGTGCTGATGGGCGCCGAGACCATCGAGGTCGCCACCTTCCGTGGCCCGCACGATGGCAACACGCTGACCGACGAACACGGTCGCGTGCTGCGCGACAACGTCTTCGGCACGCACGCCGAAGACGCCGCGCGCCGCGACTTCACCGTCAACGCGCTGTACTACGACCCGGTCGCCGAAACCATCGTCGACTTCCACCACGGCGTCGCCGACCTCGAACAAAAAACCCTGCGCATGATCGGTGAGCCGACGCAGCGCTTCCGCGAAGACCCGGTGCGCATGCTGCGTGCGGTGCGTCTGGCAGCGAAGCTCGGCCTGACCATCGATCCGGCGGCGCGCCGTCCGATCCGCGAACTGACGCCACTCATCGAAAACGTGCCGCCCGCCCGGCTTTTCGACGAAATGCTGAAGCTGCTGACCTCCGGCCACGCCCTGCGCTGCGTCACGCAACTGCGCGCCGAAGGCCTGCACCGGGGGCTCCTGCCCTTGCTCGACGTCATCCTCGAACAGCCCCTCGGCGAGCGTTTCGTCATGCTGGCGCTCGACAGCACCGACCGCCGCGTTCGCGAAGGCAAGCCGATTTCGCCGAGTTTCCTCTTCGCCACGCTGCTCTGGCAGCAAACCCTGGCGCACTGGAAACGTCTGCAAAGCGCCGGCGAGCGACCGATTCCGGCACTCTTCGTCGCCATGGACGAAGTGCTCGACGCGCAATCCGAAAAACTCGCCATCACCCGGCGTATCGCTGGCGACATCAAGGAAATCTGGGGCTTGCAGCCGCGATTCGAGCAACGCTCCGGCAAGCGGCCGTTCGCGCTGCTGGAACACCCGCGTTTCCGCGCCGCCTGGGACTTCCTGCTGCTGCGCAGCGAATCCGGTGAAATCGACCGCGAACTCGTCGACTGGTGGGAAAGCTTCCTCGCCGCCGACGGCGACGACCGCGCGCAACTTCTGCAGGCACCGCGTGCCGACGACGTCAAAAAGCGCCGCCGCCGGCGCCGCAAGCCGGCCTCGGGCAACGGCAACGACGCCGCTACGGGCAGCGCCGTGCCGGGCAACGCGAGCATCGACTAAGACCATCGCCAACGCGGCGCCACCGGCGCCCGGCGCCCGGCGCGTGCCAGCCTCGGCGCCGCGTTGGCATCGACCGCGCAGCAAGGTGCCGCCCCTCCGCTCCCCTCCCTATTCCAGCACGCCACCCCGAGCCTCTGCCGATTCTGCGAAGATCCCACCTGGATTCAGCTGCATTTCAGCCTCGATTCCGCACAGCCCCACCGAATCAGCACCAACCCCATCCAGATTCCGCGATGACCGATCCGCAACCCTTTCGCCAAGCCCTCGTCGCCCTCGGCGCCAATCTCGTACAGCCGGAAGCGCAAGTGCGCGCCGCTGCCGTCGAGCTCGGTGCGCTGCCGGAGACGCGCCTGGTGCGCCTGTCGTCGCTCTATCGCACCGCGCCGATTGACGTTGGCGACGAGAGCCAGCCCGACTACATCAATGCCGTCGCCCTGCTGCAAACACGCCTGCCGCCCTCAGCACTGCTGGCGGCACTGCTCGCCACCGAGCTGCGCTTTGGCCGCCGCCGTGACTATCACCACGCGCCGCGCACGCTCGACCTCGACCTCCTGCTCGTCGACGATCTGCGCATCGATAGCGAGGCGCTGACGCTGCCGCATCCGCGCATGCACCTGCGCGCCTTTGTCATCGCGCCGCTGCTCGAAATCGTGCCGGATTGCCAGATCCCCGGACGCGGCACAGCCGCCGCCTGGCTGCCCGCCGTTGCCAGCCAGCGCATCGAAAAGCTCGCCTGATCCCACGCGTAGCCGCGCCATCCGTGAACATCCTTCTCCCCGCCCCCCGGCAACGACCGCCACGCACGCTTGACTATCGGTGGGCGGCTCTGTGTATCCTTGGCGCCGTCTCATTTATTTCGCTCTCATGAAAAAAACGTCGCTTGCCAGGCTGCGCCACATCGTCGTCGAAGGCCCGATCGGCGCCGGAAAGACGAGCCTCGCGCAACGTCTGGCCACGCTCACGGACGCCCGGGTTGTTCTCGAAGCGCCGGAGCAAAACCCGTTTCTCGCGCGTTTTTACGACGCCCCGGAACGGCACGCGCTCGCCACGCAGCTCCACTTTCTCTTCCAGCGCTGCGAACAACAACGCAATCTGGTGCGTAGCGACGATTTTGGCCGGCAGGTGATCGCCGATTATCTGATCGAGAAAGACCCGCTCTTCGCGCGCCTGACGCTTGCCGACGACGAGTACGCGCTCTACCGACAAGTCTTCGAGCGCGTTGCCCCCACGCCGCCGGCGCCGGATCTGGTGATCTACCTGCAAGCACGGCCGGAGACCCTCGTCGCGCGCGTGCGCCGGCGCGGCAAGGAGGCGGAGCAGTCGATCAGCGACAGCTATCTGGCGCGTCTGGCGGAGAGCTACACGCAGTTCTTCCATCACTACGACGCCGCACCGGTGATGGTGGTGAATTCGGAAAACCTCAACTTCGTCGACCGCGAAGAAGACTTCGTGCTACTCGTCGAGCGTCTGGAAGCCATGCGCGGCGCACGCGAGTATTTCAACCGGGGAGAGTAAGCCCATGTCCGTTCATTTGGCTGCCGACGCACCGCGGCGGCGCCTGACGCACCTCGATCTTGGTCGGATGCGCGCCGAAGGCCGCAAGATCGCCATGCTGACCTGCTACGAAGCCAGCCTCGCGGGCGTCTGCGACGCGGCCGACGTCGACGCGCTGCTCATCGGCGACTCGCTCGGCATGGTCGTGCAAGGCCACGACTCGACGCTGCCGGTGACTGTCGCCGATATCGCCTATCACGTCGGCGCCGTGGTGCGCGGCAGCCGCCGCCCGCTGGTGCTCGCCGACCTGCCCTTCGCCAGCTTTCAGGAAAGCCCGCAGCAAGCCTTCCGCAACGCCGCCACGCTGATGGTCGCCGGCGCGCAGATGGTGAAGATCGAAGGCGGTGTCGACATGGCGGAGACGACGCGTTTCCTCTGCGCCCGCGGCATCCCCGTCTGCGCCCACGTCGGCCTGACGCCGCAATCGGTGCATCAGTTCGGCGGCTATCGCATTCAGGGGCGCGACGAAGACGGCGCAGCACGCGTACTCGCCGACGCGCAGGCGCAAGAAGACGCCGGCGCGTCGCTGATCGTGCTGGAAGCCATCCCCGCCGCACTCGCCACCCTGATCACCCAGCGCCTGACGATCCCGACCATCGGCATCGGTGCCAGCGTCGAGTGTTCCGGTCAGGTGCTGGTACTGCACGACGCGCTCGATATTTCGCCCGGCCGCAAAGCCCGCTTCGTGCGCAACTTCATGGCGGGACAATCGTCCATCGCCGCCGGTATCGCCGCCTACGTTAACGCCGTCCGCGACGGCAGCTTCCCGGCCCCCGAACACTGTTACTGAGCGCCAGCGGGGCGAGGGGTGCCGCTGGCACCGTTCGCCCGCCGCCGTTCTTTCCCGCCCACCCGCACGGACTGTCCTCACACCATGCAACTCGTTCACTCGATTTCCGCGCTGCGCAGCGCGCTCGCCGGCCAGCACGCCGCCTTCGTTCCCACCATGGGCGCCCTGCACGACGGCCATATCTCGCTGATGAATGCGGCGCGCACGCACGCCGATACCGTCGTCGCCAGCATCTTCGTCAACCGCCTGCAATTCGGGCCGAACGAAGACTTCGACCGCTACCCGCGCACCCTCGCCGCCGACTGTGAGCGGCTGGCTGCCGCCGGCGTCAGCGTCGTCTTCGCCCCCGCCGAAGACGAGCTTTATCCCGAAGCGCAGACCTTCCACGTCGAGCCGCCGGCCATCGCCAGCCAGCTCGAAGGCGAATTCCGTCCCGGCCATTTCCGTGGCGTGGCGACGGTCGTCCTCAAGCTCTTCAACATCGTGCAGCCGCAAGTCGCCCTCTTCGGCAAGAAGGATTACCAGCAACTGGCCATCCTGCGCAGCATGGCCCGGCAGCTGGCGCTGCCCTTCCCGATCATCGGCGTCGATACCCTGCGCGATAGCGACGGCCTCGCCCTGTCGTCGCGCAACCGTTACCTGTCGGTCGCCGAGCGGCAACAGGCGCCACAGCTCTACCGCACGCTCTGCGCCCTGCGCGACGCCATACACGGCGGCGCCAGCGACTTCGCCGGACTCGAACGCGAGGCCATCGCCTCGCTCGACGCCACCGGCTGGAAGAGCGATTACATCGCCATCCGGCGACGCGCCGATCTCGCCGTACCGACGACAGGCGAACGCGAACTCGTCATCCTCGCCGCCAGCCGCCTTGGCAACACGCGCCTGATCGATAACATCGAACTCTGATGCCGGCGGGGTGCCCAAGGCGCCCCGGCCGAACATTGACAGAGAGCGACGAGGGGCTACAATCGCCCTCCTCCTTGCCGGGGACGAACAGACACCCGCACACACACCCGCCGCCGCCCGCGTCCTGGCGGCCCGCACATAGCGGGTGCCCGGCAACTCCCGCTGAGAGGAATCCCCATGATTCGCACCCTGCTGAAGTCGAAACTGCACCGCGTGACGACCACGCACGCCGACCTGCATTACGAAGGATCGTGCGCCATCGACGAAGACCTGCTCGACGCCGCCGACATTCTGGAAAACGAGCAGATCGACATCTGGAACGTCAATAACGGCGAGCGTTTCACCACCTACGCCATTCGCGCCGAGCGCGGTTCCGGCGTCATCTCGGTCAACGGCTCGGCTGCCCGCCGCGCCGCGCCCGGCGACATTCTCATCATCGCCACCTTCGCCGCCTTCAACGAGGCCGAACTGGCGCAGCACTCGCCCAAGCTGATCTACGTCGACGCGCTCAACCGCATCGTCCGCACCGGCCACCGCATCCCCGTGCAGCCCGCCTGAGGGCGGCCTGACGGCCGCTGCCGCCGACGAAAAAGCCGCGCAACAGCGCGGCTTTTTCGCTGGTTCACCCCACCAGCGCCGTCCCGCTAGCCGACGACCACTCCCGGTACGGCGTGCCGCATCACCTCGACAAAGCGGCGCAGGCGCGCCGGGTAAAAGCGCGCGTAGGGATAGACGAGGCAGACCGGCAGCGGCGCCGCCCGCCATTGTGGCGTGAGGTGCAGCAAGCGGCCGGCCGCCAGATCGTCGGCCAGCACCCACGCCGAGCCGACGGCGACGCCCAGTCCTTCCAGCGCCGCACTGCGTAGCGCGTAGAGACTGTCGGTGCTGAGCCGGGGGGTAATGGCGATACGCCGCTCCTCGCCGCTGTGCACATGGCGCAGCAGAATGTCCTTGCGATAGTAGGTGCGCAGCGCCAGCCAGGGCAGATCGGCGAGATCCGCCGTATCGTCGGGGCATGGCCGGCCAGCCAGCACCGACGGCGCGGCGACGAGGATGCGCGGCACCTCGCCGAGCCTGATCGCCACCAGCGACGAATCCGTCACCTCGCCGACCTGAATCGCGCAGTCGATGCCGGCCGCGATGAAATCCTCGATGGCGCTATCGTCGTGCAGCAACCACTCGACACTCATGCGCGGATAGCGCCGCAAATACTCCGCCAGCGGCCTGACCAGCCGCTCCTGCCCGAAGGCGTGCGGGGCGACGACGCGCAGCACACCCTCCGGCTCGTCGCTGACGCCGCGCACGTCCGACTCGAAGGCCGCCCAGTTCGCCAGCAACTCGCGCGCGCGCTCGAAGCAGCGTTCGCCGTCGTCGGTCAGGCGCATGGCGTGGGTCGAGCGATTGAGCAGGCGCACACCGAGCGAGCGTTCCAGCGTCTGCAAACGACGGCTGACGGTCGGCTGTGTCGTGCCCAACTGCGCCGCTGCCGCCGACAGACTGCCCGCCTCGACGATACGCACGAAGGTCTGCATCAACTCGATGCGGTCGCCGCTGACGGGCAAGGTCGCCGCGCTGGGTGAATTCGGCGAATGCGGTGGGCTCGATGAATTCGATGAACTCGGCAAGGGCAGCGCGGAGGCGATCACGGGTTTAGCCATGCGCTCAATGTATAACAGATCTGCGCCGGACGGCACTACCCGACAGGCACCTCACGGCCCAAACTGCGCCCCGTCGAAACACGCCGGAGATCGTCGCATGTCATCCATCCATAATCTGCATGATCGGCCCGCATCCGCTGCCGCGCCGACAGTGCCCGCCACGGACGCGACACCGCACGCGCTGTCGTCGCGCCTCGTCATGCTGCTCGCCGTCGCCGCCGGGCTGGCGGTTGCCTCGCTCTACTACAGCCAGCCGATGCTCGGCATCCTCGCCACCGACATCGGCGCCAGCGATCTGCACATCGGCTACGTGCCGACGCTGACGCAACTGGGCTACGCAGTGGGAATCCTGCTGCTGGCACCACTCGGCGACCGCCATGACCGGCGCCGCATCATCCTCGTCAAAACCATCGCGCTCGTCGCCGCCCTGCTCGCGGCAGCGGCCGCTCCCTCGCTCGGCGTACTGCTGGCGGCGAGCCTCGCCATCGGTCTGACGGCGACGCTGGCGCAAGACATCGTGCCGGCAGCGGCAACGCTCGCGCCGCCCAGCCAGCGCGGCAAGGTCGTCGGCTCGGTGATGACCGGGCTGCTGCTCGGCATCCTGCTCTCGCGCGTCATCAGCGGCGTCATCGCCGAGGCGCTCGGCTGGCGCGCCATGTTCGTCATCGCCGCGTTGGGCGTCGGTGGCATCGGCGTCGCCACCTGGCGCGCCCTGCCGCATATCGCGCCGACGACGACGCTCGCCTACCGCGCGCTGCTCGCTTCGCTGCTCGACCTCTTTCAGCGCCACGCCACCCTGCGCCGCGCGGCGCTCGCGCAAGGGCTGTTGTCGCTGGGCTTCAGCGCCTTCTGGTCGACACTCGCCGTCATGCTGCACGCCGAGCCCTTCCACCTTGGCGCCGCCGTCGCGGGCGCCTTTGGCCTCGCCGGCGCTGTTGGCGCGCTGGCCGCCCCGGTCGCCGGCCATCTCGCCGACCGGCATGGCCCCGAATGGGTGACGCGCCTCGGTAGCGGGCTGGCGGCGCTGTCCTTCGCGCTGATGTGCGCTAGCCCGCTCCTCACGCCGCACGCGCAGCTCTGGCTGCTCGCCGTCGGCACCATCGGTTTCGACCTCGGCGTGCAGGCGGCGCTGATTGCACACCAGACCATCGTCTACGGCATCGATCCGGGCGCGCGCAGCCGGCTCAACGCCGTGCTCTTCGTCGGCATGTTCGTCGGCATGGCCGCCGGCGCAACGCTCGGCAGCGCCGCACTGGCGCACTGGGGCTGGCTCGCCGTCACTGCGCTCGCCACGCTGGCCGCCAGTGCCGCGCTCGCCGTACGCTTCTGGCGCGTCCCAGCCGCCTGAGCAGCGCGCCGTAACGGGCGGCGCCGATGCCAAAAAGTGGCGAAGAAAAAAACAGCGAAAGGACCGAGAAAAGGGGCTGAGTCGCGCTGACTCAGCCCCTTTTCGTTTGGCTGCTTCGATCCGCCCCTATCGCTCACGCCCGGCGAGCGGCGGACGCGGCAGGCAAGACGCGATCAGGCGGCGTCTTTCGCGACCTTCGGCGCACGCGGACGACGCGGGCGTGCCGGTGCTTTTTTCTTCGCTTCCCCCGTCGCGCTGGAACCCGCGGTCGGGGCCGCCGACGCCACGGTACTCGCAGCCGCCCGCTCCACCAGAAGGGCGGCAAGCGAATTGGCAGGAGGCTGCGACGGAGCGGGCGCGGCGGCGCTCACCTCGGCGGCCGGCGCACTGACGCTCTCGCCAGCCCCCGACGCACGCCGACCCCGCCCCCCGCGCCGCCCGGAACGCGGCGCTGAGCGGCCGGCAGCGGCATCGTCAGACGGCGAGAATTCGGCGGCGGAGGGGGTAGCGGCGAGGTTGACGGGGCTGGCAGGATTGGCGGAAGTGGACGCAGCGGCGACGGCATTCTCCGCCCCCGACGAGGCAACCGCCGGAACGGTAGACGTCGGCCTGGCGCCCGCCACTGCGCCCGACTCCGCAACGCGCGCCTCTGCCGGAGCGGATTCCGGTACGCCAGCGCGCGCCGTCTGGCGCGACGCTCCTTGCCGGTTCTCCTGCGCCCGTTCATGCGACTCGACGCGCACCGTGTCTCTCACTACTTCGCTGACGACCTCGCCCCCCCCTTCGCGACCTGTTTCACGCGCTGGCTCGTCAGCCGACTCCGCCGCCGGGCGAGACGCCCCGGCGCGTTCAGTCCGTGACACAGCCCTGCCAGTGCTGCGACCGCCCCGGCCGCGCCCACGGGGGGTGCCCGTCGTGCGTGCCGGGCGCGCCTCGGCGGCATCCCCCGCCGCCGCTGGCGCGGAGATCGCCCCATCGCCATCCGTGGGAGCGGCCGTGTCGGGAGCGGCCGGTGCGGCGGCCGAGGGGGAAACCGATGCGGCAGGGATGCCCGCCGGAGAGGACACGGCCTCCAGCGAGGCTTCGGAGCGGGTGCCCCGATGCACCCAGGTACCCGATTTTTCGTCGCGGCCAACGACGAAGAAACCACGCGATTGCGCTTCTTCGAGCAGGTTGCCGAAGGCGCGGAAGCCGAAGTAGGTTTCGTTGAAGTCGGGCTTGCGCCGCTTGATCGCTTCCTTGAGCAGCGATGCCCAGATCTTGCCGCTGTCGCCACGTTCGGCGACGAGCGCGTCGAAGGTGCTGACGGCGAGGTCGATGGCCTTGCTCTTGCGTGCTTCAAGCTCTTCCTTCTTGCGCTTGTCTTCCTCGGACGGACGCTTGCTGGCGGCCGGCTCGCGTTCGCGGCGGGCGGCGCGCTGGCTGTCGCGCACCAGATCGTCGTAGAAGATGAACTCGTCGCAATTGGAGATGAGCAGGTCCGAACACGACTGCTTGACGCCGACACCGATGACGCGCTTGGCGTTCTCGCGCAGTTTGGAGACAAGCGGCGAGAAGTCCGAGTCGCCGCTGATGATGACGAAGGTGTCGACGTGCGCCTTGGTGTAGCAGAGGTCGAGCGCGTCGACGACCATACGGATGTCGGCCGAGTTCTTGCCCGACTGACGCACGTGCGGGATTTCGATCAGCTCGAAGTTGGCCTCGTGCATGGTCGCTTTGAAGGTCTTGTAACGCTCCCAGTCGCAGTACGCCTTCTTGACGACGATGCCGCCCTTCAGGAGCAGACGTTCGAGCACCGGCTTGATGTCGAATTTCTCGTAGTTGGCGTCACGTACGCCGATGGCGACGTTTTCGAAGTCGCAGAAGACGGCCATGCTCGGGGTATCAGCAAACGCCATGGGGGAAGTTCTCCGTGTAATGGGCCGGACGAAACGCGGCAGGATGGTTTGAGTATAGCGCCGCCGTCGGGCAACTCGCGGCGAGCGGCGAGTCTCAGGCGGCGCGCAACGCGTCGACGATATTCATGCGCGCGGCCCGCGCTGCCGGCAATACACCGCCAATGAAGCCCATGAAGAGCGCAAAAAGCAGGCTCTTGACGACAACCCGAGGCGTCAGCTCGAAGGTAAACGCGAGTTCGGCAAAGGACTGGAAGTTCGTCGTCGACAGGCTGATCAGCTGCATGCACGACGCAGCCGCCAGCCCGACGAGGCCGCCGAGCAAGGAGAGCAGCAGCGATTCGAGCAGGAAGGCGAGCAGGATGCTGCGCCGGCGAAAGCCGATGGCGCGCAGCGTACCGATTTCGGCGGTGCGGCTGGCGACGGCGGCGTACATGGTGATCATTGCGCCGATGATGGCGCCGATGGAGAAAATCACCGACAACGACAGGCCGAGGATGCGGATGAAGGTGGCCAGCGTTTCCGACTGCTCGGTATAAAAGACGCGCTCGCGCTTGGCCTCGAGCATCAGACGCGGATCGCTTTCGATGGCCTCCTTGGCCGCGTCGAACTGCGACGGATCGGTCAGGCGAAAGATCAGCGACGAAAACACCGGCCGCCGGAAGGCTTGCATCAACTGGTCGGCGTCGCCCCAGATTTCCGAGTCGAAGCCCGACTGGCCGGCGTCGAAAAGACCCACGATGGCCCACTCGCGCCCGCCAAAGCGCAGCGAATCGCCGAGCCCGGCATTCTCGAAGCGCTCGGCGACGCCACGGGCGACGACGATCTCGGCAACGCCGGGATGAAACATCCGCCCGGCGACGATCTTCACTTGCGGGCGCAGCGTGAAGCCCATGGCGTCGACACCGCGGATGATCACGTTCGACGGCTTGTCGAGTTCGCCCTCGCGGCCGCGCTTGTTGAGCGTGATGAGCACCACCGACTCTTTCGAGATCAGGCGCTCGCCGGCGCCGCCCATGGCGACCTGCGGCAGGCTTTCGACGATGGCGGCAGGAACGCGCTCGACGGCGCTTTGCACCTCGCTGCCCGACGCACGACGCGTGACGACCACGTTATCGGGTTCGCCGGTGTCGACCAGCGTGCGTTTCAGGCCCTCGTCGAGCATCAGCACGGCGGCGAAAACGAAGACCACCAGCGCCATGCCGCCGGCCGTCAACGCCGTCGTCATCACGCGGGTGCGCAGGTTGCGCAGCGAATAGGCGAGCGGAATCTGCATCAGCCGATGCTCCGCAAACCGTCGACGATCTTCACCCGCGCCGCCCGCCGTGCCGGGAAGAAGGCGGAGATCAGACCGACCAGCAAGGCCCACAGCATCTGCAAGCCGACCGTCGTGGACGAAACATCAAAGACCGGGAAGAACTTGCCGAGCGTCTTGGCAAACAGCGCGGCGACGGGGAAGGTCGCAGCGATGCCGACGCCACCGCCAATGGCGGCAATGGCGAGCGATTCGCCGTAGATGAGCAGAATGACGAACAGCGGCGAGAAGCCCAGCGCCTTCAGCGTCGCATACTCCGCCGTCCGCTCGCGCACCGTCATCGCCATGGTGTTGGCCATCACGGCGAGGATGATGAAGATGACGACGTACGAAACGAGGCGGATGGCAACGACGATCGACTCGGTGCGCGAAACGAAACCCAACTGGAAGGCGCGATCCGTCTCCGTCAGGGTTTCCGCGTTGCTGTTCTTGAACTGGATGTCGATGGCGCGGCTGATCTCGGCGGCGCGGGCGGAATCGCCGATATCGACAACATAGACGCCGACCTCGTTGGCGCGGCCCGGCCAGCGCTTCTTCAGCGTCTCGTTGAGATAGTCCCAGTGAAAGAGCATCTGCGAAACGTCGGTCTTGGCGTCGCGTCCGGTATAGATGCCACGGATGACGAAATCCCAGTTGCCCGGAAAAACCCGCCCTTGCAAGGTAATCGTGTCGCCGACCTTGAAGCCGTAGGTACGCGCCAGCTTGGCGCCAACGATGCAGCCCTTGCGATCGCGCAGGAATTCGCGCCGCTCCTCGTCCGTCAGCCGGAACTCGGAATAGATGTTGAGGTAGCTTTCCGGCTCAATGGCGAACTGCGGAAAGAAGTTCTTCGGCTCCTTGTAGACGCCGCCGAACCAGTTGGCGAGCGTGATCGCGCGCACGCCGTCGATCTGCCGGATTTTTTCGCGGTAGGTGATCGGCAGCGGGAAAACGAGCGAAATCGAATTGCGCGTGATCAGCCGCGCCCCCGACGCCCCGTCGGCGCCGGCGTACCAGGCGCTGATGACCGTCGACAGCAGGCCGTAGGCAAGAATGGCCACGGCCAGCCCGACCATCGTCAGCAGGGTGCGCAGACGATGCCGGAAGGCGTTGCGGAAAATCAGCGCCAGCAGCATGCGCTATCAGCCGCCGCGAAGGCGCGGCGCAGCCGGCCGCAGGGCGCGCTCAGGCACGGACATCCTCACGCCCGGACAACTCGCCTTTCTCCAGATGCATGATGGCGTGCGCGTGGCCGGCGGCGCGGCTGTCGTGCGTGACCATGATGATCGTCTTGCCGATTTCGTCATTCAGGCGCTGCATCAGACGCAGGATGTCGTTGGCCGATTCGCGGTCGAGGTCGCCGGTCGGCTCATCGGCGACGATCAGCGTCGGATCGGTGATCAGCGCACGGGCAATGGCGACGCGCTGCTGCTGACCGCCGGAGAGCTCCGACGGCGCGTGATCGGCGCGGTCGGCAAGGCCGACCATCTCCAGTGCCAGACGCGCGCGCTCGGTCCGCTCGCGACGCGGCATGTCTTTGAGCAACAACGGCAATTCGACGTTTTCCAGCGCCGACAACACGGGCATCAGGTTGTAGAACTGAAAGATGAAGCCGACGTTGCGGGCGCGCCAGTCGGCGAGATCCGCCTCGTCGAGGTTGCCGATTTCCTCACCGGCGACGATCAACTGGCCGGAATCCGGGCGATCGATGCCGGCGATGAGATTGAGCAGGGTGCTTTTGCCGGAGCCCGACGGCCCCATCAGGGCAAGAAAAGCCCCGGCCTCGATGTCAAAACTCACGCCGGCCAGCACCGGCACGATCTGCTGGCCGCGGCGATAGGTCTTGACGATATTGCGCAGGCTGACGAGCGCGTCGCTCACTTTTGCTCCACGCGGACGCGATCGCCGTCGTGCAGGCTTTCCGGCGGACGGACGATCACCTTGTCGCCGGATTTGACGCCCGTGACGGCAACGAGATCGTTGATCTTGCGCCCCGTCGTCACCGGTAGCGGCCGCACCCGGCCGTCGACAATCGTGAATACCTGCGACTGCCCATTGCGCGAAACGACGGCCTCCTGGCTGACGGCAACGAGCGCCTGCCGGTCCTCTGCCGCCGGTTCCTTGTCGAGGAAGGCCACTTTGGCGCTCATTTCCGGCAGCACGGCGGCGTCACGATCGACGAAACGCACCTTCACCAGCACCGTCGCCTTGCTGCGGTCGACGGTCGGCACGGTGCGGCTGACGACACCGCGCAGCCGCTGATCGGGGAAGGCATCCAGCTGAATTTCGCACGGCTGGCCGACGCGAATCTTCGACAGATTGACTTCCGAGACGTCGGCCTCGACTTCCAGCGTTTCCATGTCGGCCATGGTAACGACAGCGCCCTTGCTTTCGGACGCCGACGAGAACGGCGTGATGACATCGCCGACATTGGCCGATTTGGTGAGGACGACGCCGTCGAAGGGGGCGCGAATCAGCGTCTGATCGACCGACACCTGCGCCGCCCGCTGATTGGCCTGCGCCACTGCCAGCGCAGCGCGCGCCTTGTCGAGGCGGGCCTGCGCCGAATCGAGCGCTGAACTGGAGACATAATTCTTGGCCGCCAGATCGCGCGAGCGGACAAAGGCACGCTCGGCGTCGGCCACCTCGGCACGCGCCGACACGACGTTCGCCGCCGCCTGATCGACCTGCGCCACCATGTCGCGATTTTCAACACGGGCGATGACATCGCCCTGTTTGACGCGACTGCCTTCGACCACGCCCAGCCACTCCAGCCGGCCGGTCGCTTTTGACGCCACCGAGGCCTTGCGCTGGGCAACGACGTAACCGGCGGCATTGAGCAACGTCACCGACTGATAGGGGTAGGCGGTCGTCACACTCACCGTTTCGACGACTTTCTCGCCGTTCAGATGCGCGACCGCAAACGCCACGGCCAGCAACACTGCCGCACCGATTGCCCACGGCCGATAATTGCGTCGGCGGCGCGCCGTTCCGGGACGGCGGTCAATGGTCAACCGGGAAAGATCCGTGTCGGGCATAAGAGGCAAGCACTCGGTTTTAAGGTGGCCGATTATACGACGACCCTGCCCACACCTTCAGAGATTCGCCCACCCGCCGCGGGCGCCGTTACTCCTTCTCGGCCAATCGCTTGGCAACGCTCCCGACCCGCTGCCCGGCCCTGCACTCGCCTGCCAGCAGCGACGAGGCCAGCGAAGAGCCAGCCAGCACGCCGCGCCTTTCTTGCCGCCAGCGGCGAGGAATGCGACGATGAAGGCAGCGCGGCGGACGCAGCACCAAGGCCCGTCGCCACAAGGCGCACCGCTGGCGCGTTGGCCCAGCCTCTCCCTCCCACTCATTCCACTCGCCGCGACCTCGCAACGCTTGCTGATCGCCCCACCCGTCACACCCCGCCCGCCCCTTCACGCCACTACTCACCTCTCTCGCCACCCAGACCCGCATGCACGGAAACCGTCCCGCCATCAACATCGAGGCGCTGCTCTCGCACGTACCTCTCTTCAAAAGCCTGTCCGCTGACGAAATCGCGCGTCTGGCGCGCGGTACGCGTGACATCGCCGCACCGCGCGGCGAACTGCTCTTCCACAAGGGCGACCAGCCGACAGGCATGCATCTGGTGGTCTACGGGCAGGTCAAGCTCGCCTTCACCTCACCGCAAGGCGGCGAGAAGGTCGTCGAAATCCTCGGCCAGGGGCAGACCTTCGGCGAAGCGGTGATGTTCATGGATCGCCCCTACATCGTCTACGCGCAGGCGCTGGCGGACTCATTGCTGCTGCACATTGCCAAGACGGCGATTCTCGAAGAGATGGAACGCGACCCGCAGCTCGCGCGCAAGATGATTGCCGGCCTGTCGCAGCGCCTGCATCAGGTCATCAGCGATGTCGAAGCGTTTTCCCTGCAATCGGCGCGCCAGCGCATCATCGGCTATCTGCTGCGCGACGTGCCGGAGAGCGAGGGGGAAACGGGGCAGACGACGACCATCACGCTACCGACGCAAAAAGGCGTCATCGCCTCGCGCCTCAACCTCACGCACGAACACTTCTCGCGCATCCTGCAGGAGTTCTCGCAAAAAGGCCTCATCGACGTGGCCGGCCGCGATATCCGCATCACCGATATCCACGGCCTGCGCACCTACGAGGAATGAGGCTCCCTGCCGGGCAAAAACGCATTTTTGTCATCTGCGCGAGGTGACTTCCCGAGGGCGCATCTGGTTACAATCGGCACCATGCCAATTGAGACCGAAATCAAGCTATCACTGCCCGCGCGCAGTGCCGGCCAACTCCTCCGCCACCCCGTGCTCGCCGGCCACGCACCGCAGCGACAACGGCTTGCCAACACCTACTACGACACCGCCACGCTGACGCTCCTGGCCGCCCGCGTCGCCGTCCGCTACCGCCAGCGCGGCTGGCAGTACTGGCTGACGGTCAAGTGTGCCGCACCCGCCGTCGGCGGACTGGCGCAGCGCAACGAATGGGAAACACCGGGGTTACCCGGCAGCTTCGATTTCTCTGCGGTCGACGATGCCGGGTTACGGCAGCAGCTGGAATCCGTGCGGGCCGATCTGCAACCGGTGTTCAGCACCGACTTCACGCGGCGTCTGTGGATCATCGAGCCACGCCCCGGCGCGCGCATCGAACTGGCCTTCGATCGGGGGCAGATTCGTGCGGGCGAGCGCCAGGAAGCGATCTGCGAGGTCGAACTCGAACTCCTCGAAGGCACGGTCGCCGACCTCTTCGCGCTGGCGCACACCTTGCAGGAAACCCTGCCGCTGCACCCCGAAGCCGCCAGCAAGGCCGAACGCGGCTACCGCCTGTTTCTCGGCACGCCACACAAGGCAACGAAATCGCGGGCGATTGCGCTTGCCCCCGACAGCGGCAGCCTCGCGGCCTTCCGCCAGGTTGCGCTGGCCTGCCTCGAACACCTGCAAGGCAACGAGCGCGGCGTACGCGAGAGCGATGCGCCGGAGTTCGTCCATCAGTCGCGCGTCGCCATCCGCCGCCTGCGCTCGGCGCTGCGCGTCTGGCGGCCCCTGCTGCCGGCCGACACCCTCGCCGCCTTCGACGCGCGCTGGCGCACGCTCGCCATCGAGCTTGGCGAAGCGCGCAACTGGGATGTCTTCGTCACCGAAACGCTGCCACCGCTGCTCGCCCGCTTCCCCGACTGCGCGGCGTCGGCGCGTCTGCAACGTTTCGCCAGCCTGCGCCGTAACGCCAGCCGCAAAGCCGCCCGCGCGGCCCTAAGCTCGCCCGAATACGGCCGTCTGCTGCTCGATTCGACGGCCGCGCTGCTCGCCCTGTCCGACGGTGAAGCATCGTCGCTCAAGGCGTTCGCCCAGGACTGTCTGAACAAACGCGCGCGCAGCGTCGGCCGGCTGGCGACCGCCGCACTGGGCGCCGACGCGCCCGCCCGCCACCGCCTGCGCGTCGGATTGAAGCGACTGCGCTACGCCGTCGAGTTCTTCGCGCTGCTCTTCCCCGGCCGCAAGCTCGAGCGTTACCTGCTCTCCGCCGCACGCCTGCAGGATCTGCTCGGCCACATGAACGACCTGTCGGTCGCCAACGAGTTGCTGGCCAGCGCACCGGCCAGCGCGCACAGCCAGATCGCCAGCGGCTGGCTGGCCGGCCGCGACGAGCTGATGGCGCGCGAAATCGACGACGCCATCGCCGCCTTTGTCAGCCAGCCACCGCCCTGGAAAAAAGGCTGACGTCTTTACCGCGAAGCAAACACCATGGATTTACTGCTCTGGCGCCACGCCGACGCCGAAGATGGCCTGCCCGATCTGCAACGACCGCTCACCGCACGCGGCGAGGCACAGGCGCAACAGATGGCTGACTGGCTGCATGCGCACGCACCGAAGCGGCTGGCAGTCCTCGTCAGCCCCGCCGTGCGGGCGCAACAAACGGCAGCGGCGCTCAAGCAGCCCTTCGTCACCGACGAACGCCTGCGGCCGGGCGCGGATGTCTGCGAACTGCTCGCCGCCACAGGCTGGGCCGACGGCGACGAGATGGACGACAGCGACGACGGAAGCACGACCACTGCCGTCCGGCACTCGCCGACGCACGCCCGGCGCGCCGTCCTCGTCGTCGGCCATCAGCCGACGCTCGGCCGCGTCGCCGCCTTGCTGTTGGGCGGACAGGAGGCCGACTGGTCGGTGAAAAAAGGCAGTGTGTGGTGGTTCAGCAATCGCGTGCGACGCGGCGAAACGCAGACCGTGCTGCGCGCCGTCATCGGCCCCGACTACCTGCCCTGAACGAGAACGGCGGCGCCCGCCACGACAAGCCCTAGTCGGCGCCTTCGCTCGCCGAGCGGCCCGCCCGTGCAGCAACCAGCGAACGCCGCGCCAGCCAGGAGCCGACGCTGATCACGAGCAGGGCGCCAAGCGCGGGAATGAGGTGATTGGCCCAGGGCGCCGTCGCCGTCAGCCAGGCTTTCCAGAGCGTATCGGCGACGAGCATTTCGCCCGCCACCCAGCCGAGCAGACCGGCGCCACCCAGCACGATCCACGGAAAGCGCCCCATCAGCGACATGATCAGCTGACTGGAGCCGACGATCAGCGGGATGCTGACAGCCAGCCCGAATATCAGCAGATAGACATTGTCCTTGGCCGCGGCGGCCACACCGACGACGTTATCGAGGCTCATCACCAGATCGGCGAGGATGATCGTGCGCACGGCGCCGAAAAGATGATCGGCCGGCGTGATTTCCTGCTCGTCGTCATCCGGCAGCAGCAGCTGGATACCGATCCACAGCAGCAAGAAGCCGCCCGCGATCTTCAGCCCCGGAAAGCCGAGCAGGCCGACGGCGAAGAAGGTGAGCAGAATACGCAGCGTCACCGCGCCGGAAACGCCCCAGAGGATGCCGAGGCGGCGCTGTTGCGGCGGCAGATTGCGGCAGGCGAGCGCAATCACCACCGCGTTGTCGCCGGAGAGAACGACATCGATGAGGATGATTTGCAGCACAGCCGCCCAGAAGCCGGGCGCGTTGATCATTTCAAGCATGGGGCAGTCGCCAAGAAAGCGCCGTGGCGCCGCGGTGAAAATTCGATGGCCGCGATTCTACAGGGGATGTCAAAACCGCTCGACCTCGGTTCGGTGACAACACCGGCCGCGACGCGAGCCCAAGCACCGCTGCAACAAGCAAGAGGCGGCGGTGCAAGACAGCCCCCACGCAAATCGCGGCCGAAAAAAAGGCGGACTCGCGTCCGCCTTTTGGCTACAGCGTACCTGTGATCAGAGCAGAGCCTTGAGCAGGCGCCCCATTTCCGACGGATTGCGGGTGACTTTGAAACCGCACTCTTCCATCACCGCCAGCTTCGCATCGGCCGTGTCGGCGCCACCGGAAATCAGCGCACCGGCGTGGCCCATGCGCTTGCCGGCCGGCGCGGTGACGCCGGCGATGAAACCTACTACTGGCTTCTTCATGTGTTCCTTGCACCAGCGTGCAGCGTCGGCTTCGTCGGGGCCACCGATTTCACCGATCATGATCACCGCGTCGGTGTCGGGGTCGTCGTTGAACATCTTCATGACGTCGATGTGCTTGAGACCGTTGATCGGATCGCCGCCGATACCGACCGCCGACGACTGGCCGAGGCCGATCTCGGTGAGCTGACCGACGGCTTCGTAGGTCAGCGTGCCCGAGCGCGAAACGACGCCGATGCGGCCCTTCTTGTGGATGTGGCCGGGCATGATGCCGATCTTGATTTCGTCCGGCGTGATCAGGCCGGGGCAGTTGGGGCCGAGCAGCAGTGTTTCCTTGCCGCCGGCGGCGACCTTCGCCTTCATGCGGTTGCGCACGATCAGCATGTCGCGCACGGGGATGCCTTCGGTGATGCAGATCGCCAGATCGAGGTCGGCCTCGCAGGCTTCCCAGATCGCGTCGGCAGCGCCGGCCGGCGGCACGTAGATGACCGAGACGGTGGCGCCGGTTTCGGCGGCGGCTTCCTTCACCGTGCCGTAGATGGGGATGCCGAAGATCGATTCGCCGGCCTTTTTCGGATTGACGCCGGCCACGAAACAGTTCTTGCCGTTGGCGTATTCCTGGCACTTCTCGGTGTGGAACTGGCCGGTCTTGCCGGTGATGCCCTGCGTGATGACGCGGGTGTCTTTGTTGATGAGGATGGACATGCGAGGGCTCTCCTTATTTGACGGCGGCGACGATCTTCTCGGCCGCATCGGCCATCGTGTCGGCAGAAATGATCGGCAGGCCCGAATCCTTCAGGATCTGGCGGCCCAGCTCTTCGTTGGTGCCCTTCATGCGCACCACCAGCGGCACGGCGAGTTTCACCTCGCGCGCGGCAACGACGACGCCGTTGGCGATGGTGTCGCAGCGCATGATGCCGCCGAAGATGTTGACCAGAATGCCCTTCACCTTGGGGTTCTTGAGCATGATCTTGAACGCTTCGGTGACCTTCTCGGCCGTCGCGCCGCCGCCGACGTCAAGAAAGTTGGCCGGCTCGGCGCCGAAGAGCTTGATCGTGTCCATCGTCGCCATGGCCAGCCCGGCGCCGTTGACCAGACAGCCGATGTTGCCGTCGAGCGAGATGTAGGCGAGGTCGAACTTGGAGGCTTCGATTTCGTCGGCGTCCTCTTCGTCGAGGTCGCGATAGGCGACGATTTCGGGGTGACGGAAGAGCGCGTTGGCGTCGAAGTTGAACTTGGCGTCGAGCGCCTTGATCGTGCCATTGCCTTCGAGAATCAGCGGATTGATCTCGGCGAGCGAGGCATCGGTCTCCATGTAGCAGGTATAGAGCTTCTTGAAGGTGTCGATGGCCTGCGGCAGCGAGGCCTCCGGCACGCCGATGCCGCGCGCCAGTTCAAGCGCCTGCGCATCAGTGACGCCGGCGGCCGGATCGACGAAGACCTTGATGATCTTCTCGGGCGTCGCGTGCGCGACTTCCTCGATGTCCATGCCGCCTTCCGACGAGGCCATGATGGCGACCTTCTGCGTGGCACGGTCGGTCAGCGCGGCAACGTAGTATTCCTTCTTGATGTCGGCGCCTTCCTCGATCAGCAGGCGGCGGACCTTCTGGCCTTCCGGGCCGGTCTGGTGCGTCACCAGTTGCATGCCGAGAATCTCGCCGGCGAGTTGGCGAACGTCGTCCAGCGAACGCGCCAGCTTGACGCCGCCGCCCTTGCCGCGACCGCCCGCATGAATCTGCGCCTTGACCACCCAGACCTTGCCGCCCAACGTCTCGGCGGCGCTGACGGCGTCGTCGACGCTCGCACAGAAGATGCCGCGCGGAACGACAACGCCGAATTTCTTCAGGATCTCCTTACCCTGATACTCGTGGATTTTCATTCGCTTTCCTTGCTTGGGTTGCTGAGGTTGCCGGCGGGGCCGGCGCTGAGGGGACCATCGGCAGACGATGGCGCTGATGACGGAAGAGGGTCCGCGCCCGTGGATGCGGCCGGCGCCAGATACCAGCGCGGATAATAGCGGCGCACCGCCTCGCCGTGCGCATCGAGTGCATGACAGCGGTCAAGCTGAAAGGGTTTGTGGGCGCTGTCGCCCCCGGCGTTGTCCTGCACCTCGCTGGCCAGCGTCTGCAAGGCCGCCGTTGGCAGGTGCATGAGCAGTTCGGTGAGATGCGAACAGCCGCGCAGGTCGCCAAAGAGGCTTTTCACCGCCGAGCGAAAACCGCGAAAGAGATTCAGCCCGACGACGCGCTCGTAGGCCGGTGCGATGGTGTCGCAATAGCCGGCGTACGGAGTAGCGTCAGAGCAGGCTTCTGCCGCGACGATGGTCATGTGCCGGTCGATGGTGACGCGCACCGACATGTCGTGCACCGGGCTGCCTTGCGGGCGCAGGCCGGAGGACAGAAAGTAATCGTGATCCTTGACGTCGGTGATGCGCGCCTCGATGTCCCAATAGCCGTCCTCACGCTTGAAGCCCGCGAGCTCCACGCGGCGCACGTGCTTGCGAGTCCGGTCGACGGGGGGAGGAGGGAGCGGCATCAGCGATCCAGGCGAAGACAAGGGAGCCCCCGCGTGCGGCCCGAGCAAACTCGGCGACGGCGACGCGGCGAGCGGGCGATGCTAGCACAAACGGATGCGATTTTAGTGCCGCCGCCTTACGGATGGGGGCTCACGGCGGTGCCATCCGCCATCAGCGTCTGCTCGGCTTCGCGCCGCGCGCGCACCACCGCCCGCCACAGCAGCCCGCCGAGCAGCAGGGCAGCGAAGACCAGACTGAGCAACGAGGCGATCCAGAAGCCCGCCACCCCGAGCGGCGTCGCGCCGCGAAACGCCAGCCACCAGCCGCCACCAAGACCGACGCCCCAGAAGCACAGCACGTGCACGATCATCGGCGTCAGCGTGATCTTGTACGCACGCAAGGCGAAGGCGGCGATCGTCTGCACCGCGTCGAACACCTGATAGAGCGCCAGCCAGCCGATCAGACCCAGCGCCGTCACCTGCACCCGCACATCGCTGGTGTAAGCCTCGACCAGCGGTGTCGCCAGCAGCCACAGGATGATGCCGAGCGCCGTCGACAAGCCGCCCGCCAGCAGGAGGCCCGCCGTGATGGAGAGACGCGCGCGCCTGGCATCCCGCGCGCCGACCGCCTGACCGACCTGCGCCAGCGTCGCAATCGCCAGCGCCAGCGGCAGCATGTACACCACCGCTGCCAGATTGGCGACGATGCGGTGCGCCGCGACCACCGCCGCCCCCAGCTGCGCGACGAAGAGCGCAATGAAGGTGAACGCCGAAATCTCGACAAAACTCGAAAAGCCCATCGGCAGCCCCAGCCGCAGCAGCTCCCGCAAGGCCGGCCAGTGCGGCCACTCCCAATGCGCGAACAGGCGAAACGGCGCCATCGCCGACGCAAACCGCAGATAGGCCAGCGCGCACAGGAACGCCACCCAGCCGGCGACAGCATTGGCGATGCCGCAGCCGACCACGCCGAGCCCCTCGCCGCCCCAGCGCCCGCTGACCAGAAGCCAGGCCAGAAAACAGTGCAGTGCGCCGGCAAACAGGCTGATCGTCATCAAGGCACGCGGCTGACCGACTGCGTTGCAGAACGAGTAGAAAGCGCGATGCATCAGCACGGCCGGCATACCGATAGCCAGAATCGTCAGGTAGGCGCGCACTTTCGCCTCCACCGTCGGCTCAATCGGCGACAAGGACAGCAGCGCCCCCGGATGCAGCATCAGTGCGACGCCGGGCAGCATCAGCAAGAGCGCCAGCCAGAACGCCTGCCGCAGGGCCGGCGCGATCGCCGCCTCGCGGCGCGCGCCATAGTGCTGCGCGACAATCGGCCCGACCGCCTGAACGATGCCGGCCAGCGCAAAAAGCACCGCCACGTAGATGCCGCCGCCAACAGCCACGGCCGCCAGATCGTCCGTCCCGAAATGCCCGAGCAGAACGGTATCGACGATCATCATGGCCATGCCGGCCAGCTGGGCGATCAGCATCGGCAGGGCATGGGAAACGAGCAGGCGGGTCTGGCGAAGGAGCACGGGAGAAGTCGACAAAAACAGTCAGATTAACCGATTTCGCCACGCTACGCCGCCCGATACCCCACTTTCCGGGCATTCGAATTGCCTCGGCATAGCCCGTCGCGGTAGCATCCGCGCCACCCCAGTCGGGGAACACCTGCGCCTGCCGCGCCACAAGCGCCGCCCAGCCGCCCGCGAACACGCCGCCCGTGCGGCCACCCCGCCCGACACCCCACATCATTGACGAACGACGACCCAAGGCAGGGAGAGGAGCATCATGGCTGCGGCCAACACGAACGCTTTTGAACCGATTGAAACCGCCAGCCGCGACGAAATCGCCGCGCTGCAGATCGAACGCCTGCGCTGGTCGCTCCAGCACGCGTATCAAAACGTTCCGCACTATCGGCAAAAATTCGACGCGCACGGCGTGCATCCCGACGATCTGCGCACACTCGACGACCTGAAGAAATTCCCCTTCACCACCAAGCAGGACCTGCGCGACAACTACCCCTTCTCGATGTTTGCCGTGCCACGCAAGGAAGTCGTCCGCCTGCACGCTTCTTCCGGCACCACCGGCAAGCCGACCGTCGTCGGCTACACGCGCCGCGACATCGATACCTGGGCGACGCTGGTAGCGCGCTCGCTCTACGCCGCCGGCGGACGCCCCGGCGACATCGTGCACGTCGCCTACGGCTACGGACTCTTCACCGGCGGACTCGGCGCCCACTATGGCGCCGAAAAGCTCGGCTGCACGGTGGTTCCGATGTCCGGCGGGCAAAGCGAGAAGCAGGTGCAGCTGATTCTCGATTTCCAGCCCGACATCATCATGGTGACGCCTTCCTACGTGCTCAACCTCGCCGACGAATTCCGGCGGCAGGGCATCGATCCGGCCTCGACCAGCCTGCGCATCGGCCTCTTTGGCGCCGAGCCGTGGACCGGCGCCATGCGGCAGGAGATCGAGAGCATCCTCGGCATCGACGCAGTCGATATCTACGGCCTCTCCGAAGTCATCGGACCGGGGGTTGCCTGCGAGTGCATCGAAGCGAAAGACGGCCCGACGATCTGGGAAGACCACTTCTATCCGGAAATCATCGACCCGCTGACTGGCGAAGTGCTGCCCGACGGCGCCGAAGGCGAGCTGGTGTTCACCTCGCTGTCGAAGGAAGCGCTGCCGGTCATTCGCTACCGCACGCGCGATCTCACCTGCCTCCTGCCCCCCTCCTCGCGCTCGATGCGGCGCATGGGCAAGATCACCGGCCGCTCGGATGACATGCTCATCATTCGTGGGGTTAACGTCTTCCCCTCGCAAGTCGAGGAACTCATCCTCAAGCAGGGACAATTGTCGCCGCACTACCTCATCGAAGTGACGCGCGACGGTCATCTCGACTCGGTGAAGGTCTGCGTCGAGATGAAAGCGGAGCTAGATTCCGCCAGCGCGAGCGAAAAGGAACGCGCGGCAAGGGAACTTCAGCACCATATAAAGTCTTACATCGGGATATCGACGCGTATTGATATCGTCGAGCACGGTGGCATCGAACGCTCGGCAGGCAAAGCGCGTCGAGTCATCGACAAGCGTCCGCCCGCGCGCTAAGCGCACGACCTCGTCAGGCAACACCCCGGCAACGACCGGGCACATCTACCCCGCGCATCACGGGGTGGAGCGTTCCCCGTCACGCCGTCGCAGCCCACGAAACAGCAAAAATATGCAAATGTGTTAATTGCATTGTATTTTTTCTGCGGCACTGCTCTATAGTTGCCGACAACGAGGTCATGGGGGAAGCAATGAAAACTGTTTTCCTGGTCGATGATTCCGCGACCATTCTGCTCAGCATCTCAAACATCCTCGGCAAAGCCGGTTACGCCACGGAAAAAGCCGGTAACGCAGAAGAAGCCCTCAAGAAATTCGCCGCCGGCATCAAGGTTGATCTTCTGATCACCGACCTCAACATGCCCGGCAAGAACGGCATCGAGCTGATTCGCGAAGTACGCAAGCTGCCCGCCTACAAGTTCCTGCCGATCCTTTTCCTCACCACCGAATCCCAGCAGTCACGCAAACTCGAAGCCAAAGCGGCCGGCGCGTCTGGCTGGATCGTCAAGCCGGCGACCGCCGACGAGTTGCTCAACACCATCAAACTCGTCATTCGCTAGCGCGATGGAATTCCTCTCCGTCAACCGCCGGCTGTTGCTGGTTTCGCTCTTCAGCACGGTTGCTGTCGCGCTCGCTGTCTACTTCAGTGGCGGCTGGTTCGACAACACACTGATGCCACTGCTGGGCGTGAGCCCCGACTACGAGCATGTCGTCGGCGTGGTCCTCGCGCTGGGCGCCGCGCAACTGCTGCAACGCCTTGTTTCCTTCGCCTTCTTCCGCGACATGCTGTTCGGACTGGCGGTACGCGACAAAGAGATCATCACCAAGATCTACGCCGTCGAAGCCGTCGGCGAAGAGGTCGCCCGCGAACTCGACACCATGCGCGCCTTCAACGGCGTCCTGCGCGGTCAGCTCAACAGCATCATCAGCGAGACGGAACAGGCGGCCTATCAGATTACCGAGCGCCTGCAATCGATCGACACCGTCGTCACCCGCCTCGACGAGTTCGTCACCCGCACCGCGCAAGAGTCGAACGAGATCGCCAATCACTCGGAAGAACGCATCGAAAAGAACCGCAGCCTCGTCGCCGACATGGAGGCCTTCATTCGCGGCTACAGCAGCGAAGCCAAAAAAGATCAGGAGCGCATCGCGCTGGTCGTCAGCGAAGCGCAGTCGCTCGGCTCGCTGGTCAATCTGATCCTGCACATCTCCGGGCAAACCAACCTGCTGGCACTGAACGCCGCCATCGAGGCGGCGCGCGCCGGCGAAGCGGGGCGCGGCTTTGCCGTCGTCGCCGACGAGGTGCGCAAGCTTTCCTCGGAAACCGATGTCGCCGTCGGCAAGATCAAGGAAGGCATCGACGCCGTCGCCTCCTCGATTCAGCAGCAGTTCGAAGAAAAGCTGTCGCACTCGAACGTCACCGCGCAGCAGGCGACGCTCAACGAATTCGCCGGCCAGCTTGCCGTCCTCGGCTCCGGCTATCTCGAATTGCTGCAACACGATGTGAACGTGCTGAAAACCGTCCGCGAATCAAGCGGCGATCTGGCGCGCATGTTCATGGACGCGCTCGCCAGCGTGCAATTCCAGGACATCACCCGGCAGCAGATCGAGCAGGTACTCAAAGCGCTCGAACGGCTCGACGAGCACGCCCTGATGCTCTCGCGCCGCCTGAAAGCTTCCGAAGATGCGAACTTCACCTTCACGCCGCTGACTGAGCATCTGAACGAAATTTATGCCAGTTACGTGATGGACTCGCAGCGCCAGTCGCACAACGACGCCCTGCAACAAGGCGGCATAACGACTACGGCGGGCAAACCCACTTCCGGCAGCGCCGGGGGCGGCGGCAGTGGTGGTGGCAGCGGCAACAAGATCGAACTCTTCTAGGAGGACGGCGATGGCAGGCACGAACCGCATTACTCTGATCGACGACCTGACCATTTATCACGCGGAAGCGCAAAAGCAGCTGCTGCTCGACGCGCTGGCCGCCCCCGGCGCCGTCGAAGCCGATCTCTCGCAAGCCGGCGAAATCGACACCGCCGGACTGCAACTCCTGATCCTCGCCAAGCGCGAGGCGCTGCGCCAGGGCAAGGATTTCCACATCGTCGCGCACAGCCCGGCGGTGCGGCAGACCATCGATTTTTGCAATCTGACGGCGTTTTTCGGCGACCCGGTCGTCATTCCCGCGCACGAATCCCCCTGAGGCCCGCCATGGACGAGCTCACCAGCGTATTCATCCAGGAAAGCCGCGAACAACTCGCCGAGATGGAAGCCGGCCTGCTCGTGCTCGAGCAGTCGCCGGACGATCCGGGCAACGGCGAACTGATCAACGCCATCTTCCGCGCCGCGCATACGGTGAAAGGCGCCTCCGGCGTCGTCGAGTGCCACTTCATCGAGAACTTCATGCACAAGGTCGAGAACGTCCTCGACCGCCTGCGTAATGGTGAAATCCCCGTTTCCGGCGGCCTCGCCAGCCTTCTGCTGAAATGCGGCGACCACCTGACGACGCTGATCGGCGTACTCGAAGCCGGGCTGCCCGAACCCGCCCCGGCTGATCAGGCCACTGGCGATGCGCTGCTCGCCGAACTGTCGGAACGCTACCTCGCCAGCGCCGCCGCCGGCGACACCGCCGTCTCGCTGCGGGACAGCGAATCCGGCGAAGTCATGGCCTCCGGCGGCGGCATCGTCGTCACCGACAGCTGGCACATCTCGGTGCGCTTTGGCCGCGACGTGCTGCGTGGCGGCATGGACCCGCTCTCCTTCCTGCGCTTTCTCGGCTCGCTCGGCGAAATACTGGCGATTGAAACGATCAGCGACGCCATGCCGGCCGCCGCCGAGATGGACCCCGAATCCTGCTACCTCGGCTTTGAAATCCGCTTGCAGACGCGCGCCAGCAAGGCCGACATCGAGCGCGTCTTCGACTTCGTGCGCGAAGACTGCGAACTGCGCATCCTGCCGCCGAACAGCAAGCTTACCGACTACCTCAAGCTCATCGAGGCCTTGCCGGAAGACGACATGCGGCTTGGCGAAATCCTCGTGCGCAGCGGCGCGCTGACGCAGGCCGAGCTTGACGAAGGGCTCAACGCCCAGCGCGACGAAGCGCCGCTTGCCTCGGCAGACAATCCGCCGCATATCGGCGAAATCCTCGTCGACAACAAGGTGGTGCAAAAAGAGCTGGTCGACGCCGCCGTCGGCAAGCAGTCGCGCATTCAGGACAAAAAGGCCGTCGAAGCGCGCCTGATCCGCGTGCAGGCCGACAAGCTCGACCAGCTGATCGATCTGGTCGGCGAAATGGTCATCGCCGGCGCCTCGGCCAACCTCCTCGCCCGGCGCAGCGGCAAGGCCGAACTGGTCGAGTCGACCTCCGTGCTGTCGCGGCTCGTCGAGAGCATCCGCGACGCCGCGCTGCAACTGCGCATGGTGCAGATCGGCGAGACCTTCAACCGCTTCAATCGCGTCGTGCGCGACGTCGCCAAAGAGCTGGGCAAGGAAATCGACCTCGTCATCAACGGCGCCGATACCGAACTCGACAAATCCGTCGTCGAGAAGATCGGCGACCCGCTGATGCATCTGGTGCGCAATTCGGTCGACCACGGCATCGAAGCCGCCAGCGTGCGCGCCCAGAACGGCAAGAACGTGCGCGGCCAGATCGAACTCAATGCCTTCCACGACTCCGGCAGCATCGTCATTCAGGTGCGCGACGACGGCGGCGGCCTGCCGAAGAGCAAGATCCGCAGCAAGGCCATCGAGCGCGGCTTGATCCAGGCCGAGCAGTCGCTAAGCGATCAGGACGTTATCAATCTAATCTTCGAGCCGGGATTTTCGACCGCCGATCAGGTCACCAACATCTCCGGGCGCGGCGTCGGCATGGACGTCGTCCGCCGCAACATCCAGAGCCTGCGCGGCTCCATCGATGTCAGCTCGGAAGAAGGCATCGGCACCACCTTCACCATCCGCCTGCCGCTGACGCTCGCCATCATCGACGGCTTTCTGGTCGGCGTTGGCCGCGCCGCCTACGTCATCCCGCTCGACATGGTCGTCGAGTGCATCGAGCTCGACAGCCACGGCGTCGACCGCGACTTTCTCAACCTGCGCGGCGAGGTGCTGCCCTTCATCCGCCTGCGCGCGCTCTTCGAACTGCCCGACGACGCGCCGCCGCGCGAAAACGTCGTCGTCGTGCATTACGGCGGGCAAAAGGCCGGCATCGTCGTCGATCAGCTGATGGGCGAATTCCAGACCGTCATCAAGCCGCTGTCGAGCATGTTCAGCCACCTGCGCGGCATCGGCGGCTCGACCATCCTCGGCACCGGCGACGTCGCGCTCATCCTCGACGTGCAAGCACTCGTGCAACGCAACTCACGCATCGAAGAAAAGACCCTGAATCAAGCCAGCCTCGCCCGCGCCTCCTGAGCGTACCGCCGGAGGACGGACGGCGCTGGTCGCCGTGAGCGCTCGTAGAGATCGTGCAGTCAGCGCCACACCTCGCCGTACCCGTTTTTGTCGTGACAGATTGTTGGCCCAGCCCCGCTCCGCACCAGAAAACCTTGTCTTCAGGAGTACATCATGTCTCTCGCAAAACGACTTTATCTGCTGATTGCCGTCGCCGTCCTGGGCGTTGCGCTGGTCGCCGGCATCGGCTACACGCAAATGGCCAAGGTCTTTCAGGTGGCCAACTTCACCAACGTCAACGTGCTGCCGAGTATGGTGGTACTCAACCGCGCTCTTAGCGACTTCGGCAGCCTGCGCGTGCGTCTCTACCGGATGGTCCTCAACACCGATCCGAACAGGGTTGCGACCTTTGAACAGGACCTCAAAAAGAACCTCGCTATCGTTAACGAATCACTCAAGAAATACGAAGCTGATGGCCTCATCGCCGACGACAAGGATCGGCAATTGCTCAACAACGACATTGCCCTGCTGAATGAGTACGCCGCCGGCTTTGAGCCGGTTCTCCAATACGCGCGCGTCCTCCGCGGCGACAAGGCACTGGAGGAAGCGCTCAAGGTCGGCGCCGTCGCCGAGAAACTCAACAACGCCATCGACGAGCACCTCAAGTACAACGAAAACATCGGCAAGTCCTCGGCGACTGAAGCCTTGCAGGTGCAAGCCTCGGCCAACACGCTGCTGATCGCCCTGTCGATCATCACGCTGCTGGCCGTCGCAGCGCTCGGCCTCTTCATCCTGCGCGCCGTGCTGCGGCAACTGGGCGGCGAGCCCTCGGTGGCCGCAGAAGTGGCAACGCAGATCGGCAAGGGCGACCTGTCTGGCGAAATTCCACTCGCCGCCGGCGACACCACCAGCCTGCTGGCCGCCATGAAGACCATGCAGACCAACCTGCGCAATATGGCCGCCGAAGTCGGCCGGCTCGAAAAGAACGCGGTCGACGGACATCTGTCGACGCGCGCCGACGCCACGCTCTACACCGGCGACTACGGCAAGATCGTGCAAGGCTTCAACAACACGCTCGACGCCCTCATCGGCCCGCTGAATGTCACCGCCAGCAACCTCGAGCAGATTTCGCGCGGGGCGATCCCGCCGCGCATCACCGACACCTATAACGGCGAATTCAACACCATCAAGAACAACCTCAATCAGGCCATCGACGCCGTCAATCGCATGATTACCGACACCGCCATGCTGGCCAAGGCGGCGGTTGAGGGGCAGCTGTCCAAGCGCGCTGACGTCAGCCAGCATCAGGGCGACTTCCAGCGCATCGTGCAGGGCATCAACGACACGCTCGACGCCGTCGTCAAGCCGATCAACGAGGTCCAGCACGTCATGGCCGCCATGGAAAAAGGCGACCTGACGCAAACGGTCGACAAGGACTACCAGGGCGACTTCAAGACGCTGAAGGACGCCATCAACAACACCATCGCCCGCCTGTCGGAAACGATCTCGCAGATCATCACCGGCGCCGACGCGCTCTCCAACGCCTCCGGTCAGGTCTCGGCGACGGCGCAATCGCTCTCGCAATCGTCGTCGGAACAAGCAGCGAGCGTCGAGGAAACGACCTCCTCGCTCGAAGAAATGACCGCCTCGGTGGCGCAAAACACCGAAAACGCCAAGATCACCGACAACATGGCGGCGAAAGCCTCGAAGGAAGCCGGCGAAGGCGGCGTCGCCGTCGGTCAGACGGTCGATGCGATGAAGTCCATCGCCGACAAGATCGGCATCATTGACGACATCGCCTACCAGACCAACCTGCTGGCACTCAACGCCGCCATCGAGGCAGCGCGCGCCGGCGAGCACGGCAAGGGCTTTGCCGTCGTCGCCGCCGAGGTGCGCAAGCTCGCCGAACGCAGCCAGGTTGCGGCGCAGGAAATCGGTCAACTGGCCGGCTCCAGCGTCAAGCTCGCCGAACGCGCCGGCAGCCTGCTCACCGAAATGGTCCCTGCCATCCAGAAGACCTCCGATCTGGTGCAGGAAATCGCCTCCGCCTCGCAGGAGCAATCCTCCGGCGTCGCGCAGATCAACAACGCCATGGGCCAGCTGAACAAGGCGACACAGCAGAACGCCTCGGCCTCCGAAGAGTTGGCCGCCACCGCCGAAGAACTGGGCGGACAGGCGCAGCAGTTGCAGGAGCTGACCGGCTTCTTCACCGTCGGGCAAACGCTCGGTCGCAGTCGCCCGTCCGCCACCAGCCACGCCACCGCGCATGCTCCCGTCGCGCACGCCACACCGGCACGCCCGGCAGCGATCAGCCGGACGGCGAGCACGGCCTTCGATGAATCGGACTTCGAGAAGTTCTGAGGCGGGAGGAGACCATGGGACAACTCGTCCAACGCCAGTCCGGCGCCGCCGATGCGGCGCTGGCGGCCACTGCGGCGCCGCAGCAGTACCTCACCTTTTCCCTCGCCGGCGAGATGTTTGCCGTCGCCATTCTCAACGTCAAGGAGATCATCGAGTTCGGCAACCTGACGGAAATCCCGATGACGCCGCCCTTCATCCGTGGCGTCATCAACCTGCGCGGCGCCGTCGTGCCGGTGATCGACCTTGCCAGCCGTTTCGGCGGCAAGCCCGCCTCCGTCGCCCGCCGCACCTGCATCGTCATCGTTGAACTCGAAGAAGACGACGTGAAGCACGACATCGGCGTCATGGTCGATGCCGTCTCGGAGGTGCTTGAAGTCGCACGCAGCGACATCGAGCCGCCACCGGCTTTTGGTGCCCGCATCCGCGCCGATTTCATCAGCGGCATGGGCAAGATCAATGGCAAATTCGTCATCATCCTCAACGTCGCCAAAGCGCTCTCGGCGAGCGAAATCGCCCAGCTGACAAAACTGGGCGATCCCGACAACGCCAGCGAAGCCAGCGCCTGACACGGGCCGCACGGGCACCCGACATGGAGACGCCGCTCACGCTCCCGGCCCGCCAGATCGAACGTCTGGCGCGCAACCTCCATGTCGGCGAGTGGCTGGTCGAGAACGAGCGGCCGCTCGCCACCCTTCTGGGCTCCTGCGTGGCGGTCTGCCTCTACGACACGGGCGCCTCGCTGGGCGGCATGAATCACTTCCTCCTGCCGACGCGCAAGCGGAGCAATGCGCTCGACGACGACTCCCTCTTGGCCGGCGACGCCTGCATGACGGCGCTCTTCAACGGCATGATCGCCCGTGGCGCCTCGCGGCACCGGATGAAAGCCAAGGTTTTCGGTGGCGGCGCGGTCATTGCGACGAGCAGCAACGTCATGGCCATCGGCGAACGCAATGCCGCCTTTGCCCGCGAATGGCTGGAGAACGAGCGCATTCCGCTGGTTGCCTCCGATCTCAACGGCCCCTGGGCGCGCAAGGTCTTGCTCGTGCCGAATACGGGCGAAGCCTATTGCCGACGCATTCCCTCGGCGATGCTCGGCACGCAACGCATCGAAGAAGAAGCGCAGGCCTGGGCGGACAAGCAACGGCATCCGCCGGCGAAAAACGTGGAGCTGTTCTGATGGACACGCCGATTAGCGACCAGGAATTCACCCTCTTCCAGCGCCTCATCTACAAAATCGCCGGCATCAACCTGTCGGACAACAAGAAGGCGCTGGTCGTCGGCCGCCTGCAACGCCGGCTCGGCGAGTACGGTCACCAGAGCTTCGGTGAGTACTACCGCATGCTCGCCAGCGGCGACCACCCGGAAGAGTTGCAGATCATGGTCGACCAGTTGACGACCAACGAGACGTATTTTTTTCGCGAGCCGGGGCATTTCGACTTCCTGCGCGAAACGGTGCTGCCGCAGTTGCGCGCATCGCCGAGCGTGCGACTCTGGAGCGCCGCCAGCTCGACCGGCGAAGAAGCCTTCACGCTCGCCATGCTGCTCTCCGAATACCGCGCGCAGCAGCCGTGGGAGATTTTCGCCTCGGATATCAGCACCAAGGTGCTGGCGCGCGCGCAGAAGGCGCACTACCCGCTCGACCGCAACGAGGGAATCCCGCCCGAATTCCTGCGCAAGTACTGCCTGAAAGGCGTGCGCTCGCAAGCCGGTACCTTCCTGATCCGCCCCGAGCTACGCAACCGCGTCACCTTCCGGCAGGTCAACCTGACACTGCCGGTCGATCCGAAGATCGGCACCTTCAACGTGATATTCCTGCGCAACGTGATGATTTATTTCGATATCGAGACCAAACGCAAGGTCGTTGCCAACCTCATGCCGCGCCTGACCACTGGCGGCTATTTCATCATCGGCCACTCAGAATCGCTGAACGGGCTGTGCGACGAACTGGAAGCCGTGCGCCCGACGATCTACCGCAAGATCTAGCCACCGGCGAGCGCGCGCCGTGGCGCGCATACACCAACAAGACGAGGGAGACTGCCGCACCATGAGCACAGATAAGATCAAGGTCATGATTGTCGACGACTCGGCGCTGGTGCGTCAGGTCGTCTCCCAGGCACTCGCCAGCGAACCGGGAATCGAGGTGATCGCCACCGCCTCCGACCCCGTTTTTGCAATGGAGAAGATGAAAACGCAGTGGCCTGATGTGCTCGTCCTCGACATCGAAATGCCGCGCATGGACGGCATCTCCTTCCTCAAGAAGGTAATGGCCGAGCGCCCGACGCCGGTCGTCATCTGCTCGTCGCTCGCCGAAAGTGGCGCGCAGGCCACATTCGACGCCCTCGCT
Organism: Rhodocyclus gracilis; assembly: GCF_009617575.1. Classification (GTDB taxonomy): domain Bacteria; phylum Pseudomonadota; class Gammaproteobacteria; order Burkholderiales; family Rhodocyclaceae; genus Rhodocyclus; species Rhodocyclus gracilis. The sequence goes on from NZ_WIXJ01000004.1 coordinate 231,475, forward strand.
GCCGGCGCTGTCAGTATCATTACGAAGCCGAAGGCGGGTTTGAAGACCTTCCTCGAAGATTCCGCCAACGACATTGTCACTGCCGTCCGCGCTGCGTCGCGCGCCAACGTCCGTCTGCTCGGACGTACGCCCTCGCCAGCCGCCCCACCCGCCATGAGTTTGCGCCCGAAAAACACCGCTGATGTCATCCTCGCCGCCGGCAGCGGGCCGTCGGCCATGGCGCGCACGACCGATCAGGTCATCGCCATCGGCACCTCGACCGGGGGCACGCAGGCGCTGGAGGCGATCCTGACCCGTTTGCCGGCGACCTGTCTGGGCATCGTCATCGTTCAGCACATGCCGGAGAAATTCACCGCGATGTTTGCCGAGCGACTCAACGGGCTGTGTGCCATCGAAGTCCGCGAGGCGAAAAACGGCGACCGTGTCATCCCCGGCCGCGCGCTCATCGCTCCTGGCGGCAAGCACATGATGCTCAAACGCAGCGGCGCGCAATACGTCGTCGATGTCGTCGACGGGCCGCTGGTCAACCGGCACAAACCCTCGGTCGACGTGCTCTTCCGCTCGGTAGCGCGCTTTGCCGGCGCCAACGCACTCGGCATCATCATGACCGGCATGGGCGACGACGGCGCGCGCGGGCTCAAGGAAATGCACGACGCCAAAGCGCACACCATCGCCCAGGACGAAGCCAGCTGCATCGTCTTCGGCATGCCGAAAGAAGCGATCAAGCTAGGCGCCGCCGATCAGATCATCGCCCTCGACCGTATTCCGGAAGCAATCAACAGCTTCTGCCGCACGAGCGTCTAGGCGACTTAGGCACGTTCGGCAGACTCTTCGCGGTGGGCAGACAGCGCACTCGCGCCGACCCGCCGCGTCAAGCAGTCATTCAGACGAGCGTCACACGCAGTTCGCCCACGCCGTCGACACGGCAATCGAGGGTGTCGCCGCGTACGACGGTCGACACACCGGCGGGCGTACCGGTAAAGATGAGGTCGCCCGGCGCCAGTGTGACGAACTGCGAGAGATGCGCAATCACCTCGGCGACCGACCACGTCATCTGCGCCAGCGTGCCTTGCTGGCGCGCCTGCCCATTCACACTCAGCGCAATCGTCGCCTCGCGCAGCGACGCAACGCGCTCCGCCGGCTGCAAGGCGGAGATCGGCGCACTGCTGTCGAAGGCCTTGCCCATCTCCCAGGGGTGACTTTTGTCTTTGGCGCGCTGCTGGAGATCGCGGCGCGTGAAATCAATACCGACGGCGTAGGCAAAGACGTGTTCGAGAGCATCGGCGACGGTGATGTTGGCGCCACCGCGAGAGAGCGCCACCACCAGTTCCACCTCGTGTTGCAGGTTGGTGGTCGCCGGCGGGTAGGGCACGTTGCCGCCCAGCGGCACGAGCGCGTCGGCGGGCTTGGCAAAGAAAAAGGGCGGATCGCGCAGATCGGCCCCCATTTCGGCCGCGTGCTCCGCATAGTTGCGGCCCACGCAGTACACGCGACGCACAGGAAAACGTGCGTCGCTTCCCAGCACCGGCACACTCACCACCGGCGGTGGCGTAAAAACATACGTCATGAAAACTCCAGAGGATCAGACAGGATTGTCGATATCGACGAATTCAAAGCGGCAGCCACCGACGTGATCGTAGCGCGCGGCCAGATGCGCCGTCAGGGCGGCGATACCACCGCGTTCGGTCGCATGGTGGCCGGCGGCAAGATAGGCGACGCCGGACTCGCGCGCCAGATGAACGGTGTGTTCAGACACCTCGCCAGACAGATAGGCATCGACGCCCAAGGCAATGGCTTCCTCGAAATGCCCCTGCGCGCCGCCCGAGCACCAGGCGAGGCGACGGATGGGGCGCGTCGGATCGCCCAGCACGAGGGGCGCGCGCGCGAGGTGCTCCGTCACGCGCGTCGCCAATTCAGCCAGCGTCAGCGGTGACTCAGGGCGCCCAAACCAGCCAATATCCTGCTCGCCGAACCGCCCCTCGGCGATCCAGCCCAGCGCGTGCGCCAACTGGGCGTTGTTACCGAGCTCCGGATGCGCGTCGAGCGGCAGGTGATAGCCGATGAGGTTGATGTCGTGCTTGAGCAAGGTCGCCAGACGACGGCGACGCAGGCCGACGACGCGACTGTCTTCGCCCCGCCAGAACCAGCCGTGATGGACCAGCACGGCATCGGCGCCCCGCGCCAGCGCTGCGTCGAGCAGCGCCTGCGAGGCGGTGACGCCGGTCACCACATGGCGCAGTTCGGCGCATCCTTCCACTTGCAGACCGTTTGGGCAATAATCGCGAAAACGTCTTGATTCAAGCAGTTCGTCAAGATAGCGCGTCAAATCATCCCGTTGCATTCCCGATCCCCCTTTCGCCTGGTCTTCCCGCATGCGCAGGTTGTGGCTGATTTTTGCACAAACAACGACAGTTGCGCTGGCGCTCTTCTTCGTCATTGGCGTCCTGCGCCCGGACTGGGTGGGTCGCCGGCCGGCTGTCGTCGAGGTTCCCGCCGCCGCGTCGTCCACCGCTGACGGCGCCAACGCCGCCGCCTCGTACCGTGAAGCCGCGCGTAAGGCGCTGCCCTCGGTCGTGCATGTCTTCACCTCGCAGAAAATCCGCCTGCCCAAGCATCCGCTGTTTGACGACCCGCTGTTCCGTCATTTTTTTGGCGACCGCCCTGATGGCGAGACGCGCAGCGCCGGGCTGGGTTCCGGCGTCATCGTCAGCAGCAACGGCTACATCCTGACCAACTACCACGTCGTCGAAGCCGCCGACCAGATCGAGGTGGGCCTCAACGACGGCAGCACCTTCAAAGCGCGCGTCGTCGGCAGCGACCCGGATACCGATCTTGCCGTCCTGCAAATCCGCGCGGCGAAGGGCGAAGAACTCAAGCTGCCGGCGATCACCTTCGGCCGCGCCGAAGATATCCGCGTCGGCGATGTGGTGCTCGCCATCGGCAACCCCTTTGGCGTCGGCCAGACGATGACCATGGGTATCGTTTCGGCACTTGGCCGCTCGCATCTTGGCATCAACACCTTCGAGAACTTCATCCAGACCGATGCGGCGATCAATCCAGGCAATTCCGGCGGCGCGCTGGTCGACACGCAAGGCGCGTTGATCGGCATCAACACCGCGATCTACTCGCGTTCCGGCGGCTCCCTCGGCATCGGCTTCGCCATCCCGGCAACGACGGCGAAGAGCGTCATGGAACAGATCATCCAGAATGGCTCGGTGACGCGCGGCTGGGTTGGCGTCGAAGCCCAGGAAATCACGAGCGAACTCGCCGAATCCTTCGGCCTCCCCGATGCCGACGGCGCGCTGATTGCGGGCGTGCAGCGCGGCAGCCCGGCCGACTCCGCCGGCATCCGCCCCGGTGACATTCTGCTGGCGATCGCCGGCAAGCCGGTCAAAGATCCGCAGGCGATGCTCGATCTGATTGCCGGACAGGAACCGGGGAGTACCATTAGCTTCAAGATTCGCCGCGAAAAGACGCTGATGGACCTGCGCCTGAAGGTGGGCAAGCGCCCCCCGCCCTCGCGCCGCAGCAACGACTGACGCGACTTCCGGCGGAGCGAAGGCCATCGACGCGCACGGTGTGCGGTTCGCGTGCCTTGCCTCTGATTCGTGTGCTGCGCGTGCCGGGTACGCAACGTGTGCGACGCGGCGTATGAATCCTTCGCATTCATCGCAATGACCGGCACTCGCGCTTTGTCAGCGAGAGAGTAGTCGCGCTCCTCCCCTCGCCCGAACACCCTTTTTGCAGCTCCTTTTAACGTCTCTTCGCCGCCGCCATCTGCCAGCTACTCGGTAATAAGTGCACTAAATCACATCCTTTAAAAAGATCACGCGGAATTTACTGATATCGCAAGATGGCTGGTGAGCCGGGTGACCTGCCCGGGGATTTCCGGACCATCTGAAACTTGAGAGGATGGCTTCCTTGAAAAGAGGAAGTCATGAAGAAGAGTCGATTCAGCGAAGCCCAGATGGTGACGATCCTGCGCGAAGCGGACAAAGCGCCGGTCGCGGAGGAGGCGAAGAAGCACGGCATGAGCGAGCAGACGTGAGGCTGCACCGGATTTAGTACCGGTCTAAGCTGGAAATTTCCGGCTCTTGGAAGCCCTCCGGTGAGGGCTTGTTC
>NZ_WIXJ01000005.1 GCF_009617575.1 Rhodocyclus gracilis
CTCGTCGGCATCCAGGACGCCGTACTGCTTGCGCCAGCTGTAGATCGTCTGCTCGCTGATGCCGTGCTTCTTCGCAATCTCCGCGACCGGCGCCTTGTCCGCTTCGCGCAGGATCGTCACCATTTGGGCTTCGCTGAATCGACTCTTCCTCATGACTTCCTCTCTTCAAGGAAGCCATCCTCTCAAGTTTTAGATGGTCCGAAAATCTCCGGGCAGGTCAGACCTCGCTGCGCTGCTTCCGACGTCCCATCACACTCAGGTGCTCCAGCCCGGACGCCGGACCTTGAGAGGGTGTGAGCATGAGTAGTACAACGGATATTCATCCTAACGCTGTGCTGGAGTCGCTGCTGGCCAAGGCCGAGCGCTCGAACCGACGGGCCAACCTCACAAAGATGCACGAGCTTTGCCGCAAGCAGCATGAGGCGGGGTCGCGCGACTTCTCAGTGCCCTCCATCGGCCGCCTGGCCGAAGCAGAGGGCATCATGAAAGGTCGTGCGCTCTACAACGCGCAGTCCGCCGACTACAGAGCGCTCATCGAAGCTTGGGCAGCTTACGCGGGGCCTGCTGCGCCCAAGCCCATCAAGACGCAGGCCAGCCACGACTATCTGATGCGCATAGAGGACCCAGCCATTCGCTCCATCATGCAAGCCATCGTCGCCGAGCGTGACAAGCTCAAAGCCCAACTCAATACACTCAAGGCTCACACACACGTGACCGTGGACCGGCGCCCATTGGGGGCCACCGTCTCGTCCGCTGCTCGGGTACCGGTAGCCGTGGTCGAATTGGTTGCGCAACTGACCCCGACCGAGCGCGAAGCGCTACAGAAGGCGGTGTCAGCTGACTACCTTGATGAGCGCGGTTTGAAGGAAGGCAGTCACGGCGAAATCGTTAACGAGCGAGGCCGAACGATGTTCGAAGTGGGCTTTGCTCGGGCGATTCGAAAAGTGTTGGGGAGTTAGCTTTGGGCGCTTGCTCAGCTAATGCTGTTTGATAGGCAACAACGGAGGGTTAGTTGGACAAACAAAAGCTCATCAACGCGATACGCAGGTCAGGCGGAAAGCAAAATGCTGTGGACGAAGCCAATGACCTATGGGTAAGGCTTGATTGCTTACGTCAAACAGGGCGCTACGACTTCCTGTTGAAACAGCTTTCCAAAGCGAACGACAAAAGCAACTTCCTTGCGCTGGTTCTTGAAGCCAATTTCGCTTATCAGTTCGAGGCCAGTGGGTTGGAGCTCACATACGAGGTCAAGCAGGACGTACGTCACGAAAGCTCTATCGATTTTCTGCGTAAGGCACCGAGCGGTGACCTTATCTATTTCGAGCTTCGGCTTCTGCAGCAAAGACAATCAATCCTAGATTCAATCAAGACTCAGTTGCAGAAGTGTACGATGTTCCGTGTATTTATGGACTGGGAGGCCGAGCAAGAGGAAGTTGCCCGCATCCAGAGTACGGTGCTGAGCAAAGTTCAGGACAAACGCGGAAACCCGATTAAGTTCTTCTCGACCGCTGCCAAGGCGATTAACGTCGTTGTCATAGATGCCACGGACAGCATCTTAGGAACAATTGATGTGCATGACTGCAAACTTGCAGCCTACGGTGACCCAGGCGTTGAAGAGGTCTATCGCAGACAAGTCTTCGGTTTTTTCCAAGCCGACAAGCCAGAGTACCCACAGCACATTCGCGAGCTTGCTGCCCGGTATTTGCACATTCGGAATACGCTTCATGGCGTGCTGTTCCTATTCAAGAGGCCCAACACGGGCATTCTTGCTTACCAGCTAGAGCAGTATCTGATGTGGAATCCCTCGCTTCTGGATGAGACGCGAGTACAACCGATTTACGCTGATGTCACGAGCGCCATACCAACTCGACGGTAACCGCGGGAAGTCAGCCGTAGCGCTGTAAGCAGCGCAATGGAGGACTTGTGCCGTCGCACTGAGGTGTGGGAGACAAGATGCGCCCAAAGAAAAAGCGCCGACGTTACCGTCGACGCTTGAAGTTACGATGTATTGCGATGTATTTCTACATCGTAAATCTTTGACCACGTGAACCCATTTAATGCTGAGCTGAACCGCCACTCACTCACGAACTATGTATCGTTACGGTATAAGTCCGCATAGAGTGGCTTTTTTGTTTTTTGGCGTCGGTTTGAAGGGCCGTTGCTTAGCCGTATTTTGGGCGGGAACAGCCCGGCCCGGCGAAGGTTATCCGGGCGCTGTTCGAGCAAGCCCTGTGCCCTGTTGCCCCCTTTGCGCGTGCAGATCGGGAACGATGCGGAGGATCATCGCGTCCGGCGCGACGAATCATTGGGTTGCGTCCCATTCATAAGCTTTAGCGCGTTGATTCGTTTGGGGTGAAATCTAAGGCTGGAGGAGATCCTACAAGTCTGCTGCGGCCTATGTCTTGCCGTCGCTGCTGGCCCTGTTGGCACGGCGTGTGCAATTGGCCGGGGAGCGCCAGCGGGAGGAATGCGCCTGTTGGCGAAGTTAGGCGAAGGAAGAAGGACGCCATCGCTCGGTGGTCGCGCACTCCCCGAGGCAGCCCTCGTGCTGTGCGGAGGCCTGCCAGCGTTCGTCTTTGCCCGCCGGCGGCGCCCTACTCTTCCAGGGAGCGGTTACGCACCTCTGGCAAGAAGATCACGCCGATGATCGACGCCAGGATCAGCAAGCCGGTGGGGTACCACAGGCCGGCTAGCGGATCGCTGAAGGTGACGCCAAGCCAGGTGACCATGAGCGGGGACATGCCGCCGATCCAGCCCGCCGAAAGGTTGTGCGGCAGCGCGACGGCCGAGTAGCGCGTGCGTGCGGGAAAGAGCTCCGGCAGTGTCGCCGTCTGCGGGCCGGTGATGCACGCCAGCGGCACGACGAGCACCAGCAGCAGGACGACGATCATCGCCGTGTCGGGCGTTGGCAGGCTGCCGTAATGCAGCAAGCCGCGGAAGACGGGAACGATGCTCACGGCGCCGCCAATCAGGCCGGCGAGCAGTACGGGCCGGCGACCGATGCGGTCGGAGAGCCAGCCGCAGAAGAGCGTCGCCGGAAAGAGCGCGACGGTGGCGACGGTGACAAGGCTGCTGGCGTAGGTGGCCGGTAGCTTGACGACGGTTTTCAGGAAAACGCCGGTATAGACCTGCGCCGAGAAGAAGAGCAGCGAGCCGCCCGCCGAGACGCAAAAGAAGAGCAGCGCCATTCTCCCCAGCGTGTGGCGGTCATGAAAGCACTCGCGCAGCGGCGTCTTGGCAAGTGCGTTCTTCTCGCGCAATTGCTTAAAGACCGGCGATTCGTAGAGGTTGAGGCGGCTCTTGATTGAGATGGCGAGCAGCAAGGCGGAGAGCAGGAAGGGAATGCGCCAGCCCCAGCTCTTGAAGTCGGCGTCGCTCAACGCGTACTGGAGGGCGACGATCTGCAGCGTCGAGGCCATCATGCCAAGCGGCCCCATGAGCTGCAGAACGCTGGTGTAGAGGCCGCGTTTGCCCTCGGGCGCGTGCTCGGTGAGGTAGACCGCTGCGCCGCCGATCTCGCCGCCGACCGAGAACCCTTGCAGGATGCGCAGCAGCAGCAGGAGCGCCGGGGCGAGCAGGCCGACTTGCGCGTAGCTCGGCAGGAGGCCAACACAGAAGGTCGACAGGCCCATCAGGACGATGGTCGCCATGAAGATGGTGCGCCGCCCATGGCGGTCGCCGAGCGAGCCAAAAAACGCGGCGCCGAGCGGTCGCACGATCATGCCGACGCCGAAAGTGCCAAGACTTGCCAGCAACGCCGCGACGGGGTCGTCGCCGGGAAAGAAGAGGACGCTGAAGTAAGTCGCCAGGGAGGCGAAGGTGAGAAAGTCGTACCACTCGAGAAAGGTGCCGAAACAGGCGGCGACGACGACTTTTCGCTGGATGGCGCGCGGGTTTTCGGCAGAACTCATCATCGTGCGGGGGAACAAAACGCCGGATTATCGGCTGAAACACGGTGACGACGCGGGGCGTTTTTGTCGGGCCTGAAAGACCGTCGGTGGATATTTCAGGCCCGAGGTGCTGTCAGCAGGACGACAGCATCACGCGCAGGCTCAGGCGAGTGCGGCAAGCGCTTTGGCGTAGTCCGGCTCGTTGGCGATTTCGGGCACCAGTTCGCTGTAGATCACGGTGTTGTTTTCGTCGAGGACGACGACGGCGCGGGCGGCGATACCGGCAAGCGGGCCGTTTTCGAGGGCAACGCCGTAATCGCTGAGGAAGCGGGCGCCGCGCATGGTCGACAGCGTGACGACGTTATTGAGGCCTTCGGCGCCGCAGAAACGGCTCTGCGCGAACGGCAGGTCAGCGGAGATACAGAGCACGACGGTATTCGGCAGATCGCTGGCTTGCTGGTTGAAGCGGCGCACGGAGGTGGCGCAGGTCGGCGTATCGACGCTCGGGAAGATGTTGAGGATCTTGCGCTTGCCGGCGAATTGTGCGAGGCCGGCGTCGGCGAGGTCCTTGCTGACAAGGCTGAACGCCGGCGCCGGTGCGCCCGCTTTGATGAAGGTGCCGCCGACCGAGAAAGGCGTGCCGCCAAGGGTAACCGTACTGGACATGTGCCGCTCCTGAGGTGGGTAAAGCGTGCAGCTTGCCGAAGCCGCGGACGGCTGGCAAGTGAAGGGGCGGCGTGCTACGCGTTAACCGGTAGTAATGACGAGTATTTTTATTGCATAGCGATTTAGAATGCCCCGGCTCGGTCATTCGTCCGCGCCTCTCGGAGGAGATTGCGATGTTTGCTCATCTGCGTATTGGTGTCCGTCTGGCTGGCGGTTTTGCCCTGGTGCTGGCCTTGCTGGCGGTGATCACGACAGTGGCTCTCTTGCGCGTCGCCGAGATCGGACGCGAGGTCGATGATCTCGTGAGCGATAAATACGTCAAAAGCGAGCTGGCGCACGATGTCATCGACAACGTAAACGTCATCGCGCGTAGCTTGCGTAACCTGGTGCTCCTGTCGCGCCCGGACGAACTACGCAGCGAGCGGGAGCGGATCGTTAAATCGCGCAAGCTCATCGATGAGCGTCTGACGCGTTTGCGGACAGTGACGCAAGACGACACCGGGCGTGACTTGTTGCGTGCGCTGGGCGAGGCGCAGACGCCCTACTTCGAGGTGCAGGAGCGCTTTCTCTCCCTGCTTGATGCAGGGCGTCACGACGAGGCTGTGCGCTCCCTGATCGACGACATCCGCCCACGTCAGGCTCGTTTCATCAAGGCGCTGGAGGCGGTGATCGCTCACCAGAAAGAAGAGATCGACGCGGCAGGCGCGCGAACGCTGGCATCGGCGAGTACGACGCAGCAGGTCGTCGGCGCGCTGGCGGTCGTTGCTTTTGTGCTGGCGGCGTTGGTGGCCTGGCTGATGACGCGGTCGGTGGTGCAGCCGATCCTGCAGGCGGTGGGGTTTGCCGAGCAGATTGCCGAGGGCAACCTGGGTGGGCGTATCGAGGGCCGGGGCTCGGATGAGGTCGCCCATTTGCTGACTGCGCTGGCACGCATGCAGGAACGTCTGGCCGGCGTGGTGCGTACCCTGCAGGACAAGGCCAGCGAGTTGTCCGAGGCGGCCGATCAGTTGTCGGCGACTACCGATGAGGTTTCGCAAGCGACGCAGGCGCAGGCCGATTCGGCCTCCTCGATGGCGGCGGCTGTCGAAGAGATGACAGTGAGCATTGGGCAGGTGGCCGATCATGCGCGGGATGCGGAGGCGGTGTCGCAGCAGTCTGGGAAATTTTCCGAGGCGGGCTCGGAGACGATTGCCGGGGTCAAGCGCGAGATGGAGTTGATCGCCCGCTCGGCGGAGCACGCGGCGGCGACCAACACGACGCTGGCGGAAAGCTCGGCGGCGATCTCCGGTATCGTCGACGTGATCAAGGAGGTGGCGGATCAGACGAATCTGCTGGCCTTGAACGCGGCGATCGAGGCGGCGCGCGCTGGCGAGCAGGGGCGCGGCTTTGCCGTGGTGGCCGACGAGGTGCGCAAGCTCGCCGAACGGACGATGCGCTCGACCGAGGAAATCAGCGTGCTGGTCGCGCGCATTCAGAGCGATTCGCAGCGCATGGCTGCCGATATCGAGGGGCAGTCGCAGGTGGTTCAGGGCGGCGTCGCTCTCGTGCAGGAAAGCGATGCGGCGATAGTGCAGATCAAGCAGGCGGCGTCTCAGGTGTTGCAAGTGGTGGGCGATATTTCGGCGGCGATCATGGAGCAAAGCGCGACGGCGACGGGCATTGCCCGTAACGTCGAGACGATTGCCCGGATGAGTGAAGAGAACAGTTCGGCCGTGCTCGAGACGGCTGGTTCTGCGCGTCGCTTGCAGGCACTCTCGGCGGAGCTGCGCCAGGCAGCGTCGGCGTTTCGTACCTGAGATGCGGCGGCATCGGCTTTCCGCGTAGACTCCGGCTTTTCTCCCGCGTCGCTCCCCGTTCCCCTGCCCTACGATTTCGCGTGGCAGGTCAGCCGGCGCGGGGTGTTGCCGGGAGGCTTGTCGCAGGAGTCGTCGTGAAACTGGAAAAAATGTTGCAATCGCAGGGCTTTGGCAGCCGGCGTGAGTGTCGGGCGCTGGTGCTGTGTGGGCGCGTGGGTCTCGGCGGCACCGTCGCCGACGATCCCGAGGCGGAGATCCTGACGGAGGGCTGTACCTTCAAGGTCGATGGCGAGGCGTGGTCCTTCTGCGAACGCGTCTATCTCATGCTGCACAAGCCCGTGGGCTTTGAATGCTCGCATCAGCCGCAGTGCCACCCGTCGGTGTTTTCGTTGTTGCCGGCGCCGCTGCGCCTGCGCGGTGTGCAGGCGGTCGGACGGCTCGATGAAGACACCAGCGGTCTTCTGCTCTTCTCTGACGACGGGCAGTTCGTGCATGCCTATAGCTCCGGCAAGCGTCAGGTGCCGAAGGTCTATGAGGTAACGACGCGTCACCCCATCACTGCGGCGCTGGCGGCGAGTTTGCTCGGCGGCGTGGTCTTGCGCGACGATCCGGCGCCGGTCGTGGCGCGGGCGTGCGAGGTGTTGGGCGAGCGGCAACTGCGACTGACCGTCACCGAGGGGCGTTACCACCTCGTGCGACGGATGATCGCCGCCGCAGGCAACCGGGTGGAAGCCTTGCAGCGCAGCGCGGTGGGCGCGTACTCACTGCCGGAGGATCTTCCGCCGGGGCAGTGGCGGATGGTGCCACCCTTGCCCCCTACCTCGCTGGCGTAGGGATCGGCTAACAGCGCGTCGTTCGCGCTACTCGTGCCACTTTTCGCGGCGCCGCCGCTGGCGCATGATCGCTACTTTCGTCAGAGGAGGCGGACATGCAGAGTGTGTTGATCATCGTGAATGCGCCCGCCTGTGCCGGGGAAGGCATCGCCAATGCCCTGCAACTGGCGACGGCGATCCTGCATCAGCAACGCGAGACGGTGAATCTTCGGCTGTATTTCATGTCCGGTTCGCTGGCGGGCTGTTGCGATGCGCAGGGCAACATGCGGGCGTCGGCGCAAGTCTCCCTGCAAGATCTGGTGCGTCAGGGGGCGCAGCTGGTGTTCTGTTCGACCCATGCGCAGGCAACGCTCAGCGCGGCGCGCGTACACGGCGCCGGCGTGGGGAGTCTGGCGAGTCTTGCCGAGTGGACACTGGCCGCAGACAAAGTGGTGTGTTTCTGAGGCTCGGGCTTTTTTGACGTTTTCCGGGGTGGTTTTGGCGTGACGCTGACTGAACTTCGATATATCGCGATGCTCGCGCGGGAGCGGCACTTTGGCCGGGCGGCGGAGAAGTGTCACGTCAGCCAGCCGACGCTGTCGGTGGCGCTCAAGAAGGTCGAGCAGCGCTATGGCGTGATTCTTTTTGAACGCTCGGCGGCGGAGGTGCGGCCAACGCCGGTCGGTGAGCGCGTGGCGGCGCAGGCGGAGCGCGTGCTGGAGGAATCCGGCAAGTTGCGCGAGATCACCGAACAGGGCCGCGATCCGCTGAACGGGCCACTGCGCGTCGGGGTGATCTACACCATCGCGCCCTATCTGCTGCCGCGTCTGATTCCCTCGCTCCATCGCCGTGCCCCGCGCATGCCGCTGTATCTTCAGGAGAATTTCACGGCCAATCTGGCGCTGGAGTTGCGCCGTGGCGAGTTGGACGTGATCGTCGTCGCGGCGCCTTTCGACGAGCCGGGGATCGTTTCGCGCGCGGTCTATGACGAGCCGTTTCGCGTCGTTCTGCCGCCCGAGCATCCGTTGGCGGTGCAGAGCACGGTCGATCGCGAGCAGATCGCCGCCGAGCAATTGCTCCTGCTCGGACAGGGTAACTGTTTCCGTGATCAGGTCGTGCAGGCGTGCCCGCAACTGACGCGTGGTGTAGCCGAGCGTGGCGACGCGGCGGGCGACGGTAGTGCGCTGGAAGGCGGGTCACTGGAGACTGTTCGGCACATGGTGGCGAGCGGTGCGGGTATGTCGGTGGCGCCCGCCTCGGCGGCCGAGGCCTGGCTGCGCGATGAGACGCTGCTGGTGGTCCGGCCCTTCACTGAGCCGGCGCCGAGCCGGCGCGTGGTGCTGGCGTGGCGCTCGAGTTTTCCACGTCCGCCGGCGATCGATGCGCTGCACGCGGCGATTGTCGCCTCGCCACCTCCGGGGGTTCAGGTGATGGCCTCGCCTCCCGGAGTTTTCGATAGTGCACGGCTATAGTTGGTATTCTCAGGATTGATTGGAGTTATTCAGGCGCGGCTCTTATAGTGTGTTCATGGCCGCGCTGCTTTCGGTAAAGGGGTTCGGTAGGTAGGCATTTCGACGCTTAGTTCAGTCAGGAGGCGCAGATGAGTGCAATGCGTGTGTGGCAATGTACGGTGTGTGGCTACGTGTACGACGAGGCGGCGGGCGATCTGGCGCATGGACTGGCGCCGGGAACGCGTTGGGCAGAGGTGCCGGCCGACTGGGTTTGTCCGGATTGCGGCGTTGGCAAGTCTGGCTTCGAGATGGTCGAGCTGTGATCGCTGCGGCGCGGCCCTTTCAGGCGTGTTGGAATGATCGATTTCTTATGCGGTGCCGTGCAGACGGCGCCACTTTAACCCTGCTGCTTCAAGGAGAACGACGATGAAAATTGATATCGGTATCGAAGAAGGCGTCCGTCGCGAGATCGTTGAAGGTCTGTCGCGCGTTCTGGCGGACAGCTATACGCTGTACCTCAAGACGCACAACTACCATTGGAACGTCACCGGCCCGATGTTTCAGACGCTGCATCTGCTTTTCGAGACGCAGTACACGGAGCTTGCGCTGGCCGTCGATCTCGTCGCTGAACGCATTCGCGCGCTGGGTTTCCCGGCGCCGGCGAGTTATCGCGATTTCCAGCGCCTGACGGTCATCGGCGAGCTGGATGGTGTGCCGAGCGCGCGCGACATGATTGCCGATCTGGTTGCCGGGCAGGAAGCGGTGGTCCGCACCGCGCGCGGCCTTTTCGCCGCGGTCGACGCGGCACACGACGAGCCGACGGCCGATCTCCTTACCCAGCGTATGCAGGTGCATGAAAAGAATGCGTGGATGCTGCGCAGCCTGCTGGAGGCGTAACGACGGCGAGAGCGGTCGCTTAGGCCATGAGCTAAAAAGGCGTCGGGCAACCGACGCCTTTTTTGTTGGCAGCGCACGCTAGGGGCTAGCGTGCAGGCTTCCCTGCGCGAGAGCGGCGGCTTAGCCCGCGTCGGCGTCGACCTTCGGCTTGGCCGTGCGTTTCGCGGCGGCGGGCTTGGGAGCCTTTTTCTCGAACTCGAAGCCGACCTTGCCGTCGCTGCCGCGTACCAGGTAGGCCGAGAACTTCCGCCGCGTGCGCGCCGAGACGAAGTCCTTCAGCAAATCCGTGCGGCCGGTGGCGAGCAGCTTTTCCATCTGCTCGCGTTCGACGGCTTGTTGCAGGATGACCTTGCCGGAGCGGAAGTCGCAGGTTTTCTCGACGCCGACGGACTTTTCGCAGACGTAGGCCATGCCATGGTCGAAGACCTGCGCCTTGCACTTCGGGCAGCTGCCGAGGGACTGCTGGCCGGAGAAATCGACCGGTTCGGCATTGCCGTCTTCGCCCTCGGCGCCTTGGCCGAAGTCGAATTCGGGCGCGTGGTTGGCGCCAAGTTTTACCGTGGCGGCAAAGGGGCGCCCCATCTTGTTACGGAAGCCGAGCAGCGGCCCTACCCTGCCTTCGCGGATCAGCGTCTCGATTTCGGCCGGCTCGAACTGGCGGCCGGCGACGATCTTCCACAGCGAGTAGTCGCAGGCCTGGCACTGGAATTTCTTGTAGGTTTCCTTGATCAGCCCGCCGCATTTCGGGCACGGCGTTTCGAGTTGGCCAAAGTCGCCGGGAATCGTGTCGCTGTCGTAGGTCTTGGCGCGCTCGACTATGCGCCGCGTCATCTCGGCGATCTCCTGCATGAAGGCGTCGCGCGACATTTCGCCGCGCTCCATGCGGGCGAGCTTCCATTCCCATTCGCCGGTGAGTTCGGCGGCGGTAAGTTCGGGGATGCCGAGGCCGTCGAGCAAGGTCATCAGCGAGAAGGCCTTGGCGGTCGGCTGTAGCTCGCGCCCTTCGCGCAGGACGTATTGCTCGGCGATCAGGTTTTCGATGATCTGCGCACGGGTCGCTGGCGTGCCAAGCCCGCGTCCGGCCATGGCGGCACGCAGGTCTTCATCGTCGACGGTTTTGCCGGCGCCTTCCATGGCGGAGAGCAAGGTTGCTTCCGAATAGCGTGCCGGCGGGCGGGTGGTGTGCGCGTTGAGGACAACGTCCTCGGTGTGTACGGTCTCGTTCGGCGCAACGGGAACGAGATTGCCCTCCTCGCCCTCCTGCCCTTCGCGTCCGTAGACCGCCAGCCAGCCGGGGTTGATCAGCACCTTGCCTTCGGTCTTGAACGGCTCGCCCTCGACGCGCGTGATGCGCGTCGTCACCAGATGCTCAGCGGCGGGGAAAAAAACAGCGAGGAAGCGCTTGACGACCATGTCGTAAAGCTTCTGCTCGGGTTCGGAGAGCGATTTCGGCGCCTGCTGCGTCGGGATGATGGCGAAGTGGTCGGAAATCTTCGCGTTATTGAAGATGCGCTTGTTCGGCACAACCCATTTCTTGCCGCGGATGGTGTGCGCGAAGGTGCCGTAGCGCTGGTTCAGCGCAGCGTCGTCCTCGATCATGGCGAGGGTCGCGTCGACGGTGCGCAGATAGTCTTCCGGCAGCGCGCGGGCGTCAGTCCGGGGGTAGGTCAGCACCTTGTGTTTTTCGTACAGCGCCTGGGCAAGGCCCAGGGTCGCTTTCGCCGAGAAGCCAAAGCGTGAGTTCGCTTCGCGCTGCAGGCTGGTCAGGTCGTAGAGAAGCGGCGACAGTTGCGACGTCGGCTTGGCTTCTTCGACGACGGCGCCGGGTTTTCCCTTGCACTGCGCCGCAATGGCGCTGGCGCGGCTCTCGTCCCAGAGGCGGTCGGCCCGCAGGTGTTCGTCGTCGTCGCCCTTGCCGCGCGAGAACTTCTCGTCGAACCATTTGCCGCGATAGTCGCCAGCGGCGCAGGTGAAGGTCGCTTCGACTTCCCAGTACGGGCGCGTCTGGAAGCGGCGGATTTTGGCTTCACGCTGCACCATGAGGGCCAGCGTCGGCGTTTGTACGCGGCCGACGGTCGTCAGGTGGAAGCCGCCGGTTTTTGAGTTGAAGGCGGTCATCGCCCGCGTGCCGTTGATGCCGACGAGCCAGTCCGATTCCGAGCGGCTGACCGCAGCGTCGGCGAGCCCGCGCATTTCGCTCGCCGAGCGCAGGCGGGCGAAGCCATCGCGAATGGCTTGCGGCGTCATCGATTGCAACCACAGGCGTTCGACCGCTTTGGCGGTCTTCGCGTGTTCGGCGATGTAGTTGAAGATCAACTCGCCTTCGCGTCCCGCGTCGCAGGCATTGACGAGGCCATCGACGTCCTTGCGCTTGATGAGGCGGGTGAGCAGTTTGAGCCGCGCCTCGCTTTTTTCGATCGGCTTGAGCGCGAAGTGCGGCGGGATCACGGGCAGGTGTGCGAATGACCACTTGCCTCGCTTGACTTCGTACTCCTCAGGGCAGGCGAGTTCCAGCAGGTGGCCGATGGCCGATGAGAGGACGTAGTCGTCGCGCTCGAAATAGTCGTCATGCCGGGTAAAACCGCCGAGCGCACGCGCGATGTCGGCGGCAACGGAAGGTTTTTCGGCAATGATCAGCTTCTTGCTCATGGAGTACTCTGCCCGGAAGGCGACGCGCCGCAAGGGCGTCAGGTGGCGGACGTCGGCAAGGTACCGGCGTTCGGGTGCGGGGCATGATAAGAGTACGGCGCCGCGCTTGGCAAGCGCAGGCCAGCACGCGGCTTAGTGCGCGAGGGCGCCTTCCGAGGCGGAGAGCAATTCCTCGACGATCAAGGGTTCGAGGTCTTGTTCGCGGCTCCACAAAACCATCAGGACGATGATCTTGAAACGGCCGAGCGACACCGGATCGTCAGGGAGGGCAAGGCAGCGGTCGAGGATGAGTTCGCGCATGACCGGCGTAATGACGCCGGCCGCCTCAATGAAAATGAGGAAATCGAGACTTTCTGCACTGATGCGCTGCCGCTCGCGCAGAGAGAAGACGCGCAGCGAACGCGGGTCGCAGGTGAAATCCTCAGCGTGCGCTGTTTTCAATTCGTCGAGCCAGGCGAGCGCAGCGCTGATCTCGTTTTCCTCGAAGCCGAGTGCGTTGAGCTTGAGCGCTAGCGCATCGGGTGCCGGATGAGCGGCAAAGTCCTGATAGTTTTCGAAGAGGTAGACGAGGATATCGATCATGGGGTTTCTGGCAGGCGCTGGTAGCGGCCGCCGGGAAGGCTGGCAACGCGACCATCGAGTTCGAGTTGCAGCAGGATCAGGGAAAGCGGTCCTGCCGTCAAGCCGCTGCGTAGCGCGAGTTCGTCGAGCGCGCAGGGGTCGTGGCCGAGGGCGGCGAGCAGTCTCTGGGCTTTATCTGGTGTCTCGCTGTCGGCGCAGGTTTGGCCGGCGGTGCTGTCGGTGGTGTCTGGCGCGGCGGATCGATTGATCGATGGCAGGCCGCTCCAGCGCAGCTCTTCCAAGACGTCCTCGGCGGTTTCGATGAGCTTGGCGCCTTCGCGCAGCAGGCGATGACAGCCACGCGCCTGTGGCGAATGGATCGAGCCGGGAATCGCGAACACGTCGCGCCCCTGCTCGGCGGCTAGGCGGGCGGTAATCAGTGAGCCGCTCTCGACCGCCGCTTCGACGACGAGCACGCCGCGCGACATGCCGGCGATGAGCCGATTGCGGCGCGGGAAGTTGGCGGCGAGCGGCGGCGTGCCGAGCGGGTATTCGGAGACGACGGCGCCGTGCGCAGCAATATCGAGCGCGAGTTGGTGGTGCCGTGCCGGGTATATGCGGTCGATGCCGGTGCCAATGAGCGCGACGGTGTGGCCGCCAGCGCTCAGTGCGCCGCGATGCGCGGCGCCGTCGATACCGAGAGCCAGACCGCTGACGATACTGAGCCCGGCACGGGCAAGCGCGCCGGCGAAGCTTTCGGCGTTGCTGATGCCGGCTGGTGTGGCGTTGCGGCTGCCGACGATGGCGAGGGCCGCGTGCGTCAGTGCGCTGCGCTCGCCGCGGACGTAAAGGAGCGTCGGCGGGTCGGCGATGTCGAGTAGCGAGGTAGGGTAGTCGTCATCGCCGAGGACGACGAGGTGACGGTCCTTGTCTTTGGCGTGCCACTCAAGGGTGGCGTCGATGCGGCGGTCGAGTTCGGGGTCAAAGAGCTTTTCGCTGGCGCGGCTGCCGATGACGGCGGCGATGGCGCTGCGTTCGTTGTCGAAGATCTCCGGGGCGGGGCCGAAGGCGGTGAGCAGCCGGCGCTGCGTCACGCTGCCGACGCCATTGGCGAGGGTCAGGCGAAGCCAGGCGGCCAGGGTGTCAGTCTCGGTCATGGGACGGCGGGCGCGTTGTGCGCAAGGTTGGAAGGCGAGGAGTGCTCTGTCGGTGTTGCTGGGTCGGCGCGAGGCCGTCAAGCTGCCGTGGCTCGCTGGCGCAGAGCTGGTGGCGTCAAGGGTCGGCCATGGCCGCGTGTTATCCTTGCAGCTGTCGGTGCTGAACGCTCTCGCCGCGGCGCTGCCTTAGGGTTGTGCCCGATTTTGCAGAAGCCCATTTATTCCATCAAGTTTTTTTCTATGGCTCTCCTACCCATTCTTTGTTACCCCGATCCGCGCCTGAAAACCATCGCCAAGCCCGTTGCGGTGGTCGATGACGCGATTCGTCGCCTGGTCAGCGATATGGCCGAGACGATGTACGACGCGCCGGGCATTGGTCTTGCCGCGACGCAGGTCGATGTGCATGTCCGTCTGGTCATTATCGATACCTCGGAGACGAAGGATCAGCTGTTGGTCCTCATCAATCCCGAGATCATCGAGCGCACGGGTTCGCAGCTGTGCGAGGAAGGCTGTCTCTCCTTGCCGGGCGTGTATGACCGCGTCGAGCGTGCCGAGCGCGTCGTTGTGCGCCACCTCGACCTCGACGGCAAGGAGTGCCAGTTCGAGGCCGACGAGTTGCTGTCGGTGTGCGTGCAGCACGAGCTGGAACATCTCGACGGACACGTTTTCATCGACAATTTGTCGATCCTCAAGCAAACGCGTGCGCGCGCTCGTCTGGCCAAGTACGTTCGCCGTGCCAAGGCCTCGGCCTAGGCACGTTCGGAGAAACGTCAGATGCGAGTGATATTCGCCGGTACGCCGGTTTTTGCGGCGACTGCGCTGGAAGCGCTGCTCAATGCCGGTCATGAGGTGGTGCTGGTGCTGACGCAGCCGGATCGGCCGGCGGGGCGTGGCATGAGTCTCAAGCCCTCGCCCGTCAAGGCACTGGCGCTGGCCCATGGCATCGAGGTGTTTCAGCCGACGACGCTGAAAGATCTGGTGGCGCAAGAGCGCTTGCGCGCGCTGGGGGCGGACGTCATGGTCGTGGCGGCGTATGGTCTGATCCTGCCATCGGCCGTCCTGGGGCTTCCTGCTTACGGCTGTATCAATATCCACGCTTCCCTGCTGCCGCGCTGGCGTGGTGCCGCGCCGATCCAGCGCGCGCTCTTGGCGGGCGATACGCAGACCGGCGTGGCGATCATGCAGATGGAAGCCGGCCTCGATACCGGGCCGGTTCTACGCAGCGAGGCGATCCCCATTACGGCGGACGACACGACGGGCAGTCTGCACGATCGCCTTGCCGACTTGGGCGGTCGCCTCTTGGTGGCGACGCTGGGCGCCTTGCCGATGAACGCCGTGGCGCAGCCGGTCGATGGCGTGACCTACGCTGCGAAGATCGAGAAGTCGGAGGCGCTGATCGACTGGTCGCTACCGGCGGAGGAACTCGATCGGAAAGTGCGCGCCTTTTCGCCGGCACCGGGTGCGGCTTTCGTGCTCGATGGCGTCCTGGTCAAAGTATGGCGGGCAGAGCTCGATAGTTCGGCTTCAGGTGAGCCGGGGACGATTCTCGCAGTCGGCCGCGACGCGGTGCAGGTCGCCTGCGGCCGTGGTTCCTTGTGTTTGCGCGAGCTGCAGCGGGCGGGCGGAAAGCGTCTGCCAGTTGCGCAGTTTCTGGCGGGGACGCCACTCGCGGTGGGGAAAGAGCTCGGCGCTGGCGCTTGAGCAGTTTCTTCCCGCGCCGTTGCGCTGCGCGTTTCCTTGGTGTGCTATAGCCTCGCTACAGACCTGGCGTGGGGACGCCTCCCCTTCTTCTTTCTGGCGGGTTCCGCGACTTCCGCTGCGGCCGAGTGATAGCGACAGAGACGCGTGGCCAGGCGCGCCGGACTTGATTTTCCTGCCCTCGCCCCGATCTCGGTGCCCTCCCCTTTATCGCTTGGAGCGCGTTCGCTATGTTCGGGAATCTACTGAAGACATCGTTGCTGATGGCGGCGATTGTTGCCTTGTTCGGCGCCATCGGCGCCTTCGTGGGTGGCGTCAATGGCATGTTGCTCGCGCTGCTGGTTGGCGGGGCGATGAATGTCTACGCCTACTGGAATTCCGACGCGATGGTCTTGCGCATGTACAACGCGCGCGAGGTCGATGCGGTGTCGGCGCCGCAGTTCTACGCGTTGGTGCGCGAGCTGGCCGAGCGGGCCGCCTTACCGATGCCGCGCGTCTTCGTGATCGACGAGGCGCAGCCCAACGCGTTCGCCACGGGCCGTGATCCGGAGCACGCTGCCGTCGCAGCAACGACGGGCATTTTGCAGATGTTGTCGGCGCGCGAGCTGCGCGGCGTCATGGCGCACGAATTGGCGCATGTCGCCCACCGCGACATCCTGATTTCGACGATTTCTGCGACGATGGCCGGGGCGATCTCCGCTTTGGCGAACGTTGCGATGCTGTTCGGCGGCCGCGACGAAGAGGGTCGGCCGACCAATGCCGTCGCCGGATTGGCTATCTCCTTGCTCGCGCCGCTGGCGGCGATGCTGATTCAGATGGCGATTTCGCGTGGCCGTGAGTTTGAGGCGGATCGTGGCGGAGCCGAGATCAGCGGTGATCCGCAGGCGCTCGCCGACGCGCTGGAGAAGATCGAGGCGTATGCGCACGGTCGAATCCTGCCCGCTGCCGAGGCGCATCCGGAGACCGCGCAGATGATGATCCTCAACCCGCTTTCGGGCGGTGGCCTCGGGCGGCTGTTCAGTACGCACCCGCCAACCGCCGAGCGCACGGGGCGTTTGCGCGCGATGGCGATGGAGCGCCGTTTCACGTGAAACATGCGCTCCGGCGTCAATCAGTCGCGGCGCAGCAGTTGTCTGAGCATGCTCGCCAGTCGATAGCCGGCCCAACTCAGGCGCTGCTGGGCGATGCCCTGCGCGCGGCGGTTGAAGTCGCTGTCGATGAGGAGCGGGCTACCTTCGCCTTGCGGATAGCCGGCGTCGCGCGCCAGCCGGTAGCTCTCGTTTAGCCAGGTCTTGAAGTTGCCTGCCGGCGCTGGCGGTGGGTTCGCGACGCGCAGGCGGGAGGCCTCGCGCACCAGTGCGTCGCCACGCAGGGCATTCGTGCCGGGGAGGTCGTCCCAGTAGGCGTGCAGAGACGTCACGCGTGGGCGGTTGGCATAGGCGAGGCTGACTTTCACCGCGTTGCCTCCCTCGTCACTGTTGCCGTCCTGGTCGATGCGGCAGCCGACATGCAGCGGTTGGTGCGCGTCGCCGACCAGATGTAGTAGCCAGACGAGCGCCCAGGCGCGGCTGGCCTCTCCTTCGGCGTTGTTGCCGAGAGTCGCGCTCAGGCGGGGCAGTTGTTCGTCGAGTTGTCCGTGCTGGCTCTCCTGGTCGGCGAGAAGGTTGGTCGGACGATCGATGAAGTGCCAATCGCGGTGCGCCGCCATGTCGGGAAAGCCGGGTAACACGGGCGTGTCGCCCGTCGTGCCGCCTTCGCTACCCGCAAAGCGTGGGTCGTGGCGGATTTCGTCTGCCCAGGTCGAGGCTTCGACGAAGGCGGATTCGTCCCGTGTTTCCTGCTCGCCGCGCCCTTGCCAGCGGGCGTAGTCGGGATGTGCTTGCAGCAGGTGGTCGATTTTGCTGCGGGTTGCCGGATCGAGGCCCTGCCAGGCGATCTCGGCAATCAGGCGGTGACCAGTTGCATTCCACGCCTGCGCGGGTGCAGCACTTGCCAATCCGCCAAGGAGCAAGACGAGACCCAAGGCTTGCACTTATAGCGTGCCAGTGCGAAAGCGCTCCTGCCCCCGCCCGCGCTACTCTGTGCGACAGTCTGGCGCCTCATGCATCGAGCCCGTGGTCGTCATGTGCTGCCGGGTCGTCGAGCGGTTCGAGGTGGGTCAGTACGCTGGTGCGTGGCAGGACGGCGCGAATATCGCCCTCGATCTGCTCCAGCAGGTCGTGCCCACGCTGGACCGTCCAGAGGCCGGGGACGAGGACGTGCAGTTCGACGAAGCTGCGGGCGCCGGACTGGCGCGTGCGCAAGGCATGAAAATCAATACCTTGCTGGCGGTAGCGCTCCAGCACCGCAGCAAGCGCGGCGCGTTCATCGGGCGGCAGGGCGACGTCCATCAGCCCGTCGGCAGAGCGGCGTAGCAGCTGCACGCCGGTCCACACAATGTTGCCCGCGACCACGAGCGCCAGCAGCGGGTCGAGCCAGAGCCAGCCCGTCAGAGCGACGGCGCCCACGCCGACGATGACGCCGACCGAGGTCCAGACATCGGTCATCAGGTGGTGACCGTCGGCTTCCAGGGTGATCGAGGCGTAGCGTTTGCCAGTCGTCAGCAAGATCCGCGCGACAACGAAATTGATTACCGTGGCGACACCCGACACAGCCAGACCAATGTCGACGGCCTCCAGCGCTTGTGGTGAGAGCAGACGAGGAATCGCCGCGTAGGCGATGGCCCCCGCCGCGACAATGATCAGCAATCCTTCAAAGGCGCTGGAGAAATACTCGGCCTTGCTGTGGCCAAAGGTGTGATTGCGGTCTTCAGGTTGTGCGGCGAGCGAGAGCATCGCCAACGCCATGCTGGCGCCGGCGAGGTTTACCAGCGATTCAAGCGCGTCGGAGAGAAGACCGACCGAGCCGGTCAAGAGCCAAGCCCAGCCTTTCAGGCCAATGGTCGCCAGCGCTGCGGCAATCGACAGCCAGGCAAAGCGTTTCAGAGAGACAGTGGTCATGTCGGCATTATCGCCGATGCACCGCCGCGCGTGGGGCGGCGGCTAAGCGGCACGGCCCGCATGCTAAACTCGGAACCCGATTTTTGCCGGATTTTCAGCCTTGGCGCACTCCTCGCATCGTTCCCCTTCGCCCACGGCGACGGCTGCCGCCGCCTCTTCTTCGCGACCTTCCTCCGGGGCTCGGCGCGTCCGGGTGGCGCGGCCGGCCGATCCGGCTGCCCCGGCAACGCCACCGGCGTTGGCGCCGGATTCGCTGGCGTGCAGTCTGTGGCTCGGCGCGCAGGCGGTGGCGGCGGTGCTTGGCGGGCGTAGCCTTGATGCCGGACTTGCCCTCTTTGCCAACGGCCCGGCGACCGCGCGGGCGGCGGCGCAGGATGCGGCCTACGGCGCTCTGCGGCGTTATGGTGCAGGCGATTTCATTCTTGGCCGCTTGTTGCAGACGCCGCTCTCGCAGGCTGAGGTTCGCGCCTTGCTTCTCGTGTCGCTGTACCGGCTGGAAACCTGGCCGGAGGCGCCGCATACCGTCGTCGATCAGGCGGTCAGCGCGGCCGGCGCCTTTGCTGGCGGGGCTTTCCGTGGGCTGGTCAACGGCGTATTGCGCAACTATCTGCGGCAACGCGAGGACTTGCTCCGCGCCGCCGCCGCCGATCCAGTGGCGACGCACTGGCATCCGGACTGGTGGCTGGCGCGCTTGCAGCGGGCCTATCCCGAAGCGTGGCCGCAGATCATTGCGGCCGGCAATTCGGCGCCGCCCATGTGTCTGCGCGTCAATCGGCGGCGCACGACGCGTGCGGAGTATGAGCAGAGGCTCGCGGAGGCCGGGATTGCGGCGCGGCCGGTGGCTGAGGATGGGCTGCTGCTGGAGCGGCCAATGCCGGTCGACGCCGTGCCCGGCTTTGCCGAGGGCTTGGTGTCGGTACAGGATGCGGGCGCGCAACGCGCGGCGGAGTTGCTGGCACCGGCGGCCGGTGCGCGCGTGCTCGACGTCTGCTCAGCGCCCGGCGGCAAGACGGCGCATTTGCTCGAACGCCAATCGCTCGACCTGCTGGCCCTCGACGTGCAGCCGGCGCGCCTGCGCCGCGTCGGTGAAACGCTGGCACGCCTTGGCCTGACGGCGAAGACCCATCTGGCCGATGCCTCGCAGGCGGTTGTCGACCAGTCCGGGACGCCTGCTCCGGCTGGCTGGTGGGATGGCGTGCCCTTCGATGCGATTCTTGTCGACGCGCCCTGCTCCGCTTCCGGCGTGGTGCGCCGCCATCCCGACGCGAAGTGGTTGCGTCGGGCTGGCGATCTGCGTGGCTTCGTGCATACGCAGGCGGCTATTCTCGATGTCGTCTGGCCCTTGCTGGCGGTGGGCGGTAAACTGCTTTACGCGACCTGCTCGATTTTCCCGGAAGAAAACGGGGCGCAGATCGATGCATTTGTCTGCCGTCATGGCGACGCCGAGCGCGTTGCCGAGGAACGGCTGTTACCGCAGGCTGAACACGATGGGTTTTACTATGCCTTGTTGCGGAAGACTGCTTAGGTCGCTGCTTGCCGGCAGCGCCTTGTTCTTTTTTACGGCGGCGGCGCAGGCCGTCGCTCCCGGCGAGATCGAACTGCGTAACCCGCAACTGTCGGCGACCGACGAAGGCTGGAGCGCCTCGGCCGACTGCGTCTTCGATTTCAACCCACGCCTCGAAGAAGCCGTGACGCGGGGCGTCGTCCTCTACTTCGTCGCCGATTTCGAGCTGAGTCGCGCCCGCTGGTACTGGCTCGACGAGCGCGTGGTCAGCCGCAGCCAGACGTTCCGCCTCTCGTACCACGCCCTGACCCGCCAGTACTGGCTGTCGACGGGCGCCCTGCATCAGAATTTCGCCACGCTGGACGAAGCGTTGCGCATGCTGTCCCGTCTGCGCAACTGGCAGGTGATCGACCGCAATTCGGTGCGCAGCGACGAGACCTACCTCGCCAGCCTGCGTATCCGCCTCGACCTTTCGCAGATGCCGAAGACCTTCCAGGTGAGCGCGCTGGCGAACCGTGACTGGAGCCTCGCCTCCGACTGGGTGCGCTGGAGCTTCTCGCCAGCCGATACGCGATGAAGTATCTGGTGATCGTCGCCGCAGCACTCGGCGGCATCCTGCTCTTCCTGCTGGCCTCGGCCAGCGCCAATACCGCCTTGTTTGCGCGCCACTATCCGTGGCTGATCGGGCTTAACGCGATCGTCGCGCTGGCTCTGTTGAGCCTCGTCGGCTGGCAGTTGCGCGTACTTTGGCGCGAACACCGCGCCAAAGTCTTCGGTTCGCGTCTGAAGCTGCGGCTGATGCTGCTGTTCGGGGTCATGGCGGTGGTGCCGGGCGCGTTGGTGTACGCCGTGTCGGTGCAGTTTCTGACGAAGAGCATCGAGACCTGGTTCGACGTGCGTGTCGAGAAGGCGCTCGAATCGGGGCTCGATCTTGGCCGCAGCGCACTCGATTACCTGCTCGTCGATCTGAGCGGCAAGGGACGCTCGATGGCGCTCGAGCTTGGCGACCAGCCGGAGGGGAAGCGCCCGGCGATGCTTAATCGCTTGCGCGAGCAGGCCGGCGTTCAATCGGTGGCGCTCTATTCGGGTTCCGGGCAACTGCTGGCGAGCTCAAGCAGCGAACTGGCGTCGGTGCGCCCGCCTTCACCGACGGCGGCGCAGTTGCGGCAGGCGCGGACAATGCCCGGCTATTCGGCCATCGAGGGCGAAGGTGGCAGCGAGCTGTTGTTGCGGGCGCTGGTGCCGGTGGTCGGGCGCGGACTCGGCGAGGAGCCGCGCATCCTCCAGGTGGCGCAGGAAGCGCCGGCGGCCCTGGCGCTTAACGCCGAGAGCGTGCAGGCGGTCTATCGCGACTATCAGGAGCTGTCGCTCGGCCGCGAAGGGTTGACCCGCATCTACGCGATGACGCTGACGCTGACCGTGCTGTTGGCGCTGTTTGGCGCGTTTGCGCTGGCTTTCGTGCTGGCGCGCCGTCTGTCGGCGCCGCTGTCGATTCTTGCCGAGGGCACGCAGGCGGTGGCGGCCGGCGACTTTACGCCGCGCCAGGCGATCTATAGCCGCGACGAACTCGGCGTTCTGACGCAGTCGTTCAATCGCATGACGCGCCAGCTCGACGAGGCCCGGCGGGAGACCGAACGCCATCGCTCGGAAGTCGAATCGGCGCGCGCCTATCTCGAATCGATTCTGGCCCACTTGTCGGCAGGCGTGCTGGTTTTTGACCGCCGCTTCATCCTGCGTACGGCGAATCAGGGCGCCCGCGCCATGCTGGCGGACGATTTCACCAACATTCTCGGCGAGCCGGTCGATGCCTGGCCGCGGCAGAAAGTTCTCGGGCGGGCCGTGCGCGATGCCTTCGGCGAACACGGCGACGAAGAATGGCAGATGCAGATCGAGCTCGATCACCCCGGCGGCCCGACGCAGGTGTTGCTGCTGCGCGGTACCGGTCTGCCTGACGGTAGCGGCGGCGGCTATGTCGCGGTCTTCGACGACATCACGCGCCTGCTGGCGGCGCAGCGCAGTGCCGCATGGGGCGAAGTGGCGCGGCGGCTGGCGCACGAGATCAAGAATCCGCTGACGCCGATCCAGCTTTCTGCCGAGCGTTTGCACATGAAGCTCGCGGATCGCCTGACCGGCGCCGATGCCGAGGCCTTGGAACGTTCGACGCAGACCATCGTCCGGCAGGTGCAGGCGATGAAGCGGATGGTCGACGATTTCCGCGACTACGCGCGCATGCCGGCGCCCGAGCTGGCGTCCGTCGATCTCAATGAGTTGGTCACCGAAGTGCTCGGCCTGTACGAAACCTCGCGCGCCGAGATCGACATTGCCCTGGACCCGGCCCTGCCTCCGGTCAGCGGCGATGCCACGCAGCTGCGGCAGATCATCCACAACCTCCTGCGCAATGCCGAAGACGCGCAGGATGCCGACGACGAGCCGGCGATCAGCGTCAGTACGCGCTTCATCGACGGACAGGCTGAATTGCGGGTCGCCGACGCCGGTCCGGGCTTCCCGGCCGAGGTGCTGGCACGCGCCTTTGAGCCCTACGTGACGACGAAGGCGCGTGGCACGGGGCTGGGACTCGCCATTGTCAAAAAGATCGTCGATGAGCATCAGGGCCGCATCGACATCAGCAACCGACCCGAGGGCGGCGCCGAGCTACGCATCACCCTGCCCTTGGCGCGGCCCGCCGTCGCCACCGCAACCCATCTGAACTCCTCTTCGAGCGAGAGCTAACCATGGCGCAAATCCTGATTGTCGACGACGAAGTCGGCATTCGCGAACTTCTCTCCGAGATTCTGGCGGACGAAGGTCATTCCGTCTGGCACGCCGAAAACGCCAGCGCGGCCCGCCGCATTCGCGCCGAAAAGCGGCCGGATCTGGTGCTGCTCGACATCTGGATGCCTGATACCGACGGCGTCTCGCTGCTCAAGGAATGGTCCGCTTCCGGCTTGTTGACGATGCCGGTGGTGATGATGTCTGGACACGGCACCATCGATACCGCCGTCGAAGCGACGCGCATTGGTGCGACCGACTTTCTGGAAAAACCGATTGCCCTGCAAAAACTGCTGGCGACGGTCAAAAAGGCGCTCAAAGGCCCGGTGTCGCCACAGAAGCGGCCGCTGACGCTCGACGTCTTCGCCCGCTCGCCCTTGCTCAAGGATCTGAAGCGTCGTCTCGAACAGGCCGCGGCGCGCGCGCCGGTATTGCTCCTGCGCGGCAGTTCGACGGGCATGGCCGAGGTCTGTGCCCGCACGCTGCAGGCGCGCAACATGCCCTGGCTCGATCTCTCCACGGCCAGTACGCCCCTCTCCGTCGAAATGCTGCAGAACGCCAGCGGCGGCATCCTGTTTGTTTCCGACCTGTCGCAGCTCGGACGCCTGCAGCAGATGAATCTGGCGTTTGCCCTCGACCGTCTGGAGTCGCACAAGCTACAGCTCATCGCCGCGACAACGCGGCCGCTGACGGCGCTCGCCGAGGCTGGGTGGGATGCGGCCCTGCTCTCACGCCTGGGCGAGGTCTGGGTGGCGCTGCCGCATCTTTCGGGGCACGCCGACGAAGTGCCCGAGATTGCGTCGCTGCTGCTGGCACATCTCTCCGAGCGCGGTGAGGCGCCGCTGCGCAGTTTTTCCAGTGCCGCGCTTAACGCCTTGCGCATGCACAGTTGGCCCGGCGACTGGCCAGAACTCGCGTCGACGGTGAAGAACCTCGCGCTGTCGGCGCTTGACGACGAAATCAGCGTCGATGACGTGATGCGCGTCCTGCAGCCCGACGGCCCACCGGCCGTCGGGCCGGCGCCGCCTGCCCTGCCCTTGTTCGACCAGCCGCTGCGTGAAGCGCGCGAGGCCTTCGAGCGCCTTTACTTCGAGCACCACCTGCGCGGCGAAGGCGGCAACATGACACGTGTCGCTGAACGCACGGGCCTTGAGCGGACGCACCTCTACCGTAAACTCAAGCAGCTCGGCCTCAATCTGTCGCGGCGCAACGACGACTAGCGAGGAGTGGCAAGGTCTGGCGGGCTGCGCCGTCGGGCAGCGGGGCGCGGCTTTCCGGCGTTCTGGCGTAAACAGGGCATTACAGCGGATAATCGCGCTTTTTCGCCCTTTTCGCGGAGCTTTCCATGACTCGACCCCGCAACGACAATTTCCTGCGCGCATTGCTCAAAGAGCCGACCGACCATACGCCTCTCTGGCTGATGCGTCAGGCTGGCCGTTACCTGCCCGAGTATTGCGAAACCCGCAAGCGCGCCGGCAGCTTCCTCAACCTGTGCAAGAGCCCCAGCCTCGCGTGCGAAGTCACGCTGCAACCGCTCGCGCGCTACGACCTCGACGCGGCGATCCTCTTCTCCGACATCCTCACCGTTCCCGACGCGATGGGCCTCGGCCTCTACTTCGCCGAAGGCGAAGGTCCGAAGTTCGAACGGCCGCTGCGTGAAGAATGGGCGATCCGCGATCTGGCCGTGCCCGATCCCTACACGCACCTCAAGTACGTGATGGACGGCGTTTCGGAAATCCGTCGCGCGCTGAACAACTCGGTGCCGCTGATCGGCTTCTCCGGTAGCCCGTACACGCTGTCGTGCTACATGGTCGAAGGCGGTTCGTCCGACGACTACCGCAACGTCAAGACGATGATCTACGACCGTCCTGACCTGATGCACCACATCCTGTCGGTGACCGCCGATTCGGTGACGGCTTACCTCAACGCGCAGATCGAATCCGGCGCGCAAGCCGTGATGATCTTCGACTCCTGGGGTGGCGGCCTGTCGGCAGCGGCCTACCAGGAATTCTCGCTGCAGTACATGCAGCGCATCGTCGACGGCCTGATCAAGGAAAAGGACGGCCAGCGCATTCCGTCGATCGTGTTCACCAAGGGTGGCGGCCTGTGGCTCGAATCGATCGCCGCCATCGGCTGCGATGCCGTCGGCCTCGACTGGACGATCGACATCGGCGAAGCGCGTCGTCGCGTCGGCGACAAGGTCGCGCTGCAGGGCAACCTCGACCCGAACGTTCTCTTCGCCTCGCCCGACAAGATCGTCGCCGAAGCGAAGAAGGTGCTCGACAGCTACGGCCCCTCGAACACCGGCCACGTCTTCAACCTCGGTCATGGCATCTCGCAGTTCACGCCGCCTGAGCATGTGACAGCGCTGGTCAAGACCGTGCATGAATACAGCCGCCAACTGCGCGCCAGCGCGGCCTGATGCGGGTTTTGCGCGCTTACTTATGCACAGAACTAGTGCGCGCGCAACAAAACTGTTGCAACTGCCTTGAAAATCAGCCGCTTACATTTAAGCGGCTGATTATTAAGGATTAATGCCCTGCTTATTTTTTCGGCGCAGCAAGGAGAAGCCTTGTCATGCCGTATTCCGACGACGTAATTTCCGCTTCATCCACAGAGTTATCCACAGAAATTGTGAACAACTTTGAAACCCTCGTGAACAGAGCGAGTTACACACTGTTTCGAGAAGCGGCGCGAGCTTTCTGTGCTAACTCGGGACTGGCCCGGCGTTCGACGTTTAGCGCTCGCATGTCGTTATGACCATCCTGCGCGTCGCGCTCGACGTACCCCTCAATCGCTATTTCGACTATCTCGTCGCCGATGGCGAGACGGTCAGCGAAAGTGAGGTCGGTCGTCGCGTTCGGGTTCCGTTCGGGCGTCGCTCGCGTATTGGCGTCATTGCTGGCATCAGCGAGTACAGCGAACTGCCGCTGGCGCAGCTTCGCGCTGCCGAGGCCATCCTGCGCGACCTGCCGCCCCTGCCTGCGGACTGGTTCCGCCTGTGCGAGTTCTGCGCGAGCTACTACCAGACTTCCGTCGGCGAGGTAATGCTCTCTACTCTGCCCGCCGGCTTGCGCCGCCTCGACCCAGCCAAGGCGCGCGCGCCCCGCGCGGTCAAGAAACCGCCAGCAGCAGAAACGCCGCCACCGCTTACCGCCGGCCAGGAAGCCGTTCTCGCCGCCATCGTCGATCCTGCCGGTGCGGCAGGCAAGGCGAGCGGTGCGGGCTTCGCCGCGTATCTGCTGCACGGCATTACCGGTAGTGGCAAGACCGAGGTCTATCTTCGCCTGATCGAACGCGCATTGGCCGCTGGGCGTCAGGCGCTGCTGCTGGTGCCGGAAATCAACCTGACGCCGCAACTCGAAGCGCGCGTTGCGCGGCGCTTTCCCGAGGCGGGGCTGGTCAGCTTGCACAGCGAGTTGGGCGAGGCCGCGCGCACGCGCAATTTCCGCGCTGCCCTGGCGGGCGAGGCACGTATCGTTCTCGGCACGCGCCTTGCAGTATTCACGCCCCTGCCGGATCTCGGGCTGATCGTCGTCGACGAAGAGCACGACGCCTCGTTCAAGCAGCAGGATGGGTTGCGCTACTCGGCGCGCGATGTCGCCGTGTTTCGCGCGCGCGAGCGCGGAGTGCCGATTGTGCTGGGTTCGGCGACGCCGTCGCTGGAAAGCTGGGCGAATGCCGTCGAACCGCACGCCGGCGCACGTTACACCTTGCTCACGCTGGCGGAGCGCGCCGTCAGCGGTGCAGCCCTGCCACCCGTACGCTGCATCGATACCCGTCGCGAGAAGCTCAAGGACGGCCTTTCCAGCGCCCTGCTCTCTGCCATTGAAGCGCGTCTTGCGCGCGGCGAGCAGAGCCTCGTCTTCATCAATCGACGCGGCTATGCGCCGGTATTGTGCTGCGCGTCCTGCGGATGGGTGGCGCGCTGCACACGGTGTACGGCCAACCTCGTCCTGCACCAGAGCGACCGCCGCGTGCGCTGCCACCACTGCGGCTTTGAAGGGCATGTGCCGCGCGCCTGCCCGAGTTGCGGCAATCAGGACATCCTGCCTTTCGGACGGGGCACGCAGCGTATCGAGGAGGTGTTGGGCGAGCACTTCCCGGCGGCGCGCATTCTGCGCGTTGACCGCGACTCTGCCCGTAGCCGCAAGCAGTGGGAGGTGCTGGCGGCGCGCATCCATGCGGGCGAGGCGGATATCCTCGTCGGCACGCAGATGCTCGCCAAGGGGCACGATTTTCCCAAGCTGACGCTGGTTGGTGCCATTAGTGCCGACGCCGCGCTGATGGCCGCTGACTGGCGCGCGCCGGAGCGCCTCTTTGCACAGTTGATGCAGGTCGCCGGGCGTGCGGGGCGTGCCGTCCTGCCCGGAGAGGTGCTGATTCAGACTGAACAGCCGCAGCACCCGCTGTACCAGACGCTGGCCCGCCACGATTACCCGGCGTTTGCGGCCATGCAACTCGCCGAGCGCGCGCAGGCGGGCTTTCCTCCCTACGCCTATCAAGCGATGCTGCGTGCCGAAGCGCCCAATATGGACGAAGCGCTCGCCTTCCTCGCCAAAGCACGCGCCTGGCCCGAGGCCGCCGCGCACGCGGCGGTGATGCTCTACGATCCGGTGCCGATGCGGCTGGCGCGGCGGGCAAACTTCGAGCGTGCGCAACTCCTCGTCGAATCGCCGTCGCGGCGCGCCTTGCAGAGCTTCCTTGCGCCTTGGCACGACGCCATTCGGAACGAACGTCCCGGCAAGCGTCTGCGCTGGCACCTCGAAGTCGATCCGATCGAGTTCTAGCCGCCCAGCGCCGTTTCACGTGGAACGGCGCGATGCGTCAGGGAACGCCGCGCAATGGCACCTATTCGCCGGGTGCCCACAGCGCCGCCGCGCCGAGGACGCCAGCCGAATCGCCGAGCGCGTGCCTGATCAGCCGCGTGCGCACCTTGGCCGAGAATACATGCGGGAGCATCGCCGCAAAGGTTCGCTCAGGCAGTGCCGGAATGTTGGAGAGCCCGCCGCCCAGCACGATCACTTGCGGATCGAGGATATTGACCACCGTGGCGAGCGCGCGCCCCAGTCGGTCGATATAGCGCGTCAGCGTTGCCTGCGCGGCCGCCGTCGCGGGTTCGCCCGAACTGGCCAGCGCCTCGGCAACGATCGCCTCGGGGCTGCCATGGCGGCCGGTATGGCGGAAATGGTCGGCGGCGAGCGCCGGGCCGGAGAGCCACGACTCAACGCAGCCCTGTCGTCCGCAGTAGCAGCGCGTGGGCACGAGCGGGCTGGGGTCGGCCAGCGGATTGTGGCCCCACTCGCCGGCGATGCGGTTGGCGCCGTCGAGAACCTGGCCACGGACAACGATACCGCCGCCGACACCGGTGCCGAGAATGACGCCGAAGACACACGCAGCGCCTTGCGCTGCGCCGGAGATCGCCTCGGCGAGGGCAAAGCAGTTCGCGTCATTGGCAAGCCGGATCTCGCGTTGCAGCATCGTCTCAAGGTCAGCACGCAGGGGCTGGCCATTCAGGCAGACGGAATTGGAGTTCTGCAGGAGCCCTTCGTCCGTTTCGGCGCCGGGGGTGGCAACGCCAACGCGTAGGGGGGGACGGCCTGACGGGAGACAAGGGGATTGCTCTGCCTCGACTACGAGCTGGCGGACAAGGTCAAGCGTAGCCCTGTAGTCGCCCTGCGGCGTGGGCAGGCGGCGCCTCAGGACCGGGCGCCCCGCGGCATCCACGGCGGCGACCTCGATCTTGGTGCCGCCCAGATCGATGCCTAGGCGTATCTCCGGGGCGGCACCGCCTGTCACAGGCGATTCCTAGTCGAGCGGCAAAGCCGGCGGAACGCCAGTGGCGTGCGACAACTGCTCGATCGCCGCCGTGTATTTGGCGAGGACGTCCGCTGCGCCATCGATCGTCATGCCCAGATCGCGAACGAGACCATCGTTCAGGCCGAAAATCCAGCCATGCACGAAGACCTCCTGCCCTCTCGCCCAAGCGTCCTGGAGAATCGTCGTCTGGCCGACACTTAACACCTGCTCGATGACGTTCAACTCGCACAGGCGGTCAACGCGAACCTTCTCCGGACAGGCGCGCAGCATCTCACGATGCTTCTGGCGTACGTCCTGAATGTGGCGCAGCCAGTTGTCGACGAGGCCCAAACGCAGGTTGTCATGCACCGCACGCACGCCGCCACAGCCGTAGTGACCGACAATGAGAATGCGCCGCACGCGCAATACATCGACCGCGTATTGCAGAACGGAAAGCAGGTTGAGGTCGCTGTGCACCACGACATTGGCGATATTGCGGTGAACAAACACCTCGCCGGGAAGCATGCCGAGAATCTCGTTGGCCGGCACGCGTGAATCCGAACAGCCGATCCACAAATACTCGGGGCTTTGAATCCCCGAGAGTCGTTCGAAGAACTCCGCGTCGCCGGCGCGCATGCGCTCGGACCATTCACGGTTATTGGCGAAAAGACGTTCCAGATCTGGCATCGCTCGCTTTCGGGGAACCCGGCGAAACGCCGGAATGCCGCCATTTTACTCCTCTGTCCTCGCGCCCGGCAGTCCGGCGCAGTCGCGCTTGGCGGGCGGGCGCGAGGGGGCGACAATGAACGCGAAGAGGGGCACATCAGGAGCGTAGCGGAGACGCAGAAGTAACGCAGAAGCGGTGTCTCTCGCCGCGCGTAAAACGGCCGGTAAAACGGGCGCCGAGGGCGCCAGCGCAGAGGCTTCCTGCCACTCCGCCCCCCGCCCTCGCCCACCTCACGACATACCCACGATTACGGAGAGACCATGCTCGTCAAATTTCACTCGAACGTCGCCGGCGAACTCTTCATGTTCGCGCCGGTGGCGCGTGCGCTGCTGGATATTCTTGGCAAGCGCGCCGACGCGCGTGGCGTCATCACGGCTGAGCAACTGCGGCCGGCAATCGAACGCTTACAACAAGCCGTTGCGGCGGGGGGCGAACGTCCGTTGCCGGCCGGCGACGGCGCCACCCGTACTCCGGACGACGCTCCCGCGCCGAGTGTCAGTCTCGCGCAGCGCGCGTTTCCGCTGATCGACCTCATGCAGCGGACGCTGCGCGAAGACGGCTTTATTCTCTGGCAAGCGCCACAGGATTTCTGAGCCAGTCGATCAACGCGTCGAGCGGCATCGGCTTGGCAAAATAGTAGCCCTGCCCCAGCGTGCAGCCCTGTGCCTTGAGGAACGCCGCCTGCGCTGCCGTTTCGACGCCCTCGGCGACGATATCGATGTCGAGCTTGTGGCCGAGCGCGATGATCATTTCGGCGAACAGTCCGGGGCCGATGGAGGCCGATGCCGGCGCATCAGCAGACTCGGCCGTGCTGCCCTCCCTGACGACTTCCTTGCCGATTTCCTTGACGAAGGCCTGATCGATCTTCAGGCAATCGATGGGCAGTTCGCGCAGGTGGCTGAGGGACGAATAGCCCGTGCCAAAATCGTCGATCGCCAGACGGGCTCCCGCGTCGCGCAGGGCGCGCAGATTGGAGGCGACGATCTTGGGCTCGTCCATCGCCAGACTTTCTGTGATCTCGAGCTCTAGCGCGCCCGGCGGCAGCGCATAGCGCGCGGTCATCTCGCCGATCAGACGCGC
Organism: Rhodocyclus gracilis; assembly: GCF_009617575.1. Taxonomy (GTDB): domain Bacteria; phylum Pseudomonadota; class Gammaproteobacteria; order Burkholderiales; family Rhodocyclaceae; genus Rhodocyclus; species Rhodocyclus gracilis. Next base: position 30,456 of record NZ_WIXJ01000005.1, read on the forward strand.
GAACTTCGCGGAGCGGAACTGCGGCATGCTGACGTTCACGGCGATGTGCTCAGGCGCGATGCCCGCCTTCCGCAAGCGGCAGAAGGCGGCGCACGCTTCACCTACCACCCACTCGCCGATATCGATGATCAGGCCGGAGTACTCGGCCAGCGGGATGAACACCGACGGCGGCTGCACGAAGCCATTGCCGTCCGCCGCCGGCCAGCGCGCCAGCGCTTCCAGACCGACCACCTTGCCCGTCAGCAGCGAGACTTGCGGCTGATACCAGAGCGTCAGGCGGCGTGCCGCGAAGTCCTCGCGCAACTGGCGGATGATCTCGATGCGCCGGCGCGGGCTGTCTTCCATCTCCGGGATGAAGTACTCGTGGTGCCCGTGCAGACTGCTCTTGGCGCGGTTCAGGGCAATGCTGGCACGCTTCAGTAGCGAAATTCCCGACAGCCCGCCTTCCAGCACGCGCGAAAGTCCAATCGAGACACTGACCGCCAACGAGTGCCCGCTCACTTCGAACGGCGTCGCGAAGAGCTTTTGCAGGAAAACGGGATTGAGACGATCTTCCGGGCCGATCAGGCCAAAGACGTCAGCGCCGATGCGGGCGAGCTTGCAGGTATCGCCGAGTTGCAAACGCAGGCGCTGGGCGATCGCCATCAGCAGCGCATTGCCCGTGTCGTGCCCCAGCCCGTCGTTGATATCGGCGAAGTGTTCAAGGTCGAGGAGAACGACGACGCTATTGGGCTCCTCGGAGGCGGCGAGCGTGTCAAGGTCGAGGATGAAACGCGTCCGGTTGGAGAGCTGCGTCAGACCGTCGACGTGCGTCGCGCTGCAAATCAACTCGACCAGCCGCACCTTGCCGAACGCCGCAGAGACCGTCGTCGCGAAGAGCGTCAGTAATTCGCGCTCAATCGTGTCGGGCGCCGGTTCGCTCGTGAAATAGACGACGCCCGGTTGTTCGCTGTTGTGCAGATAGAGCGCGGTGGCGTGTCCGCTAAAGGCGACGCCGCGTTGCGCACGCGACTGCGCCACCAACTCGCTGGGGGGCATCTCACCGCCGCCCGGCGCCGTCACGCAGGAGCGGTGTGTCTGCTGCGTGTGGGCGGTAAGGGACAGCCCGCAATCGGCAAGCGGCCGCCCCGCCGTTCCCGCCACGGGCGCGAAGAACTCGCACGCGGCGGCACCGTTACTGTCGTCAGCCTTGCTCGTGCCGGATCGCAGCACGCAGAAAAAACCTTCCACCGGTCGCCCCAGCAGTACCCCAATCTCCGCCAACAGGCTCGCACCGAAGGCACGAATACCTTTCTGGCCCATCAGCGACTCCGTGGCACGCCCGATCTCGTTCTGCCCTCTTCGCACTTCGGCCAGTTCTCGCCGCAGTTGGTACGCGCTCAGCGCGGCGGCGACGCTCGGGAGAAAGCACGTGGACAAAGGCTCACCGACAGGCGCGAACGCAAGGCAATCGACGGCGCCGAAGAATTCGTCCACCACCGGCACGGCCTCAGCGGTGGCGTCGGAAGCCGCAGGTTCGGCGCCGTCGCCGTCTGGCGACTCGACGAGGTGCATGATGCCTATTGCCTCCAGCGCGGGCGCTTGCCGCATCTCGCCGACGAGATCCCGCCATGCGGCGTCCGCTGGCGACGACGCCCGGTCTGCTATGGCTTCGCCCAGCAGGACGAGCGCCAGGTCGGCATCGACGCCCAGCGCCGTGCGCGATTGCGCAAAGGTGGAGGAGCGTAGCGCGACGGGACGACCGAAAAACGTGCCCTCGCGCAGCGCGCAGATAGCGGCGATCAAACCACTCGGCGCATTCGCTTCACCGTCACTCGCTAACCGATCGTCGATCACGAGAATTCGCCAGGGCGCAGGCGCGCTCTGTCGAGCCGGGTCCGGGCGGGCGTTGATCGAGGCGAACGGCGCGGTCGTGATGGTCATGCAGGAAGTCCGGCGGGGTGAAGGAAAGCAAGGGGATGGGCCGTCATGGGGGCCGATATGGCCCCGGTGCGACCGCTGCACGCGACGCTAGTCAGCAAGGCGGCGCAGTCGTATCGCCATGGCAGGCAGCCGCCGGAAGCAATCGCCGCCGGCGTGGGGGTCAGCGAGCGCGGCTCAGGGAGTAATCGGCTCAACGTGCAACTCCACGCTGAAACGCTCACGTACGTCGTGAGCAACGGCGCTGGCCAGCGCGCGTACGTCGGCGCTGCGGGCGCCGCCGTGATTGACGAGCACCAGCGCTTGCCCGGCATACATACCGACCGGGCCGAGGGTTCGCCCCTTCCAGCCGGTCTGTTCGATGAGCCAGCCGGCTGCCAATTTCACGCGACCATCGCCTTGCCGATGCTGCGGCATGGCGGGGAATTCGGCGGCCAGACGTGCGGCGTGCCCGGCTTCGACGATCGGGTTGTGGAAGAAACTGCCGGCATTGGGCAGTCGTGCCGGGTCGGGCAGCTTGCGTTGCCGCAAGGCGGCGACCGCTTTGGCGATCTGCCGGGCATCGGCTGTAGCCGGCGACGCCACGCCGTGTTCAGCGAGGGTGTCGGCGATGCCGGCGTAGCCAAGTTGGGCCTGCCAACGCTTCGGCAGGCGAAACACAACTGCGGTTACCAGCACGCGGCCGTCGCGGTGCCAGCCGCGCTGCTTGAATACGCTGTCGCGATACGCGAACTGGCAATCGTCGCGGCTCACCACGTGCGAGGTGCCCTCTGCCAGATCGACGTATTCGACCGAGGCGATGAGTTCGCCGACCTCGCGCCCGTAAGCGCCGATGTTCTGAATCGGCGCCGCGCCGACGCTGCCGGGAATGGCGGTCAGATTTTCCAGGCCGCCCCAGCCTTGCGCCAGCGTCCACTCGACGAACTCCGGCCATGGTTCGCCGCCACTGGCGCGCACGTATACAGCTTCGCCATCCTCGCCGATCAGCGCGCGACCGCGCAGCGCCATGTGCAGCACGAGGCCATCGAAAGCATCGTCAAGAACGACATTGCTGCCGCCGCCGAGAACGAAAAGGCGGCAAGCCGTGCGCCTCGCGTAAGCGCCTACTTCGGCGATATCGTCGATGCTGTCGAGACGGGCGAACAAAGCAGCACGCGCCGGCAGTGCCAGCGAGTTGAGGGCGCCCAGATCGGCGTCGGTACGAAGTCGGGCAGGAAGCATGGCAGAGGACGAATAAGGAGCGGGCATTCTAACCTCTAAAACCGCCCCTTCCGTGTGCGCTACCGCGCACTCCTCAGAGTACCGGCGCCAACCACCGCGAGGCCTCCGCCAGCGAAATGCCGCTGCGCTTTGCCCAATCCTCGAGTTGATCGCGACCGATCTTGCTGATCGCGAAATAGCGCGCCTGCGGGTGGGCGAGGTAGAAGCCCGATACCGACGAGGCTGGCTGCATGGCGAAGTTCTCGGTCAGCGTCATGCCGACCTGCGCCGTCGCCTCGAGCAGGTCAAAGAGCGGCCCCTTGACCGTGTGATCCGGGCAGGCCGGATAGCCGGGCGCCGGCCGAATCCCCTGGTAGCGTTCCTTGATCAGCGCTTCCGTGCTGAGTGCTTCGTCGGGCGCATATCCCCAGTAATGGCGGCGCACCTCGGCGTGCAGCCATTCGGCGGCGGCTTCTGCGAAGCGGTCGGCGAGCGCCTTGAGCATGATGGCGCGGTAGTCGTCGTGCGCCGCCTCGAATTCGGCCAGCTTCGTCTCGATGCCGATGCCCGCCGTGACAGCGAAGGCGCCGACCCAGTCGGGCGTGCCACGCGGCGCGACGAAATCGGCGAGGCAGCCATGCGGCTTGCCATCCGGCCGTTCGTGCTGTTGCCGCAGGTTACGCCAGACGAGGACAGGGGCGCTGCGCGTCTCGTCCGCATAGACTTCGATATCGTCGCCGACCGCGTTCGCTGGATACAGCCCGAACACGGCGCGCGCACGCAGCCAGCGGCCGGCGATCAGCTCCTGCAACATCGCCTGCCCGTCGCGATACACCGAGCGCGCCGACTCGCCGACGATCTCGTCGTCGAGAATGCGCGGGAAAGGCCCGGCGAGATCCCACGCCTGGAAGAACGGACCCCAGTCAAAATACCCGGCGAGCGTCGCCAGATCGATATCGTCGATGACGTGGCGACCGGGGCAACGCGGCGCCACCGGCAGCCAGGCGACGGCGCCCTCCGTTGGCTCCGGCCGATAGGCATTGGCGCGGGCGTCGGCGAGAGGCACCAGCGTCGTGCCGAGCTTCTTGGCGTGCTGGCTGCGCACGCGTTCGTGCTCGGCGACGATTTCGGCGCGATAGGCTTCGCCCTGCTCGTCCGACAGCAGACGCGAAACGACGCCGACCGCACGCGAGGCGTCTGGCACGTAGACCACCGGCTGCTGGTAGTTCGGTGCGATCTTGATGGCGGTGTGCGCGCGACTGGTTGTCGCGCCGCCGATCAGCAAGGGCTGGTCGAAACCCTGACGCTGCATTTCGGCGGCGACCTGACTCATCTCTTCGAGCGAGGGCGTGATCAGCCCGGACAGACCGATGATGTTGGCGCGCGACTCACGCGCGGCGGCGAGAATCTTTTCGCACGGCACCATGACGCCGAGGTCGATCACCTCGTAGCCGTTGCAGCCAAGCACCACCGAGACGATGTTCTTGCCGATGTCGTGAACGTCGCCCTTGACGGTGGCGATGACGATGCGGCCCTTCGCCTGCGAGGCGCCGGTGCGACGCTTCTCTTCCTCGATCCACGGCAAGAGGTGGGCGACGGCCTGTTTCATCACGCGCGCCGACTTGACCACCTGCGGCAGGAACATCTTGCCGGCGCCAAAGAGGTCGCCGACCGCGTTCATGCCCGCCATCAGCGGACCTTCGATCACGGTCAAAGGCGGCAGTCCGGCGGCGGCCGCTTCGGCGCGCGCCTCCTCGGTATCGGTAACGATGTATTCCGTGATGCCCTTGACCAGCGCGTGCGAAAGCCGCTCGGCGACGGGCTTCTCGCGCCATGCGAGGTCCTCGACGCTCGTCTTGGCCGTTCCCTTCACCGTCTGCGCGAAGTCGACGAGCGCTTCGCCGGCCTCCGGCGAGCGGTTGAGGACGACATCCTCGACGCGGCGGCGCAGCTCGGCGGGAATTTCTTCGTAAACGCCCAACTGCGCGGCGTTGACGATGCCCATCGACATGCCGGCGCGAATGGCGTGGTAGAGGAAAACGGTGTGGATCGCCTCGCGCACCGGGTCGTTGCCGCGGAAGCTGAAGCTGACGTTGGAGACGCCGCCGGAAATCTGCGCGCCGGGCAGATGGCTGCGAATCCAGCGCGTCGCTTCAATGAAGTCGACAGCGTAGTTGTCGTGTTCGGGAATGCCCGTGGCGACGGCGAAGATGTTGGGGTCGAAAACGATGTCTTCGGCGGCAAAACCGATGCCGACGAGCAGTTCGTAGGCGCGACGGCAAATCTGCGTCTTGCGCGCGAAGGTATCGGCCTGCCCTTGTTCGTCAAAGGCCATGACGACGGTGGCGGCGCCGTAGCGCCGGATCAGCCGCGCCTGAGCGAGGAACTTCTCCTCGCCTTCCTTGAGCGAGATCGAATTGACGATGCCCTTGCCCTGCAGGCATTTCAGACCGGCTTCGAGCACTTCCCACTTCGATGAGTCGATCATCACCGGCACGCGTGCGATGTCCGGTTCCGAGGCGATCAGGTTGAGGAAGCGGATCATCGACGCCTTCGCGTCGAGCATCGCTTCGTCCATGTTGACGTCGATGATCTGTGCGCCGGCGTCGACCTGATTACGGGCGACGGCGACCGCCTGCTCGAAGTCGCCGTTCAGAATGAGGCGGGCGAAGGCTTTCGAGCCGGTGACGTTGGTGCGCTCGCCGACATTGACGAACAGCGACTCGCTGCCGACGTTCAGCGGTTCCAGCCCCGACAGGCGCAACTGCGGCTGGACGCGCGGCGGGCGGCGCGGCGGCAGGTCGGCGAGGGCTTCGGCGATGGCGCGGATGTGGTCGGGCGAAGTGCCGCAGCAGCCGCCGGCGATGTTGATGATGCCGGCTTCACCCCACTCGCGGATGGCGGCCGCCAGCATGGCGGGCGTCTCGTCGTAGCCGCCGAAGGCGTTCGGCAGGCCGGCATTCGGGTGTGCCGAAACGAAGCAGTCGCAACGGCGCGATAGCTCGTCGACGTATTGTCGCAGTTCGCGCGCGCCGAGCGCGCAGTTAAGACCGAACGAGAGCGGCTTGGCGTGCGCCAGCGAATTCCAGAAGGCTTCGGCGGTCTGCCCCGACAGCGTGCGCCCGGAGGCGTCGGTGATGGTGCCGGAGATCATGATCGGCAGACGTTGGCCGATCTCGTCGAAGAAGGCCTCGACGGCGAACAGCGCCGCTTTCGCGTTGAGCGTGTCGAAGACCGTTTCGATCAGGATGATGTCGGCACCACCCGTAGCGAGCCCGCGGACGGCGACGCCGTAGTTGGCGACGAGTTCATCGAAGCTGACGTTGCGGTAGCCCGGATCGTTCACGTCGGGCGAGATCGACGCCGTGCGTGAGGTCGGGCCGAGCACGCCGGCGACGAAGCGCGGCTTCTCCGGATTCTGTGCCGTGAATTCGTCGCAGACCTCGCGCGCAATGCGCGCACCGGCGACGTTGAGTTCGTAGACCACCTCTTCCAGGTGGTAATCCGCCTGCGACACCACCGTTGCGTTGAAGGTATTGGTCTCGATGATGTCGGCACCGGCCGCCAGATAATCGGCATGGATGCCGCGAATCAGGGCCGGTTGGGTCAGCAGCAGGAGGTCGTTGTCGCCCTTGAGATCGTGCGGGTGGGCGGCGAAGCGTTCGCCCCGGTAGTCCGCTTCCGTCAGTCCGTGCCGCTGGATCATCGTCCCCATGGCGCCGTCGAGGATGAGGATGCGGCGTTCGAGCAGCGCCCTGAGTTCTTCGCTACGGTCGGCTTGCATGAGAGTCCTTGCGGCGTGAAATGAAGAGCGGAAAGAGGATGGTGGCGGAGCCTGAAGACAACGGTGCGTCTACAAGGCGGCGTCCCCGCCACGTTGCGGCTGCCAGCCCGCCTGACAGCGCCCCGGTCGAGGAGCCGCCAGAGCGGTCGTGGCGGCCATGGCGATGCTTCCCTGACGGCAGCGAACAACAGAAAAGCAAAGGTGGCAGCGCGTGCGACCGGCTGCCACCGTGGTGCGGATCAGACGCTTTAAGCGTCGAGTGCGGCGTTGGTGTAGACCGCCTGGACGTCGTCGAGGCTTTCCAGAACGTCGAGCAGGCGCTGCATGCGTGCGGCGTCGTCGCCTGCCAGATCGATTTCCGCTTCCGGGCGCATCGTCACGTCGCCGAATTCGGCAGTGAATTGCGCGGCGGCGAGCGCGTCCTTCACGGTCAGGAAGTCGTTCGGCGGCGTCAGCACTTCGATCGAGCCATCGTCGTGCGTCATCACGTCGTCGGCGCCAGCTTCGATGGCGGCATCCATGAGCGCCGCTTCGTCGGTGCCCGGCGCGAAGAGCAATTGCCCGCAATGCTTGAACTGGAAGGCGACACAGCCGTCGGTGCCCATGTTGCCGCCGTACTTGGTGAACGCGTGGCGGACTTCGGCGACGGTACGCGTCTTGTTGTCGGTGAGGCAGTCGACCATGATCGCCGCGCCGGCGATGCCGTAGCCTTCGTAGCGGATTTCCACGTAATCGACGCCTTCGAGTTCGCCCGTGCCCTTCTTGATCGCGTTGTCGATCTTGTCCTTGGGCATATTGACACCCTTGGCTTTGTCGACGGCCATGCGCAGGCGCGGGTTGAAGGTCGGATCGCCGCCACCCATGCGGGCAGCGACGGTGATTTCCTTGGCGACGCGCGAAAAGGCGGCGCCGCGCTTTTCATCCTGGCGCCCTTTGCGGTGCTGGATATTTGCCCATTTGCTGTGTCCTGCCATCGTCGCTCTCCGAACTCTCCGAAACGCCGACCGCCCCCGGTCGCGCAGACGACGCTACCGGCGCCGAGAGCGCGGTGCGTCAAACAGGCGCGCATTATACCGATTCGCCAGAAACGCCGGGCTGGCGCAAACGGGGCGTCGATGTTGTATCTGCGCGTAAGGACACGAAAAACAGTCACGCGTCGCTGCTAGAATCACGAACGACAATTGTTTCATGGCCGATGCTTTTCAGATGACGTCTCCCCTCGATATCGCCCGTGCCGGCGACGTGACGCTGGCCTTGCTGCCGGCGTTGGCTAATCGCCATGGTTTGATCGCCGGCGCCACGGGCACCGGTAAAACCATCACCTTGCAGGTTCTCGCCGAGCGCTTCTCGGCCATCGGCGTGCCCGTCTTTCTGGCTGACGTCAAAGGCGATCTTTCCGGCCTGGCGGCGCCAGCGGCGATCAGCCCCGCGCTGGCTGCGCGGGTGCAGGCGCTGGGTGTGGAGAATTTCACGCCGGCAGCGTGCCCGACCGTCTTCTGGGATGTATTTGGCGAGCGCGGGCACCCGGTGCGGGCCACCGTCTCCGATCTGGGGCCGCTGCTGCTCGCCCGCCTGCTCAATCTCAACGAAACGCAGGCAGGCGTCTTGCAGCTCGTCTTCAAGATTGCCGACGACGCCGGCTTGTTGCTTCTGGACCTGAAGGATCTGCGGGCGATGGTGCAGTACGTCGGCGAGAACGCCCGCCGTTTCACCACCGACTACGGCAACATCTCGGCAGCGTCGATCGGTGCCATCCAGCGCGGTTTGCTGGGCCTTGGCGAGCAAGGCGGCGAGCATTTCTTCGGCGAGCCGATGCTCGACATCGCCGACCTCATGCAGACGAACGACGGACGGGGCGTCGTCAATATCCTCGCGGCCGAAAAGCTGATGGGCGCGCCACGGCTTTACGCGACCTTCCTCCTCTGGCTGTTGGCCGAACTCTTCGAGCGCTTGCCGGAAGTAGGCGATCTCGAGCGGCCGAAGCTCGTCTTTTTCTTTGACGAAGCGCACCTGCTCTTCAACGATGCGCCACCGGCCCTGCTCGAAAAAGTCGAGCAGGTGGTGCGCCTCATTCGCTCCAAAGGCGTTGGCGTCTACTTCGTCACGCAGAACCCGCTCGATATTCCCGATACCGTCCTCGGCCAGCTGGGCAATCGTGTGCAGCATGCGCTACGGGCGTTTACACCTCGCGACCAGAAGGCCGTCCGGGCGGCGGCGCAGACCTTGCGCGCCAACCCCGCGTTTGACGCCGAGACGGTCATCACCGAACTGGGCGTCGGCGAGGCCTTGGTGTCCTTGCTCGACGGTCAGGGCCGCCCGGCGGTGGTCGAGCGTGCACTGGTCCTGCCCCCTGCCTCGCGCATCGGGCCGCTCAGCGCTGACGAGCGTCAGGCACTGATTCGCGGATCGGATCTCTACGGTCATTACGAGGCGCTGATTGATCGTGCGTCGGCCTACGAAGCCCTGAAAGGGGCTCCCGCCGCTGCGGATGCGCCCTCGCACGGGGCATCGGCTTCCGCCGCGTCGGCCGAGCGGATGAGCACCCAAACGGGCCAGGGTACGGCAGACAGGGCAACGGCGCAGGGTGCCGCGTCGTCCGGCAGCTGGCTTGATAGTCTCGGCGAGATTTTTGCTTCCGGCGAAGACGCGTCGGTCGGGCGTGGCGGTGCTCGTGCGCGCGGCCGGAACGCCGATTCGGTGCTGGAAGCGGCGGCAAAAAGTGCGGCACGGGCGGTAGGTTCGCAGATCGGGCGGGAAATTGTTCGCGGTGTACTCGGTTCCATCCTCGGCGGACGGCGCTAGGCGCGGCCGCGAGAGGCATCGCCAGACGCCAGGACGTACGAAAGGGAGAGCATGAAAAACAAGCTGATCGTTCCGACCAGCAAAGAGCGCGTCATGCGTGAGGATGATTTCATCGTCAGCAAGACCGACCTGACTGGCCGCATCACCTACGGCAACCGCGTCTTCATCGAATACTCCGGCTATACCGAAGCGCAGTTGCTCGGGCAGCAGCACAACATCATCCGTCACCCGGATATGCCGCGCTCGGTGTTCAAGCTGCTCTGGGACAACATCGCCAAGAAGCAGGAAGTCTTCGCCTACGTGAAGAACATGGCGAAGGACGGCAGCTTCTACTGGGTCTTCGCCAACATCACCGCCTCGCTCGACGCGCGCGGCAACATCCTCGGCTACTACTCGGTGCGGCGAAAGCCGCGCGAGTCGGCGATCGCCATCGTGACGCCGCTCTATCAGGCCATGCTGGCCGCCGAGCAACGCGCGGGCGCCAAGGATGCAATCGCTGCGGGTACGCAGGTGCTCGTCGATGTCCTCACCGAAAAAGGTCTGAGCTATGAAGAACTCGTTCTCGCCATTTAAGCGGCTATCGGCAGGGGCGGCCCTGTTGCTGCCGTTTTATGGTGTCGTCGCGCTCCTGCTGGCGGCGGGCGCGCTCGATTTCTGGCGGCGCGGCTTCGATCCGCTGCTGCTCGCGCTCGTCCTTCTCGCCTTGCCCCTGATCGTCTTCCTGCATTGGGGAATGGCGCGGCAGAAAGCCTTTGTGAAACAGATCGAGCGCGCGGTGCAGTCGGCGGCGGACGGCAATTTCGACCCGCGCATCATCAATATCCACAGCAACGACGACCTCGGCAATCTCGCCTGGCACGTCAATAGCCTCCTCGACCAGTGCGAGGCCTATTTCCGCGAGATCGCCACCTCGGCCCGTTGCGCCAGCGAGCGCAAGTTCTACCGCAAGCCGATTTCCTGCGGGCTGCACGGCATCCTCGCGCAATCGATGGATAGCGTGCGCGAATCTTTCGACGCCATCGAAGCGAACGGCCAGTTCCAGATGCGCAACGAGCTGCTCTCCACCCTCAGCCAGCTCAACTCGACGCGCAATCTCGACAACCTCGTCAGCAGCCAGAAAGACCTGCGCCACACCAGCCAGCGCATGGGCGAAGTCACCGAGATTTCGCGCACCGCCAACGCCGACGCCAACGCCAGCCGCGAATCCGTCGCCGAGATCACGACGGCGCTGTCGCGCAGCAACGAGCTCATCGCCGCCAATTCCGGCACCATCGAGCGCCTGGCCGACAGCGGCAAGGACGTCTCGCAGGCCTTGCAGGTCATTACCGAAATCGCCGATCAGACCAACCTGCTCGCCCTCAACGCTGCCATCGAAGCGGCGCGCGCCGGGGAGGCGGGGCGCGGCTTTGCCGTCGTGGCCGACGAAGTGCGCAAGCTCGCGGAGAAGACCAAGGACGCGACGACGCGCATCCGCGACGTGATCCAGAGCTTCCAGACCGAGCTCACCGCCATGCAGGGCAATTCGAGCGAACTGATGGTGGCGGCGACGCAGGTGAAAGCCACCGTCGACATCTTCGAAGCCCGTTTCAGCAGCCTCGCCGAGACGGCCAAACATACCGTGCTGGCGGCAGAGCTGGCGCAGGATATCTCCTTCGCCGCGCTGGCCAAGACCGACGTGATGATCCTCAAGCAGAAGGCCTACATCGCCGTCACCATGGGCCCCGAGTCGGACGTGGCGGCGAACTTCAGTTTCAGCATCGACAAGTGCCGCCTCGGGCGCTGGATGCGCGAAGGGCGTGGCCGGCAGGCGTTCGCGCATCTGCCGAGTTTCATCGCCCTCGACATGCCGCACCGCCAGCTGCACCAGCTCATCGACGAAGCGCTCGCCCTGGCGAAGGAAAACTGGGCCAACGACGCGCAGCTGCAAAAAACGCTCATTGGCCGTTATCAATCGACCGAAGACGCCGCCGATCAGGTGTTGCTGCTGCTGACGCAGCTGATCGAAGAGAAAAACACCGAAATCAAGGCTTTCTCCAGCTGATCCCGCAGCTCGTTCGCTTCCCCGTTTTGTAAAAGCCTCTCCGTTCGCGGAGAGGCTTTTTTCAGCTCTCGTCGCGCGGCGCGTGCAGTAGCGAATCGACCAGCGCCGCCGGGAAGCCTGACAGGGCCGAACGCTTGCGCACGCAGACTTGCAGATCGCGCTGCGCCCAGGGCTCATCGAGCGCGACGATGGCCGGCGGCTCGCGCAGCCCGTTGCTTGGGACCGCGCTCTGCGGCACGAGCCCGACACCGACACCAGCGCCGACCATGCGGCAGACCGCCTCGAAGCTACGGACCTGGATGCGCACGTCGAGATGCCGCCCGAGCGCAGCGGCGGCATTGGTGGTGAAGGTGTGGATGGCGGAGCCGGCGTGCAGCATCACGAAGGGGAAATCGAGCACGTCGGCAAAGCGCGTGACGGTGCGCGTCGAGAGGGGATGGGCGGCCGGCGTGACGAGCACCAGCCGGTCGGCGCGATAGGGAATCAGCTCGACGTCGGCGCCCTCGATGCGCTCGGCAACGACACCGAGATCAATCTCGCCGCGCGCCACGGCAAGGACGATCTCCGGACTGGTGTGCTCTTCGAGCGCGACGCTCACCTGCGGATGCTGCCGCAGGAATCCGGCGAGGTCGTCGGGCAGGAAAGTATGCGTCGCGTGCGTGTTCGCCCACAGCGCGACGTGTCCGCGCACCCCTTCGGCGTAGGGGGCGAGATCGGCGTGCATCTGTTCGATCTGGGCGAACACCTGGCGGGCGTGGCGCAGCAGCGCCTCGCCGGCGCGGGTGAGGATAACGCCGCGTGCGCGCCGTTCGAAGAGCGGCGCACCGAGCGCCTCCTCGAGCAGATGCAGCCGGTGGCTGGCCGAGGAGGTTGCCAGCTGCACGCGGGCGGCGCCGCGCGTCAGGTTCTTCTCTTCGGCAATGGCGACAAAAAGTCGCAGATCAACAAGGTCGTAGCGCATGGTGGTCCTGTGCGTGGCGGCGAAGCGTGGCGCTTTCGTGTGCGGCGAAGACTCGTCGGCAAGTGTAGCAAGTGCGTTCGCCATGCGGCCGCGCGCGTGGCCGCCGACGGAACAGGCCGGTAACGGTCGTCCTTAGGCCTGGCAGCCTTTCTCGCTATGCCGAAAAACTTTTTCATATCAGCGTCATGCCGGTGCAACGCGCCCCGGCGCGGGCTGTCGAAGTGGCACCACGAAGCCCGTCGTCGGTCGAGGCGACGCCCACTCAGCCATCGGAGGTCGGCATGTTCGGCAACAAGAACCACGAGAAAATCGCGGTGCTGGAAGGCGAATTGCGCGAGGCGCGGGCGCTGACAAATGCGCTGGAGCGCTCCAACGCGGTCATCGAATTAGGGCTCGACGGCAGGATCCTGCGTGTGAACGCCAACTTCTGCGCGGCGATGGGCTACGCCGCCGATGAACTCATCGGCCACGAACACAAAGAACTGTGCGACCCGCAACTGGCGAACAGCCAGTATTACGAGCGCCATTGGGCGAACCTGCGGCGTGGCGAGTTCTTTCGCGGCACGATCAAGCGGCGGCGCAAGGACGGCAGCGACATCTGGCTGGAGGCGACCTACAACCCCGTGCTCGACGATAGCGGGCAGCCGTGCAAGATCGTCAAATTCGCCACCGACGTGACGAAGCAGGTCGAAGACGCCGCGCGGGCGCAGGCCATGGTGAAAGCGATCGAGCGCTCAATGGCCGTCGTCGAATTCACCCCCGACGGCACCATCCTGCGCGCCAACGACAATTTCCTGTCGACCATGGGCTATGCCGGGAAGGACGTCGTCGGCCAGCATCACCGCATCTTTTGTCAGCCCGCCGATGCGGCCAGCCCGGCGTATGCGCGCTTCTGGGAGTCGCTGGCGCGCGGCGAGTACTTCTCCGGGCAGTTCTGCCGCCTCAATCGCCACGGCGGGGAGGTCTGGCTGGAAGCGACCTATAACCCGGTCTTCGGGCCGGACGGCCAGGTCAGCAAGATCGTCAAGTTCGCCAGCGACATCAGCGCCCAGATCAAGCGCAACGCCGCCGAAAAGGAAGGCACGGCGACCGCCTACGAGGTGGCGCTGGAAACGCAGGAAATCTCGCGTGGCGGCGAGCAGATCATTCACGAGACGATTGCCAAGATGCGGTCGATTGCGGCGACCGTGGAGCGTTCGGCCGGGCTGGTCGAAGCGCTCGGCACGCAGACGACGCAGATCACCTCGATCGTCAACACCATCAAGGAAATCGCCGACCAGACCAATCTGCTGGCGCTTAACGCCGCCATCGAGGCAGCACGTGCCGGCGAGAGCGGGCGCGGCTTCGCCGTCGTCGCCGACGAAGTGCGCAAGCTGGCCGAGCGCACCGCCCAGTCGACGGGTGATGTCGGCAGCATGATCCAGGGCATCCAGCAGGAAACCCGCTCCGTTAGCAGCAGCATGGGCAGTGGCCTGGCCGAGGTGGCCGAGGGCGTCGATCTGGTCAACAGCGCCGGCGAGTCGATCCAGCGCATGCACAACGGCGCCGCACGCGTCGTCGAAGTCATCCAGCAACTCTCGGAAACCGTCGCCGGCTAGCGTCCGCCACTCGCCGCGCGATAGCGCACACTGCCGAGCGACGTCCCCAGTGGCGACGCGCCACGGCGCATTTCCTCGCAAGAAGGGCATTCGCCGGCGCTTCGGCGCTATTCCCTCCCGCCTGGCGTTATGTAGTGAACAACACAGCGTCGTCGCGAAGCTCACATCGCATGCCGCCTGACAGCGGCCCGGCGGCACCCTTCGCGTGCCGCGCATGCCTTGCCAGTAAAGGGATTGATGCCGTCAGCGCGGAATTTTCAGCCGCTTGGCATCCTTTCTGCTGAACGAGGGCGGGCGCCTGTGTCGCCCGACTTTGGAGCCGTGCACCATGTCAGCGATCATCACGCCGCACGTCCGGACGGCGAAACGACTGTGCGAGATCAACCTCGGCGAGTGCCGCACCGCCCTGCTGCCGCTGCTCTACGAGATGAGCCGGATCACCAGCGAGAGTGGCGACCTGTCACACATTCTCAACGTCCTGCTGCGCCTGATGCAGCGGCACATGAAGGTCGTCCGCGCCATGGTCAGCCTGTACGACCCCGGCACCGGCAAGATCTTTGTGCACGAGAGCGTCGGCCTGAGTGAGGAGGAGGCCGCCAAGGGCGTCTACCGGCTGGGAGAGGGGATCACCGGCAAGGTGGTCGAGACGGGCAAAAGCATCGTCGTGCCGCGCATCGGCGAGGAGCCGAACTTCCTCAACCGCACCGGCAGCCGCGAGCACGCCGATACCTCCGGGCTTTCCTTCCTCTGCGTGCCGATCCTGCGTGGCCGCAAGGTAATGGGCACGATCAGCGCCGAGCGCCTGTACGACGACCGGCGCCTGCTCAATCTCGACGTCGAGATTCTCTCCGTGCTGGCGACCGTCACGGCGCAGGCGGTCGAGCTTTATCTCGTCGAGCATCTCACCACTGCGCGCCTGGCCGACGAAAATCAACGCCTGCGTTCGGCCTTGAAGCAGCGCTTCCGCCCGACCAACCTGATCGGCAACTCGAAGCCGATGCAGGACGTCTACCAGCTCGTCGAGCGCGTCACCAAATCGCGCACGACCGTCCTGCTGTTGGGCGAGAGCGGCGTCGGCAAGGAGCTGGTGGCGAGCGCCATCCACTACAACAGCGCCAACACGGGCGGGCCTTTCGTCAAATTCAACTGCGCGTCCCTGCCCGAAAGCGTCATCGAAAGCGAGCTTTTCGGCCACGAAAAAGGCTCCTTCACCGGCGCCACCGCTTTGCGGCGCGGCCGCTTCGAAGATGCCGACGGCGGCACGATCTTCCTCGACGAAGTCGGCGAGATGTCTCTGCCGATGCAGGCCAAACTTCTACGCGTCCTGCAGGAGAGGAGCTTCGAGCGCGTTGGCGGCAACACGACGATCAAGGTCGAACTGCGCATCCTCGCCGCGACCAACCGCGATCTGGCCGAGATGGTGCGGCAAGGCACCTTCCGCGAGGATCTCTACTACCGGCTCAACGTCTTTCCGATCACCATCCCGCCGCTGCGCGAGCGCGGGCAGGACATCATCGCCCTCGCCGACCATTTCGTCGCCAGGTTCTCCCGCGAAATGGCGATTCCCGTCGAGCGCATCTCGACGCCGGCGATCAACATGCTGCTCTGCTACCACTGGCCAGGAAACGTGCGCGAGCTGGAAAACGTCATTGAACGCGCCATGCTGCTCGCCGAGAACGGCGTCATCCACGGCTACAACCTGCCGGCGTCCCTGCAACTACCGGTGGTCGCCGAGTCCGGTGAGAGCGGCAGCCTCGACAGCAAACTCGCCGCCGTCGAATACGAAATGATCGTCGACGCGCTGAAAGCCCACCACGGCAACGCCACGCTGGCCGCCGAACAGCTCGGCCTGACACGGCGCATCCTCGGCCTGCGCATGGGCAAATATCACCTCAACTACAAGGACTTCCGCTGTGCCGTCGGCGCCTGAGCGCGGCAGCTCCTTTGCCGGCGGGCGCAGCGTCTGCCGGCGACCTTCATCACTCGCCTTGGTGAACCGATCATGAACCGCCCTCTCCTTCCCCCGGCGCTGGCCCTGCGCATCGGCCTCGCCGCCCGCGCCCTGCCGGGCGACGGCCTGCGCCGCCTGATGCCGGTGCTGGTCGAAGTCCTCGGCTTGCCCTTGACCGAGCGCAAGCTCAAGGAGCTGAGTTTTGCCCGTCTGCGCAGCGCCGGCAACGGCGAATTCGCCAGCACGCCGCGCGCGATCCTGCTGCGCGCCCTCGGCTACCTGCGCGGCGAAATCGAGCCGCGCATCGTCGACGCGCCGCCGCCGATGCCGCAGCCTTATCGTCATGGCGACATGCCCGGCTCGCTGCGCGTGGCGGTCGTCTGCCGCTCCGGCGAAAGGATCGACGGCAGCTTCAGCACCGCCAGATCGCTACTCATCTACCAAGTGTCGCGCCAGGAAGTTCGCCTCATCGACCATCGCCCGGTAGCGGCCAACGGTGGCACGGCAGGCGATACGCCCCGCGATACCGCCCGCGATGCGGCCCGGCTGGCCGTACTCGGCGACTGCCAGTTGCTCTACGCGCGTACGCTCTCCAATCGCTCCAGCGCCAGCCTGATGCGCGCTGGCATTCATCCCGTCGCTACGCCGGAAGGCGGAGAGGCGCGTGCGCGGCTCGCCGAATTTCAGGAAATCCTGCGTGGCCAGCCCGCGCCCTGGCTGCTTCGTGCCATGGGCGAAGGTCCGCGAGCCGCGCCGGAGCAGCCGACGCGCCCGAACGCAGCCGTCGCCGGATCGTCACCCGCAGCGCCGGCGTGCGCGGCGTCGGCCGAGTCTGCCACCTCCTCCGCCCCCGCCCGGCAACCTGCCCTCGCGTAAACGCCTCGCTGCCCGAAAATTAAGCGGCGCGGATTTTCCGTTTGCGCAGAGCGAGATGCGCTAGTTATCCATGGTTTATCCACAGACTTGCCCCCGCCTTCTGTGAGCAAACGTGACGGTTATCCACCGTTGCATGACCTCACCATGCGATGCGGACGAATGCTCGAAGCCCTGCTGCCCACAGATAGGACGTTGCCCTATTTTGCGTTCGTCTAAGTCGAACGCTTCCTTGCGGACATAGCAATTGTCGCCCGCGCCGTCAGCGCGGAGAATTGCGTCGCAAGAATGCTCGGGCGCGTGGGCGCCCTGCTCCACCCCGGCCCTTCGCCAGGTTGCCGCCGCCGGCAGCTGCGCGGCATCTCCTCTCCCCGATTCACGAAGCCACTTCAATGCCCTGGAAACACTGGTCCCCCGAGCGACTCGGCGTGGCGTTGGCGATTGCCGCCGCTTTCGGCTTCTCGTTCAAGGCGATTTTCGTCAAGCTGGCGTACGCCGTACCGCAGGCGGTGCCGGTCGACGCCGTCGCCCTGCTCTCCTTGCGCATGGTGTTTTCGCTGCCGTTTTTCGTCTGGGTCGGCCTGCGCGAAAGTCGCGGCGCGCCGCCGCTGTCGCGCCGCGACTGGGCGATCATCGCCGTGCTCGGCATCCTCGGCTACTACGCGTCCAGCCTCTTCGACTTCATCGGCCTGCGCTACATTTCGGCGGGCCTCGAGCGGCTCATTCTCTTCACCTACCCGACGCTGACGATCCTCATCGGCGTGCTGTTCATGGGCCGACCGCTGACGCGGCGGGAGATCGGCGCCATCGCGCTCTCTTACGTCGGCATCGCGCTCGCCGTTGTGCACGACCTCAATCTCGGCGGCGATACGCACGCCGTGCTGATCGGCGGCGCCTTCGTCTTTGCCTCGTCGCTGAGTTACGCCTTCTACAACGCCGGCGCGGCGTCGGCGATCCAGCGGCTTGGCTCGGCGCGCTTTACCGCCATGGCCATGCTCGTCTCGGTCGCCGCGACGCAGCTGCATTTCTTCGCCACGCAGCCCGTCTCCGCGCTGATTCAGCCGTGGCCGGTGTACGCCTGCGGCATCGGCATGGCGATTTTCTCGACCGTCTTGCCGGTATTCATGCAATCGGCCGCCATTCGTCGCATTGGCGCATCGCGCTCGGTCCTCATCGGCACGCTTGGTCCGGTGCTGACGATTCTCTTCAGCTGGCCGATTCTTGGCGAGCCGGTATCGTTGCCGCAGGTGGCCGGCGCCGGGCTGGTGCTGATCGGCGTGCTGCTGGTCTCGGTGCGACGCCGCCCGGATAAGGTGGCTTGAGGCGGCTTGCTGCGGCTTGCTGCGGCGTGTGGTGCGTTGTCGCCAGTCGCCGCGAGTTGAAGTGCGTAACGCGTGTCACGCGCGGGGACTGCTCTCATGCGGCAGGCGTCCTGCGCCACTTCGATGCGCCCGGTGCGACGGAGCACGCCTCAGCGCCTTCCGATCCCGACGGTGCTCAGTGCTGGCCGAGCAGCTTGTTCAGCAGGAGCATCTGGCGGTGCGGGTTGGGGCCGGCGAGTTCGCCGAGCGTTTGTGCGTCAGATTCCGGATGCAGTCCTTCCCCGCGCAGGATTTCGCGTACGTCCTCTGGCTCGCGTCGGGCCACCTGGGCGAGCGTCGTGATCGGCGTGTCGGCCAGCGCGTGAATCGATGCCATGAACGGCGGCTCCTGCTTTTCGCCGAGCGAGAGGAAGCTCAAGGCGAGGACGAGCATGCAGAGGCCAAGGAGCCCCGCACCCAGTCGCGACGACAGATGCCGACGGAGGGCACCGAAATTCAGCGTGACATGCAGCACGACGGCGCCGACCAGCAGCCAGCTCAGCCACTCGTGCGCCAGCTTGTTCAGCCCGATGTCGAGATGAAAGAAAATCAGTACGCCGGTAACTGCCGACAGTAAAAAAGCGCCAGCGGTAATCGGCGTCAGCCAGCGGCGGTCGATGTTCATTGCCTGCTCCCCGGAAAATGAGCGCATTGTCATCGCCACCCCGCGAAACTCTATTGCATCGCCGTAACAAGCTGTAAAGCCGCAGAAACACTTTGCCGCGAGGGCTTCAGGCAGCTTCACCCCACAGCCCGAGCGCGGCGAGCTGGCGCGTCGCCGTACCCGCCCAGTCGCGGTTGGCCGCCGGACTCGCCGGGCTGGGATGGAGAATGCGGCCGATGCGTACGTCCATGCCGGCGAGCGCCTCCTGCGCGCGCGCCTCGGCAAAGCCGCCGATGCCGACCACCCACTCCGGGCGCAGCGCCGCGACGACGTACCGCAGGTGCGCGTCGCAGGCCGCAGTGAGGGGCGCCGTGAGGGCCGCTGGCAGCTTGTCCGGCGTGAGATTTCGCCCGTCGTCGAAGAAGGCGAGCGGGCACCAGTTGGCGACGAAATGCTCGGCAAAGAAAGCCTCCGCCGTGCCGAATCGCTCGCGGAAAAGCCCCCACAGGCGCCGACCGCTTACCTCCGAGCGTGTGCAGGCGAAGCCCTCGACGGGCTTTTTCGGGTTCTCGTGCGCCGGCTTGCCGATGGGCGTGACGATGCCCAGCCAGTCGCGCACGGCCGCCACCTCACCGAAGGGCACGCCGCACTGCGCCATGCCGAAGGGGCCGGGGTTCATGCCGAGAAAGACGACGCGCTTGCGCCCGGCGCCGTAGCGACGCAGGTACGCCTCATGCGCCGCCCAGGCGTAGCGGAGCGGGTTGTACACGTGGCTCGCGGCAGGCGAGAAATCAAGCGCGTCGACGGCCACGGAAAGCTCGCGCGCGGCAGCTATCAGCGCGGCGGCGGTGGCATTGGTCGGAGCAGCGTCAGGAGCGGCGTGTCGTGTCATGGCAGGGCAGGGCAGAAAAAAGCCAGCAAGGGGCGAAGGAGCGAATGCTACCCCGGCACACGCCGCCGTGTGGCGGCGCCGTGCAGGCGGCAAGCCGGCTCGCACGACAACTGGCATACATCGTGCAGATTCGCGCCATCCACACCCGGAGAGCGCACTCATGATCGTTCAAAGCCCCCCCAGTGTTGCCTATCGCTACAACGCCAGCACCGTCAGCCCCTCCACGCGGCAAACCATTGCCACGACAGCGGCAATATCTGCCGATACCGTCACCCTCTCTGCTGCCGCGCGGCAGCAGCTTGCGAGCGAGCAAAGCGCGTCGGGCAGTAGCAGGAGCGCCACCCAGGCGACCTTCGATACCGACAAGGGCGTCGTCAGCCTCAATGTCGACGATTACCTCTCCAGCAAGCTGGACAGCGGCACAGGCGAATTACCGCCCCTGCTGATGCCTTCGCAGCGCAACATCGATGCGCTGAACCAGTACATCTCCAGCCAGCTGCCCGGCGTGCTGGCCGCACACGGCATTCCCAGCGCCCCGGCGCAGATCACCTACGATTCGTCGGGGCAAATGCAGTTTCCTGCCGACTACCCGTACGCCGACGCCTTCAAGCAGGCGCTGAACGACACGCCGTCGCTGGCGCGGGCGATCAACTGGACCTCCGGCTTGTCATCGACGAAGGCCGATCTCGACCGCTACGCGCCGTTCCAGGAAGAACTGCAAAACGCCACGACAACTCAGGCGCAGACGGCTATCTTCAACAAGTACGCCGCCCTGCTCTCCGGCAGCGGCCCGGCCCCGCAAGTCGCCCTCCACTTTGATGCCAAGGGCCAGGTCAGCATCACCATCGACGGCAAGGCGCAAACCGCCTGACCGCGAGGCGAACGCCCTCCCGGCCCGCACCTTCTCTCCGCTCATGATCCCCGCCCGCCCCCCACGTCGCGCCGACCGCGAAATCCCCACAGCCGAGGCAGAAGCCCTGCTTACCGCCGGTACCTACGGTGTTCTGTCGACGGTCGGCAGCGACGGCCTGCCTTACGCCATTCCCGTCAGCTACACCTACCGCGAGCGCGTCATCTACGTGCACTGCGCGCCCGAAGGCCGCAAGCTCGACAACCTCGCCGCCAATCCGGCCGTGTCGTTCTGCGTCGTCGGCCACACGCAGACGCTGCCGCGACACTTCTCCACGGAATACGAAAGCGCCATCGCCGCCGGTACGGCCCGCCTCGTCGACGGCGACGAGAAAGAACGCGCCCTCGTCGCCCTTCTGGAAAAATACTCGCCGGAGTTCATGGCGCAAGGCCACAAATACATCGCCGGCAAGATCGAGCGGGTCGCCGTCTTGCGTATTGACGTCGAGCACGTCAGCGGGAAAGCGCGGCGCTGAGGGACGCGAGAGCTAAAAGAGCGGAAACCCCTATCGCCCCAACCTTACCGGCTCCGCCGCATTCCACGGCGCCACTTTGGCGAGTAGCGCCATGCCCGGCAGCGCCAGAAGCGCGCAGAGCAGGAAGAAGGCGAACCAGCCGAGGCCGTCGACCAGCCAGCCGGCCGAGGCGTTGACCAGCGTGCGCGGCACCGCGGCGAGACTGGTGAACAGCGCGAACTGCGTCGCCGTGTAGGCCGGGTGCGTGCTGCGCGCGATGAAGGCGACGAAGGCGGCCGTTCCCAGCCCGACGCCGAGTGCTTCCAGCCCGATCACCAGCGCCAGCGACAGACGTGCCGCGAGGTCGATCTCGCCCTGCGGGCCGAGCCACGCCAGCCAGGCAAAGCCTGTGATCGACAGCACCTGCACCACACCAAACAGCCACAGCGCACGGTTGATGCCGAGCTTGACCATCCACAGACCACCCGCGAGAGCGCCGATCACCGCCGGCCACAGCCCGGCGTTCTTGGCGATCAGCCCGATGTCGGTCTTGGTGAAACCCATATCCAGATAGAACGGCGTCGCCAGTGCCGTGCACAGGGAGTCGCCAAGCTTGTAGAGGAAGATGAAGCCGAGCGTCAGCAGCGCGCCGCGCACGCCGGCGCGGCCGATGAATTCGCGGAAAGGCTCGACCACCGCCTCGCGCAGCGTCTTCGGCGCAGCGGCGGTCAGCGCCGGTTCGCGGATTGTGAGCGCCATCAGCATGCCGGGCAGCATGAAAGCGGCGGTGATCCAGAACACCTCGCCCCAGGGCAGGCGGTCGGCGAGGATCAGCGACAGCGATCCCGGCACCAGCCCGGCGACGCGGTAGGCGTTCACATGCACCGAGTTGCCGAGGCCGAGTTCTTCCTCCGAAAGGAGCTCGCGGCGGTAGGCGTCGAGCGCGATGTCCTGCGTCGCCGAAAGCAGCGCGAGGACCGCCGCCAGCCACAGCACCGGGCCGATTCCCTCGTGCGGCGAGAGGCCGCCAAGGCTGCCGATGGTAAGCAGCAAGCCAATCTGCGTCGCCAGCATCCAGCCGCGCCGACGGCCGAGTTTCGGCAGCGCGAAGCGGTCGAGCAGCGGCGCCCAGAGGAACTTCCAGGTGTAGGGGAACTGGATCAGCGCGAAGAAGCCGATCGTCTTCAGGTCGACGCCTTCGCTGCGCAACCACGCCGGCAGCAGGTTGAGCAGCAGGTAGAGCGGCAGGCCGGACGAAAACCCCGTGAAGATGCAGATCAGCATCTTCCGCGAGAAGAGCGCGCGTCGCCAGTCGCTGCCGTGCGGTGGCTCTGCGGGGGGCGTGTCGCCCGCCATCAGCGGGCGCGGCCGAGCCGGTAGAAGACGAGACTGCCGTTCAGATTGGGGTCGTCGGTCACGGCGTTGCCCTGATCGTCGAAGGCGAGCCGCTCGCGCACTTCGATGCCCAGGCGCTCGCACAGGCCTTCAAAGTCGATCAGCGTGAAAAAGCGCACGTTCGGTGTCTGGAACCAGTCGTACGGCAGATTGGCCGAGACCGGCATGTGGCCGGCGCGGATGGCCTCGCGGTTGGCGCGGAAAGCGAAGTTCGGGAAGCTGATGACCGCCTCGCGGCCGACGCGCAGCATTTCTTCGAGCACATGCTCGGTAGCGTGCATCGCCTGCAAGGCTTGCGAAATGATCACGTGGTCGAAGGAGGCGTCCTCGAATCCCGACAGTCCCCGCTCGATGTCGATCTGGATGACGTCGACTCCATTGCGGATGCAGCCGAGCACGCGGTCGGCGTCGATCTCGACGCCGTAGCCGGTGACGTTCTTGGTTTCGCGCAGGTAGGCGAGCAGCGTGCCGTCGCCACAGCCAAGGTCGAGCACCCGCTCGCCGGGCGGAATCCAGTCGGCGATAACGGCATAGTCGAAGCGTTCGCGGGCTTCACTGTGGGGAGTCTGGTTCATACCGCGATGTTCTCCAGATAGGCGCGCAACAGGGCGTGATAGTGCCGGTCGTCCAGCAGGAAGGAGTCGTGACCGGCCGGACAGTCGATTTCGGCGTAGGCGACGCGTCGCCGGTTGTGCAGCAGCGCCGAGACGATCTCGCGCGAGCGCGCCGGCGAGAAGCGCCAGTCGGTGGAAAAGCTGGCGACGAAGAAATCGGCCTTCGCCCGCGCCAGCGCCGCGTCGAGATCGCCGCCGAAGTCATAGGCGGGGTCGAAGTAATCGAGCGCCTTGGTCATCATCAGGTAGGTGTTGGCGTCGAAGAAGCCGGCGAACTTGTCGCCCTGATAACGCAGGTAGGATTCGACCTCGAACTCGACGTCGTAATTGAAGCGGCGCTCGCCGTGGCGCAGCTGGCGGCCGAATTTCTCACCCATCTGGTCGTCCGACAGATAGGTGATGTGGCCGATCATGCGCGCCAGGCGCAGGCCGGTCACCGGCACGACGCCGCGCTCGACGTAGTGCCCCTGATGGAAATCGGGATCGGAGAGGATCGCCTGTCGCGCCACCTCGTTGAAGGCAATGTTCTGCGCCGAGAGCTTGGGTGCCGACGCAATCACCAGCGCGTGCCGGATGCGCTCGGGGAACTGCAGCGACCACTCCAGCGCCTGCATGCCGCCGAGGCTGCCGCCGAGGACGCCGGCCCAGGCGTCGATGCCGAGGTGATCGGCAAGCCGTGCCTGCGCCGCCACCCAGTCTTCGACAGTGACGAGCGGGAAGTCGGCGCCGTAGCGGCGGCCGTTTTCCGGGTTGATCGACAGCGGGCCGGTCGAGCCGTAGCAGCCGCCGAGGTTGTTGACGCCAACGACGAAGAACTTGTTGGTATCGAGCGGTTTGCCGGGGCCGACGAGGTTGTCCCACCAGCCGGCCGATTTCGGGTCGTCGCCGTAGGTGCCGGCGACGTGGTGGCTGCCGGAGAGGGCGTGACAGACGAGTACGGCGTTGCTGGCCGTGGCGTTCAGCGTGCCGTAAGTCTCGTAGACGAGTTCAAAGGACGGTAGCGAGGCGCCGCTCTTGAGCGCGAGCGGCGTATCGAAGCGGACTCGCTGCGGCGTCACGACGCCGACGGAATGGCTGTTGGACATGACGTAAGCCGTGAAAAAGACGCTAAAAACGCGAAAACGCCAACATGCAGCGCCAATTCACACGGACCGTGCGCGTAAATCAGGCCATATCTGCGGCGTCACGCCAAAAAACAAAAGCCCAGTCGGCAATCAAGCGGACTGGGCAGCCCCTCTTTAGCCGTATTTATAAAGCGCCCGCAAGCTGTTCGGTCAAATCGGCGCTGTGGCGGGAAAACTACGCCCCAGCGCCGTAAAAGTCAATCGGCGAGGGCTCGGCGGGCCGCGGCGAAGGCGGCATCCGCATCGGTCGGCCGACCTTGTCGGGTCAGCGCCGTGGCCAGCGCTTCGAGGCACAGCAGGATGTTTCCTTCGCGGCAGGAATGCCCCATCAGACCGAAACGCCACACCTTGCCAGCCAGCGGGCCGAGGCCGGCGCCGATTTCGAGGTTGAAGTCGGTAAGCAGCTGGCGGCGCAGATCGGCGTCGTTGACGCCAGCCGGAATGTGCACCGTGTTCAGCTGCGGCAGCCGCCAGGGTTCGGCAACGACAAAGGCGAGGTCCATCGCTTCGAAGCCGGCGCGCAGCATGCGGTGCAGGCGGGCGTGTCGGGCCCAGGCGTTCTCGATCCCCTCTTCGGCGAGTTGCACCAGCGATTCGTGCAGGCCGTAAAGGCTGTTGATCGGCGCCGTGTGGTGATAGGTGCGCTTGGCCGAGTTCCAGTAGTCGAGGACCAGATTGAGGTCCATGAACCAGCTCTGCACCTTGCTCTTGCGCGCCTGGATGCGCGCCAGCGCCGCCGGCGAGAAGGTGACGGGCGACAGGCCCGGCGTGCAGGAGAGGCACTTCTGGCTGCCGGAATAGACCGCGTCGAGACCCCAGTCGTCCACGCGCAGTTCGCAGCCAGCCAGTGAGGTGACGGCGTCGACGATGGTGAGCGCACCGAAGCGTCGCGCGATGGCTGCCAGCGCCTGTGCGTCGGAACGCGCACCGGTCGAGGTTTCGGCATGCACGAAGGCGAGCAGCTTGGCCTGCGGATTGGCCTTGAAGGCGTCTTCCACCTTCTGCGGGTCGACCGGTTCGCCCCAGGTGTCGTCGACGATGACGGCGATACCGCCGGCACGTTGCACGTTTTCGATCATGCGCCCGCCGAACACGCCGTTGCGACAGACGATGACCGTATCGCCCGGCTCGACGAGGTTGTCGAAGCAGGTTTCCATGCCGACCGAGCCGGGGCCGGAGACCGGGAAGGTGAGCGCGTTGGTGGTCTGGAAGGCGTAGCGCAGCAGCTCCTTCAGCTCGTCCATCATGCTGACGAAGGCCGGGTCGAGGTGGCCGATGGTCGGTCGTGCCAGCGCCGCCAGTGTGCGCGGCGCCAGATCGGAGGGGCCGGGGCCCATCAGCGTGCGCGACGGCGGGGCAAAGGAGGCGAAGGACGGGCGGGCGGAGATGTTTTCGAGAGCGCTCATCGGGTCGTGACCTTGACAGTGGGATTGAGTGGAAGGGGCGTGAAAAAAGCGGAAATCATAAACCGATCCCGCCGCGCGTGCGTCGGGGCCGCCGTGTTGCCGAGGTGCTCGATATTGCCCGTGGCGTCAGCTGTCGAGTCGAAGAGTCGCCAAGCCGCGCTCTTGCTCAGTCGTCCTCGCGGAGCCGGAATTCAACGCGGGTCTCGTTCAGCGGCAGCAGCTCGGGTGGGTCGAAGGCCTCGTCCCCGTCGCCGGCGGCGGGAACGGTGCCCGCTACCAGCCCGGCGAAATCGTAGAGCGAGGTGTCGGCGAGGTGCGAGGGAACAACATTCTGCAATGCGGTGAATACCGCTTCGGTACGGCCCGGATAACGGCGATCCCAGTCGGCCATCATCTCGCGGATTTTCTGTCGTTGCAGGTTGCTCTGCGAGCCGCAGAGGTTGCACGGGATGATCGGGAATTCCATGCCGCGCGCGAAAGCGGCGATGTCGGCTTCCGAGGCATAGGCGAGCGGTCGGATGACGATGTGCGCGCCGTCGTCGGTGACGAGCTTGGGCGGCATCGCTTTCAGCTTGGCGGCGAAGAGCAGGTTGAGGAAGAGCGTGTGCACGATGTCGTCGCGGTGATGGCCGAGGGCGATCTTGTTGCAGCCGAGTTCCTTGGCGACGCGGTAGATGACGCCACGACGCAGGCGCGAACACAGCGAGCAGGTCGTCTTGCCTTCGGGAATCTTCTCTTTGACGATCGAGTAGGTGTCCTGCTCCTCGATGCGGAAGTCGACGCCGATCGATTTGAAGTAAGCCGGCAGGATGTCGGCGGGAAAGCCGGGCTGCTTCTGGTCGAGATTCATCGCGATCAGACGGAATTTCACCGGCGCGCGCTGTTGCAGGTGCATCAGCAAAGACAGCAGTGTGTACGAATCCTTGCCGCCGGAGACGCAGACGAGGACGGTGTCACCGTCTTCGATCATCGAGTAGTCGGCGATGGCGCGGCCGACGTCGCCGAGCAGGCGCTTTTGCAGGCGTTGGACGTTACGGGAAAGAGGCATGGTGATGAGTCGTGGGTAAAAGACGGAAGGTTCAGGAACGCACGACTGGCGAGAAGCAACCGGGCCGGCGTGCTGGAAAGGGCGCGCCGTGGCGGGAAGGCGGCGGGCGTCGTGCGGGGGATTCAGAGATGCGCCGTGCGGCCACCATCGACGTTGATGACCTGCCCGGTGACGTAGGGCGCGTCGCACAGCAGGAAGCGGACGGCGCGGGCAATATCGACCGGGCCGCCTTCGCGTTTCAGGAGCGTGTGGGCGACGATGCGCTGCCGTTCGTCGTCGCTGAAAGCGTCGTCGCCCGGCCACATAATCGGCCCGGGCGCGACGGCATTTACGCGGACCTGCGGCGCGAGTTCGATGGCCAGCGCGCGCGTCAGCCCGAGGAGGCCAGCCTTGGCGGCACAATAAAGCGGATAGCCGGCGAGCGGCCGTTCAGCGTGAATATCGGTGATATTGACGATCGCGCCGCCCGCTGCGCGCAGATAAGGCGCCGCCGCCTGCGTCAGGAAGAGCGGCGCTTTCAGGTTGCTGCCGATGAGGTCCGACCACGCCGCTTCGTCGATCTGGCCGACAGGCGTCGGGAAGAAGCTGGAGGCGTTGTTGACCAGAGCGTCGAGGCGTCCGAAGCAGGCATGGGCGTCGTGGGCGAGCTTCGGCAGCTGGGCCATGTCGAGCAGGTCGGCGTGGATGGCGCTGGCCGAGGCCGGGCGCTGCGCGTTGAGGGCGGCGACGAGCGCTGCCGCGTCTGCACTGGCGCTGCGGTAGTGCACAACGATGCGCGCGCCACTGGCGTGCAGCTCGCGCGCAATGGCACGGCCAACCCGCTTCGCTGCGCCGGTCACCAACACGACCTTGTCGTTCACCTGTACTCTCCCGCTGCGCCCAAGGAACTGGATTTTAACGGATTTTCGCCAGTGCCGCCGCCTTGCGGCAGCGTCGCGTCCCGGCGTCGTCAATGGCATCGTCCACACGCCTTGCGTGCGAGTAGACTTGCCGGCGGCGTGGCGGGGCAGCCGTCGCGCCGTGTGTTTGCCGTTGAGGGGAATCATGAAGCCAGTCTCACGCGCCGGCAGCGAAGCGCCGCGCCCGAACGACGTCGCGCCGCCTGCCGGCGATACTGACGCGCAGAGCCCGCACGGGGAGGCGCGTCTGGCGGCGCATATCGCCGCCGAGATCGACAAGGCGGGAGGCTGGATCAGCTTCTCGCGTTACATGGAACTGGCGCTCTATGCGCCAGGGATGGGTTACTACGCGGCGGACGACCGGCAGTTTGGCGCGGCCGGCGACTTCGTCACTGCGCCTGAACTGGGCGGTGGCTTCGCGGCGGCCTTGGCTGTGCAGGTCGCCGAATTGATGGCGCACAGCGCGTCGAGTGTCATCGAGGCAGGGGCCGGCTCCGGACGCCTTGCCGCCGATATGCTGCGCGAACTGGAGCGCCTTGGCGCCTTGCCGACGCGTTACGCGATTCTCGACCTCTCGGCGAGCTTGCGTGCGCGGCAGCGCGCCACCCTCGCCGCTACAGTGCCGCATCTGCTTGATCGAGTGTGCTGGCTCGACCATCTGCCGGCGACGTTTGACGGCGTCGTGCTTGGCAATGAGGTGCTCGATGCGATGCCGGTATCGCTCGTCGATTGGTGCGAGGACGGAATCTACGAGCGCGGCGTCGTGCGTGCGGGTGATTGCCTTGCCTTCGAGGCGCGTCCGGCGAGTTCGCCGCTGCGCGAACGCGCCGAGGCGTTGCAGGCGGAATGCGCCATCGCGGCACCCTATACCTCGGAAATCGCCCTCGCCGCGCCGGCCTGGGTGGCGACCTGGGGCGACATCCTGGGGCGAGGTGCACTGCTTCTCATCGACTACGGCTTTGCGCAGGGCGAGTTCTACCACCCCCAGCGCAACGGCGGCACGCTGATGTGCCATCGCCGCCATCGCGCCAGCGATACGCCGTTGGAGGTGCCGGGCCGGCAGGACATCACGGCGCACGTCGATTTCACGGCGATTGCCGAATCTGCTTCGGCCGCTGGCTTGTCGCTGCTCGGCTACACGACGCAGGCGTCGTTCCTGCTCAATTGCGGGCTGACCGAGTGGCTGGCGCAGGCGCAAGCCAGCGATCCGGCCGCGTGGCCGAAGCTGGCGGGCGCTGCCCAGCAACTGCTCTCGCCGGCGGAAATGGGCGAGTTGTTCAAGGTGATCGCTCTGGGGCGCGGCTTGGCCGGGCCTTTACGCGGCTTCCGGCAGAATGACCGGGCGGCAAGGCTATGAGCGATCATCGCTGTACCTCAACAGCGGGCGTCCGCCGTCGTATTAAAGGGCGTCGCGCGAAGGATGCTTGCCAGGAACCCTTGCCGGACCGGCGCAGGCGCTGCATGGGCCGCGTCGTCCTGACGATGTTGGCGCTCGGAACGGCGACCCTTGGCGTGCATTCAGCCGCAGCGGCGCAGCTCGCGCCGGCGTCTGCTGCCTACGGGGCGGGCTCGCCGGCGGCTGTCTCGGCGAGCCTGCGTGCCGAGAGCGAAGGAGGAATCGATCTTTTTTGCGCCGGACGCTTGCGTTTGCAGGCACAACGCGTTGCCAAGCTCTATTTGCAGATCGGCCTCGGTATTAACGCCGAACCCGCGCGCCGGCAGCTGGCGCAGGCGATCCGGCAAAGCGATACCGACCTTGCCGAACTGCTGCGCCGCCTGCGCGATCCAGTGGCGCAGAAGACGCTGACGCGTGTCGACAGCCAGTGGTCGGAACTGAAGGCGGCGCTGGCGCTGCCGTGGAGTCCGGCGGCCATTCAGCGGATCAACGCGCTCGCTGAAACGCAGTCGATCACGGCAGGCCGTCTGGCGCTGGAGATCGAGGAAGGCGTCGACGCTCCCGTCGCGCGCCTGCTCGACCTGACGCTGCGGCAGAGCATGCTGGCGCAACGTCTGGCGCGGATTTATCTCTTTGCCCTGACCGGCGATAACTCGCGCGGCCGGCGCGTCGATGCGGAGCAGACGCGCAAGGAATTCACGGCGGCCTTCGAGGAATTGACGAGCGCGCACGAAAACACCGAGCCGACGCGCGAGGCGCTCGATCTCGTCAAGGTGCAGTGGGTGTTCTTCGATCAGGCGGTCAGCGACATGGCGCGTGGCGAGCGCTCGAACCCCGTTCACGTGGCGACGACCAGCGAACGCATTCTCGAGTCGCTGAACGAGGTGGCGACGCAGTTCGCCGCCTCCGCCCGCGCGCCGGCGCGGCGCGAGTAGCGGCCGTCGCCTCGCCTACTCCTGACTGGAATAGACGCGTTCGAGAAAACCGTCGGCGTCGAACGCTGGCTCGTGCGGGGTTTCGGGCGCAGGGATGGCGTGCAACGCCGGCTCTTCGCGCGGCACGGACGTCCAGCCGGCGTCGAGAATCTCGTCGCTGTAATGGACGCCCAGGGCATCGCGGAGTTGCTCGTCGGTATCCTGCGTACAGTTGCCGTTCAAGTCGATGATGAGCGCCATGGTGAATCCTTCGAAAGCACGTTGACGAAGCGAACGCCGGCTCCTCGCGGCGGCGTGTTCCCCCACTAACGACCGAAACGCCGTCAGGTTGATACGCCGTGAATCTTTGCGCGCCGCCGTGTTCCAACACCGGCTCCGCGCGTTGTTGCGAAGCGTCGTCGCTTGCCGCTCACTGGCTCTTGCACCATGGCGCCGTTAGCCGATAATGCGACGAACACCCAAGGAGTATTTTATGGACATCTCGAGCATCGGCAGCGTTCCCGCTGCGGCGGCGCAAGCGTCAACCGGCGATGCCGTGGCGCTTTCGGTGTTGCGCAAGTCGATGGATGTGCAGGCGCAGACGGCAGCACAGCTGATCTCCGCCCTGCCCCAGCCGACAAACAATCCCCCCAATCTCGGCAACAAGGTCGACGCTTTCGCCTGAGCACCTGAGCATTGCATCGCCGCGGGCGCCATCGCGCCGTACGGTGTGGTGGCGTATGCGGGTCAGGCGGGGAGCGGGTTTTCCTGCGCGGGCAGCACGCGGGTGGCGATGAGCCAATCGCACAGGCTGCGCGCTACTTCTTCCCAGTCGCGCTCCAGCATCAGGCCGTGGCCCAAGGCGCTAAATATCGTCAGCGGCGCCGCGTAGTGTTCGGCCGTCTGGCGGACGAGAAATTCCGGAATCAGGGCGTCGGCGCCAGCGCCCATTACCAGGGTCGGTGCGTCCTTCATCCGCCAGCGTTGCGGCAGGTTGAAGAACGACATATCCCACATGGCGCGCACTGACTCACTCTGCATCCGGCGGTAATAACGCGTCAGCGTTTCGGGCGCGATCTCCTGCGCGAACAACGCCTGCCGCAGTGCCTCCGGCGCCACGTGTGCGCCGCCGATGAGCCGGTTGAGTTCGGACATCAGACCCGGCTGACGGAAGAGCAAGGACATCTGCGCGGCGGCCAGTCCTTGCGGAGGGACGGACGCCATCAGCACAAGAGCCGCCAGCGGATGACGCTCGAGGTATTTTTGCGCGACGAAGCCGCCCATCGAGTGGCCGACCAGCACAGGCATGCTGCCGAGATCAGCGACGACAGTTTCGAGATCGCTGACGAAATCGTCGATCCCCAGTTGGTCGAGCTGCGCATGCCCGTCGCTTTCACCATGTCCGCGCAACGATACGGCGTGCACGGCGTAACCACGCGCGGCGAACCAGGGCAGGAAATGCTCGGCCCAGATCCAGGCGCCGCAAAAGGCGCCGTGGACAAAGAGGAGAGGCGGCCCTGCCGGCGCAGCGCCCGTCGGGCTGGCGGAGATGAGCTCCAGTGCGCCGACGCGGCGGTGAATCACGCGCTATCCAGCGCCAGGCGCACGGCCTGCGCGCGCGCCTCGTGCAGATGCTGGCGAATGGTGGCTGGATCGGCGCAAGCGCGCACCACAGCCGCAGCATCGACCGCGCCGACGGCGCTCAGCGCTCGCTGCAGCAGTGCGCGGGGCGCATAGGGCGCGTCGGCAAAACCCGTGCGGCCGCGATGGTCGCAGGCGCAGACATCGAGCAGCAGGGCGAAGCGTTGCGGGCGGCGCAGAGCGTCGCAGCGTTCCAGCAAGGAGGTCAGGGCCGCCGGCGATAGCTCACCCGCACGGTGAATTTCACCGTGGTGGCGCGTCGCCAGCAGCGCGAGTTCGCGGCACTCGGCGGGCGGCTTGAGGCGTTCGCACAGCGTGGTCAGCGGCGCCTCGCCGCGCTGCTCGTGTTCCGGATGATTGGGCAGATCTGCGCTCGCCGTCAGTCCTTTGCCGAGATCGTGCAGCAAGGCGGCAAAGCGCCCGGCGAGCGGCAGGTTGTCGCGCGCCGCCTGGTCGAGGACGAGCAGGCTGTGTTCGCCGGTATCGATTTCCGGATGAACGTCGGCGCGCTGTGGCACGCCAAACAGGTGATCCATTTCCGGCAGGAGACGCACCAGCGCGCCGCATTCGCGCAGGACGCGAAAGAAGCGCGAGGGCGTTGCTTCCATGAGCGCGCGCGCCAGCTCCTGCCAGACCCGTTCGGCGACGAGGTGATCGACTTCGCCCGCCTGCGTCATTTCGCGCATCACTTGCAGCGTTTCGGGCGCGATAGTGAAGTCGGCGGGCGGGCGCGAGAAACGCGCGGCAAAGCGGGCAATGCGCAGAATGCGCACCGGGTCTTCGCTGAACGCCGGGCCAACGTGGCGCAGACGCCGGGCCGCCAGATCGGCGCGGCCATCGAAGGGGTCGATCAGCTCTCCGTCGGCGGCGCGGGCCATCGCGTTGATGGTGAGATCGCGGCGCGCCAGGTCTTCGTCGAGGGTGACATCGGGGGCGGCATAGAAGGTGAAGCCGGCGTAGCCGTGCCCACTCTTGCGCTCGGTGCGGGCAAGCGCGTATTCGTCATGCGTCTGCGGGTGCAGAAACACCGGGAAGTCGCGCCCGACCGGGCGAAAGCCACGTGCCAGCAATTGTTCGGGCGTCGCGCCGACCACCACGTAGTCGCGGTCGACGACGGGCAGACCGAGCAATTCGTCGCGGACGGCGCCGCCAACGATGTAAATCTGCCAGTCACTCATCGGCGGAGTCTGCTGGGATGTGCAGGGCGCGATGCTGGCATGGCGTCGCCTAGCGGCCTGCGCGCAGGCGCAGATCGTCGAGACGGCCTTTTGGCGTTTGCGCGGAGAGGTAGCCCGGCGCGACAGCTTCCAGCGGCGTCGGCCGCCAGTCGGGGTAGTCATGCGTTCCGTCGCTAACGTTGTCGACCTGCATGGAGCGCAGGTTATCCGGCGTCATGGGCGGGTTGGGCAGCCACTTGAGGAGGTTGGCTTGCAGCGCAGCGATGGCGTCCGGCAGTTCGATGACGGGGCGCGGATGACCGCTGATCTCGCCGGTGTATTCGACCAGCTGGCGCAGCGTATAAATACCGGGACCGGCAAGGTCGTAGCGCTGACCGATGGTGTCGTTGCGGTCGAGGCAGTCGCAGAACGCCCAGGCGACGTCGCCCGCGTAAACCGGCTGAAAGCGCGCTCGCGCCCCGGCCAGCGGAAACACCGGCGCGAGGCGCAGGAACCTGGCGAAGAGCGTGAGGAAGGCGTCGCCCCCACCAAAAATCACCGATGGCCGGAAGGCGGTGACATCGATGCCTTCGGCGGCAAAGGCGGCGGCCTCGCCGGCTGCTTTCGAACGCAGGTACTCGGAGGGGGCGTCGCTCGCCGTGCCGAGGGCGCTCATGTGCACGAGGCGACGCACGCCGGATTCCTGCATCGCGGTGACGATGCGTTGTGGCAGTTCGACATGCGCCCGCGCGAAGCCGCTGCCGTAGGGCGAACGTGAATCGCGGTCGTGCAGGATGCCGACGAGGTTGATCACGGCATCCTGTCCGCGCATCAGTTCGCGCAGGGCGAGCGGATTGAAGACGTCGGTGACGACGGTTTCGATGGTTGGCAACAAGGTAAGGCGGCGCGCATGTTCGTGGCGGCGGGTGGGAATCCGCACGCGCACGCCCTGCTCGGTCAGACGGTTGGCAATCCAGCCGCCGACGAAGCCACTACCGCCGATCAGAAGTACGTTGTTGCTCGCCATGAAGTTCTCTCGAAATCAGTAAATCAGACGTGGAAGCCATCGGCGCGCCAGAACTGCCGTGCGGTGCCATGCCGCGCGCGCCACCATTCGACTGCGTCCGCCGGCGGGCGTTCGTGCCATGACGACGCCCGCTGGCGCGTGTGTCTCTTGTCTCAGGGCAGATCGCTGTTAGCGCCGTCGGCACCGGTGCGTGGGCCGATGACGCCGAGCCGTGCCTTCAGCGATTGCGGGCGGCCGTCGAACTGCGCCGAGTAATAGACGGAGTTGCTCATGACTTTTTTGACGTAGTCGCGCGTTTCGCTGAACGGGATCGTCTCCGCGTAGATGGCGCCTTCGAGCGGGCGGTCAGCGCGCCATTTGCGCGCCCGTGCCGGGCCGGCATTGTAGGCGGCCGAGGCGAGCACCGGCTGGTCGTCGAGGCTGTCGAGGACCATGCGCATGTAGCTGGTGCCAAGGAGGACGTTCACGTCGGCGTCGCCGACGCGGCCGTGCTGGTAATCCTTGAGGCCGATTTTCTTCGCCACCCATTTGGCTGTCGCCGGCATCAACTGCATCAACCCGGAGGCGCCAACGCTCGAACGGGCGTCGGTGACGAAGCGGCTCTCCTGACGCATCAGGCCATAGACCCAGCCTTCGTCGAGCGACTGATTGCGCGCGGCCGGCCGCACCTGATCGGCAAAGGGAGCGGGATAGCGCAGCGAAAAATCGTGTTCGTTCTTGGTGCGGTCGGCGGTGGCGATGGAGCGGTCGAAGATGTCGCTGCGCCGGGCGATCTCGGCGGCGGCGAGTAATTCGCGGTCGTTCATGCCACGCAAGGCCCAGTTCCATTCGCGCACGGCTTCAAAGCGCAGGTTGAGGCGGAAGAAGGTCAGCGCGCGTTGAATGCCCGGCTGGGCGGCCACCTGATTGAGCTCGTCACGTGTCGGCGGACGCGCGCGTGGCGGCGTTTGCGTCGGGCGGTTGAGCTCGTCGTCGGCGAGATTGCCGTAAAAATTGGGCTGCCCGGCGATGCGGGCAAACAGCGTGTTCGCCTCTTCGACGCGACCGCCGGCCCGGTAGGCGCGGCCGAGCCAGTAGGTCCAGTCGGGCAGCGCGGCCAGTGCCGGCGGCATTTTTTCGATGGTCGCCCGTAGCGCCGCCCAGTCTTGAGCGCGCAGGGCCGCCCGCGCCTTCCACTGGATGGCCTCGTCGCCCAGCGAGGCGTTGCCGGCGCGACGGAAGTCGTCGAGCGCTTCCGGCAGGTGGCGCTGCGCGGCCAGCCAGCCGATCTGCGCCCAGGCCCAGGAGCGTTCGCTGGCTTGCAGACGGCTCTCGATACGCGTCAGCTGGTCGGCGGCGACGCGCGGATCGCTGCGGGCAATGCGCTGGATGGCGAGCGCGGCGAGCTCACGCAGCGCGCGGTTGTTGCCGAAATCGGCGGGCAGCCGGACGAGCCAGGGCATCGGCTTGTCGATGACGGCGTCGACAACGCTGCTGTCGGGCGTCTGCGTCGGCGGTAGATAGTTCATGCTCAGACGCGCCGCCGCCATCTTGTTGGCTTCGAACTGGCGACGGATGCGCGCCCAGGCGTCGTCGGCCAGCACGCGCTTGTCGACGATCAGCGATTCGATCACCGGCACGCAGGCGTCGGGCGGCTCGAGCAGGTTGAGCCAGAGCGGCAACGCATCGTCGCTGGCCGTGGCATCACCGCGGGCACGCCGGCTTTGCAGCGTATAGCAGACGATGTCCTGATCGGGCTGCGCCAGCTTGCCAACTTCGGCGTCGAATTCCGCCCATTGCTGACGCGAAGCGAGCAGCTTCAGCCAGTCGCTGCGCAGACGTTCGGCGAGGAAGCTCTTGTCGTGCCGCGTCAGGAAGCTGCGGATCGTTCCGGCGTCCATGTCTTTCAGGCGCGGCGAGATCAGCCAGTAGTCGATGTACGGTTCAAGTTCATAGCCGCGCAGATCGGGGGCAATGCGTTCGAGCTTGGCGCGGTCGCCGAGGCGGTAGGCGTCACGCGCGGCGAGAAAACGGTCGTCGCCGACGTCCGCCGCCGCCGGCAGCGGTGCCAGCAAGGCAGCCAGCACGGCGGTCAGCGCGAACGAAATGGCGGAAAAGGGCTTCATGTTAAGCTTTGCAGTGTCTGGGTAGGGTCGGGGGCGTCGGTCGGCGGAGGGCAGCGTGCAGAGCGCGTGGCATCGGTACCGGGGTTTGACCGGCATTCTTGCATTTCGTCGGCGCGATTTTTAGGCGTTGTGACAGCCCGTCACTTCGCCTTCAGCGCGCGGCGCGTCGCCTCGTCTTCCGTCAGCCAGAACGCTGCCGACGCCGGCAAAGCCTGACGCCAGCAAGGAAACTTCCCGGAAAGCATAGCACATGGCAGACCTCATGAAGCCGTCGGCGCCCGCGCCGGAACCGCCCGTCAAGGCCGAGGCGATGGAAACGGCGAAGGCAGAAGCGTTGAACGTGGCGAAGGAAAATACGGGCGACGAGGCGTTCCGTCGCCAGTTGCGGCGCAGTCTGCTGGCGCAGCGCCGTACGCTGTCGGCCGACGACTGCGCGCACGCTTCGGCGCTGATCTGCGCGCATCTGCGCGAGCATTTTCCGCAGCTGGCCGTTTGCTGTGTCGGCTTTTGCTGGCCGATGAACCATGAGCCGGATGTGCGCGCCGCGCTGGCAGAGTGGGCAAAGTCGCCGGCGCCCGGATTCCTGGCCGCCTTGCCGGTCGTTGCCGAGGTGGCGAAACCCCTGCTCTTTCGCGCCTGGCAGCCGGGCGAGACGATGTTCGCGCGCGACTGCCACGGCATTCCCTATCCGGCGAGCGGCGCCCTCGTCCACCCCGACGCCCTGCTGATTCCCTGTGCGGCAGTCGATGCCGCCGGTTATCGCCTGGGCTATGGCGGTGGCTATTTTGACCGGACGCTGGCAGCGCGCTCGCCGCGTCCGCTGGCGATTGGTGTGGCGTACGCCTTTGCCTGTGTCGACAGCGTGCGACCGCAGCTGCACGATGAGCCGCTCGATGCGCTCGTCACCGAGGCCGGCGTGACGTACTTCGCGTCTTAGGCGGGGATGCTGCGCGGCGGGACGGCGTGCGCGCGGATGAAGTCCTGCAGCGCGTCGGCCGGCAGTGGCTGCGCAAACCAGAAGCCCTGTCCTTCGTCGCAGTGGAAGAGCTTGAGGCGATCCGCAAGTTCTTGCGTCTCGACGCCCTCGGCGATGGTTTTCAGCTTCAGGCTGTGCGCCATTTCGATGATGGCGCGGACGATGGCGGCGTCGTCCGGGTCGCTGACCAGATCGCGGACGAAGGATTGGTCGATCTTCAGCTTGTCGACGTCAAAGCGCTTCAGATAGGCGAGGCTGGAATAGCCGGTGCCGAAGTCGTCCACCGACAGCTTGATGCCGATGGCTTTGAGCCGCTGCAGCGTCTCCAGCGTCGCGTCGACGTCTTGCAGCAGCAGGGATTCGGTGAGTTCCAGTTCGAGCCATTGCGCGTCGAGATCGGCGAGGACGAGCGCTTCGATGACCGTTTCGACGAGATCGTGGCGACGGAACTGCGCCGCCGAGAGATTGACGGCGACGACGAAGGGCGGCAATCCGGCCCTCTGCCATTCACTCGCCTGCCGACAGGCTTCGCGCAGCACCCAGGCGCCGATCGGCACGATCAGGCCGCATTCCTCGGCGACGGGAATGAAGGCGGACGGCGGCGTCAGGTTGCCGGAGGCGTCGGCCCAGCGGATGAGAGCTTCGGCGCCGATGATGCGGCGCTCGGCGAGATCGATCTGCGGCTGGTAATGCAGGACGAATTCGCTGTTTTCCAACGCCCGGCGCAGCCGTGTTTCGAGATCGAGCCGTTCGATGGCCTGCACGTTCATCTGCTCGGCAAAGAAGCGGTAGGTATTCCGGCCGGATTGCTTGGCGTGGTACATCGCCGTGTCGGCCTTTTGCATGAGCGCGTCGAAATCCTTGGCGTCGTCGGGGTAAAAGGCGATGCCGATGGAGAAACAGGCCGACAGGGTGTGGCCGTCGACGAGCAGCGGTTCGTTCGACTGTTCGTGAATCTTGTCGGCAATGCGCGCGACGCACTCGGTGTCGCGCACGTCGTTGATGACGACGACGAATTCGTCGCCGCCCAGGCGGGCCAGCGTGTCCGACTCGCGTAAGCACTTGCGCAGGCGGGCGACGGTCGCCACCAGCAGCGCGTCGCCGACCGGGTGGCCGAGCGAGTCGTTGATGGTCTTGAAGCGGTCGAGGTCGAGGAACAAGAGCGCAAAGCGCGAATTCATGCGGCTCGCCAGCGCCCGCGCCTGATCGACGCGGTCGCGCAACAGCAGGCGGTTGGGCAGGCGCGTCAGTGGATCGTGGTGGGCGAGGAATTCGACGCGCTGGTGCGCTTCCTTGCTCTCGGTGATGTCGCTGAAAGTGGCAATCGCCGCCGGCCGGCTGGCGTTGCTGAGCGGCGCGGCGTTGAACAGCAGCCAGCGCAGGCGACCGTTCGGCGATTTCATGCCGACGGTGATGGCGCGTACTTCCCTCTGTTCGCGCAGGGCGACCAGGGCCGGGAATTCCTCGATGGCGAAAACGGCGCCATCTTCGCGCAGCATCTGCCAGTTGCCCTCGAAGAGGGCGCGGCCGAGCAGCGCGGCTTGCGGTTGGCCGAGGATGTCGGCGGCGGCCGCGTTGGCGAAGATGACCGAGCCGTCGGCCGAGAGGACCGTCAGCCCTTCTGCCATGGCGCCGACGACGCTGCGGAAGCGCGCCTCGCTGTCGTGCAGACGGTCGATCATCGCCTTCATTTCGCTGATGTCTTCCTTGATCGCGACGAAGTGGCTGATGCGCCCGGTGCTGTCGCAGATCGGCGCGATCTGCGCGCGCTCGTGGTAGATGCTGCCATCGCGGCGGCGGTTGATGAATTCGCCGCGCCAGCTCTGCCCGGCAAGGATCGTCTGCCACAACTCGCGATAGACGGTGGCCGGCGTCTCGCCAGATTTCAGCAGGCGCGGGTTCTGCCCGATGGCGTCGGCGCGGGCGTAGCCGGTGGTTTCGCAAAAACGGTCGTTGACGTACTCGATGCGCCCCTGCGGGTCGGTGATGACGATCGTTGCCGGATTCTGCTCGACGGCGAGCGACAGTTTGCGCGCCCAGGATTCCGCTGCACGCCGTTCGGTGACTTCGCGGAAGATGCCGATCACCGTCGGGCGCCGGGCCGAGCCGGTGCCGCCGATCAGCGGCGTCTCGTCGGGCGCTTCCGGCGTTTCCTCGTAGATCAGCATGCCGTCGAAGAAGCGCGGGCCATTGAGTGTCGGGAAGCCGAATTCGAGCGCGCGTTCCTGCTGCGAGGCGAAAACGCCGGCCAGCGCGCCTTGCCATAGCCCGGTGACGGCAGGATCAAGGCCAGGATAGTGCTCGAACGTGTGCCGCAGGCCGTGACCGAGCACGTCCTGGCGCAGCAGGCCGAAGCTCTGCTCGAAGGCGCCGTTGACGAGGCGTAGACGCCCGGCCTGATCGATGCGCAGAACGACGTCGGGCAGTTGCTCGACGAGCGCGGCGTAGGCGTGTTGCCGCTCCGCCAGCGCAGCGGTGCGCTCGGCGACCAGCGTTTCGGCGTAGGCGCGGCGGGTCAGCGCCTGGTGGAGGAGGAAGAGCACCAGCAGCGTGAACATGACACCGGCGATGAGCGGCGCGCGCGCCGTGGCGCGTGGCGTGGCGTCGAGCCAGGCTTGCGTCGGGCGGACGTGGATGTGCAGCGGCAGGCCGGCAAAATCGACGACGGAGGTGAAATCGAGATCGTTGTCGCCGGCCTCCGGCGCGGCACCCAGCAGGCGCGACAGCCAGTGTGCGAGACGGATCGGCGGCGCATCCGGAGGCTCGGCAAGCAGTTCAAGATCGAGACCGCGCGGGCGCATGCTGTCGTTGGCGGCGGCGAACAGCGTGGCCGTGTCGAGCGTCATCAGGATCAGTTCGCGCGGGGCCGAGGCGGGAGCGCCGCTGTGTTCGCTGGCCGGGGCGACGATCAACAGCGCAGCATCGGTCGCCGCTGCGCCCGGCAGGGTGACGTGCAGGGCGACGGCGGTGCCGGTCTTCAGCGCACGCGCCGTCGCGTTGCGCAGCGGGGGGGCTTCGGCGATGGCCGCGACGGCGTTCAAAGCGCTGGATTTGCTGCCGCTGGCTCGCGCACTCTCCGGCCCCGCGACCTCCTGGCGAACGATCAGACGTGCGCCGTCCTGCCGCGCGAGAACGACCGCCTGCGTGCCGGCGGGGAGTCCGGCGGCTTTGACGCAACGCGCAAAGCCTTGCGCGTCGCCACCGCCACAGAGTCGGCGCAGGACATCGAGTGTTTGCAAGGGGCTGCGCAGGCGCGTCGCGACGCTGCTGGCGCGTGCTTCGGCTTCAGCGATGAAATGCTGGCGCAGCAGTTCTTCGTCGCTCGCCAGTTGATGCTTGGCGACGAGTAGCGTGATCAGCACGGCAGCGAGACCGACCAGCAGGAGGATCGGCCAGACGCGTCGCTGGTGCGGAGAGATGACGGGGCGGCGCGGGGAAATCATGAGGTGTCGTGAGAACGCCGGTGATCCGGCAGGGGACGGGAACGACGTGCCGTAGGGGATATTCGTGGGGCGCGTTCCTCGTCCCGAGGGCGGCTAGTGTGCCGCTTCTTTCAGCGGATGACAAAACTTGGTTTGAAACCGAGCGTCTGGCGGATGCGCTCCGCGTTGCGCTCGGCGTCGGCGCGGCTGGCGTAAGGGCCGAGGTGGACGCGGTACATGCCGTTCGCGGCGACGACGCGCAGCGGTTCGCCGACCCAGTCGAGTTCACGCGTCAGGTGGGCGCGCAGGCTCTCGGCGTTGTCGGCGCTGCTGAAAGCGCCCAGTTGCAGGAAGACGCCGCGCAGTTCGACGCCAGCGTTGCCCGCGCCTGTGCTGGCGCTGTCGCCGAGGGCGAATTGGCGGGAAAGCGCTTCGATCTCATCCGGTTCGCTGCGCAGCGTCGGTGTACCGCTGCTGGCGGTGGCGCCGTCCGTGTGGCTGGCCGCGCTGCCCCCCAAGGCCAGCGACGGCCGCAGCGGCGGGAAGCCACCCTCGTCAGGAACGATGGCGTCGACTTCAACTTGCCCGCTGCCATCGTCGATGATGCCGAGCTTCCAGGCGGCGGCGTAGGAGAGGTCAATGACGCGACCGACGTGGAAGGGGCCGCGATCAATGACGCGGACGATCACGCTGCGGCCATTGCGCACGCTGGTGACGCGCACGTAAGAGGGGATCGCCAGCGTCGGGTGCGCGGCAGTCATCGAGAACATGTCGTAGGGTTCGCCGATCGAGGTGCGCTGACCGTGGAATTTGCGTCCGTACCAACTGGCAATACCGGTCTCGTGCAGCGGCTGGACGCGGGTGTTCGGCACGTAGCTGCGGCCGAGCGCAACGTAGGGTTTGTTGGCGAAGCGATGCAGCGGCTCGGCGCGTG
This sequence comes from Rhodocyclus gracilis, assembly GCF_009617575.1. Classification (GTDB taxonomy): domain Bacteria; phylum Pseudomonadota; class Gammaproteobacteria; order Burkholderiales; family Rhodocyclaceae; genus Rhodocyclus; species Rhodocyclus gracilis. The sequence goes on from NZ_WIXJ01000005.1 coordinate 71,865, forward strand.
GCGTGGCGTCGGGGATGTCGTCGAGGTTGTCGGGAATCTCGTCGGCCGGCCCGTCGTCCTTGTAATAGCCGCCGCCGCGCCGCGTCGGGACGAGTTTGCGCGGCGCCTTGGGGGTGGTCTTGACCGTCTCGCTGGTCGCGCTCGGACTGCGCTCGACGACGGGGGGCTGCGTGCCGCAGGCGGCGAGCAGCAGCGAGACGAGCGCTCCGAGACCGAGTCCCGTGCTTGGGGCGAGGCTGCGGCGGGCGGCGGTTCTGGCTGCGGCGTGACGGCAAGACACCTTCCTGCCCTCGCCTATTTCTTGACCAGCATGCGGTGCGTCTGGATGCTCATGAGGATGCCGAGACCCAGGCAGAGCATGACCACCGCCGTGCCGCCGTAGCTGATGAACGGCAGCGGCACGCCGACGACCGGCAGGATGCCGCTGACCATGCCCATGTTCACGAAGATGTAGGTGAAGAAGCTGAGCGTGACGGAGCCGGCCATCGCCCGTGAGAAGAGCGTCGACGCGTTGGCGGCGATGAGGATGCCGCGCCCGACGAGCAGCGTGTACAGCACCAGCAGCACGGTGTTGCCGAGCAGCCCCCACTCTTCCGAGAAGACGGCGAAGATGAAGTCGGTGTGCCGTTCGGGAATGAACTCGAGGTGCGTCTGCGTCCCGGCGAGCCAGCCCTTGCCGACGACACCGCCCGAACCGATGGCAATGGTCGACTGGATGATGTGATAGCCGGCGCCGAGCGGATCGGCCGAGGGATCGAACAGCGTGAGGATGCGCTTGCGCTGGTAGTCGTGCAGGTGCGACCAGAGGAAAGGCGCGGCGGCGCTGGCGGCGGCGATGATCGCACCGATCACTTTCCAGGGCAGCCCGGCGAAAAAGATGACGTAGAAACCGGCCGCGCCGACGAGGATGGCGGTGCCGAGGTCAGGCTGTTTGGCGATCAGCGCGAACGGCACCAGCATCAACAGCGCGGCGCCGGCGAAGTGGCGGGCCTTGAGCGAGGCTTCGTGCTTGTGCAGATACCAGGCCACCATCAGTGGCACGGCGATCTTCAGGATCTCGGATGGCTGGATGCGCGTGAAGCCGAGCGACAGCCAGCGCTGTGCGCCATTAACGCGCACTCCAAAGAGGAAGACGAGCACCAGCAGCACGACACCGATGACGTAGAGCGGCACGGCGAAGCGCATCAGCTTTTGCGGCGGCAGCTGCGCTACGCCCCACATCAGCGCCAGCCCGACCAGCATGTTGAGCAATTGCGACAGGACGCGGCTGTTGGCGTCGTAGGTGGCGCTGTGCACCGTCGCCAGCCCGATCAGCATCAGCGCGGCGACGATGAAGAAGAGCGGCAGATCGATGTGCTCGAGCAGGCGCGCGCGCAGGCGGAAGAAAACGGCGGGAAGACGTAGCGGATCGCTCATCGGCTATTCCTCTTCCGGCGTCGCGTCTTCGCTGGCCGGGCCTTTGGGCGCCTTGCCGAGCAGGTAGTAGTCGAGCACCAGCCGGGCAATCGGTGCGGCCGACTGGGCGCCGAAACCGCCGTTTTCGACAAGCACGGCGAGGGCGATCTTCGGCTTGTCGGCCGGCGCGAAGGCGATGTAGAGCGCGTGGTCGCGCAGATGCTCGCGGACGCGTCCGCCTTCGTATTTTTCGCCCTTCAGGCTGAAGACCTGCGCCGTCCCGGTCTTGCCGCCCGATTCGTAGGGCGCGCCGGCAAAGGCGCGGGCGCCCGTCCCTTCGCGTGCCACGCCGACCATCGCACGCTTGATGGTGTCGATGTTTTCCTGCTTCAGCGCGAGGGTACGCATCGGCTGCGGCTCGATGTAGGTCTTCTCGCCGGAGCGGCTGTCGGTGATGAAATTGACGAGGTGCGGGCGGTACATCACGCCGTTGTTGGCAAGCGCCGCCGTCGCCATGGCCAGCTGAACTGGCGTGTACGCGTTATAGCCCTGGCCGATGCCAATCGAGACGGTGTCGCCGGCAAACCATTTTTGCTGCTCCGGCCGCTTGAAGCGCCGCTTCTTCCACTCCGGCGACGGCAGCACGCCTTCCGATTCGCCTTCGATGTCGATGCCGGTGCGGCTGCCGAAACCGAGCTGGCTCATGAAACGGGCAATCGAGTCGATGCCCATGTCGTTGGCCAGCATGTAGTAATAGGTGTCGCAGGACTGGACGATCGAACGGTACATGTCGACGACGCCGTGCCCGCCCTTCTTGTCGTCGCGGAACTGGTGGCCGCCGAAGTTGAAGTAGCCCGGATCGACGATGGCCTGGCTGGCCGTGCGCTTGCCGGTTTCGAGCGCGGCCAGGGCGAGGAAGGGCTTGAAGGTCGAGCCGGGCGGGTAGGCGCCGTTCAACGCCCGGTTGACCATCGGCTTGTCGGGCGAGTTGTTGAGTTGATCCCAGTCGTCGGTGCGGATGCCGTCAACGAAAAGGTTGGGGTCGTAGGTCGGCATCGACACCAGCGCCAGCACACCGCCGGTCGCCGGGTCGATGGCGACGAGGGCGCCGCGACGGTCGCCAAAGGCCTTCTCGGCGATATCCTGCAGCTTGGTGTCGAGCGTCAGCGTCAGGTCGTTGCCCTGGATCGGCGAGGTGCGCGAGAGGCTGCGCACGGCGCGCCCGCCGGCGTCGACTTCGACCTGCTCGTAGCCAGTGGTGCCATGCAGGTAGAACTCGTATTTCTGCTCGATGCCGGTCTTGCCGATATGGTCGGCGCCCTTGTAGTTCGACTCCTGATCGCTGGCGGCGATGGTTTCGAGGTCGCGCGTGTTGATGCGGCCGATGTAGCCGAGCGCGTGCGATGCAATTGGCCCCAGCGGGTACTGGCGGAACAGCCGCGCCTGCACCTCGACGCCGGGGAAACGGTAGCGGTTGGCGGCGAAGCGTGCGACTTCCTCGTCGGAGAGACGCGTGCGGATCGGCAGGCTCTCGAAGGTCTTGCTCTCGTCGAGCAGCTTGCGGAAGCGTTTGCGGTCCTTCGGCTGGATGTCGATGATCTGGCCGAGCGCCTCGATGGTCGCTTCGAGGTCGGGCACCTTGGACGGCGTGATTTCGAGCGTGAAGGCCGAATAGTTGTGCGCCATGACGACGCCGTTGCGGTCGACGATGACGCCGCGATTCGGCGCGATTGGTGCCAGGGAGATGCGGTTATCTTCGGCGCGTGTCGTGTAGTAGTCGTGCTGAATGACCTGCAGATAGACGAAGCGCGTCAGCAGCGTGCCGAAGGCGAGCAGCACCAGCGCCATCGAAACGGCCAGCCGGAAACGGTAGCGGCTGTAGTCGCTGTCGCTCGAATTTTGCAGGGAACGGCGCAGGCGCATGGGGCTCCGCTCAGATCGGCCGGTTGGCGTCGCGCTCGACCGGCTGATACTGCGGCAGCAGCAGCGCGTAGGTCAGCGGCAGCCAGAGGATGGCGCCAATGAGCGGGCCGACGAAGTACGCGAAGCCGGGGAAGCTGGCGCCAGCGATCAGGCGCACGCCGATTTGCACGAACTGCACCAGCAGCAAAAGCGGCAAGACGTGCAGCTGCTGCTGGAGAAGCGGGAACCAGAGGATGCGTTTCGACAGCGACGACGAGACATGTGCGACCAGTACGTAGGCCAGCGCGTGCTGCCCGAGTAGGCTGGCGTCGGCGACGTCCATCGCCAGTCCGAGGACAAATCCCCAGCCCATGCCGACGCGCCGGCTTTCGCGCACGCTCCAGAAGACGAGCACCAGCGCCACCCAGTCAGGCATGCCCGGCCAGGCCGAGATCGGCAGGAAGTTGAGGAACAGCGCGCCGATCAGCGTCAGAACGACGAACCAGCCCTTGACCGGCAGGAGGATGCGTGAGGAGGAGAAAGTCGGTTGCATGGCGATCCTAGTCGCGACCCGCGCGTCGCTTTTTGAGGCGACTGCCGCGGTCAGTGCTACGGCTGTCGTCGTCGCTACGTTCGCTCAACTCGTCGGGCAGGGGCTTGGTCTTGCGTTCGTCGAGCAGCATGACTTCGCTGAAATTTTCGACGCCGGCGGTCGGCGCGCAGTGGATGCGCGCAAACGAATACGCGCTGTCGCGTTCGATGCGGGTAATGGTGGCCACCGGGAAGCCGGGCAGGAAGATGCCGTCGATTCCCGAGGTGACGAGCTGGTCGCCTTCCTGCACATCGGCGTTGGCGGGGATGAAGCGCAGCTCGAGGCGGCCGTCGCCGAGGCCGAAGACGACCGAGCGCAGTCCGTTACGCACGATCTGCACCGGCACCGCCTGATCCTTGTCGGTGATTAGCGTGACTTCCGAAACGAACGGGAAAACGCGTGTCACCTGCCCGACGATGCCGGCGTCGTCGATCACCGGCTGGCCGGCGACGACGTTGTCCTGCAAGCCCTTGTCGATGACGATGCGGCGCGAGAATGGGTCGCGTGCGGTGCGGATCACTTCGGCGACGTGGGCGTTGCCCGCTTGCCGTTCGCTGACGCCGAGAAGGCGGCGCAAACGCGCGTTCTCGGCTTCCATTTGCTGCGTACGCATGAGCTGCGGCGCCATTTCGAGGCGTTCGCGGCGCAGGCGGTCATTGTCGTCCTGCGCCGACGTTGCCGTACTGATGCGCTCCCCGGCGTCTGCCAGAAAGCGCGCCGGCGCCTGGGCGATCTGTTGCAACGGTTGCGTCACGGCGCCGATGCCCTGGCGCAGGATTTCCAGCGTACGGAAGCGCGCGTCCACAACCGCCAGCGCGATCGACAGCGCGAGGTAAAACGAGAGCAGCGCCAGCGGCGCCGGTCCTCGCTTGAAAAACGGTGGCGGTTGATGATCCATCGGCGCGTATTGGCAGCGTCAGTGAGCGCCGCGACAGGCGTCGTCGCCGGACTGGAGCGGCAGGCCAGCGGCTGCACGCAGGCGCGAACGAGACGGCGCGTGCCGCGCCGTCAAGGCGCAGAGGCCGACCGTTCGGAACGGCCCAACCCGGCGCTCCGGACGAACTGACCTCATGTGCGCCCTCACTCGGAGGCGAAGATGCTGCCGAGCTTGTCCATCTTCTCGAGCGCCAGCCCACAGCCGCGCGCGACGCAGGTGAGCGGGTCGTCGGCAACGATCACCGGCAGGCCGGTTTCTTCCATCAGCAGACGGTCGAGGTCGCGCAGCAGCGCGCCGCCGCCGGTGAGCACCATGCCCTTGTCGGCAATGTCGGCGCCGAGTTCGGGCGGCGTCTTTTCCAGCGCCGACTTGACGGCCGAGACGATCTGGTTGAGCGGCTCGGTCAGTGCTTCGAGGATTTCGTTCGACGAAATCGTGAACTTGCGCGGGATGCCCTCGGCCTTGTTGATGCCGGAGACTTCCATTTCGCGCACTTCGGCGCCGGGGAAGGCCGAGCCGATCATCTTCTTGATGTTCTCGGCGGTGTTTTCGCCGATCAGCATGCCGTAGTTGCGGCTGATGTAGTTGATGATCGCTTCGTCGAGCTTGTCGCCGCCGACGCGAACCGAGCCGGCATAGACCATGCCGCCGAGCGAGATGACGCCGACTTCCGTGGTGCCGCCGCCGATATCGACGACCATCGAGCCGGTCGCATCCGCCACTGGCAGGCCAGCGCCGATGGCAGCGGCCATCGGTTCTTCGATCAGGAACACCTGGCTTGCGCCGGCGCCGATGGCCGATTCGCGGATGGCGCGGCGTTCGACCTGCGTCGAGCCGGACGGCACGCAGATGATGATGCGCGGGCTCGGCGACAGCAGTTTCGAGTCGTGCACCTTCTTGATGAACTGCTTCAGCATCTGTTCGGTGACGGTGAAGTCGGCGATCACGCCGTCTTTCATTGGCCGGATCACGGTGATCGCGCCGGGTGCCTTGCCGAGCATTTCCTTGGCTTCCTTGCCGACCGCCTGAATGGTCTTCTTGGCGTTCGGGCCGCCTTCAAGGCGGATGGCGACGACGGAAGGTTCGTCGAGAACGATGCCTTTCGAACGCACGTAAATCAGCGTGTTGGCGGTGCCGAGGTCGATGGCCAGATCGTTGGAGAAGTAGCTGCGTAGAAAGCTGAACATGCGGGGGAATCCTGAGTGTCCGCCGGCAACTGCGGCGGGAAGGGACTTTATGATACCTTATAAGGCTAATCGTATTAAACCCTTGCTGCCGCCATTCCGGCGTTGGCGCGGTTGCGTTGGCGCTGCTTTTGCGGGTGCGGTCTGCTGCACCATCGTTTGACGGCGTCTGCCCGCACATTGGAATGGCCGCCCTTTCCGGTCAGCCTCTTTTTCGCTACTCAGCCATGTCGCTAACTCTTGAACAAGTGCGCCGCGTTGCCCAGCTGGCGCGGATCGATATCAGCGATGCCGAGGCGGATACCGCCCTTGGCGAACTGAACGGAATTTTCAGCCTCATTGAGGCCATGCAGGCGGCGGATACCGCCGGCGTTGCGCCGATGGCGCATGCGCTCGATATCGCGCAGCGTCTGCGCGACGACCGTGTCAGCGAGTCCGATCAGCGCGCCGCCTTCCAGGCGGTTGCCCCGGAAACGGCCGACGGGCTCTATCTGGTACCGAAGGTGATCGAATGATTGAACGCAGTCTCAAGTCGCTTGCGCAAGGCCTTGCCAAAGGCGAGTTTTCCAGCGTCGAACTGACGCAGGCCTACCTTGAGCGCATCGCCCGCCATAACCCCGAAATCAACGCTTTCATCACTGTCGACCCTGACAAGAGTCTGGCGCAGGCAAAAGCCGCCGACCTGCGGCGTGCGCGCGGCGAGGCCGGCCCCCTGCTCGGCATCCCGCTGGCGCAGAAGGACATTTTCTGTGCGCAGGGCTGGCGCACCACCTGCGGCTCGCGCATGCTGGAGAACTTCGTCAGCCCCTACGACGCGACGGTGATCGAGCGCTTCGACGCCGCCGGTGCGGTCAATCTCGGCAAGACCAATATGGACGAGTTCGCCATGGGCTCGTCGAACGAAACCTCGTACTTCGGCGCGGTGAAGAACCCCTGGGACCCGGCGCGAGTTCCCGGCGGCTCGTCGGGCGGCTCCGCCGCCGCGGTGGCGGCGCGACTGGCGCCGGCGGCGACCGGCACTGACACCGGCGGCTCGATCCGTCAGCCGGCGGCGCTGTGCGGCCTCACCGGACTGAAACCGACCTACGGTGTCGTTTCGCGCTGGGGCATGATCGCCTTCGCCTCGTCGCTCGACCAAGCCGGGCCGATGGCGCGCTCGGCCGAAGACTGTGCGCTGCTGCTCAACGCCATGGCCGGTTTCGACACGCGTGATTCGACCAGCGTCGAGCGCCCGGCCGAGGACTACACGCGCCTGCTCGCCGCTGACGCGCCGGCGAAGCCGCTGGCCGGCCTGAAGATCGGTCTGCCGCGCGAATTCTTCGGCGAAGCCGAACGCGCCGGCTGCGACGCGGCGGTGATGGCGCGCGTCGATGAAGCGATCGCCGCCTATCGCGCGCTCGGCGCCGAGACGGTCGAGGTCAGCCTGCCGGCGATGCAGCTGTCGGTGCCCGCCTACTACGTGATCGCGCCGGCCGAGGCCAGCTCGAACCTGTCGCGCTTCGACGGCGTGCGCTACGGCCATCGCGCGCCGGAGTACAGCGACCTCGACGACATGTACTCCAAGACGCGCGCGCAGGGTTTCGGCGCTGAAGTGAAGCGGCGCATCCTGATCGGCACCTACGTGCTCTCGCACGGCTACTATGACGCCTACTACCGGCAGGCGCAGCGCATCCGCCGCCTGATCGCCGACGACTTCGCGCGCGCTTTCAAGGAATGCGACGTGATCATGGGGCCGACCAGCCCCGGCACCGCGTTCCGCATCGGCGAAAAGGCGGCCGATCCGGTGCAGATGTACCTCTCCGACATCTACACCATCGCTGTCAATCTGGCCGGCCTGCCGGGCATGTCGGTTCCCTGCGGTCTGGCCAATGGCCTGCCGACTGGCTTGCAGCTGATCGGCAACTACTTCGGCGAGGCGCGTCTGCTCGATGTCGCGCACCGCTACCAGCGGGCGACGGATTGGCACCTGCAGCGGCCGACCGCATTGGCCGACTAGGCGGCGCGCCGGTCGATTTTCGTTCTCGGTGTGCGCCGGAAGCGGATGGCGGCAAAGGGCGCGAGCAATGCGACGGATGTTTGCAGACTGTGGATATGCATCGGGCGATCAGCGCCGGGAGACTCCGGCCTCGGTCGCCGTTATTGACGGGAAGGCGAAATAGCCATGAAGCACGGCGAAGTGAGCAGCGGCTGGGAAGTCGTCATCGGGATCGAGACGCACGCCCAGCTGGCGACCCAATCGAAAATCTTTTCCGGTGCCGCCACCGCCTTTGGCGCGGCGCCCAACGTGCAGGCCTGCGCCGTTGATCTGGCCTTGCCGGGCGTTTTGCCGGTCCTGAATCGTGGCGCCGTCGAGTGCGCCATCCGCTTTGGTCTGGCGGTGGGGGCGGAGGTCGCCGAGCGATCGGTCTTCGCGCGCAAAAACTACTTCTACCCCGATTTGCCGAAGGGCTACCAGATCAGCCAGTTCGAGGCGCCAGTGGTCATCGGTGGGCAGTTGGCGATCCAGGTCGGCGATAGCGAGAAGATCATCCGCCTGACGCGTGCGCACCTCGAAGAAGACGCCGGCAAGAGCCTGCATGAGGACTTCCAGGGCCAATCGGGGATCGACCTCAATCGTGCCGGCACGCCGTTGCTGGAGATCGTGTCCGAGCCGGATCTGCGCTCGTCGGCGGAAGCCGTCGCCTACGCGCGCGCCCTGCATGCGCTGGTGCGCTGGATCGGCATCTGCGACGGCAACATGCAGGAAGGCTCCTTCCGCTGCGACGCCAACGTCTCGGTGCGCCGTCCCGGCGGCCCGCTCGGCACGCGGCGCGAGATCAAGAACCTCAACTCCTTCCGCTTCATGCAGCAGGCGATCGACTACGAAGTGCGCTGGCAGATCGAGACGCTCGAAGACGGCGGCCGCATCCAGCAGGCGACGGTGCTGTTCGATCCCGATTCGGGCGAGACGCGCTCCATGCGCTCGAAGGAAGATGCCCACGACTATCGTTACTTCCCCGATCCCGACTTGCTGCCGCTGGTCATCGCCCGTGACTGGGTCGAGCGGACGCGCGCGCAGCTGCCGGAACTGCCGGTCGCCAAGCGCGCCCGCTTTGTTGCCGAGTTCGGCCTTTCCGACTACGACGCCACGGCGCTGACGGCCAGTCTGGAGATTGCCAACTATTACGAAGCTGCCGTACAGGCGGCTGGCGTCGCCTCCGCCAAGCCGTGCGCCAACTGGGTGATGGTCGATCTCGCGGCGCGCGTGAACCGCGAAGGCATCGACTTTGGCGATGCCCCGGTGTCGGCGGCGCAGCTTGGACGCCTGCTGGCGCGCGTCGCCGACAACACCATCTCCAACAACATCGCCAAGAAGATTTTTGATGCGATCTGGGCGGGCGAAGGCGGCACCGGCGAGGACGCGGCCGACCGCATCATCGCGGCGCAGGGCTTGAAGCAGATCACCGACACCGGCGCCATCGAGGCCTTGATCGACGAAGTCCTCGCCAACAATGCGGCGATGGTCGCCGAGTTTCGCGCCGGCAAGGAGAAGGCCTTCAACGCGCTGGTCGGCCAGGCGATGAAAGCCACCAAGGGCAAGGCCAATCCGCAGCAGGTCAATCAATTGCTGCGCAGCAAGCTCGGCTAGTTTTGTGGAGAGATTGACGGCGCCGGATGCCTCCGGCGCCGTGTGCTGCCGACAAGTCGCCGACTAGCGGGCGATGCCGTAGTCGCGGCGGTAACGATCCACCGCGCTCTGGTGCGCCGCGAGATCGGCGCGGTCGCCCAGATACGTCAGCAGGTCATTGAGCGTGGCGACGGCCATGACCGGGATGCCGTAATCCCGTTCGACTTCCTGCACGGCCGACAGCTCACCCTGCCCCCGCTCCATGCGGTCGAGGGCAATGACGACGCCGCAGGGGGTGGCGCCGGCGGCGCGGATGATCTCCACCGATTCGCGCACCGAGGTGCCGGCAGAAATCACGTCGTCGATGATCAGCACGCGCCCGGCGAGCTTGGCGCCAACGATGGTGCCGCCTTCGCCGTGGTCCTTCGCTTCCTTGCGGTTGTACGACAGCGGCCGGTTACAGCCCTGGCGCGCCAGCGCGACGGCGGTCGTCGCGGCAAGCGGAATGCCTTTGTAGGCCGGGCCGAAGAGCCCGTCGAAGGCAAGCCCGCTGGCGAGGATCGTGCTCGCGTAGAATTGCGCCAGCCGGTCGAGCGATTCGCCGTCGTTGAACAAGCCTGCGTTGAAGAAGTACGGCGAACGACGTCCCGCCTTGGTAATGAATTCGCCGAACAGCAAGGCGTTGCGGCCGACGGCGAATTCGATGAATTCCTGACGAAAGTCCATAAAAGCACACACCAAAAGGGCCGCGGCGCGGCACGGGAGCCGTATGTTACGCATCATCAACCTCAACCTCAACGGCGTTCGCTCGGCGTGCCGCAAGGGGCTTTTGCCCTGGCTGGCGGCACAGCAGGCCGACGTCGTCTGCGTGCAGGAACTCAAGGCGCAGGCGGCCGATCTCGACGCTGAACTGGCAGCGCCCGCCGGGTTGCACGCCGTCAACGCACATGCCAGCAAAAAAGGTTACAGCGGCGTCGGCGTCTGGAGCCGGCGCGCGCCTGACGCCGTCGTCGAAGGCATCGGCGACGCCGGATTCGACGCCGAAGGGCGATATCTACGCGCCGACTTCGGTAATCTTTCGGTGGTGTCGCTTTACCTGCCATCGGGCTCCAGTTCGCCGGAGCGGCAGGAGGCGAAATTCCGCTTCATGGAGCGCTTCATGCCCGTGCTCGACGCGCTGGCCGCCAGCGGGCGGGACGTCGTTGTCTGCGGCGACTGGAACATCGCGCAGCGCGAGCTTGATCTGAAGAACTGGAAATCCAACCAGAAAAACTCCGGCTTCCTGCCCGAAGAGCGAGCCTGGGTTGCCGGTGTGCTCGCCGATGGGCGCTGGCGCGACAGCTATCGCGTCCTGTATCCGGATGAAGGGGAAGGCTGTTATACGTGGTGGTCGAATCGTGGTCAGGCCTGGGCGAAGAACGTCGGTTGGCGGCTCGATTACCAGTTGGCAACGGCGTCGCTGGCTGCTTGCGCGCAGACCGCGCAGGTCTATCGCGCGCAGCGTTTTTCCGATCACGCACCGCTCACCATCGACTATGCGTATGCTTTTTGATTGCTGCGCCGCCGCGCCGCGTTGATCTGCGACAGTAAAATCGATACTCTGAGCAGTGAAAGGCTTGCAGAGCCTGCGTTATCCGCCGGCAACGACGGAACAAGGCAGGCGCCAGCGCCATTTCTCCCGATAGATTCCGCACCCCATCCCCTTCTTTTCCATGAGGTTTGCCATGTCTGAGACCACCGGCCTGTCTTCCGTGAATAAAGATAAACTCGTTTCCGACCTGCGCGTTGTCGTGTCGGACGCTGATGAAATCCTGCGCGCCTCCGCCAGTCTGGCGGGCGAAAAGGTCAGCGAACTGCGTGAGCGCATTCAGGATCGTCTGCGTGACGCCAAGCTGCGTCTGGCCGACGCCGAAGCAGTACTGGTCGACGGCACGAAGGCAGCGGCTCGCGCTACCGACGACTACGTGCACGAAAACCCCTGGAAGGCTGTGGGCATCGCCGGCGGCGTTGGCCTGCTCCTCGGCATCATCATTGGTCGCCGTTGAACCTCTTCGGTAAAGGCGTGAGCGACGCGCCCGCCAGCGCCGGATCGGGCCTGCTCGGTTCGGCGCATCGTCTCGCTTCGACGGCATTGGCGAGTGTTCGCACGCGCCTTGAACTCCTTGGCAACGAGCTCGAAGAAGAGAAGCTGCGCTTGATCCGCGTTGCCCTGCTCGGGCAAGCGCTGATGTTGTGCGCCGGGATTGCCGTGGTGCTCGGCTTTGCCGCACTGGCGACGCTGTACTGGGAACAACGACTGCTGGTGTTGACGGCCGGTGCGCTGCTTTTCCTCGTATTGGCAGGGCTCTTTTATGCGGCGGTGCAGCGCGCGCTGCTGCGGCCGCAGCCGATGTTTGCGAGCAGCCTGAATGAGCTGGAGGAAGATATCCGCCAGCTTAAGGCCGCCATGCGTGACGCGCCGCCGGCCGAATGAGTGACCTGATCGATATCGGCGTGCGCCGGGGCCGGTTGCTGGAGCGCATTGCCCGGCAGCGCGCCGATCTGGGCGCGCAACTGGCACCCGTTCGCGATGGTTTGCGAACGACGGATCGTGCGCTGACGTGGGTGCGCCTGATCGCTGACGGTGTGCGTCGTCACCCGGCGGTCGTGGCGGCGGCGGTCGCCGTGTTTGTCGTACTCAAGCCTGTGCGCCTCTGGCGCTGGGGGCGTCGTGCGTTGTTCGCCTGGCGGGCGTGGCGGGCCTTGCGCAGCCGTCTGGATTCCCTGGTTGCCGGTGTGCGGTGAACGCACGCGGGCGGAGTAGCGTGTTCAGCCGCCTCTGGGCGGGGCAGCGACGGCAGGCGCGGGAGGTCGTCACCGGCATCGTCCAGATGCGCGGCTTGCTCCCCTTGTTGATGAAAAACCGCAACGGCGAGGCGTGGACGGCCGCCGAACGCGCGGAGCTGCTTTCGCAGCTGCGCGTCCTGTCGCGTTTGTCGCCTTACCTGCTCTTGCTGCTGCTGCCGGGTTCTGCCCTGTTGCTGCCGGTCTACGCCTGGTGGCTCGACCGGCGACGGCAACCGCGCGCCTTCCCGCCGCCGCCGGGATCAGAGTCCTGAAGCGAGCTCGGTACCGCGCGCCGCATGTGCGGGCAGGTGCAGGCGTTCCCACAACTCGTTGACCAGCCCCGCCTGATTCAGCGTGTAGAAGTGCAAGCCGGGCGCGCCGCCCGCCAGCAGGCGTTCGCAGAGCTGGCTGACGACATCAAGGCCGAAGGCACGGATCGACGCGGCGTCGTCGCCGTAGCTTTCCAGCTTCTTGCGCACCCAGCGCGGGATTTCCGCACCGCAGGTATCGGAAAAGCGCGCCAGCTTCGAATAGCTCGAAATCGGCATGATTCCCGGCACCACCGGAATCGTGACGCCGAGCGCGGCGCAATCGTCGATGAAGCGAAAGTAGGCGTCGCTGTTATAGAAATACTGCGTAATCGCCGAATCGGCACCGGCGTCGACCTTGCTGCGGAAGGCAGCGAGATCGGCCTGCGGGCTGGCCGCTTGCGGGTGGAATTCCGGATAGGCGGCGACTTCGATGTGGAACCAGTCGCCGGTTTCGGCGCGGATGAAGCGCACGAGATCGCTGGCGTAGCGGAAGGCGCCCGGCTCGGCCATGCCCGACGGCAGATCGCCGCGCAGGGCGACGATGTGGCGAATGCCTTGCCCGCGGTAGAGCGTCAGCATCTCGCGGATGTTTTCTTCGGTCGAGCCGACACACGACAGGTGCGGTGCGGCTTCCTGTCCATCGGTCTGGATTTCGAGCACGGTGTCGAGCGTGCGGTCGCGTGTCGAGCCGCCGGCACCGAAGGTGACGGAAAAGAATTTCGGCCCCAGTTCGGCAAGCTGGCGGCGTACCGCGCGCAGCTTCTCCGTGCCTTCCGGCGTTTGCGGCGGGAAGAGCTCGAGACTGAAGCAGCGACTGGCGTTGCGGAGATCGGCGGTCATCGCGTGTCGATTCCTGTTGGGTCGGTCGACGTCGCGGACGGACGTCGACCGGAGGTGCAAAAGGCGGTGGCCGTGCCGTCGGGCAGGCGGCGCTGCGTCGCAGCGTGTGCCGACGCGGCGCCGCCCGGTGTACTGCCCCGGACGGCACGACCTCCCGGTTAGTAGCGGTAGTGCTCCGCCTTGTACGGACCTTCGACCGGCACGCCGATATAGGCCGCCTGTTCCGGGCGCAGGACGGAGAGTTGCGCGTTGAGCGTCTTCAGCTGCAGGCGGGCGACCTTCTCGTCGAGGTGCTTGGGCAGCGTGTACACGCCGACCGGGTAGTCATTGGTGCGCGTGAACAGTTCGATCTGGGCGATCGTCTGGTTGGCGAACGAGGAGCTCATCACGTAGGACGGATGGCCGGTACCGCAGCCGAGGTTCACCAGGCGGCCCTTGGCGAGCAGGATGATGCGGCGGCCAGAGGGGAAGATGACGTGATCGACCTGCGGCTTGATCTCTTCCCACTGGTACTGCTCGAGCGAGGCGACGTCGATCTCGTTGTCGAAGTGACCGATGTTGCAGACGATGGCGTTGTTCTTCATCGCCACCATGTGCTCGTGCGTGATCACGTGGAAGTTGCCGGTGGTGGTGACGAAGATGTCGGCCTTGTCGGCAGCGTACTCCATGGTGACGACGCGATAGCCTTCCATCGCCGCCTGCAGCGCACAGATCGGGTCGATTTCGGTGACCCACACCTGCGCCGACAGCGCGCGCAGCGCCTGCGCCGAACCCTTGCCGACGTCGCCGTAACCAGCGACGACGGCGATCTTGCCGGCGACCATCACGTCGGTCGCGCGCTTGATGCCGTCGACCAGCGATTCGCGGCAGCCGTAGAGGTTATCGAACTTCGACTTGGTCACCGAATCATTGACGTTGATCGCCGGGAACTTGAGTTCGCCGCGCTGGTGCATCTGGTACAGGCGATGGACGCCGGTGGTGGTTTCTTCGGTGACGCCCTTGATCTGCGCCAGACGCACCGAATACCAGGTCGGATCGATGGCGAGCTTGGCGCGGATGGCGGCGAAGAGGATGGTTTCTTCTTCGGAGCCCGGCTTGGCGATGACCGAAATGTCCTTCTCGGCGCGCGCGCCGAGGTGCAGCAGCAGCGTCGCGTCGCCGCCGTCGTCGAGGATCATGTTCGAATAGCCGCCATCGGCCCACTCAAAGATGCGGTGCGTGTAATCCCAGTAGTCGGAGAGCGTTTCGCCCTTGACCGCGAACACCGGGATGCCTTGCGCGGCGATCGCGGCAGCGGCGTGGTCCTGCGTCGAGAAGATGTTGCACGAGGCCCAGCGGACTTCGGCGCCGAGCGCGACCAGCGTCTCGATCAGCACGGCAGTCTGGATGGTCATGTGCAGGGAGCCGGTGATGCGGGCGCCCTTGAGCGGTTGAGAGGCGGCGTACTCTTCGCGGATCGCCATCAGACCGGGCATTTCGGTCTCGGCGATGCGGATTTCCTTGCGGCCCCAGTCGGCCAGATTCAGGTCGGCAACGATGAAGTCTTTGTCAGCCACAGCAAGCTCCTTCAGAACAGCAGCCGGAGGTGGCGACGAGGGAGCAATGACCTGAGGAAGGCCGGACTCACCCGCCACCCACGCCCGGCGCGGGGGGTCGGATGAGCGCCGTTTCGGTCCGAGCCTGGGACTGTCGGACGACAGCCTTGCAGCGCTCCTCGGAGTGGGGCGGATTATACGCAGTTTTCCGCCGGACGCGCTGACGCGGCAGTCGCCCCGATCAGCTTGCGCTTTCGCCGGTTAACCAGAGACGGTCGAGGTCAGGAAAGTTCCATGCGGCAGGATCTTCGCGCGCGGCGATTTTTTCTGTGCTGCCCGGCCGCGACAGATCGACGATCTCGGGGGGCAGGCGCGCGTTCGAGCGCGTCGAGAAAAACACTTTGACGCGTGGTGCGAGTAGCGAGCGCGCGCTTTGCTCGACGACGATAGCGAGTCGACCCGAGGCTAGTCTTACCAGCGAGCCGATCGGATAGATGCCGAGACTCTTGACGAAGGACTGGAAGATCGCCGGGTCGAAATGGCCTTGTGTCCATTCCGCCATGCGGCGCAGCGACTCGGCCGGGTCCCAGCCGGCCTTGTAGGGACGGTTCGAGGTGATGGCGTCGTACACGTCGCAAACGGCGCCCATGCGCGCAAAGCGGGAAATCTGCTCGGCGGGCAGATGGTCCGGATAGCCCGAGCCGTCCATCTTCTCGTGGTGATGCAGGCAGACGTCGAGGGTGACTTCGTGCGTACCCTTGGCTTCGAGCAGCAGGCGGTGGCCTTCCACCGGGTGCTGTTTGACGATGGCGAACTCCTCATCGGTCAGCTTGCCCGGCTTGTTGAGCACATCCATCGGCATCAGGGCCTTGCCGAGGTCGTGCAGGAGTCCTGCATGGCCTGCGGCACGGGTGTCTTCCTCGCTGAGGCCCATCTGGCGGGCGAGAGCAACCATCAGCGCACAGACGGCAACGGAGTGCAGATAGGTGTAATCGTCAGCGGTCTTGATGCGCGCCAGACTGATCAGGGCGCCCGGATTGCGGGTGACGGAATCGGAAATTTCTTCGACCAGGCGCTGCGTGGCCGCTGTGTCGATGGCGCGGCCCATGCGCGCCTCCTGAAACATCGAAACGACCGCCTGCTTGCCTTTGGCGCAGATGCGCGCAGCCCGCGCCAGCTCTGCGGAGACGCCGACGCGCTCGATCTGGCGGGCGCTCGAGGCGGCGCGCGCCAACTCGGCTTCGACTTCGGCTTCCGATTCGGCAAACGAGACGGTTTTGACTTCCGGGGCGACATCAAGCCCCTTGCTACAGTCGATCCATACCTCCTTGATGCTGCTGGCGAGAATTCGCTGCAGATCGCGCGGGTCGTCCATCACGAAGGCGTTTCGCCAGAACGGATGCTCCATCCAGGAACCGCAGAATTCCTTGATGTGCATGCCGACCCGCAGGTCGTTGACGCTGATCTTTTTGAGCATGGCGGGCCGCGCAGTGGAGCAGGAACGTATGTGAACGAGATGTTTCTGCGAGTCTACTCGACTCGCCATCTTTTGCGCGGCAGATGACTCTGTGCGCGCCACATCGTGCGCCTGCTCCGCACTGCGTGTGACCAGCCCGTACCCGCCCGTCCTCAGGTGGCTGCGGCGTCAGCGCTGGGCCAGAGATAGGCGTCCATCGACAGCCCGCGGTAGGTGAATTCCGGGCGGAAGCGCACCGCGCGATCGCCAGCGCTCGCGCCGAGAGCGACGGCGAGTGGATGAAAATGCTCTTCGCTGGGGTGCGCGTCGGCGCCGTATGGTGCGTCACGGTAGCCCAGCACGGCGGCGTCGTCGCCGGCAAGAATGCGTTCGCCCAGCCAGTCGCTGAACTGCTGTGCCACCGCCAGCGGCGGCTGGCCGGCCGAGGTGTGAAAGTCGAGCCAGGCGAAGTTGTGCGTGATGGCGCCGGAAGCGACGATCAGCACGCCCTCATCACGCAGCGGCGCCAGTGCCTGTCCGAGGGCGTAGTGCGTGGCGACGCTGCCGCCATGGATCAGCGAAAGCTGGGTGACGGGGATGTCCGCCCCCGGATACATCGCCAGCAGAGGAACCCAGGCCCCGTGGTCGAGCCCGCGCTCTGGATCGGTGTCAGCGGTGATGCCGGCTTTGGCGAGTTGTGCCAGCACGCGCCCGGCGAGCGCCGGCGCTCCTGGTGCCGGGTAGCGCAATTGGTAGAGGCGCGGGTCGAAGCCGGCGAAGTCGTGCACCGTCGTCGGTGCCGCGCTCAGGCTGAGCGTCGGGCGGGCGGCTTCCCAGTGCGCCGAGACGACCAGAATGGCCGACGGCGGCGGCACCTGCTGGCGGATGGCACTCCAGCAGGCCACCGTGTCGGGCGCCTTGATCAGGGCATCCGGCGCGCCATGCGAAACGAAGACGACGGGCATGCGAGCGCTCATGAGCCGGCTTACTCCTTGATCGCTTCGACGCTGATGTGCAGCGTCAGTTCGTCGGAGACGAAGGGCGCGTATTTGTCGAGCTTGAAGTCGGAGCGCTTGATCGTCGTCTGGGCGTTGGCGCCGATGGCATCTTTTTCAAGCATCGGGTGCGGCATGGCGTGGAACGAGGTGATTGTCAGCTCAACCGGGTGGGTGATTCCCTTGATGCTCAGCAGCCCCGCCACGGCAACCGGCGTGTCGCCGTCGAAACGGGCGTGCGTCGAGTGAAAGGTGATCGTCGGGTGATGCGCGGTGTCGAGGAAGTCCTCGCCTTGAATGTGCTCGTTGAACAGCGCGTAGCCGGTATTGACCGAGGTCGCGTCGATGCTGACGTCCACCGATGCCGTTCGGGCGGCGCGGTCGAGCGTGATCGTACCCTGGGTCCGGTCGAAACGGTGCGACTGGCGCGAGTAGCCAAAGTGGCTGTACTCGAAGCGCGGCGAGGTGTGCGTTTCGTCGATGATGAAGGTGGCGGCGTTCGGGGTGCTTGCAGTGCTCATGAGAGGTCTCCGTTGTGGGCTGATCGCTGGGTTTCGTCCGCCTCGGCTGGCTGCGTCGTGCGGTCGATGGGGGCACTTTACGGAGAAGCGTGGTGCAGAAATAGGAGACAATCCGCAATTGATTGTTGCTGATTGTGCAACTTAAGGGGGCGAGATGGACAGGCTCGATGGCATGCGTATCTTCGTTCAGGTGGCTGAGGCCGGCAGCTTCGCCGGGGTTGCGCAGCGTCTGAATGTGGCACGCTCCGTCGTCACGCGACAGGTGGCGGCGCTGGAGGCGCATCTTGGCGTCAAGCTGCTGGCGCGCAGCACGCGGCGTCTCAGTCTGACCTCGGCCGGCGCGAGCTATCTGGAAAAATGTCGGGAAATCCTGACCCTGCTTGAGCTAGCGGAAGGCGGGCTGCACGACGAGGATCGGCAGGCCCGCGGGCATCTGCGGGTCACGTTGCCCTTCTCGTTCGGCCTGCATCGGCTGATGCCGATCTTTGGCGAGTTCAGTGCAGAGCACCCCGACATATCGCTAGAGCTCGATTTCAACGACCGGCGCGTCAATCTGATCGAGGGTGGCTTCGATCTGGCGATTCGCATTGGCGAGCGTCTCGATCCGGGCGACGTCGCGCGCAAGATCGGCCACAGCCAGAGCGTCGTCGTCGCTTCCCCCGCGTATCTCGCGCGGCGCGGGTGTCCGCAGCATCCGCGCGAACTGGCCGCGCACGACTGCTTCGGCTACGTGCTGTCCTCGCGCTCGAACTGGTCGTTCATCATTGACGGGCAGATGCAGACCTTCCCAATCGCCGGGCGCATCGAGGCCAACAGCGGCGACGCCTTGCTCGCGGCGGCGATACAAGGACTGGGCATTACCTGTGCACCGACCTTCATCGCCGAGGCGGCAGTGCGCGACGGGCGGCTGTTGCGCATCCTCGACGACTTCGCCTGTCCGGAATTCGGCATCTACGCGGTGTTTCCGGGTAATCGCTACCTGCCGCAGCGGGTGCGCGTGCTCGTCGATACGCTGGCGGAGCGTCTTGCCGCCGCCCCGTCCTGGGACGATATCGCCCGCACCTCGGGGATTTCGTGACGGCCGCGCGTTGCGCGGTGGCCGGCGGGTGATGCGAAAGCCGGGCGAAAAAAAAGGGGAGCGATGAACGCTCCCCTTTTGGCGGCGCAGGCGGTGGATCAGAGGCCGGCGTCGGCGCGCAGTGCGGCGGCCTTGTCGGTCGCTTCCCACGTGAATTCCGGCTCGTCGCGGCCGAAGTGGCCGTAGGCGGCGGTCTTCGAGTAGATCGGACGCAGCAGGTTGAGCGTCTGGATGATGCCCTTCGGACGCAAGTCGAAGTGACGGCCGATCAGCTCAACGATCTTGGCGTCGGCGATCTTGCCCGTGCCGAAGGTGTTGACCATCAGCGACACCGGACGCGCCACTCCGATAGCGTAGGCGACTTGCACTTCGCAGCGATCCGCCAGACCCGCGGCGACGATGTTCTTCGCCACATAGCGGCCAGCGTAGGCGGCCGAGCGGTCGACCTTGGACGGATCCTTGCCCGAGAAGGCGCCACCGCCGTGGTGCGCAGCACCGCCGTAAGTGTCGACGATGATCTTGCGGCCAGTCAGGCCGCAGTCGCCGTGCGGGCCGCCGACAACGAAGCGGCCGGTCGGGTTGATCAGGTAGCGCGTATTGCCCGTGAGCAGCTCTTTCGGCAGCACCGGCTTGACGATTTCTTCGATGACGGCTTCCGAGAGATCGGCGTGCGAGATGTCCGGACCGTGCTGCGTCGACACGACCACCGTGTCGATCGCCACCGGCTTGCCGTCGACGTAGCGGACGGTCAGCTGGCTCTTGGCGTCGGGGCGCAGCCACGGCAGACGGCCGTCCTTACGCACTTCGGCCTGACGCTGCATGATGCGGTGCGCGTAGTAGATCGGCAGCGGCATCAGCGTGGCGGTTTCGTTGCAGGCGTAGCCGAACATCAGGCCCTGGTCGCCGGCGCCCTGGTCGAGATCGAGGCCTTCGCCTTCGTTCACGCCTTGCGCGATGTCCGGCGACTGACGGTTGATGGCGGTCAGAATGGCGCAGCTCTTGTAGTCGAAGCCGATTTCGGAATCGTTGTAGCCGATGCGACGAACGGTGTCCTGCGCGATTTCGCGATAGTTGATGTGCGCCGTCGTCGTGATTTCGCCGGAAATGACGACGAGGCCGGTGGAGACGAGCGTCTCACACGCCACACGACCCGTCGGATCGCTCGCCAGGATGGCGTCGAGAATGGCGTCAGAAATCTGGTCGGCTACCTTGTCCGGATGCCCTTCGGAGACCGATTCAGAAGAAAACAGATAATCTTGGCTCATGCAAAAGCTCCAGAAACAAAAAACCCCGTGACGGCTGCGTTGCCGGCTCCGGGGTTTGAGCAGACGACGATTTAGCAGTATGCAACCAAGCCGATTTCCGGCTTCCCCGCCCTGCAAGTTGTCCTGAGTAACTCGGCGGATGGATAATTGTCGTTTGTTTCGCGGGGGGGGTCAATCGGCGCCTGCCGCGATATTCCTGTGGATTGCTTTTGTGCGGGTGGCTGCTTGACCTTTCTCTTTCGTATTCTCAGCCGTCTGCCATTGCGCTGGCTGCACCGCCTGGGGGCGCTTCTGGGCTGGCTGGTCTGGTGTCTGTCGCCGACCTATCGTCGCCACCTTCAGGAAAACCTGGTGGGCGCGCTGGGGGCGTCAGAGGCGCGGCGGGTGCGCAACGCGGCCATCGCCGAAGCGGGCAAGACGGCCCTCGAACTGCCGGCGATCTGGCTGCACCCGCTGGCGGTCGCCGCCAGGATGGTGGTGCGCGTGAGTGGCTGGGAACTCGTCGAAGCCGCGCAGGCGCAGGGGCGCGGCATCCTCTTCATGACGCCTCATCTCGGCTGCTTCGAGATCACGGCACAGTATTTTTCGTGTTTCGCACCGATCACGGTGCTCTATCGTGCGCCGAAGCAGCGCTGGTTACAGGAGATGATCCTGACCGGCCGGGCGCGGGCGCAGCTCAAGCTGGCGACGGCCGACCTCGCCGGCGTGCGCTCGCTGATCAAGGGGCTGCGGCGTGGCGAGGCGGTCGGCATGTTGCCCGATCAGGCGCCGAAGGTTGGCGAAGGGCGCTGGCTCGATTTCTTCGGCCGGCCGGCGTACACGATGACGCTGGCGGCGCGCCTTTCGGAGACGAATTCGACGGTGTTCGTCGTCTGGGCCGAGCGCCTGCCGCACGGCGCCGGCTATCATTTTCATATTCACACGCCGGCGGCGCCGATCGAGGGGACGACCGACGAACGCGCCCAATGCATCAACCACGAGATCGAGCGTCTGATCCGCCTGTGCCCCGAGCAATACCTGTGGGGCTACAACCGCTACAAACGTCCGGCGGGCGCCGAGCCGCCGCCTCTCGCCGTCGAGCGTGCATCATGAGTCTGCAACTACCGTCGCGACTGCTGGTGGGGGTGCTGTGGCTCCTGCATTGGCTCCCCTTGCCCGCCTTGCGCGCGCTCGGCGCCCTCTTCGGTGAGGTGCTTTATCTCGTTGGCCGGGAGCGGCGGCGGGTGGCGCTGCGCAATATCGGTCTTTGCTTTCCGTCGCTCGACGCGCCGGCGCGCCGGCAACTGGTGCGGCGGCACTTTGTCGCCTTCGCCCGTGCCTTTCTCGACCGCACACTGCTCTGGTGGGCGCCCCGCCAGCGTCTTGAGCGTCTGATCACGGTCGAGGGCAGCGAGCATCTGCTGGCGGCGGATGGGCGGGCAACGATCCTGCTGGCGCCGCATTTCGTCGGTCTCGATGCCGGCGGTTCGGTGGTGACGATGATGACGCCGGTCGTCAGCGTCTACGCCAATCAGAAGAATCCGGTATTCAACGCCGTCCTGCTCGCCGGGCGTCTGCGCTTCAACGCGCCGCTGCTGCTGTCGCGGCAGGACGGCATGCGTCGCGCCTTGCGCGCCTTGCGCGACGGCCTGCCGTTCTACTACCTGCCCGACATGGATTACGGTGCGCGCGATGCCCTGTTTACGCCGTTCTTCGGTGTGCCGGCGGCGACGATTACCGGCGTGTCGCGTCTGGCGCGTCTGGCCAACGCGCGCGTCGTGCCATGCATCACGCGCATGACGGACGCCGGCTATACCGTCGAGTTGCAGGCGCCGTGGGAAGACTTCCCCGGCGAAAGCGTCGAACTCGACACCCGGCGCATGAATGCGTATATCGAGAGTCAGGTACTGCGCATGCCCGAACAGTATTTCTGGCTGCACAAGCGCTTCAAGACCCGCCCTCCCGGCGAAGCGAAAATCTACTGAGGATTGTCATGTCGATCACCCTATCGCCGATGCGCGCCGACGACATCGCGGCAGTTGCCCGCCTCGCGCGCGTCGTCTGGCAGGTCACCTACCGCGACATCATCACGCAAGCGCAGATCGACTACATGCTCGATGAACGCTATGCCGCGCCGCGTCTCCTGGCCGAACTGGCGAGCGACGCGCACTGGTGGGATCTGGCGCGCGAGGCTTCCCCTGCGCTGGGCGCAGCGGCGACCCCGGATGCGGCTGGCGCACCCGGCGGGACGCTCCTCGCCTTTGCCGCGACGCAACGGAGCAGCCAGCCGGGGGAATTGAAGCTCGACAAGCTCTATGTCGATCCTGCACAGCAACGCCGCGGCATCGGTGGCGCCTTGATCGCCCGGGCGGTAGCGCGGACGCGCGATCTCGGCTGCCATACGCTCATTCTGGCCGTGAACAAGAGCAATGCCCCCGCTATCGCCGCCTACGGCAAGCACGGCTTTGCCGTGCGTGAATCGGTCAGGGTCGATATCGGCCACGGCTTCGTCATGGACGACTTTATAATGGCCCGATCCGTATGAGCGCCGCGGCGCGGCGGTTTGCTGCCAGCGGCCTCTTGCTGCCGGCATCGGCGCTGGCGCCCTCCTGCCGGTTTTCCCGGTTTTATCTTTTGCTGCCCGTCCGCCCATGATTCTCCGCTTTACCAAGATGCACGGCCTCGGTAACGACTTTGTCGTGCTCGACGGCATTCGTCAGTCGCTCGCCTTGACGCCGGCGCAGCTGCGCTTTCTCGCGGATCGTCGTTTCGGCATCGGCTGCGACCAGATTCTGCTTGTCGAACGGCCGACCCGGCCGGATGCCGATTTTCGTTACCGCATCTTCAACGCCGATGGTGGCGAGGTCGAGCAATGCGGTAACGGCGCTCGCTGCTTCGTGCGTTTCGTCGTCGACAGCGGTCTGTGCACGGCCCGCGAGATCGTCGTCGAAACGCAACGCGGCCTGATTCGCCCGCGTCTGGAGGCGGACGGCAATGTCACCGTCGATATGGGCATTCCCCGCTTCGCCCCCGCCGAGATTCCCTTCGTGGCCGATGCCGACACCGTGCTGCATACGCTCGCCGTCGGCGAGCAGGCGCTCGCCATTTCCGTCGTCTCCATGGGCAACCCGCATGCGGTGCAGTGCGTCGACAGCGTCGACACGGCGCCGGTCGAGGTGCTGGGGCCGCTGATCGAAGCACACCCGCGTTTCCCGCAGCGGGTGAACGCGGGCTTCATGCAATGCGTCGACCGTCATTCGATTCGCCTGCGCGTCTATGAGCGCGGTGCGGGGGAAACGCTCGCCTGCGGCACTGGCGCCTGCGCAGCGGTTGTCGCCGGGGTGCGGCGCGGCCTGCTCGATTCGCCGGTGCGCGTGACGACGCGCGGCGGGGATCTGCGCATCGCCTGGGACGGTCCGGGGCACCCGGTGCTCATGAGCGGGCCGGCGACCACCGTGTTTACGGGCGAAATCTCCCTCGATCACTAAAGCGCCCCGCGCGCCTCACTCCTTGCCAACAGGACACCATTCCCCATGAACGCTGAAGAAGTCGCGAACTTTCTCCAGGAAAACCCGAAGTTCTTCGAGCAACACGCCGATCTGATGTCGCAGCTCGTCATCCCGCATCCGCATGGCGGGCGTGCCATCTCGATCACCGAGCGGCAAATGCTGACCCTGCGCGACAAGAATCGGCAACTCGAAGAAAAAATGCGCGAGCTGCTGCAGTTTGGCGAAGACAACGATGCCATCAGCGAGAAGATGCATCGCCTGGGCGTTGCCGTCATCGCCGCCGCCAGCTTCGGCGCCGTACTGCATACGCTCAATTTCCATCTGCGCGACGACTTCGCCATTCCCCACTTCGCCCTGCGTCTCTGGGAGCGCCCGGCCGACGCCGACGAGCTGCCGGAATTCGCCGCTGTCAGCGAAGAGTTGCAGGTCTTTGCCGAAACGCTCGGCCAGCCCTATTGCGGCTCGACGACCGGCTTCGGCACGGCGGCCTGGTTCAGCGATGGTGCCGCGCACGTCCGTTCGCAGGCGCTGATCGCGCTGCGCAATGCCGGCGGCACCATCGGCATGATTGCGCTGGGCAGCGAGGACGCGCAGCGGTTCTACGCCGGCATGGGCACGCTATACCTCGAACGCCTCGGCGAGATGGCGTCGGCCGCCCTCGCCCGCGTGCTGTTCCGGTAGTTTCTGGCGATGACGCCGTCGGCTCTGGTTCCGGTCTGGCTGGCCGAACTGGCGGATCAGCGACGGCAGTCGCCGCATACGGTCGCCGGCTATCGGCACGATCTTGAATGCCTGCTGGAACTGGCCGGCGAGACTCCGCTGGAGTCCTTGACGGCGACGCACATCCGCCGCTTTGTCGGCGTGCTGCATGCGCGCGGTCTCGGTGGCCGCACGCTGGCGCGTGCCCTTTCGGCCTGGCGTGGCTACTACCGCTGGCTTGGCCGGCGCGGCGTTCTGGCGCGCAACCCGGTGGAAGGCGTGCGCGCCCCGAAAAGTCCGCGCCCCCTGCCGAAGGTGTTGTCGCCGGACGAAGCCAATCGGCTGCTTGGCGACGCGCTGCGGGCGCCCGTCCGCGCCACATCGCCGGATGCCGGGGCTTCTGCCGAGGACGCCGATGCAGAGACGTCGCGCGCGGCGCTGGTGGCCTTGCGCGATCAGGCGATGTTCGAGCTTTTCTACTCGTCGGGGCTGCGCCTGTCGGAGCTGGCGTCGCTCGATGTCGATTGTCTGGCCGACATTGCCAGTGGCGAAGTGCGTGTGCTCGGCAAACGCAGCAAGACGCGGCAGGTGCCGGTCGGCACACGGGCGCGCGAGGCGATTGCCGCCTGGGCGGCGCAGCGCGAAGCCCTGGCGGCCCGCGGCGAGAAGGCGCTGTTCGTTGGCGTGCGGGGAGCGCGTATTGCCGTGCGTATCATCGAGCAGCAGCTCGAACGCCGCGCCGTCGCACAGGGCTTGCCGATGCGCGTGCATCCGCACATGCTGCGCCACTCGTTTGCCTCGCATGTCTTGCAGTCGTCGGGCGATCTGCGCGCGGTGCAGGAAATGCTCGGCCACGCCAGCATCGCTTCGACGCAGGTCTACACCCATCTGGATTTTCAACATCTGGCGAAGGTCTACGACGCGGCGCACCCGCGCGCCCGGCGCAAGTAGCGTCAGCGTCGGTGACGCATTCGCTGGCGCGGGGCTGGCTTAAAATCGCGCCTTTGCTGTTTGCAGAGTTCCCCTTCGTAGATTCCCCACTCGCGAATCCACTCTTCGCAGATTCCACTTTCGCACGCAGCGCCAACCGGCGCAGGAGACCATAGTGAAGACTGAGCAAGACGGCGCCCGCCTCGGCGTGGCCGATGTCGTCACGTGGGACGAGCGCTATGCGCTCGGCTTCGACGAAATCGACGCGCAGCACCAGGCCCTATTCACGCTGATCAACGACATCTGGCACGCGCAGGTCCGAGGGGCCGACAGGGCGACGGTCGACGCGCTGATCGGTCGTCTGGAACGCTACACGCGCGAGCATTTCGCGGCCGAAGAAGCCCTCATGCGCAGCGAAGGCTGTCCGGAGATCGCCGCGCATCTGGCCGAACACCAGCAGTTCATTCACCGGGTGGCGCTTGAGCGGGAACATCTGGGCGAACGAGGAGTAGTCAGTCTCGACATGCTGCATTTTTTGCGCGACTGGCTGGTGAGCCATATCCTGCGCGCCGACGCCGCCTATGCGCGCTTTCTGGAGCAAGGCACGCCCCGCCCCGGCTTCGCGCTGAGCCGATTTTTTACCCGTTTTCTTGGTTGAACCATGGCAAAACTGATTCTGCATCCCGGCAAGGAGCGTTCGCTTCTGCGTCGCCACCCGTGGATTTTCGCGGGCGCCGTCGAGCGTCTGGTGGGCCGCGCGCGCGCGGGCGATACGGTGGAGGTTTTCGCCGCCGATGAGCGTCCGCTGGGTCGCGCCGCGTGGAGTCCGCAGTCGCAGATTCGCGCCCGCATGTGGAGCTTCGACGCCAACGAGACGATCGACGATGCCTTCTTCAAGCGCCGCGTCGCTGCTGCCGTCGCCCGCCGCAACGGGCTGCCGGAGTTGCAGGGACAGGACGGTGTGCGTTTGCTGCATGGCGAAACGGACGGCCTGCCCGGCGTCGTCGCCGACCGTTACGGCGATACCCTTGTTTTGCAATTGACGGCGGTTGGCGCCGACCGCTGGCGGCGCGCCATCGTCGGCGCTCTCTTGGCGGCGACGGGCTGTTCGCATCTCTACGAGCGTTCCGACGCCGACGTGCGTCGCCTCGAAGGCTTGCAGCCGGAGGTGGGCTGGCGTGTCGGCGGCCCCGGCGAAGGTGAGACGCCCGCGCTCGTCATCAACGAAAATGGTGTGCGCATGCACGTCGATGTGGTCGGTGGCCACAAAACCGGCTTCTATCTCGATCAGCGCGACAACCGCTGGCGTGTGCGCGCACTGTCGGATGGGCGTTCGGTGCTCAACTGTTTCTGCTACACCGGCGGCTTCAGCCTGCAAGCCCTGGCTGGGGGCGCCAGTCGCGTGCTTTCCATCGATTCGTCCGGGCCGGCGCTGGCGACTGCCGCGGCCAATCTGGCGCTCAATCCGCAGCTCGAGGCCGCCCGCGCTGAATGGCGTGAGGCCGACGTTTTCAGCGAGTTGCGGCAGCTCAAGGCGGCGGGTGAGCGTTTCGACCTCATCATTCTCGACCCGCCGAAGTTCGCTCCCTCGGCGGCGCATGCCGAACGTGCCGCCCGCGCCTACAAGGACATCAATCTGCAGGGCTTCCGGCTGCTGGCGCCGGGGGGGCTGCTGATGAGCTATTCGTGTTCGGGCGGCATCAGCGCCGAACTGTTTCGCAAGGTCGTCGCCGACGCGGCGATCGACGCCGGTCGCTCGGCGCGCATCGTCGAGCATCTCGCCGCCGCGCCGGATCATCCGGTCGGCCTCGCCTTCCCCGAAGGCGAGTATCTGAAGGGACTGCTTTGCCAGGTCGATTGAGCATGATGGTCGTGCCGCGCGAAGTCGCCACCTTCGGGCAGGTGTTCACGCCGCCGGCGGTTGTCGCGGCCATGCTCGCCCTGCGCCGCAATGCGGGTCGCTGCCTCGAACCCTCGTGCGGCGACGGCGCGTTTTTTCGCCATTTGCCCGCCGGTACTCTCGGGATCGAGATTGACGCGCGGCATGCGCCGGCGGGCGCGCGCGTCATGGATTTCTTCGCGCTGCCGGCAGAGGAGCGCTTCGCGACGATCATTGGCAACCCGCCGTATGTGCGCTATCAGGACATCGCGCCGGCGACGCGCGCACGCCTGTCGGCCGAACACTTCGACGGGCGCTCCAATCTCTACCTGTTCTTCATCGAGAAGTGCCTGCGCCATCTCGATGAAGGTGGCGAACTGATCTTCATCACGCCGCGCGATTTCCTCGCCGCCACTTCCGCGCTGCGTCTCAATCGGCTGCTCTACGCGAGCGGCAGCATCACGCATTTCATTGATCTCGGGGATTTGCATCTTTTCGACGGCGCGACGCCCAACTGCGCTATCTGGCGCTTCGTCCGGGGGGATTTTTCGCGGCGCACGCGTTTCGCCGCGCTCGGCAGCGCCGCCGGCGTTGCTGCCCTCGCCGCTCCGGCGTGGGAGACGCGTTGCTTTGTCGAGGCGGGCGGGCACTTGCGGTTTCTTCGCGAGGCACCGGCGCTGTTGTTGGGCGATATCGCCAGCGTGCGAGTGGGCGCTGTCTCCGGTGCTGACGCCATTTTTGCCGACGCGGAACACGGCAACCGGGAGTTTGTCTGTTCCAGCACGGTCGCGACCGGCAAGACGCGGCGCATGATCTGGGTAGAGCCGGGCGGGGCGAACGATGCGCCGCCGGCGGTGCTGCTGCCGCACAAGACGCGCCTGCTGGCGCGACGCGTGCAGCCTTTTCACGAGGCCAACTGGTGGCATTGGGGCCGCAGCTACTTTCAGTCCGAGCGTGCGCGGGTCTACGTAAACAGCAAGACCCGTCAGTCGTCGCCGTTTTTTGTTCACGACTGCGTGCATTACGACGGATCGGTGCTCGCCATCTTTCCCCACAATCCGCAGGTGGATGTCGCAGAACTGGCGAGCGCACTGAATGGCGTCGATTGGCAGGCGGCGGGCTTCGTCTGTGATGGCCGCTTCCTCTTTACGCAGCGCAGTCTCGAGCATGCGCCGCTGCCGGCGGCGTTTCGCATGTTCCTGCCCGCGCCCGGTGTAAACTAAACGACCGAAATGGTCAGAATCCGGCGTGCGCCGAGCACTCGCCGGTGGAGAAAGGTATCCATGGTTCCCCGTCTTACCACCGCCCTCAGCGGGCCGCTGCTCGAACTCGAGCGGCGTTTTCTCGATAACGCCGCTACCATCGAACGCTGGCTGCGCAGCCAGTGGCAGGAACACACGCCGCCGTTCTACGGCTCGGTGGACCTGCGCAATGCCGGCTTCAAGCTGGCGCCGGTCGACATGAATCTTTTTCCCGGCGGCTTCAACAACCTCAACGTCGCCTTCCTGCCGCTCTGTGTGCAGGCAGCGATGTCGGCGGTAGAGAAAATCTGCCCCGACGCGCGCAATCTCCTGCTCATCCCCGAGAACCACACACGCAACCGCTTCTACCTGCAAAACGTCGCGCAGATCGCCGCCATCCTGCGGCGCACCGGTCTCGACGTTCGCCTGGGTTCGCTGTCGCCGGAGATCACGGCGCCGACGACGGTCGAACTCGACGACGGCGCGTCCCTCCTGCTTGAGCCGCTGGTGCGACGCGGTGACCGGCTCGGCGTCGACGGCTTCGATCCGTGCATGATCCTGCTCAACAACGATCTGTCGGCGGGCATTCCCGACATCCTGCGTGGTCTCGACAGCCAGCATCTCCTGCCGCCGTTGCATGCCGGCTGGGCGGTGCGGCGCAAGTCGCAGCACTTCGCCGCGTACGACGATGTGGCCAGTGATTTTGCCAAGCTGATCGGCATCGATCCCTGGCGCATCAATCCCTACTTCGCCAGCTGCGACGAGATCGACTTTCACGACCGGCAAGGCGAAGACTGTCTCGCCGCCAAGGTCGACGGCCTCCTGACGATGATTCGCGAGAAGTATCGCGAGCATGGCATCGACGAGACGCCCTACGTCGTCGTCAAGGCCGACGCCGGAACCTATGGCATGGGCGTGATGACCGTGCGCGACGCGGCCGAAGTGCGCGGTCTCAACCGCCGCCAGCGCAACAAGATGTCGGTGGTGAAGGAAGGCCTCGCCGTGTCGCAGGTGATCATCCAGGAAGGCGTGCAGACCTTCGAGGAAGTCGCCGGCGGTGTCGCCGAGCCGGTGGTGTACATGATCGACCGCTACGTCGTCGGGGGGTTCTACCGTGTGCACACGGCGCGCGGGCGTGACGAGAACCTTAACGCGCCGGGCATGCACTTCGAGCCGCTGGCCTTCGAAACCTGCTGTACGCTGCCCGATCAGCGCTGCGATCCCGATGCGGCGCCGAATCGCTTTTACGCCTATGGTGTCGTCGCCCGGCTGGCCTTGCTGGCCGCGTCGCTGGAACTCGAGCGCACGTCCCTGCCCGCCGGCGTCGCTTAGGCGGCCGCCGCCCCGACTGCCTCGTTCGCAAGGTCTGAAAGGTCCGCCCGCATGCATTTCGCCTTCATCGTTGATCCGCCGGACTCGCTCAAGCCGGCGAAGGATTCGAGCATCGCCATGATGCGTGCCGCGCAGGCGGCGGGCCATGGCGTGTCGATCATCGAAGCGCCCGATCTCTTCTGGGATTCGCAGGCGGACGCGGTGGCCGCCGAGGCGCTGTCGATCACCCTGACGGCGTCGGCGGAGTCCTGGTACGTGCCCGGTGAGCGGCGCACGCTGGCCTTGCGCGACGTCGACGCGATCGTCATGCGCAAGGATCCGCCCTTTGATCTCGAATACGTCACGGCGACCTGGCTGCTCGAACGTGCCGAGCACGATGGCGCGCGTGTCTTCAACCGCCCGCGTGCCCTGCGCGATCACTCCGAAAAACTCTCGATTGCCGAGTTCGCCCGCTTTGCCGCGCCGACGCGCGTGGCCCGCCGCGCCGAGGCCATTGACGCGTTCATCGACGAGCACGCCGATGTGATCCTCAAGCCGCTCGACGGCATGGGCGGCGCTGGCGTTTTCCGGGTGCGCCGCGACGACCCGAATCGCAATGCGATCATCGAGGCGCTGACCGATCTGGGGGGGCGCACGATCATGGCGCAGCGCTATCTGCCAGCGATCAGCGACGGCGACAAGCGCATCCTCATCATCGATGGTGAGGTCGTCCCCTATTGCCTCGCGCGCATTCCCCGCAGCGGCGAGACGCGCGGCAATCTGGCGGCGGGCGGGCGCGGGGTGGCGCGCCCCCTCTCCCCGCGCGATCGCGAGATCGCTACGGCGCTGGCACCCGTGCTGGCGGCGCGCGGTCTCTTTCTCGTTGGCATCGACGTCATTGGCGACTGCCTGACCGAGATCAACGTCACCAGCCCGACCTGCATGGTCGAGATACAGGCACAGACGGGTTTTGATGTGGCAGCGATGTTCATCACCGCGCTCGAACGAGCCGTGCGCGCGGCCCCCCTCACCTCGCGCGGCGCAGGGGTGGCGGACGCATGAGTGAGCATGGCGGGGTAAGGTCGTGCCCGTCGCTGGCGCAACTTGGCGGCTGGCTGGGTGGATGGCTGCTGCGGGCGGCGGCGTTGCTCGGGTTGAGCTCGCTGCTGTTGAGCGGTTGCGCGCGCGAATCGGTGTATCAGCAGGAATCCTTCGTTTTCGGCACGCGCGTAGAAGTGATCATCGCCGGCGTCGACGAGGCGGTCGCAGTGGCGGCGGCCGATGCGGTGCTGCGCGAGTTCGACCGTTTGCACCGCACCTATCACGCCTGGCAGCCTTCGGAGCTGTCGGCGCTGAACGCCGCGCTGGCCGCTGGCCAGTCGGTGTCGGTCAGCCCGGAAATGGCCGGCTTCATCGCCGACGCACAGCAGCGTTCGGCGGTGGGTGAGGGGCTCTTCGATCCGGGCATTGGCCGGCTGATCCATCTCTGGGGCTTTCAGGCGGACGAGTTCGTCGCCACCCTGCCGGACGCGGCGGCCCTCGCTGCCTGGCGGGCGGAGCGCCCCGGCATTGCCGAAGTGGTGCTGAAGGAAGGACGTGTCAGCAGCCGTTCGCGAGGTGTGGCGCTCGATTTCGGCGGTTATCTGAAAGGCGTGGCGCTCGACCGTGGCGCGGCGATCCTGCGGGCGCACGGCGTGAATAACGCGCTGATCAATATTGGCGGCAACGTAATGGCTTTGGGTGATCGCTACGGGCGGGCCTGGCGTGTCGGCATTCAGCACCCGCGCAAACCCGGCCCGATGGCAACGCTGGCTCTTGCCGATGGCGAGGCGATTGGCACGTCCGGCGACTATCAGCGGTATTTCGAACTGAACGGCCGGCGCTACTGCCACCTGCTTGATCCGCGCACGGGCGAGCCGGCGTCGGCTACCGAGGCGGTGACCATCGTCATTCCGCGCGTGGCCGATGCGGGGACGCGTTCGGATGCGAGTTCGAAGCCTTTGTTCGTCGCTGGCACCGCCGACTGGCCGCGACTGGCGAAAAAAATGGGGATCGACGAGGTGCTGCGCGTCGACGGCGCCGGGCATGTGCAAGTGACGGCGGCGCTCAATCGCCGCCTCACCTGGGTGGGCGATGCGCCGGCCGATCTTGAGGTGTTGCCGTGAGCGAGAGTACGCGCGACGGTGGCAAGGGCATGGTCATCGACCCCCTGCCTCGGCGTGCGTCGGCGGGCTTTGGCGGTAACTCGCGTATGGCGACGCTCGGTGCTCGCGCGGCGACGTGCGCGCCGGGGAATTCCCTTAGAATGACAGGACGATAGGGCGGTGCGGCGATGATCGGTGTCTTTCTGATTACGCATGGCAGTTTCGGTGAAGCGCTGTTACAGAACGTCTATCACGTTCTCAATCGCCGCCCGCCGTTGCTGGCACAGCTGGGTTTGGCCGCGCAGGACGATCCGCTGGATTTGCTGCCGACGGCGCAACGCATGCTGGCCAGCGTCGATGCCGGCGATGGCGTGCTGATACTGACCGACATTTTCGGCGCGTCGCCCGCCAATCTGGCGCTCAAGCTGCTGGAGCCGGGGCGGGTCGAAGGGGTGGCGGGAGTCAATCTGCCGATGCTCCTGCGCGTCCTGACTTACCGCGAGAAGGGCCTGGAAACGATGCTGCAGAAGGCCATCAGCGGCGGTCGTGATGGCGTGTGCGACATGAGTGGTGTGTGAGAAGCATGAAGGGGCTGCGCGGCGTCGTGAACGACGCCGTTTGGGGGCGCAACGGCCCGTAGAGGGGTAGGCGGAAGTGCCGGGGAGCGACGCAGCGGTCGCGCCGAAGAATTGATGCAGGCAAACAGGGGACGGGAAACCGGGTATGGCACGCGCGGAAGTCGAAATCATCAACAAACTTGGGCTGCATGCTCGTGCGTCAGCCAAACTCACGCAGCTCGCCGGGAGCTTCCCTTGCGAGGTGTGGATGGAAAAAGGCGCGCGACGCGTTAACGCCAAAAGCATCATGGGCGTGATGATGCTCGCCGCCGGTCGCGGATCGACCGTCGTCATCGACACGCAGGGCGATAACGACGACGCGGCGCTGGCAGCGATTCTGGCGCTTATCGCCGACCGTTTCGGCGAACACGAATAAGCGGGCGCCAATTATGAGCTACACGCTGCAAGGCTTGGGGGTTTCTGGCGGCATTGCGATCGGTCAGGCGTGCCTGCTTTCGCACGCGACGCTGGAAGTGGCTCACCTGACCCTGTCAGCGCGTCAGATCGACAAGGAAATTGCCCGCTTCGAAGCCGCCATCGCCAGCGTGCGCGGCGAGTTCGAGGCGATCAAGAAAGGCATGGGCGCGGCGCCGGGCGACTTCGGCGCGTTCATCGATCTGCATGCGATGATTCTTTCCGACCCGGAGTTGTCGGAAATGCCGAAGGTGCTCATCCGTGAGCGCGCCTGCAACGCCGAATGGGCGCTGGTGCAGCAGATGGAGCATCTCGTCGCGCAGTTCGAGAAGATCGAAGACCCGTACCTGCGTGAGCGCGCCGACGATGTGCGGCAGGCGGTGGAGCGCGTGATCAAGGCGCTGTCCGGCAAGGACGGGCGCAGTGTGCTGAAGGCGCGGGGGCAGCGCGAGGCGAATCAGATCATCGTCGCGCACGACCTGTCGCCGGCGGACGTCATCGTTTTCAAGGAGCACCCCTTCGCTGCCTTCATCACCGATGTCGGCGGCGCGACCTCGCACACGGCGATTCTCGCGCGCGGCCTGCGCATCCCGGCGGTGCTCGGGTTGCACAGCGCGCGCCAGCTCATTCGCGACAAGGACACGCTGATCGTCGACGGCACGCGCGGCGTTGTGATCGTCAGCCCCGACGCGCACGTGCTCGAAGAGTACGAGTTACGCAAAAGCCAGATCGAGCTCGAACGCAACAAGCTCAAGCGCCTGAAAACGGCGCGCTCGCGCACGCTGGACGGCATTTCCGTCGATCTGCATGCCAACATCGAAGTGCCGGCCGACGTTGCCGGCGCGCTGGAGGCGGGAGCCGAGGGGATTGGCCTCTTCCGTACGGAATTCCTCTTCATCGGCGGTGGCGACATGCCGTCGGAAGACCAGCAGTTCGAGGCGTATCGCAAGGTGGCGCGCGGCATGGACGGGCGCCCGGTCACTATCCGCACCTTCGATCTTGGCAACGACAAAGATCCTCGCCCGGAGGAAAACCAGTTCGATCGGGTGAAGACGAATCCGGCACTTGGCCTGCGCGCCATCCGTCTGTCGCTTGCCGAGCCAGCGATGTTCCAGACGCAGCTACGGGCGATTCTGCGGGCGTCGCACTACGGCAAGGTCAAACTGCTGGTGCCGATGCTCGCCCACGCGCAGGAAATCGATCAGACCCTGGCGGCTGTCGAGCAGGCGAAGTCGAGCCTGCGCGGCGAAAAAATTCCCTTCGACGAGTCGATGCCGGTCGGAGGGATGATCGAAATTCCCGCCGCCGCCTTAGCGGTCGGGTTGTTCCTGCGCCGGCTCGACTTCCTGTCGATCGGCACCAACGACCTGATCCAGTACACGCTCGCCATCGACCGTTCCGACGAGGAAGTCTCGCACCTCTACGATCCTCTGCATCCAGCCGTGCTGATGCTGCTGGCGCATACGATCAGCAGCGCCGAGAAGGCTGGTTGCCCGGTCTCTGTCTGCGGCGAGCTGGCGGGCGACGTCAGCATGACGCGCCTCCTGCTCGGCATGGGGCTGCGCCAGTTCTCGATGCATCCGGGGCAACTGCTGGAGGTCAAGCAGCGGGTGCTGATGAGCAATGTCGCTGACACCGCGCCTCTGGCGCGTCGTTTGCTGCGTTGCGAAGAGCCGGCGAAGATCCGCGAGCAGATCGAGCGCCTGAACGGTCTTTAGGCGCGACCAGGGCGGAAACAACAACGCCCGCACGAGGGCGGGCGTTGCGAGGGGTGTGGCTGCGGTGTCTCTGGCGGCTGGGGCGGCTTCGATGTGGTCGCTGCGCCGGCTAGCCCCTCGCGGCCAAGGGCGTTGCGCTGACTTATTCCCGCTGCTTGCTGGCCTTGCCTAGCCTTTCAGGCAGTCGCTCATGAATTTCTTGCGTTCGTCGCCCTTGAGCGCCTTGTCGCCGGCTTCCTTATTGCAGGTCTTCATCTTGTTCTGCTGCGTTCCCGGTTCGGCGGCTGGCGCGGCGCTCTCGGTTTTGCCCGACAGGCAATTGCTCATGAAGGCTTTGCGCTCGTCACCCTTCAGGGCCTTGTCCTTGGCGTCCTTGTTGCAGGACTTCATGCGTTCCTGCTGCGCCTGCTGGGCGGGCGACGGGGCTTTCTTGGCGTCATCGGCGGCCAGTGCGTTGCCGGCGAACACGCTACAGGCGAAGCTCAGACAGAGAATCAGTGCTTTATTCACGGCTATCTCCACGCGGGGTTGAAAAGGTGCGCCGATTATAGGCGGGCCTTACATGTCATCGTCAAGCAGGGCCTGCTGCTGACGGTTGATGAATTCGCCCATGCTGTCTATGCCGCGCAGTTGCAGGATGGTGTTGCGCACGGCGGCTTCGAGCAGCACCGCGAGGTTGCGGCCAGCAGCCACCGGGATCAGCACTTTGCGGATGGGGACACCGAGCACTTCCTGTGTTTGCGCGTCGAGCGGCAGGCGTGGCGCATCGGCGGCGGCAACGGGCTTTTGCAGGTGGACGATCAGCTTGAGCTTCATCTTCCGGCGTGACGCCGTTTCGCCGAAGATGGTGCGGATGTTGAGTAGACCCAGACCGCGCACTTCGAGATAGTCGCGCAACATGCCGGGGCAGCGGCCTTCGATCGTTGTCGGCGCGATGCGCGCCAGTTCGACAACGTCGTCGGCAACGAGGCCGTGGCCGCGCGAAATCAGCTCCAGCGCGAGTTCGCTCTTGCCAACGCCTGAGTCGCCGGTAATCAGGATGCCCATGCCGAAAACGTCCATGAAGACGCCGTGCATGCTGCTGGTGTCGGCGAGTCGGCTGGACAGGTAGATGCGCAGCAGGTCGATCACTGCCGAACAGGGTTTCGGGCTGGAAAAGAGTGGCGTGCGCGTCGCTTCGCAGACCTGCTTGATGACGGGGTCGATGTCGTGGCCGTCGGCGACGATGAGTGCCGGTGGCTCGGCGGCCATCAGCTCGTTCAACTGGCCGAGCAGACGCTTCGGATCGACGCGGCGGGCCCAGCTGACTTCGGCGTCGCCGATCACTTGCAGGCGATCCGGGTGGATGACGTTGAGGTGGCCGACGACGTCAGCGCCGTAGTTGCCTCGCTCCTTAAGTTCGATCTGGCGGTCGATGCCGATGGCGGCGACCCAGTTCAGCGCCAGCTTTTCGCGATTGTCTTCGTACAGGCGCAGAACGTTGAAGCGGCGCATGGTCAGGCGTCGGCGCTGAAGAGGGCGTGGATGGCTTCGGCGTCGGGCGCGCTGGCGAGCGCCTCGCGACACTGGCGGTCGGAGAAGCGCTGGGCAAGCTCCGAGAGGATCTGCAGATGCTGTTCGGTCGCCTGTTCGGGAACCAGCAAGACGAAAAGCAGCGATACCGGCTTGCCGTCGGGCGAGTCGAAGGGGACGGGCGCCTGCAGGCGGATAAAGGCACCACAGGCGTTCTTCAGGCCCTTGATGCGCCCGTGTGGAATGGCGATACCCTGCCCCAGACCGGTCGAGCCGAGTCGCTCGCGGGCGAAGAGGCTATCGAAGACGGTACTGCGGGCAATGCCCAGATTGTTCTCGAAGAGCAATCCAGCGTGCTCGAAAACGCGCTTTTTGCTACCGGCGTCGAGGTCGAGCAGGATGTTTTCAAGCGGGAGGAGATTGGCGATCAGGCTCATTCGGCACGGCTCGCGGGGCGACGTGAAGGAAACATACGCGAAAGCAGCGGAAATGTCGTGGCGGCGCGGCGGCGCCGATGCAGGGAGTACGCATCGGCTACCGCCACAGGACAGTTACTCACCAACGATGGCGTCGCCGATGCTCTGGCCGCGATGGTGGTCCTGAACCTTCTGCTTGTACTTCTGGACTTGCCGGTCGAGCTTGTCGACGAGGCTGTCCATGGCGGCGTAGAGGTCTTCTTCGATGGCCTCGACATGGATGTCCTTGCCGCTCAGGTGAACGGTGACTTCAGCCTTTTTCTTCAGCTTGTCGACGCTCAGCGTCGCAGCGACGTCGATGACGTGGTCGAAGTGGCGCACAACGCGTTCGAGTTTGACCGAGAGGTATTCGCGGATGGCCGGGGTAACTTCCAGATGACGCCCACTGATTTGCAGATTCATGTGCTGCTCCTTTTTATAACGACTTACGTAAATTCACGGGCGGGATGTTGAGCGCTTCGCGGTATTTTGCAATCGTTCGCCTCGCGACCACAATCCCCTGCTGACCGAGAACGTCGGAGAGCTGGCTGTCTGAAAGAGGTTTCTTCGGGTCTTCGGCGCTGATCAGTTGCTTGATCAGGGCGCGAATGGCTGTTGCCGAGCAGGCGCCGCCCGTATCGGTGGCGACGTGGCTGCCAAAGAAATACTTCAGTTCGAAAATGCCGCGCGGCGTCGCCATGTATTTTTGGGTAGTGACGCGCGAGATTGTCGATTCGTGCAGGCCAAGAATATCGGCGATCTCGCGTAGCACCAGCGGTCGCATGGCGACTTCGCCATGTTCGAAGAACTGACGCTGTCGATCGACGATGGCCTGGCCGACGCGCTGGATGGTGTCAAAGCGCTGCTGCACGTTCTTGATCAGCCAGCGTGCCTCCTGCAACTGTCCGGCGAGCCCCGAGCCGCGTTGGCGCGAGAGTATGTCGGCGTACAGCCGGTTGATGCGCAGACGCGGATAGGCCTCGCCATTGACGGAGACCGTCCACTGCCCGCGCAGCTTGCGCACGACGATGTCCGGCGTGATGTAGCGCGCTTCAAGGGCGGCATATTGCGCGCCCGGTCGCGGGTTGAGACTGCGGATCAGCGTCTGCGCGTCGCGCAGTGCCGCGTCGTCACAGCCGGTCAGCTTCTTGATGCGGGCGAAGTCGTGTGCGGCGAGAAGCGGCAGGTGCTCGCGCGCGATACAGAGCGCCAGCGCCTGAATCGGCTCGGCGGGGAGCTCAAGTAATTGCAGCGCGAGACATTCCTGCGGGCTGCGCGCGCCGACGCCGGTCGGCTCGAGGCTGTGCAGGAGCGACAGGGCGACGGCCAGTTCATCCGCGTCGACTTCCTGCTCGGCAGGTAGCAGTTCGGCGAGTTCTTCGAGCGATTGCGTCAGGTAGCCGTCTTCGTCGAGGGCATCGATCAGGCATTGCGTGAGGGTGAGATCGCGTCGCGGCAGCTGCATGAGGCCAAGCTGCCAGAGAAGGTGCTCGCGTAGCGTCGTCGTGCATGCCTGCACCTCGCGGAAGTCCGCATCGTCGTCATCGTTGTTGCTGCCGCTGCCACTCGCCGGGTAGAGGCCTTCGCTGCCCCAGGCGTCGTCGAAAGCGTCGCACTCGGTCGGCGATTCGGCGTTCTCGGCTTTCTCGGGGGGCGCCGAGGTGTCGCTTTCACCGCCTTCCGGGCGTAGCGCCGTGTCGGCGGGAACGGCAGGGTAGTCTGCCTCGCTGCGTTCAAGCAGCGGATTTTCGGCGAGGTACTTCTCGATTTCCTGCTCAAGCTCGACCGTCGACAGTTGCAGCAGCCGGATCGACTGTTGCAACTGCGGCGTCAGCGCCAGGTGTTGGGACAGCTTGAGCTGGAGGGTCGGTTTCATGGTCGGAGCCGGGGGTGTTGCCGGAGCTCGCGTGCGCCGAGAAACCGGCGACGGAGCCGGGGGCCGGCGCGGGAGCTACAGGCGGAAGTTCTCGCCCAGATAGACTTTACGGACGCTTTCATTGTAAATGATTTCATCTGGCCGCCCGTCGGCCAGCACTGCGCCCTCGTTGATGATGAAGGCGCGGTCGCAGATGCCCAGCGTCTCGCGCACGTTGTGGTCGGTGATCAGCACGCCGATGCCGCGTTCCTTGAGGAAACGGATGATCTTCTGGATTTCCAGAACGGCGATCGGGTCGACGCCGGCGAAGGGTTCATCGAGCAGGATGAAGCGCGGGTTGGCCGCGAGGGCGCGGGCGATTTCCACGCGGCGACGTTCGCCGCCGGAAAGCGCCGCCGCTGGGCTTTTGCGCAAGTGCCCGATGTGCAGTTCGTCGAGCAGGTTTTCCAGTCGACCGTTGATCTGGCTGCGCGGAATCTGTTGCAGCTCCAGTACGGCCTGGATGTTTTCGCTTACCGACAGCTTGCGGAACACCGAGGCTTCCTGCGGCAGGTAGGCAAGCCCCATACGGGCGCGCTGGTGGATCGGCAGGTGTGTCAGACGCGTGTCGTTAAGCAGGACATCGCCGCCGTTACAGGCCACCAGACCAACCACCATGTAAAAACAGGTCGTCTTGCCCGCGCCGTTCGGCCCGAGCAGACCGACGACTTCGCCGCTCTCCACCGAAAACGACACGTCGCTGACGACGGTTCGCGCTTTGTAACGTTTTTTCAGCTTGCTTGCGACAAGCGTGCTGCGATTCTCGGACATCGGAAGGCAACCCGGAAAATTGGACAACTCGTCATACGCCGCACGCGACCCGCGCGGTACGTCCCGCTTCGTCACGCTTCTTGCCATGCCCGCCGCCATTCAAGCGCTGGGCGGACAAATCTGGCGATCTCGTGCCTGCGCCACAAAAAGCGTGCCGGAACGGGCGAAGGCTGGCGATGCTAGCACGCCTGATCGTCGTCGCGGGCGTTGCACGTCGGCGAAGCGTATTGTCCTCCGTCCGCGTCCGTTCAGTACGACGCGTCGAAATCGTCCGCAATGGCTTCGCTGCTAGCGGCCGCTTGCAGGACGCGTCGCACGACATCGCCGGAAAACCCGCGCGACAGCAGATGCCGCATCTGGCGGGCGTATTCCTTGGCGTCGCAGGCGGCCTGTCCGAATTTGCGTTGCCATAGCGTTTGCGCGCGCGTGAACTCGTCGCCGGCCGCGAGGCGCAGGGCGTCGGCAACTGCTTCAGCGTCGACGCCTTTTTGCCGTAGCTCGTTGCCAAGGCGGGCGTTGCCGTAGCGCGCCGCACGGGCGCGTACACGGTTCTCGGCGTAGCGCGTATCGGCAACGAGCCCGCGTTCGACAAGGTCGTCGAGCAGCGCGGCGATGGTTACGCCGGGATCGGCAGGATCAGTAGCTTCGTGCGTATCGAAAGCACTCGTCTGAGGCGTCGGGGCTACGTCGGTGCAAGGGGGGGCGGATGCAAAATCCGAGACCGATTCGCCACAGGACTCCGGCGCGTATTTGCGGGCGCCTTCGCCAATGCAGTCGAATGCGTCGTCAGGCCAGCCCCGTTCGTCGCCCACCTCCTCGTGTGCCGTGCCAGCGAAACGGCGGGCGGGCGCTTTGCTCGCAAAGTCGTGCTCGTCGTCGCGGTCATCGCTGCGACTATGGCTGCCACGACTACGCGCGCGGGCGGGTTCGCTGGCGGCCGTCGCGGCGGCGGTGAGCTTGCGGTGCAGTTCGGCGCGTGTGTAATCGCGACGGGCCAGCAGGCGCAGCGCGTAGTCGCGCAGGCCGCTGGCGCCGTCGGTGGCACGCCGGCGCGTCATCTTGGCGCTAGGTGGTGCGTGGCCCGCTGAGTGAACGGCTCAGTCAGCGGGGATTGCCACCGGGCGAATCTCATCTCAGGCGGCGGGAGGGGTCGGTCGGTTGCTGGCGGGAACCTTGACCGCGGCGCGGATGTTGTTTTCGATTTCCTCGGCGATGGCTGGGTTGGCCTTGAGGAATTCGCGGGCGTTGTCCTTGCCCTGGCCGATCTTCTCGCCCTTGTAGGCGTACCAGGAGCCGGATTTTTCGACCAGCTTGTGCGTGACGCCAAGTTCGATGATTTCGCCTTCGCGCGAGCAGCCCTCGCCGTAGAGGATGTCGAAAATGGCTTCGCGGAACGGTGGCGCCACCTTGTTCTTGACGACCTTGACCTTGGTTTCGCTGCCGACGACTTCGTCGTTCTTCTTGATCGCGCCGATACGGCGGATATCGAGACGGACGGAGGCGTAGAACTTCAGTGCATTGCCGCCGGTCGTCGTTTCCGGCGAGCCGAACATGACGCCGATCTTCATGCGGATCTGGTTGATGAAGATCACCAGCGTGTTGGTTTTCTTGATGTTGGCGGTGAGCTTGCGCAGCGCCTGACTCATCAGGCGGGCGTGCAGGCCGACCATCTGGTCGCCCATTTCGCCTTCGATTTCGGCGCGCGGCGTCAGCGCGGCGACCGAGTCGATGATGATGACGTCAACGCCGCCGGAGCGTACGAGCATGTCGGCGATTTCCAGCGCCTGTTCGCCCGTATCTGGCTGCGAGATGAGCAGTTCCTCCATGTTCACGCCGAGCTTCTGCGCGTAGGTGGGGTCGAGTGCGTGCTCGGCGTCGATGAAGGCGGCGACGCCACCGAGCTTTTGCATCTGCGCGACGACTTGCAGCGTCAGCGTCGTCTTGCCGGAGGATTCCGGGCCGTAGATTTCGACGACTCGCCCGCGAGGCAGGCCGCCGATGCCAAGCGCGATGTCGAGCCCAAGCGAACCCGTCGAGACGACCTGAATGTCGTTTTCGACGCTGCCCTCGCCCATTTTCATGATCGAACCCTTGCCGAACTGTTTCTCGATCTGCGCCAGCGCGGCGGAGAGGGCTTTTGCCTTGTTGTCGTCCATCGTCGATCCTTTGTCTTGAGTGATGGGAAG
This sequence comes from Rhodocyclus gracilis, assembly GCF_009617575.1. GTDB lineage: Bacteria > Pseudomonadota > Gammaproteobacteria > Burkholderiales > Rhodocyclaceae > Rhodocyclus > Rhodocyclus gracilis. Next base: position 113,589 of record NZ_WIXJ01000005.1, read on the forward strand.
TGTCGTAGTCGTGAGAGGGTGGGATTCGGCAATGCCGCGCCCGACACTGGGATTATATACAGTAAAAATGCGGGTGTGCACCTGCGGCGTGACACTGACGTCGGCGGCGCCCGCCGAAGGGCTCAGGCGGAGAGCGTCGCACAGCGCTCAAGGAGGCCGCCGAGGGCGCTGGCGACGGAGGCGGCGCGCACGGCTTCACGGTCGCCGGCGAAATGCTGCGTCGTGGCATCGCGTCGTCCGTCGCGATGCGCCCAGGCAAAACAGACCGTGCCGACGGGCTTGGCTGGCGTACCGCCCTCAGGACCGGCGATGCCGCTGATGGCGATTGCCCAGTCGGCCGGACTATGCGCCAGCGCGCCGTCGGCCATGGCCAGCGCCGTTGCTTCGCTGACCGCGCCGTGCGTGGACAAGGTCGCCGGATCGACGCCGAGCATCTCCATCTTGGCGGCATTGGAGTACGTGACGAAGCCCCGGTCGAACCAGCGCGAGCTACCGGCGATGGCTGTAACGCACTGGGCGACCCAGCCGCCCGTACAGGATTCGGCGAGAGCCAGACGCTCGTCGCGTTGCAGCAGTTGCTCGCCGACGCGGGCGGCGAGGAGTTCGAGCGCGTTCGGGTGCATGCGATACCTCCCGTGTAGGGCGTGGCTCGGCGTGGATTCCTAGAGGCGTGCCAGCAGGACACTGGCGCCGAGCAGCACGCCGATGGTGTAGACCGCGGCGAAAAGATCGTCGGTCATCACGCCAAAGCCGTTCTTCACCTGCTCGTCGAAATAATTGGCCGGCCAGGGTTTGACGATATCGAAGAAACGGAAGAGGAAGAACGCCGCCGTTTGCCACAGCCAGCCGGCTGGGCAGAGGAAGAGCACCAGCCAGAAGGGGACGATCTCGTCCCAGACGATGGCGCCATGATCGACGACGCCAAGATCAGCACCCGTGCGGTGTGCGGCGGCGACGCCCACAGCGAACGCCAGCGCGAGAAAGACCAGCAGCCAGGTCGGAGCCATCGCCCAGGCGAGCAACGGAAAGGTCGCCCACGCGAAGAGCGTGCCGGCGGTGCCGGGGGCGAACGGCGACAGTCCGCTACCAAAGCCGCAGGCGACAAAGTGTGCCGGGTGCGAAAAGAGGAAGCCGAGTGGCGGGGGGGGAAGTTTAGCCAAAGTGATCGTATCCGCGTCGAGTGAGGGTGAGCGGGTCGCCGTTCCGGTTGCGCACGCTCAGTGCGCCGGGCGTGCCGGCGTGCAGGCGTCCGCAGCGGGTGAGCGGCAGCGCCAGTCGCTTTGCCAGGGCCGCGATCGCCTGCCGGTGCGCCGACGGGGCGGTAAACAGCAACTCGTAGTCATCGCCGCCGGCGAGCAGGCAATCGTGCCACAGCGCGCTGGCGACGCCTTCGGGGGCGGGCGCAAGTTCGCCGAGATCGACCTCGGCGGCCAGCGCGGAGCGTTCGAGGATGTGGGTGAGATCGGCGAGCAGTCCGTCGGAAACGTCGATGGCGGCGTGCGCGAGATGTTCCTCTCGCAGGGCGAGGCCGAGTTCAACGCGTGGCGTCGGCGTGTCGAGCGCGGTGTCGCACGCGCTACGTAGCGTCTCCGGCAGTGTCGTGCGCCCTTGACGGGCGGCGAGGGCCAGCGCGGCGAGTCCGGGGGTGCCCGAAATCCACAGATCGTCGCCCTCTCGCGCGCCGTCGCGGCGCAGCGCCAAGCCGGCGGGCAGTTCGCCGATGGCGGTAACCGACAGCGTCAGCGGCCCACGGGTCGTGTCGCCGCCGACGAGATCGAGTTGGTAACGCGCGGCGCAGGCAAAAAAGCCGCGCGCGAAGGCGCCGATCCAGTCGTCGTCGGCGTTCGGCAGCGCGCCCGCCAGCAAGGCCCAGCGTGGTTTTGCGCCCATGGCGGCGAGGTCGGAGACGTTGACCGCCAGCGTCTTCCAGCCGAGACCTTCAGGGTCGGCATCGGGGGCGAAGTGCACGCCGGCTACCAGCATGTCGGTGGTGACGGCGAGTGTCTGGCCGGGGCTTGGCGTCAGCAGGGCGCAGTCGTCGCCGGGGCCGAGCATGGTGGCCGGCGTGGCGCGCGCGAAATGGCGCCGGATGAGATCGAATTCGCCGGCCATGCGGACGGTGCGATCAGCGTCCGGCGCGGCGGGCGGCGACTTCTTCGGGGCGCAGGCGGGCGGCGAGCTTGTCGAGGACGCCGTTGACGAACTTGTGGCCGTCAGCGCCGCCAAAGCCCTTCGCCAGCTCGATGGCCTCGTTGATGATGACGCGGTAAGGCGTCTCCGGGTAGGTTTCAAGCTCGAAGGCGGCGGCGAGGAGAATGCTCGACTCGACCGGCGACAGCTCGGCGAACGGGCGGTCGAGGAAGGGTTCGAGCGCGGCCTGCAACTCGGCATGGCGGCGCATCACGCCGCGCAGCAGGGCGCGGTAGAAATCGCCGTTGGCTTTGTGAAAGCCGTCCGCTTCATGCACATGTGCTTCGATGGTGGCCTCGTCGGCACCGCCGACGCGCCATTGATAGAGGCCCTGCATGGCGAACTCGCGGGCCAGCCGGCGCGGCGATTTGCCGCTGCGCGCCGGTGCCTTGCCGCGCGGGGCGCCGCCGGACTTGCGCGGGGCGGCTTCCGGAACGTCGGTCGTGGTGTTCTGGGGAGTGTTGTTTTCGTCGCTCATCGTTGTTCCTCAAGCGCATTGAGCAGCGTCGCCATTTCAATGGCGGCTCGTGCGCAGTCGATTCCTTTGGTGGTCATGCGGGCCAGCGCCTGATCGTCGTCTTCGGTGGTGAGAATGCCGTTGGCGATCGGCACGCCGGTGTCGAGCTGGACTTCCATCAGCGCACGGCAGGCGTCGTTGGAAACGACTTCGAAGTGGTAGGTTTCCCCGCGAATCACCGCGCCGAGCGCGATCAGCGCGTCGTAGCGCTGGCTCTGCGCCAGCGTCAGCAGCGTCAGCGGGATCTCAAGGGCGCCGGGGACGGAGGCGATGGTGATGTCGCTGTCCGCGACGCCCGCCTCGCGCAGGGCGGCGACGCAGGCGTCGCTCAAGCCCCGGCAAATATCGGGGTTGAAGCGGCTGACGACGATACCGATACGCAGCCCGCGTCCGGCCGTCGCCGGTTCGGCGGGGGTGGAAAAATCGAATTCCTGAAGCGTCTCGTATCGCGCCATGGTGGGGCTCTTTCGCGTCGACCGGGCGGCGTGCCCGGTTGGGGTGAAGGGGAAGGTTGGGGCGTTAGCGGGGGGGCGTCAGTTCGGCGGGGCTGGCGACGAAGCCAGTGACTTCGAGGCCGAAGCCGGCGACGCTCGGCATGCGGCGCGGGCTGCCAATCAGCTTCATGCGGCAGACGCCGAGCTGGCGCAGGATTTGTGCGCCGATGCCGTAGGTGCGGGGATCCCAGCGCGGCGAAGCGGCCTTGGCAGCAGCATCCGCCGTCAGCGCGGCGAGAATGCTGTCGCCGCTTTCCTGACGGTGCAGCAGGACGATGGCGCCGGCTTCGGCCTGGCTGATCGCCTGCATGGCGACGGAGAGCGGGAAGGTGTGGCGGCCGCCCAGCGTGTCGAGGAAGTCGAGCGCCGAGAGCGATTCGTGAACCCGGACGAGCGTTTCGCGCCCGGGCTGGATGTCGCCGCGCGTCAGCGCCAGATGGACTTCATTCGAGCTGCGGTCAGCGAAAGCGTGCAGGGTGAACTCGCCGTACGGGGTTTGCACCGTCTTCGACAGGCGGCGTTCGACCAGCGTCTCGTTGTGGCTGCGGTAGTGGATCAGGTCGGCGATGGCGCCGATCTTCAGACCGTGCTGGCGGGCGAACTCGACGAGATCAGGCAGACGCGCCATGGTGCCGTCGTCCTTGAGGATCTCGCAGATCACCGCCGCCGGTTCGCAGCCGGCAAGCAACGCCAGATCGCAGCCCGCTTCGGTATGGCCGGCGCGAACGAGTACGCCGCCGGGTTGCGCCATGATCGGGAAAATATGGCCGGGCTGGACGATATCCTGCGGCCCGGCCTCCTTGGCGACGGCGGCTTGCACGGTGCGCGCGCGGTCGTGCGCCGAAATGCCGGTGGTGACGCCTTCGGCCGCTTCGATGGAGACGGTGAAGGCGGTGGAGAACTGGCTGCGGTTGTCCCGCGCCATCTGCGTCAGACCGAGTTGCCGGCAGCGCTCTTCGGTCAGCGTCAGACAGACGAGGCCGCGGCAGTGGGTGACCATGAAGTTGATGACTTCAGGCGTGATGTGTTCGGCGGCAATCAGAAGATCGCCTTCGTTTTCGCGGTCTTCTTCGTCGACCAGAATCACCATGCGACCGGCGCTGATCTCGGCGATGATTTCGTCGATCGGGGAAAGCAATGAAGATGCGGTTTGCGGCGACATGCGCGGCCTCCAGCAGTGGAAAGGGGATGTCCGGAGAGAGGCTGCCGGCGCCGCAGGCGGCGCCACGGCGGCAGGCTCCGGGAGAAACGAGGTCAGTCGGCGCTGCCTTGTTCGCCGAGCATGCGCTCGACGTAACGCGCGATCAGGTCGATCTCGAGATTGACGCGTGCGCCGGGCGCCAGACGGTGCAGCGTCGTCACGGTCAGGGTGTGCGGAATCAGGTTGATGGTGAAGATTGCGCCATCCACCGTGTTGGTCGTCAGGCTGACACCGTCAACCGTGATCGAGCCTTTGCGTGCGATGTATTTGGCGAGCGCCTGCGGGGCGCGGATCTCGAGCAGACGGCAGGCGTCTTCGCCGGTGCCGACGGGGTCGAAGCGCAGTACTTCGCCGACGCCGTCGACGTGTCCGGAGACCAGATGGCCGCCGAGACGGTCGGCTAGACGCAGCGCTTTTTCGAGGTTCACCTGGCCCGGCGCGTCGAGGCCGACGGTGCAGGCGAGCGTTTCGGGCGAGACGTCGACGCAGAAGTGGCCCGGCGCGAGGTCGGTGACCGTCAGACAGACGCCGCTACAGGCGATGGAGTCGCCGAGCGCGACATCGCTAAGATCGAGACTGCCTGCGTCGATGCTCAGGCGCAGCGTTGCGTCGTTGTCGGCGCGCGGCGACAGATCCACGATGCGACCGAGACCGGCGATGATTCCGGAAAACATGATCGATCAATCCCTTATGGCGAGAGGACGGCGATTCTAGCACGCGGGCGGCGAGGCGGCGGCACGCCGGCCGGGGTAGAATCTTGCCCCGCTCCGCAAACCGCTATTGCTCATGCTCCGCTTTCTCGACCTGTCCGCCAGCATCGTCATGCGCCGCATGTTGCGCCTCTGGGTACGTGCCGACGTATTTCCCGACGATCCGGCGAGTCTGGGCATCGATCCGGAGAAGCCCGTCTGTTACGTCCTGCAGGACGGCCGACTGGCCAATCTGCTGACCCTGTTTGATGAATCGCGGCGCGCCGGTTTGCCGCTGGCGGAATCGGCGCTGACGGTTGGTGCCGTGCGGGCGCCGCGGTCGGTCATTTTCCTGACGCGCCGGCAGCGTCTGACGGCTTCCGCGCGTGAGCGCTACGAGCATTCGCCGCTGCTCGTGCGTTTGGTCGAACAGGCGTGCGCCGGCGGCCCGGTGGACGTGCAGCTGGTGCCGGTGACGATTCTCTGGGGGCGCAGCCCGAAGCATCAGGATTCGATCCTCGGCGCCCTGTTTGCCGAGACCTGGCGGGTGCCAGGCATCCTCGGCCAGATTCTGGCGGTGTTGGTGCACGGGCGGAACGTTCTGGTGCGCTTTAATACGCCGGTGTCCTTGACCGGTGTTTTCAGCGAAAACGCGCCGATGCCGGATGCGCCTCGGGCGCTGCGCAAGCTGTCGCGCGTCTTGCGCGTGCACTTTCGCCGGCAGCGCGAAATGGCGATTGGCCCCGATCTGTCGCACCGCAACACGCAAGTCGACGCCCTGCTGGCCGCGCCCACCGTTCGTGCGGCGATCAGCGCCGAGGCGGCGACGCGCAAGCAGTCGCCGGCGGCAGCCGAGGCCCGCGCGCGGCGCTTTGCGCTGGAAATTGCTTCCGACTATTCGTACGGCGCGGTACGGGCGCTCGAGCTGTTCCTCACCTGGCTGTGGAACCGCCTCTACGATGGCGTCGAAGTGCACCACATCGACCGGCTGGCGTCGATTGCGCCGGGCCAGAGTGTCATCTATACGCCCTGCCATCGCAGTCACGTCGACTACCTGCTGCTCTCCTTCATCCTCTATCGCAATGGGCTGACGCCGCCGCACATCGCCGCCGGTGCGAACCTCAATCTGCCGCTGGTGGGGCCATTGCTGCGGCGCGGTGGCGCTTTTTTCATGCGCCGCACGTTCAAGGGCGAGCCGCTCTACGCGGCGGTTTTTCACGAGTATCTGCATCTCATCATCACGCGCGGGTTTCCCATCGAGTACTTCATCGAAGGCGGGCGTAGCCGCAGCGGCCGTCTGCTGGCACCGAAGGCGGGCATCCTCGGCATGACGGTGAGGAGCTTCGTGCGCGAGCATCAGCGCCCGCTGATTTTCGTGCCGGTCTACATCGGTTACGAAAAAGTCGTCGAAGGCAGTACGTACCTGCGCGAACTGGAGGGGCGCCCGAAACAGCGCGAGTCGCTGTGGGGGGTGCTGCGCACCGCGCGGCGGCTGAAGCGCGAGTTCGGCACGGTGCACGTGAATTTTGGCGAGCCGCTGCCGCTGGCGGCATTCCTCGACGGCATTCGTCCGGGCTGGACGGCCGAGCCGGCGCCCCCCGCCAGCGAGACCCCGCCGGCCGAGGACTGGCCGCGTGCGGCGACCTTGGCGGCGGCGGGCGAACTGGCGCAGCGCATCAACGAAGCAGCGGTCATCAATCCGATCAATCTGATCGCGCTGACGCTTCTGGCGACGCCGAAACACGCTGCCGACGAGCAGGCCTTGTTGCGCCAGATTGCCCACTGTCAGGCCCTGCTGGCCGAGGTGCCCTATTCGGCGTCCAGTATCACCTGTGCGCAGTCGCCGGCAGAGATCGTCGCCACCGCACAGCGGATGGGCTACGTCGAGCAGGTCGCCCACCCGCTCGGCGATCTGCTGCGCGTCGTCGAGCAGCAGGCGCCGCAGTTGGCGTATTTCCGCAACAACGTCCTGCATCTGATCGCCCTGCCCGCCTTGATGGCCTGCCTGCTTAGCCACAACCGGCGTCTCGGTGAGACGCATCTGCGTGAAGCTCTGGCGGCGATCTATTCGCTGATGCGTTCGGAGTTGTATCTGCGCTGGTCTGCCGACGAACTGCCTGCGGTGGTCGACGCCTACGTCGCCGTGCTGCTTGCGCGCGGTCTGCTCGAACGCACGCCGACAGGCGACCTCGTGGCTCCAGAGACGAATCGCGCCGAGTTCGCCGACTTGCGCCGCCTCGGCGAGAACATCCGGCCGACGCTCGAACGCCACTTCCTCATCCTCGCCCTGCTCGAACGCGCCGGCTCCGGTTGCCTGACCCGGCGCGGGCTGGAAGAAGACTGCCACTTGCTGGCGCAACGCCTGACGCTGCTCTACGAATTCAACACCGCCGAGTTTTCCGAGCGTTCGCTGTTTACAGCGGTGCTGGGGCATCTGCTGGAAACCGGCTTGCTCCACGAAGGCGAGGACGGCCTCCTGCATTTCGAGCCGCACATGACGACGCCGCTGCGCTGGGCCGAACTGGTGTTGCCGGCCGATGTGCGTCAGGCCGTGCGGCGGATGGCCGGCGAAGGCGTCGTCGCGCCGCTTGCGCCCTGACGCCAGCCGCTTGCTGCTGGGCGGGTAGGTGACACGGGGGGCGGCTTGTCAGACGTGCGTCGAGCTCAGGCGCTGACCCCGGTCGCCGGCCAGGGAATGACGTAAAACAGCACGGCGAAAAAGTGCAAGGCGCTGCCGAGTAGCACGAAGCCGTGCCAGATCGCGTGGTTGTACGGCAGGCGGCGCCATTTGTAGAAAACGACGCCGCCGGTGTAGGCCAGTCCGCCGGCGGCCAGCAGTGCCAGTCCGCCACCGCCGAGCCGTGCCAGCAGCGGCTGAATGGCGATGATCGCCACCCAGCCCATGGCGACGTAAAGCGCCACGACCAGTCCATGCAGGCGGCCGCGCAGGGTCAGGCGCAAGACAATCCCGGCAATCGCCAGCGTCCAGATCAGGACGAACAGCGACCAGCCCCACGGGCCGCGCAGGCTGACCAGCATGAACGGTGTGTAGGTGCCGGCGATGAGCAGAAAAATCGCCGAGTGGTCGAGCGTGCGGAAAACCTGCCGCAGACGTTCGCCGCTGACGCTGTGATAGAGCGTCGAGGCCGTGTAGCAGAGGATCATGGCGGCGCCGAAGACCGCGCAGCTGACGATGTGCCAGACATCGCCATTGAGCGTCGAAAACGCGACGAGAACGGCCAGACCGGCAATCGCCAGAACGATACCGACGCCGTGCGTGATGCTGTTTGCCAACTCCTCGCGTGCGCTGTAGCTCGGCAACGCAGACGAAGCGGCCGGCGCAGCGTGGCCGGCCTGTGGCGATGGAACGGAAACGGAACTCACGGTGGAACCTCACGGAAAATGTCGCCAGCGGCGATACGCTGACTATACGCCACGCCTTCCGGGCACCAACACATGGTGTGAGGGTGCCGTCGCCGGCCCGATGAGCACTCTCCCACGAGAGAACGCGCCCTCACGCGAGAACTGCGACCTCTGCGATGGGCGGCGTGGCTGTCCTGTCACGCGTCACCCTTGCCGGCGTGGCCCCGCGCGGCGCTGGCTGGGGCGGCCCCGAAGCGGGGCGTCTCAGCCTTGAGAACCGTCGTTGTGCGCGAAGGTTCAGGCTTTCTTCAGGAAGCAGGCCTTCAGCATGAAGCTGCCGGCCTCCATCTTGCAGTCGACCTCGTGGTCGCCACCGACGAGGCGGATGCTCTTCACCTTGGTGCCGACCTTCAGGGTGATCGACGAACCCTTGACCTTCAGATCCTTGATCAGTACCACCGAATCGCCGTCGGCAAGGACGTTGCCGTTGGCGTCGCGCACGACGCGGGTGTCTGCCTGATCGTCTTCTGCGGCCGCCTGTGTGGGCCACTCGAAGCCGCAGTCGGCACAGACGGTGCGATCGCCGTCCGGGTAGGTGTTCTCAAGGGTGCATTGCGGGCAGGCGGTGGGCGTCATGGCGGAGAGCTTCCGGGATGGGCCGCGCATTCTAAAGGACTCGTCGCGCACGGCAAATTGTCTTTGCACGAAATACCCGACTGATTGTCTCAAGAATGTGAGGCGCGCGCCGTAACATTCCTTGGGCGCGGCATTCCACGTCTATGACAGCTACGAAGGAATCGATCATGAACATTGCGTCAACCAGCGCGGCTTACGGCACTGCCGCCACACCCGTTGCACAGCGCTCCGCTGAAGCCGCCGAAGTCCAGAAGCGCGGGCCGGATCACGACCGCGACGCCGACGATGCCACGGCGGCCGTGAGCGCACCGGCGCCCACGGTCAACAGCAGCGGTCAGAAAGTCGGTCAGGTCATCAACGTTACGGCCTGATCGCCTGCGCTAAGAAAGCCCTCGCGCCGATGTGGCGCGGGGGCTTTTTGCGTTAACGACGGTCGGGAGCAGCGTGTCCGGCGTGGTCGATCATCTTGCGCAGGAAGAGGCGGGCTTTTTCCCTCTGGTTCGGGTTGAGGCTGTCGTAGAAGGCGAACCAGCGTTCGCGCGAGGCTTCGTGCCGCTTGGCGATATCGGCGTGCGTTTCGTCGTGCGCCTTGAAGATGGCGCGCAGGTCGGCGTTCGGCTGATCGAGGGCGGCCAGCGTCTTTTCGTGTTCTTCGCGCAGACGTTCGCGGCTGTCTTTGCGTGCGTCGCGTGTCGCCTGCTCGGCGTCTTTCCACAGCGCTTCCTGCTTGGCATCGAGCTTCAGTTCGTCGTGCAGGCGGCCCAGTTCGCGCAAGGGGCTGCCGTGGCCGCCGTGTTCGGCGCTCCAGTCGCCGCGCGCGCGGCCGTCGCAGCCGCCATCGGGCGGCAGGGCGAAGCTGGTGCTGGCTGCGCCAAGGCCGAGGCCAATGGCAGCGGTGGCGAGGAAGCGGCGCAGGGTGCGCGAGGAGGTCGATTTGTTCGTCGTGTGCATGTGTGTTCTCCGCTGAGGGTTACGGGATCTGGGCTGTGCTTGTCCGGCACGTGTCGGTGCCGGCATCGTCGCTCGGCCCGCGTGGCCGGCGTTGATGGGGGCATTGTCCGCGCCCCACCTTGTCAAACGATTTCGCCGGCATGGCAAAAAATTGCAAATTGTTGCGCGGGTGAACGGGTGGCGAAGCTTTGCGTCGCTCTGCCGCTCAGGCGCGCCGTGGCAGCAGGCTTTCCACCGCCGCCGCAGTCAGCGGGCGGCTGAAGAGGTAGCCCTGCATCTCGCAGCAGCCGAGTTCGCGCAGGATGTTCTGCTGGGCGAGGCTTTCGACGCCTTCGGCGATGCTGGTCAGGCCGAGGGCGTGCGACAGGGCGAGAATGGCCTGGACGATGAGGGCATCGCTGCCCTGCTCGTCCAGATGGCGGACAAAGGACTGGTCGATCTTGAGCTTGTCGAGCGGGAACTGCTTGAGATAGGCGAGACTGGAATAGCCGGTGCCAAAGTCGTCAATCGACAGGCGGACGCCCATGGCGTGGAACTGCTGCATGAGCGAAAGCGACTTGCCGACGTTGCGCATCAGGGAGCTTTCGGTGAACTCAAGCTCCAGGTAGCGGCCGTCGAGGCGATGGCCGGCCAGCGTGCGGGCGACGATCTCCGGTAGATCGCCGCGCGCCATCTGGTGTGCCGATACGTTCACGGCGACGACGAAGTCGTCGAAGCCGGCATCGAGCCAGCGCCGGCGCTGCCGGCAGGCTTCGTCGAGCGCCCATTCGCCGAGCGTGAAGATCATGCCGTTCTCTTCGGCCACGGAGATGAACTCGCCCGGCGGAATCAGGCCGCGCTGCGGATGGTCGATGCGGATCAGCGCTTCGACACCGACCACCTTGCCGCTGCCGAGATCGACCTGCGGCTGGTAGTGCAGCGTCAGCCAGCGCTCGGCGACGGCGCGCCGCAGGTCGTCGCCGATGGTCAGCAGACGTTGCGAGTGCTCGTTCATGCGCTTGGTGAAAAAGCGGAAGCTGTTCTTGCCGCCGACCTTGGCATTGAGCAGGGCCGAGTCGGCGTTCTTCATCAGGGTGGCGAAGTCCTTGCCATCGTTGGGGAAGACGGCGATGCCGATACGCGCCGAGAGATTGATCAGCTGGCCGCTGACGGCGTAGGGCTCGGCGATGCTGGCGAGCAGGGCCGAGGCGACGGGATTGATGGCGCTGGCGGCGTTGAGGTCGGGCAAGGCGACAACGAAGAAATCGCCCGAGAAGCGCGAAACCGTTCCCTGCGCGCCAACGACATCGAGCAGGCGTCGCGCGCTCTGGTTGAGTACCTGATCGCCGGCGACGTGACCGAAGAGGTCGTTGACCATGTGGAAGTGGTCGAGGTTGATGAAGAGCACGCCGACGTGCCGGTCGTGCTGCGTGGCGTGGATGATGGCCTCGCCGACGCGGTCTTCCATCATCAGCTGATTGGGCAGCCCGGTCAGCGCGTCGAAGCGCTTCAGGCGGTGCAGCTCTTCCGCCGCTTTCTTCTGCATCAGATCGCTGAAGACGGCGAAGTGGTTGCTGACGCGGCCCGCTGTGTCGCGGACGAGGTTGATCGTCACCCAGGCCGGATAGATGTCGCCATTCTTGCGCCGGTTCCACAGTTCGCCCTGCCAGGCACCCTGCGCGCTGAGCGTCGCCCAGAGATCCTGATAAAACTGTCGGTCGTGCCGGTCAGATTTGAGCAGTCGCGGGTTCTGGCCGAGCACTTCGGCGGCCGTGTAGCCGGTAATGTCGACGAAGGAGGCATTGACCGCGACGATGTTGTTCGCGGCGTCGGTGATGATCATGCCGTCGCTGCTGTTGGCGAAAACCTGGGCGTAGAGGGCGACCTGGCTTTCCGCGTAGAGGCGCTGTTCGGTGTCGGCCATTTTCGCCAGAGCAAACGAAATATCGCCGGCGACTTCTTCGAGCAGCGCGACGACGTCTTCGTCGAAATAGCTCTCCTCTTCGGCGTACACGGTGAAGGCGCCGCGAAAGCTGCCGCCGCCGATGGGCAGCGCCATGCTCGAGCGCAGGCCACAGCGCCGCATTTCCGCATGCCACGGTTCCGATTCGTCGCGCGTTTGCAGATGCTCCATGATCACCGGCCGCCCTTCGCGGATGGCGGTGCCGGTCGCACCGCGGCCAGTCGCCAGCTCGGGAGAGGTGTGGATGACGAGCGTTTCGAGATAGGACTGGTGCTTGGCATCGCCGCTGCAGGCGAGGACGTGTACGCGGCCATTCTCGGAGCGTCCTTTCGCCTCTTCGCCGATCCAGGCGAGGACGAAGCCGCCGTAACGGGTGGCAATGTCGCAAACCTCGGTGAACAGGGCCTGCCGGTCCGTCAGTTTGACGATCGCTCCGTTGATGCGACTGAGCATGGCGTAGATGGCGGTCTTGTGCGCCAGCGCGAGCTCAATGCGCTGGCGCGCGCTGATATCGTGGACGAAGGCAAAAAACCGCATGCCGCCGCCGTCGTCGAGCAGGCGCACGCTGACTTCGACGGCGATGCGGTGCCCGTCACGGTGACGCCACTGCGTCTCGAAGAAGCCGCCACCGTCGCGGCTCAGCCGTTGCATGTTCTCGGCGATTTCCGCCGGCCCTTGCTGCCCCTCGATTTCGCTCAAATGCATGCCGAGCAGTTCGTCGCGCGTGTAGCCGACAAGCTGACAGCAGGCTTCGTTCACGTCGCACAACTCACCTTCGCTGCCAACAATGACGAAGGCGTCACGCGAGGTCTGGATGATCGTGCCGTAGCGTGCTTCGGCGCGTTTGTGCGGGGTGATGTCGGCGAAGAAGCCAAGGATGCCGCCCACCTCGCCGTCGGCGGTGTACCAGGGCGTTTTGGTGGTGAGAATCCAGCCCTCGCCGTCGTGCGTGCGAAACGGCTCTTCGTACGAGAGGGTCAGCTTTTCTTCGCGCACGCGCCGGTCGTCTTCGCGGTAGCGTAGCGCCAGTTCGGCGGGGAAGAAATCGAGATCGTTGCGGCCGATCAGCGCTTCGGGGGCAACGCCAAGGTCTTCGGCCATCTTCCGGTTGAAGAAGAGGTAGGTCGAATCACGATCCTTGACGAAGACGCGCAAGGGCAGGCAGTTGAGCACCGCGCGCAGCAGTTCTTCGTCATCGATACGGGTTGCGGCCGCGCGCGGCGGGAGGGGGGAACCGGGTAGGGCGGAGGTCATGGTCTGCTGCCAGTAACGAAGGGCGTTTCGACGGCACAGCGACAATCATCAGCAAAAATGCTTTTTGCATTGTAGGGCAGTATTTCCGCCGCGCAACAACGGTCAGATGCTCCGGCGCGAGATCGGTTGCAAATTATTGCGTCTGGCGGTCGCCGAGCGTGTCCGCGCATAGAATGCTGCGCATCGTCGCGGGCGCCGTTGTGCCCGTGACGGGCGGACGTTGCCGGCGGTCAGGGCGTCCGCCTGGGCGTTGCCGACCGCGTACGCCCCGTCACGGACTATTGCGCCATGAAGAAAATCCTCATCGTCGACGACGACCCCGAACTGCGTCAGCTGCTGGCGACCTATCTGGCGCGCCACGGCTTTGACGCCCTCCTCCTGCCTGATACGCGCAAGCTCGACGAGTATCTTGACCGCTACCAGCCGCAACTCGTCGTGCTCGATCTGATGATGCCGGGCGAAGACGGTCTGGCCGCCTGTCGCCGCCTGCGCGCGCGTGGCGAGACGCGTCCCGTCATCATGCTGACGGCGCGCGACGAGCCGGTCGATCGCGTGTTGGGGCTGGAAATGGGGGCCGACGACTACGTCGGCAAGCCCTTCGATCCGCGCGAGCTGGTGGCGCGCATCGACGCCGTGCTGCGGCGGGGCGCGCGTCTGCCGGCGGCGCCGGACCCGGCGGGTGGTGTGGTCTGCTTCGGGCGCTGGCGTTTCGACCGGGGCGCGCGTCGCCTGCTCTGCAACGGTCAGGAAGTGGCGCTGACCAGCGGCGAATTCGCCCTGCTCAATGCGCTGGTCGGCAATGCCCACCAGCCGATGCGGCGTGAGCGTCTGCTCGAATTGACGCGCGGTGAGGACAGCGAATCCTACGACCGCTCCGTCGACGTGCAGATGCATCGCCTGCGCCGGCTGATCGAGGACGATCCGGCGCACCCGCGCTACTTGCAGACCGTCTGGGGGATCGGCTACGTCTTTGTCGGTGACGCGGCAGGGCTCGCGCCGGTAGCGGCATCGGCGCCATGAGACTGCTGCCGGCCGCTCTGGCGGCGCGTACCGTGCTGCTGATCGTCGCCGCCATCGTCGTCGCCGAGATGGCGACGTTCTGGATACTCGGCGAGGTGCGCCGTTCGGCGCACGTCTCGCAGACGACGCAACTCATCGCCGCGCAAGTGCGGCTCCTGCAGGCGGTGCTGCCGGGGCTTGACGATGCCGGACGTGCACGACTGGCGGAGGCGTGCCCGGTGGGCTCGACGCCGCAACTGCAACTGCTGCCGGACGGCCCCGGTGTGCCGACGCATGCGCCGGATTTCGGCTTTGGCCAGCATCTCGCGGTGGCGTTGACCGAGCAACTGGGCGAGCCCGTCCTGCTGCGTTACGCCGGCGGGCATGGCTTTCATCACGATTCAATCTGGCATCACGCGCCGCCGCCGGAGCGCGAGAGTGAGCGTGGGTCGGGCGAGCCGCCCGACGCCGCGCTTAGCGACCGTCAGCGCGACGGCGCCACGGCTTCACGACGGGCGCACGGCGCACTCTGGATCGGCTTCATGGCCGGTCAGGAACGCTGGTGGCTGGTCTTGCCACCGCTACGTTTCGAGCCGCCGGAGTTGCCGCCGCAAATGTGGGTGGCGCTGGCCTTGGCGCTGGCGGCGCTGGTCGCCCTCGCCTCGTTTTTTGTGCGCGGCATCGTCGGGCCGCTGGCGCGCCTTGGCGAAGCGGTGGCGGCGACGGGCGACGGCGCACGACAGCCGGTGCAGCCGGAAGGGCCGACCGAGGTGCGCCGTCTCGCCGAGCAGCACAACACGATGCTCGGGCAACTCCAGGCCGCCGAAACCGAACGGCGCGAAATGCTGGCCGGCCTGACGCACGATCTGCGGGCGCCACTGGCGCGTCTGCGTCTGCGCGTCGCCCTGCTTGAGGACGATGCGGCCGAGGTGCGCGACGGCCTTTCCCGCGACGTCGACGCGATGGATCGCATCGTCAGCCAATGTCTGGCCTTCCTGCGCAGCGAGCCGGCGGGTAATCGGCCAACGGCACCGCTGGCGATCGGCGAAGTGCTCGCCGAGGCGGTGGCGCGGCAGCGCGAACTGGGGCGTCCGGTCCAGTGGACGGAAGCTCCCGAGGCGGCGGGCTGCCGCGTCGCCATCGAGGCGGCCGCTTTGCAGCGCGTCGTCGACAACCTCATCGACAACGCCTTGCAGTACGGCGCGCCGCCCGTCGAATTGCAGCTGTCCTGCCCGGAAATTGGCACTCCGGCGACTCCCGGCACAGCGCGCCACGTGTGCCTGTCGCTACGCGATCACGGGCCGGGGATTCCCGCCAGCGAGCGGGCGCGGGCGCTCGAACCCTTCACGCAGATCGAACCAGCGCGGGCGACGGGCGGCAGTTGCGGCCTTGGCCTCGCCATCGTGCGGCGCATCGTTGAAGGTTCGGGCGGCGAGTTGTCGCTCGCCGAGGCCGAGGGCGGCGGCTTGCTGATCCTGATGCGCTGGCCCTGCGCGTGAGACGCGCGGCAGCGAGCGGAAAGCAGTAAGGACAAAGAACGAAGAGGCAAAAAGCCGGAACAAGCCCGAACAAGCCGGGAAAATCAGCAAGCAGATCGGCAGGAAGCAGATCGCCGGACGTTGTAGCAAGACCTCGGCGCCGGGCCGCGCGTTAGCGCGGTGCCGGCCCGACGCGGTCGAGCGTCCTCAGGAAGGTCGGCGCGTCCTGATAGCCGACGACGCGGCCGCCGGCGATCTCCTGACCCGCGGTGTTGAAGAAGATCGTCCCCGGCGGGCCGTAGAGGTGAAAGCGCTGCAAGAGCGCCTTGTCGTCCGTGTTGTTGGCGGTGACATCGGCCTGGAGCAGCGTCCAGCCGGCGAGGCGGGCACGGATGCGGGCGTCGGCGAAGGTATCGCGTTCCATTTCCTTGCAGACGACGCACCAGTCGGCATAGAAATCGAGCATCACCGGCCGGCCGTGCGCCGCAGCGTCGGCAATCTGCGCGTCGAGTTCGCTGACGGAAGCGACGCGCACGAAGGGCAGCGTCGCCGAGGCGCTTTCGCCGCGCAGTCCGGCCAGCGGTTGCAGGGGATCGCGGGCGCCGGACCATGCGCCGACCAGCAGCGCCACGCCGTATAGCAGCGCTACCAGCGCCAGTCCCTTGGCCAGCCGGCGTCCGCCTTTGGCGTGCGGCGGCAGCGGGTCGAGTGCGTGCAGATACACCGCCGGCACGATCAGCAAGATCCCCCAGGCGGCGAGCAAGGCGGCAGCGGGCAGCAGCGGTGACACCAGCCACGCTGCAACCGCCAGCAGGATGATGCCGAAGGCCTTGTTGACCAACTGCATCCACGGGCCGGCTTTCGGCAGCAGGGCGCCGGCCGAGGCGCCGACGACGAGAAGCGGCACGCCCATGCCGAGGGCCATGGCAAAGAGCGCGGCACCGCCGAGCGCGGCATCGCCGGTCTGGCCGATGTAGAGCAGCGCGCCAGCCAATGGCGCGGCGACGCAGGGGCCGACGATGACAGCAGAGAGCGCGCCCATCAGCGCGACGCCGGGTAACGAGCCGCCGCGCACGCGGTCGGCGCTCGCCGAAGCGCGGCTTTGCAGGGCGCTCGGCAGTTGCAGCTCATAGAAGCCGAACATGGCACCGGCGAGAACGACAAACACCAGCGCGAATCCGCCCAAGGCCCACGGGGTTTGCAGGGCCGATGAGAGCAAAGTGCCGGTGAGCCCGGCGGCGACACCAGCGACGGCGTAGGTCAGCGCCATGCCAAAAACGTAGGCGAGCGACAGCGCCAGTGCTCGCCCTCGACCTGGAGTCTGCGTCTGATCCTGCGCGCCGCGACTGCCGACGATGATGCCGGAAAGAATCGGCAGCATCGGCAGCATGCAGGGCGTCAGCGACAGGAGGAGGCCAAAGCCGAAGAAGCTGGCGAGTACGCCGAAAAACGAGGCGTCCTTGAGGAGTCGGGCGATCCGCCCGGATTCATCGCTACCGTCGACGCGGGGGCTGTCGTCGGCGAGTGCCGCACCGTCCGTCGCGGCGGGGGGCGGCAGTTGCAGCGTGAGGGTTTGCTGTTGCGGGGGATAGCAGATGCCGGCCTCGGCGCAGCCTTGCGAGGTGACGGTCAGACTCAGCGGTGTCGACGCGCTGGCGTCGGTGCCAGCCTCGCGGCTGACCGGCAGGCGGATCGTCGCGTCATTGAAGTACACGACGACGCGGCCGAAGGTGTCGTCGACCTTTTCCTTGCCCGGCGGCAGACGTGGCGCGCCGAACGAAAGGCCGCTGTCGGGCGGCGTGGCGAAACGCAGTTTGTCGCGGTAGAGGTAGTAGCCACGCGCGATTGTGAAATGGATTTCGACCGTGCTGCCGTCGAGAGCGCGTGCGCTCGCCTTGAAGGCAACGGCCGGGTCGAGGAACTCCTGCGTACTGCCGGCCGTTGGCAAGGCCAGCAGTGCCAGTAGTGACAATGGCGCCAGCGCTCGCCGCAGCTGGCGCCAGCCCGCCTTCAGACGGCGCAGGAAGGCGGCCATCAGCTTTCCTCCGGTGACGCGTCGTCGCGCGTTTCGCTGGCGATCCAGTCAAGATAGGGCGGATGGCCGGCGCTGATGGGCACGGCGATCAGCTCAGGAACGGCGTACGGATGGCGCTCAATGATTGCCGCCGCCAGAGCGTCGTAGCGCTCGTTGCTCGTCTTGATGATGAGCGGTGTTTCCTCGCCGCGCTCGACGGCGCCCTGCCACTGGTAGATCGAGGTGCACGGCGCCTGAATGCTGACGCAGGCCGCGAGGCGCGCGGCGACGAGGTGACTGGCCAGCGCTTCGGCGCTGGCGCGGTCGGGCAGTGTCGTGAAGACGAGTATGGCGGACATGCGGCGATTCTACCCTGCTCCCGGCCTCCTCTTCGGCGGCATCTGCCGTCCGTGGCGGCGCCGGCGGCGGGCCTCGGTGTGCCTTAATGGGCGTCGCCGATATAGCGGAAGTTCTGCATCAGGGCGCGCAGTTGCTCGGCCTTGGCTTGCAGGCGGGCCGTCTGTTCCTGCGTTTGCGCGATGATGCCGACGCTGGCTTCCACGGCGGCGGCAATGTCGCCGATGCTGCGCGAAATACCGTCGCTGGCTTGCGACTGCTGCGCCGAGGCGTCGGCGATGTGGCGCGCCATGTCGTTGATCTGGCCGGTCTGGCGGGCGGCGTGCAGTAGCCCCTCCTCGGTGCGGTCCATCTCGCCGTCGGTGCGGGTGACGTTCGCGCCAGCGGCCTGCATGCTGCCGAGCGCTTCGTCGGCGTCGCGCTGGACGGTACTGACCGTCGAGGCGATCTCTTCCGTTTGCCGGCTGACCCGTTCGGCGAGCTTGCGCACTTCGTCGGCGACGACGGCGAAACCGCGCCCGGATTCGCCGGCACGCGCCGCTTCGATAGCGGCGTTGAGCGCTAGCAGATTGGTTTGGTCGGCGATTTCGCGAATGGCGTGCGTGATGGTGGCGATCTGCTGGATCGACTGCGACAGATTGTGCATCGTCGCGCTGGCGGTGCTGACCGATTCGACGACCTGGCGCGAGGCCTCGCGGTTGGCGTGCATCTGCGTCGACACGACATCCAGCTCGCTGCGCGCGGCGACGACCGCCTCGGCGGTGCCCTTGGCCGATTCGGCAACGTCACGCACCGTGCTGCTCACCTGACTCATGGCGCTGGCGATTTCGGAGACGGCTCCGGCCTGGCGCTCCGATTGCTGATGCACGCTCAGCATCTTGTCGTTGACCTGATGCGCGCCGTCGCCGACGGTGCCGGCGACTTCGCCGATCTCGGCCAGCATCACCTTGAGGTGCGTCTGCATGATCAGCAGGCCGTGGTTGAGCCGTCCGAGTTCGTCACGGCGCTGGAAGGGAATGCTGTCGGTCAGGTTGCCCTGCGTGATGTGGTCGAGACGTTCGGTGATCCGCCGCAAGGTCGCCAGCGCGCTGCGTTGCGTGGCATAGAGCGCGCCGCCGGCGGCCACGCCGAGCGCCGCCAGTACGGCGATGGCGGTGTCGATCGCCGCCAGCGGCCAGCCCGTGGCCTGGACAATGGCAGGGCCACCCAGCGCGACGCCGGCGCTGGCGACGATGGCGGCGAGCATGAGCAGCGTCAGCGTGGCAAAGCGTGTGCGCAGGCTGGCGTGGGCGAAGCGAGCCGCGCGGGCCGGCTTGACACTGCCGGCGTTCAATCGCCGGTAGAGCGCTTCGGCGTCGGCGATCTGCTGACGCGTCGGCTCGGTGCGTACCGACATGAAGCCGGTGGTCTGGTTGTTGTTGCGTACCGGCACGACGAGCGCGTCGACCCAGTAGAAATCGCCGTTTTTGCAGCGGTTCTTGACGATGCCGCGCCAGGGGCGACCGTCCTTGACCGTGCCCCAGAGGTCGGCGAAGGCCGCCGGCGGCATATCGGGGTGGCGCACGACATTGTGGTTCTTGCCGATCAGTTCGTCGCGGGTAAATCCGCTCAACTCGACGAAGGCGTCATTGGCGTAGGTGATGGCGCCTTTGAGATCGGTTTTTGAAACGATGTAGTGGCCCTTGGGGAAGGGCAATTCATGCTGCGTGACCGGCAAATTCTTCTTCAAGACCTACTCCGTTACAGATGCGTCTGAATATCTGAATCAGTGCCGTGGCCGCAAGGTGCGCCGCGACGGGGTGCCTCAATCACGCCAGGCGCGCATCAGCAGATCGCGGATGAGCGGCAGGCGGCGGTGAAAGAAGTGGTCGGCGCCGGGGATGACGACGACCGGCAGATCGAGGGGCTCGGCCCAGGCGAGAACGTTGGCGAGCGGCACCGTTTCGTCGCGGGCGCCGTGGATGATCAGCGTCGTCGCCGGCACAGCAGCGGTTTCGTAATGGCGGGCGCCTTCGACGTAGCCGGCGGCCGTGCCGACCAGCGCCATGCGCCGCGCGGGATGGCCGGCTTCGGCGAGCGCCTGCGCCACGCGGGTCTGCACGTAGGCGCCGAAGGAGAAACCCGCCAGCGACACCGGCAGATCGCCCCAGCGCTGCCGCGCCCAGGCGAGAACCGTCAGCATGTCGTCCGTCTCACCCGCGCCGTCGGCGTGTGTGCCGGCACTGTCGCCGACGCCGCGGAAATTCGGGCGCAGGGCGATGTCGCCAAGCTTCAGGGCCGCCCGCGCCAGCGTGTGCGTCACCTTGTTGCTGTTGGCGCCGCCAAACAGCGGGTGCGGATGGCACACCAGCGTGATGCCGCGCGGCGCGGCTTCGGGAAGCTCGACGATGGTCTCGATCGCGCCGGTTGCGCCGGCGATCAGGACGGTTTCCGCGCGTGCGTTCATTCGCGGCGCAGGCGTTCGACCGGGCGTCCGCCGATCAGGTGTTCCTGGATGATTTCTTCGAGGTCTTCCTGATCGACGTAGGTGTACCAGACCGCCTCGGGATAGACGACGAGCGTCGGGCCAATGTCGCAGCGGCCAAGACAGCCCGCCTTGCTGACACGAATGGCGCCAGCGCCGGAACGGCCGAGGCTGGCGATGCGTTCCTTGGTCCACGCGAAGGCGGTACTCGCGCCCATGGCGTTGCAGCAATCCTGTCCGCCGTCGCGCTGGTTGCAGCAGAAGAAAACGTGATGCTTGAAGTAACTCATGGCGAAAACCTGAAAGAAAAGTGACACGAAGCCTGCCAATTATCGCCGAAATCAGCGCGCCCGCCGGCCGGCGGTGAGGACGAGATAGGGGAGCGCGACATACGGCCAGAGGCTCGCGGCGACGCGCGTCAGGCCGTTGAAATTGAGGAAGTGCCCTTGTCGCCAGGTCGCCAGCGCCTCGGTCGAGTAGGGATTGGCGGGGGACAGGTTGATCAGCGTGGCGCCGCCGAGCAGGGCGAGGATGCCGAGTGCCAGACGCAGCCATCCCGGCAGCAGGAGCGCCAGCGCCAGCGCCGCGCCGCCCGCTGCCAGACCGAGTGCGGCGCCCGGCGTAAGCCAGGCCAGCGCGTCCTGCGGTGGTGCCAGCACGCCGGCGGCCAGTGTGCGTACCAGCAGGGCGAGGACGACGAAGCCGACGATCAGCGGCGCTGGTGCGGCCCGTGGCGCCAGCAGGCTGCGCGCAAACAGGCCGATCGCCAGCAGATACAGGGCCGTGATGGCCGCTTCGATGAGGAAATACGAGTGCGCAGCGTAGGCGACGGCAGGCGTCAACGGCAGCAGCGGGCGCAGGTCGCCGGTGCCGAACAGCTGGTTTTCCGGCGACAGTTGCGTGATCAGCCAGACGCCGAGCAGGACGACGCCGAGTTCGGCATGCGCGCCTTCGTCGAGGAGGTGGCGCCAGGCGGCTGCCCGGCGGGCGATGTGCTCACCAATGATCAGCGCGCTCAGCGCGCCCAGGGCCGCTCCCGCGCTGTTGCACGCGAGGTCGAGATTCGATGGCACACGTGCCGGCAGCCAGCTCTGCGTGCTTTCCAGTGCGAAGCTCAGCGCAGCGCCGGCCAGCGTGGCCAGCAGCGCCGCCAGCCATAGCCCGCAACGGCGCCGCCAGGCGAGCGTCAGGAGAAAACCGAGCGGCAGATAGGCGAGGACGTTGATGGCAAGATCGAAGCCGGTCCAGTAGCGCGGCCAGCCGCCGTCGAGGAAGGCAAAGGGCGAGAGCCCGAGATCGCGCCAGTCGGTGAAGGGATGGAGGCTGGCGTAGACGATCAGCAGCAGGTAGGCCAGCGCCAGATAGCGCGGCAAGGCGCCACTGCGCGCCCACGCCGAGTGCTGGCCTGAATGCTGGCCGGAGCGGCTGGCGGACGGGCGGCGCGGGCGGGCGCTGCGCGTGGCGCCGGGGCTGGAACGTGCGGGGCGGGGACTCATGGCGTGGCCCATTCTACCAGCCCACGTCGCCCGTCCCCGAACGCGGCGGCGGGCGATGCGGTGCTCTACTCTTCGTGCGGCCGGTAGGGAATGCGCAGCACGCGCTCGAACAGTTCGGCGGCGGCAGGCTTCGGCAGCGGCGAGGACTTGAGGATGGCGCGCTCGATGGCGGCGTCGAGCGCCGGATTGCCACTGGAGCTGCGCAGGCGCACCGAGATGATGTCGCCGGAGGGCAGTTGCGTGACTTCGAACACCGCTTCCGGATTGCCGGCAATCGCCGGTGGCAGGACGATGTTGTTGCGAATCTTGGTGCGTACCTTGGCCGCGTAGTCGGCGAGGCCGCGCGAGCGCGAAGCGGAGGACTGTTCGGCGTTCAGTTGCGCCATCTGGCGCGCCTCGGCGTCGGCGCGGTCACGCTGGCGCTGGTTGTCCTGTTGCTTGCTCAGTGCCTTGGTTTCGCGGGCGAGTTCGTCGGCGAAGGGGTCGGGGCGTGGGGCCGGTTTCGGCTCGACCTTCGGCGGCTCCGGTTTTTTTGCCTCTTCCTGCTTTGGTTCCGGCTTCTTCTTTTCTTCTTTCTTCGGTTCCGGTTTGGGCTCGACCTTGGGTGGCGTCTTTTCCTCGGGCTTCGCTTTCTTCTCTTCCTTGATCGCGATATCCGGCTTGGCGACGGGCTTTTGCTCGACGCGGGGTTCCGGCTTGACCTCCGGCTTCGGCGGTTCGGGCGTCGGGGTGGGTTTGGGCTCGACGGGCGGCGTCACTGGCGGCGGGGGCGAGGCGCTGCGCCAGACTTCCACCTCGACGGCGGCGGGCGGCTGGCTTTTCCAGTGCATGCCGAGGACGAGCGCGCCGATAAGCGCAAGATGCACGGCGATGGCGAGCACCAGCGATTTGCCCTTGCCCGGTTCGCGGCGTTCCGCGTCGAGGTGGGGATCGGTGAAATTATCGGCGGTCACAGTGGGTCGATGCGTGGGTCGGAGCGTGATTCTGTGCGCAAGCGGTCGCGGGCTGCGCCATCATTTGCCGGTCGGCTGGACGAGCAGGCCGATGCGCTTGACCTCGCGCCGCTGCAGTTCGTCCATGACGCCGAGCACCGCTTCGTATTTGACGCTCTTGTCGCCGGCGATGAGTACCGGCTGATCCGGCCGCGTCGATTGTGCATCGAGAACGGCGGCGGCGAGTTCGTCGCGCGCCAGCGTGCGATCGGCGGTGCCGCTGGCGCGGTCGCGCAGGCTCAGCGAACCATCGGCGCGGATGGTGATTTCGAGAGGCTGTGCCGGAGGCTGTGCCGCCTGGCCGACCGAGGGCAGGTCGATGCTGGCGGTGGTCATCATTGGCGCGGTGACCATGAAGATCACCAGCAGGACGAGCATGACGTCGATGTAGGGGACGACGTTGATCTCGTTTTTCAGGCGGCGCGGACGCATGCTCGGCTCCGGTCCTCAGCGCAACTGGCGTTGCAGGATGTTCGAGAACTCTTCCATGAACGACTCGAAGCGCGACGACAGGCGGTCGATGTCGTGCGCGAAGCGGTTGTAGGCGAGCACCGCCGGAATCGCCGCAAAGAGGCCGATGGCGGTGGCGACCAGCGCTTCGGCGATGCCCGGGGCGACCGAGGCGAGCGTCGCCTGCCCGACGTTCGACAAGCCGCGGAAAGCATGCATGATCCCCCACACCGTGCCGAAGAGGCCGACGTAGGGGCTGACCGAACCGACCGAGGCGAGGAAGGAGAGGTGGGCGTCGATGGCGTCGATCTCGCGCTGGAAGGTGGCGCGCATGGCGCGGCGCGAGCCGTCGATGACGTCTTTCGGGTCGAGGTTCTTCTGGCTTTTCAGTTTGGTGAATTCGCGGAAGCCCGCCTCGAAGATGCGTTCGAGCGCGCCGCTGTCGTGGCGGTTGCTGACGGCGCTCTGGTAGAGCGCGTTGAGGTCGCCACCGCTCCAGAAGTCGCGTTCGAAGGACTCGCTTTGCTGGCGCGCCGTCTTCACGGCAAACCACTTGCGGAAGATGTAGTACCAGGACATGAAGGAGACGCCGCCGAGCAGCAGCATCACGACCTGAACGACGGCACTGGCGTTGAGGATCAGGCTGAAAATCGAGAGGTCTTGCGTAACGTTCATTGCAGCATTTCCAGTTTGCCGCGCAATACGGCGGGAATCGGCGTCGACTTCATCTGCGCGAGATTGACGCAGACGATCTGTACGACGGCGGTCGCGAGTTCTTCCCATTGCTCCGGCGCCGTGGGGTTGGCGCGACGGGCATGTTGGCGAAAGACGATCTGGGCGCGTCCGACCTTTTCGACTTCGAGGCCGATGACGAGCGCGTCGTCGAGGCGGGCGGGCTTGAGGTAGTCCACGTTCACCGAACGCACGACGAACGCGATGCCCGGATCGCGCAGCAAGTCGCCTTGTTCGTGGCCGATGGCGCGCAGCCATTCGGTGCGGCAACGCTCGAAAAACTTGAGGTAATTGGCGTAGTACACGACGCCGCCGGCATCGGTGTCCTCGTAGTAAATACGAACAGGAAAGGTGAACGCGTTGGGCTTTTGTTCGTGTTTCATGGGCGGATTCTACTCCAAGGGGGTGTCGTCGGCGCTCTCGGCGCCATTCGCGTCTTCCTCGAAACGACGCAGTTTGCGCCAGAGCGAGACGCGGTCAATGCCGAGCAGGCGGGCCGCCAGCGCCCGGTTGCCGCCGGCGTGTTCGAGGGCGTCGAGGATGTGCCGGCGTTCGACTTCGGCCAGCGGCGCGATGCGGGTGGGTTCGCTCGCAGCCCTGCCCTCCCCGTCGTCGGCAGCGGGTGTGGCGGCGATCCGTGGCGCGCCGTGCGTCTCCGTGGGCGTCTCGGTGTACTTCTCGGCGGGCGTGCGGCAGCCGATGCCGGGGGGCAGCAGGTCGGGCGTCAGCGAGGCGCCGGGAGCAAGCGCGACGCCGCGTTCGATCAGGTTTTCCAGCTCGCGGATGTTGCCGGGGTAGTCGTGCGCCAGCAGTCGCTCGAAGGTCTCCGGGGCGATCTCGGCGACCGCTTTGCCCATGCGCTGGGCGAAGTTGCTGAGAAAGTGCAGCGCCAGCAGCGGGATGTCACCGCGCCGCTCGGCTAGCGGCGGTAGCGCGAGGGTGACGACGTTGAGGCGGAAATACAGATCCTGACGGAAGCGCCCTTCGGCGACACGTTTCGCCGGGTCGCGGTTGGTGGCGGCGAGAAAGCGCACGCTGGCGGCGATCGGCTGGGTGCCGCCGAGGCGGTAGAACTCGCGTTCCTGCAAGACGCGCAGCAGCTTGACCTGCATCGCTGGCGTCATCTCCGTCACCTCGTCAAGGAACAGGGTGCCGCCGGCAGCGGCTTCGATCAGGCCGGGTTTGACGCCGGCGGCGCCGGTGAAGGCGCCGCGCTCGTGACCGAAGAGTTCGTTGGCAAGGAGTTCTTCGGAGAGCGCGCCGCAGTTGATAGCTACGAACGGGCCGGTGGCGCGCCGGCTGTGCTGATGGACGTAGCGTGCCAGCACTTCCTTGCCGGCGCCGGTGGCGCCGACGATGAGGACGTTGCAGTCGGTGGGCGCGACGCCGGCGGCGACCGTCAGCAGTTGGCGCATGGCGGGGGCGTTGGTGAGAATCTGCGGCCGGCCAGCGGCGTCGTCCAGGGCGGCCTTGAGCGTCGCGTTCTCGCGCTTGAGGCGGACTTTTTCGGCGGCTTCGCGCACGACCTTGCGCACTTCCGGCAAGCGGAAGGGTTTCTCGATGTAGTAGAAGGCGCCGCTCCTCATTGCTTCGACCGCCGAGCCGGCATTGGCGTGGGCGGTGATGACGATGACTTCCGTGTGCGGGCTGCGCCGCCGCGTTTCGCGCAATAGCGCCATGCCGTCGACGCCGGGCATGCGCAGGTCGGTGAGGACGAGGTCGTAGCGTGCCAGCGCCAATTGTTCGAGCGCGGCTTCGCCGCAGTCGGCGCAGTCGGCGATGAAGCCTTCGCGGGCGAGGACGTGGGCGAGGTTGTGGCGGGCGATTTCTTCGTCGTCGACGACGAGAACGCGCGGTGTTTCGTCAGGACTGGCCACTGGATGTCTCCGGCAGGCGGCGTTCGCTCGGGGTGAGGGGGGAGGCGTCGTTACCGTTCACGCTGGCGGTGTCGGGGATGAAGATGCTGAAGCGGCAGCCGCGTCCCTGGGTGCTGTCGACGCTGATGGTGCCGCCGTGTCGTGCGACGATTTCGTGCACGACGAAAAGGCCAAGGCCGACGCCCTTGCCGACCGGTTTGGTCGAGAAGAAGGGGTCGAAGACGCGCGGCAGATCTTCGGTGGCGATGCCCTGCCCGTCGTCTTCGATGGTGATCAGTGTGCCCGGTCGCGCATCGGCTTCGGCCGCCTCGACGCGGGCGCCCAGACGGATGCGGCCGCCCGGCGCGATGGCTTCGGCGGCATTCTTCAGCAGATTGAGCAGGACTTGCTGAAAGCGCTGCCGGTCGACTTCGACGATCAGCGCTGCGTCGACGTCGACATCGATGCGCGGCTGCCGGCCCAGCTGGTTGTAGAGCAGCGGCAGCGTGTCGCCGATCAGCGTGCGTAGCGGTTCCGGGCGACGGGCAAAGCGGCGGTCACGGGCGAAATCGAGCAGGTCGCCGACGATGCGTTGCGCGCGCAGCGCCTGCTCGTCGATCTGGTTGAGCAGACGGCGGGCGGCGTCAGGGTCGGTTTCCTCGATTTCTTCGAGCAGGATCTGGCAGGAGGTGGAGATGTTCGAGAGCGGGTTGTTGAGCTCGTGGGCGACCCCCGACAGCATGCCGCCGAGGGCGACGAGGCGGGACGAGCGGGCAACGGCCTTCTCGCGTTTTTCGAGTTCGCCGAGGGCACGGTTGATGGCGTCGGTCAGCGAGGCGACTTCGCGGTCTTCGGAGATCAGATCGATGCGCCCGCCTTCGCCGGCTGCGATACGTTCCAGTCGCTCTTCGACACGGCGCAACGGGCGGGCGACGCTGCGCGCTACGGCGGCGCCCGAGACGAGGGCGAGGACGATGGCGACGGCGATGGCGCGCAGGAGGTCGCGGTGGTGGGCGGCAATGGCGTCGTCGAGGCGTTGGCGCGCCAGCGCGTCGAGTTGTTCGCCGACACTGAGCAAGTCGCTTCCGACATCGGCGAGCGCCTCGACGGTTTCCGGCGACGGGCGGGCGCGCCGGTTGGCGGCGTCGAGTTCAGCGAGCAGTTGCCGGTACTGGCGCAGCAGTTCGCCCTCCTGCGGCTGCGCGCGTCCGGCGAGCGGGATCGGCGGCAGTTCGGCAAACAATGCGGCGGCGCGGTCGGCACGGTCGATGGCTTCGGCGAGATCGGCCTTCTTGCGGTAGAGCAGGAAGTTCTTTTCCATGCGCCGCGCGTAGCGGATCGAATCGTGAACCGCCGTTACGCGCTGCTGGTCGGCGATCTGGTCTTCCAGCCCGCGAAAGTGCAGCAGCGCTGAGAGCGCCAGGCCGACAAAGAGCAGGCCAGGGATGCCAAAGCCGAAGAGGATTTTGGCGTGCAGGGACTGGAAGCGTTTCATTGTTGAATTATTCAACAGTGGGTTGCACTTCGCAACGACGGATCGTTGTGTGCGGCAACGCTCGCACGGGATGAGGATTTTCCCTGGTGGCGCGCGAATGTTGCGCAACGCCTTGTTTATAAGACGATGTGCGGCGAATTTCGTTGGTTGGCACGACTCGTGCTAATTGTGTTGCAGTGCGCACTGACATTCTTCTCGGTGCGGACAACCAGGAGATTCGGGCTCGACGATTGTCGGGCCTTTTTTTTGTCTGCGATTTTGTCGACGATTCTGTTGCCGATTCTGTTGCCGATTCCGCCGTCGGCACGGCGGGGCGCACCGGTCGGCGTGAGGAGGCGTTCAGGCGTCGCGCTCCAGCGCGCGCGTGTCGGCGGGGGCCGGCAGGCCAAGATGGTGGTAGATCGCGGCGGTGGCGACGCGGCCGCGCGGCGTGCGTTGCAGGTAGCCTTGCTGGATGAGGTAGGGCTCGAGCACGTCTTCGATGGTGTCGCGCGCTTCGCCAATGGCGGCGGCGAGGTTGTCGACGCCCACCGGGCCACCGCCGAACTTGTCGATAACGGCCGAGAGCAGCTTGCGGTCCATCAGGTCGAGTCCGCCGTGGTCGACGTCGAGCATCGACAGCGCCTGATCGGCGACGTCGCGGGTGATGCGGCCATCGGCGCGGACTTCGGCGAAGTCGCGCACCCGGCGCAGCAGGCGATTGGCGATGCGGGGCGTGCCGCGCGAGCGACGGGCGATTTCCAGCGAGCCGTGCGCTTCAATCGGCACGTTGAGCAGCTGTGCCGAGCGCGTGACGATCTGCGTCAGTTCGTCGGCGTTGTAAAACTCGAGGCGGGCGACGATGCCGAAGCGGTCGCGCAGCGGGTTGGTCAGCATGCCGGCGCGCGTCGTTGCGCCGACCAGCGTGAACGGCGGCAGGTCGAGCTTCACCGAGCGCGCCGCCGGCCCTTCGCCGATCATGATGTCGATCTGGAAGTCTTCCAGCGCCGGGTAGAGGATTTCCTCGACCACGGGCGAGAGACGGTGGATTTCGTCGATGAACAGCACGTCGTGCGGTTCGAGGTTGGTCAGGATCGCGGCGAGGTCGCCGGCGCGTTCGAGCACCGGGCCGGAGGTCTGCCGCAGGCCGACGCCCATTTCGGCGGCAACGATATGCGCCAGCGTGGTTTTACCGAGCCCCGGCGGGCCGAACAGCAGGACGTGGTCGAGCGAATCCTGGCGGCGCGTCGCCGCCTCAATGAAGATCGACAGCTGTTCGCGGATCTTGGCCTGGCCGACGTAATCGGTCAGTCGCTTCGGGCGCAGCGCGCGCTCGATGGCGTCTTCCTGCGCCGATTTGGATTCCGGAGCAATCAGGCGTTGGGCCGGGGTGGGGGCAAGGTCGTCTGTTTCGATCATCGAGGTGTCGTTTCCGGCGTGTCTGCGCCGGTCCAGTGCTGGACCAGCATCAAGCCGAGCGCCAGCAGGGTGGGTCCGAGGAATACGCCGATCAGCCCGAACGACAGGGCGCCGCCGAACACGCCGAGAGCAATGAGCAGAAGCGGCAGACTGGCGGTCTTGCTGATGAGGAAGGGCTTGAGGAAGTTGTCGATGCTGCTGATCACCAGCGTGCCCCACAGCACCATGAAAATCGCCCAGCCCGTTTCGCCTTGATCATAGAGCCACCAGGCGGCGCCGCCCCAGAGCAGCGGCGGGCCGATAGGCACCATCGACAGGAAGAAGGTGCCGGCGGCGAGCAGCAGCGCGCCGGGAACGCCGGCGATGAGAAAGCCGATCAGCGCCACCAGCGCCTGTCCGGCGGCGGTGCCGACGATGCCGACCATGACGCCCATGACGGTGCTGCGCGAGGCAGTGAGCAGGTGTTCGCCCAGATCGCCGCCCAGTCGTCGCGCGCCGATCCGCAACATGGCAGCGATGCCTTCGCCGTCACGGTAGAAGAAGAACGCGATGAAAACGACCAGGCCGAGCTGGATGAGCGCATTGCCGATCAGGCCGCCGGTCTGAAAGAGCAGACCGCGCGCCGGATCGAAGGCCTGCCGCAGCAGGCGGGAGATTTCTTCGCGGCTGCTGGCGATGCGGACCCAGTAGTCGTCGGCGTGGCTGCCGACGAAGGGAATGGCGCGCAGTATCTCCGGCGGATGCGCGGGCAAGCCCTGTTCGAACAGCGGTTTCGTCATCGCGACGGCGAGCGAGACGCCCTCGGCGAGGCTGAGCGTGAGCAGCGTCAGCGGCGCCACGAAAACAATGGTGAGCGCCAGTGTCATCAGGCTGGAGGCCAGCGCGTGGCGCTGATTGAGGCGCTCCAGCAGGCGCGCGTACACCGGCCAGGTGGTGATGCAGATGACCGCCGCGAAGAGGATGGCCGCAACAAAGCCGCGCAGCACCAGCGCACACCCCAGCAGCAGCAGCGTGACGAGTGCGATCTGGGCAAACTGCTTCGGCGTGTTGTTCATGCGGGCGGGGGCGATCTACAGACGCGACAATTGTTTCAGTGCGAGACGGATGCCGTCGGCGGTGGCGACACCGGCCGGCAGCAGCTTGACGGCGCCAGCGGCTTCGCGGTCATTGTAACCGAGTGCCAGCAGGGCATTGAGGATGTCATGCGAGACGTCGCTGGCGATGGAGATGGCGTGTGGCAGTGCTTCGGCGAGCTTGCCCTTGAGTTCGAGGAGCAGGCGTTCGGCGGTCTTCTTGCCGATCCCCGGGACTTTGACGAGACGTCCGCTTTCCTGTCGCGCCACGGCATCGGCGAGGTCGTCGACCGACATGCCGGAGAGGACCGACAGCGCGGTACGTGCGCCAACGCCGGAGATCTTGAGCAGTTGGCGAAACGCGAAGCGCTCGCCTTCGCTGCCGAAGCCGTAGAGGAAATGACCATCTTCGCGTACTGCGTGATGAATCAGCAGCGTCGCTTTTTCGCCGGTGGCCGGCAGGTGGTAGAAGGTGCTCATCGGCACATCGACTTCGTAGCCGATGCCGCCGATGTCGATGAGTACCTGTGGCGGATTCTTGCTCAGCAGGGTGCCGGAGAGGCGGCCGATCATGGGGTGTCCTTTTGGGTCGGGGAGTAAGAGAGGGGGCGGTATGTCGCGCAGGGGCTAGGCCAGTCGTCCGTGGCGCATGCGCAGACCTTTCGTGGCGAAGGCGCCGAGGCCCTGGCCGCCGTGGGCATGGGCAATGGCACAGGCGAGTGCGTCAGCGGCGTCTGGGCTCGGATCGCCGGGCAGCGCCAACAGGCGGCGAACCATGTGCTGCACCTGCACCTTGTCGGCGTGACCGTTACCGACGACCGCCTGTTTGACCTGCAAGGCCGTGTATTCGGCAACGTCGATGCCGGCGGCGACCAGCGCGGCAATGCCGGCGCCGCGCGCCTGTCCGAGCAGCAGCGTCGATTGCGAGTTGACGTTGACGAAGACGATTTCGACGGCCGCCTGTTGCGGCTGATAGTGCTCGGCGAGTTCGCGCAGCCCGCTGAAGATCGTTCCCAGACGTTGCGGCAGCGTTTCCTTTTCGTTGCTACGGATGCAGCCGCTGGCAACGTAAGTGAGCGACTGGCCGCACTGGTCGATGACACCGAATCCGGTAATGCGCAGCCCCGGATCGACGCCAAGAATGCGCACGACGCCGGGGGTGGCGCGGGCGGGAGGTGTCGGTGAAGTCGTATCGGTGGGCATGGATGGGATCAAAGGAGGCGCCGGGGGCGAGGATGGCAGACGGGGCGCATGCCGGCAAATGCTGACACATAGCCGCAGCGTCAGTTTACCGGCTTGTCTGGCGGGCCAGATAGACACCGCCGGCTGTCAGTAACATGCCGCAAAGCGCGGCGAGGTTGAGTCGTTCGTCAAAGAGCAGCCAGGCGAAGACGGCGGTGATGGGCGGCGTCAGGTAAAACAGGCTGGCGACGTTGACGGCGCTGCCTCGGCGGATCAGCACGTTGAGCAAGCTGATCGCCCCCACCGAGAGGGCGACGACGAGCCAGCCGAGGGCAAACGTGAACTCCGGCGTCCAGTCGATGACCATGCTCTCGCTGGCGGCCGCGCCGATGGCCATGAGAGCCGCCGCCGCCGCGAACTGGATCGCCGATCCGGTTCGCAGATCGAAGTGCGGGCAAAAGCGCTTCTGGTAGAGCGTGCCGGCCGTTATGGCGAAGAGAGCGATCAGTGCCGGCACGAGCATCACGTCAAAGGAGGCGCTGGCGCCCAGTTTGCTCGACAGCACCAGCGTCACGCCGATGAAGCCTGCCGCCAGCCCCAGCCATTGCCTTGCGCTGACGCGTTCTTGCCGTAACAGGAAGGCGCTGACAGCGGTGAGCAAGGGCTGTACGCCGACGACCAGCGCCGTGACGCCAGCGGGCAAGCCGTGGCCAATGGCAGCGAAGACGCCACCGAGATAGACGCCGTGCAGCAGCATGCCGGCGACGGCGAGATGGGCGATCAGGCGCAGGTCCTTCGGCCAGGGCGCGCGCGCCAGCACGGCGATGCCGCCAAGCAGCAGCATCGCCAGAAGAAAACGCACGAGCAGGAAGGTCAGCGGTTCAGCATGCGGCAGGCCAAAGCGCGCGCCAATGAAACCGGTACTCCACAGTACGACAAAGAAATAAGGCAGCAGGGGCTGCAAAGCGGACATGGGCGGCGCTCGGCGAGTGTGGGCGGGGGGGGGCAATAGGGCACAAATGGGGCGCGAATGCGGCACTGCGTGCTGGTGGGCACTATATGCCACGCGATGGTTCCGCTGGCGGCCTCCCGGGCCTTGCCTGCGGGACGCCGGGCACCGTGTCTTCAGCGTGCTTCAGCGCGCCGCGCGGTTCAGACGCCAGTGCAGCCAGGCAGCAGCGCCGCCGAGCAGCATCAGTCCGCCCATGCCGAAGGCGAGGCTCAGCGTTGTTCCCCAGAGTGCCGGCGCGATGATGCTGGCAGCGAAGGCGTTACAGCCGGATTGCAAAAAAGTCTGGCACGACGCGGCGAGGCCGCGTTTCTCCGGATAGGGGTCGAGCGCTACCAGCGTCAGGATCGGCATCGCCAGCGACATGCCGAAGGTGTAGACGAAGATCGGCGCGACGCTCCACGGTACGCCGGGTGGCAGCGAGAGGCAGAGCACGAGGTTGCTGAGCGCGGCGACGCTCATCACGGCGTAGGCGAGGCGGACGGTGGCGGTCGGCGCCAGACGGCCAGCGAGTCGCCCCGACAGCCAGGAGCCGCCCATCAGTCCGGCCATCGCCGGGCCAAAAAGCCAGAGGAAGGCCGTTTCCGGCAACTGCAAATGGCGCATCACAAAGACTGGCGCCGAGAGCACGTAGACGAAAAAACCGAGGAAGTTGAGCGAGATGGCGAAACAGGCGGCGAGGAAAGGCGGTGCGCTCAGCACGCTGCGATAGCTTTGCCAGAGATAGCGTGGGCGCAGCGACTGTCGGCGCTCGGGCGGCAGCGTCTCCGGCAGGAGGTGCCAGCAGACGGCGCCGAGCAGCACCGTCATGACGACGAGAAAGCCGAAAATCGAGCGCCAGCCCAGCCACGCCTCCAGCCAGCCGCCGATGACGGGTGCGACGGCCGGTGCGAGGGCAAACATCATGGTGATGCGCGACATCAGCCGCTGCGCCTGTGCGCCGTCGTAGAGATCGCGGACGATGGCGCGGCTGACGACAATGCCCGCCCCGGCGGTGACGCCCTGCAGGGCGCGCAGCGCCCACAGTGCTTCGATGCGCGTCACCAGCATGCAGCCGGCGGACGCGAGGGCGAAGAGGGCGAGAGCGGCGAGGATGACGCGGCGGCGGCCGAGCGCATCGGCAATCGCGCCGTGCCATAGCGTCATCAGCGAGAAGGGCAGCAGATAGGCCGTCAGGGTTTGTTGCACCTCCAGCGGCGTTGCCGCCAGCGATGCACCAATATCGTGAAACGACGGCAGGTAAGCGTCGATGGAGAACGGGCCGAGTGCAGAAAGCGCCGCCAGCAGCAGCGCCAGACTGCGCGGCGGCGCCTTGCCGTTGGCCGGGTGGTAGTGGATCGTCGAGGCGGTGGATGCGGTCAATGCGTTCTCAGGAGTCGATGGCCGTTATGACGACGGGCGCCGGCCGTAGCGTGGCGGCCGGCGTGGCGCCACCGAAAGAAAGCTCATGCGCCGGCAAAGCGGCGGTATTGCACGGCTTCGCCGACCTGATCCTCGCCGATGCACGGCAGATCAGCGAGATCGGCAATTGTCCGCGCCACACGCAGAATGCGGTGATAGGCACGCGCCGAGAGGCGCAGACGGTCGATGGCGTGGCGTGCCAGCGTGCTGCCCGCTGCGTCGGGGGTACACAGGCGATCGATCTCGGCGGTGCTGAGGGCGGTATTGAGTTTGCCTTGGCGGGCCAGTTGCCGTTCGCGCGCCGCGATGACGCGTGCGCGAACGGTGGCGGAAGATTCGCCGTCGGGCAGGCGCTGCAGGTCCGCGGCGTCGAGTGAGGGGACTTCAATCTGCAGATCGATACGGTCGAGCAGCGGACCGGAGAGGCGTCCGCGATAGCGCGCGACCTGCTCCGGCGTACATCGGCAGCGTCCGCTGCGGTCGCCGGCGAAGCCGCAGGGGCAAGGGTTCATCGCCGCGACGAGCTGGAAGCGGGCGGGAAACTCGGCTTGCCGCGCCGCGCGCGAGATGTGGATGCGCCCGCTTTCGAGCGGCTCGCGCAGCGCCTCAAGAACGCGCCGCTCGAACTCGGGAAGCTCATCGAGAAACAAAATTCCACAATGAGCTAGGGAAATTTCGCCGGGGCGTGGCGTGCTGCCTCCGCCGACCAGTGCAACCGCCGACGCAGAGTGATGCGGTTGGCGTAACGGTGGCGCACCAAACGCTTCGGGCCGGAACTGTCCGGCGAGCGAAAGGATGGCGGCCGATTCGAGCGCTTCGTCGCGCGCCAGCGGCGGCAACAGCCCCGGTAGGCGCGCAGCGAGCATCGATTTGCCGGCGCCCGGCGGGCCTGCGAGGAGCAGCGAATGTCCGCCCGCTGCCGCGATTTCGAGAACGCGTTTGGCCTGCGTCTGGCCGCGCACGTCGGCGAGGTCGGCAAGCGTCTGCGGCGGTGGCGTTGCGGCGTCTGCGTGCAGCACCGCGAGTGCTTCCTGCCCGGCGAGGTGCGAGCAGACGGCCAGAAGGGTTTCGGCGGCCAATACGGGGGCGCCTGCCAGCGCGGCTTCGCGGGCGCTCTCGGCGGGGAGGACGAAGCGTCGGCCACGGCGATCCGCTGCCAGCGTCATGGCGAGTGCGCCGCGAATCGGGCGCAGCGCGCCGGTGAGCGAGAGTTCGCCGGCGAATTCGTAGTCGCCGAGCGCGTTGGCGGGCAACTGGCCGGAGGCGGCGAGGATGCCGAGCGCGATGGGGAGGTCGAAGCGGCCGGATTCCTTCGGCAGATCGGCCGGCGCCAGATTGACGGTGACGCGCTTGTCGGGGAATTTGAAGCCGGAGTTTTGCAGCGCGGCCCGTACGCGGTCGCGGGCTTCGCGCACTTCGGCATCCGCCAAACCGACCAGCGTGAAGCCGGGCAGTCCGCCCGCCAGATGCACCTCGACGCTGACTTCCGGGGCGGAGAGTCCGTCGAGGCCGCGGCTATGGACGATGGCGAGCGACACGGTAGCGCTGGTTCCGTGCCGGGTGACGGTCAGGGCTGGCCGGCAGGCGGCTTTTCCAGCGCGTCGATACGCGCTTCGAGCGCCTTCAGCTTCTCGCGCGTACGCGCCAGTACTTGCGCCTGGATGTCGAATTCTTCGCGGGTAACGAGGTCGAGGCGGGCGAAAAAGCCGCCGAGCATGGCGCGCGCGTTCTTTTCGATATCGGCCGCCGGGCTGGCGGCGAGCGCGGCGCTCAGGCGCGCGCCGAAGTCTTCGAATTTTTTCGGATCAATCATGACGTTGGCCTCGTTTGCCTTGCTTCGGGAAGGCGCGAATTTTAGCACAGGGGCCGTCGCCGTCCTCGTCCCGCACGCACTGCCGCACCGGCGTGGTGCGGTATGCCCACGGCTTGCGCTATCGGGGTGCGGAATCGTTATGAGTTTTTCATAAAGTGCGGCAAACTCATTGATGCTGCGCGGAATTTTTTTCTGGCACGGCTCGTGCTAAACCCTCTGCGCAGAGCTTTGTTATTTCCTTCAATCCCGTTCTGTTTGAGGAGTGTCAGATGAAAAAAACCGTTCTCTTCGGCGCACTGTGTGCCGCCTTTATCGCGCCCGCTGCGATGGTGCAATCGGCCCACGCCGAAGAAGCTGCCGCCGATGCCGCTGCTGCTCCGGCCCTGACCGCGAACATCAGCGCCGTCACCAGCTACCGCTTCCGTGGCATCGACCAGACCTTTGGCAAGCCGGCCCTGCAAGGTGGCTTTGACTACGCGCATTCGAGCGGCTTCTACGTCGGTAACTGGAACTCGAACGTCAGCTCCGGCGCCGGCTACCCCGACGGCAACCTCGAGATGGACTTCTACGGCGGCTACAAGCAAGCCTTCGGTGATTTCGGTATCGACGTTGGCGCGATCTACTACTACTACCCGGGCAGCGAGATCCGCGGCGCCACGGGCGGCCGTAACAACGGCGTCGCCGACAACAAGGAAGTCTATATCGGCGGTTCGTGGAAGTTCCTCTCCCTCAAGTACTCGTACGCGGTCGATGACTACTTCGGCGCGCGTGGCGACAACGGCGCCCGTACGCGAGGCAGCAACTACCTCGATCTGTCCGCTAACTACGATCTCGGCGACGGCTGGGGCGTCAATGGGCACGTTGGCCGTTTTGACTACAAAGACGTAACCAACGGCGACTACACCGACTGGAAGCTCGGTGTGACCAAGGACATCAGCGGGTGGGTTGTCGGTGCGTCGTACGTCGGTACCAACGCCAAGGGCGACGTCGGTCAGCCGTACCGCTTCTCCAACTCGCTGTCGGACGCCGGCAATACGACGACCAGCGGTTCCAAGAGCAAGGACGCTGGCCGCGGTATCGCCATCCTGTCGGTCAGCCGCACCTTCTAAGGCGTTTCACGTATCAACCGGGGAGGCTGCGGCCTCCCCTTCCAGGAGCCCAACATGAAACTGGTCACCGCCATTATCAAGCCCTTCAAGCTTGACGAAGTGCGTGAGGCGCTGTCCGCCATCGGCGTACAGGGCATCACTGTCACCGAGGTCAAGGGCTTCGGCCGGCAGAAGGGTCACACCGAGCTGTACCGCGGCGCTGAGTACGTCGTCGACTTTTTGCCAAAAGTGAAAATCGAAGCCGCCGTCAAGGACAGCATCGTTGAACAGGTCGTCGAAGCAGTCGAGAAGTCTGCCAGCACCGGCAAAATCGGTGACGGCAAGATCTTCGTCTTCGATGTCGAACAAGTCATCCGCATCCGCACCGGCGAAACCGGTGAGGACGCGCTGTAAGGAGCGAACCATGAGACGCCTCATTGCACTGGTAGCCCTGTTGGGCGCCTTGGGCCTCAGCGGTCTGGGCGCACCCGCCTGGGCCGACGATACGCCGGCGCCGGCCGCCGCAGCCGCCACGACGACCGCGGCTACGCCGGCCCCCGCTGCGGCTGCCCCGGCCGCGCCCGCCGCCCCCGCTTCTGCCGACGCTGCGCCGGCGGCGGCTGAAGCAGCTCCCGCGGCGGATGCGCCGCCCCCGCCGACCGTCAATAAGGGCGACAACGCCTGGGTGATGCTCTGCGCCGTGCTGGTGATTCTGATGACGATTCCCGGTGTCGCGCTGTTCTACGGCGGTCTGGTCCGCTCGAAGAACATGCTGTCGGTGCTGATGCAATCCTTCGTCACCTTCGCGCTGGTCACCGTCCTCTGGGCGATCTACGGCTACTCGGTGGCCTTCACCGAAGGCTCGGCGTTCTTCGGATCGCTCGACAAGATCCTGCTGAAAGGCATCACCGTTGATTCGATCGCGGCGACCTTCAGCAAGGGCGTCGGCATCTCCGAGCTGGCCTACGTCGTCTTCCAGGGCGCTTTTGCGGCGATTACCTGCGCGCTGATCGTCGGCTCCTTCGCCGAACGCGCCAAGTTCGCTGCCGTGCTGGCGTTCATGGTGATCTGGTTCTCCTTCTCCTACCTGCCGATGGCGCACATGGTCTGGTATTGGGCGGGCCCGGATGCCTACATCAACGCTGCCGCCGGTGACGCCGCTGGTGCGACGGCCGGCTTCCTCTTCCAGAAGGGCGTGCTCGACTTCGCTGGCGGTACGGTGGTGCACATCAACGCGGCGGTCGCAGGTCTCGTCGGT
The DNA here is from genome assembly GCF_009617575.1 of Rhodocyclus gracilis. Taxonomy (GTDB): domain Bacteria; phylum Pseudomonadota; class Gammaproteobacteria; order Burkholderiales; family Rhodocyclaceae; genus Rhodocyclus; species Rhodocyclus gracilis. The sequence continues at coordinate 151,381 of NZ_WIXJ01000005.1, forward strand.
GCCTTCCTGATCGGCAAGCGCATCGGCTACGGTCGCGAATCGATGGCGCCGCACAGCCTTACCTTCACCATGATCGGCGCCTCGCTGCTGTGGTTCGGCTGGTTTGGCTTCAACGCCGGTTCGGCGCTCGAAGCTTCCGGTGGCGCTGCGCTCGCGCTGACCAACACCTGGGTCGCTACGGCGGGTGCAACCCTGTCGTGGATGTTTGCCGAGTGGATGCTCAAGGGCAAGCCGTCGATGCTCGGTGCAGCTTCCGGTGCGGTGGCTGGTCTGGTGGCGATCACGCCGGCGGCGGGCTTCGTCGGTGTCGGTGGCGGCCTCGTCATCGGTCTGGCGGCGGGCGTTGTCTGCCTCTGGGGTGTCAATGGCCTGAAGCGCCTGATCGGCGCGGACGACTCGCTCGACGTCTTCGGCGTCCATGGCATCGGCGGCATCCTCGGTGCCATCCTCACCGGCGTCTTTGCCGACCCGGCGCTCGGCGGCACGGGGGTCTATGACTACGTCGCCAACGCCGTTGCCCCGTACGACATGGGCGCGCAACTGGTGAGCCAATGCTGGGGTGTCGGAACGTCGATCCTCTGGTCTGGCATCGTCGCCCTGGTGGCCTACAAGATCGTCGATCTGCTGATCGGTCTGCGCGTGCCGGAAGATCAGGAACGCGAAGGTCTCGACATCACCTCGCACGGTGAAACGGCCTACCACCACTGAGTTTCTGTCCTCCTCTAGTGTCATCCTCTTCGGGCGCCTGCGGGCGCCCGTTTTTTTTGTGCCTGGCGAGGTGGAAGGGGAGCGCCTCGCGCGCGCTGACCGCTCGCCGCCCCGTTGCCGGTTGCCTCGTGTACAATACCGGCCCTTCATAAACGCTGTCCTTTCCGGGGTTTAACCGTGCTCGTCGCCAACAACATCACCATGCAGTTCGGGGCCAAGCCCCTGTTCGAGAATGTCTCGATCAAGTTTGGCGAGGGCTACCGTTACGGTTTGATCGGCGCCAACGGTGCCGGCAAGTCGACGTTCATGAAGATCCTCGCCGGTGTGCTTGAGCAGAGCGCGGGCAACGTCAGCAAAGATGCGCACGAGCGCATGGCCTACCTGCGGCAGGACCAGTTCGCCTACGAAGATCAGCGCGTCATCGACGTCGTCCTCATGGGGCACGAGGAAATGTGGGCGTGCATGACCGAAAAGGACGCCATCTACGCCAACCCCGAGGCGAGCGAAGACGACTACATGCACGCCGCCGAACTCGAAGCGAAGTTCGCCGAGTACGACGGCTACACTGCCGAGGCGCGCGCCGGCGAACTGCTGCTCGGTATCGGCATTCCCGCCGCCCAGCACTTCGGCCCGATGAGCGAAGTGGCGCCCGGCTGGAAGCTGCGCGTGCTGCTGGCGCAGGCACTCTTTGCCAATCCCGACATCCTGCTGCTCGACGAACCGACCAACAACCTCGACATCGATACCATCCGCTGGCTCGAAGACATCCTCAACGAGCGCAACAGCACGATGATCATCATCAGCCACGACCGTCACTTCCTGAATCAGGTGTGCACGCACATGGCCGACCTCGACTACGGCAAGATCAGCGTCTATCCGGGCAACTACGACGACTTCATGGAAGCGTCGACGCAGGCGCGCGAACGGCAGCAGAACGCCAACGCCAAGGCCAAGGAGCGCATCGCCGACCTGCAGGACTTCGTGCGCCGCTTCTCGGCCAACAAGTCCAAGGCCAAGCAGGCCACCTCGCGCCTGAAGCTGATCGACAAGTTGAAGCCCGAGGACGTCAAGCCCTCGTCGCGCCAGTACCCGTGGATCCGCTTCGACTACGACGAGAAGGACAAGCTGCACCGTCAGGCCGCCGAAGTCGAGAACCTCACCTTTGCCTACCCGGGCAGCGAGCGCCAGCTGTTCAACAGCTTCAACTTCACGCTCAATGCCGGCGACCGCGTCGCCGTCATCGGCGAGAACGGCGTCGGCAAGACCACCTTCCTCAAGTTGCTGATGGGTCAGCTGCAGCCGCAGTTCGGCAGCATCAAGTGGACCGAGAAGGCCAAGTGCGGCTACTACGCGCAGGACCACGCCGACGACTTCAAGAGCGAGCAGAGCCTGACCGACTGGGTTGCCGGCCATGCACGTGCCAACGCTGCCGAAGGCGAAGACCTCGAAACGCTGATCCGTGGCACGCTCGGCCGTCTGCTCTTCTCCGGCGACGACGTGAAGAAGCCGGTCAACGTCATCTCCGGTGGCGAGCAGGGGCGGATGATCTTCGGCAGGCTGATGCTGACCAAGAACAACGTGCTGGTCCTCGACGAACCGACCAACCACCTCGACATGGAATCGATCGAGTCGCTCAACACCGCGCTCGACAAGTTCAAGGGCACGCTGGTGTTCGTCTCGCACGACCGCGAGTTCGTCTCCTCGCTGGCGACGCGCATCCTCGAAGTGCGCATGGACGGCAAGCACGTGAACTACCCCGGCAGCTACGAAGACTACCTGTCCAGCCGCGGCATCGACTAAGAGGTTTCATGCTTGCTCGTCTTTGCGCGCTGGCCCTGCGCCTGCTCGGTTGGCGTGCCGTATTCACGCCGCCGCCAGGGCCGAAATCGGTCGTCATCGTCTACCCGCACACTTCCAACTGGGATTTCCCGGTAGGGCTGCTGTTTCGCATCCGCTCCGGCGTCTTCATGCACTGGGCGGGCAAGGACACGCTCTTTCGCTGGCCCTTGCGGCGCTTCTTCCTGCGCGTCGGCGGCGTGCCGATCAACCGGCGCGAACACACGGGAATGACCGCCCAGCTGCTGGCCGCCTTCGCCAGCAAGCCCGAGTTCCACATGGTGATCACGCCGGAAGGCACGCGCAGCTACAGCGATCACTGGAAGTCCGGCTTCTACCGTCTGGCGCTGGCGGCACAGGTGCCGCTGGGCCTCGGCTTCATCGACTTTGGCCGGCGTCAGGTCGGCATCGAGCGCTGGATCACGCTCACCGGTGACCAAGAGAGCGATCTCGCGCTCATCCGCGATTACTACGCCGGCAAGCGCGCGCTCTACCCGGAAAAAGCCGGGCCGATTCGCTTCAAGTCTTAAGCGGCGCGCTTACGGCGCGCCCTCGGCCTTTTTGGCCTCGCGCTCGGCGCGGTGCCTGGCGCGTTCGGCGTCGCGCTCGCGCCGGTCGGCTTCTTCGGCGAGTGTCTTGCGGCGGCCTTCTTCGGCTTGCGCGGCTTTTTCGGCCAGATGCTGTTCGCGCTCGGCGGCCCGTCGCGCTTCTTCGGCGCGGTAACGCGCTGCCTGTTCGCGTTCATCGACGGCACGCCGTTCGGCGTCCTGCGCGCGCTGTGCGTCCTTGGCCTGAATTTCGGCGCGGCGATGTTCCCGTTCGAAGTCGCGCGCCATCTGGTCGAGCGGGCGGATGGCGATGGACGCCGCCGTGAACGCCTTTTTGGCATCTTCAAGGCAGGCGTTCATCAGGAACCTGCTGTAGCACGCGTCCTTCTCCGCCGCGTAACGGCGCTCGTTTTCGCTACGCAGCGCTTCGGCGCGCTGGTGCATTGCCTGGGCGTCTTCCATCGATTGCGGCGGCGTGATCGGTCCGACGACCAGTTCGGCGGCGGCGGCAGTCGGCACGGAAAAGACGTTGGTGAGGTTCGTTCCTCGTGTGGCGCTGCCCGTGTCGGGCGAATGCGCACCCGGCAGCGCGTTGGCACCCAGACCGACCCAGCAGGCCGCGCCGAGTAGGCCAACGAGGCCGAGGCGCCAAGCGGGGCGGCGGAGCGGCGCGTTTTCCGTGTGTCTCATGAATGTTCTCTCTTTCGTTGCCGCGCCACGAGCGGCGGTGTCCGATCGGCGAGGCCGTAAAATAGCCACTTTCACCAGACGACGCCAGCGTGGCCGCGGTGATTTCCCTGCTGTTTTGCCAGCGTGCCGCCGTCCTTGCTGCCCGGCTGTTCCGGCGCCACAGCGTCTGCCCCATTTCTCCGTGATCGCTCAATCATGATCGTACTTCGCAAACTCACCTTCGCCCGTGCCGGCGAGCCTTTGGTCGCCGACGCCTCGCTACAGCTCGGGCCGGGCTGGAAAATCGGCCTGACCGGCGCCAACGGTAGTGGCAAATCGTCGTTTCTCGCCCTGCTCACCGGCGGTCTGCACGCGGAGTCGGGCGACATCGACTGGCCCGCCGCGTGGCGCGTTGCCCATGTGGCGCAGGAAACGCCGGCCCTGCCCGATGCGGCGCTCGACTTCGTCCTCGATGGCGATGCTGAACTGCGCGAAATCGAACGCGAGCTGGCCACGCTGACGGCGAGCGCCGGCGCGGAGAGTGGCGAACGCATCGGCGCCCTGCACGCGCGCCTCGCCGACATCGACGGCTACGCCGCGCGTGCCCGTGCGGCCGAGCTGCTCGCCGGGCTGGGCTTTGCCAGCGCCGATCTCGCGCGCCCGGTGGCCGAGTTCTCCGGTGGTTGGCGTGTGCGGCTCAATCTGGCGCGGGCGCTCATGCGGCGCGCCGACCTGCTGTTGCTCGACGAGCCGACCAATCACCTCGATCTTGATGCCGTGCTCTGGCTCGAAGGCTGGCTGCGCGCCTATCCCGGCACCTTGCTGATGATCTCGCACGACCGCGATTTTCTCGATGCCACGGTCGACCACATCCTGCACATCGAACAGCAGGCGCTGACGCTCTACAGCGGCAGCTACTCGGACTTCGAGCGGCAACGTGCGGCGCGTCTCGCCTTGCAGCAGTCGAGTTACGAAAAGCAGCAGCGCGAGATCGCGCACCTGCACGCCTTTGTCGAACGCTTTCGCGCCAAGGCGACCAAAGCGCGGCAGGCGCAAAGCCGGCTCAAGGCCCTCGCCCGCATGGAGGAAGTCGCCGCCGCACACGTCGATACGCCCTTCACGTTCCGTTTTCGCGATTCGACGGTGGCTCCCGATCCGCTGCTCACCGTGCGCGCCGTCGACGCCGGTTACAACGATTCGCGCATCCTGCGGGGCATCGATCTGACGTTGCGCCCCGGCGAGCGCGTTGCCCTGCTTGGCCGCAACGGCGCCGGCAAGTCGACGTTGATCCGCCTCCTGGCTGGCGAGCTTGCGCCCTTGCCACCGGTGGATTCCGCCGCCGGCACGTCATCGCCTTTCGCCGAGGCAGGCGGTCGCCGCGAGGGCAAGGGCCTGCGCATCGGCTACTTCGCGCAGCACCAGCTGGAAGCCCTGCGCGCCGACGAATCGCCGCTGGCGCAGCTGGTTCGTGTCGACGCCGACCTCGGCGGTACGACCCGCGAACAGGAGCTGCGCGACTATCTGGGTGGCTTCGACTTTCGCGGCGACATGGCCACCGAGCCGTGCGCCCGTTTCTCGGGGGGCGAGAAATCCCGGCTGGCGCTGGCCCTGCTCATCTGGCGCCGCCCCAACCTCCTGTTGCTCGACGAGCCGACCAACCACCTCGACCTCGAAATGCGCGAGGCGCTTAACCTTGCCCTACAGGAGTACGAAGGCGGCGTCGTGCTTGTTTCGCACGACCGCCACCTGCTGCGCAGCACCGCCGATCGGCTGATGCTCGTCGCCGAGGGCGCCGTCAGCGATTTCGACGGCGATCTCGACGACTATGCCGACTGGCTCGCCCGGCAGCGTCAGGCGGCTGCCGCGCCGACAGCCGCCCTCGCCGCCGGCAAGGCCGAACGTCGGCAAAGCCGCGAAGCCGCTGCCGCCGAGCGTGCCGCCCTGCTCGCCCGGCGGCGCCCGTTGCAAAAAGAGATCGACAAGCTCGAACGTTCCATCGCCGGCTGGCAAAGCGAAGCGGCAATACTTGCCAGCGAACTGGCCGACCCGGCCACCTGGGCGGCGGGTGGCAGCCCGGAGCTTGCCGCGCGCCAGCGCCGCCATGCCGAATTGAGCGCCCTTATCGAGGCCGCCGAAGAGCGTTGGCTCGAGTGTTCAGGCGAACTGGAATCACTCGCCGACTGAACGACACGCCAGCCAAACGACGGCTAAAGCCGGCTCTCCGTGCGCGCCGCCGGCCCGGCCGCCCCGTTTTGCTAGAATTCGCCCTGCCCGGCGGCGCGCCCGGCACAACATCAGGGAGCCATAATGAAAATCGTCTGCCTCGACCTCGAAGGTGTTCTCGTCCCCGAGATCTGGATCGAATTTGCCGAACGCACCGGTATCGCCGAACTGCGTCGCACCACCCGTGACGAGCCGAACTACGACACGCTGATGCAGTACCGTCTCGGCATCCTCGCCCAGCACGGCCTCGGCCTGCCCGACATCCAGAAGGTCATCGCCGAGATGGGGCCGATGCCCGGCGCGCGCGAATTCCTCGATGCGCTGCGCGAGGACTACCAGCTGGTGATCCTCTCCGACACCTTCTACGAGTTCGCGCACCCGCTGATGCGCCAGCTTGGCTGGCCGACGCTTTTCTGTCACCGCCTGGAGGCCGACGCCAACGGCATTCTGGTCAACTACCACCTGCGCATGCCCGACCAGAAGCGCGAGGCGGTCAAACGCTTCAAGGAACTCAATTTCACCGTCGTCGCTGCCGGCGACTCGTACAACGACACCGCCATGCTCGGCGAAGCGCACGGTGGCATCCTCTTCCACCCGCCGGAAAACGTCATCCGCGAATTCCCGCAATACCCGGTCGTGCGCGACTACGCTGCCTTGCGCGCCGAAATCGACGCCGCCTTCGTCCGCGCCGCCGACCTTAACCCCACCCGCTGAAAGTCCCGCTCATGCATCCGCACCGTTTCTTCACGCTGACCGCTTCCTGCCCCGACCGCTCCGGCATCATCGCCCGCGTCGCCGGTTTCATCGCCGAGCACCGCGGCTGGATTCTCGAATCCAGCTACCACGCCGATGCCGCCGTCGAGCCCGTAGCGACGCGCGACGAAGCGGGGCGTTACTACATGCGCATCGAGATCCGCGCCGACTCGCTGCCCTTCCACCTCGCCGAATTCCGCGAGCGCTTCCGGCCGGTCGCCGAAGAGCTGGAGATGACGTGGAAGATCACCGATTCAGCGGTGAAAAAGCGTGTCGTCCTGCTCGTCAGCAAGCAGGAGCACTGCCTCTACGATCTGCTGGCGCGCTGGCAGTCGAAGGAACTCGACATCGAGATTCCCTGCATCATCTCGAACCACGACACCTTCCGGGGGTTCGTCGAGTGGCACGGCATCCCCTTTCACCACGTGCCCGTCGACGCGTCGAACAAGGCAGCCGCCTTCGCCGAGATCCGTCGCATCTTTGACGAAGTGCGCGGCGACACCATGGTGCTGGCCCGCTACATGCAGATCCTGCCGCCCGAGTTATGCGCGGCGTATCCGGGGCGCGTCCTCAATATTCACCACTCCTTCCTGCCCAGCTTCGTCGGCGCGCGGCCCTACCATCAGGCCTACCAGCGCGGCGTCAAACTGATCGGCGCCACCTGCCACTACGTTACCGCCGATCTCGATCAGGGGCCGATCATCGAGCAGGACGTCATCCGCATCGACCACTCAGACTCCGCCGACGACATGGTGCGCTACGGCAAGGACATCGAAAAAGCCGTTCTCGCCCGTGGCTTGCGCTACCACCTCGAAGACCGCGTGCTGGTTCACGGCAACAAAACCATCGTCTTCCGCTGAGCGAGGCGAGTTGCAAAAAAACAACACGCGAACCGTGTTACGACACTTAAAGCTGTTTCGAGGTTGCCGCGCCCTGCCCCCGTTTGCCAGAATCGCCCCAACTTCTCGTATAGAGAGGTAAGACCCGGCGGCAGGAAGCTCATTCCTGTCTTCGATCTCAAACCTAGAGGAGATTCACAATGCAGAAGAAACTCATCGCACTGGCCGTTGCTGGCCTCGTTTCCGGCGGCGCCTTCGCGCAGTCGAACGTCACGATCTACGGCGTTGCTGACGCAACGTTCGACAACGTTAACGCCTCCAAGCAAACCGCTGCGACGCACTTCGACCGTCTGAACCGCGTCTCCGCCAACTCCTCCTACATCGGCTTCAAGGGCGAAGAAGCTCTGGGCAACGGCCTGAAGGCTGTTTTCCAACTCGAAGGTGGTCTGAACAACGACGCCGGCGCTTCCGGCCAATTCGGCTTCAGCCGTGACACGTTCGTTGGCCTGGCCAGCGACAGCTACGGTAAGGTTGTTCTCGGCACGCTGACCGGCCCGACCCGCGCTCTCGGTTCGGCTGTCGACGTCTTCGCTGGCGCGACCGGCATCGGCGCCAATACCGGCGTGATCGGCAAGCTCGGCAATACGCTGGTTGGCACGACTGATGCCAACGGTGCGTACAGCGCCACGACCGTTGCTCGTTCGTCGACCCAGTCGTCGGTCTTCGATACGCGCTGGAAGAACGCCATTGCCTACGTGTCGCCGACGCTTGCCGGCTTCCAAGGTACGGCGGCTTACGTCGCCAACGAGAACAAGTCCGAAGGTCAGTTCGGCATCAACACGTCTGGCTATGACCTCGGCCTGACCTACACGAATGGCCCGATCTTCGGTGGTATCACCTACAACGCCGTTCAATTCAACAACGGTTCGCTCAACAACCCGGTGGTTGGTCTGCCTGGCCTGAACACCAAGGTCAGCGATTTCCGCGTCGCCGGTATCTATGACTTCGGCGTGGCTTCGGTTCGTGCCCTGTACGAACAAACCAAGCTGACGGCCGATGGCATCAGCGACCTCAAGCAAAACGTCTGGGGTCTGGGCGGCACGTTCAACGTGACGGCGGCTGGCAAGATCGTTGGTCAGTTCTACAAGGCTAACGACGTTGAAAACCTCGCTGGTCCGAACGGCGCCCGTCTGTGGGCCGTTGGTTACGAGCACAGCCTGTCCAAGCGTACCCTGCTGAAGGCGACCTACGCCAACCTGAAGAGCGACTCCGGCAGCGCCTACGACTTCGGTGTCAACGCCACCGGCGGTGCAGCGGCTGGCGGCACGGTTTCCGGCTTCCAGTTCGGCGTGCGTCACTCCTTCTAATATCGTCTAACCACGATATCGGAATTAAAACGGGCGCTTCGGCGCCCGTTTTTTCGTTGACGCGCCGGTGTTCAATGTGCGCCGTGCGTGTGGTCAACCGACAGCCGGTTTGGTGTCGCGGCGGTGGGCGGGGTATGCTTCGGCTCCTCTGTTTCGTCGATTCGCCGGAGTGTCCGCATGAAGAAGCTCGCCTGGGGTTTGGCTATCCTCCTTGCCTTGGTGGCGCTGGATTGGTTCATCCGCGCGCCGGATTCGCGCTCGCGGGATCTGACGCGGGTCATCGCCGAGCAGGGGAGCGCCGAGTTGAAGGCGTATCCGTATTCCTTCCGCGTGCTGAAGGTTGAGGGCAATGTGGCGTTTTTGTCGACGCCGCGCAGTTTTGACGTGCCCGCCGCACGGCTGATTGCCGTGCTCTACCCCGATATCAACACCAAGAACGCCAACGATCCGGCCTTCGTCACCGCGCAGCAGACGCTGGCGCGCATTCAGGGCGAGGCGCAGGAGATCGTTGCTGCGCAGCCCGGCATCACCGCCGTGCGTTGGAAGCTCGACCGCGACTGGCTGGTGGGTCACCACATCGAAGTCCCCGATGGTGCGGGCCCGTAACGTCGGCGTCACGGCGACTGGCTATGATCCGCGAGTCGTTGAGCGCTAAAGTGCCGTCCCTCGCCGTCGCCTTGCCGACATGCCGCCGCCTGAGTTTTGCATGCGGCCGCCGGAGTGCCGGCGTCCCTCGCCCTTGTCGCCGAGTGCCAAGGCCGACTCCTTCCTCTTTCAAACACCACTGATCCTTTCGAGCGATCTGCCCATGCGTCTCCTGTCCCGTTTCCTTGCGCGCTTCCGCCTGCCGGCGGCGCGTCGGGGCGTTGACCGGCAGGTCGCGTCTGCGGCGTCGCATGGGGGACGCGGGCAGGTGCACGGCGGGCCTTTCGCCGGCGCGTCGCTAGCGAGCGGCTGGGCTGCCATTGCGCCGCGTGCGCTGCTGACCTTGCTGCTGGCGCTGACGCTCGTTAGCGCGCAGTGTCATGCGCTCAGCCACGAGTTCGCCCACTGGCAGGGCAAGGCAGCGCCGGCGGAGGCGCAGTATTGCCCGGAATGTCTGCTGGGGCATGCGCTCGATACACCGCTGGCCTCGACGCCGGTGTTCCTGCCGGGCGCCCTGCCCGCGCCCTTACCCCGGCCGGCGTTTGCCGTCGCCGAATTCTCCGCGCCGCCTGCGGCGGCGTGCGCGCGCGGTCCCCCTCGCTAGCGCGGCGTGACCGGTGAGGCACTCCCCGCCGGATAGTTCCTGTTCTCCCTGTTGTGCGGTAGCAACACAGCGCTTGCGCGATTGGCGTGGCGATCACGTCTCCGTGCGCGCTCGCCGTCGGCGCTTGTGAGTGCGCTCTGCCTTGTAGACGATACGCGAGCCTACGTGCCCACCCGGCGCGAGTCGTTCACATCGCCCGTCGCTCGCCAACAGAAACGAGACAGCCCTTGGCATCCCGAATTTGCAGACCCGGCGCACGCGCTATGGGCGCGCCAGCCGGGCAAAGGAGCATTCATGCAGAGCCCTTTTTCTTCTACGTCCTCGCTGCGAGTCAGTCGCCGTGCCAGTCACCGTGTTGATGCACCGCGCGGCGGGCTTGCTGGCGCCTACGCCGCTGTATTCGCAACGCCGCCGCGATTGATCGGCCGCCGCTTTTCGTCCTCGTCGCTGGCCTTGGCGGTGAGCGGTGCGTTTCTCTTCTCACCCTTCGCCGCTCTGCCGGCGCATGCCGCGGGTGATGCCGATCTGGCGGCGATCCGTGCGCAGATTGCCGAGATGAAGTCAGCGTACGAGCAGCGCATCAGCGCGCTGGAGTCGCGCCTGCAGGAGGCGGAGCGCAGCGCCAGTCGCGCCGAGCAGCGTGCGGGCGACGCCGAAAGCGGCGCGGCGCAGGCGACGGCGGTGGCGCAGCAGGCGGCGCAGCGGCCCGAGTCGGCGGCGGCGTTCAACCCGGAAATCTCGCTGATCCTCAGCGGCAACTACAGCAATCTCTCGCAGAATCCGGCCAATCGACGGCTGCAAGGTTTTCTGCCGTCGAATGGCGAAAAGATGCCGGAGACACGCAGCTTCAATCTTGGCGAATCGGAGCTCGCGGTGTCGGCGAATGTCGATCACCTCTTCCGGGGCAATTTCCGTCTGTCGCTGGCGCAGGACAACAGCGTCAGCGTCGAGGAGGCGAGCGTGCAGACGCTCGGCATGGGCGGCGGCGCGAATCTCAAGTTCGGCCGCTTCCTTTCGGGTGTCGGCTATCTGAACGAGCAGCACGCGCACGAGTGGGATTTCTCGGACGCGCCGCTGCCGTATCAGGCGTTTTTTGGCAACGCCCTCGGCATGGACGGTGTGCAGGCGCGCTGGCTGGCGCCGACGCCGATGTTCCTCGAAATCGGCGCCGAAGCGGCGCGCGCGCAGAGCTTCCCGACGACCGACAGCACGCGCAGCAAGAACGGCATGATGTCCGGCGCGCTCTTCGCCCACATCGGCGACGAACTCGGCACCGACAACAACTGGCGTGCCGGTCTCTCCTACTTCCAGTCGAAGCCGCAAGATCGCCGCTATGACGATCCGCTCGTCGGCAATGACGCGTTGCACAATAGCTTCAGTGGCGACAGCAAGACCTGGATCGCCGACGTTCTCTGGAAATGGGCGCCGAATGGCAACGCCAGCCAACAGAACCTCAAGGTGCAGGGCGAGTATTTCCGCCGTAGCGAAGACGGCACCCTCGCCTACGACACCGGCAACGTGAGCAACGCCGCCGCCAGCGGCGGCTACCGCAATACGCAGTCGGGGTTCTACGCGCAGACGGTCTGGCAGTTCATGCCGCGCTGGCGCGTCGGCTACCGCTATGACCGGCTCGATTCTGGCTCGCCGGTTCTCGGCTCCTCGCTGGCGGCGGCGAATTTGCCCTTGCTGGCGAGCTTCACGCCGACGCGCAACACGCTGATGGTCGACTGGAGCGCCAGCGAGTTCTCCCGCATCCGCCTGCAAGTGGCCGAAGACAAGACGCGGCCTGACGCGACCGACCACCAGATCTGGCTGCAATACGTCATGAGCCTGGGCGCGCATGGCGCGCACAAGTTCTGATTTCCTTCAGGAGCACATCAATGAACGTTCTGAAAAAACTCGTCGCGCTCTCGGCGCTGACACTACTCACCGTGCTGGCCGTGCCCGCCGAGGCAGCGATCAAGGTATTTGCCAGCGTGCCGGAATGGGCCGCACTGGCGCGCGAAATCGGCGGCGAGCACGTCGATGTCTACGCGGCGACGAATGGCCTGCAAGACCCCCATCGCGTCGAAGCCAAGCCCTCGCTGATCGCCCGCGCGCGCAACGCCGATCTGGTGATTGCCACCGGCGGTGAGCTGGAGATCGGTTGGCTGCCGCTGGTGCTGCGCGAATCCGGCAACGAGCGTGTGCAGCCGGGGCAGCCCGGCTATTTCGAGGCGGCGCGCTATGTGAGCTTGCGCGAAGTGCCGGCCGTGCTCGACCGCGCGCAGGGCGACGTGCACGCCGCCGGCAACCCGCACATCCAGACCGACCCCCGCAATCTGCTGAAAATCGGCGAGGCGCTGACGTTGCGTCTTGCCGAGATCGACCCGGCCAACGCGGCGGCGTATCAGGCGGCGGGCAAATCCTTCAACGAGCGCCTGCGCGCCGCCATCTCCCGCTGGGAGAAGCTCGCCGCGCCGCTCGCCGGCGTGCCGATCCTCGTTCAGCACAAGGCTTTCCCCTATCTCATCGCCTGGCTTGGCATGAAGGAGGTGGGCAGCCTTGAGCCGAAGCCCGGCGTCGAGCCGACGAGCGCGCAACTTGCCGCCATCGTCGCGCGTCAGGCGAGCACGCCGGCACGGATGGTCATTCGCCCCGCTTACCAGTACGACGCGCCGTCGCGCTGGGTTTCGGCGCAGGCAAAAATTCCGGCGATAGCCCTGCCCTTCACGGTCGGCGGCACGGCAGAGGCGAAGGATCTCTTCTCGCTTTATGAGGACACCATCCGGCGTCTTTTGCAGGGGCTGAAAGAGTGACTCCGGCGCCGTTATTAAGCGTCTCCGCGCTCAGTGCCGGCTGGACTCGCCCGGTATGCCAGCCGATCAGCTTCACGCTGGCGGCCGGCGTGCCGGTGGAGGCTCTTCCGGTAAGCGAGGCGGATGCAGTGGCGAGTGAGGGCGCTGACGCGCCGGTAGTGAACACCCCGCGTTGGCGCGGCGAGATCGTCGGTATCGGCGGCCCGAATGGCGCGGGCAAGTCGACGCTGCTGGCAGCCATTGCCGGCAGTGCCCACGTCTTCGCCGGGGGCGTCGAGCGCCGCCCCGGTCTGCGTCTGGCGCACCAGACGCAGATGTCGCCCGCGTTCGCAGGCGTGCCGTTCAGTGGCGCCGATCTGCTGGCGTTGAGCGGCGCCAGCGCCGACGGCTTGCCGCCGTGGCTGGCGCCGCTCCTCAGAAAACGGCTCGATCAGCTCTCGGGCGGGCAGCGGCAGTTCCTGCATCTGTGGGCGTGTCTGCACGCGCCGGCCGACCTCGTCATGCTCGACGAGCCGACCAATAACCTCGACCCGGCCGGCGTTGCCGCGCTGGAGTTGGCCTTGCACCGCCGCGCCGCCGAGGGGGTCGGTCTGCTCGTCGTCAGCCACGACGCGCGCTTCATCGCTGCGGTGTGCGACCGCGTGCTGACGCTGGAGCCGCTGCCCGAAGGCGCAACGGAGGAGGCCGGCGCGATGCAAGCGCAGAGGGAGGCGATGGCGCCGAAGACGCCTTCGCCCGTCAGCGATGACGCACTCGCTCGCACTGCGCGGCCGCCTGCCGTGGTTCGCAGCGAACCGCCGGCGCGCGGAACCGCGGGAGACGTGTCATGAGCCTGCCCGAGTTCTTTGACCCGGCGCTCTTTGGCGGGCCGTTCGCGACCGGTCTGTGCTTCGCCGTTGCCTTGCCGCTACTGGGGACGTATTTGCGGCTGCGCGACGAATGGCTGGCGGCGCTGGCGTTTGCGCAAACGGCGGCGGCCGGCGCTCTCCTGGCGATGCTCGCTGGCGTGCCACTGGCGCTCGGCGGCGCCGGAGTAGCCGTGCTGGCAGCGACGGCCAAGCATTTCTTCGAGGGCGCGGTACGGGGCGCGCAAGGTGTCTTCTTCGCCTTGCTACTGGTACTGGCCTGGGCCGCGTCGGTGCTGCTGGCGGCGAATCTGCCGCTCGCGGAGCGCATGGCGCACGCCTTGTTCGACGGTCAACTCTACTTCAGCGATACTGCCCAACTGGTCGAGGGAGCACTGTGCGCCCTGGCGGCGATGATCGTCCTCCGGCTGCTCTCGCGGCGCCTGCTGCTGGCGCATTTCTTCCCGGAGATGTTGCGTGCCAGCGGGCAGCGCCCGGAGCGGGCGCGCCTTGTCTTCGATCTGCTGGTCGCCGCGACGCTGGCCTTGGCGACGATGAGCATTGGCGTCATGGCGGCGTTCGCGCTGATCTTCGTGCCGCCGCTGGTCGCCGGGCGCTGGGCCGGCCACTGGCGGCGGGCGCTGATCGTGGCGGTGGTCTGCGGCATCGCTGCCTACACCGTCGCGTTCGTTCTCGCGCTGGCCCTCGATCAGCCATTCGGGCCGCTGCTCGGCGGCTTGCTCGTCGTCGTCGCTGCTCTGGCGCTGCTTATGCCCATGCGCGCGGCAAGGTAGTGAGCGGCGAGGACGGAGGCCGTTGCCGGGTAAATTGCCGGGGCGATATCGATGTGCTAAAACGGCCGCTCGTGACCGGCGCCTTGAGCGCCGGCGCGGGTGGGGCCGGATTCTTCCGGCGCCGTTTTCGATATCCCCACGAGTTCGAGAGTTCGTCCGCATGGAGCAATACCACGGCACCACCATCCTTTCGGTTCGTCGCGGCACGCAGGTGGCCATGGGCGGCGATGGTCAGGTCACGCTGGGAAACATTGTCGTCAAGGCCGGCGCGCGCAAGGTGCGGCGCATTCACCACGGCAAGATTCTGGTCGGCTTCGCCGGCGGTACGGCCGATGCCTTTACCCTCTTCGAGCGGCTGGAAGCCCGTCTCGACAAGCATCAGGGCATCCTGCTGCGTGCCGCGGTCGAGTTGGCGCGCGAATGGCGCAGCGACCGCGCCCTGCGTCGTCTGGAGGCCATGCTGGCCGTCGCCGACCGCGATCATTCGCTGATCATTACGGGCAATGGCGACGTGCTTGAGCCGGAGCTTGGCATCGTTGCCATCGGTTCCGGCGGCGCTTACGCGCAGGCCGCCGCGCGCGGGCTGTGGGAGAACACGCCGCTGCCCGCCATCGAGGTGGTGCGCAAGTCGCTGGAGATCGCGGCTGACCTGTGCATTTACACCAACCGCAACTTCACGCTCGAAAGCCTCGACGAGACGGCCGAGAGCGCCCGGCAGAGGGGCGCCGCTGACGAGGCCACACCGCCCGCTGCTGCCGACTGAGGTGCGCTGCACCGCCCTGACGTAGACGGCCTCGCCGTCGTCGCCACCGCTTCGCTCTTTACCCAGATATCACGCTACTTCGGGCCGGTTGCCCGGTACTTCGCACAGGTACGCCATGAGCCAGATGACTCCGCAGGAAATCGTCCACGAACTCGACAAGCACATCGTCGGGCAGGCCGCCGCCAAGCGGGCGGTCGCCATCGCGTTGCGCAATCGCTGGCGCCGCTCGCAGGTCGCCGAGCCGCTGCGGCAGGAGATCACGCCGAAAAACATCCTGATGATCGGCCCGACCGGCGTCGGCAAGACGGAAATCGCGCGCCGGCTGGCGCGGCTGGCGAATGCGCCGTTCATCAAGATCGAAGCCACCAAGTTCACCGAGGTCGGCTACGTCGGTCGCGATGTCGACACGATCATCCGTGACCTCGTCGAGATCGCCATCAAGAATGGCCGCGAACAGGCGACGAAGAGCGTGCGCGCACGCGCCGAGGACGCCGCCGAAGATCGCCTGCTCGACGCCCTGCTGCCAGGGCCGCGGCCGGGCTTTGGCGAGGAGCCCGCGGCGTCGGCGGATAGTCCGACGCGGCAGAAATTCCGCAAGCGTTTGCGCGAAGGCGAACTCGACACGCGCGAGATCGACATCGAGCTGGCCGCCGCGCCGATGCGTGCTGACATCGTCGCGCCGCCGGGAATGGAGGATCTCTCCGCGCAGTTGCAGGGAATGTTCCAGAACCTTGGCGCCGGTCGGCGCAGCACGCGCAAGCTGACGATCGCCGAAGCGCGTCGCCTGCTGATCGACGAAGAGGCGGCGAAACTCGTGAACGACGAGGAAGTGAAGCTCGCGGCGGTCAAAAACGTCGAGCAGAACGGTATCGTTTTCCTCGACGAGATCGACAAGATTGCCACGCGCAGCGACGCGCAAGGTGCCGACGTCTCACGTCAGGGGGTGCAGCGCGATCTCCTGCCGCTCGTCGAAGGCACCAGCGTCAGCACCAAGTACGGCATGATCCGCACCGATCACATCCTGTTCATCGCCTCCGGCGCCTTTCATCTCGCCAAGCCGTCGGACCTCATTCCCGAATTGCAGGGGCGACTGCCGATCCGCGTCGAACTCGATTCGCTGTCGGTCGCCGACTTCGAGCGCATCCTGACGCAGACCGATGCCTGCCTGACCATGCAGTACGCCGCGCTGCTGGCCACCGAGGGCGTGACGCTGGAGTTCGCTGCCGACGGCATCGCGCGTCTGGCCGAGATCGCCTGGTCGGTCAACGAGAAAACCGAAAACATCGGTGCGCGCCGCCTGCACACGGTGATGGAGCGGTTGCTCGAAGAGGTGTCGTTTACCGGCGGTCGCCACGGCGCCGAGACATTGCGCGTTGACGCGGCCTACGTCGACGCGCGTCTGGGCGAAGTGGCGAAGGACGAGGACTTGTCGCGCTACGTGCTGTAGCCGGCATTTCCCGGCGGGCGAAGGAGTCGGCGGCGGGGAATGCCGGCGCGAAGATGACCTGCGCGGGGGAAGGACGGCGCGTTCGCCCCGCGCTCCTTCCCGCGTGAAGCGCTCGCCGACTAGCCGATCAGCGTTTCGCCGGCAAACAGCTCGGCGATGGTTTCGCGGCGGCGCACGAGGTGGGCGTGCGTGCCGTCCACGATGACTTCGGCGGCGCGCGGACGGCTGTTGTAGTTCGAGCTCATGCTCATGCCGTAGGCGCCAGCCGACAGGAGGGCCAGCAGGTCGCCTTGCGCCAGCGCCAGCGTGCGCTCGCGGCCAAGGAAATCGCCCGATTCGCAGACCGGTCCGACGACATCCCACGCCTGCGCCGGCACGTCGCTGTGCGGCGCGACCGGCACGATGTCGTGCCAGGCGTCGTACAGCGCCGGCCGCGCGAGGTCGTTCATTGCGGCGTCGACGATGGCGAAGTTCTTCACTTCGCCGGGCTTCAGGTACTCGACGCGGGTGAGCAGCGCGCCAGCTTCGCCGACCAGACGCCGGCCGGGTTCGAGCAGCACCTTGAGGCCACGGCCGGCGAGCTTGGCGAGCAGCGGGCGCAGGTAGGCGGCGACGGAGGGCGGCGTTTCGTCGTTGTAGCGGATGCCGAGGCCGCCGCCAAGGTCGATATGGTGCAGGGCGATGCCATCGGTGGCCAGCGCATCGACCAGCGTCAGCAGGCGGTCGAGCGCTTCGGCGAAAGGCACCGGATCGAGCAGTTGCGATCCGATGTGACAGTCGATGCCGGTGACGGCAAGGTGCGGCAGGGCGGCGGCATGGCGATAGACGGCCAGTGCTTCGTCGTGGGCGACGCCGAACTTGTTTTCCTTCAGGCCGGTCGAGATGTAGGGGTGCGTCTTCGCGTCGACGTCCGGATTGACGCGCAGGCTGATCGGCGCGACGAGGCCGAGGCGAGCGGCGACTTCATTCAAGCGTTCGAGTTCGGGCGCCGATTCGACGTTGAAACAGAGAATGCCGGCGCGCAGCGCCATCTCCATCTCTGCCGCCGTCTTGCCGACGCCCGAGAAGACGATCTTGCGCGGATCGCCGCCAGCCGCGATCACCCGCTGCAATTCGCCGCCGGAGACGATGTCGAAGCCGGCGCCGAGGCGGGCGAAGAGGTTGAGGATGGCGAGATTGCCATTCGCCTTGACGGCGTAGCAGACGAGCGCGTCGAGATCGCCAAGTTCGCGCTGGAAATCGGCAAAGGAGGATTCCAGTGCCGCCCGCGAGTAGACGTAGCACGGCGTGCCAAAAGTCTCGGCGATGCGCGTCAGCGGCAGGTTTTCGACGTGCAGGACGCCATCGGTCAGGGTGAAGGGATTCATCGGGGGGCTTCCGTCGTCGTGCTAGGATTGGCCGGCGTTTGCGCGTCAGCCGGAGGGCGTTGGGTCGTCTCGCCTGCCGTGGCAGGAGCGGCCGCTTTCAGGGCGGCGCTCGCTGCGCCGGGTTTGGGCGGCAGCGTCAGCGGCCCGCGCGTGCCACAGGCGGTCAGCAGCACGAGGCAGGCGCAAACGAGACAAAGGGGTGCGGCGGCCGGTGTCCGGCGCGATTCGCGTAGCGAGTCGGCGTGTAGCACGGAACGCAAAACTGGGCGGCGCATCGATGGGTAACCCGAAAAGGAAAAAATGGTAGCACAGGATGAACGAGAGCGAATTTGACACCCTGGCCGAAGCGACGCTGACGCGCATCGAAGCCGCCTTCGAGGCGGCGCTGGACGATTCTGCGGCGGAACTCGATTTCGAGACTCCTTCGCCCGGCGTCATCGATGTGAGTTTCGCCGATGGCAGCCACATCATCATCAATCGCCATGCTGCGGCTCAGGAAATCTGGGTGGCGGCGCGCTCTGGCGGCTTTCATTTCCGCTGGGACGGCAGCGTCTGGCGCGATACGCGTGACGGCGCCGAACTGATGACGGCGCTGTCGCGGCTGGTGTCGGCGCAGGCCGGCGCCGCCGTGCTGCTCGACGGCGCCGACTGAGCGCTGCGCGGGAACCTGGCAGCGCTTCTGGCGCCTAGTCGACGGCCGGCGAGTTGTCGCCCGTCGGCGCGTCCGTCGGCGGTGCGGCCGGGACGTTCTCCTTGTAGAAGAATTCCTTGGCCGGGCCTTTGCCGCGTCCCGGTGTGTCGACGGCAACGAGGCCGTCCGGCTGCGACATGAACGACTCGGGGACGTTCTTCAGTACCCGGCTCATGTAGTTGATCCAGGCCGGCAAGGCGGCGGTGCCGCCGGTTTCGTTGTTGCCGAGGTTCTTCGGCTGGTCGAAGCCGATCCACGAGCAGCCGACGACGGTGTGCTGGTAGCCGCAGAACCACGAGTCGACGTGCTCGTTCGTCGTGCCGGTCTTGCCCGCCAGGTCGTGCCGCTTGAGGGTGGCCGAGGCGCGCGCCGCCGTACCGTAGATGGTGACGTCGCGTAGCAGGCTGTCCATCACGTAGGCGTTGCGGGCGTCGATGGCGCGCTTGTCATCGTTGCCGGCGACCGTCGGCTGCGCTTGCGCCAGCACGTGATTTTTCTCGTCGCGGATTTCGCTGACGATGAAGGGCGTCACGCGATAGCCGCCGTTGGCGAAGATGGCGTAGCCGCTCACCATCTGCCAGGGCGTGACGGAGCCGGCACCGAGCGCCATTGTCAGGTAGGGCGGGTGCTTGTCGGCGTCGAAGCCGAAGCGCGTGATGTAGTCCTGCGCGTATTGCACGCCAATGGCCTGCAGGACGCGGATCGACACCATGTTCTTCGACTTGGCAAGGCCGGTGCGCAGCGTCATCGGGCCTTCGTATTTGCCGTCGTAGTTCTTTGGCTCCCACGCCTGGCTGCCGGTGACGGAAGCCGGGAAGACCAGCGGCGCGTCGTCGACGATGGTTGCCGGCGTGAAGCCTTTCTCCAGCGACGCCGAGTAGATGAAGGGCTTGAAGCTCGACCCCGGCTGCCGCCAGGCTTGCGTCACGTGATTGAATTTGCTGCGGTTGAAGTCGACGCCGCCGACCAGTGCGCGGATGGCGCCGGTTTGCGGGTCGGCGGAGAGGAGGGCCGATTCCACTTCGGGCATCTGCGCGATCTGCCAACCTCCCTTGTCGTCTTGCAGGACGCGAATCAGTGCGCCGCGCTTCAGGCTCTTGTTCGGCGGTGCCTTGTCGTCGAGCATGCGGGCGGCGAACTTCAGCCCGTCGCCGGCGATGCTGACGATTTCACCGCCGCGTCGGTAGGCGCGAACGAGCTTCGGCGAGGCTTCGAGGACGATGGCCGGATGCAGGTCATCGGCGTCGGAGACGTCTTGCAGCAGTTCGTCGAGCAGTTCGTCCTGATCGCTCTTTACTTCGCGCATGTCGACGTAGGACTCGGCGCCACGGTAGCCGTGCCGACGGTCGTAGTCGAAGACGTTGCGGCGCACGGCGTTCCAGGCAGCGTCCTGGTCGGCCTTGAGGATCGTCGTGTAGACGCGCAGACCACGCGTGTAAGCGTCTTGCGGGAAGCGCTCGACCGCCATCTGCCGCGCCATTTCGGCGACGTACTCGGCGTGCACCGAGAATTCGCTGGCGTCGCGCTTGACCACCAGCGGCTGCTTGAGCGCCGCTTCGTACTGGGCGTCGTCGAGGTAGTTCAGTTCGTGCATGCGGCGCAGCACGTATTGCTGGCGCAGGCGGGCGCGCTTCGGGTTGATCACCGGGTTGTAGGCCGACGGCGCTTTCGGCAGTCCGGCCAGCATCGCCGCTTCGGCGGCGGTCAGCGACTTGAGCGGTTTGCCGAAGTAAATCTGCGACGCGGCGGCGAAACCGTAAGCGCGCTGACCGAGGAATATCTGGTTCAGGTAGAGCTCAAGGATCTGGTCTTTCGAGAGATTGGCTTCGATCTTGAACGAGAGCAGGACTTCGTACAGCTTGCGCGTGTAGGTCTTTTCGGCCGAGAGGAAGAAATTGCGCGCCACCTGCTGGGTGATTGTCGACGCCCCTTGGCGTTTGCCGCCGCCGATGATGTTGGAGTACGCCGCGCGCAGCACGCCGAGCGTGTCGATGCCGCCGTGCTGATAGAAGCGTTCGTCTTCGGCGGAGAGGATGGCCTGCTTCATGACGTCGGGGACGTCGGCGATGTGCACGACGGCACGGCGTTCTTCGCCGAATTCACCGATCAGCGCACCGTCAGCGGAAAAGACACGCAGCGGAATCTTCGGCTGGTAGTCGGTCAGGGCTTCCAGCGAGGGGAGGTTGGGGTAAGCAAGTGCGAGGACGATCGCGACCAGGGCGATGCCAATCCCGGCAAGGCCCGCGATGAGCAGCAGCGGGTAGAGAATCCAGCGGAGAGCGGAGGGCAAGATATTTCCCGAGTGGGGAGGTGGGCCGCCATTATATGCGCCCCGTCCGCGCCCCGAAAATCGGCGTGCCGTGAGCAGTTGTTGCGGCGCATCGCGAGGTGCCGTGCGAACGCCGCAGGGCGCCGGTGGGGCGTCGTCGTGCTGGGCGGCGTTCCGGCACGAAGCTTGCGATAGAATGCCGGCGTGCCAACCTCAACTCCCAACATCTACCTCGTCGGCCTGATGGGCGCCGGCAAGACGACGATCGGTCGCGCGCTGGCGCGACGCATCGGCTATGGTTTTGTCGACTCGGACCACGAGATCGTCGCCCGCACCGGTGTACCGATTCCGACGATCTTCGAGATCGAGGGAGAAGAAGGCTTCCGCCGGCGTGAGGCGCAGGTCATCGCCGAACTGGCGGGTGATCACGGTCGTGTCGTCGCCACCGGCGGCGGCGTCGTCTTGCAGCAGGCGAATCGCGATCACCTGCGTTCGGGCGGCATGGTTGCCTATCTGCGGGTGCCGCCGCGCATTCTCTTCGAGCGTACGCGCAGTGATCGCAACCGGCCGCTCTTGCGCGTCGCCGACCCGTTGGCCCGGCTCGAAGCGCTGCATGCCGAGCGCGATCCTCTGTATCGTGAGGTGGCCGATATCGTCGTTGAAGGCGGGCGTGGCAACGCCCAGTCGATTACCCAGTTGCTGGCGCGGGAGGCGTGTTTGCGATGGAAACTCTAGAGGTCGATCTCGCGGAGCGTAGCTATCCGATCTTCATCGGGCAGGGGCTGCTTGAGCGTGCCGACCTGCTGGCGGCCGGCTTGCCACAGCCGCGCGTCCTCATCGTCAGCAACGAAACCGTCGCGCCCCTGTATCTGATGCGCGTGCGCGCCGCGTTTGCCGCCGCCGGTGTCGAGGCGCTCGACGTCGTTCTCCCCGACGGCGAGCACTTCAAGGACTGGCCGACGCTCAACCGCATTTTCGACGCGCTGCTCGGCCACCGCTGCGAACGCGCGACGACTCTGGTGGCGCTCGGCGGTGGCGTCATCGGCGACATGACGGGTTTTGCGGCGGCGTGCTATCAGCGTGGCGTGCCGTTCATTCAGGTGCCGACGACCTTGCTCGCGCAGGTGGATTCGTCGGTGGGGGGCAAGACGGCGATCAATCACCCGCAAGGCAAGAACATGATCGGCGCCTTTCATCAGCCGCAGCGCGTGCTGATCGATACCGATTCACTGGCGACGCTGCCGGCGCGCGAGTTCCGCTCGGGGCTGGCGGAAGTGATCAAGTACGGCCTGATCCGCGATCTGCCTTTTCTCGAGTGGCTGGAGGTCAATCTCGACGCCCTGCTGGCGCGTTCGCCGGCGGCGCTGGCCGAGGCGATTTTGCGCTCCTGTCGCAATAAGGCCGAGGTGGTGGCGGCGGACGAGCGCGAGAGTGGTGAGCGCGCCCTGCTCAATCTCGGTCACACCTTCGGCCATGCCATTGAGACCGGAGCCGGGTATGGCGTCTGGCTGCACGGCGAGGCGGTCGCCGCCGGGACGATGATGGCCGCCGAGCTGTCGCAGCGTCTAGGCTGGATCGATGCTTCGCTCGTCGCACGGATCGGGCGCCTGTTTGAGCGTTGTTCTCTGCCGGTCGTGGGTCCGGCATTGGGCGAGGAGCGCTATCTCGAGCTGATGGCGCACGACAAGAAAGTGCAGGGCGGGCGGTTGCGCTTGGTATTGCTGCGTGCGGCGGGCCGTGCGGTGGTGAGCGCCGACGCCCCGGTTGCCGACGTGGCGGCGGCGATCGCCGCGCGTTGTCGCGCGGGCGCGGTGCCTTTCCTTGAGTCTGCTCATGGCTGAATTGCCAGCCTGGCGTGACGGACTGCCGCCGCCGGTTGAGGCGGCGCTGGCACCGTGCGCGGCGCACGCCTCGGCCACGCGCGGTCGGCAGCACGCCGAGCCGGGGCCGCAGGGGCGCAGCGAGTTTCAGCGAGACCGCGACCGCATCATTCATTCGACGGCCTTTCGTCGCCTCGAATACAAGACGCAGGTCTTCGTCAATCACGAAGGCGACCTCTTTCGCACGCGGCTGACGCATAGTCTGGAAGTGGCGCAGATCGCGCGCGGTATCGCCCGCGCGCTGGCGCTTAACGAAGATCTCGCCGAGGCTATCGCCCTGGCGCACGATCTTGGGCACACCCCCTTCGGCCACGCCGGGCAGGACGCGCTCAATGTCTGCATGCGCGAGTTCGGCGGCTTTGAGCACAATCTGCAAAGCCTGCGCACGGTCGATCTGCTGGAAGAGCATTACGCCGCCTTTGACGGCCTCAACCTGTGTTTCGAGACGCGTGAAGGCATCATCAAGCACTGTTCGCAGGAGAATGCCCGTCGCCTCGGCGATCTTGGTGAGCGCTTTCTGTCGGGCGGGCAGCCGTCGCTCGAGGCGCAGATCTGCAATCTGGCCGACGAGATCGCTTACAACAATCACGATGTCGACGACGGCCTGCGTTCCGGCTTGATCACGCTCGAGCAGCTGGAAGAGGTGAGTCTCTTCGCGACGCATGTGGCGCTCGTGCGGCAGACGTATCC
This sequence comes from Rhodocyclus gracilis, assembly GCF_009617575.1. Lineage (GTDB taxonomy): Bacteria > Pseudomonadota > Gammaproteobacteria > Burkholderiales > Rhodocyclaceae > Rhodocyclus > Rhodocyclus gracilis. Next base: position 175,117 of record NZ_WIXJ01000005.1, read on the forward strand.
CGGCCTCGCCGGGCGGCGGCTGGTGCACGAAACGGTGCGCCGCATGATCAATACGCTGGTGTGTGATCTGGTGGCGACGTCGGCGGCAAATCTCGCAGCAGCGGCGCCAGACAGTCTCGACGCGGTGCGGCGCGCGCCGGCCCTGATCGCCTTTTCGCCCGCGGTCGCTGCCGCGCAGCGCGAGATGAAGCAGTTCCTGCGTCATGCGCTGTATCAGCACTACCTCGTGCTACGCATGACGAACAAGGCGCAGCGCATCATCGGCGATCTTTTTGGCGCCTTCCTTGGCGATCCAAGGCTGCTGCCGCCGCGCTACCAGAGCCCGCCGGACGGCGATCACCATCGCGCCATTGCCGATTACATCGCCGGCATGACCGACCGCTACGCCATGAAGGAGCATCGGCGCCTGTTTGCGGTCGGCGAAATCTGACGCTTTTCTGGCGCGCGGGTGCGGCTTGCCCGCGTCTCGAGGTGGGCGATTCAGCCGCAATGGCGCATCTTGGTCCCAGTGCTTGGCGGCGTCATCCCGCGAACGATTCGCACCTGCTGGCGGCCTTGAATCCCCTAGGTTTTCCGGGTATATTCCGCAGTCGCCCCCCTATTTCCGCAAGCCGGCTCTGCGCCGGCTTTTTTGACGTTTGGCGCGTCCATCCGCTGGGTGGGGCACGGTGCGCCGCGGCAAGTCTTGTGAGGATTCGAGCGTGAAGGATTTGGTTGCACCCGGGGCTCTTCCCGGCGGGGGTTTGCCCGAGCGGCAGGGGATGTACGATCCTGCCAACGAACACGATGCCTGTGGCGTCGGTTTTGTCGCTCATATCAAGGGGCATAAGAGCCGCTCTATCATTGAGCAGGGTCTGCTCATCCTGAAAAATCTCGATCACCGTGGCGCCGTTGGCGCCGACCCGCTGATGGGTGACGGTGCGGGGATTCTCCTGCAACTGCCGGATACGCTGTTCCGCGAAGAATTCGCGGCGCGTGGCGTCGAGTTGCCGCCAGTCGGCGAATACGGCGTCGGGACGGTGTTCCTGCCGCGCGAATCCGCCTCGCGTCTGGCGTGTCAGGAAGAGATCGAGCGTGCGGTGCGCGCCGAAGGTCAGGTGGTGCTGGGCTGGCGCGATGTGCCGGTGTCGCACACGATGCCGATGTCGCCGACCGTCAAGGCCAAGGAGCCGGTGATCCGGCAGATTTTCGTCGGTCGTGGTCCGGACGTTTACGTCACCGATGCGCTCGAACGCAAGCTGTACATCATCCGCCGGCGTGCGGCCAACGCCATCAAGTCGCTCAAGCTCAAGCACGGGCAGGAGTTCTACGTCACCTCCTTCTCCGCGCGCACCATTGTGTACAAGGGCTTGCTGCTGGCCGATCAGGTGGGCGAGTATTTCCTCGATCTGCAGGATGCCCGCTTCGTTTCGGCGCTGGCGCTCGTGCACCAGCGCTTCTCGACCAACACCTTCCCGACCTGGGACCTGGCGCATCCCTTCCGCATGATCGCCCACAACGGCGAAATCAACACGGTGCGTGGCAACGTCAACTGGTTCAAGGCGCGTGAGCAGGCGATCTCCTCGCCGCTGCTCGGCGACGACCTGAAGAAGGTGTGGCCGCTGCATTACCCCGGCCAGTCCGACTCGGCTGCCTTCGACAACGCGCTCGAACTCTTGGTTATGGGCGGTTACTCGCTTGCCCACGCGATGATGCTGATGATTCCGGAAGCTTGGGAAAAGCACACGCTGATGGACGAGAACCGTCGTGCCTTCTACGAATACCACGCAGCGATGATGGAGCCGTGGGACGGCCCCGCCGCCGTCGCCTTCACCGACGGCCGTCAGATCGGCGCTACGCTCGACCGTAACGGCCTGCGTCCGGCGCGCTATCTGGTGACCAAGGACGACTTTGTCGTCATGGCCTCCGAATCGGGCGTGCTGCCGATTCCCGAAGACAACATCGTCAAGAAGTGGCGCCTGCAGCCGGGCAAGATGTTCCTGATCGACATGGAACAGGGCCGCATCATCGACGACAAGGAACTCAAGGACTCGTTGGCCAACGCCAAGCCCTACCGCGAGTGGATCGAGAAAATCCGCATCAAGCTCGACGAAGTGCCGGTCGTCACCGAGCTGAGCGAGTTTTCGTCGGTGCCCCTGCTTGATCGCCAGCAGGCCTTCGGTTACACGCAGGAAGATCTCAAGTTCATCCTGCAGCCGATGGCCGCCAATGGCGAAGAAGCCACCGGTTCCATGGGGAACGACTCGGCGCTGTCGGTGCTCTCCGGCCGTCCGAAGCCCCTGTACCACTACTTCAAGCAACTGTTCGCGCAAGTGACCAATCCGCCGATCGATCCGATTCGCGAAGAAATGGTCATGTCGGTGCTCTCGTTCATCGGGCCGAAGCCGAACCTGCTCAACGTCGGCGACATCAATCCGCCGATCCGCCTCGAAGTGGCGCAGCCGGTGCTGTCCTGTCGCGATATGGAGAAACTGCGCCATATCCAGAAGTACACCGCTGGCAAGTTCCGTTCGCACGAACTCGACATCTGCTACCCGGCGGCCTGGGGCAAGGAAGGCGTCGAAGCGCGTCTGGCCTCGCTCGCTGCCGAAGCCGAGGACGCCGTGCGTTCGGGCGCCAACATCCTGATCGTCTCTGACCGCAAGATCGACGCGCTGCACGTCGCCATTCCGGCGCTGCTGGCGACGTCGGCGGTGCATCAGCATCTCGTCAAGAAGGGTCTGCGCACCAGCGCCGGCCTCGTCGTCGAAACCGGTTCGGCACGCGAGACGCACCACTTCGCGCTGCTCGGCGGCTTCGGTGCCGAAGCTGTGCACCCGTACCTGGCGATCGAGACGCTGCGCGATCTGGCGGGCGACGATGCCGAAAAGGCCGAGAAGTACGTCAAGAACTTCACCAAGGCGGTCGGCAAGGGTCTGTGCAAGATCATGTCGAAGATGGGCATTTCGACCTACATGTCCTACACCGGCGCGCAGATTTTCGAAGCCGTTGGTCTGCAGAAGGAATTTGTCGACAAGTATTTCACCGGCACGGCGTCGAACATTGGCGGCATCGGTCTCTTTGAAGCCGCGGAGGAAGCCGTCCGTCTGCACGCGCAAGCTTTCGGCAACGATCCGGTGCTGGCCGGCATGCTCGACGCGGGCGGTGAATACGCCTTCCGTGTGCGCGGTGAAGAGCACCTGTGGACGCCGGACGCCATCGCCAAGCTGCAACACGCGACGCGTTCGGGCAAGTACGAGACGTTCAAGGAATTCGCCCGCATCATCAACGACCAGAGCAAGCGTCAGCTGACCCTGCGTGGCCTCTTCGAGCTGAAGCCAGCCGCTGCGCCGGTGCCGCTCGACGAAGTCGAACCGGCAGCCGAGATCGTCAAGCGCTTCGCCACCGGCGCCATGTCGCTCGGCTCGATCTCGACCGAAGCGCACTCGACGCTGGCCATCGCCATGAACCGCATCGGCGGCAAGTCGAACACGGGTGAAGGCGGCGAGGATTCGCGCCGTTTCGCACCGCTCGACGGCGGCGAGATGCTCTCCGACATCGTCGGCAAGAGCCGCATCGAACGCGACTACCAGCTGCAGCCGGGCGACAGCCTGCGCTCGGCGATCAAGCAGGTCGCATCGGGCCGCTTTGGCGTCACCACCGAGTATCTGGTCAATGCCGACCAGATCCAGATCAAGATGGCGCAGGGCGCCAAGCCCGGCGAAGGCGGCCAGCTGCCCGGCCACAAGGTGTCCGAGTACATCGGTTTCCTGCGTCACTCGGTGCCGGGTGTCGGCCTGATCTCGCCGCCGCCGCACCACGACATCTACTCGATCGAGGATCTGGCGCAGCTTATTCATGACCTGAAGAACGCCAACGAAAAGGCGTCGATCTCGGTCAAGCTCGTCTCCGAAGTCGGTGTCGGCACCGTTGCCGCCGGCGTCTCCAAGGCCAAGGCCGACCACCTCGTCATCGCCGGCCACGACGGCGGCACTGGCGCCAGCCCGCTCTCGTCGATCAAGCACTGCGGCACGCCGTGGGAACTCGGCCTGTCCGAAACGCAGCAGACGCTGGTGCTGAACCGCCTGCGCGGCCGTATTCGCGTGCAGGTCGACGGTCAGCTGCGCACCGGTCGCGACGTCGTCATCGGCGCGCTGCTCGGTGCCGACGAATTCGGCTTCGCCACTGCGCCGCTGGTCGTCGAAGGCTGCATCATGATGCGCAAGTGCCACCTCAACACCTGCCCGGTTGGCGTTGCCACGCAGGACCCGGTGCTGCGCCGCCGCTTCACCGGCCAGCCCGAGCATGTGGTGAACTACTTCTTCTTCGTCGCTCAGGAAGTGCGCGAACTGATGGCGCAACTCGGCGTACGCAAGTTCGACGAGCTGATCGGTCGTGCCGACCTGCTCGATACGCGTGCCGGGATCGAACACTGGAAGGCCAGCGGGCTCGATTTCACGAAGGTCTTCCACCAGCCGGACGTGCCTGCCGAGGTCGGTCGCCGTCATTGCGAGGTGCAGGATCACGGTCTTGCTTCGGCTCTCGACCATCGCTTCGTCGAACTGGCGGCGCCGGCGCTCGAGCGCGGTGAGAAGGTGACGATCAATCTGCCGATCCGCAACGTTAACCGCACGGCCGGTGCGCTGCTCTCCGGCGAAGTCGCGCGGCGTTATGGCCACGCGGGTCTGCCGGACGACACCATCCACGTCAATCTGACCGGTACCGCCGGACAGAGCTTCGGTGCCTTCCTGGCGCGCGGCGTGACGCTGGCGCTGGTTGGCGAAGGCAATGACTACGTCGGCAAGGGGCTCTCCGGTGGCCGCATCGTCGTTCGCCCGAGCGAGTCCTTCGTCGGTCGTACCAACGAAAACATCATCGTCGGCAACACCGTGCTTTACGGTGCGACCGAGGGTGAAGCCTTCTTCGCTGGCGTTGCCGGCGAACGCTTCGCCGTGCGCAATTCGGGCGCGACGACCGTCATCGAGGGGGTCGGTGACCACGGCTGCGAGTACATGACTGGCGGTACGGTCGTCGTCCTCGGACAGACCGGGCGCAATTTCGCGGCCGGCATGTCGGGTGGCGTCGCCTACGTCTACGATCCGGATGCCGATTTCGCCCGCCGCTGCAACACCAGCATGGTTGCGCTCGAAGCCGTGCTGCCGGCGGCAGAACAAGCGGTCGACGCGCCACGCCATCTCGGTCGTGCCGACGAAGACCTGTTGCGCGATCTCGTCGAGCGGCATTTCGCTGCCACCGGCAGCCCGCGTGCGCAGGAGATTCTGGCGGACTGGGAGACGGCGCGCCGTAGCTTCGTCAAGGTGATGCCCAACGAATATCGCCGCGCGCTCACCGAAGCCGCGGCCCAACAGAAGGAGGCCGCATAATGGGCAAGCCGACTGGGTTCCTTGAGTTTGAGCGGCTCACCGAGGCCGCCGAGCCGGCGACAAGCCGGGTCAAGCACTATCACGAGTTCGTTTCGCATCTCTCGCCGGACGAGGCGAAGACGCAAGCCGCGCGTTGCATGGACTGCGGTATTCCGTTCTGCAACAACGGCTGTCCGGTGAACAACATCATTCCGGACTGGAACGATCTCGTTTATCGCGGCAAGGCGCGCGAGGCGCTGGCGGTGCTGCATTCGACCAACAACTTTCCGGACTTCACTGGCCGCATCTGCCCGGCGCCGTGCGAGGCGGCGTGCACGCTGAACATCAATGTGGGGGCGGTCGGCATCAAGTCGATCGAGCACTTCATTGTCGATCAGGGCTGGGAAAACGGCTGGATCGTGCCGCAACCGGCGGCGGTGAAGACCGGCAAGCGCGTGGCTATCGTTGGCGGTGGCCCGGCCGGTCTGGCGGCGGCGCAGCAACTGGCACGCGCCGGTCACGCCGTGGTCGTCTTCGAGAAGAACGAACGCGTCGGTGGCCTTTTGCGTTACGGTATTCCTGACTTCAAGTTCGACAAGTCGCACATTGACCGTCGTGTTGCGCAGATGGAGGCAGAGGGTGTCGAGTTCCGCACTGGCCGCCCGGTGGGCGGCGACGCTGCCAACGCGATTCCCGTGGCGGATCTCGTCGCCGAATTCGACGCCATCGTCCTTTCCGGTGGCGCTGAAAAGCCGCGCGATCTGCCCGTGCCCGGGCGTGAGCTTGGCGGTGTGCACTTTGCGATGGAATTCCTCGCGCAGCAGAACCGCGTCGTCGCGGGTGCCGCTGTGCCCGGACAGATTCTCGCCACCGGCAAGAAGGTTGTCGTCATCGGTGGCGGCGATACCGGCTCCGACTGCGTCGGTACGAGCAATCGTCAGGGCGCGGCGTCGGTCGTGCAGCTGGAGTTGATGCCGCAGCCGCCGGAGAGCGAAAACAAGCCGCTGACGTGGCCGTACTGGCCGCTGAAGATGCGTACCTCGTCGTCGCACGAAGAGGGCTGCCAGCGCGAATTCGCCGTCGGGACGCAGGAAATTCTCGGCAAGGACGGTCGTGTGAATGCCTTGCGCGTGGCCCGTATCGAGATGGTTGGTGGGGTGCCGACGCCGGTTGCCGGTAGCGAGTTCGAGATCGAGGCTGACCTCGTGCTGCTGGCGATGGGATTTGTCTCGCCCGTCAAAAATGGTCTGCTGGAAGAGCTTGGTGTGGCCCTCGATGCGCGCGGCGCCGTTCGTGCGACGACCGAAGGCGCCGGCGCTTACGCGACCAGTGTGCCGAAGGTGTTCGCCGCAGGCGATATGCGGCGCGGTCAGTCGCTCGTCGTCTGGGCGATTCGCGAGGGGCGTCAGTGCGCCCGCGAAGTCGACGCTTTCCTCATGGGAAGCAGCACGCTGCCGCGTTAAGGCGCGGACAGCGGGGAGTGTGCGGGTCATCCCGGTTTCGGCCGGCGGTGACCCGTTGCTTTTCGGAGTCCTCCTGCCGCACGCTCCGTGCGGCAGGCAAAGACTTCCGGGGCAGAGTATCCGGGGCGCGGAGTAGTTTCCGCTGCCAGTAAGGCGGTCAGCCTGACGTCGTTTTCTACTGATCTTCGAGCCATGAATATCGTCATACTCGCCGCCGGTCAGGGCAAACGGATGAATTCCGCGCTGCCCAAGGTGCTGCACCCTCTGGGCGGCAAAGCCCTCCTGGCCCACGTGCTGACGGCCGCCCGCCACTTACAGCCGCAGCGCTTGTGCGTTGTGCATGGGCATGGCGGCGAGGTGGTACGCGCTGCACTCGACGCGCCGGACCTCGTCTGGGCATTGCAGGAACCACAGTTGGGTACCGGCCATGCCGTGCAGCAAGCGCTGCCGGCGCTGGACGCCTCTGCCGCGGCGACCCTCGTCCTGTATGGCGACGTTCCCCTGATCAAGGTCGAGACCTTGTCGAGCCTTGTCGCTGCCGCGGGCGACGGCATGGCGCTGCTTACCGCCGAACTCGCGGACCCGACCGGTTACGGGCGGATCGTGCGCGACGCGCACGGAACTGTGCAGCGTATCGTCGAGCAGAAGGATGCCGATGCGCGCGAGCAGGCGATCCGTGAAATCAACACCGGCATCGTGGTTCTGCCGACGGCGCATCTCGCCGCCTGGCTGGGCGCGCTTTCCAACAACAACGCGCAGGGCGAGTACTACCTGACCGACCTCGTCGCGCAGGCCGTGGCGCATGGGGTCGCGGTGCGCACAGTCACCGTCGGCGACGTCTGGGAGACGGCGGGTGTTAACAGCAAGACCCAACTGGCGGAACTGGAGCGTGTGTTGCAACGGCGTATTGCCGACTCGCTGATGGCCGAGGGCGTGCGCCTCGCCGATCCGGCGCGGCTCGATGTACGGGGGGATTTGCGCTGCGGTCGCGATGTGTTCATCGACGTGAATTGCGTCTTTGAAGGCGATGTCGTCCTGGGCGAGGGCGTCGAGATCGGGCCGAATTGCGTCGTCAAGGACGCGCAGATCGGCGCCGGAACGAAGGTCGCCGCCTTCTCGCACCTTGACCGCGCGACGGTCGGCTGCGCGGCCGCCATTGGCCCCTACGCCCGCCTGCGGCCGGGCAGCGAGCTGGGTAACGACGTGCACATCGGCAACTTCGTCGAGATCAAGAACACGCGCATCGCCGATCATTCCAAAGCCAATCATCTGGCGTATGTCGGCGATGCCATCATCGGCCAGCGCGTCAATATCGGCGCCGGCACGATCACCTGTAACTATGACGGCGTAAACAAGCACCAGACCATCATCGAGGACGACGCCTTCATCGGCTCGGATACGCAACTGGTGGCGCCTGTGACCGTCGGTCGCGGCGCAACACTCGGCGCCGGCACAACGCTGACGCACGATGCACCCGCGGAGGCCCTGACGCTGTCGCGCGTCCGCCAGACAACCCTCAGCGGCTGGAAGAGGCCACAGAAAAAGTCCGTAAAATAAGGCGGCACGCCGAGCCCCTGACGCTCCCGGCTGCCCCTGACGCCTAACCGAAAGCGAGTTAATCCATGTGTGGCATCGTTGCCGCGGTCGCTGACCGCAACGTCGTTTCCGTTCTGCTCGAAGGACTGCGCAAGCTCGAATACCGTGGCTACGATTCGGCCGGTCTGGCGCTCGTCTCTGTCGCCGGCCTGACGCGGCTGCGTTCCGTTGGCCGCGTCGCCGAGCTGTCCGCGCAGGCGGCACAGGTGGAGGCGGCCGGTACGAGCGGCATCGCGCACACGCGCTGGGCGACGCACGGTGCGCCCTGCGAGCGCAATGCTCACCCGCACGTTTCCGGCGGTCTCGCCATCGTGCACAACGGCATCATCGAAAACCATGAAGCGCTGCGCAGCGAGCTGGGTGCGGCGGGCTACACTTTCATTTCCGATACCGACACCGAGGTCGTTGCGCACCTCATCGCGCATGAGCTGAAAACCGGCGCCGATCTTTTCGTGGCGGTGCGTTCCGCCATCGCCCGTCTGCAAGGGGCGTTCGCGCTGGCGGTGCTCGACGAGGCGCAGCCCGGTCGCGTCATCGTCGCGCGTGAGGGCGCTCCGCTGCTCCTCGGCATCTGCGACGCCGATGATGCGGCGAACGCCGAGACGCCGCGTGGCACCTTCGCCGCTTCCGACGCGTCGGCCCTGCTGCAAGTGACGCGGCGCATGATCTGCCTCGAAAACGGCGATTGCGCCGAGCTTGCTCAGGACGGCTACCGTATTACGCGTGTCGACGGCACGCCGGTCGAACGCGCCGAGTTCGTTTCGCAACTGTCGGCCGACGCGATTGAGTTGGGCGCGTATCAGCACTACATGCAGAAAGAGATTTTCGAGCAGCCGGCGGCTCTGTCGACGACACTCGAAATGCTCGGCGGTGCGCGCAGCGTGCAGCCGGGACTCTTCGGCGCGCAGTCCGAAGCCATTTTCGCCGAGGTCCGGCAGGTCCTGATCCTCGCCTGCGGCACCAGCTATCACGCCGGTCTTGTCGCCCGCTACTGGATCGAGGCATTGGCAGGGATTCCGTGCAACGTCGAGATCGCCAGCGAATACCGCTACCGCGCCTCCGTCGCCGATCCGGCGACGCTTGTCGTCGCGATCTCCCAGTCGGGCGAGACGGCTGATACGCTGGCCGCACTGCAACACGCGCGCGCACATGGTATGCCGCACACGCTGGCGATTTGCAACGCGCCCGAATCCTCGCTGGTGCGCGAAACCGCGCTGCGTTTCATCACCCGCGCCGGCCCGGAGATCGGCGTCGCGTCGACCAAGGCGTTCACGACGCAACTTGCCGCGCTCTACCTGCTGACGCTGACGCTCGCCAAACAGAATGGCCGCCTCGATGCCACGCGCGAAGCCAATGAACTGCAAGCCCTGCGCCACCTGCCCATCGCCGTCGGTCGCGTTCTCGAACTGGAACCGGAGATTCGTGCCTGGGCCGAGCGTTTCGCCGACAGTCAGCACGCGCTCTTCCTCGGTCGCGGCCGGCATTACCCCATTGCCCTCGAAGGCGCCTTGAAGCTCAAGGAAATTTCTTACATCCACGCCGAAGGCTATCCTGCCGGCGAGCTCAAGCACGGCCCCCTGGCGCTGGTCGATCACAACATGCCGGTCGTCGCCGTGGCGCCGAATGACGTCCTGCTGGAAAAGCTCAAATCCAACCTGCAGGAAGTCCGTGCGCGGGGCGGCGAGCTGTACGTCTTTGCCGATGCCGACAGCGAAATCACTGCCTCCGAAGGCGTGCACATCCTGCGCCTGCCCGAACATTACGGGCCGCTCTCGGCGCTGCTGCACGTTGTCCCCTTGCAACTCCTCGCGTATCACGTCGCTCTGGTGCGCGGCACCGACGTCGACAAGCCGCGCAATCTTGCGAAATCGGTGACGGTCGAATAGTGGTTTCTGCGTATGCTGTGACCATTGTGGGATCCAAATAAAGTTTCATCCGTTTAAATAAAGTATCATCTGTACAAATAAAGTTTCATCCTGAGCCAGCATCCGCTATCTTGAAGTCATCGATACAACGGGTGCTGGCTTTCTCATGTCTGGAACATTCAAGGGCCTGACCCAGGCCCAGATCGACAGAAGGCTCAAGGAGGGCCGCGGCCAAGGCCAGGGACCGGACTACAAGCCGTTCATCTACACCAGGGATGTGTCCTCGCTGGGCCGTTCCCACCGGCTGCCCGGCAGCAAAACCCGACGCCTGCACCATCTTCTATCCGATCTTGAACTGGCCATCTTTCTGACCTTGGACCGGTCTCCCCATGTCACCGATATCCGTGAACAGTTTCCGATGCGGATCGAAGATACGGTGCGCATCGCCGAGGAGTTCGGCCTTCCCCATGGTCGCTACCAGAGCACCCCGCAGGTTCTGAGCAGCGATTTCCTGGTGGATTTCGATGACCCCCAGCGCCCGACCATCGCGATCCAGGCCAAGTACAGTGTCGACCTGCAGAAGCCTGAAGTCATTGAGAGGCTTGAGCTTGAAAGGCGCTACTGGCAGGAAAAAGGCATTCCCTGGGTCATCGTCACAGAACGTGAGGTATCCAGGGAGGCATTTGCCAATATCCAATGGCTCTATCCTGCCCATGCTGAAGACGACATCGCACAGGACGATCTCGCACACTACAAGCAGCAGTTTTTGCTTGAATTTCAGCGTCACCCTGATCGGAAGTTGACCGCTATTGCCCAAGGACTGGATACCTCCGGTCAGTTGGAGGCCGGTCAGGCGCTCTATTGGCTACGCCAGTTGTTGGCCCGGCACTATTTCCTTTTCGACCTTGACACCCCTTACCGGGAGTTGAAGCCGAAAGATCTAGCTGCCAACCTTCATCAAATGCACCAGGAACTGAGCAGTGTTGCCCGTTAATCAGGTTTTCCGGATGGGGGAACTGCGAAAGCGGCTGCTCTGGTCCGGTACCGAGCAGGCAGTCTGGATCGATATCGATTTGGACACGGCGCTTCCCGAACCGATATCGGTTGCAGAGCTGGAGCGTCTGCTCATGGAGAGGGAACTAGAGAGCATTGCCGATCCCTTCGAGGAGATGGTCCTACGGGAGGCGGAGGAAGGTTCCCTTGATCAGCAGAAGCGTGATGAAGCCTGGGCAATGCTGGCGGATTTTGTAGACGATCCCCTGCTTTTCGTGCGGCGCCCCAGAGGGCTCATTGTCAGAGGCATCATGGAACGCCATGGTGTTACCAATCAGACGGTGTACAGGTTACTGAGGCGCTACTGGCAGCGGGGCATGTGCAGGAACGCCCTCTTGCCGGACTATATCAACTCGGGCGCTCGGGGCAAGCGGCGAAAGCCGAACCAGGCCAAGCTGGGCAGGCCCAGGGTGGTGAGGGAGGGGCAAGGGAGCAATATCACGCCGGACATCGAGCGCATTTTTCGCCGGGTCATCGAGGAGCGTTTGCTCAAGGAAAAACATCCGTCCATTCCTGATGCCTACGCCTCCGGGCTGAACCTGCTCCGTGTCGTTCTACCGGAGTTGCCAACCACCGAACTGCCTACATTAGCGCAGTTCCGTTACTTCTATGGGCGCGAATATCACTTTACCGAAACCTTGCCGCGCAGGATGTCCGCGGTGGATTTTGCCAAGGACTTCCGGCCGATCAGCAGCACATCGACGACCGAAACACTGGGGCCCGGATACCGCTACCAGATAGATGCCACCATCGCCGATATTTATCTGGTTTCAGAGCATGATCGTAGCCTTATAGTCGGCAGGCCTGTCGTTTACATGGTGATCGACGTGTTCAGCCGCATGGTCGTTGGTATGTACGTCGGATTCGAGGGGCCTTCCTGGGGCAGTGCCATGGTGGCATTGACCAACACAGTTGCCGACAAGGTCGAGTATTGCCGCCAGTATGGTGTAGAAATCGATGCTAGCGACTGGCCGGTCAAAGGCTTACCGGATGTGGTGCTAGCCGATAAGGGCGAACTGAACGGCACCAAGGTGGAAGCATTTTCTCAAGCCTTCGGCGTCCGCATCGAGAACGCACCGGCCAGACGCGGAGATGCCAAAGGCATCGTTGAGCGCTATTTCCGGACGGTGCAGGAACGCTTCAAACCCTACGCCAGCGGTGTGGTCGAAGACACCACAAGCCGGAAGCGGGGTGGCCACGACTACCGGCTTGATGCCAGTCTGGCCTTGCCCGAGTTCACGCGGATCATCATCGCCGGCATTCTCTTCCACAACAACTTCCACACCTTGAGCAAATACGACAGGGCCGCGGGGATGCCGGGCGATCTGCCGGCCATCCCGGTCATGCTGTGGAACTGGGGCTTGGCTAACCTGACCGGTCGGTTGCGTACTGCACCCGAGGAACTGGTGCGTATCAATCTCTTGCCCCATGAGTCGGCGACGGTTTCGGAGCTGGGAATCAGGCTGTTCGGCTGCTTCTACACCTGCCAGGAAGCGATCAAGGAGGGTTGGTTTCACCGAGGCCAAGGGCGCCGGCCGACAGGGGTAACGGTCGCATACGATCCGCGTAGCGTCGACCACATCTACCTGCGGCCATCCAATAGTCTCAAGGACTACTGGATTTGTGATCTTGCCGACCGCAGTCGACGTTTCAGGGGAATGAACTTCTGGGATGCCTGGCTGCTGTCCAGAGAGGAACGGCGTAGCGATGCCAACGCAGCGGCGGAAGCCTTTGTGGAAAGAGGCAAGCTTCTGGAGAAGATCGAGTCCATCGTTGCCCAGGCAAAGGATGCCAGTCCGGTCAAAATGGGTATGACCAAGAAGGATCTGGGAACCCAGATCCGCAAGAACAAGCAGCAGGAAAAGCGCCAGGAACGCCAGGAAACAGCCTTTAAACCAGTGAAAGTGCAGCAGGAAAAGCCAGCCGAGACGATCCCACTGCGGGGCGAGAAGCAGGAAGATTATGCCTTCCCAGATCTCAGTGACCTGATATTCAAGGAAGAAGAGGATGACTGAAGAACTCCAGCGCGGACTCATTCCCCTGGCGCGTTACCAGGAGCAGCAGCTGCCCGAGTATCAGGAAAATCCTCTCATCAGCGCATTGCCTCCGATTCCTGATCTGTCAGAGGTGGTCAGCCTGTTGCAGCAGCTTCCCAGTTTCGAGCCGCAAGAAGCACTTCTGGATGGTCGGCTCAGGGCTCATGCGATCGCCCGCCTGTTGCACGGCTTCTTCCAGCCGCTGAGCCACCACTTGGAGTTGGAGAGCAAGATCAGCTTGATGATCCGCCAGGGCTACATCGGTCGGAACCCGGCCAGCGGCGCCTGGTATGCACACCTGCAGAATGGCTATCGCCGGGTCGAGGAGGAGGACCTGGATGCGGCGGTGTACCAGAGTGTTTCCTCCACGGCCAACAGCCTGTCGCTGTTCGGCTGCTCCGGTTGCGGCAAGACGCGCACGCTGGTGACCTGCCCGGAGATTTTCGGACCATCTAAAACTTGAGAGGATGGCTTCCTTGACGAGAGGAAGTCATGAGGAAGAGTCGATTCAGCGAAGCGCAAATGGTGACGATCCTGCGCGAAGCGGACAAGGCGCCGGTCGCGGAGGTTGCGAAGAAGCACGGCATCAGCGAGCAGACGATCTACAGCTGGCGCAAGCAGTACGGCGTCCTGGATGCCGACGAG
>NZ_WIXJ01000006.1 GCF_009617575.1 Rhodocyclus gracilis
GCACTGAAATGCCTGACCGTCATCGACGAATACACCCGCGAGTGCCTGGCGATTGATGTGGCCGGCTCGATCCGTTCGGCGCGGGTCGTGGAGGTTCTTTCCCGACTGATCAGCATCCACGGCGCGCCACAGGTCTTGCGGTCGGACAACGGGCCCGAGTTCGTGTCCTGCGCGCTACTGCGTTGGGCGGCCAGCCAGGATCTCGACATGGCGCTGATCGATCCCGGCAAGCCTTGGCAGAACGGGACGACCGAGAGCTTCAACGGCAAGTTTCGGGATGAGTGCCTGTCGATGGAGTGGTTCCGCCATCGGCTCGAGGCCAAGGTCGTCATCGAGCAATGGCGTCAGCACTACAATGAGGTTCGCCCGCATTCGAGCCTGGGTAACCAGACGCCAGCGGCGTTCAAAAAAGCCCGTTTATCAACCACCCAACCGGAGGCCGTTCTCCAGGAATAAGTGGTCCGAAGAAGTCAGGCAGGTCACGGCGACCAGAGCATTACCCGTAATTCCAGTGATTGCGTCACTGGTAATGGGTGGAATTCCCCCCGTTAGCTCTGGTACTCTCCCGCCCTTTTATGACAAGGGTTTCAGAATGGCTGACAGGGGAGGCGCCTTCGCGGTGGGGCAGTGGGTGCGTTCGTTCTTACTGGATACGCGAAGTGTTGCCATAGTCGTGGGGGCGCTGCTGATTGCCAGTGGCCTTTGGGACGTGGCAGCAAGTGGCCGCTATGCAATGGGCGGGGCTTTAGGAACCGTCCGGCTGGATAGGCTTACTGGGCAACTCGTTGTGTGCAAGGCTGAGCAAGGACCGGGCGGGGAGTATTCCGTGGATTGCGCCCCTCAATCCAAACGCTAGCCCCTGCGGAGAGCACTACAGGTCTCGGCTGGCCGGTGACGTAGGCGCCGGTCTTGCGGATGCTCGGCAGGACTTCCTTGGTCACGAAGTCTTGGAAGGGCTTGGCGGTGGCCTTATCGCTCCGCATGATGAGCTTGTAGAGGCCCGACTCGGAGATGATGTTGGTAGGGCCTCCGCGCGAGGAGTGCAGTTGTTCTTGATCGAGCCCGGCAAACCAAACCAGAACGCTTACATCGAGTCGTTCAACGGACGCTTCCGCGACGAGTGCCTCAACGAGCATTGGTTCACCAGCCTGCGCCATGCCCAGGTGGTCATCGAACGCTGGCGCCGCGAATATAACGAGGAGCGACCGAAGAAGTCTCTGGGCGGCCTGCCGCCTATGCCGAATCACTCACCCGGAAATCAGCTACATTACCCCCGGACTCTAAAGCTCACTGCTACTGAAAACGGGGGGACGTCGGGTGGATGCCTTGGAAGGAGTGCAAGCGATGGAAGCTAAAGAGTGGCTGGCGCAATTTGACGACGCCACGCCACGCAACGAAGTGAAGACGCGCCTCACAGACAGGGAATATGAGGCGCTACAACTAATCAAACGCACATATGAGCTTGAGAGCGACTCCCGAGCGCTGCGGAAAGTGGCGAGGAATGGCCTGTTCGGGGTATCCGGTGGGGGCTATCGGGTTCCGTAAAAACAGGGGATCAGGGACAGGTACAGGTGCTAATAAGAATCATTATAGAAAACTAAAGAGGCCCCGAAGGGCCCCTGCTGGCGCTGCTCTAATTGACCGGGATTCCGGCTATTTGCCAAGTCCTACGCTGCCAGCCTGTCTAGAAGGTTCTTCACGCTGGTCTTGTGCCATGTCCCGCCCCTTGGAGTCTCGTAGCCGCCCCCGTTGAGGGCCTCCGCCAGCGCCCCTAGAGATACCCTCCCTTGGGCCCTGAAGGCTTCCACCACGGGGCGCAGCATCTCGGCGTGATCTTGGGCCTTCGCCTTCACCGCTTCCACGCCTGCCGCATTGCCCTTGCCAGCCCTCAGAAGCGCCGCTGCCCCGTTGGGGTTCCCTAGCTTGGTTCCTCGCGCCTTGGCCGCTTGTAGGGCCTCCTTGGTGCGCTTGGAGATGGCCTCCCGCTCTTGCTGCGCCACAAGGGCCATGATTCCGACCGTGAGATTGTCAGCCGCTGGCATGTCTGCCGCGAGGAACCTAACGCCGGAGTCCCTCAAGGTGAGCAGGAAGGCAGCGTTACGGGAAAGACGGTCTAGCTTGGCAATAACGAGAGTCGCGCCTGTGGCCTTGGCTTGGTGAAGGGCCTTCTGTAGCTCCGGGCGGGCGTTGTTCTTCCCTGACTCCACTTCTGTGAAGGAGGCAATCACGATGGCCCCAGCCCGTGCCGCGCACCCTGCAATGGCCGCTTGCTGGGCCTCAAGCCCTAGGCCGCTGCTGCCCTGCTTCGCAGTCGAGACACGATGATAGGCGACGAGTTTGGATGTCATGGCGGGGCCTCTTCGGGGCGGGTATAGATTCGTCTAACGAGCGTTAGGGGTTTTTATACCACGATCAAGGAGAGGCGAGCAATGCAGCAAGGCGAGGCGGAGCGAGGGCTCTGGGGGCGGGGCTTCCTCCCTGTTGCAGCGGCATCAGCGCAGGACGCAGGCCCTACAAAGCTCGTCGTTCCGGTGCGTCACAGCGGCCCGGCAGGTGCCAAGCAAGGCCCCCCCACGGGGGATAATCGCAGGGCGAGCAGAAGGGATAGACCCCTCACAAATTTTCGTCAGTTTTCCCCCGCCTCGGCCTTGAAGGGGTAGCTGATGCGCTCCAGAGCCTCCCGCTTGGTATTAAGGTCAGCGCCAGAGGAGTAGAGGCCAAAGGTCATCGTCGGCTTCTCATGGCCGAGAATGTCAGCCGCTACCCCTTCAGGGACTCCCGCATTCTCTAGGAGGGTCGCCACCGTCGAGCGGAAGGAGTGGAAGGTATGCTGACTGCTGAAGCCCTCCGCCGCCTTCAGGCGCCCGAACCGTTTGCCGATGGCGTTTGACCTCCCCTCGTACTTATTGAAAGTAAGCCCGGACAGAAGATAGCCGTCTTTTGATTCTTTCTTCAGGCGTTCTACCAAGGGGGCAATCACGGAATGAATGGGCACGCTGCGGGTGCCTGCCTCGGTCTTGTCGTCCTCGATCCAGAAGGCGCCATCCCGAACTTGGGCGGTCTTCAGCGAGCAAAGGGACTCGATGCGGGCGCCGGTGTAGGCCCCCAGCATGATGAGGTCCGCTAGTTGGGTGTCTCGCTTGGCGTTCTTGGCAGTCCCCACAGGGCGGGCCCGTGCGGCTTCCCATAGCTTGACTACATCGGCGGCGTCGTACGCGAAATTGGTAGCCTTCTTGCCCTTCTTCTTCGGGGCGGCCTCGATAACGCCCGCGAAGGGCTCGGCGTCCTTACTCACGGCGTCGTACCGCTGAAGGTACTTCCAGTAATTCCGGCAAAAGGAGAGGATGCGCTTGACTGAGGAAAGCTTGGCGCCTCGGGCTTCGAGCTTATCAACCCAGCGCCTCACTGCCCCTTTATTGATGCTCTCAAGGGTCGAGAACTCGGCAATGAGTAGGCTGACATCCTTGACCATCTGGTCCTTGGTCTTAGGAGCAAGCTTTATCTGAGCCTTCCACGCCTCGAAGTATTCGCTGCTGGGAGTGGCTGCGCCAGTAGCTACCACCACGAATTCTTGGGCAGCGGTAAGCCCTTTGGCTTCCTCCACCTTTTCGGCCTCGTCGGTTAAGACGTGCTCGAAAATCTCCCGCGCATCCTCGTCGGGGGCCTGTGCAAGTGACACCCTCCAGCGTAGCGCCTCGGTGGAGACAGCATTGGTAGAGCCCCTCGCCTGCCTTATCTGGGCCTTCCAAGAAGCGATGAAGGGGGCAGCGAGGAGCCCGGCCTCTCTCTTGTTGGTTGTGCCCATCGACTTCCTGAAGCGTACCTTGCCTAGGGCCTGCTGTACGTCTTTGGGAACTAGGAGAGTGGCGCACCAAACACCATCCGGGCGACGGTCTAGGTTCATGGTCTTTTATCTCGGGTTCGAATCACATTAACCCCAAGATTAACCCTACAATTAACCCTACGTCAAACGCAAAACGTCCTTATTTCTCAATGACTACGAGGGGTTAGATGCCCTTTAACGGAAAGTCCCGCCCTCTCCGCCAAGAACAATCAGAGGCCCTTCGGGGCCTTTGTCGTTTCTGCGCAGTTTCCACGCGCCATCGCTCGCACCTCCCACAGCGGCACTGCAGAAAAGCCCCTCAGCGCGGCGCCAGACTCTGTAATCCTTCGATACAAGCCCTTACAAACCACCGTCAGCGACGCTCACGGATGGTGCGTTAATGCTCCTGAAACACGCTTCTTCAGGAGAGAAGGTCATGAAAAACGTCTGGATCCCCGCACTGATCACCTCGCTGCTCGTCAGTGCCAACGCCTTTGCCGATCCTTACTGGGATCGCGGTTATGGCGAGCCGTATGGCCATCATCCGCATCATGAGCGCTTCTATGAAGTTCAAGAGCCGGTCGTGGTTTATCAAGGGCCTCCCGTGGTCTATCAACCGGCGCCGCGCGTCATCTATCAGGAGCGCATCATCTACCGCGACCGCCCGGTCCCTGTGTACGCTGCCCCGGTCGAGCCGCGCTATTACCAGGAGCAGACCCGCGTCTATCAGGCGCCGCCCCCCTATAACGGTAACCGCGTCATCGGCCAGGCGTTGGGCGCAGTGGCGGGAGGCATCCTCGGTAATCAGGTCGGCGCAGGGAATGGTCGCGTAGCCGCGACGGCGGTCGGCGCCGTCGTCGGCTCGATGGTCGGCGGCAACCTGAGCGAGTAGCCGCGCACCCCGCCCCCGCAAGATACAGCGCACCACGGGCCGGCAAGGCGCCGCCCGTGATACCGTCAGCACATTGGCGCTTCGGCGCCCCGTGATGCTAAGACGCCGTGACCTCTGACGCACTCCTCCTCGTTCTGGCCATTCATGCGGTCGCCCTGATTTCGCCGGGGCCGGACTTCGCCGTCGTGACGCGACTAAGCGTCATCGGCGGCCGGCGTGGCGGGCTATGGGCGGCGGCCGGCGTTGCCACCGCCATCGGCGTTTATGTATTGACCTGTGCGCTCGGGCTGTCACTGCTGCTCGCCGCGCTGCCCGGACTCTCGCGCGTGCTCTCTATCGCCGGGGCGATTTACCTCGCCTGGCTTGGGGTGCAATGTCTTCGCTCGCGTGGCGAATTGCCGGCGACGGGGGCGAAAACCCGGAGCGGTCGTGCCTTCATCACGGGTTTCTTCACCAATCTGCTCAATCCGAAGGCGATGCTCTACTTCGGATCGATTCTTTCGCAGACGCTGGCGCCCGGCCTGTCGGCCAGCGACACGGCCTTGCTGTGGACCTTGATGGTCGGCGAATCCTTCCTCTGGTTCGCCCTGCTGGCGCTGCTCTTCTCGTCCGAGCGCCTGCTTGGCTGGCTGCGCGTGCATCTGCGCTGGTTCGATCGCGCCGTTGGCGTCGTCCTCCTCGGACTCGCCGCCAAGCTCGCCTCCCGCGCCGCCTGACGCCTGCGCCTGCCCCGCCTGATTCCAGCCATTCTCGCTTGATCGATATTCCCGCGCGGGCAATATCGATATAGGGATCGCTTCGTTCGGGATTCGCCACCCGAATGCTAATTTCGCTGCCAATTCAGGGAGTCACCGTTTCCAGCAGCGATATCCGAGGCGGGTCTGCCCCCCGATGCCATAACAAATAACGGGGCAAGGCGTGATTGAAATCGACAACATCAGCAAGCACTACGTCGTCGACGGCGTGGCCATTCCGGCGATCTCCGGAATCAGCCTGCGCGTCGAAGCGGGCGAAGTGTTCGGCATCATCGGCGTCTCCGGTGCCGGCAAAAGCACGCTCGTCCGCACGCTGAATCTGCTCGAACGGCCGGACAGCGGGCGTATCCGAGTCGACGGCAGCGACATCACCACGCTTTCCAAGGATCAGCTGCTGCGCTACCGACGCAAGACCGGGATGATCTTTCAGCATTTCAACCTGATCAGCGCCAAGACCGTCGGCGAAAACATCCGCTTTCCGCTCAAGCTGGCCGGCGAATACACGCGCGCCGAGATGGACCGGCGGGTCGATGAACTGCTCGATCTCGTCGAACTCGGCGGCCACCGCGACAAATATCCGGCGCAACTCTCCGGCGGGCAGAAACAGCGCGTCGGCATCGCGCGCGCACTCGCCAACCACCCGAAACTGCTGCTCTGCGACGAAGCCACCTCAGCGCTCGATCCGCAAACGACGCAGTCGATCCTCTCCCTGCTGCTCGATATCAACCGCCGCTTCGGTCTGACCATCGTCCTCATCACGCATGAAATGGACGTCATCCGCCGCATCTGCGACCGCGTCGCCGTGCTCGACCGCGGCGTGCTCGTCGAAGAAGGCGTTGTCGCCGACGTCCTGCTGCATCCGCAGCACGAAATAACCCGCGCGCTGGTGCAGGAAAGCTGCCCCAGCGCGACGACCGGCCAGCGTCTCGGTCTCTCCGGGCCGCTCTTCCGTCTGACGTTTCTCGGCGCCGTCACCTACCAGCCGATCCTGCAAAGCATTTCAGCGGCGCTCGATGTTGGTTTCAACATCGTCGAGGGCGTTGTTGGGCGGATCAAGGAGACGCCCTACGGCCAGATCACCGTACAGGCGCTTGGCGACGCCGCCGACCCGGCGCGCATCGCCGCCGCCTTTGGCGAACACGCCGTCCGTTGCGAGGCATTACCGTCATGAACGCGTCGACCTTCAACCTCTTTGCCTCGCTCGACTGGTCCGATATCGGCATGGCGACGCTCGAAACGTTGACGATGGTCGGCGGCTCGCTGCTGTTTACCGTCCTGCTCGGACTACCGCTGGGCGTCGTGCTTTTCCTCACCGGCCCGCGCCAACCGCTCGAGCACGCCCGCCTCTACGCAGCGCTGTCGCTGCTCGTCAATCTGATCCGCTCGACGCCTTTCGTGATCCTGCTGATCATCCTGATCCCGGTGACGGTGACGCTGATCGGCACCTCCATCGGCGTTCCCGGCGCCATTCCGCCACTCGTCATCGGCGCCACGCCGTTCTTTGCCCGACTCGTTGAGAACGTCTTGCGCGAAGTGGATCGCGGCATCATCGAAGCCAGCCAGGCCATGGGCGCCACCCTGCCGCAAATCGTCTTCGGCGCCCTCTTGCCGGAGACCTTCCCCGGCCTCCTCGCCGCCATCACCGTCACCGCCATCACGCTGGTTTCGTACGCCGCGATGTCGGGCGTCATTGGTGGCGGCGGCCTCGGCGACCTCGCCATACGCTTTGGCTATCAGCGCTTCCAGAGCGACGTGATGTTCGTCACCGTCGCCGTCCTTCTCCTGCTCGTGCAGGCACTCCAGGTGTTTGGAGATCGCCTGGTGCAGCGCTTTTCCCACAAATAGATCGTCCGCCGGAAACGGGAGCTCACGCATGTCGCCATTTCGATGTTAACCCGCGCGCGAGCCCGCCTCGCGCGTCGTCACGCACCGATCTCTTTTCCCAAAGGAACGATCATGAAACGTCAATTCACGCCCCTCTTCGCGGCCATTTTTGCCTTCGCCGCCTTCTCGGCGCAAGCCGACACGAAACTGAGCGTCGCCGCCACCGCCGTGCCGCACGCGGAGATTCTCGAACACGTCAAGCCGACGCTGGCCAAGGAAGGCGTCACGCTCGACATCAAGGTATTCACCGACTACGTGCAACCGAACGTGCAGGTGGCCGAGAAAAAAATCGACGTGAACTACTTCCAGCACAAGCCTTACCTCGACGAGTTCAACAAGAACAAGGGAACGCACCTCGTCTCGGTCGCCGCCGTGCACGTCGAGCCCTACGGCGCCTATTCGCGCAAGTTCAAGAAAATCGGCGATCTGCCGTCCGGCGCCACCATCGCCATTCCGAACGACCCGTCCAACGCTGGCCGGGCGCTCGTGCTGCTTGAGCAAAACGGGCTGATCAAGCTCAAGGACTCGCACAACATCCTGTCGACGGTCAAGGACATCACCGAGAACAAGAAGGAATTCAAGTTCAAGGAACTCGAAGCCGCGACGCTGCCGCGCGTACTCGATCAAGTCGATCTGGCCCTGATCAACACCAACTACGCGCTCGAAGCCAAGCTCGTGCCGACGCGCGATGCGCTCTTCATCGAAAGCGCCAACTCGCCCTACGCCAATCTGATCGTCGCCCGTCCTGACAACAAGGACGCACCGGCCGTCAAGAAGCTCGTCTCGGCCCTGCAAAGCGAAGACGTGAAGCAATTCATCGAAACCAAATACAAGGGCGCCGTCGTTCCCGCCTTCTGATTACGCCGCGCTCTTTAACTATCTGGAGAAATCCCCATGACGCGTTTGAAAACCATCGCCCTTGCCGTTTCCACCCTCGGTCTCGTCGCCACCACGGCGCCGGCCTTCGGTGGCGAAGTCGAAGACCTGAAAGCCGCCCTGAAGAAACTCACCGAGCGACTCGACCAACTGGAAACGCAGCAGAAAACCCAGGCCGCGACGCAAGCGGCGGCGCCCGCAGCGCTCCCCGCCAACGTCGTCACCGCCGGCGACATCCCCGGCTCGATCAAGATTCCGGGAACGGAAACCTCGCTGAAGGTATATGGTTACGCACAGTTCGACGCGACCTACGACTTGAAGAGCCGCGGCACCGACCCGGACAACAATGACTGGGCCTCTTTCGTTGCCGTGCAGCCTCTTACCAAGACAGCCGATGGCAAGCGCAAGGATCAGTTGTACGCGACTGCACGCACTTCGCGTATCGGCCTCGAAACGAGCACGCCGACCGAGAACGGCATCCTGCACACGAAGATCGAGGGTGACTTCAACGCACCGAATGCTTACTCCGGCGAGACGCTGACGAACTCCGTCCTGTTCCGTCTGCGCCACGCTTACGGCGAACTCGGCAACTTCCTCGTTGGCCAGACCTGGTCGAACTTCAGCGACTTGGGCTCCTACGTCGACTCGGTCGACTTCAACGGCGTCGGCACCGTCCCGTTCGTCCGTCAGGCGCAGGTCCGCTACACCTTCCCGCTTGGCAGCAGCTCGAAGCTCGCGCTGTCGGTCGAAAACTCGCAAGCCGACCCGGCCAACGACGGCGCGGCCAGCCACTTCGACAAGACCCCCGACTTCATCGCCAACTTCACCACGACGGGCGACTGGGGCCACTTCTCGCTGCGTGGCGTCGCACAACAGTACCGCAACGATGCCCACACCAAGCAAGCCTGGGGTCTCGGCGCTGGCGGCAGCCTGAAGTTCGGCAAGGACACGCTGGTCGCGCAGATCAACGGTGGCAACGGGATTGGCCGTTACACGCTGAACTCCGCCTACCAGCGCGCCTACGACGACGGCAGCTCGATCCACTTGTGGAAGGCAGTCGGTGCTCATGTCGGCTACACCCACGTCTGGAACTCGACGGTGCGCTCCAACCTGATCCTCGCACACACGAAGTTCACCGGCGACAGCACGACCGAGGCGCTGACCGACAATGCCACAGGCGGCCTGGCGGTCAACAAGAAGATCGACGAAGCCCTGATCAATACCTTCTGGGGCGTCGCCAAGAATACGGAAGTCGGTCTCGAGTACGCCTACGGCAAGCGCACAACCTTCGCCGGCGACACGGGCACGCAGAACCGTATCAACGCGACGATCCACTACAACCTGTTCTAACCCGGCATGACCGACGCCTGCGCAGATACGGCAGGCGTCAGCGAAGCCCCCGGCGGATCAGCAGACCGCCGGGGGCTTCTGCTTTCAGGCGAGGCGCCGCGAGACCAAGCTCGCCAGCACATCCAGCGCCGAGCAGATGACGAAGTAGATCGCGCCGACGAAGAGGAATATCTCCGCCGGGTAGATCATCAGCCGGCTATTGACCTGCGCCGCAACAAACGAAAGCTCCGGCACGCCAACGATGTACGCCAGCGACGAATCCTTGATCAGCGACACCCACTGATTGATGAACGACGGCAGCATCATGCGCAAGGACTGCGGCAGGATGATGTAGCGCAGCACCTGCACCCGGCTCAGGCCCAAGGCCAGCCCGGCGTCCCACTGCGCACGGCGAATCCCGGCAATACCGGCATAAACCGCATGCGCCAGATACGCGCCGCCAATCAAGGACAGCGCGCAGGCCACCGACAGCAGCCCCGGAACGTCGATCCCCAGCGCCACCGGCAGCAGAAAATACGTCCAGAAAATAAGCATCAGCACCGGGATCGCCCGGAAAAATCCGAGGACCAGCACCAGCAGCCGATGCACATTGCCCGTCGCCAGCGCCAGCGCAATACCGAGCAGCAAACCGAGAGCGCCGGCCGCCACCGACGAAACGACACTGAGCACCAGCGTCAGCGCCGCCCCGCCCAACGGCCCCTCCGGGAAAGCGCCCCACAGCAGATACGGCAGGTTGTCGACAATGATCTGAAAATTCATGCCGTCTTCCCCATCGCCCGGGCTTTCGCCCGCTGCTGCCAGGCCCAGCACTGGCCGACCGCCTCGATCACGGCAATCACCAGGATGTAGAACAGCGTCGCAATCGCAAAGGCCTGAAAGGTCTTGAAGGTTTCACTCTCCACCTGACGCGAGGCGTACGACAACTCCACCAGCCCGATCGCCATGGCGAGAGACGAGTTCTTGACGATGTTCATGTACTGCCCGAGCAGCGGCGGCAGGGCGATGCGCAGCGCCTGCGGCAGCACCACATAACGGAAAATCGGCCACGGCTGCATGCCCAGCGCCTCGGCGGACAGCCGCTGGTGATCGGGTACGCCGCGCAAGCCGGCGCGGATTTCCTCGACGACGAAAGCCGTCGAATACGCCGTCAGCCCAAGCGTAGCGACCAGGCACTCGAACGACGGCCAGGAGAGTTCGACGCCGCCCACACTCAGCACATGCGGGCTGTTCAACCACAACATCGCGTCGTCCGACAGCAAGCCGGGCAGGCCGAAGTACCAGAAAAAGAGCTGTACCAGGAGCGGCGTGTTACGGAACAGCGCGACGTAGGTCGCCACGAGCAGCGTCACCACGCGCACGCCACTGATCCGCAACAAGGCCAGCAGGAAGCCGAGCAAGGTCGACGCGACGGCGACCGCGAGCGATACCCGCACCGTCATGTCCAGGCCATCGACCAGCCAGAGAACGTACTGCGTGGCGAGCGGCTCGCCAAAAAGAGAAGTCACGGTCATAAAAAAGATGCGGGCGCCGGCCACACCCCGGTGGCACAGCGCCCGCCGTCATCACGGAACGAACGTAG
The DNA here is from genome assembly GCF_009617575.1 of Rhodocyclus gracilis. Classification (GTDB taxonomy): domain Bacteria; phylum Pseudomonadota; class Gammaproteobacteria; order Burkholderiales; family Rhodocyclaceae; genus Rhodocyclus; species Rhodocyclus gracilis. The sequence continues at coordinate 11,160 of NZ_WIXJ01000006.1, forward strand.
AAAAATCAAGCGACGGACGGGTCGGCACACACCCCGTCAAACACTATAAGACGGAGACGCCACCGCCGTCGACGCCGCGCCCGGGCGATGCCACGACGACTCTCGCCGCCGCCTTTGCCACCGAGACACCGAGACATACGTCGCGGCGGTGAGCTACTGCCAGTTATTTGTCCCGAATATGCGCGTCACCGATCTTGAAGAGGCGGGGCAACGGCGACTTGCTTTGCGGGCCGAACCACTTGTCGTAGATCTTCTGCGCCGTGCCGTTCTTTTCCAGCTCGCGCAGCCAATCATTGATGGTTGCCGTCAGGCGCGCTTCGCCCTTCGGAATGCCGGCGCCTTCGAGTTCTTCGGAGATGGCGAAGGGCGGAATTTCGTACTTTTCCTTGTCCGGCAGTGCGGCGAGCAGCGGCACCAGTTTGGCACCATCCTGCGTGATCGCCTGCACGTTACCGTTACGCAGCGCGGTCAGCGCGAACGGCGTGTCGTCGTAGGAGATGACCTTGGCCGTCGGGTACTTCTCACGCAGCGTCGTCTCCATCGTCGTGCCCTTGTCGGCACCGATGCGCCAATCCTTCAGCTGATCGGCGCTCTTCAGCGTGCCCTTTTTCGCCAGGAATTGCTGGCCGGACGCGAAGTACGGGATGCTGAAGTCGATGACTTTGGCGCGTTCTTCGGTGATGGTGAAGTTGGCGAAAACCACGTCGACCTTGCCCGAGGTCAGCAGTGGCACGCGGTTGGCCGGGTTGGTCGGCACCAGCTCGACCTTGACGCCCAGCTTCTTGCCGAGTTCGAGCGCGTAATCGACGTCGAGACCGATGATCTTGTGGGTTTTCTCGTCGACAAAGCCAAACGGCGGGTTGGCGTCGAAGGCGGCGACGCGCAGCACGCCCGCCTTGCGGATATCGTCCAGTTTGTCAGCGTGGGCAAGCCCAGAGACCAGCGCCAGTCCAACGAATGCGGCCAAAGCGTGTAATTTCATCTCACAAATCCTTCATTGATAGAGTTACGCACGGGAGAAGAAGGCTAGCAAAGGAGCGCCCGTCGCCTAACGAAGAAGAGCTGATTATCTTATAGCGCCCCCGGCACGGGAAAGGCGCCACCGGCAACCGGGGCATCGCACCGGCCTAAGCTTCCCTCGTCTCGCCACGCACGCCCTGCCGCCGGGGTACGCCGGCGACCGCAAAAGCGTCACGTCGCCGGTTATAATTTGTCCCCTTTCATCCCCGAGCGAATCGCGATGTCCCAAGCCGTCCGTCATAGCCGCCTGCTGATCCTAGGTTCCGGCCCCGCCGGCTACACCGCTGCGGTTTACGCCGCCCGCGCCAACCTGAAGCCTCTGCTGATTACCGGCATCGCGCAGGGTGGCCAGCTGATGACCACCACCGAAGTCGATAACTGGCCGGCCGACGCCAACGGCGTGCAAGGCCCGGAGCTGATGCAGCGCTTTGAAGAACACGCGCGCCGCTTCGATACTGAAATCGTCTTCGATCACATCCACACCGCGCGCCTCACCGAGCGGCCGTTCACGCTGGTCGGCGATTCGGGCACCTACACCTGCGACGCGCTGATCATCGCCACCGGCGCCTCGGCGCAATACCTCGGCCTGCCGTCGGAAACCGAATTCCAGGGGCGCGGCGTCTCCGCCTGCGCTACCTGCGACGGCTTCTTCTACCGCAACAAGCCGGTGGCCATCGTCGGCGGCGGCAATACGGCGGTGGAAGAAGCGCTCTACCTTGCCAACATCGCCAGCCATGTCACCGTGATCCATCGCCGCGAACGCTTCCGCGCCGAGAAGATCATGCAGGACAAGCTGTTTGAGAAAGAACGCGCGGGCAAGGTGACGATCCGCTGGAACACGACACTCGACGAAGTTCAGGGCGACGCCAGCGGCGTCACCGGTATTCGTCTGCGCGACGTGAACACCGGCGCCACCGACGATCTGGCGCTCACCGGCGTCTTCATCGCCATCGGCCACAAGCCGAATACCGAGTTATTCGCGGGCCAACTGGCGCTCGACGAAGCCGGTTATCTGATCACACAGGCGGGCCGCGAAGGCAACGCCACGGCCACCTCGATCGAAGGTGTCTTCGCCGCCGGTGACGTGCAGGACCACGTTTACCGTCAAGCCTGCACCTCGGCGGCCACCGGCTGCATGGCGGCACTGGATGCCGAGCGCTATCTCGACCGTCTCGCCATCGCCGGCTAAGCGGGGGGCATCGCCACGCCGCCGCGCTCCCTTGCCACACGTGAACGGAGGCAGCGGCTCCGCGCCTCCGGAATGCTCAATTCAGGGAGAGCCGAGGCGGCTTCACCGCCCGCCACGTCCATGCGAGCGTGCACCTGGCCGACGCCGCCGCTGCCACGCCCATCACTCATGAGCACGCCGCCGCCTGACGACGCCACTGACGCGGACGACGCGCGGCAAGCCTGGCTCGACGCGATCAGGGACGCCACGCCATTGCTGCCGCCCAACCGCGTCAGCTTCGAGCCGCCCAAACCACGCCCACGGCCTCGTCAACGCGAACTTGATGAGCGCGCCGTCATCCGCGAGGCGATGCAGACGCCGCTCGACAGCGACGAGTGGTTCGACGCCGGCTCCGCCGACGCTTTTCTGCGCAACGGCGTTTCGCGCATGACGCTGCGCGATCTGCGGCGAGGCCGCTGGGCGATCCAGGGTCATCTCGACCTGCATGGCTACACCCGGCACGAGGCCCAGGAGGAAGTCGAACGGTTCATCGACAGCGCCCTCGGCGCCGGCCAGCGCTGCATCCGCATCGTGCATGGTCGCGGCCTGGGCTCGCCGGGACGCGAAGGCGTGCTGCGCACGCTCGTCAAAAGCTGGCTGGCGAGGCGCCGCGACGTACTCGCCTTCTGCCACGCGCCGCCGCGTGACGGCGGCGAAGGAGCGCTCTGGATACTGCTGCGCACGCAGCGCAACGACAGCCGCAGCACCGCCCGCTGAGCAGGCCGAGCGTGCTACACGTGCCGAGCCTGCCCGGCACTGGCGAGCGACGCGGCAAGAGCCTTGTCGAGCGAATTGACCATGTAAAACGCCGGCCCAGGATAGCTCGCCAGCGCCTCGGTCTGCGTAGCCGCCAGCGCCGAAACTACGGTGTAGCCCTGACGCTGCCAGAACTCACGCGACCCCTGCACCGACACCAGTGAAGAGTGCGACAGGCCCGCCGCCATGGCGCACGCCAGCGCGTGCCGGACCAACGCGCCGGCAACGCCCAGCCCCGCCACTCGCGGCGACACGGCAAGGTCATGCAGATACAGGTTGTACGCGTCGTGCTGGGGCGCGAACGGGGCGCCAAGCGGCGTGATCTTGCCCAAGGGGGAGCGGTAGCCGAAGAGGTAGGCGCAGACGCCCATCTCGTTTACGGCCACCCAGGTCCAGCCGGCGGAAGCTGTCAGCCGCTCACGATAGAGCGCCTCAGGCTCGTTCATCTCCGGAGGGTAGCACTGTGACTGGATGTCCAGTACCACCGGCATGTCGGCCGGCTGCATCGGACGAATCACATTAATTGCGGGCAGCGTCCGATGCGAAGGCAACTGCGGCGCGGTCAATCAGACAGCCGCTTCGTCGGTCTCGCCGGTACGAATGCGCACAACCTGCTCGACCGGCGTTACGAAAATTTTGCCGTCGCCAATCTTGCCGGTGCGCGCGGCCTTGATGATCGCCTCGATGGCGCTATCGACGACGCTGTCGGTAACAACGATTTCAATCTTGATCTTGGGCAGGAAATCAACGACATATTCCGCCCCGCGATACAGCTCGGTATGCCCCTTTTGCCGACCGAAGCCCTTCACTTCACTCACCGTCAGACCGGCAACGCCGATCTCCGACAAGGCTTCGCGTACTTCGTCGAGTTTGAAAGGCTTAATCACCGCTTCGATTTTTTTCATCATTCCCTCTTCCTGAAAACCCGCAAACCAATGCCTGGAATCGTATCAGAAAACCATTTCGCGGACGGACGCGCCACCGACTGAACACGCAGAGCCGCTCCCCGCCCGATCGCACTCAGACGGTGTCGCGATAGCGATTGGTGATCGGATAACGCCAATCCTTGCCAAAACCGCGCGGCGTGATGCGGATGCCGACCGGCGACTGGCGACGCTTGTATTCGCTGATGCGCAGCAAGCGGACGACGCGCTGCACGTCGGCCTCGGCATAGCCGCGCGCAATGATGTCGCGCGGTGACTGATCGTTTTCCATGTACGCCTCGACGATGGCATCGAGCACGTCGTAGGGCGGCAAACTGTCCTGATCGGTCTGGTTGGGCCGCAACTCGGCCGACGGCGCACGCGTGATGATGCGCTCCGGAATCACCGGCCCGCCCGGCTGCGCGTTGCGCCAGGCCGACAGCCGATAGACCACTGTCTTGGCGATATCCTTGATCACGGCGAAGCCGCCGGCCATGTCGCCGTACAAGGTGCAATAGCCGACCGCCATCTCGGATTTGTTGCCGGTCGTCAGCACCAGCGCACCGGAGCGGTTCGACAGCGCCATCAGGATCAGGCCGCGTATGCGCGCCTGCACGTTTTCTTCCGTCGTGTCCTGCGCGCCAGCCGTATCGAGTACCGGCGCCAGCAGGCCGGCGAACGTCTGCATCGCCTCGGCAATCGGCACGCTGTCGTAGCGGACCCCGAGCGTCTGCGCCATCGCCGCCGCGTCGTCGAGGCTGATCTGCGCTGTATAAGGCGACGGCATCATCACCGCGCGCACGCGCTCGGGCCCGAGCGCGTCGACGGCAATTGCCAGCGTGAGCGCAGAGTCGATACCGCCGGAGAGACCGATGATGGCGCTGGCAAACCCGCTCTTCCCCAGGTAATCGCGCACGCCCAGCACGAGCGCGCCGTACACCTCGGCCTCCGGCGACAACACAGGCGCGCATTCGCCGGGCAGGAAATCAGCCTCACACCATTCGACCAGCAGCAAGGCCTCGGTAAACGAGGCAGCCGCTGCGCAGACGCGGCCTGCACGGTCGACTGCAAACGACGCGCCGTCGAACACCAGCTCGTCCTGGCCACCAACGAGATTGGCGTAAAGCACGGGCAAGCCGCTGACGGCGACGCGCTCGCGCAACACCTCGACGCGGCGCCCCGACTTACCGACGCTGTAAGGCGAAGCGTTAAGCACCAGCAATAATTCGGCACCGGCATCGCGCGCCGATTCGGCAGCCCCCGCCGACCAGACATCCTCGCAAATGTTGATACCGCAACGCACGCCGCCAATCGTCACCACGCAAGGCAAATCGCCGGGCGTGAAATAGCGCTGTTCGTCAAAGACGTTGTAATTCGGCAGTCGCTGCTTGCAATACGTCGCCAGACGCCGCCCGCCTGCCAGCACGGTGGCGGCGTTGTAGCAGCGGCCATCGCGCCACAGCGGGTGGCCGACGAGCACGGCAAAACCGTCTTCCGGCAACTGCCCCGCCGGCGTGGGCGCAAGATCGGCCAGACGCTGCGCCAGCGCGTCGAGTTCGTGATCGCAGGCGCGCAAAAAATCGGGGCGCAGCAGCAGGTCTTCTGGCGGATAGCCGGACAAGGCCAGCTCCGGCGTCAGCACCAGCGACGCTCCCGCCGCACGGGCACGCGCCGCAAAATCGGCGATGCGTGCCGCATTGCCGGCAAGATCGCCGACAACGGCATTCATCTGGGCAATGGCAAGGGTCAGCGACATGGGGGCAGCCATTCAAAAAAACAAAAAACGTGCCAGCCAGACGCTGGCAACGAAAAACACGGGTCGAAAAAACGGGGAGCCAGCCTTTCGCACGCGCAAACCTTCACGATGCTCCGGCCGACTCCCCTGCCGCTAATGACGGCCACGAGCGCGATCAGCGATCACCCCCGGCGCGCACTCACTCGGCGGCGCTGCTCAGCGATTCCTCATAGCGATGAACGCCTTGCATGATTTCCTTCTTGGCCTCTTCGACCTCGAACCAGCCTTGAACCTTGACGAACTTGCCCGGCTCGAGATCCTTGTAATGCTCGAAGAAGTGCGAAATCTGATCCAGCTGGATCTGCGGCAGTTCGCGCGGGCTGTTGATGTGGCGGTACATGCGCGACAGCTTGTCGACCGGCACGGCGAGCACCTTGGCGTCAGCGCCGGCTTCGTCTTCCATCGCCAGCATGCCGATCGGGCGGCAACGCACGACGACGCCGGGCGGCAGCGAGAACTGACAGACCACCAGCACGTCCACCGGATCACCGTCACCGGCGATGGTGTTCGGGATGTAGCCATAGTTGCACGGGTAGTGCATGGCGGTGGACATGAAACGGTCGACGAAAATCGCCCCGCTCTCCTTGTCGACCTCGTACTTGATCGGGTCGGAACGCATCGGGATTTCGATGATGACGTTGAAATCGTTCGGCAAGGACTTGCCGGCGGGAACGTTATTCAGAGCCATTATTAAGCTTTCTCTCCAGGATGGGCGGGTGGGCGATTATAACGTCGGTGCCCGTCTCGCGAGCGCAGGCGCGCGCGCAAAAAACGCATTTGCCTCCCCGCTCGTTGCCGCTCGCGCCCGCTTGCGCGAAGATGCGCGCTCCTGACGCACCCGCTGGCCTTCCCGACCGCAGTTTTTTGGCGCAAGGCACTACGTCGCCGCGCACCGCCTTCCCTCGTGCCACCACCATGACCGACCGTTTACCGCCGCTGCCGCATGACATAGAACACGCCACGCAGGGCGAAGCCGTGCCGGGCGAGTCCCCGTTCGCAAACAGCGCCCCTCTCGCCGGCGACACCGGCGACTGGCCGACCTCGGCGGGCGTACCGGGCACGGGATATCGGCTGATCCACGTCGACGCCTCGATCATCGTCGCCGACAAGGCGAGCGGGCTGCTGTCGATGCCCGGACGCGGCCCGGAAAAGCACGACAGTTTTTCCGTACGGCTACAGCGCGAATTCAGCGACGCGCTGATGGTCCACCGGCTCGACATGAATACCTCCGGACTGCTCGTCGTCGGCCGCGGCGCCGAGATGCACAGCCGCCTCAGCCGGTTTTTCCGCGAACGGCGCGTCGACAAGGAATACGTCGCGCTCGTCGACGGCTGCCCCGAACCGGGCAGCGGCGAAATCTGCCTGCCGCTTGCCGCCGACCGCGACAACCGGCCGCGCCACCGTGTCGATCTCGCCCATGGCAAACCCTCCACCACGCGCTACTGGCGCGTCGACTACGACAGCGTCGCCGACATCAGCCGCATGGCCCTGCGCCCGCTGACCGGGCGCTCGCACCAGTTGCGCGTGCACATGCAATCGCTCGGTCACCCGATTCTCGGCGACGCCCTCTACGCAAGCCCTGCCGCCCAAGCGAAAGCGCCACGCCTGTGCCTGCATGCAACGCGTCTGGCCTTCATCCACCCGGAGCACGGTGGCTGGGTCGAGTTTCACTGTCCGGCGCCTTTCTGAGCGCCCCGGCTCAAAAATCCTCCGCCAGCCGCCAATAGCGTGCGAAGCGCGGCTGTCCCGACGACGTCAGTTCCGTGTAGCGGTAGCTGACGCGTGCGCCACGCGGTGGCGGGTCTTGCCGTAACGCAGCGCTCAGACCGCTGCCCAGACGCAGGCGACGCCCATCCGCGCGTTCGACGATCAGGGCGCCGACGGCTCCCTGCCAACGCCCTTTTCCCGGCACATAGCCAACAACCGTCGCCTCGTCGTCGCGGAGCGGCTTGAGTTTGAGTAAAGCCTCACTGCGCCCTGTCAGGTACGGCGCATCGGCGCGATGCAGGACCAAGCCCTCGCCGCCCGCAGCGACAACGGCCGCCAGATGCCGCGACAGACTCGCGTGGTCCGCCACACGAAACTGCTCCACCACTGACAGCCAGGGAACACCGGCACCGGCCACGTCGGCCCGCAGACGTTCCAGACGCTGCGTGAAATCCAGCCCGCCCTCGGTCGATGCCGCGTCGCTGGCCGGCGGCCTCTCGAACAGCCGGTACTGCACACGCCGCCACTCGTCGTCGAGCGGCCGTTCGCGACGCACGGTGGCCGACACCGCGTCGAATTCGCCGCGCCCGATCCACAACTCGCCATCGAGCGGATGCGCCGGCAAAGCGGCGACGAACCACGCCGGAGCAGCGATCAGCCGGCCACTGCGAAAACGCAGTCGCTGCCCGTCCCAGAAGGCGCGTACGCCGTCGAGTTTCTCGCTGACCCAATACGCAACCGGATCGAGCGATGGCCGATACACGGCGGCCAGCAATACGGGCGGCGGCACCGGCTCGGCGGCCACGCTGGCAACGGTCGCTGCCGCCACGCTGGGCGTCAGCAGCGCCGAGACGAGCAAAGCCATAGAGAGCGTTTCGGACAGGTTTTCGCGCATGGGCGGTGGCATGACTCCTCCTGAAAATGACGGTAGTGGAACGCGGGACCGCCGCCATTTTACGCATAAGTCATATTTTTACAGCGCCTGCACCGTGCCAACACGACCACCTCGACGACGCGCCACCAGCGCTGGCCGGTGATAGCATGGCGCCCGCCCCGGCCGCGCCTCGCCGCCCACTTCATCGCCACCACCCATGCGCACGCATTTTTCTCGTCCGCCCCTCACCGTCGCTCTGGAAGACCGCGATTACCCGGAATGGCGGCGTGGCCGCGAACGCTATGGCATCTGGATGATCGACGCGGATACGGCGCCGGTGCGCGAGCGCGTCGCGCAGGCACGGCAAACGCTCGACGGGTTGTTCACCCCACACCGACGCCTCGCCCACATCACGCTCTTCATCTGCGGCTTCATCAACGAACCGGCGCAGCTTGACGACGATTTCGACAGCGCCATGCTGGCGCGCCAACGCACGCAACTCGCCAACGCCCGGATCGCGCCGTTCACCCTGCACATCGGCGGCATCGACAGCTTTGATTCGGCGGCGTTTCTGCACGTTACCGACCGCGCCGGCGGACTGCGGCGAATCCGGGCAGCGCTGACCGTCGGGCAAACGGAAGTCTGCCCAGGCCGCTATACGCCGCACCTGACGGTTGGGCTGTATCGGGCGGCGTTTGCCAAGCGCGAGGTGCGCCAGCGCATGGCACCGCTGGCGACACTGCCACCGCTCGACCTGACGGTACGCGATATCGTCTTTGCCGGCTACGCGGCCAAAGAACTGGACGGCCCGCTTGAAGTGATCGAGCGCCTGCCCCTCGGCGACTAGGGCCAGACCGCCTTGTTCGGCGAAGTCCGTTGCGGTGGCAGCGGAATCGGCCCGGCCGCCGCACTGCGCAGACAACGCGCCATGATTTCCGCCGCCTCGCCAATGCGCGGGCCGGGACGCGACAGCACATCGGCCTCTTCTTCGCTGAACCAGCACACGCGCTGATCGCGCACGGCGCGAATGCGCTGCCAGCCGGCGCGCTTGGGCACGCCCATTGCGGAACGGCGCACCATCATCATCACCTGCGGATCGGCGCGCAGAATGAACTCCGGCGACAGGCGCGGAAAGAACCCCAGATTCGGCGGCACGATATTGCGTACGCCAAAGCGCGCCAAGGACTCACCGATGAACGACGCCTCGCCGGCGGCGAACAGCGAACTGTCGAATTCGTAGTAGAACGAAACGCCACGCATCGACGCCGGCACGGTACGCCCGGCGCGATCGATACGCGTATCGATCGTCCGCCAGGCGGCTTCCGGGTCGGGCAGCGCCAACATGCGCCCCAGCAAGGCCAACGCGCGGCGAATGTCCGCCTGTGTACGCAGATCGAGCATCAACACCTTGACCCCCGCCGCCTCCAGCCGCTCGGCCAAACGCGGCACATAGGAAGTAAGGACGATATCGGGCTTGAGGGCAACCAGGGCCGACAGATCGGGATTGGTGATCTCGCCCAGCTTGCTGACCCGCTGCAAGGCCTGCGGATAGTCGGAATAGCGGTCGGTGCCAACGATCCGCGAGCAGGCGCCAAGCACGCAGACGGATTCGCTGAGCGAAGGCACCAGGCTGACGATGCGCTGCGGTGCCTCAGGCAGGCGAACGATGCTACCCCGATCATCCTTGAGGACGATCTCGGCCAGCGCCAGTGCTGGCGCCAGCACGAGCGCGCAGAAGGCAGCCGCCAGCACGCGCCGTGCGCAGCACGCCCGTGCGGTCGCCCACCGCTTCACCCCTGCCGGTCCTGAAACGCCCTGTACACCCACCGTGGCACCCCTGCGCCCAACTCGTGCGCCCAACGCCTGCAAACATTCCTGCGCCAATCGCCCTGCCCGCTGTCGCGGACACCCGCCCCACGAAGCCCTGCACGCCCGTATCTACTATTTCTTGCCGGCGCGCCCCTGTGCAAATCCCACAAGTGAATCTTGCGCGCAAAAATAGGCCGGCATCATAGCCCCGGAGACGCCCGCCGGCAAAGCAAAGGACTCCTTGCTTGACCGCCTGCGGAGCAAACGGTTTAATGCCCCAGCCTTTTTTGTGCCGCCGTTGCCGGGCAGTGGCACTCATCCTTTCCTGTCCGCTGCCGTGGAGCCCGTATGGAACCGAAAGACACCACCCCCAACGAGGACTACAAGGGCTTCACCAACGCCACCTGCCCCTTCTATCCCTGTCACAGCGGCGTCAAGCGCGAGTTCAACTGTCTGTTCTGCTATTGCCCGCTGATCGCCTACGAGTGTCCGGGGCAGTACAAGGTGTTCACCAGCAAGAATGGCGTCGTGCGCAAGGACTGTACCGATTGCTCCCTGCCGCACGACGGCTATCGGCAATCGTGGAATTTCATCCAGAAGTGGGTCGAGCGTCCCGTCATCTGGTCGGGCAAGGCGCAAACGCGCCCGCTCGCTCCGCGCCCCGAAGCGGCCAACCCCGAGCCGGACGCCTCCCTGCCGTCGTGAGCGTCGGCAGCCCTCCTTCCGAAGCTACTGAAAACACCTGCCCGGTCGACGTACTCGTCATCGGCGGCGGTGTCGCCGGCTTATGTGCAGCACTTGAGGCCGCCGCAGCGGGCGCTTGCGTCCATCTGCTGGAAGCCGCCCCGCGCCCGCTGCGCGGCGGGAATGCCCGCCACTCGCGCAACCTGCGCCAGGCCAACGTTCACGAAACCCCCTGGCAACGCGACCACTATCCGGTCGCCGACTTTCGCGCCGAATTGCTCGCGGCCACGGGCCACAGTAGCAGCGTCGGCAGCTGCGGCGACATCGAAGACTCCGCCAGCACGGCATTGCTGGTCGACACGCTCGTTGCCGGTTCGAGCGAACTGGCCGACTGGCTGATGGCGCACGGTGTCGCCTTGCAGCCGACCGCCGGCGGCCTCATCCCCTGGTCGCGCAAAACCGTCTTTTTTCTCGGCGGCGGCAAGGCGATGGTCAACGCCCTCTACGCTGCCGCCGACACCGCCGGCATCCACGTCACCTACGACTGCCGCGTGCCGTCCCTCCCGCTTGAGCCGGCGCGCCCGACCACGTCGCCAGCAGCCAGCGGACCGATGAGTGAGCGGGAAGAATCGGCCACCTGCGCACCCGGTGCGCCCGACGCACGCTTTGCGATCATCGCCGAAACACCGCGCGGCCCACGCCGTTTCAGCGCCCGCGCCGTTGTCGTCGCCAGTGGCGGCTACCCCGCCAATCGCGACTGGCTGGCCGAACGCTGGGGAGACGCCGCCCGCCATTTCGCCAATCGCGGTAGCCCCTATCTGCGTGGCGAACTGCTGCACGCCCTCCTCGCTCAAGGTGCGCAGCCGGTCGGCGTTGCCGGCGATTGCCATCTCGTCGCCGTCGACGCGCGCGCGCCGCAGGACGACGCCGGCATCGTCAGCCGCGTTGACGGCATGCCGCTCGGCATCGTCGTCAACCGTGACGGACAGCGCGTTTGCGACGAAGGCGAGGACATCGGGCCGATCCGTTTTTCGCACTGGGGGCAACGCCTCGCGCACCTTCCCGGCCAACTGGCCTGGCTGCTTCTCGACGCCGACGGGCTCGCCGCCCTGCCGGCGCTGCTCTGCCCGCCGGTCATGGCGCCGACACTGGAAGCGCTCGCTGCCCGCACAGAGATCGACGGCGACGCGCTTATCCGCACCGTTGCCACCTTTAACGACGCCTTGGCCGCCGCGCGGGCCAACGGCGACGAGCGCGCCACTCCGCCCGGCCAACCCAGCCGGCGCGTGCATGACAAACCGCCGATCCGGCCGCTCTTGCGCGCCCCCTTTGCCGCCATCCCGATGCAGCCCGGGGTGAGCTTCACCTGCTTTGGCGTCGCCGTCGACGCGGCGGCGCGGCTGCGCCGCGACGATGGCAGCGTGTGTTCCGCGCTCTTCGCCGCCGGCATGATCATGGCGCCCGCCATCCTCGGCAGCGCCTACCTGTCGGGCGCAGCGCTGACCATCAGTGCGGTGTTTGGCCGGATTGCCGGGCGGAATGCGGCGGCCGTCGCACTTCCCCGCCCGAACGCCGCTGCCACCTTGCCCGCGGGCGCCACCGCACCAGCGCCGCTCCCCGGCAACAGCCCGCCATGACGCCAGCCGCAAACGATACAGCCGCTCCCGGGCGCTTCGGGCCGTCACCGGCGCGCACCGCCCTCGCCGCCATCCCGCTCGTGATCGACGGGAGTGAGATGGGCAAACGGGCAAAGGCCGGCAAGGAGGCCAAGGCAACCATAACCGACGAAGCGCGGCGCACGCTGGCGCTGTGCAACGTGTGCGGCTACTGCACCGGCTACTGCGACGTCTTTGCCGCCGCCGAGCGGCGACCGGCGCTCGCTGACGGCGATCTCGCGCATCTGGCGCACCTCTGCCACAACTGCCGCTCCTGCTATTACGCCTGCCAGTACGCGCCGCCGCACGAATTCGCCATCAACGTGCCGGCGACGCTGGCTCGGCTGCGCGCCGCCGACTACCGGGCACGTGCTTGGCCATGGGCGCCGTCAACGCCTGCTCTGGGTGCGCTGGTCGTCGCCTGCCTGCTCGGCGTGCCGGCGCTCACGCTGGTGGCGGTGCCGGCCGATACTCTCTTTGCTGCACATCGCGGCCCGGGCGCCTTCTACGCCATCGTCCCCCAGAACCTGATGAGCGGCGGCGCCGCACTCGCCTTCGGCAGCGCCGCGCTGCTGATTGTCGCCGGGGTCGTGCGTTTCTGGCGCCAGAGCGCGCGCACGGCCCCCATGCCCACGGCCAGCGCCGGCACCGCCTTGCCGCGCGCACTCGCCGACATCGCTACGCTGCGCAACCTCGACGGCGGCGGCACCGGCTGCCACGAACGCGAGGACGCATCGGCGCGCGGTCGCCGCCACGCGCACCACGCGCTGTTCTACGGCTTCCTGCTCTGCCTCGCCTCGACCGCCAGCGGCGCCTTCCAGCACCATTTCCTCGGCCAGCCGGCGCCCTACCCGGTGCTCAGCGCGCCGGTGCTCCTCGGCAGCCTCGGCGGCGTCGCCATGCTCGCCGGTATTGCCGGACTGACGCGGCGCAAACGCCATGCCGACCCAGCGCCGACTGCCAGTGAAACCGAGCCGGCCAACCGCCTGCTGCTCGCCACGCTCGCCGCCATCGCTGCCAGCGGTCTGGCGCTGCTCGCGCTGCGCGACACGCCGGCGATGGGCATGAGCCTCGCGCTGCACTTGGGCAGCGTGCTCGGGCTGGCGCTGTCGATGCCCTTCGGCAAGTTCGTGCACGGCGCCTATCGCGGGGCGGCGCTGCTGCGTCAGGCGAGGGAAGACCGGTAGCTCGCGGCGCAGAGTCGTCGCTGAACTGCAGGCCACTTACTGACCACTCACCGACCACTCGGCGGCCTTCCGCAGACAACCCGCCAACCACTCGCCGCCGGCGGCGACGGCTGATCTGTCGACGCCGGCCTGCGTTGGCGCGTGACGCGAGCCGGCAAGGCCCCGACCGCCCCGGCACCAGCACACCGACGCTTCACTCCGGAAAATTGACCGCCGTGTGTCCCTGACTGGCGAGCAGGTGATCGATGAACGCCGATGCCACCGCCGACAGATGCTTGCCGGCCGGATAGGCGACGTACCACTGGCTCTGCAGCGGGAAACCTGCCACGTCGAGCGGCTGGATCAGGCCGGCTTCACCCTCCAGCGCAAGCGTGTGGCGCGACAGCACGGAGAGGCCGAGGCCGCCGGCGATCGCCTGCTTGATCGCCTCGTTGCTGCCGAGCTCCATGCGCACCTTGAGCGTGCAGCCCTGCGCCGCGAAGAAGCGCTCGGCCGCACGGCGCGTGCCGGAGCCGCGTTCGCGCAGGATGAACGGCTCCTCGGCGATGCGCGCGGGCGGAATCGCCTTCTGCCCGGCCAGAGGATGGTCGTGGCGGGCGAGGACGACCAGCGGATTGTCGGCAATCGGCGTGGCGACGACGTCCAGCCCGCCCGGCGGCTTGCCGAGGATGACCAGATCGTCCTCGTTGGCAGCCAGGCGCGCGAGCAGCTTCTCGCGGTTGGTGACGGTGAGCTCGGCCTCGATTCCCGGATGGCGCGCGCAGAACTCGCCGAGCAGGCGCGGAATGAGGTACTTGGCGGTCGTCACCATGGCAATGCGCAGGCGGCCGCGTTTGAGTCCCTGCAGGTCGGCCAGCCGCATTTCCAGCCGCTCCAGCGCGTCGAGCGTTTCGCGACTGGTCGCCAGAACTTCCTCACCAGCGGCGGTGAGATGCAGCTTCCGGCCGATGCGTTCGAGCAGCGGCAGGCCGACGGACTCCTCGAGCTGGCGCACCTGCGCGAACACCGCCGGCTGCGTCAGATGCAGCGCCTCCGCCGCGCGCGTGTAGCTCAGGTCGCGGGCGACGGCGGCAAAGATCTGCATCTGGCGGAGGCTGAAGCGCATCGCTCAAGAATACACAAAACTCTATTTCCAGTCTAAAAACTATCGAGTTCTGTTTATTCGCAGACCTCGGCATAGTGCCTCCACCCCGAGCGTATCGGGTCCGACCGACGAGCACACTGAGGAGAGAGGCATGGCCGCAAAGAAATACGACGCCGGCGTCAAGGAGTACCGAACGATGTACTGGCAGCCGGATTATCCGGTGAAGGATTCCGATTTTCTCGCTGTTTTCAAGGTCGTTCCGCAGGCCGGCGTGTCGCGCGAGGAAGCCGCCGCCGCGGTCGCCGCCGAGTCATCGACCGCGACATGGACGACGGTGTGGACCGACCTCTTGACCGACCTCGAGTACTACAAGGGTCGCGCCTACGCGATCGAGGACGTGCCGGGCAACGACGAGGCCTTTTACGCCTTCATCGCCTACCCGATGGACCTGTTCGAGGAAAGCTCGGTGGTCAACGTGTTCACCTCGCTGTGCGGCAACGTCTTCGGCTTCAAGGCGGTGCGTTCGCTGCGCCTCGAGGACGTGCGCTTCCCGCTGTGGTTCGTCACCACCTGTCCCGGCCCGCCACACGGCATCCAGGTCGAGCGCGACAAGATGGACAAGTACGGCCGGCCGCTGCTCGGCTGCACGATCAAGCCCAAGCTCGGCCTGTCGGCGAAGAACTACGGCCGCGCCGTCTATGAATGCCTGCGCGGCGGCCTCGATTTCACCAAGGACGACGAGAACGTCAACTCGCAGCCGTTCATGCGCTGGCGCGACCGCTTCTCCTTCGTGCAGGAAGCAATCGACAAGGCCGAGCAGGAAACCAGCGAGCGCAAGGGGCACTACCTCAACGTGACTGCCGGCACCTTCGAGGAAATGATGGAGCGTGCGGCCTACGCCAAGGAACTCGGCTCGCCGATCATCATGAACGACTTCCTCACCACCGGCTGGGCGGCGCACCAGAGCCTGTCCAAGTGGTGCCGCAAGAACGGCATGCTGCTGCACGTGCACCGCGCGCTGCACGGCGTGATCGACCGCAACCCCAACCACGGCATCAACTTCCGCGTGCTGGCCAAACTGCTGCGTCTGATGGGCGGCGACCACCTGCACTCGGGCACCGTCGTCGGCAAGCTCGAAGGCGACCGCGCGGCGACGCTCGGCTGGGTCGACCTGATGCGCGAACGCCACATCAAGGCCGACCGCGCGCGCGGCATCTTCTTCGATCAGGACTGGGGACCGATGCCCGGCGTCTTCCCGGTCGCCTCCGGCGGCATCCACGTCTGGCACATGCCGGCGCTGGTCTCCATTTTCGGCAACGACTCGGTACTGCAGTTCGGTGGCGGCACCATCGGCCACCCCTGGGGCAACGCCGCCGGCGCCTGCGCCAACCGCGTCGCGCTCGAAGCCTGCGTGCAGGCACGCAACGAAGGTCGCGCGATCGAGAAGGAAGCCAAGGACATCCTCACCGAAGCCGCCCGCTCCAGCCCCGAACTCAAGGTGGCGATGGAAACCTGGAAGGAGATCAAGTTCGAGTTCGACGTGGTGGACAAGCTCGACGTCCAGCACCGCTGAACCGGCCGACCTCCCCTATTTGACTGAAAGGACAACACATGAGCAACGTACAGGACTACGCCTCCCGCCTGAGCGATCCGGGTAGCCGCAAGATGGGCACCTTCTCCTACCTGCCGCCGATGGACGCCGCGCAAATCCGCAAGCAGATCGAGTGGATCGTCAGCAACGGCTGGAACCCGGCGATCGAGCACGTCGAGCCACAGCACGCCATGGACAGCTACTGGTACATGTGGAAGCTGCCGATGTTCGGCGAAACCGACATCGACCTGATCCTCGCCGAACTCGACGCCTGCCACCGCGCCAACCCGGACAACCACGTGCGCCTGATCGGCTACGACAACTTCAAGCAGAGCCAGGGCGCCAGCATGGTGATCCATCGCGGCCGGGCGGTCTGACCCCAGCCAGCCCCCGCTGCCCCGCCGCGCCGCCCCGTCTCTGACGCGCGGCGGGGGCTTCCCCGACAGGAGCGTGCAATGAGCGACATCCTTGAGCAGTACCGCATTCCCGCAGAACCCTACTACCGCCCCGTCGCCGACGAGGTCACGCTGTTCGAGGCCGCCTACGCGGCGAAGATGCCGCTGATGCTCAAGGGGCCGACCGGCTGCGGCAAGACGCGCTTCGTCGAACACATGGCCTGGTGGCTCGGCAAGCCGTTGGTCACCGTCGCCTGCAACGAGGACATGACCGCCTCCGACCTCGTCGGCCGCTTCCTCCTCGACGCCTCGGGAACGCGCTGGCAGGACGGCCCGCTGGCCTTCGCCGCGCGCCACGGCGCGATCTGCTACCTCGACGAAGTGGTCGAGGCGCGCCAGGACACGACGGTGGTGATCCACCCGCTGACCGACAAGCGCCGTGCGCTGCCACTGGAAAAGAAGGGCGAGTTCCTGCGCGCACACCCCGACTTCCATCTGGTGATCTCGTACAACCCGGGCTACCAGAGCCTGATGAAGGACCTCAAGCAATCGACCAAGCAGCGCTTCGGCGCGCTCGACTTCCACTACCCGGCGCACGCGGTCGAATCCGAAATCGTCGCCCATGAGGCGAAGATCGATGTCGCCGCGGCCGACAAGCTCGTCGCCATTGCCGAGCGCTCGCGCAACCTGAAGGGGCACGGCCTCGACGAAGGCCTGTCGACGCGCATGCTGATCCACGCCGGCGAGCTGATCGCGCGCGGCGTGGCGCCGCTGGCGGCGTGCCGCGTCGCGCTGGTGCGGCCGATCACCGACGACCCCGACATGCGCGACGCGCTCGACGCCGCCGTCGCCACCTTCTTCTAGACGCCGGGAAACGCGATGAGCGCGCACCTTGCCGAGCATCAGGCGCTGCTCGACGAACTGCCGGCAGCGGCGCAGGCGCTGGCTGCCGCCGCCTGGCCCGAGGCGGTGCGCGCGCTCAGTGCGCGTGGCCTCGACAACTGGCTCAAGGGCGCGCTGGCGCTGCAGCGCATGGGGCGCGGCGACGGCATCGTCGCCGCCTGGATCGGCGACGTGCCAGCGGTGGCGCGCGAACTCGGCGAGGAAATCCTGCCCGACTTCGCCCAGCACTGCCTACAGTTCGCCTCGCGCACCTCGGGCGCAGTGATCGAGCGCATCGTCGCCAGCGCGCCGACGGCCGCGCGCCGCCTCGGCGATGCCGAACTGTTCCGTGACTACCTGCGCCTGCTCGACGTCCTGCTCGGCCAGGCGCCACGTGGGCTGCGCCCGCTGCTCGAACACCTAGACGAACTGCTCGCCGTGCTCACGCTCGGCGGCCTGCGCCGCTGGGCGCTATGGGGCGCGCAAGCGCACCGCACCGACTTTGCCGAACAGCTGCGCTACTTCAGCCTTGCCTCCGAAGAGGCGAAGGCGGTGCTGCAGCAGGAACGCAAGGGAACGCTGTTCGTCGACATCCACCGGCGCATCGGCATGTACCTGCGCGCGCTGTGGGGGCGCGACTTCTTCCTGCGCCCGAGCGCCGGCGATTTCGAGTCGCGCGAAGGCAGCCGGCCGTTCATCGCCGACTTTTTCGTCCATCTGCCCGACGCCTGCGACGACTGGCAAGGTCTGCCCGGGCTCGAGCTGTACCGCGCCGCCGCCGCGCACTGCGCTGCGCACATCGTGGCGACGAGCGCGCGTCTCGACGGCGAGGCGTCATCCCAGCCCACCCCGCTGTCGACACTGCAACGCGCCTGCGTCGGCCTGATCGAGGACGCACGCGTCGAAGCGCTGGCGATCCGCCGCTTCCCGCGGCTGAAGGAACTGTGGCTGCAGTTCCACCGCCCCGATGCTCAGCCCGAAGCGCCGACCAACGCGCCGGCCGACAGCGTCGGCGCCCGCTTCGGCCGCATCGCGCGCGCGCTGCTCGACGCCGATGCCGCCGACGACGCGGGCGCTGCTGATGGCGCTGGCCATCACGATGCGCTCGTCGCCTGGACGCGCGAACGCTTTGCCGCCGCCGATCTGTCCAGCCACGTCGTTTCGCGCGAACTCGGCCTGGCGCTGGCCGGCGAGATCACGCGCCTCGGCCTGCCCTGGTCGGCGCACCGCGACGGACTGGCCGTTCCCTACCGCGACGACAACCGCTACCTGTGGGAATACGACCGCGCGCGCGCCGACGACGCCTTTGCCGCCGCGCAGCGCGAAGCGCAGGTGCGCCGCTACGTCAGCGTCTCGGAGATGGTCAACGAGGTCGAGGTCGAAACGGCTGGCGACGACGCGCAGGAAATCTGGGTCTGCGCCAGCGAGTTCTTCGCCGACGACGGTGTTTCGTTCAACGCCCGCGAGGGCCGCGAGCCGGTCGCCGAGCCCTGCCACTACGACGAGTTCGACTACCAGTTGCAACTGACCCGGCCGCTATGGACGACGGTGCAGGAAAAGCGGCCGAAGCTCGGCGAGCTCGCCGTCGTCGAACAGATCATCGACGCGCACCGTCCGCTGACGCAGCGCCTCAAGCACCTGCTTGAAGCCCTGCAACCGCAGGGCGTGCAACGCCTCCGCAAGCTCGAGGACGGCGACGAGCTCGACCTCGAAGCGGCAATCCGCGCACAGGTCGACCGGCGCCTCGGGCAGACGCCCGACCCGCGCGTGATGATGCGTTCGCTGCGCAAGACGCGCGACATCGCCGTGCTGGTGCTGCTCGACCTCTCGGAATCGACCAACGATCGCGTCGCCGGCCAGGACTACAGCGTGCTCGAACTGACGCGCGCCGCCACCGTGCTGCTCGGCGAGGCGATCGACACCGTCGGCGACGCCTTCGCGCTGCACGGCTTCTGCTCGGACGGACGGCACAACGTCTTCTACCAGCGCTACAAGGATTTCGCGCAGCCCTGGGGCGATCTCGCCAAGGCGCGGCTGGCCGGCATGGAAGGCCGTCTGTCGACACGCATGGGCGCGGCGATCCGTCACGCCGGGGCGCAGCTGGCGCGGGTGCGCGCGACGCGCAAGCTGCTGCTCGTCGTCACCGACGGCGAGCCGGCCGACATCGACGTGCGCGACCCGCACTACCTGCGCTTCGACGCCCAAAAAGCCATCGAGGAAGTCAGCGCCCGCGGCGTCAAGCCTTTCTGCCTGACGCTCGACCCGCGCGCCGACCAGTACGTCGCGCGCGTTTTCGGCCAGCGCAACTACCTCGTCCTCGACCACGTCGAGCGCCTGCCCGAACGCCTGCCGCTGCTCTACGCCGGGCTGGCGCGGTGAGATCGCGGCACGCTATGACGGGCACAACTACGCAGCGCCAGAGGAGGCTTTCGTGATTGATGTTGTTGTGCTGTTTTTTCTCTTTGGGCTGCTCGCCGGCGCGGCTCGTTCCGAACTGAAGTTACCGGCAGCGCTGTATGAGACGCTGTCGGTCTTTCTGCTACTGGCGATCGGCCTCAAGGGCGGCGAAGGACTCGCCAAGCAGGCGGTGCTGCCGCTGCTACCGCAACTCGGCTCAGTGATCCTGCTCGGTGTCGCACAGACGCTGATCGCCTACAGTCTGCTGCGCGCGGTCGGCCGTTTCGACCGCGCCAATGCAGCGTCAACGGCAGCGCACTACGGTTCGGTCAGTGTCGCCACCTTCGCCGTCGCCCTCAACTGGCTAGCAACGCGCGCCATTCCGTTCGAGTCGCAAGCCGCTGTTTTTCTCGCCGTCATGGAAATTCCCGCGATCCTTGTCGGCATTGTCCTGGCGCGCGGCATTAATCGACACACCAACTGGCGCCGGTTGGCGCACGAAACCTTTCTTGGCAAGGGTGTGACCTTGCTGCTCGGCAGCATGGCGATCGGCTGG
This sequence comes from Rhodocyclus gracilis, assembly GCF_009617575.1. Lineage (GTDB taxonomy): Bacteria > Pseudomonadota > Gammaproteobacteria > Burkholderiales > Rhodocyclaceae > Rhodocyclus > Rhodocyclus gracilis. The sequence goes on from NZ_WIXJ01000006.1 coordinate 31,703, forward strand.
CTGGCCGGCCCGGACGGACTGGCGCCGATCAAAGGCGTCTTCTATGAGCTGTTCAAGGGCGCCCTCGCCCTCTTCCTGCTCGAAATGGGGCTGATCGTCAGCCGTCACTTCGGCACCTTGCGCCAGCATGGACTCTTTCTGGTTGGCTTTGGTATCGCCATGCCGTTGCTCTCGGCGCTGCTCGGGCTGACGACCGGCATCGCCCTCGGCCTGTCGCCGGGCGGCGTGACACTGCTCGTAGTGCTCGCCGCCAGCGCCTCGTACATCGCGGTACCCGCCGCCATGCGCCTTGCCGTCCCGGAGGCGAACCCGGCACTGTCACTCGCCGCCTCGCTTGGCATCACCTTTCCCTTCAATTTGCTGGTCGGCATTCCGCTCTACCACCGACTGGCCGTCCACTTCGCAGGAGATTCGGCATGACCGCGCCCAGTGAAATCCGCAGCCTGCTGACCGTGATCACCGAAGCAGCACTCGAAAACACCCTGCTGCATGACTTCGAGGGTCGCGGTGTCCACGGCTGCACTGTCTCCGATGCGCGCGGCCGGGGACAGCGCGGCGTGCGTGACGCCGCTTGGGGAGAAGCGGCGAACGTACGCATCGAGGTCATCTGCCGACGCGAATGCGCCGAGGCGCTACTCGACCACCTGCAGCGGCATTACTTCAACAATTACGCCATGGTGGCATTCGTTCAGGAAGTCGTCGTCCTGCGCCCGAACAAATTCTGAATCTGCATGTGTGCCAGCGCACCACTCACATGCCTGACCTGACCGCCAAGGTTCGACAAAAACGTCACGAGCACCAGGCGAACGGCAGTACAAGCCCCCCGCTTCCATTACTCTGACGCAGGATGTCGACTGTCCTACGGCTCCCTGCTCTGCCTCGCCTCGACCGCCAGCGCCGCCTTCCGGCACCAGGTACTCGGTCAGCCGGCGCCCTACTCCGTCATCAGCGTGCCGGTGATCCTCGGCAGATGACGTACACTCGCGCCTCGCGTAACCATTTTTAGGCCATTCAATGACAGGCAGGCAGGGTTGGCAGGATCTTCAAGAGCGTATCCGGGCCGAAATTCAGCATCTGGCAGCCATCAACGCCAGTGATCGACGCTGGCCAATGCCTTTTTGCGCCGCCCTCGCCTCCGGCCTGCCGCTTCTGGTCGGCGCGTATTTCGATCATCTCGAATACGGGCTGGTCTCGTCGCTGGGCGGCATGGTTTTTCTCTACGCGCCCAACACGCCGCTCTATCACCGCATGGTCTCGCTGATGGCCTCAGGATTCGCCATGAGCGCGTGCTACACGCTTGGCGTGCTGAGCCAGTTCCTGCCCTGGGCGCTGGTGCCGACGCTGGCGTTCATTGCCTTGCTCGTGTCGATGGTTTGCCGCTTCTACGCGCTCGGCCCGCCCGGCAGCCTGTTTTTCATGATGGCGGCGGCAATTGGCGCGTATTCGCCGATCAACGTTCTCGACGTTCCCCTGCATGTCGGCCTGCTGACCATGGGCTGCCTGCTCGCCTGCCTGATCGCGTTTTTCTACAGCATCTACGCGCTACGGCAGCAGGCGCCGCAAGCGGTGACACCGCTGCCACCGCCCAGCTTCGAATTCGTCATCGTCGATTCAGTCATCATCGGCATGTTCGTCGGTCTGTCGCTGATGCTGGCGGAAAGCATGCACCTGGAACGCCCCTACTGGGTGCCGGTGAGTTGCCTCGCCGTCATTCAGGGCGCCTCGCTGCGCGCAGTGTGGACAAAGCAGACCCACCGCATTGCCGGCACCGCCATTGGCCTCCTGCTCACCTGGGGTCTGCTCGCCTTGCCCCTCGACAAATGGAGCATCTCGCTGATGATGATTGCCTTGGCTTTCATCATCGAAGTGCTGGTCGTCCGCCACTACGGACTGGCGGCCGTATTCATCACGCCACTGACGATCTTTCTGGCGGAAGCCGCACGGCTCGGCGCAGGCCCGACCGATGCGCTGCTCATCGCCCGCCTCTTCGATACCGTGCTCGGTTCGCTGGCCGGATTGCTCGGCGGCGTTTGTCTGCACCACCCGCGTTTTCGCGCGCTACTCGGGCAGCAACTGCGACGCCTGATCCCACGGCGACTGCTGTCGTGAGCGCCGCGCACCGCTCGCCACATCAACTGGCGAAGAGCCGGCCACACTCGCCCGAGGAAGAACTGGCCACCGCCGCATTCCTGCCCACTAGCCGCCCCTGACCCGCTAACGTTTCGCTAGACATTCGCCGCATGACGCCTCCCGAACCCACTGCCTCCCCCGCTGACTTCAGCCTCCTCATCCTCGGCGGCACCAGCGAAGCCTACCAACTGGCCGCAGACCTGCACGGCAGGGCCGACACCGGCCTGCGCGTGATCAGCTCGCTCGCCGGACGCACCGCGCAACCGCGCCTGCCGGCGGGCGAAAGCCGCGTCGGCGGATTTGGCGGCGTAGCCGGCCTGACGGCCTATTTGCGGGCGGAGCACATCGACGCCGTGATCGACGCCACGCACCCCTTTGCCGGGCAGATGCGCTGGAATGCCGCCGATGCCTGCGCCGCGGCGGGCGTGCCGCTGCTGCGACTGGAGCGCCCCGCCTGGCGAGCCGCCCCCGGCGATCACTGGCTCGAGATCGACAACTGGGACGAAGCGGTAGCACATCTCGCCGCCAGCGCCCCCGCGACACGCCGTGTGCTGCTGGCGCTGGGGCGACAGGAACTGGCGCCCTTCGCCCCCCTTGACCACTGCCATTTCGTCATCCGCAGCGTCGACGCACCCGACCCGCAACCGCCATTCGCGCACGCCGAACTCGTGCTGGCGCGCGGGCCGTTCTCGCTCGCCGACGAGCGCGAACTGCTCCTTAGCCACGCCATCGACACCATCGTCTGCAAGAATAGCGGCGGCGGCGCGACCGACGCCAAGCTCGCCGCCGCGCGCGAACTCGGCGTCCGCGTGCTGATGCGCCGCCGCCCGCCGCAACCGGATTCGCCAAGCGTGGCAAGCGTCGCCGCCGCAATGCAGTGGGTCGCGGCACGCGCCGGCAAGTAACTCACACTCCCGAAAGGAGCGCACATGTTCGATCACCTGTCACTCGGCGTCAGCGATCTGCCCGCCAGCGAAGCTTTCTTTCTGAAGGCGCTGGCACCGCTCGGCGTCACGGTCGTCATGCAAGGGCCCTATGGGATCGGGCTGGGCCGCCAGGGCAAGCCATCGCTATGGCTGGTGCCGGCCAAGGTCACACCGGCGCCGCTGCATCTGGCTTTCGCCGCCGAAACGCGCGTGCAGGTCGACGCCTTCTACGCCGCGGCACTCGCCGCGGGCGGCAAGGACAACGGCGCGCCGGGGCTGCGCCCGGACTACCACGCGAATTATTACGGCGCTTTCGTCATCGGCCCGGACGGCCACAACATCGAGGCCGTCTGCCAGCGGCCGGAGGCCTGAGTCCGGTAGCCGCTGGGCGGGGAATCGACGATCAGCGCGAGCGCTGCCAAAATCGTTGCGCGCCCGAGGCGTTGAGCCTTCTCGTTGCGGCTCCCTCGTTGCCGTCCAGTCGTTGATGTGCTTCGTCGACGCCAGCTTCGTCGACACCTGCTGCGTTGTCGCCTAGGTCGGGCTTCCCTCGTCGTTACTGAGTACTTCGCCGTCGCCCGCCTCGTCATACCAGCGCGGCGTGTAGACCCACGTAGCGCCGTCGCCACGCGGGAAGGCGCGCGTCTGCGACGAGCCGACGATGACCACGGTGCGCATGTCGACCTGCTCTGGCGTCACCTCGCCAAGCGTGCAGACAACGAGGCGCTCGGCCGGACGACCGATGTCGCGGCCAAGGACGACCGGCGTCGTTGCCGGCAGGTGCCGGCGCAGCAGATCGAACGCGCGACCGAGCTGCCAGGGACGCGCCTTCGAGATCGGGTTGTAGAGCGCCAGCACCAGATCTGCCGTAGCGGCGAGTTCGAGGCGGCGCTCGATCACTTCCCAGGGTTTGAGGTTGTCGGAGAGCGACAGCACGCAGAAGTCGTGGCCGAGCGGTGCGCCGACGCGCGACGCGGCGGCCTGTGCCGCCGAGATGCCGGGAACGATGCCAACGTCCACCGCCTGCCACGCCGCTGCGTGTTCGCCGGCGGACACGCACTCGGCGTGCAGCGCCTCGATCACCGCCGTCGCCATGGCGAAGATGCCGGGATCGCCGGACGACACCACGACCACCTTGCGGCCGCTGGCAGCGAGGGCGAAAGCGTGGCGTGCGCGCTCCATCTCGACGCGGTTGTCGGAGGCGTGCAGCGTCGCCCTGAGCGGCCCGGCCAAGCGAACCGCCATCTCGACATAAGGGAAGTAGCCGATCAGGTCGTCGGCGTCGCGAAACGCCTCGGCCGCCTCCGGCGCCAGCAGGCCGGCCGATCCCGGCCCGAGACCAACGACACGCAGCCAGCCCCCCGCCGACGCCAGCGGCGCCGCGCCGGCGCGCACCACGGGGCGACTCACGCCGCCCACCGTGCGCCCGGAACGAGGATCATCGCGAAATAAGGCACGCTCGCCGGATCGATGCTCGACAGCGGCGCGATGCGCTGATTGCCCATGGTGGCGCGCTCGACGTAGTGGGCGCGGTCGAGCAATCCAAGCTCTTCGATGACGCTGCGCACCTTGGCGAAATTACTGCCGAGCTTCATGATCGCCGCCGATTCGGTATCGGCGAGACGACGCTTCAGCTCCTCCGCCGGCAGCACGCCGGAGAGCACCGTCAGGGTCTGATTGCGATAGACCAGCGGCGTACCGACCACCGAGGCGCAAGCCAGCATCGCACACACGCCCGGCGTGACTTCGGTCTTGTAGCGGTCGGCAAGGCGGTCGTGCACGTACATGAACGAGCCGTAGAGAAAGGGATCGCCCTCGCAGACGACGGCGACATCGCGACCGGCATCGAGATGCGCGGCGACGATGGCGGCCGATTCGTCGTAGAAGGTGGCCAGCGCCGTTTCATAGCAGAAGGGCGGCGGCAGGTTTTCGGTCGTAACCGGATAAATCAGCGGTTGCACGATCTGCTCGGGCGCCAGATAACGCTCGATGATGGTAAGCGCGTTCCCTGCCTTGCCGCGCGCGGCAAAGTGCGCCACCACGGGAGCCGCACGCAGATGGCGCAGAGCCTTCAGCGTAATCAGCTCAGGGTCGCCGGGACCGACGCCAAGGCCGAACAGTCTGCCGGTTGTGGACATCACTCGTGCTCCGTACCCAGCGCGTTGAGCGCCGCCGCCGCCATCGCGCTGCCACCGCGCCGGCCGCGCACGATGACGAAGGGCACACCGCGCGAATTGGCGGCAAGTTCGTCCTTCGATTCGGCGGCGCCGACAAAGCCGACCGGGAAGCCGAGAATCAGCGCCGGCTTCGGTGCGCCCGCGTCGATCATTTCGAGCAGGCGAAAGAGCGCGGTCGGCGCGTTACCGACCGCCACCACGGCGCCGGCAAGGCGCGGCCGCCACAACTCCAGCGCCGCCGCCGAGCGCGTCGTGCCAAGCTGACGCGCGAGTTCAGGCACCTGCGGATCGTTGAGGGTCACGATGACTTCGTTGCCGGCCGGCATGCGCGAACGCGTCACGCCATCGGCAACCATGCGGCTATCGCACAGAATCGCTGCGCCAGCGGCCAGCGCAACCCGCCCGGCGGCGCCAGCGCCCGGCGAAAAGACGAGATCGTCGACGACGTCGGGCATGCCACAGGCGTGCGCCACGCGCACCGCGAGTTTCTCCAGATCGTCGGGGATGCGCTCCAGCCGGGCTTCCGCGCGGATGATGGCGAAGGACTGGCGGTAGATGTCGTGCGCGTCGCGGCTGTAGTCGATCATCGGAGCGTCTCGAAAAAACCGGCTATTATACGCGACCGTCCGGCGCCAGCAGCGTCGGCCGCAACGGCCCGGTGCGCGCCGTCGACGCCCCAGCGCGCGCCCAGGCGCTCATCCTGCCGCCCGGCCGCCGAAACCGGTATTCCACGCTCGCCGGCGTGCGCACCGCGCAAGGAGCCGACGCCCGACACTCTCGACTGGTGCAGACTCTGCGCGAGTAGCGACTTTCCACGATTTTCTCTGTTTACGATGAAAAAAATCCTGCTCATCGGCATCGGCCCCGGCCATCCGGATTACCTGACGATGCAAGCCGTCAAGGCGTTGCGCACGGTCGACGTTTTTTTCTTTCTGGAGAAGGAAGGTCGCGGCAAGGAGGCGTTGATCGCTGCGCGCGACACGATTCTGGCCGAATACGCTGATGCCGCGCGCTACCGCAAGGTGTTCGCGCAAAGCCCACCGCGCAGCACCGAGCAAGGCTACACGGCCGGTGTCCGCGACTGGTACGACGACAAAGCGAAGATCATCGCCGGGCTGATCAACGACCAGTTGGCCGACGGCGAAACCGGGGCTTTCCTGATCTGGGGAGATCCCTCGCTCTACGATGGTACGCTGACCATCCTGCAAGACATCGAACGGCGCGAACTGGCGCAGTTCGACTACGCAATCATTCCGGGTATCACCAGCGTTCAGGCGCTGGCAGAAAAGCACCGGCTGACGCTCAACCGGATCGGCGAATCGATCACCATCAGCACGCCCCGCAATCTGGCGAACATGCCGGCTGCCGACATTCATAACACGGTCGTCATGCTCGATTCGAATGCAGCATTCGAGCACATCGACGACGCCCGTCTCGATATTTACTGGGCCGCGTATCTCGGCGCCGACGACGAAATGCTTGCGGCTGGCGATCTGCGCACGATCGGCCCCGAACTCGCCGAAAAAGCGCGTCAGGCGAGGGCCGAGAAAGGCTGGCTGTTCGACATTTATCTGCTGCGCCGGCGGAATTCGGACGCCGAATAGGCGGCTTCGCTGCTCGTGATCCGGGCGCAAGGAGCCTCTTGCTTCGGCGCCCCAGCCGGTCAGGGCCGGAGCACCTCACGGTGATCACAAATCGTTGCCCCGGCCCGATCGGCTGGCGCGTGCTCCGTACTGCCTTCGATACGGTACATGCTGCGTCGGGGAGCACTTAGCCCAGCGGCCGATGCCGTACAGGCTGCCGCTTACGACCCGGCGCGCGTGTCGCGGCCGCGGAAGCGGCGCTGATAGTCGGCGGAGTACAGCGCGCTGTTGCTGAAGTCTTCGGCCGCCAGCGCCGGGCCGACGAGGATCAGCGCGCTGCGCTCGGGCGGCGCCTTCGCCACTTTGGCGGCGATGTCGTCGAGCGTGCCGCACACGATGCGCTCTTCCGGCCAGGTCGCCCGGTACACCACCGCCACCGGACAGTCGGCGCCGTAGTGCGGCAGCAGTTCGGCGACGATGTCGTCGAGCACGTGGATCGAGAGGTGCAGCGCCAAGGTCGCGCCGGTGGCGGCGAAGCTCGCCAGTTTTTCGCGCGGCGGCATCGCTGAGGCGCGGCCAGAGGTGCGCGTCAGTACCAGCGATTGCGCCACTTCCGGCAGCGTCAGTTCGCGCTTGAGCGCGGCGGCGGCAGCAGCAAACGAGGGCACGCCGGGCGTCACCGTGTAGGGAATACCGAGGCGGTCGAGTTCGCGCAACTGTTCGCCCATCGCGCTCCAGATCGACAGGTCGCCCGAATGCAGGCGCGCCACGTCGAGCCCAGCGGCGTGCGCGGCAGCCATTTCGGCGACGATTTCCTCGAGGCTCAGCGGCGCGGTGTCGACGACGCGCGCCCCCGGCGGGCAGTAGTCGAGGATCGCCGGGTGGATCAGCGAACCGGCGTAGAGGCAGACCGGACAGGCGGCGATGCGGTCGCGGCCGCGGACGGTGATCAGGTCGGGCGCGCCGGGGCCGGCGCCGATGAAGTGAATGCTCATGCGTGGGATTCCGTGTCGGGTACTGCGCGTTGCGCTGGCAGTTCGAGCGCAACGAGGTTGAGGCGGTGGATATCGTCAAAAGCGGCTGCAGAGCCGGCGGCGAAGGCGGTCTGGCCGGTGGCAGCGGCAAGCTCGGCGGCGCGCACGCTGCGCCGGCGTTCCTGCGGCCCGCCGAGCGCTTCGAGCACATGCATCAGCGCGTCGCCGAAGCCTTGGGCGACGAGATGCGCGGCAAGTTCAGCCGGCGTCGTCTCGTCGGCGGAGAGCACGACCAGACGCGCGCCGGGAACGAGCTGGTCGGTCAGCCCGGCGAGCGGCCGACCACAGAGCGAAGCGAGCGTCGTTTGCTGCTGCGGCCAGCCGAGGCGCGCGCAGGCGAGCGCGAACGACGACGGCGCCGGCAGACAGGCCAGCGGCACGTCGGGCAGCAACCGGCGCAGCGTGCTGCCGATGCCGAAGCAGAAGGGATCGCCCGAGGCGAGCACGACCACCGGCCGGCCGGCGAAGTCGCGCAGCGCGGCAACACCGGCGGTGAGCGGCGACGGCCAGGCGCGCGCCTTGCCGCGAATGAGTGGCGCCGCCAGCGCCAGTTGCCGTTGGCCGCCGACGACCAGCACCGCGCCGGCGATGGCCGCCCGCGCTGCGTCACCGAGACCGGCAACGCCGTCCTCGCCGATGCCGACCAGCGTCAGCCAGGCCGGGCCGTCGGGCATCGGCGCCAAGGCGTCGAAATCGTCGAAATTGTCGACTTCGCGGCGGGAAGCCTGATCGCCGCTCATCGCGCCAGCGCCCACAAGGTATCGAGATCGAGGTCTTCGGCCAGCTGCGCGGCGAAAGCGTCGAGCGCCGCGTCGACACGTGCCTCGTAGGCGCTGGCGGGCGTCGTCCGTTCGCCCTGCCCCGCCCCGTGCTCCACCGCCTCGCCGCGCATCTGCGCCAGCCAGTGCCGGCGAAAGCCGTCGGCGGCGAACAGGCCGTGCACGTAGCTGCCCATCACCCGACCGTCGGCAGAGACGGCGCCTTCGGCGCGCTCGTGACTTCCAAGGGGTGCGATACGCGCACTGAGGTCCGCGTCTTCGCCGCTTTCGCCATCCGCGTCCACGAGACGCAGCCACGGCTGCGCCAGTGCCGCGCCCTGCGTGCGCCCCATGTGCATCTCGTAGCCAGTGACGCGCTCGCCGCTGACCCGGTCGACGGCGTCGAGGTCGAGCAGGCGCTTGTCGCCGCCGATGGTCGTTTCGAGCTCGAGCAAGCCGAGCCCTGCGCTCTCGCCGGGCGCACCCTCGATACCCTGCGGATCGCGCACGACGCGGCCGAGCATCTGGAAGCCCGCGCACAGGCCGACGACGCGGCCGCCCTGGCGCACATGCGCGTGCAGGTCGTGCTGCCAGCCCTGTGCGCGCACGAAGTCGAGGTCGGCGCGCGTCGCCTTGGAGCCGGCGATGACGACCACGTCGGCGGCGCGCGGCACCGGCTCGCCCGGCTGCACCCAGACGACGCGAACGCCCGGCTCGGCGGCGAGCGGGTCGAGGTCGTCGGCGTTGGCGATGCGCGGCGTGCGCAGTACGGCGATGGTCAGCGGCTTCGCCTCACCGGGCCGCGGTGGCTTCGCCACGGCGCGCGCGGCGAGGTCGAGCGCCAGCGAATCCTCCTGCGGCAGGCGCGCCGCGCCGTCGAACCAGCGCACCAGCCCGAGCACCGGCCAGCCGGTGGCGGCACTGATGGTCGCGGCGGCCGGCGCGAACACCGCCGGGTCGCCACGGAATTTGTTGACCAGCACGCCGCCGACGCGCGCGCGCTCGGACTCGGTCCACAGCAGGCGATGGCCGAGCACCGCCGCGCTGACGCCGCCGCGCGATTCGTCGCCGACCAGTAGCACCGGCAGGTCGGCGGCTTCGGCAAGCCCCATGTTGCTGATGTCCTGCGCGCGCAGATAGGCCTCGGCGCCGCTGCCGGCGCCTTCGATCAGCACCAGATCGGCCTCCTGCGACAGGCGTTCGAGGCTGTCGAGCACCGCCGGCAGCAGCGCCGGCTTGAGCGTCTGGTAGGCGGCAGCCGAAGCGCGACCGAGCACGCGGCCGCGCAGCACGACCTGGCAGTCGACGTCGCTTTCGGGCTTCAACAGCACCGGGTTCATGTGCACCGAGCGTGGCGCACGGCAGGCGCGCGCCTGCAGCGCCTGCGCGCGGCCGATCTCGCCGCGCACGGGCTCGGCGCTGATGCCCGCCGCGGGAGCCGAACCCTGCTCGGGAACGTCGGCATCGACCGTCACCGCCGCGTTGTTGCTCATGTTCTGCGCCTTGAACGGACGCACGATCAACCCGCGATTGGCGAAGGCGCGGCACAGGCCGGCGACGAGCAGGCTCTTGCCCACATCCGACGAAGTGCCTTGGATCATCAGCCGGCGCGCGCGGCGCGGCGCGGCGGGCGCCGGCGTGAACGCAGCGACGTCGCTCATGCGCCTAGCGCGCCAGCGCCAGCAGCGCGTCGAGGTCAAGATTGGCCTCGACGTGGTCGGCGAGCGCTTCCAGCGTCGCTTCGACCTGCGCCTCGAAATCGAGCGCGGAAATCTGCGCGCCGAGTTGACCGAGCCAGTGGCGGCGGAAACCATCGGCGGCGAACAGGCCATGCACGTAGGCGCCCATCACCCGTCCGTCGGCCGAGATGGCGCCTTCGGGCGTCTCGCGGCCGTCGCCGTCCACCAGCCGCAACCACGGCCGTTCGAGCCCCGGCCCTTGCGTGCGCCCCATGTGCATCTCGTAGCCGGTGACGCGCTCGCCGCTGACGCGGTCGATGCGGTCGATGTCGATCAGGCGCTTGTCGTCGCCGATCGTCGTATCGACGTCGAGCAGGCCGAGGCCCGCCGTTTCGCCGGGATCGCCCTCGATGCCGAGCGGATCGCGCACGACGCGGCCGAGCATCTGGAAACCGGCGCACAGGCCCACGACGCGGCCGCCGCGGCGCACGTGCGCGCGGATGTCGATGTCCCAGCCTTCGCGGCGCAGCACGTCGAGGTCGGCGCGCGTCGTCTTCGAGCCGGGCAGCAGCACCACATCGGCGTCGGCCGGGATCGGCTCGCCGGGACGGATCCAGCGCACGGCGACGCCGGGTTCGGCGGCGAGCGGATCGAGGTCGTCGAAATTGGCAACGCGCGACAGCTGCGGCACGACGACGGTGAGCCCGCGCCCTGCGCCCACGGCCGGCTTTTCCAGCGCCAGCGCGTCCTCGGCCGGCAGGCGACCGGCGGCGTCGAACCAGCGCACGACGCCGAGCAGCGGCCAGCCGGTCTGCTCGCTGATGACGCGGCAGCCGGGTTCGTAGAGCGAGAAATCGCCGCGAAACTTGTTCACGATGTAGCCGACGATGCGCGCGCGCTCGTCTTCGGTGTGCAGCACGTGCGTGCCGACCACCGCCGCGATGGCGCCGCCGCGGTCGTTGTCGGTGAGCACCACCACCGGCAGGTCGGCCAATTCGGCGAGCTTCATATTGGTGATGTCGCAGTGGCGCAGGTAGACCTCGGTGCCGCTGCCGGCGCCTTCGACGATCACCAGATCGGCCTCGGCGGTGGTGCGGCGCAAGCTGTCGAGCACCGCCGGCATCAGCGTCGGCTTGAGTTCGTGGTAGTGCCGCGCCGGCCAGTTGCCAAGTGCGCGCCCGCGCAGCACCACCTGCGAGCCGACGTAGGCCTGCGGCTTCAACAGCACCGGGTTCATGTGGATCGACGGCGGCAGCTTGCAGGCGCGCGCCTGCAGCGCCTGCGCGCGGCCGATCTCGCCGCGGCGCAGTTCGCCGTCGGGGCCGGGCGGCAGGTCGGAATCGACGCTCACCGCGGCGTTGTTGCTCATGTTCTGCGCCTTGAACGGCCGCACGGCGATGCCGCGGCGCGTGTAGGCGCGGCACAGGCCGGCGACGAGCAGGCTTTTGCCCACGTCCGAACTCGTTCCCTGAATCATCAGGCAGCGCGCGCGCTTCGGCACCGCCGGATCGAGCAGCGGCACCTCGATCTGCGGCAAGAAGCGCGGCGCCGTGACTGGAGTTGAAGGCGAAGCGCAGGCGCCCGACACGCAAGCGCCTGCGGACACCTCCGCTGCAACGGACGGAACCGGCGCCACTGGTGCTGACGAAGGGGGCAATTCAGAAGAAGACACGAACGAAACCTCGCAAAGAGCCGCGCAAGTATCCGGACAGAGAGAGAGACGGTCAACGCGACAGCGCGAGGCCTCACGCGCGCGCGCGACGATCCGCCGGAAAGCCCGGCGGGCCGGCATTTGGCGGCGAAAACCACGGACCTGTCAGGGTTGACGCGAGACGCCGCGCCGCGCAAAATCCGCGCTCGTTTTCCCTGCCGGTATTGCGCCGGGAAATCTTTGCTCTGGAGCATCCTATGCGCATCCTTTTCGTCCATCCGAATTACATCTGCGGTGGCGCCGAAATCGCCGGCAAATGGTCACCCGCCTGGGTCGCCTATCTCGCGGGTTACCTCAAGGCTGGCGGCTATACCGATTACAGCTTCGTCGACGCCATGACCGACGACATCTCGGACGACGAGTTGCGCGAGATTTTCAAGCGCGAACAGCCCGATGTGATCGCCACCACGGCCAACACCCCGGCGATCTACACCGCCGAGCGTCTGCTCAAGATCGCCAAGGAAGAATGCCCGAACGCCATCACCCTGCTGGGCGGCATTCACGCGACGTTCATGTTCCAGCAAATCCTTGCTGAAGCGCCGTGGATCGACGCCATCGTGCGTGGCGAGGGCGAAGCGGTCACGCTCAATCTGGTGCGTGCCATCGATCAAGGCCGCTGGCCGGCCGAACGTGCCGACATTCTCGGCATCGCTTACATGGACGGCGACCAGATCGTCGCCACCCCCGCCGAGCCGACCATCCGCGACGTCGACTCGATCGTCGCCGACTGGGGCGTGCTCGACTGGAAGAAGTACATGTACATCCCGATGGGCGTGCCCGTCGCGACACCGAATCTGGCGCGCGGCTGCCCGTTCACCTGCTCCTTCTGCTCGCAGTGGAAGTTCTGGCGCGACTACCGCGTCCGCGACCCGAAGAAGGTCGTCGATGAAATCGAAGTGCTGGTGCGCGAACACGGCGTCGGCTTCTTCATCCTCGCCGACGAGGAACCGACAATCAACCGCAAGAAGTTCGTCGAATTCTGCGAAGAGCTGATCGAACGCAAGCTGCCGGTCTACTGGGGTATCAACACCCGCGTCACCGACGTGCTGCGCGACGAGGAACTGCTGCCCTTCTACCGCAAGGCCGGCCTGATCCACATCTCGCTCGGTACCGAAGCCGCCGCCCAGTTGAAGCTCGATCTCTTCAACAAGGAAACGACGGTCGCGCAGAACAAGAAGGCCATCGACCTGCTGCGCGCCAACGGCATCGTCACCGAAGCCCAGTTCATCGTCGGCCTGGAAAACGAGACGAAAGAGACGCTCGAAGAAACCTACCGGATGTGCATGGACTGGAATCCGGACATGGCCAACTGGTCGATGTTTACGCCCTGGCCGTTCTCCGACCTCTTCCACCAACTCGGCGACAAGGTCGAAATCTTCGACTTCGAGAAGTACAACTTCGTCACCCCGATCATGAAACCGCTGGCGATGGATCGTGGCGAACTGCTCGACGGCGTGATGAACAACTACCGCCGCTTCTACATGAAGAAGTCCTTCCTCGGCTACCCGTGGGTGCGCGACCCGATCCGTCGCAAGTATCTCCTGGGCTGCCTCAAGGCCTTCCTGAAGAGTGCTTTCGAACGCAAGTTCTACAGCCTCGGCAAGCACAACTACTGGGGTCCGCAATCGAAGGGCAAGATCAACTTCGGTTTCGACGAGTCGCGCAAGCTGGTCAAGAACGAGCCGCAGATCGAAGCGCAGGTCATCCAGTGGAAGACGGCGCCCCCGCGCAAGCGCTCGGCCGCCACGGCGGAAGCCATCAAGGCCGCAGAAACGGCCGCCGCCGCACCGATGGCCGGCTTCAAGGCCTGCGGTGGTGGCGATCAGCAGATGGAAGAAGGCGCACCAGCCGCTGTCATGGCCTGCGGCGGAGGCACCGAGCAGTTGCCGGGCGCCGCGTCGGCCATGCCGCGGATGAAGATCTAAGGCAGCGCAGAGCTTCGTCAGCATCAATGAAAAACGCCCCGCCATTGATTTGGCGGGGCGTTTTCTTTTGGCGATCCTGCTCTCAAAAGCAGCGGAGTGCCCGATACCCCGTGCCGGCGCACGCGGGACGGATCAATCCTCGCCGAGCGGCAGACCGGGAAACAGCTCTTCGGTAAAGCCGAAGCGGCTGAAATCGCGCATCCGCATCGGATAGAGCTTGCCGATCAGATGGTCGCACTCGTGCTGCACGACGCGGGCGTGAAAGCCCGTGACGCTGCGATCAATCAATTCGCCGGTATGGGTGAAGCCCTGATAGCGAATCGCCTCCCAGCGCGGCACTTCACCGCGCAAACCCGGCACCGACAGGCAACCTTCCCAACCGAGCACCTCCTCTTCGCCAAGGGGCGTGATGCGCGGATTGATCAGAATGGTGCGCGGTACCGCCTCGGCGTCCGGATAACGCTCGCTCTCGTCGAAGCCGAAAATCACCACCTGCAGGCCGACGCCGATCTGCGGCGCGGCCAGTCCGACGCCACCAGCGGCTTCCATGGTGTCGAACATGTCGGCGATCAGCCTCGCCAGCGCCGGATCGTTGAAATCGCTGACCGCCTGCGCGGGTTCAAGGAGGCGGGGATCGCCCATGCGAAGGATGGTATGAACAGTCATTGGCGCACTCTCCCGTAAAGCTCTCGCGATTCGTCAGGCGCTGGCGGAAGGGCGAGCTAGCCGAAGACCACTGCACCCGCACCAGACGTCGCATCGCCGATGAAAATCACCGACGCGCTTGCACGATTATAGGCACGAGAGCGGCCTTGCGTTTTGCTGCCCTATCTTGACCCTATCGTTCCATCTGCCGGCTTTTCGTCGCCCTATTGTTGTCCTTACGCGGCCATTGCACAGCCCTCTCGCTACCCGATAGAACAACGCCCGACCGGAACTGCTCTCCCGGCCGGGCGTCGCGTCAGTCAGAGAGTGACGAAGCTCAGTCGGTCACGGTCGCCGCCACGTCGGCAAACTCGGCGATCTGGTCGAAGTTCATGTAGCGATAGACATCAGCCGCCTTGGCGTTCACCCGCTTGATCTGCTCCATGTACTCGTCGACGGTGACGATGCGGCCGGCCAGCGCGCACATCGCGGCGAGTTCGGCTGAGCTGAGATAGACGCGCGTATCGAGGCCGAGGCGGTTCGGGAAGTTGCGCGTCGAGGTCGAGATCGCCGTCGAGCCCTTGCGGATCTGCGCCTGGTTGCCCATGCACAGCGAGCAGCCCGGCATTTCCATGCGCGCGCCGGATTTGCCGAGGATCGCGTAATAGCCTTCCTCGTTGAGGATCATCGCGTCCATCTTGGTCGGCGGTGCAATCCACAGCCGCGTCGGGATGTCGGCCTGACCTTCAAGCACCTTGGCGGCAGCGCGGAAGTGACCGATGTTGGTCATGCACGAACCGATGAACACTTCGTCGATCTTGTCGCCGGCGACTTCGGAGAGCAGTTTCACGTCGTCCGGGTCGTTCGGGCAGGCGAGGATCGGCTCGGTCACCTCGGCCAGATCGATCTCGATCACCGCGGCGTATTCGGCGTCAGCGTCGGGCGCCAGCAGCGTGCCGTTCTCGATCCAGGCTTCCATCGCCTTGATGCGGCGACGCAGCGTGCGCGCATCCTCGTAGCCGTTGGCGATCATCCACTTCATCAGCGTGATGTTCGAGCGCAGGTATTCGACGATCGGCGCCTTGTCGAGATGCACGGAACAGGCGGCGGCCGAACGCTCGGCGGCGGCGTCGGAAAGCTCGAAAGCCTGTTCGATCTTCAGATCCGGCAGGCCCTCGATTTCGAGGATGCGGCCGGAGAAGATGTTCTTCTTGCCCTTCTTCTCGACCGTCAGCAGGCCCTGCTTGATCGCGTAGTAGGGAATCGCGTTGACCAGATCGCGCAGCGTGATGCCCGGCTGCAGCTGACCCTTGAAGCGCACCAGCACCGATTCGGGCATGTCGAGCGGCATGACGCCGGTGGCCGCGGCAAAGGCAACCAGACCGGAACCCGCCGGGAACGAGATGCCGATCGGGAAGCGCGTGTGCGAGTCGCCGCCGGTGCCGACGGTGTCGGGCAGCAGCAGGCGGTTCAACCACGAGTGGATGACGCCGTCGCCCGGACGCAGCGAGACGCCGCCGCGCGTGCTGATGAACGACGGCAACTCGCGGTGCATGCGCACGTCGACCAGCTTCGGGTAGGCGGCGGTATGGCAGAACGACTGCATCACCAGATCGGCCGAGAAGCCGAGACAGGCGAGGTCCTTCAGTTCGTCGCGGGTCATCGGGCCGGTCGTGTCCTGGCTGCCGACGGTGGTCATCTTCGGCTCACAGTAGGTGCCCGGACGGATACCCTGCTGCTGACCGCCGATCTCGGGCAGACCACAGGCGCGGCCGACCATCTTCTGCGCCAGCGAGAAACCGCGGCCCGAATCGGCCGGCGACTGCGGCAGACGGAACAGCGTCGACACCGGCAGGCCGAGCGCTTCGCGCGCGCGCGCCGTCAGACCGCGGCCGATGATCAGCGGAATGCGGCCGCCGGCGCGCACTTCGTCGAAGATCACCGGCGACTTGACGGTGAATTCGGCGATCAGCTCGCCGTTCTTGAAGGCTTTTCCGGCGTAAGGCTGCAGCTCGACGACGTCGCCCATTTCCATCTGCGACACATCGAGCTCGATCGGCAGCGCGCCGGCGTCTTCCATCGTGTTGTAGAAGATCGGCGCGATCTTGCTGCCGAGACAGACGCCGCCGAAACGCTTGTTCGGCACGAAGGGAATGTCCTCGCCGGTCCACCACAGCACCGAGTTGGTTGCCGACTTGCGCGAGGAACCGGTGCCGACGACGTCGCCGACGTAGGCGACGGCGTTACCGCGCGCCTTCAGCGCTTCCAGCTGTCGGATCGGACCGAGCTTGCCGGCTTCGTCGGGTTCGATGCCGGCGCGCGGGTTCTTCAGCATGGCCAGCGCGTGCAGCGGGATGTCCGGGCGCGACCAGGCGTCGGGCGCCGGCGAGAGATCGTCGGTATTGGTTTCGCCGCTCACCTTGAAGATGGTGACGACGAGCTTTTCCGGCACTTCCGGGCGCGCGGTGAACCACTCGGCGTCGGCCCAGCTCTGCAGCACGGCGCGCGCATTGGCGCCGGCAACGCCTTCGCCCTTCTCGGCCAGCGCCTGCACGTCGTGGAAGAAGTCAAAAACGAGCAGCGTCTTCTTCAGCGCGTCGGCGGCAGCGGCGCCACATTCGGCGCTGCCGAGCAGATCGATCAGCGGCTTGACGTTGAAACCGCCGAGCATGGTACCGAGCAGTTCGGTCGCCGCCACCGGCGAGAGCAACGCACACTTCTCGTCGCCCGCAGCAACCTTGGCGAGGAAGTCCGCCTTGACGCGCGCCGCGTCGTCGACGCCGGCGGGAACGCGATGCGTGATCAGGTCGACCAGCGTCGACTCTTCGCCGGCCGGCGGGTTTTTCAAGAGCGCGACGAGATCGCGCGTCTGCGCCGCAGTCAGCGGCAGGGGCGGAATGCCCAGCGCAGCGCGCTCGGCAACGTGTTGGCGGTAGGCTTCAAGCACGGCAGTTCCTCTCTCACAAAGATCAATCAGCAGGCGCCGCTACTGCGCGCCGGGCGGCCGGACAGGTGAAAAAGGCGCGAAAAAAGCGCTTTCGCCTACCGGAAACACGCTCTCAAGTCTTATATATCTTATAAGATACAAAGCAGCCTGTGAAGGTTCGACGTGTGACGAAAGCATGGAGCCATCACACTCACAACGGCAATCGCCGGCGAGGAAGGTTCCGCAGACCGCGCGCGCAGCGACGCGATGCGGAAGAGACCGACTACGAGTAATGCCGTGGCACGCGGCGACTCTTGCGACAGCCCCGGAGCCGCTCCGGAAACGCGACCTCGGACGCAGCGCCCCGGATCAGCAGCCAAGAAACCGGTGACTAGGCCGAACTACCGGCTGCGCCGCCAGCCGCAAGCGGCGGCAGACCGTGTCGGCGCCGCGCTCGCTGGCAGGCATCGTCGGCGATACCGAGCGGCGCCAGTTCGCCAAACTCGCGGCACGGTCCGGGGCGTAGCGCGTAGATGCTGCAAGCGGCCGAAACACCGATCTCGCCGACCAGAGCGACGCAGCGCGGTGGCGATTCGTCGGTACCGCGCAGGCGTACCAGCGACGCCGTCAGCGGCACGACAAGCGCCGCCGGCACCGTTCCGCCGGGCGCGGAATCCACCTCGGCACGATGGAAATCGACGCGATATGCCGCGCAACAGGCGCCGCAGCCGTGACAGGTCGGCGCGCTCATGGCGCTTCGTCAGCCAGCGTGGGCGAGGCGGGTGAGGTCGACGAAAGAGACGAAACGGACAAAACAGACGGCGCGAAGGACGAGGACAACGAGGACGACACCGGCAACGCTCCTCGCGCCTGCGCGCCGACCCGCTGCGGCGCGGCGTCGAGATCGACGACCAGACGGTAGAGCGTATGCCCGGAATCGCGGTATTTGCGCTCGAACGCCGTCACCGGCTCGCCCGCCGCCCAAACCTCGCCGCGCGTGACCAAACCGGTCAGGCGTTCGACGGCGAAGGCGAATTCGTCGATGTAGATGCGCCAGTTGCTGCGGCATTCGAGAACGCCGCCCAAGGCGAGCACGGTCGGGAACACCGCATGCGCGTGCCAGCGCCGCGCCAGATGGCCGATCTTCGGCCAGGGGTTGGGGTAGAAAATCGTCTGCTGGCGGGGACGCAGGCCCGCGTCGGCCAAGAGACGCCAGAAGTCGACAAGATCGGCGCGCAGCAGCAGTACGTTAGCCGGCAAAGGCTGGCGCGTGCCCCGACCCAGCCGGATCGCCGACTGATCAACGCCGACGACGAAGCACTCCGGATGCTGGCGTGCCAGCCAGACACTGCTCTCGCCCGTGCCGCAGCAGGCATCGACGATCAGCGGCGCCGCCACGCCAAAGCCCCTGTAGGCCGCGAGAAATTCTTCGAACGCCCGCTGGTTGTAAACGGCAATCGGCTGGCGAAATGGCTGGCCGACGCGGCGATCGAGCAAGGCCGGCAGCTGCGTGTGGATGTCAGTCTGCGCGCTGACGGGGGTGCGGGAGTTGGCGTGCATGGTCGGGAGTTATTCGAGTTACGAAGCCGCAGCAAACGGCGAGTCGGCGACCGGGCGGACCGGCACGCCGTGCGCACGCAGGACGTCGGCCGTCGCCGCCACGCTGGTCACGGGCCGCAGGACGGCCAGAAGCGCGCCCGCCTCGTCGTAACGCACCGACAGCGCCTTCAACCACTGTTTCAGTCGCCCAGGCGCGGCGCGCGCCTGCACACGCGTTTGCACGCCCGCCCAGAATTCGGCCAGACTCGGTAACAAACGCTGCCACTCCGCCGCCCGCAAACGCTCGGCGACAGGCGGAGAAAGCGGCTCCGACGCATCACTGGAAAGTCGCGCCTCGCCGATCCGACGCGCCAGAAACGGATCAGAGACGGCCCCCCGGCCAATCATCACATCGGCGAGGCCGCTTGCGGCGCGGCAGCGGTGATAGTCCTCGACACTCCACACCTCGCCGTTGGCGACGACCGGAATCGACAGGGCTGCGCCGATGGGCGCCAGCAACGCCCAATGAGCGGGCGGGCGATAGCCTTCGTCGCGCGTGCGTGCGTGCACCACCAAGGCGTCGATCCCACCTGCCGCCAGGGCCTGCGCGCACTCCAGCGCGCGCGTCGGCGCCTCTACGCCCAGCCGCATTTTGGCCGACAGCGGCACCGCCGCCGGCATGGCGCGCCGCACGGCGTCGGCAATGCGAAAGAGGCGTTCGGGGTCGTTGAGCAGGACGGCGCCGCCATCGTGCCGATTCACCGTCGGCGCCGGACAGCCGAAATTCAGGTCGATGCCGGTCGGGCCGAGTTCGGCAAGGCGCGCGGCGTTCTCGGCAAGACACGAGGCGTCACCGCCCAGCAACTGCACGCGTACCGGCGTACCGGAAGGCGTGCAGCTGGCGTGCTCAAGTTCCGGGGCGGTGCGCAGGAAGGTGCGCGGCGGCAGCAGGGAGGACGTCACGCGAACGAACTCCGTCACCGCCAGATCGAAGCCGCCAAGCCGCGTCAGCACGGCGCGCAAGACCACGTCGGCCACACCATCCATCGGCGCCAGCAGCACGCGCCCCGGGCGCCGCACCGAGGGATCGGCACTCATCGCCGCACCCGCATTCTTGCCCGCTTCGCCCATCACGATGTCCCGATACCGCTCGAAAAGCCGCATTCTACCCGAGCGCCGCGCCGCGCCTGCCGAAGCAACTGCCAGCTCGCTGGCGATTCGTTTATGGCTCGCGCAGGGCCCATTTCTGTCTTGCCTCTGCGCTCACCACCGAGGCGTTCCGCAGCGTCCCGCCCCCGCCAGCCTGTTCGTCACCAACAAGGCGCCCGCCTTCTCACGCGATCGGCCGAAGCGACGCCTCCAGGCGCACGTAAAATGCCGGCTAGGCACTTCTGCCCACCCCCCGGACTTCCGTGCCAGCGCACGTCGCCATGACTACAAACCCCTCGCCCAGCCAGCAATCCGCACACTCTGTACCGACAGCGCACTCCGCGCCGGCCCCGGCGGCCCGGATAACCGATGCGACGTCTCGCCCTGCGGCCAACGATCCGCCCCGGCGCCTCGTCCTCGACACCAACATCGTCATCGACCTCCTGCACTTCGCCAACCCGGCGACAGACTGGCTGCGCGCCGGCATGGCCGCCGGTCGTCTACGCTGTTTCACCTCCCCCGAGTGTCTGTCCGAACTGGCCAGCGTCTTGCCGCGTCCGCAGTTCCGGCTCGACGCGGCGGGCGTCGCGCGCGTGCTCGCCGCCTACGAGGCGTGGGTCATTTCGCTGCCTGAAGAGAACCCGGCAGGCTCCATAAACCCAGCAGCCCCGGCAAGCACCGTCGACGCCCCCCGCCGGGAAGAGTCGGCGCACCGCGACGCCGTCGGCGAGGCCACCGGTGAGGACATCGCCAATCTGCCGCGCTGCCGTGATCGTGACGACCAGAAATTCCTCGTGCTCGCCGCCCGCTGCGGAGCCGACGCACTGATCACGCGCGACCGCGAACTTCTGCGTCTGGCCCATCCGGGACGGCGCTGCCCGGCGCCGTTCGCGATCCTGACCGCCGAGGCGGCCGCGCCGCTCTTTGGCGACTCTGGCGACTCTGGCGACTCTGGCGGCTACGGCGCCGAGTCAGACTGAGCGCCGCCGGAACACCCAGCGCGCCGCGTCGGACACTTCCGGCGCGAACGCGTAACCGTCCTCGGCAAAGGAGCGCAGATCGGCGGCGTCACGCAGGCGATGGAGGATGGCGTAACGCGCCATCAGGCCACGCGCACGCTTGGCAAAAAAGCTCACCACCTTGAAGCGTCCAGCGCTCCAGTCCTCGAACACCGGTTGTACGACCGGCAAGCGGCAGTGGCGCGCCAAAACCTTGAAATACTCCTCGGAGGCCAGGTTAACGAGCGTTTGCGCCATCGGCAAAGCCCCATTGGCTGGCTCGGTGGTGCGGGCGCGCGCTTGCGCCACTCCCGGCGCCATCTCGCGTTCCGATTCCTGTGCCATCTCCGGTGCAATCTCCTGCGCCAGTGCTTCGATAGCCCGCGCCGGATGCTCGCCCCAGAAGGCATACAGATCTTTGCCACGCGGAGTGTCCAGACGCGTCCCCATCTCCAGCCGGTACGCCTCCATGCGGTCGAGCGGCCGCAACACCCCGTACAAGCCGGAGAGAATGCGCAGATGCCGTTGCGCAAATTGCAGATCGTCCGCACTCAAGGAGCGCGCGGCGAGACCTTCGTAGACGTCGCCGTTGAAAGCGAACACGGCAGGCAACGCCGCGCTGGCCGAGTCCGAACCCCAGTCGGCGAAGCGCGTCGCGTTGAGCGACGCCAGAGTGTCGCTGATCCCCATCAGCGAGCCCAGTTGCGCCGGAGACATGGCGCGCAGACGCTCGACCAGGAGCCGCGCCTCGTCGAGAAACGCCGGAGCAGTCGGCGTCAGGGCAAGCGGCGGCGGCGAGAGATCGAGCGTTTTGGCAGGCGAGAGAACGATGATCATCGGCAAACTCCATCGGCGGTAAGCAAGGCGGGCGACGGGCAGGGGCCCGGCGGCGAGCGTGCTAGGATTGTAGCCGACACCATCACCGACGCCGCTCCCCCGGCGCGACACGAACCGATGGAAGAAATCCTTCAGCGCTTTGCCGCCCTCGCCGCGCCGGCAGAGAGTCCAGACTCTTCGCTCTCTGCGGCTCTTTTGCCCGCCGCCGCCCCTGCAGCGCCTTTCTCACCAACGGGCAGCGGCCGTGGCGCGACGGAGGATCGCCGCCCCCTCCCGGCCTCGGCGGCCTCCGCGTTCTCCTCATCCGCCGCCCCCGCACAGACGGCGCGCAGCAATGGCACGACGCGCGCGCACGACGAAACACCCGCCGACCTCTTCGTCGCCCTGATCGACTGCCTGCGCCCACGCGACGCCGACGATACCGAGAGCGCGCGACGCAGCCTGCAAGCCCTGTGTTTCCTGCTCGGCGAACGGCCGGCACTGCGCGCTGGCATGCGTAGCGCCATTCGCGAACTGAGCCAGAGCCATCGCCACTCCGAGCTGTACGCCGCCTCCGGCATCTTGCCGAACACCGGCTTTTTTTCCGAAGCCTTCCGCCGCATCGGCCACAAGCTGCTGCCAGACGTGCCCGATCCGGGCCTGCTGCGCAGCGTGCTACGCCGCGTCTTCCATCGCCCCGATGATTTCCGCTGGGTCAGCGGCGCTGGCGAAGACGCCTGGCTACATGTCGTCGACGCCCTGCGCTTTGGCGAAGACGCAGCTGCCGCGCCCTCCGCCACGCCACCGCGCGCGCATGGCGAAATGCAGCACTCGCTGCGTGTCGTGTCGACCTGGATTGCGGCGCTGGGCAGCGAATCGGAACTGCTGCGCCTGATCCCCTCGCTGGCCGACGCGGCGACGGCGCAATCGCACCAGTCGCCCTTCATCGCGCAAAACGGCGAACTGCTGGCCTACCTCGACCGGCTCGCCAGGGGCCCGAGCGGCGAGGGTCTCGCCGCCGACGCCGATGACCGCCACCTGCGCGTCCTGCTCGACCAGTGCCGCGACGTCATCGCCCGTGTGCGCCGCCGCGCCGCACGGCAGGGCGCCAGCATTCGTCTCACCTATCACCTGCAACGCCTCGAGCAACTCATCGGCCGCGCCGAACAGTTGCTCGACATCGTCACCGTCTGGCACGCCGACCCGTCCGGACACAGCGCGCAAGCGCCCATCGTCCGCCTCTTCATGCAGCGGGTTGCCGACGAATGCCAGCGCGACGCCTTGCGCCCGCACTGGCGGCAGAACGTCGAACTCCTCTCGCTGCGCGTGACCGAGAACGCCGGCCACCACGGCGAGCACTACATCACCGAAACGCGTGGCGAATACCTCGCCATGGCACGCTCGGCGATGATCGGCGGCTTCATCATCGCCTTCATGGCCTGCATCAAACTCGTGCTGGCCAAGGCCGGCATGCCGCCGGCGACAGGCGCCCTCGCTTTCTGTCTCAACTACGGGCTGGGCTTTTGCCTGATCCACATCCTGCATGGCGCGGTCGCCACCAAGCAGCCGGCGATGACCGCCAACGCCATCGCCGCGCGCATCAGCCAGTCCGGCGGCAAGGTGCGCGACATCGAAGCGCTGACGGCGCTGATCGCCAGTACCGTACGCAGCCAGATCGTCGCCATCCTCGGCAACATCGGCGTCGCCATTCCGCTGGCGGCCTTCCTCGCCATCGCCTTTGTCACCGTGACCGGCACGCCGCTGGCCGACGCCGACAAATCGATGCACCTGCTCGAAGAGCAAAGCCTGATCAAGAGCGGCGCCGTCTTTTATGCCGCCATCGCTGGCGTCTGCCTCTTCCTCGCCGGGCTGATTTCCGGCTATTTCGACAACTACGCCGCCTATAACCGCATTCCCGAACGCCTGCTGCAACTCGCCTGGCCGCGACGGCTGCTCGGCGAAGCGCGCATGCAGCGCGTCGCCCGCTATATCGGCGACAACCTCGGCGCCCTCGCCGGCAATCTGACCTTCGGCTTTCTGCTCGGCGGCACGACGATCATTGGCGTGCTGTTCGGGCTGCCGCTCGATATTCGCCACGTCGCCTTCTCGTCGGCCTTCATCGGCATCGCCACGGTCGGTACCGGCTTCGCGCCCGATGCCTGGACGCTCGTCTGGGCGGTGCTGGGCGTCGTGGCCATCGGCACGGCCAATTTGCTGGTGAGCTTCGCCCTCGCGCTCAACGTCGCCCTGCGCGCCCGGCAGGTGTCCGACGCGCAATGGCGGCTGATCGGCGCCTCGCTGGCGCGTCATCTGGCCCGCCAGCCACGCGACTTCTTCCTGCCCCCGAAAGCGCGCGCGCCCCATGAGACATAAGGCGCGCCAAGGTCGGGCACGGCCGGCGGCAGCTTGCTACAATACGTTCCTGATTCTCTTGCAAGGCCTATCATGAAACGCACCCGCTTCTCCGCGCGCAAACGCATTTCCCCCGACGCGGGAGAACTGGGCCGGCTCGCTACCGGCCTCGCCGAATCGGGCGGTCGCCTCGAAGACCACCTGTGGGAAGCGCAACTCGTCGCGCTGACGGAGCGGTTGCTCGCCGATGGCGCCGAGGACGACATCAACGCCGCGCTTGACCGGCTCTACGACACCCACGCCGACGCTCACGACGAACTCGCGGATCTCGTCGAATCCTGCGCCGAATCCTGCGTACTCACGCATCAGGGCCGCGATTTCGACATCCTGCTGTTCAACGCGCCGGTACTCGCCTGGTCGCGCTTTTCGATCCCGGCCGAACGCATCGGCGGCGGCACGCTGCAATCGCTGAAAGTCCAGCTCGGCGCGCACGTCTTCGCCGCCGGCGCCGATATTGCGCTGGTGGACTTCCTCTACAGCCCCGACCAACTGCCGCGCAGCTTTGTCGACACCTGGCGCCTGCTGCGCGAACTCGGCGGCGCCGCGCTCGAACACCGCGACCTGTCGCTCGACGTCGAAACGCTGCCGGAAACCTCGCGCTTCCTGTCTGACACGCGCTACCTCGTTGGCGCCGTCGCCGTGCCGCGCGGCGCACCGCTCTTCCGCTGGAACGAGAGCGACGGCAACCGCGAACAGGCACAAAAAGAATGGGTCAAGCAGGGCGGCCCCTGCCTCGAACCGCTGCTCACCGGCTGCGCCTTCCAGCCGCTGCTCGCCGACTCCTATCACGCCGCCTGCCGCAACGCCGACAGCGCCTCGCGCCCTTACTCCGTACACGCCTCGGCAGCGTTTTTGCAGACCACGCTCGGCCAGCCGACTGAATCGCTGCGTGCCGTCATCGGCGGCTTTCACGACCGGCAACTGGAGGAATTCCGCATTTCCTTCGGTCCGCGCGACTCCGATGCCGTCTATCACGGCGTCGTCTGGCCGCTGCTCGGCGCCGAAGACGAAAATACCGACATCATCGGCGAAATCGAAGCCGTCCTGCGCGAGTCGGGCGTCAAGGAAATCGTCAGTCTCGACCAGCAGTTCCCCTTCGAGTTTTGCGACGATTGCGGCGCGCCGCTCTACCCCAATCTCGAAGGCGAAACGGTGCACGCCGAAATGCCCGAAAGCGCCAACACCGCCTCACAAACCCTGCACTGAGCGAGTCGCCCATCGCGTCACCGCCCATCACCTGCAACCCTGTGGCCGCCCTTCCGGGCGGCCTTTTACCATCATGACCAACGACGAACTCCTGCGCCGCAGCCTCGCCGCCATCTGGCATCCGTGCACGCAGATGAAGCAGCATTCGCCGGCACTCGCCGCGCATGAGTCCTGGCTGCCGCTGACCCCCATCGCGCGCGGCGAAGGCGTCTGGCTGACCGACTGCGAGGGCAAACGCTACCTCGACGCAATCAGCTCCTGGTGGGTCAACCTCTTCGGCCACTGCCACCCGGCGATCAACGCGGCGCTACGCGATCAGCTCGAAACACTGGAGCACGTGCTGCTCGCCGGTTTCACGCACACGCCCGCCGTCACGCTGGCGGAGCGCCTGTCGGCGCTCACCGACGGCGCGCTCGGCCACTGCTTCTTCGCCTCCGACGGCGCATCGGCCACCGAAATCGCCCTGAAGATGTCGGTGCATGCCTGGCGCAATCGCGGGCGCAGCGAAAAATGCGAATTCGTCTGCGTCGCCGGTGGCTACCACGGCGAGACGGTCGGCGCGCTGGCCGTCACCGACGTCGCCATCTTCCGCGCCGCCTACGCGCCGCTGATCCGCGCCGCCGCCGTCGCCCCCAGCCCCGACGCCCGGCAGGCCGCCGCGGGCGAAAGCGCAGTTGACGTCGCCCGCCGCGCCGCCGCCGGCCTCGAAGCCATCCTCGCCGACCAGCACGAGCGCATCGCCGCCTTCATCGTCGAGCCGCTGATCCAGTGCGCCAACGGCATGGCCATGTACGACCCGGAATACCTGCGTCTGGCCCGCGCCCTCTGCGACCGCTACGAGGTTCACCTCATCTGCGACGAAATCGCCGTCGGCTATGGCCGTACCGGCACCTTCTTCGCCCACGAACAAGCCGGCATCCGCCCCGACCTGCTTTGCCTGTCGAAGGGCATTTCCGGCGGCTACCTGCCGCTGTCGGTCGTCCTCAGCAGCGACGCCATCTATGCCGCCTTCTGGGACGACAGTACAACGCGCGCCTTTCTGCACTCGCATTCCTACACGGGCAACGCGCTGGCCTGCCGCGCCGCGCTGGCGACGCTCGACCTCTTCGCAAGCCAGAACACGCTCGCCGCCAATCGCCAGCTCGCGCAACACATCGCTCAGCATCTGGCGCCGCTTGGCGAGCACCCGCAAGTCCGCCACCTGCGACAGCGCGGCATGATCGCCGCCTTTGACGTCGTCGACAGCGACCCCGGCTTTGGCCGCCGCTTTCACCGCGAAGCGCTGGCGCGCGGGCTGCTGCTGCGGCCCATCGGCAACACCGTGTACGTCATGCCGCCCTATCTCATCACGGAAAACGAGTGCGCGCTGCTCGGGCAAGGCATCGGCGCTGCGCTGCGCGCGAGTCTGCAACCGTGAGCGTCACTCCGGAGACGCCACGCCCGCCGGAAATGCCCGAGATGCTTGCCGATCTGGCGCGACAACTGGAAAAACTCGACGCCGACGGACTGACCCGCCGGCCGCCGACGCTGCAAGCGCCCTGCGGCCCGGTGGCGACGATCGACGGGCGCACCCTGATCAGCTTCGCCAGCAACGACTATCTCGGTCTGGCCAACGATCCGGCGGTGATCGACGCCGCCATCGACGGCGCCCGTCACTGGGGTGTGGGCGCGGGCGCTTCGGCGCTCGTCAGCGGCCATTTCTCCCCACATGCCGAACTGGAGCGCCGTCTGGCCGAGTTCGTTGGCTATCCGCGCGCCCTGTTTTTTTCGACCGGCTATCTCGCCAACATCGGCATCGTGCCGACGCTGGTCGGGCGTGGCGACGCCGTCTTTGCCGACCGCCTCAATCACGCCTCGCTGATCGACGCCGTTCAACTCTCCCGCGCCGATAGCCATCGCTACCCGCACGGCGACCTCGCCGCCCTCGAACGTCTGCTGGCGAGCCGCCCGGCGCGCCGCCGTCTGATCCTGACCGACGCCGTCTTCAGCATGGACGGCGACGTCGCCCCGCTGCCCGAACTGCTCGACCTCGCCGAACGCTACGACGCCTGGCTCGTCATCGACGACGCGCACGGCTTTGGCGTTCTCGGACATCAAGGACGCGGCAGCCTCGATCATTGTTGCCTGAAGAAATCGCCGCGCATCGTTTACATGGGAACTCTCGGCAAAGCCGCCGGCGTTTCCGGCGCCTTTGTTGCCGCAGAAGCAACAGTAATCGACTGGCTCCTGCAACGCGCGCGCAGTCACATCTTCACGACAGCGTCGCCCCCCTTGCTCGCCAACGCGCTTCTGGCGGCGCTCGATCTGATTGCCGAGGGCGAATCGCGGCGCGCGCATCTGGCCGGCTTGCGCGAGCAGTTGCGTAGCGGCCTCGCCGACACCCGCTGGCGACTCTTGCCCTCGCCGACCGCCATTCAGCCGGTCCTCGTCGGCGACAACCACGAAGTCATTGCCGTCGCCGCCGCCCTCGCCGAACGCGGCCTATGGGTGCCGGCCATCCGCCCACCGACCGTCCCCGCCGGGCAGGCGCGCCTGCGCGTCTCGCTCAGTGCCGCCCATGCCACCGCGCACGTCAGCCAGCTCGTCGATGCGCTGCGCGCACTCGACTGACCGCCGCCTGCCACCATGTCTGTGTCTGTCGCCCACCCCCCCCGCGCGCGCGCGCCTTCCCGCCATCTCGCCCTCATCCACGGCTGGGGATTCGGCGCCGAAGTCTGGCAGAGCACGCTGAGCGCCCTGCGCACCGCGCTCGCCCCCCTCGACCATCCACTCCTCGCCACGCCGCAGACCGACGCGACGCAAGCCGCGGCACCGCACTGGCAGATCCACCGCCTCAGCCTGCCCGGCTACGACGGCGTCGCCGACCGTGACGAAACCTTTGCCGCGTGCGCACAAGCCATGGTCGACGCACTGCCCGCCGGCGTCGTGCTTGGCGGCTGGTCGCTCGGCGGACTGCTGGCATTGCATGCCGCCGCCGCCAACCCCGAAAAAATCGGTGGCCTGATCCTGATCGGCGCCACGCCGTGTTTTCAGGAACGTGCCGACTGGCCGGCAGCCCAGCCCGCCGCAACGCTCGCCGGCTTTCGCGAGGCGCTCGCCAGCGATGCCGTGGCGACGCGCCGCCGCTTTGCCGCGCAGCTCAATCAGGGCGACCGGCAGGCACGCCCCCTGACGCGCGCGCTGACCAATCTGCTGGCAACTACGCCCGCCCCTGCCCCGGCAGCGCTGGCGCGCGGACTCGACTGGCTGCGCGACGTCGACCTGCGGCCGCCACTGCGCGCCTGCCGCGTGCCGACGCTGATCGTGCACGGCGCGCACGACGCCATCGCCCCGCCCGGCGCAGCGGAATTCCTCGCCGCGCAGATCGAGACGAGCGAATACGTCTGCCTTGCCGACGCCGCGCACGCGCCCTTTCTTGCCGAACCGGAACAGGTCGCGGCGGCTATCGCCCGCTTTCTCGGCAAGAACATCGCCCAGTCCGGCGCTGCCGACCCGACGCTGCCGCCGAAGCGTCTCGTGCGCGCGGCCTTCGACCGCGCTGCGGCGGCCTACGACGACGTCGCGGTCATCCAGCGCCGCGTTGCCGCTCTGCTCTGCGCCGGGCTTCCGAAGACCCTCGCGCCGACCTGCGACGACGCCGCAACCCTCGGTACGGCACCGCCGCACGCGCCAGCCCCATGGCGCGCCCCCTCACCTACCCGGCCGCTAGCCCTCGACGCCGGCTGCGGCACGGGGTTTGGCGGTCTCGAATTGCGCGCACGCTGGGAGGGGATCGAACTCGTCGCCGCCGACTTCGCCCCCGCCATGCTGGCCCATCCGACGCATGGCGGCTCGGCACGGGTCGCCAGCGACATCGAAGCCCTGCCTTTCGCGCCCGGCGTCTTCGACCTCTACTGGTCGAGCCTTGCCGTGCAGTGGTGCGACAGCGCGCGCGTGCTGGCAGAAGCGGCCCGCAGTCTGCGCGCCGGCGGCCATCTGGCGCTGTCGACGCTCGGCCCGGACACCTTCGCCGAACTCCGGCAGTCCTTCGCCGGCATCGATCGCTACCGTCACACTCTGGCCTTCACGGACCCTGACACCGTGCGGGAGCATCTGCAACAGGCCGGCTTTGTCGACATCCGGCTCGAACGACAGACGCTGACACTGCATTACGACACGCTGCGCGCCCTGCTCGCTGCCGTGCGCGACATCGGCGCCAACGGCGTCGGCGGCGGCGCCCGGCGCGGGCTGATGAGCCGCCGCGTCTGGCAGGCGTTCACCGCCGCCTACGAAGCACAGCGCCAGCCGGCGGGATTACCCGCCAGCTACGACGTCATTCTCGTCCACGCGCGCAAGGCGGCACACCCGCCGGCTGCCGCCTGCGCGATCTTCCCACCGACTTTTTAGCGTTCATTTGCCCTCATGACGACCCCGATTCCGCCCGCCCGACGCCCCGCCTGGTTTATCGCCGGCACCGACACCGGCGTCGGCAAGACCTTTGTCACCTGCGCCCTGCTGCACGCCTTGCGCCAACGCGGCCTGCGCGCCGTCGGCATGAAGCCTGTCGCCAGCGGAACGGACGTAGCGGGCGACAACGAAGACGTCAGCGCCTTGGCCGATGCCTCGAACGTCGACGCGCCGCGCGCGCTGCGTAATCCCTACTGCTTTCGCGCCGCCATTGCGCCGCACATCGCCGCCGCCGATGAAGGCGTCAGCGTCGAACTGCCGCGCATCGTCGACGCCTTCGGCGAACTGCGCGCGCTCGCCGATGCGACGCTGGTGGAAGGCGTCGGCGGCTTTCTCGTGCCGCTGGGCGACGAGATCGACGCCGCCCAACTGGCGGTCGCACTCGATCTGCCGGTCATCCTCGTCGTCGGCATGCGTCTGGGCTGCATCAACCACGCGCTGCTCAGCTACGAGGCGATCACCGGGCGCGGGCTGCCGGTCGTCGGCTGGGTCGCCAACCGCATCGACCCCGACATGCCGCGCGTCGAGGAAAACCTCGCCACGCTCGCGCGCCTGTTGCCGGCGCCGCTCCTCGGCGTTGTCGAGCACGGTGTGACGCCCGCTTGCGCTGGCGCCGGACTGCGCCTCCCCGACTAAGGTGCGCTTGCGGCGGGGTGGTCGCCGTCAGGCTGACTAGCGCCTGCGTCGCAGTTCCCCGCGCTTCCCGGCCCGTTCTCTGCGGCGAGTTCGGCGGCGAGACGCGTCAGAGCCGCGTGCAGCTTTGCCACCTCGGCCGTCAGCGCCTCTGGTGACGAAACGTCGTCGGCCCTCTCCGCCATCGCCTCCAGCCCGGCGGCGAGCTGACTACCCACCGTATCGGCGAAGGTGCCAAAGACGCTTTTCAGCGAATGCGCCTCGCGCGCCAGCGCCCCACGCTCGCCGCGTGCCAGCGCCGCGTCCAGTGACGCGCGAGCCGCCGGCAAGCTGCTACGGAAAACTTCGACCACCTGCACATAGAGCGCCACATCGCCGCCGAGCTGCGCCAAGGCCAGCGCCCGCCTCGACGCGCGGCCATCGCCAGACACCTGCGCCGCACCCGACGGGTCGTTAGCCGCATTGCTGGCCAGATGCCTGGCGGCTTCCCCGGCGAGGTTCGTAGCCGCCGACACCATGCCGCTCTTGCCACTCACAGCCTCCCGAGGCGCCAGTGCTGCCAGCTCTTCCGCCGTCAGCGGTGGCAGGACGCTGGCAATCGCCGCGAATAAGGCCTCGGCGCGCAGCGGCTTGGCGAGATGCCCGTCCATGCCAGCAGCGCGGCACTCGTCCTGCATTTCGCGCGTGACACTCGCCGTCAGCGCCAGCACCGGCAGGTGCGATGGCCGCCGCGCTTCCTGCTGCCCCGGAGATTCCTGCGCCCTAGAGGAGGCCTCCTCACGACGCAGCGCACGTGTCGCGTCGAGGCCATCGAGCCGCGGCATCTGGATGTCCATGAGCACCACATCGAAGGGCTCGCTGGCGATACACGCCAGCGCCGCCTCGCCATCGTCGGCGACGACGACCTGATGGCCGTGCTTTTCGAGCAGGGCACTGGCGAGGCGCTGATTGATCGGCGTATCGTCGGCCACCAGCACCCGCAGACGCCGCACACCGCTCGTCAGCGCAGCCATCATGGCGCCAACCGATTCCGGCGGTGGACTCCCGGAATCTGCTCCCGGAATACCCGCCACGAGCGCCGACGCATCGCCGCGCGCCAGAGCGAGCCGGACACGAAACGTGCTGCCAAGGCCCGGCGTACTGTCGAGCGATATCTCGCCATCCATCATGCGTACGAGCTTGCGCGTAATGGCGAGCCCCAAACCACTGCCGCCAAAACGCCGCGTAATCGAGCTATCGGCCTGCGTGAAGGCGGCGAAGACCTCGGCGTGTTTTTCCGGCGCGATGCCCATACCCGTATCGGTGACGGCGATCTCCAGGGCGACCGGCGTGGCGGCAGCCACGGGCGCGTCACTCGCTGCCGCCAGGCCAGCCACCTCGACCCGGATACTGCCGGTAGCGGTGAACTTGATGGCGTTGCCGACGAGGTTGATCAGGATCTGGCGCAAGCGCGCCGGATCGCCGAGCACGGCGTCCGGGAGAGACTCATCAATGTGCCAGTCGAGGCGCAAGCCCTTTTGCGCGGCGCGCACGGCGAGCGGGCGCAATGTCTGCGCCAGCCAGTCGCGCAAGGAGAAAGAGACGCGCTCGATCTCCAGACGCCCGGCTTCGATCTTCGAGAAATCGAGAATGTCGTCGATGATCGACAGCAGCGCATCGGCGGAGGCCTTCACCATCTCCAGATAATCGCGCTGCTGCGCGTCGAGCGCGGTCTCCAGCGCGAGTTCGGTCATGCCGACGACGCCATTCAGCGGCGTACGCAACTCATGGCTCATCGCGGCGAGAAAGACGCCTTTGGTGTGGCTGGCCGACTCGGCAAGTTCCTTGGCGTGCTGCAACTGGCGCTCGACCTTCTTGCGCTCGCTGATATCGCGGAACACCCAGAGACGCCCCCGGTAATCCTCGACGCGCGGCAGATCGGGGTAGAGGAAGACCGGCGCCTGATCGACCTCGAACACACGACCATCGGCCAGCAGCAGTTCGCGCTCGGCCAAGGCACACGCCGCGCCGAGCGGCACTACACGCTCGCCGCGCATCAGGGCGGCTGGCGCGTTGGCCGCCGCGCGTGCCACCAGTTCGGCCAACTGCGCCGGACGTTGCAGCAGGCGCGCCGCCTCGTCGAGCACGGCGGCGGCAGCGACGCCGCACAGCTCGCCACCGACGGCATCGATGGCAAAAAGCGAACACAAGGACTGATTGGCAATGACGACCCGACCCGCCTCGTCCTCGAGCATGACGCCAGCGTGCATGCTTTCGAGCAGCGCCGACAGACGCGACGCCATCGCCAGCAGACGTTCCTCTTCGTCGCGTCGCTCGCTGATGTCCTGAAAGACGACGACGCTGCCGACATACTCGCCGTCGGCAAAGAGCGGCGTCGATACAAGCGATACGGCAAAGGCGCTCCCGTCGCGCCGGATGAAGGCATCCAGATCCGAACGGAAGGGCTGACGGGCAAGCACCGGCGCATGCAGCGGGCATTCGTCCTGCGCCAGCGGCAAACCGCTGGCGGTACGAAAGTGCACAGCCTCGTGCACGTTGCGTCCGAGCAGATCGGCGCGCACCCAGCCGAGCAGGCGCTCGCCTTCGGCGTTGATGAAGGAACAGCGTCCCTCGGCATCGCTGGCAATGATCCCCTGCCCCAGCGCGTCGGTCATGCCAGCGAAGAAACGCTGGCTGGCGGCAATTTCGGCGTCCTGCTGCCGCAAGCGCGACGCAGCGCGTTTGAGCTCCAGCAAGGGCGAGCGCAAGACCAGCAAAAAGACACCGGCACCGGCAAGGCTGGCCGCGACGGCGATCACGACGCCCGACAGCGCAAAGCCTTGGGCCTCCGGCAGGTAATACCCGACCAGACTCAAGAGCAGGAGCAACAAACCGAGCAGCAGCGCGAAAACAATGACCGCCAGGCGAACGCCGATGGAATCCGAAGGAGGCAGGCGGGCAGGTTTCATGGCCGGCGAGTATAACGCGCGTGCGCCATGGACAGCCGCTCGGCGCATCGTCCATAATCGCCGCACCCTGCCGCCATGTGCCGGCGCCTTCCCACCTTATCTGCCCCGCCGCCTGCCGCTCGCCACCCTACGCGGCGTCACTTCCGGCCACCTGATCCGCCTTCGCGGAACCACCTTTGACGAGCCGCGCATGAAGTTTCTTTTCGACCTCTTTCCGGTCATCCTTTTTTTCATCGCTTTCAAGGCGGCCGGCATCTACGTCGCCACCAGCGTCGCCATTGCCGCCACCGTCGCCCAGATCGCCTGGGTCTGGCTGCGCCACCGCCGCGTCGAGCCGATGCTCTGGGTGTCGCTTGTCATCGTCGGCGTTTTTGGCGGCATGACGCTGGCGCTGCATGATGAATCGTTCATCAAGTGGAAGCCGACCATCCTTTACTGGGCGTTCGCCATCGCCCTCTTCGGCAGCGAGCGCTTCCTCGGCAAGAATCTGATTCGCAAGCTCCTGAGCGAGCAGATGCAGCTGCCGGAGGCGGTCTGGCAGCGACTCAATGTCGCCTGGATCGCTTTCTTCGTCTTCATGGGCTGTGCCAACCTCGGCATCGCCTACAACTTTTCGACCGATGACTGGGTCAATTTCAAACTCTTCGGTGGCATGGGCCTGATGCTCGTTTTCGTCGTCGTCCAAGGCCTGCTGCTCGCGAAGTACATTGAGGAGAAACCCTGATGCTCTACGCCATCATGGCCGACGACCGGCCTGATTCACTCGCCGCCCGTCTCGCCGCCCGCCCGGCCCACCTGGAACGCCTGAACCAGCTGCAACACGCCGGCCGTCTGCTGCTGGCCGGCCCCTTCCCGGCCATCGACGCCAATGACCCCGGCCCCGCCGGCTTTTCCGGCAGCCTCATCGTCGCCGAGTTCGCCTCGCTGGACGAGGCGCGCCAATGGGCGGACGCCGATCCCTTCGTTGCCGCCGGCGTCTACGCCAGCGTCAGCGTCCGCCCCTTCCGCAAGACCTTGCCGGCATGAGCACGCCGACCGCCGGCGTTGAAGAGCAGTTGCGCGAGCGACTGGCGCATCTGTCGCCGCGCCGCCTCGAAATCATCGACGAATCGGCGAAGCACGCTGGCCATGCCGGCGCACGCAACGGTGGCGGACACTACCGCCTGCTGATCGTCGCCGACGCTTTTTCGGGGCTGACGCCGCTGGCGCGTCATCGCCTCGTCATGGAGGCAGTGGACGATCTCATGCGCGGCGCCGTGCACGCGCTGAGCATCAAGCCGCTGGCGCCCGAAGACGTATAATCATCGCGCCGCATCGAGTTATTTTCCGGGCATCGGCGGAGTCACAACCGACCCGAACCAACCTAATAAAAGGAAAAAGATCCATGCACAAGCTTTCGACACTGGCCGCCGCGCTGCTCGTCGGCTCCCTGCTTTCGGCACCGGCTTTCGCCGCCGACAAGGCTAAAGGGTCGGTTTTTGCGACGGTCAATGGCACTGCCATCTCGCAAGGCACCGCTGACGCCTTCATCAATGAGCAAAAGGCTCAGGGCGCACCGGATTCGCCGGAACTGAGAAACGCGGTGCGTGAAGAGCTGATTCGCCGCGAACTGCTGGCACAAGAAGCCAAGAAGAAGGGGCTGGACAAGCAACCCGCCGTGGTCACGCAAGCCGACCTCGCGCGTCAGGCGATCTACGTGCGCGCCTTCATTCAGGAGTACGTGAAGTCGCACCCGATCAGCGACGAAGTCCTCAAGGCCGACTACGACAAGGTCAAGGCGCAACTCGGCGGCAGCGAATACAAGGCTCGCCACATCCTCGTCGACAAGGAAGACGACGCCAAGGCGATCATCGCCAAGCTGAAGGGCGGCGCCAAGTTCGAAGAACTCGCCAAGCAGTCGAAGGACCCCGGCTCCAAGGACAACGGCGGCGATCTCGGCTGGGCCAGCCCGGCCAACTACGTGAAGCCGTTCGCCGATGCCCTGACCAAGCTGCAAAAGGGCAAGTACTCCGAGACGCCGGTGAAGACCGAGTTCGGCTACCACGTCATCCTGCAGGAAGACGTCCGCCCGCTGACGCCGCCTCCGTTCGATTCGATCAAGCCGCAGCTCGCGCAACGCGCGCAACAGCAGCAGATCGAAAAGATGGTCAACGATCTGCGTAGCAAGGCCAAGGTCGAGTAAGCTCCGCGCGCCCGCCGGCCCAGGCGTCGGCTCCGCGACAAAAAAACGCCGGAACAGTATTACTGTTCCGGCGTTTTCGTTGCGCCGCTGTTTTCGTGGTACCAACGGACTCATCGAGAGGCTGACACCCGCACCGCATGCGGCGCTGGCGACGGAGCAAGCACGGCAGATCGACGCCACGCGCCGACTCCACTTACCATAGCGGCCCACCTGCGGCATGGCCGGCGCCTTATCCTCCGTTTGGCTCTCCGCTTGATTTTCCGTTACCCGCCTTTACCTTCTTTCCCCGCCCTTCTTTGACAGGAAACGCTCGATGTATCCCGCTCTCCAACACTCGCACGCGCTGACTGCGGCGCTCTCGCTCTTGTTCACCCTCGCCTGGGCCGCCGTGGCCTGGGGCAAGGTAACGCCAAGCACGACGCTCGGCGGCAAGCAGAAAGTCCTTTACATCGCCAACCGCGCCGTAACCGGCATTGCCGGTATCACCGGTCTGGCCGTTACTTTCCTCGGCCCCTGGCGCGAATACATCTTCCCCTATCTCGGGCTGGCGGCCTTCGTCGTACACGGCATCTTTGCCGCCATCTCGAAGCGCGCCTACCTGAGCGGTGAAGACTCGCGGTGCCGCATCGCCTTGCTGATGCAGATCGCTGCGCTGCTTTTTGCCAGCGCCGTCATGGCAACGAAATTCGCCTGAGCGATCTACTCACAGAGAGACAGCGCAGCGCGGCAAACGCCGCCCTGCGCTGTCTCTGTTTGATCAGCCGATAAAGCGGCGGGCGTTGCGGAACATGCGCAGCCAGGGCGAAGCCTCGATGCCGGCGGCGTCCCAGTCGGCCGGCCGCCAGGACATCTGCGCGGCGCGGAAGGTGCGTTCCGGGTGCGGCATCATGATCGTGAAGCGGCCGTCGGCGGTGGTGACGCCGGTCAGCCCGCCCGGCGAGCCGTTCGGGTTGTACGGATACACCTCGGTCGGCACGCCGCGGTTATCGACGTAGCGCAGCGCGGCGAGCGAGGCGGCGACGCGCTCGGCCTGCGCCGCGCTGTCGAACTCGGCGCGGCCTTCACCGTGCGAGACGACCACCGGCAGGCGGCTGCCAGCCATGCCCGAGAGGAAGATCGACGGCGAAGCGACGATCTCGCTCATCACGTAGCGCGCCTCGAACTGCTCGACGCGGTTGCGCACGAAACGGGGCCAGTCGGCGGCGCCCGGCACCAGTTCCTTCAAGGCGCTCATCATCTGGCAGCCGTTGCAGACGCCAAGGGCGAACACGTCGGCACGCGCGAAGAAGCGCTCGAACTCGTCGCGCGCGCGCGCGTTGAAGAGGATGGTACGCGCCCAGCCCTGACCGGCGCCGAGCACGTCGCCGTAGGAGAAGCCGCCGCAGGCGACGGCGCCCTTGAAGTCGGCAAGGCTGACGCGACCGGCGAGGATGTCGCTCATGTGCACGTCGACCGCGGCGAAGCCGGCACGATCGAAGGCGGCAGCCATTTCGACTTGGCCGTTCACACCCTGCTCGCGCAGGATGGCGACGCGCGGCCGCGCAGCGCTGGCAACGAAAGGTGCCGCCACGTCGTCGTTGGCGTCGAAGGACAAGCTCACCGACAGGCCAGGATCGGCGGCGTCGAGGATGCGGTCGTATTCCTGTTGCGCGCAGTCCGGGTTGTCGCGCAGCGACTGCATGCGGTAGCTGGTTTCCGACCAGGCGCGCTGCAGCTCGACGCGCTTCTCGGCGAACACCGCTTTGGCGTTGCGCACGACGCGCAGTTCGTCGGCGGCGTTGGGATGACCGATGAAGTGCGTCGCGGCACCGAGGCCGGCGCCGCGCAGGATGGCGAGCACGGCGTCACGGTCGGCGCGGCGGATCTGCACGACAGCGCCGAGTTCCTCGTTGAACAAGGCGCGCAGCAGGCGCTCGTCGGCGCGACCGGCCATCAGCTCGGGCTTGCGTTCGGCGCCGTCGACGTCGTTGGCCAGCGGGTCGTAGCACAGGCCATCCATGTCGAGCGTGACGCCGCAGTGCGCGGCGAAGGCCATTTCGGCAGCGGCGGCGAAGAGGCCGCCGTCGGAACGGTCGTGATAGGCGAGCAGCAGGCCGTCGCCGGCGAGCTTACGGATGGCGGCGAAGAAGGCGGCCAGCCGCGCCGGCTCGTCGAGGTCGGGCACCTCATGGCCGACGGCGCCATACACCTGCGCCAGCGCCGAGGCGCCGAGGCGGTTGCGGCCGGCGCCGAGGTCGATCAGCAGCAGTTCGGTGTCGGCCTGCTCGCGTGCCAGCAGCGGCGTCAGCGTGCGCCGCGCGTCGGCGACCGGCGCGAAGCTGGTGACGATCAAGGAGAGCGGCGCGACCACCGACTTCGGCGTGCCGGCGTCGTCCCAGGCCGAGCGCATCGACAGCGAATCCTTGCCGACCGGGATCGACACGCCGATCGCCTGGCACAGGTCGGAAGTGGCGCGCACCGCGTCGAAGAGGCGCGCATCCTCGCCGGGGAAACCGGCGGCGGCCATCCAGTTGGCCGAGAGCTTGACGTCGCCGAGTTTGCCGATGTCGGCGGCAGCGAGATTGGTCAGCGCCTCGCCGATGGCCATGCGCACCGACGCCGGCGCGTCGAGCACCGCCAGCGGCGTGCGCTCGCCCATGGCGAAGGCTTCGCCGGTGTGACCGACGAAATCGGCGAGCGTCACCGCGACGTCAGCGACCGGCACCTGCCAGGGGCCGACCATCTGGTCGCGCGCCGTCAGCCCGCCGACGCTGCGGTCGCCGATGCTGATCAGGAAGGTCTTGTCGGCCACCGCCGGCAGGCGCAGCACGCGGTAGGCGGCGTCCTTGAGTTCGATGCCGCCGAGCGCGAAGTCGGCGCCGGGCGACGGCAGGCGCGCCACTTCTCGCGTCATGCGCGGCGGCTTGCCGAGCAGCGCTTCCATGTCCATGTCGACCGGGTTCTCGCCGAAGTGGCGGTCGGTGACGACGAGCTTGCCGTCGTCGGTCGCTTCGCCGACCACGGCAAACGGACAGCGTTCGCGCTCACAGAGGGCGCGGAATTCGGCCAACCGCGTCGGCGGAATGGCGAGGACGTAGCGTTCCTGCGACTCGTTGCACCAGATCTCGGCCGGCGACATGCCGGGTTCCTCGATGTGCACCTCGCGCAGTTCGAAACGCGCGCCGCAACCACCGCCGTGGGCGAGCTCGGGCAGCGCGTTGGACAGGCCGCCGGCGCCGACGTCGTGGATCGACAGGATCGGGTTGCCGTCGCCAACACCATAGCCGACACCTGCCGGCGCGCCGAGCTGCCAGCAGCGGTCGATCACTTCCTGCGCGCGCCGCTCCATTTCCGGGTTGCCGCGCTGCACCGAGGCAAAGTCGAGGTCTTCCGAATTGGCGCCGGTGCTCATCGAGCTGGCGGCACCGCCGCCGAGGCCGATCAGGAGGCCGGGGCCGCCGATCTGCACGAAGAGCACGCCCGCCTTGAGCGTTTCTTCCTTGAAGCACTGGTCGGCGGCGATGGCGCCGAGGCCACCGGCGATCATGATCGGCTTGTGGTAGCCGCGCACGACGCCGTCGACCGGCTGCTGGTAGGTGCGGAAATAGCCGGCGAGATTGGGCCGGCCGAATTCATTGTTGAAGGCGGCGGCGCCGATCGGGCCGTCGAGCATGATCTCAAGCGCCGAAGCGATGCGCGACGGCTTGCCGTAGGCCGCCGAATCGGCTTCCCAGGGTTGTAGCGCGCCGGGCAATTGCAGGTCGGAGACCGAGAAGCCGCACAGGCCGGCCTTGGGCTTGGAGCCGCGGCCGGTGGCGCCCTCGTCGCGGATTTCGCCGCCGGAACCGGTGGCGGCACCGGGGAAGGGCGAGATCGCCGTCGGGTGGTTGTGCGTTTCGACCTTGGCGAGGATGTGCGTCAGCTGCTCGTGGTAGCCGTAGCCGCCGTCGGGCGTCGGGAAGAAGCGCTGCGCAACGCCGCCCTCGATCACCGAGGAGTTGTCCGAGTAGGCGACGACGGTGCCTTCGGGATGCGCCTTGTGCGTCTCGCGGATCATGCCGAACAGCGTCTCACTGCGCGGCGCGCCGTCGATCACCCAGGCGGCGTTGAAGATCTTGTGCCGGCAGTGCTCGGAATTGGCCTGTGCGAACATCATCAGCTCGACGTCGGTCGGGTTGCGCCCGGCGCGCGTGAAGATGTCGACGAGGTAGTCGATCTCGTCCGGCGACAGCGCGAGGCCAAGACGCGAATCGGCCTCGACCAGCGCGGCACGGCCGCCAGCGAGCAGATCGACGCGCGCCAGCGGTTGCGGTGCGACATGGTGGAAGAGATCGGCCGCCCGCGCAAAATCGTCGAGCACGGTTTCGGTCATCCGGTCATGCAGCAGGTCAGCGATGTCGGCGCGCTGCGCTGGCGTTAGCGTTCCGGGAAAGGCGACGCGATAGGCGATGCCACGCTCGATCCGCTCGATGGCGTCGAGCCCGCAGTTCCAGGCAATGTCGGTCGACTTCGACGACCAGGGCGAAATCGCGCCCAAACGGGGCGTGACGAGGAACAGCTCGCCGGTCGCGGGGCTTGGCGCGCGCTCAGACAACAGCGCCGCCAGGCGTTCGCGTTCGCCGCCTGCCCAGTCGCGCCGCCGCGCAACGAAATGCCAGTGCTCGGCGGAAACCAGCGTGGCGCCGGGAACGCGTGCGCTCAGTCGTTCCTGGAGGCGCGCCCGGCGAAAAGCGGAAAGAGCGCTGTCACCGCGCAAAAACTCCAGTCCGGCAACATGACGCGGCGCAGCAGGAGAAGAGGAAGAAACGACGGAATCAGCAGCAGAATCGGCCATGGCGGGCGTCCGGAAACGACAAGCAAAAAATGAAGAGCGAAGAAGGCGCGGGGCGGCGAGGAAAATCCGGTCGGCACAGAGCGTGGCATGCAGAATGCAAAACGCCGCGACAGCACGACATTCACGACGACGTCGGCGGCCTCATCACGACGCGTCAAGAGCACAACGAGTCACAGTGCGTCACAACGATCGGCAACGAACGACAACGAGGCACGGCGACCAACGCCCGGCCCCCGGAAAACCCCAAGCCCCCCAAGGTGCGCGATTATAGCCCAGAGGGGGCTTACTCGCCCTCCGGCTGGCTGGCGAGCACCGCGTGCAGAACGCCGTCAGCCGGCGGTTTGAGCGCGAAGGAACGGGCCACCGCGCGATTGACCGCAATCGAGAAGAAGGTCGGATACGTCGGTGCCGGCAACGCCGAGCGCCCCGGCGGCAAGGCGCGCAGGATATCGACCGTCTGCCGGGCGATTTGCGATGGCGTGCTGAACACCGCCGCCAGCGCGCCGGCGCTGACGTAGGCTTGCGAAAACCCGACCAATGGCTTGCGATAGCGGTAACTGGTGAGGAGGATCGAGCGCGCCGATTCGCGCGTAAACACGACGCTGTCGGGCAAGGCCAAAAAGACGTCGGCGCTCCCGAGCAAGCGCGTCAGCGCGGGGATGACCTCAAACTCGGCGCTGACTTCTTCGCTTACCAACTCATGCCCGGAACGCGCCACGGCGGCACGCAGCCGGGGCAGATAGAACTCGGAATCAGGGCCGAGCACGGTCGCCACGCGACGTTTTCCCGGCATCAGTTCATGCAAAAGATTGAGTTGGCGCGATACGGGCTGGTCAAGATAGATCGCCGAGAACTGTGCCCGCGCCCGCCGCCGCCCGGTCTCGGTAACGACGCGCTCGTAGTGCGTGCGCGGCACCAGAACGTTCAGCGTCGGCGGTGCATTGTCCCAGCCGGAAGCGGCGCGCATCGCCTGCACACCAACGGCTACCACGACCGACACGCCGGCCAGGCGCGGATCGCTGCCATCGTCGGCATTGGCGTTCATCTCGATGGCGGTGAATGTGCGGCCATTCGACGGTGGCTCGTTGAGCGCCCGATAAAACGCGTCGATGAATTCACTGTAGTGGCCGCCGCGCTCGCTGAGCAGCAAGGCCACCCGCTCCTGCGCCTGGGCCAGGCTTCCCGCCAGCGCCAGCCACGCCGACGCCAGCAGCAGCGCCGCAGCCCGCCAGGCGAGGCGCGCACCGGGATGTCTGACCAAGCGTTTGCAGATCATGGCGAAGAGGCAGTTCTCAACAGACCCGACCCAGTTTCGACAGCACACAGGCTCCAGAAATTCTTCCCACGGCGGCCTTTTCGACCGACCAGCCAACCGCGCGTCACGAACGCCGTCAGGGATACCCACTGACCCGACGAGTTGCCAGAGTCTGCACCTTTTTTATCATGATCGGACGGCATTTTGCGCGCGGATTGGCAGCGACAAAGGTCGCCGGTTTCCACCGTCATGGCGAGCACCGAACCGCCTTTTTCCAGCGTCATGATGACCGCCAGGCAAGACTTGCCGAGCCTGTCGCCGGCGGGGCAGCAAGGAGTCGCCACGGCGACCGGTGCATGCCATCATCGTCGCCGTCGTTACCCGGCTGACCGCCGCAGCGGCGTACATTTTCGCTAGTATCGGGGGCGCAGTATTCGCCCTCCCTCCTTCGCAGGTATCACGCATGCATGCCGACGCCACTGAGTTGATCCTGACCGTTCGTGCCATTCGCGCACTTGAGCGCGACTCCGCCCACAGCGGATTGATGGAACGCGCCGGCCACGCCGCTGCTGATCTTGCCGAATCGCTGGCGGGCCACGGTGGCCACATCCTGATCGTCGCGGGGCCGGGCGCCAATGGCGGCGATGCGTTCGTCACCGCACGCCTGCTGCGCGAGCGGTTTTTCGCAGTTTCCCTTGTCGCCCTCACAACCTCTGCCGCCACGGCCACGCAGGGCGCAGACCCGGACGACACCGCCGCCGCGCGAGTCGCGTTCGTTGCCGAGGGAGGCGAGTTACTTGAATCCATCCCCGACGACACGCCCTGGGCGCTGATTATCGACGGGCTCTTCGGCATCGGCCTCAGCCGACCGCCACGCGAGCGCGCCGCCGGACTGATTAGCGCCATGAACGCCTTGGCACGCAGACATGCCTGCCCCGTGCTGGCGCTCGACTGCCCGAGCGGACTGAACGCCGATACCGGCCACGCCCAGCCGACGACCGTTCGTGCCAGCCATACGCTGAGCTTCATCGCCGCCAAACCCGGCCTGCTGACGGGAGACGGCCCGGACTACTGCGGGCAGCTACGCGTCGACTCGCTGGGCCTGACATCGGGCGCTGCGAATCCGGGCACAACGGCAGCGGCAACCGATTCGGTACCACCACGAGAAAAGCCACCTTCTGCACCGTCAGCCCCTCTAATCTCGCTTAACACTGCCGAGCCTCCACCTGAACCCGCCGCCCAAGGCCACATCATCCAGCGACGGAGCTTCGCCCGCCATCTGCGCGCACGCGCGCGCAATTCGCATAAAGGCAGCTTCGGCAGCGCGGTCGTCATCGGTGGAGCACCGGGAATGGCCGGTGCCGCGCTGCTCGCTGGCCGCGCCGCCCTCAAGCTGGGGGCCGGTCGCGTCTACCTGGGCCTGCTCGACGAACGCTTCGGCAGTGTCGACCCCGTCACCCCCGAACTCATGCTGCGCCCAGCCTCATCCCTAGCAGCAGAGACGGCCGATGCGCTGCTGCTCGGTCCCGGCTTGGGTAGCGGCGAAACAGCGCAGCGACTCATGGGGCAGCTCTGCGGGGGGCCTGTTCCATTGGTTCTCGACGCCGATGCGCTCAATCTTCTGTCCACGCATCCCGCACTCGCCGCGAGGGTGCATTCGCGTCAGGCGGCCACGGTGCTGACACCACATCCGGGCGAAGCCGCCAGACTTTTGGCATCGTCGATCAATGCGGTACAAAGCGACCGCATCGCCGCAGCGTCCGCTCTCGCCCGACGTTTCAACGCGCATGTCGTACTCAAAGGCAGCGGCAGCGTCGTCGCACTGGCCGACGGCCGCTGGTTCATCAACACCACCGGCAATCCGGGGATGGCGAGCGGCGGCATGGGCGATGTGCTGGGTGGCATCCTCGTCGCCCTGCTCTCCCAAGGCTGGCCGGCGGACGAAGCCGCGCTGGCGGCAGTGCACCTGCATGGCGCCGCCGCAGACCGCCTCGCCGAAGCGGGGATCGGCCCGATTGGCCTGACGGCGAGCGAAACCATCG
The DNA here is from genome assembly GCF_009617575.1 of Rhodocyclus gracilis. GTDB lineage: Bacteria > Pseudomonadota > Gammaproteobacteria > Burkholderiales > Rhodocyclaceae > Rhodocyclus > Rhodocyclus gracilis. The sequence continues at coordinate 75,636 of NZ_WIXJ01000006.1, forward strand.
ACGCCGCCCGCCACCTCTTCAACCGCTGGTGCGCCGGCGCCGAATGACATGCCCGCAGGCGGCTGAAGCGGCTGGCAGCACCTCTCCGCTCGCGCGCCCCCGGGCGCGCCCGGGGGCGCAGCGGTGCTAAAATTCGCGCCACTCACGCGCGCTTGTAGCACACTGCCCTTTCCGTCCGTTGGCGAAGGACACGCCCGGCGCATTGAAGAAACGCACGCCCCCGCCTCCCGAACCGGCACCATCCGAAAACCGCCTACGAGCCACCGATGATTCCCGTCCTGCCCCCCCTTGCCGAAATCGACCGCAACGTCGCCGCCACCATTGACGAGGACGTCGGCGCCGGCGACCTGACAGCGCAACTGATCGCCGCTGATCGCGTGGGGCACGCCCGCATCGTCTCGCGCGAAGCGGCGGTGCTGTGCGGAACGGCATGGTTCGAGCGCAGCTTTGCCGCCGTCGACCGCGGGGTGAGCGTGCGCTGGAACGCGCGCGATGGCGAACACGTCGCCGCTGGCGATGTGCTGTGCGAGATCACCGGCCCGGCCCGCGCGCTGCTGACCGGCGAGCGCACCGCGCTCAATTTCCTGCAACTGCTCTCCGGCGTTGCGACGCGCACACGCGAATTCGTCGATGCCGTTGCCGGAACGCGTGCGCGCATCGTCGATACGCGCAAGACGCTGCCCGGCCTGCGGCGGGCCCAGAAATACGCCGTCGCCTGCGGCGGGGGCGATAACCACCGGCTCGGCCTGCACGACGCAATCCTGATCAAGGAGAACCACATTGCCGCCGCCGGTGGCATCACCCCGGCGCTACGCGCGGCGCAAAACGTCGCCGCACAGGCGGGCGAGCGCTGTCAGTTCATTCAGGTGGAAGTCGAAAATCTCGACGAATTGCGCGAAGCCCTCGACGCCGGCGCAACGATGATCCTGCTCGACAACATGACGCTGGCGATGATGCGCGAAGCCGTCGCCCTGACGGCGGAACGGGCGATTCTCGAAGCCTCGGGCAACGTCTCGCTCGCTACCGTCGCCGCCATCGCAGCGACCGGCGTGGATCGCATTTCAATCGGCGCGCTGACAAAAGACGTGCGCGCGCTCGATCTGTCGATGCGTTTTATCGACTAAGACGCGGGCCCCGGCGGCGGGCGAGACGCCCGCCGCGCCGCACCACGCCGCAGCGTCAGCCCCTCTGCCCCTCAGCCGAGCTGTTCGACGATCAGGGCTTTGACGGCCGCGACGTCGACATCGAGCACGGTCACACGCTGCGGCAGTTGTTCGATCCCCTGCAAGGCTGCCGGGCGCGGCGGCGTACAGCCGAGGGCCTCGACGATGGTCGCCTCGAACTTCACCGGCTGCGCCGTCTCCAGCACCAGCATCGGCACACCTGCCTGCCGATGCGCAGCAGCGACCTTGAGGCCGTCGGCCGTATGCGTATCGACCATCACGCCGTACTGTTCCCAGGTCTTGCGGATCGTTGCCAGACGATCGGCGTGCGTGCTGCTGCCGGAGACAAAGCCGAATTCGGCGATGCGCTGGAAATACGGCGTCTGCGACAGATCGAAGCCGCGACCGGCGTCGACCTCGGCCCACAGTGCACGTACTACTGCCGGGTCGCGACCCACCAGTTCGTAGATGAAGCGCTCGAAATTCGACGCCTTGGAGATGTCCATCGACGGGCTCGACGTCGTGTGCGTCTCGGCGGCGCTGCGCGGACGATAGACGCCGGTACGGAAGAACTCGTCGAGTACGTCGTTCTCGTTGGTCGCCAGCACCAGCGTATCGATGGGCAGGCCCATCAGGCGGGCGATGTGGCCAGCACAGATATTGCCGAAATTGCCTGACGGCACAGCGAAGGACACCTTCTCGTCGTTGCTCTTCGTCGCCGCGAAATAGCCCTTGAAGTAGTAAATGACCTGCGCCGCGACCCGCGCCCAGTTGATCGAATTGACCGCACCGATGCGATAGCGCGCCTTGAAATCGGCGTCGCCGGAGACAGCCTTGACGATATCCTGCGCCTCGTCGAAATTGCCGCGCACGGCGATATTGACGATGTTCTCGTCTTGCAGGGAATACATCTGCGCACGTTGAAAATCGCTCATGCGCCCGTGCGGCGAGAGCATGAATACCCGCACGCCACGCTTGCCGCGCATGGCGTATTCGGCCGCCGAACCGGTGTCGCCCGAGGTGGCGCCGAGAATGTTGATTTCCTCGCCGCGCTTTTCGAGCACGTATTCGAAGAGCGCGCCAAGAAGCTGCATGGCCATGTCCTTGAAGGCCAGCGTCGGCCCGTTCGACAGCTCAAGCAGCGCCAGCCCCGGCTCCAGCCAGCGCAGCGGCGTCACTTCGCTGGCGTCGCCGCCGTCACGAACGTAGGCGTAGGTTTCGGCCGTATAGGTACGCGCCGTGATCGCCTTCAGATCGTCCGCCGGAATGTCGTCGATGAACTTCGACAGGACGGCAAACGCCAGATCGGGATACGACAGAGTGCGCCAGGCGTCGAGTTCGGCCCGCGTCAGACGCGGCGTCGTTTCCGGCAGGTAGAGGCCGCCATCGGGCGCCAGACCGCCAAGAAGGATTTCGCAAAAAGACTTGCTCGAGGCGGACGATGCCGCGGACGCACGGGTCGACAGATAGCGCATGACGTAAGGGAATGCCGGGCAGAGGTTGCGGGAGGCGGGGAGTCTACCACGCCGACCCGTGCGCCATCACGCCGCTAGTCCGCCGGGAAGCGTCCGGAGCAGCCCTTCATCGGCAACTGACGAAAGGCCTTGGGCACAACAGCGGGGAAGGAGATCGCGGGCGTCAGCGACGCTGACTGAACTTGATACGGCAGGCGACGCCGTGGAGCCACTATGCGCTACGGATCAGGCGCGGACGACGCAGTTTTTGCCGCTGCGCTTGGCTACATAGGCAGCGGTGTCGGCGCGGGCCAACAGGGCTTCCAGACTTTCGTTGGCAACATGCGTGGCGACGCCGGCGCTGACCGTCAGCGAGAAATCGGCTTCCGGCACAGGCTGCGCCGCCAGTGTGCCTTGCAGACGCGTCATCGCTGCCTGCGCCTCTTCACCCTGCACGCCGACCAGCAGCAGCGCGAATTCTTCACCGCCGATACGGCCGATCACATCGGTCGGCCGCATCGCCTCACGCAACACCGAGACCAGATGCTGCAAAGCACGATCACCGAGCGAATGGCCGTGTTCATCATTGACGCGCTTGAAGTTGTCGACGTCGAAGACGACGACGCTCAACGCCTCGCCACTACGTTCGGCTCGCGCCAATTCACGCTGGAAGGCATTTTCGAGACCTCGCCGATTCACCGCACGGGTCAGCGGGTCGGTGCAGGCCATGGCACGCGCCTCCTGAAGCTCCTTTTCGAGATCGGCGATGCGCATTTCCGCCGCCAGCAACTCCAACATCCCTGCATCGCGCACCACGGTCGCTGGCAGCGCAGCGAGCGTTTGCGGCGCCACCCACGCCGTGCACGCCGACTCGGCAACCCCATGCGGCATCATGCGCGCGCTGGCGAAATGACGCCGATGCAAACGCGGCGAAGCGTGGCGATTGGTGTGGGTCAGCGGTTGGCTTGCGTGATTCACGGCGGAACTCCCGTCAGTGCCGGCCGAATGGCGGCGCTATGAGACGCTTACGGCACGACGAAACGAAACTTAAGGGGCTTGCAGTAAATTCTCCAAATAATCTGCAATAAATTGTTTTTGTTATATTTTTTTATATCAAAAAGCAAAATCGGAACGCCCAAAAAAAACGCAGCACGGGCGGCCTACAGACGCAAAAAAGCCGACCCGAAGGTCGGCTTTTTGACAGCGGCGTGAGACAAGCCGCCGAATCAGACCGCTTGCGCGGCGCTGATTACTTCTTGGCGTCGGCCGGAGCGGCTTGGTCAGCCGGAGCAGCTTGGTCAGCCGGCTTGGCATCAGCCGGAGCAGCTTGTTCAGGAGCCGGAGCTTGTTCAGCAGGAGCGGCAGCAGGAGCAACGGGAGGAGCAACCGGAGCTTCCGGCTTCTTGTCGCAAGCGGAAACGGCAACGGCGATCAGGGCGGCAACCAGGAGGGAGTTTTTCATTTTTGAATTCCTTATCGACAAAAAGATGAATCTACAAACCGGCCGACGCGAACGTCGGCATGACCGACGTCTCCGTCAGTCAGCGCGGAATCTTACTCCGATTTCCGCAGAGGGGGTAGGTCTCAACTTTGCGCATAAATCCCCACGGCATTCACTCAATGCCTCACGGGTAAAAGGCGCGCGCGCACGCCGAACGGGCACAAATGCCCGCGCTTGAGTGCCCCGCCACGCTCGCGAAGCGCCAGCGAACGAGCGAGGGCCCGCGACGACTCCAGCCTCTCACGCCGGGATTCACGCCAAAGACAACGCATTGAAAATGCGCCGCTGCTCGCTACAATCCGCCCTTTCGCATTTGAGCCGGGCGGTGACAACGCCAGCGCCCACGCAGACCAGGAATTGCCATGCCTATCGGAATCATCGAATCCCTCGACCATGACGCGCGCGGCATTGCCCGCCCGGACGGCAAAACGATCTTCGTCGAGGGCGCCTTGCCCGGTGAGCGTGTCGAATTCGCCAGCTATCGCGTCAAATCGAACTACGAAATCGCCCGCGTCAAACGCATCCTGCGCCCCTCGGCGAACCGCGTGCCGCCGCGCTGCCCGAACTTCGGCTCCTGCGGCGGATGCAGCATGCAGCATCTCGACGCGACGGCGCAGTTGGCAGCCAAGCAGCGCGTCCTCGAAAACAACCTGCGCTTTCTCGGCAAAACGAAGGCCGAGCAATTGTTCCCCGCCATCTACGGCAGCGCCTGGGGATACCGCCAGCGAGCGCGTCTCTCGGTATGGCAGCGTTCGGACGGCAAGGTGCTGGTGGGGTTTCACGAGCGCAAGAGCAGCCATGTCACCAAGATGACGGAATGCCCGATCCTGCCGCCGCACGTCTCCGCCCTCATCGTGCCCTTGCGCCTCCTGATCGCACGCCTGTCGATCTCGCAACGCCTGCCGCAGATCGAAGTGGCTGTCGGCGAACGGGTCACGGTGCTGGTGCTGCGCATTCTGGCGCCGTTGATACCCGATGATGAGGCGCTGATCCGCCAGTTTGCCGACACGCACGGCGTGGTGATCTATCTGCAACCGAAGGGGCCAAGCTCGGCGTACCGATTCCATCCGGACGCTGCGCCCGCGCTGTCTTACACGCTGCCGGAATCAGGCATCGAACACTTCTTCGCGCCGACGGACTTCACGCAGGTCAATCACGCCATCAACCGCGTGCTCATCCGCCGCGCGCTGAGGCTGATCGACGCGCAACCGGGCGAGCGTATCGCCGACCTCTTTTGTGGCCTGGGCAACTTCACGCTGCCGCTCGCACGCTCGGGCGCAACGGTGGTCGGCGTCGAAGGCAACGCCGAACTGGTGCAGCGTGCCGGCGAAAACGCCACAGCCAATGGCCTGGCCGAGACGACGCAGTTCGCCGTCGCCAACTTGTTCGAAGCGACGCCGGAGTCCATCGCTGCCCTCGGACATTTCGACAAGATGCTGATCGACCCGCCCCGCGAAGGCGCGATCGAGGTCGTCAAATCGCTCGGTGACGATGCGCCACGGCGGATCGTCTATATCTCGTGCAACCCCTCGACGCTGGCCCGCGATACCGCCGTGCTCGTGCATCAAAAAAACTATCGCCTGCGCGGCGCCGGGGTGGTGAACATGTTCCCGCACACCTCGCACGTCGAATCAATCGCCCTCTTCGAGCGCGGCTAAGTCGCCCGCGGCGGCCACATCGCACAGCAGAAGGGCATTTTCCCGCCGGATGCGGCTCGCTGGCAGCGCTGCGTCACCCACAACAAAGCGCGCCAGCACCGCCGCCTTATCGGCGCCGCTCACCAGCCAAAGCACGCGTCGCGCGCGGTTGATGACGTGCCGCGTCAGCGTCATCCGCCGCCAGCCCTGGTAGCAGGCGCTCACGGCCAGCGCCTGCCCCGTCACGTCAAGCGCCGCATCGCCCGGCAGCAGCGAGGCTGTGTGCCCATCGCCCCCCAGTCCGAGTTGCACGAGATCAAGCTGCGGCGGATCGCCCATCAACTGCCGCAACTGCGCTTCGCACGCCGCCATCGCTGCCTGCGGGTCGATGGCGTCCACCGGCAGCAGATGCACCTGCGCTGCCGGAATCGGCACGTGCGCCAGCAGCGTCTCCTGGAGTTGCGTCAGGTTGCGCGCCGAGTGACCCAGTGGGGCGATTCGCTCGTCGACTTGCAACAGATGCACGCGCGACCAGTCGATCGGCTTCACGGCCAGCGCGCGCAGCATCGCTTGCGGCGTCTGCCCGCCGCTCAGGGCGAGTAGGAATTGGCCACGTTCGGCGATGGCCTGCGCGGCCGCTGCGGCGATCTCGGTGGCAGCGGCCTGGGCGAGTTCCGCCGCATCGGCATACACCTCGCGCGGCAACGACGCGGCGGACACGGCTGGTGCAGGGCCGGCCCGAGAATCGGCGCTGTCAGCCGCGCCGCTCACTCTGCCGCCTGCGGATTCCGCCAGCCGCCGTAGGCAGCGATCATGGCGTCGGCTTCGGCCGGCCCCCAGCTGCCGGGTTCGTAGTCGCGCACCAGGGTCTTCCGGCTGAGCACCGGATCGACGATACGCCACGCCGCTTCGACGGCGTCCTGCCGCGCGAACAGCGTTGCGTCGCCTTTCAGCGCGTCGCCGATCAGGCGCTCGTAGGCGTCCATTTCATCCTCGTGCATATTGAAGACGTGTAACTCGATGTCGTCGCCGATGTTTTCGCTGCCACGGCGTTTGACGCGTGCGCCGATGGCAATGGCGACTTCGCGCGGGCCGAGGCGAAAGCGCAGGTAGTTGGCCTGCGTCGGCAGCATTTCCGGGAAAACCTCGTACGGCGGCGGACGCAGGCTGACCACCACTTCGGTCGCCGTCAGCGCCAGCTCCTTGCCGGCGCGAATAAAGAAAGGAACGCCCTGCCAGCGCCAGGAATCGAGGTGAATGCGCATCGCCGCGAAGGTTTCCACCCGCGAATCGGGCGCCACGCCGGTCTCGTCGCGATAGCCGCGATACTGGCCACGCACCAGACTGTTGCCGCTCAGCGGGCGAATGGCGCGAAACACCTTCACCTTCTCGTCGCGCAGCGATTCGCTGCCGCTGCCGACCGGCGGCTCCATCGCCAGATTGGCGACGACCTGCAACAAGTGGTTCTGCACCACATCGCGGATGGCACCGACCTCTTCATAAAACCGCCCGCGCCCGGCAACGCCGATCGACTCGGCCAGCGTGATCTGCACGCTGTCGACATAATTGCGGTTCCAGATCGGCTCGAGAAAAGCGTTGGCGAAGCGAAAGAAGAGCAGGTTCTGCACCGGCTCCTTGCCGAGGTAGTGGTCGATACGAAAGATCGCCGACTCGTCGAACACCTCGTGCAGCGTACGATTGAGCTCGACCGCCGACGCCAGATTACGGCCGAAGGGCTTTTCGACGACGACGCGCCCGCCCTTGGCGCACGCTAACTGGCCGAGGCCATGCACGACCGTAGGAAACATGCTCGGCGCAATCGCCAGATAAAAGAGCGGCCGCTGCGCGCCGGCCAAGGTCGCACACAGACGGTCGAAGGTATCGGCCGCGCGGTAGTCGCCACCGACAAAGTGCAGCAAGCCGCAAAGGCGGGCGCAGGCGGCCTCGTTGAAGTTCTCGTTTGCGGCCAGCGTCTCGCGCACATGCGTGCGAAAGCGCTCGAGATCCCAGCCGCCGCGCGCCACGCCGACCACCGGTACGTCGAGCGTGCCGCGCCGCACCATCTGCTGCAGCGCCGGGAAAATCTTCTTCTTCGCCAGATCGCCCGTGGCGCCGAAGAGCACCACGGCGTCGCACAGCGGCGCGCTCATGCGTGGTCAGACGGGTGCGCCGCCTCGGCGTGGCCGCCGAACTCGCTGCGCATCGCCGACAGTAGCTGGTTGGCGAAAACATCCTCGCCGCGCGAGGCGAAGCGCCCGAACAGCGCGGCGCTTAATACCGGCACCGGCACCGACGTATCGACAGCCGCCTTCAGCGCCCAGCGTCCTTCGCCGGAATCGGAAACCCTCCCGGCAAAACCGGACAACTCGGGATCGCGCGCCAGCGCCTGCGCCGACAGATCGAGCAGCCACGATCGGACGACGCTACCGCGTCGCCACAGTTCGGCGATCGCGCCGACATCGAAGTCGTACTGGTAGGCCGCCGGATCGTCGAGCGGCGCCGTTTCGGCGTCGGCCTGACGGGCGACGCTGCCACTGTTGGCGTGACGCAGGAGGTTGAAGCCCTCGGCATACGCCGCCATCAGTCCGTACTCGATGCCGTTGTGGATCATCTTGACGAAATGCCCGGCGCCGCTGGCGCCGCAGTGCAGATAGCCAAGTTCTTCGCGGCTGGGGGCATGGTCGCGGCCAGACGTGCGCGGCACGGCGCCCATGCCCGGCGCCAACGCGCGAAAGACTGGATCGAGCCGCGCCACCGCCGTCGCGTCGCCGCCGATCATCAGGCAATAGCCCTGCTCCAGCCCCCAGACGCCGCCGCTGGTGCCGACGTCGAGGTAATGGATGCCATCAGGCGCCAGCGCCGCTGCGCGGCGGATGTCGTCGGTGTGCGGCGAGTTACCGCCGTCGATGAGGACATCGCCGGCTTCGAGCAGGCCACGGAGTGCCCCGACCGTCTCCTCGACCACCGCCGCCGGCAGCATCATCCAGACGCAGCGCGGTCTCTGCAGACGCGCGACCAGATCGGCGAGTGACGCAGCGCCAGTGGCGCCCTCGCCGACGAGGCGTTCGATATTGCCCGGATGGTGGTCATTGACCACGCATTCATGTCCTGCCCGCAAAAGGCGCCGGCACATATTCGCGCCCATCCGCCCCAAACCGATCATGCCGATCTGCATCGCTCCGCCCCTTCGCGCCCACGGGCGCCTTGGCACACGTCCGGCGATGTGCCGCACGCTCGCGGCGGCGCGCCACAACCGCCGTCTCGGAGTTCGGACCGGTTATTGGGCGAAGAAGTTGCAGGTGGGACTTGGCTGGCACTCAGGCAAGCGGCAAGAGTGGCGCTGGCGTGTAGCAGGGCTGGGTAGCACCGCAACGGACGGCACCAAAGCAAAAAGGCCGATTTCTTTCGAAATCAGCCTGTTACTTGTTCATTGGCGCGCCCGGAGCGATTCGAACGCCCGACCCCTTGGTTCGTAGCCAAGTACTCTATCCAACTGAGCTACGGGCGCGCTGTTTTCTTTAGCAACTTCGCTTTCGCGTTGCTGCGTCAAGAAGCTGCGCATTATAGCGAGGGAAGTTCGCTTGCTCAAGCCCCCGCTGCGATTTTTCTGCAAAAAAGCGCAGCGAGCGTTGAAATCATGCCAAATGATTCAAAAATGCGCGCGTGCGCGGATGAGCCGGGCTGGCGAACATCTCGGCTGCGGGCCGCTCTTCGACGATCTCGCCGCCGTCCATGAAGATGACTCGCGTCGACACATCACGCGCAAAAGCCATCTCGTGCGTGACGACGATCATCGTCATGTGCTCTTCAGCCAGCTGACGGATGGTGCGCAGCACTTCACCGGTCAACTCCGGATCGAGCGCCGAAGTCGGCTCATCGAAGAGCATGATGTCGGGCTCCATGGCGAGCGCACGGGCGATGGCGACGCGCTGTTTCTGTCCACCCGAGAGGTGCGAAGGATAGGCATCGCGCTTGTGCAGGAGCCCAACCTTGCGCAACAACTCCTCAGCCGGCGGGATGGCCGCTTCGCGCGTCAGCCCCTTTACCGTCACCGGTGCCTCAATGATGTTCTGTAGCACGGTGAAATGCGGAAAGAGGTTGAACTGCTGGAAGACCATGCCCATCTTGCGGCAGATACGGCGCGCGTCGGCGTCGGCAGCATAGCGGCAAACGCCACCGGCGTCGGTATCGACAAGCGTTTCGCCCTCGATATCGATACGGCCGCGGTCGATGGTTTCGAGGCGGTTAAGACAGCGCAGGAAGGTGCTCTTGCCGGAACCCGAAGGGCCGATGACGGCAACGACGTCGCCCTTGTCGATGTGCAGCGAAACGCCGCGCAGCACTTCGGTGCTGCCGAAGCGCTTGTGAATGCCCTGCGCCGAAATCATCGGGCTAGTCGTCGTAGACGGCATATTTCTTTTCCAGGCGCATGAAGCCCCAGGTTAGCACCAGGGTCATGAAAAGGTAGAAAGCGGCGGCGACCACAAACGGCATGGTCGTGAAGTCGCGCTGAACGATGCCGCGCGCGGCGCGCAGCAGGTCGTTCATCGCCAACACATAAATCAGCGAGGTGTCCTTGACGAGCGTGATCGTCTCGTTGCTCATCGGCGGCAGGATGCGCTTGACCATCTGCGGCAGAACGATGCGTCGCATGGTCTGCCCATACGAGAGACCCAACACCTGCGCCGCCTCGTGCTGCCCACGGCCGACCGACTGGATGCCGGCACGGAAGATCTCGGCAAAATAGGCAGCGTAGTTCAGCGTGAAGGCAGCAATGGCTGCCGGAAAATCGGGCAAACGCACGCCGATGACAGGCACGAAGGGCAGCGCGAAGTAGATGAAGAGCATCTGGAGCATCAGCGGCGTACCGCGCATCAGCCAGATATAGCCGCTGACAATGCCGCTGGCGGTGCGGAAGCGCGACACGCGCACCAGCGCAAGCCCCAGCCCCAGAGGCACGGCGAGTGCCAGCGTGATCAGGAACACCTGTAAGGTGACTGCCGTGCCGTTCAGCAGAGGCCCGAGTATTGCGGTGAAATAGTCCATGGGCCTGCCTAGTCAGCGGGCCGAACCCAGGGTTCGGCCCGTGTGAAGCCTTGTTTCGGTAGAGAGGAGAATACTTCGAGGATTACTTGACGATATCCTTGCCGAACCACTGCGTCGAAATGCGCGCAGCAGAGCCGTCCTTTTTCATCTCGTCGAGCGCCTTTTGCAGCTTACCGAGGAGTTCGGTGTCGTCCTTGCGCACGCCGACGCCGTATTCTTCGGTGCCGAAGTTTTCGTCGAGCACGACATATTCGCCTGGCTTCTTGGCGATGTAGTAACGACCAACCACTTCATCGACGACAAGTGCTTCGAGACGACCGGCGGAGAGATCCATCAGCGCCGTCACGTTGTCGCCGAATTTCTTCAGTTCCTTGAACGACTTGGCCGTGGCGGCATCTTTCTCGATCGCCTCGACGGCGCTGCTGCCTTCCTGCACGCCGATGATCTTGCCCGCCAGCCCGGCCTTGTCCTTGATCTTCGAGTTGGCCGTGACGATGACGATCTGCCGGTTTTCCAGGTAAGGCGTGGTGAAGGCGATGTTGGCCTTGCGCTCTTCGGTGATGGTCAGGCCATTCCAGAGCACATCGACACGCTTGCCGTTCAACTCGGCTTCCTTGGCATTCCAGTCGATGGGTTTGAACTCGACTTCCGCCCCCAGACGCTTGGCGGCTTCGCGCGCGAGATCGATGTCGAAACCGACCAGGGTGTTCTTTTCGTCACGGAAACCCATCGGCGGAAAATTGTCGTCGAGACCGACAACGATCTTGCTCACCGCCGCCGGCTTGGCTGCCGACGCGTTTTCGGATTTATCGCAGCCAGACAAGGCCACACCCGCCGCCAGGGCCAGCACCAACATCGAAAGTGTTTTTTTCATGCGATTACGCTTCCCAATAAAATCAACAGACTGGATGAAGGCACAGCCAGACGACATCTGGCATGCCCGGTGACGGATAAGGGGCTGAATTGTCACCTTAAAAGACGCCGTTTTCAACCGCCACACGCACGCTGCCACGACGATTTCGGGTTCCTGCAAGTGGCTTTCAGCGCCCATCGGCACGAGGGTTTGCGGGCAACGGCACGCCGCCGCGCCCGCACCCGCGAAAACCTTCGCTGAATCCTTGAATAGCGGCGGGTTCGGCCCCATAATCCTAGGATGGTTGTAATTCCGGCAATCTGGAGGCGTTCTGGACGCGGGTTCGATTCCCGCCACCTCCACCTAAAGGCACCGGAGTGCGTTTAGGTGGGGGTGTACTGGCTTCGACAGGGCGGGCGAAGGTGAGCAGGCAACTCGTCAGGCGATCGACGTTAATGAAGCAAATCTCTAAACGCCAACGATGAGCGTTTCGCAATCGCCGCTTAAGGCCTTTGCCGAGGCTGCTTGAGCCTTGTTACCAAAGAAAAGCCGGCGGGGACTTCGGTCCCCGTCGTCAATTCCAGGCCCAATTCCAAGCCCAACGTTCAGTCTGCTAGAGCACCGTATGCGGCTGCTCGATCATCTGCTGATAGATCATGCTCTGCAGAATCAGCGTGTCGTTCGGTAAGAGATCGACGAACTCCAGACCATGATTGACCAACGGCACGCTCCCATTGGCCGGGGGGTCTTCGACGAACTGTGCGCGCACGACGGCGTTGATACTCAGCACCGTATCAATCGCGTGCAGACTGACGCGAAACGCCAGTTTGATCGACTCTCCCTTTTCGGCGATAGCGCGACGCGATGCCAGCAAGGCCCCCTTGGCGCTGAGGTTGACGATCATTCCGGAAATATTGTCGTCGCTGTCGTTAGCTCCCGCCGCGTTGGCAACAGAGCAAACGATTTTTGTCTTGACGCGCGGGGCCGTGCGGATGACGACGCCCTTCACCTCGTAGGGGAAAGACAAGTGGAGATACTCGTACGGGATCTTGATGATCTTGAGTATCGTCGCCGGAAAGCCAAAAGCGTTCTGGCTGGTGAATACCCGCACCACCAGTTTGTCGTTTTCCACCAGTTGCATGCGCAGACCGCTGGATTCGCGGGGCGCGCTGACGAGCAGGCTCTGGTTGGGCGTATAGCCGATCAGCCGCACGATCACCCGATCAACCGCCAAGCGCTGCGGCGGCTGAATCTGCAAGCGATCGCCCACCTTCAGTTTCATGGCCTCAAAGGTGAAGGTATTTTCCTGCTTGCCATTACTGCCGGTGATTTCCTCGTCGCTCAACTCGTCGTCCGACGGCTCGACGGGCTGATCACGACAGGCTTTCGTCGAAATCAACAACTGCACATGTTCGCGTGTGTGGATGATGTCGCCAATCGCCGCAACGCGGTTGCCCTGCGGATCAAACACGTTCCACGGCAAGGCCTTGCCGATGGTGATGTCACTTTTCTGGATCGGAATTCGATTCATTACTGCCCGCTCCGACGGGAATTTTTCTTATTGCCAAATCGCCAGCACGGCGCGCCTGCGGCCCGACAGCCCAAGCAATGCCGCTCGAAACACATGTCATTTCCGTATTCTAGCGAATTGGCGTGCCCAGTTTCCCATCGACAGCGGGGCTACGCGATAAATCCCCGACGCTTCCGCCCCAACGACGCGACCGGACCGACACTAGACACGCCGCCGATCCCCATGCAGCGAGGAGAACGCGCTGCTCAGAAACCGATAAGCATCAAGGCCGCCCCGGCCACCAGCGTCGCAACAAAAGCGCTCCCGTAGAAGACGACGCGCGCGCCGTTGCCGGCCTGGATGCCCAGATCGTGCAGGCTGTGGAAGATGCGGTGCGCCGCGTGCCAGAAGAAGAAGGCGACGACGGCAAGCAGGAGCGCCTTGCCGATCGGGTTCTGCGCCAGCGCCAGCATGTTGCGGTAACTCATCGCGTCGGCCGGCAGCAGGAAGGCGAGCGGCACGGCGATGCCGGTGATGAAGGCGAGCATCGGCGCGATCAGCGCCGAGAGCATGCCGCCGGCGCCGAACAGCGCCCAGAAGATCGGCTCCGGCGAGCGCCGCGTTTGTGCCGGACGACCCGGAGTAGTGGAATGGCTCATCGCGTCAGCCCCCAGACAATGCCGAACAGCGCGAGGCTCGCGCCAGCAGCGACGGCGATGGCGCCGGCGGTGATCGCCGACTGCGCCACGCGCTTGCCGCCGACGATCAGCGGCGGCATCGTCTTCGGCAGCACCTCGAACCAGGTGACGGTATGGAAGGCGAAGACGGCAACGAAGACGACGTGCAGCAGGATCGACGCCGGGCTGCGCAGCGCCTCCAGCCAGCCGTTCCACGCCGCCTCGCCCTGCGCCAGCCGGACGAGGCCGACGAGCAGGATCAGCGCGTAGGCAGCGACGAACAGTGCCGTGCCCTCGCGCGCCATGTAGCGGACGAAGAACGGGTTGCGCTGCCACCAGCCGGCCATCGGCCGCACGTAGGGGCGGCGCGGATCATTGGCCGGGCGGGCCGCCGGCCGCGGATCGGATGCACTCATTTGCCGCCTCCCTTGCCAAGAAAGCCCAGAAAATACTCGCGCACGCTGGCGCCCTTGGCCTGATTGACCGCGCTCGCCGGATCGACGCCCTTGGGGCAGACTTCGGAGCAGTAGCCGACCGCCGTGCAGTGGAAGGCGCCGCTTTCGGCGCCGACCACCGGCATGCGCTGCGCGGCGCCGCCGTCGCGCGAGTCGCTGTTGTAGCGGAAAAGCAGCGCCAGCGCTGCCGGGCCGACGAAGTCCGGACTCAGGCCGACCTGCGGGCAGGCCGCGTAGCAGAGCAGGCAGTTGATGCAGGAACTGTACTGGGCGTAAGCGTCGAGCTGCGCCGGCGTCTGCCGGTATTCGCCGGCGCTGAGCGGGCGCGGCTCCTTCGGGATGATGTAGGGTTTGATGCTCTCGAGTTTCTCGACAAAGCTGTCCATGACGATCACCAGATCGCGCTCGATCGGGAAGTTCGCCAACGCCTCGACACGCACGCGTCCCTTGCCGGCGTAATCGCGCAGGAAGCTCTTGCACGAAAGCTTGGGGATGCCGTCGATCATCACGCCGCAGCTGCCGCAGATCGCCTGCCGGCACGACCAGCGGAACGACAGCGTGCCGTCGAGGTGATCCTTGATGTACTGCAACCCCTGCAGCACCGACATGTCGTCGCTGAAGGGAACGACGTACGTCTGCGGGAAGGGCGCCGCGTCCTGCTCGGGACGGTAGCGCAGGACTTCGATTTCGATGGTCTTCTCGTTCGTGCTCATCACGCTTTCCCGTCTGCTGCATGGCCGGCCGCCTGCGCGGCGGCCTTTTCCATTTTTTCTGCCTTCGCCATCTTCTCCGCCTGCTCGCCGGCGGCGCCGTAGGCGCGCGTCGCTGGCTGCAAGCGGGTGATCTTCACCGCGCCATAGTCGATGCGCGGCGGCCCGCCCGGAACGTAGTGCGCCAGCGTGTGCTTGAGGAAGCTGGCGTCGTCGCGCGCCTCGAAGCCGTCGAGGCGCTGGTGCGCGCCGCGCGACTCACGCCGGTTGATCGCCGAATGCGCGATCGCCTGCGCCACATCAAGCTGGTAGTCGAGCTCGATGGCGAGCAGCCAGTCGCTGTTCCACACGTTCGACTTATCCTCGACGACGACGTTGGCGAAGCGCTCGCGCAGTTCGGCGAGCTTGTCGCAGGTCGCCTGCATGCTCTCGGCCAACCGGTAGATGCCGCAGCCGGCTTCCATCGTCGCCGCCATTTCCTGACGCAGCACGGCGATGCGTTCGCCGCGGCCGCCGTGGCCACCCGCCGGCGTGCGCGCACGCAAGGCCAGCGCCCGCTGGCGCGCCGCTTCCGCCTGGCGCAGCAGCGTGTCGCCAGCGGCCGGCACCGCGCTGCGCGCGAAGGCCGCGGCAGCCAGCCCGGCGCGCTTGCCGAAGACACACAGTTCGGCCAGCGAGTTGGAGCCGAGCCGGTTGGCGCCGTGGATGCCGACGCTCGAACACTCGCCAGCGGCGTAGAGGCCGGGCAGCGGCGTCGCGCACTGGCCGTCGACGAGGATGCCGCCCATCGTGTAATGCACCGCCGGCCGTACCGGGATCGGTGAGTGCGCCGGGTCGATGCCGAGGAATTCCTCGGCCAGTTCGCAGATCTGCGGCAGGCGCTCGCGCAGTTTCTTCTCGCCGAGGTGCCGCAGGTCGAGATTCACGTAGCTGCCGTGCTTGCCGGCGAGCGTGCGTCCCTTCTGCTCCTCGTACCAGAAGGCCTGGCTCAGACGGTCGCGCGGACCGAGCTCCATCGCCTTGTTGCGCGGTGTGTCGGTCGCCGGGCCAAGGCCGTAGTCCTGCAGATAGCGGTAGCCATCCTTGTTGACCAGGAAACCGCCCTCGCCGCGGCAGGCTTCGGTAAACAACAGGCCGGTGCCCGGCATGCAGGTCGGGTGGTACTGCACGAACTCCATGTCGCGCAGCGGCACGCCGTGGCGGTAGGCGAGCGCCATGCCGTCGCCGGTGACGATGCCGGCGTTGGTGTTCTCGCGAAAGACGCGGCCGGCGCCGCCGGTGGCGATGATCACCGCCCCGGCCTCGATCAGCGTGAAGCGACCGGAGGCGACCTCGATGGCGACCACCCCCTGCGCGCGCCCGTCCTCGACCACCAGATCGACGCAGAAATACTCGTCGAAGCGGCGGATCGACGGGTACTTGAGCGAGGTCTGGAACAGCGTGTGCAGCATGTGGAAGCCGGTCTTGTCGGCGGCAAACCAGGTGCGCTCGATCTTCATGCCGCCGAAGGCGCGCACGTTCACCCGGCCGTCTTCCTTGCGACTCCACGGACAGCCCCAGTGTTCGAGCTGCACCATCTCATCGGTGCAACGGGCGACGAAATCCTCGACGACGTCCTGCTCGCACAGCCAGTCACCGCCGGAAACGGTGTCGTTGAAGTGATGCTCGAGGCTGTCGTGCGCCTGCACGACGCCGGCCGAACCGCCCTCGGCGGCAACCGTGTGCGAGCGCATCGGATAGACCTTCGACACCAGCGCCACGGTGAGCGCCGGATCGGCCTCGGCAATGGCGATCGCCGCGCGCAGTCCGGCACCGCCGGCACCGACGATGACCACGTCGGCCTTGAATATTTCCACGTCTGCTCCTTTTGAATCTTGCCTGAGCGCGGTACCAGACACCGCGTCCGCCATCTTAGCCGCTCGCGAGAGGAAGGCGAAGCACCCTTATCAGGGCGCGGGCAAGCCCCCGCTATCGCGACGACCATGGCACCCGCAGCACCGGCGCCAGCCCCTGACAGGGCTGGCAGACCTTGACCGACGCCGCCTGAGAAGCGAGACTCGCAGGCTAGCCGACATTCGCCGGCACTGCTCCCTCCCGCCCACAAGGAATCTGCCCGATGAAGATGAACGCCCTGTTTCAGTGCTCGGCGCTCGCCGTCAGCCTCGCGCTGCTTGGCGGCTGTAGCCAAAAAGATGAGGCTCCGGCCGCTGCCGCTCCCGCCGCCGCCCCGGAAGTCAAAGTCGTCAAGCTCGGTTTCGCTGCACCTCTGACGGGCCCGCAGGCCCACTATGGCAAGGAAATGCAAAACGGCGTCATCCTTGCCATCGAAGAAGCCAACGCCGGCCAGCCGCAAATCGGTGGACAGCCTGTGCGCTTCGAGCTGGTCTCCGAGGACGACCAGGCCGATCCGAAGCAAGGCACGGCAGTCGCCCAGAAACTCGTGGACGCGAAGATCGTCGGCATGCTCGGCCACTTCAACTCCGGCACCAGCATCCCGGCTTCGCGCATCTACTCGGAAGCCGGCATCCCCGAAATCGCCATGGCGACCTCGCCGGCTTACACCGGCAACGGCTACAAGACGACCTTCCGCGCCATGACCAACGATGTGCAACAAGGCAGCGTGATGGGCCGCTTTGCGGTCGAGACGCTCAAGGCACACCGCATTGCCATCATCGACGACCGTACCGCCTACGGTCAGGGCCTTGCCGACGAGTTCGAGAAATCCGCCAAGGCCGCCGGCGCCGATATCGTCAAGCGCGAGTTCACCAGCGACAAGGGGACGGACTTCATGGCCATCCTCACCAGCATCAAGAGCGCCAAGCCGGATGTCGTCTTCTTCGGCGGCGCGGACGCGCAAGCGGGCCCGATGGCTCGGCAGATCAAGCAACTAGGCATCAAGGCGGCGCTGATGGGCGGCGAAATGATCAAGTCACCCAACTTCCTGTCGCTCGCCGGCACCGCCGCCGACGGCACCATCGCCTCGCTGGCCGGCCTGCCGCTGGCACAGATGCCGGGGGGCAAGGACTACGAAACGAAGTACAAGGCACGCTTTAACGAAGACGTGCAGATCTACTCGCCCTACGCCTACGACGCGACCATGGTGCTGATCGCAGCCATGAAGGCCGCCGGCTCCAGCGAACCCGCGAAGTACCTGCCGGCACTGGCCAAGACGCAAATGGCGGGCGTCACCTCCGGCACCATCGGCTACGACGAAAAAGGCGATCTGAAAGACGGCGCCATCACCGTCTACAAGGTCGAAGGCGGTGAGTGGAAGGTTCTCGAAGCCAGCAGCAAGTAAGCGCGACCGTTCTGCAAGCCAAAGGGGCGGGCACATCGTGCCCGCCCCTTTTTCGTCAACGAACCACAGACGATTCCTCCGACGACCGCGCTTCGCGTGCGCGTATTGCCTGCCTTACCGCCGTCGCCATCCCGTCCGCCCGGTCGGCTCGGGCATGGCCCGCATCAGACGGAGAACTGATTCACCGACTTGCGCATCCGCTCGACGACGCCGTTGAGCACATCGACAGAGCCGTGCGTCTGTTGCGCCACGCCGAGGTTTTGCTCGGTCATCGTCGCCACGCGCTCGACGCTCTGCGCCATCAGGGTGATCGCATCCTGCTGTTCCGCCGAGGAATGCGAGATGTCACTGACCATGCTCAGCGTCACGCCCATCTGGCTGTTGATCTCCTGCAAGGCCTGCTGAGCGTCCTGAACCAGCAGAACCCCCTCCTCCACCTGTGAGGCGCCAGAGCGCATGCCATCGACGGCCTTGCGCGTTTCGCCCTGAATCGCGCCGATCATGTCGCTGATCTCCTGCGTCGCCTTGCCGGTGCGTTCGGCAAGCTTGCGCACCTCGTCGGCCACCACAGCAAAGCCACGTCCCTGCTCACCGGCGCGCGCCGCCTCGATGGCCGCGTTCAGCGCGAGCAGATTGGTCTGATCGGCAATCTCACGAATGACCCCGGTAATGCGGGAGATTTCTTCGGACTGTTCGCCGAGCAATTCAACCTGCGCGGCGGAATCCTTGACGGTACCCGCCAGCGCCAGAATCGTCGCGCTGGCTTTTTCGGACAGTGCCGCACCGCGCACCGAGACGTCGCTGGCCGCCTCGGCAGCCGTGCGGGTCGATGCCGCATGCGCTGCGACTTCGCCAATCGACACGGTGATCTCTTCGATTCCCGCCGCCGCCGAAGAGGTCGCGTCGCTTTGCACCCGCGTCGCCTCGGCGACGTTATCGACGCCACGCTCGACTTCATGGCTGACCTGCTGCACATGCGCGGCGGAGTCGTCCATCCCCTGCACCGTCGCCTGGATCGACGAGATGAAGCTGTCGATGCGCGAAGCGATCCCACCGACCTGGTCGCGGCGCCCCAACTGGAAGCGCTGCCGCAGATCGCCGGTAGTCAGCACGCGTTCGAGGTAATCGGTCGTCGCCGTCAGGTCGCGGCGCAAACGCGGCACGAAGAGCGCAAGGAACACCGCTCCCCAGACCACGCCCAGCGCACCCAGCGCCTGCAAGACCCAAGGCAGGAAGGGAACATCCAGCGGCGGCAACAGCAAAGCCGCTCCGAGCAGCACAGAGAAAATCCCCGCCACCGCCAGTTGCGTATTGAGCGAGGAAGCCAACGCAAGGAGCGATGGCCGCGCCGGCACGACACGGCCATGCTCGATACGGATCGAGTGGTCGCCTTGCTTCAAGCGCTGATAGGCGGCCTGCGCGGCAGCAATTTCGTCGCGCTGAGGACGGGAACGTACCGACTGGTAGCCGACGATGTTGCCGTTTTCGCGCACCGGCGACGCATTGGCGATGACCCAATAAAAGCCACCATCGCTGCGCCGATTTTTGACGATGCCGCGCCAGGGCCGCCCAGCCTTCAGGTCGCGCCACATATCGGCAAAGGCCTCGACTGGCATATCCGGGTGGCGAACGAGATTGTGGGGCTGTCCGACCATCTCCTCCTGCGTATAGGCGCTGACCTTGGCAAAAGCCGCGTTCGCCTCGACGATCATGCCCTTGAGATCGGTCCGCGAATAAATGAACTCCCCTTCGGGAAGCTGGGTTTCTATGTTGGTGACTGGCTGGTTGTTACGCATCTATTTCCCCACGTTGAGCGGCGGCGAAAAGCGAACGCTCAAAAAAGAACCGCACGGCAAGCCGCGAATCATACGACCGCCGTGCGAAAAAGTAATGGCTATTACTTTAGTACTAATACAAATCAATTAGTTCATGACAATCGACGAATCGCAGAACTCTTCCCACCAACGGCCACGACGCCGCCGAAGGCCAACAGAAGCGAGGAACGAAGCGCAGCGCGCAAGTACGCCAGCCCCTTTGATGCGCATTGAGCATCAAAGGGGCTTGAAGACCATCCAGTAGAGATTGGCGAGCACCAGCACGGTCGCCAGCACGCCAACGCCGATCCACACGCGCTCAGCGCGCCAGTAGCAAAGCGGAATTTCACCTCCCGCAGCGAACTGCCGAGCGAGACGTGCCTGATGAATCTGCAGGGGGATGAGTACGAACACCCAGAGCAGCGTCGAAAGCAGAAATAGCGCACTGCTCCAGCCAATCCAGCGCACCACGGGGTTCGTCCAGCCGGAGAGATAAGCGTTGGTGAGCCCGGTCAGCAAGACCAGCGCGGCGCCGGCGAAGGTGAAGACGATATCGGTCAGCGTCACCTGACGCTGCGCAAAGGCGATGATCTGCGGCTGCCGTGTGCGGTTGGCCATGACCTTCCACCACAAGGTCACAAGCACATTACCCAAGAACAACACCACACCGAGAACGTGCAGGCTCTTCAGCAGCAGATAGCCGGAGTTCATTACCGCGCCTCACCCAGCAGCCAAGGCTGCGCGCCTGGAGATAAGCAGCGCAACATCCCCTGCGGCTGATGACGATGACGACACGAACGTGCCGCGCAGAGACGGCGTAAAGAGTCCCAGAGGGAATGCCGAAGGCAAACACCAGCCCCCGGACTCGACGAGACGGGCGGCACAATCAAAAAGGAAAAAAACGAAGACGCCGCCGGCCGAGCAATGACCGGAAAGCTGACGCAAGTGGCAAATGCCGAGGCAGCCAATACGATCAGGCGACCCAGAATGCCATCCTGACGCGTGTTACCGCGAAATCAGGCGACGTCGGGACGCGGCGGGCGCTGCCGCGGTTTGCGGAAGGGCTTCTTGCCCGGCGCGCCGCCGTTGGCCGGAGCCCCCCCCGCATTACCCGCGTTACCACCCGCCGGATTTCCGCCCCCTTGGCCCGCAGCTTTGGGCGCTGAAGGGTTGCCGGAGCGATTCTGCGACTGGCCGCCACCCTGTGAGTTACCTTGGCCGCCACCTTGGCCACCGCGCCCCTGACCGGACGAGCGACGCGACTGGCCGGACGAACGACCGCCGCGCCCCTGAGCGTCGCCCTGCGGTGCCGACGACTCACGGTTGCCGGGTGCCAACTGGATTTCCAGCTCATTGAGCTCATCCCACTCGGCATCGGTGCGATCACGATCCGGCACGGCCAGCAACTGCTGCAGCCGACGGCGAGGAGAAACGGGTTGCGGTGCGTTCATGGCGTCATTATCCCATTGTTCGCCGGCCAGTGCGAAAACACTGCCGGCTTCATGGCGACGGTCGCACCGGCACAGGCCGGCGCCCTAGCGCCTTAAAAACGGGCAAAACCCAGCCCGGACAACTCAACAACGACAGCAAAAGAAAACGGCGCCTATCGAGGCGCCGCATCGGTGCTGCTGCGGCAGCAATCAGGCAGCTAGCGCCTTGATTTGTGCCGAGAGGCGGCTCTTGTGGCGAGCGGCCTTGTTCTTGTGAATGATCTTCTTGTCAGCAATGCTGTCGATCTCGGACACGGACTGCTGGAAAATGCTTTGCGCAGCCGTCTTGTCGCCAGCGACAATCGCCTTTTGCACACGCTTGATGGCCGTGCGCAGAGTGGAGCGCAGGCTGGCGTTGTGGGCACGTTGCTTAACGGCTTGGCGGGCGCGCTTGCGGGCTTGTGCGCTGTTGGCCATGGATGTTCGTCCCTGAATGAACTGATGCGTTGATCGAAAGCGCGCAATCATACCGGCGTCGCTGCGTCAATGCAAGCGCGCAAAACGCTTCATTGGGCGGACAGCAGCAAACGCGCGCCTCCTGCCGGTTTGGTCGGCGCTGACTAAGCCGCTAAGATGTCGCCTTTTCGTCGCTGGCCGTTCAACGCGCGCTTTCCTCCCGGATGAATCTGCTCAGAGCACTCGCCACCGTCAGCGGCATGACGCTGATTTCGCGCATCCTCGGCTTCGTGCGCGATTTCGTCATTGCCACGACTTTCGGCGCCGGCATGATGACGGACGCGTTTTTCGTCGCTTTCAAGCTACCCAACCTGTTGCGACGCCTTTTTGCCGAAGGAGCCTTCTCGCAGGCCTTCGTTCCGGTGCTCGGCGAATACCGTAACCGGCGCGGCGAGCAGGAGACGAAGCTCCTCGTCGATCGCGTCGCCAGCCTGCTGTTCCTTGCCCTGCTGCTGGTCACGCTCCTCGGCATCGTCGGTGCGCCGATCCTCGTCTATATTTCGGCCCCCGGCTTTGTGGGCGATCCCGACAAGTTCGCGCTGACCGTCGCGCTCACGCGCATCACCTTCCCCTACATTCTCTTCATGTCGCTCGTCGCGCTGGCCGGCGCGGTGCTCAATACATGGAGCCGTTTTGCCATTCCGGCCTTCACGCCGGTCTTGCTCAATGTGTCGTTCATTGTCATGGCCCTGTTTGCCGCGCCCTGGTTTGATCCGCCGGCGCTGGCGCTGGCTTGGGCGGTCTTCCTCGGCGGCGTTCTGCAACTGGCCTTGCAGCTGCCGAGCCTGCGACGTATCGGCATGCTGCCGCGCTTCGATCTGCACTGGCGTGACGAGGGCGTGCAGCGCGTTCTCAAGCTTATGGCACCAGCTGCGCTCGGCGTATCGGTGTCGCAGATCAGTTTGCTGATCAACACGATCTTCGCCTCCTTTCTCGTCGCCGGCAGCGTCTCGTGGCTGTATTACGCCGACCGCTTGATGGAGTTCCCCTCCGGCATGCTGGGCGCGGCCTTGGGGACGATTCTTCTGCCCTCGCTGTCGCGCTGCCACGCCGAGCAGCGCTTTGATGACTATTCAAAACTCCTCGACTGGGGCCTGCGCCTGTGTTTCCTGCTCGCCGCGCCGGCGGCGGTGTTCATGGCCGTCATTGCCGCGCCGCTGGTTGCCACGCTCTTTCATCACGGCGCCTTTACCGCTGACGACGTGATGCGCACGCAAGAAGCGCTGGTCGCTTACAGCGTCGGACTGGTAGCACTGATTCTCGTCAAGGTGCTGGCCCCCGGTTTCTACGCGCGCCAGAACATCCGCACGCCGGTGAAGATCGCCATCGTTTCGCTCGTTGCCACGCAAATACTCAATCTGCTGCTGATCGGCTGGCTCAAGCATGCCGGTCTGGCGCTGTCGATCAGTCTCGCCGCGTGCATCAACGCAACGCTGCTCTTCCGTGGACTGCGCCGGCACGGTATCTATGCACCGCAGCCGGGTTGGGGCGGCTTCTTCCTGCGTCTGGCAGTCGCGCTTGGCGTGCTCGCTGCCGTTCTCTGGGGGGGGATGGGCGCCACGGAGGACTGGCTGCGCTGGGCGATCAGCGAACGTCTGCTGCGCCTTACTGCACTCCTTGGCTTCGGGGTTTTCGCCTATTTCGCTACACTGGGGGTATTGGGCTTCCGGCTGCGCGATTTCAAGCGCAGCGCGGCAAGCTGAATCGGGGGGATGCGGGTGGCAAGACCGCCAGCCATCCTCAACGCGCGTACGACCATCCTTTGACACGAGGGACTCGAACATGCAGCTTTTCAGCGAAAGCTTTTCCGACCACGGTGCCATTCCCGGCGAATTTGCCTTCTGCGTCGCCGACCCGCTCCGCCATGTCCGCCTCGGCGGCAATCGCAACCCACACCTAGCCTGGCGCGACGTACCGGCAGCGACGCAGTCTTTTGTGCTGATCTGCGCCGATCCCGACGTTCCAAGCCGTGGCGACGACGTCAATCGTGAAGGCAGCGTCGTGTCTGCCAGCCTGCCGCGCGTCGAGTTTTTTCATTGGTTGCTGGTCGACCTGCCAGCCAGTGCGAGTGAGATTCGCGCTGGCGAATTTTCGACCGTCGTCACCCCGCGCGGCAAAGCCGGCCCCTCGGCCGCGAAGGGCGCGCGCCAGGGCATCAACGACTACACCGGCTGGTTCGACGGCGACCCCGACATGCGCGGCGACTATTTCGGCTACGACGGCCCGTGCCCGCCATGGAACGACGAACTGGTGCACCGCTACGTTTTCACGCTCTACGCTCTCGACGTCGCGCAGCTGCCGGCGCACGGGCCACTGACGGGAGCCGTCATTCGTGCCGCCATGACAGGACATATCCTCGACAAGGCAACGCTGACAGGGCGTTACACGCTCAATCCCGCCATCGCCCTCTGAGCGCGATGGTGGCGGGAAAAGCGGAGTTACCGCAGCGGAGTTACAGCGCGAAATCCGGCAGCCGACGAGGCACGGCCAGATTCTGCAAACGTACGTAGTCAGGCAGGCCGTCGCGGAACGGGGGAAAGTCTTCGCCTTCGATCAGCGGCGCCAGATAGGCGCGGCAGGCATCGGTAATGCCGAAACCATCCGCCGAGATGAAATCGGCGGGCATCTTGCGCTCGATGTTGGCGACATCCTTCAGCGCAGCCACGCCCACCTGCCAGCGATAGGGCGAGTCGGACAGCCGCTCGATCACCGGCATGACGGCATTACGCCCCGCCAGCGCCAGATCGACGGCGGCGCGTCCCAAGGCATACGCCTGCTCGACATCGGTGCGGGAGGCCACGTGGCGAGCCGCGCGTTGCAGGTAGTCAGCGAGCGCCCAGTGATACTTGTAGCCCAGCCGATCCTTGATCAACTGCGCGACGATCTGCCCAACGCCACCCAACTGCGCGTGACCGAAGGCGTCGCGCGTCCCCATGTCGGAAAGAAAGCGCCCGGCGCTGTCACGCAAACCCTCGGAGACAGCAATCGTGCAGTAGTCGTAACGTTCGACGCAGTCTTTGACGCGCGCGAGAAAACGCACCTCGTCGAACGCCACTTCGGGGAACAGCAAGAGGTGTGGCGGCTCAGCCGCCGACTGCGCCGCCAAGCCACACGCCGCCGTAATCCAGCCGGCGTGGCGGCCCATTACTTCGAGCACGAAAATCTTGGTCGACGTGCGCGCCATCGACGCCACATCGAAGCCCGCCTCACGCATCGACGTGGCGACATACTTGGCGACCGAGCCAAAGCCAGGGCAGCAATCGGTCAGTGGCAGATCGTTATCGACGGTCTTCGGCACGCCAACACAGATCAGAGGATAGCCAAGACGCTCGGCGATCTGCGACACCTTGTTGGCGGTATCCATCGAATCGCCGCCACCGTTGTAGAAGAAATAGCCGATATCGTGCGCGCGAAAAACCTCGATCAGACGCTCGTACTGTGCCCGCTGCTCGTCGATACTCTTGAGTTTGTAGCGACAGGAACCAAAGGCGCCGCCCGGCGTATGGCGCAAGCGGGCAATGTCGGTATCGCTCTCGGCGCTGGTGTCGATGAGATCCTCGGCGAGGGCGCCGAGGATGCCGTTGCGCGCGGCGAAAACCTTGCCGATGCGAGGTGAAGCGGCGCGTGCCGCCTCGATCAAGCCGCAGGCGGAGGCGTTGATCACCGCCGTAACGCCGCCCGACTGAGCGTAGAGAACGTTGCGGGGGATTGCCGTCGCCGCCATGACTTGCTCCTATTTCAGTGCGTTGAAGGCCCGTTCGCGGATTTCATCGACGCTGCCGACACCGGCAATGCGCCGACACTGTGGCGCCGCCGCGTCACCACTCGCCGCCCACTGGGCGTAGTAATCGACCAGAGGACGCGTCTGCTGGTGATAGACCTCAAGACGCTTCTTCACCGTTTCTTCACGGTCGTCGTCGCGTTGCACCAGCGGCTCGCCGGTCACGTCGTCGACACCCTCGACCTTCGGCGGATTGAAGCGCACGTGGTAGCTGCGCCCCGAAGCCGGATGCACGCGCCGACCGCTCATGCGCTCGACGATCTCGCTGTCGTCGACGGCGATTTCGAGCACGTAATCGATGGCCACGCCCGCCGCCTTCATCGCCTCGGCTTGCGGAATGGTGCGAGGGAAGCCATCAAACAGATAACCGGCCTGACAGTCCGCTTGCGTCAGGCGATCCTTGACGAGACCGATGATGATGTCGTCCGAGACGAGGCCGCCGGCATCCATGACCTTCTTGGCTTCGATACCGAGCGGAGTGCCAGCCTTGACGGCCGCACGCAGCATGTCGCCGGTGGAAATCTGGGGAATCTGGTACTTCTCGCGGATGAACTGGGCTTGCGTGCCTTTGCCAGCGCCGGGTGCGCCGAGCAGAATGAGTCTCATCGTTGTTTCCTTTTTTGGGTGTACGAATATCGCGTGATTTCGGCGCCAACCGGCCCCAGCCAGGGCGCCACGCAGATGGCGGGAAACTTACCTGCAATCGTCGCCCCGGTCAAACCGCTGCCAGCACAGGCGATCCGCTTTACCGGGGCGTGCCAGACTGGCGCGAAGCGGCGACGAACACTGAAACAGACTCGCGCCAAACCACCGCGCCCGCGCACGGCAGCAACAACTTGCTTACGGCTGAATCAAGGCCGAATGCCCGCGGCCGAAGCGGCGGAAACGAGGGGATCGTCGGCCGCAAGCAGACGACGCACACGTTCAGCATCCGCCGGCGTATCGACGCCGGGCGCCGGTAGCGCGTCCGACACGGTCACGCTGATGCGATAGCCATGCCACAGCGCGCGCAGTTGCTCGAGGGCTTCGACACTTTCCAACGGCGACGGCAACAACTGTGCGTAGCGGCGCAAGAAGCGCGCGCGATAGGCGTACAGGCCGATATGCCGCAGCGCGGTGAACTCGGCGGGCAGGCTCGCCGGCTGGCCGGCTGTCTGGCGGGCAAAATGATCGCGCGCATAGGGAATCGGCGCGCGCGAAAAGTACAACGCATCGCCGCGATCAGTGCACACGACCTTGACGACGTTCGGGTTGAAAAAGTCTTCGGCCTGCGTCACCGGATGCGCCACCGTGGCGATCTCCGCCCCGCTATCGGCCAACTGACGCGCCGTCTGGGCGATCAGGCCGGGCTCGATCAGGGGCTCGTCGCCCTGCACATTGACGATGATCGTCTCGTCATCCCAGCCGCGCTGCTCGACGACTTCGGCCAGACGTTCGGTGCCACTGGCGTGATCTTCACGCGTCAGCATGACGGGGATACCGCACGCCGCGACGGCTGTCTGCACCGCCTCATGGTCGGTCGCCACCCACACCTCGTCGGCTCCGGCCGCCAGCGCACGGCGCGCGACACGTACCACCATCGGCATGCCACCGAGATCGAGCAGGGGTTTGCCCGGCAGACGCGTCGACGCATAGCGCGCCGGAATGACGACCTTGAACGTCATGATCGCAAATCAGGACGCGTCGGCAGGCAGGCGACGCGCTTCGTCTTCGAGCATGATCGGCACGTTGTCGCGCACCGGGTAGGCCAGCTTGCAAGGCGCGCACACGAGTTCGTTGGCGCTCTTGCGGTATTCGAGACGGCTCTTGCAGATCGGGCAAACCAGGATATCAAGCAGGCGGGCGTCCATTGAACTTCTCCAGAATGAGGTCGAGCAGGCCAGGCGCACCGGGCGCCGAAGTAATGTCGGCGTCCACCGGCAACACCCAGCTTTCGGGCAGGGCCGAGGATGCGTGTCCGGTCACCGCGGGGGCCGCGGCAGGCAGAAGGGCGGCGCATTTTACCGCATCTTTCTCGGTCATCAGCAGCACGCCGTCACGCGCGAAAGCCAGATCCGCCGGGCTGTAGAGGTGATGATCCGGGAAGGCGCGCGGCGCAAACACGAGCCCCAGCACCTCGAGGTGGCGGAAAAAGCGTTGCGGATCGCCGATACCGGCGAGCGCATACAGCGGTCGGCCGCCGCACAGAGCGGCCAGATCAGCCGCCGCGCAGTGCCGCGCGGGATCGGCCAGAGCGCGAAAAGTGCTGCCGGTCAGGGTCATGGCGAACTGCGGGAGTCCGCAGGCCGCCCGCGCGGCGAGAGGCTCCGGCGCACCGTTCCAGACCACTGCCGTGCATTCGTTCAGGCGCGACAGGGGTTCACGCAATGGGCCGACCGGCAGCATCCGCCCGTTGCCGGCACCACGACTATCGAACACGGCAATCTCGACATCGCGCCGCAGGCGATAGTGCTGCATGCCGTCGTCGGCTACGAGCACATCGCATTCGGGATGCGCCGCCAGTAAAGCCTGCGCCGCCGCCACGCGATCTTGCCCCACGAACACCGGCACGCCACTTCGGCGCACCAGCAGCGCCGGCTCGTCACCCGTCGCCGTCGCATCGTCGGCGGACGCGGCGCGCACGCCCGCCGCGCGACCGCCGTAGCCGCGACTGACAACGCCGGGATGCCAGCCCGCCTGCCGCAACTGCTCGACCAGCCACAGCGTCACCGGCGTCTTGCCGCTGCCGCCGACGGTCAGATTGCCGACGACGACGACCGGAACGGGAAGGCGCACGCTGACCCGGCGGCCCGCGAGAAACTGCGCCCGCCGCCGCGCCACCAACCGCTGGAACAGCCAGGTGACGGGCAAGAAAGGCAGCAGCGCAGGCGCCGGCTGGCGTTGATACCACCAGCGGGGCAGACGCTGCACGAGAGAAAGCGCCATCAGCGGCGGATCAGTGGGAGGTCTGCGTCGCGAAAGAGATGTGCGCGTAGCCGGCGCCTTGCGCGGCCTGCATGACATCGATGACGCTCTGGTGCGTCGTGCGCGCGTCGGCGTTGATGACGATCAGAGGATCGGTCGCCGCCCCGGCGGCGCGGCGCAGCGCCTCGCTGATCGAAGTGACATCGCTGTTCGCCAGCGGCACCTTGTTCACGAGGACCTGTCCGCCGACGGTGACGACGACGTTGATCTCGTTAGGCTGATCCGGCTGCTTGGCGGCATCGGCCGTCGGCAAATTGATCTCCAGCCCCGAAAACCTGGCGTAAGTCGTCGTCAGCATCAGGAAGATGATGATGACAAGCAGCACGTCGATCATCGGGATCAGATTGATTTCCGGCTCGTCATGCCGCCGTTCGCGCTGAAATTTCATGGTCGGCAATCAGGCCCGGCGTTCGCCTTGCAGGGTTTCCACCAGCCGCACCGCCTGTTGCTCCATGTCGATGACGAAACTGCCAACGAGCGCCCGGAAGTGGCGCCAGAAGATCATGCTCGGAATGGCGATCACCAGACCGAAGCCGGTGTTGTACAAGGCGATGGAAATCCCGTGCGCGAGCTGCATCGGGTTGGCACCGCTCGGCGATTGCGAACCGAAAATTTCGATCATGCCGACGACGGTACCGAAGAGTCCGAGCAGGGGGCTGATCGACGCGATGGTGCCGAGCGTCGTCAGATAGCGTTCGAGCTGGTGCGTCGCGAGACGACCGGCCTCTTCGACGGAGTCTTTCATCACCTCGCGCGGCGCGCCGACGTTACGCACGGCGGCAGCAAGAACACGTCCGAGGGGCGACTGCTGCTCAAGCGGCTGCAACCAGTCTTCCGCAACGCCATTTTCGCGATAGTCGGCAACGACGCGTTGCAGGAGCCCGGACGGCAGGATTCGGTTACGGCGCAGCGTGGCCAGGCGTTCAAGGATCAGGGCGACGGCAATAATCGATGCCAGCAGCAACGGCCAGATAGGCCAGCCGGCGGCCTGAATGATGGCAAACACGCTTTCTCCCGTGGTTTTTTCGGTGGCGCAGACTTTATCCTGCGACGCCCCTCGCGGCAAGTCCCGTGCTTGCCTCACACGGGCGTCCCGGTACCGCTCGCGGCCGCTCCTGACGCAGCGGCATTACCCGAGAAAAACGCTGCCTGTCAATGACGAAGTCAAGCCGCAAAAGCGTTGACAAAAGGGGGCTAAACAGCATCGGCAGAGAGCTAATCCTTATCCACAGAATCTGTGGATAACTGTGTGGACAGCCTTGGGACGAAGCACCTAAGTACCGCCAGCGAAAGGACTTTTCTTGCTCTGCCAAAAAAAGCGGCGTCGCCATTAAATATATACAAATCAATTAGTTGGAAAAACACCATGGTTTCATCGGGGTTTTTCCCGATACGCCGTGCGGCGACCGGCGATGGATGTGCATCATTTCGCCTGATGGAAGAGAAGGTAGAATCAGGGCATGAGCATTTCACGCACTCCCGCCGACCTCTTTAGCCCTCTGCCAAATGACGCGGGCGCCCCGCCGGATACGCCCCTGTCATCACCCCACCGCCCGCCTTTGGCGACGCTCGAAGAGAGCAAGGCGAGTCCTGTTTTTGCTGCAAGTGCGAGGGATTCGACGGATTCAAGGCATGCGGCGAACCCACCAGGTTCGCCAAGCTCACCGCCTCCGCCGACAATGGCGAACGCAGCGACGGCAGCCATCCCGGTATCGCTGCTGATCCGCCGCGTGCGCGAGCGCATCGAGAGCGGCTTTCCGCTCTGCTGGGTTTCCGGTGAGGTCTCCAATCTCGTGCAGGCGGCGTCCGGCCACTGCTATTTTTCGCTCAAGGACGCCAACGCCCAGGTGCGCTGCGTCATGTTTCGCCAGCGCGTGCAAACGGTCGGCTTCCGGCTGGAGAACGGCCTGCGCGTCGAAGCGCGCGTGTTGCCGGGCATGTATGAAGCACGCGGCGAATTCCAGCTCAACGTCGACGGTCTGCGCCGCGCCGGTGTCGGCGACCTCTTCGAGCGCTTTCAGCGGCTGAAGGAAAAGCTCGAACGCGAGGGACTCTTCGCCGATGACGGCAAACGCCGCCTGCCGCCGTTCCCGCGCCGTATTGGCGTCGTCACCTCGCCACAGGCAGCAGCGCTGCGCGACGTGATCACGACGCTGCGCCGCCGCGCGCCGCAGATCGACGTTCTGATTTACCCGGCGACTGTTCAGGGCGAAGACTCGGCCGAGCAACTGACCGCCGCGCTGACGCTGGCCGCCCAGCGCCACGCGCAAGACCAGTGTGATGCACTGATCCTCTGCCGCGGCGGCGGCAGTCTCGAAGACCTGCAATCCTTCAACGACGAAGCGCTGGCGCGCGCCATCTACGCGAGCCCCGTGCCCGTCATCAGCGGTGTCGGTCACGAAACCGACTTCACCATTGCCGACTTTGTCGCCGACTGCCGCGCACCGACGCCGACCGCCGCCGCCGAAATGGCCGCCCCCGACGCGGCGGCCCTGCGCGCCCGCCTCGCCGAACTCTCCGTGCAACTCCGTCGCAGCGCGACGCGCCGACTGGAATACGTCAGCCAGCGCCTCGACTGGCTGACGCGGCGCCTGCAACACCCGGCACAACGGCTCGCCGCACAAGCGGATTCGTTGCGACAACTACAGCGCCGACTCGCCAGCGCCCTGATGCACGGCAACGCCGTGCGCCGCAGTCAGCTGGGAAGTCTGACGCAGCGTCTTCTGCTGGCCCGTCCCGACGCCGCTCAAGGCGCCCGGCGCATCGACGCCCTCGCGCATCGCCTGACGCACGCCCGTCGCCGCCTCCTCGAGCACAAAGCGGCGCGAGTGGGCGCCCTCGCCAGCAGCCTCGAACATCTCAACCCGCGCGCCGTGCTGGCGCGGGGCTACAGCATTGTCAGCGACGAAAACGGTCGAATCGTCAGCGACGCCCGCACTCTGGAACCAAGCCAGCGACTGACGGTCAGTTTCAGGCAAGGGCAAGCGCTGACGCGTATTGAATCGCTGCGTGAGCAGGCTGACCCCGTCTTCCGCTCACCCAGTGAGGATGCCGGATAAGCGACGCCGCCGTCGATGACGAACGGCCCGCCAGCGCCTCCGGCCACGCCCGCCCCCCGAAAGCCTTCCTTCCGATCCACCGTACACCACGCATTTTCATCACGGAGAAAACACCATGGCACATACCCTGCCCGCCCTTCCTTTTGCTGCAGACGCGCTCGTTCCCTACCTCTCGGCGGAAACCTTCGAATACCACTATGGCAAGCACCATCAAGCCTATGTGACCAACCTCAACAACCTGATCAAGGGCACCGAGTTCGAATCGCTGCCGCTCGAAGCCATCGTGCGCAAAGCGCCGGCCGGCGGCATTTACAACAACGCCGCCCAAGTCTGGAATCACACCTTCTTCTGGAATTCGCTGAAACCGGCCGGTGGCGGCACCCCGACGGGCGCGCTGGCCGACGCGATCCAGCGCAAGTGGGGCTCCTTCGACGAATTCAGCAAGGCTTTCCAGGCCTCAGCCGTCGGTAACTTCGGCTCCGGCTGGACCTGGCTGGTGAAGAAGGCCGATGGCTCGGTCGATATCGTCAATACCGGCCCGGCCGGCACACCGCTGACGACGACCGACACCGCCCTGCTCGCCATCGACGTCTGGGAACACGCCTACTACATCGACTACCGCAACGCCCGCCCGAAGTTTGTCGAGACCTTCCTCGCGCATCTGGCGAACTGGGATTTCGCCGCCAAGAACTTCGCCGCCTGAGCAGCAAATCCACAGCGATTCACTCGCGGGCGGTTTAACGCACCTGCGTGCCCCACCGGCGAGTGAGCTGAACAAAAAAGGGAGCTTCGGCTCCCTTTTTTTCAGACACTGCCGGCAATGAGGGGCAGCAACGCCCCCGCCAGATGCAGGTTGATCCAGCCACCCACACCGACCAGATAGGCAAATAGCACGCCCCCGAGCAACAAGGGCCGCAGCCCGGCCTGACGCAGCAGGCGCCAGGTCGTCTCCAGACCGAAAGCCGCCATCGCCAGACACAAGCAGAGTGTCGCCGACATCTGCGCCAGCCCTCGCAGCCCATTCGACAAGACGCCCAGTGAATTGAGGATCGCGCAGGCAACGAAGCCGAGCGCGAACCACGGCACGCGAATGTCGCCGACGCGCCCCATCGCGTCGTTGCCCTGCGCGCGGGGGTCACTCCAGGCACCCCGCTCGCGGCGAAGCCAGACGCTCAAGAGAAGCAGAAAGGGCACCAGCAACAGCACGCGCACCATTTTGACGATGAGCGCGTTCTTCGCTGCATCGCCACCGATCGCATTGCCGATGACGACCACCTGCGCCACCTCGTGCACCGTCGAACCGACGTAGACGCCAAAGGGCGCCGTCGCGCTGCCCAGATGCGCAAACAGCGCCGGATAGAGCAACATCGACAGCGTGCCGAAGAGCACCACGGTCGCCACCGCCGTCGCCGCGTGGCGCGCCTGTTCGGCCTCGCGCAGGCGCAATACCGGCAGCGTCGCGACCACGGCGGCTGCGCCACAGATTGCGCTACCGGCGGCGATCAGCAGCGCTGCGTTGCGCTCCATCCGCAAGCAGCGCGTCCCC
The DNA here is from genome assembly GCF_009617575.1 of Rhodocyclus gracilis. GTDB lineage: Bacteria > Pseudomonadota > Gammaproteobacteria > Burkholderiales > Rhodocyclaceae > Rhodocyclus > Rhodocyclus gracilis. The sequence goes on from NZ_WIXJ01000006.1 coordinate 109,050, forward strand.
ACGAGAACGCCCAGCCCCAGCGTCGTCACCACCATGAAGACGTCGATGCCAATTCCGGAAAGACCGATCCCGGCCAACTCCTGCCAACTGAGGTTGAAGCCATAGAGAACCACACCGAGGCGCAGCAGGCGCTGCTGGGCGAAGCGGATGCCCGGCCGACACAGGCCGTGCGCCACTGCCGGCCGCAGATTGCCGGCAGCGGCGCCAAAAGCCATCGCCAGCGTCAGGGGCGTCGCACCGAAGCGACGCCAATCGGCGTCCGCGCCAAGAAACAGCGCTACGCCGACCAGCCCCAGCAACAGCAGCAGCCCCGGCCACACCCCGCGTTCGCCCGACATACGCTCTTGCCTCACACAAAAACGCGATGCTAGTGGCGGCCGATCAATCAATAAAACGTATAATTTTTATAGATAAAAAAGGTTTTGCTGATGAAGATCACCCTGCGCCAACTCGAAGTGTTCGTCGCCATCGCCCGCCAAGGGCAGGTCACGCGCGCAGCACAACAGGTCGCCTTGAGTCAGGCCGCGGCCAGCATGGCACTCGCCGATCTCGAACAGCAGTTAAGTGCCCCGCTCTTTCACCGCAGCGGCCGCCGCCTCGCACTCACCGACAACGGGCGCGAAATCCTGCCATTGGCGCAAGAGATGCTCGACCGCGCGGGCGATATCGAAAGCATCGCCGCCACGCGCGGGCGCAGTTTCGATATTCGCCTGGGCGCCAGCGTGACCATCGGCAACCATCTGCTGCCGGCGCTGATCGCCGAACTCGGCCAGCGCGAGCCGCTTGGCACGGTGCACATCTCGCGCCACAACACCGATCAGGTGCTGGCCCGCCTGCTCGCCTTCGACATTGATCTTGGCTTCATCGAAGGCGCGGCGAACGATCCCCGCCTGCACTACTTCCCCTGGCGGAACGATACGTTGCGCGTCTTCGCCGCCGCCGACCACCCGCTCACGCGCCGCCCGGCGACAGCCGACGACCTGCGCGATGCCCGCTGGATCACCCGCGAACCGGGATCGGGCACGCGCGAACACATCGACCGCGCCCTGGCCGCCGCCGGCATCACACCGCACATCGCACTCGAACTCGAACAACCCGAGGCCGTGCGGCAATGCGTCCGTCTCGGCATGGGCATCGGCTGCCTGTCGACGCTCGAACTGCGCGACGCCTTTCAGGCGGGGTGGCTGGCGCCGGTAGAAACGCCCTTTCTCGACCTCGAACGCCCCTTGCGCATCGCCATCCATGCGCAGAAGCACCGCACCCGCGGCATTCAGGCAGTGCTCGCGCTATGCGGCGTCGACACCTGAGCGGCTGAGGATTTCGCGCATCGCCTCCGCCGCGCCCAGCGCCAGCGGGTAATCGACACGCCCCGTCAGCCGCGTCGGGTGCGGATTGATTTCCACGGTCGGAATGCCCGTCGCACGCGCCAGCAAGACCGGCTGTGCGATGTAGGGAAATATGCTCGACGTCCCGATGCTGAACACCAGATCGAAACCGCGTTCCTCGGCCGCCGACAACTGGCGCAACGCCTTCTCCGGCAAGGCTTCGCTGAAGAGAACGACATCCGGCCGCAAGACGCCGCCGCAGACCGGACAGCGCGGTGGCAACGGCCGCCCTTCCAGATCCCCCGCCGGCTCACGATGCGTACAGTCCGTACACGAGAGGTGTTGCAGATTGCCGTGAATCTCGATCAGGGCGCGACTACCGGCGAGCCGATGCAAGCCGTCGATGTTCTGCGTCAGTACCGTCGTTCCCGGCCGCTGCGCCTCGATGGCAGCGATGGCGCGGTGCGCCGCGTTGGGCCTGGCCCCACGGCAGACCTGCGCGATGTGCGCGAGGTACTTCCACGTGATGTCGGGGCGCACGGCGAACACCTCGGCGGACAACGCCTCCTCGATGCTCAGCCCCTCGTCGGTCGTCACCTCGTCGTTGTAGAGGCCGCCGAAACCGCGATAGGTCGGCAAGCCGGAATCCGCCGAAATGCCCGCACCGGTAATAAACAGAATGTTCCGCGCGCGCGCCAGTTCGGCAGCCACGGCATCGAGCATGGCGCTCGTTTCTTCGCTCAACGACATCAGTGTCCCTCAGGACGAAAAGGCGCAGATTATCGCGCCACTCCGCACCGACACCGCAGCTTTTGCACGACCAACGCCCAACATAGCCGCAGGAGAGAGACAAAAATTCCGCAGAAACGTCCGCCCGATCACCTCACTCGAAAGCCGCCGAGCGCAGCTGCCAACAATTGATAAGTTTTATTTAATCAAATAAACATTAACATTAACTTTAAATAAACACCGCCCTCACCTAGACTGCCGCTTACGCTGTAGCGCAACATCAGACAGAGGCATAAAGACAAGCAACACCAGCCATACCCAGCGCTGTCGAATCCTCCGACTCCTCCCCAACGCCTTCATCCTGAGCAACCATACCGATGCCCACGACTCCCACCGCACCCGCCGACGCCGCTCCGACGCCGGTTGACTTACGCGCGGTGATCTTCGACGTCGATGGCACGCTCGCCGATACCGAACTGAACGGCCACCTGCCCGCCTTCAACCAGGCGTTTGCCGAGGCCGGACTCGGCTGGCACTGGTCGGCGCCCGAGTACCTGCGGCTGCTCGCCATCGCCGGGGGCAAAGAACGGATGATCCATTACGCCCGCACGCAACACCCGGACGTCGCTGCCCGCGCCGATTTCGCCGAGCTCATCACCCATCTGCATCAGGAAAAAACGCGCCACTACGCTGCACGGGCCGCCGCCGGCGCGACACCGCTGCGGCCGGGCATCCGGCGCCTGCTCGACGAGATCGCCGACGCCGGACTGACGGCAGCCATTGCGACGACCACCACGCTCGCCAACGTTCACGCCCTGCTGCGCGCCCAACTGGGCGCCGGGGGCGAAAAGCGCTTCGCGGTCATCGGTGCCGGCGACAGCGTGGCACGCAAGAAGCCGGCTCCCGACATCTACCAATGGGTACTTGCCGAACTCGGCCTGTCGAGCGAGGCCTGCCTCGCCATCGAGGATTCCGCGATTGGCGTTGCCGCCGCACGGGCGGCGGGTCTGCCGGTTGTCGTGACAGCACACGCCGGATCGATCGGCGAAGACTTCAGCGGCGCCCGCACCGTGCTCGATGGCCTCGGCGATCCGGCTCCGTCTGAGGGCGCGCGGGCGCTCGCCGGAACTCCGCCAGCCGACCACGCCGTAACACTCGCCGACCTGCGCCGCTGGCATGCCGAAAGCGTACGATGAAGTCCTCTGCGAAAGACTGAGCCGATACGCCCACCCACCTCATCACTTCCGATTCAATTTCACCCTGGAGAACGCACCGTGGACCAATCCAACCGCTACGCCAACCTGTCACTCAAAGAAGAAGACCTGATCCGCGATGGCGGCCACGTTCTCTGTGCCTATCACTTCAAACCGAAGGCCGGTTACGAGCCCGTCGCGACGGCCGCTCACTTCGCCGCCGAATCCTCGACCGGCACCAATGTCGAGGTCAGCACCACCGACGATTTCACGCGCGGCGTCGACGCGCTGGTCTATGAAGTGACGGCGCGGCCCGATGGCGACTTCCTGATGAAGATCGCCTACCCGGTGGCGCTGTTCGACCGGAATATCACCGACGGTCGCGCGATGATCGCCTCGTTCCTGACGCTGACCATCGGCAACAACCAGGGCATGGGCGACGTCGAATACGCCAAGATGCACGACTTCTACGTGCCGCCGGCCTACCTGCAACTCTTCGACGGCCCGGCAGTGAATATCCGCGACATGTGGCGCGTCCTTGGCCGGCCGCTCAACAACGGCGGCATGATCGTCGGCACCATCATCAAGCCCAAGCTCGGTCTGCGGCCGCAGCCTTTCGCCGACGCCTGCCATGAATTCTGGCTCGGCGGTGATTTCATCAAGAACGATGAACCGCAAGGCAACCAGATTTTCGCGCCGCTCAAGGAAACCATCCGCCTCGTCGCCGACGCCATGCGCCGCGCCCAGGACAGCACCGGCGAAGCCAAGCTCTTCTCCGCCAACATCACGGCCGACGACCCCTTCGAGATGATCGCGCGCGGTGAGTACATCCTCGAAACCTTCGCCGAAAACGCCAATCACGTCGCCTTCCTGGTCGATGGCTATGTCGCCGGCGCCACGGCAGTGACGACCTGCCGCCGTCGCTTCCCGAGCCAGTTCCTGCACTACCACCGCGCCGGCCACGGTGCCGTCACCAGCCCGCAAAGCAAGCGCGGCTACACCGCCTTCGTGCATTGCAAGATGGCACGTCTGCAAGGCGCCTCCGGCATCCATACCGGTACCATGGGCTACGGCAAGATGGAAGGCGAAGCGGCTGACCGCGCCATTGCTTACCAGCTTGAGCAAGACGTCGCCGAAGGCCCGTACTTCCGCCAGGAATGGCATGGCTTCAAATCGACGACGCCGATCATTTCCGGCGGCATGAACGCCCTGCGCCTGCCCGGCTTCTTCGACAACCTCGGCCACGCCAACGTGATCCAGACCTCCGGTGGCGGTGCGTTCGGCCACAAGGACGGCGGTGCCGCCGGCGCGCGCTCGCTGCGTCAGGCCCACGAGGCCTGGCAAAAGGGCATCAACCTCGTCGATTACGCCAAGGATCACAAGGAACTCGCCGGCGCCTTCGAATCGTTCTGGTTCGACGCCGACAAGATCTATCCGGGCTGGCGCGAAAAACTGGGCGTCTCTGCCTGATCGTTCCCCGGCGCGCCGGCGACTGCCGTTCCTGCGGATAGCCGCCGGCGATTGAGTCCTAGATCCCGCTCCCGCCCGCGCGGCCCGCGTCACGCGGGCGCGGGCTTCGGCGAAAAAGCACCGCGGCCGACTGGAACGATAGCGCCTACAAAGCCGCCAGATAAGCCGGCGCGCGTTCGCGGGTGAATTCCCAGAACGCCGCAATAGCCGGGGTCAGGCGTTTCTGCCGCAGACGAATCAGGTGCCACTGCCGCATCACGGGTGTTCCTTCAACCGCCAGAATCGCCAGCTTGCCCGCCGAGAATTCGAGCCCCAGCGTATGACGCGAAAGAAAACCGATGCCCAGGCCAGCGACAACGGCTTGCTTGATGGCATCGTTGCTGCCCATCTCCATGCCAATCGGCGGACGACTCCCGTGCGCCGCGAAAAACTCCTCCAGCGCCGAACGCGTGCCGGAACCCGTCTCGCGCACGATCAAGGTTTCGCCGGCCAGATCGTCGAAACGCAGCGTGCGGCCGGCCAGCGGGTGCCCGGCCGCCGCGATGAAGACGAGCGGGTGTGGCGCCAGTACGGCCGATTCAACATCGAGGCCTGCCGGCGGGCGCCCCATGACGGCGACGTCGACGGCGTTATCCGCCAGCAGACGACGAACGTTTTCGCGGTTGTCGATCAACAGGCGCAGGCGCAATTCCGGGTGCAGGGCGCGAAACTGCGAAAGCAGGGCCGGCGCGAAATACTCGGCGGTGCTCGCCGCCGCCACGGCAATCCGCCCGCCACGCAGACCGCGCAAGGCAGACAGCGCCTCATCGGCGTCGCGCAGCGACTGCTGGATATGGCGTGCGTGTTCGAGCAGCGTCTCGCCGGCCTCGGTGAGGAAAAGCCGCTTGCCGATGCGCTCGAAGAGATCGGCGCCGGCGGCCTCCTCCAACTGGCGGATTTGCAGGGAGATCGCCGCCTGCGTCAGATACAGCTGCTCGGCGGCACGCGCGAACGACAGATTGGCGGCGGCGACGGCGAATATCTGCAACTGCCGCAACGTGGCGTTGCGAATGCTTGCATTCCTCATATTTACAGCTTCCAGACAAAGACCCGGCGCCTGTCGTGGGCGCCGCAAAAGCGTTTACACTGCACTACAGGGAACCTCCTGTAACCATCGCAGTATCCACCGATTTCACAACTTTTTAGCGCCTGCGGGCGCGACTCTTGCGGGGAGCCTGTCGCATGCTATTCGGACGTACCAACGTCAATAAATTCCTGGTCGAGGAACAGCGCCGCAACCCGGCGCTGGCCGGCGACTTTTCGATGCTGGTCAGCGACATTGTCCGCTCCTGCAAGACCATCGCCCAAAGCGTCTCGCGTGGCGCGCTGGCCGGCGTGCTAGGCGACGCCGGCAGCGACAACGTGCAGGGCGAAGCACAGAAGAAGCTCGACGTACTGGCCAACGAGAGTTTCCTGCACCACTGTGAGTGGGGCGGCCATCTGTCGGCGCTGGCGTCGGAAGAGATGGAAGAGATTTACCCGATCCCCGCCGGCAACCCGCGCGGCGCCTACCTGCTCGTTTTCGACCCGCTCGACGGCTCCTCGAACATCGACGTGAACCTCTCGGTCGGCAGCATTTTCTCGATCCTGCGCTGTCCCGGAAACATCGAAACACCGACGGTCGACGATTTTCTGCAACCGGGCACGCAGCAGGTGGCGGCGGGCTATGCCATTTACGGCCCGGCAACCATGCTCGTGCTCACCGTCGGCAACGGCGTACATGGCTTCACGCTCGACCGCGAGATCGGCGAATTCCTGCTGACGCACCCCGATCTCAAGGTACCGGCAGAAACCGGTGAATTTGCCATCAACACCTCGAACGAGCGCTTCTGGGAGCCGCCGGTACGCCGCTACGTGGACGAATGTCTGGCCGGCAAGACCGGCGAGCGCGGCAAGGATTTCAATATGCGCTGGATCGCCTCGATGGTCGCCGAAGTGCATCGCATCCTCATGCGCGGCGGCGTCTTCATGTACCCGCGCGACACCAAGGACCCATCGAAGCCCGGCCGCCTGCGCCTGATGTACGAAGCCAACCCGATGGCGATGATCATCGAACAGGCCGGCGGGCTTGCCTCCACGGGCCGCCAGCAGATTCTCACGATTGCCCCCGATTCGCTGCACCAGCGCGTGCCGGTCATTCTCGGCTCGCGCGCCGAGGTCGAGCGCCTCGTGCGCTACCACGACGAATACGACCGGGGAGAAGACAAGCCCTACAGCTCGCCCCTCTTCGGTACCCGCTCGCTGTTTGCGAGCGACAACTGACCCTCTGAACCCCCGCCCAGGAGAACACTCGCATGTCGATCAGGCACCCGGTCATTGCCATTACCGGCTCTTCCGGCGCCGGCACCACGTCGGTGACGCGCACCTTCGAGAACATCTTTCGCCGAGAAAAAATCAACGCCGCCATCGTCGAAGGCGACTCGTTTCACCGCTACAACCGGCAGGAAATGAAAGTCCGGATGGCGGAAGAGGCCGCGTCGGGCAATCAGCATTTCAGCCACTTCGGTCTTGAGAACAATCTGCTCTCCGAACTCGAAGAGCTCTTCCGCCATTACGGCGAAACGGGCACCGGGCGCAGTCGCCACTACGTTCACGACGATGCCGAAGCTATCCGTTTCGGCTCGTCGCCAGGCACGTTTACCGACTGGGAAGAGTTGCCGCCAAGCGATCTGCTGTTCTACGAAGGCCTCCACGGCGCAGTGAAGACCGAATCCGTCGACATCGCCCGACACGTCGACCTGCGCATCGGCGTCGTGCCGATCATCAACCTCGAATGGATCCAGAAGCTGCACCGCGACAAGGCGCTGCGCGGCTATTCGACCGAGGCGGTGGTCGACACCATCCTGCGGCGCATGCCCGACTACGTGAACATCATCACGCCGCAATTCTCGGAAACGCACGTGAACTTCCAGCGCGTGCCGACGGTGGACACCTCCAACCCCTTCGTCTCGCGCGACATCCCGAGTCCCGACGAAAGCTTTCTGGTGATCCGCTTCGCCAACCCGAAGGGCATCGACTTCCCCTATCTGCTGAACATGCTGAAAGACTCCTTCATGTCGCGCCCGAACACCATCGTCTGTCCGGGCGGCAAGATGAGTCTCGCCATGCAGATGATTTTCACGCCGATGCTGCTACAACTGCTCGACCGCAAGCGCCGCGCCTTCTGACGCCTGAGGGGCGCCGCCCGCCGACGTTTGCGGTGCGGCGCCCCCTTTGACGCGAGAGCCGCTTACGGCGCCGCGCCTGCCTCCGGGCGGGTGACGAAGCCGATCCGCGACAGGCCGGCGCGACGGGCGGCGCTCAGGGTTTCGGCAACGATTTCGTAGCGGCTGGCGCGATCGGCGAAAAGATGCATTTCGACCCGTTCGTCACGCGCCACAGCGGCATGGAAGGTCGCTTCCAGCGCCCCGCGCACCACCGCCTGCGAGCCGACGAAGATGCGCCCGTCGGCGCCAATCGACACATTCAGGATCGTTGGTGGCGCCGTCAGGGGCGCACTTGCCGCGCGCGGCAGATCGACCGGCACCGCGTGCATCATCAAGGGCGCGGTGATGATGAAGAGAATCAGCAAGACCAGCATGACGTCGACCAGAGGCGTCATGTTGATCTCGACCATCGGCATGGCGGCGGTCTGCTGTGCCCGTGCCGCCTGAAATTTTCGCGTACCGGGCAGACGCGCCGCCATTTACGCCCCCTCCGCCATGCGTGGCAGCGCACGGGCGGACGCTGCAGATGCCGTCGCCTCGTGCGCGAAGAACGCCAGCAGGTCGTCCGCGAAGGCATCGAGTTCGGCAAGGAAAACGCGGTTGGCGCGACCGAAGGCATTGAAGGCGAATACCGCTGGCAACGCCACCAGCAGACCGGCCGCCGTCATGATGAGGGCTTCGCCGACCGGGCCGGCAACCTGCTCCAGCGCCGTCTGACCGGAAATGCCGATGGCGACGAGCGCATGGTAAATCCCCCAGACGGTGCCGAAGAGTCCGACGAAAGGCGCCGTCGCGCCAATCGTCGCCAGCAGCGTCAAGCCCTGCTCCAGCCCAAGCTGTGTGACGGCAAGCTGCTGCCGCAAAGCACGCTCCAGCTGCTCGGACGGCGCGAAGCGTGCCTGCAAGGGAGCCGTTACCGCCGCGTCATCGCCTGCCCGTACCGGCTGCCGACACGCTGCCTCAAGCAGGCGAACGAACGGACTACGCCGACCATGCCGACCCGTCGTCCCCCTTGGATTATTCCCTCCCGCGGCACGCAAACGCTCAAGGCCCTCGGCGAGCGACGCCGCCGACCAGAAAGCGCCGCTGGCGCGGGCGGCACGACGAAGCTGGCGCCCCTGCCACAGCTTGATGAAAATGAAATACCAGCTGGCCACCGACATCAGCGTCAGCAGGAAAACCACACCATGCGAGGCCAGATCACCGGCTGCCCACAAATGCGCGAAGCCAAAGGCGTTGGACGCGGCCTCTCCACTCATTCCATGCATCTCAAGACTCCAATCTGAAAAGAATCGGCACCAGCACCGGGCTGGCGACCGGCGTGTCGCCGCGTTTGGCGGGAACGAAAGTCCATTGCCGGACGGCCTTCAGCGCCGCCTCGTCGAGGCGCGAACTACCCGACGACACATGCAGTTCGACGCTGTCGGCGCCGCCCTGCGCATTGACCCAGACGCGCAGCACGACCTTGCCCTCCTCGCCCGCCCGACGCGCCAGCGGCGGGTAGACAGGTGGCGGGTTGTGCAGATAGTGCGCGTCGAAACGCGGTGGACTGAACGCGCCCTCCGCTCCAGCAATTGACGCGGCGGCAGACCCAGCGACGCCCGTCGTGGCCGACACCGCCATCTCGACGGATGTCGCATTGGCAGGCGCCGGCGCCGCCGGCGCCTCTGCCACCCGACGGCTCGTCACGGCCACCGCCGCTACGGTTGTGCGAGAAGTGGCAACCCGCGTTGTCACATTCGCTGCGCTCGCTGCGGGCGGAGAATGCGCGGGCATCGGCGACGCTGAATGCTCCGGCACCAAGAGGTCGACCACCAGCGGCGGTAAAGGCGTCGTGACGGGCGGCGGCGTACCGACCAGCCAGACAATGAAGGCGCCGTGCGCGACGACGAGGCCAACCAGCAGTGCGCCACGCGCGCGCTGGCCGTGCCCAGCATCCGGCGCAATAGCAGGCCCAACAACGTGGCTATCGCCCGGTGCAGCACCTTGCTCATCAGCGCGCCCATTCGCGTATCCAGCGCAGCGGCCACGCCCTCGTGCAACCCCCTCTCGCGCCAGAACGCGAGCCGGCGTCAGGCGCCCGCCGGGCATCGACCATGGCGAACTCATGACGCACCTCCCGCCACCGGCTGGCGTGGCCGGCGCAGACGGCGCCAGCCAAGCACACACCCCGCGCCACAGATGACGACGCCGAGCGCAGAAAGGACGATCACCGCAACGTCGCGCCCCAGCGTCCAGGTCGCCAGCGGCGGGAAATCGAGGCGATGCAGCGCCCCGAAGAGCCAGCGATGCCAGCGGCTAGCGCTGTCGACGCGCGCCTCGATGTGCGCCGTCGTCGGGTTGAGATAAACGAGCGTGTGCTCCGCGTCAGCGAAGCGCAGCCGCAGTACCGGCCAGCTGCGCGGCCGATGGCGCAGCGGGTAGTAGTTATCGTCCGCCTGGTCGAGCCAGTCGGCCGCTACCAGCGGCGCCTGCGGGCGCAACTGACGGGCGCGCGCGATCAGATCGGCGCGCGGCAGAAACGCCGTCACCTCGCCCGCCGGCAAGGACTGCACGCGACTGCCGCTGCCATCGAGCAGCACGGCATACGGCGCGCCACCCAGACGCTGCCATTGAATCTCGCGTACCGCCGGATCGGCGGCTGCCGCCGGCCAATGCGCCAGCACCGACGCATCGAGCGGCCCGCCAGCCAGAACCTTTTGCTCGGCCGACAGCGAAGCCCCCCCCGCCAGCCAGCCGAAGGGCGACAAGGACAGCCAACCGCTGAATAGCCAGGTCGCGACAAACACCCCGCCGGCGATGCCCGCCCAATGGTGCCAGCGCTTGACGCCATGGCGATACGGCGATACCCGCCCGCCCGGATAAGGCGAACGCCAGCGCAAACGCTGGATCCCGAGGAGAAGGCCGCCAAGGGCCAGCAGCAGGGCGGCGAAACTCAACCAGAGCACGACCGCGCGCCACAGTTCGCTCATCTGCCGCAAAGGGGTGAAATACAGCCAGTGCAGCACGCTGCCGACCCAGTTCCAGGCGCGCTCCTGCGCGTCGCTATCGAGCACGACTTCACCGCTGCGCTGCGACACATAGAAGGCATGCCCGGCGGCATCGTCGATCTCGACGCGATAAAACGGTCGCCAGGCGTCGAAACGCTTGTAAACCGTCCACTGGTCGCGCGTCAGTTCGACGACCGTTGCGTTGGCCGTGGCGCCGACCGCTTCACTGGCCTTTTCACCGGCCATCGTCCTGAACGGCGTTCCGGCCACGGCGCTGGCGGGTGCGCTGCTCGGCGACAGCCCGGCCGCCACCGTCGCCAGAAGAAAATTCTGCGCGATGGCCGCTGCCTCCTCAGCCGACACCGGCGGACGCGGCGTGCCGTCGGTAGCCGCCACAGCCCACCAGCGACCGCCCGCCAGAAAGTGATACGTCGGCCCGGCGGCCGTGCGGTTAACGCGCACGACCTCGGGCCAACCGGGCAAGGCCAGCGCCTGCCAGGCCGCCAGCGGCGTCACGCCAGGCACTTGCAGAGCCAGCGCCGGCAAGGCGCGCAGACGCTCCGCCTCGGTCAGCTGCGGGCGCGCCACGAACAACATGACAACGCCCGAAACACACCAGAGCAGGACGACAAGGCCCAGGCCGACGCCAAGCCAGCGATGCGTCAGATGCAGCCAGCGCATGACGCGCCCGGCCACGTCAGAAGCTCATCTCGGCCACCAGCTCCAGCCGGCGCGAGTCGCCGAGCACAAACTGGCTGTTGTACGCGCTCGTCGCGTACACGCGGTCGGTCAGATTACGGCCGAAGAGACGCAGCGTCGTCCGTTTGTCGACCGTCCACGCGAGACTGGCGTCGGCCACCGTGTAGGCCGGCAATTCGCTGAGATTGGCGTTATCGGCGTAACGCTTGCCGACATAGCGCCCACCCAGCGAGGCCTGCCAGGCGCCGATGCGGTAATGCGCCCAGAGATTGGCAACGCGCTCCGGCACATTGGTCGGGCGATTGCCGGCACGCGACATCGCCACCCCGCCGACCGACTCGGAAAACTCGTCGTAACGCGCCTGCAAGGTCGTGAAGTTGCCCTCGACGCGCCAGTTTTTCCAGGGTGAGATGGCGCCCGTCAGCTCGATCCCCTGCGAATGCTGGCTGCCGCCCTGAATCGACAGGGCCGCGTTATTGGGGTCGCGGGTGATGATGTCGTCTTTCTTGATGCGGTAGACCGCCGCCGTCCACTCGCCACGCCCCTCGGCAAAGCTCTGCTTGATGCCGGCCTCGATCTGCCGGCCGGTGGTCAGGCGATACGAGCGGTTGGCGAGATTCATGCTCACCAGACTGGTCACCGGATCGCTGCCGGTGCTCGCCTGCACGTAGAGCGAAGTCGCCTGCGTGGCGCGGAACGTCAGCCCGAGGCGATAGGCATTGCCGGCGAGCGTCGTCGTCAGGCCAGTGCCGCCACCGACGAGATCGCTGCGCGAGATGTCGGCCAGGTCGCGACGCGCGCCGGCCAGCAGCAGCCAGCGCTCGCTCAGAGTCCACGCGTCCTCGGCATAGAAGGCGTTGAAGGTCGTTGCCGTCTCGTAGCGCGGCAGCGTCGGATCGGCGCTCGCCCAGTTCCCGTGATCGGGATTGCTGGCGCTGACGACCGACGAGCCGCTGTAGGGTGAGTTGTTGATGTGGCGGAAATTCACGCGTGCCGTTTCCCAGCCGAGAACCGTCGCATGACCGTCATGGCGCAGCGCCGCTTCCAGACGGTTGCCGGTCTGCGCCATCTCGTGTTCGATGTGCAGGTAATCGCTGCGCGCCACCGTACCCAGCGCCGGATTGAGCCGGTAGTTCTCGATGTTCTGCCAGAGACGCGTCGCTTGCAGGGTGTACAGCTCGTTGCTCAGGGTCAGGCCGTCATTGACGCGCCACTCGCCACGCAGGCGCAGGCGCTTGTCTTCGTAGCGGATGTTCGAGTTATCGGCGTTGTAGTTTTCGCGGCGCAGCGACTCCTCAATGTGGCCGTTGTTGGTCGGCGTGCCCCAGTAACGCTCGGGATGCTGCATGCTGTAGTCGGCAATCAGATCGAGGCGAACGTCGCTCGACGGCTGCAGGCGCAGAGTGCTCATCAGCTTGCCGCCGCGCGAATCGCCAAGATCGCGATAACCGGGGCTGGCCGTGCCGTAGGCATCGAGGCGAAAACTGCCGATCTCGCCAACGGCGCCCGTCGCACCGACGCCGGCGCGCGTGCCGCCTTCGCTATCGACACCCAGTAACGTCTCGAGACTCGCCTGCCGGCTGGGCGCCTTGCGCACGGCGTTGACCGTCGCCCCGACCGTACCGCTGCCAAACACCACCGACGCCGGCCCGCGCAGCACTTCGACGCGCTCGTAGCCCCAGGCGCTGCCGGGATAATTCTGCGTGCCCGCGCCGGTCTGCAAACGCACGCCGTCTTCGGCGATACCGACCGAGTTGGTGCCGGAAAAACCCCGGCTGGAAAACGACAGCCCACCATTACCGCCCGAGCCGGTATCGGTCAGGCCGGTGCTGCGGGTAATCGCCTCGCGCACCTGAAAATCGCCGCGTTCGCGCATGGCAACGCTATCGATAGTGTCAACACTGGCCGGCAGATCGCGCGTCGCGATGCCGGTCCGCGAACCGGTCAGGCTTACCTGATCCAGCGCCAGCGTCGCGACATCCTGACTGGCGCTGACTTCGACGGTCGACAACTGCGTCTGCGCATGAGCACTGCCGACGGCAGCAAAGGCCGCCGCCAGCGCCAGCGATACGGGAGAGACGCCCAAACGCCCGCCACGACCGGCGGACGGGGTGAAACGGAAAGAAGCCGAGGGGAAACAACGATGGCCGGGAACCCGGCGGCGACGAAAAGACACGAGCAACACTCCTGAAGGTCAAGAACGACTGGCCGGGCATCAGGAGCAGGCACTACAGGGCACAGGCGCAGCGCGGGCACGGCGCAAACGCGCCCGCCCCGTCGCTTGGCGGCAACGGAAATCCCTGTCATGACTCGGCTCTATCCGCAACCCCGCGGCCAGAAGCTGGTTAATGCCGCGCCACCAACACAGGCAGCGCGTCATCGCACGATCAAAGGCCGGTCTCCGGGCTCACACGTCTTGAGGCATCGCCTTCCCAAAACTGTCCCCTCCACAACGACTGGAGAGGTCCGAGGTTTCAGTGGCTGGCATTTCCGGGGAGGAAACGCCGTGATGCGTCCGCACGTGCTTACCGTTGCGGGGGCAGCCGAAGCTTGGCGGCCAGTGGCCGTGACTTCGTTCCCGTTTCACCCGGCGGTTGTGGCCGCCGGACACCTTTGATCACGTCACCCGGAATAGCCACGCTGCGTAGCGGGCTATCCCGAGTGGGCACGAATAGTACGCGTAAATGCGCCCGAGAGGGGCAACACGCCGCTGACATTGCCGGCCGCGCAACGACTGGGCTATCATCCGCGACCATTCGGGTGCCGCGCTCCACGTCCGTGGAGCCGGTGAAACGGGAAGCCGGTGACTCTGAGTTCGCGCTCGGACAGTCCGGCGCAGCCCCCGCTGCTGTAAGCCGGACGACTCCGCCATTCGCCACTGTGCACATGCACGGGAAGGCCGGCGGGGAAGGATGAAGGCAAGCCAGAAGACCGGCCCGATGATTACGTAGCACCATTCTCCGGGGTGACGAGAACGGTTGTGATGATTTGCTGCGCGCGCCGTTCGCCCAGCCCTTCTTACGATCCGCCCCGCTGGTATCCGTTTTTGCCGCTTCCGAGGGGACGTCATGCACATCATGGAGGGCTTTCTGCCGGTCGAGCACGCGCTGGGTTGGGCGCTGGCGTCGGCGCCCTTCGTCGCCGCAGGCATTGTTTCGATCCGGCGGACGATCCGCGCCCGCCCCGAACTGCGCATGCTGCTCGGCGTTGCCGCTGCCTTCACCTTCGTCCTCTCGGCGCTGAAGCTGCCGTCGGTCACTGGCAGTTGCTCGCATCCCACTGGCACCGGCCTCGGCGCGATTCTTTTCGGCCCGGCGGCGATGGCACCGATTGGCGCCGTCGTCCTGCTCTTCCAGGCGCTGCTGCTGGCGCATGGCGGCCTGACGACGCTGGGCGCCAACCTGTTCTCGATGGCCATCGTCGGCCCCTTCGCTGCGGCCGGCGTCTTTCGCCTGACGAAAGGGCTGGGTGCGCCGTTTGCGCTGTCGATCTTCCTCGCCGCCAGCCTCGCCGACCTTGCCACCTACGTCGTCACCTCGCTGCAACTGGCCTGGGCCTTCCCCGACCCGGTCGGCGGCATGGCCGCGTCATTCGCCAAGTTCGCCGGAATCTTCGCCGTCACGCAAGTGCCGCTGGCGATCAGCGAGGGACTGCTGACGGTGCTCATCTTCAACGCGCTGGCGCGCTTCAATCCGCAGGAATTGCGCGAACTGCGCGTCACCGGCCAGGCGGAGTCGCAGGCATGAAGCACCGCCAGAACCTGCTGTTGCTGATTGCCGTCATCCTCCTCGTCGCCCTGCCGCTCTGGCTGGTGCCGAAACCCGCTGCCGACGCCGAAGGCAAGACGGCCGACCTCTTCACCGGCGCCGACGACAAGGCGCGCGACCTGATCGGCACCATCGACCCGCACTATCAGCCGTGGTTTGCTCCCTTGCTGGAGCCGGCCAGCAACGAGATTTCCTCGCTCCTTTTTGCCCTGCAAGCGGCGCTCGGCGCCGGCTTCATCGGCTACTACCTCGGCGTCTCGGTCACGCGCGAAAAAGCGGCGCGCACGGCAGCAGCGAACGCGAAGGCGGAAACACCATCAGGCGCGAAGAGGGTTTCGGCGGCGGCGGCACCCGCCGACGAAGTGCCAATTGCCGACGCCCGCGCCACCGGGGAGCCTGCCGCCCGTGCTGATTGAGCAGGCCGCTTATGCCAACCGCTGGCGCACGGTGACGCCGGGCGCCAAGGCCCTCTTCGCCGGCTGCGGGCTGGTGGCGGCCTTTCTCGCCGCCGCGACGCCCTGGCAGGCGGCCGCCGTCACCACCTGCCTCGCGCTCGTCACCCTCGTCGGCGCCGGCATCGCGCCCCGCCTGTACCTGCGCGTGGCGGCGCCGGCGCTTGGCTTTCTCGCCATCGGCTGCCTGTCGCTCACCTACTCACTTAATTTTGACAGCGACAGCGGCGGACTCTCGCTCGCCGCCAGCGCCAGTGGCCGCACGCAGGCGCTCGAAACTGGCGCACGCGCGCTGACGGCGCTCGCCGCCCTGCTCTTCCTCGTCCTCAGCACGCCGCTGAGCGACCTGATCGCGTTGCTCCGACGCCTGCAGATGCCGGAAATCCTGCTCGACATCATGGTGCTCTGCTACCGCACACTCTTCGTCTTCAGCGCCGCCCTGCGCGACATCCATACCGCGCAGGCGGCACGTCTGGGCTATGCCGCCCCGCGTCTGGCGCTACGCTCTTCGGCGCTCTTGCTGGCCGGCCTCGTCGGTCAGATCTGGCAACGCGCGCACGCCCTCCATCTGGCCGCCGAGGCACGTAACGGCGACGGCCCGCTGCGCTTTCTTGCCCCCCCCTTCCGGCACGCCCGACGCGACACGACGATTGCCGCCCTGGCCGGGCTGGCCCTGATCGCCCTCGCCGCCAGCGCCCGCATCGCTGCACGCTGGCATCCGGCATGAGCACGCGCATGAACTCACGCAGCGCCGCGCCCATCCCCCCACGGAACGGCCCCCTGCTCGAATTCGACGCCTTGCGCTATCGCTACGACGACGGCACGGCGGGCCTTGACGGCTGTTCGCTGAGCGTGCAGTCGGGCAGCCGCAACGCGCTGATCGGCGCCAATGGCTCTGGCAAGACGACGCTCTTCCTGCACGCCAACGGCCTGTTGCGCCCCGAGGCGGGCGAAGTGCGTTACGCCGGCACGCCGCTCGACTACCGACGCGCCGGCCTGCGCGCCGCCCGCACGCACATCGGGATCGTTTTCCAGAACCCCGAGCATCAACTCTTCTCCGCCAACGTGCGCGAAGACGTCTCCTTCGGCCCGCTCAACCTTGGCCTTGATACGGCGACCGTCAGCGCGCGCGTCGACGCGGCGCTCGCCGCCGTCGGCATGCAGACGCTGGCCGAGCGGCCGGTGCACAACCTCAGCTTCGGCCAGAAAAAGCGCGTTGCCATCGCCGGCGTACTGGCCATGCAGCCGCGCGTGCTGCTGCTCGACGAACCCATGGCCGGCCTCGACGCACGCATGCAGGACGACCTGCTCGCCCTGCTCGAACGCCTGCATCACGACGGCATGACCATCCTGCTGGCGACGCACGACATCGATTTCGCCTATCGCTGGGCCGACCAGATTCACCTGATGGCTGCCGGACGCTGCACCGCCACACTCGCCACTGCCTCGCTCGCCGAGCACGCCGACGCGCTCGCCGCCGCCGGCCTCCGTCTACCCGACGTCATCCACGTACAGCGCGCCCTCGTCGCGCACGGTGTCTTGCCGGCCAGCGCGCCGGCCGCCACCTGCCTGAGCGATCTGCTCGCCCGACTGGAACGCCTGCGCAGCAATGCGCCATCCACCGCCAGCGTCTGAACTCCACCGCCCATCTCCCACACGTCATGACACCGCCAGACACCTCAACCACCGCGCCCGCCCCGGAGCAAACCGCCGCGCCAACCCTGCCCGGCAAGATATGGTTCGTCGGCGCCGGCCCCGGCGACCCCGAACTCCTGACCCTCAAGGGGCGGCGACTGCTGGAAGAAGCAGGAGCCATCCTGTACGCCGGTTCGCTGGTCAACGAAGCCGCGACGCGCTTTGCGCCCGCCGGCTGCGTCATCCGCGACTCGAAGGACATGACGCTCGAAGCGATGAACGACTGGCTGATCGAACACGCGCAGCGCCACGCCACCGTCGTCCGCCTGCAAACCGGCGATCCCGGCCTCTACGGTGCGCTGATCGAAATGACGCGACCGCTCACCGCCGCCGGCCTCGCCTGGGCGGTCGTGCCGGGCGTCTCGTCGGCCTTTGCCGCCGCCGCAGCCGCCGGTGAAACGCTGACGCTGCCGGAAGTGACGCAAACCGTCATCCTCACGCGCGCCGGCGGACGCACGCCGGTGCCGGCCGGCGAAGACCTGGCGGCACTGGCCACCCACCGCTGCACGCTCTGCATCTTCCTGTCGATCACCCTGCTGCACGAAGTGCAAGCCGCCCTGCGCGCCGCCGGCTGGCCGGAAGAAGCGCCGATCCTCGTCGTCCAGAAAGCCTCCTGGCCGGGCGCCGAAAAGATCGTCCGCGGCACGCTCGCCGACATCAAACGCCGCTGCCAGGACGAAAAAATCGGCACACAGGCAATGATCATTGCCAGCCCGACCCTCGGCGCCGGCAACTGGGAGAGCGTCATCCGCTCGAAACTCTACGACCCCGCGTTCACGCACGGCCACCGCCGCGCCAGCGCATCCGCCGACTCCGACACCGCGCGACCGGCCGATCCCTCCTGAGGACTTCCCCATGCACGACACGACACTCCTGCTCGTCGGCCACGGCTCCCGGCAGCCGGCAGGCAACGCCGAAATCGAACGCTTCGCCGCCCTCTGGCGCGAACGCCACCCCGACTGGCGCATCGACGTCTGTTTCATCGAATACGCCGACGTGCTGCTCGACGCCGGCCTCGACCGCGCCGCGCAAAGTAGCAACGGCAGCGGCAGCATCCGCCGCGTCATCGTCATCCCCTTCATCCTCAACGCCGCCGGCCACGTCAAGATGGAGATGCCGGCCGCCATCGCCGCCGCGCGGGCGCGCCACCCCGAGGTACGCTTCGACTGTCTGCGCCACCTTGGCATGGGGCCGGAGGTGCTCGCCATCCTTGAGGATCAGCGCACGACGCTGCTGCATTCGCTGGACATGCCCGATCCGCGCAGTACCGGCGTCATCCTGCTCGGGCGCGGCTCCTCCGACGCCGGCGCCAACGGCGAACTGGCGAAGATGGCGCGCTGGATCTTCGAGGCCGCCGATCACGACCTCGTCGACATCGCCTTCACCGGCGTTGCCTGGCCGCGACTGGAAACCGTCGTGCAGCGCCAGGTACGGCTTGGCATGACGCAGATTCTGGTCATTCCGGTGTACCTCTTTACCGGCGTGCTGATCGAGCGCATTGCGGCGCAACTGGCCCGGCTGCGCCGCCAGTACCCGCAGATCGCCTTCGCCGCCAGCGAGCACTTCGGTTTCGACCCGCGCATTGCCGCACTGCTCGACGCACGCCTTGCAGCCCACCTCGCCGCCGACCTCGAACACGGCGACGCCGCGAGCAGCCTGCTCGAATGCGACGGCTGCAAATACCGGCAAGCCGCCGAAGAAGACCACCTGCACGATCACAGCCACACGGGCGCGCATGCGCACGGAGCAGGGCACGCGGCGCATGGCCACGCCGATATGCACGCAGAGACGCACGCCAACGCGCATGCCGACCATCAGCACGCCGGGCACGCCCACCATCATCACCCGCACACGACGACGCCGCACCGGCACGCCTGAACCATGAGCACGAATACGATCACCGAGCAGATGACGGCCGCCGGCCAAGCCATCGAACACGACTCCTTCGCCATCATCGACCGCGAAGCCGGGCCGCACGCCTACACCGCCGCGCAATGGCCGGTGGTGCGGCGCATGATCCACGCCAGCGGCGACTTCGCCTTCAACGGCCTGGCCGAATTTCACTCCGACGCCATCGACGCCGGCCTGTCGGCGATTCTGCGTGGCGGCACGCCTATCGTCGCCGACGTCGAAATGATCTGCGTCGGCCTGTCGGCGAGCCGTCTCGCCCACTTCGGCCTGCGGACGCGCCACTACATCGCCGACGCAGACGTCATCGAACGCGCCCACGCCGAAGGCAGCACACGCGCCGTTCAGGCCATGCGCAAGGCGCACCGTCAGGGTGAACTCGACGGCGCCATCGTCGCCATCGGCAACGCGCCGACCGCCGTTCTCGAACTGCTGCGCCTGATCCGCGACGACAACGTGCGACCGGCGCTGGTCATCGGCCTGCCGGTCGGCTTCGTCTCCGCCGCCGAGTCGAAAGACCTGCTCGCCGCCAGCACGCTCGTGCCGTGGATCGTCGTGCGCGGTCGCAAGGGCGGCTCGACGCTCGTCGTCGCTGCCATCCACGCGCTGCTGGCACTCGCCGAAGACCGGCAACGCCATGGCGGCTGAAACACCCCGCCTGCGCAAGGCGACGGCAACGCGCCAGCGCGGCCAGCGCACCGGCTACACCACCGGCGCCAACGCCGCGGCGGCCGCCGTCGCGGCGACGCTCGGCCTGCTGCGTGGCCGCGTGCCGGACGAGGTTTTCTGCCGGCTGCCCAACGATCAGGAGATCGCCTTCAGTATCTGCGAAGGCGAGCTTGATGGCGACACCGCGCGCGCCGTCAGCATCAAGGACGCGGGCGACGATCCCGACGTCACGCACGGCGCCCGCCTGACGGCGACGGTACGCCGCGTCGCCGATGGGCGGTCGGAAGTGCGTCTGGGCGGCGGGCCGGGCGTCGGCACCGTCACCCGCGAAGGCCTCGGGCTGGCTGTCGGCAGCCCGGCAATCAACCCCGTGCCGCGTCGCAACATCCTCGACAACGTACGGCGGCAGGGCGCCGCGCTGCTGGCGAGCGGCGACAGCCTCGACGTCACCATCGCGGCACCGGGCGCCGAAGAAATCGCCCTGCGCACGCTCAATCCGCGCCTTGGCATCCTCGGCGGCATTTCGATTCTCGGGACGACCGGCATCGTCCGCCCGTATTCGACGGCGGCCTTTCGCGCCAGTGTCATTCAGGGTATCGAGGTCGCCGCCCGGCAGGGACAGCGCAGCGTCGTCTTCACCACCGGCGGGCGCAGCGAGAAATTCGCCATGCGCCAGCTGCCGACGCTGGCCGACGCCTGCTTCGTGCAGATGGGCGACTTCATCAAAGCCGCCTTCCAGACCGCCATCCGCCAGCACATGCAGCACATCTACATCGGCGCCATGGTCGGCAAGCTGACGAAGATGGCGCAAGGGCTGGCGGTCACGCATGCCTGGAAGGAAGCGGTCGACCGCGATATCCTCGCCGACTGCGCCAGCGCGGTCGGCGCATCGGCCGATCTCATCGCCGAGATTCGCGCGGCCGAAACCGCCCGTTTCGCTGCCGAACGGCTGACGCAGGAAGGCCGCCATGTCGCCTTTCACCGGGAACTGGCGCGGCGCGCGATGCACAGTCTGCGTGACTGTTATCCGGGCCCTTATCAACTGAGCGTGCTGGTCTGCGATTTCGACGGCCAGCTGATCACCCGCGTCGAGGAGAACGACTGTGACGGCGCCTGATTGCAACATTCTCGGCATTCTCGACGACGGCCTCGCCGGTCTGGGCGACGACGCCCGGCAATGCCTGCACGAGGCCGACCTCGTCATCGGCGCCGCGCGCACGCTGGCGCTCTTGCGCGAGCTGCCCGGCGAACGCGAATGGCGCACCCTCGACGGCGCCCTCGGCGACGTTCCCGGCTGGATTCGCGACGCCCGGGCAGCCGGCCGGCGCTGCGTCGTGCTGGCAACCGGCGACCCGCTCTGCCACGGCATCGGCCGCTTCCTCGTCGCGAAGCTCGGCACCGACGGCCTGCGCATCGTGCCGGCGCCCTCGACCCTGCAACTGGCCTGCGCACGACTGCACCGCCCCTGGCAGGATTACCGCATCGCCAGCTGCCATAGCGGCAATAGCGGCGAGTGGAACGGCTGGGACGACTCTGCACGCCCCGAACACGCCCTCTACCCGCTGCTGCGCGCCATCGCTGAATCGCCGCGCGTAGCCGCTTTCACCGGTCCCGAGAACACGCCGACACGGCTCGCCCGCGCCCTGCTCGCCGCCGGCTATGGCGACGAAATTCGCCTGTCGGTCGCCGCCCGGCTGGCGCTCGCCGACGAAGCCCTGTTCGCCGACCTCAGGCTGACGGAAGCCGCGACGCGCGAATTTCCGCAACCGAACGTCGTCCTGATCGAGCGCGATACGCGGCGCGCGACGACCACCGGCAGGCATGGAGCGAAGGAAACGGACGCCACGGAGTGCGCGCCCCGCCACGCCGGAGAGCCGCCGCTGTTTGGCATTCCAGACGCCGATTTCGTGCAGCGCCAGCCGGAAAAAGGCCTCATCACCAAGCTCGAAGCGCGCGCCGTCTCGCTCGCCAAACTGGCGCTGCGCGCCGACAGCATCGTCTGGGACATCGGCGCCGGCTCCGGCGCGGTCGGACTCGAAGCCAGCCGTCTGTGCCCACGCGGTCACGTCTTCGCCATCGAAAAGAATGCCGCCGACGCCGCCAACGCGCGCGCCAACGCGTATCGCCTGCGCGCCACCAACTACACCTTGCAGGAGGGAAAAGCGCCGGCCGGTCTCGATAGCTGGCCGGCGCCCGACGCCGTCTTCATCGGCGGTTCCGGTGGCGAACTGACGACGCTGATCGACGCCGTGCTGCGGCGCCTGCGTCCGGGCGGCCGACTGGTAATGAATTTCGTTACCCTCGAAAACCTCGCCACGGCCACCGCCACCCTCGCGCGCCTTGGCGCCGCGTGGGACGTGGTGATGCTGCAAGCCGCACGCAGCCAGCCGATTCTCGACATGCACCGGCTGGCCGCACAAAACCCTGTCTGGATCGTCGGCGCCCAAGCCGGCTCCTCGCCCGAAAGCTCCCATGACTGACCCCCGCTACGGCCGCCTGATCGGCGCCTCCCTTGGCCCCGGCGATCCCGGCCTCATCACCCGCCGCGCCTGGGCCGCCCTCGAATCCGACGCACGCTGGCTGTACCCGGTAAAAAAAAGCGGCGGCGGTCGGGGCGACTCCTACGCCCTTGCCATCGTCGAGCGCAGCGGGCTGCCGATTCCGGACGACGCCGAGGCACTTGTCTTCCCGATGTCGCGCGATGCGCAGGTGCTCGCCCGCGCCTGGGCGACGGCGGCGGCACGCACGCTCGACGTGCTCGCCAGCGGCCGCGATGCCGTCTTCCTTGTCGAAGGCGACGCGTCCACCTTCGCGACCTTCGGCCATCTCGCCCGTGCCGTGCGCGCGCTCAACCCGGCCATCGAGGTGGAAACCATCGCCGGCGTCAGCTCCTTCGCCGCCGCCGCGGCGACGACGGGCGTGCCGCTCGCCGAAGAGGACGAAACGCTGGCCGTCATCCCCGCTGCCTACGGCGTCGCGGTGATCGACCATCTGCTCGACGATTTCGACACGCTCGTCCTGCTCAAGGTGAAGCCGCTCATCGACGAAGTGCTCGACCTGCTGGCGCGCCGCGACCTGCTCGCCACCAGCTGCCTCATCGAGAAAGTCGGCACGCCGGAAGAGCGCATCATCCGCGACGTCGCCAGTCTGGCCGGCACGACACTGCCGTATCTGTCGCTGATGCTGGTGCGTAACCCGAAACGGGCGCGCGGCGAACTGCGTCGCGGCTGCCGCAAGCGTCTCGCCCCGGCGGGTGCGCCCGACGAAGCCTCGACGATCACCGCCACGCAAGAAGCCGCTGCGTGACGCCAACACCGGCTCCACGCCCCTCTTTGCCCATGCACACCAACGTTGACCGACTCTCCCATTCCCGTGCCCGCCGCTGAACGCCTGGCCGTGCTGGCAATCACCCGGCACGGTATTGCCCTGGCCGCGCGCCTGCTCGCCGCCCGGCCCGACGCAACACTCTTCGTGCCCGAAAAATTCGCCGCCGAAGCAGCGCAGGCCATCGCCGCGATGCGCCCGCCAGCCGTCGCCCAGCCCGCGACCACGAACGATGCTGGCGCTGGCGCACCGCGGCCAACGACCAACGCCCGCCAGCTGCCGGCGCAGCTCAAGCCCTATGCCGGAAGTGCCGGCGCGCAGATCGGCGGAATCTTCGCCGCCTTTGACGGCATCGTCGCGATCCTCTCGCTGGGCGCCATGGTGCGCCTCGTCGCGCCGCACCTGCGCGACAAGACGCGCGATCCAGGCATCGTCGTCGTCGACGAAAGCGGCCAGTTCGCCATCCCCATGCTCTCCGGACATCTGGGCGGCGGCAACGCATTGGCCGGCACCGTCGCCCGCCTCATAGGCGCCACGCCGGTTCTCACCACGGCCTCCGACGCCCGCCAGACGCTCGCCGTCGACCTGCTCGGGCGCGAACTCGGCTGGGTCTGCGAAGGCAGCCACGCCGCCCTGCTGCGGGCGAGCGCCGCCGTCGTCAATGACGAGCCGGTCGCCCTCGTGCAGGAATGCGGCAGCCACGACTGGTGGCGGCGACACGCAAATGGCCGCTGCGGCCCACTACCCGCCAACATCCACTGCTTCACCCGCCTCGAAGCGCTCGAAGAACTCGCCCACGTCAGCCCCGACGCAGCACCGTTTGCGGCCATCCTCTGGGTGAGTGAGCGCCCCTTGCCGCCCGCACTGGCCGAGCACTTTGGCGATACGCTCATCCGTTACCGCCCCGGCGCACGCGGCGCGAATCCCGCCACACCCGAACACAGCAGCACATGAATGCCATGCCCTCCTTCGCCGGCACCTTCCGAATTGCGCTCGGCATCGGCTGTGACCGTGGCACGCCGCAGGCAACGATTGCCAGCGCCGTTGCCGGTGCGCTTGCCGCCGCCGGCCTCAGTGACGCGCGCATCGTCGCCGTCGCCAGCATCACCCTGAAAGCCGACGAAGCCGGTCTCCTCTCCTGCGCCGCCGCACATGGCTGGCCGCTGCACTTCTATCCGCCCGCCGAACTTGACTGCGTGCAGGTTCCGCATCCGTCGGCCATTGTCCGCCGTCACACCGGCAGCGGCTCGGTCTCCGCTGCCGCCGCGCTACGCGCCGCCGGCGCCGTCAGCGACAGCGGCACCGAACTCTCGGCCCTGTTGCTCGAAAAGCACACGCTGCGCGGCGCCGACGGCCGCAACGTCACCGTATCCATCGCCCGCTGCGTCGACCACAGCACGCCTTCCCCGGACCATTCATGACAGCCCCTCTCCCCGCCCGTCCCGGCAAGATCACCCTCGTCGGCCTCGGCCCCGGCGCCATCGAACACATGAGCGGCCGGGCGCGCGCCGCCATCGCCGAGGCCGACACCGTCATCGGCTACGCGGCCTACATCCGCCTCGTCGCCGAACTGCTACCGGGCAAGGAAGTCATCAAGAAAGCGATGACCGAAGAACTCGACCGCGTGCACGAAGCCGTCGACCGCGCCCGGCAGGGCAAAAACGTCGCCCTCATTTCCTCCGGCGATGTCGGCGTCTACGGCATGGCGGGCGCTACCTACGAAACGCTTTTTCAGGCGGGCTGGACGCCCGACGACGACATCGCCGTCGAAGTCGTCCCCGGCACCTCGGCGATCAACAGCTGCGCCGCGCTCGTCGGCGCGCCGCTGACGCACGATTTCTGCGCGATTTCGCTCTCCGACCTGCTGACGCCCTGGCCGGTCATCGCCCGCCGGCTCAACGCCGCCGCCGCCGCCGATTTCGTCGTCGCTCTCTACAACCCGAAAAGCGGCCGCCGCACGCGGCAGATCGCCGAGGCACGACGCCTCTTTCTCGCCCACCGCCGCCCCGAAACGCCGGTCGCCATCGTCAAATCGGCGTACCGCGCACGCCAGCATATCGAATTCGCTACCCTCGACAGCCTGCTCGACGCCGATATCGGCATGTTGAGCACTGTCCTCATCGGCAACAGCAGCACCTTCATCCAGCACGGTCGAATGGTGACGCCGCGCGGCTACGCCAACAAATACGAAACCGCCAGCGGCGCCGCGCATCGTGGCGAGCGGGCTGGCCATTCGCTGTCGAGCGGCCTTGACGGCTGGCTCGCCGCATTGCGCGAGGAGCACGCAAACGGACAGAGTATCGCCGCGCTGGCCAGCCGCTTCCAGCTACCCCCCGACTACATCGCCGCCACGCTGGCCGACGTTGACGAGGCCCTGCACGCTGCCAGTGACACCGCACACGACGCGTGACGCCCTCTGAACACGTGAGCCTCGCTCGCACTGCCTTCCCCGTGCCCCGCAAGGCGCCCGGGCACGGTGCGAAAACGCCCTCGTCATGATTCGACCCCAATACGATAAGTCAATGTTCTAACTTAACTTTTCGCACCCACTCCGGGACAATTCAGCACTTGGCAAGCGCTCGCGCGCAGAGGACAATGCCGCCACTCTTTAGGGCGGCGGGCTCGTAGCACTGACTCGCAGCACCGCACGACGGGACGCCCTCCCGCTCTTTCTGGTTGAGCCTTCCTTGCCTCCGCACGCCCACGATCCCCCCGCCGCCGGTCTCTGTTGCGTTCCGGCGACTGTCAGCCCCCCGACACCGGAACTCAGCCCCTCGTCGCTCACGCCAGCCGCTACGGCCGAGGCGGCGTCTGCGTCTGTGGCCTCGCCTACGGCCGCCGCAACGACCCGCAGCATGCCGACCGTCGCCGCTACGGGAGAACCGTCCGCCTCTGGAGTCTTGGAAGCCGGGGGATCGCACCGGCTGGTACCGGCTCTGACGCCTCCCCTTCTCCCCCTGCTGGCGCCCGACGCGCCCACCGCCGAGCAGCTGCTGGCGCTGGCCGCCGCCATTCCCGGCGTCGTCTTCCAGTTCATCGCCCGCCCCGACGGACGCCGACAATATCTCTATATCAGCCCGGGCATCGAGCTGACACACGAAGTCAGCATGCGCGCCGCCTATGCCGACGCCGAACGGGTATTAGCCTGCATCGTTGAAGAAGACCGTCCCGGCCACCGCTCGCTGATGGAATACGCCATCGCCACGCGCAACCGCTGGCGACACGAATACCGCATCCGCACAGCCAGCGGCCGTCTGAAGTGGATACACAGCGAAGCGCTGCCGCAGTTGCAGGAAGACGGCAGCACGCTCTGGCACGGCGTCTTGAGCGACGTCACCGATCGCCACCGTCTGCTCGACTCGCTGGCCACCAGCGAAACCTTCAACGCCACCATTCTCAACTCGCTCGCCGAACACATCGCCGTGCTCGACGAGCGCGGCGTCATCGTCGCGGTCAACGAAGCCTGGCGACGTTTCGGCGCCGAAAATGGCGCGCCGCCAGAGTTCTCGGCGTGGACGGGCCTGAGCTACCAGCGCGTGTGTACGCGCGCCGGCAAGGCGCCCGTCGACGCCACGGGCAACCGCGCCTGGCAAGGCATCGAAGCGGTCATCGCCGGCCGGCTGGAGGAGTTTTCGCTCGAATATCCCTGCGATTCGCCGGACACGGCGCGCTGGTTCGCCATGCGCGTACATCCGTTGGCACCGCCGCGACGTGGCGCCGTCGTCGCCCATCTCGACATCACCCGCCGCAAGCTCGCCGAACAGGCGCTGCGTGAAAGCCAGCGCAGCCTGCTGCTGGCGCAAAACGCCGGGCGCGTCGGCAACTACAGCATCGATCTGAGTAATGGCCGCTGGCAGGCGTCGGCGATGGTCATCGACATCTGCGGCATCGCCCCGGCGGTGGAATACAGCGGCGAAGACTGGATCGGGCTGATCCACCCCGAGCACCGACAACGCGCCGCCGCGCACTACGACGAAGTGCTGGCGACCGGCTGTCGTTACTCGCAGGAATACCGGATCGTTCGACCGCTCGACGGCGAAACGCGCTGGATCGCCTGTGAGGGCGAACTCGATCCGCGCCCCGACGGCAAGGCACGCCTGATCGGCACGATCCACGACATCACCGAGAGCAAGCGCGCGCAGCGCATGCAGCTGCGCGCCATCATCGACGCCGCCCCGTACGGCATGTTTCTCGTCGGCGAAGATGGCGCTATCCAGCTGCACAACGCGGCGGCGGCGGAGATCTTTGGCTACCCGCTCGGCGAACTGCAGGGGCTGCCCATCGACCGTCTGGCGCCGGCCAACCAGCGCGACGCGCATGCCCGCTACATCCGCCACTACTGGCAGGATGCCGCGCTGCCGCGCAGCAGCCTGAACCGCGAGCTGACGGCACGCCATCGCGACGGGCATGAGTTCCCGGTGGAAGTCAGCCTCAGCCCGATGTGGCTCGACGGCCAGAAAGTGCTGATCGCCGCCGTCAACGACATCAGCGCCCGCAAGAACGACGAACTGCGCCTCAAGCACAGCGAAGAGCGCCTCGAAATGGCCACGCGCGCCGGTGGCATCGGCATCTGGGACTGGCTGCTCGACAGCGACACGCTGCTCTGGAACGAGACGATGTTCGCCCTCTACGGCCTGCGTCCCGACGAGTTTGGCGGCACCTCGGACGACTGGCTGCGCTGCGTGCACCCGGACGACCGCGAACGCGTCCACGCCAGCGATCTGCGCGCCCTGCGCGACACGCACGAGCACGACTGCGAATTCCGCATCGTCTGGCCGAACGGCAGCGTGCGCCATATCAAATCGGTCGGCAAAGTGCTGCGCGACGAAGGCGGCCACCCACGCCGCATGCTCGGTACCTGCTGGGACATCACCGCGCAGAAGCACGTCTCCAACCAGCTGCAACTGGCGGCCACCGTGTTTTCGGCGATTCGCGAGGGCATCCTCGTCGCCGACGAAAACAACCGCATCGTTGCCGTCAACCCGGCCTTCACCCGACTCACCGGCTACACCGCCGAAGAAGCGCTCGGCGAGACGACGCGCCTGCTCAAATCCGGCCGCCACGACACGCCCTTCTACCGCGACATGTGGCAGACCCTTAAGACGCACGGCCATTGGGAAGGCGAAATCTGGAACCGCCGCAAGGGCGGCGAGATATACCCGGAATGGCTGATGATCAGCGCCGTGCACGATGAAACCGGCACCCTGCGCTCGCACGTCGCCATGTTCTCGGACATCACCGAGCAAAAACGCGCCGAGCAGGCGATCTGGCAAGAAGCCAACTTCGACGCGCTGACCGGCCTGCCCAACCGCCGCATGCTGCGCGACCGCCTCGAACAGGAGCTGAAAAAGGCGCACCGCACCCGCCTGCCGCTGGCACTACTCTTCCTCGACCTCGATCACTTCAAGGAGGTCAACGACACGCTCGGGCACGGCATGGGCGATCTGCTGCTCAAGGAAGCGGCGCAGCGTCTGTGCCAGTGCGTGCGCGAAGCCGACACGGTCGCCCGCTTCGGCGGCGACGAATTCACCATCGTTCTCGGCGAACTCGAAGATCGCAGCAGCATCGACCGCATCGCGCAGGAAATCCTGCGCCGCCTGGCCGCGCCTTTCCGCCTGCCGGACGAAACGGCCTACGTCTCGGCGAGTATCGGCGTCACCCTCTTTCCGGACGACGCCCGCGACATCGACGCCCTGCTGAAAAACGCCGACCAGGCGATGTACGCCGCCAAACGTCAGGGGCGGAACCGCTACAGCTACTTCACGCCGGCGATGCAGGAGCTCGCGCAAAAGCGCATGCACCTGACCCGCGATCTGCGTAGCGCGCTCGCCAACAACGAATTCCGCGTTTACTACCAACCCATCGTCACGCTGGCGGACGGCCGCATCCACAAGGCAGAAGCGCTGATTCGCTGGCAGCACCCGCAACGCGGTCTGGTCAGCCCGGCAGAGTTCATCCCCCTCGCCGAAGAAACCGGACTGATCAACGACATTGGCGACTGGGTGTTTCGCACCGCCGCCACGCAGGTCGCCCGCTGGCGGAAACACTACTGCCCCGATTTACAGATCAGCGTCAACAAGTCGCCGGTCCAGTTCCGCAACAAGGACGACGACCTCGCGCCCTGGTTCGACTGGCTGAAAGGGCTCGGTCTACCGGGGCAGAGCATGGTGATCGAAATCACCGAAGGCCTGCTCATGGAGGCCAGCCCGCTCGTCCGCGAGAAGCTGCTCGCGCTGCGCGACGCCGGCATCCAGGTCTCGCTCGATGATTTCGGCACCGGCTATTCGTCGCTGTCCTACCTGAAGAAATTCGACATCGACTACCTGAAGATCGACCAGTCCTTTGTCCGTAACCTGGCGCCCGACTCCGACGATCTGGCGCTCTGTCAGGCGATCATCGTCATGGCACACAAACTCGGCATCCACGTCATCGCCGAAGGCGTCGAAACCGAGGCGCAACGCGCCCTGCTGGGCAGCGCCGGCTGCGACTTCGGGCAAGGCTACCTGTTCGCGGAGCCGCTACCGCCCGAAGACTTCGAACGCCGACTGGCGGGCTGAAGCGCCCTCACCTGGCGCGCGCACCAGGCGGGCAGTGGCCGGCAAAGCGAATGGCGTGACCGAGGCCCCGGCTCGCGTGCCACACGATGTGCTGCCTGACGCGACGACCGAGCGTCTCGGCCAGCCAGGCCCCGGCGTTGATACCCCCAGACGCAAAAATCCCGGCACGAGGCCGGGATTTCATCAAACCGCGTCGGTAACGCCCGTGGCCTAGACCGACGGGCGTTCATCGAGCGCTTAGCGGTCGCCGAAGCTGCGACGAGCGGCCGTGTCGCGCGGCGCCGAGCGATTCTGAGCATCACGCGCGCCCCCCCAACCCGTTCGCCCTTCGGCGCTGTGGCCCGGCTTGCCGTATCCACTACGCGCTTCGCCGTTGCCACGGCCGCCCTTCCAGCCACCCGGCTTGCTGCCCGGCGCACGCGACGGCGGCGACGAACGACGCACCGGTTCGAAACCCGGAATGACATTCACCGGAATTTCCTGCTGCGTCAGCCGCTCGATCTTGCGCACGTTGAAGCGTTCGCCGTGATTGACGAGCGATACCGCCAGACCATTACGGCCAGCGCGACCGGTACGGCCGATGCGGTGGATGTAGTCTTCGGCAAACTTCGGCAGATCGTAGTTGAAGACGTGGGTGATCGTCGGCACGTCGATGCCGCGCGCCGCCACATCGGTCGCCACGAGAACGCGCAACTGACCGCGACGCAGCGCGTTCAGCGTACGGTTACGTGCGCCTTGCTGCATGTCGCCATGCAGGGCAGCCGCGGCGAAACCGGCGACGTTCAGACGATCGGCGATGGTGTCGGCATCACGCTTGGTCGCCGTGAAGACGATGGCCTGGTCGATGCTCGTATCGCGCAGGAGATGATCGAGCAGACGATTCTTGTGTGCCAGATCGTCCACAAAGTGCAGACGCTGCTCGATGTTGTCGTGGCGCGCGGCAACCGCCGTCGCCTGAACCAGTTGCGCGTCGCGCGTGATGCGGCGGGCCATGTCGCCAACGACGCCGTCGAGCGTCGCCGAGAAGAGCATGGTCTGACGCGTCGCCGGCGTTGCGGCAACGATGCGTTCGATATCGTCGATGAAGCCCATGTCGAGCATGCGGTCGGCTTCGTCGAGCACCAGCGTTTCGAGGCAGGAGAAGTCGATCTTGCCCGACTCCATGTGATCGATCAGGCGGCCCGGCGTCGCCACGAGGATCGCCGGATTCTGCGCCAGCAACTGCATCTGCTTCGGGTAAGGCATGCCGCCGAGAATGGCAACGGCGCGCACATGGCGCAGCGTGGCACCGTACTTGTCGGCAGCGGCGGTCACTTGCAGGGCCAGTTCGCGGGTCGGCGCCAGCACCAGCATCTTCGGCTGCGCCGGCGAGAAACGCTGACGGTCGCTGCGGCCACGCGGCGCGTGACGGCCGAAATTCGGCGTCGACGGGGCGGCCGCCGTCGGGGCCTGGCTGGCAAAGCGGTGCAGTGCCGGCAGCAGAAACGCCGCCGTCTTGCCCGAGCCGGTTTGGGAAGACACCATCAGGTCGCGGCCGGCGAGAGCCGCCGGAATCGCTTGCGCCTGTACGGGTGTCGGTTCGTTGTAGCCCGCATCAGCGAGCGCCTTGAGCACAGCCGCGTGCAGGCCGAGTTCGGCAAAAGTCATCAGTCTCTTTCGTGGGTAAGGCGCGCTGCAACCGGAGAAATTCCAGTGCCGGCGCGAAAATGCGCAACGCCAACCAACGAAATGA
Organism: Rhodocyclus gracilis; assembly: GCF_009617575.1. Lineage (GTDB taxonomy): Bacteria > Pseudomonadota > Gammaproteobacteria > Burkholderiales > Rhodocyclaceae > Rhodocyclus > Rhodocyclus gracilis. Next base: position 140,805 of record NZ_WIXJ01000006.1, read on the forward strand.
CCGAGGGAATCTCGGGGGGATTTCGGCACAACAGCTTTGTGCCGGATCGGCAGTCGATGAATCGACGCCAGGAGGCAGGAGGGCTTGGCGGCCAGGTTCGCGATGCTTGTCCTGTGTGTCGCGGCGAATCCGCAAGCGTGCAGGACTGCGCAGTATAGCGGAAACCTCGTACTAACGCTAACTTATTGCCAGATGCGCTTGCGCGAGGCGCCTTGCGCGCGTCGCGCCCGCCTAACGCGTCGGCGCCTATGTCTGGGCGACAGCGGCAACGACAGGGGCGGTCGAGTCGGTCGCAAGATCGGCCGCAGGATCGATCGCGACATCGGCGGCAATATCGCTCGCCATATCCGCCGCGAATATCTCCGTGACCAGCACGCTCTGAGCGCCGAAACAAAACTTCGAGCGCCGCCCCCAGAGCACCGGCGACGACCCGCCGAGCACGGCACAGGCGGGAGCATATAAAGGGTGCCTGCCATCGATGCGGCACACATGCAGTCGCCCACGTTCGAAGCCCGGATGCGCAAACAGCAGCGAGCCGAGCGAACGTTCCCCCAGACGCGCCAGCCAGCGCGTCAGCGGCCCACGTGGCTGTGTCGCCAGCACGGTATGCGCGAACACGCGCGGCCGCCCGTCGCACAGAAGCGTCACGTCGCGCACCCACACCTGCGCCCGCGGATCAAGGTGCAAGCTCGCCGCCTCATCCGGCGTCGGCCGTGCCTTCAACTGCCGCAAGAGCTGCAAGGAGAAGTGCCCGCAAGAGCGCAGCCGCGCAGTCAGCGAGCCCCGGTCAAACAACCAGGAGCGAGGGGCTGGCACGTCCGGATGACGCGCCAGCGCCACCTGCCAACGCCGGGTGAGGCGACCACTCACGCAACGCCCCGAGAACGCAACCGCGCGACGACTTAAACGACCACTCACACGACTCCTTACTGCGGCGCCGGCGAGCGCTCGACACCAACGATACGCATGCCCCGGCCAAGACTGCGGCTGGCGAACCAGCCCAGATTCATCTCCAGCGCAAAACGGGCAGGCTGCGCGGCGCAGTGGTTGTTCTCCGTCTGCGGCTGCATGTCCTCGATATTGATGATGCGGCCCTCCTCATCGAGGAAGGCGACCGACAGCGGCAGCAGGGTATTACGCATCCACATGCAATGGCGCGCCCGCTGCGGAAAGACGAACAGCATGCCCTGCTGCGTCGCCAGCGTCCGCCGGTACATCAGGCCCTGCATGCGCGTTGCCTGATCGGACGCCACCTCCGCCTCGATGCGGTGAATACCGGCCGACAATTCGATCTGCGGAAATTCCGCCGCCTGCGCCGAGGCGAGGCCGAAGGCCAGCGCGACCAGAGAAACAACTCCGCCCAAGCGATGCCAGAAAATCACGGTGCGCATGCGTAACCTCGTTCAGTGGCGGGGCGCTGGTTTGTGGCGACGATTGGCATGCGCGCCGTGGCGGCGCGAGGCCGGCAGTGAGGCAGCGTTATGCGCCTTGCCCGGCTTATGCACCGACAGAGGCGCGCGCGACGCGGCGTTCGGGTGCGCCGCCGGGTGATGCGGCGCTGCTGTCGAGCTTGCAGATGTCGCCGGTTTTGCGGAAGCAGAGCGCACCGCCGGAGCGGGAGCCGTGGGCGTGACCGGCTTCGTCGGCTTTACAGCGACGGGCGCGGCGTGGGCTCGCGGAGCCACAGTCTGCGGCGCCATGACGACCGTTCCATCGGCATCTTCCGCCGTCTTGGGGACGGCATGCGCCGCCAGCGTCGCCACCATCAGCAGCAGAGCCAGAGAAAATCGTTTCATCGATGTTTCCTCGAAGAAGAAGGAGCCCGCGGACGTGGCCGCGAGGGCGCTGCCAGCGGCGGCAGCGCAAGGAACTCAGGCGAGACTCGCCGCCATTCACCGGGCGCCAGCGACTCGGTGGTCGCGGGGCCGATAGCATAGCGAAACAGGCGCAAGGTGGGAAACCCGACATGCGCCGTCATCCGCCGCACCTGCCGGTTGCGCCCCTCGGCGATCTGAATCTCCAGCCACGACGTCGGCTTGTCGCGGCGAAAGCGGATGGGCGGCTCGCGCGGCGGCAAGTCCGGCGCGTCGATCCGCCGCACCTGCGCCGGCCGTGTCGTGAAGTCGGCATAGCGCACGCCCGCGCGCAAGGCCGCCAGGGCGTCGTCCGTCGGGATGCCTTCGACCTGCACCCAGTAAGTCTTCACCAACTTGAAGCGCGGATCGGCGATCCGCGCCTGCCATACACCGTCGTCCGTCAGCAGGAGCAGGCCCTCACTGTCGGCATCGAGACGCCCCGCCGCATAGACGCCAGGCACGTCGATATACGCCGCCAGCCCACGCCAGCGCCCCTCGTCGGTGAATTGACTGAGGACGCCGTAGGGCTTGTTGAATAAGAGGATTTGCGACACGTCAGTCCGAAGTCCGTCCGAGAATTCACACGACACAAGAAACCCGCGATTGGCCGGGCGCTCGCCCGATCCGTACGGCGCGACACATGAGGCGTACGCAGCATCGCCAAGGCGGGCGCCCCGCAAAACGCGATGCGACGCCAGCGCCCACTTACCTCAAACCGACCCGCCACTGGAATGGCGGGCAAGAATGCTCACGCCGGCGCGCATTGTAGCGGCCCGCCAACGCGCGCAGTGAAGACGGGTATACTTGCGCGCTTCGCGGTCAGCCTCCGTCAGACTCGTGCGTTAGCTGACGCACACCCTGCCGGACGCTCTCCGCCGGCAACTTCACGGCGAGCACAGATGAGGCAGAACACCGCCGCATCGCACCCAAGCTTCCTCATGACAAACACCCCGCCCCCCTCCTCCGGCGCCGCACCGACCGACGCGACGACCTCACACCCCGGCGCACTCGCCGCACTCGCCGCCGCCGAAGTCCCCGCGACACACCCCGACCGCTGGGCCGGTGAACTGGCGGCACTGAACACCCGCCTGCGCGATGGCGAAACGATCTTTGGCTGGCTGGAAATCGACTTGAGCCCCGCCTTGCGTTTCGTTCCCGGCCTTATCGTCCTCACCGACCGGCGCCTGCTGGCGCGCGGTGCCGACGATACCGGCCCGACCAATGCAGACGGCTGGAGCGAGTGGCCGCTCACAGCCGACCTCTCGCTCGTGCGCCACGATCATGCCGGCGTCGGCGCGCTGACGCTCTACGGTGCCTCCGGCATGCTGACCCGCTGGCGCTACACGTTGGTGTGCGATCTGGCCGCCGGGCGCCTGATCGAGCAATTCGACCGCCGCCGCACGGCATTGGCAAGCGGACGCCAACCGGCTCCGCAGGAGCAATCGCTCTGTCCGCTCTGCGACACCGTCCTGCAACCGGGACAGGACGAGTGCCCCAACTGTAACCGCGAGATTCACGCACCGCCCTCGACGTGGACGCTGTTCCGTCTCTGGCGCTTCGCCCATCCGTATCGCGGCCGCCTGCTGATGGGCTTCCTGCTCATGCTGGCGTCGACGGCGGCGACGCTGGTGCCGCCGTACCTGACCATGCCGCTGATGGACGAGGTGCTGATCCCGTTCCAGAACGGCGCGCCGATCGACACGCACAAGGTTTATCTGCTGCTCGGTGGTCTCTTTGCCGCCGCGCTGGTTGCCTGGTCGCTCGGCTGGGCAAAGACCTACATCCTCGCGCTGGTCAGCGAACGCATCGGCGCCGACCTGCGCACGACCACCTATCAGCACCTGCAGACGCTCTCGCTCGAGTACTTCGGCGGCAAGCGCACCGGCGACCTGATCACGCGCATCGGCTCCGAGTCGGACCGCATCTGCGTCTTCCTCTCGCTGCACCTCTTGGACTTCGCCACCGACGTGCTGATGATCGCCATGACAGCGGCCATCCTCATCTCGATCAACCCGTGGCTGGCACTGGTGACGCTGGCGCCGCTGCCGTTCATCGCCTGGCTGATCCACGTCGTCCGCGACAAACTGCGCTACGGCTTCGAGCAGATCGACCGCGTCTGGGCGGAAGTGACGAGCGTACTCGCCGACACCATTCCCGGCATCCGCGTGGTCAAGGCTTTCGCGCAGGAGAAGCGCGAGGTCGAGCGCTTCCGCGACGCCAATGCGCGCAATCTCGCGGTCAATGACCGGGTAAACAAGATCTGGTCGCTATTCACGCCGACCGTCACGCTGATGACCGAAATCGGCCTGCTCATCGTCTGGGCCTTCGGCATCTGGCAGGTGTCGCAGAACTCGATCACCGTCGGTGTGCTCTCGGCCTTCCTCGCCTACATCGGCCGCTTCTACACGCGGCTCGACTCGATGAGCCGCATCGTCTCGGTGACGCAGAAAGCCGCTGCCGGCGCCAAGCGCATCTTCGACGTGCTCGACCATGTGTCGAGCGTGCCGGAAACGACCAATCCGGTACCGCTGCCGCAGCCCTTCGCCGGCAACATCTCGGTGCGCAAGGTCGGCTTCCGCTATGGCAACCGCACCGTGCTGCGCGACGTCGATCTCGACATCCACGCCGGCGAGATGATCGGTCTCGTTGGCCACTCGGGTTCGGGCAAGAGCACGCTGGTGAACCTGATCTGCCGCTTCTACGACGTTTCCGAAGGCTCGATCCGCATCGACGGCGTCGACCTCAGGTCGCTGTCGGTCGCCGACTACCGGCGCAACATCGGACTGGTGCTGCAGGAACCCTTCCTCTTCTTCGGCACCATTGCCGACAACATCGCCTACGGCAAACCCGACGCCAGCCGCGCCGAAATCATCGCCGCCGCACGCGCCGCGCATGCGCACGAGTTCATCCTGCGCCTGCCGCACGGCTACGACTCGCTGGTCGGCGAACGCGGCCAGGCGCTCTCCGGTGGCGAACGCCAGCGCATCTCGATCGCGCGCGCGCTGCTGATCAACCCGCGCATCCTGATCCTCGACGAAGCCACCTCGTCGGTCGATACCGAAACCGAACTGGAAATCCAGGGCGCGCTGGAAAACCTGATCCGCGGCCGCACCACGATCGCCATCGCGCACCGCCTGTCGACGCTGCGCCGCGCCGACCGGCTGGTCGTCCTCGACCGCGGCCGCATCGTCGAGGAAGGCCCGCACGACGATCTGATCGCCCGCGAGGGCGCCTACTTCCGCCTCTACGAAGCGCAAACCAAGCAACTCGAAGAACAGATCGCCGAAGCCGGCTGGACCATTACCACCGAGCGCACACCGGCGGCCCCCCGCTAAGACCGCCCGCCCAAGGAACTCGCCATGTCGCACCTCCCCTCGGACATTCCCTTCAACCTGCACCGCGACGCCTTGGGCCAACTGGTATTTACCGACCGCGACGGTAACCAGCACGCCGGCGTCGTGCCGGTGCGCGCCTTTCCAATCACGGCGCCCGGCGCCAGCGTCTCGATTGTCAGTGTCGATGGCGGCGAACTGGCCTGGATCGAAGACCCGCAGACGCTCGACGATTCGCTGCGCGCACTGATTGACGAAGAACTCGCCAGCCGCGAATTCATCCCCGAAATCCGCCGCGTCAAGAGCGTCTCCAGCTTCGCCACGCCAAGCACCTGGACACTCGAAACGGATCGCGGCGAAACCTGCCTCGTCCTGCGCAGCGAAGACGATATCCGCCGTCTGACGCCGCCCGCCTTGCTCATCGCCGACGCCCATGGAATTCACTTTTTGATCCGCGACCGCACGGCGCTCGACGCGCACAGCCGCAAGTTGCTGGATCGATTCCTGTGACCAGCGCCCGCACCGGCGTACTATTTTTCGCGCGCGGGTCAGCGGCGCCGCACAGCGCGCGTTAATCTCGCAAACCCGAAGCGGACGATGCCCTCCTTTTTACCGCGCAATATTGACGATTTCGCGACGCTTTTTTTACTTTCCCGCTGATTAATTTCCGCTCCAAAGAGCCCATGAAAGACATCAAGATTCTCGAAATCCGCCACCTGCGCGGACCGAACATGTGGACCTACCGGCCGGTGCTTGAAGCGCTGGTCGACATCGACGAACTCGAAGACTTCCCGTCGAACCTGATCCCCGGTTTTTACGAACGCCTGTCGGCGGCGCTGCCCTCGCTGATCGAGCACCGCTGCAGCTACGGCGAGCGCGGCGGCTTCCTGCGCCGCGTCAAGGAAGGCACCTGGCCGTGCCACATCCTCGAACATTGCACGCTCGAACTACAAAACCTTGCCGGCATGCCCGGCGGCTTTGGCAAGGCGCGCGAAATCGAGAAGCGTGGCGTGTACAAGGTCGTCGTCCGCGCCTGGCACGAAGCAGTGACGCGTGCCGCGCTGTACTCGGCGCGCGAGCTGATCATGGCGATGATCGAAGACCGCCCCTTCGACGTCGACGCGGCTGTCGCCAATCTGCGCGACCTCGTTGACCGCCACTGTCTCGGCCCGTCGACGGCGTCGATTGTCGATGCCGCCGACGACCGCAACATCCCGGCGATCCGCCTCCTGGCGCGCGGCAACCTCGTGCAGCTCGGCTACGGCGCCCGCAGCCGGCGCATCTGGACGGCCGAAACCGACCGCACCGGCGCCATCGCCGAGACCATCTCGCGCGACAAAGACCTGACGAAATCGCTGCTGGCCTCGTGCGGCGTTCCCGTCCCCGAAGGCCGCCTCGTCGATAGCGCCGAAGATGCCTGGGATGCCGCCGAAGACATCGGCGGGCCGGTCGTCGTCAAACCCTACGACGGCAACCATGGCCGGGGCGTGTTCATCGAGCTGACACGGCGCGAAGAAGTCGAATCCGCCTACGCGATTGCGCTGGAAGAAGGCAGCGGCGTCATCGTCGAACGCTGCATCCCCGGCGCAGAACACCGCCTGCTCGTCATCGGCGGGCGACTGGTCGCCGCCAACCGCAGCGACATGGCCTCGGTCATCGGCGACGGCAAGCAAAGCATCCTCGAACTGATCGCCAGCCAGATCAACGCCGACCCGCGCCGTGGCAGCACCGAAGACCACCCGCTCAACATCATCCGTCTCGACTCGGCGGCGCGCATGGAAATCAGCCGTCAGGGGTTCACGCCCGAATCGGTTCCGCCAGCCGGTCAGGAAGTGCTGATCCAGCGTAACGGCAACCATGCCTTCGACGTCACCGACGAGGTACATCCCTCCGTTGCCGCCGCCGCCACGCTGGCCGCGCGCATCGTCGGCCTCGACATTGCCGGCATCGACCTCGTCTGCCGCGACATTGGCCGCCCGCTCGAAGAACAAGGCGGCGCCATCGTCGAGGTGAATGCCGGACCGAGCCTCCTGATGCACCTGAAGCCCGCCGTCGGCAAGCCGCGCCCGGTCGGACAGGCCATCGTCGAACACCTCTTCCCCAACGACGACGATGGCCGAATCCCGGTCGTCGGCATCACCGGCAGCCGTGGTAAAACGCCGGTCGCCCGCATCGTCGCCAGCCTGATCTCGCTGTCCGGCAAGTGCACCGGACTCGCCTGTAGCAAAGGACTCTTCATCGACCGTCGGCAAGTCGAAGCCGGTGACCGCACCGACTGGGACGCTGCCAACCGCATGCTGATGAACCGCTCCGTCGAAGCCGCCGTCTTCGAAAACGGTGCCGACGAAATCCTCGGTGAAGGCCTCGCCTACGACCGTTGTCAGGTGGCGGTCGTCACCAACATCGATCCGGCGCTGCACCTGGGCCGCTTCCACATCGACACCACCGAAAAGGTCTTCAACGTCCTGCGTACGCAGGTCGACGTCGTCCTGCGTCATGGCGTCTCGGTACTCAACGCCGGCGATGCGATGGTGGCGGAGATGGCACCGCTGTCCGACGGTGAAGTCCTCTGGTTTGCGCGCGACGCTGCGCTGCCGGCCGTCGTCGAACATCGCGCCGCCGGCGGCCGCGCCGTGCTTCTGGACGGCGACCGCATCGTGCTGGCGAAGGGCGAGCAGGCCACGCCGCTCGTCGCGCTCGGCGACATCCCGCTGCTCGCCGGACACCGCGACGCGGCGCAGATCGACAACCTGCTCGCCGCGATTGGCGCGGCTTGGGCGCTCGACATCCCGACCGACATCATCCGCACCGGCGTCGAAACGTTTGACGTGATCTAGAGAATCGAGAACTGCCGCCAGCCGCCTGCGCGGCTGTCTGGCGCACCTTACCGAGCCTGAGGAAGATCGTTCATGGAAGTATCCCGCCTCCGCGCGCTGCGCGGTCCGAATTTGTGGAGCCGGCACACGGCCATCGAAGCCATCGTTTCGTGCGACGAACAGGAGCGCAGCCTGGCGCTGCTCCCCGATTTCGAGACCCGCCTGCGCGAGCGCTTTCCCGAAATCGCCCTGCTCCAGCCCGCCGGCTTCCAGGAGAAAGTGGCGATGGCGCACGCCTTGGAGTTCGCCGCTCTCGGCCTGCAAGCACAAGCCGGCTGCCCGGTCACTTTCAGCCGGACGACAACGACCGTCGAGCCGGGTATCTATCAGGTTGTCGTCGAATACAGCGAAGAAGCGGTCGGCCGACTGGCCTTCGATCTGGCGCTCGAACTGTGCGTCGCCGCTGCCACCGAGCAGCCCTTCGACCTGCCGGCAGCGCTTTCGCGGCTGCGCGATCTGGACGAAGACGTACGCCTCGGCCCGAGTACCGGCTCCATCGTTTACGCCGCCGCCGCGCGCGGTATTCCCTTCCGGCGGCTGACGGAAGGCAGCCTCGTGCAATTTGGCTGGGGCAGCCGCCAGCGCCGCATTCAGGCCGCCGAGACCGACGCCAGCAGCGCCGTCGCCGAAGCGATTGCGCAAGATAAAGACCTGACCAAGATGCTGCTGCGCGCCGCCGGCGTGCCGGTTCCGCTCGGTCGTCCGGTCAGCGACGCCGAAGACGCCTGGGCGGCCGCTCTCGAAATCGGTCTGCCGGTCGTCGTCAAGCCGCAGGACGGCAACCAGGGCAAGGGCGTCGCCGTCAACCTGACGACGCGTGAACAGGTACAGACCGCCTACAACGTCGCCGAAGCCATCAGCGATGAAGTGCTCGTCGAACGTTACCTGCCGGGGCATGACTATCGCGTGCTGGTCGTCGGCAGCAAGGTCGTCGCCGTGGCCCGCCGCGACCCGCCGCAAGTCATCGGCGACGGCGTACAGACGGTTCGCCAGCTCGTCGATCAGGTCAACCGCGATCCGCGCCGTGGCGCCGGTCACGCCACCTCGCTGACGAAAATCCGCTTTGACGATATCGCCCTGGCGCGCCTCGCCGAACAGGGGCTCTCCGCCGACTCGATCCCGCCGCTCGGCGTGCGCGTCGTCCTGCGCAACAACGCCAACCTGTCGACCGGCGGCACGGCCACCGACGTCACCGACGATACGCACCCCGATTTTGGCGCCCGTGCCGTCGCCGCCGCACGCACTGTCGGCCTCGATATCTGTGGCGTCGACATCGTCTGTGAAGGCGTGCTGCGCCCGCTCGAAGAGCAAGGCGGCGGTGTCGTCGAAGTCAACGCCGCGCCGGGCCTGCGCATGCATCTGCAACCCTCCTACGGCAAGGGGCGCGCCGTGGGTGAAGCAATCATCAGCAACATGTTCGCCGACGGCGACGACGCGCGCATCCCGGTGGTCGCCGTCGCCGGCACCAACGGCAAAACGACGACCGTGCGCCTGATCGGCCACCTCATGCAGCAGCGCGGCTGGCGCATCGGCCTGACCAGCACGGACGGCGTCTATGTCGAAGGTACGCGCATCGACACTGGCGACTGCAGCGGCCCGAAGAGCGCGCGCAACGTCCTCATGCATCCGGACGTCGACGCGGCGGTATTCGAGACGGCGCGCGGCGGCGTCCTGCGCGAAGGGCTCGGTTTCGACCGCTGCAATGTCGCCGTCGTCACCAACATCGGCAAGGGCGATCATCTCGGCCTGTCCTACATCAGCACGGTCGAAGACCTCGCCGTGGTCAAGCGCGTCATCGTCCAGAACGTGACGCCCGACACCGGGGTTGCCGTGCTCAACGCCGCCGATCCGGTCGTCGCCGCCATGGCCGACTCCTGTCCGGGCACCGTAACCTTTTTTGCCGCGGATCGCACGCTGCCGGTCATGGCCAAGCATCGCGCGCAAGGGCGCCGCGCCGTCTGGCTCGACGGCGACGCCATCGTCACCAGCGAAGACCGCCACGAAGAACGCTACCTGCTCGCCGATATCCCGCTGACCGCCGGCGGCACCCTCGGCTTCCAGGTCGAGAACGCCATGGCAGCGATTGCCGCTGCCCGCGCCATCGGCATCACGCCTGAGCTTATCCGTCAGGGTCTGGCGACCTTCGTCAGCGATGCAGCGACGACGCCGGGACGCTTCAATCTCTTCCAGTACCGCGGTGCCACGCTGATTGCCGACTACGGCCACAACCCGGACGCCATCGGCGCCCTGGTGCGCGCCATTGACTCGATGAACTCCAAACGCCGCTGCGTCGTCATCAGCGGCGCCGGCGACCGCCGCGACGAAGATATCCGCCAGCAAACCGAAATACTCGGCGATGCCTTCGACGACGTGGTGCTCTATCAAGACCAATGTCAGCGCGGTCGCGCCGACGGCGAAGTGCTGGCGCTGCTGCGCGAAGGTCTTGCCAACGCGCGCCGCACCAGCCGCGTGCAGGAGGTCCACGGCGAATTCCTCGCCATCGACACTGCCCTCGCCGGACTCGCGGCGGGCGACCTCTGCCTGATTCTCATCGATCAGGTCGAAGAAGCCCTGGAGCACATCGCCAAGCGCGTCGCCGAGGGTTGAATGCCAGCGTGGCGACGCCATCGTTCAGTCACGGCGGCCGACCAGATGGCCGGCGCCGTCTCGCCGGATGAGGTACGCCGGTGAAGCGCCAGCTCTGGGGTGACATCGCGCTGGCGCTGGCGCTCGTCGCGCTCGTTGGCGGCGGTGCCTGGTGGGCACGCTCGTCGTCTCCGGCGGCGCCGAACGACGCCGCGACGAACGCCAACTGCGATCTCAATGCCGGCGCCTGCGCCCTCCGTCTGCCTGACGGTGGCACGCTCGATCTATCGATCACGCCGCGACCGATCGCCCCTCTGCAACCACTCGAATTGCGGGTAAACGTCCGCTCCAGCAACGTGCGCCCGCTCGCCATCGACTTTCGCGGCGTCGACATGGACATGGGCCAACTCCGTGTGCCGCTGACACCCACGCGAGAGGGTGACGGCCACTTCGCCGCAACGACACAACTCCCCGTTTGCAGCACGGGCCGCATGCGCTGGCAAGCGCACATCGAGCTTGAGGATGCGAGCGGCGCGAAGTTCTCGACGGAGTTTCTCTTCGCGGCGGGCAATGCCACGCCGGCGGCAGCAGGCCCCCCCCCGGCGCCAGCGGCGAATAAAGAAGGCCCTCCCGCCCACCGCGCCGAGGTGGCGCCCACGGCTATTGCGCCAACACCTCCGCCCGCCGCCACGCTCGCCCGCAACGCAGACGACTTCACCTTGCGTAGCGCGCACGGCCCGGTCTCGCTGCACGACTTTCGCGGCAAATGGGTTCTGCTCTATTTCGGCTACACCTATTGCCCCGACGTTTGCCCGACGGCACTCGGTGTCATCGCGCAGGCTCTGGCAAAGCTATCGCCGGAAGAGCGGACGCGCGTGCAGCCGATCTTCATCAGCGTTGACCCGGCACGCGACACTCCGGAACGGCTGCGCGACTACACCGCGTTTTTTGACCCCGCCATGATCGGCCTGACGGGTAGCACCGACGATATCGCCGCCCTCGCCCGCCGCTATCGCATCTACTATCAGGCCCAACCGGCCGACGCCAACGGCCGTTACAGCGTCGACCACAGCGCCACGACGCTGCTTCTCGACACGGCCGGAACGCTACAGGAACGTCTGCCGCACAGCACGACCGCCAACGAACTCGCGCACGCGCTGCAACAGCGGCTCGCTGCCTCTCGCTAAGCGCCCTCTCCCCGACGCCCGGTCGCCCCACCACCTTAGCGCGAGCCTCCCGCCGCCGAAACCGTGCGCCGCCCCGATAAGCCGCGACACCACCAAGCCCCACCCACACGCAAACACCGGGCACCTTGCCGCAGCAACGCAGTCATAATCGCTGTCGGCGCCATGCGCACCGACGACAGACAGCCGCACGTACAATCGTCACAATGTCTTGCCCCACGATGTTCCGCCTCGCCGCCCACCGGTGGCCCTTGCCTTAAGGAGAAACCCATGTCGCTTGCCCGTCGCCCCCTTCACTCCGGCATTGCCATTCTGGCGCTGGGGTTGCCGCTCATCGTCTGTGCGCAATCCTCGTCCACCATGTCGCACGCGCATGGCGAGCATGCCATGTCAATGGCGACGATGCCCAGCGTGCGTGTCGTCGATCCCTACGTGCGACTGGTACCCGCCACGGCGCCGGCAAGCGCTGCCTTCTTTGTACTGCATAACGACAGCCATGATGCGCGGCGACTGGTCCGCGTCGACAGCAGCGCCGCCAAGATGGTCGAACTGCACAACCACATCAACGATAACGGCGTGATGAAAATGCGCCCCGTCAAGGACATCGAAATCCCCGCCATGGGCGAAGCCACCCTCAAGCCGGGCAGCTACCACGTCATGCTGATCGACCTCAAAGTGCCGCTGAAGGAAGGCGGCAGCGTGCCGCTGACGCTCGTCTTCGACGATGGCAGCGTGCAGAAGGTCGATGCGCCGGTGCGCAACATTACCGCCATGGACATGCCCGCGCACAGCGGGATGAAGCCCTGACCGCTTAAAACGCCAGGCCGGCGACCAGCAGCACGCAGAAGAGGAGTTGCAACTGCGCCGTACGCGCGAGCAACTCATTGAACGCCGGCCCGGCCGGCTCGCGCCGGAAGCGTGCAATCAGCGCAACGATTGCCGGCAGCGCCAGCAACGGCAGCGCCAGGGACCAGCCACGACCCGCCAGCCCCGCCAGCAACGGCAGCAGAGCAAACGGCGCCAGCATTTCGGCGGCGAAGACCAGTTCGATCCGCTGCCGGCCGAGGAACACCGCCAGGGTGCGCTTGCCGGCGCGCGCATCGGTGTCGAGATCGCGTGTGTTGTTGACGGTGATCACCGCCGCCGCGAGCATGCCGACCATGGCCGCCGCCACCAGCGCCGCCGGATCGAGCGTCAAAGTCTGCAAATAGTAGCTGCCGCCGACGGCCGCCAGACCGAAAAACAGCAGCACGAACACTTCGCCGAACGGCGAATAGGCAATCGGCCGCGGGCCGCCGGTGTAGGCCCAACCAGCAACCAACGACGCCAGGCCGATGGCAACGATGGGCCAACCACCGTACCAGACGAGATAGACGCCAAAGTTGAAGGCAAGACCAAAGGCGATCCACGCGCCTCGCCGCACCGCCGCGCCCGTCAGCCAACCCATCGCCGTCGCGCGCGGCGGCCCCAGGCGATCCGGCGTATCGGCGCCGCGCTCGAAGTCGGCAACGTCGTTATGCAGATTGGTGCCGATCTGGATCAGCATCGCCGCCAGCAAGGCGATCAGCGCCGGCAAAAGGTAAAACGTCTGCGTCTGCGACCAGGCGACCGCGCTCCCAACGAGCACCGGTGCCGCCGAAACGGTCAGCGTTTTAGGCCGTAAGGCGAGCCACCAGGCACCGACGAGCGAAGGCCGCGCAGCGGAAAAACCCGGCGCAGATGCGGTATGGGCAGGGGTGCCGGCCGGCAGGCGGCGGCTTTCGGGAGGCGTGATAGAATTCAAATCTTTTCCAGAGGCAGCCACGTTCCTTGTCGACGCTCCGAGGATTGATCAGAGGCCATCACCGTGATTGACCGTCCGGAAGGGTGGTGCCGAGAGAGGGACTCGAACCCTCACGTATTTCTACGGCGGATTTTGAATCCGCTGCGTCTACCGATTCCGCCATCTCGGCCACGACACGCGGGGAGCGCATCGGGGAGGGCGAATTATCCTCGATTCCCTCGTCAGCGACAAGCGAGCATGCAGCGCATGTGTCATTGAATGTTTCGCCCCGCCCTCGCGCGCGCTAATCTGCGGGCGAATTCACCGAATTCACCGAATTCGCCGATCCCCACACAGGCTCACCGATAAAACTGGCAGCGAATCCGCCAACGAATCTGCCCACACCACGCGCTGCGTTGCCCGCCTTTCTCGCCCATCTCTGCTGCCCGTCCCCGTTGCCAGCTCCTTTTGCCCGACTGCCGCATGCTCACTGTTGATGATTTCGATTTCGTACTGCCGCCCGAACTGATCGCGCAGCACCCCGCCGCCGAACGACGGGCGAGCCGCTTGCTGCACGTGCGCGGCGCCCACGCCGAGGCGCGCAGCGACCGCTCCTTCGCCGAACTCCCGCAACTCGTTGCCGCCGGCGACCTGCTTGTCTTCAACGATGCACGGGTGATCCGCGCGCGCCTCTTCGGCAGCAAGGAGTCGGGGGGACGCGTGGAAGTCATGGTCGAGCGCATCCTCGACGGCCGGCAGGCGCTGGCGCAGGTGCGCGCCTCAAAATCGCCGAAACCGGGCACGCGCCTGCGGCTCGAAGACGCCTTCGACGTGCGCGTCATCGGCCGCAGCGGCGCCAACAACGAATTTTTTCTGCTCGAACTGTGCGACGACAGCGCGCACGCCGGAGGCGCCGGAACGACCGAAGGCGCCGGGAGTACAGAAGGCACCGACTTCTGGACGCTGCTCGAACGCCACGGACATCTGCCACTGCCGCCCTACATCACGCACGCCGCCGGCGTGGAGGACGAATCGCGCTACCAGACGGTATTCGCGCGTTATCCCGGCGCCGTCGCCGCGCCGACCGCCGGCCTGCATTTCGACGAAGCCCTGCTCGACGAACTGCGCGCACGCGGCATCGAAACCGCTTTTCTGACGCTTCACGTCGGCGCGGGCACCTTCCAGCCGGTACGCGTCAGCCAGATCGCCGAGCATCGCATGCACCGCGAGCGCTTCGAGATTCCGGCGGCGACGATTGCCGCCATCGCGGCGACCCGAGCGCGCGGTGGCCGCGTCATCGCCGTCGGCACCACCAGTCTGCGCGCACTGGAAGCCTCCGCCGCGGCGACCGGCGACCCCACGGCCGGTCTTGCCGAGACGGAGATTTTCATCACGCCGGGCTACCGCTTCCGCGTCGTCGATCGGCTGCTCACCAACTTCCACCTGCCGCGCTCGACCCTGCTCATGCTGGTGTCGGCCTTCGCCGGTCTTGATACCATTCGCGCCGCTTATCGCCACGCTGTCGAGCAGCGCTACCGCTTCTTCAGCTACGGCGACGCCATGCTGCTCGAACGCGCCGATACCGCCGACACCCCGAATCAACCCCAGCCGCCCGCCCCGGAATCCACGCATGCACTTTGACCTGATCACCACCGACGGCGCCGCGCGCCGTGGCCTTCTCACGCTCGCCCACGGCGAGGTCGACACCCCCGCCTTCATGCCGGTCGGCACCTACGGCACGGTCAAGGCGATGACGCCGCGCGACCTCGCCGCCACCGGCGCGCAGATCTGCCTCGGCAACACCTTCCACCTGTGGCTGCGTCCGGGACTCGACGTCATCGGCGCGCACGGCGGCCTGCACCGCTTCATGAACTGGGACGGCCCGATCCTCACCGATTCGGGCGGCTTCCAAGTGTTCTCCTTAGGCGCCTTGCGCAAGATCAGCGAAGAAGGCGTGCGCTTCTCGTCGCCGATCAACGGCGACAAGCTGTTCCTCACGCCCGAGGAGTCGATGCGTATCCAGCACGTGCTCAACTCCGACGTGGTGATGATCTTCGACGAGTGCACGCCCTACCCGGCCGACCGCCAGCAGGCGGCCGACTCGATGCGCCTCTCCTTGCGCTGGGCGCAGCGCTCGCGCCAGGCACACGACGCGCTCGGCAACGCCAACGCGCTGTTCGGCATCGTTCAGGGCGGCATGTACGAAGACCTGCGCGACGAATCGCTGGCCGGGCTCACCGACATCGGTTTCGATGGCTACGCCATCGGCGGCCTCTCGGTCGGCGAACCCAAGGAAGACATGACGCGCATCCTCGCGCACACCGCGCCCAAACTGCCACAGGACCGGCCACGCTACCTGATGGGCGTCGGCACGCCCGAGGATCTGGTCGCCGCAGTGTCCGCCGGCATCGACATGTTCGACTGCGTGATGCCGACGCGCAACGCGCGCAACGGCCACCTGTTCACGCGTTTCGGCGACGTCCGCCTGAAGAATGCGCGGCACAAGAGCGACCTCGCGCCGCTCGACGCCTCGTGCGACTGCTACACCTGCCGCAACTTCACGCGCGCCTACCTGCACCACCTCAACCGCTGCGGCGAAATCCTCGGCGCGCAGCTATGCACGCTGCACAACCTGCACTACTACCAGACACTGATGCGCGAACTGCGCGAAGCCATTGCCGCTGGCCGGCTCACTGAGTACGTCGCGCAGTTCCACCGTGAGCGCGCACAGGAAGAACGCGCCGCCTGACGCGGCGCTCCCGCGTTACGCACACTCACCTATCTCAGGTGCGCGCTTCGAGCGCCTCCCAGCGCTCGAGCAAAGCCAGCAGTTCGTCGTCGATCTGCGCCAGCCGCGATGACACGGCGGCTGCCTCCTGCGCCGGCCCCGTGTAGAGCGCCGGATCTTCGAGACGTGCGCCAAGACGCTTCTGCTCGTCCTCCAGCTCGGCGATGCGGCCGGGCAAGGCTTCCAGTTCGCGCGTTTCTTTGTAGCTGAGCTTGCTGCGCGCTGGGGCCGCGGTGCTCGGCGTTGCCTTGCCGGCCGGCGCCTTTGGCGGCGCCGACGAACGCGCTGCGGCGCTCTCGGCGAGCGCCTGCGCACGCTGCTGCGCGTGCCAATCGGCCCAATCCTGATACCCACCGACGTACTCGCGCCAGAGACCGTCGCCCTCGGCAGCAATGGTCTGCGTCACCACGTTATCGAGAAAGGCGCGGTCGTGGCTGACGAGAAAGAGCGTGCCGCTGTATTCCTGCAGGCGCTGTTCGAGCAGTTCGAGCGTTTCGATATCGAGATCGTTGGTCGGCTCGTCGAGGACCAGCACGTTGGCCGGACGCGCGAAAAGACGCGCCAGCAACAGGCGATTGCGCTCGCCGCCCGACAGCGAGCGCACCGGCGAACGCGCCCGCTGCGCGGGAAACAGGAAATCGCCGAGATAGCTGATGACGTGTTTCTTTTCGCCACCGAGATCGACGAAGTCCGAGCCGGGCGAGATCACGTCGGCGAGCGTCGCATCGTCGTCGAGCTGCACGCGAAACTGGTCGAAGTACGCGATTTCGAGCTTGCTCCCCAGACGCACACTGCCGCTATCCGGCGCCAGCTCGCCGAGGATCAGGCGCAGAAGCGTGGTCTTGCCGGCGCCGTTGGGGCCAATCAGACCGATCTTGTCGCCACGCTGAATACGACACGAAAATTCGCGCACGATCTGGCGGCGGGCGCTGCCCTCGCCGAAATGCTTGCTGACAGCATCAAGCTCCGCGACGAGTTTGCCGCTCTCGCGCCCGGCATCGAGCGACAGCGCCACCTGCCCGGTGCGATTACGCCGTGCCGCCCGCTCGCGGCGCAAGCCCTCAAGGCGCAGGACACGGCCTTCGTTACGCGTACGCCGCGCTTCGACGCCCTTGCGAATCCACACTTCTTCCTGCGCCAGAAACTTGTCGAACTTGGCGTTCTGAATCGCCTCGTCGTGCAGCATCCGCTCCTTGCGTTGCAGGTATTCGCCAAAGCTGCCGGGGAAGGAAGCGAGGCTGCCGCGATCGAGTTCGACGATGCGCGTCGCCACCCGATCGAGAAAACGGCGGTCGTGAGTGATGAAGAGCAGCGTCGTGCCGCCGCCAATGAGCAGATCCTCCAACCACTCGATGGCTGCGATATCGAGGTGGTTGGTCGGCTCGTCCAGGAGCAGCACGTCAGGCGTCACCGCCAGCGCCTGCGCCAGAGCGAGACGTTTTTTCTGGCCGCCGGAGAGGCTGCTGACGCGCGCCGTCGCGTCCAGCGAAAAGCGCTCGATGACCCGCTCGACATTAGCCTCGAGCGACCAGGCATCGCGCGCTTCCAGCGCCTGCTGCAAGGTGTGCAGGCGTTCGAGCAGGGCGTCCGGCGACAGCGCCGCCAGGGACGGATCGGCGGCATGGCCCGCCTCGGCCGCCAGCGCCTGCGAAACCGCGTGGTAGTCGGCGAGCAGCGCCGATACCTCGCCCATGCCGGCAACGATGACTTCGAGCACCGACATCTCGGGATCGAGCGGCGGCTCCTGCGCCACATAGGCAACGGTCAAGCCCGGCGCGCGCCACACCTCGCCGTCGTCGAGCGAAGAAGAACCGGCGAGCACGCGCAGCAAGGATGACTTGCCGCAACCGTTGCGGCCAATCAGGGCGACGCGTTCACCGGGGTCGAGCTGGAAATCTGCGTTATCGAGAAGAGGTGCGGAACCGAAGGCAAGGTCGCCTGCGGACAAGGTAAGCAAAGGCATTGATCAGGGTTTTCCGGTGAGGCGCTTGAGGTCGGCGATAACGTCGGCGGCGTGTTGTTCGGTATCGACCGACAGGTAGGTCTTGGCGATCTTGCCTTGCGGGTCGATCAGGAAAGTGTAACGGCGTGCGAAGCTGATGACACCAAAATCGCTGAAAGCGCCGTAGCGCTGGGCCACGACGCCCTTGCGGTCGGCGAGAAGCGGAAACGGCAGACGATGCTTGCGCGCGAAGGCGGCGTGCGAGGCCGAGTCGTCGACGCTGACGCCGAGAATCCGCGCGCCCAGTGCCGAGATTCGCGAGAAGTCGTCGCGAAAACTGCACGCCTCCTGCGTGCAGCCGGGCGTGTCATCCTTCGGATAAAAATACAGCACCACCCATTTGCCTTGCAGGCTGTCCAGACGCATCTCGCGCCCGTCCTGATCGGGCAGGGCAAACCCCGGCGCCATCGTTCCTACCGCAGGCACTTCGGCCGCCTGCGCGTTCACGGCAGCGCCGGGCATTCCGGCAAAGGCGACAAGGCCGAAGCACAGGCCGATCAGCAAACGTTTGATCATGAAATTCTCCTCGAAAGACAACTCACCGCGCCGCGACCGAGGCGGCTACACGCGGCCCGCACGGACGCGGACATCAAGGCGCCTAGAGATGAAAGCGCGAGAGCATACCCTGCAATTCATCAGCGAGGCGCTGCAAGCCGACGGCTTCGCTGGCGTTGCTGCCGGCAGTGTCGGTGTTGTTCTTCGACAACTGCGCGATGCCTTCGATCAGCCGGGCAATCTCCTGCCCGACGGCGGTTTGCTGTTGCGTGCTCTCGGCGATGCTGCGCACCGTCTCCAGCGCCCGTTCGGCACGTTCGTCGATGACGGCAAGCGATTCGGCCGCGCCCCGCGCCGTGTCGACGCCGCCGTTCATCTGCGCGCTCACGGACTGCATGCTGGCCACGGCGCGGGCGGTTTCGTCGATGATGGTGCCGATGGTCGCCGCAATTTCGCCCGTCGACAGCGCCGTGCGTTCGGCAAGCTTGCGCACCTCGTCGGCAACGACGGCAAAGCCGCGCCCCGCCTCGCCAGCCCGCGCCGCCTCGATGGCGGCATTGAGCGCCAGCAGATTGGTCTGATCGGCAATCTCGCGGATGACGCCGACCACGCCGGAAATCTGCTTCGAACGCTCGCCCAGCGATTCGATCTGCTGCGCCGAGTCGCGCACATCGCTCGAGATGCGCTCCAGTTCGCTCATCGTCTGCACGATCACCGTGCGCCCTTGCGCGGCGGCGCTGCGCGCATCTTCAGAGTAGGTGCTCGCCGCGTTCGCCCGCTCGGCGACATGGGTGATGCTGTCCGACATCTCCTGCGAGGCGGCGCTGATCCCCGAGGCCGACTGTGCTTGCTGTTCGGCGCCGCGCATCGTCTCCTGCGCCGTCTGCTGCAAATGCGTAGACGCAGCACCCAGACGTTGCGCGGCATCGGTGATCTCGCCCAGCAAGGTACGGAAGCGGCGAACCATGGTGTCGATGGCGCGGGCAACGACTTCGGCTTCGTTACGACTACCGATATCGCTGGTCATGATCTGCACTCGCAAATCGCCCTCGCCGAGTTTGCCGACCTCGTCGGCGAGCATCCCCAAACCGGCCAGACGCTGCCGCACCAGCCAGAAAATCGCCAGGCAGAGAAAAGCCGCCGAGAGCAGCGAGACGACAATCAGCGCATTGCGCAGCTTGACGCTCTCGACGAGGAATTCGTCGAGCCAGCTGCCGGCCACCAAGGTCCAGTTCCATTTGCTCGACGTGGCGATGACGCTCAATTTCTCGCGTTCCTCGCCCGCGCTGTCGAGCATGCGGTAGTGCGCCACTCCTTCCTTGCGCGTGATGAAATCGCGCAGGCTGTTGCGTAGCGACTCATCGAGGCCCGCCTCGCCAATCGTCTTGCCCTGCCATTGCGGGTGCAGCACGAATTCGCCAATCGCCTGTTCATCGGGCAAGGGGCGCATGATGAAGACGTAACCGCTGCTGCCAACGACGACCTTGGCAAAAAGATCGTGGATCTGCGTCATCTCCGCCGCCAGACTGAGCCGGATCGACACGCCGCCGTAGACCTTGCCCTCACGATCCTTCAGCGGCTTGACGACGCTGAAGAAATAGGCGCCCTGACGAATGGTCAGACCGCTGTAATCCTCGCCCTTGAGCAGCGCGGCGGCAACCGGATCGCTGGCCGGAATCTCGCTGCCGTACAGCGTCTTGCCGTCCTTTTGCAACAAGGTTGCGGCACGGAATACGCGCCCGTTGTACACCGAAAGAATCGCCGCGTCGTCGCCGCTCAACTCGCGGAACTCGACCAGACGCCGGTTGCTCCCGTTAATGACCTCATTGCCGATACGAATGGCCGGCAGATCGACGTTGCCGGTTTTGACCATCCCCTCGCCCGGCGTGACCGCCGCGCCGAGGAACTTGAGGAAGAACTGGTGCTGTCGCTCGCCACGCGTCTTGACGTTGTCAAAGTAGCTGTCGAGCGTGCCCACCATGACCTTCGTCTGCTGAACGAGATCCTCGCTCGCCGCGTTCACGGCAGCGCGCGAGGACATCCACTGGCCGATCACGGTCAGGGCCGTGAACACCAGCAGCAGCAGAACAACCGTCGCGAGGATGATCTGTTGCGCAATCGGCAAGCGGCGATACGACTTCATGCGTCCCCCCGTTTTTCATGAAATGGTGCGCGTCGGCTTCTGCGGCCCGACATGGCGGCTGACAACGCCTTATATGACAGGCGCCCGGCCGACAGTTCATATTTTTCAACGCATTTGGTGCTCACTGCGGCAGCGGCTACAATGGCGCCCGCTCTCCGTAGTTCAATGGATAGAACAGGGTCCTCCTAAGACTCAGATGTGGGTTCGATTCCCGCCGGGGAGGCCAACTTCAGCGCCACCGTCGTTCACACGACGAGTGGCGCTTCCTCCATCAGGGGGATCTGTTCGCGCAGTTCGAGAATGCGATCCTGCCAGTAGCGTGTCGTGTTGAACCACGGGAAAGCCCGCTGAAATGCCGGATCGTCCGCACGCCGCGCCAGCCAGCCCGCGTAATGGATCAGGCGCAAGGTGCGCAGCGCCTCGATGAGATACAGCTCGCGCGGATCGAACGACCGAAACGCAGTATAGGCATCGAGAATCTCGCCCAATTGCTGCTGTTGCTCGGCGCGCTCGCCGGCAAGCAGCATCCACAGATCCTGCACCGCCGGCCCCATGCAGGCATCGTCGAAGTCGACAAAATGCGGGCCGGCGTCCGTCCACAGCACGTTTCCGGCGTGACAATCCCCATGCAGCCGCAGCCCAGTGACGGCGCCCGCGCGGGCGAAGGAGTCGCGCACGCCGGCGAGTGCCGCGTCGACGACGCCGAAATAGACATCGGCCAGCTCGGCAGGCAAAAACCCGGAACGCCAGAGGAAATCGCGCGGCGCCTCGCCGAAGCTGCGCACGTCGAGCACACGCCGCGCCAGGAACGGCGCACGAGCGCCCACCTGATGCATGCGCGCCAACATGCGCCCCATCCAGGCGAGCGTTTGCGGCCGCTCGAATTCAGGCTGGCGCCCGCCCTGACGCGGATAAACGGCAAAGCGCAAAGCCTCGGCCCCTTTCGCCTCGCCCGCAAAATGCAGGCTGCGCCCCTCTAGAAGCAAAGGCGCCACCGCCGGCAACTCGGCGGCAACCAGTTCGTCGACGAAGGCATGTTCTTCAAGAATGGCGGCGTCCGACCAACGTCCAGGCCGGTAGAACTTGGCGACGACGGGTTCCCCCTCCTCCGGCCACACCATGTACACGCGATTCTCGAAACTGTTGAGCGCCAGCAGACGACCATCCGGGCGCAGCCCGACGGCCGTCAGCGCATCGAGCAGGGTATCCGGCGTCAGATCGGCAAACGGCGTGCGGCCGGCAGCGCTGGCGCTTTCCCAGGAACTGTCGGGATCCGCTGCGCGGGTGCGATCCCGGCCGGCGGCAACGCCCGAGCGGGGTTTTCGTTTCATGTTGGCTCCTCAATGCAAAAAGGGCGATGTTGCAAGACGTGACGCGAGGCGCACGCGGTGACGCGCAGTAACGCAATGTGCGATGTCTTGTCGCCGAACCGACATAGCCTACGCCAGACTGAACGCCGTCGCTCCCCCGCCACGTCGCCAGGGCATGTCACGCCTCGCCCCAACTCGCCGCCCCCCGGCTCAGCGCTTGCCCGCTCCTGCCTGTCATCGACTGCCGTCAGCCCCCGTCACGCAGCGCGGCGCGGCTTGCTGTCGCCCCGTGCCAGAAGGTAATATGCGCCCTCATTTCAAGGCATTGGACGCATTTCGCGAACCCGTCGCCGCGCCTGTTCGCCCTGATGCCGATGCGCCAACCGCTCCCCGTCGCTGTGTATTCCAGACCCCGTCACTCGCTGCTGCACCTGCGAGCCGCCGCGCTTTGCCATCGATGCGCCCGCTCATGGGGCGAGGTGGAATCGGCAAAGGCAGCGCAATCGGCATCCCGTGCGCACGCCGCAGCGCGCGCTGGCCGCAGGCTCTCGCCAAACGCAGGCGCACCGGGCGCGTGCCGGTCGCCGACCGAGGGCGCCCGCGGCGCACGCCACCCACTGGAGAATTCCTGATGAACGCCCCCACCACGGGTTCCCCGTCACCGGCACCGGTCACGCTCGTCGGTTGCGGACCGGGTGCCGCCGACCTGCTGACGCTGCGTGCGCTGCGCGCCATCGAGCAGGCCGACGTGCTGGTTTACGACAACCTCATCGGCGAAGACATCCTGCACTTTGCCCGCCCGGACGCGGAGCGTATCTACGTCGGCAAACAGGCGTCCCGCCATACCTTGCCGCAGGAAGAAATCAACGCGCTGCTCGTCCGTCTGGCGCAGGCCGGGCGCCGCACGGCCCGCCTGAAGGGCGGTGATCCCTTCATTTTCGGGCGCGGTGGCGAAGAGATGGACGCGTTGCGTGCCGCCGGCATTGCCGTCGAGATCATCCCCGGCATCACGGCTGCCGCCGCCTGTGCTGCGGCAGCCGGGATTCCGCTGACGCATCGCGAGGAAGCCCGTTCGCTGGTACTGACGACGGGGCACGGCAAACCGGGCGCCGACGAACCTGACTGGGCGGCGCTCGTTCGCCCCGGCCAGACGGTCGCGTTTTACATGGGCGTCAGCAATGCCGGCGAAATCGCCGCGCAGCTGCTGCGGCATGGCATGGCCGGAACGACGCCGGTCGCCATCATCGAACGCGGCGCCACGCCACGCCAGCGCATTCACGCCGCGACGCTGGCGACGCTGGTGGCACGGCTGAGCGAAGCGGGCGTCAAGGCGCCGGCCTTGCTCATCGTCGGCAACGTCGCCGCGCGCGTCGCTGACGGTCGCTGATCGTCGACAACAGTCGCTGACCGCGCCCACCGAGATCGTCGCCCGCATGGCCCGCCATAGCATCGACATCAGCGAAAACGCCGGCATCCGCTCGCTGCATTTCGGCTCCGACTGGGTGCAAGGCGCCATGCGCGTGCGTCGCCCCTTCGCGCTGGAACTCGCCTATACCCGCGAGATGATGAGCGGCCTGCTGCTGCGCGATGCGCCGTGGCCGGCCAAGGCGCTGCTGGTGGGGCTGGGCGCCGGCTCGCTCTGCAAATTCATTTACCGCAACCTGCCGCAGACGGCGATTACGGTCGTCGAGATCGACGAGCGCGTCGAGATCGCCGCTCGGCTGCATTTCCGCCTGCCCGACGACCCGGCGCGGCTACGCATCGTCATCGCCGATGCCGTCGACTATCTACTGCGCAGCAACGAGTCCTTCGATCTCATCCTGCTCGACGGATTCGACAGCAACGGTCGCGCGGGCGCGCTCGATACGGCGCCGTTTTACGCTGCCTGCCGCGCTCATCTGGCGACGGACGGTCTGCTCGCCGTCAATCTGCTCGGCCGCAGCCGGGGATTCCAGGCCAGCGCGGCGCGCATTGCCGACGCTTTCGACGGACGGGCGTGCGTCTTCCCCTCCTGCGACAGCGGCAACGTCATCGCCTTGGCCGCCACGGGCGACGCCATCGACATCGCCCCCGACACGCTCAAGCAACGCGCCACAGCGCTGAAAGAAAGCACGGGACTCAATCTACTGCCGACGCTGGCACGGCTGGCGCAGGCGGGCGCCTTTGCCGGTGGGCGCTGGCGCTTCTGAGCGGCGAGCCGCTACGGATTCGCGCTCAGGCTGTCACGCTGCTGCCAGTCGCCGCCCAAGGCCTGATAAAGCGCAGCGGTATCCGTAAAACGTGCCGCCTGCGCCTGAACCAGCGCGATCACACTCTGCGCATGCGCCTGCTGCGCCATCAGTACCGCCGGATAACCGACGGCACCGACCTGCCACTGCCGTTGCGCGATCCTCAGGCTGCGTGACGCGGCATTTTCGGCGGCGGCGACCGCCTGCACACGGCGGGCGTCGGCGTCGATGGCGTGCAAGGTATCGGCCACCTCCTGAAAAGCGCTGAGCACAGTGCTCCGGTACTGCGCCGCCGCCTGCTCGTAGGCGGCCTGCGCCGCACGCTCGCGATGCGCAAGCGCGCCCCCCCGAAAGAGCGGTTGCGCGATATCCGCCCCGGCGCTCCAGAATCCGGCCCCCGTCTTGAGCATTTGCCCCAGCGTCTCCGCCGCGCCGCCCAGCGTTGCTGTCAGGGTGAACGACGGTAGTCGGGCCGCCTTCGCCACGCCGATCTGCGCGCTTGCCGCATGCCATTGCGCCTGCGCGGCGCGAATATCGGGACGCTGCTCGACCAGACGCGACGGCAGACTGACGGGCAAATCCTGCGGCAACGACAATGCCGCAAGCTCGAAACGCTGGCGGATGCCTGCCGCCGGCGAACGCCCGGCCAGCACGCTCAACAGATCGCGCTGCTGGGCCAGTTGCAGTTCCAGCGGCGGCAGGCTGGCGCGGGCCTGCGCCAGCACGGCTTCCTGCGCGCTGACATCCGCCGCCCCCAACTGGCCTAGCACTTGCTGTCGCCGCACCAGGTCGAGCTGCCGTGCAGCGGCCTCGATCAAGGTATGCGTCGCGGCGATCTGCGCCCGCAATGACGACTCCTGAATTGCCGCCACGACAATGTTCGTTGTCAGCGTCAGGTAAACCGCCTCGCGCTGGAAGCGCTGCGCTTCGGCCTGCGCCTGCAAGGACTCGACCTGACGGCGATTGGCGCCAAATACGTCCGGCGCGTAGCCGATGCTGAGCTGGCCGGTGTGCAGGGTGTAATACGTCGCCCCCGACGACGCCGGACTGGCGAGCGGCGCGGCAATACGCTGTCGCGACGGCATGAGGTGCGCATCGACACTCGGGAAATACGCGCCCTGCTGCGCGAGGACGTTTTCCTGCGCGCCACGCAAGGCGGCCTCGGCGGCTTCCAGGTCAGGATTTGCCTGCACGGCGGCATCGACGAGCGTATTGAGTTCAGGCGAACCAAAGCACGTCCACCAGCGCAGCGGAATCTCGGCCCCCTCAGCCCAGCGCTGGGCCACGCCACCAAGAGTCGGCGCTTCGGCGGTCGCCGCCGGCAGCGCCTCTGCGGTATAGCGCGTCACCGCCGGTGCCGGCGGCGTAGGGAAATCCGGCCCCACCGCGCACCCCGCCAGCGCGGCAGTCAAGACCGCCCAGGTCGGGACGAAGGCGACATGTTTTTGCCTCATGAGCGGTCTCCTTCGTCAGCGCCCTGATCAAAATCAGCGAACGCATCGGCAGGACGACGACGCGCGCGTGCCTGCGCATGCGTCTCGATCCAGTGATAGAGCGCCGGCAGCAGCAACAAGGTCAACACCGTCGCACTCACCAGGCCGCCGACGACCACCGTCGCCAGCGGACGCTGCACGTCGCTGCCAAGACCGGTCGCCAACGCCGCCGGCACAAGCCCCAGCGCGGCGACGGTCGCCGTCATCAGCACCGGGCGGAGGCGCTCGCGTGCGCCCTTGATGATCGCCTCGTCCAGGCTGAGGCCGGGCTCCTGACGCCAGCGATTGAGGTTGGAGACCATGATGATGGCGTTGAGCACGGCGACGCCAAACAGCGCGATGAAGCCGACGGCACCCGACACATTCAAGGTCATGCCGCGCAGATGCAGGGCAAGCAGCCCGCCCACCGTCGCCAGGGGAACGGCGAGCAGGATGAGGCCCGGTTGCCGCAGGTTGCGGAATTCGCCGAACAGCAACACGAACATCAGGGCCAGCACCATCGGCAGGATGAGCGCCAGACGCGCTTGCGCACGCTGCTGATTCTCGAACTGACCGCCCCAGCCGATGCTGAAACGCGTCGGATCGTAGGTGACTTCGCGCTCGATGCGGTGCTGGGCTTCGTCGAGGAAGGACGACAGATCGCGACCGCGCAGGTTGAGCCGCACAGTCAGATGCCGCCGCCCCATTTCGCGCGTAATCGTCGTTTCGCCCTCGGCAAAGCCGATCCTGGCGATCTGTTCCAGCGCAATGCGTGCACCGTTGGCCGCCGGCAGCGTCAGATCACCGATGGCCCGCAGATCGTTGCGCGAGGCGTTGGCAAAGCGCGTGCTGACGTCGTAATGCCGGTTTTCGACATACACCTGCGTCACCGGTGCGCCACCGATCCCCGTCTGGATCAAGGCCATGACGTCGGCGATGTTGATCCCGAGGCGTGCCGCCGCCTCCCGATCGACGTCGATCCGCACCTGCGGCAGCGGCGGTTCCTGATCGATCACGACGTCTTGCGCCCCGCTCACGCCGGCGAGCACGTGGCTGACTTCGCCAGCGATCCGCCGCGTCTCGGTGAAATCGTCGCCATAGATTTTCACCACCAGATCGCTGTGCGCGCCCGCCAGTTTGTCGAGCACGCCATCAATCATCGGCTGCGTGAAGCCCACCTGAATCCCCGGCAACTGCCGGAAGCTCTCGGCCATGCGCTCGATCAGCTGCTGCTTGCTGAGACCCGACGTCCACGTATCGTAAGGATTCAAGGTCACCGAGCACTCGATGTGCGAGGGAGTAAACGGATCGGTTCCGTCGTCGTTGCGGCCAAGCTGCGTGACGATATGCCTGACCTCCTTGAACTCCAGGGTTTTGGCGCGCAGCTGCGACGCCATCTCGCTGGCCTTGTCGAGGGAAATGCCGGGCGGCAATGTCACTTGCAGCCAGATCGATCCCTCGTCGAGATAGGGAAGGAAATCGCGACCAATCGTCGCGCCCAGCACCAGCACGGCGGCAAAGCTGGCGATAAAGAGCCCCAGAGCCAGACGCGAGCGGCCCACCAGCGTTCGCAACAGGCGCTCGTAGCGCGGCGTCAGCCACTCCAGCACGGGGTTGTGGAAGACTTTCGCCGGCTTGCGAAATGCCCAGTACGCAAGGCCCGGAATGAGCAACAAAGCCACCAGCAAAGCGCCCAGCAAGGCGAAGCCCACGGCAAAGGCCATCGGCGAAAACAGCTTGTACTCGATGCGCTGGAAGGCGAACAAGGGCAGATAGGCGACGATGATCACGAGGATGCCGAAAAAGATCGGCCGGCTGACGGGCAGCACCGATTTCATGATGTCGCGCCCCGACAGCGCCCGCTCCGGCGCCGCCTCGCGCTGGCGCAGGATGCTCTCCATGATGACGATGGCGCCGTCGACGAGGATGCCGAAGTCGATGGCGCCGAGCGACAGCAGATTCGCCGGCACCTTGTTGTGGTGCATGAGAATGAAAGCGGCCAGCAGCGCCAGCGGAATCGTCAGCGCCACAATCAACGCCGCCCGAGGCGCGCCGAGGAAGAGCAGGAGCACCAGCGTGACCAGCGCCATTCCCTCGAACAGCGTCTTGCCGACGGTATGTACGGTGGCGTCGACGAGGTAGCTGCGGTCGATGTAGGGCACCACCTTCACGTCCTTCGGCAGAAGGTGCTCGTTCAGGTCGTCGACGGCAGCGTGCACGCCAGCCATGACGCGCGACGGGTTCTCGTTTTTCAGCAGCAGCGTGATGCCTTCGAGGGTATCGGCTGTCTCGTCTTTGCCGAGAATGCCGTGCCGCTCCTGATTCCCCAGCACCACCCGACCGAGATCCTTGACCAGCACCGGCACGCCGTCTTTCTGCGTGACAACGATAGTGCCCATGTCGTCGAGCGTGCGGATCAAGCCGACGCCGCGCACGACAAGCCCCTGCTCGCCACGGTTCATGATGCTGCCGCCGGCGTTGGCGTTGTTGTTGCTGATCGCCTGCGAGATCTGCGCCAGCGAGACGTTGTATTTGGCGAGCTTGAGCGGGTCGAACTCCAGCAGGTATTGGGTCGTCAGGCCGCCGAAGTTGGCGACATCGACGACGCCCGGCACCTGTTTCAGCCGCGGAATGACTTTCCAGAACTGGAGTTCGGAAAGCTCGCGCAAATCACGCGTCTTCGACTCCAGCGTGTAGCGGTAAATCTCCCCGATCGGCGAACTCAAGGGGTCGAGTCCGGGCTGCGCGCCATACGGCAAGGAAACGCCGCTGATGCGTTCCTGCAAGCGCTGGCGCGACCAGTAATCCTCGCTGCCATCGCGAAAGACGACCGTGATGAGCGACAAGCCAAAGGTGCTGCGCGAGCGCATCACGTGCATCCCCGGCGTGCCCATGATTTCACGCTCGAGCGGGATGGTGATCTGCTGCTCGACTTCCTCGGCGGCCAGACCATTGACCTGTGTCACCACCTGCGAGGTGACATCGGCGATGTCCGGGTAGGCTTCGAGCGGCAATTGTGTCCAGCACCAGCCGCCATAGACGGCCGCCAGCACGAACACCAGCGAAACGATGCCACGCCGGTTGAAGCACAGGGTAACGAGGCGATCAATCATTGAGCAGCCCCGCGTTCTTGATGACGACGCGCTCACCCGCCGCGATGCCGGAGATCACTTCGATCATGCGGTTCAGCTGGGCGCCCAGTTCGAGTACGCGGGCCTCGAATTCACCGGGCGCCACTTCGACGAAAGCACGACTGTAAAAGCCGCTTTGCACGACGGCCGTCAGGGGAATGACCACCGCCGAATGCGCGCGCGTCCGCAGCGTCGC
The DNA here is from genome assembly GCF_009617575.1 of Rhodocyclus gracilis. GTDB lineage: Bacteria > Pseudomonadota > Gammaproteobacteria > Burkholderiales > Rhodocyclaceae > Rhodocyclus > Rhodocyclus gracilis. Next base: position 170,166 of record NZ_WIXJ01000006.1, read on the forward strand.
GGTGGCGAACATGCCCGGACGCAGGCGCGCATCGCGGTTATCGACGAGCATGCGGGCCTTTACGGTGCGCGTGGCTGGGTCGAGCATTTCGCCGACGTAGCGCACGCTGGCAGCCAGAGGCTCGCCGGGAAAGGCATCGAAGAGGACCGACGCCGCCTGCCCGACGTGCAGCTGGGCGATGTCTTTCTCCTGCGCGCTAGCGGTGATGAACACCGTGGAAAGGTCGGCAACCGTCATGATCGACGCGTTCACATCGTTCCAGTAGCCACCGACGGCTGCCCCGAGATCGACGACGCGCCCGGCAATCGGCGAGCGAACGCTGAGAAGATGCCCGGCCCTGGGCAGCGCGCCCTTCGCCCCCAGTTGCGCAAGGCGAGCCGCCGCCCGCGCCTGCTCGCTCGCCGCCTGTTCGAAGTCGCTCTGCGCCTGCTCGATATCGCGTGTGGCGGCAATCGCCTCCTTGCCCAGCTCGCGCTGACGCTCGATGTTCTTGCGCGCCAGGGTCAGCGCCGCCTCGGCTTTTTCCGCGTCACTCATGGCCTGCGCGAGATCGGCCGAGTCGATGGTCAACAGCACGTCGCCCTGGCGAACCTCGTCCCCCAAACGCTTGTTCAGGCTGACGATACGTCCGGTGATCGGCGGCAGCACTTTGACGAGCCGCGCCGGATCCGCCTCGACGACGGCCGGCAAGGGAATCGGCAGCGAAACGTCTTGCGTCGAAACCACCTCGGTGACGAGCGTCTGCCGCAAGGGCGACGATTCGGAAACCAGCAGCCGCGTGCCTTCGTGGCGCACGGGAGGCGTTTCGGCGACGGCACTCTCCGCCGTGGCGTGCGATGCACTCATCCACCAGCCGATGCCGGAGAGCGAGGACAGGAGAATGGTGCCCACGGCAAATCGCGGTAACCCTGCCCGCAGGGCAGCTTTCAGGTCGAGCTTCATTAAAGCCTCTCTCCGGCTCAGGCGGTCCGTTCCATCGCCGGGGGATTGAAAAATGCGAGAGCGCTGCCGCCGCAGGGCAACGGCTCGGTCGGTCGTTCGCAGTGCACAGGCCTGCGGGAGGAAGTCCGGCAGGCGGGGCGCCAGCTTAGCGAGCGACGCCTCAAGAATTCCCCAAGATTTCCTGAATTTTTCTTCAGGAACAGAGGGTTGTGCGGCGAACACGGACGATGCACACTGCGCACCTTTGCGCGACATCGCGCTGTCAGCGGAACAGAGTCACGGGATATGCGGGTTTTGCTGGTAGAAGACGACAAAAAGGCAGCCGCGCTACTCGCCCGTGGGCTGGGCGAAGAGGGCTTCGTCGTCGACATCGCGGGGAGCGCCGAAGACGGCGAGGAAAAGGCCTTTGTCGCCGACTACGACCTGATCGTCCTCGACTGGATGCTGCCCGGCAAAGACGGCCTGAGCCTCTGCTCGCAACTGCGCGCACGGGGAGTGGCGACGCCGATCCTGATGCTGACGGCGCGCGATGCGCTGAGTGACCGTGTCTCGGGGCTGAATGCCGGCGCCGACGACTATCTGACCAAGCCCTTCGCCTTTGAAGAATTGCTGGCACGCGCACGGGCGCTGCTGCGCCGTTCCGAACTCACCCGCCCGACGATTCTCGGCATCGACGACCTGAGCCTCGATCCGCTCACGCAGCGCGTGACGCGGGCTGGCGCGGTACTGAATCTGACGCAGAAGGAATACGCGATCCTGCACATGCTGCTGCGCTACGCCGGCGAAGTCGTCAGCCGCGCGCGACTCGCCGAACAGGTATGGAAAGCCGATCTGCTGGCGATCGACAACCTGATCGACGCGCATATGAGCAACCTGCGGCGCAAGGTCGACGCGCCGGGAACGCGGGGGCTGATCCATACGGTGCGGGGCCGGGGATTCCGGCTGACCAGCGAGGAAGATCAGGGTGCTTAGCTTTCGCAAGCGGCTGGCGCTTGCCCACTTCGCCGCCATCCTGACGGTCCTTTCCATCGCCGGCGTCGGTGGCTACTGGGGATTCTCGCGCGCAGTTCATGCCCAGCTCGACGCGGCACTGTTCGCGCTCGCCGAGGCGGAGATCGGCATGCTGAACGACAGCGCCGGTCGGCCCGTGCATGTGCACGAAGCGACGGGAGGCGCCGAACCACCCTCGTTCGTTCGCCTCGACCGGCTGGTGCAGATCGTCGACGGCACGGGCCACGTCCTCGCCCGCAGCCGCAATCTTGGCGAGGCGCAGTTACCCGCCTCCCCGGAACTGCTCGCCCGGCTGGCCGACGGTGGCGCCATCTTCGAAACGCTGCCGGGCTACGGCGAAGAACCCATCCGCATAGTCTCGCTGCTCGTGCCGGGAAATGGCCCTGCGCGGGCAGTGCAAGTCGCCGGCTCGCTGGACGATGTCAATCGCGTCCTGCAAGCGGCGGGCATCCTGTTTTTCGTCGTCGGCGTCGCGCTGATCGTCGCCGTCGGTGCCGCTGGCACGCTGCTGACCGGACGCGCCTTCTCGGCCATCGACGATATCGTGCGGCGCGCCCGGCGAATCGGGCAATCGACGCTGGGCGAACGTCTGCCACATCCGGGCAGCAACGATGAAATCGGCCGCCTCGTCGACACCCTCAACGACATGCTGGCACGCATCGAACAGGGCTTCGAAGCACAGCGACGGTTCACGGCCGACGCCTCGCACGAGTTGCGCTCGCCCTTGTCGCGCCTGCACACGGATATCGAAATCACCTTGCGACGCCCACGGGAGAATCGGGAGTACGTCGACACCTTGCGTTCGTGTAGCGATGAGGTCAAACACCTCACCGTGCTGGTCGAGGAACTGCTGACGCTGGCCCGCCTCGATTCGGGCCAGGAGCGCAATGACACCGAGACAGTCTCCCTGAACGCCGTCACCGAGGAGGCGATTTGGCGCCTCGACAGCGTCGCGCAGGAGCGGCGGATACGCCTCCACCTTGCGCCCTCCGACGAGGTGACGGCGCGTATCGCCCGCGCCCCCGCCCGCCTCGTCATTGCCAATCTGCTCGACAACGCCCTCAAGTTCTCGTTGGCCGGGGGAACGGTCAGCGTGGCTATTCGCGCGCGCGAGGGCCGTGCCTGCATCACGGTGGCGGACGAGGGGCCGGGCATTGCCGAGGAAGACCTGCCGCACCTCTTCGAGCGCTTTTTCCGCGCTGCCAGCGCGCGGGCGAACCAGCCACAGGGCTTCGGCTTGGGACTGGCACTATCGGAAGCCATCGTCCGCGCCCACGGCGGACACCTCAGCGCAGCAAATCGTCCGACGGGCGGCGCGATGTTCACGGTCGAACTGCCGCTCGGCGACCATTGAGCCACGCCTGAGCAACTCCTGATTCAGGGGCCGAGCGAATCGTTGGCTGGCGTTGTCTCGGAGGTGAGCAGCAGGGACAAGGCGTGCGTCGCAATCGCCTGCACGACCGGTTCGGCCTCGCCGACGGCATCCGCCAGCGCAATCTGCACCTGTGGGAAACGAGTCTGCAAGGCATCGATCAACGGCGGCATTTCGCGGATGAGATGACCGCTATTGGCGACGAAGATCGGAACGATGAGTAGCGAACGGTGCCCGTCGGCGACCAGCGTCTCGACGCAGGTGTCGAGCGTCGGTGCCCGCAGGCCAAGAAACGCCATCGTCACCCGCTGGTCGGGCGAACGCTCACGGATCGCGGCGGCAATACGGTGCAGGGGTGCATCCCACTGCGGGTCGCGCGCGCCGTGGGCGAAGAGGATCAGCGTCGGAGCGTCTGCCGACGGACTCATGCAGACGCCCCAGCGCAGGCGGCGTCCCAGATCCGCACGACGTCAGCCATGTAAGGCCCCGGCGCCGTCGACCGCCACCATCGCCTTAGCCTGATTGAGATCAGCGACATAGCCAGTGGTCGCCAAGAGTGCCGACAACTGGTGCGCAATGGGCAGCGGCAGGGGAAGATCGCCCGCCAGCACACGCCGCATCCAGTCGGCTGTTGTTTTGGCGTCGTGGCTTTCCGGCAGATTCGGCAGCGACTTCAGGCTGTCTTTTTCAGACTCGAAGAGTAGCTCGCAGACGCCGTCGTGGACGTATTCGATGCGCGGCCGGCGCTGCGGATTAGCGAACGGTTCGCCTTCCGTGGCACGCAGCAGCAGGGCGTGCGTGCCGTGCATACAGAGCAGATCGCGCGATTTGTCGAGGTAGTCCGGATGCGTCGCCGAAGTCAGCAACAAGCCGCCGCCCTTGAAGGGGTCCAGCAGCTTGACGAGGCTGTGCGCACTATTGCGCAAGCCAAAGCGGCTGCGCAAAGCCAACTGATCGGCAAGCCCTTGCGAGAGGAGTGGCAGCGGCACGTAGGCGAGTCCGCCGGCATCGAGCGCCTGCTGCGCCTGCATGCGACTGGCGCAAGGCAGGATGCCGAACTCGCGGAAGATCTGTGCACTGGTCACCCGACCATAGCCCTCGATCAGCCCGTGCACGAGTACCGGCACGCGGTAGCGCTGCAAGAGCAAGGCAAGCAGCGGAGTCAGGTTGGCGTTGCGCCGGGCACCGTTATAACTCGCAATCACCACCGGACGTACGCGCCCGGCAGGAGCGCGCAAGGCATGCAAGCGTTCGTTGGCCGCCGCGAGAAAACCGGACATTTCGTCGACCGTTTCGCCCTTGATGCGTAAGGCGACCGTGATCGCGCCCAGTTCCAGGTCGGGCACGCCACCATCGAGAATGGCGCCGTAAAGGTTGCGCGCCTGCTCATGGGACAGATCGCGCGCGCCCTCGGCGCCGCTGGCGATGTCGCGAATAATGCTGGTGTAGTTCATCTCGCCTCCTGGCAGCGTGCCGCGCAACGGGCCTGCGATCTCGTCATCCGTCCGGCCGTATGGCGCGCAGTGGACAGCGACGGTGTCGTGTCGGTTCTATCCACGCAGAGCAATAGCCATGCCCAGAGCATGAACAAGGAAAGGCGGGCTTTGCGGCAAAAAGCCTCGCCGCAGCGGCGCTACGGTGGTGCGCCCGGCGGCGAGGCCGCCCCGTTGCGGGGCAGCGCGCGACTACTTCACTCGCTGCAAATGAGGGCGGCTTGGCGGCGGCGTCTTGTCGTCGTCGGGTGCGGTCTCGACCTCGCCAGCGTCGTCGGAGGAGTCGGCAAACTCCGGATCGAAAGCCATGCCGGCGCCGTTTTCGCGTGCGTAGATCGCCGTCACGGTGCCGACTGGCACGGAGATGTCACGGGCGACACCGCCAAAGCGAGCCTGGAACTCGATCCAGTCGTTACCAATCAGCAAGCGATGGGTGGCGTCGTGGCCGATGTTGAGAACGATCTGGCCGTCACGTACGTACTCGCGCGGTACCACGGTACGCGAATCGACGGTCACCGACAGATAGGGGGTAAAGCCGTTGTCGCTACACCACTCGTGGATGGCGCGAATCAGATAGGGCTTGGTCGAAGGCAGGTCCACGGTCACTCCGCTGGCAGCTGAAACTGCGATATACCATCATGAAGTACCGGCGCAAGCTGCAGTGCGCCGGTACGCCAAGAGTTGCTACTTGCGCATCGCCTTTTCCGACGGCGTCAGCGCGTCGATGAAGCCTTGACGGCTGAAAATGCGTTCCGCGTACTTCATCAGCGGCGCCGCGCTCTTCGGCAGTTCAATGTTGTAGTGATCCAGACGCCAGAGCAAGGGCGCAATCGCCACGTCGAGCATCGAGAACTCTTCGCCCAGCATATGCTTTTGCTTGGCGAAAACAGGGGCCATTTCGGTCAGACGATCGCGGATCTGCTGACGGGCCTTTTCGGCGTGCGCCTTCTGGTTCTTTTCCAGCGCTTCGATATGCGCAAAGATTTCGCGCTCCATCGTCACCAGCAGCTGACGCGCACGCGCACGCATGATGGGATCCGGCGGCATCAGCTGCGGATGCGGGAAGCGCTCATCGATGTACTCGTTGATGATGTTCGGCTCGAACAGGACGAGATCGCGCTCGACGAGAACGGGCACGCGGTTGTGCGGGTTGATGACCGCAATATCTTCCGGCTTGTTGAAGACGTCGACGTCAATCACCTGAAAATCCATGCCCTTTTCGTACAGGACGATGCGGCAGCGGTGACTGAACGGGCAGGTAGTCCCCGAATAGAGGTTCATCATGTTCTTAACCCTCAAAAAAATTCGGCATCGCGACAACACGGAGGCAATCCTGCCTCCGTGCCGACGATGCCGCGAACCGGAATTCCGGAGCGGAAGGAAACTTAGTGCACGTCCTTCCAGTATTCCTTCTTCAACAGATACGCCGCGGCGAAGAGAACGCCGAGGAAGAGCAGCACACCAACGCCGATCTTCTTACGCAAACCCGCTTCCGGTTCGGCTGCCCAAACCAGGAAGCCGACCAGATCACCGATCTGCTTGTCGTACTCCTCGGGAGAAAGCTGGCCCGGCACGACGAGTTCGAGCTTGTGGTTTTCGTGATCGAAGTGCTGCTCGCCTTGCAGCTGCCAGAGAACGTGCGGCATGCCGACGTTTTCGAAAATCACGTTGTTCCAGCCGGTCGGACGATTCTCGTCGCGGTAGAACGAGCGCAAATAGGTGTAGAGCCAGTCAGCACCACTGCCGTCGCCGGATGCACGCGAACGGGCGATCAGTGACAGATCGGGGGGCGTGGCGCCGAACCACTTCTTTTGCTCTTCCGGGCGGGCCGCGATCTTCATCTGCTCACCGATCTTGTCGGCGGTGAACATCAGATTATCTTTGACCTGCTCTTCCGTCAGACCGAGCTCCGTCAAGCGGTTGTAGCGCAGTTGGCTGGCACCGTGACAGGTCAGGCAGTAATTGACGAAGATCTTCGCGCCGTTCTGCAACGCGGCCGGGTCGCCCTGCACATCAGGCGCACGGTCGAGGTGCACCGAGGTGTTGGCAAAGGCTGCAAGCGGTGCGAAACAGAACGCCAGCACCAGCGTCTTCAGTGAGTTCGCTTTCATTTGAACGTCACCCTTTCCGGTTCGGGTTTGTACTTGTCGATCTTCGTGTACCACGGCATTGCCAGGAAGAACGCGAAGTACACGAGCGTGCCGATCTGGCTGAGAACTTCGCTGGCGGGAGACGGCGGTTGTGCGCCGAGATAGCCGAGCATGAAGAAGGAGACGAGGAAGGCGGCGAGGAAGCCCTTGTAGATCGGGCCGCGATAGCGGATCGACTTGACCGGGCTCTTGTCGAGCCAGGGCAGGAAGGCAATCACCAGAACACCTGCGCCCATCAACACAACACCCCAGAACTTCGCGTCCAGACCCAGCAGCGGCCAGACCATCGCACGCAGCATCGAGTAGTACGGCGTGAAGTACCAGACCGGCGCAATGTGCGGCGGCGTCTTCAGCGGGTCCGCCGGGATGAAGTTGTTGTACTCGAGGAAGTAACCGCCACCTTCAGGCGCGAAGAAGACGATGATCGAGAAGACAATCAGGAAGCCGACAACGACCGCGATATCCTTCACCGTGTAGTACGGATGGAAGGGGATGCCGTCGAGCGGAATGCCGTTCGCGTCTTTCTTCTTCTTGATTTCGATACCGTCCGGGTTGTTCGAGCCGACTTCGTGCAGCGCCAGAATGTGCGCAGCCACCAGACCGATCAGCACCAGCGGCACCGCGATGACGTGGAAGGAGAAGAAGCGGTTGAGCGTGGCGTCGCCGATAACGAAGTCACCGCGCACCCAGATCGACAGCGGCTCACCGACCAGCGGAATGGCCGAGAAGAGATTGACGATCACCTGCGCGCCCCAGTACGACATCTGGCCCCACGGCAGCAGGTAGCCCATGAAGGCCTCCGCCATCAGGCAGAGGAAGATGAGCGAACCGAAGATCCAGATCAACTCACGCGGCTGACGGTACGAACCGTAAATCAGGCCGCGATACATGTGCATGTAGACGACGATGAAGAAGGCCGACGCTCCGGTCGAGTGCATGTAGCGAATCAGCCAGCCCCACGGCACGTCGCGCATGATGTATTCGACACTGGCGAAAGCCACGGGAATACCGCTGGCATTGAGCGAGGCATCCGGCTTGTAGTGCATGACCAGAAAAATACCGGTCACGACTTGAATCACCAGCACGAGAATCGCCAGCGAGCCGAAGAAGTAGAGGAAGTTGAAGTTTTTCGGCGCGTAGTACTCGGAGAGGTGAGCGCGCCACATCGAGGTCGCCGGGAAGCGGGCGTCGAACCACTCAAGCACGTTGCCCTGAACCGAGCCGTCCGACTTGTACTTCTCGTAGTTGGTATTAGCCATCGCTTAAGCCCCCTTCTTGTCTTCGCCGATGAGGATGCGCGTATCGGCCAGATAGGTGTGCGGCGGCACCGGGAGATTGATAGGCGCCGGCTTGTTCTTGAAGACACGGCCGGCAAAGTCGAAGGTCGAGCCATGGCACGGGCACAGGAAGCCCCCCAGCCACTCCGGCGGCATCCCTTCGACCGTACCGCTCTTGAACTTCTGCCCAGGAGAACATCCGAGGTGCGTACAGATACCCACGACCACCATGTAGTTCGGTTTGATCGAGCGGGTTTCGTTGTGGCAGTACTCGGGCTGCTGCGGCACGTCGCACTTGGGATCGACCAACAGATCGGTCAACTTGCCCAGCGACGCGAGCATTTCTTCAGTACGGTTGATGATCCAGACCGGCTTGCCGCGCCATTCGACGGTCATCATCTGACCCGGCTCAAGCTTGCTGACATCGACTTCGACCGGAGCACCCGCTGCCTTGGCACGCTCGGACGGCAGCATGCTCGACAGGAAGGGCACAAGAGCGCCAATCGCTCCAACTCCGCCGACGGCGGCGGTGGCGAAAATCAAACGTCGCCTGCCGTCGTCCACTTTGCATTCATTGCTCATAGCGCTGATCCCTAGGACTATGGAAGGAATTGAAAACCAGCGATTATACGCCCCTCAGCCATCTTATTGAAAGGGCGCTTGGACTCTACCAAGATTGTCGCGGTTCGGAAACACCAGCACGAATCACGCCAGACTTCGTCTTTCGCGTACGGCCTGCGCCAACGTGCCGGGGTCGACATACTCCAGCTCGCCGCCTACCGGCACCCCACGGGCAATGCGAGTGACACTCAACCCACGGGCGCGAGCACCTTCGCTCAAATAGTGCGCGGTAGCCTCGCCTTCGTTGGTGAAATTGGTCGCCAGAATGAGTTCTTTGACCACGCCATCGCTTGCACGTGCCAATACTCGCTCGAGCGACAGTTCGCGCGGCCCGACGCCATCAAGGGGCGAAAGACGCCCCATCAAAACATAGTAAAGCCCTGAATACGCGAGCGTTTGCTCCATCATATTCATGTCGACCGGCGACTCGACCACACACAGCAAACTCGCATCGCGCTGCGGCGAAAGGCAGCGTTCGCAAATATCCGCTTCGGTCAACGTGTTGCAGCGCTGGCAGTGACGCAGCGTTTCAAGCGACTGCATCAGCGCAGCAGCGAGTGCCGCCGCCCCGTCGCGATCACGCTGCAAGAGATAGTAAGCGATGCGCTGCGCCGATTTCGGCCCGACGCCAGGCAGGCAGCGCAGCGATTCGATCAGATGATCGAGACTGTTGGTTGCCTTCATTCGCTCAGAGCGCCACAGCGCCGGATTTCAGACAATCGGCGAGCATTGCCATTCTTCAGAACGGCAGCTTGAAACCGGCAGGCAGGCTGACGCCCGATGTCAGACCGGACATGCGCTCTTGCGAAACCTCGCTAGAGCGACGCGCCGCCGCGTTGAACGCTGCCGCAACGAGGTCTTCCAGCATTTCGCGATCATCCATCACCGAGGGATCGATCGTGACGCGCCGCACCTCGTGGTTACAGGTCATCACGACCTTGACCATACCGGCGCCGGACTGGCCTTCCACTTCAATCTGCGCCAGTTGCTCCTGTGCCTTTTTCAGATTTTCCTGCATCTGCTGGGCCTGCTTCATCAGCCCCGCAATTCCGCCCTTCATCATCGGTGTTTCCTCGCGTTCGTCAAACGGGTTTGATTGTGGATTCGAGCAGCGTCGCGCCAAAAAGATCTTTCGCTCCACTGACGAATCCATCGGAATCCACGGCAGCCTGTGCGCGATCATGACTTTCGCGCCGCTGCTGCCGGGTTGTTTCCGCGGGCGTCGTCGCATCGACGTCGCCCACTTCCATATTCAGGCGCAGCGGGCGCCCGAAGTGTTCTACCAAGGCCTGCTGCAGTTTTTCTTGCGCCGAGCCCATCAGGAGGTGTTTCTGAGCCGCATCAAGGCGCAGCACGATTTCTCTTTCTTCCACGCGGCGCAACTCGCAGTGCTGGCCGAGTTCACGCGCGAAGCGTCCCACTTTGAGTTCGCTGAGGATCGACGCCCAATCCGCGTTCTCCGCCTTACCGGCAGAGACATCGTGTGAAATCGACACTGACCGAGGCAACGCAGAAGGCGTCTGCGGCGCCGACGTTTCTACCGGAGCATACAGCGAATCCGCGCACGACGACTCCGTGGGCAAATGGTCGGCCGCATAGCGGGGCGACGACTCGGAGGCCAGGAATACCTGCGAAGGTTCTGAAGCCTTCGCAACGGGAGCGATAGTGGCGGCAGCCATCAGACCTGCCGGCCGTACCAGCGCCACTTCAGCCCGGCGTCGGTCAGTCGACGGTACGGCCTGTGCAACATCAGCAGACGTCGCCGGCCTGAACGCGAATAGCCGCAACAAGGTCATCACGAAACCAGATGCGGCATCCGGAGCCAAAGGAAGATCACGCCGTCCGTGGATGACGATCTGGTAAGCAAGCTGCACGAACTCCGGATCGAACCTGCCAGCAAGCGCCTGCAAGCGAACGGCCTCAGCATCGTCTGCGGCCGCCGCCGGAGCCAACTGGGCAATCTGCATGCGCGTCAGCAATGCCGCCAGTTCCTGCAAGGCCAGATCGAACGACAGGCTTCGTTCGGCCATCGCCTCGCCCACGTGCAACAAGGCGGTGGAATCGTCGCCGCTCAAAGCTTCGAGAATCTCAAACAGGTGATCGAGATCAACGCTACCGAGCATCTCGCGCACGCCAGCCTCCTGCAACGCGCCCGCGCCATGTGCCACCGCCTGGTCGAGGAGAGACAACGCGTCGCGCATGCTGCCCCCCGCAGAGCGCGCCAACAGGGACAAGGCCGCGCCTTCGGCGGAGATTCCCTCCGCGGCGAGTATCGACTGCAGGTGAGCCACGATGGCCGGCACCGTCATCTGCTTGAGGTTGAACTGCAGACAGCGCGAGAGGACCGTCACCGGGATCTTCTGCGGGTCGGTCGTCGCCAGGATGAATTTCACGTGTTCCGGCGGCTCTTCAAGCGTCTTCAACATGGCATTGAAAGCCGAGGTCGACAGCATGTGTACTTCGTCAATGACGTAGACCTTGAAGCGCCCCCGCGTCGGCGCGTAGACGGCGTTTTCGAGCAACTGCCGCATCTCTTCGACACGGGTATTCGTCGCCGCGTCGACTTCCAAAAGGTCGACAAAACGCCCGGCATCGATCTCCTGACAGGCCGCACAGACCCCACACGGCGACGCCGAGACGCCTTGCTCACAGTTCAGCGACTTCGCGAGGATGCGGGCCAGCGTCGTTTTACCAACACCGCGCGTTCCGGTGAACAAGTAGGCGTGATGGAGCCGATTCTCCGTCAAGGCGTGCGTCAAGGCGCGGACCACATGCTCTTGGCCCACCAAGGTCGAGAACGATTTGGGACGCCATTTGCGCGCCAGAACTTGATAACTCATGCGCGGATAGTAGCAGAGGGAGGGGAGCGAGTGCCGTTTAGGGAACGCTGGCAGATTGCACGCCACAGGGGGCGCCAAGCGCCGCGGACACAAAAACGAAAGTGGCGAGCCTTACCCCGGCACTTATGAAAAGCGACTGTGGCTGCTTCCTTCCGGACCTGACCAGATTCACCGCTCCACAATGCGAGGAGACCCGCCGAGCGCAATTGTACTACACACCAGCCAGCAGAAGACACTCGGCGCAAGCCAGCGGGAGACCAACGTCCCCCTGCCGCACCAACAGCCTGCAGACAAAGGCTCGTACAACTGTCGCTGGAGAGGCTCCGCGCGCAAGTCTTCGCGCCATCGCTTCGAGGAGGTGTACCGTCCATCGCCGAGAACGGTGGCGGTGTTCGCCGATGCTGTCACGGAAGGCCAGTTTTTTTGGAATTGCGGGCGTACACGCACGACGCCCCTCGATGCCTATGGGCATGAGGGGCGCGGTGACGGAATGGGAGCCTGGCGGTGACCTACTTTCG
>NZ_WIXJ01000007.1 GCF_009617575.1 Rhodocyclus gracilis
AGCGTCCCCCGGAAACGAACGGGCGCAGGCCAACCACGCCCGCCCCCGCCCGATTCCTTCGGCAAACGACTCTTACTAGGCAACCAGCGAAGCCGGCGCCGGCGTTGCCGGAACCTGTAGAGCAGCGACCTTCTTGTTCGGATTCGGGCCGGTATCGATCCAGTTGAAGCGTTCCGTGCCGAGCAGCAGGAAGTGAATCAGCAGCGCGAGAACGCCCAGCCAAACCGCCGTGCCGATCATTACCGTGCGCGGATCCAGAACCAGCCAAAGTTTCCATTGAGCAGCAGCCATGTCCATACCCCTTTCTGACAGATGTCAAAACCTTATTGAAGCCACGGACGCCACGCCCAGACCAGCGCGTGTGCAAAGATCGCGACCACCGTAACGAACGCGAAACCCTGGGTGTAAAGGGTGCCGAATTCCTGGGCTTCCTGTTCCGTCAAACCGGACAGAGACTTTCTTTCTTCAGCCATTTGTTTAACCTCCTGACGAGCCTTGCGGCCGTTACCGCGCACATCCCGCGCGGCGGGGATTTCCGTGGAAGCCATCCCACGGGAAACTCAACATCGGGCAAAAGCCCAACCAACAACCACTCAAATCTTGTATCCGACTCGCCACAGAGACCGGGCAAAGGGCGAAAAAAAAGGGCGAGGTGGCGATGCCAACCCACCCTTTTTAGGGCTAACGCAATTACTTAACGTCAGCAGCCGGGGCAGCAACCGGGGCCGGAGCAGCTTGAACAGCAACGGCAGCCGGCTTAGCCAGCGGAACTTCACTCCACCAAGCCGTCAGACGGCCATTGGCGAGCAGAGCCGCGTGAATGGCGAGAGCCGTCAGAGCGACCGTGAAAAGGAACACGGGCAGGCCAACAGTGGGCTTAACCACCAGCCAGATTTTTCCATTCGTCATGCTCTATCTCCTAGCTCAGAAACGGCAACACGGACTGGGCGAGGACAGCGCCGCCCTTGCCCCACGGATGCGCCGCGAAAACCAGCACGTGCGCAACAATAGCAATAGCACCGAAAGTGCGGGTGCCATTGATGACATACCCGTGCAGTTCGAGCGCTTCCGCTTCCGTCAGACCCGACGGATAAACTTTAGCATCAGCCACAGTAATACCTCCTGATTTGCCTTTCGGCCGTTACCGCGCACCTCCCGCGCGGCTGGGATTTCGCAAGTTCGACCTTGCGAAGACTGCCATTCAGCATCGCACCCCGACACTGAATGTAACGCTGTTCCACACGATTTGTGTCGTTTGTGTAACAGACGGTGCCAGTCTACTCTTCGACTTACGAAAGTCAAATACTTTTTTCAGACGAAACTCATGCCTCTTTTCGGGCATTGCCGGGGGGGCAAATCAACTGCCCAATCCCTTGATTTACGGGACTTCGAGCCAAATCAGCGGGCACCGCGCCAGTCGAGAACCATCTTCAGGCAGGCGGCGTCGGTGAAGGCGGTGCGGTACGCCTGCTCAGCATCTGGCGCGGCGACGCGGTGCGTAATCAGGCCATCGAGCGAGAGCCGTCCGTCTTCGGCGTAAGCCTTGACGGCGGCAAGGTCCGGATCCTTGAACTCCGCCGCGATCCGCAGGCGGGCCTCGCGCATGAACGCCGGCGGAAAACTGAACGAGAGCGGCTTGTCGTAAAAACCTGCCAGCACCACCTCACCACCGCGCGCCAAGCGGCTAATCAAGGTATCGAGCAAAGTCGGATCGCCGCTGACGTCGCAGATCACGCGGTAGTCGCGCTTCTCATCCTGCGCCGGATCGATGACAGCGTAGCCCTGCGCGCCATCCATTCGTTGCGGGTTACGCTCCCACACCACCGGATGCCCGCCTTCCAACACCGCGAGCCGCGCCAACAGACGCCCCAGCACACCGTGCCCGACGATCAGGTCCGGCAATTCGCCGCCTGTCAGTGCGTGATACGCCGTCGCCGCCAGGGCCAACAGGACGCCCTGCTCTCCCAAGGATTCCGGAAAGGGAATGACGCGAGCACCGGCGACTACGACACGCCCCGCCGCACCACCAAACAGCCCCCGCACCTCCCCGTAACACTTGGCACCCGGCACGAACACATAGTCGCCAACGGCACGCCCTGAGCCTGCTCCCGCCGCCACGATGCGGCCGACCGACTCGTAGCCAGGAACCAGCGGATAGCCCAAACCGGGAAAGGGCGGCATGCGCCCGGTCCACAGGAGCTTCTCGGTGCCGATACTGATACCGCTGAAGTCGATCTCGACGACGATCTCCTCGTCGGTCGGCGGAGTCAGATCAAGGCGGCGCACGGTCAGTTGTTCGGGAGCTTCGAGTACGACAGCAAGGGTATCCATGGAGCCTCTTCTATTAGGTAAAGGAAACAGGGGCACATCGCGCCGAACACGACGCCGCCCAACAATCTTCACCGAGTCTACCGGGCACCCACCCCAAGTCAATCACGACCGACATCTTTCGCCTATAGAACATGGCACTACGCCCCCCCCAGAGCGAGCCGCTGCGCCTTGGCCGGTCTCGCGCGCGCGAACAGAGGCCAGCACTCACGCCACCTCGACGGCGATTGACCCGGGCCACGCTCCCCCACTATAATCTCGCGCCCTACACCGGTGATGTAGCTCAGTTGGTTAGAGCGATGGATTCATAACCCATAGGTCGGCAGTTCAATTCTGCCCATCACCACCAAAGAACAATTTAAAGCAGCTCAAAGAAGGCCGGACACACTAGAAAAAAACTAGTGATCCGGCCTTTTTGTTGTTCAAAGTTGTACGACGGCGTGTATTGAAATCCGGGGGCATGTGGGGGCATGATCTGGGGCATCGCCCATATCGTTCAGATTGGATGCCCCCAATGCCCCTAACTGACACCGCAATCCGTAACGCGAAACCGGCCGAAAAGCCCGTCCGAATGTTCGACGCTGGCGGCCTGTACCTTGAGATTTCGCCAGCTGGGGGCAAGCTCTGGCGCCTGAAATACCGGTTTGGGGGCAAGGAAAAGCGGCTCGCGCTGGGGGCATACCCTGAAGTTGGCCTCAAGGAAGCAAGGGGAAAGCGAGACGACGCCCGCAAGCTCTTGGCGGCCGACATTGATCCAGGCGAACACCGCAAGGCACAGAAGGAGGCCAAGCTGGAGAGGGCGTCCAATTCGTTCGAGATCGTCGCCCGTGAGTTCTTCTCCAAGAATAGGGCAACCTGGGCGGCGAGCCATCACAACAAAATCATCCTGCGCTTCGAAAAAAACGTCTTTCCATGGATAGGCGACAGGCCGATAGCAGAAATATCCGCCCCCGAGATATTGACCATCCTCCGCCGGATTGAAAGCCGGGGCGCGGTCGAGACGGCACACAGAACGCGGGAAAATATTGGACAGGTGATGCGCTACGCCATTGCGACCGGCCGGGCAGAGCGCGACCCTGCCGCCGACCTTAAGGGGGCGCTAGCGCCGATCAAAAGGGAGCACTTCGCGAGCATCACCGATCCCGCCAAGGTGGGCGAGCTCTTGCGGGCACTGGATGCCTTCCAGGGGACGTTCATCGTCAAGTCGGCTCTGTTGCTGGCGCCGCTGCTGTTTGTCCGACCTGGCGAGCTGCGAAAGGCCGAGTGGTCGGGCTTCGATCTGGGAAAGGCCGAATGGCACTATCTGGTGACAAAGACCAAGACGGAACAGGTCGTCCCCTTGTCGAGCCAGGCCGTGGACATTCTCAAGGAGCTGCAGCCGCTGACTGGTCATGGCCAGTACGTTTTTCCGGGCCGCGATCCGCAGAAACCCATGAGCGAGGCCGCGGTGAACGCTGCCCTGCGGCGCATGGGCTACGACACCAAGACCGAGATTACCGGGCACGGCTTCAGAGCCATGGCGCGGACCATCCTGCACGAGGAACTGCACCAGAAACCCGAAGTGATCGAGCACCAGCTTGCGCACAAGGTGCCCGACGCTCTGGGCTCCGCCTATAACCGGACCAAGTTCCTGAAGGAGCGCCGAGCCATGATGCAGCTCTGGTCTGACTACCTAGACAAGCTGAAGGCCGGCGCCGAAGTGATCAGATTGCACCCTGCAGCCTGACCGCTCCCTCGCGCTCCCTTTTTTATAGCCGAAAAAAATAAGGCGGCACCCGCCCAAAACCCTGCGCCCGTAGGCGTTTCGACGAATCGGCGGCTGGCTTATTTTCCCGGAAAGCTGTGCGTGAAGTGTGCCGGGCGCCGCCAAAACCCGCTCCAGCGCATGGGAATCTCCCGCGAAACTCCTTTTTTATAGTCGGGAAAAATACCCGGAACTGCGAAAGGAGGGGCTGAATCGCCCGCGGGAACTGCTTCACAGCCCCGAGAACCATCGGCCCTATCGAGCGCCCGTGATCTACGAGTGCGACCTCGACGCCGACGGGAAGACTGTCCTTGATGTTTGCGTCCGCGAAGGGCGGCAATCTCGAGGTCGCGAAGCCTCGTTGAGAACGTTCAAGGCCTAGCGCTGTCGGAGACTTGAGCAGGACGAAAGATGGCTGCAAAATTGGCCCTGTGGATAACTTTGGCTGGCGTCAAATTGTAACTATCTGAAATCTGTGGATAAGTCGCTTTTTTGTGGGCGGCTTATTTCCTATACTTCGTCCCAACAAAAAGCCGCCCATGGAGCGGCTTTTGTCACGAGGAGAGATTCATGAAATCTCGTCAAGCTAGATCAGTGTTCAGCGAATTCCTGCGCGGCATCGGGAGTTCTCTTGAGGTCGCGCCGCGCGCTTCCTACATCAGGCCGACGGGCGGCTTCAAACGTGATGCCAAAGCGCTGAATGGCGACGTCCGCCAGGTCGGCAACAGCATGCGCCGCGCCTTGGCTTCTCATGGGTAGTCGTCAGACGGCAGGACGGCTCAAACGAGGCGACGGCGAGCTGACATTTCAGCAGCAAGAAACCGACAGCCCGATTTTGCCGGTTCCACACCTGGAGCGGCTGCACGCATTTCGCCCTGACGCGGTCGACCTGGTTCTCGAGCAGACCAAGATTGAGGCAGAGCACCGCCGAGCCCAGAACGCAAGAATCAACGGCTACATCTTCATGGAGCGCATCGTTGGGCAGATTTTTGGCCTGGTGATCGGCGCGGGAGGCATTGCCGGCGGCGTGTACGCTGCGGTTAACGGTCAGCCATGGGCGGGCGCAACGATTGCCTCCGCAGCAATTGGCGGCTTGGCAGTGGCTTTTGTTGTAGGACGCAAGAAGTAGCAACCAACTGACAGTACGGTCAGCACAAACCGCCTTCGGGCGGTTTTTTTCGCCCGAAGGTTGCGCGTCCTCGGCCTTCCGCTGGTGTTCGGCTTCTCCCTCAAAAAAGCAGTGCTACCCCGTTCTTTCTGGCCATTGCCCCCCACTGCTCAGCAGTCATGGAGAGTATCCGGATGACGAACTCCATAGGGTTCTCGCCGGCGGCCGGCCGCTCTCCAAGGAGGTCCATGGTTGCCTTCTGGAATCCTTCGGTGAGGCGTTGGTACTCGGTGGTCATGAAGTCGAAGGCGGTCACCGAAGCAGCGACCGCGCCGTCGAGGTTCCCAGCCTCCACGTTGTGTTGCGTGATGGCCAGGGTGTTCTCGCCGAGGGCCGCGTACTTCGGCGCCAGTGCGACGAGTTCGGAGGCGATCTGCTGGAATGCCTCGAAGTGCTGAAGCGTTGCTGTCCGCATGCCTGTTACCTCCCGGATGCGCCGACCGGCGTCAGTGACATGCGGCCGTCCGGACGAGAGGTGCCGGCCATGGGGCGGCGCAGGTCTTTGTCCATTTCCTGGGTCACCACCGAGTAGAGAACTCGCCCGTCAGGCATGACGATCGTGTTGTTGATCATCTTCGGCTGTTGCTGTGCCTTGCTCCGCACATAGTTGGAGCTTGGCGCTTGTTGGAAATGCAGCGATTCGTCCTGTCCGTACTTGAACCATCCGGTCGATTTTCCAAGCCACGTCTGATCCAGATAGGAACGCAGCGAACCGTGAGCACCACCTGAGCTTTTTTGGACGCTTTGGTCGATCTTGTCCCCGACGACGTCGCCAATCTTCCAGCCGGCGTAGAGCGACATGAAGGCGGCAGCCTGCAAGCCGACCGACTTCAGGCCGCCAGCGACGCTTTTCAGGTTTGCGCCGAGGCCGCCACTCGCTCCCAAGACGAGGCCAAGAGACTTGAAGGCGGTTTTGGTGAGCAAGATCGTGCCACTGATGGCCATTGCTGCGCCCAGACCGACGAAGCCATAGGTCAGCCCCTTTACAAGGAGAGGGAAGCGCTGAAGCGTCTCGAAGAACTTGCTCAAGTCCTTGATTAGCGGGGTCAGCACGGGCAGCACGGTTTTCCCAACAACGAGGCCGAGGTCATCCATTGCGGCGTGGAATTTCTCGATAGCCATCATCGGGCTTTTGGCGTTGTCCCGGTTCGTCTGGGCTATTCCGCGCGCCTTGTCGTAAGCAAGCAATGACTCCTCGATGACAGGCATTTGCTGCATGAGCTTGTTGTAAATCTTCGCGCCAGTGGTGTTGAAGAGGAGCGCGTTTGTCCGCTCTCGGTCTAGCTGGCTGGCAATGCCGTGCGTCTTGTAAATCTCCATCAGCTGCTTGGTGAATTCCACCGTATCGGACTGCATCAGGCGCAACAGCCCGTCCGTCATGCGCACCTGGCCGTGATCGATCTTGCCGATGCCAAGCTCGGCGAGCGTGCTCTGCATCTTCTTCGGTGGCAACGCCATGCCACCGCTCATGCGTGTAAAGGCGGTTCGCAGCCCGGTGGCGACCGTGCTTCCGCCAAATTCGCCGATGATCGGTTCGAGGCCGCCAAAGATCGCGCGCATCGAAAGAGAGTTGGTGGCGCTGCTACCGTAGGCGACGAACTGCTTGAGTTGGCGTTCATCGACCATCTTGCCGCTGGATTGCACTGCCTTGAAAACGCCGTCGGCAATCTCTTCCGCTCGCTTTGGATGGCCAATACCGCCCATGATTTCCACGGTTTTGTTGAGGTTTCGCATCGCCATCTCGTGCATCGCCATATGCGGGCCACCAAGCAGCTTCATGGCCGTTTCGTATTGCGCCATGACCGGCATCATTGTTTTGGCTGCCTCCAGCGCTCGCTCCCCGTCCATGCCGCTTTCACGGAAGGAGCCCTGTGCTTCGGCAAACAGACGCATGCGCTGCTGCATCGAAGTGCCGATGATGGTATTGGCCTGAACGAATTTTTGGGCGTCGCGAATCTGGGCCTCGCCGATGCCCATTTGGCGCAACTTGGCCGCTTCGCGCTCCCACTGCACGGCCTGGTCAAACGGACCTTTGAAGCCCATCAAAATGCCGGCTCCGGCGCCAGTCATCGCTCCACCAATCAACAGGGATCGCTTGATTTGTGCCAGCCGGATCTCCATCGTCATGAGACCGGCGTTTGCCTTGTCGATGTGCTTTTGGGTCGACATCAGGCCCATCGATATGGCCGTCAGCCCGCTGCTCACGTTGTTGATGAGCGAAAGCCGGATGGCGACCTTGTAGGCTTCAAACATGGTCGTTTGCCCTCCTGAAACAGGGATGTGTTGGTTGGCCGCTTGGCGGCCGCATTGAACATAGGGCCACGGCTTGCGCCGTGGCCCTACGCCGCTTTATTTCGACGTGGGTGGGGCGTGAGGTTGTCCGGGGCGATTTCAGGCGCTTGTGGCGCGAACGCTCGTTTCTGCCCATGCCCTACCTACGTGCGATTGGCTGAGCCGGGGGCGACCCCGGCTTCCGGTTGAAATTGACCATCAGATCAAGAAGGAGGACCGCCCGATGCCGGAAAGGCGCCGCCGTGCTTCTTCGTAATCCGCGTCCGACATTTCCTTTGCAGACTTCTTGAAGAGATCGGGGCGACGGCGGCGCAGCTCCTCGACAACCTCGCGGGCGTTCGTGACTTCGCCGCGACCGTCGATCTTGACCAGGCTGGCGTCGATCGCGGTCAGCGATGCCGTGTCGATGATGCCGGCCGCAACGGCGGCAGCTGCGATCAGTCGGGGGATGTCGCCGCGGGCGCTGGCCGCCTCGTTGTCCTCGATGTACTGGCGCTTGAGGGCGGCGGACTCGGTGCTCATACTGCACCTCCTTGTGCGGCGCCGGTCTCGGTGACGGAGAGCATTTCCGCCAGTGTCGGAGCCGGCATCAGGGGGAAGGCGTTCTTGGCTGCGGTGACGAAGCGCTGGGCCGCAGACTTCAACTCCGGCGTGAGAAGGGCCTGGAACGCAGCGCGAGCGGCTTCCAGCTCGTTCGTGTTGGCCGTGCCGACAGCGGATGCATCGCGATGAATGAGGGGGTGTAGTTCGTGGTGATTGCCACTAAAGACGAGAGCCAGCTCCAGATCGATCTCCCGAATCTCTGCTTTGGCGGCGCGGATTTCCTCCGAAAGCTGGCCAGCTCTCCGCGTCGCGTAGTGGGCGCCATCGCGATCCTGCATGCTGCCGCGCTCGTTTGCTTCGCGCTTGGCAGCGATAACGCCATGTTCCTTCTCGGCGACGGCCTGTTCCAACTCGCCACGGCGCTTTGCCAAGCGTTTTTGCAGCTCGTCGCGCTTCTCGAAAAAGCTCTGACGGTATTCGTTCATAGGTACCACTCCTTCATCAAAAAGCCCGGGCGGTTGCTCCGGGCCGGGTTATGAGGGGCGCTCACGCTTTCCCCTCGAAAAGAAAAGGTTTTGCTGCTCGGAGCCGCTCGATCGCGGCGTCTATGCCGCAGAGGTTGCCGGCCTCATCCAGCGTGACGCCCGCCAAGTCGAGGAAAACCGCCCAATCAGGATCAATCGCGCCGGCGGCGATCAGGGCAACCTTCGCCTCTGCCTGGATGACGCGTCGGGTCATTGCGTCGACCTGACTTTCTGCTGCAATCGACGCGAGGCGGCGCTTCTGGCACTCACGGCGCAGCAGTCGCAGCTTTGCCAGCAGCGATCGAGTCCCGGGCAGTTCGGCACCGTCGTCCTGATCGGCCGGAGCGGCGACACGGCGCAACTGCCAAAGGAGGCCGAGGGCGTCGGCCGCGTGCGTGATCTGCAGGGCCTTCACGGCCTCCAGGGCGCCTTCTTCGGCAGACATGCCGAGGGCGGCGTAGCAGTAGGGCGGAACTTCGTCCAAGCGCACCGCCTTCACCTGTTTGCCGGCCTTGACTCGCTTTTCCTCGGATGTTTTCCGCTCGACCATCGCGGCGTGCGAGGCCGTTGCCGCACGGCGCCCCTTCTCGCTCGTGTTGCGCTCTGCCAATGTGCTGACCTTCATTCGTCAAACCCCCTTCGCTGGAATCGTGGTTTCTGGGCTTCCGATGCCCGCGCCGCGGCCTCGGCAAATTCGCGCCGGTCGGCATCGCAGAAGCGGGAGAACTCACCCTGGAACACCAGCGGAATCTCGCCGAGCGGCCCAAGGCGCTGCTTGCGGATCAGGATTTCCGCGTAGCCCTTCAGGTGGGTTTGCGGGTTGTAGTAGTCGTCGCGGTAGCACATCAGCACCACGTCGGCGTCCTGCTCGATGCTTCCGGAGTCGCGCAGGTCGGACATGACCGGGCGCTTGTTCGGGCGCTCCTCAACCTTTCGCGAGAGCTGCGAGAGAAGGACTATCGGGCAGGAAATTTCGCGGGCCAGGAGCTTCAGGGCGCGCGTGATTCCGCCCAGCTCCTCGTTCTTCGTGTTGCCATCGCCACGCATCAGCTGCAGGTAGTCGATGACGATCAGATCGAGGCTGTCGAAGCGCTGGCGAACCTTGCGGGCGGCGAGGCGGACCCGGGAAACGTGCGAGAGATACGGGTCGTCGGAGATGACGAGCCGCTTTTCGTAGAGCTTGGCCAGTGATGCCGAGATTCGGTTGTAGTCCTCATCATCGATCTGGCCGGAGCGCAGTGCCGTCGTGCTGATGCTGCCGAAGCGGGCCATGGAGCGCTCGGCGAGCTGGTCGGCGCCCATCTCCAGGGACGCTACGAAAGCGGTCCCGCCCGCCATCGCCACGTTCTCGGCGATATTCACGGCCATCGTGGTTTTGCCCATGCTCGGGCGCCCGGCGACGATGACCAGATCCCCGGGGTGCAGCCCGTTGGTCAGCTTGTCGAGGTCGCGGAAGCCGGTCGGCAGACCTGAAATCTGGCCACCCTTCTCAGCACGCTGGTCAAGCGCATCAAGGACGCCGGGGAGCAACTCCGATATCGTTTTCGGCTCCTTGCCTGCGTGCTTCGTGTCGGCGAGGCCCATCACCAGGCCGGTGACTTGCTCCAGCAACTCGGCGGTCGTGCTGCCGGCGCTCTCCGCAAGCTCGGCGACTTGGCGCCCCATGGCCAGCACATCGCGCCGGACGCGACGCTCCCGCACGATTTCGGCGTAGCGGCGGATATTGGCGGCGCTGGGCGTGTTGGCCGCCAGATCGCCGAGGTACGCGAGACCTCCGGTCTGTTCGCCCTGGCCGGCTCGCTCAAGCGCCTCGGCGACGGTGACTGCGTCGACCGGCTTGCCGTTCTCGAGAAGCATGCTGATCTGGCGCCAGATACGGCGGTGTTCGTCGCGGTAGAAATCGCCCTCGGAGAGCAGGTCGGCGATGCGATCCCATGCCGAGTTGTCGAGCAGCAGCCCGCCGAGCACCGACTGCTCGGCATCGATCGAATGCGGAGGCAGGCGAAGTTGTTTGGCAGGGGCGTTCATGCTGCGGCCCTCCGCGCTTGCTCGCCGGCCGTGGTCCAGCGGGCCGGCTCTCCTTCCTTGAGATACCAGAGGCTGGCGCGGTTCTGGCGGACAGCATTACGGAACGTGCCCGGCCAGTCCCTTTTCCGGTTCTGGGTCGGCAGCCAGTAGCTCTTGAACTCGCGCCACGCGATGGCCAGCATTTCGGATTCGATGCCGACTTTCTCCGCGTAATCGAAAATCGGGTCGTCGTCAGGTATCGGCTTCATGCCTCTTGCCTGGCATTGCTCGATGAAGCACTTCAGAGTGATGCCTGCCGTTCTCGCTTTCGAGTCTGCCGACTGATCGGGCAGCGCTTGCGCGCCCCCTTTGACGGGTATTGGCGGTTCAATGACGGTTCGGCTCCCATGGGCGGGAGGGGTGGGCTCCCGTCGGCGGGAGGGGGAAGGGACACTGGCGGGAGGGCTCCCGTCGGCGGGAGGGGTGACACTGGCGGGAGGGGTCAGACGGTCGAGGGCGATTTGGTACCGGCGACTCGTGGCGCCGCCCGCCGCGTTCGCGGTCACCTTCAGGTAGCCGGCTTCCTCCAGTGCGTGAACAACTCGCCGGGCCTGCTTCTCGCTCAGCCGGATTTTTGTGGCGATCGAGGCCATGGACGGCCAGCAGCGGCCCTCGTCGTCGGACCAGTCAGCCAGGGCGAGCATGGTCAACAGATCGGACCCGCCCCCCGGAAAACCGCCCCAGACCATGGACCACACGCGGACGGCCATCTCACTGCTCCTTCAGTGCCCGCAGAAGCGCGGCCAAGAAAGCGCGGATCAGCTTCTGCTTGTCAGGGGCGCGACACGTGGGGATGGCTGCCGCCAGCCGGTGGGCGCGAGGCCACAGGGGGCCGGTGCGCCGATTGCGATGCGTGCGCATGGGACCGCCCAACTAGCCTTTGGCGATCAAAGCGCGGATGTCGTCGACCTTCCATGCGGTAGTACGGGGACCGAGCTTTACCGGCTTCGGAAAGCGCCCCGTCTTTACCCCGTTCCACCAAGTAGTGCTGCAGACAGGAATCACGGAAAGGACCTGGCGCAGTCGGCAATAGCCTTCGCTTGGTAGGCTTTGTTTCTGTGTGTTGGTTGTCATTTGTGGCCCTCGCTGAACGAATACGAATAACTGCGAGCGAAGGCTAAAACGCACCAAGAAATCATTCAACACAATGATTTTCTGCGTTTTTTTCCAATTTCATCCGCTGACATCCAAGGCGGTCCGCCGAAGTGTTGCGAATATTTTTTCATTGGAAATCGATTTGCAATAGTCTCTAGCTATAATCTCCGCATCTCATGGCCTGAAATGCTGCGATGGCGCTTATTGGATGTAAGCGGCATATCGCCGGCATGCCTTTGATTCGATTGCATGTCGATTTGTTGGGACATGATCGTTATCCGGCTGCTTATCCTGAATTGCGCGCTGCTCGCCGCATGACCTTCCGATTGCCATAAGAGATTGACCGCGAGGAAGTCACGCTAGATACTTGGCCCGTAGCTGAGACAACAGCGAACGGGCTTGGCGGCCCGAATTACATCGGCGGACAACCGCCGCAAGTGCGGTTTTTTTTTCGTCCGTTGCATGGCCTCGTCTATGGGCGGGCCGTGCGGGAGGGCTTCGGCCCTGCCGGTTCCGATGTACCGGTCCGCCAACCTGTACGGTCTGCCCACCCCCTCTTGGCGGAGGGGCGGCAGGAAAACAGCCGCTTACATCGGAGTCACCATGCAGAAAATCACCACGCCGCCCGGAGCGGCAACCCGGCAGCAACTTCACTCGACCTCCAGAACGGGGGGCGAACAATGAGCACCGGCAAAATCATCGCTACCTTGTGGGAAGCCTGCCAGGACACGCTGACGGACGAGCAGCTGAGTTCCTTGAGTTGCGGCGAGGAGATTGTCGCGAATCTTTCGGCGCTGTCTCAGATCATGGATGGCTTGGCTACGCTCGTGGCAAATGATGAGGACACCGGGAGATTCCGCAGCAGCCCAGAGGTTGCCGACATGCTTTGGGGGTTTTCCTGGGCCGTCAGTGCCGCCGCCCAAGCCGCCCGCGTGGCCAACGAAGCCAGCGCCATCAAAAAACTGAGGGCAGCCGGGGAGTTGTGATGCCTTCAGCTTGCCTGCCATTCCGCGCCCCCCCCGGCCACGCGCCGGGGTTTTTGTTCGACGAGGTAGAAATGGAGCAAACCCAGCCCTTCAATCAGGCGGCCTTGCTCGATGTCGCTTTTCAGGCTGTCCGCATTTACGCCGAGACGCATCCGCGTCCGCTGCACGTCACGCTTGAGCAGGCCGCCGAAATGCTCGGGATCACCGTGGAGTCGTTGATGAAGATGATGAGCAGCAAGAAACTCCGGATCAACGAGTGCGGCCTGATACCGATTGGCGACATTGATCGAGCACTAGCGTCGCGCGCCAGTCGACCGGGCGTCGAGCTGCAGAAGGCCGCAGCGAAGAAGGCCAGCCCTGTCCGCGAGGGAGGAAAAACAGGACTGGATCGCCCCCGCAGCCATTCGCCGGAGCACGTTGTGATTCGTTTGGCGCAGGTCGAGGAATCGGTCGGCCTGAAGAAGTCGGCCATCTACAAGATGATCAAGACCCAAGAGTTCCCGGCGCCGATCAAACTGGGCAAGCATGCTTCCGACTGGCTGGAGTCATCGGTGCAGACCTGGATCAGGAATAAGGCCGAGCGAGATCCGGCGTTTCTCGAAACTAGGGGTGACACCAGCAGAATGGGGGCATTTTTGGGGGCATAATCGAAAACAACATCTGCCCAAAGCTTGCCAATTGGTAGATTTCTGGCGTTGTTTGGTTGTGCCCATCCCACCAAAATTCAAGTAAAAAGCCCAGCCTCCGCGCTGGGCTTTTTACTTTTCAGACGCCGACACGCTGCCAGGCCACGCCAACTGTGCCGACGAGCGACCGCCGATCCGATTACTTCGCGGGGCGCACTCAGAAGCACCGCCGAGCCGCGTTGCGCCGCCGTTGCGCCAACCAGTGTCCGTCATCGCTCTCGCCAGATACCGCCCCTCGACGCACAGCCCCTCCACAGATCCCGTTTCAGCTCGCGGATTGGCAAGGGCGGCGCGCGTAGTCCGCAGTACTCACTCAACCACGGGCGAGGCAGCGACAATGCCCCTTGATCACCCCCCCGTACCGTGACGTTTTCGCTAGACTCATTGCGCCAATATGCAGCGGCCTGAGCGGCGACCCTCTCGACGGGTCGAGCGCCGAGTTACCTCCACTAGAGGCACACTCGGTACTGACGACGCTCTTTATGCAGCAGAATCCCTTACGGAACATCAGGCTGAGCGACCAAGCCAACAGCTGCCGCGAACGCCCTCTGACGCCGAGAGAAATATGTCCGACCAACTGATCCACGCTAACGACACGGTCAATCTCGTACTCATCCAGCCGGAGGGGTACGCGCATAGTGGCGCATTGGCAGAACTGGTGGAAACGCTCATCTACGGTTTGTACGAAGCGGGCGTTGCGCATCACTTCTCGTTTAATGAATTAAACCCGCTGTGCACCAATATCGTTATTGGTGCACATTTGCTGGACGAAAAAAGTCTGCACGACCTGCCGGCCGAGACGATCATTTACAACTCCGAGCAGATCGACGAAAAATCCACCTGGATAAATAGCGACTATCTCGGAGTTTTACGGCGGTGCCGCGTCTGGGATTACAGCGACGCCAATATCGAAAAACTCCGGTCACTCAGCGTTAGCCGCATTCAACTCCTCCCCGTCGGTTACGTGCCGCAACTTACCCGAATCCCCAGGCTCGCTCACCAGGATATCGACGTACTTTTCTATGGCGCCATTAATGAACGGCGAAAAAATATCCTCGAAGCCCTGATTTCGCGAGGCTTACGCATCGAGTTCCTGTCGGGCGTCTATCGTGAAGAGCGTGACCACTACATCGCCCGGGCGAAGCTGGTAATCAACTTGCACTATTACGGCGCCGCCGTCTTTGAAACTGTTCGTGTTTCCTATCTGCTTGCCAACGAAGTCGCCGTCGTCGCCGAACTCGATGATTCCACCAAAATCGATCCCGATCTGCGCGAAGCTGTGTGTGGCGTCCCGTACGAACGGCTCGCGGACGCCTGCGTCGAACTGATTAATGACACGGAAAAACGCGCCGCCCTCGCTCGTCGCGGATTTGAACTATTCTCCCGACACAAAGAAACTGCAATCCTTCGACGCGCACTGGGAATGAGCGATGAGATACCGCCGCATTACATCCCAAAAACCCTCAACCTGAGCAACGAAAAAAACTGGCGCGACGACTGCCTGAATCTCGACCCCACTAAAACCGGCACCCCGGACGCGCTGTTCGATATTACACGACCGCTCGATGAAATCTCGCTGCTCGACAGCGCACGTTTCGGCCCGATTTTTCTCAAGGAAAACACGTTTGACGCCATCATTGCCGATGATGTTTTCGGCAACATCCCCGACCTCGTCACGACGATAGGCAACTGCCTGTATTTACTCAAGGCGGGCGGCTATTTCCATATTCACGTCCGTCACGAGCTTTCGCAGGCCGCCGAGCAATCAGCGGCAACGCACGCCTTCAATGAGCACAGCTGGCGTGCGCTCACCGACGAGCATTGGCACTATGCATGGACGCAAGCGCGCTTCGAGCAAGTCGCCCTTGATTTTCACTTGAGCGAATCCGGGCAGACGCTGCACACGGTAGGCCGACCTCTCGCCGAGATTCTGCGTACGCCGCGCGCCGTCGACGGCATGAGCGTAACCCTGCGTAAGCGCTATCTTCTCGAGTCGGAGATGGCGCAAACCGCTGCGGCATAAACGCCAGCCCACCGCCTGCCTCAGCCCCGCCCGGCATCGACCTTATCGCCGACGCCCGCGCCCTCCGCCGTCATCTTGCCGAGACATCGCAAGGACTCTGCGCTGGCTTCGTCGGCGGGCAGATAGACCAACAGACGGTCGCCATTTTTCGGCGCTGACCACCAGTTCGTTTGTTGCAGGTTGAGCACACCGAGCTGCGGGTGCTGGAAACGCTTGCTCTGGTTTTCAATGCCGCGCACTTCGTTGCGTTGCCACACATGCTGGAACTCGGCCGATATCGCAAAGTAGCGCTGCAGTTGCTCCTGCCAACGCGGATCGTCGGCGTGTTCCGCCATGGCCGCGCGAAACATCGCCACCATGCGCGGCATGACCTCGTCCCAATCGAGAATGCGCGCACGCCAGACAGGATGAGCAAGCGCCAAGTAAAGGCAGTTGCGGTCCTCCTTCTCAAGCGCCGCGATATCGACGCCGACAAGCTGCTGGTACGCCGCATTGAAGCCGATGATGGAAAAGCGCGCGTTCTGAATGACCGCCGGAAAAGGGTTGAGCTGATCGAGGATCGCCTGACTGCTGTCGCTCAGGTGCTCGCACGCCGGCGCCAAGGCAGCGCCCGAGGCTCGCTCGATACCGGCGAGGGTGAACAGATGCCGGGTTTCAGCCGCGCTGCATTGGAGCGCCGCCGCAATCGCATCAAGCACCTTGCTCGACGCGCGCGGCGAGCGCCCTTGTTCGAGGCGCGTGTACCAGGTGACGCTGATGCCCGCGAGCTGCGCGACATCATCGCGCCGCAGGCCCGGCGTCCGCCGCCGGCCAAGGCGTGACACGCCGACGCGGGCGGGATCAAGGCTTTCCCGCCGGGCTCGCAGAAACGCGCCCAAGGCTTGCGCACGTCCCGGATTGCCCGATGTCGTATCGCTTGAGCTCGTTGAGCTGATTGAGCCAGGCGCCGGTAATTGGCGCGCGTCACCCCCGTTCATGGCATTCCCCCGAAACGAGACAGGCAGCCTTTATACCAGGATAAGCAGATTCTGGTACCCGTCTAAAGAAGAGGACATCCTAGCGCCGCTCCCGCCCATTTGATAGTGAAAGCAGCCTCATGACGACTCCGACGGCACCCGCGCGCTTAGGTAACGCTGGCTTGTACGTATTGCTGGCCGGGCAACTGCTCCCGCTGATCGATTTCTCCATTGTCAATGTCGCGCTGGCAACCATTGCCGAATCGTTTGCCGCCAGCGCCAGCGAGCTTGCGCTACTGGTGGCAGCGTATGGCGTCGCCTTCGCGGTCTGCCTGGCGCTGGGCGGCCGTCTCGGCGACCGACTCGGGCGCCGCCATGTCTTTCGCCTCGGCATCGCGCTCTTCGGCGTGTCTTCGCTGATGTGTGGACTGGCCGATTCACTGACCATGCTACTGGGCGCGCGAACCTTGCAGGGCGTTGCAGCCGCACTGATCGTGCCGCAGGTGCTGGCAACGATCCACGCCGGCTTGACGGGGGCGGCGCATTCACGCGCCATCGGCTTCTTTGGCGCCATCGGCGGCCTCGCCTTTGTTATTGGTCAAGTCCTTGGCGGCTATCTTGTTTCTGCCGATATCGCGGGGAGCGGCTGGCGCAGCGTCTTTTTGATCAATCCACCGCTCTGCCTTCTTGTTCTCGCCGGAACGACCCGCTTTTTGCCGGAAAGCCCGCGCACGCAGGCTATCCACATCGACGTACCGGGCACGCTACTGCTGACGGCCACTGTCCTCTGCCTGTTGCTGCCGCTGGCGCTCGGACCGGCAGCGCATTGGTCATGGCCCTATATCGCCCTGCTGACGGCGGTTCCGCCCCTGCTCGCCGCCCTGTGGATCGCCGAGCGCCGGCAGGAACAACGTGGCCTCATGCCGCTGCTGCCCCCGGCCTTGCTGCGTCTGCCGAGTATCCGCTTCGGCATCTGGCTCGGCCTCGTGTTTTTTTCGTGCTGGAGCGGCTTCATGTTCGTACTCGCTCTGGCGCTGCAAGCCGGCGCGGGACTGGAGCCACGGCAATCCGGTGACGTCTTCATTGCGCTGGGGGCGGCCTATTTTGTCGCGTCGCTCCGTAGCGCCTGGCTCGTCGGGCGAATCGGCGTTCTACCGACGCTGCTCGTCGGCTGCCTGATCCAGATGTCCGGTCTGCTCGCCCTGATGACGACACTGCATGGCGTCTGGCCGCATCCGGGCGTGCTCAACCTGATGCCATCGACGATCATCATCGGTATCGGTCAAGCGTTCATCGTCAGCAGCTTTTTGCGTATCGGGCTGGCCGACGTCGCCATCGAGCACGCCGGTGCTGGCAGCTCACTCTTGAGCACCGTGCAACAAACCGCGTTCGGCCTGGGCTCCGCCCTCCTTGGTGCGCTATTCGCCCATCAATTGCAGCTCGCTGGCAGCCACCTTGACGCCCTACTCGCTGGGCTCACCGGCGAGCTTTGCCTGATGCTGCTGCTAAGTGCTGGCACGCTGCTGTATTACCGGCGACACCAGCGGCTACGGCGACTCACACGGCATCGCCGAGTGTGTACCGAATAACAGCGGGGGCGTCGAGGCGAACCACGCAGCCCCGGCGCGGCCCCTTGAGCAGGCGCTGCAAGTAATGCTCGGCCGCGAGCCGGCTGTGGCAGGGCGGCTCCGGAAACGCATTGCAGGCCAGCCAACGCCCGCCATCGCTGGCCGCCGCAGCGACACAGCGCCCGCCATCGATGCGTGCCAGAATGAGATCGCTGCCAAGCCCCCACGACGCCACGACCAGATCGAGCGCCTCATCGCGGGGCACCGTCAGCGCGACGAGCGCATCAACCGGCGAGTCATATTCGGCGCGGATAATCAGCGGCAGATAGCGACACGAGGATGCGGGCGGCGCGTCGGCCACAGCCATTGGCACGGGCGCATCCTCGACGCGCGACGAGCCGTCACCGCCCTCAGAAGAAGAAGCGAGAAAGCCGTCTGCGAGGCCCGAAGGAGTCACGAAAATCGCCATGCGGGCGATAAAAGCACACACGGCGGCGCTTGTAAAAGGAAGTTGGCGCGAGGCACAATCGCCGCTTGCCGGAGTAAGTGAATGCAATTTGACGTTCTCATCGTCGGCGGCGGACTGGCCGGACTCTCTCTTGCCTGTGCCCTGCGCGACTCGCGGCTGAAGATCGCCCTGATCGAAGGCCGCCCTGCCACCCCTCGCAGTTCCGCCTCTGCCGCCTCGGCAGACGACTGGGATGCGCGCATCTATGCCTTAAGCCCGGCGAACGCTGCCTTTCTCGACCGCATCGGCGCCTGGAAGCATCTCGAGCGAACGCGGCTGGCGCGCGTTCGCGAAATGGAAATCTTCGGCGACGGCGACGGGCGTCTCGATTTCTCCGCCGCAGACGCCGGTATCGACGAACTGTGCTGGATTCTCGAGTCATCGCAGCTTTCCGGAGAGCTTTGGGAAAACGTCAAACGGCAAGCCAACGTCAGCGTCTTTCGTCCTGCACATCCCGCCGCGCTGCACTGTACGGACGAGGGGGTGGAGCTGACGCTCACGGATGGCGAGACTCTCTCGGCGCGGCTTGTGGTCGGCGCCGATGGCCGCGATTCCTGGGTCCGCCAACGCGCCGGTCTCAGCGCGGAGGAAACGCCCTACGGCGAATTGGGCGTCGTCGCCAACTATGCTTGCGAACGGCCGCACCGCAGTGTCGCGCGCCAGTGGTTCCGCGCCGACGGCGTGCTGGCCTGGCTGCCCCTGCCCGGCAACCGCATCTCGATCGTCTGGTCCACCGATGTCGCGCATGCGAACACCCTGCTCGCCTTGCCGGACAACGAACTGGCGCTGCGCGTTGCCGGGGCCGGCAACAAGGTCCTGGGGCAACTGCGAACGATCACATCCGCCCAGGCATTCCCGCTCAGCCTGCTGCGCGTTCCGACCACCATCGCGCCGCGTGTGGCGCTGATTGGCGACGCCGCGCATGGCGTGCATCCCCTGTCGGGACACGGCATCAATCTGGGCTTTCAGGATGCCGCCGTACTGAGCGAACTGCTCGGCAGTAGCGCCAGTTGGCAAGACATCGGCGATGACCGGCTGCTACGCCGTTACCAACGCGCCCGGCGCGAAGAAATCCTCCTCCTGCAAAACGTCACCGATGGCCTGCACCGGCTTTTCGCTGCCCGCACGCCGGGCGTCACGACGCTACGCAATGCCGGCCTGAAGCTCACCCAACGCACTCCCCGCGTCAAGAATCTCCTGATGCGCTACGCCCTCGGCGCGCTCTGAGTCCGACGCCGATTGCCGCCGTCGCCACACTTTTCCCCTTTAGAAAGCCCTCTATGATCCGGAAGCTCTTGCCACTGACGCTCATCGGCCTGCTTGCCGCCGCCATGACGAGCACCTCCTTTGCCGACGAAGCGAGCGTCAAAAAAGCGATCGAAGCCAAGCTCGGCAACAAGGTCGACAGCGTGACGAAGATGCCCTACCTCGGTCTTTACGAGGTCTACACCGACGGACAGATCGTCTACACCGACGAAAAGCAGACCACGCTGCTGATCGGCACGCTGATCGACGGCAAGACGATGAAAAACGTCACCGCCGAGCGCATGCAAAAGCTGACGGCGATCCGCTTCAACGACCTGCCGATCGAGCGCGCCGTCAAGATCGTGCGGGGAGACGGCAAACGCGTCTTCGCCACCTTCGAAGACCCCAACTGCGGCTACTGTAAGCGTCTGGCCAAGGAAACCGCGAAGCTGGATAACGCCACCATCTACGTCTTCCTCTTCCCGATCCTGTCGCCCGACTCGCTCGAAAAATCCAAGCAGATCTGGTGCTCGGCGGATCGCGGCAAGGCGTGGACGGAGTGGATGGTCGACGGCAAGGCGCCGGTTGCCAAGGGAGACTGTGACGTCTCGGCGATCCAGAAGAACCTCGAACTCGGCCACAAACTCGCCATCAATGGCACGCCGACGATCTTCTTCACCGACGGCGAACGCATTCCCGGTGCCGTCCCCATCGCCAAGATCGAGCAGAAGCTCGGACAAACCGCGCCGCGTTAAGTCGCGTCGCCCATCGCTACGCCGCCCCTCAGCGGGCGGCGGCGAGGAACTGGTCGTAGCGCCGGTGGAATTCCTCCGGCACTTCAAAATGCGGCAAAGCGCCCGTCGGCAAGGTCTGCAGCGTCCAGTGGCGCTTGCTGGCAAATGCCGCGGCACCACGATAGTCGACAAAATCGCCGCGCACGCCGTGCACCAGCCACACCGGCGGCGTCAGCGCCTGATAGAAGCGGTGGATATCGCGACTGAAGAGATAGCCGCTGACAAAATCGTAGGGCGCAAAGCGCGCCCCCGGCTGATGCGTCGTCAGCCAGGCGTAGTCGAGAACCCCCTCGTCGATCTCGGGCGAACCCCAGGTTTTTTCGAGGAAGAAGCGGATGCTCGTGCGACTGGTGAGCAAGGCGAAGACCGCACGACTCCAGATCGGCAAGGAGAACATGCCGCGTAGCAAAGGCATGCCACGCGTACTGCCGGGCGGCCCCGACTGCGGCGAGCGCACATCGAAGCCGGTCGGGCTGACGAGCGCCAGAGAGGCAAACGAGGCGGGAGACTCCACCGCCGCGCGGGCGAGAAATTCGCACGCCAGCGACAAGGCCAGCGCATCCGCCACGGCATGATGGCGCGCAGCCTGCCCGCGATCCCGCGTGATTTCGTTCAGCATCGCCAGAATGGCGTCGGTCATCAAGCGCGGCGAGTAGCGGCGATCACCCCGTTCGGAGAAACCGAAACCCGGCAATTCCAGTGCGTACACCGGGCGTAGGCGACGATAGTGCTCATAGATCGGCTTCACTTCGTAGGCCGAACCCGCCGCATTGACGCTGTGGATGAGCAATAACGGCAAGGCATCGGCCGCCGCGCCGCCGCTCTCCGGCGCTGCGTAGTAATACGACAGTCGGCCAGCGATGCTGGCGAACTCGCGCCGTTCACCGGGAAGCGCCGGCGGTAGAGGCTGCCGACCGTGCCCGTGGGCGCCAACCCGCTCACCCGCGGCAGCGGGAGAATGCGGCCGTGAGGCCAAAGGCGTCGTACTCATGCGACAAACCCTCCTGCTAGTCGATCTTCAATCGTCGAACTTATAAAAACCCCGCGCTACGCACGCATCATCGCAGATCGGCGCCTGCAAAGGTGTGCACTGCGAACAATTATGGATGCTATTCGCATTGCAGTCATCTACTGCACGACGCTAGGGCGCAAGGAGCGAACTCGCCGCCCTAGCGCCGCTCCAACTAAAACATAACCATTAGAGGAATCGACATGGGAGCAGGCATCTGGAAATCGCTGTGGCAGGGAATTCTTGGCGGAGGTACCGCAACGACGCGCAGCATCGTCGAGGGCGAGTCGGGCAGCGGTGGCGCTTGCGGTGCAGGCGGCACGGGAGCGGCCTCGGCAGAAAGCCGCGTCGCGTGGAAGCGACTGCTACCACCCGACAGCTTCCGCGTTCTGTTCGACGAAGGAACGGAGCCGCCGCACAGTCATCCACTGAACCGGGAAAAAGGCGACGGCACCTTCGTCTGCGCCGCCTGCCATCATCCGCTTTTCGACAGCCGCCAGAAATACGACAGCGGCACCGGCTGGCCAAGCTTTCACGGCGCACTGCCTGACGCCCTCGGCTTCAAACGTGATTATCTGCTCGTAGTGCCGCGCACCGAGTACCACTGCGTCGCGTGTGGCGGGCACCAGGGACACGTCTTCACTGACGGGCCGCCGCCGTCCGGCAAGCGGTATTGCAACAATGGCCTGGCGTTGAAATTCATTCCGCGAGGCGAGGCGCTGCCGTCACGTCGCGACGCTGGCGCGCACTAGCAGGAACAAAGCCCCCTCACGCCACCGCCTTCACTCTGCGCGGGGTTCGGCGGGGGTCGGCGTCAGAGACGCCGGGAGATGGAAAGCTGGATCGGTGGCCGCCAATTCGTTCAGCGCCGTTGCCAGCAGCGCAAACTGAGACAGTGTGTGCGCCGTCAACGAGATCACCTTGGCGCGCGTGTCGTCGGGGCTGGGGGTGACATCGATCCAGCCCTTCTCACGCAGACGCTGCAAGCGGCGATAGACCGTCGCGGACGAGCCAGCCGCGCGCAGCGCCATCGCCGTCGTTACCGACAGGCGGGTTTCCAGATGCTCGGCCACCCCCACGAATTCGAGCAGGCGCTGATCAACGGCATCCAACTCGGCGAGCGCGCTTTGCTGGCGAAGGATCTGGCTAATGCTGAGCAAACGGAAATACGCATCAAGCGTATGACAGTCACTATTCGGCGAGTCATTACTCATATATCACTAAAGCCATAGCAAAACGAAGACCGCGCGAGAAGGAAAATTCTCTTGGAATATCCCGTTTTCCACCCTGAACGTGCTCGACCAGGCGCTCACATACTTGTCATTTTGATGAAATAAACTTCATTCCTGACAAACAGTTACATCAACACGCCGCGCTACAAAACCCGGCTAAAAACCACACTTGCGTATGACCGCGATTGTAGGAGCAAATGCCAACAAAAGCGTAAAAAATTGTCTATTACTTTAGTAATAGCGTTCCGCCACCGCAACCGGTTCCGCGCGCCGACTCTCCCCATCCATGCGCCGCCCGAAGAGCACCTCGCAGAGCTATCGCCACACCATCGCCGCAGCGACGCCGCCAACGTCATCAACGCCTGCCGACGCTTGATAATCATCATTTTGACGAGCAATATCGCAACTCCCATCCGTCACCCACCGCGCCCGCCGCCCCACTCTCGGCGATCCCCACGATGCCGCGTTCCACGCAACACCGCTGCCCGTCGTCCGGTTCCGGTCACTGGATTTCGCCGCCGTTTCAGACTGAACCGTTTCCGTCGTGATTTCTGATCAGGCCCGCCACGCGATAAGCCCCCGCCGGAGGCGCCCGCCCCGTACCGATCAAGCCTCTGGCATGCGCAATGTCTTGACGCTCTGCGCGGCGGGACGGATGATCGCCGCTCCTCGGCAATTGTGTTTTCTGCCACCGATCCTTGAGTTGTCCTCGTGCGCCCCGATCATCGTCAACCGCCGCTTTCCGGACCCGCGCTGGCGTCCAGCCAATGAAGGAAAACGGGGCGTCCGAACCACCAGCCTGCCCATGCCATCCCCTGCTGCTCACGCCTCTTCGCGCCCGCCCACCGAGGCCGCCCCCCCGCCCAGCGCTGCTCCCGGCGCAAGCGCAGAGACGCGTGGCATCTACACGATCCAGCCGCACGGCGCACTGATCGCATTCGACAGTGCGGGCATCATCCGCATGGTCAGCGCCAATCTTGCAGAGCTCTTTGGCATCGACGCCGAGGCAGTCATCGGAGAAGACGGCAGCACCGTCTTCGGGCAGGCGTGGGAAACCCTGCAGGAATCTCTCCAGCTCGCCGATCAGGCGCAGAGCGCGCGTACCTTCTCCGCCTCCATTCAGGGGCGTGACTGTCATGTCATGCATCACCGCGCCGATGGCCTTGTCGTCGCCGAACTGCTGCCGGCCACGGACGATGACGACAAGGCCTTCGCCCGCCTGCATCTCGCCCTGCGCGACGCGCTGCAGCATTTCGACAAAGACGAAGAGATCGACGAATACAGCCGCTTCGTCGCCCACGAGGTGCGCCGCATCACGCACTTCGACCGGGTCGTCATCGGTCGCTACAACAGCCACGGCGACTACGAAATCATTGCCGAAAGCCGCAATGACGCGCTCCCCTCGCTCGACGGCTTCCGCTTCCCGTCCTCCGATCTGGCGGCGCACGACCGCGAGTACCTCGAAAACAACCCGATCCGCGTACTCGACGACTGCGACGCGGAAGACGTACCGCTGATCCCTGCCGACAACCCGCTGACCGGCCGCCCTCTCGACCTCTGCCGCGCCGCACTGCGCGGCCGCACGCCACGCTACGTCACGGCCATGCGCCAGATGGGCGCACGCACCTCGCTCGCCCTCTCGCTGAAAAAGGGCCCGCGCCTGTGGGGCGTCATCGTCTGCCACAGCGTCACGCAGCGCAGCGTCGCCGTGCCGATGCGCGAACTCGCTGCCTTCATCGGCAAAACCATCTCCTTCAAGCTCACCAACATCGAGCACCTGCGCACCAAGCGCTACATGGAACGCGTGCGCGAGGCCCTGCTCTCGCTCTCGCAGCACATCCGTGACACCGGCGACATCGACCACTCCCTGCGCGCCATCGCTGACGTCTACCTGCGCCTGATCGGCGCCAGCGGCGGCGTCATCAGTTTCGGCGATCACACCTACACCCTCGGTCTGACGCCGAATGCCACGCAACTCGCGCAACTCACCGAGTGGCTGAAGACCCACCACGCCAACGAACTCGTCTTCCGCACCGACAGCCTCGGCGAACTCTTCCCGCCGGCGCTGGCCTTTGCCGAAATCGGCTCCGGCCTCCTGGCGGTGGCGCTCGACCGCAACTTCGACGCGCGTATTCTCTGGTTCCGCGCCGAACACGTCCGCACCGTCACCTGGTCCGGCAATCCGCAGGACGTCCTCACCGACACCAATACGGTCAGCGCGCCGCACTACGCCGTCTGGACGCGAACCGAGCGCGGCCGCTCGCTCCCCTGGCGGGCGATTGAAGTCGACGCGATGAAAATCCTCTCGCTGTCGGTCTTGCAGATGCTGATGCAGCAGGTGCTGCGCGCCAAGGAAGCCGCCGACCTCGCCAACCGCGCGAAAAGCGACTTCCTCGCCAACATGAGCCACGAAGTGCGCACGCCGATGAACGCCATCATCGGCCTGACCCACCTCTGCCTGCAGACGCCCGAACTCAGCCCGCGCCAGTCCGACTATCTCAGCAAGTCGATGAACGCCGCGCAATCACTGCTGCGCATCCTCAACGACATCCTCGACTTCTCGAAAATCGAGGCGAACAAGATGGAAATGGAGGAAGCGCGCTTCAATCTCGACGAGACGCTCGAACACGTCGGCACGATCGCTGCCATCGACGCACGGCAGAAAGGCCTTGAACTCGTCATCGAAGCGGCGACCGACCTGCCTGAAGAAGTCATCGGTGACGCCCTGCGTCTGCAACAATCGCTGATCAACCTCGCCAGCAACGCCATCAAATTCACCGAACGCGGAGAAGTCCGCATCTCCGCCGAAGTCATCGAACGCGACGAAGCGCGCACCCGCCTGCGCTTTGCCGTCAGCGATACCGGCATCGGCATGGCGCCGGCTCAGATCGAGCGCATGTTCGAGGCGTTTACGCAGGCCGACAGCTCGACCTCCCGCCGCTACGGAGGCACCGGCCTCGGCCTGTCGATCACCCGCCGCCTGATCGGCATGATGGGCGGTGAAATTTCCGTGCAAAGCGCGCCCGGCGAAGGCACCAGCTTTTCGTTCGCCCTCGACTTCCGCCGCGCAGAAAAAGCGCCCATGCGCATTCCGGCGCACATCAAAGGCCTGCGCGCTGTCGTGCTCGATCCCCACACGCCCACCCGCCGGATGCTCGTCGCCCAGCTACGCGCCTTCGGCATGAGCGCACACGAAGCCGACGAGCAGACCGACCTTGCGCAACTGGCCGACCGCACGCATACCGACATCGTCGTCATCGATGCGCAGATGCGCCGGCAATGCGATGCCATCGCCCAGTACACCTCGACGCTGCCGCGCCGGCCGGCGATCCTGCTCACCTCATCGATCGCCGAAGAAGCCATCGGCTCCGATTTCAAGCTGCAATCCGACGCCTTCCTGCACAAACCCTTCACCCGCAAGCGTTTGCTGCAAGCCCTGCAACGCGCGCTCAGCGCCACACCGCAGCCGGTGGCGCCGAGCCGGCCGGCAATCAGCGCGCGCTTTCCCGGCGCGACGATCCTCGTCGCCGAAGACGACGAACTCAACCAGCAGGTCATCCGGCAATTGCTCGAAGCGATGGACGTCGTCGTGCACATCGCCCGCGACGGCGAAGCGGCAATTGCCCAACTGCTCAGCGCCGACTTCCACTGCGACGCGCTCCTGCTCGACATCCAGATGCCGCATCTCGACGGCTACGGCACCGCCCAGCGCATTCGCCGTCACCCGTCGTTGCAACGACTGCCGATCATCGCCCTGACCGCGAATGCGCTCGGCGAAGACCGCACCCGCTGCATCGCCGCCGGCATGAACGACCATCTGTCGAAGCCAATCGATCCGACGGCGCTCGCCACGACGCTGGCACGCTGGCTGCGGCCCCCGTCCCGCCACGGCGCCAGCGCCGCGGAACGCGCGCGGCAACGGCAAGCGCTGCCGGAAATTCCCGGTCTTGACGTCGAAGACGGCCTCAGCCGCACCGGCGGCGATGTCGCCGCCTACCTGCGCATCCTGCGTAAATTCGCCTTCCATCGTCGCGACATCGGCCACCAGTTGCGGGAACGCGTGCTCGCGCACGATCGCGAAGGCGCCGAACGCCTGACGCACGCGCTGCGTGGCGTCGCCGGCTCGCTCGGCGCCGAGGCATTGCAAAGCGCCACGCAAGACCTCGAAACCGCCCTGCGCGCCCACGCCCCCGACAGCGAACTGCCGCCGCTGCTTGATCGCCTTGAAGAAGCGCTTGGCGAAGTCATCCGCGCCATCGACGCGCTGCCGACCAGCCAGCCCATCCTGCCGGCGACCCCGTCCCTCGCCCCGGAACGGGCGACGACGCCTGCGGCGCCCCCCGAGGACGGCATTGACGCCCTCTTCGCCACCGCCTGCGGGCAATTCGAGCGACTCGACTGCGCCGTCGAGGAAACCCTCGCCGAACTCGCCAAAAAAATGCCCGGCAACGGCGCGCTCGCCGACATCTGCCGCCTGACCGCCGTCTATGATTACGAAGCGGCACTCGCCGCGCTGCTGGCGCTGATGTCCAGCCGCCCCCTTCGAGAACCTGCATGAACGCCCCGATTCCCCGCGCCGAAATCCTGATCGTCGACGACGCACCCGAAATCATCGACATCCTGCGCCGTGTGCTGTCGCCGGAATACGCCATCCGCGTCGCCGGCAACGCCCGTCTGGCGCTGCGCGCGGCCTTCTCGGCCAGCCCGCCGTCGCTCATCCTGCTCGACGTGACGATGCCAGAGATGGACGGTTACGAAGTCTGCCGAACGCTCAAGGCCGACGACGCGACGCGGGCGATCCCGGTCATCTTCATCACCGCGCGCGCCTCGACCGACGACGAAGCCTATGGTTTTTCCATCGGCGCCGCCGACTACCTCGTCAAACCGATCAGCCCGCCGGTCGTGCTCGCCCGCGTGCGCACGCATCTGGCGCTCTATGCGCACCAGCGCGACCTCGAACAGCGCGTCGCCGAGCGCACGGCCGATCTCCTCGCGCGTACCCGCGAGCTCGAAGAAACCCGTCTCGAAGTCATCCGCCGCCTCGGACGCGCCGGAGAATTTCGCGACAACGAAACGGGACTGCACCTCATCCGCCTCGGCCATTACGCGCGCCTGCTCGGGCTGGCGGTCGGCTTTTCCGACGCCGAGGCCGACCAGCTGATGCACGCCTCCGTGCTGCACGACATCGGCAAGATCGGCATACCTGACCGCATCCTGCTCAAGCCCGACCGCCTCACCAGCGAAGAATTCGACGTCATCAAGACGCACTGTCAGATCGGCGCCGAGATCATCGGTGAACACGCCGAGGGCCTGCTTGCCGTCGCCCGAACGATTGCCCTGACGCACCACGAGAAATGGAATGGCAGCGGCTACCCCGCCGGACTGATCGGCGAGGACATCCCGCTCGTCGGCCGCATCACCGCCATCGCCGACACCTTCGACGCGCTCACCTCGCGCCGCCCCTACAAGGCGCCCTGGCCGCTGAACGATGCGCTGTCCTGGATCGGCGAACGCGCCGGTCTGTGCTTCCAGCCGCAACTGGTCGAGCGCTTCCTCGCCATGCGCCCCGAAATCGAAGCCATCCGACACTCCTTCGAGGACCGATGAACGTCGTCCGGCAGTACGCCCATCTCCCAGAGGAAGCGCCATTGCGCGACACCGCCCATGAGTGACACCGCCCCGAGCAAGGCCACTGCCATCGCCGAACACCCGCCCGACGCCGCACAGGAAATCGCCGCGCTGCGTGCCCAACTGGCCGACGCCGAGCGCCAGCGCGATGAACTGCAAGCGGCTCTAGAGGCGCAAGAAGCACTCGCGACGGCGCAAGCCTCGCATTGCGACCGCGTACCCTCCGGCTGCCTGAGCATCGACCGCAAGGGCCGCCTGCTGTTTGGCAACGCACGCGCCCTCACCCTGCTCGGCATCCGCTCCGGCAAAGTGCCGCAACGCA
Source organism: Rhodocyclus gracilis (assembly GCF_009617575.1). Classification (GTDB taxonomy): domain Bacteria; phylum Pseudomonadota; class Gammaproteobacteria; order Burkholderiales; family Rhodocyclaceae; genus Rhodocyclus; species Rhodocyclus gracilis. The sequence goes on from NZ_WIXJ01000007.1 coordinate 28,719, forward strand.
CGCTCGGCAGCTTCTTCGCCGACGACGCCGCGCTGACGCTGACGCGCTTTCTGGCTCAGATGTTCACCGGCGCCAGCTCGCCGCAATGCGAACTCACCCTTCCCGGCAACCGCCGACGATCGCCGCGCGTGCTGCTCGCACAAGGCCACGCCGGCCCCAGCAGCAAGATTGCCCACCTCTCGCTGATCGACATCAGCGACGCCAAACGCCTGCAACAACGTGAGCGGCTGCGCAGCGACGCACTGGAACTGCTGGCCAACGGCTCATCCCTGAAACGCATCCTCGAAACCATCACGCTCGGCATCGAAGCCGGCGACATCGACGCGCGCGCCTGCGTCATGCTGCTCGACCCACGCGGCGAACACCTCTCCGTCGCCGCCGCACCGCGCCTGCCAGCGGAATTCCTCGCCGCCATCGACGGCCTTGAAGTCGGTGTCGGGCAAGGCTGCTGCGGGACGGCGGCATTCACCGGCAAATGCGTCGTCGTCGAAAGCGTGCAGCAACACCCCTACTGCCGGCGCTGGCGCGAGGTAGCGGCCGCCGCCGGCATTGCCGCCAGCTGCGCGCAACCCATCACCGGCAGCAACGGCCAGATGCTGGGTGCCTTCGCCGTCTACCACGACACCGTCAGGCGCCCGTCCGCCGACGATCTCCTGCGCATGGAAGAAGCCGCGCAACTGATCAGCATTGCCATCGAGCGGCATCGCGCCCGCGAGGCGCTGCGCGAAAGCGAAGAGCGCTGGAAATTCGCCGTCGAAGGCGCCGGCGACGGTATCTGGGATTGGGACGCGCGCAGTGGCAACATCGTCGTCTCCTCGCGCTGGTACGAGATTTTCGGCCTGCCGGCCGGCAGTTTCACGAACGTCCTCGCCGAATGGCGGCGGCGCGTGCATCGTCAGGATCTTCGCCAGATCATGGCGACACTGCAGTCGTGCCTCGACGGACGCACCAACAGCCACGCCATCGAATACCGGCTGCGCGCCAACGACGGTTGCTGGCGCTGGGCGCTGGCGCGCGGATTGGTCGTCAGCCGCGACGAGAACGGGCGCCCCTTGCGCATGATCGGAACGCAAACCGACATCAGCCAGCGGCGCCGCATGGAAGAAGAACTGCGCGCACTGGCGACGACCGACGATCTCAGCGGCCTCGCCAACCGGCGCCGCTTCATGGAGCGGCTGGAAGAAGAACACGCGCGGCTGCAACGCGACGCGACGCTGGCGGCGGCCGTGCTGATGATCGATATCGACCACTTCAAGAAGGTCAATGACCGCTTTGGCCACGCCACCGGCGACGCCATGATCTGCCACTTCGCCGATCTGCTGCGCAGCCAGCTGCGCCGCCTCGATACGGCGGGCCGACTGGGCGGCGAAGAATTCGCTGTCCTCCTTTCCGGCGCCACTCTCGCCTCGGCGCACAGCTTCGCCAAGCGTCTGCGCCGGGTCGTCGAAGACGCGCCACTCGGCGTCAAGGGCGAAAAAGTGCCGCTCACCATCAGCATCGGCCTGACGGTACTCTCGGCGGAGCACACTCACCCCGAAAACGCGCTGGCGCGTGCCGATCAGGCGCTCTATCAGGCCAAGGCTGGCGGCCGCAACCGCGTCGTCATTGCCCCCTGACACAGCGGCGATGACGCTCGCCTGCGCCTGGAGCCCCCTCGCTTGCGTGAGCGCCCCGCACGACTGCCAGACTCCGGCAGAGCAGCAGTGGGAGCGCCACGGACGACTGCGGCGGGGCTGGGCGGCGCGTTAGAATGAGGCATGACTACGCCTACGACTACCACCACGACTGCGACGGCACCTGAGGGCGCCGCCTCCCCGCAAACCCCGCCCGCCGGCGCCCCGCTCATCCGACTGTGCGACTACGCGCCGCCCGCGTTTCTTGTTGACCGCGTCGATCTGGAGATCGACTTCGCGGAGCAGGGCGCCATCGTCAGCGCAACGCTCGCCCTGCACCGCAATCCGCAGAGCAGCGACACCAGCGCGCCGCTCCTGCTCGACGGTGCCGAACTGGAGACGCTGTCGCTGGCGCTCGACGGCGTTGAGCTGCCGCCCGCGCGCCATCGCCTGACGGCGGACTCGCTGACGATCACGGACCTCCCCGATGCCTGCACGCTGACGACGCGGGTGCGCATCCAGCCCGACAGCAACACCCATCTCTCCGGCCTCTACCGCTCGGCCGACGGCTATTTCACGCAGTGCGAAGCGCAGGGCTTCCGCCGCATCACCTGGTTCCCCGACCGCCCCGACGTGATGTCGCGCTTTACCGTGACGCTGCACGCCGAGCGCGAACGCCTGCCGGTCCTGCTCGCCAACGGCAACCCGGTCGCTGCGGGCGACGACGGCAACGGCCGCCACTGGGCGCGCTGGGAAGACCCGTTCCCCAAACCCTGCTACCTGTTCGCCGTCGTCGCGGCGAAGCTTGACGTGCTGCGCGACGAATTCACCACCGGCTCCGGCCGCCGCGTGCAACTGGCGATCTACGTCGAACCCGGCAAGCTCGACCAGTGCGCTCACGCCATGGCCGCGCTGAAGCAGGCGATGCGCTGGGACGAGGAACGCTTCGGCCTCGAATGCGACCTCGACCACTACATGATCGTTGCCGTCGGCGACTTCAACATGGGCGCGATGGAGAACAAGGGGCTCAACATCTTCAACACGAAGTACGTGCTCGCCCGCCCCGACCTCGCCACCGACCACGACTACGAAGGCATCGACCGCGTCGTCGCGCACGAGTATTTCCACAACTGGACCGGCAACCGCGTCACCTGCCGCGACTGGTTCCAGCTGTCGCTGAAGGAAGGGCTCACCGTCTTCCGCGACCAGGAGTTCGGCGCCGACGTGCACCAGCGCTCGGTGGCGCGCATCCGCGAAGTGCGCACGCTGCGCGCCGCGCAGTTTCCCGAGGACGCCGGGCCGATGCGCCATCCGGTGCGCCCGTCGGCTTACGTCGAGATCAACAACTTCTATACGGCGACGGTGTATGAAAAGGGCGCCGAAGTCGTACGCATGATCCATACGCTGCTCGGCGAGGACGCCTTCCTCGCCGGCATGGATCTCTACTTCGCGCGCCACGACGGGCAGGCCGTCACCTGCGAGGATTTCGTCTCGGCGATGGCCGACGCGTCGAACGTCGACCTCGCGCAGTTCATGCGCTGGTACGAGCGTGCCGGCACGCCGCGGCTGGTCGCGCGCGGCCGGCACGACCCGGCAACGCAACGCTACACGCTGACGCTGACGCAACTGCCGCCGGCACCGGTGGCCGGTGAAGCCGAGAGCAGCACCGATGCCGCGACAGACGCCCCGACGCCGCTGCACATCCCGGTGACGCTCGGACTGCTCGGCGCCGACGGCGCCGATCTGCCGCTGCGCCTCGCCGGCGAAGACGCCGGCGCAAGCGCGCCGACGACGCGTACGCTGTCGCTCACCGCGTCGACGCAGGAGTTTGTCTTCGAGGGCATCGCCGCGGCACCGGTGCCTTCGCTGCTGCGCAATTTTTCCGCGCCGGTGCGGCTTGACCTGCCGGCCAGCGACGACGAACTGGCGCTACGCATGGCGCACGACAGCGACGCCTTCAACCGCTGGGAAGCCGGCCAGCAGCTCGCCAGCCGGCTGATTCTCGGCGCTGCGGCACGTCTGTCAGCGCTGCCCGCCAACGCCGATGAGTCGGTGGCAGCCCGAGAAGTCGCCGCGAACGAGTGGCCCGAAAGCTTCGCCAACGCCGCCGCGCGCATTCTCGACGCGGTGATCGACGGCCACAGCGCCGACCCGGCGTTTGCCGCCGAAGCGCTGGCGCTGCCCTCGGAGGCAACGCTGGCCGAAGAAATGACCGTGGTCGATCCCGACGCGCTGTTCGCCGCGCGCATGGGACTGCGCCGCTTCCTCGGCACGCGCCTCAGTGAGCGCCTGCAAACGCTGTACGATGCGCTGGCGCCGAGCGGCTCCTATCTGCCGACTTCGGCCGACGCCGGCCGGCGCGCCTTGCGCCACCTGTGCCTCGACCTGATCGCCGCTGCTGACGCGGAAGCCGGCTGCGCGCTCGCCGCGCGCCAGTTCGCCGCCGCCGACAACATGAGCGACCAGTACGCGGCGCTGGTGCTGCTCGCGCATCACGGCGGCGCCGCGGCCGAGCAGGCGCTCGCTGACTTCCACGCGCGCTGGCGGCACGAGGCGCTGGCGCTCGACAAGTGGCTGCTGGCGCAGGCGACCAGTCGTCGCCCGGACACGCTGGCGGTCGTCCGTCGTCTGCTCGCGCACGCCGACTTCGACCTGCGCAATCCGAACAAGGTGTATGCGCTACTGCGCGGCTTCGGCGCCAACCATGTGCGCTTCCACGCCGCCGACGGCGCCGGTTACCGCTTCCTCGCCGAACAGACGCTGGCGCTCGACGCGATCAACCCGCAGGTGGCAGCGCGGCTGGCGCGCTGTTTCGACCGCTGGCGGCGTTTCGACGCCGGCCGTCAGGCGCAGGCGCGCGCCGCGCTGGAACGCCTGGCCGCCCACGCCGGGCTGTCGCGCGACGTCGCCGAGATCGTCAGCCGCGCCCTCGGTTGAAGAGAAGTCAAGAGAAGACTACGCGGGCCGCGGGCCCGCGCGGATTGCGAGGAACCGGTTGGCTTGGGCTTGGGGGCCGGCCGGCGTGAAGCCAGGCTGCGAGCGAGCTAAACCGGGTCGCGGTGCGTTGAAGCCGGCTGGCGGTCGGATTGGAACAGGCCGGACGGAAACCGGGTAGATCCTGGGAAGTTGGGTGAGACCCGATTGCGTCCGAGCAAAGCAAAAGCCAGAAAAGTTCTTCGCCCGCCTCCCGACGCTCAGGCAGCCGGCGCATCCACGTCGCCGTCGACGTAGTACCAGCGCCCTGCTTCGCAGACGAAGCGGCTGGTTTCGTGCAGGCGGTGCGCCCGTCCGCCGACGCGACAGCGGGCGATGAACTCAACCTCGGCCGTCGCTTCGCCCGTCTGTGCGTGGCGACGGATGTCGAGGCCGATCCATTTTTGCGGCGGATCGTTTTCCCAGTCGAGCGACGCGGGCCGCGTCGACTCGTGCCAGGTCGCCAGAACGTAATCGGCGAGACGCAGCGAATAAGCCGCGTAGCGCGAGCGCATCAGACGCTCGGCATCGGCGGCGGCAGCGCCGGCATGGAGAGGCCCGCAACACTCCGCGTAGGGACGCGCGGAGTGGCAGGGGCAAGGGAGGGAAGAGGTGGGGGAGAGAGTAGGGGCGGCCTTTTTCATGCCGCGATTCTACCTCCCTCCTCAGGCGGTCTGCGCCTCGGCAACGGGCGTGGCCGCCGTGCGCACGGTCTCGCAGGCAGGGGCCGGCCGGCCGATGCGATTGACCGCGCTGACCAGCGCCTTGATCGACGCCGTGACGATATTGGCGTCGATCCCCACACCGTAATGCGGCGCCGCGCCTTCGGCGACAACCTCCATGAACGAGCAGGCGCGTGCGTTACCGCCATCGCCGCTGCTTTCCAGCGAGCGCTCTTCGTAGCTGCGCACCTGCAAGGCGATCCCGGCGCTGCGCAGGGCAATCACCGCCGCGTCGATCGGGCCATTGCCTTCGCCCGTCAGGCAGCGCTCTTCGCCGGCAATACGCAGACGCAGACGGATGCCCTGCGCGCTGCCCTCGCCGAAGAGTTGGTGATCGAGGTACGCCACCGGCGTCGACGGCTCGAGATACGTCCGCGAGAAGAGGCCGAAGATCGCCTCGGCGTCGACTTCGCCGCCCTGCCGATCAGCCAGCGCCTGCACGACCGCCGAAAACTCGACCTGCAAACGACGTGGCAGAACGATGCCGTAGCCGGTCTCGAGGAGCCAGGCGACGCCGCCCTTGCCCGACTGGCTATTCACCCGAATGACCGAGGCGTAGCTGCGGCCGAGATCGGCCGGATCGATCGGCAGATACGGCACGCTCCACACCGATTCGGGCTTCTGCACGCTGAAGCCCTTGCGGATGGCGTCCTGGTGGGAGCCGGAGAAAGCCGTGAACACAAGGTCGCCGACGTAGGGGTGGCGCGGATGGATCGGCAACTGGTTGCAATCCTCGATGACGCGCGCGACGGCGTTGATGTCGGAGAAGTCGAGGTTCGGCGAGACGCCCTGCGTATACAGGTTGAGCGCCAGCGTCACCAGATCGACGTTGCCGGTGCGCTCGCCGTTGCCGAAGAGGCAGCCCTCGACGCGGTCGGCGCCGGCCATCAGGCCCAGTTCGGCGGCGGCAATGGCAGTACCGCGGTCGTTATGCGGATGCAGGCTGAGGATGATGCTGTCGCGACGCGCGAGGTGGCGATGCATCCATTCGATCTGGTCGGCGTAGACGTTCGGCGTCGTCACCTCGACGGTCGTCGGCAGGTTGAGGATGATTTTTTTGTCCGGCGTCGCGCCCCAGGCGGCGGTGACGGCGTCGCACACTTCGAGCGCGAAATCGAGCTCGGTGGCGGTGAAGGTTTCCGGGCTGTATTCGAGCACCCACTCGGTGTCCGGCTGCGCTTCGGCGAGTTCGCGGACAAGACGAACGGACGACACCGCCATGTCAATCACTTCCTGGCGGCTCATGCCGAAGACGAATTCGCGGAACGGCTTCGAGGTGGCGTTGTAGATGTGCACGATGGCGCGACGCGCACCGCGCAGCGATTCCATGGTGCGATGGATCAGATGCTCGCGCGCCTGCGTCAGCACTTCGATGCTGACGTCGTCGGGGATGTGGCCGTCTTCGATCAGGCTACGCACAAAATCGAAATCGGTCTGCGACGCCGACGGGAAAGCGACTTCGATTTCCTTGAAGCCGATCTGACAGAGCATGGCGAAGAGGCGCAGCTTGCGCTCGGCGTCCATCGGCTCGAAGAGCGACTGGTTGCCGTCGCGCAGGTCGGTACTCATCCAGATCGGCGCGCGATCGATGACGCGATTCGGCCATTGCCGGTCAGGCAGGCTGACCGGCGGGAAGGGAAGGTACTTGCTGGCGGGTTCGTGCAACATGATGACGGCCTCCGGAATGCGATTTGAGAATGACGACAGACCGGCAAATCATAGTGCGGAAGCGCCCGCAGGTGCTTGCGTATTCGATGCAAAAATTACCCTGAATCAGCAGATAATTGCCACGTTAAAATCTATATCAACATAAAATAGCCGCTAAAAAGAAAACGGGGCAATCACATGCAACTCGACCGCTACGACTTACAGATTCTGCATATCCTTCAGGAGGACGGCCGGATCAGCAATCAGGATCTCGCCGACCGCATCGGCCTGTCGCCGTCGCCGTGCCTGCGGCGGGTGCGCGCGCTGGAAGAGGCCGGCATCATTGCCGGCTACCGGGCGCAGATCAACGCCAAGGCACTCGGCCTGTCGCTGACGGCGCTAATCCATATTTCCATGGACCAGCACACGCCGGAGCGCTTCGCCTCCTTCGAGGCCGCCATCAGCACGATGCCCGAAGTGCTCGAATGCCTGCTGATCACCGGCCAGGACGCCGATTACCAGTTGAAGGTCGTCGTCCGTGACATGGAGGCGTACCAGGAACTGCTGCTCAACCGCATCAACCGCGCGCCCGGCGTGACGGGTGTGCATTCGAGCTTCGTCTTGCGGCGCGTCGTGCAGCAGCGTCGACTGCCGCTCGGCACTGCGTCTTAGGCGCGGGGAGGCGTAATGCGGCGCAGCGCGACGTGCGTGTGAATCATGTCTTCGACCTGATCGCGCCACTCCGTGCCCGGCGACGACGCCAGCCAGTTATTGAACAGACCGCGCACGAAAGAAACGCTGTCGAGCGCCATCGCATCGGGGTCAAGCTCGGGACGCATGATGCCCAGCGCCAGGGCCTGCTGATAGGCGGTCGTCAGTTTCGCCTGAAACTCGACGCAAGGCCTGTTGACCTCCTGTAGCACCGAAGCGAACTCGTCGACGTACTCGCAGCGGAACGACATGATCTCGTAAGTCTCGCGAGCCGCCGGACAGGTGCTCATGGTGCGGAAGAAATAGACCATCGACTGTTCGATGGCATCGAGCGGGTCGCCGCTCTCGTCGCCGAAGAGGAAAGCGTCGGCCCTGTCGATCACCGCCAGCGAGGTTTCGCGCATGGCAAAAAACAAGGCTGCCTTATCGGCAAAATGCCAATAGACTGCACCCCGTGTCACCCCCGCCGCCGCCGCGACCTTTTCCAGCGAAGTCCGGCTGACGCCGCATTGATGAAATGTTTTTCGCGCAGCCTCAATGATCTGCAGACGCGTCCGCTCCGCGTCTTCCTTCGTTCTCCTGACCATGGGTCTAGCCTCCTGCGACCACCGAATGCATTTTGTTACCCCTTTCACCGTACGCCGATGCGAACCGATGCCAACATGGCAGGTCTGCGTTACGCAATATGGCCGACTATTTACATACATTGTTGATTGTATATAATTCACCCCAGAAATGCCACCCAAGGAATTCTCCATGCCCCTTCGCACGCCCGCCCCGTCTGCACTTCGTGCCGATTCCCGCCCGTCTCTGACGCCTGACATGCCCGGACGTTTGCGTCCGCTGGCGCTCGCCGGTGCCGCCCTGATCGCGGCGCTGACCGCCGCCTGCTCAGGATCGAAAGCACCGGAGCAAAGCGGCCCGCCGCCCGCCATGCCGGTAACGGTTCTCGAAGCACAGCCGCAGCAACTGCCGGCCGTCATCGAACTGATGGCGCAAACCGAAGGCGCCAAGGAAACCGAAGTGCGCGCCCGTGTCGGCGGCATCCTGATCAAGCGCCTGTATCAGGAAGGCGCACTGGTCAAAGCCGGCCAGCCGCTCTTCCAGATCGACCCGGTGCCGTACCAGATCGCTCTCGCCGACGCGACCGCCAAGGCCGAGCAAACGGCGCGCGAAGAAGCCCGTCTCAAGGGCCTGTTGGCGCAACAAGCCGTCAGCCGCAAGGAATACGACGACGCCACCTCAAATAACGCCGTCGCACAGGCAGCGCTGCGTCAGGCGCAGCTCAATCTGTCGTGGACGACGGTAACGGCGCCGGTTTCCGGCGTCTCCGGCCGCGCCGCCAAGTCTGAAGGCAACCTCATCGCCGCCGGCGAAGGCGGTCTGCTGACCTCCGTCTATCAGTCCAACCCGATGTGGGTGAGCTTCGGCCTCTCGGAAAGCGACAGCGCCAAGCTGCCCGGTGGCGTGCTCAAGCCCGGCATGGTCTCGGGCGTCGAACTCATCCTGCCGGACGGCTCGACCTACACGCAGACCGGCAAGATCAACTTCCTCGCCAGCACCATCGACACCACCCTCGGCACGCAGCAACTGCGCGCCGAATTCCCGAACCCCGATGGCCGCCTGCTGCCGGGACAATTCGTGCGCGTCCGGCTGCTGAGCGGCATGCGCAACAACGTTTATCTCGTACCGCAAGCCGCCGTCGTGCAGACCGAACAGGGCAACCTCGTCATGGTCGCCGACGCCAACAACAAGGTCACGCCGCATCCGGTGCAGACCGCCGAATGGCGCGGCAAGGACTGGGTCGTCACCGGCGGCCTGCAACCGGGCGACAAGGTCATCGTCGACAACCTGATGAAGCTGCGTCCGGGCGCTGCCGTCCTGCCGCACCCGCCGCAAGCCCCCGGCGCACCGGGCGCACCCGGCGCCGCGCCGGCAGGCAAGGACACGCCGCCCGCCAAGGACGCCGCTCCAGCCAAAGAGGCTGCCAGCAAGGACGCCGCCGCCGAAAAGCCCGCGGCCGGCGACAAAGCCGCGCCGTCCGCTCCCGCCGCACAACCCGCCGCCACCCCGCCGGCCAAGGGCTAAGCGGAGGCTGCCATGTCACGATTCTTCATCAGCCGACCGATCTTCGCATCGGTCATCTCGATCGTCATCGTCATCGCCGGGCTGGTTGCCTCGCGTGTGCTGCCGATCGCCCAATACCCGCAGATCGCGCCGCCGACGGTGCTGATCACCGCCACCTATCCGGGCGCCTCAGCCGAAACGCTGGCCAAAACCGTCGCTGCGCCGATTGAGGAACAACTCAACGGCGTCGAAGGCCTGCTCTACTTCAACTCGTCGGCCTCCGCCAACGGCAGCGTGACGATCACCGCCACCTTCGAGGTCGGCACCAATGTCGACATGGCGTCGGTAAACGTCAACAACCGCGTCAAGGCGGCCGAACCGCGCCTGCCGGAGGAAGTGCGGCGTAACGGCGTCATCGTCCAGAAGCGCTCGACCGACATTCTGCAAGTGGTCTCGCTGCAATCGACCAACACGAAGTTCGGCACGCTCTTCCTATCCAACTACGCGAGCCTCAACATCGTCGATGAGTTGAAGCGGCTGAAGGGTGTCGGCGACGTCACCATCTTCGGCGCGCAAGACTACTCGATGCGCGTCTGGCTGCGCCCTGACCGCATGGCGCAACTGGGGATCACGACCACCGATATCGCCAATGCGATCAGCGCGCAAAACGCGCAGAACGCCGCCGGCAAGGTCGGCCAGGCACCGTCCTCCTCCGACCAGATGCTGGTCTACACCGTCACCGCCAAGGGCCGCCTGCTAACGCCGGAAGAATTCGGCAACATCGTCATCCGCAGCAGCGCCGACGGCGGCAAGTACGGCGGCGTGCTGCGCCTGAAGGATGTGGCGCGCGTCGAACTGGGCGCCTACAGCTACGACCAGACCGCCTCGCTCGACGGCAAGCCGACCATCGCCATGGGCGTCTTCCTGCAAACCGGCGCCAACGCGCTGGAGGTAGCCGAACTGGTGAAGTCGCGCATGAACGAGCTGCAAGGCAAGTTCCCCGAAGGCGTCAGCTACGTCATCCCCTTCGACACGACGCACTTCGTCTCGGCGTCGATTGAAGAAGTCGTGAAGACCCTCATCGAAGCGATGCTGATGGTGCTGCTCGTCGTCTTCGTCTTCCTGCAAAACTGGCGGGCGACGCTGATCCCGATGATCGCCGTGCCGATCTCGCTGATCGGCACCTTCGCCGGCCTCTATGTCTTCGGCTTCTCGATCAACACGCTGACGCTCTTCGCGCTGGTCCTGGCCATCGGCATCGTCGTCGATGACGCGATCATCATTCTCGAAAACGTCGAACGTCTGATGTCCGAGAAGAAACTCTCGCCCTTCGACGCCGCCGTCGAGGCCATGCGCGAAGTCACCGGCGCCATCGTCGCCATCGTTCTCGTGCTCTGCGCGGTGTTTGTCCCGGTCGCCTTCCTCGGCGGCATCGCCGGCAAGCTCTACCAGCAGTTCGCCGTCACCGTCGCCATCGCCGTCGTCATCTCCGGCACGGTTGCGCTGACGCTGACGCCGGCCCTGTGCGCGCTGCTGCTCAAGCCGACGCATACCGAGAGCAAGCTCTTTGCCCCGTTCAACCGCCTCTTCGGCGCCTTCACCCGCTCGTACACCCGTACAGTTGGTCGCGTGCTGCGCTTTGACCTCATCGGCGTCGTCGTTTTCGCCGGCATGGTCGGGCTGGGTGGCTACCTCATCAAAACCATCCCCGGCAGCTTCGTGCCGTCGGAAGACCAGGGCTACCTGATTTCCGCCCTGATGCTGCCGGACGGCGCGACGCTCAAGCGCACGCAGGACACCGGCGATCTGATGCGGCAAATGGTCAGCAAGAACAACGGCGTCGACCACACCATCATCATCTCCGGCTTCGACCTGATCGGTGGCGGCAACAAGACCAACGCCGGCACGATCTTCATGCCGCTGAAAGACTGGAGCGAACGTAAGGACGCCCCGGCGGAATCGCTCGCCAAGCAGTTCTCCGGCGCCGGCTTCATGCTGCCGGACGGCCTCGCCCTCGTCTTCAACCCGCCGCCCATCATGGGTCTCGGTAGCGCGGGCGGTTTCGAGGTCTACGTGCAGAACCGCGTCGATGGCGACGCCAAGAAGCTCAACGAAGTGGTGCAGGGTCTCATCGCCGCGCTCAAGGAGCGCAAGGAACTGACCGGCATCAATACGTTCTTCCGGCCGACCATCCCGCAACTCTTCGTCGAAGTCGACGAGCCGAAGGCGCTGTCGCTCGGCGTCAGCCTGTCCGACGTCTATACGACGCTGCAAAGCACGATGGGTGCGCTCTACGTCAATGACTTCAACAAGGCCGGTCGCGTCTATCGCGTGCAGTTGCAGGCCGAACCGCGCTTCCGTCAGACGCCGGACGACATCGGCAAGGTTTACGTGCGCAGCGCGACGACCAACGCGATGATCCCGATCTCGGCCTTTGCACGCGTCAAGAACGTCGTCGGCCCGGAACAGGTGGAACGCTTCAACGGCTTCATCGCCGCCAAGATCCTCGGCAATACCGCGCCCGGCATCAGCTCCGGCGACGCCATCCGCATCGTCGAAGAAACCGCCAAGGCGACGCTGCCGAGCGGCTACGACATTGCCTGGACCGGTCAGGCGTATCAGGAAAAGCGCTCGTCCGGCTCCTCGGCACAAGCCTTCGGTTTCGCCATCATCATGGTCTTCCTGATCCTCGCCGCGCAGTACGAGAAGTGGACGCTGCCAATCGCCGTCATCATGGCCGTGCCTTTCGCGCTCTTTGGCGCGCTGGCGGCGATCTGGATTCGTGGCATGCCGAACGACATCTACTTCCAGATCGGTCTGGTGGTGCTGATCGGGCTAGCCTCAAAGAACGCCATCCTGATCGTCGAATTCGCCGCGCAGAAATACGCGGAAGGGATGAGCAGCATCGACGCGGCCATCGAAGCGGCACGCCTGCGCTTCCGCCCCATTGTCATGACCTCGCTGGCCTTCGCCTTCGGCGTCTTCCCGCTGGTCAAGGCCAGCGGTGCCGGCGCCGCGGCGCGGCAATCGATGGGCACCGGCGTCTTCGGCGGCATGCTCGCGGCCACCTTCATCGCCACCCTGTTCATCCCGCTCTTCTTCAAGTGGCTCGAACGCGGCAAGCGCAACCTGCCCGCCGGCCACACCCATCACAGCGACGCCGAAACGGAGAAGCACGCGTGAACGCCCGGATCACTCCCACCCCCACCCTGCTGGCTTCCCTGATCGCGCTGGCGCTCGCCGGCTGCGCGGTCGGCCCGGACTACCACCGCCCGTCCGCCACGCTGCCGGAATCCTTCGGCGAGGCCGGCGCGACGGCAGCGGCGAACGACGGCAACGCCAGCGCCGCAACCGCACCCGCCGCAAGCACTGCCAACCCGGCCAGCAGCACCGCGGAGAGCAGCAAAGCCACGGCGGCCACCGCCGCCCCGGCCGCCGACAACACCGCCGCCGCCAGCCAGAGCATTCGCAAGGACTGGTGGACGCTGTTTGGTGACGACACGCTCAACCAGCTCGTCACACAGGCGCAAGCAAGCAATCAGGACCTGCGACTCGCCGTCGCCCGCGTCGAGGAGGCCGAGGGCCTGCTGCGCGAAGTCGGCGCGGCGCAGTTTCCGTCGGTCAACGCGCAGGCCGGCAGCAGCCGCACGCAGGTCAGCAACGCCGATTACACGGTCATGCCGCCGCGCCAGCGCGATCTGCGCACGGCAGGCCTCAGCACCTCCTTCGAGATCGACCTCTGGGGCCGGCTGCGCCGCGCCACCGAGGCCGCCCGCGCGCAGGCGCTGTCGTCCCGTTACGCACGCGACACCGTCGAGCTGTCGGTCGCCGGTCTGGTCAGCACGGCCTACCTGTCGCTGCGCGCTTACGATGCGGAAATCATCGCCACCGACGAGAGCCGGACGAGCCGCAAGGACTCGCTGCGCATCGCCAACAGCCGCTTTGAAGGCGGTCTCGCCTCGGCGCTCGACGTCGCGCAAGCCGAAGGCGCACTGGCCGCTGCCGACGCGCAACTGGCCAGCCTGCGCCAGCAGCGCGCCCTGATGCAAAACCAGCTGGCGCTGCTCACCGGCCAACCGGGCCTCACCATCGCGCCGGGCGACCTGCGACAACTGCCGCTGCCGCCGCTGCCGCCAGCCGGCTTGCCGTCGTCGCTGATCGAGGGCCGGCCGGATGTGCGTCAGGCCGAAGAAACGCTCGTCGCCGCCAACGCCAAGATCGGCGTCGCCAAAGCCGCTTTCTTCCCGCAACTGGACCTGACCGGCACGCTCGGCAGCGAAAGCTCGGCGATGAAGAAGCTCTTCACCTCGCCCGCTGGCGTCTGGTCGCTCGGTCTGAACGCCAGCATGCCGGTCTTCGACATGGGCGCCACTGCGGCGCGGGTCGATCAAGCCAGCGCGCAGCAGAAGCAGGCGCTCGCCAGCTACCAGAAAGCCGTGCAGACGGCCTTCAAGGAGGTCATGGACGCGCTCGTCACCCTGCGTGAAACCGGCGAAAGCGAACGCGCCCAGGCACAGCGTGTCGATGCGACGACGCGGGCGCAGCGCATCGCGCAGGCGCGTTACGAAGCCGGCTACTCGGGCTTCCTCGACGTGCTCGACGCGCAGCGCAGCGCCAACGACGCGCTGGTCAGCTACGTCGACACGCGTCAGGCGCGTCTGGCAGCGGTCGTCGCCCTCTTCAAGGCACTCGGCGGCGGCTGGCAGGACAACTCGCCGCGCGCGAAGGACTGAGCAACCTCCGGGCAGGCGCAGTCACTCGATCCCAGTCCCTTCTGCCCAAAACGCGAAGGCGACGCAGCGGCGAGAGCGACGCACCGAAAAAGGCGGCAATCCAATCCCGCCCAAAGATGCACCAGCCGCAGGCCGGCGCCCGACATCGGACGCCGGCCTTTTTTTATCGGTGCCTTATTCGCGCGCGCGACGGGCTTCGTCGAGCAGGAAGCGCTGATAGTCGTCGAGGTCGCCGTCGAACGGCGCGACGCTGCCGTGCGCCACCAGCCAGAACTCGTCGCAGACGGCACGCAGCAGCGCGCGGTCGTGGCTGACCAGCATGACCGTTCCCTCGAATTCGTTGAGGGCAACGCCCAGCGCCTCGCGGGTGGCGAGGTCGAGGTGGTTGGTCGGCTCATCGAGCAGCAGGAGGTTCGGGCGCTGCCAGACGATCATGCACAGCACCAGACGCGCCTTCTCGCCGCCGCTCATCGTGCCGACCGGCTGCTTGACCATCTCGCCGCTGAAATTGAAGGTGCCGAGGAAGTTGCGCAGATCCTGCTCACGCCCCGCCACGTAGCCGCTCTTGCCAGCCGCGATGACTTCCTTGGCGAGCCGGATCATGTGTTCGAGCGGCGTGTCGTGCGGACGCAGCACGTCGAGTTCCTGCTGCGCGAAGTAGCCGATGTTAAGGCCGCGCCCTTCGGTGAACTCGCCAGCAAGCGGCGCCAGATCGCGGGCGATGGTCTTCACCAGCGTCGACTTGCCCTGCCCGTTGGCGCCGAGGATGCCAATGCGCTGGCCGGCGTGCACCGAGCGATGGATGTGGCGCACGATCACCGCCGGCGCCGTCCCGGCGGGCGACTCTTCCGGCGGCGGATAGCCGATGCTGACATCGCTCAGGGAGAGCATCGGGTTGGGCAGATTGAGTGGCTCCTGAAACTCGAAGGTGAATTCCGCATCGGCCAGTACCGGCGCGATCTTCTCCATGCGCTCCAGCGCCTTGACCCGGCTTTGCGCCTGCTTCGCCTTGCTCGCCTTGGCCTTGAAGCGGTCGATGAACTTCTGCAAATGGGCGATCTTTTCCTGCTGCCGCGCCAGCGCCGACTGTTGCAGCAGCATCTGCTCGGCGCGCATGTCTTCAAAAGCGCTGTAGTTGCCGCCGTAGCGCACGACCTTGGCGTTATCGATATGCAGCGTCACCTGCGTCACCGCGTCGAGAAACTCGCGGTCGTGGCTGATGATGATCAGCGTGCCGGCGTAACGCTTGAGCCAGGCTTCCAGCCACACCAGTGCGTCGAGGTCGAGGTGGTTGGTCGGCTCATCGAGCAGCAACAGGTCGGACGGACACATCAGCGCCCGCGCCAGCTGCAGGCGCATGCGCCAGCCGCCGGAAAAGCTGTTGACCGGCTGCGTCAGCTGATCGACGCGAAAGCCCAGCCCAAGGATCAAGGCCTGCGCCCGCGCCTCGGCGTCATGCGCGCCAGCGTCGCTCAAGGCCATGTAGGCGTGCGCCATGCGCATGCCGTCGTCGCTGGCTTCGGCTGCCGTCACTTCCTCTTGCGCCGCCTGCAGCACGGTATCGCCTTCGATGACGAACTCGGTCGCGCTCTGGCTGGTTTCCGGCATGTCCTGCGCCACCTGCGCCATGCGCCATTGGCGAGGGATCGAACACTCGCCGGCGTCTTCGTGCAGGCTGCCGTTGAGCAGCGCGAACAGGGTCGATTTACCGGCGCCATTGCGGCCGACCAGCCCGACTTTTTCGCCGGGATTGAGGGAAACGGAGGCGTTGTCCAGCAGCACCTTGGCGCTGCGGCGCAAGGTGACATTCTTGAGCGTAATCATGGGGCGCAATCGGGGAGCGGTGGCGCATGATAGCCAAGCCGGCGCCGCGCCGAGGATTATTTGCATCGACAGCCACCCGCGCCGGCCGTTTCGATGGCCGCGCCAAGGCGGCTGGCACGTTCAGACTATGCCGAAGGCGCTCGGCCTACGCCCCGCAACCGCACTCGATGCGCGCCATGCAACACGCCGCCGCGATGATGCCGATGGCAAATCTTCCATCCCTCTTTTCGCGGAGCCCTCCCGATGCGTATTGCCCGACACCTGCCTCTCGCGCTCCTGCTGAGCTTCGGCAGCGCCTGCGCCAGCGCTGCCTTGAACGTCGACAGCAGCCACTACGCCTACAGCACCACCTTCGACAGCCTGAGCGCCAGCGGCAGCAGCACATGGACGAACGACCGCACCCTCGCCGGCTGGTCGCTCTTCGACAAAAACCTCGCCGCCATTGGCAGCTACGCGGCGGGCGACGGCAGCAGCAACGCCGGCAGCTTCTACAGCTACGGCAGCATCGGATTGAGCGACCGTGCCCTCGGCGGCCTCGGCTCGGGCAGCGCCTACTTCGGCGCCCCCGCCAGCGGCGAAGTGGCGGGCTGGATCGCCGTCGCCTTCAACAATGCCAGTGGCGGCGCCCTGAGCGGCTTCACGCTGCGCTTTGACGGCGAGCAATGGCGGAATGGCGGCAACCGCAGCGGGCAGACGATGAAGCTGGAGTACGGCTTTGGCAGCCGTTTCGATCGCGTCGACCAATGGATCGCGCCGGGAGCCCGCTTCGACTGGACATCCCCCGTCACCGGCTCGACGGCGGCGAGCGTCGACGGCAACACGCGGGGCCGCGTCGCCGATCTGGGCGGCACGATCACTACCGCGTGGGCGGCCGACGAGACGCTGTGGATTCGCTGGACCGAACGCAACGATGTCGGCAACGACCACGGCCTCGCCATCGATAATGTTCGCCTGAGCGTCACCTCGCCGGTGCCGGAACCCGACACCTACGCCCTGCTGCTGGCGGGTCTTGGCCTGCTCGGCAGCATCACCCTACGCCGGCAGGCTCCGGCGAACTAAGCCGCGAAGCCGCGCCGTCGCGCGTAGCGCTGCGCCCACGCTCTCGGTCGCGGGTGCAGCGATCGCCCCCGCCCCGCCCGCCGTGCGCCCCCTCAACCCTCGCGGAAGCGGCTCAGCTGACGGCGGTCGCGCTTGGTCGGCCGGCCTTTGGCTTCTGCCAGCGGCTGCGGGTCGAGTGCCCGCAGCGCGGCGGCCTCGGCACGCCGGCGTGCGCTCTCCGGGGTTTCTGCGTACAGCAGTCGCGCTTCGGAGGCCGGGCGCCGCTGCTCGTTGAAACCCGCCACCACGACCTCGATGGCGGATTCTTCGAGGCGAATATGCAGCAGATCGCCAACCTTGAGCGCCTTCGCCGGCTTGACGGCGATGCCGCCGACTTTCACCTTGCCCCCGTCAACCGCGTCGCTCGCCAGGCGACGCGTCTTGAAAAACCGGGCACACCACAACCATTTATCCAGACGCACTGATTCCTCACTCCATTCGCCAACGCGCACGGGCAGCTAACGCTCGCGCTGCCAACTCGCGCCACGCCGATTAGACTAGCACCTCACGCCGCGCCATGCCGACGACGGCGACACGCCCATTCGACTTCCGCTCAGGAACCCGCATGCTCCACTTCTCTCGCATCGATCTCTCCTGCGACCCACTGGCCGGGCGCTATGTCAAAGAAGAAATCGTCAGCGTCGCCTTCGCCCGCGAAGCCGGTGAGCTGATCAGCCTCGAAGGGCCGAACCGCTACGCCCCCGGCGACGCGATCATCACCGGCTCGACCGGCAGCCGCTGGGTCGTCTCGCACGACCGCTTCGTCCTGAAATACGACCCCGTCGCGCCGCTACAGGCCGGCAAAGACGGCGCCTACCGGGCGAAGCCCGTTCCCGTCTTTGCCCGGCAAATTCACGAGCCGTTCAGCATCGCCCGCTCGGCCGGAGGCGACGTGCTGCAAGGCAAGGCGCAGGACTGGCTGCTGCAATACGCCCCCGGCGACTACGGCCTCGCCGAAAACCAGCGCTTCGTGCAGGTTTACCGGCGGCTTCCGGAGAGTGATGGGGTGTAAAACGCCACGCCGCTATGTCAATCTGCGCTCGGAATTGGAGAAGGAAGAGATAGGCGGACGGCAGAACAGCCATTCGAGTGGTGACGGGCTGCAATCGGCATCATAGGGGGCGTTCATATGCTTACCGTTCTCGCTTGCCTAGCATCGGTACATCTAAGAAGTTGCCTAGCCAAAAGAACGTTGACAACCAGTTACCAATATTGGAAACTGGTTGTCAGTTAATTCCTTGGCGAGATACTTTCGATGCAAACAGAAATTTCCCGGCTCGTGTCACAGACCGTTGTCGCGCTTTTCCAGGCAAACGGCAAAATGCTGGAATGGGGTGACGCATTCACCACACCCTACGGCCTGACCAGCGCACGCTGGCAGATCCTTGGTGCAATTGCGTGGGCTGGACAAAAACAGACTGCACCACAAATTGCCGAGCAAATGGGTGTTTCGCGGCAAGGCGCTCAGAAGCAGCTCAATCTTCTTGCCGAAGCTGGGATGATTGAGAAGTTCCCCAACCCTTCCCATCAACGCTCACCGCATTACTGCCTGACCGAGAAAGGCTGCGCGCTTTTCGAGCGCGTTAACCAAGCGTGGCAGTTACACGCAGCCAAGACCGGGGAAGCATTCTCCGCCCAGGACCTGGAAACCACGCTTCGTACCTTGGACCTGATTTCTCAGCTTCACGGGGTGTCTGTGCAAGGAGAGCATGATGAAACGTAATGTTCACGCTGTTGCGGGCGTATTTTCCTTCCTCTTCATCGCGACGTTCTGGACATCGACCGTGGTTGCCGAACTGTTCCTCGACCATAGCGCGGTAACCAGCGTAAAAGTTGCGATTACCTATGCATTTATCGCATTCGTTCCCTGCATGGCCATTACCGGTGCAACCGGATTTTTCATGGGCGGAAAGAGCACTTTCCCTACCCTGATCGCTAAACGTCGTCGTATGCCCATCATCGGCGCCAATGGCCTATTGGTGCTAATTCCGGCGGCCATCTTTCTCAGCATCAAGGCTCAGTCGGGGGAGTTCGACGGCTCATTCTACACCGTACAGGTTGTGGAGTTGCTTGCTGGCGCAACAAATCTCACGCTGATAGGGATGAATATTCATGATGGACGTCAGATGAGCAGGCGACATCAAAATATCTAGCCCATAACTTTCGAGGCTTATAACTCAGCATAAGCCTCTCTAATCCCTTCCGACAGAGAATTCATATCGAAAACGCCTTCGGCGTTTTCGATAGGCAACTCGCGCCTAAAATTTTCGATATGAAATCTTTATTCAATCGAGGCAATCATGACCCAAAATCATCTAATCGCCCTAGTACTCAGCGGCTTCATCATCTCAACGGCGGGCGCCAGCGACGTTATCTCCGAGCGAGAGCAAGGCTTCAAAGGTAGTAAGCGGGCAGTTGCAAATATCAAAGACGCTCTTGCCGAGGGTGACATGATCACCATCGCCACTTCGGCTAAGTCGGTGGCTGATTTTGCTGTGCGTATTCCGGCCCTCTTTCCAGCGGGGAGTAAGGGCGGATTTTTTTCTGCCGCCAAGGAGGACATCTGGCGCAACTTCCCGGACTTCGTCCAGAAGTCGAAGAGTTTTCAAGCAGACGCACAGGCACTTGCAGCGCTGGCTGCAGCTCCGTCTCCTGACAAGGCAGCGGTGAACGCAGCTTTTGCCAAAGTAACGGATGATTGCAAGACCTGCCATCAGACTTACAAGAAGGGTTGGTAAGCGCAATGAGTCAGGCCAAGCACCTCATTCGCATTTGGGATTTGCCGACACGGCTTTTCCATTGGGGTTTAGTGCTTCTCGTTGGCCTCGTGTTTTTGAGTGCTTCACTTGGAGCACTCGACATCCATGAAATTGCTGGAGAGGGTGTTTTGGCCTTGGTGCTCTTCCGTCTGGCTTGGGGCGTGCACGGAAGTCAAACGGCGCGATTTAGTGATTTTCTTGGTGGCTTCGCCGCCATACAGAAATACCTTGTGCATCGGGAATCAAAGTCGGCCGGCCATAACCCGTTGGGCGGATGGATGGCAGTTGCGATGCTGGCGATACTTCTAGTTCAGGCCATTACCGGACTGATAGCGAACGATGGCATTTTTTTCCAAGGGCCACTAGCTCATCGGACTAGTGGAATTATTTCAGATGCAGCCACTGCTGTTCATCATCAGCTGGCGAACCTGCTGGCTACCCTAATTGTTATCCATGTCACCGCAATTTTGCTTTATTTTTTCGTCGGCAAAGAAAACCTGCTGATGCCGATGCTTAGCGGCAAAAAACTGGTGACAACTTCGGTGAATTCAATTCATTTTAGTAGTTCGATTTCGGCAGCAAAAATTTTGTGCGTCGTTATTTTGGCAATCGTAATACTGCTAGCAGTTTTGTGACACCGGAGCCCCCCATCTCTAAATTGCGCAGCTATTTTTTGAGGGGATGCCGTGGTAAGGAAGGCTGCCTGATTAAACCTACAAGGTGAAGGTCTGCTTACGGTCGAAAACAGACCTTCCGCCCACTCGGCCTTGAAGCAGCGGATGATTACGCATGCCGGCCAAAACCGACTGGTAAGCCAACGACAGCGCCGAGCGAGCTGCGCAAGGCAAAAAAAGCCCGGCAATCGCCGGGCTTTGTCATCCAGTATCCGCAAGACGCTATTCCCGCCCGCCAGAGCTTAGTCGTTCCGCACACCAAACTACCAACTCGTCTCCCGCTCCGCCGTGGCGCCGATTTTGTGGATGGAGAGGTCGGCCCCCTCGAATTCCTGCTCCTGATCGAGGCGCAGGCCAACGAGCGTCTTGATCAGGCCATAGACGGCGGCGCCGCCCGCGAGCGCGACGACGATGGCGAGGCCGGTGAGGAGGAGTTGCGAGATGAGCGACACGCCGCCCGCGCCGCCAAGCCGCGGATCGCCGAAGATGCCGGCGGCGACACCGCCCCAGGCGCCGCAGAGTCCGTGCAGCGGCCAGACGCCGAGCACGTCGTCGATCTTCCAGCGGTTTTGCGTCTGCGTGAACATGTAGACGAAGAGGCCGCCGGCGACGCCGCCGACGATCAGGGCGCCAATCGGGTGCATGACGTCCGAGCCAGCACAGACGGCGACCAGCCCGGCGAGCGGGCCGTTGTGCACGAAGCCGGGGTCGTTTCGGCCAACGAAGAGGGCGACAAGCGTGCCGCCGACCATCGCCATCAGCGAGTTGAGCGCGACAAGGCCCGATATCTTGTCGAGCGTCTGCGCGCTCATGACGTTAAAGCCGAACCAACCGACCGTGAGAATCCACGCACCAAGGGCGAGAAAAGGGATCGATGACGGCGGATGCGCCGAGATGCCGTTGCGCGTGTAGCGCCCGTGCCGCGCACCGAGCAGCAGCACCGCCGCCAGCGCGATCCAGCCGCCCATCGCGTGCACCACCACCGAGCCGGCGAAATCATGGAATTCGGCGCCAAAGCTCGCCTTCAGCCAGGCCTGAATGCCGAAGGCCTGATTCCAGGCGATGCTCTCGAAGAAGGGATAGACGAAGCCGACGAGCAGGAAGGTCGCCGCCAGCTGCGGATGAAAGCGCGCACGCTCGGCGATGCCGCCGGAGATGATCGCCGGGATGGCCGCGGCGAAGGTGAGCAGGAAGAAGAACTTGGTCAGCTCGTAACCGTTCTTCGCCATCAGCGTTTCGGCGCCGGAGAAGAAATTGATACCGTACGCGACGCTGTAGCCGATGAAAAAATAGGCAATCGTCGAGACAGAGAAATCGGCGAGGATTTTGACGAGCGCGTTGACCTGATTCTTCTTGCGCACGGTGCCGAGTTCGAGAAAGGCGAAGCCGGCGTGCATGGCCAGCACCATGATGCCGCCGAGCAGGATGAAGAGGACGTCGCCGCTAGTGTTCAGCGCTTCCATGGCGCCTCCGGGTAAAAAGTTGGGAGGCGTTTAGCAAAACGCGTTCCCGCCCGTTTCCCCCAGCACAACAATGACTTGCCTTTGGCATCGGGTGCGGCGCGCACCAAGAAGCAGCTTTTTCATGCACCACAGCACTGCTTTGGTGCGACGCGCACCGAAATGTCGAGCCGACCTATTTTGGGGCGATCCCCGGCGGCAGGAGCACCCACAGGCGACCACTCTGCTTCATGCGCCCCGCCAGCGTGCCCGCCTCGGCGCCGAAGCCCCAGAAGAAATCCGCCCGCGCCGGCCCGCGAATGGCGCCGCCGGTATCCTGCGCCATGACCAGACGGTTCATCGGCGCCGACGAGTTCGGCTGCGTCGTCGCCACGAAAACGGGGGCGCCGAGCGCGGTGAAGCGCGGGTCGATGGCGATGCTGCGCCCCGGCGTCAGCGGCACGCCGAGCGCCCCCGGCGGGCCTTCGTCGGCGTTGCTGCTGCGCGGCAACTCGCGGAAGAAGACGTAGCTCGGGTTGTTGTTGAGCAACTCCGTCACTTTGTCCGGGTGCGCCCGCGCCCAGGCCTGAATGCCCTGCATCGACGCCTGTTCGAGCTTGAGTTCGCCGCGCTCGACCAGGAGGCGGCCAATCGACTGGTACGGGTAGCCGTTCTGGTCGGCGTAGCCAACGCGCATCAGCGTGCCATCCGGCAGGCGCACGCGCCCCGATCCCTGAATCTGCAGGAAGAAAAGCTCGACCGGGTCATCCACCCACACCAGCACGCGGTCGGCGTATTCCTCTTCGCGCGCGGTGATTTCAGCGCGCGAGTAATACGGCACCAGCCGCTTGCCAACGAGACGGCCGCGCAGGCGCAGGTTTTTCACCTCCGGCACGACATCGCCGAGATCGACGGTGATCAGATCATCCGGCGGCGCGAGCACCGGGAAGCGGATTTTTTTCTTGCCACGCGTACGGCCGCCGGTCAGCAGCGGCTCGTAGTAGCCGGTGATCAGCGCATTGGTGCCGCCATCGGGATTCGTCAGCAGATACGGCTCGAAGCGCGATTCAAAAAAACGCCGCAAGCTCGCCGCATCGTGCCGGGTGAGCGCCTGCGCTTCGTCGCACGCCGGCCGCCACAGCGGCCACTGCGCCGCTGCCCCCTTCGCCGCCAAGGCGCGGCAGGAGGCGAGAAAGCCCGGCCAGGCGGCGCTCACGTCGTCATCCTTCCAGCCCGGCAGATCGGCCCAGCGTGCCAGCTGAAGTGGCTTTGCCGCCGGAGAAGGCGCCGTGGGTGCCGCCGGTGCAGCGGTGCACACCGGACAGACGGGGCAAGCCGCCGCAGCCGTACACGCAGCGGGCGACTCGCCGCCCAGCCGCATCGCTGATGTCGCCACTCCGCCCGGAGCGGACGAGGAAGATGGCAGCGTCGGCTGCGGCCCGACACAGGCGCCCAGCAGCAGCGTGGCCGCCAGCACTGCCTGCGCAGCACTCAGGCGGGACGCGCCGTGCACGCCGGCTGAGCACACGGCGGGTGCAGCGTCGCAGGCGCGTCGCCGCGGTGTCGGCGTTTGGAAATTGACCATGGTTTGGCTAGAGTGGCGAGTCTTCATTCGTCCGAGTATACCGTCTCCCCATGAGCGATCCGATGCAGCAACTGGCGAGCCTGCTCGCCCGCGCCGAGCAATTGCTGGTCCGCCTGGAACCCCTGCTGCCCGCCGCCGCGCCGGCGCCGGACTGGGAAAATGCCGTCGCCTTCCGCTGGCGGCGCGATCCGGGCAAGGCCGTCGGCGCCTTGCGTGCCGTGCATCAGGCGCCATCGATCCGGCTCGCCGACCTGTGCGACATCGACGAACAAAAAGCCCGTCTCGATGCCAACACCCGGCAATTCCTCGCCGGCCGCCCCGCCAATAACGTCCTCCTCACCGGCGCACGCGGCTGCGGCAAATCTTCGCTGATCAAGGCGCTACTCAACGCCTACGCGGCGCAAGGGCTGCGCCTGATCGAAGTCGACAAGAGCGACCTGACCGACCTGCCGGATATCGTCGAGCAGATCGCCGGTCGCCCCGAACATTTCATCGTCTTTTGTGACGACCTCTCGTTCGACGAAGGTGACGCCGGCTACAAGGCGCTCAAGGTCGCCCTCGACGGCTCACTGGCTGCGCCGCCGGAAAACGTGCTGATCTACGCCACCTCCAACCGCCGCCACCTGATGCCGGAGTACCACGCGGAAAACCTCGAAAACCTGCGCGTCGGCGACGAAATTCACCCCGGCGAAGCCATCGAGGAAAAAGTCTCGCTCTCCGACCGCTTCGGCATCTGGCTCTCCTTCTACCCCTTCGATCAGGACGCCTACCTCGATATCGTCGCCCACTGGCTGCGCCACTTCGGCTGCGACGCGCAGGAAATCGCCCGCGCCGAACGGCCGGCACTCAACTGGTCGCTGAGCCGGGGCGCCCGCAGCGGCCGGGTCGCCTGGCAATTCGCCCGCGACTGGGCCGGGCAAAAGGCGCCCGAAGCCTCGCCAAAACCCGCGCAACGCGCCAGCAAGGGCAAAAAACGATGAGTACCGAAAACCGCGACAGCGCCGCTGCCGGCGCGACAGTTCCCCCCGTCGTCGAAGTCGCCGCCGCCGTCATTCTGGAGAACCTCGCGAGCGCCCCCGGCGGGCAACGTTTCATGCTCGCGCAACGTCCTCCCGGCAAGGTTTTCGCGGGCTATTGGGAATTCCCCGGCGGCAAGGTCGAGGCCGGCGAAACGGCGCGGCAGGCGCTCGACCGCGAATTGACTGAAGAGCTTGGTGTCAGCGTCACGGCCGCAACGCCCTGGCTCTGCCGCGAATTCGTCTATCCGCACGCGACGGTGCGCCTGCATTTTTTCCGGGTGACGGCCTGGGCGGGCGAGATTCGCCCGATTGAACACAGCGGCTTTGCCTGGCTCACACCGGGCGAGCCGTCGCCGGTCAGCCCGATCCTGCCGGCCAACGGCCCGATCCTGCGCGCGCTGGAGCTACCGACGCACTGCTTCATCACCCACGCCGAAGCAAGCGGCGCCGACGCCGAACTGGCGCGGCTGGCGCGGGCATTAGCGGCTTACGCCATTCCGCTCACTCCTCTCACCCCGGCCGCTGACTCTCCCGCAGCAGCTTCGCCCAGCGAGCGCCGGCTGCTGATTCAGGTGCGCGACAAATCTCTGCCCGCCGCCGAACGGCAGCGCTTCGCGGCAGCGGTCGTGGCACTGGCCCGCCGTTACGCCCATGTGATCGTCCTCGTCAACGACGATGTCGAGCTGGCGCGCACGGTCGCCGCCGATGGCGTGCATCTGCCCGCCGCACGCCTTGCGCAGAGCGAGGCGCGTCCTGATCTAGCCTGGGTCGGCGCCTCCTGCCACAACGCCGAAGAACTGGCGCGTGCAGCCACGCTGGGCTGCGATTTCGTCATGCTCGGCCCGGTGTTGGCGACACCGAGCCACCCCGAGCAAGGAGGAATCGGTTGGGAAGGTTTCGCCCGGCTGGCCGCCACCTCTGCGCTACCGGTATTCGCCTTGGGCGGCATGCGCCCGGAACTCGCCGCGACGGCGACGGCACACGGCGCGCACGGTATCGCGCTCTTGCGCGGCTGGCCCTAAACGGTCATCAGTCGGCGGACGGCGGCGTGAGTTCGCCGTCCGGGCCGTCGACCTCCTGCACGGGAACGCGATACGACTCCGACGCCCAGGCGCCCAAGTCGACCATCCGGCAACGCTCACTGCAAAAAGGCCGGAAGCGGTTCGCCAGGCTCCACTCGGCCTCCTCGCCGCACTGCGGACAGCGCACGCGGCGCACGCTGGACGTCGGCTCCGGCGCGCTCATCGTGCCATGCCCCACGTGGAGGCGCTGGCGGAGAGGCCGGAGCGCGAAGGGAAAAATGTAGTCATGCGCGTCGTCATGCGAAAAAACTCCCTGAAGCGAATGAAGAGTGGCGGCGGCGGCCCGACTCGGGGCACATAAGACACCGGGCATCCGGTGCCGGATGCGCAGCACAGCGCACAACATACGCCCAGCCGTTCGCCCAAAGGGCGTCGATTATGCGACCCCGGCACGGGCGCAGCAAGCTGCCGACAAGGCCAGCGCCACGCCGCCCGAGCGTCTGTCGGGTTCACGACAAGCGCCACTGAACGACAGCGCGCAGCCCCGAGAAATCAAGCACATGCCACGGGCACGAGAATTGCGTCGTGAGCGGCATGGAAAACGCGCCCGACCTCCCTCCTGCCCACGGCTCCGCTGCCGCTGGCCGGATCACCGTCAACGACACCACGCTGCGCGATGGTGAGCAGTCGGCGGGCGTCGCTTTTCTGCTCGAAGAAAAGCTCGCCATCGCACAAGAACTCGACGCGCTCGGCGTGCCGGAAATGGAAGTCGGCATTCCGGCGATGGGCGAGCACGAGCGGGCGAGCGTGCGCGCCGTCGCCAGCCTGGGGCTGAACGCGCAGCTGATGGTCTGGAGCCGTCTGACGGCGGCCGACATCGACGCCTGCGCCGGCCTTGGCGCGCAGATGATCGATATTTCGGTGCCCGCCTCCGACCAGCATTTGCGGCACAAGGTGCACCGCGACCGCGACTGGCTGCTCGCCACACTGCCGGCGCACATCGCCCGTGCGCAAGGGCTGGGCTTGCGCGTCTGCGTCGGCGCCGAAGACGCCTCGCGGGCCGACCCGGATTTCCTCTGGCGCATCGCCGACACCGCCCAGCGCGCCGGTGCGGTGCGCTTCCGCTACGCCGATACGCTCGGCATTCTGGAGCCGTTTGGCGTCTGTGAGCGCATCGCCGCCTTGCGCGCGCGCTGCGATCTCGCCATTGAAATGCATGCCCATGACGATCTGGGGCTGGCCACGGCGAACACGCTCGCCGCCGTGCGGGCGGGCGCGACGCATCTGAACACAACGGTCAACGGCCTCGGCGAGCGTGCCGGCAACGCCCCGCTCGAAGAGGTGGTGCTGGCGCTGCAACGCTGTCACGGCGTCGACACCGGCATCGATCTGCGACGCTTTCCGCCTCTCTCGCAGCGCGTCGCCCGCGCCGCCGGACGGCCGGTGCACTGGCAGAAGAGCATCGTCGGCGATGGCGCCTTCACGCACGAAGCGGGAATCCACGTCGACGGCCTGCTGAAGCATCCAGCCAACTACGAAGGCTTCGACCCGGCGCTGGTCGGGCGCAGCCATCGCCTCGTTCTCGGCAAGCACTCCGGGCCGCGCGCCGTACAGGCGATCATGCGCCGCCTGGGGCATGAACTCGATACAGCAGCGGCGCAGAGCATGCTCGACGCCGTCGGCGCCTTCGTCCTGCGCGAGAAGCGCCCGCCCGACGACGACGAACTGCACGCGCTCTGGCAGGCAATGCAGGAGTGCCGCCCCGCCTCGGCGGCGCATGGCTGAGCCGCCGCCGTGAGCCTGCTCCGAATACGCCAACACGCCACCAACGCGCAAGCACACAAACGCCAAAACACTCCGGGAGACCTCGATGACACGCAACGATAGCAACGAGCGCGACGCGAGCCGCCGTTTCGCGGAAGACCTCGCCGAACTCGAATCGGCCGAGGACTTCCTTGCCTATTTCGGTATCGACTACGAGCCGGGCCGCGTGCACATCTGCCGGCTGCATATCCTGCAACGCTTTCACGATTATCTGGAGGGGCACCGCCAGCGCAACGGCGAGCCGACGCGTGAGGATTACCGGGCCTTGCTGCAACACGCCTACGCCGACTTCGTCGATTCCGACGCGCAGACGGAGAAAGTCTTTCGCGTCTTCAAGAAAGCCGCCGGCATCGCCACGGTGCCCGTGTCGGCCATCACGCGTGCGGGGCCGCGATGAACCACCGTTGGCAGCAGGGCGACGCCGTGCGCCTGATACGCAATGTGCGCAATGACGGCACCTATCCGGGCAAGGACACCGGTGATCTGCTGGTTCGCCGCGGCAGCGTCGGCGTCGTCGTCGATGTCGGCACCTTTCTCATGGATCAGATCATCTATTCGGTCAACTTCCTCGATAACCAGCGCATCGTCGGCTGCCGCGAAGAAGAGTTGCAGGGCGCCGAAGAGGAGTGGACGCCCAGTCGCTTCGAGACACGCGAACGCGTCACCAGCCTGCGCGCGCTGGCGAGCCAGGGCGAGGTGCTCGTCCCGCCGGGCGCGGCGGGCGAGATCATGACTATCGAGCGCGACGGCGGCGAACTGCGCTATCACGTGCATTTCGCCTGCCGGCCGGGGCGCGTTTTCGCCGTCCCCGAAGACTGTCTGCGCGCTGGCGGAGGAAGTGATGAACGCACGTCCTGTTGATGCTGCGCCCTATCTGACGCTCAAACTGGCGCACGCGCTCTTCAAGAAGGCCCCCTCGGCCCTCAGTGACGAAGAACGCCTGCGTGTCGCCGACGTCGCCGAGCGGCAGTGCATCATCGAAATGCGCCTTCTGGGCACGCCGGAGGCGGCGGGCGTCATCCTGCGCGAAGACGCCATCGCCCACGCGCTCGCCGAGATCCGCGCGCGCTTTACCAGCGACGCCGAGTATCACGCCGACCTCGCCCTGAACGGCCTGGTGCACGAAACCCTGCGCGAGGCGATCATCCGCGATCTGAAGGTCGAAGTCGTCCTCGAAAAGGTCGGCAGCCGCGCCGCGCCGGTCGACGACACCGAGGTCGAGATTTTTTACCTGATGCACCCGGAACGCTTCACCGCGCCGGAGACGCGCACGCTGCGCCATATCCTGCTCACCATCAACGACGAGATGGCCAACAGCGACCGGGCATCCGTGTGG
Organism: Rhodocyclus gracilis; assembly: GCF_009617575.1. Taxonomy (GTDB): domain Bacteria; phylum Pseudomonadota; class Gammaproteobacteria; order Burkholderiales; family Rhodocyclaceae; genus Rhodocyclus; species Rhodocyclus gracilis. The sequence continues at coordinate 57,765 of NZ_WIXJ01000007.1, forward strand.
ACGCGCATCAACGACATCCGCGAACGCCTGCTCCGCGCGCCTGAGCGCTTCAACGAACAGGCGCTCAAGCACTCGGAATGCCCGACGGCAATGAACGGTGGCCTGCTCGGCGAACTGCCGCGCGGCAAGCTCTTCCCGGAAATCGATCAGGTCGCCTTTGCGCTGGCCGAAGGCGAACTCTCGGCCATCGTCGAATCGCCAATGGGCTTTCATCTGCTGCGCTGCGACGCCATCAAGGGGGGCAGCGGACTGATACCGCTCGCCAGCGTGCGCGAACGTATCCGTCAGCACATCAGCGACGGCCGTCGCCGGACAGCGCAAAAGGCATGGCTGGCCGCCCTGCTGCGCACGCGCTGAACGACCGGCGGGCAACGCGGACAGCGCCGGACAGCGCAATAAAAACGGGAGACGACGCATCGTCTCCCGTCTGGGTAGCGCCTGCACGCCAGCCAGGAAGCGTGGCGTGGAGGGCCGCTTGCCGCGGGGGCGCCACGTGCGGCCTGCAAGCCGCCGTGCGCCCGCCGTCTGCCGTCGATCAAGCCTTCAGGCCGGCCAGCACTTCGTTCAGCATCGCCTTCGCGTCGCCGAAGAGCATGCGGTTGTTTTCCTTGTAGAACAGCGGGTTGTCGACACCGGCGTAGCCAGAGGCCATGGAGCGCTTCATGACGATCGAGGTCTTCGCCTTCCACACTTCGAGCACCGGCATGTTGGCAATCGGCGAGGTCGGGTCTTCTTGCGCCGCCGGATTGACGATGTCGTTGGCGCCGATGACCATCGTCACGTCGGTTTCGGGGAAATCGTCATTGATTTCGTCCATTTCCATCACGATGTCGTACGGCACCTTGGCTTCGGCCAGCAGCACGTTCATGTGACCCGGCATCCGACCAGCCACCGGGTGAATGCCGAAGCGCACGTTGACACCCTGCGCACGCAACTGCTGGGTGATCTCGGACACCGCGTGCTGCGCCTGCGCGACAGCCATGCCGTAGCCGGGAACGATGATGACGCTCTTCGCCGTTTTCAGCAGATCCGCCGTTTCTTGCGCGCTGATCGGCGTCACCTCGCCTTGCGGTTCGCCGCTGGCCTTGGCCGGGGAACCGCTGGCCGCACCGAAGCCACCGGCAATGACGCTGAAGAAATTTCGGTTCATCGCGCGGCACATGATGTACGAGAGGATCGCGCCCGACGAACCGACCAGCGCACCAGTGACGATCAAGAGGTCGTTGGAGAGCATGAAGCCCGTCGCCGCGGCCGCCCAACCCGAGTAGCTGTTGAGCATGGAGATCACCACCGGCATGTCGGCACCGCCGATGGCCATGACCATATGCACGCCGAAGAGTAGCGCGACGACGGTCATCACCGCCAGCGGCAGCATGCCGTCGGCGACGGTCGGCGCATGCAGGAAAGCGTAGCCGAAACCGACGACGATGAGCAGACCGAGCAGGTTGATGAAGTGCCGGCCGGGCAGCAGGACCGGCTTGCCGCCGATGCGCCCGGAGAGCTTGCCAAAGGCGATCAGCGAACCGGAGAAGGTGATCGCGCCGATGAAGATGCCGACGTAGATTTCGACTTCGTGGATGGTCTTTTCGGCTTCGCTGGCAAAACTCAGCGAGGTGTCGATATCGCTGGCGAAGCCGACCAGACAGGCAGCGAGACCGACCAGCGCGTGCATCAGGGCGACGAGTTCGGGCATTTGCGTCATCTGCACGCGGCGCGCCGCATACAGACCGATACTGCCGCCGACGGCCATGGCGGCCATGATCCACGGCACACCGGCCAGCGTGACACGCGGCCCGACGACGGTCGCCAGCACCGCCAGCGCCATGCCGAGCATGCCGTAGAGGTTGCCGCGCCGCGACGTCTCGGCAGCCGACAGGCCGCCAAGGCTGAGGATGAAGAGGACGATTGCTGCGATGTAGGAAACAGTGACGAGATTGGATGACATAGCGCGCGAGCCTTACTTGCGGAACATCGCCAGCATGCGGCGGGTAACGGCGAAACCGCCGAACATGTTGATGCTGGTGAGCACGATACCGAGCACAGCCAGCCAGCGAATCCAGTCGTCCGGACGTAGCACCTCGGCGCCGGCGAGCGGCGGCGCGATCTGCACCAGAGCACCAATGGCGATGATGCTGGAAACGGCGTTGGTGACGCTCATCAGCGGCGTGTGCAGCGCGGCCTTGACGTTCCACACCACCATGTAGCCGACAAAACAGGCCAACACGAAAACCGTGAAGTGTCCGAGGAAGGCCGTCGGCGCATAAGCGCCAATCAGCCAGAACAGCGCCGCGCCGACACCGAAGACGCCGGCCAGCGCATTGGCGCTCATCGGCCCGCTGGCTTCTTCCTTCTTGGCGGCGACCGGTACGGCGGCCGCCGGCTTGGCTTGCGCTGGCGCGGCGGAGAGCTTCGGCGGCGGGGGCGGCCAGGTGATCTCGCCGCTCTTGATGACGGTGGCGCCACGGATGACTTCGTCGTCCATGTTGACGTCGAGGTTGCCGTCCTTGGCCTTGCACAACTCTTCGGTCAGCCGCAGCAGGTTGGTCGCGTAGAGCGTCGAGGACTGCTTGGCGAGGCGGCTCGGCAAATCGGTGTAGCCGATGATGGTGACGCCGTGACGCACGACGACTTCGCCGGGGACCGTCAGCTCACAGTTGCCGCCCTGCTCGGCGGCAAGGTCGACGATGACGCTGCCCGCCCGCATGCTCTGCACCATTTCGGTGGTGATCAGCTTCGGCGCCGGCTTGCCGGGGATGAGTGCGGTGGTGATGATGATGTCGACGTCTTTCGCCTGCTTGGCGAAGGTCGCCTTCTGCGCTTTCTGGAAGCCTTCGCTCATCACCTTGGCGTAACCGCCGACGCCGCTGCCTTCTTCTTCGTACTCGACGGGGACGAATTCCGCGCCGAGCGACTTGATCTGGTCGGCAACTTCGGGACGCGTGTCGTTGGCGCGCACGATGGCACCGAGACCGACCGCGGCGCCGAGAGCCGCCAGGCCGGCGACACCGGCACCGATGACGAAGACCTTGGCCGGCGGCACCTTGCCGGCGGCGGTAATCTGGCCGGTGAAGAAGCGGCCGAAGTGATGTGCTGCCTCGATCACGGCGCGATAGCCGGCGATATTGGCCATCGAACTCAGGGCATCCATCTTCTGCGCGCGCGACATGCGCGGCACGCTGTCCATCGCCAGCACCGTGACCTTGCGGGCGGCCAGAGCCTGCATCAACTCGGGGTTCTGCGCCGGCCAGATGAAGCTGACGAGGGTGGCGCCCTCCTTGAGCAGCGGCACCTCGTCCATGCTCGGGGCGCGCACTTTGAAGATAACGTCGGCGCTGCTCCAGACTTCGGCAGCGGTGGCGGCGATACGCGCACCGGCGGCAACGTAGCTCGCGTCGTCGAAGTTGGCCAGAGCGCCAGCATCACGCTCGACGACAACGGTAAAACCCAGTTTGATCAGTTTCTCGACAAGGTCGGGAACCGTGGCGACACGCTTTTCGGCAGCGTAAGTCTCCTTCGGGATTCCGATACACAGTGGCATGGCAGGACTTTCAGCAAAAACGTTAATCGTCGTCAGACTCGCCCGCGCGCCGAGGCACACTTTGCGGGTCGCAGGTGATGCTTCGGTGGATTTCGACTCGATCACCGGCTTTGAGTTCAGTATCGAGTTTTACGAGCCGCCCGAAGATTCCCACTTTCTGGCTGTCGAGATCAATAGCGGGGAACAATTTCAGCACCCCGGATTTCTCGATGGCGCCCGCCACGGTGGTGCCCTCGGCGACTTCGAGGGTGAGCCAGACCTGCTGCTGCGACGCGTCCGAGTAGGCCACTCCGATCTGCATTTAATACTCCCGTCCGACGATGGGGCGCGCGGCCATGGCCGGCGCGTCGAGTGCGACGCCCTGCCGGTCGCGGCCATACACGCGCGGTTTTACATAGCGGTCGATGATCGGTGTCAGCGAATTCATCAACAGCACGGCGAAGGCGACGCCTTCGGGATAGCCGGCCCAGGTACGGATGACGTACGTCAGCACACCGCAACCGGCGCCGAAGATCAACTGACCACGCGCCGTATTCGGCGAAGTCACGTAGTCGGTGGCGATGAAAAACGCGCCGAGCATGGCGCCGCCCGACAGGAGATGCGTCGTCGCGTCGAGATAGCGCGCCGGATCGACCAGATGCAGCAGCGCGGCCGGCACGGCGATGCCCGCCAGCATGGCGACCGGAATGTGCCAGCTGATGACGCGACGAACGATCAGCAGCAACCCGCCGGCGGCGATCAGCCAGGACGCCGTCTCGCCGAGGCTGCCGGGGCGACTGCCAAGCCAGGAGAGCGACGGCGCGTGCGGCAACGACTGCAGGAGATCGACGCCGCGCGACATTTCGGTTTTGGCAAAGCCGAGCAAGGAGGCGCTGGACACCGCATCAAGCCCCTGAGGAATGCCCTTGAGCGTCACCAGGAGCCCGCTGATCGGCCCCGGCGCCGCCGCCATGTCGATGGGCAGGGGCGCCACCCACGCCGTCATCTGCACCGGGAAGGAGATCAGCAAGGCAACGCGTGCCACCATCGCCGGGTTGAAAAGATTCTGCCCGAGACCGCCGAAGGCCTGCTTGCACAGCATGGTCGCGAACAGCCCGCCCAGGGCGCCGATCCACCAGGGTGCCCAGGGCGGCAGCGAGACGGCCAGCAACCAGCCGGTGAGCATGGCCGAGCCGTCGAAGAGCACCGGCACGGCGCGACGCTCCATCAGGCGCAGACAGACCGCCTCGCCGAGCATGGCGAAGGCCACGGTGATCAGCCACAGATAGATCGACGGCCAGCCGTACAGCCAGAAGCCGTAGAGCGTCGCCGGAGTCAGCGCCAGCATGACCGTCGCCATGACGGCCGTCACGCTGCCCGACGTACTCGCGTGCGGCGCCGCCACCGGTGCGGCGGCAGACGTTCTCGACAGTGCGCTCATACCGTTTCTCCCGGAGTTTCCTGACGTTCGGCGGCGGCCTTGGCGGCGGCACGCTCGGCCTTGCGGCGCAGCGCCGCTTCGGCTTTTTCGCGGGCCTCGCGTTCGAGACGCAGCACGCGGGCTTCTGCCAGACGCCGACTGGCGTCGTTACGCAAACGGGTACGCTCGCGCGCCGACAACTCGCCTTTGGCGTGGCTGAAGTACTGCACCAGCGGAATGTGCGACGGGCACACCCAGGCGCAGCAGCCGCAGGAGATGCAGTCGCCCAGCATCAGGGCGGCGGCTTCGTCGAACTTGTCGTGGCGGATGCGCGCTGCCATTTCCAGGGGCAGGAGCCCCATCGGGCAGGCGCGCGTGCAACTGCCGCAGCGGATGCATGGCCCGGCCGGCGGGATCGTCGCCTCGCGGGCGTCGAAGGCGAGGATGCCGGAGGCCCCCTTCACCAGCGGAATCTTGCCATGCGCCAGCGGCGAACCCATCATCGGGCCACCCAGAATGAGGCGGGACGGCGCTTCATGCAGCCCGCAAAACGCCAGCAGCTCGTCGACCAGCGTGCCGAGCGGCGCGAAGACATTGCCCGGTTCGCGCACGGCACCGCCGTTGACGGTGACGATGCGCTCGACCAGCGGGCGACCAAGCCGCACCGCCTGATGCACGGCGGCGCAGGTCGACACGTTATGCACCAGCACGCCGACTTCGGCGGCACGCGCGTCGGCCGGCACCTCACGCCCCGTCAGCGTCTGGATCAACTGCTTGTCGGAACCCATCGGGTAACGCGCCGGCACCGGGCAGATGTTCACTTCCGCGAACGGCGCCGCTGCCAACTGCATGGCGGCGATGGCTTCCGGCTTGTTGTTCTCGATGCCCACCAGCACCTGCGTCGCGCCGATGGCGTGCATGACGATGCGCGCACCATCGACGACCTCGCTGGCGCGGTCGCGCATCAGGCGGTCGTCGGACGACAGATACGGCTCGCATTCGCCGCCGTTTACGATCAGCGTCGCCACCTTGAGGCGCTGCCCCAGAACGAATTTGACGGCGGACGGGAAGGTCGCCCCGCCAAGGCCGACGACGCCCGCCGCCGCCGTGCGGCGGGTAATCTCTTCGGGAGCCAGGGAAAACGGGTCGGCGACGGCGTCAGCGTCGATCCAGCGCTCGGCAAAATCCGACTCCAGCGTGATTGCGGTAAAGCCCAGGCCCGACGGATGCGGCGCCGTCACCTCGCCGATGGCGACGACCTGCCCCGATACCGGCGAGTGCACCGGCGCCGAGATGTTGCCCTGCGCCGCCGCCAGCAACTGCCCCTTCAACACCTTCTCGCCGACCTGCACCACCGGCCGCGCCGCGCCGCCGACGTGCTGCTGCAAGGGCATATAGAGACGCGCCGGTGGCGGCAGCACGCGCAACGGCTGGTCGGCCGCCGGACGCTTGTGGTCGTCGGGATGCACGCCCCAGGCGGGGTCCTTGAATAAACGATCGATCAGTCCCATGGCCTTCTCTCTTGGTACTTACGCAATGGCCGGCTTCGGCCAGATCCAGTGCTGCAAGGTGACGGGCACCGGCACCAGCGCCATCGCCTCGGTCGGGCAGCGTTCGATGCAGGCGCCGCAGCCGGTGCAGGCATCGCGGATGACGTTGTGGATCTGCTTGGGCGCGCCGATCACGGCGTCGGTCGGGCATACCTTGATGCAGCGGCAGCAGCCGATACAGATGTCCTCGCTGACTTGCGCGAGCTTTGGCCCGTCATCCACCACCTGCGACAGATCGGCCTTGACGCCGAGCCTGGCGGCCAGCGCCTCGGCCAGCGCCCGTCCGCCGGGCGGGCAGAGCGTCACCGGCGCCTCGTGGCGCGCCAGCGCCGCCGCCGCCTGCGCGCAGCCGACGTAGCCGCATTGACCGCACTGCGAGCCGGGCAGCATCGACTGCAACTCGGCTTCAATCGGGTTTTCTTCCACCGCCAGATACCGCGCGGCCACACCGAGCAAGGCGCCGAGCGCCAGGCCCATCAAGGTCAGACTGCCAATCGCCACCCACATGAGGTTTCCTCCCCGCTCAACCGGTACTGATGCCGGAAAAGCCCATGAATGCCATCGCCAACAGGCTGGCAACGATGAAACCGATCGGCGGGCCGGCGAAGAGGCGCGGCACCTGAGCCAGCGCCAGCCGTTCGCGCAGTCCGGCGAAGATGATCATGACAAGGCTGTAACCAGCCGCCGAGGCAAAGGCGAACAGCGTCGAGGCGAGGAAACTCAGCTTGCCCTCGACGAGCAGCAAGGCGACGCCGAGCACCGCGCAGTTGGTCGTGATCAGCGGCAGATAGATGCCGAGCATCTGAAACAGCGACGGCGATACCTTGCGGATCGTCATCTCGGTGAATTGCACGGCGCTGGCGATGACGAGGATGAAGGTCACCGTACGCAGAAACCCGAGGCCGTAGGCATCCAGCAGGTAGTGCTGGACGGCCCAGTCGGCCATCGAAGAGACGGTGATGACGAAGGTCGTCGCCATGCCCATGCCGGCCGCCGTATCGATGCGCGTCGTCACTCCCATGAACGAGCACAGGCCAAGAAAGCGGGCGAGGATCACGTTATTGACCAGCGCCGCGCCGACCATCATCAGGGCGAGTTCTTTCATCTTCGATCCTTAACCTGTCGAGTCGGTGGAGCAGGATTCATCGGCTCTGGCCCGGCGCAGATAGCGCGGCGCCAGCTCGCCGCGCGCCGACAGGCGGCGGGCAACGCCGCCCGCCAGAAGCAAGCCGGCGCCAAGGCCGCCGAGCATGGCGAACATCGTCACCGCGTCGCTGCCGACGAGGCCTTCGGCGACACCGCCCGCCGCGAAAGCCGTCAGCAGCGGGATCGCGTAGGCGGTGAGCGAAGCGCGCACCAGCGAGCGTTCTTCGACACCGATGACGACGCGTTCGCCGATCCGCAAGGGCGGCGAGGCCACGTTCGCCGACAAGGGAAAGCGGCGGGCTTCGAGGCGGCTGGCCAGCGTGCCGACGCCCTTGGCGCCGCAGCGTGAGGCCGCCGCACAGCCGCCGCAACTCGTCGTCTGCTCCGGTTCGAGCCAGACACGCTCGCCATCGACGCAATCGACGGCGACGACGCGGGCGATGCCTTCGACGCGCGGCCGCTGCGGCGAGACCGGGGAGGCCAACGCGGTCGATGAAAGCGGAGCCGTCGCAGTCGAGGCCCGCGAAGCAGGGGGCGGCGAAACGATGGGAATCATGCTGAGAGAGGTTTTCATGGACTCAGGCCGGCGCACTGTGCGCGCCCCCCATCTGGATTTCGCGGCCTGCCCGTAGATCGAAGAGGCGTTTGACGACGACCATCAGCCCGGTGATGAGGAAGCCGCCGGGCGGCAGGATCATCATCAGCACGCCCATGTCGGCGGGCAGGATGCGCATCTCGATCGCCTTGAAGGCCGGGCCGAGCAACAGCGAGGCGTCGGCAAACAAGGTGCCGGAGCCGAGAATCTCGCGCACGGCGCCGACCGAGGTCAGCGCCAGCGTGAAGCCGATGCCCATGAACAGGCCGTCGACCAGCGCCGCCAGCGGTGGCTGCTTGGCGGCAAAGGCTTCCAGGCGCGCCAGCGGCAGACAGTTGGAAACGATCAGCGGGATGAACAGGCCAAGCACCTTGTACAGCTCGTGCATCCACGCGTTCATCGCCAGATCGACGAGCGTCACCATCGAAGCGACGATGAGGATGAACACCGGAATGCGGATCTCCTGCGTGATGCGCTGACGGAACAGCGCCACCAGAAGACTCGATGCCGCCATGACGACGGCGGTCGCCAGCCCCATGCCGAAGCCGTTGGTGGCGCTGGTCGTCATCGCCATCGCCGGGCACAGGCCAAGCAGCATGCTGAGTACGCCGTTGTTACTCCACAGCCCGTCGCTGACGATGGTCTTGTAGTCGGTCTTCATCTCAATTCGCCTCCAGCAGGGCGGCCTTGTTCGCCGCGAAGAAGTCGAGACCGCCGTGAATGGCGCGGACGACGCCGCGCGGCGTGATCGTCGCGCCGGCAAACTGGTCGAAATCGCCGCTGTCTTTTTTCACCTTCCAGCGCTCGGGCGCCGGGTTGCCGAGGGAAAGGCCAGTGAAACGCAGGATCCAGTCGCCCTTCTTGACCTCGATCTTGTCGCCCAGCCCCGGCGTTTCCTTGTGCGCGAGCACGCGCACGCCAAGGACGCGGCCATCGGCATCGACGCCGAGCATGAGACGGATTTCGCCGGAGTAGCCGGTGCCGAAAATCTCGTAGGCGACGCCCGTCACCCGCCCCTGCCGCCGCGCCCGATAGATGGTGATTTCGCGTCCCTCGTCGTTTTTCAGGGTGAGGGTGTCGGTGACCGGCTGGTTGTCGTGCAGCTCGTCCGGCAGCACCTGCGACAGCGAATTCTGTTTGTCGTCGAGCGCGCGGGCGGCGATGTCGTCGCTCGTCATGCGGTCGGTGACGGCGAGCACGGCACCGAAGCCGAGACAGAAGGTGCCGAGAATCACACCGTGAATCATGGAAGATCGCTTCATGAGGTCGCCTGCCTTGTGCGCGGGACGCGAACACCGTTGCCGGAGCCAGAGTGCCGCGTGTCGTTCTGAGCGTTCATGTCAAACCTGTCGATGCGGATGAGCGTCTCAGCGCACATTCCGTGCCAACGGCCGGCAAGCGCGGGCGAATTCGGGGCGCCGTGCGCTAAGCCCGCACCAGAATAGAGATTTCCGCGCGCACGCCGCCGCCGCGTCGAAGAACCTCGCCGGCAGGCCGCGCCGCCTTGTGTCGCAAGTCCTACACGCTGCAACAAATCCCACAAAGGCGGCATGCCAACATCACCCATGGCCGTGGCACGGAATATGCAAAGATGCTGATGATCGGTGCGCCTCCTGCACCCGCCCTCAGGACACGTTCATGGCTCACGACACCCATATCGCCGCCGACACCGTTCAGCCGGCCGGCATCCTGCCGGAAGTCTTTCGCGAAGCCGTCGCCCAGGCCGACGTGGCGATCTCGATCACCGACACGGCAGCGACGATCCTTTACGTCAATCCGGGTTTCGAGCGGGTCACCGGTTATTCGCTCGCAGAAGCGCGCGGCCAGAACCAGTCGCTGCTCTCCGCCAAGACAACGCCGCCGGCGGTCTATACGCAGCTCTGGGAGACCATCGGCAAAGGTGAGCCGTGGAGCGGCCGGCTGGTCAACCGCCGCCGCGATGGCAGCGAATATCTGGCGGATCTGATGATCACGCCGGTGCGTGATGGCGACGGGCGTGTCGCCAACTATCTGGGCATCCACCGCGACATCACCGAACTGCACCGGCTGGAATGTCAGGTGTGCAATCAGAAGGCACTGATCGAGTCGGTCGTCGACTCGGCACCGCTCGCCATGGCGCTGCTCGACGGCGAACGGCGCGTCGTCCTCGACAACCTGCAATACAAGAAGCTGACGAGCGAACTGGGCGTCGGCGAGGCGGCGAAGATCATTCTCGACGCCGTCCGCGCCGAACACGGCGACACCCTCGGCGTGCCGCGCGACGGAGCACAGGCCTTCGCCGACCGCGAAATCCGCATTGATCGCGAAGGCGGCAAGGCGCCGCGCTGGTTCTCGTGTACCGGCACCTGGGTACGTAGCGTGAACGCCGCGACCTACGCCTTTTTTGGCGCGCGCGACAGCATTTATCTGCTGCTTATCGCCAAGGAAATCACCCAGCAGCGCGCCCAGCAGGAGCAGGCGCGCATGGCGGCCCTGCAAGCGATGATGGCCGAAGAAAACCGCGTCAGCGGCCTGCGCGAAAGCCTTTCCGCCGCCCTCTTTCACATGGAAGGGCCGATGAACGTGCTGGCGTCGGTCGTCGCCATGCAGGGACGGCGCGGCCAGCACGATCCGACGGCCGCCGCTCTCGGCGAAGCCCTGCGCGCCGGCCAGCAGGCGCTCGACACGCTGCGCCGCGCGACGCCCGATCTCATCGGCGAAAGCGTCTCGGCAGCCAACATCAATGAACTGCTGCGCGACGTACTCGATCTGGCGACCGTCCGCCTGCTGCGCGCCGGCATCATGGTCACCTGGAAGCCGCAGGCGACGCTGCCGGTGATCTACGGCCGACCGGTGCGCCTGCGCTCGATGTTCAAGGCGCTCGTCGACAACGCCATCGACGCCATGAACACCAAAGGCTGGCAGCGGCGCGAACTGACCGTCGTCACCCGCAGCCGGGCCGGCAGCGTCGAAGTGCTGATCGAGGACAGCGGGCCGGGCATCCCGCCCGCCCTGCACCTGAAAGCCTTCGAGCCCTTCTTCACGACCAATCCGGGCGGCGTGCGCCACGCCGGCACCGGCCTGTCGATGGCCCAGCAAGTCGTTGCCGACCACGAGGGCATCATCGAAATCGACGCCGACTACGACAGTGGTTGCCGCATGCGCGTCGCCCTGCCCTGTCAGCGCGAAACCTTCTGAGGATACGGCCGATGGTTCATACACCACCTTCCGCGCCGCGCTTTGCCTCGCAGATCGAGGAGGAACGCGGCCAATGCCGTCTCGACGTCGACACGATCTACCGCGTCAGCGAAATCCTCTCGCGCTCGCTCGACTACCGGCAGACGATGCGCGATGTCCTCGCCGCGCTCGCCGACGCCGGTCTCGGACGCGGTCTCATCATCGTCATTGACGCCGAAAGCGGCGACTTGATGGTCAACGCCGTGCACGGCTTCGACGCCAGCGCCTTCACGCCGGTGCGCTACCAGTCCGGCGAAGGCGTACTCGGCATGGTATTCGAGGCCGGCGAGACGATCATCGTCGATGCGCCGGGGCGCGATCCGCGCTTCCTCAACCGTCTCGGCATCTACGATTCGACGCTGCCCTTCATCGCCGCGCCGATTGCCGCCGGCGAACGGCAACTGGGCGTGCTCGGCGTGCAACCCGATGTCGCGGGCGCCGGCATCCTCGCCGAATGTGCGCGCTTCGTCGAAATGATCGCCAACCTGATCGGCCAGAGCGTGCGGCTCGCGCTCAAGGTCGACGAAGAAAAGAAAAGTCTCGCCGAAGAGCGCGACAGCCTGCGCCGGACGGTGCGCGGGCGTTACGGCTTCGACAACATCGTCGGCCGCTCGGCGGCGATGCGCCGCATCTTCGATCAGGTCCGCCTCGTTGCGAAGTGGAACACGACCGTGCTCATCCGTGGCGAAACGGGCACCGGCAAGGAGCTGATCGCCAACGCGATTCACTACAACTCGCCACGCGCGCGGGCGCCTTACGTGCGCCTCAACTGTGCGACGCTGCCGGAAAGTCTGCTCGAATCGGAGCTTTTCGGCCACGAGAAAGGCTCGTTTACCGGCGCCGTTGGCGCGCGCAAGGGGCGTTTCGAGTCGGCCGACGGCGGCAGCCTCTTCCTCGACGAAATCGGTGAAATCTCACCCGCCTTCCAGGCCAAGCTGCTGCGCGTTCTGCAGGAGGGCGAATTCGAGCGCGTCGGCGGCAACCGGACGCTGAAGGTTGACGTGCGTGTCATCGCCGCGACGCACCGCGACCTCGAAGCTGCGGTCGATGCCGGCGATTTCCGCGAAGACTTGTATTACCGGCTCAACGTCATGCCCATCCTGTTGCCGGCGCTGCGCGAGCGTAGCGAAGACATTCCCGATCTGGCGCGACACCTGATCGTCCGCATCGGCGAACAGCAAGGACGCGCGCTGACCCTGCAGGAATCGGCCGTGCGGCGCCTGACGCAATACAGCTGGCCGGGCAATGTGCGCGAACTCGAAAACTGCCTTGAACGCGCGGCGGTGATGTCGGAAAACGGCGTCATCGACGCCGAGCTGATTCGCCTCGACCGCTTCCGTCAGGCGGTGAGCCCCGGCGGACGCAGCAGCCAACACAGCGCACCGAGCGTCGCCGAAGCAGCGCCAGGCGAGCGCCACGAGAGCTACGACGCGGGCGAACCGAGCGAGCGCGACCGCGTCATTGCCGCGCTCGAACAGGCCGGCTGGGTACAAGCCAAAGCCGCCCGCCTGCTCGGCATGACGCCACGGCAGATCGCCTACCGCATTCAGACGCTCGCCATCGAAGTAAAGCAGTTTTAGACCAGCGAGCGGCGGCGCCCCCGAACGCGCCCCAACTCTCTAAACGCGCCCCAACGCGCAACGAGACGCCACCACGATTCGCCGCCGCCCGCCACACCACAAGGCGGGCCGGCGGCGACGCAGGCTGTGACATTTGCGACAAGGCCGAAACGGCCGCCTTGAAAATCAATGCCTTAAACGCTGGCACAGCCGTTGCTCAGGACTCTGCGGACCCCCAACGCGGAGAAACATCGTGGAGCTTCCTGTGACTGCCCCCCCGACGCCCACGGGCGGCTGTAGCGCCCAGGGCTGTGGTTCGAGCGAACGGCAACAGGCCGGCCTGCCGGACGATATCCGGCGACGCGTGCAGGATCACCCCTGCTATTCCGAAGAGGCGCACCACCACTTCGCGCGCATGCACGCCGCCGTCGCGCCGGCCTGCAACATCCAGTGTCACTACTGCAATCGCAAGTACGACTGTGCCAACGAATCGCGGCCGGGCGTGGTTTCCGAAGTGCTGACGCCCGAGCAGGCGGTGCGCAAGACCCTCGTCGTCGCGGCGGCGATCCCGCAGATGTCGGTACTCGGCATCGCCGGCCCCGGCGATCCTCTGGCCAATCCGGAGCGCGTCTTCGCCACCTTCCGCGATCTCGCGGCAAAGGCGCCGGACATCAAGCTGTGCGTATCGACCAACGGTCTGGCGCTGCCTGAACACGTCGATGAACTGGCGCGGCACAACATCGAACACGTCACCATCACCATCAACTGCGTCGATCCCGACATCGGCGCTCAGATCTATCCGTGGATTTTCTGGCAACACCGCCGCGTCTTTGGCCGCGAGGCGGCCGCCATCCTCATCGAACAGCAGCAGAAGGGGCTGGAGATGCTGGTGGCGCGCGGCATTCTGGTAAAGGTCAATTCGGTGCTGATTCCCGGCGTCAACGACCGGCACCTGCGCGACGTATCGCGCATTGTCAAAGCCAAGGGCGCCTTCCTGCATAACGTCATGCCGCTGATTTCGGCGCCCGAGCACGGCACCTTTTACGGTCTGAGCGGGCAACGCGGCCCGACGCCCGCCGAACTGCAAGCCGTGCAGGACGACTGCGAAGGCAACATGAACATGATGCGGCACTGTCGCCAATGCCGCGCCGACGCCGTCGGCCTTCTCGGCGAGGATCGCGGCGCCGAATTCACGCGCGAAAAAATCGACGCCATGCTCATCGACGAAGAATTCACCCGCGCCGCGCTGGCCCGCCGGGTGGAGATGCGCCAACGTATCGACGCCGAACGGCAGGCGCGCGCGCAGGAACGCAGCGCGCAAGCGACCGGGAAAGCCGGCGGCATCGTCTCGCCCTGCGGCACGGCCACGCCCGCCAGCAGCCAACACGTCATCACCCTGCACCGCCCGGCGAGGAGCTGCGTCGTCGCGCCGCCGCCCGGCCGCCCGGTGCGGATGGCGGTGGCCGCCAAAGGCGGACGCGTCGCCGTGCACTTCGGCCATGCGCGGGAGTTTCTGGTCTACGAAGCGAGCGCTGACGGCGCCCGGCTGATCGGCCATCGCCAGACCGACCTCTACTGTTCGGGCGACGATAGCTGTGGCGATGCGGCGAGCGTACTGAGCCGCACCATCGCCGCGCTTGCCGGCTGCGAAGTGGTGCTGTGCGCGAAGATCGGCTTCGAGCCCTGGAGCAAGCTGGAAGCCGCCGGCATCACGCCGAACGGCGAACACGCGCTGGAAGACGCCGCAGCGGCCGTCATGGCGGTCTGGCACGAGATGCTCGCCGCCGGTCGGCTCGCCGCCTCCGCCGACGACACACGCCGGAGCGCCTGACGATGGCGCTTGCGATTGTCGATAGCTGCGTGAACTGCTGGGCCTGTCTGCCTGTGTGCCCGAACCAGGCGATCCAGGCGGCGGCACCGCCCGATCTGCCGCACTTCAGCATCGACGCGATGGCCTGTAGCGAATGCCTCGGCGATTACGCGCGACCGCAATGCGCCGAGATCTGCCCGGTCGAGGGCGCCATCGTCGACGAACTGGGCGACGCGCTCAATCCGCCCGGCTCCCTGCTCGGCCTGTCGCCGGCGCAATGGCAGGACGTCCAGCAGCGCTGCGTTCAACAAGGCAACCCGCAGCAAGACACGACCCAACGCGCAAACACGTCGGCAGCGCGCGGGGAGACGCCCTGATGGCGCACATCACCTTCTACGAAAAATCCGGCTGCTCCGGCAACGCGCGCCAGAAGGCACTGCTGATCGCCGCCGGCCACGAAGTGCTCGCCCGCGACCTGCGCAAGGAAGCGTGGTCACGTGAGCGCTTGCTCGCCTTCTTCGGCACGCGGCCGGTGGCGCAGTGGTTCAACCGCAACGCGCCGGCCGTGAAATCCGGCGAGATCGTTCCCGAGACGCTGACGGCAGAGGCGGCGATGGCACTGCTGCTGCGCGAGCCTCTCCTGATCCGCCGGCCTCTGCTCGAAGTCGGTGAAACCCGCCAGGTCGGCTTCGACCCGGTCGCCATCGATGCCTGGATCGGTCTCGGTGAAGCCTGCCCGGCCGATATCGACACCTGCCGCCACGGCGACGAGACGGCGGCGCGCTGCCGCGACCCCTTGGCGGAGTGAGGCGACGCCATGGCCGTCCTGACTCCGGACACTCCCGTCCCCCACGCGGCGGCGCGCGTCATCGCCCGCGACGTCCACTGGATCGGCGCGCTCGACCCGGAGTTACGCCGCTTCGACCTCTTGCTCGACAGCGCGCACGGCACGACCTACAACGCCTATTGCGTGCGCGGCAGCGCCGGCGTCTCCATCGTCGATACGGTCAAGGAGACCTTCGCCGATGAGTTTTTCCGGCGGCTGGAAAGCGTCGCCGATTACGACGAAATCCGCGCCATCGTCCTCAACCATCTCGAACCGGACCATTCCGGCGCCCTGCCCGAACTGCGGCGACGGGCGCCAAAGGCGCGCCTGTACGTCTCGTCGCGCGCGCAGATGATGCTCAAGGGCGTGCTGCACGGCACGGCCGGCGAATTCACCGCCGTGCAGACCGGCGATCACCTCGACCTCGGCGACCGGCGCCTGCGCTTCCTGCAAACGCCATATCTGCATTGGCCCGACACGCAGTGCACCTATCTCGAAGGCGACGCCCTGCTTTTCTCCGGCGACATCTTTGGCAGTCACTACTGCGACGCGCGCCTGTTCAATGACGCGGTCGGCAGCTTTCGCGCCGCCTTCGAGCAGTACTACGCGTGCATCATGCGGCCCTTCGCGCGCGAGGTGCGGCAGGCGCTGGCGCTGATCGAACCGCTGCCGCTGCGGCTGATTGCGCCTGCCCACGGCCCGATCCTGCGCGACGCGCCGGCCTATTACCTGTCGCGTTACCGCGAACTGTCGACGCCGTCGCCGGCCACAGGTGAGCACACGCTACTGGTCTTTTACCTGTCGGCGTATGGCAACACGCGGCGCATGGCCGAGGAGTTGGCAAGGGCTGCCGCCAGCGACGAAGTGCGCGTCGAACTGATCGACCTCGACGGCGCCGCCATCGCCCCGCTGCTCGAGCGCATCGAACGCGCCGACGCCATCGCCTGCGGCAGCCCGACGATCAACGGCGACGCCGTCAAGGCGGTCTGGGACCTGCTCTCCTCGCTGACCTGCATCGACGTGCGCGGCAAGATCGGCGCCGCCTTCGGCTCCTACGGCTGGAGCGGCGAAGCGGTGCGCATGATCGAGGAGCGTCTGCGCGGCTTGAAGCTGCGCACGCCGCTGCCGGGCGTCCGCGCACGCCTGACGCCCGGCAGCGACGAACTCGCCGCCTGCCGCAGCCTCGGCCACGATCTGGCGCTGCATCTGTGCGGCCGCGCCGAACACCGCACCATCGACATGGCCTCGCTGGCCTGAAAGGAAAAAAACTCATGCCCAAAGCCAAGGTCACCTTTGAGGATGTCGGCGTCACCGTCACGGTACCTGCCGGCACGCGCCTCATCGAAGTCTCCGAAAAGGTCGGCGCCGGCATCACCTACGGCTGCCGCGAAGGCGAGTGCTGCACCTGCCTGACGAAGATCGTCGCCGGCGGCGAACACCTGACGCTGCCGAGCATTCTCGAAGCGCAGGTGCTCAAGGACAACCTCGCTCCGCGGCAGCATCGTCTGGCCTGTCAGGCGCAGGTGCTGTGTGGCGAAATCGTCGTTGCGCCGGCGTAAACGGCCGACACCCGCCGCCCGCCGGTGTGGCGGCAGCGCTTGCCGGGCATCACTCCCCGCGCCTTGCCGCGACGCGCCGGTGGCGCAGCAAACTCAGGCCAGCGAGCCGAAGGGCGTTCCGTGATACGACTGCCGTCTCCGAGAAACCCCGCACCGGGCGTACTGACGCGCGCCGAAGCCGCCTACCTGGGTCTGGCGCTGGGCGACGCCCTCGGCGCGACGGTGGAATTCATGACACCGCGCGAAATCCGCGCCCAGTACGGCGTGCACGACAGCATTCGCGGCGGCGGCTGGCTGCGCCTGAAAGCCGGCAAAGTCACCGACGACACGACGATGAGTCTGGCACTGGGCCACGCCATCGTCGCCGGCAAGGGCACGGTCGACGCGCTCGCCTGCGCGCAGGCGCTCGACGGCTGGATGCGCAGCAAACCGGTCGACATCGGCAACACGGTGCGGCGCAATCTCGTCGAATTCCGCCGCACCGGCACGCCCTGCGCGCCGCCGTCGGAGCTGGATGCCGGCAACGGTGCCGCCATGCGCGTGCTGCCGGTGGCGCTCGCCACGTTCGGTGCCGATGACGCGACGGTGCAGGCCGCCGTACGCGCGCAGGCGCATGTCACCCACAATAACCCCGACTCCGACGCCGCAACGGAGCTGGTCGCCTTCCTCGTACAGGAAGGCTTGCGCGGCGCGAGCCGGCAGGCGATGTACCGGCGCCGCATCGCGCCCTTTCTGCGCGAACATCCGCAATTCGCCTTTCGCCCGAAGCGCCGCGACAACCCAAGCGGCTGGATCGTCGAGACCATGCAGGCCGTCCTGCAAGCCCTGCTCGACACGGCGAACTTCGAGGACTGCCTGATCGATGTGGTCAATCGCGGCGGCGACGCCGACACCACCGGCGCCATCGCCGGCATGCTCGCCGGCGCGCTGTATCAACCGGCGGCGCTGCCGGCGCGCTGGCTGAACGCGCTCGACCCGGAGATCGCCAAAGCCACGCGCGCGCAGGCGTCGGCCCTCATCGATCTCGCCTGCGCCCGCTCGACAAACGGCGAGTCGGACGGCGCCCCGCGCCACGACTGAGGGCGGCCGCAGAAGCGGCCAATCCGGCGTGCGCGCCGAGGCACGCCATCGCATTCCCGCGCCATAAAACCCCTTCTCGCCATGTATCAAAAAATAACGGTTCGCATATTGCAATTCATCGCAATATCGCTTCTACTCGCGGCGCTTGATGAGAGCCTGTAGCAACACGCGGGAATTGCGCCCTGTCGCCGGAAAATCCTATCCGGGCGGAATACCAATACCCGCACGTCGTCAATACGCAAACCAGTAAGGCCGGCCCGGAACGACATCACCGACGGCCCACTGGCGGGTAACAAGGGAGAAGATCAATGATTGATCGGCTAAGCTTAAAAACGAAAATAACACTGCTGGTGCTGTCGGCGGTCTTCGGACTCCTCTGCCTGACGGCCTATGCGGCTTATCAGGCACGCGAGGATCTTCTCGACGGGCGCAAGGAGACCATCCAGTCCGTCCTCGAAGGCACCTACGCGACGCTGGCAGCCTTCCAGGCGGAAGAAGCCGCCGGCAAACTCACTCGCGAGCAGGCGCAGCGCGCCGCCGCCGAAGCGATTTCGCGCATCCGTTACGGCGGCAACGACGGTAAATCGGAATATGTTTATTCCTTCACCACCGAAGGGGTCTGCATATATCACGTGATCAAGGATCGCATCGGCAAGAACATGCTCGAAAAGATCCGCGACGCGCAGGGCAATTACACCTGGAAGGATATCCTGAGCGTCGTACAGAAAAACCCTGATGGCGATTTTCTGAAAACCCTGACCGCGCGCCCCGGCGAAAAAGAAACCCTCGAAAAACTCGGTTACGTCAAACTCTTTACGCCGTGGTCATGGGTAATCGGCACGGGCGTATATATCGATGACATCAACGCCGAATTCCGTCTGCGCCTGACGGTTATCCTGAGCATTGCCGGAGTACTGCTGCTCGTGATCGCCGGCTTCGGCTTTGTCGTGGCGCGCGGCGTGCTGCGGCAAGTGGGCGGCGAGCCGTCACTGGCCATCGATGTCATGTCACGCGTTGCCGGTGGTGATCTTTCCGGCACGCTGCCGCCGGCGCCCAAGGGTAGCCTGATGGATTCGATGGCGAACATGGTGACGGCGCTGCGCCACATGGTCGCCGAAATCACCCAGAGCGCCGTGCGCCTGGCCGGCGACGCCGAGCGCATCAGCGGCGCCTCGAACGAAGTGTCGACGGCGGTGCACGCGCAGAGCGACGCGACGCAATCGATGGCGGCCGCCATCGAAGAGATGACCGTCAGCGTCCAGCAAATCTCCGGCAGCGCGCACGGCACGGAAGAAGAGTCGTCCCGCTCGGCCGAACTCGCCGAAGAAGGCGTGCAGCGCATTCATGCCGCGAGCCACGAAATCGACGGCATCGCCAGCTCCGTGACGGCGGCCTCGGAACGCATCCGGCAACTGGAACAGCGGGCCGCCCAGATTTCGACGGTGGCGGGCGTCATCAAGGAAATCGCCGGGCAGACCAACCTGCTGGCGCTCAATGCGGCCATCGAGGCCGCGCGCGCCGGCGAGCAGGGGCGCGGTTTTGCCGTCGTTGCCGACGAAGTCCGCAAACTCGCCGAGCGCACCTCGCTGGCCACGGTCGAGATCGAGGAAATGCTCGTCGGCGTTCAGTCCGATACCGGCGACGTGGTCGGCGTCATGGACGCCGCGCTACCGCAGGTGGAAGCCGGCGTGCGCGCCGCCGACGGCGCCGCCGACTCGCTGCAGAAGATCAAGGAGAGCGCGCACGCGACGCTCGCCCGCATCCGCGAAGTCGCCAGCGCCACCAAGGAGCAAGGCATCGCCAGCGAGAGCATCGCGCAACGGATCGAGCAGATTTCGCAGATGGCGGAAGAAACCAATGCCAGCATGCGAACCACCGCCGAGACGGCCGCCGATCTGGAGCGGCTCGCCGCCGACCTGAATCAGCTGGTCAGCCGCTTCCGCTGCTAGCCCGCAGGGGCGGCCGGCACTCCACCGGCCGCCCGCATGAGATCGCCAACATCGGCGTCGATGACGCTAAAGCCCAGCTGCGCGCAGAAGCGGCGTTCCTTGGCACTGGCCTGCGGTAGCAAGGCCCAGCCTGCCGGGCCCTCGGCGGCGCCGTGACAGATGTCGCGCAACAGCATGCGCTCGGTATCGCGCGTCAGGCGCAGGCCCAGCAGCAGATAGCGTTTCTGCTCGCGCCGCCGCTTGAGAAAGGCCGGCACACCAAAGCCGCCCATCAGCTCGGTCAGGTAATCGACGAAATCGGCGTCCGACGCGATGTAGGACGATTCCGGACGCAGCGCGCCCACTCCACCCACTCCACCCACTCCACCCACGGCGCCAGCGCCGCCAAGGCCAGCGACTCCAGCCCCGCCACCAACTGTAGCCCCCCCACCCACTCCTCGCACGCCGCCCGGCAAGGGCGCGCCGAGCGGTTTGAAGAGTGTCGGCAGCGACGGATCGGCCAACTCCGGCTCGATGGCGACATAGCCCTCACCGTCGTAGCGAAACAACCGGAAGCGATACGCTGTCCCGCCGAGACGCGCGCAGCCGAGGACGACCTGATGCAGCGCCGGGCGCCGACTGGCGTAGCCATCGAGTAGCTGGCGGTCGCGGTTGAAGTCGATGACGTAAGGCGGCGCGATCTCGCGCAGCCAGTCGTGTGCCGCCGCGCGCGTCCACTCGTCGCTGTCGTACGTAGTATCGAGAAAGCGTTTGATCGCCGCGCGACCGCGTTTCAGCTCGATATTCATCGCCGCCCGCGAAAACTCGAACATCAGCTTCGGCGCCATCGGCCGCCCCCCGTTCATGGCGATGATCATCGCCTCGGAAGTGACCGGCAAAGCGCGACCGTCGCGCTGCGAGACGACATCGGCGAGCACGCCGGGCCCCAGGCAGGGAATGATCCGACCATCGCCGAGACCGGCCCGGAGGTGCTGCGCCAGCTCAGCCGACAAGGGCAATGGAGCAGACAGGGAGGCGGCGGCTGGCGCAGCGGCAGAGACGCTAACGGGTGACATGGTTTTCCTCGCGGCAAGCTAATGGACACCGGGCGAGCGCTGCGTGGTGACTGCGTGGTGAACCTCTCCGCGCGCAACGCCCCCCGCCGCATCGCGCGTGTGGCAGGCGATGCGCTCACCTCTCCGCAAGAAACGCGCCGGGGGGGTGTAAGGCGCTGCGATGCGCCGCAACGCCCGAAGTCCCGGCGCCGAGCCGCCCTGCCGCACGGAAAAACCACACGTCCCGCCGCCGGGAAATCGCCCCGCGAACGCCGTCGACACGGCGTTTGTCGTCTTTACGACAGAGCGGGGCGTCAGAAGGTCGACTGCGTCACGGCGTAGGCGCCGCCAATGACGACGCACTCGTCTTCGCCCTGCAAGGCGCCGGGCAGCAGGGCCGAGTGCACGAAGATTTTCGCCTGCGGCACGCGGGCGCACAGGATGTGATCGCCGAATTCGCCCGCCCGCTCACGCGAGCGAGAAAACGAGCACAGGCTGTTGAGCCAGACGATCTGATGCCCGCCCGGCAGACTCTGCAAGACCTCGTGCTCGGCGAGCCGGTTCACGCCGCGATAAAGCAGGCAACTGGCGGTGCCGCGACGGCCCGCCTCATCCTCGGCACGCCGCCGGAATTCATACTGGCAATAGGCGTACACGAGGTCGAGCTGCGCCTCCAGCGCGTTGGCGCCGTACAGCGCCTGCGCGCGCATCTCCTGATAGCGCATGGACGCGGGGGAGGACGGATCGCGCAACCGCTCGCCATGAAAGCGCGGCAGCAAGCCAAAGCGCGACTCGACCCAGCCTTTCAGCGCCGCCCCTTCGCGGCTGTCGGCATTGAAGCTCCAGCCACGCAACAGGCGCAGCCAGTTGGCCTTGGCGCGACTGCTCGCCGCTTCCGTCAGACCGGCCTCGTCGAGCTGTTCCAGACAGAAACGCACGCTCATGTAGTCACGAAAGGCCGCCGCACGGGCGGGGGCAGCGTCGAGCAGATCGAGACGGCGAAAGAGATCGCGGTGAAAGACGGCGACGCCGTCGATTTCCAGCGCCGCCGGATGCTTCTGGAAGGTGAGTCCCGCCAATACGGAAGCCGGCAGATTGCAGCGATTGATCGGCAGACAGCTGTGTGCCGGCAGCGGCGCGCGGGAAGCGCTGGCGACGGGCGCAGAGACGAGGGAAGGAGCGCCCTGGCGATTGTCGTCTGCCCGACAGGCGGCGCCGTGATTGTCGACTTCGGCCCCCTCGGGCGATTCGTCACGCCCCGACAGAAATTCGCTTTCTTCTTTTATATCAGGCATCTGGAGTCGCCGGACAAGGGTGGCATGGTCTTTGCGAAACGCATGTCGAAGCCGCCTTAGCCTTCGGCTCAGAAGCTTCATTAATCAAAGGAGATGCATCATGGCAAAACTGCGTCAAGCCGCCATCTACGGTAAAGGTGGCATCGGCAAGTCTACCACCACGCAAAACCTCGTCGCCGCCCTCGCCGAGGCCGGCAAGAAGGTCATGATCGTCGGCTGCGACCCGAAGGCCGACTCCACGCGTCTGATCCTGCACAGCAAGGCGCAGACCTCGGTCATGTCGCTCGCCGCCGAAGCCGGCAGCGTCGAGGATCTCGAACTCGAAGACGTCATGTCCATCGGTTTTGGCGGCGTCAAATGCGTCGAATCCGGCGGCCCGGAACCCGGCGTCGGCTGCGCCGGCCGTGGCGTCATCACCGCCATCAACTTCCTTGAGGAAGAAGGCGCCTACGACGAAGACCTCGACTTCGTCTTCTACGACGTGCTCGGCGACGTCGTCTGCGGCGGCTTCGCCATGCCGATCCGCGAAAACAAGGCGCAGGAAATCTACATCGTCTGCTCCGGCGAAATGATGGCCATGTACGCGGCGAACAACATCGCCAAGGGCATCGTCAAGTACGCCAACTCGGGCAGCGTGCGTCTGGCCGGCCTGATCTGCAACAGCCGCAAGACCGACCGCGAAGACGAACTGATCATGGCGCTGGCGGCCAAGCTGGGCACGCAGATGATCCACTTCGTGCCACGCGACAACGCCGTGCAGCACGCCGAAATCCGCCGCATGACGGTGATCGAGTTCGATCCGACGCACAAGCAGGCCGACGAGTACCGCGCCCTGGCTCGCAAGATCGTCGACAACAAGCTCTTCGTCATCCCGACGCCGCTCGAAATGGAAGAGCTGGAAGACCTGCTGATGGAGTTCGGGATCATGGAAGTCGAAGACGAGTCGATCGTCGGCAAGACGGCGGCCGAACTGGCAGCGACTGCCGCCTGATCCGGCGCGATTCGCTTGCTGCTGCTACGCACCCACCCCGTTGAGCGCCGTGCACAGATAGCTGCCGGCGTGAGGAAAGGAACAGCATTATGGCTGCGCTAACCCGCGAAGAAACCGAAGCCCTCATCCAGGAGGTGCTTGAGGTTTATCCCGAAAAGGCGAGAAAAGACCGTGCCAAGCACATCATGGTCAACGACGTCTCGCTGGAATCGTCCAAGAAGTGCATTACTTCCAACCGCAAGTCGCTGCCGGGCGTGATGACCATGCGCGGCTGCGCCTACGCCGGCTCGAAGGGCGTCGTCTGGGGGCCGATCAAGGACATGATCTCGATCTCCCACGGCCCCATCGGCTGCGGCCAGTACGCCCGTGGCGGACGCCGCAACTACTATGTCGGCACCACCGGCATCGACTCCTTCTGCGAGATCAATTTCACGTCCGACTTTCAGGAAAAGGACATCGTCTTCGGCGGCGACAAGAAACTCGCCAAGCTGATCAGCGAAATCGAGATGCTATTCCCGCTCAACAAGGGCATCTCGATCCAGTCCGAATGCCCGGTCGGGCTGATCGGCGACGACATCGAAGCCGTCGCCAAGAAAGCCGCCGTCGAGATCGGCAAGCCGGTCGTGCCGGTGCGCTGCGAGGGCTTCCGTGGCGTTTCGCAATCGCTCGGCCACCACATCGCCAATGACTCGGTGCGCGACTGGATCCTCTCCAACCGCGACGGTCAGGCCTTTGAAAAGACGCCGTACGACGTCGCCATCCTTGGCGACTACAACATCGGCGGCGACGCCTGGGCGTCGCGCATTCTGCTCGAAGAAATGGGCCTGCGCGTCGTCGCCCAGTGGTCCGGCGACGGCACGCTCGCCGAGATGGAGAACACCCCGAACGTCAAGCTGAACCTGCTGCACTGCTACCGTTCGATGAACTACATCTCGCGCCACATGGAAGAGAAGTACGGCATTCCGTGGATGGAATACAACTTCTTCGGCCCGACCAAGATCGCCGAAAGTCTGCGTGCCATCGCCGCGCACTTCGACGACCACATCAAGGAAGGCGCCGAGCGCGTCATCGCCAAGTACACGCCGCTGATGAACGAGGTGATCGCCAAGTACAAGCCGCGCCTGCAGGGCAAGAAGGTGATGCTGTACGTCGGTGGCCTGCGCCCGCGTCACGTCGTCGGCGCCTACGAAGATCTCGGCATGGAAGTGGTCGGCACGGGCTACGAATTCGCCCACAACGACGACTACGACCGGACGATCAAGGAAATGGGCGATGCCACGCTGATTTACGACGACGCGACCGGCCACGAACTCGACGAGTTCGTCAAAGCCATGAAGCCCGATCTGATCGGTTCCGGCATCAAGGAAAAGTACGTCTTCCACAAGATGGGCGTGCCCTTCCGCCAGCTCCACTCGTGGGACTACTCGGGGCCGTACCACGGCTACGACGGCTTCGCCATCTTCGCCCGCGACATGGACCTGACGCTGAACAACCCCTGCTGGGGCCTGCTCAAGGCGCCGTGGAGCAAGGCCGCGCAGGAAGAACAGAAGCTGGTGGCGTAAGACAACGAGCAGGTGGGCGCGGCGTCAGTGCCGTCGCCGCCCACCGGTCAAGTGACACGCCCGCTGTCCACAGATTGGTGGCCGGGCCAAGGAGATGACGATGCAAACCATAGACAAGATCAAGCCGTGCTACCCGCTGTTCCGGGCGGACGACTATCAGGACATGATCGCCCGCAAGCGCGGCACCTTCGAAGAGGCGCCGGGCAAGGACAAGGTCGCCGAGACCTTCGCCTGGACGACGACGCAGGAGTATCAGGATCTCAACTTCAAGCGCGAAGCGCTGACCATCAACCCGGCCAAGACCTGTCAGCCGCTTGGTTCCGCCCTGTGCGGTCTGGGCTTCAAGAAGACCATGGTCTACATCCACGGCTCGCAAGGCTGCGTCGCCTACTTCCGCACCTACTTCAACCGTCACTTCAAGGAGCCGATTGCCTTCATCGCCGACTCGATGACGGAAGACGCCGCTGTCTTCGGCGGGCAGAAGAACATCCACGAAGGCCTCGCCAACGCCTCCAAGCTCTATGGCGCCGAGATGATCGCCGTGTCGACGACCTGCATCGCCGAGGTGATCGGCGACGACCTGAACGCCTTCATCAACAACGCCAAGAACGAAGGCTACATCGCCAAGGACTTCCCCGTTCCCTTTGCCCACACGCCGAGCTTTGTCGGCTCGCACGTGACCGGCTGGGACAACATGGAAGAAGGCATTCTCCGGTACTTCACGCTGAACACGATGGAAGGCAAGGCGCCGGGCAAGAACGGCAAGATCAACATCGTTCCCGGTTTCGAGACCTACCTCGGCAACTACCGCGTCATCAAGCGCATGCTGCGCGAGATGGGCGTCGAGTACACGATGCTCTCCGATCCGGAAGAGGTCCTCGACACACCGGCCGACGGTGAATTCCGCATGTACGCGGGCGGCACGACGATGGACGAGGTGAAGGATGCGCCGAACGCCATCACCACCGTTCTGCTGCAACCGCTCGGCCTCGACAAGACCAAGAAGTTCGTCGAGACGACGTGGAACCACGAGGTGCCGAAGCTCAACATCCCGATGGGCGTTGCCTGGACAGACGAATGGCTGATGAAGATCGCCGAGCTGACGGGCAAGGAAATTCCGCCCTCGCTGACGCTCGAACGCGGCCGTCTGCTCGACATGATGACCGACTCGCACGCCTGGCTGCACGGCAAGAAGATGGCGGTCTACGGCGACCCCGACTTCACCCTCGGCATGGTCAAGGTGCTGCTCGAATTCGGCATCGAGCCGACACACATCGTCAGCACCAACGGTGGCAAGCGCTGGGACAAGGCGATGAAGAAGCTGCTCGAAAGCTCGCCCTACGGCGCCTCCGCCAAGACCTATCCGGGCGCCGACCTGTGGCACCTGCGCAGCCTGTGCTTCACCGACAAGCCGGACTTCATCATCGGCAGCAGCTACGGCAAGTACATCCAGCGCGACACGCTGCACAAGGGCCGCGAGTTCGAGGTGCCGCTGATCCGCATCGGCTTCCCGATCTTCGACCGTCACCACCTGCACCGCATGACGACGCTGGGCTACGAGGGCGCGATGTACATCCTCACCACGCTGACCAACGCCGTGCTGGAACGGCTCGACGACGAAACGCGCGGCATGGGCACCACCGACTACAACCACGACCTCGTCCGCTGACGAAAGGGGCGGCGCGGATTTCCCCCGCGCCGCCTCGCCAGGAAAAGGCAGGAGAAAGCGCATGGCGAACATCATGATTCGCAGGAACGACAAGGGCTACGTCTTCTACATGCCCAAGCGCGACATCGAGGACAGCATCCTCTCGATGGAATTCGATACCCCCGAAAAATGGGGCGGCGAAATCCGTCTCGGCAACGGCGGCGTCTATTTCATCGAACCGCAGGCCGCTCCGGCGCGCCTGCCCATTTCCGTCCGGGCCAAACGGCTCGACGGCGTTGAGTAACCCGGCATAGGAGAACCATCATGGCCATGAAAATCGTACAAGCGGAATGCACCTCCTGCGGCGACTGCGCGACGGTCTGCCCGACCCAGTCGATCACCGAAAAGAGCGGCATCTTCAAGATCAACAAGGACACGTGCACCGAATGCGAAGGCGATGCCGATACGCCGCGCTGTGTCGACACCTGCCCGTCCGGCGACACCTGCATCGTCTATCTCTGAGCGGGAGAGCATCATGAGCCCGTCCATGACACGCGAAGCGGCCCTGCGCATCGCCCTGGCCGCCCGCGAACTGCCGGCCGTCGGCGCCGCCTCGCTGGTCACCGCCATCGTCGGACGCCTTGGCCTGCCGCTGACGGAACTACGGCTGACGGCGATGACGGTGGACGATCTGCGCGAAATCCTCGCCGGTGACCACGCCGACGAAAACTGTGTCGTCGGCGTCAGCGCCGATGCCCTGAAGCGCGCCGTGCGCTGTCTGTGGGGCGAAGGCGTCAGCGGCAGCGACCTGCCGCCGCTCGACGGGCTCGCCGGCGACGCTGCGCCGGGCTCCATCCGCGTCGCCTGCGCCTCCAACCATGACGAGCTGCTCGACGGGCATTTCGGCTCCTGCGAACGCTTCCTGATCTATCAGGTATCGCCGTCGGATATCCGCCTGATCGCCGTCCGCCCCACGCTCGAAGCCGACGCCGCCGAGGACCGCAACCTGTCGCGCGCCGCCCTGATCGGCGACTGCCAGCTCGGCTACTTCCAGTCGATTGGTGGCCCCGCCGCCGCCAAGGTAGTGCGCGCCGGCGTGCATCCGGTGAAGGTGGCGCAAGGCGGCGAAGCGCGCGCCGTGCTTGGCCGCCTGCAACAGGCGCTGCAAACGCCGCCGCCCTGGCTGGCGAAGGTCATGGGCGTCACCGCCGCCTCGCTCACTCCCTTCCGCGAACTGCTCGAACACGGAGAAGCATCATGATCGACGATGCCGTCCTGCACGGCGTCCTCGCGACAGTCGCCGGCGCGCGTGGCCCGGCCGCCTGTGGCGACGGGCTCGCCCACCTCCTGCGCGAACGCTTTCCCGGCCTCCACAACATCACCGTCTGCGCCGACGACGACACGCCCGCCCGCCTGTCGCCGGCCGCCAGCAATGAGGTCTGCTCGCTCTACTTCGTCAGCGCCGGCGAACACTGCCTGTCGCTCACCACCGACCCCGCCAGCGCCAGCGGCCTCGTCGTCGCCCTGCATGATGAAGACTGAGCCGACCCTCCTTCGCGCTGCCGCACGGCCGGGCGCTGCGGGCGCGTCAGTGGCAGCGCATGCAAGGGACGCAACAGCCGCCGCGAGCGCCGCACGCACGCTTTTCCGCAGCCCGGCAACGCCCCGTTTTTTTCTCCGGAAGTAAAACACCATGCCTGCTCTTCTCGACACGCCCGACCTGCGCACACTTGCCGACGCCATCGACGACAGCTGCGTCATGCTCTCCGCGCAGCAAGGCGGCCTACCGACGCCGGGAGCCTCGCAGACGCTGGCACGTCAGCTCGCCGAAACGCTGGCGCGACTGGTGCCCGGCGTGCGCTTTCGCGAGGCTCTGACACGTGGCGGCTGGTACCGGCTGGGCAGCGTCATCGATGGCAACGGCGAGCGCGTGGCGGCACAACTCGGACGCTGGGCCGAGGACGCACTGGCAAGCCACGGCGGCGACCTGCACGCCCTCGCCGACGATTGCGCGGCGCGCGGCCTGCGCGCGACATGCCTGAACGGCAAGACGCACTACTGGGTCGCACAGATCGGCCCGGCGGCCACCGACATGCTGCAACTGGAAATCGAAGAATTGCAGGAAGTGGTCAGCCATGTGCTGGTCGACGACGACGCCCCGTCGCAGCCGACCAGCCTCGAAGAGCTGATCGATCCCGGCGAAGACACGGCGCGCCTCAATCTGCCCATCGGCGCACCGTTCTACTCGCTGCGCCGGCTCGCCCATGTCGGCGACTTTCTCGCCACCCTGCGCGCGCAAAAGCCGCAGCCTCAGGCTGTGCATCGCTTCATCGACGACTGGCAGCGTTCGAGTGCCGGCGCCAGCACGCTCTTCTCGACTCACTGGCTGCTGGCGCTGCGCGAGTACGTCGACCGCTACCATCAGACGATCTACCAGGCCCGTCCTCTGGCCGCCGCCGGAAAGGGCGCCCCCACCTTCGCCAGCTGCGTCGGCATGCGCGGACGCGCGCTACAGGAGGCGCTGACCGCCTTCGACCGGCAGGCCGGTTACCCGATGGCCTGGTTTTTTCACACCCTGACGAGCAAGGCCGTGCCTCTCGCAGTCACCGTCGCTGTCGTCGAAGACATGCACGCCGGCTTCCACTACCTGCCGCAGCGCGATCTCGACGTCGTCACCGACAGCCTGCACCGCCCCTACAGCTTCTAGCGAGGAGGCCCCGTGGCGTACTCACTCCACTCCCCACGACACGCGCCGCGATCCGCGTCGCTCCGCGCTGCGCCTATTCTCGCTGCGCCACTTCTCCCCGCACCGCTTGTCGCGACATCCATTCACGCAGTCCCTCCCGCCTCGCCCGCGCGCGCAGCGACGCAGCCCCCCCACCGCCACGCCAGCGAGCCGCTGCCGAAGACGTTGCCGGAGCAGCAGCCAGAAACACTGCCGGAATCACTACGTCACGCACTCATCGGTGTCATTCGCGCCGGCATCGCCGCGCAGCGCACGCCGCCGATCCGCGGCCTCGCCCCGGCGAGTTGGCACCGCCTGCTGCAAGCACTGGCGCTCGACGAGGCATCGCTGGCACGCCCGCCGTCGGCGGACGCGGCAACCCCGGCGGCGAGTCCCCTCGCCCCCGATGAAACGACGCGCCTCCGTGCCGCAACGCGCGCGATCGAAGCGGCGGAAAAATTCAACGAATGCGATGAATTCGACGAACTGCTCGAACTGCTCCTCGCGCAAGGCCAATCGCCCAGCGAGGCGCAGGCTTGGCTCGCCTATGCGATGGCCTCGGCGGCGATGGGCGAAAACCACCTCTGGCAGGACATGGGGCTCCCCAGCCGCGATGCGCTGTCGGCGCTGATGGCCGAATACTTCCCGGCGCTCTACGCCGCCAACAGCGGCAACATGAAATGGAAGAAGTTTTTTTACCGCCAGCTCTGCGCCCGTGCCGGCATCCCGATCTGCAAGTCGCCGCACTGCGCCGACTGCCACGACTATTCCCTCTGTTTCGCGCCGGAAAACTGAAGCCCGCGCGCCGCCACGCCATGGACAAGACCCCCATACACCACACGCAGGACGCGGTCTGGCACAGCCACTTCCGGGCGCCGCGACGTCCGGCGCGCGACACACAGGACGTGCGCTGGCAGGACGACCTGCCGCCGGCGTACAAGGATCTGGTAATCGTCCCCCTGCGCTTCGAGATCCTGCACGAGTACGAAATTCTGGCGAACCGCACCAACGGCTACGACGAGAACGAGCAGGCGTGCTACTGCGCCTATCGCTTCGTTCTGACGAGCCTGCGCTCGGACGACGACGAAATGTTCTACGAAGAGCCGACCTACGCCGAAACGACCGTCGCCTGGCGCATGCGCGACGAGCGCTGGCTGATCTACCGGCAGATCGTCGGCAATTACGCGCTCGGCGTCGCCCATCGCTTCTACTCCCTGAGCAATACGATGCCGCGCTGAACGAGCGCGGAAAATAAAAAGATTCCGCTTTACCCGCTACCCCGTCGGGTTATAAATTCACCCATCCGTTATATAGAAAACACTACAAAGGAATACGCGGTGACGACATCGTCCTCGTCGAAACTCGTCGGCAAACTCGCCGTCGAGACCGAGTTTGGCAACTTCCTTGGCGATACCCGCATCCGTCTGCTCGAAGCCATCGGCCAGCATGGCTCGATCACGCAGGCCGCGAAGACCGTGCCGATCTCCTACAAAGCCGCCTGGGACGCCGTCGACGCCATGAACAACCTCGCCGAACAGCCGCTCGTCGAACGCTCGGCCGGCGGCCGCCACGGCGGCGGCACCCGGCTGACCGACTACGGACGCCGCTTGGTGGCGCTCTATCGGGCGATGGAAGTCGAATATCAGGACACCCTCGACCGCCTCTCCGAAAAACTCGGCGAAGGCGGCGATGTGGCGCAATTTCGCACTCTGCTGCGCCGCATGCAGATGAAGACCAGCGCGCGCAACCAGTTCGTCGGCCCGGTCTCGGCACTGCGCGAAGGCGCCGTCAACTTCGAAGTCTCGCTGCGTTTTGACGGCAATCAGGAAATCACCGCCATGATCACCCGCGAGAGCGCCGAAAACCTCGGACTCGCCATCGGCCGCGAAGTCCACGCCTTCGTCAAGGCGCAGTCGGTGATCCTGATGACGGAGCCGGCGGCGCGCACCTCGGCGCGCAACCATCTCTGGGGAACGGTCGCGCGTATCCACGAAGGCGCCGTGAATTCAGAAATCACGCTGGCCCTCCCCGGCGGCCGCAACGTCACCGCCATCGTCACCCGCGACAGCGTCGCCGCGCTGGCCCTGCACGAAGGCGCCGACGCCTGCGCCGTCATCAACGCCGCCAGCGTCCTGCTCGCCACCTTTGACTAAGGGACTTCGATCACGCCACTGCGACAACGCCATGCAACGCTGATGGCCGCCCCACACCACGAATCGCCCTGCCCCCGCATTCCACTCACCTCAGAAGGAAGCGCTTCCACCATGCCCTCCACGATGAACTCCCCTCGCTTTTTCCGTCTCCTTGGCAGCGTGCTGGCCGGCGCGGCCCTGTCGGCCATCGCGGTCGGCGCCCGCGCCGATGAAGTCTCGGTCGCCGTCGCCGCCAATTTCACCGCGCCGATGAAGCAGATCGCCAGCGACTTCGAGAAAGATACGGGCCACAAGGTGGTGCCGTCGTTCGGCTCGACTGGCAAGTTCTACGCGCAGATCAAGGCCGGCGCGCCGTTTGAAATCCTCCTCGCCGCCGACGACGAAACGCCGATCAAGCTCGAAAAGGAAGGCGACGCGGTGCGCGGCAGCCGCTTCACCTACGCCATCGGCAAGCTCGTCCTGTGGAGCAAGAAAGACGGCTACGTCGACGACAAGGGCGAAGTGCTCAAAAAGAACGAATTCCAGCACCTCTCGCTGGCCAATCCGAAACTCGCCCCCTACGGCGAAGCCGGCCTCGAAACCCTGAAGGCGCTCGGCCTCCTCGACGCCGTTCAGGCGAAGTTCGTCACCGCCGAAAACATCACCCAGGCCTACCAGTTCGTCGCCTCCGGCAATGCCGAACTCGGCTTCGTCGCGCTCTCGCAGGTCTATAAAGACGGCAAGATCAGCGAAGGCTCCGCCTGGATCGTCCCAGCCCACCTCTACCAGCCGATCCGGCAGGACGCCGTGATCCTCGCCAAAGGACGCGACAAAGCCGCCGCCGAGTCCCTGATGAAATATCTGCGCGGCGACAAGGCACGCGCCGTCCTGCGCGCCTACGGCTACGATTTTTAAACGCTGCCAACACCACTGAACGACGGCAAAGGCGCCGGGGGCACCCGCCCGGCGTCCCTGCCGCCCTAGGGTTTCCCCATGAAGATCGCTATCGCCACCCGCCATTTCGCGACGATTGCCCGCCACGCCGGGCAGACGCGCGAATGGCTGCTCTACGACTGCCTGCCAACGCAGGCGCCGCCCGCTCCCGAACGCATCGAACTGGCGCGCGAGCAGGTGATTCACCATTTCAGCGGAGAAGGCCCGCACCCGCTGGATGGCGCCGAACTCATCATCGCCGCCAGCGCCGGCGACGGCTTCGTACGCCACATGGCCAAACGCGGCGCCCGCGTCCTGCTGACCGCCGAAAGCGATCCCCTGCACGCCGTGACGAAGGTGCTGGCCGGCGAAGAACTCGCCGCGCCGCGTGCCGACGTCACGCGGGTGCTGTGCGCACTGCACGACGTTTTTTCCCGCCACTGATGAGCATCCTCTCCGACGACGCCCTGCACCGCCTGCTCTCCGACGACGCACCCTACGGTGACCTCAGCACCGCGACGCTCGGCATCGGTGCTGTCACGGGGCGCTGCGAATTCCGCGCCCGGCAAGCCATGCGCCTGTGCGGCAGCGAAGAAGCAGCACGCCTGTGCGAGCTGGCCGGGCTACAGGTTTCCGAACCCGCCCGCTCCGGCACCCCCTTGGCGGCAGACGACCTCATTTTCGTCGCCACGGGCACGGCAGCCGCCCTGCACCATGCGTGGAAGACGGCGCAGGTACTGATCGAATGGAGCAGCGGCATCGCCAGCCGCGCAGCGCGGATCGTCGCCGCCGCCAACGGCGTGACGGTGGCCTGTACGCGCAAGAGCGCGCCAGGAACGAAGGCCCTCTCGGTCAAGGCGGTACGCGCCGGCGGCGCACGCATGCACCGTCTGGGCCTCTCGGAAACCCTGCTGATCTTCGCCGAGCACCGCGCCTTCCTCAGCGAGACGCCGGGAGAGACCATCGCCCGCCTGCGCCAGCAGGAGCCGGAAAAACAGATCATGGTCGAAGTCAGCGACATCGCTACCGCCGTGCGCTGGGCAAGGGCGGGCGCGGATGCCTTGCAGCTTGAGAAATTCACGCCGGCGGCCGTCGCCGAGTGTCGTGCCGCCCTATCGGCGAATGCAGCAAATGCAGCGCATTCAACGCGTGCAACGCGTCCGCTGCTGCTGGCCGCCGCCGGCGGCGTCGATGCCGACAATGCTGCGGCCTATGTAGCAGCGGGCGCTGGCCTGCTGGTTACCTCCGCCCCTTTCTACGCCCCGCCCTGCGACGTCGCCGTCGCGCTGTGTGCATGCTGAGTCCGGACGACCTCGCCGCCATCGGCCTGACCCTGCGTCTGGCCGGACTGACCACCCTGCTGCTGCTGCTCGTCGGCACGCCCATCGCCTGGTGGCTGGCGCGCAGCCAGCACTGGCTGAAAGGCCCCATCGGCGCCGTCGTCACCCTGCCGCTGGTCCTGCCGCCGGCCGTGCTCGGTTTCTATCTGCTGGTACTGCTCGGCCCGGAGGGGCCTCTCGGCCAACTGACGCAAGCACTGGGGCTGGGCCTGCTGCCGTTCACCTTCCCCGGACTGGTGCTGGCCTCGGCGATCTACTCGATGCCTTTCGTCATTCAGCCCCTGCAACAGGCCTTCGCCGCCATCGGCGACGGGCCGCTGGAAGCGGCAGCGACGCTACGCGCCTCGCCGCTCGACACGTTTCTCAGCGTCGCCCTGCCGCTCGCCAGACCGGGCTTCATTACCGCCGCTATTCTGGGATTTGCCCACACCGTCGGCGAATTCGGCGTCGTGCTGATGATCGGCGGCAATATTCCGGGCAAGACACAGGTACTGTCGATGGCCATCTACAACCACGTCGAGGCACTCGAATACGGTCAGGCGCACTGGCTCGCCGGCGGCATGCTGCTGTTCTCCTTCGTCGTTCTGCTCGCGCTCAATCTGCGCGGCTGGCAGCGCAGCGTATGAGCATCGCCGCCCGCTTTGCCATCCGCTACGCCGGGTTTTCGCTGACGGCGGAATTCGATCTGCCGGGGCACGGCATCACCGCGCTGTTCGGTCCCTCCGGCTCGGGCAAAAGCACGCTGCTACGCGCCATCGCCGGACTCGAACGCTGGCCGGCAAGCCACCTGCGGGTCAACGACAGCGTCTGGCAAGACGCCACCAGCTTTCTGCCGACGCATCGGCGACCGCTCGGCTACGTCTTTCAGCACGCCAATCTCTTCCCGCACCTGTCGGTCGGGCGCAATCTCGACTACGGCGCGCGGCGTGCCGGCGCCGCCGCCCGCCGCGTCGTGCGGGACGACATCATCGAACTGCTCGGCATCGGCGCGCTGCTCGAACGCATGCCGGCGCGCCTCTCCGGCGGCGAACAACAGCGCGTTGCCATCGCCCGCGCACTGCTCACCGGCCCGGAACTGCTGCTGATGGACGAACCGCTGGCCGCACTCGATCTGGCGCGCAAGAACGAAATCCTGCCCTACCTCGAAACCCTGCACGACACGCTCGACATTCCCGTGCTCTACGTCAGCCACGCGCCGGACGAAGTGGCGCGCCTGGCCGACCATCTGCTCGTCCTCGACGCCGGCGCCATCGTCGCCCAAGGTCCGCTGGCCGAAACGCTGGCGCGCACCGACCTGCCGATTCCGCTCGGCGAGGATGCCGGCGTGGTCCTCGACGCCTACGTGCGCGAACGCGACGCCCGGTGGCATCTGGCACGCGTCGAGTTCCCCGGAGGCGAGCTGTGGGTGCGCGACGGCGGACAGGCCATCGGCAGCCGCGTGCGCCTGCGCATCCTCGCCCGCGACGTCAGCATCGCCCTCGAACGCCCGGAAGGCAGCAGCATCATGAACGCGCTGCCGGCGACGGTCGACGAGATCGCCGGCGAACCGCATCCGGCGCTCGCCCTGGTACGACTGAATGCCGGCAACTCGCCGCTGCTGGCGCGACTGACCCGACGCTCCGCCGATCTCCTCGCGCTGACACCGGGCGCGTCGGTGTGGGCACAGATCAAGGCCGTCGCGCTGATCGGCTGAGCGCTGCGGCGCTGCCGCCCCACTTCTCGGCGCCTCTGCTCCGCGCCTCCTCTCGGTGCCGTTTTTCCGCCGGCCTCTCAGCTTTTTTTTCGGCATTTCCGCTCGGCCCTGCCGCGCGCGCCTTCCCGCTCGCACCTCTACCGTCACGGCGATGCGCCACGCCGCCGCCCCGGATTGTCGTCTTTGCGACATCTTATCGCGCGCCACATCTCCACTAAATCATGGGCTTAGCGATGGCACGGCCCTTGCAAAACGGCAGGAGACAACGGAGAGCGGAGACAACGCCATGAAAACCTCGCACCTCGCCGAACTGCAGAACGAACCGGCGTGCGCGCACAACGCCAAGGAGAAATCCGGCTGCGCGCGCCCCAAGCCGGGCGCCACCGCCGGCGGCTGCTCCTTCGACGGCGCGCAGATCGCCCTGCTGCCGATTGCCGATGTCGCGCACATCGTGCACGGGCCGATTGCCTGCGCCGGCGCCTCCTGGGATAACCGTGGCAGCCGCTCCTCCGGGCCGACGCTCTACAAGATCGGCATGACCACCGACCTCTCCGAGCAGGATGTGATCATGGGGCGCGGCGAAAAACGCCTCTTTCACGCCATCGCCCAGGCGGTGACGACCTATTCGCCGGCGGCGGTCTTCGTCTACGTCACCTGCGTCACCGCGCTGATCGGCGACGATGTCGAAGCCGTCTGCAAGGCCGCGCAGCAGCATTGCGGCGTCCCCGTCATCCCGGTCGACTGTGCGGGCTTTTACGGCACCAAGAACCTCGGCAACCGGATCGCCGGCGAAGCGATGCTGACGCACGTCATCGGCACGCGCGAGCCGCCGCCGGTGCCGGAACACGCCCAGCGGGCGGGCATTCGCGTGCACGACATCAGCCTGATCGGCGAATACAACATCGCCGGCGAGTTCTGGCATGTCGCGCCGCTCTTTGACGAACTCGGGCTGCGCATTCTCTCCACGCTCTCCGGCGACGCACGCTTTCACGAAGTGCAGACCATGCACCGCGCCGAGGCCAGCATGGTCGTCTGCGCCAAGGCGCTGCTCAACGTGGCACGCGGCATCGAGGAGCGCTTCGGCGTGCCGTACTTCGAAGGCAGCTTCTACGGCGTCGCCGACATGTCGCAGGCGCTGCGCGCCTTCGCCGACCTCATCGACGACGACGATCTGCGCGCGCGCACGGACATCCTCATCGCCCGCGAGGAGGCGCGTGCCAACGCCGCCCTGGCGCCCTGGCGCGAACGCCTGCGGGGCCGGCGGGTGCTGCTCTACACCGGCGGCGTGAAATCCTGGTCCATCGTCTCCGCCTTGCAGGATCTCGGCATGGAAGTCGTCGCCACCGGCACCAAGAAGTCGACGGAAGAAGACAAGGCGCGCATCCGCGAGCTGATGGGCGAAAACGCCCGCATGATCGACGACGGCAGCCCGAAAGCGCTGCTCACGGCCTACAAGGACTACCGCGCCGACGTTCTCATCGCCGGCGGCCGCAACCTGTACACGGCGCTGAAAGCGCGCATTCCCTTCCTCGACATCAACCAGGAACGCGAATTCGGCTACGCCGGCTACGCCGGTATGAGCGAACTGGCGCGACAACTGGCGCTGACCATCGACAGCCCGGTCTGGCCTGCCGTCCGCAAAGCGCCGCCCTGGGCCGCCGCGACGGTGCACAACACGCCGCGCGCGCTCGGCTAGGAAAGCACGCGGCGAAGGCTCGCGGCGCCGAGGACGCGATGGCACGCGGGAACGACACGGCGTCCCAGCGTCACCCTGATACCGGCAATGTCGCATTCCCGACAGTACGACGAAACGCCAAGCCGCTGATTTAAAGGCACTAAACCCCTGGCATGGTGCTTGCGAAAGCACTAGCAACCCACCCTTGTGTGACGAACAACCATGGCCGAGATCGTAAAGAAAGCAAAGCCGCTGACGGTCAACCCGCTGAAGGCCAGCCAGCCGATGGGGGCCGCGCTGGCGTTTCTCGGGCTACGCGATGCCATCCCGCTATTGCACGGATCGCAAGGGTGTACGGCCTTCGGCAAGGTCTTCTTCGTTCGCCATTTCCGCGAACCGATCCCGCTACAGACGACGGCGATGGACCTCGTCAGCACGATCATGAACGCCGACGAGAACGTACTCGCCGGACTGAAAGCACTGTGCGAAAAAAGCCAGCCGCAGGTGATCGGCCTGGCGACGACCGGCCTGTCTGAAACGCAAGGCACCGATATTCACTCGCTGGTGACGCGCTTTCGCACGACCTGCCCGCAGTTCGCGCACGTCGCCATCGTGCCGGTCAACACGCCCGACTACGTCGGCTCGCTCGAAAGCGGCTTCGCGCTAGCGGTGGAAGCGATGATCGACACGCTGGTGCCCGCCTCGAACAGCGTCGGGCGCCGCCGGCAGGTCAACGTGCTGGCCTCGTCGATGCTGACGCCCGGCGATCTCGAGCAGATCCGCGAGTGGATCGAGTCCTTCGGTCTGCGCGCCGTGCTGCTGCCCGACCTTGGCGACTCGCTCGACGGACATCTCGTCGACGCCGAGAACACGCCCCTGACACTCGGCGGCACCCCGCGCGGCGACATTGACAGCCTGGGCGAATCGCTCGCCACGCTCGTCATCGGTCGTTCGCTCGCTCGGGCCGCCGACCTGCTGCGCGAACGCACGGGCGTCCCCGACCTGCGCTTTGACCACCTGCTCGGACTCGATGCCTGCGACGCCTTCACCGACGCGCTGGCGACGCTCGCCGGCATCGCCGTCCCCGAACGGATCGAACGGCAACGGACGCAATTGCAGGACGCCATGGTCGATACCCACTTCATGACCGGCTTCACGCGCATTGCACTGGCACTCGACCCCGACGCGCTGCTCGCCTTTGGCGGATTTCTCAGCGGCGTCGGCGCCGAGATCGTCGCCGCCGTGGCGCCCACCCGCGCCGACGGCCTGGCGCAGATGCCCTGCGCGAGCGTGCGCATTGGCGATCTTGCCGACCTCGAAGAGGCCGCCCGGCAGGCCAACGCGCAGATCCTCATCGCCAGCTCGCACGCCGCCGCGACCGCGCAGTCGCTGGGCATTCCGCTGTGGCGAGCCGGTTTCCCGCAATACGACTTCGTCGGTGGCTACGCCCGCGTCTGGGTCGGCTACCGCGGCGCGCGGCAAGCCTTGTTTGACCTCGCGAACCTTGTCCTGGGGCACCACCATGAGATTCCCGTCTACCGCTCGATCTACCGTGACGACGGCGCGCAAGATCCAGCTCGCCTGGTCTGCCACTGAGGCCGTGCCGAGCATGCTGAAGGTCGCCTTCGCCACTTCCGACCGTGCCTCGGCCAACGAGCACTTCGGCGCCGCCAGCGGCTTTGCCGTGTACGCCATCGACGGCGAACACGCACGGCTCGTCGAAGTCGCCGAGTTTTCCGAATCGGCAGAGCCACTTACCTCCGCGTGCCCGGCACCGGTGGGCGAGGAGGCACCGCAGGCTGGCCATGACAACAATGGCCGTGGCGGCAGCGGACATAGCGAGAGCCGTCTCGCCACCAAAATCGCCGCCCTCGAAGGCTGCGCCGCCGTTTACTGCCTCGCCGTCGGCGGCTCGGCCGCGCGGCAGCTGCTGGCGCGCGGCATCCACCCCGTCCGCCTCGACGCTGCAGAAAGCATCGACGCCCTGCTCATAAAGCTGCGCGCCGCCATCCGCGAAGGCAGCGTGCCCTGGCTCACGACGGCAGTGCACCGCGCCCGCGACAGCGCCCGCTTTGAGCGCATGGCCGCCGAGAGATGGGAGGAATGATGCCACGCCGCGCCCGACACTCTCGCCACGCTATGCGCCACCTGCCCTGACCACTTCCCACCCGACGCCCCGCTTACCTCCGGAGAACATCGATGAGCACCCTCACCCGCGAACGCGACCCCATTCTGGATACCGACTTCATCAAGGAGATGATCCGGCAGATGCGGGCGCTCGACAGCTACGGCACCTACGACGGCCAGCCGGTCGAGAAACTTCTGGAGCCGCTGATCCTGACGCGCGAACGCAAGGCGCAGATTCCGCTGATCGGCGATCCGGATGAACAGACCGTCGCCAGCCTCAAGGCCTTCTACAACGCCATCGCCACGCTGATCGAAAAGGAATGCGGCCTGATGGCGGTGCCGCTGGTGCATCTGTCGCACGAAGGTTTCGGTCGCGCCCTGATCACCGTCGGCAAGCTCGTCGTCAGCGACCGCACGCTGCGCGACGTACACCGCTTCGGCTTCGAAAGCCTGTCGAAGATGAAAACCGAGGCCGACAAGATTCTCGCCGTCGCCCTGTCGGTCGTCAGCGAACACGCCGACGTCGCCGGCATGTGAGTCCGCCATGAGCGACGACGAACTCCGCGCGCGCGAGCAGGACGTGAAACGCCTCAAGCGCATCGCCTCCGAGTGGGCCGGACAACTGCACGATCTGGTCGAAGACCGACTGCCGGCGGCCTACGCCGAGCTTCCCGAGATTTCCCGCGCCACCTACGACGCCTGCAAGGCCTGGGCTGACGCGGTCGCAACCCTCAATGCACTCCATACCTCCGAGAAAGGATAAGACATGGCAAACGCAGTGACGCGGGGCGGCACCCCCTGGACCCCTCTCTACGTAGATGCAATCAACCCGAAGAACTGCATCGGCTGCGGCCGCTGCTACAAGGTTTGCCCACGCGACGTGCTGACGCTCGTCGATCGTGGCGACGACGACATGGACGACGACTGGGACGACGAAGACGCCAAGGCGCTGATGAGCGTCAAGGATGCGCAAGACTGCATCGGCTGCGGCGCCTGCGGACGTACCTGTCCGAAGAGTTGCTTCACCTTCGTCGCCGCCTGAGCGCGGCCACGTCACGCGGCGGGCGAAGGCAGGAAACGCCGGCAGGCGCGGCGCTGACCCGCCGGCCGCCTTTCGCGATTCAAGGAGATCATCATGTGGGATTACTCGGACAAGGTTCGCGAACACTTCTTCAACCCGCGCAATGCCGGTCTGCTCGACGGTGCCAATGCGGTCGGCGATGTCGGCTCGATCAAGTGCGGTGACGCACTGCGCCTGATGCTCAAGGTCGACCCGGCGAGCGAACGCATTCTCGACGCCAGCTTCCAGACCTTCGGCTGCGGCTCGGCCATCGCCTCCTCGTCGGCGCTGACCGAAATGGTCAAGGGCAAGACGCTCGACGAAGCCCTGACCGTCAGCAATCAGGACATTGCCGACTTTCTCGATGGTTTGCCGCCAGAGAAAATGCACTGTTCGGTGATGGGCCGCGAAGCCCTGCAAGCCGCCGTCGCCAACTATCGCGGCGAGGCCTGGCAAGACGCCCACGCCGAGGGCGCGCTGGTCTGCAAGTGCTTTGCCGTCGACTCGGTCCTGATCGAGGACGTGGTGCGCGCCAACGGCCTGACGACCGTCGAACAGGTGTCCAATTACACCAAGGCCGGCGGCGGCTGCGCCTCCTGCCACGAAGGCATCGAAGAGATCCTCGCCAAGGTCGCGGCCGAACGCTGCACGGCGCCCACCGCCGAAACCAAACGCTGCGAGCCGGCGCCGGTCGCCGCCAGCGCGGCGAGCCCGGCTCCAACGGCCCGCCTGACCAACTTTCAGCGCATGCGCAAGATCGAGGAAACCGTCGAGTCGATCCGCCCGATGCTGCAACGCGATCACGGCGACATCGAGATCGTCGAAGTCGACGGCAAGAACATCTACGTCAATCTGAAAGGCGCCTGCCAGGGCTGCATGCTCGAAGCGTCGACGCTGAACGGCATCCAGACCCGTCTGGTCGAGGAGCTCGGCGAATTCGTCCGCCTCCTGCCGGCCAGCATGCTCGGACGGGCGCTGTCATGACACCGATCTATCTCGACAACAACGCGACGACCGCCTGCGATCCGGCGGTCGTCGCGGCCATGCTGCCGTATTTCACCGAGCAGTTCGGCAACCCCTCGTCGATGCACAGTTTTGGCAACAAGGTCGGCCTGGCCATCAAGGGCGCGCGCGAAAGCGTGCAGGCGCTGCTTGGCGCCGAACACGACTCGGAAATCATCTTCACCTCGTGCGGCACCGAATCCGACTCGACGGCCATCCTGTCGGCACTGCGCGCGCAGCCGGAGCGCAACCAGATCATCACCACCGTCGTCGAGCACCCGGCGATCCTCGCCCTCTGCGAACAGCTGGAAAAAGACGGCTACGTCGTCACGCGTCTCGGCGTCGACAAGCGCGGCCGCCTCGACCTCGACGCATACCGCGCCGCGCTCGGTCCGCGCACCGCCATCGTCTCGGTGATGTGGGCGAACAACGAGACGGGAACGCTGTTCCCGGTCGAGGCCATGGCCGAACTGGCACACGCGGCCGGCGCCCAGTTTCACACCGACGCCGTGCAGGCCGTCGGCAAACTGCCGATGGATCTCAAGCGCACGCAGATCGACATGCTGTCGCTCTCCGGCCACAAGCTGCACGCACCGAAAGGCATCGGCGTGCTCTATCTGCGCCGCGGCACGCGCTTTCGCCCCTTCCTGCGCGGCGGGCACCAGGAACGTGGCCGACGCGCCGGCACCGAAAACACCGCCTCGATCGTCGGTCTCGGCGTCGCCGCCGCGCTGGCAAAAAACGCGATTGCTACCGAAAACAGCACGGTGCGCCGCCTGCGCGACCGTCTGGAAGCGGGCATTCTGGCGCAGGTGTCGAACGCCTTCGTCACCG
The DNA here is from genome assembly GCF_009617575.1 of Rhodocyclus gracilis. Classification (GTDB taxonomy): domain Bacteria; phylum Pseudomonadota; class Gammaproteobacteria; order Burkholderiales; family Rhodocyclaceae; genus Rhodocyclus; species Rhodocyclus gracilis. The sequence continues at coordinate 100,043 of NZ_WIXJ01000007.1, forward strand.
GCGACATCAGCAACCGGCTCCCCAACACCAGCAACATCGCCTTCGAATTCATCGAAGGCGAAGCCATCCTGCTGCTGCTGAATAAACTCGGGATCGCCGCCTCGTCCGGCTCGGCCTGCACCTCCGGCTCGCTCGAACCGTCGCACGTCATGCGCGCCATGGGCATTCCCTACACCGCCGCGCACGGCACGACGCGCTTCTCGCTTTCGCGCTTCACGACGGAAGCCGAAATCGACCGCGTCATCGCCGCCATCCCGCCGATCATCGCCCAACTGCGCAAGATTTCGCCCTACTGGGGCGAACAGGGCCCGCTTGCCAACGCCGACGAAAGCTTCGCGCCGCAATACTCGTAACTGCGCTGCACACCGCGGCAAGCCCTACCCGCCCGGTCATCGCTGACGGGCGGGAGGTAGCGGCAGGCAAGATACGAGGAAGAAGGGGCGAGAGGAAGGCGCGGGGGAATACCCGGCGCGAGTTGGCGACTGCTGGCGTGCAGCGGGGCAAAGCGGAACCGGGAAGGAAAACCGAGTTAGAAGAAACGGGGCGGAGAATCGGCGCGCAGATGCAGCGGAAACCTCACCAACAGTGCGTAGCAGGCGCCTCGACAGCTAGGGCGGCGGCCACGCTGCCTGATTACAGGTTACAGAAGGTCAGATCGAAGTCGACATCGCTGTCGCAGGGGCGCGGACGATGGTCGCCGTCGGCGCGGGCGAAGCGGATGTTCAGCGCGTATTTGTTGGCGCTGATTTCCGGCACATAGGCGTCGCTGAGCTTCACCGAGACACGCACCATCTGCGTCGTGCTGCCGCCCAGCATCAACTGAAAGGCGCCGCCCTTGGCGACGTTTTCTTCCGGATGGCCGCTGGCACGCAGCAGGCGCAAAACGATCACCAGACCGTCGCGCAAAGGCAAGAGCGGCTTGATCCAGGCATCGAGCGCACGACGCCGCTGCTCGGCCGTCTGGTTCAACCAGAAGTGGTAAGACGGCAAATCGAATTCGCAGACACCGCCGGGAATCGCCGCCCGGCTGCGAATGCTCATCAGCCAGTCGTTCTCGCGCAGATGCTGACCGATCTTGCCGGTCATCGACAGGAGCGCCGCCGATGCCTGCTCGATCTCGTACAAGGCGCCGGACAGGGCTTCCTCGGAGATGTCGGGATTGTTGCGATAAGCGATCAGGGTCTGACGCTGCCGCTCCAGCTCCTGAATCAGATCGAGCTTGAGATCGGCGCGACCGGCAACTTCGAGGATTTCAAACAAGGTCACCAGCGCAACGTGGTGCTCCAGGGCACCGTCGTTCTGCATGAAATGCGCAGACTTGTCGAACAAATCCTCCAGACGCAGCAATGTGCGTATGCGTTCGTTGAAAGGATATTCGTAAGTAATCACGCAGCCGTCGCCAGTCTCGCGGAAAGTGCCCGAATTCTGAACTGTTTACGCGAAAAGCTCAACGCTGCGCTGCAAGTTTCGCGCCCGCAACCTCGAGAAAGCGCTGATGCAGAGTTTCGACGCGCGGATCGATCTCGGCCAGGTCACCGTCGTTATGTAAAACGTCATCGGCCGCCGCCAGCCGCCGCGCCCGCGACGCCTGCGCGGCGATGATCGCGCGCACTTCGTCGGGCGACAGATGGCTGCGCGCGACGACACGGCGGATTTGCGTCACCTCCTCGCAATCGACGAGCAGAACGCGATCCACCCGACGTTGCCAGACACCTGATTCGACGAGCAGCGGCACGACGACTATGAGATAGGGCGCCTGCGTTTCGGCGGCGCAGCGAGCGTCGCTCTCGGCACGAATCAACGGATGCAGGATCGCCTCAAGACGCGCCCGCGCCGCGCGATCGGCGAAGACGAGCGCCCGCATCGCCGGCCGGTCGAGCGCGCCGTCGGCACGCACCACCGATTCGCCAAACGCCCGCACGATTGCCGGCATCGCCGCGCCATTGGCCGCCGTCAGCGCATGCGCGATGAGGTCGGTGTCGATGATCGGCACTCCGCGTGCGGCGAAGCAATCGGCCACCGCGCTCTTGCCACTGCCGATACCCCCCGTCAGTCCAACAATGAAGCTCATCGCGCCACCTGACACGGGCCCGGATGCGCCGCAGGAAGCCACTGCGCCGCCGCCTGCCGCAAGGCGCCGGCCTGCGCGTCGGCCACCTGCACCTGTAGCGTCGCCGGGCGCACCAGCGCCCCGCGCTCGCCGACACGCGCCGTACGCACGCCTTTGGCACGCAAGGCGTTCAGGCGATCATTGGCCGCCTCTTCGCTGGAGAACAAGCCAAGCGAGATGGCATAGCGATTGGGGCCGGGATCGAGAATGACGAAAAGCTCCGGAGCTTCGAGGCGTTTCAACTCGTTCGCCTTGCGCTCAGCTTCCGCACGGCTGGCAAGCGGCGGGATGTAAACCCACCAGCCCGCCGGCACGCTCGCGCCGGCCGTCCGCTTGATCTGCGCACTGGGGAAACGCTCGCCGGCCAGACGTTCGAGGCGCTCGGCGTCGCTGGCCGCGAGTTCGCCCCAGCGCAGGCAACGCCCTGCTGCCTTGGCCGCGTCCGCCACCGGCGGCGCAGCAGCAACATTGGCCGCCGCCGCGACTGGCGCCTTGCTAACCGTGCGGGAGGCGTCCTTGTCGGACTCAGGCGCCGCTTTTTCGGGGGCTTTCATCGGCGTCTTGTCGGCGACGGGCTTTGCCGCCTCGCTCTTCGCCGGGGCAGTCACGACAGCGCCCGGCGCGATGACTTCGGGGCGCTTGTCGGCGGCTTTGTCGCTAGCCTTCTCCACGGCGGAGGGACGGGCGTCGGCCTTTCCGGCGTCGCCTGCAGCCGTCGGTTCGGCCTTCTCCGCCGATGCGGAAGGCGAAGGCGACGTTGCTTCAGCGCTGGCGGTGGCCGACGCGTCGCGCGGCACAATCGACAGTTTCTCGGCATTCAACTGCTGTTGCAGACGCCGGCCATCGGGCGATTCGGGCGTGCCGAAGTAACCCTGCGCCCAGGCAAACAGCAGCAGATTGGCAAAAACGAGAACGAAGACCAGTGCGCGCATGGCGTCTCTCTTAGCCGACCTTCGGCAAATGTGCCAGCGACGCGGCAATTGCCTCGGCCGGGTAGTCATAGTTTTCCAGCTGGCCGGAGAGATAGCGGTCGTAGGACGCCATGTCGAAGTGGCCGTGGCCGGTGAGATTGAAGAAGAGCGTCTTGGCCTCGCCCGTTTCCTTGCAGCGCAAGGCCTCGTCGATGGTTGCACGCACGGCGTGGCTCGATTCCGGCGCCGGAATGATGCCTTCGGCGCGCGCGAACATGACGCCCGCCTCAAACGTACCGACTTGCGGCACCGCCAGCGCTTCGATCAATCCCTCGTGATAAAGCTGCGAAACGAGCGGCGAAGCACCGTGGTAGCGCAAACCGCCAGCATGAATCCCCGGCGGCATGAAATCGTGGCCGAGCGTGTACATCTTCATGATGGGCGTGAAGCCCGACGCGTCGCCAAAGTCGTAGGCATAGGCGCCACGCGTCAGCGACGGGCAGGAAGCCGGCTCGACGGCGACGAGGCGCAGGTTCGGCGTCTTGCCGGCAGCCTTGTCGGCGAGGAAGGGGAAGGCGATGCCGCCGAAGGACGAACCGCCGCCACAGGGGCCGAACACCATGTCGGGCCAGTCGCCGGCCTTCTCGAACTGCTTCTTGGCCTCAAGGCCGATGATCGTCTGGTGCAGCAGCACGTGATTCAGAACCGAGCCGAGCGCGTAATTGGTATCGGCGCGGCCGGCGGCCTCCTCGACGGCTTCCGAGATCGCCAGACCGAGCGAGCCGTTGCTCTGCGGATCGTGCGCCAGCGCATCGCGGCCGGTCTGCGTCAGCGCCGACGGGCTGGCCAGCACTTCGGCGCCCCAGGTCTGCATCATCGAGCGGCGGAAGGGCTTCTGGTCGTAGCTGACCTTGACCATGAAGACGCGCACGTCGATGCCGAACATCTGCCCGGCAAAGGCGATCGACGAGCCCCACTGGCCGGCGCCGGTTTCGGTGGTCAGCCGGCGAATCCCCGCCTGCCGGTTGTAGAAGGCCTGCGGCACCGCCGAATTGGGCTTGTGCGACCCGGCCGGCGAGACGCCTTCGTTCTTGTAGTAGATGCGCGCCGGCGTACCGAGCGCTTCTTCAAGGCGCCGCGCGCGACAGAGCGGCGACGGCCGCCACAGGCGGTAGATCTCGCGCACTTCCTGCGGGATCGGAATCCAGCGCTCGGCCGACATCTCCTGCTCGAGAATATTCATCGGGAAGATCGCCGCCATTTGCTCGACCGGCACCGGCAAGCCATTCGGCCCCAGGGGCGGCGCCGGCGGCGTCGGCATGTCGGCGACGACGTTGTACCAGTGCGTCGGGATTTCCGACGCGTCGAGAACAAAACGCAGCGATTCCATTCAATCTCCCTGAATTCTCAGTTTTTATAGAAAAACAGCGGCAACTTCCGGCAAACGCACGGTATCGCGCCGGCCAACACTCCACGCTTCGCCCCACAGCAACGATACCAACGGCGGCCACGACTCCCTAGACCGCCACATCCTCAGCGGCAAAGCGCAACAAACCTTCGAGCACCAGATTGTCGATCCGCCACACCGGCAGCGCAAGACGTGCCGCCAGCGCCGGCGCCGAACCGCCGGAGAGCAGGCACGGCGAACCTTCCGGCAACTGCCGGTAAAGGCGCTCGACGGCGCCCGCCTGCGCGTGCAGACAGCCGGAGACGATCGCATCCTCCGTGCGCCGCGGCTGTTCGCAGAATTCGCCGTCGGCGAAGGGCAGCAAGGCGGTGGCATCGGCGAGCGAACGCCGCATCAGATCGAGGCCAGGCAGAATCAGCCCGCCCTGAAACACGCCCTCGGCATCCAGAAGATCAACCGTCGTCGCCGTACCGGCGCAGACGACGAGACATGCGCCCGTGACACGCGCCCGCGCGCCGATCAGCGCCGCCCAACGGTCGGCGCCGAGACGTTCCGGCGACTGGTAGCGATTGACGACGCCGCACTGCCGCGCGCCCGGGCGCAGCCAGCGCGCTTGCGCCAGCCGCTCGCCCAATGCGAGGCGCAGGCTCGCATCGACGGCAGCTCCGGCGACGTTGCAGATGACGATGCGGGAAGGTGCCGGCCACGGCTCGATCAGCTCGGCAAGAGACGCTGCCTCAGCAAGCGCGAGCGCGCCCTGCGCCTGCCAGGCGTCGTCATGCCAGACGCCCCATTTGATGCGGCTGTTGCCCGCGTCGATGGCGAGAATCATGCGGCGCGCAGCGACACGTCGCCGACCAGATAGCGCTCGATGCGGCCGTCCGGCAGGGCCAGCAGCAAGGCGCCGTCGCTGTCGGCGCCAAGGCAGCGCCCTTCGACCACCGCCGAGTCGGTTGTCGTGCTATCGCCCAGCAAACGTACCGGCCTCTCCTGCCAGACGTGGCGCGACTGCCAGTCATCGCGTACGGCCGCGAAGCCGCCGGCGACAAAGCGGTCAAGCGTGCACGCCAGCGCATCCAGCAAAGCCGCCAGCAAGACATGCCGTTCCGGCACCGGCCCGGCGGCGTCGAGCGCCGCGGCCGGCAGGCCGAAGCCGTCCGCCGCGGGTGGCTGATGCAGATTGAGGCCGATGCCGATGATGGCGGCGGTGGCAGCACGGTCGCTCGCCAACTCGATCAGGATGCCGCCCAGCTTGCCGGCGCCCGACGCACCGAGCAGCACGTCGTTCGGCCACTTGAGAGCAACGCCCGCGACACCGCAGTGCTCCAGCGCCTGCGCCACAGCCACACCGACCGCCAGCGACAGACCGGCGATGCGCGCCGGCTCGTTGGCCAAACGCCAGAGCAGCGAAAACGTCAGGGTATCGGCGGGAGCGCTATGCCAGACCCGCCCGCGCCGGCCGCGACCGGCAGTCTGCCGGTCGGCGACGATGACTCGTCCGGAAGGCGCGCTGGCCGATTGCTGGAGCAGCACGGCGTTGGTCGAATCGCATTCGGGCAGCGCCACGACGTCGAAGCGTCCACGCCCCGCGCCAAGCAGTGCGGACAGACGAACGGGGTCGATCAGGCAATCGCTCATGACAGCGGAAGGGGTCAGATCCAGAATCGGGGACGATCCGGCAGCGCCGGGGCGAAGTTCAAACGGCGGCCATTATCCCCGATATTGGCGCGTTCGCGCCCGGATTCGTATGCCAGACGTGCGCCGACCGCAGCGCATGGCGAAAACCGCCGTTGCTGCCCCACCACGGGCTGATAAAACCGCCCGCCGCCGCGAACTCAGGCCTCGCCGGCGGTTTCCGTGTCGGTGGCGCGCGAGGTGTCGAGCTTGAGTTCCTGAATCTTGCGCGTGATGGTGTTGCGACCGATACCAAGCGCCTGCGCCGCCTCGATGCGCCGACCACCGGTCGACATCAGGGCACGGGCGATCAACAGGCGCTCAAAGCGCTGCGTCAGTTTTTCGTGCACATCGCCACCACCGTTTGCCAGCATGCGGTCGACTTCCTGCGACAAGGCCGACTCCCAGTCCGTCGCGGAAGGCTCCGTCACGCAATCGCGCAACTCTGGCGGCAGATCGGCGACCTCGACGGTCTGCCCCGGCGCCATGACGGTCAGCCAGTGGCAGAGGTTTTCCAGCTGCCGCACGTTGCCGGGGAAATCGAGCGCACACAGATGGCGCAACGCGGCTTCCGACAGGCGCTTGCTGTCGCCGCCCAACTCCTGCGCGCTCTTTTGCAAAAAGTGGCGGGCGAGAATCGGAATATCCTCACGCCGCTCACGCAGGCTCGGCAGACGCACGCGAATGACGTTGATCCGGTGAAACAGATCCTCGCGGAACAGTCCGTCGCGCACGCGCGCTTCGAGGTTCTGGTGCGTGGCGGCAATGACGCGCACGCTGGCCTTCAGGGGCGAATGACCACCGACGCGATAGTAGTGGCCGTCGGAGAGGACGCGCAGCAGACGCGTCTGCAACTCGGCAGGCATGTCGCCGATTTCGTCGAGGAAGAGCGTGCCGCCCTCGGCCTGCTCGAAACGCCCGCGCCGCTGTACGGCGGCGCCGGTGAACGCACCCCGCTCGTGACCGAACAGCTCGGATTCGAGCAATTCCTTGGGGATCGCTGCCGTGTTGATGGCGATGAAGGGATGCTGCGCGCGCGGGCTGTGGCGGTGCAGGGCACGCGCGACGAGTTCCTTGCCGGAGCCCGACTCGCCGGTAATCAGCACCGTCGCATGCGACTGCGAGAGGCGACCGATGGCGCGAAACACTTCCTGCATGGCCGGTGCCTGACCGAGGATTTCGGGCGTCAGGCTGATTTCTTCGGGGCTGCCGCTTTGCCGCGAACTTTCGGTGATGGCGCGGCGAATCAGTTCGAGCGCCTGATCGACATCGAAAGGCTTCGGCAGATATTCAAACGCCCCGCCCTGGAAGGCGGCGACAGCGCTCTCCAGATCGGAATACGCAGTCATGATGATGACCGGCAGCGCCGGGAAGCGCTCCTTGACCTGTTGCAGGAGATCGAGTCCGGAACGGCCGGGCATGCGGATGTCCGACACCAGCACCTGCGGCGGCTCGTGCCCCGTATCGAGGCGCGTCAGCGCTTCGCTCGCCGAGGCAAAGCTGAGAAAGGGGATCTGTTCGCGCGACAGCGTTTTTTCGAGTACCCAACGGATCGACCTATCGTCGTCAACGATCCAGACCGGTTTCATTGCTTCCTCTCGCCACATGAATGGAGTTGCCGAAGCCTAGCAATTAGCACGCCATGTACTGAATGGCCGGCCAGGCGCTTACGCATTGCTGCCCGCCAGCGGCAGACGGATCGTGAAACAGGTAAAGCCGGGGCGACTCTCGCAGTCGATGGTACCCAGATGTTGCTGGATGAAGCTCTGCGCCAGCGTCAGCCCCAACCCGCTGCCACCTTCCCGCCCGGAAACGAGCGGGTAGAACATGCGCTCGCGGATATCGACCGGAATCCCCGGACCGTTGTCGAGCACCTGAATCTCCAGCGCCAGGCGGTGACGGCGCTTGACCAGCGTCACCTGTCGCGCCGCGCGCGTGCGCAGGATGATTTCGCCGTCGCTGCGCCCGGTACTGATGACGGCTTGCGCGGCGTTACGCGCCACATTGAGCACCACCTGAATCAGCTGTTCGCGGTCGGCCACCAGCTCCGGCAGACTCGTATCGTAATCGCGACGCACCGTCAGCGTTTGCGGAAATTCGGCGGTGAGGAGGCTGCGCACCCGTTCGAGGATCTCGTGAATGTTGATCGGCGACGGCTGCATTGTGCGTTGCGGCGAGAGCAGTCGCTGCATCAGATCCTGCAAGCGGTCGGCTTCCTTGATGATGATCTGCGTGTACTCGCGCAACGCCGGATTATTGAGTTCGTGCTCCAGCAATTGCGCCGCGCCGCGCAAGCCACCGAGCGGATTCTTGATCTCGTGCGCCAGATTGCGGATCAGTTCGCGATTGGCCTGCTGCTGCTGGATCAGCTGTTCTTCGCGGCTGGCTTTCAGCTGCTGCTCGATCGGCCACAACTCCAGCAGCAGGCGCGCTCCATGCACTTCCGTCGGCGTCACCGTGCAATTGACGCGCATCGGCTCGCCGTCAGCGCGGCGCAGCTCGATGCTCTGCCCGGTATAGCTCCAGCCGCGTTGCAGGGCGCTGTCGAGCGCCTGCTGCAGGGTGGGCGACCAGGCCGCGATGTCGGTCAGCGAACGCCCGACAAGCGCCTTGCTGCTGGCGGCAAAGAAGTGTTCGGCCGCCGGATTGAGAAAGAGGATCGACAAGCGGTCGTCGAGCACGAGGACCGACGAAGACAACAGATCCAGACCACCAAAGGGATTGCCAGAAAACTCATTCATGCCGTCATGCGTACCTGATCATTAAGAGGGAACGCGCGGTGTGCGCGAACCCGGAAGAAAGCGCCTCTGCGCCCGGGCCTCAGCGCAATTTCGCCAGTTCCTTGCGCAGCGCTTCGATGTTGCGCTCGTGCAGCGCGACGCGTTCGCGCACGGCTTGCGCGCGCTCGTTCGCACGCCCCGCGCCAGCTTCGCCCACTCCGCGCAGCGGCAGGTCGGCCAGGTCTTTTTGCGCCTGCTGGAGATTTTTCTGCTCGGCGAGCAGTTCGCTGTCGAGAATGTGGCGACGGTCGGCATCGCGCGCACGCTGCGCGTCGGCATCGACGCGCGGGAAGTTGGCGGGCGTCGGTGTGCGGGGCGCCACACGCGCCGGAGCAGCGGCAGCGGCGGGCGCGGCGGCGGGCGCGGCCTGTGATTCGAGATTGAGTTTTTTGCAGTGGCGCGACTGGACGTTGGAGTACGTCACATACTGGTCGTCGTCGATGCACCTGTAGATATCGGCGTGGGCCGGCAGGGTCGCAAGGGCAAGCAAGGGCAGCAGTGCGCGCAGGGTCATCGTCATCACGTTGGAATTCTGACAGGCAGATATTGCACCACCCTGACAGCCGCAACCACTCGCCGCGACCAAGGAGGGGCAAAAAAAAGGACGGGCAAGCCCGTCCTTTTTTATCGTGCCGGCTGCGAACGACTTAGCAGCTGTAGTACATATCGAACTCGACCGGGTGAGTCGTCATGCGGAAGCGGGTTACTTCTTCCATCTTCAGGGCGATGTAGGCATCGATCCATTCGTTGGAGAAGACACCGCCGCGCGTCAGGAACTCACGGTCTTTGTCGAGGTATTCCAGCGCCTGTTCGAGGCTGGAGCAGACGGTCGGGATCTTCGCGTCTTCTTCCGGCGGCAGGTCGTACAGATTCTTGTCGGCAGCGTCGCCGGGGTGAATCTTGTTCTGGATGCCGTCGAGGCCGGCCATCATCATGGCCGAGAAGGCCAGATACGGGTTGGCGATGGGATCCGGGAAGCGGACTTCGATACGACGCGCCTTGTCGGACGTAACGTACGGAACGCGGATCGAAGCGGAGCGGTTCTTCGCCGAGTAGGCGAGCTTGACCGGCGCTTCGAAGCCGGGAACCAGACGCTTGTAGGAGTTGGTGCCCGGGTTGGTGATGGCGTTCAGCGCACGAGCGTGCTTGATGATGCCGCCAATGTAGTACAGCGCGTACTCGGACAGACCGGCGTAGCCGTTGCCTGCGAACAGGTTCTTGCCGTCCTTCCAGATCGACTGGTGCACGTGCATGCCCGAACCGTTGTCGCCAACGATCGGCTTCGGCATGAAGGTTGCCGTCTTGCCGTATTGGTGTGCGACATTGTGCACGATGTACTTCAGCACTTGCGTCCAGTCAGCGCGGCGAACCAGCGAAGCGAACTTGGTGCCGATTTCGCACTGACCCGCGGTCGCGACTTCGTGGTGATGCACTTCAACCGGCACGCCACAGGCTTCCAGAGCCAGACACATGGCAGAACGGACGTCATGCAGCGAATCGACCGGCGGGACGGGGAAGTAGCCGCCCTTGACCGTCGGACGGTGACCGGTGTTGCCGTTGTCGAACTTTTCGCCAGACGACCAGGCTGCTTCTTCGGAGAAGATCTTGGAGTAGGCGCCGGACATGTCGACATTCCACTCGACGGAGTCGAAGATGAAGAATTCGGGTTCCGGGCCGAAGAAAGCCGTGTCGCCGATACCCGTGGACTTCAGGTAGGCTTCAGCGCGCTTGGCGATCGAGCGCGGGTCGCGATCGTAACCACGGCCGTCTGCCGGATCGACGACGTCACAGGAGATGACCAGCGTCGTTTCGTCCATGAACGGATCGATGAACGCGGTTTCAGGATCAGGCATCAGCAGCATGTCGGAGGCTTGAATACCCTTCCAGCCGGCGATCGACGAACCGTCGAAAGCGTGGCCCGACTCGAACTTGTCCTCGTCGAAAGCGCTGACCGGCACGGAGACATGCTGCTCCTTGCCGCGAGTGTCGGTAAAACGGAAATCGACGAACTTGACGTCGTTTTCCTTGACCAGATTGATAACGTCTTGCGGGCTTGCTGCCATGTGCGAAATCTCCTGAGCAGGTACCGGTCGCCCCGGCGAGTAGTCAAAAGCGATTGTTTGTTGAACCAGCGCGGAACTTGTTAGCAGAAAACATGCCAGTCCTTAGCAGCTGATCAGCCATTGTGCCATAAAGTCATTGCCAGACGGGCAGTACTACCGCGCACCAAAAAGCGGCGCCGTTACACGCAAACGCACCATATCGGTGCGTTATTAACAAAGACCGCTCCCCTTCCTGGTGCGCGACTGCCGCAGGTGGCCGCCGCCTTGGCGCGCCAATCGCCGCCCCGGCGACGAATTCAGCGAATTCATCCGGGTTTATACTCGCCTATCCGACGACGGAGGAGACACCACCATGGGAACACTGACCGACATCCTCAATCTGGCCGAAACCCGCCGCGCTGAATACGATTTGCCTTACGCCGGCGCGCTGACGCCAGCGGAAGCCTATGCGCTGTGGACGAGTGCGCCCGGCGCCAAGCTGATCGACGTGCGCACGCGCGCCGAACGCGACTGGGTCGGCCGCATCCCCGGCGCCATCGACATCGAATGGCTGAGCTACCCGGACAGCGCGCTCAATCCCTACTTCCTCCAGCAACTGCGCCAGCAGGCCGAAGCCGGCGACCTGCTGCTTTTCATCTGCCGCAGCGGCGCCCGCTCGCACAAAGCGGCGATAGCCGCCACGCAGGCCGGTTTCAACAACTCCTACAATGTGCTCGAAGGCTTCGAGGGCGATGTCGATGCACGCGGCCAGCGCGGCAAGGTCGGCGGCTGGCGGCTGGCCGGCCTGCCTTGGAGCAGCTAGCCGCGCCAGTTCCGAGCCCTTCGAGTAAACGCCGACGCCCTCGCTGACGACGCCGTTCTCTCGCCCGAAGTCCTGATGACGCGATCACTCGCGCTCATCCTCGCTCATTTATACCCAACCACCGCCCCACTTTTCGCCCGCTTTCGCTCCTACCCCCGACGACATGCACACTGCCATCCTCTCCCCCGCCCACGGCTTCGACGAATTCAACCAACTCGACGACGCCGCGGCGCACGCCCGTATTCGCGCCGCACGGGCGCGGCTCGGCAAGCGTGCCGCGCTGCTCTGTCACCACTACCAGCGCGCCGACATCTACCAGTACGCCGACCTCACCGGCGATTCGCTCAAGCTCTCACGCCTCGCCGCGCAGACCGACGCCGAGTACATCGTCTTCTGCGGCGTGCATTTCATGGCCGAAGTCGCCGACATCATGTCGCGTCCCGAGCAGATCGCCATCCTCCCCGACCTCGCCGCCGGCTGCTCGATGGCCGACATGGCCAATCTGGCCAAGGTAGAGCGCTGCTGGCGCGAACTGGCGAGCGTGATCGACGTCGGCGCCGAAGTAACGCCGGTCACTTACATCAATTCGGCGGCCGATCTGAAGGCCTTCTGCGGCGAACGTGGCGGCATCGTGTGCACCTCGTCGAACGCCGGCAAGATCGCCGAGTGGGCCTTCGCGCAACGGCCGAAGGTGCTGTTCTTCCCCGACCAGCACCTCGGACGCTGGACCGGCGCGCAGATGGGCATTCCGCTCGACGAAATGCCGGTGTGGGACCCCGACCTCGAACTCGGCGGGCTGACACCCGAGCAGATCCGCCGCGCGCGCGTGCTGCTGTGGAAGGGCCACTGTTCGGTGCACCAGATGTTCCAGCCGCAGCACATCGCGCGCTTCCGCGCCGCGCATCCGGACGGCATCGTCATCTCGCACCCGGAATGCAGTTTCGAGGTGTGCTCGGCGTCCGACCATGTCGGCTCGACCGAACTGATCGTGCGCACGATCAAGGAAGCCGCCCCCGGCACGCGCTGGCTGGTCGGCACCGAACTCAATCTCGTGAGCCGCCTGGCTGAAGAGGTGAAGAGCGAGGGCAAGATCGTCGAGTTCATGTCGCCGATCGTCTGCATGTGCTCGACCATGCAGCGCATCGACCCGCAGCATCTGGCGTGGACACTGGAAAACCTCGCCGAGGGGCGGGTCGTGAACCGCATCCGTGTTTCCGCGCGCGACGCCGGTAACGCCAGAACGGCGCTCGAGCGGATGCTCGCCGTCTCCTGAGACGCCGACGACCATGGCGAATGATCTGCGCATCGCCACCTTCAATATTCACAAGGGTTTTTCCGCGCTCAACCGGCGCATGACGGTGCACGAGCTGCGCCAGCAATTGCGCAAGCTCGACGCCGACATCGTTTTTCTGCAGGAAGTGCAAGGCGAGCACCACGGCCACGCCGCGCGTCTCGCGCACTGGCCGGCGCTGGCGCAGGCCGAATTCCTCGCCGAGGACGTCTGGCCGCAGATCGCCTACGGTCGCAATGTCAGCTACCCGCGCGGCCATCACGGCAATGCCATCCTCGCGCGTCTGCCGATGACGGACATCCACAATCAGGACGTCACGCACTGGCGCTTCGAGCGGCGGGGGCTCCTGCATTGCACGGTGCGTCTGCCGGCGACGCCGGGGGCCAGCGGCGGCGAGGCCGTGCACTGCGTGTGCGTGCATCTGTCGCTGTTCGGCCATTCGCGGCAACGGCAGATGAACGCGCTTGCCGAACACATCGAAACCGCCATCGCGGCCGACGCGCCGCTGATCGTGGCCGGCGACTTCAACGACTGGCGCAATCGCGCCGACGCCATCCTTGCCCGACGCCTCGGTCTGCGCGAAGTCTTCGCCGCCGTCACGCAGGATACTGACCGCGACCGCGGGCAGCAGCGATCGACACCGCCGGTACGCAGCTTCCCCGCCGGCCTACCCCTCTTGCGCCTCGACCGCATCTACGTGCGCGGCTTTTCGGTCAAGGCGGCGACGCTGCACTTCGCGGCACCGGGCATACACCTTTCCGACCACGCCGCGCTCTCGGCCGAGCTGGTGCGCGACGCACCGGCGGGTACGCGCGATGCACCTTAACTTCGCCGGCGGCAACCGCCTCACACTGCTCACCTGCGGGGGCGAGTATTTCCCGGCGCTGCGCGCCGCCATCGACGCCGCCAGTCAGGATGTCCACCTTGAAAGCTACCTGTTTGCCGACGACGCAACGGGACGCGAGATCGCCGCTGCGCTCGCCCGCGCCGCCCGGCGTGGCATACGGGTGCGCTTGCTGGTCGACGGCTTTGGCGCGCGCGACTCATTGCCCGCACTGACAGAGCACATCTCCACCGCCGGTGGTGCTGTGCTGGCCTATCGCCCCGAAATCGCTCGCTTCTCGCTCAACCGGCAGCGTCTGCGCCGGATGCACCGCAAGCTCGCGCTGATTGACGGCCACATCGCCTTCATCGGCGGCATCAACGTCATCGACGATCTCGATACGCCGCACCAAACGGCGCCGCGTTTCGACTTTGCGGTGCGCGTCGAGGGGCCGCTGCTTGCCGACATCGACGACGCGCTCTGGCGACTCTGGCGGGCCGTCTCCTGGACAAGCCTGCGACAACACGCGCCTCGCCCCCAAAAGCTCACCGCCTTGCCGTGCGGCGGACAACGCGCGGCGCTCGTCGTCCGCGATAATCTGCGGCATCGCCGCGCCATCGAAAACGCCTATCTCGACGCCATTGCCGCCGCCCGCGACGACATCCTTATCGCCAACGCCTACTTCCTGCCGACACCACGCTTCCTGCGCGCGCTGCGTGCGGCGGCGGCGCGTGGCGTACGTGTCAGCCTCCTGCTGCAAGGGCACGTCGAATTCTGTCTGCTGCATTACGCGACGCAATCGCTCTACGACGATCTGCTCGCCAGCGGCGTGCGCATTCACCTCTACCAGCGCGGTTTCCTGCACGCCAAAGTCGCTGTCATCGATACGGACTGGGCAACGGTGGGATCCTCCAACATCGATCCCTTCAGCCTGCTGGCTGCGCGTGAAGCCAACCTCGTCGTGCACGATCCGGCTTTTGCCAGCGAACTACGTGCACAACTCAGCCGCGCCATGCGCGAGGACGCTGGCGAGTTGCCGGCCGCGCATTGGCGGAAACGCCGTTGGCTCGCCCGCCAGTGGCGACACCTCGCGTACGCCCTCATCAGTCTGGCGGTTGGCTTGTCCGGCTTCGGTCGTCGCCCCGCCAGACGCTCTCGCGCGCCTCGCGCATGAATTCTCACACCCAGCCCCTGTTGCCGCCGGGTGAGCGCCCCCACATGGGAGCTCTGATGGCAAACTCCGCCCCTTTCGCCGCCGCTGTGCTACCCACACCGCCAACACCCGCACCGCGACGCGCCACTCATTTCGGGAAAACCTCACCATGACCGACGACGACACACGCGCCAGCGCGCCCGTCCCGCGCGGACGCCGCCAGCGCTTTTTGCATCTGGGCCGCGCCGTCGGCGAAATGGCCGTCTCCGCCGCCGCTGATGGCATCGCCCAGCTCGCGCGCGGCGAACGTCCGCAGCTCAGCCAGCTGATGCTGACGCCGGACAACGCCCGCCGCCTCGCCGACCGGCTCTCGAAGATGCGCGGCGCCGCCATGAAAGTCGGCCAGCTGATGTCGATGGACGGCAAGGACGTGCTGCCGCCCGAATTCGCGCAACTGCTCGCCGGCCTGCGCGACAGCGCGCACGTCATGCCGCTACCGCAACTCGCGACGGTACTGGAAGAAGAATGGGGCAGCGGCTGGGAAAGCCGTTTCCGCCGCTTTTCTTTCAACCCGATTGCCGCCGCGTCAATCGGCCAGGTGCACCGCGCCGAAACCGCCGACGGACGGACGCTGGCGATCAAGATTCAGTACCCCGGCGTCCGCGACAGCATCGACAGCGACATCGCCAACATCGCCCTGCTGACGCGACTGCCGGGACTGGTGCCGCCCGGCTGGGACGTGGCGCCGCTGCTGGAGCGCGTGCGCCAGCAACTCTACGAAGAGACCGACTACGTCACGGAAGCGGCCTCGCTCACCGCCTATCGCGCGCAACTGGGCGACGACCCCCTGCTGCATGTGCCGGCGCTCTACGCTGACCTGTCGACGCCGCGCATTCTGGCGACCGACTTCGCCGCCGGCGAATCCATCGATCAGCTGATGAGCGGCGCGCACTCGCAAGCGCTGCGGGATCGGGTCGCCGAGGCGCTGACGCGTCTCGCGCTACGCGAACTCTTCGAATTCCGGCTCATGCAGACCGACCCGAATTTCGCCAATTACCTCTACGACAGCGCCAGCGACCGCATCTCGCTGCTCGACTTTGGCGCGACGCAGGCGATTGCCGAACCGGTCGTCGACATCCTGCGCGAAATGGCACGGGCGCTGCGTGCCGAAGACCGTCCGCGCATCCGCGACGCGGCCGCTGCGCTCGGCTTCATTGGTGCAGAAGATAGCGACGCGCAAGCGAATGGCGTGGTCGATATCGTCCTGCTTTCGGGCGAACCGCTGCGCACACACGGGCGCTACGATTTCGGCAACTCCGATCTCTTCGGACGCGTCTATGCCAACGGTCGCGACCAGTACCGCGAGCAGGGATTCCCCGGCGCACCGCCGGCCGACATCATGCTTTTGCAACGCAAATTCGCCGGCGTCTTCCTGCTCGCCTCGCGTCTGCGCGCGCGCATCGACATTGGCCGCCTGTTCGACCCGTATCTGTGAGGTAGCTTGGACAGGGTGCGCCGCACGTAAGACCTTGGCGGCGCGGCGGCGCATCTCACTCGGCGACGCGTGTCTGCTGCGCCGGTACGCGCGCCATCGACCAGTGCGCCACCGCCCAGGCCCAGAATTCGGACAAGGGCGCGCCGTGCAGGGCCGCCGGCACCGGCTGACCGAGAAAGGCCATCACCTCGGCCAGCACGGCAGCGCCGCCCGCGCAATCGACGGGCCTCGCCAGCGACTGCTTGGAGAGCTTTTGTCCGTGCACATCGGTCGCCACCGGCAGATGCGCGTAAGTCAGCGTCGGCACGCCGAGGCGTTGCTGCAGCCAGATCTGGCGCGGCGTCGACGCCAAAAGATCAGCGCCACGCACAACCGCAGTGACGCCCTGGTCAGCATCGTCGACGACCACTGCCAGTTGATACGCAAACTGCCCGTCCGCGCGCAACAAGACGAAGTCGCCAACATCTCGCTCCAGTTGTTGCGCGTAAGCGCCCTGCACGCGATCCATAAAGCCGACCTCCTGCGCCGGCACGCGCATGCGCCAGGCGCGCGCTGCACGCCCCGCGGCGAGGCCGGAACGACACGTCCCCGGATAAACGCGCCCGCCATCCACCGACTGCGCCACCGACGAATCGGCGATTTCGCTGCGGGAGCAGGCGCACGGATAAACGTCGCCATCGAGTTGCAAGGCAACCAGCGCCGCGTGATAGCGGTCGACGCGCCGGCTCTGCACCAGAACCTCGCCGTCCCAGACGAAGCCGAAACCGGCCAGCGTACGCACGATGGCGTCCGCCGCGCCCGGCAAACTGCGCGGCGCGTCGATGTCTTCGATGCGCAGCAACCACTCGCCGCCCGCTGCCCGCGCGTCGAGGTAACTGCCAACCGCCGCGACCAGCGAACCAAAATGCAGCGCGCCACTCGGCGAAGGCGCAAAGCGCCCGCGATAGACGGGGGAAGTCACGACAGGCATGAGCGCTCGCGACACACTCCGGGAGCGGGGCGACGCCCCCGGAGGCGTCGAACTTAGACGTTGAACAGGAAGTTCAGCACGTCGCCGTCGCGCACGACGTATTCCTTGCCTTCGGCGCGCATCTTGCCGGCTTCCTTCGCACCCGCCTCGCCCTTGAAGGCGATGAAGTCGTCGAAAGCGATCGTCTGCGCACGGATGAAACCACGCTCGAAGTCGGTGTGGATGACGGCGGCCGCCTGCGGCGCGGTGTCGCCCTTGTGGATGGTCCACGCGCGCACTTCCTTGACGCCGGCGGTGAAGTAGGTCTGCAGGCCGAGCAGGTGATAGCCGGTGCGGATCAGGCGGTCGAGGCCGGGCTCGGTGAGGCCCATCGACTCGAGGAATTCGAGCTTGTCGGCGTCGTCGAGATCGGCGATTTCGGCTTCGATCGAGGCACACAGCGCAACCACTTCGGCGCCTTCTGCCGCCGCATGCGCACGCACCGCATCGAGCAACGGATTATTGGTGAAACCATCTTCGGCGACGTTGGCGGCATAGAGCACCGGCTTGGCGGTGATCAGGCAGAGAGGCCGCAGACTCGCCCACTCTTCCTTCGCCAGCTTGAGGCCGCGCACCGGCTTGCCCTGATCGAGCTGGGCGAAACACTTCTCGAGCACGGCGACGAGGGTCTTCGCTTCCTTGTCGCCCGAAGCGGCCGGACGCTTGTAGCGGTTGATCGCCTTCTCGACCGTCGTCATGTCGGCGAGCGCGAGTTCGGTGTCGATCGTCTCGATGTCGCGGATCGGATCGACGCTGCCGGACACGTGGATCACGTTATCGTCGGCAAAGCAGCGCACCACGTGCACCACGGCATCGGTTTCGCGGATGTTGGCGAGGAACTGGTTGCCGAGGCCCTCGCCCTTCGACGCGCCGGCGACCAGTCCGGCGATGTCGACGAACTCGACGATCGCCGGCTGGATCTTCTGCGGCTTGACGATCGCCGAGAGCTGCGCCAGACGCGGATCCGGCACTTCGACGATGCCGACGTTCGGCTCGATGGTGCAGAACGGGTAGTTCTCGGCCTGGATGCCGGCCTTGGTCAGCGCATTGAACAGCGTGGACTTGCCGACGTTGGGCAGGCCGACGATTCCGCATTTGAGGCTCATGGGAGAGATTCCTGTGGGGGCTTGACGTGGAGGATACGCTGCGCGGCGGCCGTGTCGCCGGCGGCCAGTTGCGGCCAGGCGATGAGGCAGCGATCCAGCGCAGCATCGATCATTTCGCG
Source organism: Rhodocyclus gracilis (assembly GCF_009617575.1). Lineage (GTDB taxonomy): Bacteria > Pseudomonadota > Gammaproteobacteria > Burkholderiales > Rhodocyclaceae > Rhodocyclus > Rhodocyclus gracilis. Next base: position 118,787 of record NZ_WIXJ01000007.1, read on the forward strand.
CTCTTCGCGGCGCGGCGCCTTGAGCACGTAGCCGGCAACGGCATCGCGCTCGCCGGGGTGGCCGATACCCAGCCGCAGACGCCAAAAATCAGCCGTGCCCAGCCGCGCCTGGATGTCCTTGAGGCCGTTATGTCCACCATTGCCACCGCCTTTTTTGAGGCGGATGCTGCCGGGTGGCAAATCCAGATCGTCGTGCACGACGAGGATTTCTTCGGCCGGGATGCGATAAAACTGGGCCAGTGCGGCAACCGACTGCCCCGAGCGATTCATGAACGTCGCCGGCTGCAATAACCAGCGCTCGCCGGCGCGACCGACCGTGCCGAAAAAGCGGCCCTGCGGCGCCAGCGCGGCGCGCAGTTCAGCAGCCAGCCGGTCGACGAACCAGAAGCCGACGTTATGCCGGGTGTCGGCGTAATCGGCGCCGGGGTTGCCAAGGCCGACGATCAGACGGGGCTCACTCATGTCAGGACGGATATCGCACACAGACGGAGAACACAGCGCACGCCACACCCACTTTGCATCGCAGCTTGGGCGGTCAGGCGTTCGCCACAATAAAAAAGGCCGCCGCAGGCGCACTCAGGCGCCGGACGACGGCCTCTCATCGGCGTGAAACTCAGGCCGCAGGTGCGGCTTGCTCGCCCGCAGCTTCGCCTTCTTCAGCCGCCGCCGCGCCACCCTTCTTCAGCTGGATCAGGGCAACGACGCCGTCGTCGCCGTGCGTCAGTACACGAACGCCAGCCGGGAGAACGAGTTGCGAGACGTGGATCGAGTGGCCTGCCGCCAGATCCTTCAGATCGACCTCGATGAATTCGGGCAGATCCTTCGGCAGGCAAACGACTTCGACTTCGCTCAGCACGTGCGAAACGCTGCCACCGGCGAGCTTGACGCCCGGCGCCTGGTCGGCGTTAACGAAGTGCAGCGGCACCTTCTGGTGAATTTCGTGCGTCGCGTCGATACGCAGGAAGTCGACGTGCAGAACACGCGGCTTGTAGGCGTGGACTTGCGAGTCACGCAGCAGCACCGGCTCGGCAACGCCGTCGATGACGAGCGTCAGCACGGACGAGTGGAAGGCTTCCTTGCGCAGCGCGAGGAGGATCTGGTTGTGATCGAGTTCGATCGCTACGGCCGGCGCAGAACCGCCGTAGACGACGGCCGGGACTTTTTCAGCACGGCGCAGGCGGCGGCTCGCTCCGGACCCCCGCACAGTGCGAACTTGCGCGTTCAGTTCAAATTTCATGACAGCTCCTGGTGATGAAACAACCCGCCCGCGACCAGGCGGGGATTGGGAGCAGCGAGAACCGCCGGACGCCCGCGTTAGCCGCGGACAACCGCCGAGCGCTCACTACTCGATAAACAGGGAGGACACCGAGTCCTCGTTGCTGATGCGGCGAATCGTTTCGGCCAGCACATCGGCCACCGACAGCTGGCGGATACGCGGACACGCCTGCGCATCAAGACGCAGCGGAATGGTGTCGGTCACGACCAGTTCGTCGAGATCGGACGCGTTGATGCGTTCGACCGCCGCCCCCGACAACACCGGGTGCGTACAGTAGGCGAGCACGCGCTTGGCGCCGCGCTCCTTGAGCGCCGAGGCGGCCTTGCACAGCGTGCCGGCGGTATCGACCATGTCGTCCATCAGCACGCAGGTACGGCCATCCACCTCGCCGATGATGTTCATCACTTCCGACACATTGGCCTTCGGCCGGCGCTTGTCGATGATCGCCAGATCGCACTCGAGGCGCTTGGCCAGCGCGCGGGCACGGACGACGCCACCGACGTCAGGCGAGACGACCATGAGATCGGGGAAGTTACGCTTCCACACATCAGCCAGCAGGATCGGCAACGAGTAGATGTTATCGACCGGGATGTTGAAGAAGCCTTGAATCTGGTCGGCATGCAGGTCCATCGTCAGCATGCGGTGCACGCCGGCGGCGGTAAGCAGGTCGGCCACCAGCTTGGCGGCGATCGGCACACGCGCCGAGCGCGGGCGGCGATCCTGCCGGGCGTAACCGAAGTAGGGAACCGCCGCGGTGATGCGGCCGGCCGACGCGCGCTTCAGAGCGTCGACGAGGACCAGCAACTCCATCAGGTTTTCGTTGGCCGGCGCGCAGGTCGACTGGAGAACGAAAACGTCCTTGCCGCGAACGTGTTCGTGAATCTCGACACTCACTTCACCATCGGAAAAACGCCCAACATTGGCTCGACCGAGCGAAATGTTGAGTCGCTTGGCGACATCGGCAGCCAGCTTCGGGTTGGCATTGCCGGTGAAGACCATCAGGCTGTCGTAGGCCACTGCGCGCTGCTCCCGGCGCCGCGAATCCGGCGCCTAAAATGAAGACGGGCAGGCTTGAAGACCTGCCCGGCGTAAGCAATTCGGATGGCTGGGGAAGAAGGATTCGAACCTTCGAATACCGGAATCAAAATCCGGTGCCTTAACCAACTTGGCGACTCCCCAGCGGTCGTTCGCAAGGCTTAGCCAGCGAACGAGGCGCGGATCATACAAGATAATTTTGAAAAAAACCAGCGCGAGGAACGAAAATTCTTCAGCACATGCGTCGTGCATCTGCCGTGCAGGCCGTCATGCGCAGCGCGACACCCGCCCGGATCAGCCCTCCACCAAAGCATGCAGCGGATGGCGCGACAGGCCATCGGCCAGCCAGCCGGAAAAATGCGCCGGCATCTGACGCCACACCACCTCGGCCTGCGCGCGATCGGCAAATTCAGCAAATACGCAGGCACCGGAGCCCGTCATCCGTGCGCGGGCAAAGCCGGAGAGCCACGTCAATCGCTCGGCAACGGCCGGAAAGCGGGCGACAACCACCGCCTCAAGATCGTTATGCTCTTCGCCGGGCTGCCAGGCGGCAGGCGCCAAGGGCGGCGTATCGCGCACGAGATCAGGCGCCGAGAAGACGAGCGCCGTCGGCACTTCGACCGGCGACTCGATGACAAGGTAACAGGCGGGCGGCAGGCTCAACGGCCGCAGTTCCTCGCCCACCCCTTCGGCAAAAGCATTCTCGCCAAAAACGAACACCGGCACGTCAGCCCCCAGCGCGAGGCCAATTTCCTGTAGGCGCTGGCGCGACAGACCCAACTGCCACAGATGATTCAGCGCCAGCAGCGTCGTCGCCGCATCGGAACTACCGCCGCCCAGCCCGCCCCCCATCGGCAGGCGCTTGTCGACGGCGATATCGACCCCTCGCCGGCAGCCGGTTTCCGCCTGCAGAAGACGCGCCGCGCGGATCGTCAGATCGAGCTCGGGAGGAACGCCCGGCAGCGGCGTCACGAGCCGCAACTGCTCGTCGTCGCGCGGCGTAAAACGCAGGCCGTCGCCATGCCCAACAAAGCGAAAGGCAGTCTGCAAACAGTGATAGCCGTCCGCGCGTCGACCGACAACGTGCAGAAACAGATTGAGCTTGGCGGGCGCCGGATAGACGCTCTCCCACGTCCAATCCGTCGCCTCGCGCCCGGCAGACGACGAAGCGGAAAAAGGGGAAACCGCGGGAGCAGCAGAAGCAGTAGTCATGTCACACAGCCAATGAACAGGAATTCACGCGCCACCGAAACCGGGACGCGCCGCAAACACCCCGCGCAGATCGACAGGGGAAACCGGAACGTCCACCCACGACAGGCCCGCCGCCGCAGGCTCCGGCAGACGCCATTCGTCGATCCGCAAGCGCAACTCGGGGCCGCCGGGGCGAACGATGAATACGCGAGACGGCGCGGCTTGCGCGTCATCGCCATCATAAGAAAAATCGATGAACCAGCCGTCCCGCACGAGATGCTGCGGTCGCCCCTTCGCGTCGCGGGTATCCAGAGCGCTGGATTCGGCACCCAGCACAGAACTCGTCGCGTCACCGAGCCAATCAGCCAGCCCGCCGAGCGGCAAGGCGTAGCCGAGCACCCGACGCGTCAGCGCGTCGAGGTCGCTGTCGGACTCATGCTGACCACTCGCCGTCGTCAGGCGCGCACCGCTCGCATCGCTGACGATCTCGGCGACCCCCTGCCCGAAGGGCGATGAGAGCAGCCAGACATCGCCGCTCGGCGAGTGCTGCCAGGAGAGACGCCCCGAATGGCTTTTGCCCTCGGCCACCAGCGAAAACCGCGCCGACAACTCGAAGGAAGAAGTCATCACCAGCGTCGACCGCGCCGGCGCCGTCGTCGGCGAGCCCGAATGCAGGCCCGATGGCGAACCCGTTGGCAGCACGGAGCAGGCGCTTAGCCCCAGCAGGGCCAGCGCCACGAAAGCGCAGGCAACAGCGCACGTGCGAAAGCGTCTTGGCATCAGCAGCGAATCAGGGCAGGAAGCGTTTGACGGCAGCCGCCAGCGCGTCGTTGCCCGGATTGCTATGCTGCGCTTCCTGCCAGATGCGCCGCGCATCCTCGCGCCGGTCGAGCTTCCAGAGCACCTCGCCCAGATGCGCGGCGATCTCCGGATCACGCCGCAAACCATAAGCGCGCTCCAGCGACGACAGCGCCCCCGCCAAATCGCCCTGCTGGTAGAGCACCCAACCGAGGCTGTCGAGAATGAAGGGATCGTCCGGCGCCAAAACCAAGGCCCGCTCGATCAACTGGCGCGCCTCACCGAGACGGATGCCACGATCGGCGAACGAATAGCCCAGCGCGTTGTAGGCCTGCGCACTGTCGGGCTTGAGTTCGATCAGCTTGCGCAGGTACTTCTCGACCAGTTCCAGACGTCCGACCTTCTCCGCCAGTAGCGAGGTTTCGTAGAGCAGCTCCGGATTTTCCGGCTGCCGGGCGAGCACCCGCGAGAGAACGTCGAACGCCTCCTGCGCACGATTGGCATCGCGCAAGAATTGTGCCTCCACTTCGGCAATCTGCACCTGCTCGGCGGCATTGCGCGTCTTGATTTCGCGCAACTGGCGCAAGGCCTCGTCGAGCTTGCCGCCCGTCGCCAGAAGACGCGCCATGCGCAGGCGCGCCGGCAGATATTGCTCACCAACGCCGACAGACTGATAAAACGCCAGCGCCTCGGCATCCTGCTGACGCTGTTCGGCAATCTGCCCGAGGTAGTAGCGGACGACGCTCTTGTCCGGGAAATCGAGCGTCAACAGGTGGCGCAACAAGGTGTCGGCGCGGTTGGCGTCGTCCTGTTGCAAGGCAAGAATGGCCGCCGGAAAAACCGTTTCAGGATTATCCGGCGCCACTTTGAGCAGACGGTCGAAATTCTGCCGGGCATCGGCGTAGCGCCCTTCGCCGATCTGCGCCCGCGCCAGATAGAGCCGCGCGTCGTTGGCGTCTGGATTGCGCGCGACGAAGCGCTCGAGCGACGCCACGGCAGCCGTGTTGGACTCGCGCGACAAGAGCTGGGCTTCGAGCAAGGCCGCGAGATCCCAGTCCGGGCGAATCGCCAGCGCCCGCCGCGCTTCGGTGAGCGCCAACTCCGGCGCACTGGCCGTACTCGCCGCCATTGCGCGGACATAGTGCGCCTCGGCGAGTGCGTCGTACGGCGCCGTGAGACGCTCGACCAGACGCAGCGCGCCAACGCGATCCGGGCTGCGCGCCAGCAGTCGGTTCAAGGCCAGCAGATTGCCGGTGATCGCTGCGGGGTCTTCCGCCAGCATGCGCGCCAAAAGCGGCGTCAGTTCATCAAAACGGTTGCCGACGACGAGCACGCCGGCAAGCATCTGCTGCGCACGCAGCGACGAAGGCTCGACCTCGACCCACGTGCGCGCCAGCGTCAGCGCGTCGTCGAGATGGTGCGTGTAGCCGGCAATTTCCACCGCCCGCTCCAGGGCCCGCGGATCACGGGTGCGTACGGCAAGATCGGCCCACGCCTTGCTCGATAGTTCGAGATCGCCGCGTTGCAACGCAATCTCGGCCAGCAGGACCTGAAAGACCACCTGCCCGCTCGGCAGCGTTTCGCCCGTCGCGTCCTTGGCGGCCGGGTCGGTGGCGCGCGCAGGCACCTTGAGCGCACTCACCGGGCGAGGCGTCTTCGGCTCGGCGGCCAGCGCCGGCCAGGCGGAAGCCAGCAGCAGAGCGGCCGGCACGAGAGCAAACAGGGATCGTCGGAGGGTTCGGCTCATGATCTGTTCAGAGAAAGACGCGCTCATGGCGGTAGCAGGGGTTCCGTTAAGGCGCCCGACGGTCGGTCATGCGGCGCACAGGAAGGGGTCGGCAAAAAGCGCTCAGGAGATGATCCAACGGCGTCCGACAAATCGCGCAACCGGGCGATAGCCCCTGCGCCGATGGCCGTTGAGTCATGCACTTTGAGGCTTTTCGGCCATAATAGTTGTCGCATGTTATGAACTTTTACTCCTTGCAGCAATGCCAGAACTCCCCGAAGTCGAAGTCAGCCGTCTAGGGCTGGAGCCCGCCATCTGTGGCCGACGGATCGCCGACGCCGTTTTCCGTACGCCCGCGCTGCGGCATCCACTACCGCCGGCGCTGGCGACGCGCGTTCTGGGCTTGCGCGTCGACGCCCTGCTGCGCCGGGGCAAATACCTCCTCTTCGATTGCGAAAGCAGCGCCGGAGGCGGCTGGCTGATCATCCATCTGGGCATGTCCGGCAGTCTGCGTCTGGTGGCGCCGGGCACGCCGCCCGCCCGCCATGATCATGTCGATATCGCTTTCGGCAGTACGGTGATGCGCCTGCGCGACCCCCGCCGCTTCGGGGCCGTGCTCTGGCACGAAGGCCCGGAAGTCGGCACACACCCGCTCCTGCAACCCCTCGGCATCGAGCCACTGTCGGCAGAATTCGACGGCGACTGGTTGTACGCCGCGCTGCGCCGACGCCACGGCCCGGTCAAACCCGTGCTGATGGACAGCCACCTGATCGTCGGCATCGGCAACATCTACGCAGCGGAAAGCCTCTTTCGCGCCGGCATCGCGCCGCAGCAGGCGGCCGACCGCATCAGCGCTGCCCGCTGTGCAACACTCGCCATCGCCATCCGCGACACCCTCGCCGAGGCCGTCGCCGCCGGCGGCAGCAGCGTTCGCGATTATCTGCACAGCGATGGGGGCGCTGGCTGCTTCCAACTGACGCACGCGGTGTACGACCGCACCGGCGAACCCTGCCGTCAGTGCGCGACGCCGATCCGCCAGTTGCGTCAGGGCGGACGCTCCAGTTTTTACTGCCCTCACTGCCAACACTGAGAGCGCACCGCTGACGGGCCCGCATGGGCTAGCGGCACGCGACGTCCCCGCGCAAACGAGCGCCGGCAAGAGCCGTCTCGCCCCCGCCAACAAGCTGCTCGGCGCGCAGCAGAGCTACAAAAACGGGGCGCTAAGCTTATGACTTAAGTGATATTTTAATATCGGGAGTGGGCGCCTATCATCAGCTTCCTACTCCCCAACATGACGCCCATGAAGCACCGAGCGCCGCGCCCTTTGCACCGCCAGCATCTGCCCTTGGCGCTCCAGCGCGGACGCGGGCGGCACTATGCGCTGGCGCTGACGCTGTGGGCAGTGGCGACGTTTCTGGCGTTCGCCTTCATCCTGCAAAGCAACGTCAGCCGCCTGACCCGCGAATTCAACGACTACGGCGAAACGCTGCAGACGCGCCTGCGCGACAAGCTGCGCGCCAACGAAGCCGTTCTCTACGGCTTCGCGAGCTTTCTCGGCGCCCGCAACGAGGTAGACCTCTCCGCCGCCACGCACTACGCCAATTCGGTACTCTCCCGCTACCCGCACATCTACGCGCTGGAGGTCGTGCGCCGCGTTGGCGCCGACGATCTTGGCCGCTTCGTCGCCGCCCAGCGGCGCGGCGGACAGCCGGAATTCGCGCTGCACGAATGTCGCGCCGACGGCAACTGTGACGAACGCGCGATGGGCAAGCGCCCGACTTACTACCCGATCGTGCTGGTCGCACCGGAAACCGCACTCTCGAAAGGCATGCTCGGGCTTGACCTCGCCACCCGCCCGCAAGCCTTCAAAGGGCTCCTGCAATCCGAACAACAAGGCGTCGCCGTCAGCAGCAACGCCTTCCGGCTGATCGAGGGCGATCTGGCCTATCTGATGCTGCGCCCGGTCGTTCATCCGGGCGAGGCCAGGACGGCCGATACCTATGCCATGATGGTCGTACGCGCCATCGACCTCGTACCGCCGCCGAGCGCGCTGCATGGCAACGTGCGCCACACGATCCTCCATCAGGGGGAAGAAGACGGCAAACCAACCACTGTCGCGCTGCTCAACACGGACGCCGAAGCCTCCGACGCCATCGATGCCTGGGTGCTGCCACACCTGCGCTTCGAACGCAGTCTGGAAGGCTTCTCGCAACCGCTCTATCTCAATCTTGAGCGCCAACTGCGCCTGCGCGACCTCGACTTCAGTACGCTGCTGCTGGCGGCGCTCACCTCGGCGCTGGCGCTGGCGCTGGTCTTCCTGTACCAGCGCGCTCAAGTCCGCCAGCAACGCGCCATCGAATTCCTCGCACTGCACGACTCGCTCACCGGGCTGCCCAATCGCCACGTGCTGCACGGACACCTCGAAAAGAGCGTCGCCCTGGCGCAACGCCGGCACTCGCGACTGGCCGTGCTCTTCATCGACCTCGACCATTTCAAGCCAATCAACGACCGCTTCGGCCATCCGGCGGGCGACGCGGTACTGCGCCAGGCAGCGAGCCGGCTGCATCACTGCATTCGCGACTGCGACGTCGCCGCACGGCTCGGCGGCGACGAATTCGTCGTCCTGCTCACCGACGTCCGTAGCGCGGAAGACGCCATCCACGTCGCTGAAAAAATCAGTGCCGAACTCACCGCCCCTTACACGTTCGGCGAGGACGACATTCCTGTGGGCGCCAGCATCGGCGTCGCTGTCTTCCCCGACGACGGCGATAGCGCCGACGCCATTCTGCAAGCGGCCGATCAGGCGATGTACGCCACTAAAACCGGCGGCCGCAACGGCTTCGGGCGTTACCGCGCCGTAGCCAGCCCATCCCCCGATCCGGCCTCCGCCACCGAAGCAGAAACATCGCTCGTCGCCAACGCGGGGTGAAGTCACGAGGGGGAGGTCGCGTACTTCGCCCCCCCCAAGCCGCCGCAACCCGTTGACGAAAAAAACCGCGAACCCGAAGGAACGCGGCTTTTTTCTTGACGGCGCATCGATCAAGCCGCCCGCGCCAAGCTCACAAACTCAGCACCGACGCGCCATCGCAGCGCCCAGAAGCCTGCAGAACAACGCCTCAGGCATTACCGGTCAGCTTCTGGAACTTCGCCCACAGCTGATCCTGATTTTCAGCATGGGCCGGGTCCTTGATGATGCAGTCGACCGGGCACACTTCAACACACTGCGGCGTGTCGTAGTGGCCGACGCACTCCGTGCACTTCTCCGGAGCGATGTCGTAGGTTTCGGCGCCCGGAGAAATCGCACCGTTCGGGCATTCCGGTTCGCACACGTCACAATTGATGCATTCGTCGGTAATCTTCAAAGACATGGCTGCACTTTCCTTCAGATCATTGAAATTTCTCGGAGAACTTTTTCGCCAGCCGGGCGCACACCGCCGGCTGTGAAAACTTGCTGACATCGCCACCCAAAATGGCGATCTCGCGAACCATCGTCGCCGAGATGAACATGTACTGCTCACCCGGCGTCAGGAACACGGTTTCGACGTCGGGGTAGAGCTTGCGATTCATCCCCGCCATCTGGAATTCGTACTCAAAATCGGACACCGCACGCAGTCCGCGCAGGATCACCTGCGCGCCCTTGGCCTGCAAAAAATCCATCAGCAGCCCGTCAAACCCACAGACCTCGACGTTGGCATACGGCGCCAGCACCTCGCCCGCCATCTCGACGCGCTCGGCGAGCGTAAAGAACGGACGCTTCGACCGGCTTTCGGCAATACCGACAATGACCTTGTCGAAAAGCACCGCCGCACGCCGCACGAGGTCTTCGTGCCCGCGCGTCATCGGGTCGAAGGTGCCCGGATAGACCGCGATGCGCTTGCTGAGGACCAAGCCTGCATCATTGCGTGCTTCCGGCAACGCCGTCGTTTCCCCTGCTGCCCGCTCAATCTGTGCCAATCGATTCGCCTCGCCGCATCACGTGATAACAGACCTGCCCGGCTCGCCCGGAGCGCTCCGTTTGCCAGTCGCCAAGCCCTGTCAGCGGGCGTTCCGCTTCGACGTAGATCACCGCATCGTCATTCAGCAAACGCGGCAACTCGGGCTGCAAACGATCCAACCATCCCTGCCGGTACGGCGGGTCAAGGAACAGCACGTCGAACCGCCGGCTCGACGACCGCGCGAATTCTAGCGCATCCGCGCGCACAATCTCCAGCCGCGCATCGCCGCCAAGCAGGGCTGCGTTGGCGCGCAAGGCAGCAAACGGCGCCGCCGCCCGCTCGACCATGACCACCGACGCCGCGCCGCGCGACGCCGCTTCAAAGCCGAGCGCGCCGCTGCCGGCGAATAGATCGAGGCACGCCAGACCATCCAGACGCTGCCCCAGCCAGTTGAAGAGCGTCTCGCGGACGCGATCCGGCGTCGGCCGCAAGCCCTCGCCTTCCGGGAAACGCAGCACCCGCCGCCGCCAGTCGCCGCCGACGATACGCAAGGCTCCCTCGACGCCGCGCGCCGGCGCCTTGCCTTTCCGCACTTGCGCCACCCTATTCGCCGCCGACGACCACCGTCGTCAGCTGTGCCGGCTGAACGTGCCGCGCAAACGCCGCGCGCACGTCGGCCGCCGTCACTTTTTCGACGTTTTCCGCGTAGCGGTCGAGGTAGTCGAGCGGCATCCGGTAAAAGCCGATGGCCGCGACGTTGTCGAGAATCTTGCGATTGCTGTCGAGCCGCAGCGGGAAGCTGCCGACGAGGTTGAGCTTCGCCGCCTTCAACTCCTCTTCGGAGGGGCCATCAGCGAGAAATGTGGTCAGGGTTTCCCGCGTCAGCGCCAAAGCGGCCTTCGCCTGCGTCTTCTTCGTCTGCAAGCCGATGGTGAACGGGCCGGGCTGCACGAGGGGCATGAAATAGCTGTACACGCTGTAGGCGTAGCCGTTCTTGTCGCGCACTTCCTTGACCAGCCGCGAAACAAAGCCCCCGCCACCGAGCGTGTAGTTGCCGACCAGCAGTGGGAAATAGTCTGGATCGCCGCGCCGTACGGCGGGCATGCCGAGGAGAACGTGCGCTTGCGCCGCCGGGTGGGCGATGCGGCTTTCAGCAGGCGCCGGCGCTGCCGGCGGCGCAGGCAAGGGCGGCAGCGTTGTCTGTCTGGTATCGCTCACCGGCAAGGCAGCGGTCAGCTCGCGGGCGACAGCCTCAGCCTCGGCGCGCGACAGATCGCCGACCAGTGTGACCGTCGCCGCCGCAGCCGTGTAGTGCCGCGCATGAAAAGCCCGCAGATCGTCACGCGTCAGCGCCGCCAGCGAGGCGGGCGAAGACTGCACGCCATACGGGTGCGCCGCGTACATGCCGGACCAGAACGCCCGCGCCGCAAGAGTTTCCGGGCGAGTAAGCGCTTCTTTCAGGGCGGCGATGGTGCGCGCCTGCTCGCGCTCGACGACCGCCGCCGGGAAGCGCGGCAGACTCACGACATCACGCAAGATCGCCAAGGCCGGGCCGCGCGTTTCCGGCGCGGACAGGGTACGCAGCGACACCGACGCGCGATCCATGTCGGCCCCGCCGCCCAGTTGGGCGCCCAGATCAGCCAGGCGATTGGCGATCGCCGTCTCGTCCTGCGCGCCGGCCCCCAGATCGAGCAGATCACGGGTCAGCGACGCCAGCCCAGCTTTGCCCGGCGGGTCGAAGGCGGTGCCGGCGGCAAAATCGAGCTGCACATCGACAATCGGCAACGCGTGGTTTTCGACGAAGAAAACGCGGGCGCCCGATGGTGCCTGCCAGTGTTCGATATTCACACCGGCGTGCGCTGGCATCCCCAGAACGCTGGCCGCACACACGGAAAAACCGGCAAGCACCTTGCCGAAAGGAAAGGAGGACTTCATCGCAAAACCTCTCGAAACGTCTCAGTGGCGGGGCGCGGGCCCGGAGCGCGGGCGTGGCGCACTTGGCAGGGGCTGCGGATCGAGGACGCCGACGGTCAGCGCATCGTCGTTAAGGTAACGACGTGCCGCCGTCTGTACGTCAGCCGCAGTCACCGCCTTCAGCTTGTCGATCAGACGCGTGTTGTCGCGATAGGAGATGCCGACCGATTCCAGCTGGCCGATTTCCATCGCCTGCGCGAACATCGAATCGAGCTTGTAGATCTCGCCAGCGATGAGTTGCGCGCGAGCCCGCGCCAGTTCGTCGGCGTCGACACCGTGCTGCTGAATCCGCACGATCTCGGCGCGGAAAGCGGCTTCCAGTTCGGCAGGCGTCCGTCCGGCGCTCGGCGAGCCCTGCACGAAGAACATCCCGGGCCCGCGCGAGGTCGAGTCGTAGCCGGCGCCGGCATTGACGGCGATGCGCTGCTCCTTGACCAGACGCTTCGGGAAACGGGCACCTTCGTGTCCGTCGAGGATGGCGCTCAGCATTTCGAGCGCGTAGGGATCGACGTCGTTCGCCACGTCGCGGATGACCGGCGCCTTGTACGCCATCAACACCACCGGCAACTCTGCCGGCGCTTTCACGAGCAGTCGGCGCATACCGAGCTGCGCCGGTTCTTCCTGCGGCTTGCGTACCGGCAAGGCGCGCGGCGCCAGCGGTCCGTAGTAGGCCTCGGCCAGCCGGAACACCGCGTCGTGGTCGACGTCGCCGACGACGACCACATAGGCGTTGTTCGGCACGTACCAGCGGTCGTACCAGTCGCGCGCATCCTCGGCGGTCATGTTTTCAAGGTCGTTCATCCAGCCGATGACCGGTGCGCGGTACGGATGCGCCTGAAAGGCAACTGCATTCATCTGCTCGAACAGCAGCGCCTGCGGCTGATCGTCGGTGCGCATGCGACGCTCTTCCATCACCACCTTGATTTCCTGCGCGAACTCTTTCGGATCGAGCGAGAGGTGGCGCATGCGATCCGCCTCAAGACGCATCATTTCTTCGAGTTGTTCTTTCGGCGTCTGCTGGAAATAGGCGGTGTAATCGCGGTTGGTGAAGGCGTTGTCGCGCCCGCCAGCGGCGGCGACGCGGCGGTTGAACTCGCCGGGGCCGACATTCGGCGTGCCCTTGAACATCATGTGTTCGAGCAAATGAGCAACGCCGGTCAAACCGTTCTTCTCGTCGATGCTGCCGACACGGTACCAGACCATGTGCACCGCCGTTGGCGCCCGTCGGTCTTCCTTGACGATGACGCGCAAGCCGTTGGCAAGCTGGTATTCAAAGGGATTGGCCTGCACCAGCAAGGGAGCAAGCAGCAGGGACAGGAGGGGTATCAGTCGCGTGCAGCGCATGGGCAGGAGTCGCTTCTGTTAAAATGGGGAAAGCATCTGCGGCATAGTAGCATCGCCGCCGCTGCGGCGAATCCAGCCACCGCCGCCGGCGCGATGTCGCCGATCTGCCGTGCAATCTTAGCAACAATCGACTCCCCGCCCGCCCACTGACGCCGCCCATGTTTGGTTTTCTGAAAAAATCCACCGACGCCGCACATAGCGCGCCGGAATCGGTCGCCGCACCCGGCTGGCGCGAACGGCTGAAAGCCGGACTGGCGCGCACGCGTTCGCAGCTGGGCGGACTTGGCTCCGTCTTCGCCCGCGGCAAGGTCGACGCCGAACTGCTCGAAGAGCTCGAATCGCTGCTGTTGATGAGCGATGTCGGCATCGAAGCCACGCAACGTCTGCTCGACGCCCTGAAGGCCCGCGCCAAGCGCGAAAAGCTCGAAACACCGCAGGCGATCCAGCAGGCGCTGGCCGACGCGCTGCATGAAATCCTGCTGCCGCTCGAAGAGCCGCTCGACATCTCGACGCACAAGCCCTTCGTCATAATGCTCGCCGGCATCAACGGCGCCGGCAAGACGACCTCGATCGGCAAGCTCGCCAAGCACTTCCAGGCGCAGGGCAAGAGCGTGCTGCTCGCCGCCGGCGACACTTTCCGCGCCGCCGCGCGCGAACAGCTGGAAACCTGGGGCGAACGCAACGGCGTCACCGTCATCGGCCAGGACGGCGGCGACCCGGCAGCGGTGATCTTCGACGCCATCGCCTCGGCGCGCGCACGCGGCATCGATGTCGTCCTTGCCGACACTGCCGGCCGCTTGCCGACGCAGCTGCATCTGATGGAAGAAATCGCCAAGGTGCGCCGCGTTATCAAAAAGGCCGACCCGAGCGCGCCACACGAAACCCTGATGGTGCTTGACGCCAACATTGGCCAGAACGCGCTGGCGCAAGTGCAGGCCTTCGACCGCGCCATTTCCGTGACGGGCCTGGTGCTGACCAAGCTCGACGGCACCGCCAAGGGCGGCGTCGTCGCTGCCATCGCCGCGCATTGCCCGAAGCCGATCCGCTTCATCGGCGTCGGCGAAGGCATTGACGATCTGCGCCCCTTCAAGGCCCGCGAATTCGTCGACGCCTTGTTCGCCGACACCCACGCGGGAGCCGCTGCGGCATGATCACCGCGAGCGCCGTCTGCAAGCGTTACGCGGAAGGCCGCGAAGCGCTCAAGGATGTGAGCTTTGATATCGCCGATGGCGATTTCGCCTACATTACCGGCCGCTCCGGCGCCGGCAAGACGACGCTGTTTCGCCTGTTCGCCGCCATTGAGCGCCCCAGCTCCGGCGGCATCGTCGTCAATGGGCAGAACCTCGCCGCACTCGGCCGTAAGGCCGTGCCTTACCTGCGCCGCAATATCGGCCTCGTCTTTCAGGACCAGAAGCTGCTGTTCGACCGCAACGCACTCGCCAATGTGTTGCTGCCGCTGTCCATCGTCGGTCTGCCGGCACGCGAAGCCGAACGGCGCGCGCTCGCCGCGCTCGACAAGGTCGGCCTGCTCGACCGCGCCAAGGCCATGCCGGTCGCCCTCTCCGGTGGTGAGCAGCAACGTCTGGCGATCGCCCGCGCGGTGGTCAACCGCCCGTCGCTGCTGCTCGCCGACGAACCGACCGCCAACCTCGACACCGACTCGGCCACCGACATTCTCGGCATCTTTCGCGCCTTTCATCAGGTCGGCGTCACCGTCGTCGTTGCCACGCACGATCCACAAGCACTCGCCGACGTGAAGCCGCGCGTCCTGCGTCTCGATAGCGGACGTCTGCTCAGTGACAGCCCGCTGGGCGCTGCGCCACCCAGCGCGGGCGGACTCGCCACGGGGGGCGCGGCACGATGAGCATCTGGTTCGGACAACATCGTGCCGCGCTGGTCGACGCCGTGCGCCGACTGGCAAGTTCGCCGCTTAACTCGGCGCTGTCGCTGCTCGTCATCGGCATCGCGCTGGCCCTGCCGGCCGCCGGCTGGCTCGCCATCGACAATCTGCGCGCCGCCGTTGGTAATGTCGCGCAGATCCAGCAGATCAGTGTCTTCCTGACAACTGACGCCAGCGCCCGTGACATTGCCGATATCGAAAAACGTCTGCGCTCAAGCGGCATCGGCCGCTTCCGCTTCGTGCCGCGCGACGAGGCGCTCAAGCACCTGCAAGCGCGCGAAGGTATGGCAGATCTGGTCGCCGGACTGCCGCGCAACCCGCTGCCCGACGCCTTCGTCGTCGATGCCGAGAATGCCACGCCGGTCGCGCTGGAAGAAGCTGCGCGCACCTTCGCCGACTGGCCCAAAGTCGAGCATGTGCAACTCGACTCCGCGTGGGTGCGCCGCTTTGATGCCTTCCTGCGTATCGCTCGGCTGGCCGTCGGGCTGCTCGGTGCGCTATTCGCCGCCGGCCTGGCGGCAATCACCTTCAACACGATTCGTCTGCAAATCCTCGCGCACGCAGCAGAAATCGAAGTTGCCCGCCTGATCGGTGCGGGCGACGATTTCGTGCGGCGCCCCTTCCAGTACTACGGCGCCCTGCAAGGCATGCTGGGCGGCCTTCTCGCCGTCGGCATGGTCGCCGGCGGCGGCGCCCTGCTTGCCGGCCCGGCGGGCGAACTCGCCACGCTCTATGGCGGCAGCTTCGCCCTGCGTGGACCGAGCCCGCTCGAAATCGGTGCCTTAGCGGGCGGCGGCGCGCTGCTCGGCTGGCTCGGTGCGCAGGTATCGGTCGCCCTGCACCTGCGGCGCTTCGGCTAAACCTCTCGCGCATTCGCCGCCGCTCAGGGCGGGCCTTGCCAGTACGCTCTGTGCCCTGCCGCACAGACCGGCGCGCCGCCCCCCGCGCACGCTCGTCTCCCCTCACCCCGGTGGAGACGCATATGAAAACCGACTCGCAACTACAGCACGACGTGAGTGATGAACTCACCTGGGAACCCGCGGTGCACGCCGCGCAGATCGGCGTCGAAGCGAAAGACGGCGTGATCACGCTCGCCGGCGAAGTCGGCAGTTACGCTGAAAAATGGGCCGCCGAGCGCGCCGCGCAGCGCGTCGCGGGCGTCATGGCACTGGCCGTCGACATCGACGTCAAGCTCAACCCGCTGAGTAAACGTAGCGACGCCGATATCGCCCGCTCGGCAGAGAACGTTCTGGAGTGGATGACAGCCCTGCGCGACGGCTGCGTCAAAGTGATCGTCGAAGATGGCTGGATCACGCTCTCCGGCGAGGTCGATTGGCACTACCAACGGCAGGCGGCGGTCGATGCCGTATGCCATCTGCTCGGCGTCACCGGCGTCAGCGATCAGATCGCCATCAAGCCGGACGCCCCATTCAATGCCATCAAAAGCGATATCGAAGCGGCGATCAAGCGACGCGTCGACGGGCACGCCAACACCGTCCACGTCGCCGTGCACGACGCCGAAGTCACCTTGAGCGGCACCATTCGCGACTGGTCGGAGCGCGATCTCGTCACGCATGCTGCGTGGTGCACGCCCGGCGTGCGCCGCGTCATCGACCGCCTGACCGTCGCCAGCTGATTCCTCCCGTACCACTCCGCTCGCCAATCCCGCACTCTTCTGTGGAGAGACCGTCATGAGCCAAGAATCGCTGCCGTTTTATTCTTTCAACACCCACCGCGAAGCCGACGACGCCATCAAGGCGCTCGGCGATGCGGGCTTCGACATGAAAAAGCTCTCGCTGGTCGGCAAGGGCTGCCATAGCGAGGAGCAGCCCGTCGGCTTCTACTCGGCCGGCGACCGCATCAAGGCATGGGGCGGCGTCGGCGCCTTCTGGGGCGGCATCTGGGGGCTGCTGCTGGCGCCGGCGGTATTCTTCCTGCCCGGCGTGGGCGTCGTCGCCATGGCCGGCCCGCTGGCAACGGCGCTGATCGGCGCGCTCGAAGGGGCGGTGGTCGTCGGCGGCCTTTCGGCACTGGGTGCGGCATTGAGCCAGATCGGCATGACTACTGAGCACGCTCTCAAATACGAAACCGTGCTGAAAGCTGACAAGTACCTGCTCACCGTCCACGGCAGCGCCGCCGACCATGCGCAGGTAAAAGAAGTGCTGGCGCAGGCCGATCCGCATTCGCACGCGCACGTCCTCTCACCAGCGCCAACGCCAAGCGGATTCGGCGCACAAGCGGTGGCCTGAGACCCGCTCCGTGTATCGCGCCCTCATGCCTGACGACGCGGGGCGCCGCCTCTTGTATGCTTGGCGTCAGCTTGTACGCACGCGGACTCGGCGTGCGTCTGTCCCCACGTCGTACAGCCTCTCCTCTTGCCCAACACGCCATGTCCAGCACGCCCACTTCACTGATCGACACCGCCCACGCCACCGCGCGCACGCTGCTCGACTTCATCGACGCCAGCCCCAGCCCGTGGCACGCCGTCGCCCGTACCGAAGAAGATCTGCGCGCGCACGGTTTCACGCCGCTCGACGAAACGCAGCGCTGGCAACTCAGCACCGGCGGGCGCTACTACGTCGTCCGCGGCGGCTCGTCGATCATCGCCTTCGTTATCGGCACACGCCCCTTGGTGGAGAGCGGCCTGCGTATCGTCGGCGCACACACCGACTCGCCCGGACTGCGCCTGAAACCGCACGCCGCGCATGTCGCGGATGGCCTGTTGCGCCTAGGCGTTGAAGTCTACGGCGGCCCCATCCTTGCCACCTTTACCGACCGCGACCTGAGTCTCGCCGGGCGCGTCGTCGTGCGGGGCGCAACGGGGCCGAGCCTGCGGCGCGTGCGCTTCGAGCAGGCGCTGTTACGGCTGCCCAACCTCGCCATCCACATGAATCGTGACGTCAACGAGCATGGTCTGAAACTCAACCGGCAGAACGAGTTACCGTTGCTGCTGGCGCTCGCAGCCGGCAACGACGCACAATCGCCCAATGAGCGTCTGCGCCAACTGCTCGCCGACGCCATCGCCTGTGAGCAACGCGACATCCTGAGCTGGGAATTGGCTGTCCATGATGTGCAAGCGGGCGCCTTCTGGGGTGCCGACAAGGCCTTCATCGCCAGCCGCCAACTCGACAACCTCGCCTCCTGCCACGCCGCCCTCGCAGCCCTGGTGGCCACACCCGACCCTGACGCCACCTGCATCGCCGCGTTCTTCGACCATGAAGAAGTCGGCAGCGAAAGCGCCACAGGCGCCGGCGGCAGCTTCATTGGCGATGTGCTCGCGCGAATCGCAGGACAAGCCGGACTCGACGCAGAAGACCGTCAGCGCTGCCTGTCGCGCAGTTTTTTCATCAGCGCCGACATGGCACACGCCTACCATCCGAGCTTCCCGTCCGCCTACGAACCCGCCCACAAGGCGATGGTAAACGCCGGGCCGGTCATCAAGAGCAACGCCAACCAGCGCTATGCGACCAACGCCGAGACTGCCGCCCGCTTCATCCTCCTCTGCGAGCGCGCGGGCGTCCCGTACCAGCAGTACGCGCACCGCAGCGACCTCTCCTGCGGCAGCACGATTGGTCCGACCCTCGCCGCGCAATTGGGAATTTCCTGCGTCGATGTCGGCGCACCGCTCTGGGCCATGCACAGCATCCGCGAAAGCGCCGGAGTACTCGACCACACCTATATGATTCAGGCGCTGTCGGCGCACTTCGCGAGCTAGCGATGCGTGTCACACGCATGTCTTGATTGCTCGACCTGCGCGATGGTCGCCGGGCCGTTTGTGTGCAGCGCCGCTAGCGTGAGACGAAGGAGGAAGCGCCGTCCAAACGCGAACTCCCGCACAACTTAGCACTCTCAAGCAGTGAGTGCTAAAATCTTCCCAACACTTCTCGAAGGAGACACTGCTTCATGACGCAAGCGATCGCGCTTCCGCTCCCTTCAGCCGTTGGCGACATCGACGCCTACATCCGGGCGGCGAATCGCTTTCCTCTGCTCACCGAACAGGAAGAGTTCGACTGCGCCACCCGTTTTCGCGATCACGAAGATCTCGACGCGGCGCGGCGCTTGGTGCTTTCGCATCTGCGACTCGTCATTTCCATCGCGCGCGGTTACCTGGGTTACGGCCTGCCGCACGCCGACCTGATTCAGGAAGGCAATATCGGCCTGATGAAGGCGGTCAAGCGCTTCGACCCGGCACGCGGCGTGCGCCTGGTCTCATTTGCCACGCACTGGATCAAAGCGGAAATTCACGAATACGTCGTCCGCAACTGGCGTATGGTCAAGATGGCGACGACGAAAGCACAGCGCAAGCTGTTCTTTAATCTTCGCAGCATGAAAACCGACAGTTCGACGCTGTTGCCTGCACAAATCGCCGATATCGCCCACCGCCTGAGCGTCAAACCGGAAGAAGTCGCCGAAATGGAGACGCGGCTCTCCGGTCGCGACATGGCGATGGAAGCGAACGAGGACGACGACGAGACCTTCGCGCCGATCTCCTATCTCGCCGATCACCATAGCGAGCCGACGCAAATCCTCGAGGCCCGCGCACGCGAACACCTGCAAAGCGAAGGACTGCAAGAAGCACTCGCTGCCCTCGACCCGCGCAGCCGGCGCATCATCGAAACCCGCTGGCTGGCGGACGAGCAGTCGGCAACGCTGCACGATCTCGCTGCCGAATTCGGCGTCTCGGCCGAACGCATTCGCCAGATCGAGGCCAAGGCGCTGCAAAAAATGCGCGGCGTCCTCGCCACCGCCTGAGTTCGCCATCTCTTCACGAACCGCAAGGCGCGGCCTTACTAGCGGGGATACGTTCGCCCCGGCTCGCCACAGGGCGACGAGAAAGCCCGACCTACCTCTTGCCCTGCGCCAACCTCTTTACGCTGCCGCGCCAGCCAGCGCCGCCAGCAGCTTCTCGTGAATCCCGCCGAAGCCGCCGTTGCTCATGACCAGCACGTGGTCGCCCGAGTGCGCCTCGGCGACAATCGCACGCACCAGTTCGGGCACGTTGTCCGCAACGAAGAGATGATCGGCCAGTGGCGCCAAGGCTTCTGCAGGATTCCAGCCCAAGCCTGCCGAACTGCAAAACACGCGATCCGCCTCGCCTAAGGCGGCGGGCAGCTGAGCTTTCATCACTCCCAGCTTCATCGTATTCGAACGCGGCTCAATCACCGCAAGAATGCGGCTTTTACCGATCTTTTTCCGCATACCCGAGAGAGTCGTAGCGATAGCGGTCGGGTGATGGGCAAAATCGTCGTAGACCGACACCCCTTTCTCGACGCCACGCAACTCCAGACGCCGGCGCACGCCGACAAAGCGCGACAGCGCCTCAATCCCGCGCTCCAGAGGCACGCCGACGTGGCGCGCCGCGAGAAGTGACGCCACGGCGTTGGCCCGATTGTGCTCACCGGTGAGCGACCAGGATGTTTCGCCAATCGCTTCGCCGCCCTGATACAAGACAAAGCGCCCAGTCGCATCATCACCCTCGGCGTGCCAGCCCGCCGACTCGTTGAAGGCCTCGACGGGCGTCCAGCAGCCACGCGCCAGCACGCGCGACAGCGCCGCCTCGGCGGCATTGCACACGATCAGCCCGGAGCGCGGAAGCGTTCGCACGAGATGATGAAACTGCCGCTCGATCGCGCCAATATCGTCGAATATGTCGGCATGATCGAACTCAAGGTTATTAAGTACCAAGGTGCGCGGCGAGTAGTGCACGAACTTCGAGCGCTTGTCGCAAAACGCCGTGTCGTATTCGTCAGCCTCGATGACAAAGAAGGGAGAATCGGCCAGATTCCCGGCCAAACGCGCCGACACACCAAAATTCTGCGGCACTCCGCCGATCAAGAAGCCCGGCGAAAGTCCTGCGTCTTCGAGAATCCACGCCAGCAGCGACGAAGTCGTCGTCTTGCCGTGTGTACCGGCAACCGCCATCACCCAGCGGCCGCGCAGGACGTGCTCTGCCAACCACTGCGGCCCGGAAACATAAGGCAACCCGCGATCGAGAATGGCCTCCAGAAGCGGATTGCCGCGCGACACCGCGTTGCCAACGACGTAGATATCGGCGCCAAGATCGATCTGCGCGGGGTCATAGCCTTCGATCAAGCGAATACCGGCCGCACTCAACTGATCGCTCATCGGCGGATAGACCCCCGCATCGCAGCCACTCACCTCGTGCCCCGCCGCGCGCGCCAGCTGCGCCAAACCGCCCATGAAGGTGCCGCAGATGCCAAGAATATGTAGGTGCATGCGTGTGCCCGGCAAGTTTTGCAAAGGCGCGATTGTACCGCCCACTCCGAGACGCGCGCCGCCCACGCGCAACACCGGCCGCCAGCACGACACTCCGCGTCGCGAAAACGCAGGCGACACTTGCCAGCGCCTCACGGCAAGGCTAGTCTCAGCACGCCAATCATCCAGCGCCCGGACACCTGCGCCGTTTCCCGCCCGCCCACCGTTTGGACTGAGAACGCCGATGCCCCGCCGAAGAGACCGCAATAGCTCGCCCCAGCAACGCGCCTTGATCGCCGGCGCCGCCGCCCGATTAATCGCTGAAGACGGCATCGCCGACTACGGCACGGCCAAGCGCAAGGCAGCACGCCGTCTTGGCATTCCGGAAAGCGCGGGCTTGCCCGACGACAGCGAAGTCGAACTCGAACTGCGCACGCGCCAGCGGCTGTTTCACGATGGCGAGCAGCAGCATCGCCTTACGCACCTGCGCCGGGTCGCGCTGGAAGTGATGTCGCTCGTCGAACCCTTCACGCCCTATCTCAGTGGCTCGGTGGCCGATGGCAGCGCGGGCCGGCATGCCGAAATCGATCTCCAACTCTTCACCGACAGCGCCAAAGACGTCGAAATCTTCTTGCTCAATCGTCGCCTGGATTTTCAGCATAGCGTTCCGCGCAGCGAACGCGCCGAAGCCGTGATCACCCTTGAGCACGACGGCGCCATCGTCAATCTGGTCATCTACCCCAAGCAGGAAGAACGCTATACCGCCAAGGGACGCGATGGACGCCCGCGCGAACGAATTCGTTTGTCCGCACTCAAGAACCTGCTTGCCGATGTAACCACCGAGGACACTCAATGAATAAAGGCATCATTGCCATCGCCGCCGTCACCATTGCCATCGCCGCTGCTTTCGCGGCGATTTATGCGGAATCCGGCGATGGAAGCGTAAAAAAGAGCGCCGTTTCGACGAAGATAAGCCCCGTGGGGAGCACACAGGTACTCGCCGCGACGCTCACCGATGCATCCGGGCACACGCAGGCTATGGCGCAATGGCGAGGGAAGACGCTGGTGGTTAATTTCTGGGCCGCGTGGTGTCCGCCTTGCCGCGAAGAGATGCCAGCATTTTCACGCGTGCAGGAAAAATATCGTGAGCGAGGGGTTCAATTTGTCGGCATTGCTCTCGATTCCGCTGACAACGTGAAGGCTTTTGCGCGAGATACCCCTGTCAGCTACCCGTTGCTCGTCGCCTCCGACGACGGCGCGGACTTGGCGCGCAGCGCGGGCAACACCACCGTCGCACTTCCCTACACACTGATCATCGACGCCACTGGTAAGGCCCGCTACGCGCATCTCGGCTACCTGGCCGAAAATGATCTCGAAAGCCTTTTGCAACAGACACTTGATAAGCAACCTTAGTCGCCTGACTGATTCGCAGGCAGAGAGCCCGCCTGTTCAAATTGTCGCGCCCGCGCACCGGGCGCCATAACGAAAGTCGGGGGTGGCTCCTCCCCAGACAAAATGCGGTGCAAAAGACCGTAAACCTAGTCAAGGTGGACAACGTGCAGCCAATTACGGCAAACTTGCAGCCATGAAAAAGCAGAAGTCGACGCAAAAAACGGCCTCCGCCACGGCGGATACGGGGGAAGATGCGCCGCGTTTGCTGGTCATTCACGGCCCGAACCTGAATCTTCTCGGTTCGCGCGAGCCGGACTACTACGGTCTGACCACCCTTGCTGACATCAATCAGGCCCTGGCGCGTCGCGCTGCGGCCGCTGGCGTTGACCTCGACTGCTTCCAGAGCAATCACGAAGGTGCGCTGATCGAGCGCATCCACGCGGCGCACGAACAAGGTGTTCGCTATCTGATCATCAATCCCGCCGCCTACACGCACACCAGTGTTGCGCTACGCGACGCAATCGCGGCGGTCCGCATTCCCTTCGTCGAAGTACACCTGTCCAACGTGCATGCGCGCGAGTCTTTCCGCCATCACTCGTACTTTTCAGACATCGCCATCGGCGTCATTACCGGTCTGGGCAGTGAAGGCTACCTGCTCGCTCTGGAATACCTGCTGAGCCGGCTGAAATCGGATTAATGCCCGCGCGCCCACCCGCAGCGCCGGCAACACCCAATATTTAGGAGAAACCACATGGATTTGCGCAAACTCAAAAAACTGATCGACCTCGTTCAGGAATCGGGAATTTCCGAACTGGAAGTGACCGAAGGCGAAGAAAAGGTTCGTATCGCCAAGCAGTCGCCTTACCCGACGGCAGGCGCCGCCAACTGGGCGCCGCCGCAATACGCCGCCCCGGCACCGCAAGCCCTCGGCGCTCCAGCGCCTTCCTCGGTCTCGCTCGACGACGATGACGACGAAGATACGGAAGGCACGCCGGTTAACTCGCCGATGGTTGGCACCTTCTATCGCGCCGCCAGCCCTGGCGCGGAACCCTTCGTCGAAGTCGGCTCGACCGTCAAGGTCGGCGACACCCTGTGTATCGTCGAAGCGATGAAGCTGCTCAACGAAATCGAATCCGATTGTGCGGGCACGGTGAAAGCGATCCTCGTCGAAAACGGTCAACCGGTCGAGTTCGGCGAACCGCTGTTCATCATCGGCTAAGGCGCGCCATGTTCGGCAAAGTCCTCATCGCCAATCGCGGCGAAATCGCCCTGCGCATCCAGCGCGCCTGCCGTGAGCTCGGCATCAAGACCGTCGTCGTGCACTCAGAAGCCGACCGCGACGCCAAGTACGTGCGTCTCGCTGACGAGTCTGTGTGTATCGGCCCGGCGCCTTCGGCACTAAGCTACCTCAACATTCCGGCGATCATCTCGGCCGCTGAAGTCACCGACGCCGAGGCCATCCACCCTGGCTACGGCTTCCTCTCCGAAAACGCGGACTTCGCCGAGCGTGTCGAAAGCTCGGGCTTCGTTTTCATCGGCCCGCGCCCGGAAACGATTCGCCTGATGGGCGACAAGGTCTCGGCCAAGGCAGCGATGCGCGCAGCGGGCGTCCCCTGCGTTCCCGGCTCCGACGGCGCATTGTCCGACGATCCGCGCGAAATCCAGATGACGGCGCGCGCCATCGGCTACCCGGTGATCATCAAGGCGGCCGGCGGTGGCGGCGGACGTGGCATGCGCGTCGTGCACACGGAAGCGGCGCTCATCAACGCCGTCGCGATGACCAAACAAGAGGCACAAACTGCTTTCGGCAATCCCATGGTTTACATGGAAAAATTTCTGGAAAATCCGCGTCACGTGGAAATCCAGGTGCTCGCCGACAGCTACCGTAACGCCGTCTATCTACGCGAGCGCGACTGCTCGATGCAGCGCCGCCACCAGAAGATCATCGAAGAAGCGCCGGCCCCCGGCATTGCCTCGCGTTACCTGACGCGCATTGGCGAACGTTGCGCCGACGCCTGCCGCCGCATCAACTACCGTGGCGCCGGCACCTTCGAGTTCCTTTACGAAAACGGCGAGTTTTACTTCATCGAGATGAACACGCGGATTCAGGTCGAACATCCGGTTACCGAGATGATCAGCGGCCTTGATCTCGTGCAGGAGCAGATTCGCATTGCCGACGGCGAGAAGCTCCGCTTCCGCCAGCGCGACCTGCTGTTCCGCGGCCACGCCATCGAATGTCGTATTAACGCCGAAGATCCCTTCACGTTCGTCCCCTCTCCCGGCAAGATCAGCGTCTACCATCCGCCCGGCGGCCCCGGCATCCGCGTCGACTCGCATATTTACCAAGGCTACACGGTGCCGTCGCACTACGACTCGATGGTGGCCAAGGTGATTGCTTACGGCGACACCCGCGATCAGGCCATCCGCCGCATGCGCATTGCCCTCTCGGAAATGAGCATCGAAGGCATCAAGACCAACATCGCCTTGCACCAGGAGTTGATGCAAGACGCCCGCTTTATCGAAGGCGGCACCAGCATCCACTATCTGGAACACAAGCTCGCTGCGCGCGGCGAAGTGAAGAAGGGTAGCTAAGGCGCACCATGGGCTGGCTTTCCCTCGCCATCGAAACCCGCTGCGATCTCGCCGAGTCCCTTGCGGATGCGCTGATGGACGCTGGCGCGTTGTCGGCCAGCATCGAGGACGCCGACGCGGGCACCGAGGCCGAGACGCCGCAATTTGGCGAACCCGGCTCGGTGACGACGCCGGGCTGGGAGCGTTCGCGCGTCATCGCCCTGCTCGCCAGTGACGCCAATGCCGCAGCGATTCTTGGCGAGGCGGCGGCAGCGATTGGGCTGGCCGAAATCCCGGCGTGGACGACTGACCTTGTCGAAGAACAGGACTGGGTGCGTCTGACGCAAGCCCAATTCGAGCCCATTCGCGTTTCTGAGCGACTGTGGATCGTTCCCTCGTGGCACGAGGCGCCCGATCCTGAGGCCATTGTGCTGGTGCTCGACCCTGGCATGGCCTTCGGCACCGGATCCCACCCGACGACTCGCCTGTGCCTCGAATGGCTTGAGCGCGAAGTTCGCCCCGGCGACTCGCTGCTCGATTACGGTTGCGGTTCGGGCATCCTCGCCATCGCCGCCGCGCGGCTGGGCGCTACCAGCGTCAGCGGCATCGACATCGACCCGCAGGCATTGATCGCCGCGCGCGACAACGCTGAAGCCAACCACGTCACCGCCACGTTCATCGAAGCGGCCGAGCCGCTGACCACGCCTGCCGGCTACGACATCGTCGTCGCCAACATTCTGGCCAACCCGCTGCGCGCCCTGGCTCCGGCGCTGGTTGGTCATGTGCGGCCGGGTGGGCACCTGGCACTCTCAGGCATCCTCAGTGAGCAGGCCGACGAACTGATCGCCTGCTACGCGCCGTGGATCAGCCTTGGCGTTGCCGACACCCGCGACGGCTGGGTCTGCCTCGCCGGCAGGCGCGCGGACTAGGAAAGGGCGCCAGCCGTGAAGACGCGCTGCCCCGCCTGCACGACGACCTTCCGGGTCGTCCCCGATCAACTCAAGGCGCGCGCCGGCAAAGTGCGCTGCGGCCAATGCGGCGCCGTTTTCAACGCCCTCGACCAGCTCCAGGACGATCTGCCTGAAGCGACACCGCGTGGCGACGACATTGCGGCCAGCACGACCACAACGATCACGAGCGATCTGGCCACGCCAACGCTGACGCTCGATGCGGCAAGCGCGGGCAGCCACGCGGATTCGCCGTTCGAGCCAGAAAATCCGCAAAGCGCGCACGTCCCCGAGGCGTTTGTAGAAGAGGAGTCCACCGCCGAGAAACCACTCGTGCCACACGCCCGGCTGAACGATGTGGCCCCCATCCCGGTGGAGTTCGGAGAAGCCGAGCGGAATGAAGCACTCATGGTACGCGGCGAGGCAAGTACAGAAGAAAACGCATTGCCCGCCGAGCCGGCCGCATCGGAATTCCTCACCGAAATTGCGGACGACGCAGCACGCGTCGAGCCCCCCCTCGCCGCCCATCAAGGCGAAACGGCTGCTGCAACGCCGGACGATGGCGGCGTCTTGCCGCGCCAGATGACCGAGATTCCCGGCTACAGCAAATGGAGCGAAGGCGCACGTCCGACACCGCTGAGTGCGCCCGAAACGCCTGCCAACGGCCTCTTCGTCGCGGTCGCCGTATTGCTGGGCGCGGTTCTGGCGGGGCAGGTGGTTTTTCAGTTCCGTAGCGAGCTGGCGGCCAGCCAGCCGTCTTTGCGCCCCGCGCTCGAGCGCTTTGCCGACGTTTTTAACGCGACACTGCCACCGTTGCGCCGCGCCGAACAACTGAGCATCGAAGGCTCCGACCTCCAGGCCGACCCGGCCAACGCCAGCCGCCTGCAATTGACCGGGACGCTGGCGAATCGGGCGCCCTACGCGCAGGCCTTGCCGCTCCTCGAGCTGACGCTGACCGACATCCACGATCAGGTGGTCGCCCGCAAGGTCTTCCCGCCGGAAATCTACCTGAGCGATCCTGCCAGCGTCGGCAGCGTCTTTGCTGCGCGCAGCGAAATCGCGCTGCGCCTCTCGCTCGAGGCGAAAGATATCGGCGCTGCCGGCTACCGGCTCTACGTTTTTTATCCCTGAACCCGCAGCGCGAGCGAATTTCGCGCCGCCGCCACTGCTTCGCTCACTTCACGGAATCGTCCATGTCCACGCTCATCTGCGGCTCCATCGCCTACGACACGATCATGATCTTTCATGATCGCTTCAAGAACCACATCCTGCCGGAACAGATCCACATCCTGAACGTAGCTTTCCTGACGCCGGAGATGCGCCGCGAGTTCGGCGGCTGTGCCGGCAACATCGCCTACAACCTGCAACTCATTGGCGGCGATCCGCTGATCATGGCGACGGTCGGCGACGACGCCGACATGTACCTCGCCCGACTCGACGCGCTGGGCCTCTCGCGCAAGCACGTCCGTCGCGTTGCCGACAGCTTCACGGCACAGGCATTCATCACGACCGACCTCGACAACAACCAGATCACCGCCTTCCACCCCGGCGCCATGAGTTTCTCGCATCTCAACCATGTCGCGGACACGCAAGGCGTCACGCTCGCCATCGTCGCCCCGGACGGCCGCGACGGCATGCAAAAGCACGCGCGCGACCTGGCCGCCGCCGGCATTCCCTTCCTCTTCGACCCCGGCCAGGGCCTGCCGATGTTCTCCGGCGATGACCTGCTCGAATTTTTGCGCCTCGCTGATTTCGCCTGCTTCAACGACTACGAAGCGCAATTGCTGTGCGATCGCACCGGCCGCACCCTCGACGAACTCGCCGGCGAGGTGCGCGCGCTCATCGTCACGCGGGGCGGTGAAGGCTCGGAGATCCGTGCCGACGGGCAACTCATCAACATTCCCTGCGTCAAAGCCGACGCCATCCTTGACCCGACGGGCTGCGGCGACGCCTACCGTTCCGGCCTGCTCTACGGCATCAACGCCGGCTGGAACTGGGAAAAAACCGGGCGTCTCGCCTCGCTCATGGGCGCCATCAAGATCGCGCATCGCGGCGGCCAGAATCACACGCCGAGCCGCGATGAAATCAACCAGCGCTACGCCGGCGCTTTCGGCGAAAATCTCTGGTAGGTCGCCGTCTCGCCTCGCAGCGACATGCAGCGAACGCACAGGCGACCGATGACTACGAAAGGAACGCCATGAATACCACCTCACATCGTCTGGCGGCAGCACTGCTCGCCAGCGCCAGCCTCGTGACCCTCGCCGGTTGCGCCAGCAGCCGCTCCGGCAACGTCTACTCGCGCGATCAGGCCCGGCAGGAAATGACCGTGCGCCTGGGCGTCGTCGAAAGCGTTCGTGAAGTGCAGATGGAAGGCACCCACTCCGGCGCCGGCACGCTCGCAGGCGGCGCCATCGGCGGCGTTGCCGGCAGCAACATCGGAGGCGGCAACGGCCAGATCGTCGGCGCCATCGTCGGCGCCGTAGCGGGCGCCGTCGCCGGCAACGCCATCGAAAACAGGGCGACGGGCAAGACCGGGCTGGAAATCACCGTTCGCCTCGATCATGGCGGAATGGTCGCCATCGTTCAGGAAGCCGACGAGTACTTCGCCGCAGGACAGCGCGTGCGCGTGCTGTCCGGTCGCGGACAGTCGCGCGTCACCCACTGATAGAACAAGCGATACGCCCTCATCACCGATGCCGGCCATGCGCCGGCATCGCTCGTCTGGCTGGCCTTGGCGCCCTGCCGAACGGCGACCGAAACTTTCATCGGTCTGCAATTTCTCTGTAATGTCGCCCCCCTAAAGTTGCCCCGGACAACAACAGGGGACAACTATGACGACGACTCTCGATACCCGCCCGCAAGGCACTCGCCCGGCGCGGCAAAAACTCTCGGTCGATATCGCCCGCTGCGACCGCGAAATTCTCGAAGCCCAAAAACTGCGCTACCGCGTCTTCGCCGGCGAGCTGGGCGCCAATCTCGCAACGCGCACGCCGGGCGTCGATCACGACATTTACGACCCCTACTGCGACCACCTCGTCGTCCGCGACGAAACCTCCGGTGAGATCGTCGGCACCTACCGCATCCTCTCGCCCGAAAATGCCCGGCGCATCGGCGGCTACTACACCGAAAACGAATTCGACCTCACCCGTCTGCAACACCTGCGCCCGCACCTCGTCGAAATCGGCCGCTCCTGCGTGCATCCCGATTTCCGGACAGGCGCAACGATCACCATGCTGTGGGCCGGTCTCGCCCGCTACATGCGCGAAAACGGCCATGAATACCTGATCGGCTGCGCCAGCATCAGCATGGGCGACGGCGGCCACGCGGCAGCCAGCCTCTACAGCCAACTGGGCGAGCAGATGAGCCCGCTCGAGTACCGCGTTTTCCCACGCTGCCCACTGCCGCTGGCGGCCCTCAAGAACGATCTGCCGGCCGAAATGCCGCCGCTGATCAAGGGCTATCTGCGCGCCGGTGCCTACGTCTGCGGCGACCCGGCCTGGGATCCGGACTTCAACACGGCCGACCTGCCGCTGTTGCTGTCGATGTCACGCGTCGGCGACCGCTACGCGCGCCACTTCCTCAGCCGCTAGTCGGCGCGGCGCCACCACCGGATCACACGCACGCACGCAGGCGGGCGCGGCGCGCGCGGCACGGCCCGCCAGCGTCGGCGTCCCAGCCGCTTCGCCGCAGCCCCCTCCTCGCGTCCGGTTACTGCGTCGCGTAACGCGCCTCGCCGTAGTGCGGCGAAGGCGCAACCGCGGCAGCTTTGCGGCAAGCAACACCCACGCTGCGAATCGCCCTCGTCCCTCCGCCATCGACGGCGGGCACTGGCGCGGAGCGACAAAAGGCGTGCGTATAATCTGCCATCCCACTCTGATCGCGTTTCTCGCGCCCTCGCCACAGTGCCGAACACTCCTGAAACTGCGTCTTTGCCACTTCGCGCCATCCGGCTGTTACGACTGGCCTTGCATGTCATCTGGGGAATCAGCCTCGTCTGGGCGCTTTATCCGTTCATCCACGACCGTCGACGCCTGTGGCTCAAGCAGCGCTGGTCGCGGCAACTGCTCGATATCCTCGCGGTGCGTCTCGACGCTCATTTATCGAGCGCGGCGCCGGGCAGCCTGATCGTCGCCAATCACATCTCCTGGCTCGACATCTTTGCACTGAACGCGGCGCGACCGGTGGCCTTCATTTCCAAGGCCGAAGTGCGGCAATGGCCCCTGATTGGCTGGCTTTCGGCGCATACCGATACAGTCTTTCTCGAACGGGGCAGTCGCGCGCACGCCAAGGTGGTGAACGAGCGCATTGACGCGCTGCTCTCGGCCGAGAAGGACGTCGCCGTATTTCCGGAAGGAACGACGACGGACGGTACGCATCTGCTGGCCTTCCACGCCGCGCTGCTGCAACCGGCCATCGCCGCGGGGCGGCCGCTGCAACCCGTCGCCGTCTCCTACCATGAGCTTGACGGCAGCCGCAGCCTGGCGCCGGCGTACATTGGCGAAACGACGCTGCTCGAGTGCGTTCTGGCAATCATCAGCCGGCGCGGAATCATCGTTCGCGTGCAGCCCACCCCCGCGTTGCCGACGAGCAAACGCCATCGTCGCGAACTGGCGCACGCTGCCCGCGCCGCCATCGCCTTCCGGCTGGCCTTGCCGCTTGAACTCCCGGAAGTTACGGCGCCCGCCCCCCCCGCCGAGGCCGCCGCCGGAGTTGAACCCCAGCCAAACACCGCCCACGCGTCAGGCGCCGCAACTGATCGCGGCGCCCCCCGCAGCGCCACTGGCGACAGCAACGGCGATCAGCCCGTCGCGCAGCCCTGAACGAGTCCTTGGCGCCTGCTCAGGCGCGCGGCAACTCCAGAGGCACCGACTCGCCACTCGCGCAGTCGACCTGAAACAGGGCGCGATCTTCGAGGCGCAGGGCGGTCAAGCGCCCGCCCCAGAGGCAGCCGGAATCGAGCGCCAGCAGATTGGAGCGCAGGGTCAGGCCGAGCGCCGACCAATGGCCGACGACCATCACCGCATCGGCACTGCGCCGATGCGGGGCGTCGAACCAGGGCAGATAGCCCGCTGGTGCCTTGGCGACCTCGCCCTTCACTCGAAAATCCATGACGCCCGCCGCCGTGCAAAAACGCATTCGTGTCATGGCGTTGACGATCACCCGCAAGCGCGGCCAGCCAGCAAGATCGTCCGACCAGGCCGCCGGTTCGCTGCCCCAGAGGCGCGAGAGAAAGGTCTCGTAGTCGTCGCTGGACAGGGCGCTTTCGACCTCGGCGGCCAAGGCGCGCGCCTGCACGACGCTCCACTGCGGCAACAGGCCGGCGTGCACCATGCAAAATTCATTTTCAAGGTGACACAGGCGCTGCCGGCGCAACCAGTCGAGCAACTCGTCACGGTCGGGAGCGGCGAGAACCGCCGCCAGCGTATCGTCCTTGCCCCGCTTGCCATGGCCAGCTGCGACCATGAGCAAATACAAGTCGTGATTGCCAAGGACGGTGACCGCTGCATCGCCGAGCCCGCGGATGTAGCGCAACGTCTCCAGCGAACGCGGACCGCGATTGACGAGGTCGCCAACGAGCCAGAGGCGGTCGTGGGCCGGATCGAAGGCGCACAGATCGAGCAGGCGCCGGAACGAATCGAAACACCCCTGAATGTCACCGACCGCGTACGTCGCCATATCCTCCCCCTGATCTTTCGCCTATTTTTTCGTCAGCGCGGGCTGACGTTGCTGCCAGCGCCACGCGTCACGACACATGGCATCGATATCCCGCTGCGCGCGCCAGCCGAGCAGATGCTGCGCCGCTGCGGGATCGGCCCAACACTCCGCGATATCCCCCGGACGCCTACCGACGATGGCGAAAGGCAGCTCACGCCCGCACGCGGCAGAAAACGCCCGCACCATCTCCAACACGGAGGTGCCGCGCCCAGTGCCGAGATTCACCGTCAGCATACCCGCGTGCTGCGCCAGGTAGTTCAGTGCCGCCAT
The DNA here is from genome assembly GCF_009617575.1 of Rhodocyclus gracilis. Taxonomy (GTDB): domain Bacteria; phylum Pseudomonadota; class Gammaproteobacteria; order Burkholderiales; family Rhodocyclaceae; genus Rhodocyclus; species Rhodocyclus gracilis. The sequence continues at coordinate 151,077 of NZ_WIXJ01000007.1, forward strand.
GTGCCCGTCGGCGAGATCGACGACGTGAATGTAGTCGCGAACCCCCGTCCCATCCGGCGTCGGCCAATCGCCGCCAAAGACCGACAGCTTTTCGCGAACACCTGCCGCCACCTGCGCGACATAAGGCATCAGGTTATTTGGAATCCCCGTCGGCGACTCGCCCAGCAGCGCGCTCTCATGCGCGCCAACCGGATTGAAATAGCGCAGCCGGGCAATCCGCCAATCGGGATTCGCGGCAGCCATGTCGGCCAGCATATCTTCGATCATCAACTTGCTGGCACCGTACGGGTTGGTCGTCGCGCGCGGAAAATCCTCGCGAATCGGTACCGATGCGGGGTCGCCATACACCGTCGCCGACGAGCTGAAAACCAGAACACGCACGTCGGCCTCTTCCATCGCCGCCAACAACGCCGTCGTGCCGCCCACATTGCAATCGTAATAGCGCAGCGGCCACGCCACCGATTCGCCGACCGCTTTCAGTCCAGCAAAATGAATGACGGCATCAACAGGACACGTGGAAAATATCCGACGCAATAACGCACGGTCGCGCACATCGCCCTCAAAAACCGTCGGCGAAACCCCGGCCAATTCCTTGATGCGCTCAACAACAGAGGAATCGCTGTTGGACAGATTATCGAGGATCGTTACCTGATGATGAGCCGCCAGTAAGGCAACGCAGGTATGCGAACCGATATATCCAGTACCACCCGTAACCAGAATGTGCATAAGTCTCTCGAAGTTTGCGGCGCGCAGTCACCAGGATAAGGCCGCACGCCAATTACTGCGCGCTCTATCCAGCCTTCGGCGGCACGTGACGCACGTCATCGCGAAAACATCACAGGCATAACGCACACACCCAATAAAAAAGGCGCCTGGTCGCAAACAGTTGCGACGCGGCGCCTTTAGCGGCGAAGCGTGATCAGGCGATCAGGCGACGAGGAACTCGCTGCGCGTACGGCCAGCCGATTCCAGTGCCGTCAGCCACTTCGGCGCAACGCCACGGCCCGTCCACGTTTCACCGGCCGGGCCGCGATACTTGATCGCCACCGCCTTACGCAGTTTAGCCGGCGCCTTGGCCGCCCCCGACGCCTTGAAGCCGATATCCTCAGCCGTCAGGCCATGCGCGGCCACCCATTCACGAACCTGGGCAATTGCCGCCGCACGGGCGGCCTTGCGGGTTTCTTCGATTTGCTTGTCCAGCGCATCACGTTGCGCAATAAGGTCTTGTAGATTGCTCATCAGTCTCTCTCCATTGAATAAAACGTCCTGATACCCGGCCACTGTTTTTCCTGACCGGACACTGACCGAAAAGTTCTGCGCGGTAAAACGACCATCGCTCAACAGTACAAATCCCTACATACCGCAGCGCCGGATGGCCGCCAACGCTGTCACCGGCGATCATACCACTCAAAAAGACGTTTTATAACAATAACTACGGAAAGACAAAAGGACGCCGGACGAAGAAAGCGTCGCTGTTACGCCGCCCCAATGCAATCGCCATCATCCCACTATGCTGAAGGAAGCAAAACCTGAGCAGGTGAATGTAAAAATGGACGCACGCGAACGGTAAAAATCCGAGTTAAACATCAGAAACTTGTTACAAAAAATGACAGGCATAGGGTTTTAGGTGACTGAATCCCCTGACCTGCCTGACTTCTTCGGACCACTTATTCCTGGAGAACGGCCTCCGGTTGGGTGGTTGATAGACGGGCTTTCTTGAACGCCACTGGCGTCTGGTTACCCAGGCTCGAATGCGGGCGGACCTCATTGTAGTGCTGGCGCCATTGCTCGATGACCACCTTGGCCTCGAGCCGATGGCGGAACCACTTCATCGACAGGCACTCATCCCGAAACTTGCCGTTGAAGCGCTCGGTCGTCCCGTTTTGCCAAGGCTTGCCGGGATCGATCAGCGCCATGTCGAGATTCTGATCGGCCGCCCAGCGCAGTAGCGCGCAGGACACGAACTCGGGCCCGTTGTCCGACCGCAAGACCTGTGGGGCGCCGTGGATGCTGATCAGTCGGGAAAGAACCTCCACGACCCGCGCCGAACGGATCGAGCCGGCCACATCAATCGCCAGGCACTCGCGGGTGTATTCGTCGATGACGGTCAGGCATTTCAGTGC
>NZ_WIXJ01000008.1 GCF_009617575.1 Rhodocyclus gracilis
TCTTTTTGCTCCCGAACTCGCGTCCGGTCACCTCGACAAGCACCCACACCTATCAATTGTCTCGTTTTTAAAGAACTTTGAATTCAAGCACTTGCTTCGAATTCGTTCGCTGCGTCAGCAGCGAAGGAGCGAATTATACAGACATTTCAGAACGCGTCAAATACTTTTAACACCCACTGAAAACTTCTTGTTTTACGCGCTTTCGCCAACCGTGAAAACACTTTAAGCCATTGTTTTTATTGACTTACTGCGTTTGCCGTGCAACGAAGATGCGAATTATACAGAGCCAAATCGGCGCGTCAACGATTTTGGCGCCGTTTTTCAATAATTTCTCGACAATGGCAGGCAACCCACTGATTTCACGAAGAAGCCACGGTCACGCGCGCAAACCGGCGCTTGCCAACCTGCACCACATAGACGCCGGCACCTGGCAAGCTTGCTGCGCGATCCGCAAGCTTTTCGCCGTCGACACGCACGCCGCCCTGATCAATCATGCGCAGAGCCTCCGACGTGCTGGCGCACAGGCCAGCCTGTTTGAGTACCTGAGCAATCACCAAGGGGCCATCAGCCACGATCGAGACTTCCTCGATGTCATCTGGGACGGCGCCATGGCGGAAGCGCGCCTCGAAATCGGTCAGCGCGTCTTGCGCAGCCGCCTCACCATGGAAGCGCGCAACGATTTCCAGCGCCAAAGCCACCTTGGCATCGCGCGGATTCCGCCCGCCGGCGACTTCACGGCGCAAGATATCGATATCGCTGAGCGCGCGGAAAGAGAGCAACTCGTAATAACGCCACATCAGATCATCAGAGACCGACATCAGTTTGCCGAAAATCTCGCGCGACGCCTCGTTGATCCCCACATAATTGCCCAGCGACTTCGACATCTTGTTGACGCCATCCAGCCCGACGAGCAACGGCATCATGAGCACACACTGAGGCGCTTGCCCGAAATGCTTCTGCATTTCGCGCCCTACGAGCAGATTGAATTTCTGGTCAGTTCCGCCCAGCTCGACGTCCGCCCGCATTGCCACCGAGTCATAGCCCTGACAGAGCGGGTAGAGGAATTCATGGATCGCGATCGGCTGACCGGCCGCGTAGCGCTTCGAAAAATCGTCGCGCTCCAACATGCGAGCAACCGTATGCGTTGCAGCCAGCCGCATCATGCCGGCCGCACCGAGCGCCTCGATCCAGGTCGAGTTGAAGCAGATTTCGGTTTTGTCCCGGTCGAGAATCTTGAACACCTGCTCCTCGTAGGTACGGGCATTCTCAAGAATCTGCTCACGCGTCAGCGGCGGACGCGTGGCGTTCTTGCCGCTGGGGTCGCCGATCATGCCGGTGAAGTCACCGATCAGAAAGAGAATCTGATGGCCGAGATCCTGGAAGTGGCGCAATTTATTCAGCAGCACCGTGTGCCCCAAGTGCAGATCGGGCGCCGTCGGATCGAAGCCCGCCTTGATGCGCAAGGGGCGGCCACTCTTCAGCTTTTCGACGAGTTCCGCCTCCACCAGCAGCTCTTCGGCGCCGCGCTTGATCAAACTCAGGCTGCTCTCGACATCGATCATATAAACCTCGTTAGCGCCGCTGCCCCAATGCGGGCGGACGGCGTAGTTTGTTAGACTCCCGCGTGCCTTTTTGTACGCAGGAAGAACATGAATGACTCAGATACGGGCCGCAAAACAAGCCATTGCGAAGGATCGGCGATTCTAGCGCAATCCCATCCCGCGATCGACCGACTGGCACGCCTGCGCTGGCCATTGTCCATCGCCGGCGCCTGCTCGCTTTTGGGCATGGTGACGGCGTTCGCAATTGCGCCGAGCGACGACAAGCAGGCTATCGATCAGCGCACCGTCGTTGAAACGCTCAACAACCTGGCACCAAAACTCATCGCCAGCGAAGGCGCCGAATTCCTGCACGAAGACCGCATTCTGCGCGGCGACACCTTGTCCTCGCTTCTACTCCGTCTGGGCGTGGACGACCGCACCGCGTTTGACTTCCTGACTAACAATAGTGATGCGCACGTAATCGCCCGGCAACTGCGGCCTGGGAAATCGGTCTCCGCCCGCACCGGAGCCAATGGCGAACTGCGCGCGTTATATTTTCCGCTCAACGGCAAAGACGCGACGCTCATCGTCGAGCGCAACGGCGAGCACTTCTCGGCCCGCGAAGAAGCGATGGCCCTGCAAACGCAGACGCACTTCAAGTCCGGCGAAATCCGCTACTCGCTCTTCGGCGCCACCGATAGCGCCGGCATTCCCGACGCCATCGCCACGCAACTTGCCGACGTCTTCGGTGCCGACATCGATTTTCTGCGCGACCTGCGCAAGGGCGATCGTTTCTCGGTGGTCTACGAGATGCTCTATTACAAAGGGCAAGCGATCCGTAGCGGCCGCATCCTCGCGGCGGAGTTCGTCAATAATCAGAAGACTTACACCGCGTTCTGGTACGCCGCCGACAATTCGCATGGCGGCTACTACACACGCGACGGCCAGAATCTGCGCAAAGCGTTCTTACGCTCACCGCTCGAGTTTTCGCGTGTGACCTCCGGTTTTACCACCGCCCGCTTCCACCCCATCCTGCAAACATGGCGTGCTCACAAGGGCATCGACTATGGCGCACCAATCGGTACGCGCGTGCGCAGTGTCGCCGACGGTACCGTCGAATTCGCCGGACAGCAAAACGGCTACGGCAATCTCATTGTCGTTCGCCATGCGGGAGCGTACTCAAGTGCCTACGGTCACCTGAGCGGATTTGGCCCGGGAATACGCAAGGGAGCGCACGTCGCGCAAAGCGATACGCTCGGCTACGTCGGCATGACCGGCATGGCGACCGGCCCGCACCTGCACTATGAATTCCGTGTCAACGGCCAGCAGGTCAATCCGCTCGCCCTGAATCTGCCGGCCTCGCTGCCTCTCGAACCCACACAGATGGCAGCCTTCCGCCGCACCGTGCCGGCGCGTGCCGAACAACTCGGTCTAGCCAAACAGGTCACCGTCGCGGCCAGCGAATGAGTCGGCGGCAATCGGCAACAAAAAAGGCGACCAAGGTCGCCTTTTTTTTGCCGTCACCGGCCAAGCCCTTTCGCCAATCAGGCAGAGAAGGACGAGCCGCAGCCGCAGGTCGACGTCGCATTCGGATTACGAATCACGAACTGCGAACCCTCCAGTCCTTCGGTGTAATCGATCTCGGCGCCGACCAAATACTGGTAGCTCATCGGATCGATCAGCAGCGTGACGCCGTTCTTTTCCATCGCCGTATCGTCGTCGGCGGCCACTTCATCGAAGGTGAAGCCGTACTGGAAGCCAGAGCAACCGCCACCGGAAACAAACACGCGAAGCTTCAGATCGGCGTTGCCCTCTTCGAGGATCAGCTCCTTGACCTTGTTGGCGGCGCTGTCAGTAAAGACGAGCGGCGCCGGGATATCGACTGCTGCATTCATCGAAAAAACTCCTGATAGGCCCGACCGTGCCGGGCGTTAGCGGGCTGATCCTGCGGGATCAGTTAGTACTGCTGGCCAGTTTCAGTTCGACCGTCTTGGCGCTTGTCTGATGCACGAGTCGGCCCTGAACAACGGCCCCCTGCTGCATTTCCAGCTGATGATACTCGACATCGCCTGTGACCCGCGCATTGGGCTGAAGTTCCAACGACACCGCCGCGCAGACCGGGCCGATGACGGTGCCATTGATGACGATATGGCCGACCGTGATCTCACCTTCAACGCGCGCCTGCTCGCTGATCACCAGCGTTCCGGTCTCTTCCTTTTCGGCACGCACATTGCCGCGAATCTCGCCGTCCACGCGCAGGCCACCGCTGAACGTCACGTGCCCCTCAATGCGCGTACCCGCGCCGATCAGGCTATCGATCTTGTTTTGCGGTTTGCTGCCGTTTTTCACACTGAACATTTGACACCCCAACTAGAGGTTGACCGTCTGTCTTGCCCGCACCGCGCCGTCTTGCATCAAACGCGACTCCACGGACTTCACGAGCACTCCCGGCGGCACCGAGAAAACACCTTCAACACGCTGGAAGTGCTTGATTTCTATTTGAAATCGAGCGGCACCGCGCTCCGCCTCCGAAGGCACGGCGATGATAGCATCTTCATTCCCCTGGCGCACTTGCACGGCCAACTGCAAGGTGCCGCGAAATTCCTTCAATGGCTTGCCACCGTTATTGACGAGCAGCATGCGATAGCGGTACTGCCCAGGCACGGCATCCGGAGCGACGCTCATGCGATGGATGCGCACGCCTGGAACGGCGGACTCTTCCGAGGCCGGAATCAGCCCCTCGAAAAACGCCAGATCGTCCTTCAGTGCGCCATTTTCTGACTCCAGCGCCCGCACCTGCTGCGCCAATTGCTGCTGTGCCGCACGTTCCATCTGCAGGTTGCTGCCACCAGAACTCACGATGCTGCGCAAGGCGGCCGCCTCGGTTTCGAGGGCAGCCACATGCCCCTTGAGCGCATTCAGCTCGGCATCGGCCGCCGCGTTGAAATTTCCGGCCGAACGCCGCCCAGCGTCGAAACTGGCGAAGAGCAAGGCCCCCGTCAGCAAGAGTGCGATCACCCCGGCGAGCACGCGCCAGCGCCACTCGACATGCGTGCGGATCGCCAGACGCGGCGCGCCGATGCCAAAGCGCCGGCGAAAGCGCCGAAGTTTCAGGGTAGCACCGGGAGATGCCATAGACCTTCCGTTTCCGGCAAACCGAACATGATGTTCATATTCTGAACCGCCTGCCCCGCCGCACCCTTGACGAGATTGTCGATCACCGACAATACAACCACCGTATCAGCGCCCTGCGGACGATGCACGGCCAGCCGGCAGACGTTGGACGCACGGACGGAACGCGTCTCGGGATGCGCCCCCGGCGGCAGCACGTCAACGAAGGGCTCATCGGCGTATCGCTTTTCAAAGAGAGCCTGAATATCGCCTTCAGCGACCAAGCGCGCATAAAGCGTCGCATGAATGCCGCGGATGAGCGGCGTCAGATGCGGCACAAACGTCAACTCCACCGGACGCGGCGCCAACCGAGACAGACCTTGCCGGATTTCCGGCAAGTGGCGATGCCCGGCGACGCCGTAGGCTTTGAAGTTATCCGCCGCCTCGGAGAACAGGCTGGACGTTTCCGCCTTTCGCCCTGCGCCCGACACGCCGGACTTGGCATCGGCAATCAAATGCTCGAGATCGACGAGCCCCGATTCGACAAGCGGCGCAAGACCGAGCTGAACGGCCGTCGGATAACAGCCCGGATTCGCGACGAGTTGCGCGCCCACAATCGCCAGCCGATTGAGTTCGGGCAGACCATAGACAGCCTTCGCCAGCCACTCCGGCGCCGCGTGCGGCTGGCCGTACCATTTTGCCCACTCGCCGGTATCCTTCAGACGAAAATCCGCCGCCAGATCGATGACGCGCACACCTGCCGCCAACAGCGGCGGCGCCTGGTGCATCGCCACCCCGTTCGGGGTCGCGAAAAACACGACGTCACATCCGTCGAGAGGCGCATCGGACGGCTCAGAAAAACGCAACGTCACTCGCCGGCGCAGACTGGGGAACATGTCGGAAACCAAGGTTCCCGCCTCGCCACGCGAGGTAATCGCCGCCAATTCGACCTGCGGATGTTGTGCCAGGAGGCGCAGAAGCTCCACCCCTGTGTATCCGGTACCACCCACGACACCTGCCTTGATCATCGATTTCTCCTGAAACAGCGCCGTATCTTAATGCGCACACCCTATAAACACAAAAGCGCGCACGTTGCGTCGGCATTGCCGCGACACATGGCTCCCTTCGGCGCACCCCGCGAGCACGGAACGATCTTCTGCAACGCAAGACCGCGGCGTACAAACAATCGCTATGCCTACCCGATCACAGACGAAAAAAAACGGTCAGCGCCAAAGTGGCGATGACCGTTCTTCTCTCCAACTTCGCACCGCAAGCGCCGGCTTTGGAGCGGCGGCAGCGGATCGCTGAAAAATTAGCGCTTGGAGAACTGCTTGCGACGACGAGCTTTGTGCAAGCCCACTTTCTTACGTTCGACTTCACGCGCGTCACGCGTCACGAAGCCGGCCTTCGACAGAGCGGACTTCAGCGCAGCGTCGTACTGGATCAGCGCGCGGGTGATGCCGTGGCGCACCGCGCCGGCTTGACCGGACTCACCGCCGCCACCGACATTCACCTGAATGTCGAAGGTCGAGATGTGATCGACGAGCTCAAGCGGCTGGCGAACGATCATGCGGCCCGTGACGCGAGAGAAAAACTCGTCAACCGGCTTGCCATTAACAACGATGGCACCCGTTCCGCGACGCAGGAAAACACGAGCAACCGAGCTCTTGCGACGACCGGTCCCGTAGTAAAAATTTTCAGCCATGAGAACCCCTTAGATATCCAGAACTTTGGGCTGTTGAGCGGCATGCGGGTGCGAGTCGCCGACGTAGCACTTCATCTTCTTGAGCATGGCGTAACCAAGCGGGCCTTTGGGCAGCATGCCCTTGACCGCCTTCTCAAGAACGCGAGCGGGGAAACGCTGCTGCATCTTGGCGAAGCTGGTTTCGTAGATACCGCCCGGGAAGCCGGTGTGCCGGTAATACTTCTTGTCCTGAGCCTTGTTGCCCGTGACGCGGAGCTTTTCAACGTTGGTCACAACGATGAAATCACCGGTATCAACGTGGGGCGTGAATTCGGGCTTGTGCTTGCCACGCAAGCGACTAGCGATTTCAGTGGCCAGGCGCCCGAGCACCTTGTCGGTAGCGTCGACTACCAGCCACTCGCGCTTCACCTCGTGCGGCTTGGCGGAGAAAGTCTTCATTTGGAGCGCCGTCCTTTTATGCCTGATTGCAGAAAGCCGCGTAGTCTATTCGAGGACCATGGGCCGTGTCAATCAGATCACGCATAAAAGCGTGTAAAACCCGAAACATCGAGCCTCCACACCCGACGAAGCTCGTCTGTGGCCAGCACCGACGAGCGCTTGCAGGCAAAAAAAACGCGACTCAAACGAGTCGCGCTAAATCCACACCAAAGGAGGAGGGTGGAGGAGACAAAACAGCAAGCGCCAAAAAGTGCGACGCTGAGTTGGATCGAATTATCCTGCCAAACATTGCAAAGATCAAGCACCTTTGTGCATCGCGGAAGCGATTCCGTCCATCTCCCCGCCAAACCAGACAAGAAATGACAAACCTTACAGAACATAACCCTAGAAACGCCAAAAGGAAACGACTTCCTCAATTCGTAATTTCAACCATCCCGCCGCCCCTCGCTCGCCCCCCCAAATTTGCTGCGACGCACCAGAACACACAGGCACATCCGAACAACTCACCGCACGCTACAATTGCGAAAACAAAACCCGAGGGATGCCATATGGAATGCAGAGTCCGCTGGAGCGGCGAAGGGATGTCGTTCATTGCCGAGACCGGCAGCAAGCACGTACTGATGATGGATGGCGCCCCGGAAGCCGGAGGACGCAATCTCGCCCCGCGCCCTCTCGAAACCATGCTCGCTGGCGCTGGCGGCTGCACCGCCTTTGATGTCGTGCTGATCTTACAGAAAGGGCGACAAGCCGTCACAGGATGCGACGTTACGCTCTCAGCGGAACGCGCCGAAACCGACCCGAAGGTATTCACGCGCATTCACTTCCATTTCCGCGTCACGGGAAAAGGATTGCGCCCCGAGAGCGTCGCCCGAGCCATCGAACTGTCGCACGACAAGTATTGCTCTGCCTCGATCATGCTCGGCAAAACCGCCGCAATCACTCACGACTTCGAGATCATCGAAACCTGATTGCCGCCCATCCGGCGGCAGATCGACCGCCCCCCCTAGAGGCGATAGGCTGCACCTGTCATGACCTTGGCGGCGCTTCGCATGGCGGCTTTAACCGGCGAAGGCAACTCTCTGCCCCCCAAACCAACGGCCATGTGAGCATGGGCGATTTCGTCGGCACTCATCTGCGCGAGAATCGCGCGCGACCGTGCATCTTCTTCGGGCAGTTCCGCGAGATGGCGAGCCAGGTGAAGCTCAACCTGGCGCTCGGTTTCGGCGAGAAAACCCAAATTCCAGGCATCGCCCATCGCACCCGACAGCACTCCCATCGACAGCGCACCGAGGTAGAAAAGCGGGTTCAACACGCTCGTGCGGCCGCCGAGTTCCGACAAACGCCGCTCGGTCCAGGCCAAGTGTTCGACTTCCTCCCGCCCCGCCTTTTCGAGCGCGGCGCGCAAGGCCGGCTGCCGACTGGTGATGGCCTGCCCTTGATAAAGCGCCTGCGCACACACCTCGCCACAGTGGTTGACCCGCATCAACGCGGCCACATGCCGACGGTCGTCGTCCGACAGATCGACATCCGCCACGTCAGCACCGGGCATCGGGCGCGACAAGGGCGACGAGGCAAATACGGTCCGCAACGCGCGATCAAACTCGATGATGAAGCGATCGGCCAGCATCACACCTCCAAGCTAAAACGTTCGCCCAGCCCTCACCCCTTGCCGGGGAACTAGTGCGGGACGGAAGGATGCCCACCGGCGAGCAGCGCCTTACGCGCCTCATCCGCGTCTGCCACGGGATTACCGATGGGACAAAAATACTCGGTGAACAAGGCCGCATGCTGGCGATTCAGGCTGCTGTTCTGAATTTTCACCCACATATTCCCGCGCGCCTTTGACCACGCGCCATCGGCGCGGCCAAACGCATAGAGCCGACGCTCCGCCGTCTCGCACCGAATGCCCTCGTAGCTGACGTTCCGCACGCCCGACGCACTGGTAACGACCAAGGTGTAGCGAATGACGCCGTCAGCGCCGACGGAAATCGAGTCACCATCCACCTGAAAACGATTCGCCGAGCTGGCACTGACAAAAAATGCGATCAACGACGAATCTTTGGGCGGCGCCGGCAACTTGGCCTCGATTTCCTCCCAGACCTTCACGTCGTAGTCGTCATCGAAGTCCGCAGCCGGAGACAGCGAGGGGCACACAGCACAGCAGATGCTCAAGGAAGCCGACAAGAGGAACCCTGCTCTCCAGCGAGCAGGCCTGGCATTACTCATCAGACGCCCCCTCCACCTCGGGTTTTGCCACACGCGCTTCGACGGATGGGCGCGGGCGACGCTGGTCGGCGTCGAGGTAACGCGCAAGCTCGTTCAATGCCTGGGAATACACCCCGCGCTTGAACTCAATGACGGTATCGAGCGGGCCCCAGTAGTGCGTCCAACGCCACGCGTCAAACTCCGGGTGATCGCTCGCGCGCAGCGAGACATCAGTATCGCGCCCGACAAGGCGCAGCAGAAACCATATCTGCTTCTGGCCTTTGTAGCTGCCACGCCATTCGCGTCTGACCCACTGTGTCGGCACATTGTAGCGAAGCCAGTCTTTGGTTCGTCCGAGTATGCGCACATGCTCGGGGAGCAGGCCAACCTCCTCGTAGAGCTCACGAAGCATCGCCTGCTCGGGAGATTCACCGCGATTGATGCCGCCTTGCGGAAACTGCCACGAATGTTCGCGAATCCGTTTGCCCCAGAAAACCTCGTTCCTGGCATTGCACAGAATGATGCCGACGTTCGGGCGGTAGCCTTCACGATCAAGCATAGTAGACCTGCAATCTATTGGTTGGAAAACATTCTTTCACAATTCCAAGGACTTGAGAAGCTCGTGGCGAGAGCCGCGAACGCCTGCTTACCGGCAAAAACCGGGGCAAGATCGCATCGGCCCCGCACGTCCTGTAAAATTGACAAATTACCTTTCCGAATCGAACGCCATGCGCACCTCGCAATTTTTCATCTCCACACTCAAGGAAGCCCCTTCTGACGCGGAAGTCGTCAGCCATCGGCTGATGCTGCGCGCCGGCCTGATCCGCCGCATGGCGGGCGGCATTTATACGTGGATGCCGATGGGGCTGCGCGTGCTGCGCAAGGTCGAAGGCATCGTGCGCGAAGAAATGAACCGCGCCGGCGCGATCGAACTGTCAATGCCGGCAGTGCAGCCCGCCGAACTGTGGCAGGAATCGGGCCGCTGGGAGAAGTACGGCCCCGAACTGCTGCGCTTCAAGGACCGCCACCAGCGCGACTTCGTCATCGGCCCGACGCACGAGGAAGTGATCACCGACGTCGTCCGCCGCGAGGTGAAGAGCTACCGCCAGCTGCCGCTGCACTTCTATCAGGTGCAGATGAAGTTCCGCGACGAGATTCGTCCGCGCTTCGGCGTCATGCGCGGGCGCGAGTTCCTGATGAAGGACGGCTATTCCTTCCACACCAGCTTCGCCGACCTGCAGCGTGAGTACGAGAACATGTACGCCACCTACACGCGCATCTTCGAGCGTCTGGGGCTGGCCTTCCGCGCCGTCGCCGCCGACACCGGCTCGATCGGCGGCACCGGCTCGCACGAATTCCACGTCCTCGCCGATTCGGGCGAGGACGCGCTCGCCTACTGTCCGGCCTCGGGCTACGCCGCCAACGTCGAGCTCGCCGAGGCCGTCGTGCCGGCGACGCCGCGTCCGGCGCCCGTTGCCGCGCTCGCCAAGGTGGCGACGCCGGGCAAGGAGAAGTGCGAAGATGTCGCCGCCTTCCTCGGTCTGCCGCTGACGCAGACGGTAAAGGCCATCGCCGTCGTGCGCGCCGAGCCGCCGCAAGGCACGCCGGCATTCACCCTGCTGCTCCTGCGCGGCGATCACGAACTCAATGAAATCAAGGCGCAGAAGCAGATCGGCGAGTTCCGCTTTGCGCGCGAGGACGAAATCGTCGCCGCGCTCGGCAGCCAGCCCGGCTATCTCGGCCCGGTCGGCGCCAGCGAGGCGGTCTCGGTTGTCGTCGACCGCGCCGCCGCCTCGCTCGGCGACTTCGTCTGTGGCGCCAACGAGGCGGGCTACCACCTGACCGGCGTCAACTGGGGCCGCGACCTGTCCGACCCCGGCACCGGCGTCGACCTGCGCAACGTCGTCGCCGGCGACCTTTCGCCTGACGGCGCCGGCCCGCTCGAACTGTGCCGTGGCATCGAAGTCGGCCACATCTTCCAGCTGCGCACGCGCTACGCCGAAGCGCTGAAGTGCAACTTCCTCGACGAGAACGGCCAATCGCAGGCGATGGAAATGGGCTGCTACGGCATCGGCGTGTCGCGTATCGTCGCGGCGGCCATCGAGCAGAATCACGACGAGCGCGGCATCATTTTCCCGTCCAGCATCGCCCCCTTCCAGGTCGTCATCGTGCCGATGGGCTTCGCCAAGAGCGATGCCGTGCGCGAGGCAGCGACCGCCCTGCACGACGAACTCGCCGCTGCCGGCATCGACGTTCTGCTCGATGACCGCAACGAACGTCCGGGCGTCATGTTTGCCGATATGGAGCTGATCGGCATCCCGCACCGCGTCGTCGTCGGCGACCGTGGCCTGGGTGAAGGCAAGCTTGAGTACAAGGGACGACGCGACAGCGACGCGCAGATGGTGGCAGTAAGCGAGATGGCCGCCTTCATCAAGGCCAGGCTGTGCGCTGCCTGAGATACGCTGTGGCCGGTGCGCTGCTGGCACTGGCCACCTCGTACGCCTCGTCTGCGGCGTGGGCCGGCGCGCAGCAGTACGAAGCGCTGTCGGCCAGTGTGCAGAGTGCTTTGTCGCGCTCGCTCGCTGATCAGGCACCGTCAGGTACGGGGTTTCGCGATTCACTCGAATCGGTGGCCTGGCTCAGTGATATGTCGCAGCGTCTTGAGCGCAGTATTCCCGATCGCGACAGCCGCCTCGAATTCCTGCGCGCGGTGCATTACGAAGCGACGCGTGCCGGACTCGACCCGCAACTCGTCCTCGGCCTCATTCAGGTGGAAAGCGGCTTCCGCAAGTACGCTGTCTCGTCTGCCGGCGCCCGAGGCTTCATGCAGGTGATGCCGTTCTGGATACGACTGATCGGGCGCGAGGACGACAACCTCTTCCACCTGCGCACCAATCTGCGCTACGGCTGCACCATCCTGCGTCACTATCTCGATATCGAGCAGGGCGACCTCTACCGCGCGCTGGGCCGCTACAACGGCAGCCTCGGCCAGCCGGAATACCCGACGCTGGTGCGCGCTGCCTGGCAAAACCGCTGGGAGTATCCGCGCAGCCCGCTGGCCGGCGACACGGCAGGAGGAAGCGCCGACACCGGCGGCGCCCTGCGCAGCCGTATCGCCAGCCAAAGCCTGCCGACGCTGCGCTAAGCGCAGGCCGCCGCCCCCCGTTGCCGGCGACACGTCAGTCGACGCGCGTATCGAGTCCCTGTTCGGCAAGCTCGGCAGCACGCAGCACGGCGCGCGCCTTGTTCTGCGTTTCCTGCCACTCGGCGGCGGGATCGGAGTCGGCGACGATGCCGGCACCAGCCTGCACATGCATTTCGCCGTCCTTGATCAACGCCGTGCGGATGGCGATGGCCAGATCCATCTCGCCGTGGAAACCGAGGTAGCCGACCGCGCCGGCGTAAATCCCGCGCTTGACCGGCTCGAGTTCGTCGATGATCTCCATCGCGCGCACTTTCGGCGCGCCCGAGACAGTGCCGGCGGGGAACGCAGCCTTCAACACATCCAGCGCGTCGAGTCCCGGTCGCAGCTTACCTTCGACGTTGGAGACGATGTGCATCACGTGCGAGTAGCGCTCGATGGTCATTTTCTCGGTCAGACGCACCGAGCCGACGGCCGACACGCGCCCCGCGTCGTTGCGGCCCAGATCGAGCAACTGTACGTGTTCGGCGCGCTCTTTCTCGTCGGCCAGCAACTCCACCGCGAGCGCTTCGTCTTCCTCGTACGACGCGCCACGGCGACGCGTGCCGGCGATCGGCCGCAAGGTCACCTTGTCACCTTCGAGACGCACGAGAATCTCCGGCGAGGCGCCGACGACGTGAAAATCCTCGAAGTTGAAGTAGAACATGTAGGGCGAAGGGTTCAGCGAACGCAAGGAGCGATACAGCGCCAGCGGACTTGCCGCCAGCGGCTTGCTCATGCGCTGCGAGAGGACGACCTGCATGATGTCGCCCTCGGTGATGTAGCGTTTGGCCTTCTGCACCGCCTGCCGGAACTGCGCCTCGCCAAACACCGAGACTGCAGGCAGCGACGACTGCGGCGTTTCCGCAGGAATCTGCGCCGG
This sequence comes from Rhodocyclus gracilis, assembly GCF_009617575.1. Taxonomy (GTDB): domain Bacteria; phylum Pseudomonadota; class Gammaproteobacteria; order Burkholderiales; family Rhodocyclaceae; genus Rhodocyclus; species Rhodocyclus gracilis. The sequence goes on from NZ_WIXJ01000008.1 coordinate 13,065, forward strand.
CTCGCGCAGGCGGGCGAGCAACTCCTTCAGCCGCGACTGCGCCTTCTGCAAGGCACCGGGAACACCGGGTTCGGCATAGACGACGAGCGTGAGCTTGCCCGACAGGTTGTCGACGACGGCGATTTCCTCGGACAGCAGCAGGCCGATGTCGGGCGTACCGAGATCGCCGGGCTTCTGTGTGCGCGTCAGCCGCGTTTCGACGTAGCGCACGGTGTCGTAGCCGAAACAGCCGACGAGACCGCCGCAGAAGCGCGGCAGACCGGTTGAGGGTGCCGCCCGGAAGCGCTTGAGATACGCGCCGATGAAATCGAGCGGATTGGTGTCGTCTTCGCGTTCGGCAATGCGGTTGCCGGTCAGCACCAGCACCTGATGCCCGTGCACGACGATGCGCGTCGGGCTCGACAGGCCGATGATCGAGTAGCGCCCGAAGCGCTCACCGCCCTGCACCGATTCGAGCAGGTAGGTGTAAGGCCCATTGGCCAGCTTCAGGTAGATCGACAGCGGCGTGTCGAGATCGGCGAAGGTTTCGAGGGTTACCGGGATACGGTTATAGCCTTGCGCGGCCAGGGCGTTGAATTCGATGTCGTTCATGGTCATCTCGCAGAAACGTTGGCGTACTTCGTCAGGAAGGAAGCGACGGTGCAAGCACCGTCAGGGGCGGACGCTCAGCCCCGCCACGAACGCCAGCGGCACGGAGAAGCCAGGCTCTCGGCGCGCGCTGCACGTTTCTCCTTCACTTCGGCAACGTAGTCGTGCGACATGTGGACATTCAGGAAGGCCGGCCCCTTGGAACGGGCGGCGACAAGACAAGGGAAGCCGCATAGGAGGCGGCTTCGACGAGGTCCGATACTAGCGCATCGCATTCCGCGCTGTCCACCGGACGCCCCTCGTTATACCCATACGGCACACAAATCACCGGGCAGCCCGCCGCACGCGCTGCAGCGATGTCATTCGCCGAATCACCGACATGCAAATTGGCGGCCGGCTCACTGCCCATGGCGGCGCAGGCGTGCCAGAGCGGCTCGGGACGCGGTTTCTTGAACGGCAGCGTGTCGCCGCTGACGACCACGGCGAAATAGTCGGCGATCCCCATGCGCGCCAGCAGCGGCTCGGTGAACATCGCCGGCTTATTGGTCACGCAGGCAAGGGGGAAGCCCAGACGGCGCAATGCGTCGAGTCCATCGAGCACACCCGGATAGAGACGTGTCGAATGCCCGTTGGCCTCGGCGTAGTGAACACGGAACCGCTCGATGGCGCGCGCCACCAGCGCCGCATCGCTGGAGGCCGCGCCCAGACAGCGCTCCACCAGAACCGCCATCCCCTTGCCGACAAAGGCGTTGATCTCGGCCAGGCTGCGCGCTGGCAGGCTCAGATCGGCGAGCATGGCGTTGCTGGCGACAGCGAGATCGCCAACTGTATCGAGCAGCGTTCCGTCGAGATCGATGGTGAGCGAGCGGATGCGCATGGCGTTCAGGCGGTGGGTTGCGGAACGCTCGCCAGTTCGGCGCGCATGGCGGCAATCGTCGCCGCATAGTCTTTCGTGCCGTAGATGGCCGAACCAGCGACGAAAGCGTCGGCCCCGGCGCGCGCAATCGCCGCAATGTTGTCAACCTTGACGCCGCCGTCGATTTCCAGACGGATGCGCCGCCCGGTCTCGCGCGCATAGGCGTCGATTCGCGCACGAGCGGCGGCAAGCTTGGCCAGCGTGCCGGGGATGAACTTCTGGCCGCCGAAGCCCGGATTGACGCTCATCAGCAGGACGACATCGATCTTGTCCATCACGTAATCGAGATAGTCGAGCGGCGTCGCCGGGTTGAAGACCAGCCCGGCCTGACAGCCCTGCTCGCGAATCAGCGACAGCGAGCGGTCGATGTGTTCGGAGGCTTCCGGGTGAAAGGTGATGATGTTGGCGCCCGCCTTGGCGAAATCGGGAATGATCCGGTCGACCGGCTTGACCATCAGATGCACGTCAATCGGCGCCTCGGTCAGCGGGCGAATCGCCTCGCAGACCAGCGGGCCGATAGTCAGATTAGGGACGTAATGGTTATCCATGACGTCAAAGTGAATCCAGTCAGCACCGGCGGCGACGACGTTGACGACTTCCTCGCCCAGACGGGCAAAATTGGCAGAGAGCAGGCTCGGCGCGATGACGTACATGGCAGCCCCAAAAGAAAAAACCCGATCTTACTCGAAGCACCGGCAGCGGGCGATGACGACTCCGGCCGTACACCGGCCCAATGGTTCCAGCTACGGCGCAATTTGTCGCGCACCGCGCGCCGCGACAGAACCGCTCGCGGCACCGCGTGTCAGACGCAGGCTTGCCATTGATTACCCCGGCAGCGCGGCGATCCGCCCGCCTGCTCCACCTCCTCCGGACCCGCCATGGCCGAAAGCAAGAAATACGAATTCCTCGTCAGCGCCTTGCCTCAGTACATCAGCGCGCAGTCGGCGCCAGAGCACGACCGTTACGTGTTCGCCTACACAATCACCATCGAGAACGTCGGCACGGTCGCTGCGCAGCTCATTTCGCGCCACTGGGTCATCACCGACGGCAGCGGCCAGACACAGGAGGTACGCGGCCTTGGCGTGGTCGGCGTCCAGCCCTTGCTGCATCCGGGCGAAAAGTTCGAGTACACCTCCGGCTGCCAACTGACGACCGCTGTCGGCAGCATGCACGGCACCTACCAGATGGTCGCCGAGGACGGCGTGGCATTTCAGGCGCTGATCCCCGAATTCACGCTCGCCGCGCCGCGCGTACTGCATTGAAACCCGAGCTCCGCCCGACGATGCGCTCAGCAGCAGAAACGACGAAGCCCGCACGCAGCGGGCTTCGCGGATAACGGCGCGGACGATCCTGACGAACGGACGATCCTAGCTGCGATAGTCGGCGTTGATCTTGACGTAGTCGTACGAGAAATCGCAGGTGTAGATCTTCGCCGCCGCGACACCGCGCGCGAGGTCGACACGCACGGTGATCTCGCTCTCCTGCATCACGCGCGCGCCATCTTCCTCACGGTAACTGGCGGCACGCCCGCCGTTCTCGGCCACCAGCACCTTGTCGCCCGCCGCTTCCAGCCACACGCGCAACGTATCGACGTCGAGGTCGTCGATGCCGGCGTAACCAATCGCAGCGAGGATGCGCCCGAGGTTGGGGTCGGAGGCGAAGAACGCCGTTTTCACCAGCGGCGAGTGACCGATGGCGTAACCGACGCGGCGACATTCCTCGCGGTCGCGGCCGTTTTCGGCGATGACCGTGATGAACTTGGTCGCCCCTTCGCCGTCGCGGATGATCGCTTGCGCCAACTCGACCGCCACGCCGATCACCGCCTCGCGCAACTGTGCGTAGCCCGGGGCATCGGCAGAGTCGAACTCAGCGCCGGAGCGCCCGCTGGCGATGAGCATGAAAGAATCGTTGGTCGACGTATCGCCATCGACCGTAATGCAATTGAACGACTCGTCAGCCGCTTCGCGCACCAGACGACGCAGCAGCGGCGCAGCGATGGCGGCGTCGGTGGCCACGAAGCCGAGCATCGTTGCCATGTTCGGCTTGATCATGCCGGCGCCCTTGCTGACGCCGGTGATGGTCACGACATGACCGTTGATGGTGACGCGCCGCGACGCCGCCTTGGCGACGGTATCGGTGGTCATGATCGAGTGCGCGGCGGCGTGCCAGTGGTCAGCGTCCAGATCGCTGACACACGCGGGCAAGCCGGCAACCAGTCGTTCGGTCGGCAGCGGTTCGAGAATCACCCCCGTCGAAAAGGGCAGCACCTGACGCTCCTCGATCCCGAGCAGACGGGCGACGGCGGCACAGGTCTGCCAGGCAGCCTGAATGCCCGCTTCGCCCGTACCGGCGTTGGCGACACCGGTATTGATGACGAGCGCACGAATCTCGCCGCCAAGCTCAAGGTGCCGACGACAGAGTTGCACCGGTGCGGCGCAGAAGCGGTTCTGCGTGAAAACGCCTGCGACACGACAGCCGGGATCGAGCGCGACGAGCGTCAAGTCACGGCGCCCGACCTTGCGGATGCCGGCTTCGGCGACGCCGATGCGGACGCCCGCCACGGGAAAGAGTTGGTCAGGAGCAGGAGTTGCGTAATTCACAGACATGGGCGTTCCTTGCGAACGCGCGCGACCGCGAGGCCGGCGCCGATAACGTCGCACGCCGCCCGCAGGCGGCGCGTGGGCATCAGTTCAGTTTTCCGTGGCAATGCTTGAATTTTTTGCCGGAACCGCAGGGGCAGGGATCGTTGCGTCCAGCCTTCGGCGCTTGCGAGAGATCAACGACCGGCTCTGCCGCCAGTGCGGCAGGGGCTGCGGCTGCCTCGGCGAAGGCAGCAGGTGCCGGCTCGCTGGCGAGGTCCGCACCAATCTCGGCAACGGGAGCCTCTTCGACGCTTTCGGTGCGCACCTGAACGGTGATCAGCAAACGGGTCGTCTCGGCGCGTACGCGGTCAAGCAAGGCTTCGAATAGCTCGAAGGCTTCGCGCTTGTATTCCTGCTTCGGGTTCTTCTGCGCGTAACCGCGCAGGTGAATGCCTTGCCGCAGGTGGTCGAGCGCCGCAAGGTGTTCGCGCCACTGCGTATCGAGCGTCTGCAGCATGATGTTGCGCTCGAACTGGTGGAAGTTCGCGGCCCCGACGAGGTCCACCTTGGCGGTGTAGGCGGTGTCGACGGCCGCGATGATGCGCGAGAGGATCGCGTCGTCAGGAAGGTTCGGCTCAGCGGCGGCCCAAGCGGCAACCGGCAGTTCGAGTTGCAACTCGGCGGCCAGCGCTTTTTCGAGGCCCGGCAGATCCCATTGTTCTTCGACACTGTCCTCCGGCACATAGAGGCGGAAGGTGTCGGTGAGCACGCCGTGGCGCATGGCGGTGATGGTTTCGCTGATATCACCGCTTTCCAGCAATTCGTCGCGTTGCTGGTAGATGACCTTGCGCTGGTCGTTGGCAACGTCGTCGTATTCGAGCAACTGCTTGCGGATGTCGAAATTGCGCCCTTCGACTTTGCGCTGCGCTGATTCGAGCGAGCGCGACACCAGCGGGTGCTCGATCGGCTCGCCTTCCGGCATGCGCAGCTTGTCCATGATCGCCTTCAGGCGGTCGCCGGCAAAGATGCGCAGCAGCGGATCTTCGAGCGACAGGTAGAAGCGCGACGACCCCGTGTCGCCCTGACGACCGGAACGGCCACGCAACTGGTTGTCGATGCGGCGCGATTCGTGGCGTTCGGAGCCGATGATGTGCAGCCCGCCCGCCGACACGACCTGCTCGTGCACGCGCTGCCATTCGGCGCGCACAGCGGCGATCTTCTGTTCCTTGTCGGCATCACTGAGCGATTCGTCGGCACGCAGCGCCGCCAGTTCTTTTTCGATATTGCCGCCGAGGACGATGTCGGTACCGCGGCCCGCCATGTTGGTGGCGATGGTGATGACGCCAGGACGCCCCGCCTGCGCGACGATCTCGGCTTCATGCGCGTGCTGTTTGGCGTTGAGGACCTGGTGCGGCAGCTTTTCCTTGTCGAGCAAAGCAGAGAGCAGCTCGGAGTTTTCGATGGAGGTCGTGCCCACCAGCACCGGCTGGCCGCGCGCCACGCAACCACGGATATCGGCAACGATCGCCTGGTGTTTCTCGTCGGCGGTGCGGAAAATCTGGTCGTTGTGGTCGATGCGCTGCATCGGCATGTTGGTCGGAATGACGACCGTTTCCAGACCATATATCTGCTGGAATTCGTAAGCTTCGGTGTCGGCTGTACCGGTCATGCCGGAGAGCTTGCCGTACATGCGGAAGTAGTTCTGGAAGGTGATCGAAGCGAGCGTCTGGTTCTCGTTCTGAATGCGCACGCCTTCCTTGGCCTCGACCGCCTGATGCAGGCCGTCAGACCAGCGCCGTCCCGGCATCATGCGGCCGGTGAATTCGTCGACGATGATGACCTCGTTGTTCTGCACCACGTAGTGCTGGTCGCGCAGATAGAGCGTGTGCGCGCGCAGGGCGGCGTAGAGGTGGTGAATCAGCAGGATGTTGGCGGAGTCGTACAAGCTGCCGCCTTCGGGCAAAAGCCCCAGGCGGGCGAGAATCTCTTCGGCATGCTCGTGCCCGGCTTCGGACAGCAGAACCTGGTGCGCCTTCTCGTCGACCCAGTAGTCGCCCTCGCCTTCTTCGGTCTCGCAGCGCACGAGCATCGGCGCGACTTCATTCATGCGCACGTACAGCGCAGTGTGGTCTTCGGCTTGGCCCGAAATGATCAGCGGCGTGCGCGCCTCGTCGATGAGGATCGAGTCCACTTCGTCGACGATGGCAAAGCCCAGCGAGCGCTGCACACGCTCGGCGGCGGTAAACACCATGTTGTCGCGCAGGTAGTCAAAGCCGAATTCGTTGTTGGTGCCGTAGGTGATGTCGGCGGCGTAGGCGACCTGCTTCTCGTCGTGCGACATCTGCGACAGATTGACGCCGACCGTCAGCCCGAGGAAGCGATGCAGCCGCCCCATCCATTCCGCATCGCGGCTGGCGAGGTAGTCGTTGACGGTGACGATGTGCACCCCGGCGCCCGACAGGGCGTTGAGGTAGGCCGGCAGCGTCGCCATCAGCGTCTTGCCTTCACCGGTGCGCATTTCCGCGATCTTGCCGTCATGCAGCGTCATGCCGCCGATCATCTGCACGTCGAAGTGGCGCATGCCGAGAACGCGCTTACCCGCCTCGCGGACAACGGCAAAGGCTTCCGGCAGCAGCGCGTCGAGCGTCTCGCCGGCGGCGAAGCGCGCCTTGAACTCATCGGTTTTGGCGCGCAGCGCCTCGTCGGAGAGCGCGGCGACTGCCGGTTCGAGCGCATTGATCTTGCGCACGGTTTGCGCGTACTGCTTGACCAGCCGATCGTTGCGGCTGCCAAAAATCTTCTTGAAAAGGCCGGGAATCATTCTGAGAAGGGAAGAGGGCCGAAAGACGGGGATTCTAGCACGCACGCGACACGCGAGTCGGACGCGACTCTGCGGTGGCGTAGCCCTCTAGCGCGGCAGCAATTCCTTCGGCAGTTCGCCTTGCGCGGTTTGCAGATTCTGGCGCAGGAAACGCGCCGGGTTCTGCGGCACGCCCTTGAGACGCACCTCGAAATGCAGGTGCGGCCCGGTCGAGCGACCGGTGTTGCCGCTGGCGGCAATTTCCTGCCCGCGTTTGATCACCTGCCCCGGTTTGACGAGGATGCGCGACAGGTGTGCGTAGCGCGTCACGAAGTCGTTGCCGTGATCGATTTCGATCAGATTGCCGTACTGCGGGTGAAACTCGGCGGACGCGACGACGCCTCCGGCGGCGGCAATGACGCGTGTCCCCGGCTCGGCGATGAAGTCGATGCCTTCGTGCATCGCCTGCACGCCAGCGATCGGGTCGGTCCGCCACCCGAAGCCGGAGCCGATGGCGCTCGCACGAATCGGCAGATTGGTCGGCAGCAGGATGGTCTTGATGCGCTTGTCCATCAACTGCGACTCCAGCGCCGTCAGACTGTCGCTGCGCTGCTCGATGACGCTGGCGAGGCGATCGACTTCACGCTGCAATTCGTTCGCCGAGAGAGGCTGCGGCGGCGGCAGGATCAGGGGGCCGCCCTGCCCGCCCTTGCCCTTGGCGACGGGCAGATCGGACGCCTTGCCGGCAGACGCCGGCGCCTCGGCGCCCGACAGCACGGAAATGCGCTCACCGAGCGAATCGAGCCGCACCATCTGCGCCTGCATCTGACCGAGCTTGACGGCCATGGCGTTGAGATTGTCGCGCATGAAGGCCTCGTCCTTCTGCGCCTGCTGCTGCTGAACCGAGATGGCGAGTCGTTCCGCGAACGGCAGACGGAACTGCACCCCCACCCACGACAGCAACAAGGAGAAAGCGACCACGAGCGAGACGATTATTACCGCCACAAGGGCTAAAATGCGCGGCGTGACGACCACCGACTTGGCGGTCGCCAGATGATCGGAGACGAGAATAATATGCAAGGCAACTCTCCTTGAAGTCCTCGACGAGCCAGTCAATCGACAACTATCTTGCGGCTGGCGACGGTGCCGGCAGCCTGTTGGCGCACGCCAGATTGTTGCAAAAGCTGGCGCACATCTTCGCGGACATCGCCCCCGCGCACCTCGCGCAGGCGAGTACGGTCGCCAATTATCGCGCGGGGATGGTCGTCATTCACGCCGCCTCAGGGGCGGTTGCTACCAAGCTGCGCCAGTTGGCGCCAACACTCAGCCAGGAATTCGGCAAACGGGGCTGCGAGTGTATCGGCGTCATTGTCAAAGTTCAAACTGCTGAAATCCCGCGCCGGACAACGCCTCCGGCCGTACGTCCGCTGGCCAGCGGTGCGCGCCGCGAGATCGCCGGCCTGCGCGACCGCCTGCCGCCGTCACCGCTGCGTGACGCCCTGCACACCTTGCTCAGCCGCGCGGCCGACGAGTAGCCCGCCAGCGAAAGTGCTCAGCCAAGCGCTCTGGCAGTGCCGAGATCCACTCAGGCCGGCTGCGCCAACCAGCGCGTGACACCTTCCGGCGCCGTCGCCTCGTCGGCGTAACTGACAAATTCCCAGGCCGATTGATTGGCGAGCAGCGCCCGCGCCAGCGCGTTATTCAGTGCATGTCCGGATTTGTGGGCCGAGAAGGCGGCCAACAAGGGATGACCGAGCAGGTAGAGATCGCCGATGGCGTCGAGCACCTTGTGCTTGACGAACTCGTCGGCGTAGCGGAGACCGTCGGCATTGAGCACGCGAAACTCGTCGAGGACGACCGCGTTATCGAGACCGCCGCCCTGTGCCAATCCGTTTTCGCGCAGCCATTCCACTTCCTGCATGAAGCCGAAGGTACGCGCACGCGCGACTTCGCGCACATACGAGTGTTCGGCGAAATCGACGACGACCTGCTGGCCGCTGCGGTCGATGGCCGGATGATTAAAGACGATGGAAAACGCCAGACGGTAGCCGTCGTACGGATCGAAGCGGGCCCATTTGTCGCCCTCGCGCACTTCAATCGACTCGCGCAGGCGGATGAATTTTTTTGCCACCGGCTGCTCTTCGATGCCGGCAGACTGAATGAGGAAGACAAACGGTGAGGCCGAACCGTCGAGGATCGGCACTTCGGAAGCGTCCAGATCGACGTAGGCGTTGTCGATCCCCAGGCCGGCGAACGCCGACATCAGGTGTTCAACGGTGCCGACACGCACCTTGCCATGCACGCTATCGGTTTCGAGACACGAGCACATGCGCGTATCGCCGATGAGCAGGGCCGAAGCGGGCAGGTCGACTGCCGGATTCAGGTCGACACGGCAAAAGACGATCCCCGTATCGGGGGGCGCTGGGCGCAGGGTCATCGAGACCTTGACGCCCGAATGCAGGCCAACGCCGCAGGCGCGGATCAGCGTTTTGAGCGTTCGTTGCTTTAGCATGTGCCTGAAAGAATGCGGGAAATCGGCGGATTCTAACACACTCCGCCCGCGCACCCGTGCGCGCTGCAAGACGACGGAAGGAAACGGGCCTCCCGGAGGAGTCGGGCGGCCCGTTCGCGCCGCTTACTTAGTCCGCCTGCTTACGCAGGAAGGCCGGGATGTCGTAACGATCCACGCCGCTATTGGCCAGCGCCTCCACCGTTGCGCTGCGCCCCTTGCGAATGACCGCCGGCGTATCGAGCTGGTTGTAGTCGATGGCCGTCACGGCGCTTTGCAGGAAGGCACCATCGGTACCGGTCGCCGCGACGACCGGGGTGTTGATGACTTCGAAGCTCTGCCGCTTGGCCTGCGCCTGGCCCAGCCCGGTCGCGACGACGGTGACGCGGATGTTTTCCGCCATCGATTCGTCGTAGACGGCGCCAAAGATGACGTGAGCGTCGTCGGCGGCAAACTCGCGCACCGTCTTCATGACCTCGTTGACTTCCTTCATCTTCAGGCTGCGCGTCGCCGTGATGTTGACCAGCACGCCGCGGGCGCCGGAAAGGTTGATACCTTCGAGCAGCGGCGAAGCGACGGCCTGTTCGGCAGCGATGCGCGCGCGGTCAAGGCCGGAAGCCATGGCCGACCCCATCATCGCCATGCCCATTTCGCTCATCACCGTACGCACGTCTTCGAAGTCGACGTTCACCATGCCGGGGAAGTTGATGATTTCCGCAATACCGCCGACGGCGTTACGCAGCACGTTGTCGGCCGCCTTGAAGGCGTCTTCCATGGAAACGTCGTCGCCGAGCACTTCCATCAGCTTGTCATTGAGGATGACGATCAGCGAGTCGACGTGCTTTTGCAGCTCGGCGATACCGGCTTCGGCGATCTTCATGCGCTTGCCTTCGAAGCCGAAAGGCTTGGTCACCACAGCGACCGTCAGGATGCCCAGTTCGCGCGCCACTTCGGCGACGACCGGAGCGGCACCAGTACCGGTGCCGCCACCCATGCCGGCGGTGATGAACACCATGTGTGCGCCGCGCAAGGCTTCGGCGATGCGCTCGCGTTCTTCGAGCGCGGCGCTGCGGCCGGCTTCAGGCTTGGCCCCCGCGCCGAGCCCGGTACCGCCCAGTTGCAGGCGCTGCTGGGTGCCGCTGCGCTTCAGGGCTTGCGCGTCGGTGTTGGCGGCGACGAAATCGACGCCGTTGACCCCCTCGCGGATCATGTGGTCGACGGCGTTACCGCCGGCACCGCCGACACCGATGACCTTGATGATGGTGCCGATGTCGCTGTCGACCGCCGGCTCTTCCTTGTCAATGATTGCGAACATGTTTGCCTCCTCTGCAAAAAACCGAAAAATTGAAACTATCCGTTTAAAAATTCTTCTCGAACCAGGATCTCATGCGCCCGAACACCTGCTTGATATCTCCGGTTTCACGCACCTTCAAACCGCGCTTGCGCTGTGCCTGGGCTTCAATAAGCAAGCCACAGGCCGTGGCAAAACGCGGGTTTTGCACGACATCGGCGAGCGCCCCCCGGTAGCGCGGCACACCCAGGCGCACCGGCATGTGGAACACTTCCTCGCCAAGCTCGATCATTCCCGGCATCACCGCGGAGCCCCCCGTGAGGACGATGCCGGACGACAACACTTCCTCGAACCCGGAACGGCGCAATTCCGCCTGCACCAGTTCGAACAACTCTTCGACGCGCGGCTGAATCACATCGGCCAGCGCCCGCCGCGACAACTTGCGCGACGGACGGTCGTCAACGCCGGCCACTTCGAGCGATTCCTCGGGGTCGGCCAGCTGCGACAGGGCGCAGCCGTACTTGATCTTGATGTCCTCGGCTTCGCGCGTCGGCGTGCGCAAAGCCATGGCGATATCGTTGGTGATCTGATCGCCGGCAATCGGAATCACCGAGGTGTGGCGAATCGCCCCTTGCGTCCATACGGCGAGGTCGGTCGTGCCGCCGCCGATGTCGACGAGGCAGATGCCGAGATCCTTCTCGTCTTCCGACAATACGGCGTAAGACGAGGCGAGAGGTTGCAGCACCAGATCATTGACCTCCAGCCCGCAACGCCGCACGCATTTGACGATGTTCTGCGCCGCTGAAACGGCGCCGGTGACGATGTGCGTCTTCACCTCGAGGCGCATGCCGCTCATGCCGATCGGCTCGCGAATGCCATCCTGCCCGTCGATGACGAACTCCTGCGTCAGGATGTGCAGAATCTCCTGATCGGCCGGAATCGGCATCGCCTTGGCCGTCTCGATGACGCGCTCGACGTCGGTCGGCGTCACCTCCTTGTCCTTGATGGCGACCATGCCGTTCGAGTTGAAGCTCTTGATGTGGCTGCCGGCGATGCCGGTGTAGACGTCTTTCACCTTGCAGTCGGCCATCAGCTCGACTTCCTGGATCACGCGCGAAATCGTCGCCACCGTTTCCTCGATGTTGACGACGACGCCCTTCTTCAAGCCCCGCGACTCCTGCGACCCCATGCCGATGACGTTGAAATGCCCTTCCGGGGTGATTTCAGCCACCAGCGCGACGATCTTCGACGTGCCGATATCGAGGCCGACAATCAGATCCTTGTTATCCCTGCTCATTCCCGTCCCCTGCTTTCATTGCCCACGCTGCTGGCATAGCGCAGCGCGAAACCATTCGGATACCGCATATCGACTGCCACCGGCGTGCCGCGATGCGCCGTGTGCAGCATTGCGTAATTGTCGACAAAACGCGCCAGACGCTGCGCAATCGGCGCCTTTGCCTGCTCGCGCCCGAGATCGACCAACAGGCCGTCGTCCAGACGAACCTGCCAGGCCAGGCGCGGCGACACTGTCAGCGCGGCCAAGCGATGCCCGGTCGGCGCCAGCTGCCGCGTGAACTCGCCGTAGCGGCGCAACGCCTCCGCCGACGTGCCGGCCGGCCCGGCCAGAACCGGCAGGACGTCGTCCCCCAGATACGCAGCGCTGAACACTTCGCCATAGGTATTGACGAGCTGACCGGCGTTCTCGCCCCAGTACGCCGCCGGCCGATGCTCCTCGATGCTGATCTCGATCCCCGCCGGCCAGCGCCGCCGCAACTCGGCGTGCCGCACCCAGGGCAGCTTCTCCAGCGACTGGCGCAAGGTATCCAGATTGACGCTGAAGAAATTGCCGCGCAGCAAGCCCGCCAGCGCGCGCTCGATGTCCTTGCGTTGCAACTCGTGCAAATCGCTCACCACCACGGCTTCGCGCAGCGGGAACAGGGGCAGACGCGTCGCCCACAGGGCGCCGGCGACGAGCAGCGCTGCCGCTGCCGCTAACAGCAGCAGGTCGGCAACGACGATCATCAGCTGCGGACGGTGCCACATTGATCATCCCGTGGTGGCGAGCGCGAGAACGCGCAGCACCAATTCGTTGTAAGAAATTCCGGCGGCACGTGCGGCCACTGGCACCAAGGAGTGCCCGGTCATACCGGGCGAGGTGTTCGCCTCCAGGAAATACGCTTTGGGCGCTTCGTCGCCGGAGGCCGAGGCGGCAACGTCGAGCAGGAAGTCGACCCGTCCCCAGCCGCGTCCACCGAGCGCACGGAACGCCACCAGCGCCTGCGCGCGCAACTCCGCCTCGCGCTCCGGCGGCAAGCCGCAGGGGCAGAGATAACGCGTGTCATCGCGCAGATACTTTGCTTCGTAATCGTAGAAAGGCGTTGCCGGCTCGATCTTGACGATGGGCAGCGCCTCGTCACCGAGGATGGCGACCGTGTACTCGCCGCCGAGCACCGCCCGTTCGGCAATCACCAGGCCGCCGCTGCTGGCCGCCGCCTTGGCCGCTTCGGCATACGCCGCCGCCAGCCCGCCCGCCTCGCGCACCATGACGACGCCGATCGACGAGCCCTCGCATGCCGGCTTGACGAAAATCGGCAGTCCGAAGCGCGCCTCGATGGCGGCAAAATCGCTCGCCGCGTCGAGCAACACGCACTCGGGTACGGGCAACCCGGCGGCGCTCCAGACAAGCTTGCTGCGCCACTTATCCATGCCCAGCGCCGAAGCGAGCACGCCGCTGCCGGTGTAGGGAATCCCCATCAGTTCGAGCGCGCCCTGAATCGCGCCGTCTTCGCCGTAACGCCCGTGCAAGGCAATGAAGACGCGATCGAAATCAGCCAGAGCATCGAGCGAGCGTTCGGCGGGATCAAAGGCTTCTGCCCTGACGCCCTGCTCTTGCAGCGCCGCCAAGACACCGGCACCACTCGAGAGCGAAACCTTCCGTTCAGCCGAACGCCCGCCGAGAAGAACGGCGACACGTCCGAAGGCGGCAGCGCGCGGATCGACGCTCATCATGCGGCCTCCTGAACGCGCGCGGCCGTCTGGCCGATGGAGCCGGCGCCCATGGTCATCACCACGTCGCCATCGCGGGCGGAGTCGAGAATCGCCCGCGGCAGCGCCGTAACGTCCTCGACAAAAAGCGGCTCGACGCGTCCAGCGACGCGCAAGGCCCGCGCCAGCGCGCGCCCGTCGGCAGCCACCACCGGCGGCTCGCCGGCGGCGTAGACCTCGGTCAGCAGCAAGGCGTCGACCGAGGAGAGAACAGCGACGAAGTCTTCGAAGCAATCGCGCGTGCGCGTGTAGCGGTGCGGCTGGAAGGCCAGCACCAGACGGCGCCCCGGAAAAGCACCGCGCGCGGCGGCAATGGTCGCGCGCATCTCGGCCGGGTGATGGCCGTAATCGTCGATGAGCGTAAAGGAGCCACCAGCCGGCAGGGCAATCTCGCCCCAGCGTTGGAAGCGCCGGCCGACGCCCTTGAATTCGGCAAGCGCACTGACGATGGCCGCGTCGTCGACGCCCAGTTCGCTGGCGATGGCGATGGCCGCCAGAGCGTTCAGCACGTTGTGCTGCCCCGGCAGGTTGAGCACCACCTCAAGGCGGCTTTCGCTGCCGTTGACGCGCACGCAGGTGAAACGCATGCGGCCAGCGTCGGCGACGACGTTTTCGGCGCGTACATTGGCCGAAGGATCGAGGCCGTAGGTGACGATCTGCTTGCCGACCTGCGGAATGATCGAGCGCACATTGGCATCATCGGCGCACAGCACGGCAACGCCATAGAACGGCAGGCGGTGCAGGAAATCGACGAACGCCTGCTTGAGACGGCCAAAATCGTGGCCGTAGGTATCCATGTGGTCGGCATCGATGTTGGTGACGATCGACATGACCGGCGACAGGAAGAGGAAGGACGCGTCCGATTCGTCGGCCTCGGCCACCAGAAACTCGCCCGAACCGAGGCGGGCATTGGCGCCAGCGGCGTTCAGGCGACCGCCGATGACGAAGGTCGGATCCATGCCGCCGCGCGCCAGGATCGAGGCGACGAGGCTCGTCGTCGTCGTCTTGCCATGTGTACCGGCGACGGCGATGCCCTTCTTCAGGCGCATCAGTTCAGCCAGCATCTGCGCGCGCGGCACGACCGGAATGTGCGCCGCGCGCGCAGCGACAACTTCCGGGTTATCGGCGGCGACGGCGGTCGAGACGACGAGGGCGTCGATACCCTCGACATTCGCCGCGTCATGCCCGCGCAGGATGCGCACCCCCTGCGCCGCCAGACGACGCGTCGCCGCGTTGTCGGCGAGGTCGGAGCCGCTGACGGTGTAATCGAGCGTGGCGAGCACTTCGGCAATGCCGCTCATGCCGGCACCGCCAATGCCGACAAAGTGAATGTTCTTTACCTTGTGTTTCATGAAACGACTTCCTCACATGCGCGTGCGACGGCCGCGGCCGCCTCCGGTCGCGCCAGCGCGCGCGCTTTTTCGGCCATTTGCAAAAGCTGGCCACGACTGTAGTTACGAATACGGCTGATCGATTCCGGGGTCAGCTCGTCTTGCGGCAACACCACCGCACCACCGACGCGCGACAGGAAGCGCGCGTTGCTGGTCTGGTGATCGTCCACCGCGAAGGGGAAAGGTACGAGAACGCTCGCCGTCCCGGCGGCGGCGAGTTCTGCGACCGTCAGCGCGCCGGCGCGGCATAGTGCCAGATCGGCCCAGGCATAGGCAGCCGCCATGTCGTCGACGAAGGGTACGCATTCGGCGTCGACACCGGCGGCGGCGTAGGCCTGCCGCAGCGCCTCGATGTGCTTGGCGCCGGCCTGATGACGCACCAGCGGACGTTCTTCCGGCGGCAGCAGGGCCAGCCCTTGGGGCGTGATTTCGTTGAGCGCTGCCGCGCCAAGGCTGCCGCCGATCACCAGAAGGCGCAGCGGCCCTTGCCGCTCGGCCAGGCGCTCGGCGGGAGCCGGGAGGGCGGCGATCTCCGGGCGCACCGGGTTGCCGACCCACTCGCCACGCGGCAGAGCATCGGGGAAGCCGGTGACGACGCGGCGGGCGATCTTCGCCAGCACGCGGTTGGCGAGCCCGGCAATCGAATTCTGCTCATGCACGACGAGCGGAATGCCGGCGAGCTTCGCCGCCACCCCGCCGGGGAAACTGACATAGCCGCCCATGCCGAGGACGACGTCGGGGCGGATGCGGGCGATCTCGCGCCGCGCCTGACTGACGGCAGCGATCAGGGCAAACGGCAGCTGCAGCTTGCGCAGCAACCCCTTGCCGCGCAGGGCGGCGAACTTCACCGGCGCGAAGGTGTAAGGGCGCTTGGCGGTCAGCCGCGCTTCGATACCGTCCGGATTGCCCATCCAGACGATGTTCCAGCCACGCGAGCGCAAGACCTCGGCGACGGCGATGCCGGGGAAAACGTGGCCGCCGGTACCGCCGGCCATGACGAGCAGGGTGCGGCTCATAGCTTCGCCCCCCGCATCAGCTGGCGGTTTTCCCAGTCCACCCGCAAGAGGATCGCCAGCGCCGCGCAATTGGCGACGATGCCCGAGCCGCCAAAGCTCATCAGCGGCAGGGTCAGCCCCTTGGTCGGCAGCAGGCCCATGTTCACGCCCATGTTGATGAAAGCCTGCACCCCCAGCCAGATGCCGATGCCCTGCGCCACCAGCGCCGGGTACAGGCGATCCAGTGTGACGGCCTGCTGGCCGATGGCGAAGGCGCGCTGCACGATCAGCGCAAACAGGGCGATCACCGCCACCACGCCGAAAAAGCCCAGTTCTTCGGCGATCACCGCGAGCAGGAAGTCGGTGTGCGCTTCCGGCAGATAAAAGAGTTTTTCGACGCTGGCCCCCAAGCCAACGCCAAAGAACTCGCCGCGCCCGAAGGCAATGAGCGCGTGCGACAGCTGGTAGCCGCGCCCGAAGGCGTCCGACCACGGGTCCATGAAGCCGAAAATGCGGTCACGCCGATACGGCGAGACGATGATCATCGCCGCGAACGCCACCAGCAGCAGCACGATCAGGATGGCGAAGAGACGCGCGCGCATGCCGCCGAGGAAGAGGATGCCCATGGCGATGGCGATGATGACGACGAAGGCGCCGAAGTCCGGCTCCTTCAGCAACAGCACACCGACGGCGACCATGGCGCCGGCCATCGGCAGGAAGGCCTTTTTCAGATCGCCCATATGCGGCATCTTGCGCACCGTGTAGTCGGCGGCGTAGAGCACGGCGAAGAGCTTCATCAGCTCGGAGGGTTGCAGATTGGCGACCCCCAGCGGCAGCCAGCGGCGCGCACCATTGACGTCGCGCCCGAGCCCCGGCACCAGCACCAGCGCCAGCAAGGCAAAACCGGCGACGAAGAGCCACGGCGAAATTTCCTGCCAGGTCTTGAGCGGCAACTGGAAGGCCGCGATGGCAGCGACGAGGCCGATGCACAGGAACACGGCGTGGCGGACGAGGAAATACGTCGGCTGATGGCCGGTGAAGCGCCCGCCCTCGGCAATCGCAATCGACGCCGAATAGACCATCACCATGCCGGCGACGAGCAGAATCAGCGCGCTCCACAGGAGCATCGGATCGACTTCGGCCGGCGCGCGAACGGGCGATTCCCAGGTACGCAGCATCACGGCGCCTCCTCGTTCAGGCCGCCGACGGCCGCGACGAAAGAATCGGCGCGATGCGCGTAGTTGCGGTACATGTCGAGACTGGCGCAGGCCGGCGAAAGCAGGACGGCATCGCCCGAGCGCGTGTGCGCGGCGCAAAAGCGCACGGCTTCGTCCATATCGATGCAAACCGCGCGCGCCGCTGTGCTGCCAGCCACATCGAGCGCCGCCGCGATGCTCGCCGCGTCGCGGCCGATCAGGGCGATGGCACGCGTGCGGACACCATCCTGTCCGGCCAGAGCCGCCGCCAGCGGCGCGAAATCCTGACCCTTGCCGTCTCCGCCAAGGATGATGGCCAGCGGGCGTCCGAGCCCCGTAATCGCCGCCAGCGTGGCGCCGACATTGGTTCCTTTCGAGTCGTCGATATAGAGGACGCCACCGATCTCGGCGACCGGCACGACGCGGTGCGGCAAGCCTGAAAACTCGCGCAGGGCCGGCACGACGTGCCGCGGACCGATGCCGATGGCCTCGCACAAGGCGAGTGCCGCCATGGCATTGGCGGCGTTGTGCCGACCGACGAGACGCAGACGATCGACTTCGACCAGCGCTTCCTCGCCACGTACGATCACGTTGCCCAGCAAACCGTAATCGCCCTCGCGCGTCGGTGCGTCGAGGCCGAAGGTGACAACGCGGACATCCGGATCAGCAACATCCGCCGACAGCAGGCTGCGCGGATCGTCGCGATTGAGCACGCGCACGCCGCCACGGCCTCGCGCCGGCTGGAAGACGCGACGCTTCGCCGCGGCGTAGTCGTCCATTCCCGTATAGCGGTCGAGATGGTCTTCGCTGACGTTGAGCAGCGTCGCCGCATCGGCACCGAGGGTGTAGGTCGTTTCCAGCTGGAAGCTCGACAGTTCGAGCACCCAGACGTCGGGCAGGGCGCCGGCGTCTTCCGCGTCCATCAGGGCGTCGAGCGCCGACGGACTGATGTTGCCGCAGGCGATGGCCGGGAAGCCGGCAGCCGTTGCCAACGCTGCGGTCAGCGCGGTCGTCGTCGTCTTGCCGTTGCTGCCGGTGATCGCCAGCAGGCGCGCCGAAGCGTCAAGTTCGCGGATGGCGTCGACGAAGAGCTGGATTTCCGACACCACCGGGATTCCGGCCACGATCGCCCGCTGCACCTCTGGCGTCGCCAGCGGCACGCCGGGCGAGAGGACGATGCGGTCGATCCCGTCCAGAATGGCGTCGGTGAAGGCGCCGCAGACGACCTCGGCCGCTGGCGCCCAGCGGGCGATGGCGTCGAGGTTCGGCGGCTGCGTCCGACTGTCGGCGATGCGCAGGGGCGTGCCACTCCGCGCCAGCCATTTGGCCGACGCCAGCCCGCTTTCGCCGAGGCCGAGGATGAGGGTGCGTTCGCCCGAGGTGTTCATGTCAGCGCAGCTTCAGGGTCGACAGACCGAAAAGGACGAGCATGATGGTGATGATCCAGAAGCGGACGACCACCTGCGTTTCCTTCCAGCCACCGAGTTCAAAGTGGTGGTGCAAGGGCGCCATGCGGAAGATGCGTTTCCCGCCCGAGAAGCGGAAATACAGGACTTGCGCGGCAACGGAGAGCGTTTCGGCGACGAACACGCCGCCCATGATGGCGAGAACGATCTCCTGACGGACGATGACCGCCACCGTGCCGAGGGCTGCGCCAAGCGCCAGCGCGCCAACGTCGCCCATGAAAACTTCCGCCGGATAAGCGTTGAACCAAAGGAAGCCAAGTCCCGCCCCCACTAGCGCACCGAGGAAGACCGCCAGCTCGCCCGCGCCTGGAATATAGGGAATGAAGAGGTACTTGGCGTACACCGTGTTACCGGCGACGTAGGCGAAAATGGCCAGCGCACCGGCGATCATCACCGTCGGCATGATCGCCAGCCCGTCGAGGCCGTCGGTGAGGTTGACCGCATTGCTCGTGCCGACGATGACGAAGTAGGTCAGCGTGATGAAACCGATGACGCCGAGCGGATAGGCGATGCTCTTGAAGAAGGGAACGATCACTTCCATCTGCGCCGGCACGGTCGCCGTCATGCCGAGGTAGACGGCGACGATGAGACCGATGACCGACTGCCAGAAGTACTTCCATCGACTCGCCAGCCCCTTCGGATCGCGATAGACGACTTTCTTCCAGTCGTCGTACCAGCCGATGGCGCCGAAGCCCGTCGTCACGATCAGCAGGACCCAGACGTAGCGATTGGTCAGATCCGCCCACAGCAGCGTCGTCACGGCGATGGCGATGAGGATCAGCACGCCGCCCATGGTCGGCGTGCCCGACTTCTTGAGATGCGTCTGCGGCCCGTCGGTACGCACCGCCTGACCGATTTTTTTCGCCGCCAGCCAGCGGATGACGCGCGGCCCGGCAGCAAACGAGATGATCAGCGCTGTCATCGCCGCCATCACCGCGCGCAACGTGATGTAGTTGAACACGTTGAAGGCCCGGATGTCCTGTCCGAACCATTGAGCAAGCATCAGCAGCATGGTGCGCCCTCCCCGGCCGTCGGCGCCGCAATGGCATCGGCGACACGTTCCATGCGCATGAAGCGCGATCCCTTGACCAGCACGGTGCTCTCCGGCGTCAGCGCGGCGAGCACGGCAGCGACGAGATCCTCGATGCGCCGGCAGTGCTGGCCGCCGACACCGAAGTTGTGCGCCGCCAGCGCGCTCGATTCGCCGAGCGCGAAAAGCAGATCAATTCCCTGGCTCTTGGCGTAGCCGCCGATCTCGTCGTGAAACTGCCCGGTCATTTCGCCGATCTCGCCCATATCGCCGAGGACGAGGATTTTGCGGCCGACGGTCGCCGCCAGCACGTCGATGGCGGCACGGACAGAGTCGGGATTGGCGTTGTAGGTGTCATCGATCAGCGTCGCGCCCTGTGCGCCCGCGCGCCGTCGCAGGCGTCCGGGGGCGCCACGGAAGGCAGCGAGGCCGTCGCGCACCGCCGTCAGCGGCACGCCAGCCGCCAATGTCGCCGCCGCGGCGGCCAGCGCGTTGCGCGCGTTGTGGCGACCGGGCAAGGCGAGATCGATGGCGACCGTCTCGCCGTCATACGTAATCGTCAGATGGTTTTCCAGCCCGTGCACACGGCACTGACCGACCACATCCGCCGCCTGCTCGATGCCGAAGCTGACGACGCGCCGCGCCGCATTGCGTGCGCGCCAGAGCGTCGCCCAGGGATCGTCGGCGTTGATCACGGCCACGCCGTCATCGGCCAGACCGTCGTAGATGGCCCCTTTTTCCACGGCAATCGCCTGCAAGGAGCCCAGACCTTCAAGATGGGCGCGTTGCGCGTTGGTGACGAGGGCAACGGTCGGCCGGGCAATCGCCGACAAGGCGGCAATCTCGCCCGGATGACTCATACCCATTTCGACGATCGCCGCGCGATGCGAGGGCCGCAAGGCGAGGAGCGTTAGCGGCAGGCCGATGTCGTTATTGAGGTTGCCACGCGTCGCCAGTACGTGCTCGCCGAAGGCGGCGCGCAGGATGGCAGCGATCATTTCCTTCGTCGTCGTCTTGCCGTTGCTGCCGGTCACGGCCACCAGCGGCAGCGTGAAGCGAGCCCGCCAGGCGGCGGCAATGGCACCAAGCGCCAGACGCGTGTCGGTAACGACCAGCAGCGGCAGTCCTGCCGGCAAGGTGAGGCTGGCCGCCGCGGCCTCGTCGATCACAGCGGCAGCAGCCCCGCGTTCCTGCACCGTGGCGAGGAAGGCGTGGCCATCGAATAATTCGCCGCGCAAGGCGACAAACAGCTCGCCCGCCGCGAGGCGGCGACTGTCGGTCGAAACGCCGGCGAAGTCGACGTCTTCACCGAGCAGGCGGCCACTCGTGGCGCGCGCGGCAGCAGACAGTTGCATCATTGGGGGAAAGACTCCAGACGGGTCGCCAGCGCCTTCCCGGCCTCGGCATGATCCGAGAAGGGACGGCGGACGCCATTGATTTCCTGGTAGGGCTCGTGCCCCTTGCCGGCGAGGAGGATGACGTCAGCCGGATGGGCTGCCGAGATCACCTGCTGAATTGCCGTGGCGCGGTCGGCAATCACCGTTGCCGTCGGCGCGGCACGGCGGATGTCCTCGATGATCGCGTGCGGATCTTCGCTGCGTGGATTGTCGGACGTCAGCGTCACGGAGTCGGCAAGCTGCGTGGCGATTTCGCCCATCAGCGGACGCTTGCCGGCATCGCGGTCGCCACCGCAACCGAAGACGACGCGCAGCGCGGCACCCCGCGCACGCGCCACGTCACGCAGAGCCGTCAGCGCGTTGCTCAGCGCATCGGGCGTGTGCGCGTAATCGACGACGACCAGCGGCTGATTGCCACCGCCCAGCGTCTCCAGCCGCCCCGGCGGCGCGCTCAGCGTCGCGAAACGCTCCGCCACCTGACGCGGCGTCATTCCGGCGTCGATCAGAACAGCGGCGACGGCCAGCAGATTCGAGATATTGAAGCGGCCGATCAGCGGCGTATCGACGTAGGCGCGGCCATTCGGCGCCACCAGCCGGAAGCTCATGCCCTCCGGCGTATTCATGACGTTCTCGGCGAGCACCAGCCCGGGCAAGGCCGGCGGTTTCTCGGCCTGCGAGTAGCCGATGATACGGGTTGCCGTCGTCCGCGACGCCAGTTCGCGACCGAAGGGATCGTCCAGATTGATGACGGCCAGACGCAGGCGCGGCCAGGTGAAGAGCTTCTCCTTGGCGGCGGCGTAAGCCGCCATTGAGCCGTGGTAATCGAGGTGGTCGCGCGTCAGGTTGGTAAACACCGCGACGTCGACACGAGCCGCGTTGAGGCGACCTTCCTCGATGCCGATGGAGCTCGCCTCGATAGCGCAGGCGCTCGCTTCGTCGGCGACGAAGTCGGCCAAGGTACGCGCCAGCGTCGCCGCCTGCGGCGTCGTGAAACCGGTATCGGCCAGTTTGCCGGGCAGGCCAACGCCGAGCGTGCCGATGACGCCGCACGGACGCGGGTAGGTCTGCGCGATCCACTGGCTGATGCTGGTCTTGCCATTGGTGCCGGTGACGGCGATCAGCGACAGGCGTTCCGTCGGCCGCGCGCACGCGGCGTGAGCGAGCGCGCCAGCAAACGCGCGCAGCCGCGCGACGGGCAGGTTCGGCACGCGCACGTCCGTCGGCCAGACGAAATCGCCGCCGGCCTCCCACACCACGGCCACGGCACCGCGCGCGACGGCATCGGCGATGAAGTTGCGGCCGTCGGCGAGATCGCCCGGATAGGCGAGGAAAACGTCTCCGGCGCGCACGCGTCGGCTGTCGTCCGCCGCGCCGCGAATCTGCGCCCCCTGCGACGCCAATTCCGCCAACGCGCCGTTGGCATCGCCTACAAATACGTCACGCCCCACGATACTCACAGTGATTCCTTTTCTGCATCGCCCGTCGCCACGCGTACGGACGCATCTGCCGGCACGCCAAGCGTGCGCAAGGCCGCTCCCATGACCGACGAAAACACCGGCGCGGCCACTTCCCCGCCGTAATACTTGCCCGCGCTCGGCTCGTCGATCATGACGGCGACGATCAGGCGCGGTTCGGTCGCCGGCGCCATGCCGACGAACGAGGCGACATAGCGGTCGGCGTAGACGCCGCCTTCCAGCTTGTGCGCGGTGCCGGTCTTGCCGGCGACGCGGTAGCCCGGTACTTGCGCCTTGAGCGCCGTACCCCCGGGCAACACCGCCATTTCGAGCATGGCGCGAACTTCGCGCACGGTTTGCGGGCTGAAGACCTGCGTGCCCTTCAGCACGCCCGGCTCCTGGCGCGTCAGCGACAGGGGAATCAGTTCGCCGTCGCGCGCGAAGACGGTGTAGGCGCGCGCCAGTTGAATCAACGACACCGAAATCCCATGCCCGTAGGACATCGTCGCCTGCTCGATCGGGCGCCAGCGCTTCCACGGACGCAAACGGCCAGTGACTTCCCCGGGAAAGCCAAGCTCCGGCACCTGACCGAAGCCGACTTCGTCGAACATGTCCCACATTTCCTGCGGCGCCAGCATGGCGGCGATCTTTGCCGCGCCGACGTTGGACGACTTCTGGATCACCTGCGCCACCGTCAGCGGGCCATGCGGGTGCGAATCGGAGATCGTCGCCGTGCCGATGGTCAGCTTGCCGGGCGCGCAATCGATCTGGGTATCAAAACGCACACGGCCCTTTTCCAGGGCCAGGGCGATGGTGAAGGGCTTGAGCGTTGAGCCGGGCTCGAAGGCGTCGGTGACGGCGCGGTTTCGCAACTGGCCGCCGGACAATGATTCCCGGTTATTCGGGTTGTAAGTCGGCCAGTTGGCGAGCGCCAAGACCTCGCCGCTACGCGCATCGATGACGGCAATGCCACCTGCCTTGGCGCGGTTCTGCTCGATGGCCTGCTTCAACTGACTGTAGGCGAGGTACTGGATCTTCGAGTCGAGCGCGAGGCGGATGTCTTCGCCATCCTGCGGCGGGCGAATCGAGCCGACATCCTCGACGATCTGCCCGCGCCGATCCTTGATAACGCTACGACTACCGGGATGACCGAGCAACTGGTTCTGGAAGGCCAGTTCGACCCCCTCCAGTCCTTTGCCGTCGATGCCGGTGAAGCCAACCATGTGCGCCGTCATCTCGCCCGTCGGGTAGTAACGGCGATATTCGGTGTTCTGGCCGATGCCGGGCAGCTTGAGAGCGGCGATCTTCTCTGCCGTTTCGGGCGGAATCTGGCGATGCAGGAAGATGAAGCTCTTGTCGCTGGCGAGCTTGCGCGCCAGTTCTTTGGGATCGGTTTCGAGCAGCCGCGCCAGTTGCTGCGACTGCTCGGGCGACAGACGCGCATCCGCCGGGATCGCCCAGATCGATTTCATCGGCGTCGACACGGCAAGGATGTCGCCGTTGCGATCCGAGATACGGCCGCGCGACGCCGAGATTTCCAGATCGCGGCGATAACGCGAGTCCCCCTTCTCTTGCAGGAAGTCGTTGTTCAGTACCTGCAAATAGAAGGAGCGGCCGATCAGTGCGGCGAAAGCCGCAATGATCAGCAGAGCGACCATGCGCGAGCGCCAGGCCGGCAAACGCAGCAGCAGCACCGGGCTTTCGGCGAAGCGGTGGGCGAGGCGCCCTTTCAGCCGCATCACGGCGCGACTCCTGCAGCGACAATCGTCCGCGCCGGCTCAGGGGTGCTCATCTTGAGCTTTTCACGGGCGATTTTTTCGATCCGCGGCGGCGTCGCCCAAGTCGACAGCTCAAGCTGCAACTGGCCGAACTCGACGTCCAGCTGACGCGCGTGGTCCTGCTCGGCTTCCAGCGCCTGGAAGAGCTTGCGCGCCGTGTGCTGGGCCGTTACGGTCGCCAGCGCGCAGCCGGCGGCGATGATCAGGAGGAGGAGGTTCAGGCGGGTCATGCGCGCCGGCCCCCATGTGCGGCGCTGGCCGGCGCCGCGAGTTTTTCCGCCACCCGCAGGACTGCGCTGCGCGCGCGCGGATTCGCGGCGATTTCGGCAGCGCTCGCCCGCACCGGCTTGCCGATCAGGCGCAAGTCCGGCGGAGGCAGATCGGCAGCGCGCAGCGGCAGGTCTTTCGGCAAGGCATCCGGAGCCGCCGCCTCGCGCATGAAGCGCTTGACGATCCGGTCTTCGAGCGAATGAAAGCTGATCACCACCAGCCGCCCTCCTTGCCCGAGTGCCTGCGCCGCTTGTGGCAGGGCTAGCGCAAGCTGCTCGAGTTCTTGATTGATATGAATCCGTAGAGCTTGAAAGGTGCGCGTCGCCGGGTCCTGGCCTGGCTCACGGGTCCGCACGGTCTCGCGTACAAGCGTGGCGAGCAGCCCTGTGGTTGCAATAGGCCGCTCTCCCCGAGCAGCCACAATCTTCTTTGCAATCTGGAAAGCAAACCGTTCTTCGCCATAGTTTCTAATGACCTCCGTGATTTCCCCGATGTCGGCTCGCGCCAACCACTCCGCCGCCGTCTCGCCCTGCGTGGTATCCATCCGCATGTCGAGTGGCGCATCAAAGCGGAAGCTGAAGCCCCGCCCCCCGTCATCCAGCTGCGGCGATGACACCCCGACATCGAGCAACACGCCGTCAACCGCCTGAATATTTGCTTCGCGCAAAGCCTCGGCCATGCCGCCAAAACAGCGATGCAGCAAGGTAAAGCGAGCGTCGCCGATGGCCTGCGCGGCCACCACCGCCTGCGGATCGCGGTCCAGTGCCAGCAGACGACCGCGCGGCCCGAGCTGCGCCAGAATCGCCCGACTGTGCCCGCCACGCCCGAAGGTCCCGTCGACGTAGCAGCCCGAAGGTTTGATCTGCAACGCCGCCACGGCTTCGTTCAGCAACACCGTCTGGTGCCCGGAGGCCAGACTCACAACGCCAAATCCTCAAGTCCGGGAGGAAGCAGCTGATCGCCGAGCGCAAAAATGTCTTGCTGCTCCTTGCGCCAGCCGGCATCCGACCAGATTTCAAAATGATCGCCCTGCCCGACCAGCCACACCTGGCGGTCCAGCTCGGCAAATTCGCGAAGCGAGGGAGCAACGAGCAAACGCCCGGCGGAATCCAGCGTCTCGTTGCAGGCATAGCCGACGAGCAGGCGCTTGATCTGCGCCGCCTGACGCTGCAGGCTCGGCGCCGCCAATACCTTGTCGCGGATGGGCTGCCAGGCAGGTTGCGGGTAGAGCAACAAGCACCGGTGCGGGTGCGCGGTCAGGACCAGATTGCCCTCCCCGGCAGCGACGAGCGAGTCCCGGTGGCGCGCCGGAATGGCGAGCCGACCTTTGGCATCGATACTCAGCGCTGTCGCACCTTCGAACACTTGCTTGCCTCCTTCGCGACCGGGAGAACCCACTTTCCCCCACTTTTTACCACTCCCTCCCACTTTAAGATAAAGAATTTCTCAAAGCAAGCGGAATATGGGATTTTTTTCAATCGCGACAAGGACTTATGCGCACTTTTCAAAGTGCAATAAGCGAATTTTTTCCCCTTAAAAAACAAGGGGAAAATCACATCACTTAAAGTGCTTTGTGACGAGCGGCATCAAGGTGCCATCGCGCGACGGCGATAGGCATAGCGGCTCACGGGACGACGTAAAAATACGCAAACGTCGTGGGAGCCAAGGGGCATTCGCCCCTTCTGCGCTCGCGTCGGGCGACGCGGATGAGTCGGCGCAAGACACATGCGCCGCAGGTGCCGGAACGATGCCGGCACACACATTCTGCCCGCGCGAAAAAGAGGAGGTGGGGAAGCCGCCCGGTAAGCCGGGTTCTGTCGTGGACAGTCATTCCTCTAGGCACGTCGTTACCGACGCGCTCAAGCAGCCAACCCGGAAGCGACGCGAGCCACGTCATTGCTTCCCTATTCGGCCTTGCTCCGGATGGGGTTTGCCGTGCCGTCCGCGTTGCCGCGTCCGCGGTGAGCTCTTACCTCGCCGTTTCACCCTTACCTGATCCCTGCCGTTTCCGGCGGGGCCATCGGCGGTCTATTCTCTGTTGCACTTTCCGTCGCCTTTGCCTTGCGGCGTATAGCGCCCGGCCGTTAGCCGGCATCCTGCTCTGCGGAGCCCGGACTTTCCTCCCGGCGCACAAAGCGCCCGGCGACTGTCTAGGCGACTTCCCCGGCGCGAATTATACGCGAGCGACCGAGCCGCCACGCGCCAATAAAAACGGCGCGGAGCCCAAGGGTCCGCGCCGCCGATGCGTCCGCACGATATCGCCGCCAAGTCGCAGGTCGGGTCTAGAACGGAATATCGTCGTCCATGTCGTCGAAGCTGGCTTTCTTCGCCGGCGCGCCGCGCGGTGCCGACGGAGCGGGCGCGGGCGACGGCGCACTGCTGCCACCGTAAGCGCCATAACCGCCATCATCCGACGCCGGTGCGCCCATGCCCTGGCGGCCGCCAAGCATCTGCATTTCAGTCGCTTCGATCTCGGTCGTGTAGCGATCCTGTCCGTCCTTGTCCTGCCATTTACGGGTACGGATGCGCCCCTCGATGTAGACCGACGATCCCTTCTTCAGATACTGACCGGCGATTTCGGCCAGGCGACGGAAGAAGACGATGCGGTGCCATTCGGTGATTTCCTTCTTTTCGCCGGACGACTTGTCCTTCCACGACTCCGAGGTGGCGACGGTGATGTTGCACACCGCGTCGCCGTTCGGCAGATAGCGCGTCTCCGGGTCTTTGCCCAGATTACCGACGATGATTACTTTATTGACTGAAGCCATGAGAGCCCCCTGACTGAGGTTTATCGAAGAGTTATGTGAGAAGCTGGGGGAAAGCGCCGGACTCAGGCGGCGAGCGGCTGCACCTCGGCGACGGCGCGTTTCGGCGGCGAAATCATCGACGCCGTCAGCAGCAGCCACCCCAGACAGACCACCGCCCCGCCCCAGAACACCGCATCGGCGCCGAAATGCCGGGCCAACCAGCCGCCCAGCGCGCCACCGAGAAAGAGGCCGATGGCCTGCGCCGTATTGTAAACGCCCAGCGCAAGCCCCCGCGATTCCTGCCCGGCAAAACGCGTCACCAGCGACGGCAGCAAGGCTTCCAGCACGTTGAACGCCGCAAAGAAAGCGAACACCAGCGCCGCCATGGCGGCGAAGCTGCCGCGCCCGAAAACGAAGCCAAGCTCGGTCAGCAACAGCAGCGCCACCGAAGCGAAGAACACGGCGCGGAATTTGCCATATTTTTCGGCGACGATGATCGCCGGAATCATCACCACGAACGACGCCATCACCGCTGGCAGATAAACCTTCCAGTGCTCGGCCAAAGGCAGATCGCCCGCCGACACCAGCGCCGCCGGGATGACCATGAACATACCGACCTGCAAGACATGCAGGGCAAAAATCCCGAAATTGAGGCGCGCCAGTTGCGGATGAAAGAGCACGTCGGCAAGACGGGCGCGATGCCGCGTCTCGAAGCCCGCCGGCGCCGGCGGCACGCCGACGAAGAGCAGGACGATCGCCAGCAACGAGAGCACGCCGGTCAGCGCAAACAGCGCGAACAAGCCGCCCGCGTCGAAGATCGGCGGCGCGATGATCAGTGAGACAGCGAAGACCAGACCGATCGACGAGCCAATCATCGCCATGATCTTGGTGCGATGTTCCTCCCGCGTCAGATCCGCCGCCAGCGCCGTCACCGCCGGAGAAATCGCCCCGGCGCCCTGCAGCACGCGACCGACGATGATCCATTCGATATTGGTGGCAAAGGCGGCGACGAAGCTGCCGAGCGCAAAGAGCAGCAGGCCGAAGACGATCACCGGCTTGCGGCCGAAGCGGTCGGCGGCAAAGCCGAAGGGGATGTGAAACAGTGCCTGCGTGATGCCGTAGGCGCCGAGCGCAAAGCCAACCAGCGCGACGTTATCGCCGCCGGGTAGATCGCGCGCGGCGATGGCAAAGACCGGCAAAATCAGGAAGAGCCCGAGGATACGCAGGGCAAAAATGGTCGACAGGCTGATTCCCGAACGAAGTTCTTCGGCGTTCATCCTGCTGGCAGTCGGTGCAGACATCTGGGAGATCCGGGCTGGTGCGTCTTGGGCGGGCGGCGAGGGAGGCGGGCGCAAGCTACGCGGCGAATTGAACAAATGACCGGAAGGGCAACACCGCCAAGACTCCGTATGAATCCATGCCTTGCTGCAAGACCTTGCCCACCGCGTCGAGCACGCTCTGACCGACGTTCACCTCAAAAAAATCCGTACTGCCGTACGTGCGGCAGGCAGGCGCTGCCCGAGCACGACGAACGGAGCGCTGGCGCCTCAACGCAGCGCCGGCGGGTTCCGAGAAAAAGCACGGCCGCAGTTGGTTCGGCTCCGGGGAGTGCGTATATTAGCAGGTTTCCCCACGCCCAAAGCCGACCCTCGATGGACGAAATCCGCATCCGTGGCGCGCGCACGCACAACCTCAAAAACGTCAATCTCGACCTGCCCCGCAACCGCCTGATCGTCATCACCGGGCTCTCGGGATCGGGCAAGTCGTCGCTGGCGTTCGACACCCTGTACGCCGAAGGGCAGCGCCGCTACGTCGAGTCGCTGTCGGCCTACGCGCGGCAGTTTCTCCAGCTCATGGAAAAGCCCGACGTCGACCTGATCGAAGGCCTCTCCCCGGCCATTTCCATCGAGCAGAAGGCGACCAGCCACAACCCGCGCTCGACCGTTGGCACCGTCACCGAAATCCACGACTACCTTCGCCTGCTCTACGCCCGCGCCGGCACGCCCTTCTGCCCGGAACACCACCAGCCACTGGCCGCGCAGACGGTGTCGCAGATGGTTGACCATGTCCTCGCCCTGCCGTCGGAAACCAAGCTGATGATCCTGGCGCCCGTCGTTGCCAACCGCAAGGGCGAACAACTCGACCTCTTTGCCGAATTGCGCGCGCAGGGTTTCGCCCGCCTGCGTGTCGATGGCGTCATCCACGAAATCGACGCGCTGCCAAAGCTCGCCAAGACGCACAAACACAATATCGATGTCGTCGTCGACCGCCTGAAAGTGCGTGACGACCTGCGCCAGCGTCTCGCCGAATCCTTCGAGACCGCCTTGCGTCATGCCGACGGGCGCGCCATCGCGCTGGAGATGGATTCCGGACGCGAGCACCTCTTCTCGGCCAAATTCGCCTGCCCGGCGTGCTCGTATTCGCTGGCCGAACTCGAGCCGCGCCTTTTCTCCTTCAACAACCCGATGGGCGCCTGCCCGAAGTGCGACGGACTGGGCGTCATCCAGTTCTTCGACCCGAAGCGCGTCGTCGCGCACCCCGACCTCTCGCTCGCTGCCGGCTGCATCCGCGGCTGGGACCGACGCAACCAGTTCTACTTCCAGATGCTGAGCTCGCTGGCGAAGCACTATGGCTTCGACGTCGATACGCCATGGACGGAGCTGCCGGAAGATGTGCGTCAAGTCGTTCTCTTCGGCTCGGGCAAGGAAGCACTGCCCTTCCATTACCTGAACGAACGCGGCCGCGTCACGCTACGCGAGCACGCCTTCGAGGGCGTTGTGAACAACCTTGAGCGGCGTTACAAGGAAACCGACTCGCAAGCCGTGCGCGAAGAGCTCGCCAAACTGATCAGCTCGCGTACCTGCCCGACCTGCGAAGGCGCCCGCCTGCGCGAAGAAGCGCGCAACGTGCGCATCGGCTCCAACGACGGGCCGGACGCCTTGGCCGACGCGCTGACGCTGCATGAAATCAGCCACCTGCCGCTGGCCAAGGCGCGCGAGTTTTTCCTTTCGCTCCGCCTCACCGGGCAGAAGGCGCAAGTCGCCGAAAAGATTCTCAAGGAAATCACCAGCCGCCTGCAATTTCTGATCAACGTCGGCCTCGACTACCTCTCGCTCGACCGCTCGGCGGAAACGCTCTCCGGCGGCGAGGCACAGCGCATCCGTCTCGCCAGCCAGATCGGCTCCGGACTGACCGGCGTCATGTACGTGCTCGACGAGCCGTCGATCGGCCTGCACCAGCGAGATAACGAGCGCCTGCTGCAAACCCTGCGGCAACTGCGCGACATCGGCAACACCGTGATCGTCGTCGAACACGACGAAGACGCCATTCTCAGCGCCGACTACGTCGTCGACGTCGGCCCCGGTGCCGGCGTGCACGGCGGTGCCGTCGTCGCCGAAGGAACGCCGGCGGAAATCCTCGCCAATCCCGCCTCGCTCACCGGCGACTATCTCTCCGGTCGGCGCCGCATCGAGGTGCCGGCGGAGACGCGCCAGCCCGATCCGGAACGTCTCCTGCGCATCACCGGCGCACGCGGCAACAACCTCAAGAACGTCACGCTGGAGATCCCGCTCGGCCTGCTCACCTGCATTACGGGCGTCTCCGGTTCCGGCAAGAGCACGCTGATCAACGACACGCTCTACGCCGCCGCTGCCCGCCACCTCTACGGCTCGACGCTGGAACCCGCCGAGCACGACGAAATCATCGGCCTCGAACAGTTCGACAAGGTGATCAACGTCGACCAAAGCCCGATCGGCCGCACACCGCGCTCCAACCCGGCCACCTACACCGGCCTGCTGACGCCGATCCGCGAACTCTTTGCCGGCGTGCCGGAAGCGCGCGCGCGTGGCTACGGCCCCGGCCGCTTCTCGTTCAACGTCAAGGGCGGCCGCTGCGAAGCCTGCCAGGGTGACGGCGTCCTCAAGGTCGAAATGCACTTCCTGCCCGACGTTTACGTGCCGTGCGACGTCTGCCACGGCAAACGCTACAACCGGGAAACGCTGGAGGTGCAGTACAAGGGCAAGAACATCCACGACATCCTCTTGATGACGGTCGAACAGGCGCGCGCCTTCTTCGACGCTGTCCCGGTCGTCGCCCGCAAGCTGCAAACGCTGATCGATGTCGGCCTCTCCTACATCACTCTCGGCCAGGCCGCGACGACGCTCTCCGGCGGCGAAGCGCAGCGCGTCAAGCTCTCCCTCGAACTCTCCAAGCGCGACACCGGCCGCACCCTCTACATTCTCGACGAGCCGACCACCGGCCTGCACTTCCACGATATCGAGCTGCTGCTACAGGTACTGCACCGTCTGGCCGAGAACGGCAATACAGTCGTCGTCATCGAGCACAATCTCGACGTCATCAAAACGGCAGACTGGATTGTCGATCTGGGCCCGGAAGGCGGCGGTGGCGGCGGGCGCATTCTCGCCGCCGGGGCGCCGGCCTTCATTGCCTCGCAAGAGGGCAGCCACACCGGACACTTTCTCGCCCCTTTGCTGGCCCGCGCGCGACAGGCGGCTACCGGGACATCCGCAGCGTCGCCAGCGACGCACTCCCCGCCGGCATGAAGCCCTCTTCCCTGCCGACCGGGCGCTTGTCACTGGCATTGCCCCCGAAGCACCAAAATGGCGCATCGCCGGACGTGAAAAAGCGCAAAAAAACGCGCTGAACCCCTCCTTTCACGGCGATTCCCTCTTCCCTAGCCGCCAATGAAATGCAAGAATTGCGGCGGAGCTACTCCATCACCAACCTCAGGAGATACCATGAACAAGTCAGAACTCATCGACGCGATTGCTGTCCGCACCGATCTTTCCAAAGCGGCTGCCGGCAAAGCGCTTGATGCCGTTGTAGACACGATCGTCGAAGCCGTTGCCGCTGGCGACAGCGTCAGCCTCGTTGGTTTCGGCGCTTTCAAAGCGACCGCCCGTGCCGCCCGCGACGGCAAGAACCCGAAGACTGGCGAAAAGATCAAGATCGCGGCTACCACCGTGCCGAAGTTCGCCGCTGGCGCCACGTTCAAGGCGACGGTCGCTGCTGGTAAAAAGAAGTAATCACCCCGCGCGCTACCGAGCGCCAGTCGGGAATCACCCGACGACTCGCGAGGTCAGGATGGGAAGAGGGCTTGCCACTGCGGCAAGCCCTTTTTTTATGTCGCACCGCTCGCATCTATAACGTCGCGCGTCATCTGCGGCGATATTCCCCTCGCGTGCTGCAGCCAAACTAGTAATACCTTAAAACAGGTAGTTTCAACCGATCCAAAAGACAGGTATTACGTGCGTTCCGGTAGGGAATAATCCTGCGTAACATTAATTTAATACTTGCATAACATTAGCATAATTTAATCGGCATTCCTGCCGCAGGTTTTGCTGTATTCTGCTTACGCTGAACAATACGGCGCGATGACTATCCCCGTTGACGGGCAGGCAATTAAACAACGGGGGCATGGGCATCGTTCCTCTACCGTAACGCCCGCCCCCACACGCTCCCCGCCCGATATCGACCCGCCATGCACCCCTATCTCCGACCGGTATGCTGCAGGAGTACCGGTTGTCTTTCCCCGATTATCGCCCGTGCGGCGAATACTCCCGGCCGTGACCGATGAATCTCACCGAGTCATTGAAGGCAGACGATCCGGCCCGCTACTTTGGCATTCTGCGAGGAGCGGTCAGCGTTCGTCGCCATTTCGATCTGCTGACCTGGCTGCAGGGCGACATCCAGCGCTATGTGCCGCACGACATCATGGCGGCCGCCTGGGGTGACTTCGAACGAGGATCGCTACGCTACGACATCGCCTCGCCGCTGCCGGGCGTGCGGACGGGGGAAATCACGGACGGCGCGATCGCGCCCCTGTTGCACCAGCTCTTCCGGCGCTGGGTCGAATTCGGCCGACAGCCCTACACGCTCGATACCGGCGATGCCGGATTTGCGCTCGATGCGGACAATGCCGCCGACGCACTCGGCGGCCCGGTCGGTGGCGCCTTGCGCCGCATGCGTTCGTCGCTCGTGCACGGCATCTGCGACGAGCGTGGGCGCCACGATTGCCTGTACGTGCTCTTCAGTTCGGCGACCGTGCACGGCGACAAGCACCGCAGCAATATCGAAATCATCCTGCCCTATCTCGACACGGCGCTGCGCCAGGTCGCACATCTGCCCACGCAGCAGCGCCGACGCGCCAGCGACTTCGTTCTGGGATCCCCCGCAGCGAGCGCGCGCAGCGACGAAGGCGATGCCAGTCCTCCCCTGAGCCCCCGTGAAAAGGAAATCATGGAATGGGTACGTCTTGGCAAAACGAATCAGGAAGTCGGGATGATTCTTGAAATCAGCGAATTCACCGTCAAGAATCATCTGCAGCGGATATTCAAGAAATTCGGCGTCTATAACCGCACGCACGCCGTCACGCGCTTCGAAAAGCAATACCCGCGGCAATACCAGCGCAATGATCGCCCCTGAGCCAGCAACCATCACGGGTATCGCGCACGCGGGCGTCGCAACGCCGTTGGGCCGCGATCATCTGCTGACGGCAATCGAGGTCGTGCTAGAGCCGGCATTACTCGTCGTCTCGCTCTGGGCGCTCGCACTGGCGGACGCTGGCGACATCGCGCCGGCGTATCTCATCCTCGCCGTCATTACCTTTTCGCTTTCCTTCCCCGGCCATTCGCGACTGGGCGTTCCATTCTGGAAAGCACTCGGCGACATTCTCCTTGGCTGGCTGTGGATTTGTGCCCTGTTACTGTTTCTCGGCGTCGCCACCCGTTATCTGCAGGAGTTTTCCACCTCGGTGCTGGCCAGCTGGTTCGTCGTCGCGCCCAGCGTTCTGATCGCCGCACACCTCGCCCTGCGCGCAGCCGCCCCTTCGCTGGCCCGCCTGCAAGGCCGGCCGCAAGCAGCGATCATCGTCGGCATGAACGATCCGGGCGTCGCCCTCGCCCAACGCGTCTGCGACACGCCGCTGGCGCGCATCCACCTCGAAGGATTTTTCGACGATCGCGCGCCGCCACGGCTGGAGCGTAACGGCCA
The DNA here is from genome assembly GCF_009617575.1 of Rhodocyclus gracilis. Lineage (GTDB taxonomy): Bacteria > Pseudomonadota > Gammaproteobacteria > Burkholderiales > Rhodocyclaceae > Rhodocyclus > Rhodocyclus gracilis. Next base: position 47,531 of record NZ_WIXJ01000008.1, read on the forward strand.
CGGGCCGCTGCTCGGCCCGCTCAGCGCGCTGTCGGCCTACGTCAAGCAGCAGCATATCCGCCTCATTTACCTGTCACTGCCCATGGCCTCGCAGCCGCGCATCCTGCAGGTGCTCGACGAGCTCAAGGACACGACGGCGTCGATCTATTTCGTCCCCGACATGTTCGTCACCGATCTCATTCAGGGGCGGCCGGGCGCCGTCTGCGGCATCCCTGTCATCGCCGTCTGCGAAACGCCGTTCACCGGCAGCAACGGGCTGATCAAACGCGGCAGCGACATCCTCCTCTCGCTGCTCATCCTGGCGCTCATTGCGCCGCTGATGCTGGCGGTGTCGATCGCCGTCAAACTCAGTTCGCCCGGCCCGGTCATCTTCCGGCAGCGCCGCTACGGCCTCGATGGCGAAGAGATCGTCGTCTATAAATTCCGCTCGATGACGGTCTGCGAAGACGGGCCGACGATCGTCCAGGCGAGCGCCCGTGATGTGCGTGTAACACCCCTCGGGCATTTTCTGCGCAAGAGCTCGCTCGACGAATTGCCGCAGTTCATTAACGTCCTGCAAGGGCGCATGAGCATCGTTGGCCCGCGCCCGCATGCGGTGGCACACAACGAGCTGTATCGCCGCCTGATCAAGGGCTACATGGTGCGCCACAAGGTCAAGCCGGGCATCACTGGCTGGGCGCAGGTCAACGGCTATCGCGGCGAAACCGACACGCTCGACAAGATGCAGGCACGTATCGACCACGACCTCGACTACCTGCGCAACTGGTCGCTCGGACTCGACATCCACATCATTTTCAAAACCATCCGTGTTGTACTTCAGGGGAACGCGGCTCACTGAGTCCTTCCCGATTTTGCAGGAGAGATGATTGAACCCGCGCACGTCCCCCGTCACGCGATTGCCGCTCGGCGTCGCCCTCGTTCTGGCGGCCCCGCTGCTCGCCACCGGCCAGGCCCGCGCCGATGAATTCGATACCGTCAATGTCACGCTGGGCGCCAGCAGCGTGCGCGACGACAACCTCTTCCGCCTGCCTTCCAGCGCGAAGTCCGACACCATCAGCTCAACCACGCTCGGCCTGAAGTTCGCCAAGAATTACTCCCTGCAGCGGCTCGAACTCGAAGGCAGCGTCTCCGACTATCGCTACCAGACCTTCAGCTATCTGAACTTCACCGCCACCAACTACACGGCGGCGTGGCGCTGGTCGGCAACACCGCGCCTGCACGGCAACCTCACCACCTCGCGCAGCGAAGCACTCAACAGCTTCGCCGACTATCGCAACTACGACACGCGCAACATCCGTACCGACGAGACCAGCCGCTTCGACGGCATCTTCGACATTGGCCCCTGGCAGCTGCTCGGTGCCGTTGGCACCATCAAGCGCAGCAACAGCCAGACCTTCCTGCAAGAAGGCGACAACACGCTCGATACCGTCGAAGGCGGCGTCGGCTACAGCTTCCCCTCCGGCGCCCTGATCAGCGCCGTCAGCCGGCACGGACGCGGCGAGTATTTCAAGCAGTCGCAACCGAACCCGGCCACGCAGATCGACAACCACTTCGATCAGGACGAACAGGAATTACGCCTCACCTGGCCGATCACCGGCAAAACGCAGCTCGATGGACGCCTCGCGCACGTCTCCCGGCAGCACGCGCACTTTGCCGACCGCGACTACGCCGGCACCATCGGCAACCTCGACCTGCGCTGGATGATCAGCGCCAAGACCTCGCTGGTCACCAGCCTCGCGCACGAACTGGCGAGCTACCAGACGACCGACAGCAGCTATTCGCGCACCGACCGCGTCGTCGTCTCGCCGCTCTGGCAGATCAGCGAAAAGACGCGCCTGCGCCTGCGCTACGACTACGCCCGCCGCGACTACCTCGGGCCGCTCGCCGGCGTCACCGCCAGCAACCGGCAAGACACCTTGCGCGTCTCTTCCCTTGCGCTGGAGTGGCAACCGCTGCGCACGCTCTTCCTCTCGGCCTCGCTGGCCGGCGACCGGCGCGAATCCAGTACCACCGGTTTCAGCTACGACAGCAAATCGGTTCTCGTCAGCGCGCAGATCAGCTTCTGACGCCGCGCAAGGCGGGGCGGGGCGAACCGCCCCGCCTTCCCGGTAGCCCGTTGCCGAGGCACGGTGCTACGCCCGTACGGCACGCGGAGTATCCGATGTTGTGTAGGCAAGGCGGTCTATTGTGGCGCCCCCCGGAAAACTCCAATGATGGTGACGAGCTGCGGGCTTCATGGGGCTATCTGTCCCCTGCCGTCGGCTCTCACCCATTGATTTCCCGAGGAGATTCCCTATGAACCTGCATATGAAATACGCCCTTCTGGGCCTGTCCATGATCGGCGCCGTCGGTGCCGCCCAAGCGACGACGCTGGTGCCGCTGGTGCCGACGACGTCGGTCGACATTGTCGGCGATTACTTCGGCGGCACCCTGCTCGATAGCATCGTCACGCCGATCAACAACCCCGTCTATAACGGCATCGCCCGCGCGGCGGTCTACCAGACGGCGAGCGGACTGGATTTCTACTACCAGTACAGCAACAGCGCGACCTCGATCAACGGCGTCGAACGCTTTGCCGCCTTTGATTTTTCGGCGCTGGGCAGTTCTGCCATCAGCGTTTATCAGACCGGCGCCGCTTTCGGCATCTTCACCAAGGGAACGGAAACCGCCGACTACGCCGACCGGACCCTGCTCGGTGTCGTCGGCTTCAGCTTCGTGCCGAATACCGCATCGAAGATCAACCCTGGAACGACGAGCTTCACGCAAATCATCCGGACCAGCGCTACCAGCTACAAACCCGGCAACTTCGGCCTGATCGACGGCTTTGGCGACAACGCCCACGCCTTCGCTCCGGTACCGGAACCGGAAACCTATGCCCTGCTTCTCGCCGGGCTGGGCGTCATGGGAGCCATCGCCCGTCGCCGCAAGGCACGCCGCGAGTAATCCCGCTTCACGCAACGCGCATCCCCGCCAGCAGTCCGGCGGGGATGTGTCGTTCACGCGCCACCGCCACGTCACGTATTTTCAATGCAGGACGCTTATCATGCGGACGTGAAACGCTCCCTTGCACACGGGCGCGCGGCAGCTTCAGATCACGGCTCCGGCCTTTTCAGCCCATCCTGCCGCTCCGACCTCGCCCCTCACTCGACGCTGCCGCCCCTTGCGGCGCAGTCCTCGCACGCTGACCCTCACGATGGTTACGACAGCGCGCGCTGGGAGCGCCGCATCAACGCTGCCGTACGGCCCATACGCCACGCGCTGCAAGCGTTCATTGTCGGCCTCCTCTTCTCCGGCAGCGTCGGCGCGACACCGCTCGTCAGCCTGCCGCGCAGCGGCCTCAACGCCGACGAACTGGCGCTCCTCGTCAACGACGCCGATCCCCAATCGCGGCAGGTCGCCGACTATTACCAGAAGGCGCGCGGCATCCCCGACGCACACGTGATTCACCTGCGCTTTAACGCCGAACGATCAGCCTTCGAAAAAGACGAATTCATCGCCCTCAAGCGGGAAATCGACGCCGCCACGCCAGAGAGCGTGCAAGCCTACGCCGTGACATGGACGACGCCCTATCGCGTCGCCTGCATGTCACTCACCTCGGCGCTCGCCTTCGGCTTTCACGAACGCTATTGCTCGACGCAGTGCAGTAGCAGCGCCGCCAGCCCGTATTTCAATTCCGCCAGCCTCAGCCCGGCACAGGATTACCGCCTGCGGCCGGCGATGATGCTGGCGGGGCGCAGTGTCGCCGAGGTCAAGGCGCTGATCGACCGGGGCGTCGCCGCCGACGGCACGCAGCCGCGCGGTCGCGCCTATCTGTTGAGCACCAGCGACGCCGCGCGCAACAGCCGCGCCGCCGGCTATACGCGCGCACGAACCGCGCTGGCCGGCATTCTGCCCGTCGAGATCAGGCAAAGCGATGTGCTCGCCGATGCGCACGATGTGCTGTTTTACTTCACCGGGCTGGCGCGGGTGACGCAGCTCGACAGCTTGCATTTCCTGCCCGGCGCGCTGGCTGACCACCTCACCTCCTTCGGCGGGCAACTGACCGATTCCGGGCAGATGAGCAGCCTGCGCTGGCTGGAAGCCGGCGCCACGGCGAGCTACGGCACGGTAGTCGAACCGTGCAACCACCCACAGAAATTCCCCCTGCCGGCCGTCGCCATGCTGATCTACGCCAGCGGCGCGACGGCGCTCGAAGCCTACTGGAAGAGCGTGCAATGGCCGGGCGAAGGGCTCTTCATCGGCGAACCGCTGGCCCGCCCGTTCGCGCCGACCTTGCACGAACTCGCCCCCGGCGAGTTCGAACTGCGGCTTTTTTCGCTCGGTGCCGGACAAGTGCGGCTGCTCGCCTCGGCCTCGCCGATGGGGCCTTTCGTCCCCGTGCGCGCGGGCCTGTCGATCCGTCCGGGCAACAACGTGCTGCGCTTCTCCCTGCCCATCGAGCGCAACGGCTATGTGCGACTGCTTTGGCCGTGAGCGCCGCGCCCCCGCGTACGGCGGCGGCGCTCATAATGGAGCCTCCCGACTGACCGTGAGCACAGGCCCGACGTGACGACGCCCTCCTTGCCATCCTCCAGCGTAGCACCTCGTAGCTCCGGGCAGATTCCTTCCCTGCACGATCTCTTGCGGGCACGGCAGCCGCGCGTGCGCGTCACGCCCGCCCTGATCGCCGTCAACGTGCTGGTATTTCTCGCCATGCTCGGCAGCGGCGCCGGCCTCTGGCACTCGCCGAATGGCGTGCAGCTGAGCTGGGGCGCCAATTTCGGCCCGGCAACGCAGGACGGCGAGTGGTGGCGGCTGGCGAGCGCCATGTTCCTGCATTTCGGGCTGCTGCATCTGCTGCTCAACATGTGGGCCCTGTGGGACGGCGGCCAGTTGGTCGAACGCATGTTCGGGCCGCTGCGCTTTGCGGCGATCTATCTCCTGAGCGGCGTCGGCGGCAATCTCGTCTCGCTCGTCAGCCACCACGGCCAGGTCGTCTCGGGCGGTGCTTCAGGAGCGATTTTCGGCATCTACGGCGCCCTGCTGGTCTGCCTCTGGCGCGAGCGCGCCTCTTTGCATCCGCAGGAATTCCGCTGGCTGTTCTGGGGTGCGGCGGGCTTTGCCAGCATCACCATCGTCCTGGGCCTGATCGTCACCGGCATCGACAACGCGGCGCACGTGGGGGGGTTCATCGCCGGCGCGCTCGCAGGTCTTGTGCTGGCGCAGGCGCTGCGTGCCGATGAAGTGCAGGCAACAGCACCGCGCTACGCGGCGGCGGCGCTGGGCGTCTTTGGGGTCGCGCTGTTGCTGAGCCAGATTCCGCCGCCCGCCTATCGCTGGAGCGAGGAAGCGCAGGCGCGCAAGGAGATCAGCGAATTCATCAAGGACGACGCCGCCATCGCCGCCGACTGGCAGCGCATCTTCGCCGACAGCCGCCGCCCCGATGCCTCCTTCGATGAGGTTGCCGGCCGCATCGATGCCAGCATCGCGCAACGCTACGAAGAGAATTTTGAGCAGCTGTCACGGCTATCGAGCAACCCCGCCCTGCCCTCGGCGGCGACGCTGGCGACCCTGCGCCGCTACGCCCAACTGCGCCGAGACGCCTCGCGTTCGCTGGCCGACGGCCTGCGCAGCAAAGATCCGCGCAAGATTGACGCCGCCTGGGCGCTCGAACAGCAGGCGCGTGCGTTGCAGGCGAGCCCACCGGCGATGCCGGGCCAGAGTCGTGGCCCAACATCGGGATTGAGCGGACGGGAGTAACTAAGGGGCGACGGGCCGCGACTCGGGCCGATGCGCACGGTAATGCGCGAAGACAGCGGGAACGTAGCCTTGCGTTTCAGGATAGGGCGGAATCTGGTTGGCGTAGCGTCGCACCGCGCCCTCGCCCGCGTTGTAGGCCGCCAGCGCCAGATCGAGGCGCTGCCCGAAACGGTCGAGCAGGTCGCGCAAATAGCGGCTGCCGGCACGCAAATTGTCAGCCGCACCGGTCGCGCCCGATACCGCAGCGACATCCCGCACGCCGTAGGCTCGCGCCGTCTCCGGCAGGAGTTGCATCAAGCCGACGGCACCTTTCGCCGATACCGCATCCGCCCGATACGCCGACTCGACAGCGACCAGCGCATGCACCAACTCCGGATCGACCCCCGCCTGGTGCGCCGCCTCGGCGATTTCGCGCGCGTACGGACGGGCGTCGGCCGGCCCCGCGAGACGATATCGGGCGTCATAGCGGTACGGCGCCTCGGCATAGGCGGCGAGGGAACGCGCGCCATGGGGCGTAGCGTCCGTCCGGGACGCATCGGGCATCTGACGCCCTTCGCCGGCGACGGCAAGGGGAACCCCGCGCGCAGCATTCAGACGATACGGAGACAGATCCGGTACCGCGAATGCACCGACTCCCGCCGCACCGCGCAGGACGGGAGTCGGCGGATGAGTCGGCGACGCGGTTCTCGCCAACGTGGCCGTCGGGGCCACGCGTCCCTCTTCGGCGCCCGCAAACACAGGCGCCAGCGCGAAGGCGACGCACAGCCCCCAAGGAATACCGCGGAATACGGGCAAAAGCATGAGCAAAGACCCGGCAAGCCAGACGGGCAGGTGGCGAGAGGAACGGAGGGAACGAAGGAAAGACAGGACGCCAGAACGGAGCGGCGAAAAAGCGCCAAGCGCCAGATTCTCGCGTGCGCCCCCGCCCCCGACAATGATCCGATCGGGCGCCCGGCGGCGCCCCGACGTCAGACGCCTAGAGCGGCAACTCGCGCTGCACGCCGGGCTCCGTCTCGTTGCCGTCCGCCGCTTCGAGCGCGCTGACGCGCACGCCGAGCAGGCGCAGCCTCTGCGTCAGCGGCACGCGCTTCAGGCATTGCCCGGCGGCGCGGCGGATCGTCGCCGCATCACTGACGGCGTGCGGCAGCGTCAGGTCGCGGGTGACGACATGAAAGTCGGCGTAACGCAGCTTGATACCCACCGTCCGGCCGACCACGCCCTTGCGCGCGAGGTCGTCGGCGACGCGCACGCAGAGCGCCGTGAAGATTTCGGTCAAGGCCGCGCGATCCTGCCGGGCATGCAGATCGTGCTCGAAGGTGGTTTCGCGACTGATCGATTTCGGCTGCGATTGCGTGATGACCGGCCGCGTATCGCGCCCGTGCGCGACCTCATGCAGCCAGACGCCCGTTGTCGCGCCAAAACGCTTCTGCAGCAGGGCCGGCGAGGCGGCAGCCAGCTGGCCGATGCGCTCGATGCCGAGCCGCGCCAGAACCGCCGCCGTCTTCGGACCGATGCCGTTGATCTTGCCGACGGGCAAGGGCCACACCCGCGTCGGCACATCCGTCAGCGCGAGGAGCGTCAGCCCGTCGGGCTTGTCGAGGTCGGAGGCGAGCTTCGACAACAGCTTGTTGGGCGTGATGCCAATCGAACAGCGCAGACCGGTGGCGGCGAACACCGCCTGTTTGAGGCGCTGCCCGAGTGTCTGGCTGTCTTCTTCGAGGTCGGAGAGATCGATGTAGATCTCGTCGATGCCGCGATCCTCGATCTGCGGCGCCAGCGCCGCGACGGCGTCCTTGAAGCGCCGCGAATACTGGCGATACGCATCGAAATTCGCCGGCAGGAGAATCGCCTCCGGCGCCAGCGCGGCGGATTTCATGAGGCCCATACCGGAAAAAACGCCGTACGCGCGCGCCTCGTAGGTCGAGGTCGTGACGACGCCGCGTCCGGCGTAATCGCGCAACCGCGCGAAGCGCCGGCTGCCATCGGCCTGCACCTGCGGCGCCGGCACGTTGCGACCACCGACGACGACGGGCTGCCCACGCAACTCCGGGTACTGCAACAACTCGACGGACGCAAAAAACGCGTCCATGTCGAGGTGGGCGATACGCCGGGGCCGCCGGGGCAAGCTGCCCCCGACGTGATCCGTGTCGGTCGCCTTACCCCCCGCCGCGAGCACGTCGGCAGACGTCATCCGTCGTGCTCCGCCGCTCCGCCCGCTCAGTTTGCGGCGCGTTGCTCCAGCGCGGCAACGGCCGGCAGCGTCTTGCCCTCGAGGAATTCGAGGAAGGCGCCGCCGCCGGTGGAGATATAGCCGATCTTGTCGGCGATGCCGTACTTGGCGATGGCAGCCAGCGTGTCGCCGCCGCCGGCGATCGAAAAGCCCTGCGAATCGGCGATGGCGTGCGCCAGCGTCTTCGTGCCTTCGCCGAACTGGTCGAACTCGAAAACGCCAACCGGGCCGTTCCAGACGATGGTGCCGGCGCTCTTCAGCTGCGCGGCGAGCATGGCGGCGGTCTTCGGACCGATGTCGAGGATCAGGTCGTCGTCGGCAACGTCGGCAACATCCTTCACCGTCGCCACGGCGCTGGCTGAGAACTCCTTGGCGGTGACGACGTCGACCGGCACCGGGATGCTCGCGCCACGCGCTGCCATCTTTGCCTGCAGGCGGCGGGCGTCCTCGACGAGGTCGGGTTCGGCCAGCGACTTGCCGATCTTGTGACCGGCGACGAGCAGGAAGGTGTTGGCGATGCCGCCACCGACGATCAGCTGGTCGACCTTGTCGGCGAGGCTGTCGAGGATGGTCAGCTTGGTCGACACCTTCGAGCCGGCGACGATCGCCACCAGCGGCCGGGCCGGGGCGTGCAGCGCCTTGCCCAGGGCTTCGAGTTCGGCCGCGAGCAGCGGGCCGGCGCAGGCCACCGGCGCGACGAGCGCCAGCGCCTGCGTCGTCGCCTCGGCGCGGTGCGCGGTGCCGAAGGCGTCGTTGCAATAGACGTCGCAGAGGAGCGCCATTTTCCTCGCCAGCTCTTCGTTGTTCTTCTTCTCGCCCTTGTTGCCTCGGCAGTTTTCGAGGACGACGACTTCGCCCGGGGCAACGGTAAATCCGCCATCGACCCAGTCGGCGATCAGACGGACGGGCTGGCCGAGCAATTCGGCGATGCGCGCAGCGACTGGGGCCAGCGAGTCGGCGGCGGTGAGCGCGCCTTCCGTCGGCCGGCCGAGGTGCGAGGTCACCATGACGGCAGCACCTCGGCCGAGGGCAAGGCGAATGCCAGCGAGCGAGGCACGGATGCGCGTGTCGTCGGTGATGGCGCCGCTGTCGTCCTGCGGCACGTTGAGGTCGGCACGGATGAAGACGCGCTTGCCGGCGAGGTCGAGATCGGAGAGGCGTTTGAAGTTCATGGCGGTGGTAGGTCCGTTAAGGAGAAGACAGAGGGGCGAGTCCGCAAAACGAAAAAAGGGGCGCCGCTGGCGCCCCTCTTTCGCGGGAGAGTTACGCCGCGATGACGCGGGCCATCTCCAGCACCTTGTTCGAGTAACCCCATTCGTTGTCGTACCAGGCGACGACCTTGACGAAGGTGGTGTCGAGCGCGATGCCAGCATCGGCATCGAACACCGAGGTGCACGACTCGCCACGGAAATCGGTAGCGACGACCTTGTCTTCGGTGTAACGCAGGATACCCTTCAGCGGGCCTTCGGCGGCCGCCTTCATCGCCGCGCGGATATCGTCGTAGCTGGCTTCCTTGACGAGTTCGACGGTCAGGTCGACGACCGAAACGTCGGAAGTCGGCACGCGGAAGGACATACCGGTGAGCTTCTTGTTCAGTTCCGGAATGACCTTGCCGACAGCCTTGGCGGCGCCGGTCGAGGACGGAATGATGTTTTCGAGGATACCGCGACCACCGCGCCAGTCCTTGTTCGACGGGCCGTCGACGGTCTTCTGCGTGGCGGTGGCGGCGTGCACCGTCGTCATCAGGCCGCGCTTGATGCCCCAGTTGTCGTTCAGCACCTTGGCCACCGGCGCCAGGCAGTTGGTCGTGCAGCTGGCGTTGGAGATGATTGCCTGACCGGCGTAGGTCTTGTGGTTCACTCCATAGACGAACATCGGCGTGTCGTCCTTCGACGGGGCGCTCATGATCACCTTCTTGGCGCCGGCCTTGAGGTGCTTCTCGGCGGCTTCCTTGGTCAGGAAGAGGCCGGTCGATTCGATGACGATGTCGGCGCCGATCTCGTCCCACTTCAGTTCAGCCGGGTCCTTGACCGCGGTCAGGCGGATCTTCTTGCCGTTGACGATCAGCGTATTGCCTTCGACCGAAACATCGCCGTCGAAGCGGCCATGCACCGAGTCGTACTTCAGCATGTAAGCGAGGTAATCCGGTTCCAGCAGATCGTTGATCCCGACGACTTCGATGTCAGCGAAGTTTTTGGCCGCCGCGCGAAACACCATGCGTCCGATGCGGCCAAAACCGTTGATGCCGACTTTAATGCTCATCTGTACTTTCTCCGAAGATAAAAACGACGTGAATTGAAAAACCGGGCGTGCCGGCGCGAACGTGCGGCCTCGCCTTACAGCAGCGACTTCACCCGTTCGGCCACAGCGGCTACCGTGAAACCGAAAAACTCGAACAAGCGGCCCGCCGGTGCAGACTCGCCAAAGCGGGTCATGCCGACGACGGCACCATCGAGACCGACGTACTTCCACCAGAAGTCGGCAATGCCCGCCTCGATCGCCAGACGCGGAATCCCGGCCGGCAGCACGGTGGCGCGCCAACCGGCATCCTGCCGGTCGAACACGCTGGTACAGGGCATCGACACCACGCGCACGCGCACGCCTTCGGCGGCGAGAGCGGCCTGCGCATCGAGCGCGAGCTTCACTTCCGAACCGGTGGCGATGAGCACGGCCTGCGGTGCCTCGCAGTCGGCGAGCACATAGCCGCCGCGAGCAATCGCTGCAGTATCGACCGCCGTGGTGACGGTGGGCAGGTTTTGCCGCGACAGCGCCAGAATCGACGGGCCGGTGGCGCGTTCAATGCCGGCGATCCAGGCAACCATGGTTTCAGTAGCGTCAGCCGGACGCCAGACGTCGACGTTCGGAATCAGGCGCATCGAGGCGACGTGCTCGACCGGCTGGTGCGTCGGGCCGTCTTCGCCCAGCCCGATCGAGTCGTGCGTGTAGACCATGATCTGGCGCTTCTTCATCAGCGCCGCCATGCGGATCGCGTTGCGCGCGTAGTCCGAGAAGACGAGGAAGGTCGCGGTGAAGGGGATCAGGCCGCCATGCAGCGCGAGGCCGTTGGCAATGGCGGTCATGCCGAATTCGCGCACGCCGTAATAGAGATAGTTGCCACCGGCGTCGTGCGTCACGCCCTTGGCTTGTTTCCACAGCGTCAGGTTGGAGCCGGCAAGGTCAGCCGAACCGCCGATCAGTTCGGGCAAGAGCGGCGCCAGTGCCGCGATGGCGTTTTGCGAGGCTTTGCGCGTGGCAATGTTGTCCGCCTTGGCGACGACGGCGGCGAGCGCCTGCGCGCTGTCGGCCGACCAATGCGCGGGCAGTTCCCCCGCCATGCGGCGCGTGAATTCGGCGGCCAGTTCGGGGAAGGCGGCCGAGTAGGCGGCAAAGCGCGTGTTCCAGTTGCTCTCGAAGACGGCGCCGCGCGGGCGGCCGTTCCAGTCGGCGTAGACGTCGTCGGGAATCTCGAACGGCGCATATGGCCAGCCGATGGCGTCACGGACGGCGGCGATTTCAGCATCGCCCAGCGGCGCGCCGTGCACATCGTGCGTGCCGGCCTTGTTCGGCGAGCCCATGCCAATCACCGTCTTGCAGCAGATGAGCGTCGGCTTGTTCTTTTCGGCGCGTGCTGCGAGCAGCGCACGCTCGATTGCCTCGGCATCGTGACCATTGACCGCCGGGATAACCTGCCAGCCGTAGGCGGCGAAACGTCCCGGCGTATCGTCGGTAAACCAGCCTTCGACATGGCCATCGATGGAGATGCCGTTGTCGTCGTAAAAAACGATCAGCTTGCCGAGGCCCAGCGTGCCGGCGAGCGAACAGGCTTCGTGGCTGACGCCTTCCATCAGGCAGCCGTCGCCGAGGAACACGTAGGTCGAGTGATCGACGATCTCGTGGCCGGGACGGTTGAACTCGGCGGCGAGCACCTTCTCGGCGATGGCCAGGCCGACCGCGTTGGCGATGCCCTGCCCGAGCGGGCCGGTGGTCGTCTCGATGCCCGGCGTGTGATCGACTTCCGGGTGGCCGGGGGTCTTCGAGCCGAACTGGCGGAAATTCTTCAGATCGTCGATGGAGACGTCGTAGCCCGTCAGATGCAGCAACGCATACAGCAGCATCGAGCCGTGGCCGTTCGACAGCACGAAACGGTCGCGGTCAGGCCAGTGCGGATTGGCTGGGTTGTGCCGCAGGTGGCGGCGCCAGAGAACCTCGGCGATCTCGGCCATACCGAGCGGCATGCCGGGGTGCCCCGAGTTGGCTTTCTGGACGGCGTCAATGGCAAGGGCGCGCAGAGCGCCGGTCAGGGGAGTGAAGGCGACGGTCACGATGTGGGCCAATCCGGAAAAAGAGGGAGGGGGCGCTACGGTGAAAGCAGCGAAAAATTATCTTTCACAAACGGGTTGCGATCAACCTTGAATGTGCACTGAATGCGCCGCCCGGTCGCCGCGCGACCGGTCCATCCGCGGCATTGACAGGCCGCCCGCGGGAGAGTCCGGGCGGCGCACGCTCAGTCAGCGCGGTGGTAGGCGACGATGGTTTCCACTTCATTTTTGGAGCCAAGCACGACCGGGATGCGCTGGTGCAGTCGCTGCGGCTGGATGTCGAGAATGCGCTGGTGGCCGTCGCTGGCGGCGCCGCCCGCCTGTTCGACGATGAAGGCCATCGGGTTGGCTTCGTAGAGCAGGCGCAGCTTGCCGCCCTGCTGGGTGATGCGGGCGTCGAGCGGGTACATGAAGACGCCACCGCGCGTCAGGATGCGATGCACGTCGGCGACCATCGAGGCCACCCAGCGCATGTTGAAATCCTTGCCGCGCGGGCCTTCCTTGCCGGCGAGCAGATCGTCGACGTAGCGCTGCATCGGCGCTTCCCAGTGCCGCTGGTTGGAGACGTTGATGGCGAATTCGCGGGTATCGGGCGGAATCGTCAGGTTCTCGCCGGTCAGGATAAAGGCGCCCTGCTCACGGTCGAGGGTAAACAGCGCGACACCGTTACCGAGCGTCAGCGCCAGCGTCGTCGTCGGGCCATAGAGGGCGTAGCCGGCGACCACCTGTTCGCTGCCGGCTTGCAGGAAATCGGCTTCATCGGGGTTGGTGGCGCCTTCCGGCCGGCGCAGGACCGAAAAGATCGTGCCCACCGAGATATTGACGTCGATGTTCGAGGAACCATCGAGCGGATCGAACAGCAACAGGTAGCCGCCCTTCGGGAAACGACTCGGAATCGGGTAGGGCTCTTCCATCTCCTCGGACGCCATGGCCGCCAGATGGCCGCCCCATTCGTTGGCTTCGAGCAGGATTTCGTTAGCCAGCACGTCGAGCTTTTTCTGTGCCTCGCCCTGCACGTTGTCGCTGCCGGCCTCACCCAGCACGCCGCCCAGTTCGCCTTTGCCGATGGCAATCGAGATGCGCTGACAGGCGCGCGCGACGACTTCGATCAACAGTCGCAGGTCGGCGTCTATCCGTCCCTTCTCGCGTTGTTCTTCGATCAGGTAACGGGATAGCGAAATGCGGCGCATGAGTTTCTCCGGGCGACGAGCGGGGCCAGCGACTGGCAATGGGGGGTAGAGCGCCTTCAGGCAGTGGTTCGTGCAAGGCACGAACCACTGCGGCGGGCGGTATGGGCGCGCATTTTACTCTGTCGCCGCCCCGGCCCGCCATTTGATCGAGCAACCGATGCTCGCCACCTGCTCCACCGGTCCCTCGCCGGTGAGCGCGACAGCTCGCATCGCCTCGAACAGCTCGCGTCGCACCCCCGGCGCCGCCGGTGCCCGGCCGCTGGCATCGAGGCGACCACGGTACTGCAAGGCCAGCGCGTGATTGAAACCGAAGAAATCCGGCGTGCATACGGCGCCGTAGGCACGGGCGACCGCTTGCTCGGCGTCGTAGAGATAGGGAAACGGCAGCGCCAGCGTGCGCGCCAGAGACTGCATGTTGGCGAAAGAATCTTCCGGATACTCAGTCGCGTCGTTGCTGTTGATGGCGACAACACCGATGCCCAGCGACGCCAGTTCGCGGGCGTCGCGAATGATGCGGTCGAGCACCGCCTTGACGTAAGGACAGTGATTGCAGATGAACATGACGAGCAGACCACGTTCGCCGCGCAACTCCGCCAGCGTACGCACCCGGCCATCGGTATCCGGTAAGGCAAAATCGGGCGCCGGCCAGCCAAAATCGCAAATCGGGGTATTTACGGCCATCAGAAAAGCTCCACGAGAGGGAATGAAGGCCGCAAGCGAAGCAGGCACGCATCCGACACACGCATTTACGTTCGCTAACGCTGGCGCAGCCTATGATCCGAGGGGATGTTGCCTGATAATAGCACGATGAATTCTCCCCGCTTTTACTGCCCGGAAGCCCTCGCCAGCGGCGAGAACCTTGCCTTGCCGGACGATGCCGCGCGCCACGCCGTGCGGGCCTTGCGTCTGCGTGTCGGCGACTCGCTTTGCCTGTTCGACGGCGCCGGCGGCGAATACGCTGCCCGCATCGTCAGCATCGACCGGGCACACGTGCGCGTCGAGGTCGGCGCGCACCTTGCCGACGAACGCGAATCGCCGCTTGCCATCACCCTCGTGCAGGCGCTCCAGTCCGGCGACAAAATGGACCTGACGGTGCAAAAGGCGGTGGAACTCGGTGTCGCCCGCATCCAGCCCGTGCTCTCCCGGCGCAGCGTCGTGCGTCTCGACGGCGAGCGCGCGGCCCGCCGCGTCGAACATTGGCGGGGCGTTGTCGCCTCGGCCTGCGAGCAATGCGGCCGCAACCGCCTGCCGGCAGTCGATGAACTCCACGGACTCGAACGCTGGCTGGCACAGCCGGCCGCCGCAGGCGTTCGCCGCCTGATGCTGGCGCCGGGCGCAGCGCACACGCTGGCCAGCCTGCCGGCGCCGCAGGTAGGCGAGCGTATCGAACTGCTGATTGGTGCCGAAGGCGGGCTAGCCCCCGAAGAAATGCGCGCGGCGACGCTGGCCGGCTTTGTCGGCGTTCGCCTGGGGCCGCGCGTCCTGCGCACCGAAACCGCCGGTCTGGCCGCCCTCGCGGCGATGCAATGCCTCTGGGGAGATTTCATGTACAGCACGCCAGCCCCGTCGCCCAAACTGGCCACCGGCCATGTTTGAATCGGCCGAACTCGGCCATCGCGTCGATAAGGCGACGTTTCGCGACGCCGTTCCCGCCCTGCGCGCCGCCTTGCTCGACGCGCAATTCGAGTTACGCGAGAAAAGCCAATTCCCGGTCATCATCCTGATCAGCGGCGTCGACGGCGCCGGCAAGGGCGAAACGATCAACGTTCTCTACGAGTGGATGGATCCGCGCTACCTGACGACGCTCGCCTTCTCGGCGCCGAGCGACGAAGAGGCGGAGCGTCCGTACATGTGGCGCTACTGGCGCGCCCTGCCGCCGAAAGGGCGGATCGGTGTATTTGCCGGCTCGTGGTACTCCGACCCGATCCGCGACCGCATCGCCGGTCACCTCGATCAGGGCGACCTCGACCGGCGCATGGACCAGATCAACCGCTTCGAGGCGATGCTCGCCAACGAAGGCGCGCTGATCCTGAAATTCTGGTTCCACCTCTCCAAAGAGGGACAGCGCACCCGCCTGAAGACGATGGAAAAAGACCCGCGCACCGCCTGGCGGGTGACCAAGGAAAGCTGGACGCGGCTGAAGACTTACGACCAGTTGCAGGATGCGGCCGGCCACGTCCTGCGCATGACCAACACGCCCTGGGCGCCGTGGATCGTCGTCGAGGGCACCGACGACCGTTACCGCTCGCTGACCGTCGGCCGTGTCGTTCTCGACGCGCTACAGAAACACCTCGCCGGCACGCGCGACCCCGGCTATCCGGTGGCGCCACCGCTCGGGCTGAAACACGATGTGTGCGACGTCCTGACCGCGCTCGATCTGTCACACACGCTGGATCGCAAGACGTACGAAACCGAGCTGGCGCAGTGGCAAGGTCGACTGTCGGAACTGCTGCGCTCGACGGCGTTCGCGCAGCGCTCGCTGATCATCGCCTTCGAAGGCTCCGACGCCGCCGGCAAGGGCGGTGCGATTCGCCGCATTGCCGCTGCGATGGATGCGCGCCAGTATCAGATCATCCCGGTCGCCGCGCCGACCGAGGAGGAACGCGCGCAGCCGTATCTCTGGCGCTTCTGGCGGCACCTGCCGCGCACCGGCCGCGCCGCAATCTTCGACCGCAGCTGGTATGGCCGCGTCCTCGTCGAACGCGTCGAAGGCTTTTGCAGCGAGGCCGACTGGCTGCGCGCCTATGCCGAAATCAACGACTTCGAGCACGAATTGCAGGAATCCGGCGCGATCCTCATCAAATTCTGGCTACAGATCAGCGACGAAGAACAACTGCGGCGCTTCCGCGAGCGCGAGAAGATCGATTTCAAGCGTTTCAAGATCACCGCCGAAGATTGGCGCAACCGCGAGCAGCGTCCCGCTTATCATGCCGCGGTCTGCGACATGATCGACCGCACCAGCACGGGCCAGGCGCCGTGGACCATCGTTGAAGCCGAAGACAAGAATTACGCTCGCGTGAAGGTGCTGCGCACCGTCTGCGAGCGTCTGGAAAACGCCCTGCGTCCCCGCAAAAACAAAGACAAGGATTGATCACGACATGTCCGAAGAGTTGAGCTCCGCCAATTTCGTCGCCTGGTTCCGCTCGGTTGCGCCCTACGTCAATCTTTTCCGGGGCAAGACCTTCGTCATCGCCTTCGGTGGCAAGGCGATTTCCGGGCCGCTGGCGCGCACGCTGGCGTACGACGTCAATCTGCTGGCGGCGCTCGGCATCCGTCTGGTGCTGGTGCATGGCGCCCGCCCGCAGATCGAAGAGGAGTTGCAGGAAAAAGGGCTGCCCTCGCTCTACCACGGCCGCTACCGCGTCACCGACGCGGCCGCACTCGACTGTGTCATCGACGCCGTCGGCAGCGTATCGCTGGAAATCGAGGCGCTGCTCTCGCAGGGACTCCCCGACACGCCGATGGCCAACAGCACGATTCGCGTCGTCGGCGGCAACTTCATCACCGCCAAGCCGGTTGGCGTGCTCGACGGCGTCGACATGCAGTACGCCGGCAACGTGCGCAAGATCGACGCCGACGGCATCCGCGCCCAGCTTGGCATCGGCAACATCGTGCTGCTGTCGTGCATCGGCGCCAGCCCGACCGGCGAGATTTTCAATCTGGCGATGGAGGAGGTCGCCGAATCGGCGGCGATCTCGGTCGGCGCCGACAAGCTCTTGTTCCTCACCGACAGCTGCGGCGCCACCGATGTCGACGGCTCCCTGCTCGACGAACTGACGGCGGATGCGGCAGAGCGCCTCATCCGCCAGGGCGACTGGCTGTCGACCGACCTCAAGCGCTATCTGCCCTGCGCCGTGCGCGCCTCGCGCGCGGGCGTCGGTCGTGTGCATCTCATCGATTACAACGAAGACGGCACGCTCCTGCGCGAGCTGTTTTCGCGCGACGGCGTCGGCACCATCATCAGCCGCGAATCGCTCGAACGCCTGCGCGACGCCCGCCCGGACGACATCGGCGGTCTCGTCGCGCTGATCGAGCCGCTCGAAGAAGACGGCACGCTGGTCCGCCGCTCGCGCGAACTGCTCGAACGCGAAATCGGCCACTTCTCCGTCATCGAGCACGACGGCATGATCGTCGGCTGCGCCGCCATCTACCCGTACGGCGAAGCGCAAGGCGAACTCGCCTGCCTCGCCGTGCACCCTCGCTACCGTCGCTGGGGCTACGGCGAACAGCTGATGAAGCGCATCGAGACGCGCGCGCGCGGCCTCGGCGTGCAGCAACTGTTCGTGCTGACGACGGTGACCTCGCACTGGTTCAAGGAACGCGGTTTCGTCGAAGCAACCGTCGCCGCCCTGCCTTCCGAAAAACGGCTGGTCTACAACCTGCAACGCCGCTCCAAGGTCTTCATCAAGCCGCTCTGACGGCGCCCCGGAGGGCCGCGTTATAATCGGCACCTCTTCAACCGGAGTACGGAGTACAGGCGATGACACGAATGGTGAACTGCATCAAGCTCGGCCACGAGGCGGAAGGTCTGGCGCTGCCCCCCTACCCTGGCGAACTCGGCCGGCGCATTTACGAGAACGTCTCGAATGAAGCCTGGCAGCAATGGATTCGCATGCAGACGATGATCATCAACGAAAACCGTCTGCAACTGTCGGACCCGGCGCACCGCAAGTACCTCGCCGAGCAGGTCGAAAAGCACTTCTTCGGCGAAGGCGCCGACCGCGTGCAAGGCTATCAGCCGCCGGCCAACTGATCCGGACCGATCCACCCCGGTGCGGATGCTGAGTGGCCGCCCCGCCGGGGGCCCCACCGGTTTCGTCGGCCAAGCCCTCTGGCCGGCAGCGCTTGAAAGCAAAAAACCTCCCGCTGCGCTAACGGGAGGTTTTTTATTGGCCGGTCACATGACGGCGGGCAGCAGATTCGCCACCTGACCGCACCGCGCGGCCGTAGCGCACGGAGCGACCGCCGCAGACGGAAACCCCGGCCGGGCACGCTGCGTCAGCTGACGCAGCAGTTCAACTGCTCAACTCGCGGCGAGCTTCTCGTCGACTTCCTTCGGCGAGACGTGACGCACGCTGAAGCCTTTGACCATGTAGACCACGTATTCGGAAATGTTCTTGGCGTGGTCGCCGATGCGCTCGATGGCCTTGGCAATGGCCATGATGTCGAGCGCGCTCGAAATGGTGCGCGGGTCTTCCATCATGTAGGTGATCAGCTGGCGGATGACCGCCTGGTATTCGCTGTTGACCGTCTCATCGAGGTGCATGGTTTCGGCGGCCGCGTGCACATCGAGGCGGGCGAAGGCATCGAGCGCCGTGCGCAGCATCGACAGGGCCAGATCGCAGATGTGGTTCAGTTCGATACTCGGCGCCGTCGCCGCGTGTTGCTCCTGCAACGTGACGCCGAGGCGGGCAATCTTGCGCGCCTTGTCGCCGATGCGTTCGAGGTCGGAGATGCTCTTCAACACGGTGATGATCATGCGCAGATCGATGGCGGTCGGCTGGCGCTTGGCGATGACCTGATTACAGGCCAGATCCAGCTCGTTTTCCATTTCGTTCACACGATGGTCCTCGCGGATCACCGATTCGAGCAGGGTCGTATCGCCCTCGTGCAAGCCTTCCATGGCGTGCCGCACTTGCTGCTCGACCAGCCCGCCCATCTGCAGAACGCGTGTGCGCAGGTTTTCCAGTTCAAGATCAAAGTTCTTCGAGGTATGTTCGTTCATGCGTCAGGCTCCGCAAGAGGGTGGATTCGGCGTCTCGCTGCGCGCCAAACAGGGCAGTGTGACGGCCGAAGATGACAGCAGTTTTTCAGGCGGCGATCAGCGTGCTGACGCCGGTGCTGCGGCCAAGCAAACAGACGTCGGCCGGGCGACGGGCAAACAGGCCGTTGGCGACGACCCCGGCGATCTGGTTGATCTGCGTCTCCAGCGCCACCGGATCGACGATGGACAAGCCATGCACGTCGAGGATCAGGTTGCCGTTATCGGTGACAAAACCCTCGCGCCATTGCGGCGTGCCGCCCAGCTGCGCCAACTGCCGGGCGACATGGGCACGCGCCAGCGGAATCACTTCAACGGGCAGCGGAAAACGTCCGAGTACCGGCACCAGCTTGCTCTCGTCGACGATGCAGACGAACTTCTGGGCCACGGCGGCGACGATTTTCTCGCGCGTCAGCGCTCCGCCACCGCCCTTGGTCATGTGCATCTCGACGTTGATCTCATCGGCGCCGTCCACATAGACGGGCAGGTCGTCGACTTCGTTCAGGTCAAATACGCGAATGCCATGACCTTCGAGACGCTGGCGCGTCGCTTCCGAACTCGCCACGGCGCCACGGATGCGATCCTTCATCCCGGCGAGGGCATCGATGAAAAAATTCGCCGTCGAGCCGGTGCCGACGCCGACAAGCCGGTCAGCAACGACATAATCCAGCGCGGCACGCGCGACAGCTTGCTTGAGTTCATTCTGGGTCATGGCAGCACGCTCACTAAATTGACGAAGGTAATAATTACGACATTCTAGCGGCTGTCACCGGCGGGGGGCATGGCCAATGCCGCCGCACGGCTTAATGCGCCTGTAACGTGGCCACCGCAGGATCATTGCCATGCCACGCGTTCGATCGATTTTCCTCTCCGACATCCACCTCGGAACACGGGCCTGCCAAGCAGACCGATTGCTCGACTTTTTACGCGAATACACCGCCGAGAGCGTTTTTCTGGTCGGCGACATCGTCGATTTCTGGGCGATGAGTCGCGGCATTCACTGGACCTCGGCGCAAAACACTTTCGTCCAGAAAATCCTCCGCCGCGCGCGACGCGGCGAGCGCGTCGTCCTCATCCCCGGCAATCACGACGAAGCCTTGCGCGAATACGGCGGCGTCGCCTTCGGCGACATCACCGTGCTCACCGAATACGTACACCAGACGGCCGACGGGCGCCGCTTCCTGGTCCTGCACGGCGACGAATTCGACCAGATCACGCGCCATCACCGCTGGGTGGCGGTGCTCGGCGATGTCGCCTACAACACGCTGGTACGCATCAACGGCGTCCTCTCGCACGTACGGCGCCGGCTCGGCATGGCCGGCTACTGGTCGCTCGCCGGCTACGCCAAACGCCGCGTCAAGAGCGCACTGCAATTCATCTTCGACTTCGAGGACGCAGCGATCCACAGCGCCCGACAGCGCGGCCTCGACGGCATCATTTGCGGCCACATCCACAGCGCGGCGATCCGTGAAGTCGGCGGGCTGACCTACGTGAACTGTGGCGACTGGGTCGACAGCTGCACGGCGATCGTCGAACACGACGATGGCCGTCTGGAACTCGTCAGCTGGGGCGCCGCAACGCAGGTCGTCACCCGCCCGGCACTCTCGACGCCGCCCCTTAGCGCGCCAATCCCGCCAACACTCCCCGAAACACTCACCGCTGCCGAAGCCACAACGCCCGGCACCCCGGGCGACGCGCTCGGACACGAGGGGGTAGAATGCGCGTCCTGATGGTCTCCGACGTCTATTTCCCGCGTATCAACGGCGTCTCCACCGCCATTCAGACCTGTCGCGAAGCCCTGCGCGCCGAAGACATCGACGTGCAACTGGTAGCCCCCGATTACGGCTCTGCCGACACACCGGGCAACGCCGACCACAACGGCGACTGGGTACAGCGCGTGCCCTCGCGGGTCGTGCCGCGCGACCCGGAAGATCGCCTGCTGGCCTGGCGCGCCCTGCGCCGGGCGGTCGACGCCGCCGCCGTCGGCTGCGACCTCATCCACATCCAGACCCCCTTCCTCGCCCACTATGCCGCGCATGGCGCGGCGCGACGCGCCCGCCTGCCCGTCATCGCCACCTATCACACGCTGTTCGAGGAATACCTCGAGCATTACGCGCCGTTCGTGCCGCAAGACTGGCTGCGCGGACTCGCGCGACGCTTTTCGCGCACGCAATGCAACGCGCTCGACGCGGTCGTCGTGCCGTCACACGCCATCCACCAGCGGCTCAGCAGTTACGGCGTGAAGACGCCGCTGCATGTACTGCCGACCGGCATCCCGCTGGCGCAATTCGCGCCCCTGGCGGCGTCGCCCGGCGAACGTTCTGCCGCGCGCAGCGCCTTTCGTGCGCAACACGGCATCGACGCTGAACGGCCGGTCGCGCTGTACGTCGGCCGTGTCGCCTTTGAAAAGAACCTCGAGTTCCTGCTCGACGCCGCCGCTCTCGTACGCGAATCGACGCCCGATCTACTGCTCCTCATCGCTGGCGAAGGACCGGCGCTCGCCGGATTGCGCGAAGCAGCCAGCGCACGCGGACTCGACGGCAACGTGCAGTTTCTCGGCTACCTCGACCGCCAGCATGAGCTACCCGCCTGCTACGCCGCCGCCGACGCCTTCGTGTTCGCCTCGCGTACCGAAACACAGGGGCTGGTGCTGCTCGAGGCGATGGCGGCCGGCCTGCCCGTCGTCGCCCTGGCCGTGATGGGCACCGTCGACATCCTCGGCGCCCGACGCGGGGCGCTCGTTCCCGACGACAATCCCGCCGCCTTCGCCCTTGAGCTGGCGCATTTGCTGCGCGATGCGCCGCTACGCCAGCGTCTGGGCAGCGAAGGCCGCACCTTCGCCAGCGAATGGTCGGATGTTGCGCTGGCCGGGCGCCTGGCCGGGCTTTACCGTCACGTCGTTGCCGAGCACCGCGATCAGCGCAATCACCGGAGTCGCTCATGAACGAAAGCCCCTACAAGGGCAAGACTGGCCTGCGGCGCATCTTCAACGCGCTCGGCTATTCGCTGGCCGGTCTGCGCGCCGCCTTCGCTTGCGAAGACGCCTTCCGTCAGGAGGTGTTTCTCGCGCTCGTGCTGATTCCGCTGGCCCTCTGGCTGCCCGCCAGCGGCGTTGGGCATGGCCTGATGATCGGTAGCGTGCTGCTGGTGCTCATCGTTGAACTGCTCAATTCGGCTGTCGAAGCGACGGTCGACCGCGTTTCTCTGGAAGACCACCTTCTCGCCAAGCGCGCCAAGGACATCGGCAGCGCGGCCGTTTTCATCGCCCTGCTCAATGTCGCGCTGGTCTGGGCCTGTGTGCTGCTGCTCTGAACGCGCTGCCAGCGGTGCCACCCGTACCGCCCGTGCGCGTTAGCATTCATTTTCACGAGTTCTCGCCCAACGCGTCGCACGACGCTTCGCCGGAGCGCTGCCATGTCCCCGCTCACTGATTGCCGCGAATCCCCCTTGCCGCCGCTCGACATCGTGATCGTCAGCGAGACCTACCCGCCCGAGGTCAATGGTGTGGCAATGACCATCGGTCGTCTGGTCGACGGCTTGCGCACGCTCGGCCACCGTGTGCGGATCGTGCGACCGCGCCAGCCGACGGTCGACGGCACGGCGGACGCCGGTGGCTCGCCCAATGCCGTCGCCGCCGGCGATATCCTGCTGCCGGGGCTGCCCCTACCGGGCTATGCCGGCCTGCGCTTCGGCCTGCCGGCGCGGACGCGCCTCCTCGCGGCCTGGCGGGCGGAGCGGCCGGACATCGTGCATGTCGTCACGGAAGGGCCGCTCGGCAGCTCGGCAGTGACCGCGGCGCGTACGCTCGGCATTCCGGTGACGTCCGGCTTTCACACCAATTTCGATCGCTACAGCCGGCATTACGGCGTCGGCTGGTTGCAGCCGCTGGTCGCCGGCTATCTGCGCCGATTTCACCGCCGCACGCGACTGACGCTGGTACCCACGGCAACGCTCGCCGAGAGCCTCGCCGGTGCGGGGCTATCCGGCGTACGCGTGGTCGGGCGTGGCGTTGACTGCCACTTGTTCGACCCCGCCCGACGCAGCGCCGAGCTGCGCGCGGCCTGGGGCGTCGATACCGCCGCGGGCGAAGGACTCGCCGTCAGCTACGTCGGCCGGCTGGCGGCCGAGAAGAACCTCGATCTCGTCCTGCGGGCCTTTGCCGCGATCCGCCAGCGTCGCCCAACAGCGCGCCTGATCCTCGTTGGCGACGGCCCGCTGCGCGCGCGTTTGCAACGGCGCTTCGGCCCGCAGGGCAGCGAAGCCGATCCGGCGATCATCTTCGCCGGGCAGCGCCTTGGCGAAGACCTTGCGACGCACTACGCGTCGGCGGACATCTTCCTCTTCCCCAGCCTCACCGAGACTTTCGGCAACGTCACGCAGGAGGCGCTGGCCAGCGGGCTGGCCGTCCTCGCTTTCCGCAGCGCGGCCGCCGCAGAGATGATCGTCGACGGCGAGAATGGCCGCACCGTCGCGGTCGGCGACGAGGCCGCGTTCATTCGCGCCGCCGTGCAACTGACCCGGGAAGAAGCGATCCGCCGCCGTCTCGCCGTTCGCGCCCGGCAGAGCGTGCTCGAACGCGACTGGGACGGCATCGCCTGCCGCTTCGTCGCCGTCATGCGCGAAGCCATCCACCAGTGCGAAGACGACGCACTCCCCGCCGCCGAAGCGGGCGCGCCGGCCGGCGTCTAGACCGGCAAACATCAGCGTTTACGCGCCGCCGGCAGGTCGGTGCAAGTGCCCTCAAAGACCTCGGCAGCGAGGCCGATGGTTTCGCCCAGCGTCGGGTGCGGGTGGATGGTGCGACCGATATCGCTGGCGTCGGCCCCCAGTTCGATCGCCAGACTGATTTCGCCGATCAGGTCGCCCGCGTGCGGGCCAACGATGCCGCCGCCGATGACGCGGTGGGTCTGCTCGTCGAAAATCAGCTTGGTGAAGCCCTCGTCGCGGCCGTTGGCGAGCGCCCGCCCGGACGCCGCCCAGGGGAAAACGCTCTTGCCGTAGGCGATGCCTTCGTCGCGACACTGGCTCTCGCTCTTGCCGGTCCAGGCCAGCTCGGGGTCGGTGTAGGCGACCGAGGGAATCTGCAAGGGGTCGAAAGCGTCCTTGCCGCCCGCCGCAACAACCGCCGCGACGTGCGCCTCGTGCACCGCCTTGTGCGCCAGCATCGGCTGCCCGACGATATCGCCAACGGCAAAGATGTGCGGCACGTTGGTACGCATCGTCGCATCGACCGGAATGAAGCCACGCGCGTCGACAGCGATGCCGGCCTGCTCGGCGCCGATCAGGCCGCCGTTGGGAGCCCGGCCGACCGCCACCAGCACCCCGTCGAACACCTCCGTCTCGCCGTTGCTGAACGTCACCTCGATGTCTGCGGAGTCAGCAAACTCAGCGGACTCCGCGAATTCGCCGGTTTTGCCCGTTTCGGCGGAGTTGCCCATTTTTCCGGTTTTGCCCAGTTCGCCGCTGGCGCCCGTTTCAGCTCTTTTTTCACCCCATTCGCCCGCGCTGCTCTCCGGCAAGACGCGCGCCGCGACGACGCCGGTATCGAGCAGGAGTCGGTCGAAACGCCAGGCGTTCTTCTTCTGCCAGACTTTCACGAGGTCGCGGTCGGCTCCCGGCATCAGGGTCGGCCCGAGTTCGGCGACGGTGATGCGCGAGCCGAGCGCCGAATAAACGGTCGCCATTTCGAGGCCGATGATGCCGCCGCCGATCACCAGCAGGCGCCGGGGAATCGCCGGCAAGGCCAGCGCCCCGGTCGACGTGACGATACGTGGCGATTCCGGCAGGAAGGGTAGACGCACCGGCCGCGAGCCTGCGGCGACGATGGCCTGCGCGAAGCGGATGCGGCGACTGCCGCCATCGGGCAAGGCCACCTCGATCTGCTGCGCATCGACGAAACGACCGAAGCCCTGCACGACCGTCACCTTGCGGCCTTTGGCCATGCCGGCGAGACCGCTCGTCAGCGTACGCACGACGCCGTCCTTGTGCGCACGCAGGCGATCAAGGTCGACCTGCGGCGCGGCAAAGGTGACGCCGGCGGCCGCCAAGGCGCGCGCTTCTTCCATGGCGCCGGTGACGTGCAGCAGGGCCTTCGAGGGAATGCAGCCGACGTTGAGGCAGACGCCGCCGAGTGTGGCGTACTGCTCGACGAGAATGACGCGACGACCAAGGTCGGCGCTGCGAAAGGCGGCGGAATAGCCACCGGGGCCGCCGCCCAGCACCAGCACGTCGCAGTCGCTGTCCGCCGGCTCGCTGGCCGGACGGGAAGTTTCGGGGTTCTGACTCATTCGGCTCTCCGCCACACGTACCGCACAATCACAGCAACACCCGGCGCATATCACCGAGAAGATTCGCCAGATCGACGAGGAAACGCGTCGCCTGCGCGCCATCCACAACACGGTGATCGGCCGACAGGGAAAGCGGCAGCCTCAAACGCGGCACGAAGGCCTCGCCGTTCCAGACCGGCTTCATTGCCGCTTTGTTGACGCCCAGAATGGCCACCTCCGGCGCATTCACGATCGGCGAGAACGCCGTGCCACCAATGCCGCCGAGACTCGAAATGGTAAAGCTCGCGCCCGACATTTCGGCGGGCGCGAGCTTGCCGGCGCGGGCCCGCTCGGCCAGCGTCGCGGCTTCGCGCGCCAGCTCGACGAGGCTCTTCTGGCCGGCATCGCGAATCACCGGCACCACCAGCCCATGCGGCGTATCGGCGGCGAAGCCGATGTGGAAATAGCGCTTGTAGACCAGCGTGTCGCCGTCGAGCGAACTATTCAGTTCCGGCTGGCGCTGCAAGACGGCGACGCAGGCCTTGATGAGGAAAGCGAGCAAGGTCAGCTTGACGCCGGCCTTCGCCTGTTCACGGTTGATCTCCTGGCGGAAGTCTTCGAGCGCCGTGATGTCGGCATCGTCATGGTAGGTGACGGCCGGAATCATCACCCAGTTACGCGCCAGATTGGCGCCGGAAAGTTTCTTGATGCGCGACAACGGCACGGCCTCGATCGGCCCGTACTTGGCAAAATCCACCTGCGGCCACGGCGCCAGCGTCAGCCCGCTGCCCGTCGTTGCGGGTGGCGGCGGTGCGTCAGCAACACGCGTCAGCGCCGCTTTGGTCCAGGCCATGACGTCCTCGGCGAGAATCCGCCCCTTGGGTCCGCTGGCGCTCACGCGCGCCAGATCGACGCCCAACTCGCGCGCCAGCTTGCGTACCGACGGACTGGCATGCGCTGCAAAGACTGCGGCGCTTACTGGCGCAGCAGCAGGTGCCGAGGCCGACGCTGGCAGCGCAGCAGCCAGAACACTCGGCTCCGCCGGCGCCTGTACGGCGGGCGCCGAAACAACGGGCGGCGGCGGCACGGGGTCGGAGGCAAGCCCACTGCCGCCATCGGCGGCGACATTGGCTGCCGTCGCAGCAGGCGTCGCCACTGCCTCGCCCGCCACGATTTCGATCATGGCGATGCGCGCACCCTGCGATACGCGGTCGCCGACCTTCAGCAGAAATTCGCGGACGATGCCGGCGGCGGGCGCTGGCACATCCATGGTTGCCTTGTCGGACTCCAGCGTCGCCAGCGAGGCGTCCAGCGCCACCGTATCGCCGACGGCGACGTAAACGTCGATCACCGGCACATCCTGGTAGTCACCGATATCGGGGACGGTGACTTCAATCAGTTCGCTCATCGCCGGCTCCTCACACGGACAGCGGGTTGGGTTTGTCGCTGGCGATGCCGTAGCGGGCGATGGCCTCGGCGACGACGGCGGGCGCGAGGCTGCCTTCGTCGGCCAGCGCCTTCAGGGCGGCGACGGTGATCCAGTGCCGGTCGACTTCGAAGAAATAGCGCAGGCGCTCACGCGTGTCGGAGCGGCCAAAGCCGTCGGTGCCGAGCGTGACGTAGCGACGACGGACGAACGGACGGATCTGCTCGGCGAACTGGCGCACGTGGTCGCTCGCCGCGATCACCGGCCCGCGCGTGTCGTCCAGACAGTGTTCGACATGCGAGCGGCGCGGTTTTTCCAGCGGATGCAGGAGGTTCCAGCGTTGCGTCTCGTTGCCGTCACGCGCCAGTTGGGCAAAGCCCGGACAGCTCCACAGATCGGCATCGACGCCCCAGTCGTCCTTGAGCAGCGTCGCGGCGGCGATCACTTCGCGGAAAATCGTCCCCGAGCCTAGCAGCTGCACGCGC
The DNA here is from genome assembly GCF_009617575.1 of Rhodocyclus gracilis. GTDB lineage: Bacteria > Pseudomonadota > Gammaproteobacteria > Burkholderiales > Rhodocyclaceae > Rhodocyclus > Rhodocyclus gracilis. The sequence continues at coordinate 74,947 of NZ_WIXJ01000008.1, forward strand.
GGCGCCGCTTTCTTGCCGTCGCTGGCGAGCCCCTTGCGGAAGAGATACATGCCACGAATGATGTCGGCCGGCGTATCGACCGATTCTCCGGCGGGCATCTCCGGGTGCGGGTAGTTCTCGTTCATCGCCGTCAGGTAGTAGAAAACGTCCTGCTGCTCGACGAACATGCGCTGCAAGCCGTCGTGAATGATGACGGCGACTTCGTAGGCGAAGGTCGGGTCCCAGGCCAGACAGTTGGGGATCAGCCCGGCGAGCAGTGGCGAATGCCCGTCCTGATGCTGCAAGCCTTCGCCATTGAGCGTCGTCCGCCCGGCGGTGCCGCCGATCAGGAAGCCGCGCGCGCGCTGATCGCCGGCCGCCCAGCACAGGTCGAGCGTGCGCTGCGGGCCGAACATCGAATAGCAGATGTAGAACGGAATCATCGCCTCGCCATGCACCGAGTAGGCGGTGGCGGCGGCGATCCAGTCGGCCATGGCGCCCGCCTCGTTGATGCCCTCCTGCAGCACCTGACCGTCCTTCGACTCCTTGTAGAACATCAGCTGGTCGTGGTCCTCGGGGACGTATTTCTGGCCTTCCTGATTCCAGATGCCGACCTGCCGGAACATGCCTTCCATGCCGAAGGTGCGCGATTCGTCAGGCACGATGGGAACGACGCGGCGGCCGATCTGCCGGTCTTTCAGGAGGACGTTGAAGATGCGCACGACGGCCATCGTCGTCGAGATTTCGCGCCCTTCGCCGCTCGCCTTGAGCAGGCTGTCGAACACCGACAGCGGCGGAATGGCGAGCGCCGCCGCCGTCCGCCGCCGTTGCGGCAGATAGCCGCCAAGCGCCTGACGGCGTTCGCGCAGATACGCCAGTTCGCGCGATCCTTCGGCGAAGCGCAGATACGGCAGCTCTTCGATCTCGTTATCGGCGACCGGCAGCTCGAAGCGGTCGCGGAAGCGGCGAATCGCCTCGGCGTCCATCTTCTTCTGCTGGTGGCTGATGTTCATCGCCTCGCCGGCCTGCCCCATGCCGTAACCCTTGATCGTCTTGGCGAGAATCACCGTCGGCCGGCCGCGATGGTTCACAGCGGCATCGTAGGTAGCGAAGATCTTGAAGAGATCGTGGCCGCCGCGGTTCAGCTGCCAGATATCGTCGTCGGTCCAGTCGGCGACCAGCGCGCGCAGTTCGGGCGTATTGAAGAAGTGTTCGCGGACGAAAGCGCCGTTCTTTGCCTTGAAGGTCTGATAGTCGCCGTCGACCAGTTCGAGCATGCGCTTCTTGAGCAAGCCCTGCGTATCGCGGGCCAGCAGCCCATCCCAGCGCGTTCCCCAGATCAGCTTGATGACATTCCAGCCGGCGCCGCGAAACTCGGCTTCGAGCTCCTGGATGATGCTGCCGTTGCCGCGCACCGGGCCGTCGAGGCGCTGCAGGTTGCAGTTGATGACGAAGATGAGATTGTCGAGCTTCTCGCGTGCCGCCATGCCGATGGCGCCCAGGGTTTCGACCTCGTCAGTCTCGCCGTCGCCGAGGAACGCCCAGACCTTGCGTGCCGTGCGCCCTTCGCCATTGTTGGCGAAGCCGCGCGCCTGCAGGTATTTCATGAAGCGCGCCTGATAGATCGCCTGCAAGGGGCCAAGGCCCATCGAGACGGTCGGGAATTGCCAGAAATCCGGCATCAGCCAGGGGTGCGGATACGAGGAAATGCCCTTGCCGTCGACCTCACGCCGGAAGTGATCGAGTTGCTCTTCGGTGAGGCGCCCGAGCAGGAATGCGCGGGCGTACACCCCCGGCACCGAATGCCCCTGAAAGAAGATCAGATCGCCACCGTGGTCGGCCGAGGGCACATGCCAAAAGTGCGAAAAACCCACGTCGTAGAGCGCCGCCGCCGAAGCGAAGGAAGCGATGTGACCGCCGACGTTGCTGTGCTTGTTGGCCCGCACCACCATCGCCATCGCGTTCCAGCGGATGTAGGCGTGGATGCGCAGTTCGAGGTCGGCATCGCCCGGATAGTGCGGCTGCTGGCTGACCGGGATGGTGTTCAGATACGCCGTAGTGGCGCTGTAAGGGATATCAATACCGGCTTCACGTGCCGAATCGATGAGGCGCTCAATGAGGAAGTGCGCGCGTTCGGGGCCTTCCTGGCCGATCACGCTGGCGAGGGCGTCGAGCCACTCCCGCGTTTCTTGCGTGTCGGTGTCGCCGGGCTGGCTCGCCGAAGGGGTATCGGGGGCGGTCGCCATGGCTTGTCTCCTGGTGTTGAGCCCTTCGCGCTGTCGTCGGGTGGGCGGCAGGGCGAAGGTTGATGCAGCGAGAGGCGGGTAGCCACGCCGCGCATCAGTTTCGTAATGTAGAAAAGTTTTTTGCAATGCGCAACCGTACGGAGTGTTGCTCCGCTGCCGACGCCGTATCTTTGCCTCAAGGCCAGTGCCAGCGGGCGGCAGTTGATCTGCGTCAACATGGAGCAATGGCCGACACGCTAAGTTCCACCGCTTGCGCCTGACATACCGGCGCCCCCCCCCATTCGTTGATTTTCCGAGGACACGCATGGCACCCGCTGCATCCCTGAACCCCGCCCCGGCGCACAGCCGTCTGTTCATGTCCGGCAACGATGCCGTTGCGCGCGCGGTGTGGGAGGCGGGCGTTCGCGTTGCCGCCGCCTACCCCGGCACACCGGCGACCGAGATGCTCGAAGTGCTGTCGACCTACCCGGACCTCTACACCGAGTGGTCGGTGAACGAGAAGGTCTCGCTCGAGGTCGCCTTCGGCGCGGCGATGGCGGGCTCGCGCTCGTTCTGCGCGATGAAGCACGTCGGCATGAACGTCGCCGCCGACGCCCTGATGACACTCACCCTGACCGGTGTCGTCGGAGGCCTCGTGATCGCCGTGGCCGACGACGTCGGCCTGTCGTCCTCGCAAAACGAGCAGGACTCCCGGACCTGGGGACGCTTTGCCCACATTCCCGTGTTCGAACCGGCGGACTCGCAGGAAGCCTACGACTTCGCGCTCGCCGCCTTCGAACTCTCCGAACGCTTCCAGACGCCCGTCCTGTTGCGGCTGACGACGCGCGTCTGTCACGTCAAGGCGCTAGTCACCGTCGGTGAGCGCCATACCCGTCCGGCCGCCGGCTTTGCCAAGGAGTCGTCGCGCTGGGTGATGGTGCCGGGACACGCCGCGCGGCGCCTGCCGCTGATGTTCGAGCGCGAACAGCAACTCGCCATCGCGGCGGCGGAGTCGTCGCTGAATTACGTTGAAGACGGCGGCGACCGCCGCCTCGGCTTCATCGCCAGCGGCCCGGCCTGCATGCATGTGCGCGAGAGCTTCCCGGATTCGCCGATGTTCAAGCTCGGCTTCAGCTACCCGGCCCCGATTGAACGCCTGCGCGAATTCGCCGCCAGCGTCGACCGCGTCGTCGTCGCCGAAGAAGTCGAGCCGCTGCTCGAAACCGAGCTGAAGGCCGCCGGCATCGCTGTCATCGGCAAAGACATCCTGCCGCGCATCGGCGAACTGGCGCCGAACGTGCTGAAGCCGGCAATCGCCCGCCTGCTCGGCGAGCCGGCGCCGGAAAGCAGCGTCGCCGCACCATTGCCGGTGTTCCCGCGGCCGCCCACCATGTGCGTCGCCTGTCCGCACCTCGGCGTGTATTACACGCTCTCGCAGGTGAAGAACATCACCGTTTCGGGCGACATCGGCTGTTACACGCTCGGCGCCGGCCATCCGTGGAACGCGCTCGACGCCTGCATCTCGATGGGCGCCTCGATGGGCATGGCGCTCGGCCTCGACAAGGGTCGCGGCGAGGCCGACGCCGACCGGCGCATCGTCGCCGTCATCGGCGATTCGACCTTCATGCACATGGGCATGCAGGGCCTGCTCGACATCGTCTACAACCGCGGCAACGTCACCGTGCTGCTGCTCGACAATCGCGCCGTCGGCATGACCGGCGGCCAGAACAATCCGGGCAACGGCCGTGGCATTCACGGCGAAGAAGCGCCACGGGTCGATTTCGAGCAACTCGTCAAAGCCCTCGGCGTACGAGAAGAGCGCGTGCATGTCGTCAATCCTTACGAATTGCCGACGCTCTTCAAGCGCCTGCGCGAAGAAACGAAGATTCCCGAACCGTCGGTGATCATCACCAACCAGCCTTGCGTGCTCGTGCAGGACTACCAGCGAAAATCGCCGTTCATGGTTGAGGAAGACACCTGCACCGGCTGTGGCAACTGTGTCGATATCGGCTGTCCGGCGATCCACGTCACGCGCCGCGATACCGTACTGAAGCCGAACGGCAAGGAAGTCGCGCGCTCCTTCGTGCGCATCGAGACAGCCGCCTGTACGGGCTGCGGCCTGTGTCTGCAGCCCTGCGCGCCGAAGGCCATCGTGCCGGCGAGCGTCGCGGGCAAGGTGCACGTACTGCAGCCTCACTGAGGGGCACGCCTTTTCCTTTTTCGCGGCGCCCACCGTGCGCCGCCATTTGCAGCGGAAGACTCAAGCCATGTCTGAAACCACCAACATCCTCGTTGTCGGCATCGGCGGCCAGGGCGTCATGACGGCCACCGAAATTCTCGCCGAAGCCGCCATCGCGCTCGGCCACGACGTCAAGAAAACCGAAGTCGCCGGCATGGCGCAACGGGGCGGCGTCGTCTCCTCACACCTGCGCTTCGGGCAGCGCGTGCTGTCGCCGCAGATCACGCCCGGCACCGCCGACCTCCTGCTCGCCTTCGAGCCGGCCGAGGGCATGCGCTGGCGGCACATGCTGCGCCCCAGCGGACAGGCGCTGATGAACGTTGGGCGACTGACGCCGCCGGTCGTCGATCTTGGCCTCTACGACTACCCCGCCGACCCGATTGCCGCCGTACGCGCCGCCGGTACGCGCGTCGTCGCCTTCGACGCCACGTCGATCGCCGTCAAACTGGGCGAAATCCGCTTGGGCAACACCGTGATGCTGGGCGCCATTTCTGCGTATCTGCCGTTTTCGGCTGATGTTCTCGAAGCAGCGGTGCTCAAGCGTTTTGCCGCGCGCAAGCCGGCCTTGCTCGAACTCAACCGGCAAGCCTTCGCCGCCGGCCGCGCCGCGGCCGAACAGGCTGCCGCACACAACACCGACAGCGCACGCGAGGCGGCAGTACCCGCCTGATTTGCGTTAAAATTCGCTAGAATTCAGTTCCCTCCCTGCCTCTGGCGTGGGAGGGTTTTGCTTTTTCTGCTCACTCTTTTTTCGGCGGTGGCCCGACATGACGGCAAAAATTCTCGACGGAGCGGCGCTCGCGCAGGAACTGCGTGCCGGCTTCAAGCTGCGCGCGGAAGCACTGGCAGCGCAAGGCACGCGCCCTGGCCTTGCAGTAGTGCTGGTCGGCGAAGACCCGGCCTCGCAGGTTTACGTGCGCAACAAGGTCAACGCCTGCGCGCAAGCGGGTTTCCACTCGGAAAAAATCGTCCTGCCCGTCGAAACGACGGCAGCCGATCTGCTCGAACGCATCGCTGCGCTGAACGCCGACCCGGCCATCCACGGCATCCTCGTGCAACTACCGCTGCCGAAACACATCGACGCCGATGCCGTGCTGGAAGCCATCGCTCCCGAGAAGGACGTTGACGGCTTTCACGCCGAAAACATCGGCGCGCTAACGCAAGGCAAGCCGCGCTTCATTCCCTGTACGCCGCACGGCGTCATGAAGCTGCTGGAAAAGGGCGACGTCTCGCTGAAGGGCCAGGAGGCTGTCGTCATCGGCCGCTCGAACATCGTCGGCAAGCCGATGGCGCTCTTGCTGCTCGCCGCTGGCGCGACGGTCACGGTCTGCCACTCGCAGACGCGCGACCTGGCTTTTCACACGCGCCGCGCCGATATCCTCGTCGCTGCCGTTGGTCGCCCGCGCTTCGTTACCGGCGACATGATCAAACCGGGCGCCGTCGTCATCGATGTCGGTATCAATCGCGTACCCGAGGACCAGCCGGATGCCGGCAAGCTCTGCGGCGACGTCGATTTCGCCAGTGCCAGGGAAGTCGCCTCGGCGATCACGCCGGTGCCCGGCGGCGTCGGCCCGATGACCATCGCCATGCTCCTCGCCAATACGCTGCTCGCCGCCGAGCGCGTCGCGGCCGCACGCACGGGAGCCGCATCGTGAGCGAGGGCGCCGTTCAGCCGCGCGTCGGCATCGTCATGGGCTCCGACTCCGACTGGCCGACCATGCAGGCGGCGGCCGTGATCCTCAAGGAATTCGGCGTGCCCTTCGAAGCCCGCGTGGTTTCTGCGCACCGCACGCCCGATCTGCTCTTCTCGTACGCCGAAGAAGCCCAAGGCCGCGGACTCGCCGCCATCATCGCCGGCGCCGGCGGCGCAGCCCACCTGCCGGGCATGCTCGCCGCGAAAACGACGGTGCCGGTACTCGGCGTGCCCGTACAGTCGAAGGCCTTGTCGGGCCTCGATTCGCTTTACTCGATCGTGCAGATGCCGAAAGGCATCCCGGTCGCCACCTTCGCCATTGGCGAGGCAGGCGCCGCCAATGCGGCACTCTTCGCCGTCGCCCAACTGGCGGTGAGCGATCCGGCGCTGGCGACGCGCCTCGCCACCTTTCGCCAGGCGCAGAGCGACAAGGTTCTGGCGATGAAGCTTCCGACGGTGTGATGTCCGGCCCCTCGCCGTACGTGCTGCTCGGCATCGCCATCGTCGCCGAGGTGATCGGCACGTCGGCGCTCAAGGCCACCGAAGGTTTCACCCGGCCATGGCCGTCGCTTCTGGTACTGCTCGGCTACGGCGTCGCGTTTTATTGCTTGTCGCGCACACTCGAAACAATCCCGGTCGGCATCAGTTACGCGATCTGGTCGGGCGTCGGCATTGCCCTGGTGTCACTCGTGGGCGTCGCGCTTTATGGCCAACGTCTCGACCTGCCGGCGATGGCCGGCATGGCGCTGATCATTGCTGGCGTCGTCGTCATCAACCTTTTTTCCTCCGCCGCGCCTCACTGAGGCTGCCCGCCTTCATGAACAACGATTCGCTCACGCCTCCCCTGTTGCCCCCAGCCACGCTCGGCATGCTCGGCGGAGGCCAGCTCGGGCGCTTCTTCGTCGCCGCCGCGCACGAAATGGGTTACCGCGTCTGGGTGCTCGACCCCGACCCGCACAGCCCCGCCGGCCGCATTGCCGACCGCCACCTCTGTGCCGATTACAACGACGCCGCCGCCCTTGCCGTCATAGCCGAAGGCTGCGCAGCCGTGACGACCGAGTTTGAAAACGTTCCTGCGGCGACGCTTGATCACCTGGCGCGCTTCGTTCCGGTTCGCCCGTCGGCATCGGCCGTCGGCGTCTGCCAGAACCGCATTCTCGAAAAGAGCTTTCTCGCCGAACATGGCCTACCACATGGCGAGTTCGCCGTCATCCGCAACGAGATGGACCTCGCGGACGTGCCTGATACGCTCTTCCCTGCCATTCTCAAGGTGGCGCGCTTTGGCTACGACGGCAAGGGACAGAGCACGGTCGCCGACCGTGGCGAAGCGCTCGCGGCCTTCCGCCAATGCAGCGGCGAAGCCTGTGTGCTGGAAAAGCGCCTGACGCTCGACTGCGAAGTCTCGGTCGTTCTCGCACGCGATCAGGCGGGGACGGTGCGCGCCTTTCCGGTCGCCGAAAACCGCCACCGTGCCGGAATTCTCGATGTTTCGCTGGTCCCCGCCCGCGTTGCGCCGGCGCTGGCCGAGGAAGCCGTTGCGCTCGCCGGACAGATCGCCGAGAAGCTCGCCTACGTCGGCGTCATGGCCGTGGAGTTCTTCGTCGTCGACGGCCGGCTGCGAGTCAACGAAATGGCCCCACGCCCGCACAACAGCGGCCACTACACGCTCGATGCCTGCGTCGCGAGCCAGTATGAGCAACAGGTGCGCGCCCTCTGTGGCCTGCCGCTGGAATCCGGCGCGGTGCACTCCGCTGCCGCGATGGTGAACGTACTGGGGGATCTCTGGTTCGCTCACGACGCCGCTTCGGCGCAGGAACCCGACTGGGCGCGACTGTTTGCCGTTCCAGCGCTGAAGCTGCACCTCTATGGCAAGCATCAGGCGCGGCGCGGCCGCAAGATGGGCCACTTCACCGCGCTGGCGCCCCTCGAAGACGCAGAGGGCGCCCTGCATGCCGCTCTCTCTGCCCGCGCCGCGATCGGTATTGGCTGAACGGCCATGAGCAATATCGACACCGCCGTTGCCCTGCTCCGCGCCGGGCAACTCGTCGCCCTCCCGACCGAGACCGTCTATGGCCTTGCCGCCGATGCCGCCGATCCAGTGGCGGTGTCGCGCATTTTCCGCGCCAAAGGGCGGCCGGCGGATCACCCGCTGATCGTCCACCTCCCCGGCGCCGACTGGCTGGAGCGATGGGCGGTCAACATCCCGCCGCTGGCCTGGGAGCTTGCCGAAGCCTTCTGGCCCGGCCCACTGACACTCATCCTGCAACGCGCCCCTGGCGTGCCGGATGCCGTTACCGGCGGACAGGACACCGTCGGCATCCGCATTCCCGCCCACCCGCTGGCACTCGAAGTATTGCGCGCGTTCGCTGCCAGCGAGCACGGCGTTGGCCCGCGCGGCGGGTTGGCCGCACCCTCCGCCAACCGTTTCGGCCGCCTCAGCCCAACGACTGCGGAACACGTCCGTACCGATCTGGGTGACGCCGTTTCGCTGATCCTCGACGGCGGTCCATGCCCGGTGGGCATCGAGTCGACCATCATCGACCTGTCGCGCGGCAGCGAGGCCCCTCCCCGTCTTTTGCGGCCGGGACGCGTTACGCCCGCCATGATTGCCTCGGCCACCGGTATTGACGTCGAACTTCCCTTCCTGCCGAGCACGCACGCCAATGCAACTGCCAGCACACCTCGCGTCTCAGGTTCTCTCGACGCCCACTACGCGCCACGCACGCCAATGCGGCTTGTGGCCCGCGAGAACCTCGACGCCGCACTGACCGAGGCACAAGGCACGCATTCCCGCGTACTCGCCTTGCGGCGTCTGCCGTGCGACGCGAAGGGGTCTGATGCAACGAGCGCCAGCACCTTTTGGCTACCTGCCGATGCCGAAGGCGTCGCGCGCGCACTATACGACGCCCTGCACCAACTCGACGCGCAAAACGCCGAACTGATACTCGCCGAAGCCGTGCCGGAATCAGCGGAGTGGGTCGCCATCGCCGACCGCCTGCGCCGCGCCGCCTGTGGCGCTGGGCGCTCCTGACAAAACCGCGACAGTCTCGAAGCACGCCCGGAAGCTCCCGGCCCTCTCGCCCGGAAACCAAGCATCGCCACAATCTTTGACTCGTAGGACGAACCCGCTATAATTCGTCCCTCGTTGGGGGGGTAGCTCAGCTGGGAGAGCGCCGCGTTCGCAATGCGGAGGTCGAGGGTTCGATCCCCTTCCTCTCCACCACTAATACGCTTCAGCCGCTCTGGCTCTAGAATTCAAGCGTAGCAAGGCTTCTAAGTAGTCGTCTCTGGGAACAAAGCCGGGAACATCCGGTTATCATTCCGGGATGAGCGAAAAGATGGCCTACCCCTCCGGTATGGAAAAACACGGCAACCGCTGGCGCATCAAGAAGCGCACGCCCCGTGGACTGCAAGCACACTACCCCGGCCAGTTGTGGCACCGCTTCAGCACGGACGAGCCTCACAAGAAGGCCGCTGCCGCGCTCATAAGACGCTGGGAAGCAGACCTTGAGGAAGAGTTCCAGCGCATACGCGATACGGGCTCACGCCACTTGCAGGAACTGCCACCCGAGCAAATCCAAGCACTCGCTGCGGCGCACAGGGCCGACTGCCTGCGCATCCACGAGGACATCACGGAGCAGGGCTTTGGCGTGTTTGAGGGCTCCACGTTCAAGGCGGATTTTGAAGAGTCCGCACGGCGTCGCTTGGAGGAATTGCGCAACGCTGGCGCATCGTCCGACTACTCGCTCATGGGCGGTTACGCCGCGCTCCTGCTGCGCCGCCACAAGCTACCGCTGGCTGAGGGTTCGCCGTCGTGGCTGAAGCTCTGCCGCGCTCTATGGATGGCCGAGCGGGAAATCATGGAAGCTGCGCTGACACGGGGGGCAGGGGGCTGGGTTGATACGCCAGCGCCGCCAAGCGCCGCACTGTTCTCGAAGGAGACACCGGCCACACCGGGCGTCCCGCTTCTGTCTGCCTTGATTACGAAGTTCCTCGGCGAGCAGGACACCTCCGCCCCGATGTTCAAGAAGTATCGGCCAACGCTTGAACTGTTTCTGGAGTACATGACCGACCGGCCCGGCCACGCCATCAAGCAGCGGGAGATTGACGATTTCTTCACCTTCCTCTGCAGGCTCCCGCCTCACTGGAAGAAGGAGCAACGGCAGGGGCTCACGGTGCGCGAGATGGCAACCCGAGAATGGCCCAAGCTGATGCACCGAAACACGATCCTGAAGACGTACAAGGCCGCATTCCGTCCCTTCCTCGCGTGGTGTCAGCGCAAGTATCACGACGAGACCCCGCCGTTTCCGCAGGGGCTCACGACGGATGGCATCAAGTACAGCGGCACACGCACCGAGACGGAAAGAAAGCAGCGGGCGCTAACCCACATCGAGCTTCAGCGACTGTTCAACGGGCCTGAATTCGCCGCCTTTGCCGCTGATCCATCACAGGAGCACCGTTACTGGCTGCCGTTGATCGGGCTCTATACCGGCGCCCGCGTCAATGAGGTTTGCCAGTTGAACCCGCAGTGCGACATTCGTGAACAGGACGGCATCTGGTGCTTCCACTTCACCGAAGACACCGAGACGGACGAGCGCGTAGACAAGAGCGTGAAGAACGCCTCATCTCATCGCCACGTTCCCATTCATCCCCGGCTCTTGGCCCTCGGCTTCGTTGATTACGCCAAACGTATGCGCGCTGCCGGCCATGTCCTGCTGTTTCCGAAGTGGTCCCCGAAGGCGGGTAAGGCCAGCGGCAAGGCCCGCGAGTGGTTTAGCGAATGGCTGGCTGAAATTGGCTTGCGCGACGAGACTCTGGGGGGGTGCGTCTTGGGCTTCCACTGCTTCCGCTCGACGCTGATGACCGCCGCGCAGACGATTCGCGCTTTGCCTTGGCCCATCGAGCACATCACAGGGCATGAGACGACCGGCAACGGCGAAAGCAGGACATCGAAGGGCTACAAGAAGCGTGAACTGCCCCTCGCTGAGAAGGCCGCGATTCTTGAGATGATCCATTTCGACATCGAACCGCCGATGCTGCGGAAGGTCGCGCCCGTTGGCCAGTGATTCGTAGCACACGTTGCCATGCGTTTAGTCTGCTTGACCTCCTTCTTGTCATTAAACAACAACCGATAATTCGCAGACATTCGCCGAAGCCGGTTACGAAACCTCCAGAGGCAGAGGTTCGAGTTCGCTGTACAAGCACGGTCTAGGGCTTTGTCATCTTTGCTTTGTTGGTGAACTGAGGTGCCCCCCGTAAACAGTGCCAACGGGAATTTAGTAGAGTCCGAATCTGAGGCTGCACCGGATTTAGTACCGGTCTAAGCTGGAAATTTCCGGCTCTTGGAAGCCCTCCGGTGAGGGCTTGTTC
>NZ_WIXJ01000009.1 GCF_009617575.1 Rhodocyclus gracilis
AGCGTCCCCCGGAAACGAACGGGCGCAGGCCAACCACGCCCGCCCCCGCCCGATTCCTTCGGCAAACGACTCTTACTTCGCGGCTGCCGTAACTGGAGCCGGCGTCGTCGCGGTTTGCGAAACAACGACGGCCTTCTTGTTCGTATCGATCCAGTTGAAGCGTTCGGTACCGAGCAGGAGGAAGTGGATCAGCAGCGCGAGAACGCCCAGCCAAACGGCCGTGCCGATCATGACCGTGCGCGGATCCAGAACCAACCAAAGTTTCCATTGAGCGGGTGCAGACATGTGTAACTCCTTTTAGACAGACGTCAGAACGTGAACGTTATTGAAGCCACGGACGCCACGCCCACACCAGCGCGTGTGCAACGATCGCGACTACCGCAACGAAAGCGACGCCCTGGGTGTACAGGGTACCGAACTCCTGGGCTTCCTGTTCCGTCAGCCCGGACAGGGACTTCCTATCTTCAGCCATAGTTGTTTAACCTCCTGATGGGCCTTGCGGCCGTTACCGCGCACATCCCGCGCGGCAGGGATTTCCGTGACCCGATTCGCCACGTAAAACCATTTAAGGAAAATTCCGGAGTTTGCCGCCGAAAACTTTGGCGGATAAGCCCGAAACCCGCTGCCTTGCCAAGAACTGCCAGCCTGACGAGCGAACGTCTTTTTTGAACTGTTTTCCGTAAATACCCGGTAACTACAAATTTCACGCCGGTTTCTACGGTTTGTGGTGTTTGTGTAACATCAGCGCGGCCAGTCTACTCTGCCACCGTCAAATGTCAACTCCGCCGAAGGCCCCGGCCAAGGGGGCGCAAAGCCAGCAAAACCGGGCTCTGCAGGCTTTTCGCAAGACGCCGCACGAGAGCCCGTGGGCGGAAAAAGGCGTGTAGCCGGGGCTGACAAGGCGTGACTCCCGTGTAACAGAGTTTGCCGGCGGAGTACGATGGCATCGGGTCGCGAGGCGCGTGACGACAACGCTCAGGGGCCCACGCCATTGGGGCGTCGGCGCTACCGCGCCTGCCGCCGATGACTCTTTTATCTGCCTCACGGGAGCAGTTTCATGGCGTCACCCACCGAATTGGGACACACGACCGAGACCGGCTTCGGGCGCCGCACGACGGCTGACGACGTCACCGCAGGGCTGTCGCTGCGCGGCAAGACGATTCTCGTCACCGGCAGCACGACCGGGCTTGGTCTGGAAACCTGCCGGGCGCTGGCCCTGCGCGGCGCGCACGTACTCGGCACCGGACGCACGCAAGACGCTGCCAAACACGCGATGGACAGCCTTCGCGGCGAAGCCAATGGCTATGCCTGCGATCTCGCCGACGCCGACTCGATACGCGCCTGCATCAGCCAGATCAGGGCCGCCGGGTTCCGCCTGGATGCAATCATCGGCAACGCCGGCATCATGGCCCTGCCCACACTGCAGCAGGCGTACGGCTACGAGTTGCAGTTCTTTACCAACCACGTCGGCCATTTCATGCTGGTGACCGGATTGCTCGACCAACTGACCGATGACGGCCGTGTCGTCATGCTGAGCAGTTCGGCGCACGCCATGGCCCCGCGCGAGGGCATCCAGTTCGAGGAACTCAGCGGCGAGCGCGCGTACAGCCCATGGCGGCACTACGGACAGTCGAAACTCGCCAACCTGCTGTTCGCGAAAGAACTGCAACGCCGCTTCACGGGCACGGCAAGGACCGCCTATGCGGTGCATCCCGGCGCAACGCGAACGCAGCTGGCAAGGCACATGGGGCGTTCGGCGGCGTGGTTTACGCAGGTGGCGGGATCGCTCTTCCTACGCAATGTCGGTCAAGGGGCAGCGACAACCGTCTTCGCTGCCGTACACCCGCAGGCAACGGCGCTGGCCGGGCAGTATCTGGCTGATTGCCGGTTGGCCCGCGCCAGCAAGCGGGCGAACGACGAAGCCCTCGCCCGCCGGCTATGGACGGTCTCGGAGCACATCGTCCAGCGCCTCCCCTAGCGAGCGGCAAGAAACCGGCCGCGCGGCGGCAGACCTTAGCTACCCGGAACGCGCGGAATGCGGAAGGGCAGCAGCACCTGCACCCAGCGCGAATCGAAGCGGTCGAGGCAGACGCTTTCGTGCATCGCCGTTACCGGTTCGCCGAGCATGTGCGTCGCCAGCACGGAACGCGTGTAGAACGGCGTGTTTTCGAGCGTCGCGGTGACGCGCGCCGATTTCTGCGCGTCGACCCGCGTACCTCGCCGCATGCGCCACGCCGTCGTCGGCAGGCTCGCGTGCGGAGGCACCTCGATCTGTTCAACGCGACCGGAGGGATCGAAGTGCAGACCGAGTTCGGTGCGCTGCCCGTCGCGCCGCGTCGCATCGTAGAGAACCGCCGTGCCGCCGTCCTTCAGTTCGGCGCGCGACCATTCCCAGTAACGGAACGCCTTCTCGAGCGGCTCGCTGCCCCAGTTGGAATCGAGATAGCCGTGGCCCGACCAATGCAGGGAGGGGCGATCAAGCGCGACCTCGACACGCGCGCCCGGCGCAATCGGCGCCCAGCGGTGACGGCCGGTGCCATCAAGGAAATACGGCTGCCCCGCGACCGTGCGCGGATACAGTTTGACGGTGCCGCGAATGCGGCGCGGCAGCGGTACGGCAATTTCGTCGATGCGGATGCTCAGACAGTGGCCGTCCCATGACAACGAACTCGGCCCGATTTCCAGCCGGTCTGGCTGCCGATGCAAGGCCGAACGCCCGCGCTCGGTCATGGCCCAGCGCTTAACCTCGCCGTAGAGGGCGACGTTCAGGGAGTTGTGGTTCAGAGGATCACTGTTACGGCGCCGGCGGGCGCTCGCGTAATAGGGAGAAAAGCAGCTGCCGACCTGCGCAATCAGCGTAATACCGTGCCGCCCGTCGTCGCTGAACGCGTCGACGTACCACCACAGATAGCCGCCGGGCGAAACCGGTGCGTCAAAGCGCGGCCCGCAGCCTGGCTCGCAACCCGCTGCCGGCCCGTGATCGCCGCCATCGGCCGGCGCCGGCGCGGACTGCTTCGCTTCCGCGTCACGAGCACCGTCCGCCGATTCGGCTGCGGACGGAAGAACGTCTACCACTCGCATGCAGTCATCTCCGCATCGAAAAAGGGGCCGGGGGAAAAGACACCGGTTGAAAACACCAGGCAGCTAAATGTCCGCCCCCTGCCAATTTGCCAATTTTTGCCGACTCAGGCCTCGGGTGCGCGCCGCTTCCGGAGCGTCTTACCAAAGCTGGGGTTTAGCCACCATCACCCACATACCGATGCCGAGCGGCACCGTCGACAAGAGCCCCCACACGAGCCAGGTGGCGCTGGCCTTGCGATACGCGGCCGGCACTTCGCCGGTGATGGCGAAGTCACGCGCCCAGCCCGCCTGCTTGATCTGGATCGGCACCAGAATGCCGAGCCAGACGCCGCCGGCAATGCCCATCATGATCTGGCCGACGAGCAGCCAGGGCGTCGTCAACGACCAGCCGCCGAAGTAAGCCGCACCGAGCCCGCCAATGACCATCAGAAAACCGCCCGGCAAGGTGAAGGAGAAGTCGGTAACGGTGACCAGCCACTGCGAGAACGACATGATCTGCGTCTTGCACGAGCGGTCGGCAAACACCTTCCAGAGCGCGGTCACCGTGACATTTCCGAGCATCAATACAAGACCCAGAATGTGCAGGGTTTTGAAGAAGGCGTACATGGCGTCACCGCGAGGTCTGAAAGGCGCGGAGCATACCGACGCCCACCAGCACTGGCAAGCAAGGCCGTCGCCGGTGTCGGCGCCCTTGTGCTACATTCCGCGACGATAAAATTACCACTGGCGACGCGGGCCGGCTAAACCGAGCACTGCGATAGCCCGACACCAGGAGTCCCGCTGTGAAGGTAGTTGTTTTTGGCGCGAACGGCCGCACCGGGCGCGCGGTGCTTCTGACCCTGCTGGCTGAGGGTTATCAGGTCACGGCGTTCGCCCGCGATCCGGCGAAGCTTCCCGAATGGCCTGGTCACGATTTCGCCAAGATCAGGGGCGACGCGCTCAATCCGACTGACGTTGCACCGGCCGTCGCCGGTCAGGATGCCGTGATCGTCTGCCTCGGCGATTCGTCCAATCCGGTACTCGTGCGACTCGGCATGAAGCGGAGCACGGCGCGCAATATCTGCGAAGCCGGTACGGCCAATATCGTCGACGCCATGCAGGACGCCGGAGTGAAGCGGCTGATCTGCGTCACCGCCTACGGCATGGCGGACACGCGCCGCAAGCTGTCGCCAGCGTTCAGGGCATGGCACGTCGCCATGCAACTCGACGCGCAACTCGCCGACAAGGAACGTCAGGAACGCATCGTCCGCGCCAGTGATCTCGACTGGACGCTGGTGCGGCCGGTCGGCCTGACCGATGGCGCCTTTACCGGACGCTGGCTCGCCAGTGCCACCGGCGAGCGGCGCAAACGGACGATCAGCCGCGTCGACCTCGCCCGTTTCATCGTCGACACGCTGACGGGCGGCGGCAATCTGCACGAAGCCATCGTCGTCTCGGGGCTGACCATCAAACAGGCATTCCCCAACGACTGAAGCGCCAGCCGCGCCCACAGGAGCGAGAGGGCGATCGAGAGGTTGGGGGCCTCTCCACCCTGCGGGAATCAGTCGTGCGACGCGGCCGGCGCAGGCGCTGGAACTGCGGTCGCAGCCGCCGTCTGCGTGCTGTGCGAAGCATCGTGAACGACGTCTTTCAGCCAATAGAAGCGGTCGGCGTTAAACGCGAGGAAGTGCAGGAAGAACGCCATCCCGCTGAGAAAAACGATCAGCGACAACAGAACGGTACGCGGATCGATGATTTTCCAGGCTCGCCACATGATCGGCCTCCTTATTGCAGCCACGGACGCCACGCCCAGAGCAGGGCGTGCGCGATCAGCGCGAGCAAGGTGAAATCGCGGAAGCCGCGCAACAGCGCGGAATTGAAGGCACGCGCCTCGTCGTCCGACAGGCCCGACAGAGGATCGTCGAAGTCGTCGGCCGGATGCTGCCGGGGGTTTTCCATGGGAAGGGTCTCGGACACGTTGGTTTGTTGACTCAGCGCTGCACTAAGCGATCATTGCCATCGACGCGACGATCACTCAGGCCGTCTGCGCCGAGAAAGACTCGGCGACCTGCGCGAAGCGCGCCAGCGTGACGCGCTCCTCACCGGCCTGCCGTGCCTCGCGCTCGGCGCGGTCGCGCAAACGCTTGGCCGTCGAGATGCGTACGAGGAAAGGCTGACGCTCGACCGCATCGGCGAGTGCCGCCTCGGCGTCTTCATCCCACGGCAAGGCCGCCTGCGCACGCTTCGACGGCGTCGCATCGACCTTGTCGAGGTCGGTACCCAGCGGCAGGATGTTGAACAACGCGTCAAACAAGGCGTTGCAGTACTCCTGCACCAGATAGGTGGCGCCCGAGTAGCCCATGAACGGCGTGCCGATGGCGCGGCGGATGATGGCGCCGGGGAAGGATGCCGGGATGTAGATGGCGCGGCCGCCGGCTTCGGCGTTGTACATGCGTTCGTTGTACGAGCCGAACAGCGCCAGCGGCGGCGTCGTCTTGATCGCCGCGCGCACGGCGGCGTTGTCCATCTTGTTGCCGGGCTTGCGCGTAAACGAGAAGGCGCAGGGAATGCCGAGTTCGCTCTCGAAGAAGCGGCGCACACCGCGCTCGTAGGTTTCGCTGGCAACGATGGCAAAGGGCGCACTGGCGAAGAAGTCCTGCGTCACGCTACGCCACAGATCCCACAGGGGCTTCAGCGTCGTGTGCTTTTCCTGTTCGATGAAGGGCTGCGGGTCAACGCCGGCCACCTCGCCGAGCTTTTCCAGGAAAGCAGTGGTCGAGAACACGCCGATCGGCGCCATCAGGTAAGGCTTGCCGAGCGCTTCGCACAGCTTGCGGCCGAACTCGCGGTACATGCAGATATTGACGTCGGCGTCGGCGAGCTTCGGCACGTCGGCGATGTCGGTGCCGAGCGGGAAAACGAGGTTGATCTCGCAGCCAATACCTTCAACCAGGCGGCGGATCTCGGCGAGGTCGGACGGCATGTTGAAGACGCCGTAGGACGGGCCGATGATGTTCACGCGCGGCTTGCGACCGCCCTCGCCCATCGCCGCCATCTTCTTGCGGCCAACCGACTTCTTGCTGCCGAACTCCTTCCACAGCCAGGTCATCGCGCGGTCGGCGCTCTGCCACTGGTCCTCGTCGATGGTGCGCGGCAGGAAACGCAGCAGGCCGGCGCCCTCGGGCGTGACGCCGCCGCCGATCATCTCGGCGATCGAGCCGGTGACGACGACCGCCGGTTGCGATTGATCCTGCGTCAGCGCAGCACGGCGCATCGCGCCTTCGGTGCCGGTCATCGTCAGCTCTTCTTCCGACAGGCCGGTGGCGACGATCGGCAGTTCGTGCGGCGGCAGCGCGTCGGTGTAGTGCAGCACGGCGGTGACCGGCAGGTTCTCGCAGCCGACCGGGCCGTCAATGACGACGCGCAGCCCCTTCACCGCCGAGAAGACGTAAACAGCACCCCAGTAGCCGCCAGCGCGGTCGTGGTCGAGGACGAGCATCGGATCAGTTTCCTATGGCGTCGGCGAGATCGCCGCGGACAACTTTGGTCGGAGTGGCAACGGGAACCGCTTTCGGCTTGGCGGCGAGCGGCGCAAAGAAGTCGACCATGCGCGCGAAGCGCGACGGGTCGCGCGTCTGCGCGGCGACGATGCCGGCCAGCGCCGAAACGCCGGCGGCGCCGAACAGCGGCCGCGCCGACACCATGTTGGTGAAGTAGAGCGCGGGAATGCCGATTTCCTTGGCCGCCTGCACCAGCGGCGTGGTGCCGAGGGCGAGGTCGGGTTTGACTTCGCGCATCGCGGCGACGTCCTGTTCGAGCGCAGCGCGGAACTGCACATGCACGCCGCGTGCGGCGAGCCAGTCGCGGTCGGCCTCGTTCCACTCGGTGCGCGGCGTCGCCGTGCCGACGTAGGGCACGTCGGCGCCGGCCTCGACGAGCAGGCGGGCAACGAGCAGTTCGGAGCCTTCGTAACCGGAAACGGTGACGCGCGCCTTGATCGGGTTGGCGTCGAGCGCGGCGCGGATCGCCGGCAGCGCGGCGGCCTTGGCGGCATCGATCTGCGCGGCAGTGACGCCGGCAGCGGCGCCGACGGCTTCCAGCCAGGCGGCCGTGCCTTCGTAGCCGACCGGGCCGGAACCGACGACCGGACGACCGGCGGCGCGAAACTCGCGCACGCTGGCGGTGTAGAACGGATGCACGGCACAGGCGACGTCGGAGTCGAGCGCCGCGTACAGGTCGCGCCACTCGCGGCAGGGCAGCTGCGGCGCCACACCGAGGCCCATCGGCGCCAGCAGGCGGCCGGCAACGACCGGGTCGGCCGGGAACATCTCGCCAAGCAGCGCGATCTTCGGCCCTTCGGGCAGCGCGCCGCGCGGCCGCGCCACCGGACCGGCTTCGATCTCGTTGCGCGCATAGCGCAGCATGGCGGCGGTGAGCACGTCCTTCGCTTCGGCATGCGTCGGCACGCCGAAGCCAGGAACATCGATGCCGATGATGCGCACGCCCTCGATTTCCTTCGGCAGCAGGTCGAGCGGCACGCCGGAGGCGGTCGGCACGCACAGGTTGATGACGACGATGGCGTCGTGTTCGGCCGGGTTGGCGAGCTGGTACACCGCCTCGCGGATGTCCTCGAACAGCTTGCCGGTAACCAGCGTCTCCGAGCTGAACGGCACGTAGCCGACCGTCCGCCGCGCGCCGTAGAAGTGCGAGGTGAAGGACAGGCCGTAGACGCAGCACGCCGACCCGCAGAGGATGGTCGCCGTACGCCGCATGCGCAGACCGACGCGCAGCGAGCCGAAGGCCGGGCACATGGTCTGCGGCTGGTCGTGCGGACCGCGTGGATAGTCGGTCGCCAGCTTGGACAGCAGCGGCGCGTTGCCCGCCGCCTGCGCCGCAGCGCGCAATTCGTCGGCGCGTTCGCCGTGGCAGGCCGCGGCGTCGTTGCCGCCGGCCGTCGTGGGCGCATTCATGGTCATTCGCTTTCGTAGACGACTTCGAGCGAGGGCTGGACGACCAGCTTGCCGCCCCGCATATCAGCGGCGGTCGCCGGGTCGAGAACGATGTCGCGACCGACGGCGTCGCCCGAGAAAAGACCGAGCAGGCCTTCCTGCGAGAGCGGCGTCGGACGCACCGGCGGCGCGTCGGCGACCTGCTGCGCCAGCGCGGCGAACAGCGGGCCGTAGGGGCCATCCGGCTTGGCGATGATCTCGTAGCCGGCGCTCTTGCGCCGGATGTCCTCGTCGGCGGGAATCGCAGCGAGGATCGGGATGCCGGCCGCCGCGGCAAACGCCTGCGCCTCGCCGGTGTGGTCGTCCTTGTTGATGACGATGCCGGCGACGCCGACGTTACCGCCGAGTTTGCGGAAGTAGTCGACCGCCGAGCAGACGTTGTTGGCAACGTAGAGCGACTGCAGGTCGTTGGAACCGACGACGATCACCTTCTGGCACATGTCGCGGGCGATCGGCAGGCCGAAACCGCCACAGACCACGTCGCCAAGGAAGTCGAGCAGGACGTAGTCGAAGTCCCATTCATGGAAGCCGAGCTTTTCGAGCAGTTCGAAGCCATGGATGATGCCGCGTCCGCCGCAGCCACGACCGACTTCCGGCCCGCCCAGTTCCATGGCGTAGACGCCGTGGCGCTTGAAGCAGACGTCGCCGATCGTCACTTCCTCGCCGGCCGCCTTTTTGCGCGCCGAGGTTTCGATGATCGTCGGCACGCTACGGCCTTCGAACAGCAGCGAGGTGGTGTCGCTCTTCGGGTCACAGCCGATCAGCAGCACGCGCTTGCCTTGCTGCGCCAGCATGTAGGAGAGGTTGGAGAGCGTGAAGCTCTTGCCGATGCCGCCCTTGCCGTAGATCGCGATGATCTGCGTCTGCCGCTTGTCGGCGGCGCCGGCGGCGTCATTGTCCGTGCTTTTCGGGGCGTCTTTTTTCACGAGCTGCACGGTTTTTTCCTGGCCCTGCGTCATCTCAAGCTTCTCCACTCAAAACCTTATTCAGACAAGCTGCGCCGACGCTGGCCTCTCGGCGGGTGAAGGACGCAAGCCACGGTAACGCGCGAAAGACAGCCGATTACTGGGGTGGCGCCTTGTCGAGCGCGCAAGTTTACTCCGCGACGACTGCCTGTCAACTCGGCACAGGCCACCGCGAACGCCGAATCGGAACGCAAAAAACCATAACGATCAGAGGGTTATGAAAGCCACCCCGACCGACAGTCCGGCGGCGGCCAGAGAGCAGGAAATGTGCGGTAAACCACGCCGGGAACGCCCTTCACCACGCAAGCCCCGCAGAAAGCGATGTTAAGCCGCGCCAGCCCAGCGTTGGCAGGGTTTACGCCGACTCACTCCTGCGTGACGGACGCGCCGGCCACAGCGCCAGCAACTGCTGGACATAGCGGATCGCCGGCAAGGCATCGAGTCGCGCGACCAGACTCGCCTCGGGACAAGCGCCCTGCACGGCGAGCAGGGCGCCGGCGAGGGCGGCCGTCGTGTCGCTGTCTCCCGGATGACAGACGGCAATCGCCATCCCGCGCATGAAATCGCCGCGCGCCTGACGTGCGGCCGACAAGGCAATCGCCAGTGCCTCCTCGGCCACCCAGCCGCCGCCGAGCCGACGCGGTTCGTCGATGGACAGGCCGTGCTCGATCCATTGCCGCAGTTCCGGTGAAATGACCTTGGCGGCGAGCAATTCGCCAGCGACGCGCCTGGCCATGCGCGGCAGCGCTTCTGCCGGTGACGGCACAATCTCGGACGCTGCGCCCTCCCGTCCCGCATTCGCCTGCGCCAGCGCATGCACGAGCGCGGTGTAAAAACAATCGGCCTCGGCCGCCAGTGGATGATCGTGCGTAATGCGCGCCACCGATGCCACCAGCGACATCGCCGGCTGCGCGCAGAAGGTCGGCTCGTGGAGCAGCAACAGGGGCATGCAGCGCATCAACGAGCCAGTGCCTCGCGATGCGTTGGCTGGCCGCCGACGTCCGAGGTGGCGATGATGCAACGAGGCCATGCACGTCATCGCCGGCGCCCGCCGCTGAGTGAGCACCGCGAAACGCGTCAGCCCACGCCGCTGTTGCGGCGCCAGGCCGATCTGCCCGCGATACCAGCGCAAGAGGGCAATTTCGATGGCCGACTGCACGCGCCGGGCCGGGGCGCCGAGCAGCGCTTCGGCGAGAAAGAGCGTCATCTGCGTGTCGTCCGTAACCGACAGCGTGGCGGACGCCACCGCCTGTTGCAGATCGTCGCCGCACACCTCACGACGAAATTCGAAGTCCGCACCCAGCGCATCACCCACCGCCAGTCCTTCCAGCGCACGCGACACCGCCGCGAGACTCCGCGCCAACGCGGGCGAAGCGGCAGCCGGTTTGCGGCTCATCGCAAGCCACCGTCGATGACGACGAGCAGCAGCACGAGCAGCGAGCAGACGGCCACCCAGCGATCCCCGCTGACGCCGCCCACCCGCGAAGGGCGAGGCAAGGCGCGCGCAGCGACGGGCAAGCGCTCATTGCGCCACAGCACACCGGCCGGCGTCGGGCGGACAAAGGGCGAACGCGACGGGAGAGACAGCGGATAAATTGCGTGTGACATGGCAGGCTCCAGAGAGGGAATGCTCACCATCTTGCCGGGTGATGGGCTCACCACTCGAGCCTGCGCCACGACAAACGGCTGTGCACCGCCTCGCCCGGAGAGCTGGGCTTGGCTATGATGGCAACGTGGGCGATGCGGGACTGGCGCGCGCCGTCATCCATCCGGCATTTTCCTCTTTTCTCTTACCGCGAGCACCTGATGGCGAAAGTTTTTCCCGATGGCTGGCGCGAGATGCGCGCCACCGGCGCCGCCGAGCGCGAACTGCAAACGCTGACCCTGCTGGCCGAAGGGCTGGACGACCGCTATGCCGTCTTTCACGGCGTGCACTGGACACGCGTCGTACCGCGCCAGTTCACGCTCTACGGCGAAATCGATTTCGCCATCGTCGGGCCGACCGGCACGGTGCTGCTCATCGAGCAAAAAAGCGGCTTTCTCAGCGAAACGCCGAACGGCCTTTGCAAGCGTTACCCGAGCAGCGAGAAGAATGTCGCCGTGCAGATGGCGCGCAATACCGACGCCCTGTACGCGCGCCTGCACCAGTTTTGTGGCGGCGAACCGCCGCGTATCGAAGCCCTGCTCTACTGCCCCGACTACACGGTGCGCGAGCCGGGATCGGCCGGCATCGATCCGGCGCGCATCGTCGACGCGCGGCGACGCGACGAGCTTCTCCCCCTCATCCGCCAGCTTTTGCCGGCCAGCGGCGAGGTGCAGCCCCTGCGGCCGAAAGTGTTGCGCTTTCTTGGCGACATTCTCGAACTCGTTCCCGAGGTCAACGCCATCGTCGGCGAGGCCGAGTCCTTGTACACGCGACTTTCCGGTGGCCTTGCACACTGGGCGCGGCAGATCGACTGCACGCCGTTCCGGTTGCGCGTCGTCGCCTCCGCCGGCACCGGCAAGACGCAGCTGGCGATGGCGGTTTTCCGCGAAGCGCTGGCAGCTGGGCGGCGGCCGCTCTACGTCTGCTACAACCGCCCGCTAGCCGACCACATCGCCGTGATCGTGCCAGGGGGCGGCGAAGTCGCCACCTATCACCAGCTCGCCGACCGCGTCAGCCGCACGCTCGGCCAGCCCGTCGACTTCTCCCGCCCCGGCGCCTTCGCCCGTCTCGAAGGCTTGCTCGACCACTTCACTCCGGATGCCACCTGGCAGTTCGACGCACTCATCGTCGACGAAGGGCAGGACTTCGCCCCCGCCTGGGCCGCCAATCTGCTGCGCCTGCTGCGCCCCGAGGGGCGCGCCTGGTGGCTCGAAGACCCCATGCAAAATCTTTACGGTCGCCCGCCCGTCGATCTGCCGGGCTGGGTGACGCTGCGCGCGCGCACCAACTATCGCAGCCCGCACCGCGTCGTCGACCTGCTCAACCGCCTGCTCGCCCTCGATCCGCCGGCCGAAGCCGGCAGCCCGATCGACGGCGGCGAGGTCGATATCAGCACCTACGCCGACGGCGATACCGCCGACCTCGTCGCCAAAAGCACTGCGGCCATCACCCGCGCCATCGGCGCCGGCTTTCGCCGCCCCCACATCGCCCTGCTCACCTATCGCGGCCGCGAACACTCCCAGCTGACGCCCTACGAAAAACTCGGCCCCTACCCGCTACGCGCGCCGACCGGGCGTTACGACCTCTTCGGCAGTCAGGAGACGACCGACGGCGACGTCCTCATCGACTCGGTGCACCGCTTCAAGGGACGCGCCGCGCCGTGCGTGATCTTCACCGAAATCGACTTCGCCACCCTCGACGAGAAAGCCGTACGCCGCCTCTTCGTCGGCGCCACGCGCGCTACCATGCGCCTGTCGCTGATACTCTCGGCAAGTGCCGCACGCACCCTGTTCGGCAGCAGCGACGCGACTCACCACGTCGACTGAGCGACGTTTGCGACGGCCGCCGATGAGCACGCGACGCAGCACCCTCAGGACACGACATGCCCCAGGGAGGAAGCGATGTTTTCGATCTACGGTCTGAGCGGCCCGGAGTTTCGCGGCACGCTCGAAGAGCTCGGACAGCTGCCAGCGGTCAATGAAGCGCGGCGCGTGCGCGCCGTGCGCGGCAAAGCCGGTAGTGGCAGCAAGGCCGAGGATGGCAGCACCTTCGCCACCTACGTCGATGCCACGCTAGGCAGTGGCGCGGCAGCGCGCAGCGGCGCCGGTAACGACGCGGTACTTGCCTACCAGTCGATGACGCATGCCGACCCCGAACGCGGGCCGCTCTACCGCGCCTGGCAGGTCATGGAACGCCGGGTCATCAGCGTCACCGGCGACGATCCGGCCGAGCGCGCCTATCAGGTGCTGCTCGGCAACGCCATCCGCCAGGCGCCGGTGCTGGGCGGCGACGGTCTGCTCATCGGCATCGTCAGCGAACGCAATCTGCTCACCGCGCTCAACATCGAGGGCGGGCGCATTCGCGACGTCATCGGCCGGCGGGTACGCGATCTGATGACCTCGCCGGTCGTCTGCGCCGATCCGGGCACGGACCTGCGGCGCATCGCCCAGGTCATGCTCGACGACGACGTCGACGGTGTGCCAGTTGTCAGCGACAGCGGCGTGCTGGTCGGCTTTGTCTCGCGCAGCGACATTCTCGGCGCCGTCGTCGCCACACCACCACTCAGCCTCTGGCGTTAGGCGCTGGCCGCCGACGGCAGCGGGCCGCCAGCCTCAGGCGACGGGCGCTCCGCTGTAGTGGGCCAGGGCGGCATTGAGCGCCAGCGCAACCGTCTCGCGTAAGGATTCGGGGGCCATCACCTCGCATTCCGGCCCGTATTTGAGGATGTCCATCACCAGCTCGCGCGGATCGGCGTAGGGGATTTCCAGCAGATAGCTGCCGTCCTCGGCGAAACGTCCTTTCTGCTTCGGATGCCAGAACTCGGCCGCAACCCAGCGTGCCCGCGTCGGCGAAAAGCGCAACGTCGCCCAGTGCAGCGCGCGCCCGCCGAAAATGCCGTAGCCGGGGCCAAGCACCGCGTCGACGGTACGGTTGGAGACCTCGCGCGCCGGCTTCTCGATCACCTCGGCGCGCTGGATCGAGTCGATGGCGAAGTTGCGCAGCTCGCGCCGCAGGTGGCACCAGGCGTCGAGGTACCAGTTTTCGCGGTAGTGCACGATGCGCTGCGGCGATACCTCGCGCACCGATAGTTCGGCCTTGCCGCGTGCGTAGTAGTGAATGTGCAGGCGCTTGCGCCGCAGCAAGGCGGAACCGACCTTTTCGAAATGCGTCAGTTTCATCGCCCGCTTGCCGATGCCGACGATGAGCACGCGCTGCCGGATTTCTTCGGCGGCGTTATCGGCGGTGCCGAGCAGGCCATTCAGGCGCGCCATCAGCGGCTGCACATGCGGCGCCAGCATGCCGCCCTGATCGAGGTTGGCCAGCAGATGCTGCATGGTCAGCAAGGCGTGGATTTCCTGCGACGAGAACCACAGACCCGGCAGTTCGTACTGGCCGCCGACGCTCGCCGACAGGGTCTCGAAGCGGTAACCGCCGGCCTCGCGATCCCAGACAATCGGCGCATTGAGGCGATTGCGCATGTATTCAAGATCGCGCTTCAAGGTCGCGCGCGATACCTCAAGCGCCTCCTGTAGCTGGCCGAAGCTGACCAGCCGCCGTTCGTTGATCAACTGATCGATCTTGTAGAAGCGCTCCGTGCGATTCATGCGTCGGCATCCTTGCGTGTCGAAGAAGCGTGAGTTTGCCAAGGCCAGCGATGGCCGGCACACGCTGACCGACAATGCTACGCGATGCCATTGGCGAAGAAAACGCGGCGCGGATCGCGGCAGGCCGGCCCGCCACCGCGCTCTCGCCGCCAGAGGCGCCCCGCGCCGAGACATCACTGCGGCATCGCCGCCCATGTCCGCGCCAACTCTGGCACACTCGCCAAACGCGGCGCGCCGCCTCGACGCGCCGCAATGGCCGAGCCGCCCAAGGCAGCCCCGTTGCCAGACACTGCCGCACACTGCCACGTATCGCCACAGACTGGCGGACCCTGCGCCGCCTGCAGCCCGATCACTCCCTGAACCCCGCCTCGCAACCTTCCCAACACCATCGCCCTGACGAGTCCGCCCCTATCATGAATCCTGGTCCCCTCTGCCGGCAGGCGATCATCCTTGCCGGCGTGCTGCTCTGCCTCACACCCGCCGCCGCGCGCGCCGATGACGAAACGCCCGCCCCGGTACAGGCCGTGCCGGCGGTCGACCTCGCGCGCTATCTCGGCAAATGGTACGAAATCGCCCGCTTCCCGCTGTTCTTCCAACGCATCTGCATCGGTGACACCACCGCCGAGTACGGCCAGCGTGCGGACGGCGACATCTCGGTGACCAACCGCTGCCGCACCGAGGAGGGCTTCAGCCAGATCGTCGGACGTGCCTGGGCGGTCGAAGGCTCGGCGAATGCGCGTCTGAAAGTGCAGTTTTTCTGGCCGTTCCGCGCCGATTACTGGGTCATCGGCCTCGCCGACGACTACCGCTGGGCCGTCGTCGGCAACCCGAATCGCCGCTACCTGTGGATTCTCTCGCGCACGCCGACGCTGCCGGCGGAACAGCTTGCCGCCGCCGAAGCGGCCGCCCGTGCGCAGGGCTTCGACCTGCGCCAGCTGAGCTACACGCACCAGAGCGGCGACACCGCCGCGCTCAAGGGCGCACAAGACAACGCCGACACGAGCGCGCCCTCCCCCGCCAAAGGCACCGACACACCGCGCTGAGCGCAGGCCGGCGGCGCGCTTTCTGCCGCAGCGGCACACCGTCATTCCGCTACTTCGGCACTTCGCCGCGCAGACGCCAAACGCGGCGTCCCCGCTCAGAGCGAAAAACGCGCGACGCTGC
The DNA here is from genome assembly GCF_009617575.1 of Rhodocyclus gracilis. Classification (GTDB taxonomy): domain Bacteria; phylum Pseudomonadota; class Gammaproteobacteria; order Burkholderiales; family Rhodocyclaceae; genus Rhodocyclus; species Rhodocyclus gracilis. The sequence continues at coordinate 15,449 of NZ_WIXJ01000009.1, forward strand.
CGCGCACGCCGCGCTGCACTTCGAGGCGCGCCGGCATCCACTCCTTGAGTTCGGCGACGTGCGAAATGATGCCGACCATGCGCCCGGACTGCTGCAGGTCTTTCAGCGCGCTGATGGCGGCGTCGAGCGCCTCCGGATCGAGCGTGCCGAAGCCTTCGTCCACAAAGATGGCGTCGAGGCGGATACCGCCCGCCGCTGCCTGCACCACGTCCGACAAGCCCAATGCCAGCGCCAGCGAGGCGAGGAATGACTCGCCGCCGGACAAGGTCGCCACCGGCCGCGTGCTGCCGGTATGGTGGTCGAACACATCGAGATCAAGCCCGGCCGCCGCGCGCTGGTCGTGCGCCACCTCGCGCCGCCGCATTTCGTAACGCCCCCGGCTCATCACCGACAGGCGCTGCGTCGTCGCCACCAGCACCCGTTCTAGCAGGGTCGCCAGCACGTAGCGTTGCAGCGACAGGCGTTGCGGATTGTTGCCGGAGGCTGCATCGGCGACGTGCCGCAGCACTCCGTAATGCGCCTCCAGCGCGCCGTGTTCGCGACTCAGCGCGCTGACCGCCGTCGCCAGACGCTGACTGGCGGCGAGCGTCGCCTGCGCCTCCTGCGCGGCGCGCGCAGCAACGAGCTGGGCGCGCCGCGCCGCCTCGTGTGCCGACTGCACTTCGGTAAGCGGCGGACGCGTCTGCCCGGCCACGGTGCCGCTGGCACGGGCCAATCGTTCACCAGCCGCCGCCACGGCGCCATCGTGAGCCGCCAAAGCGCGTTCGAGCGCGGCGCACTGCGCCGCCTCACGTTGCGCCGCCTGCCAGGCGCAATCATCGGCAAAACCGGCGCTGCCAAGGGCTGCCCGCCAGTCGGCCTCGGCGCGTGCCGCTGTCTGCGTCTGCCGGGTCAGCGCCTGCGTGCCTTCGGCGACGCGCGTCTGCGCGCTGGCCTGTGCTTCGCCCGCCTGCCGCAGGGCGGCGACAGCGGCGGCCTGTGCGGCGTCGAGGCGCGCCAGCTCGGCCCGCGCGGCCTGACGGGCAGCATCGACCGCCGGCGGCGTCGTCAGGTGGGCGAAGGCTGGCGGAATGCCGGCCAGACGCTCCTGATACTGGCCGGCACGCTGCGCGTGCCGTGCCTGCGCTTCCTGCGCCTCGGCCTCGGCGCGCTGCCGGAGGCTCTCGGCAGCGGCCAGTGCATTCGCCGCGTCCGTCAGCGCCGCTTCGTGCGCGGGCAAGGCTGCCTTTGCGGCCCGTGCGCCGGCCAGTGCGCCTTCGCTAGCCTGCAAGTAAGCCTGCAACTCGGCGAGCGGCGTATTGCGTGCCTCGCCCAAGGCGCGTTCGAGGTCTGCCGTGCGCGCGCGCCCGAGATCGTGGGCCTGCTGCGCGGCAAACGCCTGCTGCCGGGCCAGCGCCGCGACGCGCTCGGCCTCGCTCTGCGCGCGTTCGGCGGCTTGCAGATCGGCGTCGTGCACTACTGCTGCCACGTCGGCACTGGCATGGCGCGCCGGCGCCGGATGCTCCCGTGCGCCACAGACCGGGCAGGCGTCGCCGTCGCGCAAGGTGTGCGCGAGACGTTCGGCCTGACTCGCCAGCCAGCCCGCCGCCGTGTGCTCGCGCTGCTGCCGCGCACGTACCAGCGCCACCTCGGCCGCCTGCGCGGCCTGCTGCACCGCGTGCAGCGTTGCCTGCACGCCGACCTGTGCCGCGAGGTGCTGGGCGAGTTCGCTGTGCTGCCGGACGAGGTTGCGCGCCTGTGCTTCTTCGGCCACCGCACCGGTCAGGCGCGCTGCGGCCAGCCGTGTCGCGGCCAGCGTCTGCTCGGCGGCGGTCTGCGCGGCGCGACACGCCTGCGTCGCCTGCTCCTGGCGCGTGCGCTCGGCACTACGCTGACGCAGAGTGGCCTCGGCCTGCTGAAGCTCCTCGCGCAGTTGGGCGAGCGCACTGATGCGCGCCGCCAGCGCATCGAGCTCGAGCGCGTCGGCAGTCAGCGTGCGGCGCTGCGGCGCTTTTGCCTCTTCGGCGGCCAGAGCGGCCGTCGCTGTCGCATGACGCGTCTGCGCGCTCGTCAGCGCTTCCTGCGCGGCGCGCAGGCGGGCGGCGTCTTCATCGCGTTGGCGCTGCGCTTCGCGCGCGGCATGGGCAAGTGGCCGCAAGGCGGCGGCACGACTGGCAGCCTGCCACTCGGCGCGACGCGCGGCCCAGCTCGGCTGCGCCGCCTGCAATTCCTTGACTGCCGCCTGCGCCGCATCGAATTCGGCAAAACGCTCGGCGACCTGCCGTGCCTCGGTCAGCGCTTGTTCGGCGTGCTGCGCGGTGCGCGTCGCCGCCTGCTCGGCCTGCCGCGCGGCGGTCAATGCGGCCTCGTGTGCCTGCACCTGCGCCGCCAGCGCCACCTCGTCGGCCGCACCGCTCTGTTCAAGCAGCGCCTGCCGGCGGGCGCGCACCGTCTCGGCATCGCGTTCCAGGGTGCGTGCCGATTCCTTCAGCGACTCTTCGACGCGGCGGTACAACTCGGTGCCAAAAAGGGTTTGCAGGATCTTTTCACGTTCGCTGGTCGACGCCGTGAGGAATTCGCGAAAGCGCCCCTGCGGCAAGAGGATGACCTGGCGGAACTGGCGGCTGTCGAAGCCCAGCAAGTCGCTCACCGCCCGCGTGACATCGCTCCAGCCAGCCGCCAGCGGCACGAGGGCGGGCGGCCCATCGGCATCGGCGTTCCCGCTATCGAGGCGCCACAGCGCGGCCTGCGGACTTTGCCGGGTTTCGCCGCCACCGCGTTTGGCCGGACGCATCTGCTCGGGAACGCGATGCACACGATAGTGCTGCTCGCCGAGCGCGAAATCGAGGCTGACTTCGGTGAGCGTGCCGGCGGCAGCGTGGTGGCTGCGTAACTGCCGGCCCTCGCGTTCGCCGCCCGAACTGTCGCCGTAGAGCGCGAAGGCGATGCCATCGAGGATGCTGGTCTTGCCCGCGCCGGTCGGCCCGTGAATGAGGAAAAACGTCTGCGCGCCCAGTTCGCCAAAATCAATGGTCTGCCCGCCGGCGAAGGGGCCAAACGCGCACAGCTCGAGGCGTAGCGGCTTCATGGCGCCTCCACCTTGCGCAGCGCGTCGGCAAACACCGCACGCGCCGGATCGCCGAGCTCTGTTGCAAACACGTCGCGGTAGAAGGCGGCGAAGAGGTCTTCAGGGCGCTGTCGGCGATGATCGCCAGCCACCCGGGCGGCGCCCTCGCCGCTGCCGAGGCTCGCGAAACGCAGCTCCAGCAGATTCGGATAGACGGTGCGCAGCCGCGCCATCGGGTCGAGCACCGGCTCGGCATCGTCAAGCTCGATGCACAGATAGTCGTCGCGCGCGCCGCGCGGATCGGGGTGCTGCAACAGATCGGCGAAGCGACCGCGCACGATGCGCAGATCGTGCCGGGGCGTCAGCGCTACCATCCGCACCTGCGGCACGCCGTCGGCGGGCAGATCGACGATGGAGACACTCTTTTCCTGTGCCGCCTCGGCAAACGAATACTTGAGCAGCGAACCGGCATAGCGCAGCTGCGGCGCGCCGGCCGACTGCGGCCGATGCAGATGGCCAAGGGCAACGTAGTCAAAACCGGCGAAGAGATCGGCCCCCACCGCCCCGGAACCGCCGACGGCCAGCGCGCGCTCCGACTCCGATTCGCTGGCACCGGCAACGAAGGCGTGGGCGACGAGCACCGAGCGCGCGGCAGACGACATCTGCGTACGCACGCGCGCCAGCACCAGAGCGAGCGCCGCCGCATGGTCGTCGATGCGCACCGGATCGGCGTCGGCCGCGGCGAGCGCACGGGCAAATACCGGCTCAACGTAGGGAACAGGCCAGATTTCGACCTCGCCATGCGCATCGCGCAGGCGCAGGGGCGACAGGTCATCGAGCGTGCCGCGCAGGAGGAGCCCACGCTCGCGGCAGATGCGGCCGACGAAGCCGATGCGCTCGGCGCTGTCATGGTTGCCGGCGATGACGACGACCGGAATGCCGGCTGCCATTACCAGCTGCGCCAACACCTCGTCGAGCAAGGACACGGCCTCCGCCGGCGGCTGCGCGCGGTCGTAGACGTCACCGGCGATGACCACGAGATCGACCGCTTCATCGCGCGCCAGCGCCACCAGTTGTGTCAGCAGATACGCCTGATCGTCGAGCAGCGACAGACCGTGCAGATAGCGGCCGAGGTGCCAGTCGGCGGTGTGCAGGATTTTCATGGCGGGCGCATGGGCGGTCGGGAAGCCGCCGATTCTAGCAAGCGCCGGCCCCGCGCCCGTACTTGCCGTAGCGGCGGCAGGCGACGATCATGCGCGCAACCGCCAGTCACCCTTCCCGCATTCCCCCGGATATCGCCAGTGAAAAACCATCCCACCCTTCTGGGCGTTGCCTGCGCGCTTGGCGCCGGACTCGCCTGGGGGCTGGTGTTCGTGATTCCGCTCGTGCTCATCGACTACCCGCCCGTATTGCTCGCGGTCGGTCGTTACGTCGCCTTCGGCCTCATCGCCCTGCCCCTGGCGCTGCATGGCCGCGCGCAACTGCGCCAGCTCGGCCGGGCCGACTGGTGGCGTGCGCTGGAGCTTGCCGCCGTTGGCAACCTCGCCTACTACGCCCTGCTCGCCTCGGCGATCCAGCGCGCCGACGCACCGCTGCCGACGGTCATCATCGGCACCCTGCCCATCGTCATTGCCATCGCCGCCAACTACAGCGAGCGCGCACTCGCCTGGCGGCGGCTGGTGCCGTCGCTGCTCGTCATCGCTGCGGGCATCGTGCTGGTCAACCGGGAAGAGCTGGCGCGTCTGGCAGCGACGGACAGCACGCGCAGTGCCGACGATCTGCGGCTCGGTGCCCTCCTCGCCGTCGGCGCCGTGCTCTGCTGGACCTGGTACCCGCTGCGCAACGCCCGCTGGTTGCAGGCGCGTCCACAGCTCGCCTCAGGCGCCTGGGCGACGGCGCAAGGGCTGGCGACGCTGCCGCTGGCGCTGCTGCTCTTTGCCGCCATGAGCGTCTGGCCGGCGCTGCCGACAGCGGAGACGGCTGCAAGCGCCCCGTTTGCCTGGCCGCTCGGGCCGACGCCGGGCAAATTCATGGCGCTCATGCTGCTGATCGGTCTCCTCGCCTCGTGGCTCGGCACCCTGCTCTGGAACCGCGCCAGCCAGCTGCTGCCGACGGCGCTGTCCGGCCAGTTCATCGTCTTCGAGACCGTCTCGGCGCTCGCCTATGCCTTCATCTGGCGGGGCGAAGCGCCGGCACCGATCACGCTGCTGGGGATTGCGCTGCTTCTCGCGGGTGTCGTTCTTGGCGCACGCGCGGTACGCGCTGCAACACCTTAGTGCGCCTTAGCGCGCCGCGCCGTGCCAAACGCCGGACCAGGGCGACACCAAGGGCCAGCTCAGCGCGCCTGCACAAGCTGCCAGGACGCCAGCCCGGCCAGCGTCGCCAGCAAGGAACCACCGACGTGCACGGCGATGGCGGCGATCGCCATGCTCAGGCGGCCCTGTTGCAAGAGGCTCACCACTTCGGCGGAAAACGTCGAAAAGGTCGTCAGACCGCCGCAGAAGCCGGTGATGATGAAAAGCCGCCATTCGAGGGCAAGGCCGGGGGCCTGCGCGAAGCCGGCGACGGCAAGCCCGACGATGTAGCCACCAATGAGGTTGGCGGCGAGCGTCCCCGGCGGCAGGGACGGAAACAGCTCATTGAGCTTGCTCCCCAGGCCCCAGCGCAGCAAGGCGCCGAGCATCGCACCGAGGGAAATGGCGATCATCGGCTTCCACATCGTCAGAGCGCCCCTTTCATCGCTGCGTGCATCGGCGTATGCATCGGCGCGCTCAGTGGGTGACGACCCCGCCCCCGCCGCGCCCGGGCCGGTGTGCCGACGGCGCGCCATAGGAGCGCGAAGGGCGCGCGCGAAGCAACGCGGGAGAAGGCAGCGGCGGAATCGGGAGAGCGCATCGGGTGAACGTGGCGTAAGGGGCGGCCAGAGAGCGTGCCAAGCCGCCAGTGTCACGCCTTGCTGGCTGAAATTCAACCGCCCGTGCAGTACGGCTGCGCGCCGGCAGGTCACCGTCTCGCCCGCAGCAACCGCAATGGCCGCCCGCCCCCTTCAGCGCAAGCCCGCCCTCGCTGCCCCTCTGCGGGGCGCCTCCGCCCTCGACGTCCCAGCGCGGCGACCAGCGATTTCGTTCATTTACGAATAAAGCCGGCGACTTCTTTCCATTTCGTACGAAACGGGAAATCACGCGGGCGAAATAAAGCGAAAAAATCCATCGCCCGCCCCCACACCGCGCCGCCAACCCCGCTTTTGCTGGCACCGCCAAATCCTTGGAAATACCTGCGCTGACCGGGGAAATCGTCCCTGATCTCGACAACGCCGAAACCACATGGCGCAAGGGTTTTACGATCTTGGCACGCTCCCTGCATTACTGCTGCGTGCACGGCCCAGACTCTGGTGCTGGCGTAGTCAGACGATCAGCGATACACGGAGCCCCTATTCCGGATGTCGCCCGCCTGTCGGGAAATGATCGATCGCACGACGAGAGCTGTCCCCGATTCATCAACGATTCCAGGAGAAATAACCATGACTCGCAAGGTGGCAATTTACGGCAAGGGTGGTATCGGAAAATCGACGACGACGCAAAACACGGCCGCCGCGCTCGCTTATTTCCATAACAAAAAAGTATTCATCCACGGCTGCGACCCGAAAGCCGACTCGACCCGGCTGATTCTCGGCGGCATGCCGCAACAAACCCTGATGGACGTGCTGCGCGACCACGGCGCCGAGAAGGTCACCAACGAAATGGTGATCCGCAAGGGCTTCAAGGACATCCAGTGCGTCGAATCCGGCGGCCCGGAACCCGGCGTCGGTTGCGCCGGTCGTGGCGTCATCACCGCCATTGATCTGATGGAGGAAAGCGGCGCCTACACCGACGACCTCGACTTCGTTTTCTTCGACGTACTCGGCGACGTCGTGTGTGGCGGTTTCGCCATGCCGATCCGCGATGGCAAGGCGCAGGAAGTGTACATCGTCGCCTCCGGCGAAATGATGGCGATTTACGCCGCCAATAATATCTGCAAGGGTTTGGTGAAATACGCCAAGCAAAGCGGCGTGCGTCTCGGCGGCATTATCTGCAATAGCCGCAAGGTCGATGGTGAAAGGGAATTCCTTGAAGAATTCACGGCCGCCATCGGCACCAAGATGATTCACTTCGTGCCGCGCGATAACGTCGTTCAGAAAGCCGAATTCAATAAAAAGACGGTGACGGAATTTAATCCGGAAGAAAACCAGGCCTTCGAGTATCGCGAGCTGGGCCGGAAAATCATCGAAAACGAGGATTTCGTCATTCCGAAACCCCTCACCATGGACCAGCTGGAAGCCATGGTCATCAAATACGGTCTGGCGGATTGAGGCGAGCCGGATCAATCACGACCTCGCGCATGGAGCCCGTCTTTCCCGCGCGGAAATGACGGGCCCAACCACCACCGGCAAAGGAGATTGAATCATGCCTCATCATGAATTCGAATGCAGCAAGGTAATCCCCGAGCGCAAAGAGCACGCGGTGATTAAAGGCAAGGGCGAGGATTTGACCTCCTGTCTGCCCAAGGGCTACCTCAACACGATTCCGGGATCGATTTCCGAGCGCGGCTGCGCCTACTGCGGCGCCAAGCACGTCATCGGCACGCCGATGAAGGACGTCATCCACATCAGCCACGGCCCGGTCGGCTGCACCTACGACACCTGGCAGACCAAGCGCTACATCAGCGACAACGACAACTACCAGCTGAAGTACACCTTCGCCACCGACGTGAAGGAAAAGCACATCGTCTTCGGCGCCGAGAAGCTGCTCAAGCAGAACATCCTCGAAGCCTTCAAGGCCTTCCCGAAGATCAAGCGCATGACGATCTACCAGACCTGCGCGACGGCGCTGATCGGCGACGACATCAACGCCATCGCCGACGAGGTGATGGCAGAAATGCCCGACGTCGACATCTTCGTCTGCAACTCGCCCGGTTTTGCCGGCCCCAGCCAGTCGGGCGGCCACCACAAGATCAACATCGCCTGGATCAACCAGAAGGTCGGCACGCTCGAACCGAAGATCACCAGCGACTACGTCATCAACTACGTCGGCGAATACAACATCCAGGGCGACCAGGAGGTGATGACCGACTACTTCAAGCGCATGGGCATCCAGGTGCTGTCGACCTTCACCGGCAACGGCTCCTACGACGATCTGCGCACCATGCACCGCGCCCATCTCAACGTGCTCGAATGCGCGCGTTCGGCCGAGTACATCTGCGACGAACTGCGCGAGCGCTACGGCATCCCGCGTCTCGACATCGACGGTTTCGGCTTCAAGCCGCTCGCCGACTCGCTGCGCAAGATCGGCCTCTTCTTCGGCATCGAAGACCGTGCCGAAGCGATCATCGCCGAGGAAACGGCGCGCTGGCAGCCCGAGCTCGACTGGTACAAGGCGCGCCTGCAAGGCAAGAAGGTCTGCCTGTGGCCGGGCGGCTCCAAGCTCTGGCACTGGGCACACGCGATCCAGGAAGAAATGGGCGTCAAGGTCGTTTCGGTCTACACCAAGTTCGGCCACCAGGGCGACATGGAAAAGGGCATCTCGCGCTGCGGCGAAGGCGCACTGGCAATCGACGACCCGAACGAGCTGGAAGGCCTCGAAGCGCTCGACATGCTCAAGCCCGACGTCATTTTCACCGGCAAGCGGCCGGGCGAAATGGCGAAGAAGGTCGGCGTTCCCTACCTCAACGCGCACGCCTACCACAACGGCCCGTACAAGGGTTTCGAAGGCTGGGTGCGCTTCGCCCGCGACATCTACAACGCCGTCTACTCGCCGATCCACCAGCTGGCGATGGTCGACATCAGCAAGGACGAAATCCCGACCGACCGTGGCTTCGTCACGCGCCGCATGCTCTCCGACAAGGATCTGCCGGTCGAGATCACCGGCTCGACGGTGCTGTCGCCCTACACCGGCAAGTTCGATTCGGTCAGCCACCTGCGCACGAAGACCTATCCGGACTTCCCGCGCGCTGGCGACGCCGAAGAAATCATCGCAGTCGTCGAGCAAGGAGTTCAAGCATGAGCGCTACTGCCAAACAGGCCAAGACTTCCGAGCGGAAGTACCAGCCGATCTACACCAGCAATCCGCTGGCCGAGCACGATCCCCTCACCCAGGAACGGGTCGGCCAGCTGGAGAACTACATCATGAAGCACTGCCTGTGGCAGTTCAATTCGCGGGGCTGGGACCGGCGCAAGCAGAACGCCGGCATCCTCGGCAAGACCGCCCAGCTGCTCTGCGGCGAGCCGGTCGACAACCCGACACCGCTGGAGAAGTGCTACTGGGTCGACGCGGTCTGCCTTGATCGCGCCTACCGGGAGCTCTTTCCGTGGATCACCACCCTGCCCGCGGACGAGATCAAGTCGCTCATGCATACCCTGCACGCACGCATGGACTGGCTGACCATCGACGGCTCCCTCAACCTCGAACTGACCGTCCAGAACTATTAAGGAGATCGCCATGACCTGCGAAATCAAGGAAAAAGCCCGCGCTGGTACCGTCAACCCGATCTTCACCTGCCAGCCGGCGGGCGCCCAGTTCGTCAGCATCGGCGTCAAGGACTGCATCGGCATCGTGCACGGCGGCCAGGGCTGCGTGATGTTCGTGCGCCTGATCTTCTCGCAACACTTCAAGGAGAGCTTCGAACTCGCCTCCTCGTCGGTGCATGAAGACGGCGCGGTGTTCGGTGCCTGTGGCCGCGTCGAGGAAGGCGTCGACGTGCTGCTGTCGCGCTATCCGAACGTCAAGATCATCCCGATCATCACCACCTGCTCGACCGAAATCATCGGCGACGACGTCGATGGCGTGGTGCGCAAGCTCAACGAAGGCCTGCTCAAGGAGAAGTACGCCGACCGCGAAGTGCATCTGATCCCGATTCACACGCCGAGCTTCGTCGGCAGCATGGTTTCGGGCTACGACGTCGCGGTGCACGACTTCGTCAAATACTTCTCCAAGAAGGACAAGCCGAGCCTGAAGATCAACCTGATCACCGGCTGGGTCAATCCGGGCGACGTCACCGAACTGAAGCACCTGCTGGCCGAGATGGACGTCGAAGCCAACGTGCTGTTCGAGATCGAAAGCTTCGATTCGCCGCTGATGCCTGACGGCAGCGAAATCTCGCACGGCGGCACGACGATCGAGGATCTGACCGCCACCGCCGACGCGCAGGGCACCATCGCGCTGAACCGCTACGAAGGAGGCAAGGCGGCCAAGTTCCTCGAAAAGCGCTGGGACGTGCCGGCGATCATCGGCCCGACACCGATCGGCATCCGCAACACCGACACCTTCCTGCAGAATCTGAAGTCGATGACCGGCAAGCAGATTCCGCCATCGCTGGTGCGCGAACGCGGCATCGCCATGGATGCGCTGACCGATCTGACGCACATGTTCCTCGCCGACAAGAAGGTCGCCATCTATGGCAACCCGGATCTGGTGATCGGGCTGGCCGAGTACTGCCTCGATCTGGAAATGAAGCCGGTACTGCTGCTGCTCGGCGATGACAACCCGAACTACAAGACCGACCCGCGCCTGCTAGCCCTGCAGGAAAACGTCGATTTCGAGATGGAAGTCATCACCAATGCCGACTTCTGGGAGCTGGAAGACCGGATCAAGAACAAGGGCCTCGAGCTCGACCTGATCCTCGGCCACTCCAAGGGCCGCTTTGTCGCCATCGACTATGCCATTCCGATGGTCCGCGTCGGCTTCCCGGTCTACGACCGTGCCGGCCACTACCGCTACCCGGTAGTCGGCTACAAGGGCGCGACCTGGCTGGCGGAGCAGATGGCCAACGCCTTGTTCACCGACATGGAATACAAGAAGAACAAGGAGTGGTTGCTCAACGTCTGGTAAGAGCGCCGGGGTAGCGCAGCGGGCCGGACATTCCCCGACGGGATGCCCGGCCAGCCGCCCGCCCCGGTCGCGAGGGAGAACGCACGATGACAATGAAAATTGCGGCCTACGTCGATGACAGCGGCGCCGTGGCACGTCTGCACGACCCCGGACGCCTCTGCCTCTACGAGCGTACAGATCAGCCCGCCACAGACGACGCGGCGCCCCCCCCTGCCGCCCCCGGCGGCTGGCAACTGCGCAAGGAAATCGCCTTGCACGTCGACCTGCACGGACGTCTCGCCGAACTGAAAGCCGCCTTGCACGCGGCGGCGAGCGAACTCGACGACTGTACGAACTTCCTCTCCGGCGACGCCCGTGGTGTCTGCTGTTCGATCCTGCAAGAAGAATTCGGCGTGCAGACCTGGACCTCCGAAGGGCCGTTGCTCGCCCAGCTCGACGCCGTCGCGCGGAAACTGCACGCGGCGGCGGCGAACAAAAAATTCGCACTCGTCACCGTCAACGCCCGCGCCACGCCAGCACCGCTACGCATCGGCGCGCCGCAGGAAGGCCGGTTCTGGATCGACCTTGGCGAAGCGCTCAAGGACGCCTCGCAGGCGACCTCGCGGCAGATCCTCATCCCCTTCCTCGAACGCGGGGGCTTCAACACCCTGGAAATCGTCTGCGATCACGTTCCGAAGTGGATGTCCTGGGAGCTTGAGCGTCTCGACATGCGCGTCACCAGCGAGGACATCGACTCGACCGGGCACGGCCTGCGCGTCACCGTCTATTCGCCGCACGCGCCGACGCGACCACAGCGCCTGCCCGGCGCGGCGCCCGCCCTGCCGCACCGCGAATGTCCACGCGAACGCGCACGCCAAGGCACGCCCGCCCTCATCGACAGCACCATTCACCTGCCGCGCCCGTAAGCCGCGAAGGACACCGACCATGCCTGCCCAGCCCGACAGCCCGCGCCTCCACTTCATCTATGACGAGCATCTCCTGCCTGCCACCCTGCTGGCCTGCTGCCCGCAGGCAAAGCCGCTCGCGGTCGCCCACCTGCCGGGCTATGCGCTCGGCTTTTACGGCCACAGCAAGAAGTGGGATGGCGGCGAAGCAACGCCCGTCCTCCGCAAGGGAGGCACGCTGTGGGGCGTCGTCTACGCGCTGAGCGCCGACGACGAAGCGCGCCTCGACTTCGCGCATCGCGTGCGCATCGACGGCACCGGCGCCTACTTTCATTCGCCGGCCGAGGCGATTGACGCAAACGGCCAGACGTACGAGGCGCTGATGTACATGCGCAATGTGCTCGGACAGGTGCAACTGCCAAGTCGCGGCTATATCGAGCATCTGCTCCGTGGCGCCCGCGCCCACGCGCTGCCGGCCGCCTGCCTCGCCGAACTGGCGCAGACGGAGGCGAAGCAGGAGGACTACCCGGTTCCCAAAGAGAGTCCTTTCAAGTCACTATTCCAGATCGATCAGGGCTGTCACTGCTGAAAGCCGCGACGACTGCCCTCGCCCCACGACACACCACAAGGAACCGTAATGCAGGCAGCCACTCACCCCCACGGCGTCATGCGCCGCAGCGACCGGGAAATCACCGACCGGGCGGAAATCGACGCCATCCTGCGCAGCGAAAAAGTCATGCGCATTGCCTTGGTCGACGGCGACACGCCCTTCCTCGTGCCGGTTTTTTTCAGCTACGACGGCACGGCGCTCTACTTCCACTCGGCGCGGAGCGGGTCGAAGATCGACATCATCAAGCGCAACAACAAGGTGTGCTTTGAAGTCAGCACCGGCCACGGCGTGATCGAAAGCCAGATGGCCTGCGACTTCGAGGCGCGGCACAAGACAGTGATCGGCGTCGGCCACATCGAACGGGTACGCGACGAAGCCGAGAAAAAGCGCGCGCTCGACGCCATCGTGGCCCGCTTTACCGAGCAGCATTTCGAGTATCCGGAGGAGAATTTCCGCGCGACGGCAGTTCTGCGCATCGATATCGATTCCCTGAAAGGCAAAAAGCACGGTTTTGCCTGAACGACCGGTCGGCTCGCGCCCGCCCGCACCCCACTGGAAGGAAGCAGCCATGATGTCGCACGCCGAAATCCGCGCCGAAGCGATCACCGCCGCCGATCAGCCGACCATAGAGAGCATTCTCGCCACGCTGCGCCCCGGCGTCGAAGCCGACGGCGGCACCCTGGAACTGGTCTCGGCCAGCGGCGATACCGTCATCGTCCGCCTCGGCGGTCAATGCCGGGGATGCCTGCAAGCTGGAGAAACGCTCGGCCTCCTGCGACGCCGGCTGATGCACGCACTGGGCAAGGCCGTACGCGTCCTGCCGGCGCTCGATCACTGAACCCTCCCGCACGCTTGCCCGGCATGCGGAGAGCACGGCGGCAAGCCTCGTCGCCCCTTGACGCGCTGACGCCGCCCGCCACGCATTCAACACACTCACGCACTCTCCTCCCCCGAAGCCGCCGATGAGCGCCGACGCGCCCGCCACGACCGAAGCCGAACTGCCCGACGAAGACAACCCGGAGCGCTGGTACAGCACCAACTTCGTCGGTGTACCGACCCGACTGCTCGCCTCGACCGCCTTCAACGCCCATCCCCGCCATCTCTCGATCCACGGCACGCGCGAAGCGCATCGCGGCCTGTTCCGGCTGCTCGACAGCTGTCCGTCGCAGGCAGCCGCGGCCGACGTCTTCGAGCACTACATGGCGATGGTGTTCGGGCTCGATGGCGCGCAAGGTGCGCCGTCGAACGGTCCCTTCCGCTTTGCGACGAGCTACATCGACCTGCTGCGCGCCTGGGGCTTTGACTCGAACAGTGCGCCGGGCGCCGTGCTCAAAGGCTGGATCGAAAGCCGCTTCGGCCTGACGCCGGTCTATCACCGTGGTGTGCTCGGTCGCTTTCCCTCGCCGGTATGGGTCGATTACATCGAAGAAAAGATGGGCAGCCGCTTTCACAACAACTGCATCAACCTGCAACTCGATCTGCTCTACGAATACTGCCAGTGGAGCATTCGCCACTTTCGCGCGCCCGGCCCGATCTTCGTGCGCCTCTGGCGCGGCACCAACCATTGTCAGGAGCAGCTGATCGCCGGCCGGGCGCGCGACGCGCATTGCGCGCCTTGCGTCATGCGCCTCAACAATCTCGTCTCCTTCAGCCGCTCGCCCGAGCGCGCCGAAGAGTTCGGCGACTGGATGATCGAAGCCGACGTCCCCGCCGTCAAACTGCTGTTCTTCCCCGGCCTGCTCAGCCAACACGTGCTCAACAGCGAGTGCGAATACCTCGTCATCGGCGGCTCGTACCGGGTGAAGGCGCGCTACGGCTACCGCTAGGCCGGCCTTATTTTTCCTGCATGACGATCAGGTCGCCGCGTTCCCCCTCCTGCAAGCGCCGGCCATGCAGGCGCAGCAGCGGATCGTCCGGGTAGGCGGCGAGCAGGTCGCGGAAGGCCGCGAGCGCAGCCGATGTGGCCGCCGGGGCATCGTCCGACAAGTGAGCGTAGGCCGCCGCATACGCCGCCAGCGGCGCATAGCGCGCATCCGGCGGCGAACCTAGCGGCTCGAAGACCTGCAAGGCCTGCGTCTTGCCTTTGAGCAGCAAGCGGCCGACGGGGCGCACCGCCGTCTCGGGCGGGCACCCGGACAGCGTCGCGGCGGAGATGCACAGGCGCGTGCCGAGATGACGATTGAGGCTTTCCAGACGCGCGGCGGTGTTCACCGTGTCGCCCAGTGCACGGTAATCGAACATCGTCTTGCCGCCGAAATTGCCGACGATCACCTCGCCGGTGTGCACGCCGATGCGCGTCTGCCCGAAGTCGATACCGCGCGCCTGCACCGTCGCGGCGTAGCGGCTGGCAAAGGCATCCATCTCCAGTGCGCAGGCAAGCGCGCGCGCCGCGTGATCGGCCTGCGGCACCGGCGCCGAGAACATGATCGCCACGGCGTCGCCGACAATGCGGTCGAGCGTTCCCTCGTAGCGAAAGGCGATGCCGATCAGTCCTTCGAGATAGTCGTTGAGTAGCGACACCGCCACGGCCGGATCAATGCCTTCCATCAAGGCAGTAAACCCGGCCAGGTCGGTGAAGACGAAACTGCATGACTGGCGACGCCCGCCCAGCGCCATCGCCTCCGGGTGCTCGAGCAGATGCCTGACCCGATTCGGCGAGACATAGCGCGAAAACGCCTCGCGCATCCAGCGCTGCTCGCGTTCGCTCAGCAGATGATGGAAGAGGCTGCCGACGACAAAGGAGACGATCAACACTAGCGCCGGCGTCAAGGTATCGAGCAGCAGCCCGCCGACTGCAAACGCCCACCAGCCGCCGCCCAGTATCAGCGCCAGCGCCAGCAGCGCCGCCGACGCGGCGATGAGTGCGCGCACACGTACCGCGAGCATGCCGATCCCCAGCCCACCGACAACGATGAGAAGCGCCGCCAGCCCCGTCGCCCAGGAGGGGCGCCGCAGCGTTTCGCCGGAAAGAATCTGCTCCAGCGCCTGCGCGTGCGCCTCGACGCCGGGAATGACGCGCCCCAGGGCGTTGAAGCGCAAATCCATCAAGCCCTGCGCCGACGCGCCGACGAGCACCAGTTGCCCCGCCAGCGCCTCGGCGGGCACCGCGCCGGCCAGCACCTTCCACGCCGGCACATAGCGATCGGCGACGGGCGGCGTGTAATGCAGCCAGAATTCGCCGGCCGGCGTCGTCGGTACCGTCAGCGCGCCAATGCGCAATTCGGCCAGTTCGCCCGCCGCCCCCGGCGCTGCGGTGAGGACGATGTTGCGCGCGCCCTGCCCGACACGCAGCATTTCGCTCACCAGCGTCGACACGGGCGTCGGTGCCGCGTCCGAAGCCGATCTGGGTACGGGTTCCGACGCGGGTTCCGACACCGAACGCAACCCCGCTGCCGACGCAGCGCCAAGACGCAGCACCAGTGGCACCCGCCTGACCACGCCGTCGCTGTCGGGCACGAAGGAGAGCGCGCCATTGCCGCTCGCCGCCGCCTCGATTTGCGGCAAGGAAGTGATCGCCGAAGCAAAGATCGGCACGCGCTGCGCCGGCGCCTCGCCCGCCTCGATATAACGAAAAGGACGTGCCGGCGCACGCGGCGCGCCATTGCCCGCCAGAGCGCGAGCGGGCAAGGCGGAGGCAGCGGCAGAGGCGCCCTCCAGCGTAAAGCCAACGACCACGGGCGCGCCGGCAATGTGCTGCGCGAATACCGCGTCGTGATCGGGCAAACCGGCCAGAGCGCGGCGCATGTCGTCCGACAGGGGCCAGAATTGCGCGGCAGTTTTCGGCGAACTGCGGTCCGGCTCGGCAAAGACGACGTCAAACCCGATGGCGGCCGCCCCTGCGGCGTTCAGCCGATCCACCAGCTCGGCCAGTCGTGTTCGCGGCCATGGCCACTGACCGAGGCGCGCCAGACTCTCTTCGTCGATATCGACGATGCGCACCGGCTGCGGGGAATACACGCGCGGCTGCCAACGCTGGTACTGGTCGAACATGCCGTTGCGCAGCACCTGCACGGGCAAGGGATCGCCCAGCAGCACCAGCAAACCGGCCAGCACGACGAGCGCGGGCAGAAAAATCCCGGCGTGCGCCAGCGCGTTCTTTTTTGTCATTCAGGCAAGGCTCCCGGCGAGCGGCAGAGGGGAACGGTGGCAACAGCGCACGGGCCAAGAAAGACGGCACGGCGAGCTTGCGTCGAGATACATGTAGCCCCGTACGCCGACTCGCCCGCCAATCCGTGCCAATCTGGCGAGGATGGCCCACCTATCCGGCATTTCGCGGCATTTTATGCTTCTTGCTTCACTGCCCACTTGTTGATACCGTCCGCCGCAGCATACAAAACGCATGCGGGTACGGCAATGCCGGTACTCTGACACCCCAACGATTCCCCGCAGATTCCGCGACACGCTCGGCGGAGGGAGCCCCACCGTGGCAAGACGAATCGAATTCCGCTTCCAGTCGATGGTACTGGCGACGATGGCCCTCTTCGTCCTGCTGCTGACGGCAGCGTTTCTGGCGACGGTACTCGGCAAATTCGCGACGATGGCCGAAGACAACGCCAAGGAGCATTTCCGCCAGGTCGCGCAGCACGCCGCCGCCGAAATCTCCGGTCGGATCAGCGGCGTCAGCCGCTTCGTCAACATCGAGGCGAACAGCACTGTCAGCCTCTTCGCCCGCGACGGCAAACTGAATACCCGCGATCTGCTGCCGACCTTCATCGCTTCACTGGCCGGCGACGACCGGCTGTACGGCCATTTCTTCGCGCTTGGCGACGACGATTTCCTGCAAGTCATCGGCGTGCACGGCATTCCCCGCATCGTCAGCGCGCTAAAAGCGCCGGCGACGACGCAGTTTGCCGTCCGCCACATCGAACGCGTGCGCGGCGAGCGCATCGAGCGCTGGCAGTTTCTCGACGCCGGGCGGAAGGTGATCGCCACGCGCAACGCGCCGGCGAGCTATCTGCCCTCGTCGCGCCCCTGGTTTGCCGGCGCCATGATGAATGGCCGCCCGTCGCTCACTGCGCCCTATATTTTCGAGTCGAGCGAGGTCTTCGGCGTCACCGTCTCGGCGCCGCTGCCGGGCGGCATTGGCGTCGTGGCCACCGACATCGATCTTGGCTCGCTTGGCGATTTTCTCGCCGGGCTGTCCTTGAGTCCGAACGCGGCCATTCTCATGCTCGACCCGCGCGGACGCGTGCTCGCCTTCAGCGGGCATGGCGAACGCTTCGCCAGGGCCCGCGTCGCCGCCATGAGCCCTCTTAATGCGGTCGAGGAGCCCTTGCTGCGCGAACTCGCGCCGCTCCTGCCGGGCGAGGGCGCACAGGTCGTGCGCCTTGGCACCGCCGGCGCCGAAGAGGACTACATCGCTACCGTGCAAACGACGACGCCGATCACCGGCAGCACCTTCAGCGTCGTCGCCCTCGCCCCCGTCAGCGACTTCAACACCCCGATCGCGCGCGCCCGGCACGACGTGCTGCTCGTCTCCGCGCTGACCCTGCTGATCCTGGTACCGCTATCGTTGCTCGGCTCGCGGCAGGTCGGCGGCGCGCTGGTGGCGCTGGCGCGCAATTCGGAGCGCCTCAAGCAGCTCGATTTTTCGACGTCGCTGGCGCATCCGGACTCGATCCTCTACGAGGTCAACGCCCTGAGCGACGCGCAGCAGGTGATGCAGCAGTCGATCCGCGAACGCACGACCGAACTCAATCTGGCCCGTGAAAAACTCGCCCGGCTGGTCGCCAACGGCCTGCGGCTGTCGCGCGAACAGGACCGCGACACACTGCTCGGCCACATCCTGCACGGGGGCCGCGACATCGCCAATTGCGTTGCCGGCACGCTGTACCTGATGACCGAGCACGACACGCTGCGCTTTGCCTTGCGCACGCACTCCGACCCCCTGCCCGAACACGAACTGCCCCTGCACGACGCAGCGACCGGCGCGCCAATGAATGGCTACGTGGCGAGCTACGTCGCGCTCAACAACAAGACGGTGGTCATCGACGATGTCTACACCGAGGAGCGTTTCGACCTTTCCGGCACGCGACGCTTTTCGGAGGAGTCGGGCTTTCGCGTCATTTCGATGCTGACCGTGCCGCTGTCGCCGCGTGCCGGCGAAGTGATCGGCGTCATGCAGTTGATGAACGCGCTCGACCCGGAAACCGGCGAAGTCATCCCCTTCTCGACCGAACTGGTGAGCTTCATCGAAGCACTGGCAGCGCAGTCGGCGGTGACGCTGGAAAACCACCACCTGCTCGAGGCGCAGAAAAACCTGATGGACTCGATGATCATGATCATCGCCGGCGCCATCGACGCCAAGAGCCCGTACACCGGCGGCCACTGCGAGCGCGTGCCCGAACTGGCAGTGATGCTCGCCGAAGAGGCCGGCAAGGTGAGCGACGGACCGCTGGCCGACTTCCGCTTCCAGAGCGAGGACGAATGGCGCGAATTCCGCATTGGCGCCTGGCTGCACGACTGCGGCAAGGTCACCACGCCGGAATACGTCGTCGACAAGGCCACCAAGCTCGAGACGATCTACAACCGCATCCACGAACTGCGCGCGCGCTTCGAAATCCTCTTCCGCGATGCCGAGATCGCCCGCTTCGAAGCGATTGCCGCCGGCGTGCCCGCCGCCGACGCCGCCGCGCTCTGCGCGGAGCGCCAGCATCAGTTGCGCGAAGACTTTGCCTTCGTCGCCGAATGCAACATCGGCAGCGAAACGATGGCGCCGGAGAACATCGCGCGCCTGCAACAGATCGCCTCGCAGACCTGGGTGCGGCACTTCGACGACCGTCTCGGCCTCTCGCATGGCGAACTGGTGCGGATCGAGCACTTCCCGGCCACCCCGCTGCCCGCCACCGAACGGCTGATCGCCGACCAGCCCTGGCATTGCATCCCGCGCGACGCCTCGAATTCGCTCACCTCGGGGCACGGTTTCCGCGTCGATGTCCCACCATACCTCTACAACTTCGGCGAGCTCTACAACCTGTGCATCACGCGCGGCACGCTGACCGAGGAAGAACGCTTCAAGATCAACGAGCACATCATCCAGACGATCCGCATGCTCGACCAGCTGCCCTTCCCGAAGCAGCTCAAGCGCGTGCCCGAATACGCCGGCACCCACCACGAGACGTTGGTCGGCAACGGCTACCCACGCCAGCTGACGCACGCCGAGCTGTCGATCCCGGCGCGCATCATGGCGATTGCCGATATCTTCGAAGCCCTCACCGCCTCTGACCGGCCGTACAAAAAAGCCAAGACGCTGTCGGAAGCCGTGAAGATCCTCGCCCGCCTCAAGGACCAGCAACACATCGACCCGGCGCTCTTCGAGCTTTTCCTGCGCACTGGGATCTTCCAGCGTTACGGCGAACGCTTCCTGCAACCCGAACAACTCGACACGGTGGATGTCGAGGCTTATCTCGGCCGCGCCTGACCCGCCCGGCCCCGGCTCACGCTTTCACGACAAAGGACACATGATGCGCAGCGTATTGATGGTGCTCGCCCTCATCGGCGCGAGCCTCTGCTGGGGCGACGAAAACGCCATCGGCTACGTCAAGAATCTCACCGGCGAAGCCTCCGTCACGACCAAGGGGGTCAGGCAAAAAGCCGATGTCGGCACGCCGGTCCTGCTGGGCAGCGTGCTGCGCACCGGCGCGCACAGCAGCATGGGCGTCACCTTCAAGGACGAGACGGTGATGTCCTTCGGCGCCGACACCGAATTCGCCGTCGACGACTACCTCTACGCCCCGGCGCAGGGCAAGCTCAAGCTGGCGAGCAAGCTGACGCGCGGCAGCCTGAACTACGTCTCCGGCGTCATCGCCAAGCTGCAGCCGGAAGCCGTCACGGTGACCACACCCACCGGCACCATCGGCGTGCGCGGCACGCAGTTTCTCGTCAAGGTGGAGGAATAAGCCATGCGCCACGTCATGACGCCTCCTTCGCGCACCTCCGCTCGCCACCGCGCCGGCGAACTCCTGCTGGCGGGCGCCCTCGCCGCCATCCTCGCCGGCTGCGCCCCGAAATCGTACGTCGTCCTCCTCGAAAGCCCGGACGGCACGACCGGCAAAGTCATCGTCAAAGGCGCGCGCGGCGAACAGCTGATCAGCACCGCGCGGTACGGCGCGCCGCTCGACGGATCGGCCGCCGCCGCGCCGGTCAGCCCGGAGAAAATCCACAAGGACTTCGGCGACGCCATCGCCGCGCGCCCGAAGATGCCGACCCGTTACCTTCTCTACTTTGATAACGGCGCCCGCCTGACCGCCGAATCGGCGGCACTGATCCCGAAGATCATCGCCGAAGCCGCTGACCGTCCCGCCGTTGACGTCTCCGTCATCGGCCACACCGACACCAGCGGCCGCGCCGACGGCAACGAAGAACTCTCCCTCCGCCGCGCCACGACCGTCGCCAAACTCCTGAAGGATCGGGGGCTGAAGGTACACGCGCTCAGCATCGAATCACACGGCGAACGCAATCTGCTGATCCCGACCCCCGACAATACCTACGAACCCAGGAATCGCCGGGTAGAGATTTCGATCCGCTAGAAAATGTGGTCAAACACGCCAGGAAACATTTCTAGCGAACCGGGTTTGGATCGGAGACAAACCCTATCCTGACTAACCCAGCCTTTGAAGCATCCGCCATGACCTCAGCGATCAACTGATACTGGGCGGTTCGATCTGCGCGCAAGTGAATTTCCGGCTGGGGCGAGAGTGTGGCGGCATCAAGAATGCGGCGATGCAGTTCTTCCCGATCTACCGCCTCGCCACTCCAGTAATACTGACCATCCGCTCGAATTGCGATTTGCACGTTGTCTGATTTTGTCTGATTCGGGTGACTGCTGGCTTTCGGCAGATCGATCTTCACCGCATGCGTCAGCAAAGGCGCCGTGATGATGAAGACGACGAGCAGCACGAGCATCACGTCGATCAGCGGCACCATGTTGATTTCCGCCAGCGGTGCCTTCGCCCCGTCTTTGTTGAAGCCACCGAACGCCATCAGACTGCTCCCGCCGTCGCCAGGGTCTGCTGACGGAATTCGCCCCCCCGTGCCGGATCGTTCACCTGTGCGCCTGTCGTCAGGAAGGAAAAGAGGTCGTGGGCGAAAGAATCCAGCTTCGCGACCAGCACGCGGTTGCCGCGCGTGAAGGCGTTGTAGGCCAGCACCGCCGGAATCGCCACGGCCAGACCGAAGGCGGTCATGATCAGCGCCTCGCCGACCGGGCCGGCCACCTTGTCGAGCGTGCCCTGGCCGCTGATGCCGATGTTGAGCAGCGCGTGGTAGATGCCCCACACGGTGCCGAACAGGCCGACAAAGGGCGCGGTACTGCCGACCGAGGCGAGAACCGTCAGTCCGGATTCGACCCGCGCGGTTTCTTCTTCGAGTGCCTGCCGGATTGAGCGGGTCAGGAATTCCGAGGCTTCAGCGCCTGCACCCGCCCGCCCGCCGTTGTGTCGTTCGTGGTGGCGAACGGCAACGACCGCTTGCCGTGCCAATCGGGAGAAGGGATTCTCCTTGGCCTGGGCGAGCACTTGAGAGTTGAGCACGCTCACAGTGGACGAATTCCAGAATTCGCGAAGGAAAGCACTCGACGAGCGACGGTCGCGAAGGAGCTGCAGCGTTTTGTTGATGATCAGGTACCAGGTTGCGATGGACATGACGAGCAGGATCAGCAAGGCGGCCTTGCCGACGCTGTCCGATTGGGCGAGGAAGTCGGCAAAGCCGAGCGCGTTTTGTGCCGGTTCCATGGTTCAGTTCTCCAAGTTAAATGTGATCGGGACGATGACCCACGCCGTAACGCGGACGTCCCCCCGCTTCGCCGGAGTAAATCTCCAAGCACCGACTGCCACTTGCGCAGCCTGATCGAGTCGGGGGAAGCCACTGCTGCGGTGCACCTCCACCGCGGTCGCGGCCCCGGATTCGCTCACTTGAACTCGTAGCTGAACAGTACCTTCCTCACGAAAGCGTTTCGAGGCGCTCGGATATGGCGGAGGCGGATTATGCAGATAGGCCGCCGTAAAATTCGGCGATTCAAGCGGTGCCTCGGTCGAAGTGGCAGTCTCGACCACTGCGGGCGAAGCAGAAGTTGGGGCGGGGGCGTTAGCAGCTGTCGTCGGCGAAGCCGTCGCCAGCAAAGGCGCAGTAGTGGGCCGACGTGCTGGTTGAGGCACCGCTTGCGGTAGGGGCTTTGGTGGCTCATCCACTTTTTGCGGGGTGATCAGGCTCACCATCAGCGGCGCTGCTTCGCTGAGCGTCTGTCTAACGCCTTCGAACTGTAATAGCCCCCAGATCAGCCCACCGTGCACCGCGAGGGTGATCAAAAGCCCCGCGTGTCGATGTAGAAAGCCGCCGGATTCGTGCTCCGAAGCTTTCCCAAGCCCATGCGACAACGAAGAGAGTGTTAACTCATCGGACATCGTTGATCTACCTATTCACCTTGCCACAAAGCCACGACGCCCCACGACCAGCGGCGATGTGGCACCAGAACCTCGGCGAAAATTCACCGATGGCGAGGCCAATGTATCGACGATTGCCTTATTTCGAATAACAAACTTTTTCTTCGTTGGTTAGATCGATAACCACAAGCATTACTGAATCAGCGACAAGGCATATCCGGCTAAGCTCACGCACTGCGCGGCATAAGAATCGAACAAAAACGTCATTTCTGCGGACCACCTGGATCGCTGAAAATGGGCCACCTCAAGGCCAACGCGGCAACAAATCACCCTAACTTCGCTTAACACGCATAGGGCGAGTAGCCGTTACGCGGTCTTCAAGCGCGCTTTGAACTCCCACGGCTTAACGTGCAATTACGTCACCGTGATGCCCGCAAACAGCCTGCTTGCCGTCGAAGCCATATCTCGACCGAGACATCGAGCAATCGACATTGCGGCAATCACGTGTCGCCATTTGGGCATGCCACCGTGGGGGGACAGTGCTGCCACCACACCCATTCGGTGTTCTTGGAGAATCCTTTGCTGAAAATTGCGTACTTGTTCGCCTCGCTCATAACCTTGCTCCTTATCGGGGCGGCGGCCACCTTCCTCTGGCTGCGTGCGCCTGATGTGCCGCGCGAACCGATTCTTGCCAAGTACTCGGGCGCCGACGACCACTTTCTCGACCTGCCCGGAGAAATCCGCCTGCATTACCGCGATCAGGGCAAGCCGGATGCACCGGCGTTGATCCTGCTGCACGGCTACGGCGACTCTTACGCCACCTGGGAGGGCTGGGCGGCGCGCCTCGCCGGGCGTTACCGCGTACTCAGTCTCGACCTGCCCGGCCACGGCCTCAGCGACGCACCGGCGGACTTCACGCTCGACGCCGTCCGCTGCGCCGAACTCGTCGCCGCCTTCGCCGATGCGCTGCACCTCGAGCGCTTTGCCGTCGCCGGCAATTCGATGGGCGGCGGCGTCGCCTGGCGTGTCGCGCTGGCGAATCCGCAACGCGTTTCGGCCCTGATACTCGCCGCTGCCGCCGGCTGGCCGCCGCAGGGCGAGCGCGCGAAGCCCTCGCTGGCCTTCCGCATCCTGCAGCATCCGCTCGGGCGGGAGGTGCTGATGCGCATCGATAACCGGCCGCTGATCGCGCAGGGGCTGCGCGCGCAGGTGCACGATGCCGCGCTGATCACCGACGCGGTCATCGACCGCTGGGCCGAATATCAGCTGCTGCCGGGCCATCGTCGTATCCTGATGTCGGCCGTGCTGCCCAGCCTGCAGCAGGCGAGCGCCGAGCGTCTGGTGGCGATCCGCGTGCCGACGCTGATCCTGCACGGCGCCGACGATCCGTTGATTCCGGCGGCGGATTCGCAACGATTCCACGCCGCCATTGCCGCCTCGGAACTGATCATCTATCCCGACGTCGGGCATCTGCCGCAGCGTGAGATTCCCGAACGTTCCGCCGGCGACGTTGCCGATTTCCTCGCTCGCCACGCCATCTGAACGGGTCGCGGTGGCGGGCTGGCCGTTGCCGGCTCAGCTCGCCACCGCGACGGGTATCTTCGCGGATTGCGGAAAGCGCCGTGCCAGCGCGAGGTCGAGGTCCGGCGACGCGGCAACGAGGCTCGCCGTATAGTCGTGCCGTGGATGCGCCAGCACCTCGGCGCTGTGCCCGGACTCGACCACCCGGCCGCGCTGCATGACGTAAAGCCGATCAGTGACGGCGCGAACGACCTGGATGTCGTGCGAGACGAACAGGTAAGCGAGACCGAGTTCGCGCGACAGCGTGCCCAGCAGTTCGAGAATCTGCGCCCGGATCGAGACGTCGAGCGCCGAGACGGCTTCATCGAGCACCAGCAGACGCGGTTCGCAGACCAGCGCGCGCGCGATCGCGATGCGCTGGCGCTGGCCTCCAGAGAATTCGTGCGGAAAGCGCTCGCCGTCGGCGGCGCTGAGTCCGACACGTTCGAGCACGCTGGCGATACGACGGCGGCGCTCGTCGGCTGCGGGCGCACCGGCACCGCGCCAGAGATGGAATGGCTCACCGACCACGTCGGCAACACGCCAGCGGGGGTTGAGGCTACCGTGCGGGTCCTGGAAGACGATCTGGATCTGCCGGCGAATCTTCTGCAGGCTGGCCGTATCGCCACCGGCATAGCCTTCGCCGGCAACGCGGATGGTGCCGCCGCGTAGTGTTTCCAGTCCGAGAATTGCGCGCAGCAAGGTCGATTTCCCGCAACCCGATTCGCCGACCAGGCCGACACGCTCGCCGGGATCGATGCGCAGCGAGACGCCGTCGACTGCCCGCACGGCGGGCGGCGGCCGGAACAGCGTCCGTTCGTGCGCCGGATATTCGCAGACCACGCGGTCCACTTCCAGCAGCGGCGCGCCTGTGCCTGCGGCGGAAGGTGCCGGCACAGGCTGCGGGCGGGAGTTGGCGAGCAGCGCTTGCGTATAAGGGTGCTGCGGATGACGCAGCACCTGGGCGACCGTTCCGTGCTCGACGATGCGGCCGCGTTCCATGACCGCCACCTCGTCGGCGATTTCCGCGATCACGCCGAGATCGTGGCTGACCAGCAGCAGGCCGCAAGCGTTCTCGCGCACCAGTTCGCGCAGCAATTCGAGAATGCGCGCCTGCGTGCTGACGTCGAGCGCGGTGGTCGGCTCGTCGGCGATCAACAGCTTCGGCTTCAGGACGATCGCCATGGCGATCGCCACGCGCTGCCGCTGACCGCCCGACAGCGTATGCGGATAACGGTCATGACCGACGCGGCTGGCGGGCAGGCCGACGCGCTCGAGCGTCGCGTGCGCCAGCGTCAGCGCTTCGCGGCGGCTGACGCGCCGGTGCGTGCGCACCACTTCGGCGACCTGCTCGTCGATGCGCAGCAGCGGATTGAGCGCGGTCATCGGCTCCTGAAAGACCATACCGATTTCACTGCCGCGGATCGCGCACAGCTCGCGTTCGCTGCGCTTGAGAAGATCGCGCCCGGCCAGATCGATCGTGCCGCTGCGCTGGGCGCCCGGCGGCAGCAGGCCGAGCACCGAGATCGCCGTCATCGACTTGCCCGAACCGGATTCGCCGACGAGGCCAAGCACCTCTCCGGCGCGCAGCGATAGCTCGATCCCGGACAGCAGTTTCCTGCCATCAACTTCAAGATGCAGACCGGAAATGTTCAGCAGTGCCATGCTCAGACCCCTTTCGCCAGACGCGGATCGAGCAGATCGCGCAGGCCGTTGCCGAGCCAGTTGAGGCCGAGCACCGAGAGCACGACCGCCAGACCGGGGTAGATCGCCAGACCGGGCGCCAGCGCCGTCAGCGTCTGCGCGTCGGCGAGCATGCGTCCCCAGCTCGGCAGCGGCGCCTGCGTTCCCAGTCCCAGATAAGCCAGCGCGCTCTCGGCGACGATGGCCAGTGCGAATTGCGTTGTTGCCTGCACCATCAGCGCACCGCCGAGGTTCGGCAGGATGTGTTCGAGCGAAATCCGCAGCGAATCCTTGCCGGCGACACGCGCAGCAAGGATGTATTCGCGCGGCCACAGACGCAGCGCACCGGCGCGCGTCACGCGGGCGAAGACCGGTATGTTGAACAGGCCGATGGCGAGGATGGCGTTGAGCGCGCCGGGGCCGAAAGCCGTCGTCAGCAGGATGGCCACCAGCAGTGCCGGGAAGGCAAACACCACATCGTTGCCGCGCATGACGATCTCGTCGATCCATCCGCGCCGCGCGGCGGCGAAGAGCCCGAGCGCAATGCCGGGTACGGCGCCAAGCACGACTGCCGCGACGGCGACACCGAGCGAGGTGGAGGCACCGCGCATCAGCATCGAGAGCACATCGCGGCCGAGCTGATCAGTGCCCAGCCAGTGGTTGACGCCGATCGGCTGCAGGCGCCCGATGATCGACAGCTGCGTCGGGTCGTACGGCGTCCACAGCAGCGAGAGCAACGCCAGCGCGACGAAGACCCCGCTCGTCAGTCCGCCTAGCGCCAGGGCGGGAGAGAGCCTTGTCATCGCCTTGCCCCGGTGCCGAGACGCGGATCGACGATGTGGTAGGCCAGATCGACGAGGAAGGACACCGTTACCACGATCAGCACCAGCAGCAGCACCACGTTCTGCACGAGGATCAGGTCGCGTTGGGCAACCGCCTGCAGCACCAGGCGACCGATTCCGGGCAGGAAAAAGACGTTTTCGATGACCACCGCACCGGCGAGCAGGAAGGAAAACTGCAGGCCGAGAATGGTCAGTACCTCGATCGCCGCGTTCGGCAGGGAGTGGCGGCAGAGCGCGGCAAAGGCGCCCAGGCCTTTGGCCCGTGCCGTACGCAGGTAGTCCTCGGCGCTGGTTTCGATCAGCGCCGTGCGCAGCACGCTGGCGAGAATGGCCGCCTGCGGCAACGCCAGCGCCAGCGCCGGCAGGAGCAGCGAAGTCAGTGCCGTGCCGAAGCCGTGTTCCCAGCCGGCGAAGCCGCCGGCGGGCAGCCAGCGCAGCCCGATCGCGAATACCAGCGCCAGCAGCATTCCCAGCCAGAAGTTCGGAATCGCGATGCCGCACTGGGTGAGCGCAGCCAGTACGCGGTCGGGCCAGCGGCCGCGATAGTAGGCGCCGGCGATGCCCGCTGGCAGTGCCAGCGCGGTCGAGCCGAGCAAGGCGAGCACGGCCAGTGGCAGCGATACCTGAATGCGGTCGGCGATCAGGGTGGCCACCGGAACCTGATAGATGTAGCTCTGTCCGGCGTCGCCGTGCAGCAGACCACCAATCCACTGGCCATAGCGTGCGACGGCGCTCTGATCGAGCCCGAGCTGGCGGCGCAGGGCATCGACTGCCGCGGGGTCGGCATTAACGCCCATGATGCTCAGCGCCGGATCGCCCGGCGCTACCTGAACGAGCACAAATACCAGAACGCTGGCGACGAACAAGGTCACCAGCAGCGCGCCGAGGCGCTGCAGCAGCCAGAGTGCACCGAGGCGTCGCCATGCCGACAGGCCAGCGGCAAGCGCCGCCGCCGCGATGCCGAGCAAGCCCAGGCTGCTCAGCGCTGACGTCAAGCCGCTGCCGGCGTCCTCAGCCGTGCCATCGCCGTGAGGCGCATCGACGATGCGCACGGCGCCGAGCTCGGTCGATCCGCTGACGCTGCCCACCGGCAGTCCTTCGACGCGCCGGTCGCGGACCTGCAGCAAGGGGTATTGAAAGAGAAAGCCGTTGGCCGCGTCGCGGGCCAGAATCTGCTGCAATTCTCGCAGGATGCCAAGGCGTTCCTGCGCATCGACGGTATCGGCAAGCGAGGCCAGCTTGCGTTTGTAGTCGTCGCTGCGGTACCCGAAGTAGTAGTCGTCGCGCCCGTAGATCGTGTAATCCAGCGGCTCGGCATGGACGACGATCGACAGGTCGAAATCGTGGCGCACGAAAACCTGGTCCATCCACTGCGCCCATTCGAGGTTCTCGATACGCGTCTGGATGCCGACCTGCGCCAGCTGCGCGGCGACGATTTCGCCGCTGCGCCGGGCGTAGGCGGTCGGTGGCAGTTTCAGGGTCAGTGACAGTCCTTCGGCGCCGGCCTCGCGCAACAGCTCGCGTGCGCGTTCGGGCCGGTGCGGATAAACGCCGGCGAGGTCGACCCAGGCGCGGTTGGCCGGCGAGAAGTGACTGCCGATCGGTGTGCCGTAGCCGAACATTGCCCCGTCGATGATTGCCTGACGGTCGAGCGCGTAGGAAATTGCCCGCCGCACGCGCAGGTCGGCGAGCGCCGGCCGCCGGTGGTTGAAGGCGAGCACGGTCTCGCCTTCGGTACTCGCGGTTTCGACGACGAAGCGGCGGTCTGCCTTGAACTGGGCGAGGTTTTCCGGCGCCGGATAATTGGGAAAGACATCGAGATCGCCAGCCATCAGGGCCGCGTAGGCGGCGGCCGGATCCTGAATGAAGCGATAGACCACGCGTTCGAGCGGCGGCTGCCCACCCCAGTAATCGTCGTTGCGCAATAGCGTGACCGAGTCGCCGCGACGCCAGTCGGCGAAGCGGAACGGACCGGTTCCGATCGGGTGTGCCCGATTGCCGGTGGCGCTGGCCGGCGCCACCATCACCAGCGCGCCGCTGGCCAGCGACTGCAGCAGGTTGCCGTCGCGCCGCTGCAGGTGGATGCGCAAGCGCAGCGGTGCCAGCACGTCGACCGAGGCGACCGCCGCCAGCAAAGAACGCTGCGGGTTGAGCGAGTCGGCAGCGCGGGCGCGCTCCAGTGCAAAGCGCGCGACCTCGGCGTCGAAAGGCGTACCGTCGTGGAAACGCACGCCGGCGCGCAGCTGAAAGGTGTAGTCGAGTCCGTCAGCCGAAATCTTCCACGACTCGGCGAGTCGCGGCTCGGGAGTGCCGTCGGCGGCAAGGCGCAGCAAGCCTTCGTACAGGTTGCCGTAGCACAGCTCGTTGATCGGTGCGGCGGCGGCGCTGGTCGGATCGAGCTGCGGCGGCTCGAGTTGCATGCCGACGCGTAGGGTGGCCGCGTTCACCCAGCAACACCACGTGGCAATCGCGAGCCCGGACAGGAGCCGAGCAATATGCGGCTTATAAAACACAGTGAGCGAAAAGTTATCCCAAAGGGCGGCGCCGAGGCGCCCCTTTGAGGCGTCCCGGCACATCACTGCTATCAAAAGGCGTAGTTCAGAACAGCGCCGACGGTCCGCGGCTGACCGGCCAAGGCAACGTTCAAGTCATCAGACGTACCACCCGGGCGATTGCCGAAGAAATTACGCGTCAGGTCATACTTCTCGTTGAACAAGTTGCGCACCCAAAAGCTGACTTGCCACGGTGCGCCCACCTGACTGACCTCGAAGCGAGCATTGGCAAGCCAGTAGGACTTGATGTCGTACACGTTGCCGCCATCTGGATTCACGATGTTGAGCCACGACTTGTAGGTATCGTGATAACTGTAGTCACCAGCGAGCTTAAAGCGATAGCCAGCAGCCCCCCACGCATAAGCTACGCTGCCGCCATAGCTCAATTTCGGCATGAACTGGTCTTTGCCCGAAAGGTCACCTAATTGAAGCGACTTGAAGTCACGGAATGTGGCGTGCTTGTAGCCGAGTGACTGAGTGATGGTGAGACCTGATAGCGGAATCCAGTTCAGTTCAATCTCACCGCCGTCCACTGCCGAGCTATTTATATTAACTATTTTACCTATCAGCGCCCCAGACGGACTTTGTGTTATGTCCTGGAACTGCTGGTTGTGATAGTCATAGTGAAAGACTGAAGCATTCAGACGCAGATTACCTGCCAGATCTGCCTTGAACCCCGTCTCGTAAGCCACCAGTGTTTCTGGTTCAAACGGAGTAAGTGCGTAGGTATTGAAGGTGTTATGCGCCGTAATACCACCCGACTTGATACCACGACTGACTGACCCATAGAGCAAGGCGTTTTTGTCGAGCTGATATTCAATACCGAGCTTTCCGGATGTACCATCCGTCGAGAGAGAAGAACTCGCGCCAGCTACGTTCGCCCACGCCTGCACAGGCGTCGTTGTCGTACTGAAATCGCTAATCGTGCGCTTTTCATGCTCCTGGCGTACACCAATAATGCCCTTCCAGTTCTGCGCGAGCTTGTAATCCAGCTGACCGAAAAGCGCCTGAGTCTCGCCGTCCTGCTTGTACTTGGTGCGCGTAATCACACCGTAGTCGCGGGTAAAATCGGTATACCAATCCTCGTTGAGTTTTTCGCTGGAATAGTAGGCGCCGACAACCCAATTTAGATCGGTCGTTTTATTCGATGCCAGTCGCACTTCCTGGGAGAAAATATTGGCATCGTCTTTCCAGTAGACGTCAGCGTTATTGACAGAAGTGCCATCCCAGTCAGAGAGTTCGCGGCGATGAAAATTCTGCGCACTGGTAATGCTTGTTAGCTTGACCGTATCGAGATCCCAGTTAACTGTCAGTGCGACGTTGGTCGAATCATTATCTTTAGTCGGCTTCTGATTCTGGGAAACGCCAATCATGCGCGAGAATGCAGCGGTTCGGCCCCAGCCCGTTGCGGTCAGATCCGTGTCAGCTGCGTAACCATAGTGTGGACGTGCGGTAAAAAGATACAAACCTTGCGCGTCCGATTTATCTTGGCCATAGCTAGCGGTAAGCGCTATTTTCAGATCGCGAGTTGCATCAAGCTCAAGCTGCCCGCGAAAGGCGGAAATATCCTTGGCGCCGAGCTTTTCGCCGGTCTCTCGGTTGTGCTGCCAAGCGCCACCCTGCTCGGTAGCATATGAGAACCGGCCCCTCAAAGATTCACTAATTGGGCCGGACAAAAATCCTTGGATAGTCTTCGTATCATAAGACGAATAGCCTATTGACACGTCGCCTTCAAACTCTTTTGTTGGCTTGCGCGTCTGGAAATTTATCGCGCCACCGGTCGTGTTCTTCCCGTAAAGAGTACCTTGTGGTCCACGAAGAACTTCGACACGATCCAGATCGAACAACAGCCCCTGCGTCTGAACGGGAAATCCATAAGAAACTTCGTCGACGTACACCCCAACAGCTGAAGAATTATTGGGGCCGTAGTCCTGAAAGCCTATGCCGCGAATCCGGAACTGAGACTGGCCACTACCAAAAGCCGGCTCGATTTCGAGGCTTGGCACCTCGTTCTGCAGTTGGTTGATGTTAGTGACGCCACGCGCTTGGAGTTCGTCACCTGACAGCACCGAGATGGCAACACCAACATCCTGAGCAGACTCTTCACGCTTCTGCGCAGTAACAACAACCTTCTCCAGAGTCGTCGCTTCCGTTACCGCGCGTGTCTCAGCCGCTGGAGCGACACTCGAGACCCCGATGACACCAATCGAGGCTCCAATCAGTACCCGTTTCATTTTTTTCACCCCTGTCGATTATCCACGTCCAACCGATCAATCACCACGACCCGATCAATTGTCGAGGTCACTGAATGAATAGCCCGCGCATTTAAGAGGTGAAACAAATAGAAATGAACAAACTTGTCATTGGATGCATATCAGATCTAATGAATAAGCTCGTAGCAAAAACAACACATGCCAAGGACGTAAATAGAAGCCGGCCCGGGACATGCCTTAAATGCTTATTAGCTTGTTCAAATCGAGCTTCGCTACTTATTAGCAATATTGATTAGCGCGAAGCAGTAGTGGCCTTATATTCGCACTCCCAACTGCACCTTCCCCCCTGCCAGCACACGGCTAGCCCACCTGCCGAAAAAGGCTTGGAACAGGCAATCAACGACGAATACATGGCACTCCCTACTTTTGCTCTGCACGACTTTGATGCCTCTACGGGTTCGCATCAGGACAACATTTTCCGGCTGCGTGAAGCTGCCCACTCGCATGGCTTTTTTTACCTCTCTGGACATGGAATTCCTGAGTCGTTAATTGCTGGGGCATTTCGCGTCAGTCGTGAGTTCTTTGACCGGCCCGACGCAGTGAAAAGGGAAATCGAAAATTGGCATTCGCCGCATTTCCGCGGCTATACGCGGACAGGCTCCGAGTTGACGCGCGGCGCCCGCGACTGGCGCGAACAGCTCGATTTCGGTGCCGAACGCCCCGTCCGCACAGCCTCGGCAGATGCTCCTCCATGGGCACTTCTTGAAGGGCCTAACCAATGGCCAGCAGATATTCCGGCACTGAAGCCCGTTGTTCTCGAACTGCAAGCACAACTGACTGAAGCGGCCTCGCGGCTGCTACGTGCGCTCGCCACCGCCCTTGGTCAGGATGCCGAAGTATTCACGCCACTGATCGGCGAAACGCCAACGCTATTGCTCAAGCTGATTCGCTATCCAGGCAGTGATTTCGCCGACAGCACACAGGGCGTCGGTGCGCACAAGGACACCGGCCTGCTGACCTTCGTCCTCCAGCATGAACAAAGCGGCCTGGAGGTCCAGGATGGCGAAGGCTGGATCGCGGTGCCGCCGCGCGCCGGCACGCTGGTGGTCAACATCGGCGAGATGCTCGAACTGGCCAGCGGCGGCTACCTGCATGCCAACGTGCACCGCGTGGTGACTCCCGCCGGGCAGAACGACCGCCTGTCGATCGCTTACTTCCTCAATCCGCATCTCGACGCGCGCGTCCGGCCGATCGCGCTGCCGGCGGCTCTGCAAGCGGCGGCGCGGCCCTCCGCCCACGATCCTGACAACCCGCTGCTCGAACAGGTCGGACTCAACCTGCTCAAGAGCCAGCTTCGCTCGCATCCGGAAGTCGCGCGCCGCTACTACGCCGGCGTCGCCGATACCGTTGCCGGCAAGGGAGCGGAACATGCCTGATGCCGCAGCAAACTTCCGGCCAGACCATCGCTTCGAAACGCTGCAGGTGCACGCGGGACAGACGCCCGCGCCCGTGACCAATGCCCGCGCGCTGCCGATCTATCAGACGAGCTCCTTCACCTTCAATGACTCAGCGCACGCAGCCCGGCTGTTTGCGCTTGAGGAAGAGGGCAACGTCTACACGCGCATCTTCAACCCGACCTCGGACGTCTTCGAACGGCGTATCGCCGCGCTCGAAGGTGGCGTGGCCGCGGTGGCTGTCGGCACGCACGCCGCGGCGCGCTTTCTCGCCTTCAACACCTTGCTCACGCACGGCGACGATATCGTCGTCTCGAACAGTATCGGCAGCGAGACGCGTCACCAGTTGCTCGCTTTCGAGCGCAATTTCGGCATCCATGCCCGCTTCGTCGACGATGGCGTTGCCGGCGCCTTCGCGCCGGCGATCGGTCCGCGCACGCGCGCCGTCTACGTCGAAACGCTTGCCGGCGCAGGATTGCGCGTGCCCGATTTCGCGGGTATTGCCGAGGTGGCGCACGCCGCCGGCCTGCCCTTGCTGGTCGACAACACGGCCGGCGGTGGCGGCTATCTGGCGCAGCCGCTGGCGCATGGCGCCGACGTCGTCATCGCGGCAACGAACCGGCTGATTGGCGGCCACGGCGCGCCTGCCGGCGGCGTGATCATCGACGGCGGTCGTTTCGATTGGTCCAGCGGCCGCTTTGCCGAGTTCACGCAGCCGTCGGCCGGCTATCACGGCCTGCGCTTCTGGGAACGCTTCGGTCCCGGCAGCCCGACCGGCAACGTCGCCTTCGCCATCCGCAGCCGGGTCGAAGGCGCGCGCGACATCGGCCCCAGCCTTTCGCCGCTGAGTGCCTTCCAGTTCGTGATTGGCCTCGAAACGCTGTCGCTGCGCGCGCAGCGACACGCCGACAACGCGCTGGCGCTGGCGCATTGGTTGCGCGCGCGTCCCGAGGTGTCCGCCGTGGTCTACCCCGGCCTGCCCGAACATCCGCAGCATGCGCTGGCACGGCGTTATCTGCCGAACGGCTTCGGCTCCGAACTGCGCTTCGTGCTGCGCGGCGGCGGCGACGCAGCGGCCCGGCTGCTGGCCGGGCTCGAACTGGTCGGGAGTGTCGTCAATCCCGACGACGGCAGGACGCAGATCGACACGGTCGAGCCGGAAAACGCTCTGTCGGATGGCGCCACGCTACGCCTGTTCGCCGGCCTTGAACATTTCGACGATCTGGTCGCCGACATCGACCGGGCACTGACCCGTTAACAGAAGGATTACCGCAATGCATGCGCTCAGCGAGAGCAGTCTGCGCCCGCTTTCCTACCGGGAAGTGGTCGCCAAGTATCCCGAGGTTCCGCACTTCATCATCCTCAAGATCGACGTCCAGCGGCGTGGCGTGACCTACACCGAGGCCGCCTTGACGCAGGCCGATCCGGCCCGCCACATGCTGCAGGCGCGCAGCATCTTTCACTCGATCGGCGAAAAGGAGTCGCTTGTCCCGATCTCGCTGCTGCTGCGCGACGGCACCTCGATCCTGTCGGGGCCGCGTCCGAACGCGATCGACCCCTACGTCGTCGACTTCATCGACGGCCGGCTGGTGCTGACCGACCATGGCGAGGTTCTCGAGGAAGTCGAATACTGGCTGAAGCCGGATTTCCACGATCGGTTCACCTCGTCGGGAAAGCCGATGTGGCAAGTGGCAACGCCGCGGCCGCAGCGCATCGACATCAACCCCTACGCCTACTGCCACTATTGGGACGATGGCAAGGGCTGCAAGTACTGCAACATCGCGGCGCACTACAACAAGGAACGGCGCCTGAACAACAAGCCGCTGCGTCTCGATCCGCGCGATGCCTATGAGACCGTGCGCGAAGCGATCCGCCAGCCCGGCCGCTTCCTGACTGTCGGCCTGACCTGTGGCTCGATCCTCGGAGAAGGCGAACTGTTTGCCGAAGAAGTCGACATCTACATCGAAACCCTGCAGGCAATCGGCGAGAACTTCACGACACGGCGCTTCCCGAGCCAGCTGGTCGCCTCGGCCTTCAGTCTCGAGCAGTTGCAGCGCATCCACGAGCAGACCGGCCTGCTGACCTATACCTCCGACATCGAAGTGCTCGACGAGGAGAAGTTCAACTGGATCTGCCCCGGCAAGGCAGTCCGCCCCGGCTACCGCGAGTGGAAGCGCCGGCTGGTCGACGCCGTCGGCATCTTTGGCCGCGGCTACGTGAATACCGGCATCGTCGGCGGCGTCGAAACAGCCAGGCCGCATGGCTTTGCCACTGAAGAAGACGGCTTGCGCGCGACGCTCGAAGAGGCCGAGGACCTCGCCAGCAAGGGGGTGAGCACCGTCTATTGCGTCTGGGTGCCGATCACCGGTTCCGTTTTCCACAAGCAGCAGGCGCCCTCGCTCGAGTACTTCGTCCGGCTGGCAAAGGGGCTCGACAGCATCCGTCGCTACTACGGCCTGCTCGTCGACATGGACAACTACCGCATCTGCGGCAACCACCCCGATACCGACCTGTCGAGAATCTAGGAAACGCCCATGTCCAAGTACACGCTCGCCGCGGAAATCCGCGAACTCCTGAACCGCGCCGACAGCGTCAAGACACTGGCGCTGCTGGCCGAGGACGGATCACCCTACGTGATCTTCGCGCCCGGCCTGCACGTCGACGACGATGGCCGCCTCGTCTATCCCGAAGCTTTCGAACACTCGCAGGCCAATGCGCATTTGGTCCGCTCTATCTGGTTCGATCAACCCATTACCGCCGCGTTGCTCGCAGCAGATGGCCGCTCTTTCCAAATTTTTTGCAAACCCTACAAGGCAGTCATATCCGGACCGGTTTATGAGCATTACTATCGTCAAAAACAGCAAAGAAACGAAAATTTCTCGCTTTCGACGATTTGGCTTATTGACCCACTGTCGATAACGGAAACTAGCGACGCAGTTCGAGGCGTCGAATCCGAATCAGACAGAATGCCGCTACTTCACCTAGATCGTATCGCCGTAAAGGCAGTGGGCTAGTGATCGCATTCCGCGCTGACTAGGGCCGCCACAAAAATGAAAAGGGCACTTCAGAAGAAGTGCCCTTTTTTGTATTCGGCTGGCGCGCCCGACTGGATTCGAACCAGTGACCCCTGCCTTCGGAGGGCGAATTTCGGCATTGGTACTAACCGTCAAAGATCGGTGCGAACAGAGCGCCCGCAGCCGACACAGTCATAACCAACTGTATATATTGCGTGTTTTACAAATCGATTTGTGACATATGTCGCCACGATGCGCCAGTTTATGTCCGCCAATTGTCACAAGTGCCGATGCAAATTGCGCGTGGACACGAACCGCTCACGCCCCCTGCTCGCTCACGCTCTCGCGTCGCATGGATCCTTCGCTGCTTGGTTTCAATTCGTTTTCTCGTTGCTGCATATAGCATGCACTGCAAATCGTTCGAACGAATAAGCTTCTGAGAGCAGCCTCTTCCGGACAGAGCAGATGTTCGAACATCTACTATCGCCGGAAGCAGCAGGCCGATGCCGATTTTTTGTTATCGACCATCTAGCTGATCGACGCGCTGTCGGTCAGCGAAACCAGCGATCCGGTCCGCAGCCCCAACTCGGAATCCGGACGGATGCCGTTGCTAAACTTTGACCGTATTGCCCGATCAACATGACCGAATTGCGCTTAGTTCGCTGATATTAGCTCAGACGGAATGATTCTTTTCCCCGCATTGGGTATGCGCTTTAGCATTTCGCTTCGACTCCTGCGCCAACTATCCGTTATCAACTCTTCGTCAAATTGACCATCATGACCAGCGAGCGCACCGGTCCAGGGCGCCCTCCGCGACTACACCAGGACGGCTTGGACACGCGTAACGCCCTGATCCGTTGCGGAGTCGAGATCCTTACCGAAAAGAGTTTCGCTGCGACCAGCATCGGCGACATCCTCGGTCGACTGAACGTACCCAAGGGTTCCTTCTATCACTACTTCGACAGCAAGGAAGCCTTTGGCTGCGCGGTCATCGACAGCTATGCCGAGTATTTCGCGCACAAGCTTGATCGCCTTTTTGGTAACGACAAGGAACCTCCCCTGCAACGCATCGCCAATTTCATCGCCGACGCCGAGCGCGGCATGGAACGCTACCATTTCCAGCGCGGCTGCCTGATCGGCAATCTCGGCCAGGAAATGAACTGTTTGCCGGAAGCGTTCCGCGACAAACTCGAAGCCACCTTTGTCGCTTGGCAACGCCGGCTCGCCGCCTGCCTGAGAGAAGCTCAGCAGGAAGGAAGCCTAGATGCCGCAGCCGACTGCTGCCAGCTTGCCGCTTTTTTCTGGATCGGCTGGGAGGGGGCAGTACTGCGTGCGAAGCTGATCGGCAACGTCGCGCCGCTACGTACCTTCGCCTCCGGCTTCTTCGGCGGACTTCCCCGTCAGACCCGCGCTGAAGGTGCATAAGGACATAGAAGCAATACTAGTAAGCTTTGAAGTTCTAAGTCGTTCTTCGCCGCAAAGCGCCTGCCGATAATCTGCCGGAAGTCTTGGTCCGGCAGCGCTCGAAGCGGTCATATGAAGGACGGTTGCGAGTACTGCGTTTTTTTTTAGCCCTTTGTAGACGATCGGTCTGTTTTTCGTCTCCAGTCAGGGAACTCGCAAATGAAACTCCGTCTGATCGGCCACCGCGACATCGCCGCCGGCCTATTCTTCTTCGTTCTCGGTAGCCTCACAGCTTGGGGATCCACTGCCTACAAGCTTGGCAATGCGATGCGCATGGGGCCAGGATATTTCCCGCTTGCCCTCGGTCTGCTGCTGGCTGCCCTCGGTCTGTTGCTGGTGCTCCGGAATACCCGCCCCGATCTTCTCTCCGACGAATCCCGTCTGATCGAGAAGCCCTGCCTGCGCTCACTCGGGCTAATCGGTTTCAGCCTGCTGACATTTGCCTTCGCACTGCAAACAGCCGGGCTGATCGTTGCCACCCTTGGACTGGTTATATTCAGTGGTATTGCCTACCGCGCCTTCAACTGGAAGGAACTTGGTCTTCTTAGCGGCGGCCTGGCCACCTTCGCCGTGCTGGTGTTCGCCTATGGCCTCGGTCTGCCCTTACAAGTCTTCCCGGCATGACCGAACTGCTTGCACAACTGACGCAAGGATTCGAAGCCGCTGCTAGCCTGGGCAACCTTGGCTATTGTCTGGTTGGCGTCACCCTTGGCACGCTGATCGGCGTACTGCCCGGCATTGGTCCCGTTGCCACCATTGCCATGCTGCTACCGGCCACTTACGGCCTGCCACCGCTCAGCGCACTGATCATGCTGGCCGGTATCTACTACGGAGCCCAGTACGGCGGATCAACGTCCGCAATTCTCGTCAATCTGCCGGGAGAATCGTCGTCGGTCATCACCTGCATCGACGGTTACGCCATGGCCCGCCGGGGTCGCGCCGGCGCCGCCCTGGGCATCGCTGCCCTTGGCTCCTTCTTTGCCGGGACGGTCGCCACCTTGGTCATCGCCGTGCTCGCAGCCCCCCTCTCCGAGCTGGCACTTAAATTCGGTCCAGCCGAGTACTTCTCGCTGATGATCCTCGGCCTCATCGCAGCCATCGTGCTGGCGAAAGGCTCGCTGATCAAGGCCATCGCCATGACCACCCTTGGCTTGTTGCTTGGACTCGTCGGAACCGATGTGAACTCCGGCGTAGAGCGCTTCAGCTTCGGCATTCCCGAACTCTCTGACGGCTTCGGCTTCGTTGTTGTCTCCATGGGACTTTTCGGAATCGCCGAAATCGTCCACAACCTCGAGAAACACGAGACCCGCCAGGTTTTCACCAGTCACGTAGGCAAGTTGCTACCCGGACGCGAAGATTTCCGGCGCAGCTGGAAACCGGTCCTGCGCGGCACTTTCCTCGGCTCACTTCTCGGCGTACTGCCGGGTGGTGGGGCTGTGTTGAGTTCCTTTGCCGCCTATTCACTTGAAAAGAAACTGGCTGACGATCCCTCTCGCTTTGGTAAAGGCGCCATTGAAGGGGTTGCCGCACCGGAGTCGGCTAACAATGCCGGAGCCCAGACATCCTTCATTCCGCTGCTGACACTCGGCATACCGCCCAACGCGGTGATGGCCTTGATGGTTGGAGCAATGATGATTCACGGCATCGTTCCCGGTCCTCAGGTCATGACCGAGCGCCCGGAACTGTTCTGGGGGCTGATCGCCAGCATGTGGATCGGCAACGCGCTGCTGGTACTACTCAACCTGCCGCTGATCGGCCTCTGGGTGCGCCTGCTCAAAGTTCCCTACCGTCTGCTCTATCCGGCCATCCTGCTGTTCTGCTGCGTCGGCATCTACAGCGTCAATCAGAGCGCGCTGGAAGTCGCCTTCGCCGTCGGTTTTGGTGTCCTCGGCTACCTATTCATCAAGCTCGACTGCGAACCGGCGCCCCTACTGCTCGGCTTCGTACTCGGCCCGCTGATGGAAGAGAACTTGCGCCGCGCCATGCTGCTTGCGCGGGGGGACGCGACGGTATTCCTGACCCGCCCGTTGAGTGCCGCCCTGCTCTCACTGGCCGCGCTGCTGATAGTCGTCCTGGTACTCCCCACCGTGCGCAAGACCCGCGATGTCGCCTTCCAGGAAAACTGATTCCTAACGAACCCTGAGAACGAATGGAACCATGAGCATCAACCCGCACAATCCTTACGCCATCGCCACCCGTGACCCGGCCGAATACCAGGCACAGCTTGGCGAACACCGGTTCCGAAAACTGAAGGAACAGATCCGCTACCTGTGGTCCAACGAAGACTACTTCCGCCCGCGCTTCCTCGCCGCCGGCGTCAACTCGCCGGACGACATCCGCAGCATTGACGATTTCCGCCGGCTGCCCGCCTTCATGGACAAGGCCAGCCATCGGCAATCGCAGGAAGATTCGCTGGCCCGCTACAACCACCCCTTCGGCCTGCACCTGACGGCACCGCTGGAAAGCGTCGTGCATCTGGCCGGGACTTCCGGGACGACCGGCAGGCCGACCTTCTACGCCTTCACCAAGCGCGATCTGGAGATTTCCCATCAGACCTTGGGCCGCCTGTTCAAGGAAGCCGGCATCCGGCCGGGAGAAACCACTTTCCACGCTTTCGGCCTGTCGCTGTGGCTGGCTGGCGTCACCTACGTGCAGGCGCTGGAAGCCTACGGCGCCCGCCCGGTGGCGCTGGGTGCCGAAGCCGGCGTACCGAAGATTCTGAACTACATCGATTTCACCAGGCCGACGACGCTGTTCGCCACGCCATCGATGATCAACCAGTTGATCGACCGGGCACCCGGCGAGATCGGCAAGCCGGTCGGGGCGCTCGGTATCCGCCGCATTCTCTGCGCTGGCGAACCGGGCGCCGGCCTACCGGCCTTCCGCCAACGGGTACGTGAGCATTTCGGCGCCGAGGTTTTCGACATGATGGGCGGTGCCTGGCACAACGCGCTGGTCTCCTGCACCAGCACCGACTACCACGGCATGCACTATCTGACCGACGACAGCTGCTTCCGCTACGACCTGGTCGATCCGGTAAGCAAGGAGCCGATCCCGCTCACCGACGGCGCCGTCGGCGAGGCCTTGCATACCGCGCTTGACTATCAGGCGGCGCCGGCCTTCCGCTACGCCACCGGCGACATCATCAAGATCAACGTCGGCGAATGCCCGGGCTGCGGCGTCTTCGGCACCCGGCTGCAGATCGTCGGTCGCGTCGACGACATGCTGGCGATCAAGGGGGTCAAGGTCTATCCCGCCGCGATCCAGAACGTCGTGCTGCAGTTCCAGCCGGAAATCTCCGGCGAACTGCGCATCCGCCTGGATGCCCCACCACCCCGAGTCGAAGGACAACTGCGCCTGAGCATTGAAGCCGCCACCGGCGTGCCGGAAACGCAATGGCCGGAACTCGCCCGCCGCATCGAGCAGCGCATCCGCGAACTGCTGACATTCCGCCCGGCGGTGACCATCCTCCCCTTCGGCAGTCTGCCGCGCACCGGCGGCAAAACCAAGCTGATAGAAATCGCCCCTCTGCCCTGAGCAATTTTCAAGGAATCTCCATGTCGACCGTAAAACCACCCCGCTTCACCCGCTGTGCCGCACTGATCGCCGGCGCCATCGCCGCCTTGCTACCCTTCGCCGTTCATGCCGACAACTGGCCGAGCAAGCCGATCAAGCTGGTTGTCCCCTATCCTCCCGGTGGCGCCGCCGATGCAGTTGGCCGGGTAGTCGCCGAAAAGCTGTCGGAAAGCCTGAAGCAATCGGTGATCGTAGAAAACAAACCCGGTGCCGGCACGGCAATCGCCGCCGAATACGTCGCCAAGTCGCCGGCCGACGGCTACACGCTGGCGATAGCGCCGACCGGCCAACTGACGATCCTGCCGCACGTACAGAAAACCGGCCGGCTCGAGCCGTTGACCGCATTCACGCCGATCTCGCAGCTCGCCTACACCGCCGTCGCCATCGCTGCCGCGCCGAATTTCCCCGCCGCTACGCTGAAAGACGCCGTGGCGCTGGCCAAGGCCAAACCGGGCGACGTGAGCTTCTCCTCGTCCGGCAGCACGACCATCATCCATCTCGCTGGCGAGTACTTCGCCGAAGAAGCCGGCGTCAAGCTGCTGCACGTGCCGT
Organism: Rhodocyclus gracilis; assembly: GCF_009617575.1. GTDB lineage: Bacteria > Pseudomonadota > Gammaproteobacteria > Burkholderiales > Rhodocyclaceae > Rhodocyclus > Rhodocyclus gracilis. Next base: position 57,140 of record NZ_WIXJ01000009.1, read on the forward strand.
TCAAGGGCAGCGCGCCGGCGGTCACCGCGCTGCTTGGCGGCGAAGTCAATCTGGCCTTCGACACGCTGACCGTGTTGGCGCCGCAGATCAAGGCCGGCAAGGTGAAGGGCCTGGCCATCGCGGCAAAGGACCGCTCGCCCTTGCTGCCGGATGTGCCGACCGTCGCCGAACAGGGCTATCCCGGTTTCGAGGTGCCGTCATGGTTCGGCCTCGTCGGCCCGGCCGGGCTGCCCAAGGACATCGTCAAGCGGCTTAACGGCGAAGTCGCCGCCATCCTCGCCCAGCCAGCGGTCAAGGAACGCCTGGCCAGCCAGGCTCTGCAGGCCTGGCCGAGCACGCCGGAACAGTTCGCGCAGCGGATCCGGGACGACTACGCGAAGTACGGCAAGGTCGTCAAACAGGCCGGCATCACGCTCGAGTGACCCGCCCGTGAGCCATCACGACGCCCCGATCCCCTACCTGGCGCGGACCCGCGCCTGGTATCTGGCGCTCGGCTACGACAATCCCTACCTCTGGGCCCGGCACAACGACGCGCCGTTTTTTGCCCTGAAGAAGCCCTTGTCCGCGAGCACCGTCGCCCTGATCACCACCGCCGCACCATACCGGCCGGAGTTGGGCGAGCAAGGGCCGGGCGCGCCGTACAATGCCACCGCCAAGTTCTGGCAGGTCTATTCCGGCGATAGCGCGGCCGACCACGATCTGCGCATCGCCCACGTCGCCATTGACCGTCGGCACACGACGATGACCGACAGCGGCACCTGGTTTCCGCTGCCCCGCCTGCGCGCGCTGGCAGCGCGCGGGCTGCTGCGGCTGGCGCCGCGCTTCCACGGTTTCCCGACCAACCGCAGCCAGCGCCAGACGGTCGACGTCGACGCCCCGGAACTGCTCGCTCGCTGCCGCGCCGACGGCGTCGACGCGGCGCTGCTCGTCGCCAACTGCCCGGTCTGCCACCAGAGCCTCTCACTGGCCGCTCGCCATCTTGAAGCCCACGGCATCGCCACTGTCGTCCTCGGCTGCGCCCGCGACGTCGTCGAACATTGCGGCGTTCCGCGACTGCTTTTCTCCGATTTTCCGCTTGGCAATGCCGCTGGCAGGCCACACGATCCGGCATCCCAGGAGCTGACACTGCTGCTCGCCCTGAACCTGCTGGCAGAAGCCGAAACACCGCGTACGACTTGGCAGTCACCGCTTCGCTGGCCAGGCCCGGCCGACTGGAAACTCGATTACGCCAACCCCGAACGCGTCACTGCTGACGAACTCGCACGCTTGCGCGACGAAGCCGAAACTGCCCGGCTGAGCGCCCGTGCCCTGCGCGAGGCAACGCTCGGCCAGGAAGCCCGACCCGCTGTCTGCAGCCTCTGATCCCTAGGAATATCCATGTCCGAAGTTCTCTATGAATCGCGTAACGGTGTCGCCGAGATCACCATTGACCGCGCCGACAAGTACAACGTCCTCACCCACGAGGTGATCGCAGAACTGCGTTTGGCTTGGGAACGCTTCAACGCCAGCGCCGACGATCGCGTCGCCATCCTCAAGGCCACCGGTAGCAAGGCCTTCACGGCAGGCGCGAACCTGCGTGACATTCCGCATGACCTGTGGCGCGCCATTCCTGGTGCGGGCATTGCCGTGGATAAACCGGTCATCGCCGTCACCGCCGGGCTGGTTGTCGGTGGCGGCCTAGTGCTGGTGCAGTTCGCTGACCTGGCCATCGCCGCTGACAACAGTGTCTTTTCCTACCCGGAAGCCAAGGTCGGATTTTCCGGTGGGTTGATCAGTTCGCTTGCCGCGCGTATCCCACACAAGGTGGCAATGGAACTGCTGCTTGTTGGCGGCAGCATCGACGCCAGACGTGCTTACGAAGTCGGCCTCGTCAACCGCGTCGTGCCAGTCGGCGAGGAACTGGAGACCGCTCGCGCGCTGGCTGCACAGATCGCCATCAACGCGCCATTGGTACTGAGGCTGTTGAAGCGCTTCGTCGGCGAGACGCTCCCAAAGGGCCCGACCGAAGCTGCGGCGCATGCCCGCGCCGCAATCGAGACAATCAACACCTCGGCCGACTTCGCAGAGGGCATCGCCGCTTTCGTCGATAAGCGCTTGCCTCTCTTCTCTGGCCGCTGATGTACGAATCACGCCATGCGCTTCATTTCTCTGCGTAGCCCGTCGCTCTCAAGTTCCCCGGTACAGACAGGCACCACGCCACCGCTGCCGCGGGAATACGCGTCCATGACACTGGCTGGCGACATAGTCCACCACACACCGCACAAATTCGGTGTTCGGGTACTGGGTGCAGGCGTCAAGAAAACTCCTGTCAGTCATTCGCGATGTCGAAGCAAGCCAATTGCTGACGCAACTGGCCGAATCGAATCCACCCACCTTCACATGATCATCAAAAGGGAAACAGCCATGACCCGTCGCCCGCTATCCCATCTGTTCGGCACCTTGCTCGCTGCCGGTTCGCTGCTGGCAGCAGCCCCCATACACGCCGCCGACGCGTGGCCAAACAAGCCGCTCAAACTGATTGTTGCCTTCCCGCCGGGCGGAGCTTCAGACGCCGTCGGCCGCATCTACGCGGAAAAACTGTCGGAAGCGCTCAAGCAGCCCGTCATTGTCGAAAACAAACCTGGCGCGGGTACCGCCATCGCTGCCGAAGCTGCGGCCAAGGCTGCTCCTGACGGCTACACGCTGTCGCTCGCACCAACCGGGCAACTGACCGTGCTTCCTCACCTGAACAAGAACATCCCCTATGACCCGTTCCGCGACTTCGCCCCGGTCTCGATTGTTGCCTCAGTCCCCTATGTCATCGCGGCCAGCGCCACCACCCCGGTCAGCAACGTCAAGGAACTGATCGCACTGGCCAAGAAGGAACCTGGCAAGCTCAGCTATTCCTCTTGCGGCAATGGCACCCTGTGCCATCTTTCCGGCGAGTTGTTCCAGCACCTGACCAGCACCGAACTCCTGCATGTTCCTTACAAGGGCAGTGCCCCGGCAATCACCGCTCTGCTTAGCGGTGAGGTCAATCTGGCATCCGACACGCTGACCATCCTGTCTCCGCAGATCAAGAGTGGTAAAGCCAAGGGGCTGGTCATTTCCGGGAAGGAGCGCTCGCCGTTGATCCCCAATGTACCTAGCGCCACCGAGGTCGGCCTCCCCCAGTTCGACGTTACCTCCTGGTTCGGAATCGTCGTTCCGGCCGCCACGCCGAAGAACATCGTTACCCGTCTCAACCAGGAACTCACCCGTATCGCCAAGCTGCCCGAGGTCAAGGAACGCCTCGCCGGGCAAGGGCTTGACGCGGCCTACTCGACGCCGGAAGCCTTTGCCAAGTCGATCCAGGAAGACAGCGTGCGCTGGGGAAAGATCGTGCAGATTTCCGGCGCCAAACTGGACTGATGCTGAATCATGAATGCACCTGAAGACAAGGTTCTGGAACTGGCCCGTCAGCAGGCCCGCATTGATCTGGCCGCGGCTTGCCGGTTGGTCGCCCTGTTCGGCTGGACCGACCTGCTCGCCACCCATCTGTCCATCCGCGTGCCTGGTCGTCGGGACCGTTATCTCGTGAATCCCCTCGGTTTGCTGTTCGAGGAAGTCTGCGTTTCTGCCATCCTCGAAGTCGATCTGGAAGGACGCATCGTTGCCGGAGAGGGAGAACTGAATCCGGCCGCCGTCGTCATTCACGGTGCCATTCACGCCGAAGCGGAGCAGGCAGAGGCGGTGGTTCACCTTCACAGCCGCGAGGGGGTTGCGATCTCCTGCCAGGCCAGCGGGTTGCTGCCGCTCACCCAGATGTCACTCATGGTACTTGGAGACCTCGCTTATCACGACTTCCAAGGCGTCGTCCTCGACACCGACGAGCGGGCATCGCTGCTTGCCGACCTCGGCGACAAGAACCTGCTCATCCTTCGCAACCACGGAACACTGGCGATTGGACGCACGATGGCCGAGGCCTTTGCCCGCATCTGGCGTCTTGAGCGGGCCTGCCGCTTCCAGCTGGCGGCACAGTCAGCCGGCGCACCACTGATCACGCCGGCGTCTGCAGTGATCGAACGCACGCTGGAACAAGCTCGCGCAGTATATGGGCCGCAGTCTAGCTTCCTGCCTTCCGGACGTCGCGAGTGGACTGCTCTGCTCCGCCGCCTGGACCGCGAGTTGCCCGGCTACCGCAACTGAGCATGGTCTCGCCGCGCATTGCCATCTTCGGCGCCGGCGCCATCGGCGTCTACCTAGCGTCCAGACTGCATCTGTCCGGACAGGCCGTGACCCTTGTCACTCGTCCAGGTAGCAGCCTGCCGCCAGTAATCGATTTCGAGGAAGGTGCGTGTCTGCGGAAAATCAGCGTTGATTTCCAGGTTCCGGCCGACGCACCGTATAAGCACGATTTCGTCATCGTGACGACCAAGGCACAGGACCTGCCGGTCGCCCTGCCGCTCATTCGCCCCTGGCTGGACGCTGACGGACATCTCGTCATTGCCCAGAACGGCCTTCCGTGGTGGTTTCTCGACCATCTGGAAGAGGGTACGGTACTGCGTGCCGTTGACCCCGACGGCAGCCTTCTGCGCGAAATCAACCTGGCGAGAACCCTCTCCTGCGTGGTTTTCAAGTCCGTCGAACGCTTGGCAGGCGGACATATTCGCGCCCTGGTCACCGATGGTGATCGGTTTGTTCTGGGTTGTCCGGCGATCGCTCATAGTCCCGCGGCTGCACAACTGGCCGATATCCTCGCGCAGGCAGGATTGCAAGCAGAAACCGCCGAAGACATCACCGTCCCGCTGTGGGAAAAACTCCTCGGCAATGTCGTTCTCAATCCGCTGAGTGCCATCAGTGGACTCGACATCGGCAACCTGCTCGCCGACCACGACCATCGTGCCCGCCTCGTCGCCGGCATCGAAGAAGCACGCGCCGTGGCACGCGCCTGGGGACTCCCCCCAGGAAGCACGCCGGACCAGCGCCTGCTGCGAACTGCAAAGGTCGCAGCAAGCGGCACTTTCCGCACATCGATGCTGCAGGACCGCGAGGCCGGTCGCACGCTCGAACTCGAACCCATCCTCGGCAGCGTCCGCGAGCTTGCCCGTCGACGTGGCGTTCCGACGCCGACGCTGGACAGCTTCCACGCGGCAGCCCGCCATCTATCCATCTGACCAAACGAGGAAACCGCGATGAGTGCAAATAAGCTCCTTAACTTTGTCGAGGCCATCACCCGCTTCCTTGAAACGGATCCGAACGAAGAACTTATTCTCAGCCATGGCCAGACACTGCTGGCCGAACTGGTCGCTAGCGACGACTGGCTACCGGATCAATTCGCCCGGCCCCACCCTCAGTACTATCAGCAGTACCTGCTTTACGCCGATCCGCTCGACCGCCTGTCCATCGTCAGCTTCGTCTGGGGCCCCGGCCAGAAAACACCGGTGCATGACCACCTGACCTGGGGCCTGGTTGGCGGTCTGCGCGGTCGTGAGCGGGAAATGACCTACGCGAAACAGGCCGACGGCAGCTACCGCGTAACCGGCAGCGGGATCCTGCTGCCCGGCCAGACCACGGCAGTATCGCCAGGCATCGGTGACGTGCACAGTGTGGCCAACGATCTGCCCGACCAATCATCGATCAGCATTCACGTCTATGGACGCAACATCGGTCGTGTTCATCGTCATGTCTTCGATGAGGCAACCGGCGCCGAGAAACCCTTCGTCTCCGGCTATGCCAGCGACGTCGTTCCCAATCTGTGGAGTTGAGCGATGGCCGGTGAATTCCGTCAGGCAAGTTATGACCACGTGCGCACCGCGCTGCTGGAACGGCGCGAAATCGCCTTTCTTGATGTGCGCGAGGAAGACCCGCATGCCCAGTCACACCCCCTGTTTGCTGCCAATTTCCCGCTCGGCCGCATTGAGCTGAACGCTTGGGCTACGCTGCCGCGCCGCAGCGTGCCCATCGTCACCATCGACAACGGCGAGGGCGATGCCGAACGAGCGGCTGGAAAGCTGGCCCAACTTGGCTATAACGACATCTCCGTCTTTTCCGGTGGCATTGCAGGCTGGGCTGCTGCGGGCGGTGAACTGTTCCGCGATGTCAATGTGCCGAGCAAGGCCTTTGGCGAACTGGTCGAGGCAAGGCGTCATACCCCTTCCTTCACCGCCGAGGAGGTCAAGGACATGCTCTGCGCGGGCGCTGACGTCGTGGTCGTCGACGTGCGCCGCTTCGACGAATACCGGACGATGAACATCCCGGGTTCGACCAACGTGCCAGGCGCCGAACTGATACTGCGTGTTCCTGCCTTGGCGAAAAGTCCCGCGACCCAGATCATCGTCAACTGCGCCGGACGGACGCGCAGCATCATTGGCACTCAGTCGCTGATCAACGCAGGTCTACCCAACCCGGTTGCAGCGCTGAGGAACGGCACCATCGGATGGACCCTGGCCGGGCAGACTTTGCAGCATGGTCAAAGTCGCCGTTTTCCTGCCGTTGACCGCAATACCGCTGAAACAGCAGCCATTGCTGCCCGCCGCGTCGCTGATCGTGCCGGGGTCAAGCGCGCAGCATGGGCCGACGTCGAGGTCTGGCTTGAACAACGGGAACGCACCACCTATTTCTTCGACGTGCGTGACCCATCCGAATATGAAGCCGGCCACCTGCCCGGTTTCCGTTCAGTGGCGGGAGGCCAACTGGTCCAGGAAACGGAAATGGTCGCCCCGGTGCGCGGAGCCCGCATCGTGCTGGCCGACGACCTCAGCGCGCGGGCCGAGATGACAGCTTCCTGGTTGGCACAGATGAACTGGGAGGTCTTCGTTCTCGATGATGTCGCCAACACACCGGACTTCAGCGTCAAGGGACCGTGGCAGGCGCCCTTCCCGCCTGCACCAGCAGTCCCCATGATCAGGCCGGCCGAGCTGGCTACCCTGCTCGAGCGACCGGAAGAAGTGGCCGTGCTCGACCTGACCCTGCATGCCAATTACCTGCGCGGCCACATTCCGGGTGCGTGGTACGCACTGCGCTCGCGCATCGCCGATGCGCTCGCGCGGATTCCACCAGTCAAGCGCTACGTGCTGACCTGCGCCAGCAGCCGCCTCGCCCTGTACGCTCACACCGAAATCCAGAATCAGTCAAATGCAGAGGTAGTAGTACTGGAAGGCGGCAATGCCGCCTGGGAAGCAGCCGGTCTCCCGCTGGAAAGCGGCCCGGCTCATCTCGCCTCGCCGCCCATCGACCGTTACCGCCGCCCCTACGAGGGCACCGACAACGCGAGGGAAGCAATGCAGGCATATCTCGACTGGGAATTCGGGTTGGTAGAACAACTAAGGCGGGATGGAACACACGGATTCTTCGTGATCTGACCACAAAGCCACAGGTCATTCATTGCGCATGATCAGACTATTGATCATGGCATGTCGCCCTACCATTGCATGGAACACGGAGTTATCTCTGAAGACGGATCGACGAGGCAGTGCTCAATAAAACCGGTAGCCAGCCTGTTTAACGATACCCAGTCAAAAATCGCATTAGCCAGTGAGTGAGACCAAACATGTCAAATAAAATTGAAAACCCCAGCTGCTCTGAATGCGGTCAGTTGCATTGCTATCGCCACGACAAAAAGTATCCGGATTTTTGTCTTACTGAATCCATTGACGAGAATCAGCTTAGGAGCAGCATCGAGACTTATCAGGGGGACTCTTACGACGCAAAGGTCGCACGCGCCGCAGCCGAAGTAGAGGGCCTTTATTACTGCAAGATCACGCGCGTCGAAGAAGTCGTTGCTTTTGCCAAGCGTATCGACGCAAAGAAAATCGGCATTGCCAGTTGCCTGGGACTCATTGAAGAAACGCGGATTTTCACGAAAGTGTTGAGACTGGCTGGATTCGAACCATTCACCGCCTTGTGCAAGGTCGGGTCCGTCGATAAAAGCGTGATCGGCATTGACGAAAGCCTGAAGATTAAATGCGGTTCATTCGAGGCTTGCTGCAACCCCATTGTGCAGGCACAACTACTCAACCAGGAGCACACCGATTTGAATGTCATCATGGGACTATGCGTAGGCCATGATGCACTGTTCACTAAATATTCTGAGGCGCTTGTCACGAGCCTTGTTACCAAAGACCGCGTGAATGGACACAACCCTGCGGTTGCCCTTTATTCCTCAAAAATGTACGGAAAGCGCATCCTCGATCCTGACTACCTGAAATCATTGTAGAACTGCATGGCAGCATTGCGCCCTCTGCCATCTTCATGTCGATATAAGTAGTCATACATAAGCTGCCACTCTGAAAAACCAATTCATGGCTTCGGAGTCTCTGTGCTGTCGGCACTATGCGCAAGAGCAGGAACCGTCGCAGGCCCGGCGCTACGAACGCGCCGAGCGTGAGCGGCCTGTCGCACGACCCGGACCTCGTGCCGCCCTGGGAGTGGCGACACGCGCTAGCCCGCCGGATTGGAAAGCGTATCCGGCCCCTTGCACTGTACAAAAATACAGCACATCGGCCAGGCTATACTTTTTCACTTTCCCCGTCCTGACGGGGCGCGCTCTATCGCCCCCCACGGCACCGTCCGCCTCCGTTTCATGCGCCCGGCAGAGGTGGCCGAGGCCATCAGCTCTCCCGTATTCGCCTCGGGCGTCCGTGTCGGTTTTCCGTCGCCTGCTGCCGACTATGTCGAGGGCCGCCTTGATCTGAACGATCCGACGAGGAGTCCGTGCTTGCAGCCATTCCAGTTAGTAATGATGAAGTTCATAGCTGGTACTGCGCCCACCCGCCCCCGTCTTGCTCAACACCCCACGCGCCAGCAGATCGTTGATGTCGCGCAGTGCCGTGTCCGGCGAACATTTGGCGATGGCCACCCACTTGCCGTTGGTCAGTTTTCCATCGAACCCGTCCAGCAAGCGGTTTAGCACCTTCACCTGCCTTTCATTGAGCGGCAGGGTCGCCCAACGCTGCCAGTAACGGGTTTTCAGGAAAACGGCATCGAGCGTTTGCTGGGCCTGACCCACCGCCCGCTGCAGGCTCTCCAGAAACCAGAGCAGCCAGGCCGTGACATCCATCGACCCTTTCTGGGTCTGTTCCAGGATTTCATAGTAAGCCTTGCGCTCCCGCTGTATCTGCGCGGACAGGCTGTAAAAGCGCTGCGGACTGCCGTCGGCACGCGCCAGCAACAGGTCACCAATGGCCCGGGCGATCCGCCCGTTGCCGTCGTCGAAAGGATGCAAGGTGACAAACCAGAGATGCCCGAGTCCCGCCTTGATCAAGGGCGGCTCACCAGAATCCGCATTCATCCACGCCAGAAACCGCTCGACCTCCTTCGCCAGGCGATCTGCTGGAGGCGCCTCGTAATGCACCTTCTGGCGTTGCAGGGGACCGGAAACCACCTGCATCGCTCCGCTGACATCATTCCGCCAGCTGGCGACCTGGATCTTGGCAAGTCCAGAATACCCGGTGGGAAACAACGCGGCATGCCAGCCGAACAAGCGCTCCGGGGTCATCGGCCCCCGACAATTCGCCGTCGCATCGAGCACCATCTCGACCACGCCTTCGACGTGACGATCTACCGGTGCCAAGGCACCGATATCGACGCCAAGGCGGCGGGCAATGCTGGAGCGCACGGAAGCGACGTTCAATTGCTCGCCTTCGATCTCGCAGGTTTTGACGACATCCTCGGTCAGCGCCACCAGGCTGGCCTGATCGCGCAAGGCCGCGCCGACATCAGTCAGGCGCCCGAGCAACAAGCCTTGCGCCCGGCTCACCTCGGCCAAGGGCCCGGCCAGAACAGCAAGGTCGTACTGCCAGCGCGGCCAGTCCGGCGCCTGCCAGATATACTTGTAATCGCCGTAATTCATGCGGCGATTATGCGCACCTTCCGCCGCAAAACGCAAGCAATTCACCGCCTAATCTGCGGCGATTAACTGGCACGTTCACCGCATGAAGCCAATGATCTGTTCTTCGGAAAAGCGTTTCTTCAGGTCCAATCTCCTTGCCGTCGTGGATTGGACCCTAAACTCACGCGCTACTCAATTCAGGGGGACGTCGAAGAATAACGCTCTGATGCGTGCCATGCGACGCATCTGAAGCCGAAGGTTGGGCTTTGACCTTTTTCACGCTATCGCCGGAGTCCATGGCCCACCGGACTTCCAGTGCTGCGTGAAACCGATCTCAGATCTCGCGGCCGCGATGACTGGAAGCAGAAACTCTCGCAGCGACACAACGACGTCCTCCAGTCGCAATGCTTCGAGTCGGTTCTTTCCCAAGAAAGCCAGCCACTGCGTCTGCTTTTGTGTGTCTTGCGCAAAGCCATCGGTCAGACCAAATGGAGAGTCTTCGGACAAGGCCGTCTTGCGTCGATCGAAGGTCGCCCGCACTGCGCGGCACAAGGTACCCGACAGAGCAACTCATCAACAAGACGGACCTTGCGAAATACGACAGTACGTGGCGTGAGAAACCCCACTGGGTGAGTCTGCCCGTCAGGCTCCTTTGAGAGTCTGCTGCGGAGGGGCGGGAGGCCGGACAGAGCCTCTCCGACAGAGACCTTCGTGTTCTCAGCGCCAATCACGAATTCCTCCGGCGAGGAGGTCAGCTCCGGGACGGAGCGGGCAACGTCCGAGCGAATTCCGAACAGGATGACTCTGTGACGCCCCTGAGGGATGCCAAAGCGCTCCGCTTCGATGACGAAGTCGATCGGGTCTATCTCTCCCGCGACGCCGGGCTTCACCAGAGAGCGAATCTGGTATTCGAGGTCGTCACCCGGCTTGGAGAGGTCGGCAACGATTCTGTCGAAGATGGGCGAGCCTCCGTGCTGCGAGGAGAGCATGCCTTTGACGTTCTCCATGACGAAGACGGCCGGCTTATGCCTGCGGATGATCCGAAGATACTCCCGGTAGAGAAAGTGCTTCTCGTCGCTCTCGAACTTCTCCAGCGACTCGCGCGTCCGTCGCGAACGGCCGGCAAGCGAGTACGCCTGACAAGGAGGTCCGCCTATCAGCACCCAGTCATCAGCGCCGCCGAGAGCCGACTGAATACGCCGGTCGAGGTCATCCGGATCGTCCTTCCCAAGCACGAAGTTACGCGCCTCCTCCAGTGCCTCTCTTCCGGCCTCGACGGTGTCGGGATGGGCGAAAAGGGCTTCGCGCGTGATGTTTCCCCGAATGTGCTCGTAATAGCAGTCAGGAGCCTTTCCACGTGAAAACTTCCGGTAGAGCGAACGCAACGAGAGTGTCTTGTGAGCGGTCGAGTCCTTTTCCGCCGACACTTTCAGGGAAAAGATGGGGCGGCTCAGAGGGTCCATGATCGACGAGAAGCCTTCTCCCAGGCCGCCGGGCCCTGCGAAAAGATCAATTACCGGGATGGGGCTGCGCTGGGTCATGCGTTGTCGATCTTGAATATTCGTTTGTTCTAATAAAAAGGTGCGACTCACGCACCATGCAATGCTAGCGGAGTGGCTTATCAACCTGCACTCGCGCGCGGATTCTACTCCGCCGATTCGTCAATCACCGAAGGAGCCACAGGCCCCTTCGGTCACCACGATCCTCGAAAGGTCCCTGCCCCCCCTCCCATCCCTAACCGGATGCCCCTCCCTCCCCCGCTTCCGCCCCCACCACAAACGCCCGCCCCCGCAACTGCGGGTGGTAACGCCCGAATCCCGCGGTTTCCGGCGCAAGCTGTCCGTACAGGTCGACCTCGCCCGACAGACGATCCGCCATGGACAGGATCGTCGCCTCCAGACTCCGGGGCTCGCGCAGCCCCAGCCAGGGCGGTGCGCCCTTGGCGGCAGTCAGGGCATGAATGAAGCCGAGGTACTGCGTCTCGGGCAGGTTCACCCGGTGCATTGCCATCGCAGCGGCGATCCACTGCTGCAGCGTGTCGCGGTGTCCGATCAGGCTGCCGCGGGCGGAAAGCCGGTAGTGCCGGGTGACCGGGTCGTAGCGGTAGTCGTCGGCCTTCCCGGCATCGTGGATCAGCCCGCCCAGCGCGAGAATCGGCGCATGGACAAGCGCCTGGCCCTGCCCCATCGCCAAGGCCCGTTCGGCCACTTCGAGGCTGTGCCGGAAGTTGCCGTTCTTCTCGTGGTGGTGAGGGTCGCGGCCGTATGCCGCGTCTGGTACGGACGCCGCAGTTTCAGGCCGAGATGGCGCAGCAAGGGATACCAGACGCGCCGGGTCACGTTCTTGTGGTCGAGCGGGGTGCCGTCGCGCGAGCAGAAGACGTACTTCGACAGATGCCGGGTCGCCGCTTCCTGCCGCTTGAGCGCGTCAAAGACTTTCTGGCTCATGCGGATGTCCCGCTGCGATCCATCGGTCTTGGTGTATTCCTCCTGACGTTCGACGATGGTTTCGCGGACGAGGATGAGGCGGCGCTCGAAGTCGACGTACTGCCACTTCAATCCGTCGATCTCGCCGGTGCGCATGCCGGTGAAGAAGCGGACGGTGTAGTAGTCGCGGAAGTCCACCCGCACCGTGTCCAGAATGCGGGACACCTCGTCGAGGGAGAACGGCTGGACGTCGCTCTTGCGTACCTTGAGCTGTTTGATGTTCGTAAATGGCGTGCGAAAATCAAAGCGGTCGGCGGCTTCGTTGAGGATCATCCGCAAGGGGTTCAGCACCTTGTTGATCCGGCTTGTGGAGAGGCTTTTGGTCTTGCCCCGCGCCTGGACTTTGGCGAGCTCAGCGCGGAAAGCAAGAATGTCTGCCTTGAGGATGTTGCCGACCGCCTTCTCTCCAAATTTGGGGATCAGCACCCGGTCGAGGTCGCCGCGTACCACCTTGCGGTGGGAATTGCGCCACTCGATGGATTTCTCGGCAAACCAGGTTTCCGCGAACTCGCGGAAGAGCGGCGTATCCGGACGGTCGGTGCCGTTCGCCGCACCCGGCTGCGACAGTTCGGCCTCCAGCGACTGGATGGCATCGACCATCGGCGACCGCGCGAATCGGGTCGCGAGGCGACTGCCGGGGAAGAATCGACCGTAATCGAAGGTTCCTGCCGCAACCTCCGCTTCGATACGCTCGAGAACCTTGGCGACCTTGCGGCGATTTGCGGGAGTATCAGGGAGCGCCGTCTGTTCGCGGCAGCGGATACCGCGGTAGTAGAAGTCGATGATCAGGCGCTGCGTCTCCTTGCGGACCTGAATGCTACCCATGGCACACCTCCCCGTTTGCCATAGGAATCCCGAAGCCGTGACCAGAGACACGCATGTCCTGTTCGATGACCTCCCAGATATAGAGAATTTTGCGGCCACCGAAGGGGCGGAAGTAATGGACCCCTTCGATCAGGACGCTGTCCTTCAGGCGTTCGCGAATCGTGCGGCAGTCATACTTGATCTTCTTAGCGAGCTCATCGGTGGTCAGATAGGTCTTTTCCATAGTCACACCTCATGTCGTCTTTAGGGTTCGCATGATGCGCAAACGCATCACACAAAGCCGATTATAGACACCGGATGAAGCTCGTCAAGTTTTTTTGATACTCTTACGCATCACATGCAGCTGCGGAGCAACTGGACATGCTTAGGTTTCGACTCAAGGAACTAATTGCCGAGAAGGAGTTTCGCGAGGGGCGAGTCGTGACCTTGGTCGAAATCGCTGGAGCAACGGGCATCCACAGGATGACCCTGTCCAAGCTTGCGAACCACCGTGGCTACAATCCTTCAGCCGATGTGCTGGATAAGCTGTGTGGTTTCTTCGGTTGCCGGATCGAGCAATTGGTCGAACACATTCCCGACAGCCTGGTCACGCAGAGCACGAGTCAAAATCGGACCAGCAACTAGATGGCCGCGCACTGGCAGTCACAGGCAAGTCACGCTTTGGTCACAGATTGGTCACAACGCCCGGACCAAAGAAAAATGGGTTAGGCCCTGAGGACCTAACCCATTGAATTTTCTGGCGCGCCCGGCCCGATTCGAACGGGCGACCCCTGCCTTCGGAGGGCAGTACTCTATCCAGCTGAGCTACGGGCGCGTGCAGGGGCGTAAGGATAGCGGTTTCGCCCCGATGCGTCCATCGGCGGGCAAGGGAACAATGCGGCAGGATCGCCCTCTACAGGGAGGCTCAATTGCAGAGGGGATCACCGCCATGGCGGGCAACACGCATTCATCCAAATCCATCATGGTGGTGACCATCGTCATTGCCGTCGTACTGATCGCGCTGATCGTGCCGCTCTCGCTCAAAGGCAAAGGAGCGGCCGGCAGCGGGGCTGACGAGGCGGTTGAGGTCCGCATTGCGCCGGTGGCGCAGCTGACGATTGCCGGGCACGAAGCCGCCACCAGTGGCCCGCGCGATGGCGCTTCCATCTACAAGAACGTCTGCTCGGCGTGCCACGCCAGCGGCGCGCTCGGTTCGCCGAAGGCGGGCGACAAGGCGGCTTGGGCGCCACGTCTGGCGCAGGGCAAGGCGGCCCTCTATACCAGTGCGCTCAAGGGCAAGAATTCGATGCCGGCGCGCGGCGGTGCCGCTGACCTTTCCGACGACGAAGTAAAAAGCGCGGTCGACTACCTGACCGGGCTGGCGAAATAAGCCGCCGACAAACGTAAAAGGGGAGGTCGCAATGACCTCCCCTTGCCCAATGGGCGCCTGACGGTGGGCCCGGCCGATATGGGTCGGAGCCGCGACCGGGGCTGTTACTTGGCTGCCGGAGCTTCAGCCGGCGCAGCCGCTTCTGCCGGGGCGGCCTTTTTCGCCTTGTGATGCTTGGCGTGCTTGGCCTTGTGCGGTGCCGGCGTAGCCGGTGCTTCGGCAGCAGCCTCAGGCGCAGCCGGAGCGGCTTCCGGGGTCTTGGCATAAGCGGAGGCGCCGAAAGCGAGGGCAGCGGCGAGGATGAGGGCTTTTTGCAGCATGGTGTTCTCCTGTGCGGTAGTTTCGCCAAAGGTGGCGACGCCAGGACGGGCGCGGGAGGCTTTGATCATCCCGGGCGCGCCGACCTTGTGGCAAATAACGCGGGCTCGGCGATGACGTTGGCGCGTGTTACGTTTGCTTACATGCTGCCGTCTGGCGGCGCAGGCCACGCGCCGACAGGCGCGCTGCTATTTGGGCGCGTTGGCGAGCATGCTTTTGAGCGCAGCGAGTCGAGCCGAACCGCTCGCCTTGTCGGGGACGGCGGCGGCTTTGCCACCGGAAACGCGTAGCTCGCTGTCGCCCATTTCGGCGATGAAGCGCGACGGTTCGCAGGCGACCAGTTCGCGCGCCTGTTTGCGCTTCTCGCAATGCGACAGATGCAGGGAACGTTGCGCGCGCGTGATGCCGACGTACATCAGGCGGCGCTCTTCCTCAATCTTCTCTGGCGTCATCGATTCGCGGTGCGGCAGGATGCCTTCCTCGACGCCGATCAGGAAAACATGCCCGAATTCAAGCCCCTTGGCGGCGTGCAGCGTCGATAGCTGCACGGCGTCGACGTCCTCGTCTTTCTTGTCGATGAGGTTGATGAGCGCGATGGTCTGCGTCAGATCGATCAGCGTCTTCTCTTCTTCCTCGCCCTTGCGCGCCAGCCAGTTGCAGAATTCCTGCACGTTGCCCCACTTCGTTTGTGCGGCGCGCGGCTCCTCGTGGTCGTAGAGCCACGCTTCGTAGCCGATGGCGGTAAGCATGTCGGGTAGCACTTGCGCCGGCGGTTCGCGGCTGGCACGCCATTCGAGGCGATTCACAAAGGCGCAGAACTCGCGCAGCGGCTCGGCCTGCCGCGGCGTCACGCGATGCGCAAAACCCTCTTCGCAGGCGGCGGCAAAGAGCGAGACGTGACGCTCGCCGGCATAGGTGCCGAGCGACTCGAGCGTCTGTCCGCCGACGCCACGCTTGGGCGTCGTCACGGCGCGGATGAAAGCCGGATCGTCGTCGCTGTTGGCCAGGAGGCGCAGCCAGGAAATGATGTCCTTGATCTCGGCCTTGTCGAAAAACGACTGCCCGCCGGAGAGCAGATACGGCACGCGCTGGTTGCGTAACTGCTGCTCGATGATGCGCGCCTGATAGTTGCCGCGATAGAGAACGGCGTAGTCGCGGAACTGGCTACGATGCTCGAACTTGTGCGCCAGCAGCTTCATGACCACGGTCTCCGCCTCGGCCTCTTCGTCGCGGCAGACGTTGAGCGTGATCGGGTCGCCAAAGCCGAGCTCGGACCACAGCTTCTTCTCGAACAGCTTCTCGTTGTGCGCGATCAGCGCGTTGGCGGCTTTCAGGATGCGCACCGTCGAGCGGTAGTTCTGCTCGAGCTTGATCACCTTCAGCTGCGGGTAGTCGCGCGGCAGTCCGCGCAGGTTCTCGATGTCGGCGCCGCGCCAGCCGTAGATCGCCTGGTCGTCGTCGCCGACGGCGGTGAAGGCCGCGCGCGGGCCAGCGATCAGCTTCAAGAGCGCGTACTGGCAGGCGTTGGTGTCCTGGTATTCGTCGACGAGCAGGTAACGCAGGCGGTTCTGCCATTTGGACAGCACCTCCGGGTGCTGCTGAAAGAGCTCGACCGGCAGCGAGATGAGGTCGTCGAAGTCGACCGCCTGATACGCCCGCAGCGTCGCTGCGTAGCTCGCGAATACGCGCGCGGCGATCTGCTCGGCTTCGTCCTTCGCCTCCTTGCGAGCGGCGTCGGGCGAAACGCGTGCGTTCTTCCAGCGCGAGATGATCGACTGCAGGTTACGCACCGTCGCCTTGTCCACCGTACCGGCGAGGTCGGTGATGATGCCCTGGCAGTCGCTCGAATCGAAGATCGAGAATTTCGGCTTGTAGCCGAGCGCCGTCGCTTCTTCGCGCAGGATGCGCACGCCGAGCGAGTGGAAGGTGGAAATCGTCAGCCCCTTGCCCGACGAGCTGCCAAGCAGCTTGTCGATACGCTCCTGCATTTCGCGCGCGGCCTTGTTGGTGAAGGTGATGGCGGCGATGTTGGCGGGCTTGAAGCCGCACTCCTGGATCAGGTAGGCGATCTTCTGCGTGATCACCCGCGTCTTGCCCGAACCGGCGCCCGCCAGGACAAGCAAGGGGCCATCGAGGTAACGGATGGCTTCGCGCTGCGGAGGATTAAGGCGATCGGAAGGAGCAGCGGACATCAGCCTGTCGTCAGCAAGAAGGGGGGCGGATTTTAGCACGCGCCCTCTGTCGCCCCCGGCCACGGCAGCCGCCACTGTCCTCACCCGGCGCCCCGCACACTCTCTGCACCGGCCGCACCGGGTCAGCCGACCAGATCGTAGGCACCACCACGCTCGAGCGCCCGCCGGTAGGCCGGCCGCGCGTGGATGCGGGCGAGAAAGTCGACGATGCGCGGGCGCATGTCGCCGAGCGTGCCGCGCCAGGCGGCAGCTTCGAGCGGAAAGCTCATCTGCACGTCGGCGGCGCTGAAGTCCTCGCCGGCAAACCAGCGCGACTGGCGCAGCTCGCCCTCGACGAAATCGAGGTGGCGGCCGATTTCCGGCAGGAGAAAGCTCTTTTTCACCGCGTCGACGATGCCGCGCGCAATCGGCTTGGCAAAAAACGGCATCGGCGAGCTTTCAATGCGGTCGAAGACGAGCTTCATCACCAAGGGCGGCATCGCCGAACCCTCGGCGTAGTGCAGCCAGTAGGTGTAGCGGCGGCGCTCCGGTGTGCCCGGCGGCGGAATCAGGCGGCCGTTGCCGTAGCGTTCGAGCAGGTAGTCGATGATGGCGCCGGATTCGGCGATGGTCGTCAGCGCTGCGGCGCCGTCGGCATCGTCGGTGATCACCGGCGATTTGCCGAGCGGATGCACGCGACGCAGCGCCTCGGGCGCCAGCATGGTTTCCGGATCGCGCTCGTAGCGCTTGATTTCATAGGGAATGTCGAGTTCTTCCAGCAGCCAGAGAACGCGCTGTGAACGCGAATTGGCGAGGTGATGAACGGTGATCATGAGAGTCCTTGTCGCTTCCGGGGTCAAAAAAATTAGTGGGTGGCCACGCGCCGTGCCGGCGGTGGACAGCCTGCGCCGGGAGCGGTTCGCGGCAAGACGCGCCCTGCGCCGCCCACGATGAGCACCACGCCACACGATGCGCCCGATTGGGCGAAGGCGGGGAATTCGCTCTATAGTCTCGGCTCTGATGCCATGTCTCCCGTCTTGCGGGAATTGTCCGACGCCTGCCCATGTTCGCTTCGCTGCGCCGCCCCGACATCCTGCTGACCACCCTCGCCGCTGCCGGCATTCTCATGGTGACCATGGGAACGCGGCAGTCCTTCGGTCTGTTCATCGCCCCCCTCGACGCCAGCACCGGGCTTGGCATTGCGACGATCAGCTTCGCGCTGGCCATCGGGCAATTTGCCTGGGGCGCCATCCAGCCAGTAGCCGGCGCCTGCGCCGACCGTTACGGGCCACGCGCCGTGCTCATTGGCGGCATCGTGCTGCTCGCTTTCGGCACGGCGGCGACGCCCTTCATGCATTCGGGTCTCGGCCTGACCGTATCGCTCGGCCTGCTGGCCGCCATGGGCTCGGGCGCCGGCAGCTTCTCGGTCTTGATCGGCGCCGCCGCGCAGCGCCTGCCTTTGGCTGCGCGGGGTTCGGCCTCCGGGGTCATCAACGCCGGCGGCTCGCTCGGCCAGTTTGTCTTCGCGCCGATCATGCAGCGGCTGATCCAGGGCATCGGCTGGATGGGCGCCTTGTGGGCGATGGCGCTGATGACGCTGGCGGCGCTGCCGCTGGTCGGCAAGCTGACGCAAGGCACGGCGGCGCCCCACGCGCATGGCGAGGAAGACCGTGGCGTCATGCACGCCATACGCGTCGCACTCAGCGATCGCAGCTACCTGCTTTTGCACGCGGGCTTTTTCACCTGCGGCTTTCACGTCGCCTTTCTGGTGACGCACCTGCCGGGCGAAGTGAATCTCTGCGGACTGCCGCCGTCGGTGGCCAGTTGGTCGCTGGCGATCATCGGACTGGCCAACATCTTCGGCAGCCTCTACGCCGGCTCGTGCGTCGCCCGTTATCGCAGCAAGTATGTGCTGGCGTGGATGTACGCCTCGCGCACCGTGCTGATCGCCGCCTATCTGGTGGCGCCACACACCGAGCTGACGTTCTATCTCTTCGCCGCCGGGCTCGGCTTCACCTGGCTGGCGACCGTGCCACCGACCGCCGCCATCGTCGGCAAGCTGTTCGGCGTTCGCTATCTGGCGACGCTGTTTGGCCTCACCCTGCTGTCGCACCAGACCGGCGGCTTTTTTGGCGCCTGGCTGGGCGGACTGGCGATCAGCCAGTTCGGCGACTACCACTGGATGTGGTACGCCGACATGGCGCTGGCCGCTGCAGCCGCCCTCGTCAACCTGCCGATCCGCGAAGCTCCGGTAGCACCTGTGGCACCTGCCAACGCCTGAGGAAACGCTGATGATCATTCGTGAGCGCCCCGCCGCCTGGCGCCTGTTTTTTGCCCTGCGCGGCTCGATCCTGCACCGCATCAAGTGGGAGTTGGTGACGACCTTCAGCATCGCCGTCATCGTCACGCTGGCGCATGGCCGCGTTTTTTCGACCAAGGTAACGCTGACGCCGATCCCGTTTTCGCTGATCGGGCTGGCGCTGGCGATCTTTCTCGGCTTTCGCAACAGCACCACCTACGACCGCTGGTGGGAAGGCCGCCGCCTCTGGGGCGACCTGCTTATCCACGCCCGCTCGCTGGCGCGCATGTGGGTGCAACACGTCCGCCCGGGCGGCGCCGAGGCAGCACAGACGCAGCTCTACCGGCTGATCGCCTTCGCCCACGCCCTGCGCCATGCCCTGCGCGGCAGCCGCAACACCGACAGCGCGCGCTTTCTCTCCGCCAGCGAAGCCGAGCGCGTCGCCAGCGCCGCCAACCCGGCCGACCGCATCCTGCATCTGATCAGCCAGGATCTCGCCAGCGCCTCGGCGCACGGCCACGTCGAGCCGATCATTGCCGCCCGCATCGAAGACAGCCTGACGGCACTCGCCACGGTGCAGGCCGGCTGCGAGCGCCTGCACGGCACGCCGCTACCCTTCTCCTACACGCTGCTGCTGCACCGCACGGCGCACCTGTACTGCCTGCTGCTGCCCTTCGGGCTGGTCGATACCATCGGCTTCGCCACGCCGCTGGTGGTCGGGCTGGTGTCGTACACCTTCTTCGGGCTGGATACGATTGCCGACGAAATCGAAAACCCTTTCGCGCTCCTGCCCAACAGCCTGCCGCTCGACGCCATCTGTCGCCGCATCGAGATCGACCTGCGCGACGCGCTCGGCGAAGCCGACCTGCCGCCACCGCTGCAGCCAGTGGATTTTTGTCTGATGTGAATCGCCCCGGCTTCAGTCTCGATGTCGTGGAAGACGTCGCGGAGGGCTTCGTCGCGGTCGAGATAGGTTTTGCGGCGGATTCGCTCCCGCTTCAGTAGCTGGAAGAAGCTCTCGGCGACC